>OZ252253.1:642500-4664000 GCA_965249775.1 Longimicrobiales bacterium
ACGGCGAGTGAAATAGACCCTGAAACCGTGTGCATACAAGCGGTAGGAGCCTGTTGTCGGCCTTCGGGCCGAGAACCGGGTGACTGCGTGCCTTTTGCATTATGATCCGGCGAGTTACGCCTTGCGTGCGAGGTTAAGGGCCTCTGGTCCGGAGCCGAAGCGAAAGCGAGTCTGAAACGGGCGACATAAGTACGCAGGGGTAGACCCGAAACCGAAGCGATCTATCCATGGCCAGGGTGAAGCTGGGGTAACACCTGGTGGAGGCCCGAACCGTTGTGGGTTGAAAACTGCTCGGATGAGCTGTGGATAGGGGTGAAAGGCCAATCAAGCTCGGAGATAGCTGGTTCTCCCCGAAATATATTTAGGTATAGCCTCAGAGCGATGTCTCCAGGAGGTAGAGCACTGCGTGGGTTAGGGGGCCTACCCGCTTACCGACCCCATGCAAACTCCGAATGCCTGTGAGATGGACTCTGGGAGTCAGTGGGCGAGCGATAATGTCCGTCCGCGAGAGGGAAACAGCCCAGACCGTCAGCTAAGGCCCCCAAGTGCGAGCTAAGTGAGAAAGGATGTGGATTTGCCGAGACAGCTAGGAGGTTGGCTTAGAAGCAGCCATGCCTTTAAAGAGTGCGTAACAGCTCACTAGTCAAGTGGATCCGCGCCGATAATGGTCGGGACTCAAGTTCGCCGCCGAAGCTACGGATGTGGAAACATGGTAGGGGAGCATTCCCTAGGCTTTGAAGCCGGCCCGTGAGGGCACCGGTGGAGCGTAGGGAAGAGAGTATGCCGGAATGAGTACGCGATAAACAGAGTGAGAATCTCTGTCACCGAAAGCCTAAGGGTTCCGGAGCCAGGTTCATCCGCTCCGGGTTAGTCGGTCCCTAAGCCGAGGCCGAAGGGCGTAGGCGATGGGAAACGGGTTAATATTCCCGTACCACAGCGTAGTGCGTTTGACCTCAAGGGGGGACGCAGCAGCATAAATGACCGTCGGGTGGTGGAATATCCGATGCAAGGTGGTAGGCGTTTCCGGGTAGGCAAATCCGCCTGGAGCAGCCGAGCGCCGATGCCGAAGGGGCCTTCGGGCCCCGCAAAGGGTTGTGGAGCATACTGCCAAGAAAAGCCTCGTGAGGGAGTGCTTGCTGTGACCGTACCGTAAACGGACACACGTAGGCGAGGCGAGAAGCCTAAGGTGCTCGAGTGAATTGCGGAGAAGGAACTCGGCAAAATGTCCCCGTAACTTCGGGAGAAGGGGAGCCCGTACTAGGTGAACCCATTGCGTGGGGAGCCGAAGCGGGCCGCAGAGAATCGGCCCAAGCGACTGTTTATTAAAAACACAGGTGTCTGCAAAGTCGTTCAAGACGACGTATAGGCACTGACGCCTGCCCGGTGCCGGAAGGTTAAAGGGAGGGGTTAGCCGTAAGGCGAAGCTCTGAACTGAAGCCCCGGTAAACGGCGGCCGTAACTATAACGGTCCTAAGGTAGCGAAATTCCTTGTCGGGTAGATAAAACTGCCCCGAGTGGGAGTGATCCTGCTCAGAAAACCGGCTCAAATCGGTGAAACCCTAGCGGTCCTGTGCAGGGACCGCGGGCAATACCGAGGGTAAGATGGCCCATCCAGCCATCCCTGTAACGACTCAAGGGTGAGATCCTTGGATGGTGAAGTGGCTTCAGCCACCGATCCATAACACGCCGGCCCTGATCAATGCCGATGGATGTGAAATTGGATGAATCCATCCGGCAGACGGAAGTACTCAGAAGACGAGATTCTCAACTCGCTTCGATCAGGTGAAGGTATAGTCTGTGCCCACGGGACAACCGTGGGATAACACGAAGTTCCGACCTGCACGAATGGCGTAACGATTTGGGCGCTGTCTCCTCCGCAAGCTCGGCGAAATTGGAGTCTCGGTGAGGATACCGAGTACCCGCGACAGGACAAAAAGACCCCGTGCACCTTTACTACAACCTGCTATTGGGTCTTGGCTTTGCATGTGTAGAATAGGTGGGAGGCTATGAACCGGAGTCGCTAGGTTTCGGGGAGCCAATCGTGAAATACCACCCTTACAATGTTGAGGCTCTAACCCAGGGGAGTGAATCCTCCTCGGGGACCGTGGCAGGCGGGTAGTTTGACTGGGGCGGTCGCCTCCCAAAATGTAACGGAGGCGCGCAAAGGTTCCCTCAGCGCGGTCGGCAATCGCGCGAAGAGTGTAAAGGCAGAAGGGAGCTTGACTGCGAGATCGACGGATCGAGCAGGTACGAAAGTAGGCCTTAGTGATCCGGCGGTTCCGAATGGAAGGGCCGTCGCTCAACGGATAAAAGGTACGCCGGGGATAACAGGCTTATCGCCCCCGAGAGTTCACATCGACGGGGCGGTTTGGCACCTCGATGTCGGCTTATCACATCCTGGGGCTGGAGAAAGTCCCAAGGGTCGGGCTGTTCGCCCGTTAAAGTGGTACATGAGCTGGGTTTAGAACGTCGTGAGACAGTTCGGTCTGTATCCGTCGTGGGCGTTGGAGTGTTGAGGAGAGCTGTCCCTAGTACGAGAGGACCGGGATGGACTGACCCCTCGTGTACCGGTTGTTCCGCCAGGAGCATCGCCGGGTAGCGACGTCGGGAAAGGATAACCGCTGAAAGCATCTAAGTGGGAAGCCCCCTCCAAGATGAGCACTCCCAGAACGTAAGTTCTCAGAAGGGCCGTGCGAGACTAGCACGTTGATAGGCGGCAGGTGGAAGCGTGGCAACATGTGTAGCCGAGCCGTACTAATCGCCCGAGAGGCTTGACCAGTTTTTTCTTTCCTCACTTCAAACTGACACACGCTTGGACATGAGTTGGACGGTTTTTCAAGGTCTGCCTATTCTTCTCTCTACCCTTTGTTTTGTGTTGTACAATTGTACATGTCGGACGGAGGCTTTTTCCGCGGCCTCTATCGGTTTGTTGCTGGTGGTCTTAGCGCAGAGGGTACACCCGTTCCCATCCCGAACACGGTCGTTAAGCTCTGCCGCGCGGATGGTACTGCCGGGGGGACCCGGTGGGAGAGTACGTCGCCGCCAGCTTCTCTGTCGGGCCCACCCTGTTGGGGTGGGCCCTTCTTTTTTGTTCGGAAATCGGGATGAGGTGGCCACGTACTCTCCCATGCGTCTCACGCCGTCCCGGGGGGACCCGCGGGAGAGTAGGTGGGCGAGCTTCGCTCGCCCGTCTCGGCCCCGGTGGGGCCTCGGCTCGCCGCGGGCTGCCGAGTCCACTTCCTGGAGATCGCCACACATGCCTTGTCGGTTGGTTCAAGGCGTGGCGCCGCCGCGGCGGTAGCCGGACCTGTCGGGCTCTCGGGGGCGCCCATACGTTGCATCCGCGGGGCGGATCCGACCTAAGAACGCTGGAGGATTCGCAGTACAATTAGGAGTTGAACTAAACCGCTACGCGGTGGGTGGTGTTGGCTACCGGGCGGGTCGTGGTTCCCGCGTGTGAGTAGGGCCAAGGTCCCGAGGACCGGGCGAGTAGGTTGCGAGTCCCAACGCAACCCCGTCCAGGAGGGACCCGATGAGCGAGCTACGCCGGAAGATGCTGACGGATCTGCGGATCCGGAACTATGCGGAGCGGACGCAGGAGATCTACATCACGCGTGTTGCCGAGATGGGGCGCCACTTTGGGCGTTCTCCGGCAGATCTGAGCGCAGAGGAGGTACGCGAGTACCTGCGCTACCTGACCGAGGAGCGGAAGGTCTCACGCTCGGAGTTTGCTCAGACGGTGGGAGGGCTCCGATTCTTGTACCGGTTCACGCTGCAACGGCCGGAGATGGTGCCGCAGATCCCGTACCCTCGCCTGAAGAGACGCCACCCGGTGGTTCTGAGTCCCGGGGAGGTGGCTCGTCTTCTGAAGGCGATCCGGAACCGGAAGCATCGAACGGTGGCGCTCGTGCTGTACGGGGCGGGGCTGCGGATCAGCGAGGCGCTGGCGCTCGAGCTGCGCGACATCGACTCACAGCGAATGGTGATCACGGTTCGGCACGGCAAGGGCGACGCCGACCGGCAGGTCGCGTTGTCAGAGGTCCTACTCGAAGCGCTCCGTACGTACTGGCTGGCCTATCGGCCCGCGCGTTGCCTGTTTCCTGGAGGAGATCCAGAGAAGCCGATGGTGAGCTCGACGATCCAGCGTGCCCTGAAGGCGGCACGCGTTAGGGCGGGGATCGCGAAGCCGGCAGGCCCACACGTTCTGCGCCACAGCTACGCGACGCACCTAATGGAGGCGGGCACGGACCTGCGCGTGATCCAGACGCTGCTCGGTCATCGCTCGCTCAGGACCACGCAGATCTATACCCATGTGGCGACGGAGCGACTGCGAAGCACCAGGAGTCCCTTGGACGCGTTGAGCGGAGTGCTTACGAGCACCGAGTAGGTGCCCGAGCGACCTCGGCACGAGGTCGCGGAGATCTTCAAACGCCACCTGGGAAGTGAAGCCCAGCGTAGCCGTCCGCCATGGAGCTGGGAGCAGCGAGCGGTCGTCGAGCGGATCACCGCGTGCCGGACGGCGCGGTTGGGTGGCCACATCGACGCGTGCGACGCCTGCGGACACCAAAGGATCTCCTACAACTCGTGCAGGAACCGCCACTGTCCGAAGTGTCAGGGCAGCGCCCAGGTAGCCTGGCTCGAAGCACGCCAGGCCGACGTGTTGCCCGTGCCCTACGCTCACGTGGTCTTCACGATACCACGGGTTCTCGCACCGCTCGCGCTTCAGAACCCGAAGGTCGTCTACGATCTTCTGCTCCGCACCTCGGCCCGGACGCTTCAGGAGATCGCCAACAACCCGAAGCATCTCGGCGCCAGGCTCGGGTTCTTCGCCATCCTACATACCTGGGGCCAGACGCTCATCCATCACCCGCACGTACACTGTGTGGTGCCGGCGGGTGGACTGGCCGAAGATAGACGCACGTGGCGTGCGTGTCGGCCCGGCTTCTTCCTGCCCGTCCGCGTGTTGAGCCGGCTCTTCCGCGGCAAGTTCCTGGCCGGGCTCCATGAAGCGTTCCGTGAGGACCGCATCGAGCTGCACGGCCGCCTCGCTCGCTACCGAAGTTCGTCTGCGTTCGGCCGCTATCTCCATGAGGCATGCCGCACCGAATGGGTGGTCTATGCCAAGCCACCCTTCGAGCGCCCCGAACGCGTGCTCGAGTATCTGGCCCGCTACACCCACCGCATCGCGATCTCGAACCACCGGCTGCTCCACGTCGATGACGAGGTCGTGAGCCTCCGCTACAAGGACTACCGCAGTCGCCGGTCCCGCTCCCTCACGCTCCCGCTCGGTGAGTTCACCCGCCGCTTCCTGCTGCACGTCCTCCCCAAGGGCTTCGTCCGTATCCGCCACTACGGGTTCCTCGCCAACAGTGGCCGCGCACGACTACTCGCGTGCTGCCGTGGCGCCCTCGGCCAGCCCGAAGATAGGCAGTTCGAGCAAGTGTCCGGGCGAAGCGAGGACAACGGACCCTTCCTCGAGCTTCTGCCCCAGAGCTTGCGCCTCTGCCCCCACTGTGGACGCGGTCCGATGCGGTGCATCGAGGTACTCGGACGCCCACCGCCCAGCCATCACCAGTCCCGTCGTGCCACAGCCTAATCGAATGGCCTCGCCCGAGCGGGGTCCTGCACCCGTCTGTGCCTGTGTCGACCTTGGCCACCCGCCATCCTTCTCGCCGTTCCCCGACACGGACTCTGCCTTCTGTTCCCCGCACTCGTGCAGTGCGAGCTCCGCGGGCCGCTCCCGCCGCCTCAACCCCCGGGCTCCTCAATCTCCATAGCCCCACCCACCGCGTAGCGGCTCAGCTCAACTGATCGTTGCCACACTCCCTTGACTCTCGCATCGTCAACCCACCGCGCTTAGAGTGTGGAAACAATCCTTAATCGTTAGACGGCAACACAGTTGGGAAGAGGGAGGCGCGCCTGCTTGATCACGCCCTTGCGGTAGCGTTTGCGATCGGTTTTCCACTGGTGGCAGTTCCACTCTATTCACGACGCCGACCCGCCTTACGCGCGGGGGATCTTTTGATCCGGCGCCGGGAGTATCTGGAAACGATCGGCTGGCTCACCTCGATGGGGGTCGCGTCGATCATCGTGTGGCTGGTTTCAGATCGCGACTTCGCTATGCTTGGCTTGGGGTTTGACGCCACCTGGCAACAAATGGTCTCCCTGGCCCTGGCCACGACCTTCAGCGCCCTTCTCTTCAAGCAAGTCCTCGGAGTGAGTCGAGATCGAGATCCGGCTGTGCAAGCTGCGGCGCGGAAGGCGCTGGAACCTGTCCGGGAGTTCATGCCGACGACGCGTCACGAGGCGCGACTCTTCCGAGGCGTCTCAATCTCCGCCGGAGTGGGTGAGGAGATCTACTACCGAGGCTTCCTCTTGTGGTATCTCACTCAGTCCATGTCGCTGCTCTGGGCGATTGCTGCGACCTCCGCGCTCTTTGGCCTCGCTCACGTCATGCACGGGGTCCAGGCAACACTTCGTTCAACGGCCATGGGGGTTCTGCTTGCCGGACTCTATGTGTTCAGTGGAACGTTATGGGCATCAATGCTTCTGCACACGGCGGTCGATCTCAGCAGCGGGGAAACGGCAACAGTGGCTTTTTCCGATTCGTCGACGGTTGCCGTCTAACACTTATCAGGCCCCCGGAGTCAAGAGCGCGCATGTCCCCCGACGCGCCGCGAAGCGGCGCGTTAAGCGAAGTGAGCATCGGTCGCCGAGTCCTCTGACTTGGTTTCCGTAGGCAGGTGCGAGCGTAGTGAGCTCTGCACCAAACACTTATCGAGGTTAGACCGCCGGATCTCCCTCGAGGCGAGCTCGAAGGCGGCGGAGCAGGAGCTTGGTGTCCGCTCCTGCGACCTAGAAATTCATCTGTGCCCTCGTGCCGTCCGACTCCATTCAAGGTGAGCAGGCTGAGGCCGTCGTGATAGGCCGGGCCAGTTAGCTCCGGGCTCGGGTGAGGGGCAGAGTCCTGAGTGAGACCGATTGCGATATGTGGGGAGCGGGAGGAGGCGTCCAATCAAGTGAAGCGGCTGTCAGGCATCCAGTGCCCGCTCGAGTTAGACATCAGGTTCGCGACCTCCCCTCCCCGTCAGGTGCGTGTATAGAAGCGTTCGGTGTCGAATGCCTCCCGGTTCTTGAGCATGAAGTAGGTGGCGCGTCCGATGCGAGCCGCGAGGATGCTGAGCGCCTTGCCCTTGCCGTGGCGGCGCGCGAGCCTCTTGAGATGAGCCTGGCCGCGGACGTTGTCGCGTAGGAAGAGGACAGCGGCCTCACTGAACGCCCACTTGAGGTGTGCGTTGCCGATCTTGGCTCCTCCGCTGCCGACTCGCTTGCCTGCACTGCGGTGCTCAGGCTTGGCGAGTCGACAGTAGGAGCTGAAGTGCTGAAGCGAGCGATGTCGTGGATCTCATAGAGCAGCGTTAGCGCCAGGATCCGGCCGATGCCGGGGATGGTTCGCAGCCGCTCCAGCGTGTCGGAGTCGTGGACACGGGCTTCTTCTTCGACCGTACGCTCGAGTTCTCGGATCACGGGGTCGTAGCGATCGGCCAGGGCGAGGTCCGCCTCGATGGTCCTCTGGATCATGGGATCGTCGAACGCCTGGGCCAGTCCCTCTCGGTTCTTCTTATACAGGAGCTGACCCGAGGGCCGAGGCAGGTTGTACTGGTGAAAGGTGTTGCGGACGTGGGCGAGGAGCTCGCCGCGCTTGCGTACGAAGTAGAGTCGGCGCCGGAGCACGTCGCGCGTGGCGCGCATCCCAGGTGGATAGACGTAGGCTATCGGAAAAGCGCCGCCACGCATCAGCACCGCCGTCTTATGCGAGTCGATGTGGTCGTTCTTGGCCTTGGCCCCATGGATTGCCTTCATGTAGAGCGCATGGCCGAGCACGAAGGGGATCTGCTCGCGAGCACACAGATCGGCGAGCCAGTACCAGCAGAAGATGCACTCGCTGCCCACGACGAGGTCTGAGCGGTAGGGCTCGAGGGCGCGAAGCAGTGCCTCGCGCTCACAGCGTAGCCTCTTGTGCAGTCGTATCTTGCCTTGGCAATCCACGATGCAGACGTAGAGCCTGCGAGCGTGAAGGTCGATGCCACAGTAGTATCGATGCTGGCCGGTGTAGAAGCGCATGGTTCCCCTCCTGGGTTGGATGGATCGAGCGTCGCGCTCTGATCATTCCGTCCTCTCTCTGAGAGGTCCAGGAGGGGGCCTGCATGAGTATCAAGCGATTGCTGCAGTCGCGGTAGCCGTCCGGCTCGCGCGCTACGCTTGCGGTCACCACATTAGCCGCGCAGCAGAATCGCAGAGACGTTCTATGAAAGAGAGTGTCAAGACCGGGCTCCGCCCCGGCCGGATGCGAAGCGGTGGAGCGCTTGGCACTCAGCCCCTTGGTTGGATTAGCCCGGTCGTCAGAGAGCGGTATGCTGGATGAGTCAGTCTTCGTGTCGACCATGATGATCCTCGCTTGGGTGATCGATCCGTCCGGACTTGATTGAGTGGACCTGGGTCGTACGACGCGAACCATGGTTCTATCTGAGACTCAGCCTGGGGCCGGCCTGACACTTCTTCGGGTTCTGCGGAAGGGCCTGGAGTTAGACTCGTGCCTCGGCGTGACTGGGAGCCTGGCGTACGTCTCTGCTTGAGACTGCCTCCCGCACCGTCGTCCGGGGGATTCGACGTTCCAAGGGATCGAGGGTCAAGCGCTGCACCCACGCTCCAGGACGACGAACCCCCTCTACATTTGGGGTCGACTCAGCTGGGTCGGATCAAAGACTTCTCCGGTTTTGAGTAGACGAAGGGTGAGCGCGGCGAGCTTGCGAGCCAGCGTCACACGGGCGAGCTCCTCGCGCATCCCGCGCTCGATCATACGGTGATAGAAGTCTTGGAATGGGCCCCGACGTCCGATGGCTACGTTGGCGGCGCCCTTAAAGACATTCTTGAGTACGCGATTGTGGTTGCGGTTCAACCCTCGCGTGAGCGGAGGCCGACGGCGCCGCCGAGGACGCCCGTCGAACAACTCGTAGTCGGCGCTCGAGCGCGTGACGACGGCGAGTCCGGCATAGGCCCACAGGTTGCGCTTCGTGCGGAAGCGCCATGGCGTACCGATGGTTGCCAACAACAGCGCGATACGCACGGGCCCGAAGTAGGGGATCGTCTTGAGCACGCCAAAGGCCGGATCGCGCTTCGCTTCGGCCACCATGGCCGCCTTGGTCTTCTTGCGCTGAGTCCGAAGCACATCAAGCTGAGCGTACAGGGTCTCGGCACGTAGCCGAGCACCGTGCTCGGGTAGCTGTGCGACCCAGGCGGCGCGCCCCTTCGGCTGGTAGACACCGCCGCCCGTGGTTCGGATGGCCCGCGCACGGAACAGTGCCTTGAGCCGCAGCATCACGCGCGTGCCGTCCTCGACGAGGTTACGATAGGCTCGAGTCAGCTCCTTGAGGTCGGCTCGGCCGTGTGCGCCATGGTAGACCGCTCGCAGCCTGCCGCACCGCAACTGCTCCGACAGATCGTCGGCATCGACCTGGTCCCCCTTGTTACCCGAGCGCTTCTCGCCTCTGCGGTCACACACGATCACCCGATCCACCCGAGGACTCAGTAGGTCATACAGCCACTGCGCCTGCGTTCCCTCCTCGAACACCACGTGCACCGAGCCAGCCATCGCGCTGAAGAACTCCCGGATCGATTTGTCGCTCGTCTCGACCACGCTACGCGCGATCACACGCCCCCCTGCGTTTCGAACCGTTGCCACTGTCATTGCCTGATGCACGTCGAGCCCCACATACTTCGTCGTTCGTTTCATGAGAGCCGCCCTCTGCTGTGGTCCATGGTCGTTTCGCAACTCCACGGTACCCGCAGGGGGCGTGCTTTCAAGTTGTGTTGAACTAAACCGCTACGCGGTGGGTGGTGTTGGCTACCGGGCGGGTCGTGGTTCCCGCGTGTGAGTAGGGCCAAGGTCCCGAGGACCGGGCGAGTAGGTTGCGAGTCCCAACGCAACCCCGTCCAGGAGGGACCCGATGAGCGAGCTACGCCGGAAGATGCTGACGGATCTGCGGATCCGGAACTATGCGGAGCGGACGCAGGAGATCTACATCACGCGTGTTGCCGAGATGGGGCGCCACTTTGGGCGTTCTCCGGCAGATCTGAGCGCAGAGGAGGTACGCGAGTACCTGCGCTACCTGACCGAGGAGCGGAAGGTCTCACGCTCGGAGTTTGCTCAGACGGTGGGAGGGCTCCGATTCTTGTACCGGTTCACGCTGCAACGGCCGGAGATGGTGCCGCAGATCCCGTACCCTCGCCTGAAGAGACGCCACCCGGTGGTTCTGAGTCCCGGGGAGGTGGCTCGTCTTCTGAAGGCGATCCGGAACCGGAAGCATCGAACGGTGGCGCTCGTGCTGTACGGGGCGGGGCTGCGGATCAGCGAGGCGCTGGCGCTCGAGCTGCGCGACATCGACTCACAGCGAATGGTGATCACGGTTCGGCACGGCAAGGGCGACGCCGACCGGCAGGTCGCGTTGTCAGAGGTCCTACTCGAAGCGCTCCGTACGTACTGGCTGGCCTATCGGCCCGCGCGTTGCCTGTTTCCTGGAGGAGATCCAGAGAAGCCGATGGTGAGCTCGACGATCCAGCGTGCCCTGAAGGCGGCACGCGTTAGGGCGGGGATCGCGAAGCCGGCAGGCCCACACGTTCTGCGCCACAGCTACGCGACGCACCTAATGGAGGCGGGCACGGACCTGCGCGTGATCCAGACGCTGCTCGGTCATCGCTCGCTCAGGACCACGCAGATCTATACCCATGTGGCGACGGAGCGACTGCGAAGCACCAGGAGTCCCTTGGACGCGTTGAGCGGAGTGCTTACGAGCACCGAGTAGGTGCCCGAGCGACCTCGGCACGAGGTCGCGGAGATCTTCAAACGCCACCTGGGAAGTGAAGCCCAGCGTAGCCGTCCGCCATGGAGCTGGGAGCAGCGAGCGGTCGTCGAGCGGATCACCGCGTGCCGGACGGCGCGGTTGGGTGGCCACATCGACGCGTGCGACGCCTGCGGACACCAAAGGATCTCCTACAACTCGTGCAGGAACCGCCACTGTCCGAAGTGTCAGGGCAGCGCCCAGGTAGCCTGGCTCGAAGCACGCCAGGCCGACGTGTTGCCCGTGCCCTACGCTCACGTGGTCTTCACGATACCACGGGTTCTCGCACCGCTCGCGCTTCAGAACCCGAAGGTCGTCTACGATCTTCTGCTCCGCACCTCGGCCCGGACGCTTCAGGAGATCGCCAACAACCCGAAGCATCTCGGCGCCAGGCTCGGGTTCTTCGCCATCCTACATACCTGGGGCCAGACGCTCATCCATCACCCGCACGTACACTGTGTGGTGCCGGCGGGTGGACTGGCCGAAGATAGACGCACGTGGCGTGCGTGTCGGCCCGGCTTCTTCCTGCCCGTCCGCGTGTTGAGCCGGCTCTTCCGCGGCAAGTTCCTGGCCGGGCTCCATGAAGCGTTCCGTGAGGACCGCATCGAGCTGCACGGCCGCCTCGCTCGCTACCGAAGTTCGTCTGCGTTCGGCCGCTATCTCCATGAGGCATGCCGCACCGAATGGGTGGTCTATGCCAAGCCACCCTTCGAGCGCCCCGAACGCGTGCTCGAGTATCTGGCCCGCTACACCCACCGCATCGCGATCTCGAACCACCGGCTGCTCCACGTCGATGACGAGGTCGTGAGCCTCCGCTACAAGGACTACCGCAGTCGCCGGTCCCGCTCCCTCACGCTCCCGCTCGGTGAGTTCACCCGCCGCTTCCTGCTGCACGTCCTCCCCAAGGGCTTCGTCCGTATCCGCCACTACGGGTTCCTCGCCAACAGTGGCCGCGCACGACTGCTCGCGTGCTGCCGTGGCGCCCTCGGCCAGCCCGAAGATAGGCAGTTCGAGCAAGTGTCCGGGCGAAGCGAGGACAACGGACCCTTCCTCGAGCTTCTGCCCCAGAGCTTGCGCCTCTGCCCCCACTGTGGACGCGGTCCGATGCGGTGCATCGAGGTACTCGGACGCCCACCGCCCAGCCATCACCAGTCCCGTCGTGCCACAGCCTAATCGAATGGCCTCGCCCGAGCGGGGTCCTGCACCCGTCTGTGCCTGTGTCGACCTTGGCCACCCGCCATCCTTCTCGCCGTTCCCCGACACGGACTCTGCCTTCTGTTCCCCGCACTCGTGCAGTGCGAGCTCCGCGGGCCGCTCCCGCCGCCTCAACCCCCGGGCTCCTCAATCTCCATAGCCCCACCCACCGCGTAGCGGCTCAGCTCAACTGATCGTTGCCACACTCCCTTGACTCTCGCATCGTCAACCCACCGCGCTTAGAGTGTGGAAACAATCCTTAATCGTTAGACAGCTTCGCTATCTATGGAGGTTGAGATGAGTCGCTCAGAACTCCTGCTCCTCGATGGTATCGGGAACGTCGGCCTCGGCGCCATCCTCATCGTAGCTCCCCTAAGACTGTCATCCTGGCTGGGCCTCCCCGAGCCTGCCTCCGGGATTTTTCCGAGTCTCTTTGGTGCCGTCTTGGTGGGGATCGGGATCGCGCTCTTGATGCAGCGACGGGGCACGAGTCGCGAGGCACTGGGACTCACCGGCGCACTTGTCATCAACTCATGCTTCGGCGTGGCGCTCTTCGGCTGGCTGCTGGCTGGTGGCTTGGGGCTTCCCGTTCACGGCGCTCTCATACTTTGGACCCTCGCTGTCATTCTTATCGTGCTGAGCGCCATCGAGCTGGCTTCCACCAGACGCTGACGTCGAAAAGCTGTCTAACACCATTAAGAAGGACGGGGTCAAGTGGACGATTTCATAGGGAACGCCGGTGCTGGTCGGAGCCGGGAGGTCTCTGGCGCAGCAGCAACACCAGTGCGGTGGCGGTGATGGCTCCGTACGCGGCCCCAAGCCCGGGTGGGCCGGCCATGTCCCCCAGGGGCATTCCCACGACCCAGGCCACTGTACTGACCAGCACCCACCAGCCCGCCCGGCGGACTTGCCCCCGCAACACCATCCATTGGAGCACCCCGACCACGGTTCCGAATATGCTCGCGCCCCCGAGCCAGCCCAGGTCCGGGTTGACCATACCCACACCGAAGACCACGCCACCGACGACGGCCACGGCCCCGATGCTGGCCAGCACCCACCAACCTGCCCGGGTCACGTGTCGTCGCAGTACGAGCCATTGCAACACCCCCATCACGATCCCGCCCACGGCCAAGCCCAGGTACCCAGCCAAGATGTCATTGGGGATGGACTGCAGCGTCTTTGGTTCGGTGCCATCGAACCAGCCCCAATACACCCCCCAGCCCCACCCGACCGCAGCGGCCATCAGCCACAGGAACCACACGCGCCACGCCGGCCCCCGCTGCGGCGCCAGAGCCAACCACGCCGCGATCATCATGAAACCGGCCAGGGCATTGAAGAAGATGTCTCGGTAATCGAAAACCCGGCTCGGGAGCATCCACTGGATGATTTCGTCGATCGTACCCAGCAGCGCGGTCACCGCCACGGTAAGAGCGGCGGCCGCCGGTACGCGGCCGCCATTGCGGACTCGCTCGAGGAGCGCTTGGTAGATGATGGCGGCCACGACGCCGTACTCGATCAGGTGGGTGCGCTCCTCCCAACTATCTATCCTGATCCACACCATCAGATAGGCGAACACCACGCCGAGCGCCGCTCCGATCTCCTGCCAGCCAGGACGCCTCTTCACCCATGAGGCGGCGATCGCCCCCACCACCAAGAGCAGAACGAGCCCGAACGAGACCCTCAGCAGATTACGTTCGCGCAGCGCCTCGGCCAATGTCTCCGCCAGCCCCAGGGGTGGAGTAGATCGCCACCATGACGGCCAGCGCCCAGAGCCAGAGGTGCCGTTCCCGATCAGAAGTGAAGAGAGACATTTGTGGCACCCCTCCTTAGGGGTGGCTCACGGTGGGGCTCACGTAAGTTGACGGCGTCAACATACGGTTCGATGTTGATGATGTCAACATGGCCCTGGGCGGGAGTGGCGACTCCTCCTGCGTGTGGAAGGGAGAGGGATCGACGGTCCTCCTCCGGCCGACGCTTCGCTCTACGGCTTCGCCGCAGACCGTCCTACGGAGGACCATCGATCCCTCTCCCTCTAGGCGTGCCCCTGGAGCCGAACACCGCCCGCCCGGGCTTGGGGGGGCTTTGGCGGGGTGGTGGGAATTCCGCTAAGCCCACAACGTACTTTGCAGCGGTCCGTTGTCGCCTCGATTGCCACTAACTGCTTGGCAGTGTGATCTTCCCGTATGAGTTCCGAGACACCCCTCGCTGAAGCGAACATCCCAACCCGCACGGGTTATGTGACGCTCCTGGGGCGGCCTAACTCGGGCAAATCCACGCTCATGAATGGTTTGATCGGACAGAAACTCAGCATCGTCACGGCCAAAGCCCAGACCACGTGGCAACGCATCACGGGCATCCATACTACGGATCGCACTCAGGCCATTTTCCTCGATACGCCGGGCCTGCTCTTGGCCAAGGATCTCTTTCAACATTCCATGCTCGAAGAGGCCCTGGACGCGGTGAGGGAAGGAGACCTCATCCTGCTTCTGGTGGACGCTACCGATCCGCTCCACGAAGCAGAAAAGAAGGCCATCCGCGAGGCGCTCTCACTGTCGGGCGCTCCCCTGATCGTCGTGATCAACAAGATCGACGCAGCCAGTCCGGACCAGATCGCCAGCATCTCGCAATGGGCCAGCTCCGAGCTCCAGGGGGAACCACACGGGATCTCCGCCCTTCACGGTGAGGGAGTGGAGGCGTTGTGGTCGGAAATCGCGGAGGCGCTACCCGAAGGGCCGTTCCTCTATCCACCTGCCGACATCGCGGCCGCGCCGGTCCGATTCTTCGTGGGTGAGTTCATCCGGGAGGCGGTCTTCGAACAGTTCCGCGAGGAGGTTCCGTACTCGGTCTTCGCCGTGGTTGACGAGTACCGTGAGGATCAGGACCCCGTCTTTATCAAAGCGAATCTGTTCGTGGAAAGGAACTCGCAGAAGGGAATCGTGGTTGGAGAGAAGGGGGCGGCGATCCGAGAGTTGGGTCGATCCGCTCGCGAGAAGATCGAGGAGTTCATCGGACGACGAGTCTACCTCGAACTCCGAGTCAAGCTTCTCCCGAAATGGCGACGAAGGGAAAAGGACCTCGGTCGGTTCGGTTTTCGAGTACCTGTAGGACGCGCCGGCAATGAGTAAAAACTCGCAAATCATAACAGCCGTTCTGCTGGCGTTGGTTTTACCGATCCATGTCCTTGGTCAAGACCCTGCCTCTGAGCCCCCCCCTTCCGAGGGAGCGCTTTTTCTGCTCTTACCCGTGGGAGCCGAGGGTGTATCTCTAGGCCGCGCGATGACGGCGGTCACCAGCTCTGAGTCGGCGTTCTGGAATCCCGCTGGGCTCTCGAGGCTATCCCGGACCGAGCTCGTGATCATGAGAGGAGACCCGCTCGCAGGCGAGTCGACTGCGCTATCATGGTTGATCTCGCGGCAGCCGCTCGGCGTATTGGGTCTCTCGTACCACCTGCTCGATGGGGGTGAACAGGATCTCGTAGACGACCAGCAGAACGTCCGTGGTACGATCAGCATCCGGAGTCATGTCGGTGTCGTCTCCGTCGCTACACCGCTGGCCAGATGGCTCGACGTTGGACTCAACATGAAGATTGTGCGATTCAATCTCAACTGTCGGGGGCAATGCGACGACGCCGGCGTCCAGTCCAGTGGTTGGGCCGGGGACATCGGTTTCCAGTCACAGCCCCTCGAGAATCTGCGCCTCCGATTCGGCGCCATGCTGGCACACTTCGGGCCGAGCTTCCAGGTGATCAACGCCGCCCAAGCCGACCCGCTCCCCACGAGATTGAGGCTCTCGGCCGCCTACGATGTTCTCCAGCACTTCACGGCTCCGGCAGATTTGGCTCTATGGATACGTGTCGAGGTCGAGGATCGCTGGAGACGCGCCGGTGAAGCTACTTCATTTTACGTTGGAACGGAGTTGGTGGTTGGAGGCGACGACGGGATCTTTCTTCGGGCCAGTCGCGCCAGTGGGGAAATCAACCAGGCTGCCGAAATCGCTTTTGGCCTCGGATTGCGATACGAGAGTTTCGAGCTCGCTCTGGCAAGGAGTTTCGCGTCTTCCATCGTGGAAGGGAGTGAACCGGTCTACGTGTCCTTTGGCATCCGTTTCTAGAAAGCTGTCGAGGGAGCACGGCGGACTGCTGGTTTCACGAGGAAGTCTATTCCGGGTGAGCGTCCTCGTCCCTGCGAGCGTCTTCGCGACAGGCTTGGTCCTGGGGTGGGAGGCTGGAGGTGCCTCCGCCCAGGTGTTCGATCCCTGCCCGGTCCCGGCGGAGCCACTTTTTCACGTGCTTCCGGGACAGACCCGCTGTCCTTTCGTGGCGGACCACCAAGAAGTGGAAGAGCCGTCCACGCTGAGCCCAGGCCGGGCTTTTCTTTACTCTGCGCTCATTCCCGGACTCGGACAGCGCAAGCTGGACAAGGGTCGCTGGCTGGCCTACCTGGCAGTCGAGGGTGTGGCCTGGATCGGCTTCGGCTTTTCACGATCGTCCGCGACCAGCGAGAGAGGCCAATACCAGGACCTCGCATGGGACGTGGCTCGCTTGTTCGACGGTCCCAGGATCGACGGAGATTTTGCCTACTACGAAACGATGGAAAAATTCCTGGAATCGGGGGAGTTCGATACGGACTCAAGCGCGCCCGGCATCCAACCGCAAATGGACCCCTCGACTTTTAACGGGCAGGCATGGTCCCTGGCCACGGAGATACATTTTCCGCCCGGCACGAATCCTGTCCCGGGCGACCCGGAATACGACGCTGCCCTCGCGGAGTACCTCACACGCGGCTATGACGCGCGGTTCGAATGGTCCTGGGCTGGGCAATCGGCAGCTCGGACGGACTATATGGACCTGATCGAGTCGAGCGACAACTCCTTCAGGCGCGCATCTCAATTCTTGGGTGTCATCGTCGCCAACCATCTATTGAGCGGCATCGATGCTTTTCTGACCGCGCGGATTCAGGGGTCCGGCGGAGGTCAGACCGAGGCCCAGATACGCCTGGAACCCGGGGCCGATAGGCAAGGCCTCCGCGTTCGCCTCCAGGTTAGGCACTGAGGGGGCACTGATAGGTGGCCCGGAAGACCCGGAAGACGAAGCCTCCATCCCAGGACTCGGTACTCGAATATCTCCGCCAGTCACGCCGGGGCCCCATGAAGGCGAAGGAGATCGCGAAGGGGCTGGGGGTGGCACCACGGGACTTTCGGGATTTTCGCCTTCTACTTCGTGGCATGCTGGAGCAGGGGCGCCTTTACCGGGTCAAGGGGCAACGCTTTGCCGTGCCCGAGAAAACCAACCTCGTCGTGGGACGCATAGCCATCACCCGAAATGGTGACGCCTTCGTTGCGCCGGACAAGGGAGGGCAAGATATCTTCGTGCCCGGCCTCTCCCTGGAGTCCGCGATGGACGGCGACCAGGTGGCTGTCCGTGTAGAGGGGCGCGCTCGCGGCCGCAGTCCCGCTGGCCGCGTGATCAAGGTTCTGGACCGAGCGCACGAAACCGTAGTGGGCACCTTTCGCCCGTCCCGCTCCTTCGGGGTCGTTCACCCTCGGGATCGCCGAATATCCCGCGAGATCTTGGTGGCTCAGGGGGACGCGGCAACAGCTTCGGACGGTGACGTCGTAGTCGCCCGCATCACCACGTTCGGTAGTGGCAAGATGGGGCCGATGGGCCACATCGAGACGGTGCTGGGGAAGTCCGGTGATCCTGGCGTGGACATCCTGTCCGTGGTGCATGACCACGGGTTGCCGCTGACCTTTCCCGACACCGTCACCTCGGCGGCACGGGAAGCCGTGGCGCAGCGGAGGAAGGACCCCGGAGATCATCGTACAGATCGGCGGGACCTTCATGTCTTCACGATCGACCCGGCGGACGCCAAGGACCACGATGACGCGCTGTCCATCCGGCCTCTCGAAGACGACTCTTGGGAGGTCGGCATTCATATTGCGGACGTCTCGCACTTCGTCCGCCCGGAGGATGAAGTTGACCTCGAGGCCTTCAGGCGGGGCACGAGCGTGTACCTCGTGGATCGGGTCATTCCGATGCTCCCTCACGAGCTATCGACCGACGCCTGCTCGTTGCTCCCGGACACGGATAGGTTCGCGGTGTCGGTCTTCACCACGGTGGACTCGGCGGGCCGCGTAAGAGAAGCCCGGTTCGAGCGTACAGAGATCCGAAGCCGGCATAAGCTGAGCTACGAAGAAGCACAGGCCGTGTTGGATAACGACGAATCGATCGATCCAGAGACCGACGACGCCCTTCACGCCTTGGCGGCCCTAGCCGAGATCCTGCGTGAGAAACGTAAGGAGCGGGGCTCACTGGACTTCGACCTTCCTGAGGGCCGTGTGCTACTGGGTGAAGAGGGGAAGCCGGTCTCGATCCGGCGAATCGAGAGGCTGGAGAGCCACCGCTTGGTCGAGGCCTTCATGCTGCTCGCCAATGAGGTCGTGGCGCGGGAGGCCGCACTAAAACGCTTGCCGATCCTCTACCGGGTGCATGAGTCCCCCCCGACGGACAAGATGCGAGACCTGCGTAAGTTCCTGGGCCGCCTCAGCTACCGCGTCGCCAAGGGGAAGATTCCGCAGAAAGACCTACAAGCAGTGCTAAAACAGGTCGAGGGGCGTCCGGAAGAAAAACTGGTCCCGACGGTGATCCTCCGGTCCATGAGCCGGGCGCGGTACGATGTCCAGAACCTCGGTCACTACGGACTCGCCTCGGACGGGTACACACATTTCACGTCGCCTATTCGGCGGTATCCGGATCTCTGGTTGCATCGGGTTCTCACGCACGCCCTCGTCGAGGGTCATGTTGTTCCGGAACACTGGGAGGGGCAGGGTCTCAAGGAAAAAGCCGAGCGTTGCAGCGTGCGCGAAAGAGTCGCTGAAGCAGCCGAACGGGAAAGCGTTGATCTGAAGAAGGTCGAGTACATGGAGCGCCATCTCGGGGACGAGTTTTTCGGCACGGTTTCCGGCGTCACTTCGTTCGGTCTTTTCATTCTTCTCGACGAGGTGTTCGTGGAGGGATTGGTCCACGTGAACAGCATGCGCGACGATTATTACGTCTTCCGCCAGGACCGCTACCTATTGGTCGGAGAGCGATCCCACAATACCTTCCGTCTCGGGGATCGCTTGAAAGTACGGGTGGCCCGTGTCGATAAGGAGGAACTTCTTATCGACTTCGTCGTTGTAGACTCAACTGATGCGTCGAAAAAAGGCGGAGTTCAGACGTAGTTGTTGACAGCCCCCGAGCGTCAGCACTAGGCTTGCACCGTTCATCTCCCCAATCGCAAGGTGGCATGGCCGCACGGTCGATCGTGTACAAGGGCTCGTGGCCCGGAAAGTGGTCGGATCTAATTTCCCGGTTCTGCGCTCGACATGACCTTCACCTCCAGACCGCGGATGAACCCGACGAGGTTCACGCGTTCGTAAACCGTGCGTTCCCGTCGTGTCTGGTCTTGGAGGGCGCGAGTGATAAGGATGAGGCGCTCGCTCTCTGCTCCGAGCTGAAGAAGGATCCGTTCACCGCCGTCGTACCGATCGTGGTGCTGGCTCTAGCCGACCAAACGGACCTCATCTCCGATTGGCTCGCCGCCGGAGCCGACGAGGTCGTCTCCGAAACTCACTCCGAGCGGGAACAAGATCTACGTCTCGAGCTCGTCATCCGGCGCGCTCAACGTGACGTCGCCGTGCATCCTACGACTCGGCTCCCCGGAACCGTCCAGATCGAGCGGAATATCGGTGAGCGACTGAGAGACGGACAGGAATTCGCCGTATGTTATGCGGATCTCGACAACTTCAAAGAGTTCAACGATCGGTACGGGTATAACCACGGAGATCACGTGATTTTGCTGCTGTCCCGGATCCTTCGGGACGTGGTCCGGGGGCTTGCTTCGGATGGATTCGTGGGTCACATCGGCGGAGATGACTTTATTTTCATCGTCAGCATGAAATATCTTGAAGGATGTTGCGACGAGATCATCTACCTGTTCGACGAGCTCATCCCGTATCAGTATACGGCGGAGGACCGTCGCGCTGGTTATTTTCTGGGAAAGGACCGCAGGGGCAGCATAAGGCGAGTCCCGTTGATGACGCTTTCGATCGGCGTCGTCACGAACCAGATACAACCGTTTACGCACACGGCCCAGGTGAGTGAGTTGGCTGCTGAAATGAAGACCTACACCAAGTCGCTACCCGGCTCTGTCTACGCAGTCGACCGCCGGCGGCCGTTCAAAGAAGAAGTTGAACAACCATGACCATCACGGTTTCTTGTCCGTCGTGTGCTACATCGTTTCCCGTCGACCCGGCCAAGGTCCCGCCGGAGGGCGTACGCGCGCAGTGCAGCAACTGCCCCGAGATCTTCGATGTCGATCCCTCGGGTGCGACACTGGAAGCTCCGCCCGCACCAGATTTGCCAAGCGACACCATCGAAGCATCGGATACACTGGACGCCGCTATAGTCGCCCCGCCGGTCGAGGAGCCGGTCGAGGCGACCGAGTCCCCGGCGCCGGCCAGCGGATCGAATGTCGCGGAAGCAGCCGCGGCCGAAGACTTCGGCGCCGTGGACCTGGGGGTCGAGACACCCGAGACGGCGGTGCCCGTAGCGGAGGTCGTCGAGCCGGCCGCGACACCGGTACCCGACCCGACTCCAGTGCCTGACCCGCCGTCCGAAACGGCGGCACCGATCCAAGCGGCCGAGCCTCCCGCCGCACCGGTCGAAGCGGCAGCCGAGCCTCCCGCTGCACCCGTCGAAGCCGCTGCGGCGCCTCCCGCCGCTCCGGCCGAAGCGGCGGCAGAAGGTCCGGGTGCCATCCGATTCGGCCGGCGTAGCGCCGAGGATAAAGCGAAGAGCTTGGCGAGAAGCCTGGTTTCAGATTTGATCGCCTACAACCCGGAGAAACACAAGGAAGCCCTCGCCGCGGGAACCCTGCCGGAAGTCTTCGGCGAGGAGATAGACAAGTCCCTCAAGGAGTACCAGGAGCAGGTGGAGCCCGAAGTGTTGGCTCAAGGCACGTTTTTCAACGATGCCCTCAACTCGATCCTGGCCGAGGAACAAGCCATCTTCACCCTTGACGCGTAAGAAGCCCGTTGAGGAGTGTTCTAGGGACGCACCAGATCGGTTGATGCCCCTTTCAGGCTGGAATATATTTTGGGAGGTTCGGGGGTCGTCCTTGAGGACGGCCCCTTCTTGCGTTGAACCAGTGCCTAGAGGGTTAATCGGTAAGAGGGACAGATGGCGATGACTAAAATGGCGATGACTAAAGAAGGACTTCAGCGATTGGACATGGTCTGCGAACGTATCTCCGACCTTCGGGGGTATCTTTGACGTCGACGGGAAGACCGTCCGGATTCAAGCGCTCGACAAGGAGATGGCTGCTACGGGATTCTGGGACGATCAGGATAAGGCGCGCGAAGTCATCGCCGAGTCGAATCGCCTGAAGGGTTGGGTCGATCCCTGGCAGGACCTGGACGAAAAGTCCTCCGATCTCGTCGAGTTGGGAACGCTCCTGGAGACCGAATCCGATGAGGATCTCGAGGCGGAGTGGCTCGCCGAGGTCGATGAGATCGAACGCCGTAGTGAAGCACTCGAAGTCCGGACGATGCTCCAGGGATCGGACGATCATCGGGGCGCTCTGCTTACGGTCCACCCGGGCGCGGGCGGTCTGGAGTCCCAGGACTGGGCAGAGATGCTGACTCGCATGTATACACGGTGGGCCGAGCGCCGCGGGTACAGTGTCAATGTGCTCAACTTGCAGCCCGGAGACGAAGCAGGGATCAAGAGTGCGACACTGGAGGTATCCGGGGACGATGCCTACGGTTATCTCAAGGCCGAGAAGGGCGTGCACCGGCTCGTGCGTATTTCGCCCTTCGACGCTCAGTCACGACGGCACACGTCATTTGCGAGCGTGTTCGTGTATCCACAAGTAGACGACGCGATCGAAATCGAAATCGACGACTCCGATTTACGCGTCGATACGTTCCGTGCGTCCGGCGCGGGTGGGCAGCACGTGAACAAGACGGATTCGGCGATCCGGATCACTCACGTGCCCACGGGAATCGTCGTCTCGTGCCAGCAAGAGCGGTCCCAGCACAAGAATCGGGCGACCGCCATGAAGATGCTCAAGGCCGGACTGTACGAGCGCGCCCTGGAAGAACAGGAGAAGGAAAAGGCGGAGCTCGAATCCACGAAGACGGAGATCGGCTGGGGGAACCAGATTCGCTCCTACGTCTTCCAGCCGTACACGATGGTCAACGATCACCGGACAGAAGTAAAGATCGCCGACGTGAGCAAGGTAATGGATGGTGACCTCGATCCGTTCATCGAGGCGTATTTGAAGGAATCCGCCGGCCAGAGAGCCAGAAATTGACTGAGCCTTCGGGGGGGATCGAAGTGGAAGGAGTCTTGGCCGAAGAGCTCAACCAGGTGAGGCGCCACCGGCAGGACAAGCTAGAGGCGATCCGGGAGCGGGGCCTCGAGCCTTATGCCTACACGTATGACCGGACCCATCTCGCGGTGGACGCCGTCTCGCTCTTCGATCAGGCCGAGCAAGCCGACGCACTCGATGAGAACGGACAGGCGGAGGGCGTTTCGGTGGCGGGACGCATCACGAGGCTACAGGGCCACGGAAAGAGCGCGTTCGCTGATATCGAGGACCGCTCGGGTCAGGTCCAGATCTATTTTCGCAAGGACGTCCTGGGAGAGGAGGCATTCGAGGTGTTGGACCTCCTCGACCTCGGTGATTGGATCGGTGCGGAGGGCGTACTCTTTCGGACTCGCACGGGGGAGGTCACCGTAGAGGTGCAGAACTGGACACTCCTTACCAAGTCCTTACGGCCGCTCCCACGCGGGAAGACGGAGACCGATGCCGAGACCGGGGAACGGAGCACCTTTGGCGGGTTCACGGACAAGGAAGCCCGGTACCGCCAGCGGTATGCGGATCTCGCCGTCAATCCTGAGGTACGGGATGTATTCCGGACCCGGGCGAGGATTATCTCCGAGCTCCGTAACTTCTTGGACGGTGAGGATTTCTTGGAAGTCGAAACGCCGGCCCTTCAGCCTTTGTATGGTGGGGCGGCGGCGCGTCCGTTCCTCACCAAGCACAACGCTCTCGACCGGACGCTCTACCTTCGGATCGCCGACGAGCTCTACCTCAAGCGCCTCATCGTCGGAGGCTTGGGCCGCGTCTACGAGATCTGCAAAGACTTCCGCAACGAAGGCATCGATCGGCTCCATAACCCGGAATTCACGATGCTCGAATTCTACCAGGCTTTCATCGACTATCACGGCTTGATGGACCTGACGGAGCGTATGTTGGGGCATGTGGCTCTGTCTACGACGGGTTCGCTCGACATCGTCTACCAAGGCCAAGAAATCAACTTCGCCGGACCCTACGAGCGGGTGCCCATGCTTCGCAGCCTCTCCGACGCCCTGAAAAGCGACGTCAGCGTGCTTTCCAGCGACGATCTGCGAACCCATGCCGAGCGCCTCAAGATTCCCGAGCTCGAGGGGGCGGGGTGGGGCAAGCTCATCGACAAGCTTTTCGGGGAGCTGGTTCAGCCCCAGCTGATCCAGCCCACCTTCGTGATGGACCACCCCAAGGAGCTCAGCCCACTCGCCAAGGCCCATCGTGACGACCCCGATCTTACCGAGCGGTTCGAGCTTTTCGTGGCGGGTGAGGAAATCGCCAATGCCTTCTCGGAGTTGAACGATCCCATCGACCAGAGGGAGCGCTTCGATGCGCAGGCCAGGCTCAAGGAAGCCGGCGACGACGAGACGCATCCGATCGACGAAGATTACGTGAGAGCCCTCGAGTACGGCCTGCCTCCAACCGGAGGCCTCGGGCTGGGAATCGATCGGCTGACCATGCTCCTCACGGACCAACCATCGATTCGCGACGTGATTCTCTTTCCCACGCTCAGGGACGCGTGATGTCCCCTACAGAAGCCTCTGGTCATTCCGGTCGAGGATTGGAGTGGTACGTCGCCCGGCGCTACCTGGCGTCCAGGGGCGGCAGCCGCCTCTTCTCCTTGATCACTTGGATCGCCTTGGGTGGCGTGACGGTCGGCGTCGGCGCGCTCATCGTCGTGATCGGCGTGATGTCGGGGATGCAGGAAGATCTCATGGGAAAGATCCTGGACTCCACTCCCCACGTGTACGTCTATCAGCGAGGCGGCAGCATACGCATGGACGACTGGAGGACGGTGGCCGACCGAGTGCGCAAGGTCGAGGGTGTCGAGGCGGCCGCACCGTTCGTCCTCACTCAAGTGAGTGCTCTGCGGGGGACGTATGTCCAGTCCGCAGACATGTTCGGTGTGGCGCTTGATCCCGAAGGCCCCCCCGTGACCGAAATGGAGGCCCGGATCCAGGAAGGCATCCTTAACCTGGGCCCGACGAAGTCGGGGCTTCCACCCGTTGTGATGGGAAGCCGGCTGGCGGCGCGGATGTATACCTTTACGGGCGACACGATCACGTTGATCGCTTTCGAGAACCTCAGGTTGGATCTGATGGGCATACCCAACCCTACCATCCGTCAGTACGAGGTGACGGGAACCTTTACGACCGGCATGTACGACTACGACATCAAGAACATCTACGTGCCGATCGGGGCGGCGCAGGAGCAGTTGGACCTCTTGGACGGCGACCGCGTCGGTGGGCTTACCGTGAGGGTCCACGATCCCGACGAAGCGGACCTCGTGGCGAATCTCATCCAGGACGCTCTCGGCGGATTTGAGTTCGTGGCGATCAGTTGGAGCACGACGAACGGAGCCCTCTTCGCGGCCCTCCAGCTCGAGAAATTGGCGATGTATGTGATTCTGACATTGATCGTCGTGGTCGCCGCATTCAACATCGTGAGCACGCTGGTGATGGTCGTGGTGGACCGCACGAGGGAAATCGGCATCCTCAAGTCCATGGGCATGACGGACCGGATGATTCGCCGGATCTTCATGCTCCAGGGTCTCTCCATCGGCGTCATCGGCACCACGCTGGGGACGGCGCTCGGATTGGTGATCGCCTGGGTCCTGGACACCTTCGAGATCATTTCTATTCCCCCGGACGTATACTTCGTCGAGAAGCTACCGGTCTCGATCCATGCGACCGATGTCGGCATGATCGTCGGCGTGAGCCTTCTCATCGCCTTCATGGCCACGATCTATCCCGCGCTGCAAGCCTCTCGGCTTCAGCCTGTCCGTGCGATTCGCCATGAATAGGCCGGACGTGCCGTCGCGTGATCTCGCCTCGCCAGCCGTGGAGGCCCAGGCACTACACAAGGTGTTCGTGGGCGGAGACGGGCGTGAACTCAGGGTATTAGGGGGGGTAGACCTTCGCGTTGAAGCGGGGGAGGCCGTCGCCATCGTAGGAAGTAGTGGGGCAGGGAAGTCCACGCTTTTACATTTGTTAGGTGCGCTCGATCGCCCCACTTCCGGTGACGTCTTCCTTGCGGGACGCGACGTATCGGAGGTGGACGGAGATGAACTGGCGTGGATGCGAAACCGCGGAGTGGGCTTCGTGTTTCAGTTCCACCACCTCCTGAGAGAGTTTACGGCGTTGGAGAACGTGATGATGCCTTGTTTGATCGCAGGACGGTCACGACGGGCCTCGGAGGAGAGGGCCCGGGATCTGTTGACGATCGTGGGGCTCGACGAACGCATGTCCCACCGCACCACACAACTCTCGGGTGGGGAACAGCAGCGGGTGGCCGTCGCGCGGGCTCTTTCCGCCGAGCCACCGCTGCTTCTCGCTGATGAGCCGTCGGGCAACCTCGACACACAGACGAGTGAGGAATTGCACGACCTTCTCTTTCAGCTCCGCGAGAGCCAGCGACTCGGCATGGTGCTCGTAACGCATAACCAAGAGCTGGCCAGTCGAGCCGACCGGGTCCTCGAGCTGAGGGACGGCCGGCTTCACGAAGCCGCTCGAAACTGACGATCGATGGAAGGCAAGGAGCCCCAACAGTCTTGTGATCAGTGCGGTGCCGACGCCGCCGTCGTGCACTTCACTCAGATCGTGAACAACGAGATGAAAACCTCCCATCTCTGTGAGAAATGCGCGGCCGTGAAAGGCGTCGAGGGAGTCGAGGGGCCCATCAACTTTCCTCTCACGGGATTCCTGGCTCAGCTGACGGACGCACCGGGCTCCGAGGATCCCCCTGAGGCGCTTGGCCCATGTTCGTTCTGTGGCCTCACCTTCGAGAACTTCCGCGAGGCGGGCCGGCTGGGCTGTCCGCACTGCTACACAACGTACGAATCCTATCTGAGAGGCCTCCTCCGACGCGTGCACGGAAGCACCCAACACGTCGGAAAGGTCTACCTCCCTCCGGATCCCGCCGCATCGGACGTAGAAAAACAGGTGGAGGTCCTCCGCCACAAGCTACAGCGCGCCGTGGACTCCGAAGATTTCGAGAGAGCGGCAGGGCTTCGTGACAAGATCCGGGGCATGGAGCCGGCGGGGAGCTGATCACAGGATGAGTGATATTCAGACGCTTCCCAACCATGGCCTCGGATGGCTCGACGCAAGCGGGGACCATGCCGGTGTCGTGCTGTCTACCCGGATTCGACTGGCTCGAAATCTCCAAGGGCACGCGTTCGGACCGCGAGCACGGGTCAACGACCGCGAGGCAGTCCTCGAACAGACCCGGCGAGCGATGGCCAAGGTTGAGCTCCTCGGCGGATCCACACTACTCGAGCTTCCGGATCTGGATGACCGAAGCCGCGGGATGCTTCTCGAGCGGCGACTGGCCTCTCGGGAGTTGCTTGGCGACGTGAAGGCGGGTCCGTCCCGTGCCACCGCTGTGCTGCTCGCCGCCCAGGACCCGCTCAGCGTAATGGTGAACGAAGAAGATCACCTCCGCTTGCAAGGGCTGGTATCCGGGCTTCGCCTCAAGGAAGCGTGGAACCTCGTCGATCGTCTGGACGAAGAGCTGGGTCAAGAGCTCCCGTTCGCATACCATCACGAATTCGGCTTTCTGACCAGCTGCCCGACCAACGTCGGCAGCGGGCTTCGCGCATCGGTTCTCGTGCATCTCCCGGGCTTGGTGCTAACCAAGGAAATCGGAAAGGTGCTTCAGGGACTCGGGCAGGTCGGTCTCACTTTCCGTGGCCTTTACGGCGAAGGCTCCGAGGTCGTCGGAAACTTCTTTCAGCTCTCGAACCAGACAACACTGGGGAAGAGCGAGGAAGAGTTGATTGAGCACCTCGACAAGATCGTACGGCAGGTGATCCAGTACGAAGATCAGGCCAGACAAGTCCTATTGAGGGATGCGCCCCAGGTAACGGAGGACAAAATCTGGCGTGCCTATGGACTCTTACGGTACGCCAGGTCTCTTTCCTTCGAGGAATTGATGAACCTGTTGTCGGGGATTCGCCTCGGCGTTGGCCTGAAACTCCTACCTAAGCTCCGGGTATACACGCTCAATAAGCTCATGATTTTCACGCAAACGGCTCATCTGGAGCAGGCGGCCGGACGCGACCTTCCGCCTGCGGAGTGCGACGCACACAGGGCGGCCTATGTGAGGAGTATCCTGTCAAAAGAGGGGCCGGTAGCCCCGGGTGACCGGACCGAACAAACGGATTCACCCGCTGAGGAGTAGGCGACTCTACGAATGAACTACAACTTCACCGACCGTGTCAGAAAAGTGCTGGCGATGGCCAGGGAAGAGGCCATCCGCCTCCAGCACGACTACGTGGGCACAGAGCATATTCTGCTGGGCCTCATCCGTGAGGGTGAAGGAGTCGCAGCTGCTGTGCTCACAAACCTGAACGTCGATCTCGACCAGATTCACGAACAAGTCGAGGAGTCCGTGAAAAAGGGGAAGGCCACGATTGCGCTCGGTGAGCTCCCCTACACGTCGCGGGCGAAGAAGGTGCTCGAGTTCGCGATGGCCGAAGCCAGAGAGCTCAACCATTCCTACGTCGGCACGGAGCACCTCCTCCTCGGGTTGTTGAGGGAAGAGAAGGGGATTGCGGCTCAGGTTCTGAACTCCTTGGGCATCGGGATGGACGAGGCCCGTTCCGAGACGCTCAAGGTGCTCGGATCCGACGTGGGTCCGGCCCAGCCGGCAGGGATCGGGGGCGGTACGTTTACGCCGCCGGCCGGCAAGGGGGACAAGAAGTCGAAGACCCCGGCGCTCGACCACTTCTGCCGGGACCTGACGGACCTGGCCCGACAAGGAAAGCTCGACCCCACCATCGGCCGCATAACCGAAATCGAACGAGTGGTAGAGATCCTCTGCCGTCGTAAGAAGAACAACCCGGTGCTCATCGGGGAGCCCGGTGTCGGCAAAACCGCCATCGTGGAGGGGCTGGCCCAACTCATCTCCCGCAACGAGGTAACGGATGCCCTGAAGGACAACAGGGTACTCGCCCTCGACATGGCGGCGGTGATCGCAGGCACGAAATACCGTGGTCAGTTCGAGGAACGGCTCAAAGCCGTGATGAACGAGATCTCACAGAACCAGGGCGTTGTACTTTTCATCGACGAGCTTCACACGCTCGTCGGAGCCGGTGCCGCCGAGGGCGCCATCGACGCCTCCAACATGCTCAAGCCCTCTCTGTCACGTGGGGAGCTGCAGTGCATCGGGGCGTCGACGCTCAACGAGTATAGGAAGTACATCGAGAAAGACGGTGCCCTCGAGCGTCGCTTCCAGCCGGTCATCGTAGATCCACCGTCCGTCGATGAGACCGTCGAGATTCTTCAGGGCCTGAGGAAGCACTACGAGGACCATCATCGGATCGTGATCCCCGACGACGCGCTCCGGCAGTCCGCGAAGCTGGCCGACCGCTATATCACCGACCGGTTCCTTCCCGACAAGGCCATCGACGTCATCGACGAGGCTGGTGCGCGCGCACGCATCGCGGCACAGGTGCCCCCCCCGCAGGTAGAGGAGCTGAAGGAAGAGCTCGCCGAGATCGCCGACCTGAAGGAAGGGGCTATCCGAGATCAGGATTTCGAAAGGGCAGCCGAACTTCGGGACCAGGAGCGCGCGCTTCAAGACAGGATCAGGGCCGAACAGGAGCAGTGGGAGGAGGACCGTAAGCAGCACCGCCCCGAAATCGCGTCGGAGGACGTCGCGTTCATCGTGGGCCGGTGGACCGGGATTCCGGTCACGAGGCTCCAGCAGGCCGAGACTGAGCGCCTGGTCCAGATGGAGGAGGAGCTCCACCAGCGGGTAGTCGGCCAGGACGATGCGATCCTGGCGATATCGAGAGCCATCCGAAGAAGCCGGGCCGGGCTGAAAAATCCTCAGCGTCCGATCGGATCCTTCATTTTCTCTGGACCGACGGGCGTGGGAAAGACGGAGCTCGCTCGGGCGCTGGCGGAGTTTCTTTTCGCCGACAGAGAAGCTCTTATCCGCGTGGATATGAGCGAATACATGGAGAAGTTCTCCGTGTCGCGCTTGATCGGCGCGCCTCCTGGATACGTGGGTTATGAAGATTCCGGCGCCCTTACGAAGGCCGTCCGGCGCCGTCCGTACTCCGTTGTGCTCCTCGACGAGATCGAGAAGGCACATCCGGATGTGTTCAACATCCTACTCCAGGTGCTGGACGAAGGACATCTCACGGACAACTACGGTCGAGTGATCGACTTCAAGAATACGGTCCTCATCATGACGTCGAATCTTGGGGCCAGAGAAATCTCCAAGGGTGGCAGTCTCGGTTTTCACGATGGCGAGCGGCAGAGCTCATACGATGTGATGCAAGCCAAGGTACGGGAGGAAATCGAGCGGGCGTTCAACCCGGAGTTCCTCAATCGGGTGGACGAGACGATCGTCTTCCATACCCTCGACCGTGACGAGATCGGACAGATCGTTCACATCCTCATGAGAGAGATCGACGAACGGCTGGCCGAGGAGGGTCTCTCCCTGTCGCTCTCCGAGGCCGCGACGAGCTTCCTGGTGGAAAAGGGCTATGACGAGAAGTTCGGGGCTCGTCCCTTGCGCCGCGCCATCCAGCGATACGTAGAGGATCCGCTCTCCGAAAAAATCCTGACCGCCGAGTTCTCTTCAGGAGACGAGATCGTCGTGGATGTCAACGAAGACGGCGAGGACCTCACCATGGCCGCGGCATCACCGTCCAAGACGTAAGCGTCGGCGTCGGAATCGTGTTTCAGTCGATCCTTTTGAATCCCACACGTCGTACTCCGGTTTGGGCTATCGCATTATTGACGACCCTCCTTGCAGCCACACAGGCGCAGGCCCAGCAGCCGACCGCCGGGGGGTTTGAGCCCGTCGTGATCGACTCGGTGGACGTGGAAGGGAACATCCGTCAGGCCGACCTCACGATCATTGCCATGGGCGGCCTGAACGCGGGAGCCGCGTATACGGTCTACGACATCCAACGAGCAACCAAGGCGATGTGGGCGACCGGGCAGTTCAAAGACATTCGCGTACGGGTCGAGGGCGACGTCGGTACCGGAGGGGTGAGGTTGATCTGGGAGGTCGACGAGCAGGACCTTTTGCGAAACGTCGCCGTCACCGGGTTGACGAGCATAAATGCTCGTCAACTCACAGACACGACAAGACTCAATGCCGGCTTCCCCTATTCACCGACGGCCGTGAACGATGTAAAAAGGGTCATCCGCTCCGAGTTGGGCACGAGAGGCATTCCCTTCGTGAACATCGTGGAGCGTATTGAGCGGGTCCCGGATCGCGGGAAGGAGATCATTCTTTATCTCGAGGTCGAAGAGGGTACGCGCGTCACGGTGGCTGATGTCACGTTCAGTGGGAATACGGTTTTCACCGACACCGAACTGCGTGGAGCCATGTCCGTGAAGCCCGAGGGCTTCTGGTGGTGGAGCTCGGGAACGTACGATGGAGAGCGCTTCGAAAACGACCTCCAGGCTGGCCTTCCGGATTTCTACGCAGCCAGCGGTTATCTGGACTTCAGGGTGCTCGGAGACTCGTTGATCATCGATCCGGAAACCGGCAAAACCCGAGTGGAAATCTCAGTCGACGAAGGCCCACAATATCGGCTCAGAGAATTCAGCATCGCCGGCAACAGCGAGTTTTCGACTGACGAGCTACAAAGGATCTTCCAGCCAGAACGGGGCGGCCTTTTTGCGGGCTCATCGGGCGGGACAGAATTTCCCGTGTTCGACAACGACGAATTCCAGGAAGCCACCATTACGGTGGATCAACGCTATAAGAACGAGGGATACCTCTACTCGCAGATCGCGCCGTTCGTAAGGAAGAATGAAATTGCGGAGGGTGAGGTGCCCACGGTAGATGCGGGGTGGGCGATTGACGAGGGCCCGCAGGCGTATATCAGCCGGGTCAACATCGAAGGAAACGAATACACGTATGAAAGGGTGATCCGAGACAAAATCTTCGTGCTTCCGGGGGACGTGTACTCGCAGGAGCGGGTCATCCAAAGCTACCAAAGCATCTCGTCGCTGGGGTTTTTCGAGCCGATGGAAGTGCCCACGATCATTCCCAATGACGACGGGGATGTAGAGGTCACGTTCATCGTAAGGGAGAGGCCGACCGGAGCGGTCAACTTCGGTACTACTGTCGGTGGCGGCACCGGTGGCCTTTCCGGCTTCATAGGGTACGATCAGCCAAACCTGTTCGGAAAAGGCAAAGCGGGAAGCGTGAGGTGGGATTTCGGTCAATACCAAAACAATCAGATCATAAGCTATACGGACCCGGGGGTCTTCGAGACTACCACAAGCCTTCAAGTCAACTTGTTCAACGCCCGGGATCGGTTCATCACCTTCCGCTCCGGCAGGAGACGGCGCGTCGGTGGCGACTTCCGGCTGGGCTTCTTGATCCCTGGAGCTCGGTTCACCCGGTTTTTTACGGGGTATGGGCTGTCTCGCACCACGTTGACGCTTCAGTCCGGCGAGGACACGTCGCTGTTCGGAACGCCGGCGGGCACGCAGAGCACGGTTTCGTTGGGCCTTACACGGTCGACGCTGGATCACCCGCTGTTCCCGAACAACGGTTCGCGCCAGTCCGTCAACGTCGCTTTCACCGGGGGGCCCCTCGGGGGGGATGGGCAATTCGTAAAATATACGGCGGAGGGAACCTGGTGGCTCCCGGTCGGAAGAGTCGGCGGAGATCCTGCCCAACCAGGCACAGGATCGACCTTCGCCCTTGGCATGACCATGCGCTTCGGCGCCCTCCAAGGAGAAAGCATTGCATTCCCATTCGAAGGATTCTGGATGGGCGGCGTGCAATTCGGGCAGCAGCTTCGTGGGTATGACGAAACTACGATCACCCCGCTCGGATACTTCGAGGAGAATTCCAGGCAGATCCTGGATATCCAGCGACTCGGAACTGCGTTCTTCTCAATGACGACTCAATTGGCCTTGCGTCTCGGCGCCCAGATGTCCGCCTCGATCTTCATGGATGCCGGGAACGTTTGGCGGACCGCCGCCGAGATCAACCCGACCCAACTCTTCCGGGGGGCCGGCTTCGGCGTCCAGATAGTCACACCGTTCGGGCCTATCGGCTTGGACTACGCCTATGGATTCGACAAAACGAACCCTGGCTGGCAACTGCACTTCCGGCTCGGACCCGGTCTGTAAATGGGAGCAGTGTAGACTATGCAACGCTTCATTCTTATCCCCAGTATCCTCGCGGCCCTCGGGGCCACGGGCATACAAGCGGCGGCTCAAAGCCCACTGAAGATCGGCTACATCAATTCTCAGGTGATCATCGCGGAGGACCCTGGGGCTACCGCTGCTCAGGAGCAGTTCAGGCGGGAGATGGTGCCTTTCGAAAACGAGCTCCAAGCCCTCGAGACGGAGATCGCCGACCTGGTGAGCCGGTATCAAGCTCAGCAGATCACGCTCACGGCCAACGCCCGTCGGGCGCGCGCGGACGAAATCTCTCAGAAGCAGCAGGCCTATCAAGAACGTTTGGCCCAGATCGAGGCCGAAGCAGCTCGTCGTCAGTCGGAGTTGGTGGCGCCCATCATGGAGCGGATCAACAATATCATTCAGGAAATCAGAAGCGCTGGTTCCTATACCTTCATTTTTGATGTTGCGGGCGGCGGCCTGATCGCGGCGGACGAGTCGTTCGACCTCACCAGTCAGGTCCAGGAGAGGCTCGCGGCGGGGGCACCATAGATGTTCCGCGAGCCCGCCCGACTCGGGTCGGGTGGTACCCGGCTCACTTTGGTCGAGTTGGCAGCCATGGTAGGAGGACGGGCTGTAGGCGACCTCGATAAGCCGATTACCGGGGTCACGTCGCTCGCACAGGCAGGCCCCTCCGATCTCGGGCTTCTGGTCGACTCCCGTTATTCTCACGGCGCGGGTGAGAGCGCCGCCGGGGCTATCCTGGTTTCTTCGAAATTGGAGAGCGCTTTGGATCCCGCCCAAAGCCGGGTCATAGTGGAGGACCCTCGCAGGGCGCTCCCGGCGATTCTCGAGCACTTCTATTCGGACTCCGCCCCTCCGCCGGGACGCCATGAGACGGCGGTCATCGCCGAAGACGTGGAATTCGGTGCGGGCGTGTCCGTGGGACCGTACGTGGTAGTCGAAGAAGAGGTCGTGGTGGGGGAGGGGACAACCTTACATGCCCATGTGGTCGTTCGCCGCGGAGCGCGATTGGGCCGGAACGTGATCCTTCACCCGCACGTCGTGGTGTATCCGCATGTACAGTTGGGCGACCGCGTGGTTTTGCACGCCGGCGTGCGCGTGGGGGTGGACGGGTTCGGGTACACGCACTCGGAGGATGGACTGGCGCAAATCCCGCATGTCGGAGAGTGCGTCATCGGCGACGACGTGGAGATCGGTGCGAACAGTTGCGTGGACCGCGGCTCTATCGGACGCACCGAGCTTGGAGCAGACGTGAAGTTGGACAACCTGGTTCACATCGCGCACAACGTCACGGTCGGTCCCCGAACGGTCATCGCGGCGCAAGTGGCGATCGCCGGATCCACGGTGGTCGGAGCCGACACCATGTGGGGAGGGCAGGCCGGCGCCATGGATCATATTTCCGTGGGCGACGGCGCTCGTATCGCGGCGAGAACGGGCTTGACCGAAGACGTTCCATCGGGAAGCACGATGGGGGGCTTTCCGGCTCGACCCCTCAAAGATTTTCTCAAGGCCCAGGCTCTTCTGTTTCGCCTCGATTCGCTCCGCCGCCGTGTCCGCGTCCTGGAGCGGCTTCGCGATTCCCACGGGGGCGGGCCTCCTTGATCCCCCGGCAACGTACTCTCGCCGGTAAGCATATGCTCGAGGGAGTGGGTGTTCATTCGGGAGAGAACGCATCACTGACCATGGGGCCGGCCGAAGCGGGTGGTATCCGCTTCCGGCGGGTGGACCTCGATGGGTCTCCCGAGATTCCCGCCGATCTCGATCATGTGGTAGGATGCGAGATGGGGACGAGTCTGGGCGCGGGTGACGTGAGGGTACTGACGGTCGAGCATGTAATGGCGGCTCTTTACGCCGCCGACGTCGACCACGCAGTGCTCGAGTTGCGGGGACCCGAAACGCCGATCCTGGACGGCAGCTTCCAACGTTACCTGGAGGCGGTCTCCGACACGGGCACCGTAGAACTGGAGGCGCCCGCCGAGGTGATCTCCGTGCATGGGCGGTTGAGCGTGACCACATCAGCTGGGTCATCGTACGTCGTGACGCCGGCAGACGCTCTCCATGTGTCTGCTACAATCGATTTTGAGCACCAGGCGATCGGTCGGCAGCATAGTGCGTTCGACATGACCGAGGAGGCTTTCCGTCGTGAAATCGCGCCTGCCCGCACGTTCGGGTTCCATCACGATGCCGAGGCCCTGCGTGCCCGGGGGCTCGCACAGGGAACTTCCCTCGACAATACCGTCGTTCTAGACGACGAAGGAGTGATGAACGACAGCCTGCGGTTCGACGACGAATTCGTGAGACATAAGATCGGGGATCTGATCGGGGATTTGGCACTGATCGGTGGACGTGTACGGGGGCACGTCGTGTCCGAGTGCCCGAGCCATGAGGGGAACATCAAACTTGCGAGGACTCTCTTGAAGCATGCCCAAGCAGCTTCACACGACCTTCCCATCGAGGTCGACCGAATCATGGAGCACCTTCCGCACCGGTATCCATTCCTTCTGGTGGATCGGATCTTGGAGTTCGAATCCGAGAAGAGGATCGTCGGGCTCAAGAACGTCACAATCAGCGAACCCTACTTTCAGGGCCACTTCCCGGACCATCCGGTCATGCCGGGAGTTCTCATCATCGAAGCCATGGCACAGGCGGGTGGTCTTCTCCTGATGGACATGGTGTCCGACCCCGAAAACAAAGTCGTCTATTTCATGTCCCTGGATAACGTGAAGTGGCGGAAACCGGTCATTCCGGGAGATCAACTTGTCTTCGAGGTCGAAATGATCCAATTCCGCCGGAATGTGTGCAGGCTTCGAGGTGTCGGGAAGGTGGATGGGAAGGTAGTCGCAGAGGCGGACATGATGGCCGGAATCGTCGATCGATGAACACGAGCCCTTGGAGTTCGGGAGGGAAGCTCGAGGCCCTTGTCCACTCGACCGCCATTATCGATCCTGACGCTGTTGTGGCTCCGGGTGTGGCAGTGGGCCCGTATTCCATCATCGGACCAGGCGTCGTGGTCGGACGAGGCACCGTGCTCGGGTCACATGTGCTCGTGGAGCGGGACACGACGCTTGGCGAACAGTGCCAGGTTGCCCAGGGTGCAGTCATCGGAAGTGATCCCCAAGATCTCAAATACGAGGGAGAGCCTTCCCAACTGCTCGTTGGCGACCGCACTGTGGTGCGCGAATACGCCACACTCAATCGTGGAACGCGCGCCTCAGGGAAGACCGTCGTGGGGAGTGACTGCCTGATCATGGCTTATGCTCACGTGGCGCATGACTGTGAAATCGGCAACCACGTTGTCCTCTCCAACGCCGTGAACATGGCTGGCCACGTGGTGATCGAGGACTGGGCGATCGTAGGAGGCCTCACGGCGATCCATCAGCACGTTCGGATCGGAGCGCATTCGTTCTGTGGTGGCGGATCCAGAGTGCCCCAGGACATACCGCCCTACCTCAAGGTGGCCGGAAATCCGATCAAGCTTTACGGGCTCAATAGGGTCGGATTGGAGAGACGAGGCGTCTCCGAGGACGTGAAGCAGGCCTTGAAGCAAGCTTATCAAGTTCTTTTCCAGTCTAAACTTACGTTAACTAAGGCTCTGGAGGTTGCTGAGACCGAGGTGCATCAAATCCCTGAGGTCCGGCACCTTTTGACGTTCATTCGCTCCAGCGAGCGCGGCGTCACCACCTGAGCGGTCGCGCCTTCTAGCGAAGGGGAGGGCCATGTCGCTGATACGCATTCGCCGGGATCGGAAGAGGAACTGGCTCGATAGGAAAACGGGGTGGTCTCCTCGGCGGCTCATGCTCCTTCTTGTCGTGCTACTTGCTGCGATGTGGTATCTGAGTGTCGGATTCTGACGTACCCGTGCGAATCCGTGAACCGACGATCATGGTACTCGCCGGCGAGGCCTCCGGTGATGAGCATGCTGCACGCCTCGTCACATCCCTGAGGGCCCAGTGGCCGCGGAGCCGGTTCGTGGGCATCGGCGGCCAACGAATGAAGGGCCAGGGCGTGGAGCTGTACGCCGAGCTCGACGGCCTGTCGGTGATGGGAGTCGCCGAGGTCATTCCGCGCCTTCCCTTTCTGCACCGACTGAGCCGCCGTCTCATGTCCCTCTTGGACAGTGGAGACGTCGACCTCGTGATTCCAGTCGACTACGCCGGATTCAATCTTCGAATCGCGAGGGCCGCCCGCCGCCGTGAAGTGCCGGTCCTCTACTATATCGCCCCGAAGGTCTGGGCATGGGGCGCTGGCCGCGCGAAAAAGCTAGCGGCCTACACCAACCGCTTGGCACTGATTCTTCCATTCGAGGTGGAGGCCCTGGTACGAGCCGGGGCGAACGCCACCTTCGTCGGACATCCCCTCCTGGAGACGCCGGCACCGGAACCCGATCGACAAGCGTTCTGCCTCAAGTGGCGTCTCGATGCTCAACGCCCGATTCTGGCGCTGTTGCCGGGATCTAGGCCCCAGGAGTTGCGGCGTCACTTGCCCGTTTTCCTTGAAACGGGTCGCCGCGTTGAGCAACGAAGCGGCGACGTACAGCTCGTGCTCGCACGCGCTTCATCGATTCCGCCCTCGGCGTTTGGTGCCCTGAGCGTCCCCGTGGTCGACGACGCTCGAAGCCTTCTCGCTCATTCGGCGGCGGCACTCGTGAAATCTGGCACCGCGACGCTCGAGGCGGCCCTCGAGGGCACGCCATTCGTCACTGTATACCGGACGCATCCGGTCACATACGCCGTAGCACGACGGTTCCTACGTGTGGACCGTATCGCGTTACCGAACTTGATCGCGGGGCGAGATGTCGTACCCGAGGTCCTCCAGAGTCAGGCAACACCCGACCGCCTCGCCGATCTTCTCCTTAGGCTGCTCGAGCCGGACTGCGTTGAGCGGGCCCAGATGATCACCGGCCTCCGTGGTGTACGGGCTGCACTCGGCGAGGCGGGAGCATCCGCGCGCGTCGCTGGGTTGGCGGCGGATCTTCTGGAGAACGCGTGAAGTCGTTTACGAAGATCGGGCCGGCGGCCTTGGGTCGAATTGAGTCAGCAAGATTGAGCCGCATCGTGCCTGCCGGGTTGAGTCTTGCGGGCCGATATGTAATCCGGGCTCTCTTTCGAACCTTGCGAGTGAAGAGGACAGGGCAACACATCCTCGCGGAGCCGGGGGAAGGGGGTAGACCGGTCATCTTCGTCTTCTGGCATGGACGGCTGTTGCCCTTGATCCACGTCCATCGTCATCAAGGCGTCGTGGTGCTGGTCAGTGAACATCGAGATGGGGAATACCTTGCAGGGCTTCTCCATCACTTCGGCTTCGGGACGGTTCGGGGCTCGAGCACCCGGGGCGGAGTCCGGGGACTGAGAGGACTTCTCAGAGCGGCTCACACTGGATGCGATCTTGCCATCACGCCCGACGGCCCGCGTGGCCCCAACCGGCAGTTGAAGACAGGGGTGCTGACTGCCGCACGTATGACGGGACTTCCACTCGTCCCGGTGGCGGTCGGAGTCACGTCCGCGTGGCGAATCCGGAGTTGGGACGGGCTCCTGGTGCCCAAGCCTTTTTCGACCGTGCGGGTCGCCTACGGTTCCCCGACTCTCATCCCAAAGGATGCGAACCAGGACGAAATCGACGAGGTGGCCACGTCGCTCCAACAGAGACTAGGCGACCTCTCCGAGCAAGTCGGAGATACGATGCACCTGGACCAAGTCGAGGACACAGGGCCCCAGACCGAGCCTGCAGACGCCGAGCCTTCGCGCCCATTCGGCGAAACCGGCCTTTCATGAGAAGCTTACGCGTGTGGCTCAGGCGATCATGGGACGGACAGAGCGGCCTTTTGGGCCGGCTCACGATCGGGCTCCTGCTCCCCACCGAGGCGCTTTACCGGGGGGCCGTCGTTATCCGGAATCGGTGTTATGATCTTGGGTTCTTGCCGCAGTCCGAGGGTGGCATTCCCATCATTTCGGTCGGCAACCTCGCGGTCGGCGGAACCGGAAAAACACCCGTGGCGTCATGGCTCATGACGCACCTCACCACTACGGGACACCGACCCGCGCTCGTCACGCGGGGTTACGGCTCAGACGAAATCCTCCTCTACAAGGTCCGGAACCCAGGCGTGCCAGTCGTCGCCCAGAAGTCGAAGATCAAGGGGGTTGCACAAGCGGCCGAGCAGGGTGCCGCCGTGGCCGTTCTGGATGACGGTTTCCAGCATCGGGCGGCAAAAAGAGATGTAGATATCGTGCTCCTGGCGGCGGAACAGGGCACATCAGGCCCCTTGCTCCCCCGAGGGCGCTTTCGGGAGCCGCTGAGCGCCCTGTCGCGTGCCGACGCGATTGTTGTCACCCGAAAGGTGGCAACCCAGGACGAAGCACGTGCGGTGGGGCGCCTGGCCATCGGCAAGGCGCCCAACGCCGTGTGGGGGCAGATCCATCTCGGGGAGGACGTTTGGACCGAGTTGGAGCCAGACCCGCCGGCCGAAGCCTGCGCCGGACCGCCCGCCGGCGATCTCCTAGCCGTGTCCAGCATCGCAGAGCCCGACGGGTTCCACGAGATGGTTCGCTCGAAAGCCAGCGGCGTTGTAGAGTGCATGGCCTTCCCGGATCACCACCCGTTTTCCAATAAGGACGTTCGCCGGATCGCGGAGCGGGCGGCTGGGAGGCCCGTGGTCATCACCGAGAAGGATGCAGTAAAGCTAAGGACGTTCTCGCAGGACATGCCGAGGACGTACGTTCTGCACATTCAGGTGACATGGGACTTCGGACAGGACGCCGTCATGGAACTCGTTCGGCGGGCCCTCGATAGGAATCCTTGAAGAACCCATGAAGATTACGGCCATAGTCGTGGGGCGGGCCGGCGCTCCCTTGAAGGATGCCATACTCGAATATGAAACTCGGGCAGGACGGTATTGGAAGTTCAAGGTAATCGAGGTTGCGTCGGGCGGAGGGGGGAGAGCGAAAGCTCACCCGCATCGTGCGATCGAGATGGAAGATACCCGTCTTCTCGCTCGACTCCCCGAGCGCGCGCAGATCGTTGCCCTTACGCGGACTGGGCGAGGCATGAGTTCGACGGATTTGGCCGGTTATCTCGACGATCATGCCCTCCAGTCGACCCCGGAGGTGTGCTTCGTGATCGGTGGAGCATTCGGTCTCGGCACCGGTATCCTGGACCGAGCTCAAAAACTATGGTCACTCTCCGAAGCCACGCTTCCGCATGAGCTGGCCCGGCTAGTACTGGCTGAGCAGCTTTATCGGGCCGGCACGATCATCAGAAACGAACCCTACCATAAGAAGGCCGCTAGGTGAACTTCGAACTTCTGATAGGACGACCCTCGGGCTCACCCCTGTTTCAGGAATATCTGCGCGGGGGCGAGGCCGTCGCCCCCTTCTACTCGGGGCCATGGCAGGACCCGAGGGCCTATCGTGCCCTTTTGAAGAGCGTAGACACGCGCTTCGATCCCGAGGCCAGGCGGAGAGCACTCCGGGCCTTGCAAATCCCCGCGAGCATCGACCCCGAGCGACTCGACCGATGGACCGAGCAGGGCGGCGTCATCGTCACGACCGGCCAACAGCCCGGACTCTTGGGAGGCCCTCTCTACTCCCTCTACAAGGGCATTTCGGCGATTCGCCTGGCGGAGCAACTCGAGGAGCTACTGGCCCGGCCGGTGCTCCCGGTGTTCTGGGTGGCCTCGGAGGATCATGATTGGGATGAGGCGGACCACACCTACGTCATCGACACGGCGAATGAGCTGATCCGTCTTCAGGTCCAAGATCCCGGACACGGCCACCGGGCACTGCACCGTATCCCTCTCGGTGAAGAGATCCTGGAGGTGGTCGAGCGGGCCGCAGAGAACCTTCCCGAGACAGAGTTCAGCGCTCCCTTCCTCGACCAGCTGCGTGATGCCTACAAGCCGGGGGCGACCCTCGCGGATGGCTTTGCCGGCGTTCTTTCCAGTCTCTTGGCACCCCTCGGGATGTGCTTCGCCGACGCGGCCTCGCCCACCGTCAAGGAACTCTCGGGACCACTGCTTCTCGAGGAGCTGGCTCGAGCCGAAGCTCATGAGGCGCTGCTCCGGGAGGATACGAGAAAACTCGAAAGCGCTGGCTATTCCCCTCAGGTGCCCATCTTGGATGGAGCGGTCAACCTCTTCCTGGAGGGTCCCGAGGGGCGGGAGCGGATCTACCGGAACGGGAACGATTTCGAGCTTCGCCGCTCGCGTGAGTCGGTGTCGGCGGAGGCCGTGCGCGAGCGCGCCCAGTCGGATCCACTCACGCTGAGTCCCAATGTGCTTCTCCGCCCTGTGGTCGAGAGCACGGTTTTTCCCGTGATCAGCTATGTGGCCGGTCCCGGCGAGACGGCGTATTATGCCCAGATCAAGCGGCTTTTCGAGGCTCACGGACTCATGATGCCGGTGATCTATCCCCGGCATGCCGTTACCGTGGTCGAGGCCAAGGTCCGAAAGAAGCTCGACAAGTTCGGCATGGATCTGGAACGTCTGGAGCGTCCCCTTCACGAAATCATGTCCGACATGGCTCGGGATGAAATGCCCGCCGGTGTGCGTCAGGCTCTCGAAGAGCTCGAGAGTGCTGTGGCTCGTGGCTCAGATGACCTTCTCACAGCGGCGACGAGTATCGATCCTACGCTGAAGGGTCCGGTCACATCAGCTCGAAACACAGCCCTGTCTGCCTTTCAATCCGCGGAACGAAAGATCATACAGAGCGTAAAGCGGGAGAACGAAGTGGCCTCGAATCAAATAGAAGTGGCGCAACGCCACCTCTTTCCAGAAGGGCAGCCCCAGGAGCGCGTTCTGGCTCCTTTGTACTACTTGGTCCGTTACGGGAGTGACTTCGTGGGATCCCTCGCCGAGAGATTTACGGTGGATTTGGCCGAAGAGACGGAGTAGCTTCAAGCATTATGATTCCGCTGATCATCGTTCTGCTCATCCTCCTGATCCCGATTTTGGCCATCGTCCTGGATTCTCCGGTGGGACGAGCACTCGCCGGACGGATGGAGCGTCGTGGACTTCCTTCCGGCGCTGACAAGGTCACCTCAGAGAGACTCTCTTACTTGGAGGGAGAGGTGGAACGGCTGGCGACCGAAGTGCGGAGGCTCGAGGAAGAGAGCCAATTCTTGAACAACCTCCTCACCCAACGGCCCGCCTCAGAGGCGCTCCCGCCCGGTGACCAGAACGGTTAGAAGGCTGCTGAAGAGGTACAGCGGGTCGCAGCCTTCCCGCCCCCCTTCCGGCGACACCCGACGCTCCCGCGCCGCCTTTATGGTGGGCGCGGGCATTTTTTTCAGCCGTGTCAGCGGGCTTATTCGAAGCGTGCTGATGGCGTCGTTCTTCGGAGCGTCGGGCTTCATGGACGTATGGATCACGGCGACAAAGATCCCCAACGTGATCCAGAATCTCTTGGGCGAGGGGACGCTCAGTGCCTCGGTGATTCCGGTGTATTCGGAGTTTCTGGAGGAAGGGCGAGAGGAAGACGCAGGGCGGTTCGCCGGAGCGGTTCTCGGCATCCTGATGATGGTGGCGGGAGGGGCCGCGCTCCTGGGGGTGCTGTTGGCGCCTGTTTTCGTCCCGCTGGCGTTCCCGCTCTGGGACCCGGACAAACAGGCGCTCACCACGCTCATCGTTCGGATCCTGTTTCCCATGACCGCCGTACTTGTGATTTCGGCGTGGGCGCTCGCGATCCTCAACAGCCACCGGCGGTTCCTGGTGTCCTACATGGCTCCGGTCGCGTGGAACGGTGTGATCATCACAACCCTGGTGGCGGTGGGGTTCGGCCTGGGGTGGTCCGGACGGGACCTACTCGTCGCGGCGGCTTGGGGTGCCCTGGGCGGTGGGATTCTTCAGTTCACGGTTCAGCTTCCGTACGTAGTCCGGCTCCTTAGGCACTTCCGTCTTTCCCTGGACCGTGGTGTGAGCGGAGTGGGGGAGGCCATCCGGCACTTCGTACCAGTCGTAACGGCCCGTGGCGCGGTCAACATCGGCAGCCTGCTCGACGTCATCGTCGCCGGATTCCTCATAGAGGGCGCAATCGCCGCTCTGGGATGGGCCCAGATGCTGTACCTGCTCCCCATATCGCTCTTCGGAATGTCCATCGCGGCGTCCGAACTGCCCGAGCTCTCCCGACAGCGAAAAGCTCCCACCGGCGAAGTGGCCGGGCAAGTCTCGGCGGCCCTCGAGCGGATCCATTTTCTCCTCGTACCCTCAATGGCAGCCTTCTTTCTGCTGGGTGACGTGTTTATTGGGGGCCTGTATCAGAGGGGAGAATTTGGGCCGACCGTCACGCCAGTCGTATACGCCGTGCTCGCAGCCTACTCGCTCGGTCTTCTGGCTTCGGCCGGGTCCCGCGTGCTCTCCTCAGCGTTCTATGCCAAGCGAGACACCAGGACGCCCGCTCGTATGGCCTATCTCCGTGTAACCGTGTCCTTGGCTGTCGGCATATCCCTGATGTTCCCGCTCGACCAGTTCGCCTCCGGCGAGCTCCGGTACGGCGCCTCGGGTCTCGCACTGGGCGCATCCGTGGCCGCGTGGCTCGAATACGGCTTGCTCCGGAGGCGTCTTGCGAGGGTGCTCGGGCCCCATGGCCCCGCCCGGTCTGTCACCGGCAAGATTCTCGGAGCGACCGCCGTCGCCGCCCTCGCCGCAGTGGCCGCCAAGTGGATGTTGGGATCGACCGTGCCCCTTCACGAAGGCGTGATCGCGGGACTCCTCGGTGACTCCATGCCCTGGCTCGTACAGCCCGCGCTGGCTGCGAGCACGGCGTTCGTTTTTGGTCTCGTATATCTTACGGTGACGACCCGTCTCGGTATCGGTGCACCGCTAAGCCAACTCATGGGGCGGTCACCCAAGCACTCGTGACTCTGAAGGCTGCTGGTGGTAGAACTCGTGCTTCAGGACCAGCTCAAGAACGTCCCCACCCGCCCAGGCGTGTACATGTTCAAAGACGCCGGGGGTGACGTGGTCTATGTGGGAAAGGCCGGCTCCCTGCGACCCCGAGTGCGGAGCTATTTCAGGGCGTCCAGGCAATCTCCGAAAACCCGGGAAATGATGCGGCACGTCCTGTCGCTGGAGACGATCATCGTGGGGTCGGAAGCGGAAGCCTTGATCCTCGAAGCCAACCTGATCAAGGAGTATCAGCCGCGATTCAACATTCAGCTCCGTGATGACAAGCGGTACCCCTATATCAAGGTCACCACGAAGGAGCCGTTTCCGCGCGTCTTCGTGACTCGAAAGCTTCACGACGACGGATCCAGATATTTCGGACCCTACACGTCGGTAGGAGTTATGCGCGACGCGCTCGAGGTGATCAAGCGACTCTATACGGTGCGCTCCTGCCGTTACGATCTTCCGCGAGAGGCGCCGGATCGTCCATGCCTGGATTACCACATCGGGCGATGTCTGGCCCCGTGCGTCGGTCTACAGGATCAGGCCTCGTACGGTGAGATGATCGAGGAGATTCTCAAGATTCTGGATGGTGAAACCGAGGCTGTTCGCAATCGGGTCGAGAGCCTCATGCAGGAGGCCTCGGATGGGCTGGAATTCGAGCGTGCCGCCCGTCTCCGCGACGTCCTATCCGGGCTCGACGCCTTGGCACGTCAGCAGCGCGTGGAGAGGCTTCGGGGAGGGGACTACGACGTCGTAGGCTTGGCCCGAGACGGCGATACGGCCGCCACCGTGGTCCTGAGAATCAGATCGGGCGTACTCCTGGGCCGGGATACGCAGCGATTCGCGGAGATCGGGGAGGAGAGCGACGCCTCTTTGATCACCACGTTTGCGTCCCGGTATTACCTGAGCGGAGGGACGCGCCGACGATCACACTTACCCAGAGAGATACTGATCCCGGTAGAATTCGACGATAGTGAGCTGATCGAGGACATCCTGTCCGACGAGGCGGGAAGAAGAATCCGCCTATACGCCCCGAAGAAGGGGACGAAAGTAGGGCTCTCGAAGCTCGCTGCCGACAATGCCCGCCACGCCCTCGAGGATCGCCTCACCGCCCTGGAGCAGATTGAGGATCGGGCCGACGAAGTGCTGTACGATCTTCAGGACCGCCTCGACCTCAAGATCGTCCCCCGCCTAATCGTGTGCTTCGATATCAGCCATCACCAGGGATCCGAGACGGTCGGGAGCGCCGTGGTATTCGAGAACGGCGCACCGAAAAAGAGCGAGTACCGGCATATGCGTGTCAAAGGAGACTGGGGAAACGACGACTACCGTTCGATGGCGGAGGTCGTGTCCAGGTATTTCCAGCGCAGGGTGAACGAGGAGCGCCCACTCCCGGATCTGCTCGTCGTGGATGGCGGAAAGGCCCAGCTCGGCGCCGCCCGTGGTGCGCTCGATGAAATCGGCGTGACCGATGTCGCCCTCGCCGCGCTGGCGAAACGTGAGGAGGTCATCTTTCGCCCCGACCGATCGGATTCGATCCGTCTCGGACGAAAGAATCCTGCCCTCCACCTCCTGCAACGACTCCGGGACGAGGCCCACAGATTTGCCGTATCCTACAACCGTAAACTGCGGAGCAAACGCACTCTGCGAAGTGATCTGTCCCATATCCCCGGCATTGGTCCTGCACGGCAGCAACTCCTGCTATCGCGCTTCGGGTCAGTTCGTGGAGTGCGGACCGCTACGGCCCACGAAATCGCACGACTTCCGGGGATCAGCCAAACGCTTGCCGTTCGGATTCTCACCTACCTGGGAAGCTGAATTCCGAATCCACCTGAACTTTGGACGCCGTCTTATTGTATCTTGAAGGAATATACCGTTCTCAATTGCCGCCGTTTAGCGGTCGATTTACATTGCGCAGGGTTCACATACACCTGTTTCAGGAGAATATCCGATGCATCGCAGTACGAAACTGGTCCTCTCCGCGCTCGGCGCCCTATTGATGCCTCACTTCGCCGTTGCGCAGGAGGAGGTGGAGATGAGCGTCAGGAATCGGACCGGAGAGTCCATCACAGTGTACGCGTTGTGGGACCGTGGAACGAGAGATCGGCTCGGCGACGTAAGCCCAAGACGGACCGAGAGTTTCACGACTGAATGGAGGGGCGAAGAGGTCACGCTGCAGGTGCAGGTGCAAGGAGGGACGGCCGGCGCGGTACGCACCGATCGCAATGAGCGTCGCAGTAGGTCTGGCCGCTTCATCGGCGGGGACCGCGAGGAAGACTTTGCTCTCGTCCAACCGGGCGACCAGCTTGAGTGGGACATTCTTCAGGTTCAGGCTGCAGACGCTAACCGGCAGATTGACGCTGCCCTCGATCTCCGATACCGACGTGCTGGATCCGCTTTCGCTGGCGTTGATATCCCCGATGATGTCGAGGCGCAAGAACCCCGCATGACCAACCATACGGGGGTTTCTCAGTTGAAGATCCAGGAGGCGCAGGGGACCGAGGACGACTCCCTTCGAGCCCAACTCTACCGCTCCGCGCTCGTGGACATAAACACGGGGATCGCTGACGACGACCAAAATCCGATGGCTTTTCTCCATCTGGGGATCGTCCAGTCCGGGCTCAAGAACTACGGCGGGGCGGACGCAGCATTCGATCATGCCGAGGCCCTGTACCCCGCCTATTTTGACGAAGAGGGAGGGACGGGTGCCTACCGGCTGAATGCATGGCTCGATGCCTATAACGACGCGCTCGTCAAGTTAGAAACGCAGGATGTCGCCGGAGCGCTGGAGCTCTTTCGCACGGCGAACATGCTGTATGACAGGCGTGTTGAAGCCTACCTCCAAATTGGGGTTGCGACGGCCAATACGGGTGACAGCGACGGGAGCATCGAGGCTTGGCGGCGTGCGGTCGCCGTAATCGAGTCTCCCGAGGGGAACCCCGGAGACGATGCAACCCGTGAGACCTGGGACACCGACTTTTGGATCATGGCTCAATCCAACCTCGGTCGACTCCTCTCAAGCCAGGGGAATCTGGACGAAGCCGTGGCGATCTTCGAGACGATTCTAGACCGTTTCCCGGATAATGCGGAAGTGCGGAGCGCCTTGGGCTCGGCGCTTGCACAGTCGGGACAGACAGACGGCGCTCTCAGCGTCTTCGACGCGATTCTTGCCAGTGAAACCGGCACCCCTCTCGATTACTTCAACGCTGGAGTGTCACTGTACAGCGCCGATGAAATGGACAAGGCTGTCCTCGCGTTCGAGAAGACGGTCGCACGATCCCCGATGTATAGGGATGCCGTTCAGAACTTGGCCCAAACTCTTAATCTGATGGAGAACTACGAGGCCCAAGTCCCCCACTCGGAGAAGCTAATCGAGTTGGACCCCTACAACGACTACGCCTATCTGATGCATGTGAGGGCGTTGGTTCAGGTCGGGCGGGAACCGGACGGTGTCGCCGCGCTCAATATCATGCAGGCCTTACCCTTCGTGATCGACGGCCTCCAGCTCCAGCCGTTGGCCACCGGTGCCCACGTTTCGGGCGTGGCCGTGAACAAGGCGTTGGAACCCGGCACATCGATCACCCTGCGCTTCACCTTTTACGACAACGACGGGAACCCCGTCGGCACGGCGGACACCGAAGTTACGGTAACGGCCCCCGACGTAGCCCATGAGTTTGGCGTCACGTTCAATGGGGAAATACAGGTATTGGGGTACAGCTACGAGCTCGTGAGCTAGATACTTCTTCAAATAGCTTTCCACGCCTTCGAGGCTCGGATCGGTAGAGAAGGGCGCCCTCTTCGGGGCGCCCTTCTCTTTTCTGCCGCCTCATCTACTCTAACAGTTACCTCTGATTTACCTTTACGACCGTCGCGGGCGTAGCTCAGTTGGTAGAGCATCAGCTTCCCAAGCTGAGGGTCGCCGGTTCGAGTCCGGTCGCCCGCTTTGAGGTAAGAAGAAACCCGGCAAGGACTTAGAGCCTTACCGGACTTTTCGTTTCTGCCTTCTCTAGGTGCTCAGTGTCACTCTCAGTGACAAGATTTCCGAGGGTTGGGGCAAAAAAGAGAATGGGCTGAGGGTCACCGAAGGGCCAATAGCCGTTCCTCCAGGGCTTCTTTGTGATCCTCGATCCTGAACTCCACGACCTCGGATAACGCCTCTTTCTGGTCGCGCCAGACACGGGTCCGTTGGGTGATCGTGTGCCCGTAGACATCCTGAATCATGCTTGTGGATTTGTGGCCCATCTCGCCGCGTACCGTCCACAGTGAGACGGGAGCTCCATGCTCGCCTGTGTAGAGACGTGCTGTTGCGTATGAGTGCCTAAAGGCGGTAGCGCGTAACGCCCCGGCCTCAAAGCCCACCCTAGCGCCGATCTGATCGAGCGACTTCCGTACGTTGTCGATCATGTGCTCGTTGTTGCCGCCGCGAGTAGCAGGGAAGAGGAGTTCATTGAGTCCGCCATCCTGCTCCCGCTGGATCAGGTAGGTCCGAAGTATTTTTTCGAGTTGGGGCCACAAGGGAACCGACCTCTCCGACCAATCAGTCTTCAACCGCCTCCATTTGTTGGGCCGGATCCGGATCGTGCCCCGTTTGAGATTCAGGTCGTCGACCTCGAGCCCGAGCGCCTCACTCTTACGCACTCCCGAGAGCAGCCAGGTAGCCACGAGGGGGAAGATCCATGGATAGGCGCCGTCCTCGACGGGCGGACGGTACAGCCGCGCCGACTCCAGGATCAGCGCTGCATCGGAAGGTGGGAACCACGTCGGGGTCCGCTTCTCCGGTGTCGGCTTGGAATACATGTCGACCACAGGGTTCACGGTCGTGAATAACTCTGACTTCGCCCGGGAGAACATGTCGGACAGTGAGTTGAGGAACTTCCGGGCCGTCGCCTTCGTGATGCTTCCCCGCCGGCCCGGCCTACGGAGTAGGGCCTGCACGTACTCAGAACACTGCTGCGAGGTAATCGAGCGCAGCGTGCGGTCGGCACCGAAATGATCCACGGCGGCACGTAGGTGCCGCTCCAACTCCACAAGCCAGCGCCGGGTGACCTCACCCTCACGAGCCTTTGTCTCAAGGTGGTAGGCGGCAAATGCGGCCAAGCCCCTGTCTTCGATGTCCACACCCAAGAGGCCCTTGCTATGGCGTTTGAGTTGGAGTTCCTGGATCCGCTGGCCGAGCAGAATCTTCGCCACGTCCGGGTCCGAAGTGGGCACCTTGGAGCCCACTGGCTTGAGGGCTTCGCGTTTACCGCCCACATCGGCGAAGTCCCGGAAATCTCCATACGCCCTCTTTCCGCGTCCCTGATTTCGCCAATAAAGTCACTTTTTCTCAGCCATGGTCAGTCTCCTTGTGGCCAGTCCAGCGCCTTCCAGTCGCGGGGCCGGCTCGTTTCGAACGTATACGGAAGCGGTGAAGCTCTACCGTTGGGGCCCATTAGGCTTCTTCCTGCCGCTGATACGCAGGCGCGGCCCCTATGCAGGTCATCAGAAAGGTGATGTGAAACTGCACCCATTCGTGATCCTCCCAATCTCGTCTGTTTGGGTGCATCGTCTTCCTCAACTCCTCAGAGGCCTCCAAGATCCGTACTCCTATTTCCACCTTGTCTGGATGGGTGAGCTGGTGACGATCAGGGTGTTGCTGGATGACCCTCTGAAGTACGGCCGTGAACGTTTCGCGGATCGACGCGTGGTGTAGGATCACCGGATACTTGCCTCGGAGTTCCCCTATGACCCCCTTGGCCTCGGGCTTGAGTTTGAACCGAGGCTCTACTCCAGCGATTACGTATTCGAGGCTGGCTTCGTAGACCTCCCAGACCGCGTGTAGGTACTTCGGCGACGGATCTCTCTCCCGGTGATAGGACCGGGCGGAGGCATAGCTCCCTTCGTAAGCGCCGTTCTCGACCAAGCTCTCCCAGCAATGGGCAGCGCGAGTCCTGACCTCGAGATCGCCGAGGCCGAACGCCTCGCTTCCGGCTGGAAACCGAGCCTTGAGGTATTCGAGCGCCTAAGGCTAAGGGAAGAGGGCGCACGGCCGCTGAGGCTTGAAAAGTGATCCGCTCCGAACTCCGCGACGATCGTTGCTGCGGCTGCGGAGCTTCGTTGAATCGGGCCGATTACGTCGAGCGTGAGAGCGTCACCTTCGCGAGGGGCGAATACGCGGGCGAGCGTGGTGTCGTGATCTTGGCGGACTGCTCCTGTGGGCTCACGGCGGTGATCGCCCTCTCCGTATCACCCAGGCGAGCCGCATGAGCCGGGGGGGAGATGGAGTCGGCGGCGCTGGAGGAGGCGGCCCCGTGAACCGCGTTGATCTCGGTGCTGTGTTCGGCGATCTGGTCGATGCCCGCCGCGGTTTGTGGCCAGCCCGCAGTGGTCCCGTGGATCAGAGAGACAGCAACATGAGATCCCCACGATGAACATCTCCGGGCGCTTCCTCCGAGCCCTATACGGCGACCGTGCTCCCGGATACCTCGCGGTCTTTACGATCCCAGAGCTCGACGTTTACGCCTTTCCAGCCACCCGTCTGCGGGACGCGGGGTCCCTGGCGGAACGGCTGGCCTGCACGACCAACGTCTTCTTCGGCGTGGGGCTCCAGGAGTCCGACCCCAGTTCAAAGCGGGGCGGCAACGACGGCGTGGTGGCGCTTCCTGGATTCTGGCACGACCTGGACCTGCAGGCCCCGTACCGGACCCGCGATGACCTTCCAGCCACGCCGTCGGAAGCGACGACGTTCGTTCGGGAACTGCCGGTGGCCCCAACCGCCGTAATTCATTCCGGCGGCGGGCTGTACCCATTGTGGGTATTCAGGGAACTGTGGGCGTTCGGTTCTGAGGAAGAGCGGGCGGAAGCCGCCCGTCTATCCTTGGGCTGGCAGCGGTTCGTGAACGCCGCAGCCGAGAGGAAGGGCTGGAAGCTGGACCTGACGGCCGACCTCGCCCGGATCCTTCGACTCCCCGGCACACTCAACCGGAAGGGCAAGAAGGGCACACCCGCTCCGGTCCGCATCCTCGACTCGAGCGGGCCACGTTGCGTTCCCTCCGACTTCGCGGAGTGGGCTCTGCCGGAGCCGGAGGCCACTACAGCTCCGCCGACTTCTTTCTTCGAGTCGCACGGCACTCGCTACGTCCAAGTCGCGATACAGCGCGAGTGCGAGGAGCTTGCCAAGACACCGGAGGGCAGTCGAAACGACCGCCTCAATCGGGCTGCGTTCAGCTTGGCCCGCTTCATTGCGGCGGGAGACGCAGACCCCGCCCCGGTGGTCCGAGCATTGGCGTCGGCAGCCGCTCACGCAGGGCTTCCCCGGCGCGAGATTGAGCGGACCCTCGGGAGCGCATTCGTTGCCAGGGGAGTCCGGTGACCACTCAGGAGATCATCCGTCAGGCCGCACTCGAGGCAACATCCTCGCTTCAGGTGCCACCGCTTACGCGGCCATCAGAGAACGGAGTCGAGCCCGGCTCTCGGGATGTGACCCACGATGGCCTCGCGCTCGACCTAGGAGACCGATGGGCGGAGGATGCCCGGCACGTCGCCGCCTGGGGACACTGGCTGTTCTGGAATGGCGTGGTGTGGGAAGTGGACGAGGTCCTTGGACACATGACTCGGGCGCGGAGGTTTCTACGCGAGATAGCGGACGAGACCGACGCAAAGACAGCGAAGACACTTCGAAGCTCGGAAACCGTGGCCAGGGTCGTGGGGCTGGCACGCTCGAACGTGGCCCAGGCCGCCACCGTGGATCAGTGGGATCCCCGACGACTGGCTCCTGGGGACGCCCGGAGGGACCGTGGACCTACGCACGGGCGAAGTCGAGGCGGCGAGGCCACAAAACTACATGACACTCGGGACCGCCGTCGCCCCCGCACCCGGAGAGACCTCGGCACCACGATGGACCGCTTTCTTAGAGGAAATCACAGCCGGGAACGAAGATCTCCAGTCGTACCTCCAGAGATGGATCGGGTATTGCCTCACGGGAAGCATCCGCGAGCACGCCTTTGTCTTCGGACATGGCGGAGGCGCAAATGGGAAGGGTGTCTTCGTGAACACGATCAAGGGGATCCTCGGGGACTACGCCTGCACAATCCCGACCGAGATGCTCATGGTGAGCCAGAGCGAGCGACACCCTACGGAGTTGGCGAGACTCCGAGGTGTACGATTCGTTGTCGGGTCCGAGACCGAAGAGGGGAAGCGGTGGGCCGAATCGAAGCTCAAGGCCCTGACCGGGGGAGATCCCCTCGCCGCTCGCTTCATGCGCCAGGACTTCTTTGAGTTCGACCCCCGATTCAAGCTCTTCATCGTCGGAAACCATCGCCCCTCACTTCGGGGTGTGGACGAGGCAATGCGTAGGCGTCTGCACCTCGTGCCATTCGGCGTCACGATCCCAGAAGAAAGGCGGGACCCTTACCTGCCCGACAAGCTGAAGCACGAGTGGTCGGCGATCCTCCGATGGGCTATCGAGGGGTGCCTCTTATGGCAGAGGGAGGGACTGAGGGCTCCCGCGACGGTCAAGGAAGCGACCACCGAATACCTGGACACCGAGAACGCTTTCTCGCTCTGGATCGAAGAGTGTGCCGACGAGGACCCGAGCGCCTGGGAGACGAGTGGGAGTCTCTACAACTCGTGGAAGCAGTGGGCTGAAGCTGCCGGGGAGTTTGTCGGATCGCAGAAGCGACTCGCTCGTGAACTCCAGAAGCGTGGCTATCAGCAGAAGCGAGGCTCCGACGGTTCCAGGGGATACATGGGACTCCGACTCCCGCCTGTCGTGGACGGACGATGGACACCCTGACGTTTCTGACCGTTGGTCCCGAAGCGCCCACGGATCAGGTTCTGACGCTTCCGTCTATTATCGGCGTCCGCGCGCGCGATACGTCCCTTAGTAGGCAATCCGTCAAATGTGTCAGTGAACGGGTTGGAGCCCCCCTGACCCGCCCTCGCCGTCTCTCGCCCTCGGATTCATACCCGCGCTTAACCCCCGTTGGCACTGTTTTTGGCACTGACCACCTGATAACTCAACGGACACAGGGGAGACCTTCCGCCTCAGACGCAGTAGGTCCCCTCGCCGGTTGGTTGGCAGATCCTTGGTTACAGCTAGGGAAGGCGGCCTAGATGGGCTTGGTCGACCGCCTCAGGAGCATCGTTGACCCGATGCCACCCGATGGGAGTGTGATGCTCTCGGTCGCGTGGCTCAAGGGCCTCCTCGACGCCGAGGGTGATTCGCCCGGCATTGGTCGTCTGCTCACGCTCGAAGAGACTGCGGAGATCGTAGGTCGCTCACCATCCACTGTCAGGACTTGGCTCAACACCGGCCGACTCGATGGCTTCAAGCTGAACGCTCGATCGTGGCGCGTTCGCGAGTCAGCGCTTCGGGCCTTCATCGAACAGCAGGAGACCGGGGGGCCGGCCCCCTCCACCGGAAACCCCGGACCGGTCGACCTTGGAGACTGGCGGAAGCACCTGCCACCCGAGAAGGGGGCCGCGTGATGGCTCAATGTCAGGCGATCAAGGGCGACGGCAAGCGGTGCCGCCAGGTGTCGACCCTGAACGAGGAGGGCCTCTGTATTTGGCACGACCCCACCCGCAAACGCCAAGCTCAAGCTGCCCGAAAGCGTGGCCAAAAGGCGAGCACGAAGAAGCGCATGGACGGCAAGATTAGGACCGTCGACGCCAGCGAAGCTCCACCCGCTCCCGAGTCGATCGAGGACTGCGCCAAGTGGGCATCGTGGGCTGTTCACGCCGTGGCCGTAGGCTCGATCGACGCCAGGACGGGCGACACTGTTGGCAAGTTGCTCAACGCCTTACAACGGGCAGGCTCATCCGGTGGGAGGAGATCTTGGACGTCCGCGAGGGGATGTGGGGAGGGATAGAGATCGAACTCAAAGACGAGAAGGCGTTCCTCAACCGCCTGTCGCCTCTTGCGGTCCTTGCCCGAGCCATCTCGAGGCTCTATGGCCGCGGCCCAGCCGTGATCAACCCCGTGTACTTCGAGGGCTCTAGGCGAGAGCTTCTGGAGCAGTTAGAAGCTGCGCTCGACTCCTTCACGCTGGCCGCAGCCCGCCAGAGCGACACTCTCGGATCTGGCGAGGCAGCTCCCTAACCTCCGTACACTCTCTGTCGGCCCGTATCTGGATGCTGAGTATCAAATCGGTATCCGCCAGACAGTTCAATTGCCTCGCGTCCAGCTCGATCACAAACAGAAATCCAGTCACGACGTGGTCGATGCCGGACAATAGTCCCGACATGCGCCAGCAAACTTGGGGCCCAACTCGAGTGTGTAGCGTCACTCGACAACCACCCAAGGGAAAGCCAGCATTGGCAAATCTGGGCAATCGTCGTTGACGGGATCTGGTGGAAGGAGGATGAATCTCACGCCATCCACGTCGATCGTGTCGGCTCCTACGGATTGGGTCGACACACCTCGGGTTACAGCCACGCCCCGGATCTTGTCGTCTGTGGAGCGATTCGGGCAGTCGGCCATGTTCATGACCAGGAGTCCGACGGGGAGCAAGTGCAGCACATCGTCCATGCCCCCGAAATGATCGGTGTGCCGGTGCGAGACGATCGCCAAAGCCACAGAGTCTACGCCCCAGATGTCCCTCATTGACTCGGCTTGGAGCTTGCTGGTCCCGGCATCGATTACCACCCACTCGTCGTTGGGCGTGCGGATCAGCATACCGTCCGCCTGGCCTCTATCGATGACCTGAACGCGCACCGATACGTGCTGTGCGGCGACAGGGAAGGGGAAGAGGACTACCGCGAGCAAGATCAGAGAACGACGCATTGGGCACCTCCTTGTAAGAGGTGGGGGGGGGCGCATGTAAAATGCGGAACTGCGGTGGATCGCGCCATTCCCGTTTGCGCCTACCAGCCCACTTCCCGTCCTACTCGCCGGGTTAGGCGGCTTGGTTTGGTACGGGAAAGATCACGCCCCTGACCGACTAGGGCGTGGAACTCACGCGCCAGATGACGAAAGCCTGTAGGACTCCAACGAGGACGAGGAAAAAGGTCAGGATGTTGAGCGCCCCCGCGTAACGGTTGTTCGACCTCGCGAGCTTTTCGTTTGAGGCCCCGTTTACCTTCGCGAGCTTTTCATTCGAGGCCATTAGGTCGTTGGTGACTTCTCGGAGTCTATGCGCCAAGTAGAGTTGGGCCGTGACTCTCACCTCTGAAATCTCGCCTGTGTTCGCGGTGTTCGCGTCTCTCGCGAGTGCCGCCTCGTCATCGTCGAGCAACTCCTGAATTCTTTTCATGTTCGCCTTTCGGTTTCGCACCCTGGGGGAGGACCGCGAGAAGTGGCATCATAACGGTTCGAGAGACCGGGGCCGACCTCAACTACATGTACCTCCATGGCACTCGCCTCGAGGCGGCCGAATTGGCGGGGGCTCAGCTCGTCGGGGCTCACCTGGATAGCTCCAACCTCAGCCAGGCTCACTTGAAGGGGGCCAACCTCCGGGAGGCCAACCTCGTTGGTGTTCCGATGAGAAACGCTGACCTCAGCGAGACTGACTTGAGCAAAGCCGACCTGACTAGGGCCGATCTAAAGAAGGCCGTTCTCTTCGGTAGTGACCTAAGGGAGGCGGTACTCCTAGAGGCTCACCTAGAGGGTGCCGAACTCGCAACGGCCCACCTAGAGAGCGCCGACCTCGAAGCGGCCCACCTAGAGGGAGCCTCTCTCACGGATGCCCACCTAGAGGGAGCCAATCTCACCGGGGCTTACGTAGAGAACACTGAATGGACGCAGACGCGTATCTCGAATAAAACGCAACTTTCACCGCTCTATTTCTCACCAGATCACTTCTCCCTGAATGACGGCTCTGAAAGCATCGTTCTCGAAGACAGGGACAGGAAACTCAGTTGGGGAACCATCCGAAGGCTTGGCTCCCTCCCACTGTTCGGCGTCTCTTACGCGGCGTTGTCTATCTCGCTCCTGACGATCACCGGCATCGGGTTCTTGAATCAGACCCGTGTCGTAGAGTGGTTCGAGTATCCGATACCGCTCCCCGGTCGCATCCTTTGGCTCCTCTTGTCTTCCTCCGCTCTCGCGATCGGAAGCACGTTGTACAAGGTGATGTGCCCGGAGAGGGTGCAGGCCTTCTCTGAGAGCGAGTGGGTGGAGGCCCACGGCCGCCCTCGACTGCTCTACATCGCCGAAAAAATCAAACGTCCGTGGCAGTGGCCGACGAACACCTTTCTCTGGCTCGGAGCACTGACCGGCGGGGTTCTGCTCCTCGAGCGAGTGACCGTGGCCCTGATCTATATCGTGAGGGATCTTCTCGGTCGGGTTTAGGAGCCGGACGGGGAGGCGACGCCTCCCAGTGACAACCTCAGTGACAAACCCCACTGTTTCTGACGGTTGATGGCGGTTGAGGCGGGCTAGGCGCCCCCTCATCCCGACAACTCTAAGTTACTTAACCACAACGCTATAGGGCCGAGGGCAGGGAAGGGGGTTGTTGCTCACGGTTGATCGTTAGATGCTTCCCAAGCTGAGGGTCGCCGGTTCGAGTCCGGTCGCCCGCTTTGAGGGAACACTCGTTTGAGTTGGACCAGGGCTACTGATGGCGTACTACTTGGTTGAAGCCGCCGCGAAGGAAGAGCGACTCCCGGAGCTCGCGGAGCGGCTCGAGAAAGACGAGTTCCTTTCCATGCGCCCCTTCGGTGTCTCGGTCACATTCTCGCTGCGTGGTGCCCGCAGGCGCCCTGACGGCGGAGTCGTCTGGGAGGAAGAGGACTACTGTTCTCCACCACTCGCCCAAGAACGCGCGGCAGTGCTCGACGAGTACTTTCAAGACCTTCGCGTCACGTCCGTCCAAAAGGATGAGGGATGGGCTCAGATCAGTGATCTGCCGCTGCTCTTCCCTCAGTTGGCAGAGTAGCCGCAGGTCGAGCCCGCCGAGGTCATCTTCAGCCGCTCAGGTGCACGTTACTTGACGTGGAAAGCAATCGGAAGCTGAATCCAGACCTGGACGACGTGTTCCCGGTTCAGAGCCGGCGAAAACCTGAAGACGTCCGCGACATGGAGGGCCGCTTCGTCCAACAACGTGTGACCGGAGCTCTGGGAAACTCTCCTGTCCAGCACTATGCCCTCTTCCGAAATGAAGAACCAAACGACGACCTCTCCACCGATTCCGGCGTTCCGAAGAATCGATGGGTACTCCCTGATCAACGCTGCCTCAACCTCACGTCTGTTTTTGATCTCCGGCTGGACGGTCCACGGCGTGAACACAGGAGAGGCCGATAGATCCCCTTCTCCGTCGTGAGTGGGCGGCGGAGGCAAGGCCTCGATCGGATTATCCTCGAACGTGGTCGGAGCAATCGTGATATCGTCATCGATATCCGTCAGTGCCTCCACCGGCGTCGCGGGCCGGGAAATGGCCCCGGGCGGCGGCGGGATCTCAATTTCCGGGAGAAGGTCGATCATCTCCAACTCTTCAGCCGTGAAAGACACGTCATCCACCGTCTGCGTCGGCCAGAACTGAAAGAGCATGAAATGGAAGACCGTCGCTACGATCATCGAGCCCCAAAACAACGATCCGAAGGACTTCTTGAATTGGTCGTTCTCCGTTTCCCTCGTCATCCCCACCACCCCCCATCGTCACATCGTCGCCCGCACCCAGTCCCCACCCATCGTAGCTGCGGGCTCGGCTACGAGGGGATACTTACATAGACGGGGCTAAGGACAGGAAAGTTGCAAGAGCTGGCTTGACGTGCCGTTCGAAATCGGCCCTACAGTACTCGTTACACCTTGGACTGGGCCTGGTAGAGGAGCTACTCGTCCAGCCTGGCCTCGATCCGCCTCAAGCGCTCGTCGATCTCCTGCAGTTTGTGCAGGATGATGATATGGGTCTTTTTCGCGTCGATCCCGACGGGACTCGTCTCGCTTGAGATCTCGTGCTCGATCGAGGTGAAGATGTCGAGGGGTACGTCCATGCCGCTCATGGCCAACCTCCGATAGGATATCAGGCTTACGCCACCTACTAGCGCCACCCACTGGCGCCAGCTACTTGCGTCACCTGCAGCACAGTGTAGACACCGATCACCACTTGCCGAAAGCTGCACGGTGAGTCCTTTCGCTCCTTGTGGGCTGCCGAGCACGTTCGTACCATGCCCTTCAGCCCCGGTGGCCGGTTGAATGACCGGTCCGTGGGGTGTTCGAGCGCTGCAAAAGGGGGCTGTCATGAGAGATTTTTTCATTCTCGTCGCTTTGTTCCTGTCGAGCGGATCCGCGGTCGCCCAATCGACCTCCGTGATGATCGACGACCTCACGACAACGGAGGTGCAGGCGGCGATTGACGCCGGCAAGACCACCGCCGTCTACTACGTTGGGGGCACCCATCAGAACGGCGCGGCGGTGGCGCTCGGGAAGCACAATCTGATCGCCTCTCATGTGTCCCGGCGCGTGGCAGAGACGCTGGGGAACGCGCTTGCGTATCCACCGAATCCGTACGCGCCGGCCGGCGATCCGATCGAGAAAACGGGACACATGCGCTTCGCCGGGACCATCAGCGTGTCGCACGAGACGCTTGCGGCGGTCTCTCGCGATGTCGCCGTCAGCGCGCTGGCTGTTGGCTTCACGCACGTGGTCATGTTGGGCGACCATGGCGAGACTCAAGGGGTCATCAGAGACGTCGCCACCGAGCTCGACGCCGAGTGGCGGTCCAAGGGCGGTCGGGTGTTCTTTATCCCGGTCTACGAGGAGGGCGAAGGACGGATGCGGGAGATCCTGGCGGCGCGTGATGTGCCCGCCAACCGCATGACGCCGATCGACGATGCATCCGAGATCCTGGCGATCGACGCTGACGGCAGGTGGCTTCGCCCGGACCAGCTGCCCGACGAGATCGCTGCGGTCGCCTCGGCGGACCTCGGCAGACAGTTCATCGACGGTAAGGTCGAGGTGGCGGTGGCGCGGATTCGGGAGGTGGTCGGCCGGCGCTAGCGCCCGTAGATCTTGGTACCCGGGAACGTCAGTGCGAATCCGTACCACCTCGAGAACAACTGGAGCGGCCGCTCCATCTCCAGTCGATCGCCTGATGCGTCCCGCAGCACTCCGCTTTCGAGCAACCACTCCTCGCCGACCCTGAGGCGGGAGTCTTCAACAGAGACCGTCTCTTCCTGGGTGAAGAAGGCGTCCAGTGCATAGGTCCCGGGCTCGACGTAGACGAGCAAGCGTCTTCCGTCGAAGTCGTCGACGATGGCTCCTCCGGCGGCCTGGACTGCCTCCATCGGATAGTACAGCGCCCCGGACTCGGTCCAGACTCCGAGGCCGATGTCCATCGTCGGAAGTCGAGTGTCTTCCTTCACGATCGTGCTTCGGAAGCCCGGCCGCAGGATCCGGTCGGCGAGGGGATCGAAGAACCTTCTGCGACCACGGATCGGACGGTTCGAGATGGCGACGGACAGCCCGGGATAACGCTCCAGCGCCTGCTCGGCCGTCATGTGCAGGAGGTTGGAGATGGGAAGCGCGTATCCCTCGAGCGGTCCGTAGACCGCCCGGCCAGTGATGTGGTTCCAGATGGAACCCGTTTCGTCGTCGGCGAGCATCGAGAGGCCGTTGTAGATACCCCGAGCCCGGAAGTGGTGAACGTTGCCGTCAACCGTGGGAGTCAGACCGACCCCTGTGTTGCAAGCGGGTCAGAAGGAGACCATCCAGGGCTCGCCGTCGATCTCCCCTTGAGCCACATGATGATACGTCATTTGGTCCGTGAGGAATGCGAGCACGCCGGCAGGGTGGTCCAGGACGAGCAGACGAGTGTCGTCTTGGAGCTTGCCGGCGGATATGGCGTCCCGCATCGGCTCGGTCTCGGAAACGACGAAAGGCTCGAACCTCCCGCCTCCGGTCCGCGCGATATCGATGTCGAACTCGGGGGTTTGCCCGCCGAGGGCTGTGACCCCGAATGACAACGGGAGCACGAGCACGATCATAGCTGGAGCGAAGCGAAGGGGACCTATGGACATTGTGTATGTCCTCGCTTTCCTCAGGGAATGTGTATCTGCCGGAACGACGTGAAAAAGACCGGAGCGACGCAACTGAACTCTAGATACCCCGGCCGCTCAATTCGTTAAAGCGACAGACCGCCACCGTTAGCCCCGATGAGCTGCGGTAACGAGGCGGCAGTGGACTAAGACACTTGAACCAGCTGTTTGCCTTTGTTCTCGCCGTTGAGCATTCGGATAAAGGCCTTGGGTGTGTTCTCCAGGCCTTCCAGAATGTCCTCACGGTAGGTGAGCTTATCTTCTCGGATCCATTGGGCCATTTGCTGGATGCCCTCCGGGAATCTCTCCCCAAACTGCGGGACGAGGAATCCCTGTACCGAGGCCTGACGAATCAGCAGCATCATGTAGGAAGTGCGCAGGCCCATCTCGGGCTTCTCGAGGTTGTATTGCGAGATCATGCCGCAGACGCTCACCCTCGCGAACTGGGCCAAGTTGGCGAATACGGCGTCCGTTAGATCGCCCCCCACGTTGTCGAAATAGCAATCGACGCCTTCGGGGCAGAGTTCGCGAACCTTCGCCAGGTAATTTCTGTCGGTCTTGTAGTTGAACGCGGCGTCGTATCCGCATTCCTCGACGAGGTATCGAACTTTTTCGTCGGAGCCGCAGCTTCCCACGACCGGGCTGCAGCCTTGGATCTTGGCGATCTGGCCCACGAGCTGTCCTACCGCTCCGGCTGCGCCGGAGATGAAGGCGCAGTCGCCTGGCTTCGGCTTGCAGATTTCGAGAAACCCGAAATACGCCGTCATGCCGGGCATTCCAAGTACGCCGATAGCGGTCTGAATCGGTGCGACGTTCGGGTCGACGGGATAGACATCGCCGCCCTCGCTCAGAGTGTAGTCCCGCCAGCCCCAAATCCCATGCACGAAGCCACCGACCTCGAAGCTGTCGTTGTTGGATTCGACGATTTCACCCACCGCGCCCCCGTATATCGCCTTTCCAATCTCGAAGGGATCGGCGTAGCTGCGCTGTTCGTTCATCCGTCCCCGCATGTAAGGGTCGACGCTGACGAACCTGGTCCGGATCAGAAACTGGCCGTCCCCCGGCACCGGTTTCGGCTCTTCGATCAGTTTGAAATCGGTTTCCTTGGGGAATCCTACGGGGCGCGCGGCCAGCGTGAAGACGCGATTTGCTTCGGACATCGGAACTCTCCTTTTGGCCCGAAAATCCTTGACGAGGGCGCAATGTCAAGGAACACATTCATAAGAAGCTACGTTTACATACGATGGGAGGCCTCGGTACACTGTAGAGAGGCCGGGCCGGTTGGGCAGACGGATCACACCAAGAGCGAGTAGGCACTGCGTGACGAGCACTCTTGTAAGACCAGGGGAACGGCTCGCGAACAGCCTCAGCCATGGGGTTGGCTTCATGTTGGCCGTGGCAGCGACACCGGTTCTCATCGTCGGCGCGGTTCACCGCGGGGGCGCGGCCGATGTCGTCGGGAGCAGCATCTTCGGGGCGACCATGGTGCTCCTCTATCTTGCGTCCACCTCGTATCACGCCGTGCCGGCGGGCCGACTCAAGGACTGGCTTCACAGGATCGACCATGCGGCGATCTACCTACTCATCGCCGGCACCTACACGCCCTTCACCCTGGGCGTGCTGAGCGGGGCATGGGGATGGACCCTATTCGGTATCGTGTGGGGCGCTGCCGCTATCGGCGTGTGTGACAAGCTGATCGCCGGCATTCGCCATCCCAAGCTGTCCACCGTCCTGTACCTGATCATGGGTTGGGCAATCTTGATCGCGATTCGACCGCTGGTTCTCAGTATGCCAGCCCCCGGAGTAGCGTGGCTCGTTGCGGGGGGCCTCTCGTACTCCGCAGGCGTGGTTTTCTACACGGCCCGCCACCTCCCGTACAACCACTTCATATGGCATCTGTTCGTGCTGGCCGGCTCAACCTGCCACTTCTTTTCGGTGTTGTGGTACGCCGCGGCATAGCCAGCTCCCGCCGCTAGCGCAGAGGGGGTGGAGGGTAGGGGGTGCGGTAGGCGTCTAGAGGTCCGCGTTTCCGGCCAGCCAGCCGGTGCTTCCGTCCGGAGATTGCACGTAGAGGAATCCTTCGTAGCTGCCCAGCACGGCGACATCCGTACCGGCCTCCACATCTTCCATCACTGATGCGACCAGGCTAGGGAAGCTGAACAAAGCAGACGCATTCTCGACGAACTGGTTTCGGAGCGGCTCGGCAACGGCCTCGGTCAATCGAGCAGAGACAAACCCGTCCCGACCATTCGGAAGCCGGACGCGGTACCAGGACCCTGACGCCGCTAGAACACGCAGCGGTGTGGATTCCTCCAGCTCAGCGACGACCTCGGCGCGGCTACTGGGGCCCCCTCTCAGTCGAATGCCAGCACTGACCGTTCGCGTCCAAGCCCCGAGGTGCTCGAGCGGGGCGGAGGCGTCCGGCAGTGCCTGTGGCGGCTCAAACAGGTAGTAGAAGGGATCGACGGCCCCCCGACGGCTAGCATAGACGGCAAAGTGCAGGTGGGGCGGCGTCGTGCGAGCGTTGCCGGTGTTGCCCACGAATCCCAAGAGGGTCCCCCGCTCGACGTCCATCCCGGTGCGGGCGACCTGGCTGTCGAGGTGAGCGTAGTAGACGCGTTGTGACACGTCCGAGTCACGGACCCAAACGACCTTCCCGCCGATGGCCGTGGTCTCGACCCTGTAAACCCGACCATTGGTCGCAGACAGGACCGGAGTCCGGCGGCGCGCGAATATGTCCACGCCGCGATGATTCCGGCGGCCAGCGTCACGATCGTCGCCAAAGAAGCTCAAAATGGCTCTCGTGTCCCGCTGCTCCACGGGAAACGCCATCGACGCGTGCACGCGAAGCGCGACCCGATACCGGCCCCCTCGCAGGAGCTCGGGTTGAAGCCGCACGACGTATTCGGCCCGCCGCGTAGAGACGTACTCGAGACTCTCAGAGCGAAGCTCGGAGGACAAGACCGGGAGCGGACTCTGGGAAGCATCCTCCGGCATCCGGTACACGTCGATGAAGATCCGGAACGGATCCCCTCCATCCAAGTCCGCGTCGATGGAAAGGCGTTGGCCGCGCCTCAGCTCGACGCGATAGCTCCGAGCCTCGGGCGTCTCGGCAAATAGGAAGCCCTCCTCTTCGAACGGAAGGGTGATGGTTGGAGCATCGGTCAGAGATCGCACAGCCGCGCTGATCCACTGCGTACCGAGGGCCGTCTCCGAGAGCTTCACCGCCCGCAAAGATTCCATGTAGGCTTCGTGAGGCGTCAGGTCGCGAAGCTCATTCTGGATCTGATCGACCTGATCGCACGCACTCAACGAAAGAACCGCGAGGCACGCCCACGCCGCCCATCCCGAGGATGTGGCGCTCCTGCTCCGAAGACGCTTCATACTGATATGGTCCTCATCATCGGATACGGTCTCCCACAATCGAGTCAGCCAAGATTCGGACGACCCGTAAGTTTCATCTACTTCTACAAAAATTCAACCGCATCGGCGAAATTCCTATATCTTCGGTCTTTCTTCACAGTTTACGGTGGTCCCGTGGTACGAATCGCTGAAATCGAATCCGGCAGTATCGCCGAAGATCTCCACCTGGAGATCGGCACGCGCATCATCCGAATCAACGGCCAACGGGTTCGGGACGGCATCGACCTCACTTTCCTCCTGGCCGATACGATGCTCGAGTTGGAGACGGTGAGCCCCGAGGGTGAGACGGCCCTTTACGACATCATGCGGGAGCCCGGCGAATCGGTAGGAATCGTTCCCGCTCCCGACACGATTCGGGAGTGTGGGAACAAGTGCGTCTTTTGCTTCATCGATGGAAACCCGAAGGATGTCCGGGAAAGCCTGTGGCTGCGCGACGACGACTTTCGCCTCTCCTTCACGTACGGCAGCTACGTGACCCTGACGAACCTGGGGCCGAAGGGGATGGAGCGTCTGGTGGAGCAGCGGATCAGTCCGCTCTATGTGAGCGTCCATGCCACCGAGCCCGAGGTCCGAACCCGACTGTTGGTCAACGACCGCTCCGGCCTGATCATGGATCAACTCCGTTACTTGACTGAAAACGGCCTGACCGTCCACACACAGGTCGTGCTTTGTCCGGGGTGGAACGACGAGGCTCATCTGGATCGCACCATGGACGATCTCTTCGGCCTCGGTGAGGGCGTGCTTTCGCTCTCCGTCGTGCCCGTGGGACTCACGAAGTACAATCTCGAGCGTCCGGTAAGGCTCCTCACGATGGAGGAAGCACGGGATGCGATCGGCCAGGTGGACCGGTTCCGCGTGTCGGCGAAGCGGGAACGCGGGATCGGGTGGTGCTACTCGGCGGACGAGCTGTACTTGATCGCCCAACGAGATCTTCCTGAAGACGCGTACTACGACGAGGGGGCTCTGACCGAAAACGGGGTAGGGGCCCTCAATCGTTTCGGGCGCGAATTCGAGGAGGGCTTGGCCGGCGTCCCCGAACTTCCGTACCGACGGATACGGCTCGTCACGGGGCGCTCGATGGAGCCCTTTTTCCGGGAGAGGGCGGGGCGGCTGTCCGAGGCGACACACACCGAAGTAGACGTCGTGACGGTCGCAAACGACTTCTACGGAGATAGCGTCACGGTCGCGGGACTCCTCGCAGGTCGCGATATCCAAGCGAGCGTGGGTGATACGGCGGCAGACGAGCTGCTTCTCCTTCCCGCCGAAGCCATCAACGCGGACGGGCTGTTCATAGACAGCATGCCGTTGAGCGACCTGACGGTCGCCCTGTCCCCAGCCACGGTCGCGACGGGCTACGAGATCACCGAGTGCCTCAAGAGTCTGTGAGCCCGTCGTCTTGTGAGCGTTGAGGGCGTCGTGCGCCCTGAGGGCCACTGGAGCAATGAGTAGGGGCGGGCAGTCCAAGGGGATTCCGGTTGTCGCCGTTGTAGGCCGACCCAACGTAGGCAAGTCCACGTTTTTCAACCGGGTGATCGGCGGGCGCGTGGCCATAGTCGACGACCGCCCGGGGGTCACCCGGGACCGGAACTTCGCCAAAGCGGATTGGGCGGGACGCCATTTTTTCCTGGTGGACACGGGCGGGATCATCGAGGGAAGTGATGAGCCGTTGGAGCGTGCGATCCGGGAGCAGGCGTACGCCGCGGTCCAGGAAGCCGACGTCATCCTTTTTCTCGTGGACGGCAAGACCGGCGTCCACCCGCTCGACGAGCGCCTGGCCGAGATCCTGCGGAAGAGTGGCCCACCCGTGCTCCTGGTCGTGAACAAGATGGACAACCTCCCGCGCGACTCGGGGCATCTCGACTTTTGGAGCCTGGGGATGGGCGATCCCATGCCTGTCAGTGCGATCTCCGGAAAGGGTTCGGGAGACCTGCTCGACGCGATCGTCGCCAAGCTTCCGGAACAATCGAACGTCCCCGAAGAAGAGGGTGTCGTCCGCGTCGCCGTCGTCGGCAAACCCAACGTCGGCAAGTCGAGCTTCGTGAACCGGCTCTTCGGAGAGGAGCGTGCCGTGGTCAGTGAGGTCGCCGGAACCACGCGCGATCCGGTAGACAGCCAAATGCAGTATCACGATAAGACGCTCGTCTTCGTCGACACGGCCGGGTTACGCCGCCAGTCGAAGGTCAAGGACTCCATCGAGTATTATTCCGCCCTCCGGACCGCCAAGGTCGTGCGGGGAGCCGACGTGTGCCTGGTCCTCGTTGATGCGACGGAGCCGATCCACGTGCAGGATCTCAGGGTGGTGGAGCAGGCCTGGGAGGCGGGTGCCGGCGTGATTCTCGTCGCCAACAAGTGGGACTTGGTCGAAAAGGATAATCAGACGGCGGCCCAGTTCGAAAAGGACGTCCGGTTGCGCGCTCCATATCTCAAGTGGATACCAGTCGTGTTCACGTCGGCCCTGTCAGGGCAGCGGGTCCGTAAATGCCTCGATCAGATCCTCGAGGTTCAGGATGTGCGGCATGAAAGAATCCCAACTGCCGAGGTCAATCAGGCGCTCGAAGCGCTCCTGCGACACCAACCCCCACCCCACAGCAGGGGCCGCCGAGTCAAGCTCCGGTACGGCACACAGGTGTCCACGGCGCCGCCCACGTTCGTCTTCTTCTCCAATCTCCCGAAGGCCCTGCCCGAGCACTACATTCGCTACGTTCACAACAGTCTCCGCGAACGCTGGGGGTTCGTGGGGAGTCCGGTCCGGATTCGCTTCAGGGAGAACTGATCTGTATGAGCCCCTTCGTGCTCCTGGCTCTGGCGTACGGCGTCGGCGCGACTCCGACGAGCTTCTGGCTGGCGAAGGGTGTTTACGGAATCGATCTCCGCACGAAGGGAAGTGGAAATCTCGGAGGCACCAACACCTTTCGCATGCTCGGATGGAAGGCGGCGGTCCCGGTGACGCTGGTCGACATCGGGAAGGGATGGCTCCCCGTCTGGTATTTTCCCCAGATCCAGCCCGCGGAGTCTCCCTCGACATGGGCCCTCTCCTATGGCGGAGCGGCGGTCCTAGGACACGTATTTTCATTTTGGGTGGGGTTCAAGGGAGGGAAGGGGATCGCAACGAGCGGCGGAGTCCTCCTGGGCCTCGCCCCCGTCGCCGTGGCGATATGTCTCGGCGTGTGGATCGGCGTCCTCTCGGTCACGCGCATCGTCTCGGTCGCCTCGTTGAGCGCCGCGCTGACCCTACCCGTCGTCGTCTATCTACTGCCGGCGCAAGAAGAGAGCGCCATGCTTTGGTTCACGGGAGCCCTCAGTGGATTCGTTGTCTGGTCCCATCGCTCGAACATCAGGCGCCTCCTGCGAGGGGAGGAGAGTTCCTTCCGGAGAGCAGCGACGGAGCCGAGTCCTGAGTCCAATGCAGAGCCCGGTCCGGAATTCGGTTCCGAATCCGGTGAAGACCCGGCGTGACGCGCGTCGCGGTCGTGGGTGCAGGGAGCTGGGGAACGGCGCTTGCCGCCCTTCTTTCCGAAAAGGGTCACGACGTGTGCCTGTGGGCCTTCGAGCCCGACGTGGCCGAGCAGATTTCGCAGAGTCGAGAGAACGTGTCGTACCTTTCCGGCGTCAAGCTTCCCGAGAACCTGTGGAGCACCGTGGATCTCGAGAAAGCGCTTCAGGGCGCCGAGGTCGTCGTATCGGTGAGCCCGGCTCAGGTCGTGGGACCCGTGATGGAAGAAGCGGCCCCGCACATCGAGGATGACGCCTTGGTCGTCAGTGCCTCGAAAGGCATCGAAATCAAGACGCTCCGCCGAATGGACGAGGTCATGTCGGAAATACTGAGCGCCGCTCAGATCGACGGATTCACGGTGCTCTCGGGACCCAGCTTCGCTCTGGAGGTCGCAAGGAAGATTCCGACCGCGGTCGTTGCGGCGAGCGACAACGCCGACGCCGCACTAGCCGTGCAAGCCCTGTTTCAAACCAAACATTTCCGCGTCTACACCGGGAGTGACGTGATCGGTGTGGAGCTAGGCGGAGCCTTGAAGAACGTCATCGCGCTCGGGGCCGGGGTGGCGGCCGGCCTCGGATGCGGACACAACACATTAGCGGCATTGGTCACCCGTGGACTGGCGGAGATGCGCCGTCTCGGAGTGGCCATGGGAGCGCATGCGTCGACTTTTTCAGGCCTCGCCGGCATGGGTGATCTCTTTCTCACCTGCACCGGGACCTTGAGCCGAAATCGCACGGTCGGCTATCGTCTCGGTCAGGGAGAGGCCCTCGATACTATCCTCGGCGAGATGTCGGCGGTCGCGGAGGGGGTCGCTACCGCGCATGCGGTCCACGATCTCGCGGCTCGGTACGGGGTAGAGATGCCGATCGCTGAGGAGGTTTTCGGAATACTGACCTTGGGCACCGATCCGGAGCAGGCCGTCAAGAACCTCATGGAGAGGGAGCCCAAACCTGAAGAATCGTTCTGAAGAAGCTGTTACCCAAGATCGAATTCGAGGAACGCACGGGAGAGGATTGATTCCAATGGACATGGACGAACCCATCGCAAAAAGGGCGTACTACTCGATTGGTCAGGTATGCGAGCTGACCGGTCTGAAACCACACGTCCTCCGATACTGGGAGACCCAGTTCGAGCCGCTTCATCCGACGAAGAATAGGGCCGGGAATCGCGTGTTCCGCCCGAAGGAGGTCGAGCTGATCCTTGTAGTGAAACATCTTCTCTACGAGCGAAAATTCACGATCGACGGCGCTCGGCAGCGGCTTCTGGAAATGCGCAAGAGTGGTGAGAGCCCGACGGTCAGGAGAGACGCCGTGGACCGGGAGTTCATCGCGGGTATGAAACAGGAACTGCTACAGGTGAAGGAGGTACTGGCCGCGCCGCCGAGTCGGCTGGACGCTTGATGCACATCCTCTGCACCAACGACGACGGATACTTGGCTCTAGGAATCGAGGTTCTCGCATCCGCAGCTCGGAACCTGGGCTCGGTCACGGTCGTGGCTCCGGATCGGGAGCAGAGCGCAACCAGCAACTCACTGACGATCCATCATCCGCTGCGCGCACGCCGTTCTACGGACGGAACCCTCGTGGTGGACGGGACGCCAACGGACTGCGTCATCCTCGCAGTCAACGAGCTCTTGGACGAGCCCCCGGATGTCTGTTTCTCCGGGATCAACCACGGTTCCAACATGGGGGAGGACGTGCTCTACTCGGGTACCGTGGCGGGGGCGATGGAGGCCACGGTGATCGGCATTCCGGCGATTGCGCTGTCTTATGCGGGCGACGCTTTCGAGGATCTCACCGCGTGGGAGGAGGTCGTCACCTCTGTGCTCCGTGGAATCATAGAGAAAGACGACTTTCCGGCCGACACTCTTTTCAACGTCAATCTCCCTCCGATCGATCCGGCCCAGGTCAAGGGCGTACGGGTGACCTCTCTTGGGAAGCGGCGATATAGCGATAGCTTGACGAAGGCGGTCGACCCCTCCGGCAAGGAGTATTACTGGATCGGTGGAGGAGAGGTCAGCTGGACCGTGGCGAAGGATTCCGACTTCACGGCCATCCGAGACGGGTACGTCTCGGTCACGCCGCTTCACCTCGATCTCACCAACTACAAGCTCCTCGAGGAGATCCGCGGATGGCGGCTGAGCCTGTAGACGACCGGAGTTTTGACGGATACCGGAGAAAGCTGATTGAGCAGATCCGGGGACGGGGGATCGAAGATCTGGCGATCCTTCAGCTCTTCGACCGCGTTCCCCGGCACTTTTTCGTCCCCGAAGGCGTGTGGCCCCGGGCGTACGAGGATGCCGCGATCCCGATCGGATACGGCCAGACGGCGTCCCAACCCTCGCTTCAGGCGCTCTACCTCTCGGTGCTCGAGGTGACGCCCGACGACGTAGTGCTGGAAATCGGGACGGGAAGCGGCTTCCTCACGGGCCTATTGTCGCTCACGGCGGACCGCGTCTACTCGGTCGAACGGATCCGAGAGCTCAGTGTGCGGGCTCGCGCCGCGCTGGACCGACTCCGGATCAACAACGTGGCGCTCATGGTGGGGGACGGCACCATCGGTTGGCGGAAATACGCGCCGTTCGACGTCATCGTGGTTTCAGCCGCGTCGCCGTCCGTGCCCCCGGCATTCATCGACCAGTTGGCGGAGGGCGGGCGACTGCTCATCCCGGTCGGGACTCGAGAGCGCCAGGAACTGGTGCTGGTCCGCCGGGAGGATGGTGAGATGCATGAGGAGATCATGCACGGGGAATGCACCTTCGTTCCCCTGCTCGGGCGCTTCGCGTGGGCTTCGGATGCGTCGGAGGAGGCCACTTGACGGACTCGGCTGCCAACAGCCTCGGGGGGCCGGACCACCCCAAGACATCGGGATTGGAGCCCCCGACGAAGTCGGGGTTGGTACGCCGCGCATACGACTGGGTACTGCATTGGGCCGACACGCCCTACGGCCTCCACGCGTTGGGCGTCCTCGCCCTCGTGGAGTCGTCGGTCTTCCCCATCCCGCCCGATCCGCTCCTCATCGCCCTTTGCCTCGGGGCCGCCGGCCGCGCCTTTCGATTTGCCGCGGTCGCCACCATCGCGTCGGTGGCGGGCGGGATTCTCGGCTACGGCATCGGCGCCATTCTGTGGCCCGCGGTATCCGCATTCTTCTTCGACTACGTGCCGGGAATAACCCCGGAGTCTTTTGCCACGGCTCAGGGCTATTACGACCGGTGGGATTTTTGGTTTGTGTTCATTGCCGGACTGACGCTGCTACCCTACAAAGTGTTCACCATCGCCGCCGGTGTCTTTGCGATCAACTTTCCGGTCTTCGTATTCGCCAGCGTCCTGAGTCGGGGACTCCGCTTCTTCCTCGTGGCAGGCCTGATCTACCTTTACGGGGAGTCGATACGCTCGTTTATCGACCGCTACTTCAATCTCGTCGTATCGGCCTTCGTACTAATATTCATCTTGGGCTTCGTTCTGATCTCGTTCGTCCTATGACCCCCAAAATACATTTGTTTACCAATTTTGGGGGCCTGCCTATATTTGAATAGTCGGTCCCACTCGCTTAATGTGGGACGAGCCGAAAGACACGGATCGGTTCCATTCGACCAAACGTGATTCCTTATGGGCACGACAGACGTTACCGATGCCGCGGGCGGCAACGGAAGTGAGCTTGATCACAAAATGATCCCGAAAGACGCGTTCATTTTCCCGGACGAGCCGATGGTTCACGACCCGTTCCGGGACGCACTCATCTCTCCGGATGAGCCGCTCGAGTCGAGACAGGATGAAGGTGGCATCGCGGTGGGCATGGACGGCTCTACCAAGCAGGATGCGGCCGGGGCAGCCGGGCTACTCCTCGACCTCGACGAAGTTGCCGCCGCCCTCGAGGCTGTATCGGCGGAACTCAAGGAGAGTGGGATCGACGGTCTTCAAATCACACCAGGGTTGTCTGCTTTCGAAAGCAACCTGAAGAAACACTTAGCGGACTATCTTTCGAGCTACGACTAATGTGTTGGGGCTTTGGCGCCGCCCCGGGCGTATCGGACCCCCGAGCCCAGCTGGGCTCGGGGGCCTTTGCTTTCCGGAATCCGGCCGATGCGTCGTGAGGAGCCGAACCCCTGAGCGGTTCCTGAGAGGAGACAACCCATGAAGGAACTGAAGGTCGAAACCTCAACCCAAAAGCTGTATTGGGACAGTGAAAATGGCATCGTGTGGGGTGAGCTGTTCGCCGACCTAGCAACGGAAGAACTCGCCAAGGAGAATATCGATGCCCAGGAACGCGTTCGAGATACTGTAAATAGAGCGAAGACCCGCGTGCTGATCGATATGACCGCGGTAAGTGAGATATCGAAGGAGGCGCGAGACTACTTCGCTAATGAGAGAACGGCTTCTATTCAACGGGCCACAGCGTTGCTGATAGGCTCACCCGTAAGCAGGGTAATCGGCAACTTCTTCATGGGCCTGAACAAGCCAATCTCGCCGACCAGATTGTTTACGGATCCTCAAAAGGCCGTTCAATGGTTGCATACGTTCAGTGATGACTGAGCAGCAACCCGATGAGCGATGGGACGCCATCCTGGGAATGCTGGAGAGCATCGCTTCTCTGGACTTCTCCCGCAGCCTTCCGATAAGCGAAAAGGCCGACAACATGGATGCCGTTGCTTCAGGCCTGAACATGCTGTGTGAGGAGCTGCAGGCGAACATGTCCGAGCGGAAGCGAGTCGAAGAAGCCCTGCGCCGGCAACACGAGGTCCTCGCCCACGTCCAACGGGTTGCAACGATGAGCGAAATGGTCAGCGCGCTCGCCCACGAGTTCAGTCAGCCCCTCACCGCCGTCCTGAGCAATGCCCAAGCCGCCAAACGGCTCATCGAAAGCGACGCGCCAGACGCCGACCGGGTCGCGGAGATCATCGACGACATCGTCGCCGACGCTGATCGGTCCGGAGAGATCATCCGTCGGCTACGGGCACTGCTCAGGAAACAGGCAACCGTCGCCGTCCCGCTAGACCTCAACGGTGTCGTCGAAGAGGTTGCAGGCCTGCTGCACGGCCAAGCCGAGCTCGGGAACATCACGGTGGACCTGCACCTGGCTGAGGGCCTGCCGCTCGTGATGGGTGATTCAGTTCAGCTGCAGCAGGTGTTGGTGAACCTCATCAGGAACGGGTTCGACGCGATGAAAAGCGTGTCCATCGATGAGCGGACCCTGGTGATCGAGACAGCAGACGACGCGGCCCCGGCAGTGCGTGTGTCGGTGCATGACACCGGGGTAGGCGTTGACGAGCCGGACATTCAGGACTTGTTCGCGCCGTTCCACACCACGAAGGCGAAGGGTTTGGGAATGGGTTTGGCGATCAGCCGTTCGATCATAGAGGAGCATCGGGGTGAGATCTGGGCAGTGCGAAACCCGGACCGAGGCATGTCGTTCCACTTTACCCTGCCAGAGGCAGGTACGCTGTAGCGATGGGCAAGCAGCAAACCGATAAGCGATGGGACGCCATCCTGGGAATGCTGGAGAGTATCGCCTCTCTGGATTTTTCCCGCAGCCTCGAGATAAGCGGCAAGGCCGACAACATGGATGCTTTTGCTACAGGCCTGAACGTGCTGTGTGAGGAGCTGCAGGCCAACGTGGTCGAACGGTCGAAGCTGGAAGAAATCGTCGAGCAGCTTCAATGGTACAGGTCCATGGTCGCCGCCAGCCGCGATCTCATGGTGCTGGTCGATTCTACTTATACGTATCGGGCGGTGAACCAAGCCTATTGTGATGAACACGGGCTGACTCAGGAAGAGGTTCTTGGGCACACCGTAGCCGAAGTGCATGGACAGAAGACTTTTGAAGCGACGCTGAAGCCTCATCTCGATCGCTGTCTTTCGGGTGTGAAGGTAAACTTCGAGTTCTGGTGGAATTCGCCGAGTCAGGGCCGTCGCCATATCGAGGCGCGGTACGACCCGTTCATCGATGCCGATGGGTCCGTGTCGGGGGTCGTGGTAGATGCGCGCGATACGACCGATCGCCAGCAAAGCGGGGAAGAGCATGAACTATCGGTCGAGGCTCTCGAAGCGGCGAATCGAGAGCTGGAGTTGTTCAGCGCCTCCCTAGCGCACGATCTGAGGAATCCGCTGCTGATCGTGACCAACTTCAGCGCGCATCTCGAGGAAGAGCTCGGCGGCTCGCTCGATGAAGAGTTGCAAGACGATCTACAGCGCATTCGGGCCGCGGGCCGCCACATGATGCATATCCTCGAGGACCTTCGCGACCTGACTGACGTGACCCGAGGTGAGATCAGTCGACAGAAAATCGACCTATCAGTATTGGGGCGAGAGATTATCGAGGATCTGAATTCGCTGGTCCCGGATCGCGAGGTGTCGTTCGAGACGGAGCCCGGAATCACGGCCCTTGGTGACAAAACGCTCTTGAAGATTCTCCTGGCCAACCTGCTCCAGAATTCGTGGAAATACACCGGACCCGTCGATGATGCTCGAATCGAGCTGGGTGTCGTCGAGGACGAGACTGATGGCCCTATCTACCACGTCCGAGACAATGGGATCGGCTTCGCCAAGGCCGACTGTGAGGTCATCTTCCAAGCCTTCGAGCGGCTCCACACACTGGGAGATTTCGCTGGGAGCGGACTCGGGTTGGCCACCGTCGAACGAATCGTGCGACGCCATGGTGGGCGAGTGTGGGCCGACGGCGTCCCGGAAAAGGGAGCGGTTTTCCGCTTCACCCTCGGACCACCGCCGACGGACCGGCGTCGGGGACGACGGCGCAAGAACTAGTAGCGCGCTTGCGCCAACCGGCCTGTGCATAGGATGTTGACCTCGGTCTGATCCTCCCCTGCCGGAGGCCCTGTGAGATCGAGCGCGCAATAGACATGGCTAGCCCTTCCGACAGTCCCTCGAAGCGGCTCATCCGCGAGATCTACCGAAGGTATCCGTAGCATCATGTCTGACCTGGCCTCCCGTCTCAACGCCGCGCTGGAGGGCCGCTACGTCATCGAGCGTGAGTTGGGCGAAGGCGGGATAGCCACGGTGTACCTCGCCGAGGACGTCAAGCACGAGCGGAAGGTCGCATTGAAGGTGCTGAAGCCGGAGCTCGCAGCCGTCGTTGGCGCCGAGCGGTTCCTGGCCGAGATCAAGACCACCGCCAACCTCCAGCACCCGCACATCCTTCCGCTCTTCGATTCGGGCGAGGCCGGGTCCTTCCTGTTCTACGTGATGCCGTATGTGGAAGGGGAGAGCCTGCGGCAGAAACTGCGTCGTGAGCACCAACTTCCCGTCGACGATGCCGTGCGTCTTGCCACCGACCTGGCCGAAGCGCTCGACTACGCGCACCGCCAGGGTGTGATCCACCGGGACATCAAGCCGGGTAACGTGCTGATCCACGATGGCCAACCGGTCATATCGGACTTCGGGATCGTGCTTGCCCTCGGCGCTGCAGGCGGGAATCGCCTGACCGAGACGGGCTTGAGTCTGGGTACGCCCCACTACATGAGCCCAGAGCAGACGACAGGCGACCAGACGGTCGGCCCCTCAACGGATACCTACGCGCTCGGCTGTGTGCTCTACGAGATGCTGATCGGGGAGCCGCCGTTCACGGGCTCCAGTCCCCAGGTCGTCCTCGGCAAGATCATCGGGGGCGAGCCCCAGTCGGTCACCGCCCAGCGCAAGGCCGTACCGGCCAACGTTGACGCTGCAATTGCGAACGCCCTCGAGAAGCTGCCTGCCGACAGATTCAGGGCCACTCAGGATTTCGCCACGGCGTTGGCCGATCCCGGGTTTCGGCATGGGGCCGTCGCGGAGGGTGAAGCCGGTTCGACCGTTCCAGGCCACGCCACCATTTGGCGCACGGCGCTCCCTTGGGGCATCACGGCGGCGCTTGCGGCGGCGGTGGTCGCGCTCGTGTCGAGGCCCCCAACACTTGGTCCGGCCGTCTACGACGTTGGACTACCGGACGAGGCTCCCATGTCGTTCACGGGCGGAAGTCCCGACGGCGTGGGATGGCCGGCCTTCTCGCTGTCGCCTCAAGAGGACTTCCTCGTTTACGTCGCACAGCGCCCGCAGGGTACCGAGCTTTGGTATCGCAGCCTCGTGGACGACGAAGCGCGCCCGATCGAAGCAACACTGGGAGCTTTCTTCCCGATGGTCTCCCCGGACGGAGAGTCCGTCGCGTTCTTCAGCAGTTTCCAACTGCGTCACGTACCCATCGGCGGCGGCGAGGTGCGCGCACTTCTCGATGTCCAGCCGTGGTCATTCAGCGCCCATTGGGTATCGATGGATCGGATTCGGGTCCACGACAGAGGGGGACTGAGCCGTGTGAGCATCGTCGATCCCGCGACAACGATAGCGACTACCCAGGTAGGGGCCGGGCGCTGCGTGCTTCCGTACGCGCTTCCGAGCGAGCACGTGCTCTGTAACACTCCCTCCCCTTACGTTGCTCAGGCGATTCACCGAGACAGCTCGGTCGCCCGCGACCTGCTGCAGGCCGGAGGGAGCGTCTTCGGGTCCACCCTGCGTTTTCTGAGCGACGGATACCTGACCTTCGTCACGACCGCAGGGGCTCTCCAGATTGCGCCATTCGACCCCGAAGCGCTCGAGATCGGTCGCCCTGCTACCGGACTCCAAAGCCTGCGTCGAGACGGGGTGGCAGGTGCGGCCCAATACGCCGTGGCTCCCTCCGGAGCCCTGGTGTACGCGCCCGGGGGGAACGCGGAAGTGGGGCGAATGGTGCGAGTCAGTCGCGACGACTCGTCGGAGTACCTGCCAGTAGATCCAAAGCCGTTCATCACGTTCGACCTGAGCCCCGACGGAGCGCGGCTCGCGACCGTTGTCGTCGGGATCGCCGGCCTGGAACTGTGGATCTATAACCTCGCAACAGGACGAGGTGACCGGTGGCTCTCGTTGGAAGGCTTGGAGGAGCCTCGATGGTCGCCCAGCGGGGAGAAGCTCGCGGTGAGGGCCTTTTCGGAAACACACGGGAGTCTGGTGATCTTGGTCGGTGATCCGGACTCCGGACCTCCGTCCGATACCGTAGTCTCAGGCGCGCGTCCGACCCACTTCTTGTCGGAGGACCGCCTGCTAGCCCGAGCGGGTCTTGCTGGAGCGGTCAGTATCGATCTCAGTCGCAGGCCACTTGAGGTAGAACCATTTCCTGAAGACCTAGGAGGGATGACGACGATCTCTCCTGACGGTCGATGGGCGGCGTATAATCCCCCGAGAGACATTGCCGCCGGGCGGGCCGACGTCTTCCTCCAGCGTTTTCCTGACGGGGGAGCGACCTTCCCGGTTACGACAGGGGGGGGGCAAGAGCCAGTGTGGCTGTCGAATACCGAGCTGACCTATCGGCTTGGTCGTTCCTGGTACACGGTTTCGGTAAGCGATGACGGTCCCTCGGAGCCGCGGCTCTGGTTCACCGATGTTCGCTTCCTGGATACCCTCGGGCGGTCTCACGCTCCGTCGCGAGATGGGGGCGTGATCTACGTCCAGGGCACGAACCCGAGCACGGCTTCGTTCCTGCGGATTCGTCCCAACTGGGCGGAAGGGGCGAAGAGGGCTGCGGACGAAGCGAATCGCTAGCCGCTCGTAATCCGGCCCCATCTTCCACAAGTCGAGCCCCGTCTTCCATACAGTCCCTGAGGCTGAGCACTCCCTCTAGCTGATGGGGAGCGAAACGCCATCAGTGCTGGTGGTCCGCCAAGGACGGGGGGAGCCCCGACACGTCCAATTGGTAGATCGGGTTCAAGCGATCGTTCACGGGCCAATCGGCCGCATTGTCAGGCCTGAACAGAGCACCGATCTGAGCCATACCCGGCTGGGTCTTTCCCGTCGGGTTGTCGTAGACACCCACAATCCGGTACGTGTGATTCGTCTCCAGCTGGATGCTTCTGTCGAAGAGATTGAAGAACCGACGGAAGATCTTCTGCTCCACCGACGAGACCATCCCCTCTGCATCTCGGTCGCTCTTCAGCCGGAAGAGGACCTTTCCGGATTCGACGTCCTCCAGGCGGACTTCAATGCCGTAATCGTGAACATGACCCCCCGCGGCGAGGAGTTTTCCGCTGACGGGAACCTCAAATTCGTACGACTTCTCGGAGTGACCGGGCGGCACGTCGAAGGACGTTCGATCACCGATTTTCAGGTCCGCGTCCAGGTAAACCATGGTGAGCGGGGCACGGCCCTCTTTCAGCTCACCATACGGGAGCACGAGCTCGATGTACGCGTCCTCGATGTCCCTCCCCGTATCGTTGTGCCACGCCACATACCAACCGAGGCTGTCCCCGCGTTCGAGTACCACCTGGTGCGAGCTCGGCAGCTTGATGTCCGGGGTCTCGGAGCCGATCGCGATGAGGCGTGTCGGCACCGGATACACGAGCTCACGGCGATCGAAGTTGAGGACGTTCAGGTGGTGGATGAGGGAGCGAGGTAGGGGCGTGCCGTCGCCGGAGAATACGCCCAGCTTGAATCCCCTGAGTCCGCCGTCCACAGGCCACTCGACGGGGAGGAGCGGAGTCTTCTGGTGCCCGCCGTCTTCCCCGTGCCCCGTGCCTTCGCCCTCGCTCATCATCGTCGGCTGGATGTGGAAAGGCCCTGCCACCATCATGACTTCACGACTTTCCGTGTCTACCCAAACCTGGCTCAATGGCCCGTCGGGGGTTCCCGTCATCCGTGAGATAGGCGGCTCTAGCTCACCTCCATAGTTCGTCGAGGCGCAGGCGGCGGTGGCCAGAAATATGACGGGATAGAAACGTCGGAACATGGCGACTCCCTCAATGTGAGTGGTCAATTGTGTCCGCTGGGCCGATTATGGCACGCTTCGGCCCTTTGCGCTAACTATCCACCGAGTAGTGCTTTTGTCCCCGTAGCTCAGTCGGATAGAGCGACTGCCTCGGAGCAACCTTCCAGCACCAGCTAAGCGATGAATCTCGAATCAATTGTCCGGTTTCTTCGGAAACGATGTCCGCGCTGCTCAGGTGGAAGACTCGAATGGAAGAACTTCATTAGAGCCACACGTGTCGACGACGACGGACAACCCTATCCAGATTCCTGGACCTATTACGAATGTGATCAGTGCAATGCGAGGCTTAAGATCTTCAGCGGAGGAAAGATTGACAATCCCCCGGAGGAGGAATGGTCCATCCACTGCAACAACGGCGGAACCGTTTAGCAGGCACTCGGCGAACGACCTAACCCCCGACCCGGAGGATGTGAACGTTCTCGAGCCCCGGGCTCGTCCACGCTTGATACTTGGCAACTGCGTTCGCATGAACTGCTGCCCGCGTCTCGGCGTCGGTCACGTGGCTCACCGTCTGATCGTAGAGTTGATCCCCGATCTTCAGTCGCACCCTCGGGTCGCGCATCACGTTACGGTTCCAGCCGCGCTCGTCTGGAAACACGCCGCCCTGGTAGTAGGCCGAGAACAAGTAGAGCTCGCCCTCGTGGACTGCGCAGTACACGGTAACGGAATGCGCAATCAAGTAGGGCGTGCGGGTCTGAACGAAAATCTCCGGATGGTTGTCGGTGAATGACCAGTCGGTGACCGGCTGAGTAACCCGTTCCCCTGCCAGCCACAACCCGGGACGCAGATCTTGGGGCTCGAAGCCGAGAAGGCGCAGGGAGCCGAGCGCGCCACCCACCACCAAGAGCAGGGTGATTCCGGCAATCTTCGCAGTTTTCTTCATCGCAGTTTTCTTCATCTTCGATCGCCATCCTCCGCCGTTTTCGGGGCGCCGGGCCCCTCCCGTCACGAAGCGTAGAGTCCGGCATCAGCGCCACTTGTTCGAGTCGAGGCTCGGAACGCGAATGCCACCCATGTCGATTTAGTCAGGAACGGGACTCCGCGCCAGCGTAGCCTCGTAATCCACCTGGCGACTTTCACGGCGATCCAACTGACCAGATGATCTTACCGACCGTGGTCGCCTGAGCCCCCCGCATCGACTAGACACCTCTCACGGCGTCGGCGATCTTCACGCAGGCGCTAGTTTTCAAATAGGAGGCGGTGTGGACGTTAGGGAGGAAATCTGTATCGAGTGTGGCGAGCTGATCACCGGGAAACCGTCCTTGAGAAGGGCAGACGGTCCGGTGCACGAGGTGTGCCCTAAGGATCGGGGTGTGACCAGGGAGGGGTTGGACTGGATACCGCCGGACCTTACCGAGCCGAGCGACTCCGCCGAACATCCACCGGGTGACGAAGAGGAGGAAGCGAAGAAAGGGGAGGAAGAGTGAATAACAATCTGTAACTTGTCGCAAAACAACAACTTGTCCCCGTAGCTCAGTTGGATAGAGCGACTGCCTCCTAAGCAGTAGGTCGCAGGTTCGATTCCTGCCGGGGACGCTTGGAGAAACCAAAGCTCCTCAGTCACTTACGTGGCCGAGGGGCTCTTTCTTGTCAGGTGATCGAACCGGATTGCATCCCGTTTGCATCCGCATTGCGCGTAAAAAAAACTAGGCCTTGAACTCTACGACCTCGAGAATCTTATCCGGCTCTGCGCTCTGATAGATGGTCGTAAGTACCTGGGTGTCGCTCCAGCCGCCTGCGGCGGCCACGTCCTGAGCCGGCAGGTGGCGCCGTTCCGTTGCCCAGAGTCTCCTGTACGGGTGCCAGCGACCTCCGGACAGCGATGGAAGCTCGGCGAGCTCCTCTGCCTTCATCAACCAACGTCCCGCGAGATCCTTCCGAATCGGCTTCTCGGAATCCTTCGGGGCAGGGAAGAGCCAGGCCTCGCCGACTCGCGGAGTCTTGGCCAGATACACGTCCAACGCAGCCCGGGCGTCGCTCCCCAGCGGCGTCACGCTGTAGCGTCCCATCTTGTCCGCCTCGGCCCGCCAACGCAGACCGCCATGCGAGAAGTGGTCCGCTTGGCGCTCATCCAGCCCGAGGGCACTCAACGCAGCCCGGACCTCCACTTTGGTCCTGAGGAAGTCGTTCGCGTGGAGCCGGCAGATCGCGTTCTCGCGGTGACCGGTGTAGCGCGCCAGGCTCAGCAAACAGGCGAGCCGGCCCACCGGATCCACAGTGTCGGCATGTAGGAGCGTCCTCACGTACCGGTCATGTGACGCGACCGGACGGCGGACATTCTTCGACCTTGGACGGGCAAGGCCCGCGAGCGGATTGACGTCGACCAGCGACCGACCATCCAGCTTGAAGCCGGCGGCCCAACGGAAGACGGTCGACAGCCACCGCAGATCCGCCTCGATGGTTCCCGGCCTCACGCTCTCTACATGGCTCTTGGCAGGCTTGAGTGCGCCCGTGCGTCGTTGCTCGGCGTAGTAGTCTACATCTGCTTGCCCGATGTCCCTGACGTGCTTCTCACGCATCCACGCGGTCTCGAACAGCTTCCGACGGCTCGCCGCGGCCCTCTTCCATCCGGCCCTCAGAAGGGGAGCTCGGTGTTGGAAGTAGGCCCGGAAAACTTCGCCCAATGTCACGGGCCCTGACCGGCCGAGCAGGCGATCTCGAGCGACGAGGCGCACGACCTCGCGCGCGTACTCCTCTGCCTCCTTCCGGTCGCTACGTCGTGTAGACCGCTGAGTCTTCTTGCCATCGATGATGAACGAGAAGTAGACGCCTGCTCCATTCGGTCTCTCGTAGATCCTGATCCTGAAGCCGGCCTCCTCGATCATCTTCGACCAGTTGCTCTTCCGGTTAGCCATCGTACTCCTCCATCAAATGCTGAGTCTCTCTAGGGTGACCGGCGGCCTTGTCTTGTGCCCTGTGTGCGACCAAGTTAGTTCGCACGGCCATCTCATGTCAACCAGTCGGGTCGCAAGGTAATGGGCTTCAAGAAGGCCACCGATGAATTCGTAAACTGCGGCGTTGGTCTTGCAGATGTTGCCTCGGCCTTAGGCGCCTCCTATTCGGCCGTGAAGCAGGCTCGGCTCGACCCTAACTCGCGTCACTACCGGACACCGCCTCCAGATTGGCAGCCAAAGCTGAGGAAGCTGGCCGAGGACCGCGGAGGTCGACTTGTAAAGCTGGCCGAGGAGCTGGAGGGGTAGTTCCTGTGGCTCAGTCAGCCGTTCTTCAGGACTCTGGCTGAGTCCTTGATAGGTGAATGGGGGCCACCGTCTGCGGAGAAGTGGAGTACGGCTGGATGGAGGTAGAGGGCATACTTGCGCCTAACCAGCGAAGGGCCGTAGGATCTCCACCGAACGTTTTTCATACCAAGTCGCTCTCCCCCCCAGCGGCGAGGAAGAGGAAGCCTGTAGCCCATGACCCTCCGCGACTGGACGGACCCCCGCGACGGCCGACACCAACATGAATCTTACTGACTTCGGGGAGCGGGCCGACGAGATCATGGCTCTTGGAGAAAGAGCACGCGCTACCAGCGGCCGCACCGAGTGGGGCGGCACGCATGTGTCCAATGCAGAGTTCATGGAGTTTCGATCCGCGGCACTTTCATTCCTGCGAAACGTCTTTGGCTCGGACCACCCGTATTACGAGAGCTTCGATGAAGAGACCGAGACAGCTGTCGAGAGCAGTGCTCATTCTGGTCTTGGCGTCATGGCCGCGGCCAAGAGCGAAGTCCTTGGGGGCTGGGCTCAAACTGCGACGGGCATCGTCTCCGCCGAGATTTTCTCAGATTTCCTTGAAATGGCAGAGCACCTCCTAACTTCAGACTACAAGGATGCCGCTGCGGTAATGGTCGGCGGGGTACTCGAAGAGCACCTTCGCCAACTCTGCCGCAAGCATTCGATCTCGGTTTTTCAGACTTCGCGGCCAAAGACTGCCGATCGTCTCAACGCAGATCTGGCTGGCGCGAAGGTATACAATAAGCTCGACCAAAAGGCAGTCACGTCCTGGCTAGACCTCAGAAACAACGCTGCGCACGGCAAATATGATGAATACACTAGAGAACAGGTCCAGCTTATGCTCGAGGGCGTTGGAAATTTTTCCGCTCGCAATGCGATCTGATTTGCGGCCTAGTCTGGACTTCTCACCCCAGCGGTTGGTGGATGAGGCGAGGACGTAAAGAGATGAGGCGAGAGTTCACGTGCGACGGCAAGCCCTACCAGGTCGACGAACGTGACGTGGCGCCGGTTGGCTACACCGAAGCCGCCCTCCGCGGGCCAGCGCCGAAGTCTGAGTGGGTCCTCCGTTTCTGGGACGCTCACGGAGTAGACATCGGATCTGTCCGCAATCGTACTGGCCTCCGTATCGACGAGCTGACCGATGAGGAGATGTGCCTGCATTTGGCCGAGGCGCTGGACGAGGGGAGGGGGTAGGATCGCATTCTACGCCGGCAAACGACCGCATTCACCTAGACGCTTTACATCTGGGTGAGTTGAACCGAGACTTGTTAGTAGGGTAGCACGATGCTACCATGGTCAATGACACCTTCTGCGTCGCCCACTTACTCACTTGCTGACGCGCAGAAGAAGATCGAGCTCGGATATGTCCAGATCACGTGGTCGGCGCTTGAAGGTGCGGCCGAATTGGAGTTCGATGAGGAGGACATCAAGGAGTGTGTTTGCGGACTCACTGCTTATGATTTCTATAAGACGATGGCTTCTGAGACGGTCGAAGGTGCCCACCAGGACGTGTATAAGACCCAGTTCTGCGGCAAGTCGATTTACACCAAGTTGAGCTTCGGACCCGGAAATAAGTCGGTAGTCATCTCTTTTAAGGGCGATGAGAGCCTTGGCGGGAGCAACCATGAAAAACACTGAATGCGGGATTTGCGGTGGCGAAGCCACCTTCGTCACTGAGAAGCGTGAGGTGCACGTCGGAAAGCGCAGCGCGGTCGTGGAGAGCGAGTTTTTCCGCTGCAGTGGATGCGGGGAGGAGTTGTACGAGCCCGGCCAGATGGATGCCGTGTTATTGAAGGCGTCCTCCGCGATTCGGGAAGAACTTGGCCTGTTGATGCCCGAGGAGATCAAGGCCATCAGAGATTCGCTAGATCTGACGCAGTCGGATTTTGAGCAGTTGCTCGGTGTCGGTGAGAAGACCGTCGTGCGATGGGAGCGCGGGACCGTGTTCCAGAACAGCGCGACGGACGTCCTTCTCAGGGCGCTTCGGGATGTTGAAGGGGTCGCGGCTTACCTCGGTACGCGTGCGGGCGTCTCCATCCCAGGAGTGCCGCAAAGTACCGCATTGGCGCAGCTCGACCTCGGAAATGAGGAGTTCGTTCAGTTCGAACTCGTCGGTGAGGCGCGAACGTATTTTAACCTCGTGGCAGAGCAACTCCTCGAGGAGGATCAGTTTGTCCCAGAGAAACAGAGCTTTTCAGTTGCAACCGGTCGGCATGCATGGGACGAAGCGGCATGAGCACGCCGGCGACCGGGTATTCTCTTGAGGCCGTCCACACGGTCCGAGCAAGTTACGGTATCGAGCCCGACCCCGAGGCTTCTCTCGATGCGGAGCGTGAAATTGGGTTCCTCTGGGATTGGCATGTGAATAGTCCCACTCAGTTCGCGGTCGTCTTGGGGGCGAAGATCGGACCTAGTGATACCGATCGAGACGAGCTAGAAGCCATCGTGGTAGGAACTTTTGAGATACTCGGCGAGATGCAGTCGGTCGACTTGAAGGGCTTCGTGGCACTGAATGGTCCAGCGGTCCTGATGCCTTACTTGAGACAGGCCCTCACAGCCCTTTCGGGCCAGGGGCCTTTCGGGGCCTTTTACCTCCCGCCCGTGAACATTAAGGCACTGAGTGACGACTTCGATACGGAGGCCGCCACCGGCACCGTTCAATTGAAAGACAACCCTTCGTTGATTGGTTCGGCCAGCGAGTAAGCGTCCCAACCAGCCATCCCCACGCCCAGATGGCCGTCGTTATTTCGTGCGAAATACTTTGAGGAGGTGAAACGTGGGATTGATGTCGTGGGACCTCGACGACGGATTCAGCTCTCCTGAGTCGAGTGTTGTGAAACAGGGCGGTTGGAAACGGTCATCGCCGTCGCGAGCCGGCTCTGCTTTGCTCGTCCAGCGGTTGCACGAATCGCTAGAGAACTTCGAACGCCTTTTCGGAGCAGTCGCGCCCCCCCAGGGGCGCCACCATACAGCGCTTCGACTCCTTGACGAATGGAACCAGGGGCCCGGGTCACTTGATGACGCGACCGACGAGGATCTTCGCAGACTGGCCGACGCCCACCGCCTAGCGTGGGAGACCTATGTCATCACTGTAACCGCTGGTGAGGATCGTCGAAATCGCCGAACGCCATTCACCGCGAACCGTCTCAGGGCAATGATGGGCGGATCGCTGCACGGTGAGGGTAGGAAGACCTCACCACGCAATACCCAGTTCGAGTTGTATGTGGCCGCGACCTTTCGACTTCCGGGTGCCACCGTTTTTGATGGCGAGCCCGACCTTCGCCTCCTCTACGGAACCGAGGAGGTCGGGATCGCGGTCAAGCGAATCCAGAGCTTGAACGTCGATCAGGTGCAGAAGAACGCGCGCAAAGCCGAGAAGCAGATCGCTACGCAGGGCCTGAGAGGCTGGATCGCGTTAAACCTCGATCGCCGCTTTCAGAGCGTGCAACCGACACAGGATGAAGCGGAGCGGATCCAGAGCTTCAACGCGGCCTTTGACTCTGTTCGGGATGCCCTGCGGCGACCCGCAGCCAAGGACCACGTCCTGGGGTTCATCCTCTTCGGCTACATCTTCGCGTGGAGCGAGTCGTCTTCTGGTCTACCGCGCCTCGACTGGGCGCCACCGGTCCGCTGGCAAGCTCTGGTGGATGACCCTGGCGAAGCTCGGCTCTTCCAGCAGTTCGGCGACTCCCTTCACGCTCGGTGGGAGTGCCGTGTCGAGACCATCCTTAGGAAGGACTTCACAGGGCGGCTGTGACGACTAGCTAGCAAGCGATTGGTGCTGTCGCGTCCGGCTCTGAGGCTCACGCAGATTGCATGGAGCATAGATTGCCGCGCAACAGAAGCATGAGACGAGAGGCGTTGGGGGGACACAGTGCAAGGTAAGCAGTCCGGCAATGAGCTGACGTACCTAGACCACCAGCGGGCAATCCATCTAGCCAACCAGACATGCCCCTACTGCAGTACGCCGCTAGAGGCCTCCTTATCGAACCGGGAACACGTCATCGGACGGCGGTTCGTGCCTCGTGGAAGTCTTCAATCCAGTTGGAATCTTATCCTTCGCGCTTGCCTCACGTGCAACAACGAAAAGTCCGATCTCGAGGACGACATCTCCGCGATCACAATGCAGCCTGCTTCAGACGGGCAGATGGCCCGAAAGGATGGTGCGCTGGAGGTTGAGGCGATGCGTAAGGCCGGGAAGAGCGTCAGTCGACGGACAGGGAAGCCGGTGGAGCAGAGTCGGGAAGAGATCCGACTCCAGGGCCCACTGATCGCGGGTGGGTCTCTGCATATCGATGCTGTCGCCCCTCCCCAAGTCGACACGGCCCGGGCATCCAAACTCGCGCGGATGCAGGTGGGCGCCCTCTTCTATTGGATCACCTATGACCAGTCTACCCGCCGCGGTGGCTTTTGGCCGGGCGGGTTCTACACGGTCCTGGCAGGGTACCGTGACGATTGGGGGAATACCCTGTTTCGTGGCTTCATGACTACGGTGGCCTCATGGGAGCCCCGGGTTCTCGCGACCGCCGCTGACGCCTACTTCCGGGTTGCGATTCGGCGCCATCCTTCCGCGGCGTGCTGGTCCTGGGCGCTTGAGTGGAATTCAAACATGCGGTTGGTGGGGTTCTTCGGAGAGGAGCCAGTGGCCCGCGCCCTCTTCGAAGACTTACCCAAGCTCGTTGTGAAGAACTTCCCGACTAGCGCGACGAGCGGGTTCCGCATCAGGGAGGAAGTTTCTATCTCTCCAGAGGACGATCTAATGTTCTCGCTCCTTGAATCTACGACTGGCTCGACTGAGCCCGCGGGGCCCACCTAACGCTTGCTACCGGAGAGGTAACTGGAGGATCGCGGGCTTCGCTCGCGGATGCCAAATTAGGCGCGCAGCAGAAGCGCGACACGTTATGGAGAGACTCCAAATCTACTTGCCTTGTTCTCTTCACCAATAGGCGTCGAGGCCTTCTCAGGGCCGTTCGTCTCTATGGCTAGCGTTCGTAGTCCGGACGAGTTTGTGGCGGCGGTGCAGCTGTTCACCCATGTGTGGGGTGGGCATATCAATCCGATCCTGCCTGCGCCCCTCGGAGACAGACAGGAATCGGAGTTCCGTCGAGCCATACACAGACTCGATCCGGACGGAGTATTCAGCATTGACCGAGACCTAGGCACGCGAGAGGCGAGAGTGATGTCTCGTACTGGACGCCTCCATGGGACCCTAACCAAACGTAGAATTGAACAACATGCTCGAGGAGAGGAGCTGCTGAGGCTTCGTTATGGCTTGCTCCCGCACGTATTTCAGGCGTTGTCCGGAGTGCATCCGGACGGATTGTCGTCGAGCGCGATCCGCTTTGTCCCGGGTGCCGACCTGATCGGGAGTGCGTTATTCGGTTCGGCGTGCCCCAAGTACGTCGAGTATCTGACTAAGGAATTCTCGGCGGAGGGTCTCAAAGCACCTACCACCGCACAGGACTGGGTGCAGCTGTCTGCTATCGGATCGACGTTCAGCTATCTGCCGAGCCTCGCAACCGTGGGATGCAATGTGCACAAGTCGATTCAGATGTTCGGCCAGTCGGAGATGTCGGAGCTCGAAAAGCCTATGGCTACGAGCCCGCAGGTAGCACTAATCTTCCTACCCGGCGAGGACGACCTCGCCACTCTCTGCGCGTTCTGGAATAGCCGCGCCCGAAGCACACGCTCAAGCCTTCTCTTGCCTCGTCGCATCTTCCTAGACTCGGCGGCCGGGAGTCTCGAGACCCTTTGGAGCATATCCCGCCCGAAGCAGCTTCTGCTCGTTTCTCAATGCTCTCCTTCTATCGCTCGCGAGGTGCTCGGGGCAGCTTCAGCCGCGACTGAGAAGATCTCGCCGTCCACGAAGGTTGCAATACTTCATGACGGTATCGCGTACACATCCTTACGCGCGGATGCTCGGGCAGTGACGCTTAGGTCCGAGCGCGTTGAGGGAGGCCGTGGGCGTCGGTACGCCATTAGTGCGGACACGCCCCGTGGCCTTGATCACCGAGATCTCCTCTTCTCCGCCACGGTGAAGATCCGGTCTGACTCAGGAGTTGTTCTCCGACTTCCCGACTCCGCCCCCGTGGCCCGCGTCCTGACGAACAGCGCTGAGGCTCTTGAGAGGGCTCGTGGGGACGCTCGCGGACAACTCTGGCTCCGGAACTATGATCGCGTGAGAGCAATGCACGAGGGCGTCAGGGGGCTAATGCAGCCCGGGAAGGAGTTCGAGTTCTATCTTCACGAAGAGAGCCTCTTTGTTGAGGAGGAGTTGATAGCCGCCGGCTTCTCGATTTCAGCTCATCGCCACAATCGATACGCCCGGGGGTTTATTCGGCGGTGCGGCGGTTTGGAGGAAGCCCTCCGCCTAGTCTATTTGGGTAGTCTGCGCGTCCTCGTCATCCTGGGGACTGACAAGACCCAGCAACCTGGTCTACTCGCGGATCAGATTGTCGGGCGACTCAGAACGGAGACTGGCCGCACCACTTCGGAGGCCCGTAAGCTCCTGGCCGACGTGCTACCATTGCTCCTTCGGGCTGGGTTGGTCATAAGGGGCATCGGACTTACATGCCCCCACTGCGACTTATCGGAGTGGTACTCGATCGACGGGATCGCCGAGCTGGTTCAATGCCCGGGATGCATGGACGAGTTCCAGCTGGATGGTAACCAAGCACGATACAGATTCCGCCTCAACGAACTCGCTCGGCGTTTCCTCGCGGAAGGTGGTCGAGCCGTGCTCGAATGTGCCAAAACGCTAAAGAGGATCGATTCTTCGATCGCCTTGGCGTTTGGTGGTGAGGTCATCACACCATCGGGTGTGGAGGCCGAAATCGACCTCATCGCCCTGACTCCGTCGGGCCTCGTATTCGCCGAATGCAAGAGCTTTCGTTCGCCGACGGGCTCGATCCTGGATCAACTCGAAGTCTCCGTGGAGAGCCTGGTCGATCGCACAATCGAGGCGGGCCTCGAGGAGGCCCTGATCTGCGTAGCCTGCTCGAAGGGGGAGGAGGAGGTCCTCGGTCGATGCCGCGCCTTGGAGGGTGAGGCGGCCACGCGCGGAGTCCAACTGGACTTGGTTCTCAATGAACGCTTCTACCTCAGGTGCCGTGACGAGGCGTCGGTTGATCGCATCAGCTACCTGAGTGAACCCGTAGTGCAAGAGCGATTGGGCCGAATACAAGGGGAGCTCATCGGTACGTACGGGTTTGGCGGCCCGGGGGGTGCGTTGGATTCGGAGGTCGTTCGCACTTGGGAGTCAAGACGTCGCGTGGAGAGAGCGGCCTCGTGAAAACATAGGGGCGCATTCTCTCCAGGAAAGCGCTCGGGGGCCGTTCTTACCCGAAATCACAGCGTTTCTGATAGGCGTGCATCTATTTTGCATCTCGCCATGGGTTTGGACTGCTCGGATGATCCTCGTTACTACCGACCTCACGCCTATCAGGCGCCTCAGTAGGGGTCGGAATCACGGCAGGACGCCGGAAAACCTAGATGGATCGCGCGACTTGCCGCCTTCGTGATTCTTCGATGCCGTGATCTGCCGGGTTCAATCGACGTCCGGATAATCCTAGTGCGACCAGGGCCAGTCCCGATGGGTTGACAGGAGTTCCTCGAGAGACCATTCATAATACGATATATCATCTTCGGAATGGTTTGTGTGCCTCGTTGCACGGAGGGGTCCCGCATGGATGCCGATAGTTACCTACCGCTGTCCGCCCGCGAGTTCCACATGCTTCTCGCCGTCTCGAGGGAACCGCTCAACGGCTACCAGGTCTCGCAGTCCGTGGAAGAAACTTCGAACGGGACGGTCCGGCTGAGCCCAGCTACGCAGTACGTGAATCTCCACCGACTGGTGGAGAAGGGGTTGCTCCAGGAGGTGACGGACCGTGAGAAGCACCGGTCCGACGGTCGAGGCCAGCGCTTTTGGGCGTTATCTCCCCTCGGTGCTCGGGTGCTCAGAGCTGAAGCGCACAGAGTGTCGGCGGATGCCGCCCTCGCGTTGGTCCACCTCGGGGGGGAAGACTGAGTCATGCGCCCAGTTCTACTTTCCGAACGAGTCTTCGCAGTCGCGTTACTACTATTCCCGCGCTGGTTTCGAGACCAGTACGACGAGGATATGAGGCGGGACTTCGTGGAGCGTTCGCGGGTGATCGGCAGCAAGTCGGGATGGGTCGCGCGAGTGGCGTTCCAGATCCGCTCTGTACTGGCAGTGCCCGGTCAAGCGCTTGGGGTCCGAAGGAAGAGCCCCAAGAACCGCATGCGCGGACCGCATCCGTCCGCGTACCGATCGTCCCCCACAACCACCGGTATCATGGAATCGACACTCCAGGATCTACGGCTGGCAGCCCGCTCCCTCGCCAAAGCGCCGGGCTTCACGATCGTGGCAGTCGTCACGCTCACGCTTGCGATCGGCGCGAACACGTCAATCTTCACCCTGGTTAACGCAGTCCTCCTCCGGGCACCGGCCCACGTCGAGCGGCCGGACGAACTCGTGTCGATCTACAAGTCGGACGCCGGCGGCACGTTCCTGTTCGGAGGGTCGTCGTACCCCAACTACCAAGACTTCAGGGACGAATCATCGGCGATCGCCGACGCGATCGCGGTGCAGCAAGAGACCGCGAACGTCGCAGGCGACGACGGTGTGTCCGAGATCTTGCTGACGGAGTTCGTCACGGGGAACTACTTCGAGATGCTCGGCGTGCAGCCCGCGCTCGGGCGGGCCTTCACCGACGAGGAAGGGGAGTACTCCTCCGGTGCGGCGGTCGTTATCCTGAGCCACCGCTTCTGGCTGCGGCGCTTCGGCGGGGATCCCGGCGTCATCGGTGAGACGCTCCGTGCGTCCGGCCAGACGGTGACGGTGGTCGGTGTGGCTCCGGAGGGGTTCGGAGGCTTGTTCCCAGTCATCGTCCCGGACCTGTGGATCCTGGTGTCGACGCAGGCGCTGATGGAGGGCGACCGCCAGTTCGGGGCACGCGGGAATTCGGGGTGGTCGATCACCGCGCGGCTCGCTGAAGGGGCGACGCCCGAGCTCGCTCAGGAGCAGCTGACCGCGCTCGCGAATCGGCTCCAGGAGGAGTACCCCGAGTCTTGGACGGATAGGAACGACGAGACCCGTCGGGCGACCGTTGTGGATGACTTCCGGTTGACTCCCGGGGACCAGGGCGATGCCAACGGCGTCGCCCTGGCTCTGCTCGCCGTCGTCGGTATCATCCTGCTCATCGCATGTGCGAACGTCGCGAACTTGACGCTCGCCAGGGCTTCACGCCGGGGTCGAGAGGTGGCGACGAGGGTCACGCTGGGCGCCGGTCGCGGGCGTATCGTCCGACAGCTCCTCGCCGAGAGCGCGATCGTCGGGGTGATCGGCGGCGGCAGTGGCGCGGCCATGGCGCTCTGGCTCGTCGGCGTGGCCAACGGCATGGCCGGAGCGCTCCAACCGATCATGGGGGTTCGGCTCTCACTCGACCTCGGCGTCGACCGGACCGTCCTACTCTTCAGCGTCCTGGTGACGCTCGTGACGGTCTTGGCGGTTGGGCTGCTTCCCGCGCTCAAAGCGTCACAAACCGATCTCGTGCCATCGCTCAAAGAGGGCTCGGGCGAAGGCTCGGGACCGTTCCGTTGGTTCGAGCTCCGGCATCTCCTCGTCATCAGCCAGGTCTCCGCGTCACTCGTGCTGCTCGTGGGTGCGGGGCTCTTCCTCAAGAGCGTGCGAGCCGCGACTCAGGTCGATCCCGGGTTCACCGTGGAAGGGGTCGCGACGCTCACGATGGATCTGGGCCCGGAGGGCTACTCCGTCGAGGAGGCGGGTGATCTCTTCGACGACCTCCAGGCACGCGTGGCCCGCCTGCCGGGGGTTGAGGCGACGTCGATCACGGACATGCGTCCGCTGACGGGGGATTATCGCACTACCAGCGTGTCGATCCCCGGATACGATCCCGCGCAGGGCGACATGCGATTCATCGCGATCTACCGGGTGGGACCTGGCTTCATGGCCCTGCTCGGGATGGAGGTGCTTCTGGGTCGAGAGTTCACGGACGCCGACAACCAGGACGCCGCGCTGGCGGTGATGGTCAACGAGACGTTCGCGGAGCGCTTCTGGCCGGGCGAGAGCCCACTCGGCAAGCGTGTGGCCTGGGGGATGGGCGGGGCGATGCGCAGGTGGTCGGGCTCGTACGCGACGCGATGTACCAAAACCTGACGGACGAGGATCGACCGGCGTTCTTCATCCCGATCGGGCAGAATCCCCGGACGACGCTCACGCTCCTAGCACGCACCTCCTCACGGGACGGCGCAACAGATCTTCTGCCGATGTTGCGGGCCGAGGTCGCGAACGTCGACGCGAGGCTCCCGATCACGACGCTCCAGACGATGGAGGATGCGATCGCTACCATACTGCTCCCGCAGCGGATCGGGTCTTGGCTGCTCTCTCTGGCCGGCGGGCTGGGGCTGCTGCTCGCTACCGTCGGCCTGTACGGCGTGATGTCGTTCCTCGTGTCCCAGCGTACGCACGAGGTCGGCGTGCGAATGGCCCTCGGCGCCGAGGCACAACACGTCGTTCGGATGATCGTCGGGCGTGGACTCGCGCTCACGGCGGTCGGAGTCGTCATCGGTCTCGGCTTGGCGGCGCTCGTGACGCGCTTTGCGCAGAGCTTCCTGCTCGGAGTGAGCCCCCTCGACCTCGGCGTCTTCGCGCTGACGGCCGTGGCGGCGCTCACCGTCGCCGGCTTGGCCAGTTGGGTCCCGGCTCGGCGCGCATCGCGTGTGGACCCGATGGAGGCTTTGCGCCACGAATAACGTGGTGTGACGGTTCCGTCACCGCCGTTTCGGCACCGTCGGCCCGATGGGCGCATCGGCCGGGGCCCCCTCAGGGATGGAGGTCCATCGGCAGGACGAGACGCGCCCGAGCAGTCCAACGACGTTGAACTGCACTGTCCAAGAGATTATGGCAGCGCACGGGATACACCCGCGAGATCCCAGACGGTGGGAGTTTAGTGGGATATCTTGTTGCGCTCAGGGGTGGCGGACCGCCCATGATGGGGCGGCGAAGCAGTACAATAGGAGTTGAACTAAACCGCTACGCGGTGGGTGGTGTTGGCTACCGGGCGGGTCGTGGTTCCCGCGTGTGAGTAGGGCCAAGGTCCCGAGGACCGGGCGAGTAGGTTGCGAGTCCCAACGCAACCCCGTCCAGGAGGGACCCGATGAGCGAGCTACGCCGGAAGATGCTGACGGATCTGCGGATCCGGAACTATGCGGAGCGGACGCAGGAGATCTACATCACGCGTGTTGCCGAGATGGGGCGCCACTTTGGGCGTTCTCCGGCAGATCTGAGCGCAGAGGAGGTACGCGAGTACCTGCGCTACCTGACCGAGGAGCGGAAGGTCTCACGCTCGGAGTTTGCTCAGACGGTGGGAGGGCTCCGATTCTTGTACCGGTTCACGCTGCAACGGCCGGAGATGGTGCCGCAGATCCCGTACCCTCGCCTGAAGAGACGCCACCCGGTGGTTCTGAGTCCCGGGGAGGTGGCTCGTCTTCTGAAGGCGATCCGGAACCGGAAGCATCGAACGGTGGCGCTCGTGCTGTACGGGGCGGGGCTGCGGATCAGCGAGGCGCTGGCGCTCGAGCTGCGCGACATCGACTCACAGCGAATGGTGATCACGGTTCGGCACGGCAAGGGCGACGCCGACCGGCAGGTCGCGTTGTCAGAGGTCCTACTCGAAGCGCTCCGTACGTACTGGCTGGCCTATCGGCCCGCGCGTTGCCTGTTTCCTGGAGGAGATCCAGAGAAGCCGATGGTGAGCTCGACGATCCAGCGTGCCCTGAAGGCGGCACGCGTTAGGGCGGGGATCGCGAAGCCGGCAGGCCCACACGTTCTGCGCCACAGCTACGCGACGCACCTAATGGAGGCGGGCACGGACCTGCGCGTGATCCAGACGCTGCTCGGTCATCGCTCGCTCAGGACCACGCAGATCTATACCCATGTGGCGACGGAGCGACTGCGAAGCACCAGGAGTCCCTTGGACGCGTTGAGCGGAGTGCTTACGAGCACCGAGTAGGTGCCCGAGCGACCTCGGCACGAGGTCGCGGAGATCTTCAAACGCCACCTGGGAAGTGAAGCCCAGCGTAGCCGTCCGCCATGGAGCTGGGAGCAGCGAGCGGTCGTCGAGCGGATCACCGCGTGCCGGACGGCGCGGTTGGGTGGCCACATCGACGCGTGCGACGCCTGCGGACACCAAAGGATCTCCTACAACTCGTGCAGGAACCGCCACTGTCCGAAGTGTCAGGGCAGCGCCCAGGTAGCCTGGCTCGAAGCACGCCAGGCCGACGTGTTGCCCGTGCCCTACGCTCACGTGGTCTTCACGATACCACGGGTTCTCGCACCGCTCGCGCTTCAGAACCCGAAGGTCGTCTACGATCTTCTGCTCCGCACCTCGGCCCGGACGCTTCAGGAGATCGCCAACAACCCGAAGCATCTCGGCGCCAGGCTCGGGTTCTTCGCCATCCTACATACCTGGGGCCAGACGCTCATCCATCACCCGCACGTACACTGTGTGGTGCCGGCGGGTGGACTGGCCGAAGATAGACGCACGTGGCGTGCGTGTCGGCCCGGCTTCTTCCTGCCCGTCCGCGTGTTGAGCCGGCTCTTCCGCGGCAAGTTCCTGGCCGGGCTCCATGAAGCGTTCCGTGAGGACCGCATCGAGCTGCACGGCCGCCTCGCTCGCTACCGAAGTTCGTCTGCGTTCGGCCGCTATCTCCATGAGGCATGCCGCACCGAATGGGTGGTCTATGCCAAGCCACCCTTCGAGCGCCCCGAACGCGTGCTCGAGTATCTGGCCCGCTACACCCACCGCATCGCGATCTCGAACCACCGGCTGCTCCACGTCGATGACGAGGTCGTGAGCCTCCGCTACAAGGACTACCGCAGTCGCCGGTCCCGCTCCCTCACGCTCCCGCTCGGTGAGTTCACCCGCCGCTTCCTGCTGCACGTCCTCCCCAAGGGCTTCGTCCGTATCCGCCACTACGGGTTCCTCGCCAACAGTGGCCGCGCACGACTGCTCGCGTGCTGCCGTGGCGCCCTCGGCCAGCCCGAAGATAGGCAGTTCGAGCAAGTGTCCGGGCGAAGCGAGGACAACGGACCCTTCCTCGAGCTTCTGCCCCAGAGCTTGCGCCTCTGCCCCCACTGTGGACGCGGTCCGATGCGGTGCATCGAGGTACTCGGACGCCCACCGCCCAGCCATCACCAGTCCCGTCGTGCCACAGCCTAATCGAATGGCCTCGCCCGAGCGGGGTCCTGCACCCGTCTGTGCCTGTGTCGACCTTGGCCACCCGCCATCCTTCTCGCCGTTCCCCGACACGGACTCTGCCTTCTGTTCCCCGCACTCGTGCAGTGCGAGCTCCGCGGGCCGCTCCCGCCGCCTCAACCCCCGGGCTCCTCAATCTCCATAGCCCCACCCACCGCGTAGCGGCTCAGCTCAACTGATCGTTGCCACACTCCCTTGACTCTCGCATCGTCAACCCACCGCGCTTAGAGTGTGGAAACAATCCTTAATCGTTAGGTGGCACTAATGCCTGATATGCAGACCGACTTTGTCGTTCGAGATGCTTCTCCCGACGACGCGGAAGCGGTCGCAAGAATCTATATCGATTCCTGGAACGCCGGGTTCGGCCACTTGATGGGGAAAAAGGAATTCGACTCCGAACTCATCGAGCGCTGGCGTGGTGCCGGCGCTGGCGAGCGACTCTTTCCGGTGCACCTCCAGCCCGTTGGTGGGTTGCGCCCCGGGACGGCGCGATTCATGGGTTTGTCGGGATCGGGTCGTGCCGTGATCCAGCCGACGCGACCCTGGGCGAAGTCGATACGATTGCTGTTGATCCCGACCACTGGCGCATCGGAGTCGGCCGAGTCCTCATGCGGCGTGCTCTCGAATACCTAAGACTCGACGGATACCGCGAAGCGCGTCTGTGGACCCTCGCGGAGTACCCGCGTGCAGCTGCGTTCTACGAGAGCATGGGGTGGAGTCTGAGTGGGGCCGTCCGAGATGAGGGACGGCAGCTCTGCTACTCACATCGGCTCGGATAGTGGGACCGCTGAGCGATAAAGGACCTGGGTAACAGTTAAGTCAAGAGACCTGGGTAACAGTTCGCCGTCCTTTGTAGGTACCACCAGTTCTTCTTTTCCCTCTACCGAGGGAGTCAAAGATTCGGTGTTTGGGTTCAACGAATCGACCGAGCCAGATGGGACCGAAGTAGACGTCGAAGAGGCCGTGGTCAACTTGCTCGAGGCCGACGTCATGACCTGCGAGGAGCCTGCTGACAGGGATGCGCCTGGCGTACCAACGGATGCCGCCGTTGGAGCTGACGAGGCGGGTCTCGAAGTGGCCCGGGTAGGTGATGGGCTTGAGGGTCTTTGGGAAGCGCCTGGGTGAGGGAGAGTAGAAGTCAGCGGGCACGGCGCCGTCGAGAGCTTCATGAGGTCGGATGTGATTGAACTCGGCTTGGAAGTCACGGAAGGCTCGTTGTTGGGTTCGCATGTTGGATCGGGGCGGCCGGGTGGTACGGCGCTTGAGGACGAGGTGCATGTTCTCGTGTTTTCCGTTCTGCTGAGGGCTGGCAGGCTCAATGAGATCGGGCATGATGCCGAGCTGGACGAACCAGACGGAGAGCCTGGACAGACGGCCGAGGGCATTGGAAGCGAAGGGCGTCCCGTTGTCCGTGCGGATCCTCTCGGGCAGCCCGAACCGACGGAAGAGGCGCGTGAACACTGGGATAACGCCGTCGATGCTGACGTCGATGCGCCCGCGACAGTCGAGCAGGAAACGCGAGTGCATGTCCTGGACGGTGAGTGGATAGCAGTACCGTCCGTCTCGGGTGCGGAACTCGCCCTTGAAGTCGGCGCTCCAGCTCCGGTTGGGCACATCGGCTGCAGCATCGGGTCGGCCCGGGTGCCAACGTCGGGCCCTCCGTCGTCGCTTGGGCACGAGATCGTGACGACGCAGAATGTTGTGGATCGTGGTGCGCGAGGGCAGGACGAGCTCGGGTGTGTGCTTGTCGAGGTACCAACGGATCTTCTTCGCGCCGTAGTCGGTGTAGGTACGTCGGACCCCGAGGATGGCCTCGACGACTTCGGGGGGCGTCGCCCAGGGGCAATGCTTGGGTCGACTCGACCGGTTTCGAAGTCCTTCGGGGCCGTGCGTTCTCCAGCGGTCCAGCCACTCGTAGCCGGTCTTGCGGCTGATCCCGTAGTGGGCGCAGAGCCACGTGAAGCTGTGCAGACTCCGGTGAGCGTCTTCGATGAAACGGCTTCGTTCGTCCACGATATCAGTCTCCGTGAACGGCATCGGTCACCTCCTGTAGGGGTGCCGACTGTTACCCATGTCTCTTTACTTACTTGTATACCATGTCTGTTTACCGGACCTGGCCGCTACCTAACAAGCGATTGCTACTGTCGCGGTTGAAACTCTGGCCTCCCGCCGGCAGCGCGCTTGCGTCTCGCGCTACTTACCCGCATCGTGCCGGATGGGCATCGGTGAACTCGGTATGAACGAGATGGTCATGGTGGCCGCTGTGATCATTTTCATTTGGCGGTTGGGGCGACGACCACGGCCACCGGATAACTCCTTCTGGTGGGGATGAAAGAACTGACACCCCGCTGAGATTCCCGGGGATCATCTCGCTCGGACGGGGAGTATTCAGATAATCCGCAACTCGGATTGAAGGAGGCGACCATGAGGCTCTCTCGCACAGACCTGCTCCCGGTGCTGACCATCGTGGCCCTCAGCCTCGTTTCGGCGGAAGGCGTCGCCGCGAAGTGTTCCCAAATGGCATGGCCCGGGCTCGAACGAGGTGTGCCGGTTTTTATTGTAGACGGCTCGATCATGGTGCCTGAAATGCGGGCGGGAAACGAAGCACCCGCACTCGGGGGACGGGTGGAGGGTCCGGCCCCTCTGCCTCGAGCCCAATCCGGGAGCGCGATCAATATTCGGCCATTCGATTTCGATCTGCCCGATGCAATCGACGATCCCTCGGACATCCACTCGCTCGAAATCACATGCTGGAACCCGAAGACAGGTGAAATCGGCGGCGGGGGCGGGGTCAACGTTATTCGGATCCTGACAAAGAGTTTCGTGGAGTCCACGAGGGCCCCGATAGAGGCTCTGCTCCGGGCTCAGGAGGCGTATTTCTCTCAACACTCTCGCTATGCGCAAAGCCTCGACGATCTGGTGGGGTTCGGCGTTCCCCGAGATGCGATGCTGGAGTTTCCGCGACGTCTACAGGGTGGTCTGCCACGACACCACGAGATGACGCCGACTACCGCTGCTTCGTCCACTCGGGCGACGCCCCGCAGGAACTTGCCGGAACGAAGGCGCACGAGATCGTCTGCCAGACCGAAAGTGCGAAAGCCAGTCGTGCGCTGCGAGAGATGTACGAAGCCTCAGGTTAGAGGCGGATAAGGAGAGTCGCCGACTTCGGTAGCGACGAGACACCGATTTGACAGGCGGCCACCCCCATCGTTCGGAGGTGGCCGTCTTCTCGTTCGGGGTTTGGCTCTTGTCATGCTTCCGGCATCCTCCCGCCGGCAGCGCTCAGTCCGACAACGTCAAACGCGGTGGCCCCCAATCAAATGTGTTGACCCTCGTAAGTGTGTCGATAAATTATCTACACACCACCGCCACCGCTGTCAAGGAATCCTTAACATGACATTCAGGACCGCGACCGATCTCTTGGCTGTCCCCTTGGAAGAGGTGGCAAAGGCTACGGGTCGCACCTACGGCACGGTGTTGGCTTATCGAAACGGTGCGCGAAAGCCGCCGCCGGAAGTCCTCGAGAAGCTCGCCGAGTTCATGCGCAAGCACTCGGCCGAACTGGCCGCCGCGGCCGACGACTTGGAGGGGTAGGGGGTACAGCGTGAGAATGCATGTTACAAAGTGACGAATTGTAACAGGGGTGGAGCAATGAGCGGCACACAGGAACTCCCCTGGCTTGACTACGCGAAGGGTCTCCTCGGCCCAGTGATAGCGAAGAGCGAGGAGGGCGGTGACGAATGGTGGAATGAATGGGAACGGGTCTGGGACCTACTAGACGAGTGGATGAGCGAAGGGGGTCGCAACGAACTCGTCGAGTGGCTCTGGGACGAGCATCCAGCCTTCATGGAGAGGGCACGGACGAGAGACGCGATCCACCTGGACCATCTGTACCAGGCCGCCGCGCGCAGCCATCGTCACTTCGACCTAATGGGAGCGGGCGTCAAGTTTCACGATACACCCCTCGATGTGCAGGCACATTACAGCGTGTTGTACGGCGAGGACGCCGCTGCCGAATGGGAGCGCAGGGCTCGCATACTCAGGGGCGACGCCGACGATCTGGAAGCGTAGGGGGCGGGGTATGGACATGCACGCGACAAATCGACCCATTTGTTGCAGGGCTTGTGAACCTTGGCTGAGGAGTTGGAGCGATGAGCGGGGGAACGAACGAAAAGGATCTCGTTTGGGCTGCCTACCAGTTGGGCATGATGCTCACCATGGATGTCTACGGCGTGGGTGATAAGCCCGTGGCCGACAACCTGGATCGGCTCATGGATACGCTTCGCGAGATTGCAGAGGGGAAATTGACGTTGTTCAGTGGCGCCGCAGACCTCACGGATTATCCCAACATGGACCCGGCATTACGAGAGTATGTCCGTCAAAACATGAATGAGGTGATGAGGCTGGAACGTGAAGCGGCCAAGCTGATCTGGGATCGCTACGAGATGTTGGCGCATGCGTAGCGAGGGGCCGACATGCCCCGAGTGTAAAAGCAAGTCCATCGCCCCCATCGTCTACGGCCTACCTGGCCCCAAGCTGATGGAGGAATCGCGCCGCGGTGATGTGGTGCTCGGCGGCTGCGTTGTCACCGACGACGACCCCATCCAGGCGTGTCGGGATTGCGGTTATCGGTGGGGTGATAACGCAACCGATCTAGAGCAACGCGCACGACCACCGCAAGCCACTTGAGGGCGACAACGCATCCGGCTTCGAGGCGTACAACTGTGCCCAAACTGTGCCCACAAAGGCGGTGAAAGTCGGGTATTCAGCCCAATTGTTCGGATGGAGTCGGAGAAGAAAGGCAATAAACACGGGCGCTTCGCCGGAATGGACCTGTTGCCGTGAGTTCTCCTAAGCAGTAGGTCGCAGGTTCGATTCCTGCCGGGGACGCTTAGGGAAAGTGAAGCTCTACTTGGACTTAGCCGGTCTGAGTGGAGCTTTGTCGTACGTGCTGAGACACTGTACTGTCGGTCGCTACTGTCGGTTCAAGTGCCCGCTTGGCCAGTCCTCCGAATTGGGCTTTCAATTCAATTGTAAATCCCATGACTCCACCTCACTTATGAAGTCATAGTCAGTCCAGTCAAATCTCAACGGAGTTATGGTGATAAAACCGTCTTGATAAGAGTAGGTATCTGTGGTTGAATCTGTAGATTGCACGATTATCCGCTGATGTTCGTAAGTAGAACTGTTTCCAGATTGACTTAGCAGTTCGTAGCCGGCAGTACTCAGGTAGGAATCTCCCATGGGTCTGACTTGTACGCCTTTCAGTTCGCCACCTGGGATGTTAATTGATATTACGACTCCGCGTGGTGCGCCTTCTCGTTGGTATTTTTGCACCAGTCTTGCTGCAAATCTTGCCGAGGCCACGGTGTCGACATCTCTCACATCCTGGGAGACAGCTATTGAGGGAATGCCCTGAAATTGCGCTTCCATTGCCGCTCCTACCGTTCCCGAAGAATGGGACACGTCACCCACATTAGCGCCTCGGTTTATTCCCGAAACAACCAAGTCAAAGTCGTTACCGTTGCTCAGCATTATTAGTCCAAATCGTACCGCGTCTGCAGGCTTACCATGAACAGCGTAACCGAACAGAGTTTCGTCACGATAGATCCTATCAACTACAAGAGCCCCACCCGCAACTGACTGGCTACTGCCAGACTGGTTTTCACGGGGTGCTGATACAGTCACTTCCACCCCGGGCAGTGCTTGTAGTTCTACCTTTAGAGCAGCCAGGAGCGGTGATTCAATACCGTCATCATTGGTTAGTAATACGCGGTAGGTTTGCGCGTATGTTGATGAACTAAAGAGAAGAAGGAAACCAACAATTCCCAAACATGAACCCTGGCTTGGTTTGATCATGAGAATCCTCTTTGCCGGTGACTATTGTGTTCTACTTGAGGGAGACACCCAGTTAGAGGGCCCGGTCCTCTACAGGCCCATCAGGCGATCAAGATGTGTCTGAAGTGCGTGAAGCGGCAAGCACGCGCCACCCCAAACTGGACGCCAGCCTAGAGTCTCACGATGGTTCGCAGAGTCTTTCTAGCTTTCTTGGCTCTTGGTGTCACAGCCTGCGGTGGCGACGGCACAGGCCCAGAGAGCCTCACAGGTACGTACAGACTCCAGACCATCGACGGGGACTCCCTGCCGTTTGTTGTGTTTCAAATCGGTACCGAAAAAATTGAGGTCGCAGCAGGGAGCGTAACCCTCAATGAGGATATGACTTGTAGTAATATCGGCACGTTTAGGATAACGACGATTACGGGCAACGTAACTACGAATGCGGTGATAGAGCTGTGCACGTACACGATTAGTGGTGGAGCCCTTACACTGACCTCTGTGACGGACTCCACCGTTACTAGCGGCTCAATAGTTGGTCCTGCGCTGACGCTAACCAACGCGGGGTTCGTCCTTATCTATCGGAAGTGAGGCCCGTCCTAGTGCTGCGCGTTTCCTGGTGAAGATCCTGCTGACCGCCATCGAGTTTCTCAGTGGCGCGCTCATCGCCCTAGCGCTAGGAGGCGTTCGCGCCGTACTCGACCGGAAACGCCGATGTGAGCCGCATCCCTAACGAAAGAATGTTCTCGCAGTGGTGAGTCCTGAGCATTACGTTGGTGGTTAGCTTCTCTTTTTCTCTGCAGATCAACTGCTCCTTCGAAACTAGTGTAGTGTCGCCAAAGTCTCATTGGCTTTGTTGACCTTCTTGAGGATCTGGCGGACGGTGGCTGTCCATGTGAAAGGTGTGGGGTTTTCGTTGCGGCACTCGATGTAGTCGGTGATGGCTTGGATCAACTCGTCCACGCTGGTAACGGCGAGCCGCCGCAGTTGTCGCTCGGTGAGTTCGCTGAAGAAGCGTTCGACAAGATTGAGCCACGAGGCCGAGGTGGGCGTGAAATGGAAATGGACTCGCCGATGACGTTGGAGCCACTGTTTCACCTTGGGATGTTTGTGCGTGGCGTAGTTGTCGAGGATGACGTGGATGTCGAGATCCTTGGCCGTCGTGCGCACGACCGTGTTCATGAACTTGAGAAACTCCTGATGGCGATGCTTCGGCATGCACTCCTGAATGACGTGGCCGGTGGCCACATCGAGGGCCGCAAATAGCGTGGTCGTGCCATGGCGCTTGTAATCGTGGGTGAAGGTGCCGGCGCGCCCGCGCTTCAGCGGCAGGCCTGGCTGGGTGCGATCCAGGGCCTGGATCTGGCTCTTCTCATCAAAGGAGAAGACGATCGCCCGCTCAGGCGGCTGCAGGTACAACCCGACGACATCCCGGAGTTTTTCTACGAAGGCGGGGTCGGTGGACAACTTGAACGACCGGACCCGATGGGGGCGCAACCCATGGGCCTTCCAGATGCGCGCAATCGTGGAGTGATGCAAGCCGGTCACTTCGGCCATCAGCCGCGTACTCCAATGGGTGCCGCGGCCCGTGGGCGGCGTCGTTTGTGTCGTGCGGTGCACGATGGCTTCTTCCTCGGCCAGGGTAATACGTTTCGGGCGTCCCGACCGCGGGCGGTCGGCCCGGAGGGCCGCAAGCCCGCCAGCCTCATACCGATCCAACCAGAGTGTGACGGTCGGGCGCGAGACGCCGACATCACCACAAATAGTCGAGCCCGAGTCCCCCGCAGCGGACCCGAGCACAATGCGGGCGCGCTCGACCACGCGTTGGGGGGTCGTGCGGGATCGGACCAGCGATTCGAGGCGCGCGCGGTCCCCGCGGCGCAGTGGCATAACACGTATGGGTAGTGGCATGTCATACAATACCACGTAGCCTTATATCATGCAAGATAATTTAGCGACACTACACTAGCAGGGTATCGGTCATGAGTTCTTGCCGTCCGCTCCGTTTTTGCGTCCCACTAGAGAGGGCGGGCCTGTTGATCGTCCTTGCCGCCTTGTCCGGATGTGACGTCCCGACGAACCTCCCCATCTTCGACGTACAATGGGTATTTCCCGTCGAGGAGACGTCGATTTCCGTGGTCGAGCTCCTTCCGGCGAACGTCGACACAGCCGGCGGGAACTTCGTAGTTACGCCCAATGTCGTGCTGTCCCAAACACTCGGCAGCTTGTGCCCGGTCTGCGTGGGATCCGGTGGCGTCCCCGTGCCCAAGCCCGTGTTCCTTGTGTCGTTCAATCAGACTGGCAGCCTCCCGGCCGACGTCGTGTCGGCGGAGTTGGTCGCCGGATCGATTTCCTTGGCCGTCCAGAACAACCTTGGTTTCGACCCCATTAATCCGGCAACGGCACCAGCCGCCCCCGGAACCTTCACCGTGACCCTCTACGACGTGGACATCCTTGGCCGTCAGCTCGGACAGGTGGTGTTAGATGGTGCCACCGGTGGCACCTTACCCGCTGGTCCCTCGACGGTCCCCATCAACCTCACGGCAGGTACGGTCAGCTCGACGGTTTTCGCCGAGATCACTCTCGACTCCCCCCAGGGCGACGCTGTCCCGATCGACCTCGCCGCCGGCTTCACGGTGACCGTGGGCGATGTCTCGGTTTCGTCGGTCACGCTCAACGTGGACGGCATATCGGCCGATCTAGATCCCACGAGTCTCGACGTAGGGGACATCGACACCGGCGTAGTGGACAGGATTCAGAGCGGCTCTCTGATCCTGGACATTCAGAATCCGTTCGGCGTGGGAGTCACGCTGAACTTGGACATCAGCGGGACGGGCTTCGCGACAATTTCGAAGAACGTAGTCATAGGCAGTGCAGCGACCTCCACCGTGACGGTTACGTACACGCAAGCTGAGCTCCAATCCTTCCTTGGCCAGACGGTGGTCACGGTCAGCGGCACCGGAACGGTGGTAGCGCCTTCGGCGGCGACGGTCACAGCTACGCAGGTGCTCGTGATCCAAGTCGACCTGGATCTCACATTGGAGATCTCATGACTCGCGGTATGAGGAAGCTTACACGGAGGAGTGACGCGATGATGTCGAAGCAAGCGGTGGCCGCGATGATCCTGTCTCTAGCGATCGGGGCGACCTCATTCCCTCGTGCGGCGTCAGGCCAGCTCCCTTCGGCAAGCACCGCCGAGCTTGCCACAGCCAACAACTATACAGTCCTGGCCCGGGGCTTCACGGCTATCGCCTTGAACCCGGCGGGACTCGCCATGCCAGGGAATCCGGGATTCTCGCTGTCGTTTCCGCTTCTTCCGGTTCAGGGCGGAGCCGGGCTGAATGCCCTGGAGCTCAGCGAGATCAACGAGTTCGAAGGACTGGCGCTTCCCGATTCAGTAAGGGACGCGTGGCTAGCATCGGTGATTGCCGAAGAGGGTCTCACGGCCCGGGCTGGCGCCGCCATCACCGAGTTGGCGCTGAGCGTCGGCCCTGTGGGCTTTCAGATCTCGACGGTTGCGCAGGCGACCGCGACGATGGGTCCCGATGCTTTCGAGCTGGCTATGTTCGGCAACGCCGGCAGCACGGGTACGCCGCGAGACATGACGTTGGAGGGTACGGAGGTCAACGGCTGGGCGGTGACGACCGCCGCCGTCGCGTTCGGGCTCCCATTGCCGGACGTTAAGGGCGGCACCTTCGCGGCGGGGGCCACGCTCAAATACACCCTCGGGCACGTCGTGGTCACGGGCGGCGACGACGGCACTAGCTTGATTCAGGGCAACCCCATCAGGATGGACCTCTCACTGCCATCGATCGCGCCCGACAGCTTTACGGTGAACAACGGTAGCGGTATGGGCCTGGATCTCGGCTTGGCGTGGCAAGACTCGACCTGGGCGGTCGCCGCTTCCGTCCAGAACGTCTTTCACACTTTCCAGTGGAAGCTCGACGCCTACGCGTACCGACCCGGTGAGATCATCTTCGATGGCACGTCAGTCACTGAAGATTTCGATGCAGTTCCAGCGACGGCCGCGCCAGTAGCGTTCCAAGATTCGGTCTTGGCCCAGAGCTTCGATCCGGTGCTCATTCTGGGCATCGCCTACCGGGCCTCTGACAACGTCGCCGTCACCGCCGACCTCCGGAAGGACACCGGGGAGGCGCTCGTCCGTGGACGTGGTTCTCACATCGGGTTGGGAGTGGAGTTCCGAGCGAGCTCGTTGCTGGCGCTCCGGGGGGGCATGGCGCGCGCGGGTGGGGTCGGTCAGTTCGCTGCGGGCTTCGGCCTGGCGCTGGGTCCAGTGAACCTGTCAGGTGCGTACCTCACCGAGACAGGCCCAGGTGATTTTAGAGCGGCCAGCGTGGCGATCTCCTTCGGGCACAACTGAGCCCGTACCAGACGGCCCATTGTTCTACCGTACGGCGGCCCCTTCGCGGGGCACGCTGATCCCACCGAAGATTTCGTTCTGAATCCCGTATTCTCTCCAATCTCGGTAGTCGAAGTGCCACCATTCGCTGGGATTGACGGTGAATCCTTCGGCCTCCATCACCTCCCGTAGCAACTCGCGATGCCACCGCTGTCTCGCGGTGCCGCCCGGATAGTCGGCGTATGAGCGGTCGGAGAATTCATCGTATCCACTCGGCATTTCGATCGGTTCTCCGGTCGCGAGGCTACGAAGCGAGAGATCGACGGCAGCCCCACGGTTATGCCTCGATCCACTCGTCGGATTCGCAACGAACTCACGCTGATGGGTGGGCGTCGCATCCCAAAACATCTTCGTGACGTACCAAGGACGGTATCCGTCGTGTATCAATAGCCCGTAACCATACGGCGCGAGCGCTCGGTGGGCCCGCGCCACTGCGTCGGCAGCGGGACGTTGAAGGAAAGCTCGGGAGTCTTCATAGAAGACGGCGTTCATGAAGTTGTTCGTGGTCGCGTAGCGGATATCGAGCTCGATCGTAGAATCCAAGGACTCGAGGTCCACCAGCTCGGACTCCCGAAAAGGCCCTTCCTCCACCGGCGGCGACGCCCCGAGCGCCTCGACCCGGAGCTCCTCGACGTCCCGGACAGGGTCGATCCGAAAGGTCTCGCCCCCCACCGTGCCGACCTCCCGCCTCGTGAAGTAGGCTTCGCCCAGCTGGAAGCCCGCCGCACGGCCATCCCCCGCGCGCGTAAATAGGAGGCGCTCCGGCGCTCCCGCACCCGTGGGACGACCGAGAAACTCGTCCGCCGACGCCTCTTCCAGCGGATAGGCCATCTCCCTGTGACGCACGTGAAGCCGAGACTCGTCCTCCAGGACGAGCCAGACGTCGTCGTCAGGGCCGTACTGTCCGATCAACCCCACCCATCGTGTAGGCGGGGCGTCCGGAGCTGACGCCTGTGACGTAACAGACCCGGGCGTAACGGACGCGGAGGGGCCGCTCGCTTCTCCCTCGCTTTGGCGGTCCGGCGAGCAGGCGGAGACCAAAACGCCTGACACAAGCCCCAGCACCAGCCAATAAGCGAGCGGCCGACGAGCGACCCGCCGACAAGCCACCCACCGGCAGGCGACCGGCCAATGACCGTTTCGGATGGATCGAATGGCAGGCTTCACCGTGATATCCTGCGTTGAGTCTCTGTTCCAAAGGATTCGCCACACTCCGGGTCGGGCGATTCTTGGTCAGAACTTGGTAGGGACGGCCTCCCTCAGCAATCTGAACTGAGCGTCCCGAGGGCAGAGCTTGAACATCGCCGCTGCGATCATATAAACTTCAGGCCCACGAACTGAGCGGACATGACCACACCCCACGACACCGTTGATGGCGAAGCCCAAACCGAGGCCTCGCGTCGTCCGCCCGTGGCCGCGGTGGTGATCATCGGACTCTTGGTGGTGGCGGCGGTGATCTTCGTAGCATCGAGCCTTAGGCGGTCCGCACCGCTGACTTCGTACCCCGTGTCCGTCGTCGATCCCCAGGAAGTAGGAGACCGGCTCGTGGGCCCGTCCGTTATTACCGTGGACGGGAGGGGGGACACACCAACCTTCTTCGATTTCTCCACCGGCTCGGTGGTCGAATCACCGGAGCCTCTCGGATGGGACCTGTCGTTCCAGAGGTTTGCGATCCTCGCAAACGGGGGCCCAGGCCTGGCGGGGCAGGGGGGGATCCTCGATCTCGGCATCACCTCGCTCGATTCCTTGACCGCCGTTCCGACGGGCGGGTACAGCGTCAACACGGCTGGCTCCGAGACGAGTAACGCGGCAACGGAGCGGTGGTACGATTACAGTTGGACCAGCCACCTCCTGAGCCCGAAACCGAATGTCTTTGCCGTTCGGACCGCCGACAGCCGTTATGCGGTCTTCGAGATTCTGAGCTACTACTGTCCGGGCGCCCAAGCCGGCTGCACGACGATTCGGTACTGGTACCAAGGCGCCGGAGGCACCGAGTTCGCTCCGGACGGATAGCCCTGTTACTGCTTCTGGCTGACGGCGAGCAAGCTTGGCAGGATCTGCCCGGCCGGGCCCCGAAGGCTCGAGACGGCGATCTCGGTGAGCGGAGTGGGCTCCGTGTTCAACTCCACGACCACGCCTCCCGACTCTCTCGTCAAGAGGGGCAGGGAAGCCGCCGGATGTACGAGCCCGCTGGTGCCCACGACCAAGCAGACTTCGGCAGTCTCCGCAGCCTCCATCGCACTCTGTAGGATCTCGGGGTCGAGTTGTTCTCCAAACCAGACGACGTCGGGACGGAGAAGGGCCTCGCACTTCTTGCACCGCGGCAAAGACGCCTCGCTCTCCGCATCGACCGGATGGCGATCCAAGATTCGATCGTCACAGCCCGTACAGCGCGTCTGAAAGAGAGACCCGTGGAGCCTGATGGGCGCGGCTTCAGAGACGGAGGTCCCCGGTGACATCCCGTTGGACACGGCTTCTTCCAAGGCCAATTCGTGAAGACCGTCCACGTTTTGGGTCACTAAGCGAGCGCCCTCGTGCTCGAGCGTCCGGCGGGCGATCGCCGCGTGTGCCGCATTGGGGCGGCATGCCCCCACGCGCTCCCTCCGGAATCCGTACCACTCCCACACGAGCCTGGGATCGGCCTGGAAGGCCTGGGGCGTCGCGAGCTCCTCGGCCCTGTGCCTCCTCCAGAGACCGTCGGGACCGCGAAACGTGGGCACCCCGGACTCCGCGCTTACCCCCGCTCCGGTGAGAATCAGGAGTCTTTGGGCGGAGCCCACCAGCTGGCGCGCGTGATCCATCTGCTGAGGCTCGTCGGGCTCCACGATCAGCTACGCAGCACGGCCCAGCCCAGAGCGGCCCAGCCCGCGATCATGGCGACCCCTCCCACCGGTGTGACCGCGCCGAGCCAGCGCTGCCCCGTGAGAACCAGCGTGTACAAGCTTCCCGAGAACACGACGATCCCCAAGATGAACAACCATCCAGCAGCAGTGGTCACGCCCGAGGGCCACCGAGAGGCGGCCCACGCCACGACGAAGAGTCCCAGGGCGTGGTACATGTGATAGCGCACGCCCGTCTCGAAGACGTCCAGATCGGCTGGGGTCACCCGGTCTTGTAGTCCATGCGCGCCGAAGGCCCCCACGAGCACCCCAATCATCGCCGCAACCGCGCCGGCGACTGCAAAGAATCGCTCCATGATCTCCTCTCTTACTTCCTTAACAGAATGGGGCCCGCCCTCTCCCGACCCGACTCGCACGCCACGCGTCGAGCGGCAACCGTCGGCGTCACCCCGCGGGCGCGAGCCGAAATCCGGACTCAACCATAGGGGTGATCCAGCCCTGCTGCCAGGACTCTTGGCCCAGCCGCCGGCGTGGTGACCATGCCCGTGAGCCAGGTAGCGCGTACTCACGAAGCCCTGTAACCTCTCGGCATGCAAGTCACCAGCATCACTAGATCCGACACGATCCGGGTCTCCCGGGGATCCACCCGCCGCATCGTTGTGGCCGTGGGCGTCGCACATTTCATCAACGACGCCTACTCGTCCTTCCTCAGTCCTCTCCTGCCACGGCTCATGGATAATCTGGGGATGTCGATCGCGGTAGCTGCGAGTCTGGCTATGACGTGGTCACTGGCGGGATCGCTCATTCAACCCGTCGCCGGCTACCTGGCCGATCGATATGGCCGAAAATTCTTCGTGATCGGTGGACCGTTGATTTCAGGCATCTTCCTCTCGCTCATCGGGCTCGCCCCGTCCGTCGAAGTGCTGGCCCTCATCCTGATCGCCGGAGGGATCGGCAGCGCGGCGTTTCATCCACCGGGCGCCGCCATGTCCGGGGGAGCCGCGGAAGGGAAGGGGAGCGGCGTGCGGATGTCCATGTTCGCATTCGGTGGGCTACTCGGATTCGCGGTCGGACCCTTGATGGTGGTCGGTTTGGTGGCCGTGGTCGGACTGAGCGGGATGTGGGTGGCCATGTTACCGGCGATCGCCGTGTGCGGGGTCCTCCTCGTGGTTCTTCCGACCGATCGACCCCATCCAAACGCCCCGAAGCCGCCGCGGCCCATGGAGGTGCTTCAGGCTCTCCGCGGCCCACTGGGGGCGATCTTCGTGATTGGCGCGCTGAGCGGCTTCCTGCAACGCCTGTTCCTGACCCTTTCACCCATCATCTCTTTCCAGGACGGGGTCTCCGAAGCGACCGGCGCTCTGGTTTTGAGCGCCTATCTGGGCGGTCAGGCGGTCGGCACGATCGTCGGGGGCGTACTCGCGGACCGGATGGACCGCGCCCATCTCCTCGCCGGCTTGACGGCCCTCGCCCTTCCGGCTCATTTGTTTGCGTTCTGGCTACCCGCCGGGTCCCTATTGATGCTTATGTTTGCCGCCGTCGCAGGATTGCTCAATCTGGCGCTCATGCCTCCGGTCATCGTGCTGGCACAGGAGATCTTGCCCGAGAGCAAGGGCGTCGGCTCGGGAATCGTCATGGGTTTGGCGTGGGCCTTGGGGTCGATCGCCGTGATCGGCTTCGGCTTCCTGGGCGACGGAATTGGCCCCCGGCCGGCCGCGATCGTCTCGCTTCCACTCCTGATTATTGGAACTGTCTTGGCGTTTCATCCCTCGCTCCGGCTCTACCGGACACCGGACCATTCGTAGGGAGCCCAACGTGCCTCTTCAGGTGATCCCGCGGCGGGACCGCAAGCTCAACGCCTTGATCAAGGTGGCCGCGCCGACGGGGTACCGGAAGGGAAGGGTCATCTACCGGCAAGGCGAGCCCTCGGACCTTGTATTGCTGGTGTGGGACGGGCACGTGCGCCTGACCCTTCCGAAGACTGGCGCCGATGGTGGCCGCATCGTGGGAATCGCCGGACCCAAGGAATTGCTGGGTATAGAGGCCATAACGCTCGACGTCCCCCGACGATACACGGCGATCGCGGGGTCCGCCTGCACGCTCCTCCCTTTGAACGGACCCGCCGTGTTCAAGGCGCTGCGGGCTTCTCCGAAGACGCTCGGGCAATTCCTGCGTAGCACGGGCAACGACCTGGCGGAGGCCCGGCTCATTTCGTTGTCTTCGGGCTTCTCCTCCAAGGCCAGAATCGCGGATGTCCTCCTGGATTTGGCCTATCGTTTCGGAGTGGACGATGGGCGACGGATCAGACTCGACCATTGGTTTACCCATCAGGAGCTTGCGGATCTCGCCGGTGCCCACCGCTCTACGGTAACGACGGCGATCAACGACTGGATCTATGACGGCGTGCTCAAGCAACCGCCGCGCGGCCTCATCATCAACAAGCCGGGAGCACTCAGAAAGGCCGGCACCGAGGCTTCCAGAAAGCGGAAGCGGAAAGTCGGCACCCGTTGACCCTCATTTCTCGTAAGGATAGGTTTTTCAGTCATTTAGCGGTGTGTTCACGGAGTTGAGTCGGCCCTATGTCAAAGCGTCAGCATCCCTCGACCAGGCGTAAGCCCCAGACACCACACGAGCAAGACGATGCGTTCGTGGCGGGCGTTATCGATTTTTCCGAGTGGGCCAGAACACATAGACAACTGCTCACGGTCGCCGGGGTCGCAGTCGTGCTCCTGGCGGCCGGGGGCTTCTACTACCTGAATTTCCAGCGGATCTTGCTGACTCAGGTGGTGAACGATCTCGAATCGATTCACCAGACGATCTCGATTTCCGCATTCGAGGATGCCAAGGCCCAACTCAGTACGTTCCTGGATCGGTTCGACGGTACGGATCAGGCTCGAGAGGCCGTGATCCTCCTCGGACGGTTGCACCTCGAAGCGGGGGATGCCGCGGTGGCGATCAGCGTGCTCGAGCGCGCCGACCTGGGGTTCAGGGATCCGATCGGAATTCAAGGCAACTCTCTCTTGGGGCGCGCCTACGAGAATCAAGGGCGATGGCCCGAAGCCGAAGACACCTTTCTCGAGGTCGCCGATCGGGCCCCCTTCGATTTTCAGATCCGGCGCGCACTCGACAGCGCAGCTCGGGCCAGGCGGCGTCAGCAGGATCACAATGGTGCCGCAGAGCTCTATGAGAGGATCCTGGCGACCTTCGACGATGACGACCCTGCCAAGGGTGTCTACGAGCTTCGCCTTGCCGAGGTGCGCGAGTTCCTGTCCTGACGGGGAGCGTCTTGGTCGCCCCGTAGCCGACCCGTTTTAGCCCTCCTTGCCGCTCGAACAGTCTAGGCGCATCATTACAATAAACTTCGTATAATATATATTATGTTAACTTAGTCGCGCCCTATCCTGCCTCTTACCCTCTCTGCGGCCAGAACCCCATGGCCGGCAGCTAGTAGATTCCCTCGGAGCTTTACGGCGTTCGTTCGCGTGCCGGAGGATCCAGCGCGACCACTTCCACCCGCACCGTGCCTTGCTCCGCCATTCCGAGCTTCGTCGCGGCCGTAAACGAAAGATCGATGATCCGATCCTCGACAAAGGGCCCCCGATCATTCACCCGGAGGACCACCGCCCTACCGTTCTCCTGGTTGGTCACCCGAACGTAGGTCGGAAGCGGCAGGCTCTTGTGCGCGGCCGTCATCTGGTACATGTCGTAGACGTCGCCGGAGGATGTACGCCGTCCGTGGAAGTATCCTCCATACCACGACGCTATTCCTTCCTCGCGGTATCCGGCGCTCGTGTCCATCACACGGTACGTGACACCGTCGATGACGTAGCTCTCGGGATTGCCGGACCGGCTCTTGAATTCCTCCCGAGGGACGGCATCCGGAATCGCATCGAAGTCGAGCCCATCGGGCGACGTAAGCGCTGGCGCTGGGGACCCCACGCCAACGGGCGTGCATCCCGCAACCGTGCTGGACACGAGGACCATGTACGCTAACCATAAGTATCTATGGTTAATGATGTTAGCAGCTCTGTTCTCATGTCTTTTAGAGATTTGTTTTCTCCGCCACATGGGACCAGCTCGGCGACTACCGCGACCGCGAAGAACAACATGGGGAGATCAAGGCTTCCTAGCCAGGAGGGCGATTCGGCGCCTCAAAACGGGGACCCATCCTTGAAGCGCTCGCTCGATCGATCGCAGGCCACCGACGTGCGATTCCGCGTAGTACGCCCTCTCCACCACGAACCCCTCACTCGTTACCATCGTCTTGAGTCGATCCATCGACTTGTAGTCCACGTGGCTCACATCCCGCCGGAGAAGGATGTTCCGCGCCTTGAGCATCTCCAGGAAATGACCTCGATGTGGCGTCCACAGGCTGAGCCGCCCGCCTTTCTTCAAGACCCTGAATGCCTCCGCAATCACGGCCTGAGAGTCCTCCGGATAGAGGTGCTCAACGAGATCGGCCCCGATCACGAGGTCGAAGCCCTCCGATTCCAGACCCGTGTCTCGGGCATCCGCACAGAGGAAGGACACGCCATCGATCGCTGACTGGGAGAGTCGACTTTCACACAGGTCGATGCTCTTCTGACTGAAGTCTAGCCCCACCATCTCAGCGACCCTGTGGCCGAGGACCCAACAAAATGTGCCCCACCCACACCCGAGATCCAACACTCGTTCCTCTGGGGCCGGTTCGTAGATTTGGAGGACCTTGTCGATGCGGTACCTCTGGAACGGACTATCCAGATCCTTGAGATGTTCAGCCCCGCCCTCGAAGTAGTCGCTCCGATCGTAGAACTCGCGACCAATCCTCTCCTCGGTCATCGTGCCATCACTGCTTGAAGCGCGGTTTCGATCCTGACCGTAGCGTCCGGTCGTGCCCGCTCGCGGCTTGCGCGATCATCGTGTCTCCCGAGGTGAATGGGCTCGGCGTAACGAATGGTCACCGGCTCCCTTCCCAGGCCCACCTTAAACCAATTCATGTGCCCCCATCGGGGCAAGACCTCGTACGTTCCAACCAATCCGCACGGGATCACAGGTACTCCGGCCTTCAGCAGGAGCCTGATCGTGCCGACTCGCAGATGCTGAAGGCTGCCGTCCCAAGAGCGCTCCCCCTCGGCGAAGACACCCACGCCCTCCCCCCTCTGGATCAGCCGGAGCGCTACCCGAACGGCCTGTGGATCAATCTGATACCGGCGTGTAGGAAAAGCGCCCACTCTCGGCGCGAACCAAGCCATGAACCCGGTTCTGAATACCGAGCTCTTCGTCAACGTGAAGAGAAGGCGGGGGCAAAACGTGTGGAGAAGCAGGGAATCCAAGTCGCTTTGGTGGTTGAGGACGAGGAAAAAGGGGCCTCTTTGCGGAACGTTCTCCTGACCCTCGAACCGAATCTTCATCCGTGCCCGGAAGTAGAACCTCATCGTCCACCGGAGCACCCGATACAGCATCATCGGCCGCTCCTCATCGGTCATGAATAGCCATAATGCGGGGCTTGAACTCGGTGATGCGTTGCCCGCTTTGGGCATAGAGACGCGTCAGGGCGAGGCAAACAAGGTCCTCCCAGCGCTTCGGTGAGTCTTCAAGGAATTCGAGTTGGTACATGCGCGCCCCATCCAGCGTGACTTGCAGGGCTCCCGAGCTGATCTGGACGCCCCGAATGTCGCCCAGGAGGCACGAAAACGCTTCGACCCTCTCACCGGGTCCATGATCCGGCGTGAAGGTCAGCCCCTCTCCATCGAGCGTGATGAGCCCCTCTCCCTTCCAGGAGATTAGCTCCGAAAAACCGAGAACCTCGCCCCGCCAACGAATAACGTTGTGCCCCTCGGCCCTGCCCAGTGCGATCCTCGCCTCACGGAACAAGCTTGCCTCACTACCCATCTCTTCCAAATCGGCAATGAGACTGCTCGCGGAAGTCTGTTCGGGTGGACCCTCGGGAGGGCGCACGATGATCACGGAGCCCCTTCCCTGCTGGAACCTGGTCCCACAGGAGGAGCACTTCGCTCTTCCTTTTTGGCCGACCAGGGGGTCATGGCCACACCGCGGGCAGCGGTAAAGCATGTCGTCGATCGGCATAGGACCACTCGTCCGCTTATAGACGTCCGATCAGATCGAGAAGTCTCAGCTTCCACACCTTCCATATCGCCTCGCGGACGATCTTCTTCGACATTTTGGACTCACCCGATTCCCGCTCCTCGAAGACGATGGGAATCTCCGTAATCGTAAACCCCTTACGCCATGCCCGAAGCTTGAGCTCGATCTGGAAGGTGTACCCGTTGGACTCCACTCGCGCAAAGTCCAAGCTCTCCAGCACCTTCCGCCGCCAGCAATTGAAGCCGCCGGTGGCGTCCCGGACGGGCAGGCGGGTTACGAATCGGGCGTACCGACTCCCGAAATAGCTGATGAGCAGCCGGCTCATGGGCCAGTTGATCACCGTAACACGGCCACCGACGTAACGAGATCCGAGAACGATATCGAAATCCCGGGCCTTGTCGATGAAGAGCGGCAAGTCAGTAGGGCGATGGGAAAAGTCCGCGTCCATTTCGAAGAAGAGCGTGTAGTCACGCTCCAATCCCCAACGAAACCCGTCTAAATAGGCTCTCCCTAGCCCGTGCTTACCGGATCGATGAATCACATGCACGCGATCGGATTCGCGGCTCAGATCGTCCGCGAGGTCACCGGTGCCGTCGGGCGAATCATCATCCACGACGAGGACATCGATGCGCGGGTCCTGTTCGAGGATCCGAGGGACGATGCGAGGGAGGTTGTCGGCCTCGTTATACGTCGGAACGATCACGAGGAAGCGTGCATCCTGATCGCTCACGAGTTGCTCTCCCCAGTCTCAGTCTCTTGGGTCCGGCGCCAGTCCACCGCCAAAAGCGCCGCCGGGATCAACTCTACCCCGGTCGTCCAGAGCCGAGCGATGACGGCCAGCACGAGCGCGGCCTCCCTGGCCATGATCGGTTGGAGCAAAGCCACCAGGACCCCCTCCCGAATCCCAGCTCCGGCCGGTGCGAAAATCGCGACGTATCCGGCGACGTAAGCCGCCGCGAAGGCCGGACCCACCTGCAAGAACGTCCGCCACTCCCCGAAGCTCAAGTAAAGTAGCCAAAAGGCCGTCGCGTAGATCCCCCAGTTCATCCCGTATAGGGTCAACCAGCGGAGACCCGCGTTTCCGCTCCCCAGGCCGTCACCCGGAGGATCCGTCCGCGTGAGTCGGAACCAGAACGCCACCACGTGCTGAAACAATCTTGGAATGACGACCACGGCGATGATCGTCACAGCGACCCCAACACCAGAGACTAAGCCCACCAAACCGATTTCCCGCCAGAGCTCGTTGGCCCCAAACAGGACTCCGATCCCCACGAGGGCTGCGCCCAAAAGGGCGATCCCCTGCCCCAGAATCGCAGCGCCGGTGGCCACGCTCGCTTGGACACCTTCGCGCTTGGCTAGATAGGCAAGTCCAGCGATTTGCCAGATTTTTCCGGGCACATAGCGTCCGAGGTTGGCCACCATGAACACGCGAACCGTCGTCCATAGGGGCAGCCGGGGCCCTCCAAGATCTCGTACCAGTCGGCCCCACAGCGAGGCCGACCACAGATAACCCACGACCAGAAGCGCGCATGACGACAGGAACAGGACTGGCTGAGGCCGCCATTCCGCCAGATCGAGTGTCCCGAGGACGGCGAGATCCACCCCGACCCGATCGAAAATGAACCAGGTAACGACCACGGTGAGGCCGAGCTGGAGTACCCGAACGCCGAACTTCTTCACTCGGCCCGGCGCTCCGCACTCCGTCGGCTTCGGATCCAATCAATGCCGATCAGGCCGGCCACCACCGCCAGGCTGAACAGCGTAAGACGAAAACTCCATCGGAGCTCGTCGGAATCATAGTAGAACTCCACCGTGTGCTCGCCCGCCGAGATCGGCACGGCGCGTAGCGAGTGGTTCGCCCTCAGCACCGGGACTTCTTCGTTCCCGACTCTGGCCTTCCATGCCGGAAACCAGTTGTCTGCCAAGACCAGGACGGCTGGCCTGTCGGCGCTTACCCGAAGCGTCATATCATTGTTGTTCCGTTCGATCCACTCGACACTCCCCACCACGTCCCCGCCGGTGAGGTCGATCGGGGGGGGAGCGGACAGCACCACCTGTCGAGCGGGATCGAAGTCACTGGAAAGCATGTGAGGGACCGCCTGCTCGTCCGGCAGGACCACCACGCTGCCCACGAGACGAGCCCGCGGAAGATCCGGGAATTGGTACACCGACTCGTAGGGCCGGCCCTGGATCGTCGTCCCACTCAATCTACGAACGTTCTCGGTGATGTCCGCCGGAAGCTCCTGGTCTGCCGGGGAGCCGAGCTGATCGGGCCAGAGGATATACCGTACGTTGAGCATACGCAGAACGTTCGCACTGGCGATCAGGTTTTGGGGGAGCCCGCTTCCCGCCATCCCGATGAGCTCCCTATACCTGGCGAGATCATTCGGATGGTGCCCTCCCGCGAGCTCGAGTCCGAACATGCCGGGGCGGACGTCTTGGCCGTTCAGTCCGCTCAGCGAAAACACCCGGAACGGGTCCTCTTCACGCTGTCGCTCCAGGAGAAAGTCGACGTTGGGATCGGCGGCCCGAAATGAAGCGAAATCCTGGATCTGGATGAATGGCAGATCGACCCGGATCAAGTCCACCGAGATGAGCACCCCGAGCGCCAGAACGGCTCCCAGCGGCGCGAGTCGAGCCGTTCGAAGTCCCCAGGCAACACCCGCCGTCGCGGCGGCAAAAATCGCGCCGATCATGAAGCCCTGCTCGATGAACGGCGTGGCGTTGGTGAGGACCTGAGCGGCCTGATCCGGCATATCCCGATAGACGGCGAAGCTCCAAAAGGAATTCAGGGCGCCTGAGACCGCGAGTACGTATCCCACCAAGACCACGCCGGAAGCGATCCAAAGGAAGCGCCCCGGCCGAGTCCAGTCGGCTTCACTCCCCTCTCCCTCGAGGTCGAGGAGACGCTCGACGCCGAAGGCCATCAACGTCACCACCGAGAAGCCGAAGAGGAATATGGCGAGCGAGGGGGATCGAAAGAGATTGATCCCCGGCACGACTTCGTAGAAGAGGCGCCACACCGGGGTGTGGCTGCCAAGACCGAACAGGAGCGCCACACCACCAAGCCCTACCAGAAAGAGCCTCAGTGACCGTCGGGCTCCCCCGAAAAACGAGACCCCTGCCAGAAGCAAGACGACGAGGCCGACGTATTCGTGGTTCCCCTTGAATGGGTTCCGTCCCCAGTACGTTCCCCTGGCCCAATCCGCGTTCCCGGAGTTGACGCCCACGAACTCCGGGATGGCCAGCGCCACCACCTCCTCGGGGTGGAGGGACCAGGAGCTCGCGTAAGCCCGGGATTCCTCCGCATCAGCTTCCGTCGTCGTGGCCGTCCTGCGGGAGTGCTCCCCGACGTAGGAGAAAGCCGGAAGAAACTGTACGGCCGCGATGCCGGCGCCGAGCAGGGCTGCGGCCACGTAAACCGTGAAGCGGGTGACGGCGACGCGACGGCCTGTCGTGTGCCCATGTGCTCCTCCTCCCGAGCCGCTCTCTTGGGAGAGGCCGGGATCGGCCTCGCTCGCACGCTCCACCTCGCCCTCGCGCCACATCAGCACGGTGCGGAAAAGCACGTAGGCCCCCACACCGCCGAACAGGAAGTAGGCCATCTGGAAGTGCGTCGTGAGGATGATGGCACCAATCACCAGCGACACTGACGCGATTGACCTCATGGAACCGCGGACGAGAAACGATTCGGTCGCCCAGAAAAGGAGTGGTGTCAGCGCGATTACGAAGATCTTGCCGTCTTGTCCGCCTTGGACGAGGCTGACCATGAACGGGGCCACCCCATAGGCCAGCCCAGCCAGAAGGGCCGAGGGCTTCGACAATCCCAGACGGCGGATCCACCCGTACATGAAGATCCCTGCAAAGAACACATGGAGCACGAGCTTCCATCCCAGCGCCCGAAAAGGATCCAGCAGAAAGAGGAGAAGCGCGCTCGGCGGGTAGAGTGAATCTCCACCGGCGAGCGACTCTACAAAGGGCGTTCCACCCAAGATGATCGGATTCCAGAACGGAAAACTCCCACCTGACACGGCATTCGCGTAGAACTCCCGCGCCATGTAGCCGAGCGCCAAGGTATCGGAGCCATACAGCATGTCTCGCGAGAAAACGAATCCGCGGAAGAGAAAAAGCGTGACGACTCCGTAGATGACCGGCGGAACCCAAGCTGGAATCTGTAGCGGGCGGGTGGAGGGAGCCCTCGGCTCAGCGCTTCCCGGCTTCTGAGCCTCCTTGTCCTTCTTCTTTCTCTTCTTCTTCGCCACTAGCGTTTACTCTCCCCCGAAGACTTCCGGATTTGCTCACGGCTCGAGCCGACGAGACCCTGATACACTTCCAGATGCCGATCCACAAGACGAGCGTTGCTCCATCGCTGTACCACCCTGGATCGGGCCGCCGTACCAAGGGCCCTGAGATCGTCACGCTCGAGAAGCGCGGTCACTGCCGCAGCAAGGGCCGTGGGGTTGCCCGCCTCGAAGAGCGCTCCTACGTCCTCATCCACAATCTCTGGGAGCCCGCCAACCTCCGAGGCTGCCACCGGCAACTCGCACGCCATCGATTCGAGAGCGGCTACGGACGTGGCTTCCATCAGGGATGGAAAGACGGCCAACTCCGCCCAGCTCAAGAGGCCCGGCATCTCGTCATGCCTACGTGCGCCCAGAAACTTGACTCGCTCCCCCAACGCCAGGTTCGCCGTCAGGCCCTCGAGCTTCTGCCGCTCGGGCCCGTCCCCGACGATGACGGCTTCGACATCCACCCGCTCGGCAATCAGCGGCATCGCCTTGAGGAAGAATTCGACGCCATTTTTCTCGAAGAGGCGCCTCGGAACGATGACCCGACGTCGAGTCGTTGCCGGGAGCGAAGGCTCACAGCGGTGAAAGACCTCGGTCTCCACACCATTGGTGAGCGCTTCTACCGAAACACCGGGGGCGAGCGTTTCGGCCACGTCGGCGATCTCGGCACTCGCGGCAAGATTGTAGTCGGACCACGCAAGAAGGCGCTGAAAGATCGGCTTCCAGAAGGGGCTGGCCGCTCTCTTGAGGAAATGCGAGGTGTGCCACGTCGAGACCAAAGGGATCCGGTTGGCTCGCTTGGCCACGAATCCGGGAGGAACCGATTGGAAGGCTTGTGCGTGCACAACGTCCGCCTCGCGAGCGACCCGGGCCAGCCTCGGTGTGGACACCCCTCCGTGCACGGTCCATCCGACCGGATTTCGCGCCGGCAGCCACGTCCTCCAGACGTCGACGCCGTCCATGACGTCGTGGGCCGGTAGCCCTCGTCTCGAACGGGACGTAACGACCGAGACGCGACAACCCCTCCTCACCAGGCCCCGGCAGAGGTAGTAGACATGGCTCTCCAGTCCACCCACTTCCGGGGGGAAGTAGAGGCAGTGCATCGCAACGTTCATCGCGCGGTCCGGTCCATGTTCATCCCGCGGCCCAGTCCACGTTCACGACCCAGCCCGGCTTGCGTTCATGGTCCGGCCCAATCCGACGTCGAGCGCGACTCGCCGGTGAGTACCGATGAGATGATGTCCACGATTCGCTCCCCTGCCCCGCCATCACCATAGGGATTGTAAAAGGACTCCGGTCGGCCTCTGTCCTTACCCGTCGAGAGGATGCGCCTTCCCTCCTCGAGGATTATCTCCGAATCGGTTCCAACCAGAATCGCGACGCCAGCTTCGACACCCTCGGGCCGCTCCGTGACCCCCCTCAGTACCAGGACCGGCGTACCGAACGTCGGCGCCTCTTCCTGGATTCCACCGGAGTCCGTCAAGATCAGATGCGCGCCCTGCAATGCCAAGACCAGATCCCGATATCCGAGCGGCTCGACCAGATGGATCCGGGGATGGTCGCTGAGCAATTCCTGCGCCGGCCCGACAACGTTGGGATTCGGGTGGACCGGATAAAGAAGACGGACGTCCTCGTGCTCGTCGACCAGCGTCCGGACCGCACGGAAGACGTCCCTGAGGGGCTCACCGAAGGATTCCCTCCGATGCGCCGTCAGCAGAACGAGCCGGCTCTCTCCTTCCATGATCGACTTCAAGTGCGGCGCCTCCACCTCCCCTTCCATGGATTCAACCCGCATCAGGGAATCAACGACCGTGTTCCCGGTGACGTAGACCCGTGAAGGCTCGACTCCCTCGGCCAAGAGATTGTTGCGAGCTGCCGCAGTCGGGGCAAAGTGTAGATCGGTCAGGACACCCGTGAGACGCCTGAACATTTCCTCCGGAAACGGCGCCCACTTGTCACCGGAACGGAGTCCAGCCTCGACGTGCCCCACTCGGGTCTTCTCGAAGAAAGCCACGAGGGACGAAAAAAACACGGTCGCCGTGTCTCCCTGTGCGAGAAGTAGGTCCGGCCTGTACACCCGGACAACGTCGCCAAGCCCCTTAATGCACTCCTGAGCGACGTCATAGAGGCTTTGTCCCTCGCGCATGATCCCCAGATCGTAGTCGGGGTGTAGATCGAGCAAATCGAGAATCTGGTCCACGAGGCTTTCGTGCTGACCGGTAAGGACCAACCGGCTCTCCAAACCAGGGCACTGCTTCAGCGCCGCCACCACTGGTGCCATTTTGATGGCTTCGGGCCGCGTTCCGACCACCACCAGGATCCGCGGTGGAGAGTTTTCGGGAGTCCTCAACGATCCCCGCGCTTGAGGGAGTCCACCTCTTCTCTCAATTGAGCGATCATCTCCGCGATCAAGCCGAATCCGAAGAGTAGGAAACCGACGGTCTCCAGAAGAATGACCAGATATAGAAGCGGCCTGAGATAGGAAACCGGGCCGAGGTCCATCCCGAAGCGAAGGACGAACGCCACTACACCCACGACGATCCCCAGCGCGATGAGCGTCATGCCACTGAACCCGAAGAGGATCAGCGGCTTCCGGGAAAACAGGAGTAGGAACCACACCGATATCAAGTCGACGATGCCGATACCGATTCGAAACAGTCCGGTGTATTTCGACTTACCTGCCCTGCGGGGATGAAGCTCGATGTCGATCTCACCCACCGAATAGCCGCGTGCATGCGCTAGAACGACAAAGAACCTGTGCCAGTCGTGCCTCAGGGACAACTCATCGAGAATGTCCCTTCGAAACGCCTTCATCGAGTTCAGGTCCGAAACGGGTACCCGGAAAATGCGACGGCTCAGCGCATTGTAGAACGATGACACCACCCGCTTGTCATAGAACCCGATTTTTCGGCCCGTTACGATATCCAGTCCATCCTGGAGTCTCTCGAGAAACCGTGGAATCTGGTCGGGCAAGTGCTGGAGATCCGCGTCGAACAGAACGAGATAGGTCCGCTCGGTGGACCGGGACGCGGTCATCATCGCCTCCGTCTTGCCGAGATTCGTCGGATGGCGCACGACCTTCAAGAGAGGCCAGCCACTGGCTTGTTTCTCTACCAGCTCGGCGGTTCCATCGGTAGAGCCATCATCCACGAACAGGACTTCGCCACCAAGTTCGTAGCGTTCGAACGTGTCGCGGAGCTCGGAGATCAACGCCGGGACGACGGGAGCCTCGTTGAACGCAGGGATGACGACCGCAAAGTCACGGCGAGCCTCGGCGGTCAGGCGTGCAGCAGCGTCGCGCGCCAGAGCTGACTCCGCTGGACGCTGCAACGTTGGGTCCACTAGACTCGCTTTCGCATACGTGCGGGAAGAACGCCGAGCTGATCCCGGTATTTCGCCACCGTCCTTCGCGCAATCTTGACGCCATCCGTCTTCAGGAGTTCAACGATCTTCTGGTCCGTGAGAGGCTTATGGACGTCTTCTTCTTCGACCAGCTTCTGGATCTTGTCCCTGACACCCCTCGCCGAGATGTCTATGCCGCTGGTCGTCGCCAAACCGCTTGAAAAGAAGTACTTCAGCGGGAAGACCCCGCGCGGAGTCTGTACGAACTTCTCGTTTGTGACCCTCGACACGGTGGACTCATGCATCTCGATGTGGTCGGCGACCTCGCGGAGTGTCAGCGGCCTCAAATGCTGGACGCCATGCTCGAAGAAGGCACGTTGGCGGTCGACGATGAACGCCATGACCTTCAACATTGTCTGGCGCCGCTGCTCGATGGCTTGAATGATCCAGTTCGCCGAGTTGAGCTTTCTCGAGACGAACTCCTTGTTTTCGCCCTTGAACAGCGACTTGTTCTGCGCCAGGCTCTGGTAGGACCGCGCAATCCGTAGCCGTGGGAGGCTCGTGTCGTTGACGAAGACCATGTACTCGTCGTCGATCTTATCGACGATGAGGTCAGGCACGATGTACCGCTCGGGGTCGGGTGAGTACTTCATGCCGGGCTTCGGATCGAGCTTGGCGATTTCGTCGGCTACACCCTGTACGTCGAGCGGCTTGACGTTCATCTCTCTCGCCACATCGGCCCAGCGGTGGTTGACGAGATCGTCGAAGAATCTCTCCGCGATCTCGTAGGTTAGCGAATCACCCATCTCTAGCAGCCTCAGTTGGATCAGGATGGACTCGCGGAGATCTCGGGCGGCTACGCCCGGCGGATCGAAGGTCTGGACCCGCTGCAGCATCGCCTCCGCCTCGGACAGGTCGTAGGGTTTGAAGAGCTCATCCAACTCCGCCTGAGCTTGGTCTTTGGCCCCGTCGGTATCCTCCAGCCCGTCGACCTCCTCCTGTGCGATGGGACGCACGTCGTCCAACCAGGCATTCACCCCGGTCACGACGTCTTCGAGTTCGCACGTCAACGTACCGACGTCGTTTACGTTTCCTATGACCTCTTCCCCAAGGCACAACTCACGTTCCGTGAGGTCAAACATCCGGAGTTGGCCGAGAAGGTGATCCCTGAGATCAGTCGTCTCGACCGGTGCGCGTTGATAGAGCTCCATCGGCTCGTACTGCTCGCGCCGCCCACCCACGTCGAAGCCATCGAGTAGGACCCCTTCCCAGTCGATCTCGTCTTCGGGGGGATCGTCCTTACCCTCTTCCGCGAGCTCTACGTCTTCCTCGACATCTGCCTCGGTCATCTCGAGGAAGGGATTCTCCTCCATCTCCCCCTTGAGATGCTGCTGAAGGTCGAGAAGGGGCATATAGAGCAACTCCATCGCATGATACAAGCGTGGGTTGATCTTCATCTCCTGGCGGAGATGTTGGCTCTGGTAGAGCTTAGTGCTGAATCCGCTCATAAAATCGTCAGATGCCCTGAATTCCCGTATGCTGGTTCTCAACGCCCAATGCCGCCCCAACTACGCCGCCCCTCCACCCCGAGGCCTCTCGAACCGGCCCCTCATCCGCTCGGTCAGCGAGGGCCCCAAATAGATCTTGGCTACCTCGTCATCCCACACCAGCTCGGAAACGGTGCCGCTGATGCGAATCTGACCCTCATACATAATGTATGCCCGATCGACGATCTCCAGGGTTTGTTCAACATTGTGGTCCGAAATGATGATGCCGATTCCCCGGTCCTTGAGGGAGGCTACGATGTCCTGGATGTCGTGAACCGCAATCGGGTCGATGCCAGCGAACGGCTCGTCCAGAAGCATGAATTTCGGTCGCTGCACCAGGGCTCGCGTGATCTCGAGACGTCTACGCTCCCCCCCCGAAAGCGAGTAAGCCTTGTTCCGTCGAAGGTGGGCGAGTCCGAGCTCCTCCAGCAGCTCCTCGAGTCGAGCCGATTCCTCCTCTTTGGGCAAGCGCAGGGTCTCCAGGATCGCCTTCACATTTTGTTCGACTGTGAGCTTCCGAAAGACGGACGGCTCCTGAGCCAAATATCCGACGCCCTGGCGAGCTCGACGATACATCGGAACGTCTGTCAGATTGTCTTCGTCGAGGAACACTTGTCCGCGGTCAGGCGGAATCAACCCGACCATCATGTAAAAAGTGGTGGTTTTCCCTGCTCCGTTCGGCCCCAACAAGCCGACGATCTCGCCCTGAGTGACGGAGATGGCGATATCGTCCACGACTCGCCGTTTTTGATAGATCTTCAATAGGCCCTCACCGCGGAGCCGGGCGGGCATCGCGAGGTCCGTGCCGGACGCGGAGGGTGACGATAGCCCCTCGTCACTCTCCTCGTGCCCAGGTCCCGGAACGAGGTCGGTCAACGCGCACCTCCGTTCCCACCCGGTGGCCCGTTAGCCGCTGCCGGCGGCTGGTCATCCGCCGCGGGCGGTGGTGGCGTCACCCCCGGCTCCCGGGCGGCGGGCGGAGGAGCCGATCGACTGTTCGGCTGCAGGCGGGCCCCGGTAGGGTTTTCGACCTCGTATCGATCGATCTCGCCATCCTTCATGAAGAGACGCACCTCATCGCCGACGACGTAGTGGAGCACGAGCGCCGGAGGCTCTGCCGCACCCCCCGCTGCACCCCCAGCTGCGTCCCCCGCTGCGGCCGAATCCGGGGCCTCGCGGAAAAACGTACGCGCCTGACCGCGGGCAATGAGCAGGTCGAGTTGCAGCTCCGTAGGCTCCGCGACCTCCCCCTCACGTAGGCCCGGGTCGCCGGCGTCTGCCGAAACCGATACGCCCGGCTCATCAGGATCCGACGAAGCCGGTGGACCAGGGCCACCGGAATCCGTCGGCACCGATATGAAGGTGGCGATGATCGTGTCCCCCTCGATCCAGTCGTCCCGGATCAACTCATCGGTGGTGTCCGTGTTCAGTGAATCTCTCGCTGTGGATACGCCGCGAGCGACCCCCGCCGCGAATACCCGCTCCAACCCGCCTCCGGGTACATGAGCCTCGATAGAGTCACCCGTCAGGAGAAAATCCTCGGCCAACGCCCGAGGCTGCTCCTGATTAACCGAGGCGAACCTATCGTCTCCCCCGATCTCGGGGGTTGGAACTTCCTCGTCAGCCCGTCGAACTGCGAATACGCGCTCCACCTCCTCGTCCTCGAAGAGAAGGCGAATCACTGGTCCCCACATATCCACATCATCCGCCAACAAACGGGCCCGGCCTCGTGCCTCAATTTCGTCCATCTGGTCGTCGGGCAGATTCATCGTGATCGTGTCTCCTCGCACGTCCAACGTGTCCCCCGACACCGTGTCCTGAGAAAGGATGCGAGCGTTATCGAAGAGCGTCAGCCAACCGATGTCCTGTTGGAATTCCAAGGAGTCGCCGTAGGATTGCATGGTTTCTTGAGTGATCTCCACCCGCCCCCGCGCCTGGAACAGGCGATCTCCGAGCAGATGGATCAGATCCGCATCGACCTCGTAGGGCATCTTGTCTTCCGAGCTCTCGGCTGGAGAGTCTGCGGGGGAGAGGGCCGTCGAGTCTGGCGTCGCCTTGGAGACGAGGCTCGCGTGAGGCCGACCACCGCGCACCGTCACGTCGTCCTCGGGACGATCGTCGTCTTCCTGGAGAAGGATGAGATCCTCACCGGTCACCCAAGACCCGTCTTCGATGTTCAAGAGCCGGACAGATCCCTGAGCTTGGAGACGGCCCACATTCTCGAAGTATTGGGCCCGGTCGGCGTGCAGCTCCTGTCGGTCGTCCCGGAATACCACACTGCCGAAGAGCTGGGAGAAGGACGTGGCCTCGAAGTGGACGGAACTGTCCGCTTGCATGGTGGTCCCGTCGTCGCACTCGATTCGCGGGACGGAGATATAGCTCACGCGCTCATCAATCGTCCCCCGCATTACGAGCCCACGTGAACTCGTGAGGTCACATATCCGCTGCCCGGCTAGCTCCGTCACCGCGAAAAGAAGGGCGAGGCCCACCAGAGGGACGCAAAGGGCCCGGATGGACATCAGAAGCGGACCGCTCCTCCGCGCGTCCGAGCGTTGCGAATGTCGACGTCTTCGAAGTTCAGATCCGAGGTGAAGCTCGTGCCCAAAATAATGCTATCTCCATCGTACATCACCGTGGCGGAGTCGCTCCGAATCTCGTCGTCGTCGGGCATGTAGGTCAGCTCAGAGCTCTCGATCCTCCGGCCATCCGCTTGGATCAGGAGGACCGCGTTCCCTTGGGCGAACAATTCGTTCGTACTCGTATCCAACCGGCCCCGGTCGGAGGTCACAAGAGCCTTCTCGGTACCGAGTTCCTCGTGGTACGCCGTCAACCTCACGTTCCCACGAAGAAGGACGACCGTGGAGTCTTGAAAGACCAGAGCCGTGTCGGCCTCCACGACGGCCTCCCGGATCCCCCGGCGCGTCAGGTAATCCGTGAGTCCGAAGATGATATAGTCGGCCTCAATGGCCTCCAAGTCGGGGTCGACGACCATCCTCGGGGAGCTATCTGTGCACGCCGCCAGCAAGAGTCCGGCGGCAAGCACCTGCACACTCAATATCCTACTGGTATACACTATAGAGCCCCTGACCTCATCAGTTCGCGTAGATGTACGGCCAAGCTTGGGATACCACTTCTCGACTGTCACCTCTTGTACCCGAAACATGAGTTTTCGTCACAACCGTCGTCCCTCCGCAATCCATCCAACGCGTCACTCCTGGGATCGGGCGTCACAGTACTCGCGGACCAACCTGTCCCACTCTCCGCGTGCAGTCAGAAGCGCATGAGCGAATTCCCTGACGGCACCCCGTCCCCCGGGGGTCTCAGTGGTCCAGCGAGACACCGCATGGACCTCCGCGACGGCGTTCGGAACGGCGACCGGGAGAGCGACGCGCTCGAGGACGGGAAGATCCGCAAGATCATCCCCTAGCATGGCTGCCTCCTCCCACCCGATACCGCGGTCGTCCAGCAGCTTCTGTACGACCGGTAATTTCTTCGCCCCGGGGTCTTGGTGGCACTCGTCGATCCCCAGCTCTTCTGCGCGCCGTGCCGTGGCCTCCGAGACACGTCCCGAAACGATCGCGACCTCGATGCCCGCCCAACGGAGCATCTTGACCCCCAAACCATCCTGGGTGTCGAAGCGTTTGAGCTCGACCGTGTCTTGGCCGGGCAAGGCGCCGACGTAGAGGCCACCGTCGGTCAGTACGCCGTCCACGTCCAGAACCACCAGCCGTATACGACCCGCTATTTGGGGATCTATGTCCCCTGACGCACTGGGCACTGCTCAGCCGGTCGAGGCTGCTACACCGATATCGACCTCGGCCAGGGCGGCTCGAATCGCGAGAACTCGCTCCAGGAGCGGTTTCAGCTGGTCCAGCGGAAGCATGGTACTGCCATCCGACGGCGCGCTCTCAGGATCCGGATGAACCTCGAGGAAGAGGCCGTCACATCCAGCTGCAACGGAGGCAAGCACGAGGGGCTGTATGAATTCCCGATCGCCCCCACTGGATCCCGAAGCGCGGCCGGGGCGCTGGACGGCGTGGGTCCCGTCGAAGATGACTGGCACCCCACACGTAGTGCGCATTCGCTGAAATGAACGCATGTCGACGATTTGGTCTCCGTAGCCGAAAAACGTTCCCCGCTCAGTCACCGCCACATCAGCCGCCCCGGCTTCCCGGACTTTCTCCACGGCGCCAAGCATGTCTTCCGGGGTCATCCACTGGCCCTTCTTGATATTGACGACTCTCCCCGTTCCCCCCGCCGCGCGGAGTAAATCGGTCTGGCGGCAAAGAAACGCGGGAATCTGAAGAATATCCGCGACTCGGGCCGCATCGGCAGCTTGATCAACTTCGTGAACGTCGGTCAGGATCGGAAGGCCGGTCTCCTCCTTCACATGCCGCAGTTGCTCGAGCCCCCGATCCAAACCGGGGCCTCGAGGTGAGTCGCCTTTCGACCGGTTCGCCTTGTCAAATGAGGCTTTGAACGCGACGGGCGTGCCCATCGCAGACGCAAGCCAGGCCAACTGTCGGCCGATCTCTACGTTGAGACCATCATCCTCGAGAACGCAAGGACCGGCGATCAACGTGAATCGGTCGAACATTACTATCGAGCGCCGACGGCTGCTTGGGTATGAGACCCTTTGGCATGGGCCGCGGCCGCCTCGATGAAGGAGGCGAAGAGAGGATGCGGCCGGGTCGGTCGGCTCTTGAGCTCGGGGTGGAACTGGCAGGCGATGAACCAGGGGTGGTCAGGAAGCTCGATCATCTCCACAAGACCTTGGTCCGGAGAAGTTCCCGACATGATCAACCCGTGCCCCTCGAGGAGCTCCCGGTACTCGTTGTTCACCTCATAGCGATGTCGATGGCGCTCTTTGATCTCCCGGTCGGCATACACCTCCTCCACCCGAGATCCCTCTCGAAGTGAGGCGGCGTACTCCCCCAGTCGCATGGTGCCGCCCTTTGTCGTGACCTGCTGCTGTGAGTCCATGAGGCAGATAACAGGATCCTCTGTACTCGGGTCGAACTCCGCCGAGTTCGCTTCGGTCAGACCGCACACGTTTCGGGCAGACTCGATGATAGCACACTGTAGGCCGAGGCAGATCCCGAAGAACGGGAGCCCGTTCTCCCGAGCCCACTCGATCGCCATCAGCATGCCCTCGATGCCACGATCTCCAAAGCCGCCGGGGATCAGCAACCCGTCGAAGCCCTCGAAGTGGTGCTCCAACGCGCCGGCCTCGTAGCTCTCGGAGGACACCCACTCGATTTCGACCTTTACGTCGTTCGCGATGCCGCCGTGAATCAGCCCTTGCTGGACCGATTTGTAGGAATCGACCAACTCCGTGTACTTGCCTACGACGGCAATACGCACCGTACCAGAGGAGGGATTCTTCACACGTTCGACGATTCGGCTCCACTCAGCGAGGTCCGTGGCAGGGGCCTCGATCTGGAGCAGATCGAGCACAACATCGTCGAGGCGCTGGCGCCGAAGCTCGAGTGGCACCTCATAGATCGTCTCGACGTCGCGAGCCTCGACCACACCCTCGATCGGCACATTCGTGAACAGCGCGATCTTCTTCCGCGTGCCTTCGTCCAGAGCGCGCTCGGCACGGCAGATGAGCGCGTCCGGCTGGATCCCAATCTCCATGAGCTCGCGCACCGAATGCTGGGTCGGCTTGGTCTTCAGCTCGCCTACGGCGGCGATATACGGGACGAGAGTCAGGTGAATGAAGATCGCGTTCTCGCGACCTTCATCCTGTCGGACCTGGCGGATGGCCTCCAGGAACGGCAGGCTTTCGATGTCGCCGACGGTTCCTCCAATCTCCGTGATCACGATGTCGTGCCCGGGGGCCATGCTCCGAATGCGGCGCTTGATTTCGTCCGTGATGTGCGGAATGACCTGAACCGTGGCGCCCAGATAGTCCCCCCGCCGCTCCTTGGCGATCACATCCTGATAGATACGGCCTGCGCTGACGCTGTTGCCCTGAGAAGCCGATTCGTCGGTGAAGCGCTCGTAGTGCCCGAGGTCCAGGTCGGTCTCGGCGCCATCGTCTGTGACGTACACTTCGCCGTGCTGAAACGGGGACATCGTACCGGGATCGACGTTGATATACGGGTCGAATTTCTGAAGCGTCACTTTCAGGCCCCGCTCCTTGAGGATGCGGCCCAAAGAAGCCGCCGTGATTCCCTTCCCCAATCCGGATACGACACCGCCGGTTACGAAGATGTATTTCGTCTGTTTCACTTCAGGATCCATCTCTTCTACCTTCTCGCCTACCTTCTAGACACTAAGGGTTTCCATTCTGGCCAGCGCATCCTCCATGCGCACGGCATCGGCCGGCGTGTCGACTCCGTGATACGCCGCGCCCACGACGGCGACTCCCATCCGCATGCCCGCCTCGAGGGGCCGCAACTGCTCGAGATCCTCCAACTGTTCGAGAGGCGATGGCGCCATGGCGACCCAGCGCGCCAGCGCATCCCGCGCATACGCGTAGATGCCGATATGCCGCAAGAAGGGCTCTCGTTCCAGATCTTCCATGGAGGGTTTCCCATGCCGCTGGTACGGAATGGGAGCCCGAGAAAAATACAGAGCCCGTCCGCCCTGGGCACGGACCACCTTGATGGCTGCAGGGTCCCTTCGGGTGTCGTAATCGAGGAGCGGCGTGGCGCACGTAGCGATCTCCCAGCCGTCATCACGAACCAGAGAGATGGCCGTTTCCAGATGAAGCTCCTGCAGCAGAGGCTCGTCGCCCTGAATGTTGGCAACGACCTCGTATTCGGCGAAGGACGGGCGTTCTGCGACCTCGGCCACCCTGTCCGTGCCGGAGGGGTGCCGAGTGGAGGTCATCTCCACCGGTGCGCCGAAGGATCGGCACACCTCAGCGACGTCCTCGCTGTCCGTAGCCACAACCGCGTGGTCCAACACATCCATGCTTTGGACCCGTCGCCAGACCCACTCGATCAAGGGCCTGCCGAGAAGCGGATAGAGGGGTTTGTTGGGGAGGCGGGTAGACGCCAGCCGCGCCGGAACGATGCCCAGAACGCGGCTGCTCAACGGCCCAATCCTGGACACGAAGCGGTGCCTGTCGCTGCAAATATCACGCTAGTCAAGTTACCCCGGGGCAAGGGGGGGGGCAACGCCTGACCCCGAGCCGAGCCATTGAACGGTCTCCCCAGTAGGGTTTTCGACACTCCTGCAGGCTCAAAGTGCCAGGAAATTCGCCAAGAGAGTCTTCCCGTGCTCCGAAAAGAGCGACTCGGGGTGGAACTGCACGCCCCAAACCGGCCGATCACGGTGACGGATCGCTTGAATCTCCTCGACTCCGTCCTTTCCGTCCTTTTCTCCACTCCATGCCACCGGAATCAGGCTGTCCGGGAGCGCCGCGGCATCCGTCACCAGCGAATGGTAGCGCGCCACCGTAAACGGCGATGGGATGCCGCGGAAGATCCCTTCCCCACTATGCCGGGTCGGCGCTGTCTTCCCGTGCATGACTCGCTCCGCACGTACGGTCTTTCCCCCGAAAGCCTCGCCTAAGGCCTGATGGCCCAGACATACGCCCAGCATCGGTATCGACGGATCCAGCGATCGGAACAGCTCGACGCTTACACCGGCTTCTCGCGGCGTGCAGGGACCCGGAGAAACTACCACAGCCGACGGCGACAGCGCCCGAATCTCTTCGACGGTCCGCTCATCGTTGCGGGAAACGGCAACCTCCGCGCCCAACTCGCCCAGGAATTGCACGAGATTGAAGGTAAACGAATCGTAGTTGTCTATGACGAGTAACATGCCTGCTTCGTTTGTAAGCTGCGACGCCCCGTTTGACCGGACGGGGAGTCACACAAGTTGGCTACCGCAGCCAGCTCAGACCAGACCTCGCCAAGTGGGCGCGCGCGAAGGTTGCCACAGGCTTCCAGCGTGAGCCTCGGGGGGAAAGTCCACCCATGCGGCCAGAAACACTGCGAAGAATCATCCCGGTCAGCCCGTAACAAGGGGGGGATACCGGGTGTAACAGGAGATCCGGGCTGACGCCCCGGGGTCTGGTCCACGGAGACGCGCTTGTTCACACATTGCCTGGTTTGTCACACACCGTTCCCGCCGAACGAGGAGCTCGAACACTTCTCGACCTCTACTCGCGTAGCGTATGACGGGGCACGTGGACGACTTTGGGCGGTCTGCCGGTCCTGCAAGAGGTGGTCGCTTGCCCCCATCGAAGAACGTTGGGAGGCTCTCGAGGAACTGGAAAAGGTGGTGACGGACCGAGCGAAGCTTCTCTCACAAACCGATAACGTCGCCCTTCTGCGCGCAGGCAACCTCGACGTCGTTCGGGTGGGCCGAGCAAACCTCACTGAGGAGGCGTGGTGGAGGTACGGACGTGAGCTCACCCGACGACAAGAGAAGCATCGGAAGCTCACCTTCATTGGAACCACAGCGGCTGGCGCCGCGATCTTAGGGGGGTGGGCCACTGGTGGATTCAGTTGGCTAGGCGCCTGGCTCCTCTGGGAGAACGCACCGCAGCAAGTGACACACGCCGCCCGATGGTTCCGATTCGGCGGAAGCGCCTGGCGGGGCAAGCAGCGTTGCGCCCGCTGTGGGCAGATCTTCCGGGACATCGCCTACCGGGATCGTACGCAGGTGATCCTTACACCTGGGACCGGCGCAAACGATGCCCTGTCTGTGACCCAACGATGTCCTCTCTGTGGGGACCTCGGCGAAGGAGGGTTGCACCTCACGGGCAAGGAGGGAGAATACGTTTCGCGGCGGCTGCTCGCTTATCACCATCACACCGGTGCATCGGAGCAGCGTGTCCGATCGGCGACACGCCTGATCGAAGAAGCCGGGAGCCCGGAAGACCTCACGCGCATCGTTGTCAAGGAGGGACGCAGGCTCGGCGATCTCCAAAGGACCGGCGCCATCGCCTTGGAGATCGCGGCCAACGACACGGTCGAGCAGCGCCTTCTCGAGCTCGAGCTGGCCGAAATCGAAGCTCACTGGGAGAGAGAGGAGGAGCTCGCTTCCATTGTCGATGGAGAGCTCACTCCCCTTCCATTGATGGAAAGTATTCGGCGGAAAGTCACCGGAGTCGGGTGATGTGGCGTGAGAGGGCGACTCCTCGGGACTCCTCGGGGTAGACTCTTCGGTCTATGTGCGCGAGGGCTCCTTCCCTCCCTGCTGTCCGGGGCTCCCCACACCCTACGACCTCGACACGGAGGACGATCACCACACCCTTCCACGAAAACGCGAAGCCAGGGGATCTGGCGGCTGGTCACGGGCAGTCGGAGATCACGTACGCCTTGGCTTCCAGCGCAGCCACGTCGGTGCAACTCACGTTGGTTGACCGGAGATCGACCGCGCCGTTCAGTCCGAGCCCTGGGTGGTCGAGCAGAGGTTGAATGTCCGTGAGGCCGGGGTTGTAGCTTAGGTCAATTCCAAGCAGGCTTGTGAGCCCGCTCAGCGCACTGATGTCGGTGATCATGTTGTGGTCGAGGGAGATGCTCGTCAGGTTCGTGAGCCCGCCTAGCGTGCTGATATCGGCAATCGAGTTGCCGCCGAGGTTGAGCGACGTAACGCCATTGAGCGCGTGCAGCGGGCTGAAATCACTGATCGAGTTGTTGCTGAGGTCGAGCCCACTCGCCAGGCTCGTGAGCCCGCTCAGCGCACTGATGTCGGTGATCAAGTTGGATCCGAGGCTGAGGCCCATCAGGCTCGTGAGCCCGCTCAGCACACTGATGTCGGAGATCGAGTTGGATCCGAGGTCGACGTAGTTCAGGCTCGTGAGCCCACTCAGCGGGCTGATATCGGTGATCGAGTTGTTCCAGAGACGCAGGTCCGTCAGGCTCGTGAGCCCGCTCAGCGGGCTGATATCAGTGATCGAGTTGTTTTGGAGGATAAGCCACGTCAGGCTCGTGAGCCCGCTCAGTGCGCTGATGTCGGTGATCAAGTTGTTGCGGAGGAGGAGTTCATCCAGGGCCGTGAGTCCCCCCAGGGGGCTAATGTCGTTGATCGAGTTGAATCCGAGGTCGAGGTAGTCCAGGCTCGTGAGCCCGCTCAGCGGGCTGATCTCAGTGATCGAGTTCCCTCTGAGATCGAGGTCCGTCAGGCCGGTGAGCCCGCTCAGTGCGCTGATGTCAGTGATCGAGTTCAGTTTGAGATCGAGGTCCGTCAGGCTGGTGAGCCCGCTCAGTGCGCTGATGTCGCTAATCGAGTTCCAACCGAGGTTGAGATTCCTCAGGCTTGGGAGTCCGCCTAGCGGGTCAATGTCGCTAATCTGGTTGTTGTCGAGGTTGAGGAACGTCAGGCTTGTGAGGTTTTCGACCCCCACCAGGCTCACGATATAGTAAGGGCCGATATCCGAATCGGTAGGGCCGGTATCCAAGCGCATCAGCCCAGATACGAGGTCGCAGGTGAGATCCCCGGAGCCACCGACATGGAGTTGTTTCACAAGCTCCTCCGCCAGTCGGGGATCCTCGAATGTCGCGATGGCCGAGCCGTCGTGATCGCTACAAAGCTCGCTGGGTTCTAGACGCGCCGCCTCTGGTCCGAGGATGCCGCAGCCCAGTTGGAGAAGAAGCGAGCCCATTATGAGCGGCATCACGAGGTGCGTGCGGTTTTTCACTTGAGCTCCCTCCATTGACGCTATGAGTGTCAATGGGAAGATGCGTTCAATCGAGCTCCGATATCATACGTCGGATTACGTAGTGAGCGAGGGCAGATTACGTAGCCTGAACGAGAAGACGGCCACCTCCGGATAGACAGTCGCCATGCCGCCTTCGCCTAGCTCACGCTCGATGGCGTAGCGGCCTTCTAGGGCTGCGTTCAGGCGAGCGCCTGGATCGGGCATCGGCGCACTGGATTAGTAGTCGACCGGCCTAAGGTAGAATTCCCCGATCGCGGTGGATGAAAGCATCGCGACCGTGGGTAGCTCTCTTTTCCAGTGAGTCGCCGACAGTCGACGCCAGACGCAGTCCACGTCGCCTTCAGTGAAGCCGTCTCTCTTGAGCTCGTCGGCCGTATATCCATGAAGAAGCCAGTGAAGGATGGGATCGGCGCGATGGTAGGAAATACCGAGCTCGTCCTCGTCGTGCACACCACGAACCAAGTCGGCTGACGCAGGCTTGTCGATGATCACCTCGGGCACTCCGAGGTGCCTGGCCAAGGCCCAGACCTGCGTCTTGAAGAGATCACCGAGCGGGTTGATCGGCGGAGAATCATCCGCGTGCCAAGTGTAGTATCCCAGGAGGCGCTCCGACTTGTTTCCTGTGCCTAGCGGGAGCGCTCCGAGCTTGGCCGATTGGTCGAACAGGATCACGGACCGGAGGCGGGCCGCCAGATTCCCGCGGCGGAGGGGCGAAAGGTCAGGCTCATGCTTCTGTACGTAGGCGTCAACCGCCTCCGTAATTTCGATCGTGCGACCCTCGGCACCGGATGCATCCAGAACGAGAGCGGCATGGTCCAAGCTCTCCTGACTGGACGTCGCGTAGGGAAGGCGAAAGCCCGTCACGTTCTCGGGGCCGAGAGCGCGAACCGCCAAAAGGAGCGACACGCTCGAGTCCACTCCTCCGGATAGACCGATCACCACGCGCTCAAAGCCGCGCTGACGAACGACTTCTTCCCGGATGAACTCCAGCAGAGCGCTCTCGACGAGGGGCATATCCAGATCGAGTAGGCTGTCGTCGTCCGGATGGGCGGGCTTATGTGCCGTCGAGCCAACCTGCTCGAGCCCGAGCTCACCTGCGTCCGAATCAGCCCCGTCCGGATCCGCGCGGTCCGAATCAGGGTCGTCCAGATCGGCGCTGTCCGATGCGGGTGCCTGATCGGAGCGTTGCGCGTCGCTCAACGCCCGCTGCAGCTGAGGGAGTGTTCGCTCGAGATCGGCCAACAAAGGGGAGGCCACTCGGGCCCGGTCCAGATCAGCCGCCTCCAGCTGAGCCACGGTCACCCCGGCCTCGAAGAGCGGACCTCGTGCCAGCACCGAGCCGTCCGGCCCGACCGCTATCGATCCCCCCGGAAATACCTTCCCCCCCTCGGAGCCGACGAGCTGACTTACGACCACGAACACGCCGTGTTCGACCGCCGTAGCTGGAGCCAAGGCGTCCCACCGGCTCAGGTTGTGGGGGCGCCCTTCCCCACCCGGACTGAAGTCTCGTGCTGGAGACGCACTTACGGCGATGATCAACTCCGCGCCCCCCACTGCCAGAATGGTGGGCGGCAGCGAGTGCCACATTTCCTCACAGATGAGGAGACCTACACGTCCGAACCTGGTATCGAACGCTCGGACCCTCTTTCCGGCCTCCACGAAGCGCCCCTCGTCGAAGACGCCGTAGGTGGGCAGAAACATCTTCCGATGGACGTGGGTAACCTCGAACCCTCGCTCACCGGGTGTCAGATATACGACGCTGTTGTGGAGCCTTCGACGATGCCGCTCGAAGAAGCCGAGCACCACATCGGGCGCCCCCTCGGGTGGCGGGCCCAGTCCCTTCGCGACGTCCGTCGCCGAACGGGCCGCCTCGGCAACGCCACCCTCCAGGAAGTAACCGGTCAGAGCGGCCTCGGGGAACACCAGGAGGTCGACCGCCCCCGCCTGCTCGGTGATCACCTCACGGATCCCGGAGAGATTAGACACAACATCGGCCTTCGTGGGTTTGAACTGGGCAAGCCCCACCCGTAGTTGAGCCCCTCCTGTCGGTCGTATCATGAGCGACGTCTCCCGAGCACGTCGAATAAAACGGTTCTCGACTGTCTATCGACAAGGTAAGGATTCGGCCCTCGAAGCCGAAGCCCCTTGCGTCTCGGCCGGAACGAGGCAGGATTGCATGGGGTTATTGGACGAGCCTCGTGACCGTTGCCTGCACTGAAAGTGAGACGATGATCCGTAAGACCGTACTAGGCCTGAGTTTGGCCCTCGTTCTGGCGCTGCCTTCGGCAGGCCAGTCACAGGACAACGCCGACCGGCGCCGCGCCGGAGGGCAGGCAGCCCCGGGAGCTCAGGAGTTTCTGAGCGTCTTCCAGGCCATCCGTGACTACGGCCTCGGAGAGCTTTCCGACTCGACTCTCTGGCACCGTGCCGTCGACGGGCTGATCCGAGAACTCGATGACCCTTATGCGCAATGTTTCAGGCCTGCTGAATTCGACGACTTTCAGGAGAACAATACAGGTAACTACGCTGGCATCGGGGTTCAGATCACGACCCTCAATGAAGTCATCACCATCACCGCCGTATTTCGGGATACGCCCGCCGAGGAATCTGGCCTCCAGGTCGGAGACTTGATCATAGCGGTGAACGAAGAGAGCACGGACGGATGGACCACTGGGGACGCGTCCAATGCAATCCGCGGCGAAGTGGGGACCACTGTGGATCTTTCGATCGCCCGCCAAGGACTCACCACTCCGCTCAGGCCGACGGTGCGCCGAGACAGCGTTCATGTCTCGGCTGCGCAGTCGGACATCGTAGGCTCGAACGTCGCCTACATCGCGCTCGACCGGGTCGCTCGCGGCTCGGCCGACGAAGTGGGGGATGCCCTCTCCCGATTCAGTGGCGCCCGGGGATTCATCCTCGACTTGAGGGGGAATCCGGGAGGATACCTCGACGAATCCCTCAGTATCTCGGACCTTTTCCTCGATGAAGGGCTCCGTCTCGCCAGCGCTGAGAGTCGTGTCCCCGGCCAATCCGGCCGCAGTCTCGATGAACAATGGACCGCCGAAGCCGCGGACCGCATCCCCGGCAAACCGGTGATCGTTCTCGTCGATCAATATTCGGCATCGGCCTCAGAGATCGTAGCCGGGGCCTTGCAGGACCATGACCGAGCCTTGGTGATCGGCAGGCGGACGTTCGGAAAGGGGGTCTTTCAGAACGTGTTCAGGCTCACCGATACATGTAACCTCCGGCTTACGACCGGCGAGTGGTACACGCCGCTCGGGAGGTCCCTCCATCGGCCCCGGACGGCCCGCGGTAACCCCTTGCCCGAAGACCCAAACACGTTTCCCATGGTCACGACCCAAGGCGGGCGTGAACTGGTCGCTGGAGGCGGGGTGTTCCCCGATCTCGTGATCAGAAACGACACGCTCACGATCCTCGAACGCGAATTCACCTCCCAGGCCGCCGGTGCCCGTGTGCCGGTGAGCCTCCGTATCGAGGAGTTCGCCTTCAATGAGTCAGAGCGGCTCCGGGATGAGGGCAGAATGCCTGCGATCGATCCCGCCACCTTCGAAGATTTCTTGACCGGGCTCGCCGAAGAGGGGGCCGACCGCAGATTTCTGGATGACAGTGAGGTGCGGGGATACCTGGAGTACCTGATCGTTCAGCGTATTGCACGACGGATGGACATGATGGGTCGGGCCATGGAGCTTCGAGCGCGCCGTGATCCAATCCTCGCAGAGGCCATTCGGCTCTTGGGTGAAGTCGAGACCCAAGCCGAATTGTTCGCAGCCGCAGATCGGTTGAGGGCGCAGCGAAACATCCCTGTGGACGCGAGCGCAATTCGCTAGCCGGGTTCTGCTACGCCCTGGGGTGGTACTTGCGATGGATGTCGTGAAGATACTTACGATCCAGGTGCGTGTAGATCTGGGTCGTCGAAATGTCCGCATGACCCAGAAGTTCCTGGACCGCCACTAGGTCCGCACCACCCTCCAGCAGGTGCGTCGCGTAAGTGTGCCGAAGCACATGGGGAGACACCCTGCCTTCGAGCCCTGCCAAGCGCGCGGCGGCCTTTACGATCTTCCACACGCCTGTCCTGGACAGGGGACCTCCTCGCTGATTCAGGAAGACACACCCCCTGCTCTTGCCCTTTTCCAAGGCCGGTCTGACCTCTTGGAGGTATCGCGAAAGAGCCACCGAAGCCGGGCGCCCGAGCGGAACCATGCGCTCCTTGGAGCCCTTCCCGAAAACGGTGCATAATCTCTCTTCCAGATCAAGATTGGTCATGCGCAGGTCCACGAGCTCCGAAACACGCACTCCGGTGGCGTACAGGAATTCCAGGATCGCCCGGTCACGCCAGTGCACGGGCGAATCCAACCGAGGCGCCTCTAACAGCGCAGAGACGGCGGCGGCATCGAGGACGCTCGGAAGCGGCCGGGCGACACGGGGGCTTTGAAGCCCCTCCGTCGGATCGCTCTCCAGGGCGCCTTCCTCCAAAAGAAACCCGAAGTAGGTACGCAGGGCCGATTGGGCACGTCGAACCGACGTCGCGGCCAGCCCAAGGTCGCTGAGGTGGAAAACATAGTCTCGTACATCATCCCCCCCCACAGCCGCCGGATCGGGCCGTCCTCTCTCGGTCGCGAAGGCGATGAATTTCTCGAGCTCCCGGACATACGCGCTTATAGTGAGTGGGGATAACCCACGCTCGAAGTTCAGATAATCGGCGTAGAGTTCAGCCTGAAATTCGATCGCCTCATTCACTCGATTGTTCCGGTTCGTCACCATGCGCTCCTAGCCCAGACGCCGGGCCGGTATCCGCTACTGAGCTCCGCCGAGATCGTACCCACCACCAGGCCACCAGCACGAAGATTACCCCCGCGATACCGGCCAACGTCCAGTTGAGACGCGTTTGAGTCCTCAGGAGTTGGTCGACGTTCCGTCCAACGAATGCTCCCACCCAGACGAGGGCTCCGTACCAGATCGCCGAAGCCAGCAACAGGGGGAACACCACCGATAGTGGGCGCTGGCGGATGAGGCCGGCAAATACGGGCGCAACCACCCGCAGCCCCGGCAGGAACCGCGTGTAAAAAATCGCCGCGGCTCCCCAACGCCGGTAAAACCTCTGGACGATCTCGACCTGCTTCGGATTGAGCAGATATGTGCCCAGCCGAGTCTGGAAGAACGAATCGCCGTATCGGTAGGCCGCCGTGTAGACCGCCACTGCGGCAAACGCGTTCGCTGTCCAGGTCACGAAAAAGATGACTTCCGCGCTGGCGGCTTCTCGGGCAGCCAAGAAACCGCCCAGGAGCACGAACGTGTCGGCCGGAATCAGAGGGAAGACGTTCTCGACGGCCGCCCCTAGGCCCAGCAGCCCATATTTCAGGAAAGGAGGGGCGTCCCGTACCCAGACAAGAAGCTGGTCCCACACTTCGGATGCTCCGTCTTCTAGTAGGCTAAGAAATTCTCGAGCTACCGAGAGGATCGACGAGCCGAGAGATCAAGGCGCGTCTTCCGACCCTTCCAGCAGCGCCACGGCATGCACTGCCATGCCTTCGCCAGACCCGATCCAGCCCATACCCTCGTTTGTCTTCCCCTTGACGGAAACCGCATCGGGAGCGGTGCCAAGCACCTCGGAGAGCCGCACTGCCATCTCCTCCGCGTTGGAGGCGATCTTGGGCTGCTCGGTGATTACCGTGACGTCGATATTGCAGACTCGAAGGTCGGACTCCCCGATGAGCTCGACGGCACGCGCCAGCAACTCCATGGAATCTGCATCCTTCCACCGGGACTCGGAGGAGGGAAAATGCCGACCGATGTCACCCAAAGCCGCTGCGCCAAGAAGGGCGTCCGCAACCGCGTGGGCGATGGCATCCCCATCGGAGTGCCCCAGAAGACCTGGGTGATCCGGAATCCGGACGCCTCCCAGAACCAGGGGACGTGCCTCGTCGAAGCGGTGCGAGTCGTATCCGAAGCCGATCTTCATCGAGCCCATCTTCGTCGCCCCTCCGCAAGACCCCTTCGCGCGGCCGCACCCCACGTCATCAACAGGCCCCTATTCCCCTCCCCAGGCCCGGATCGCCAGACAAGCGTTGTGCCCGCCAAATCCAAAGGAGTTGGATAGGGCGACGTCTACCGGGCGTTCGACGACACCATGCGGGGCATAGTCGAGGTCACAATCCGGATCTGGATCGGTCAAGTTTGTCGTCGAGGGAATCCGGCCCTGCTGACATACCAAAGCCGTAATGACGGCCTCGACGCCGCCTGCGGCCCCCAACAGGTGGCCCGTCATCGATTTCGTGGAGCCCACGATCACCGAATACGCCGAATCCCCAAGAACCTGCTTGATCGCTGCCGTCTCGTTCCGGTCGTTGGCGAGAGTCGACGTGCCGTGCGCATTGATGTAATCCACATCCTTCGCAACAACGCCTGCGTCATCCATGGCCATGCGCATAGCGTGTTGGGCACCCTCTCCCTCCGGTGCCGGCATCGTGATGTGGTAAGCGTCCGCCGACACACCGTATCCGACCACTTCGGCCACGATCGTGGCGTCGCGGGCGACCGCAGTGTCCAAGGCCTCCAGGACGACGCAACCCGCTCCCTCGCCTATGACGAACCCATCTCGACCAGCATCGAAGGGGCGGGATGCGGCAGCCGGATCGTCATTTCTCGTAGATAGCGCCTTCATGGACGCGAAACCCGCGACTGCCAGAGGAGTGATTGTCGCCTCACCTCCCCCGGCGATCATGATGTCGGCATCACCCCGCTCAATGAACCGGAACGCATCCCCGATCGCGTGGGCGCCGGACGCGCAGGCGGACACAGTGGCATAGTTCGGCCCGCGCGACCCGAAGCGGATCGAAATCAGGCCTGCCGCAATGTCTGGAATGAACATGGGGATAAAAAAAGGGCTTACACGGCTTGGGCCACGGGCATGCAGCTGATCATGCTGGGCTTCCATGGTGGAGATGCCGCCGATTCCGCTGCCGAAGATCACCCCAAAGCGCTCGCCGGCCACACCCTCGGGCGCGCCCTCGAGCCCGGCGCTTCGCATGGCTTCGACGGCAGCGCCGACGCTGAACTGCGCAAAACGGTCGTACCGGCGAACCTCCTTCTTTTCGAGGAAGGTGAGCGGATCGAGGTCCTTCACCTCACAAGCGATTCGGGTAACGTATTCCTCTGTGGTTTCGAAGATGGTGATGGGTCCGGCCCCGCTCTCGCCTGCCAGCAATGCGCCCCAGGTTGACGGAACGTCGTTCCCGACCGGAGTGATCGCCCCAAGGCCCGTAATAACTACCCTACGACGGCTATCGCTCATCGCCAAAACACCTTGACAAGGGAGGTCCGAGCGGACTCACTACTCCTCGTGCTTCTCGATATATGCGATCGCTTCGCCCACAGTGCGCATCTGCTCCGCATCCTCGTCCGGAATATCGATGGTGAACTCTTCCTCGAAGGCCATCACGAGCTCCACGGTATCCAGAGAATCGGCTCCGAGGTCGTCCACGAAGGAAGCCTCGGGAGTGACCTTCTCCGGATCCACTCCCAACTCGTTGATGATGATTTCCTTGACCTTCGCGGCAGTGTTGTCAGCCATGGTGCCTCCGAAAAAGTGAGTCCATACGTGTTAGGTCGATCTGATCACCCCGGATCTGGATCACCCTAAATGGCCATCCCTCCGTCTACCGCAACGACCTGGCCGGTAATGTAGCGGGCCGTAGGTCCCGCAAGAAAGCGCGCCAGCCCACCCACGTCTCCAGGATCGCCAAAACGCCCAAGCGGAATCCGCGAATGTAACTCTTCCACCGCGGCCTCGGGCAACTCTGCGGTCATGTCGGTCGTGATGAAGCCCGGCGCGATCGCATTGCAGCGGATGCCCCGTGGTGCGAGCTCCTTGGCGATGCTCTTCGTAAACCCGATGAGGCCGGCCTTGGAGGCGGCGTAGTTCGCCTGGCCGGCGTTTCCGACGACTCCGACCACAGAGGTGATGTTCAAGATCACGCCCTCTCGCCGCTTCATCATCCCACGCGCGAGGGCGCGCGTCATGTTGAAGGCACCCTTGAGATTGACGGCGAGGACCTCGTCCCATTCCTCTTCCTTCATTCGTATGAAGATGTTGTCTCTGGTGATCCCCGCGTTGTTGACCAGGATGTCGACCGGCCCCAACTCCTCTTCAAGCTTGTCGACGACCCCTTTGACCGCTGCTGATTCACTGACATCACAAGCGTAGCCCTTGTGTCCCGCACCCTCGAGCGAGACCGCCGCAGCCTCCGCGGCCTCCCCGTTCCGGGCGACGACGGCCACTTTGGCCCCGGCGCGCCCGAGCTCCTGAGCGATCGCCAGTCCGATACCACGGGAGCCCCCCGTGACCAACGCGACCTGACCGTCGAGTTCCTTCATCGATGACCCCTTCAAGGCTCCCATGCTTCGAAATCTTCCGGCTCACCAAGAGAAGCGCACGGAATGCGTCTTACGATCCTCCGATTCAGTCCACGTAAGACAGATCCAGGCCCCACTTCCAGGAAGCGGTCCACACCGGAGTCGGCCATGCGCAGGACAGAGGCCGCCCATCGTACCGGCGTAGTGAGTTGTCGCACCAATAACGCCCTTGCGGTGTCTCCTGTCGATACCGGCTCCGCGGTAACATTCGCGATGACGGGGAAGGCGGGATCCTGAAAGGACAACGGTGCGAGTCGATCCTCGAACTCCGCCGCCGCCGGCGCCATCAGCGGCGAATGAAACGCTCCGGAAACACTCAGCCGGACGACGCGCTTGGCGCCCGCCCCCATAGCGAGCTCCATGGCTCGCTCCACCCCCGCCAGGTCTCCACTGATGACCACCTGGCCCGCGGCATTGAAGTTTGCGGGGACGCACACGCCTGCTTCGTTCTCCGCCTGCTCGCAGACCGAAATTACGGCTTCATCGTCCAGTCCAATCACGGCCGCCATCATCCCGGGCCGCTCCACTCCCGCGGCGTACATCAGTTCTCCACGCAAGCGCACGGTGAGCACGGCGGACGCGAAATCGAGCGTACCCGCCGCGACGTGGGCAGAAAACTCCCCCAAGGAGTGCCCCGCGGCCAGTCCTACGGCCCCGAGCCGGCCCTCGATGACCCTGTATACTGCGGTGGAGTGGACGAGCATTGCCGGCTGGGCGTTCTTCGTGAGCACGAGATCCTCCTCGGGCCCCTCCCAAGCGAGCTTGGAGATGGAGAACCCCAAAACGTCATCCGCTTCTTCGAACACACGGGCGGCCTCGGGGTAGGCGCCCGCCAGAGAACGACCCATCCCGACGTGTTGGGATCCCTGTCCTGGGAAGAGCAGTGCGAGGCACATGGTTAGGAAGGTGATCCTTGGAAGAGCTACCAGCGGACAGCCATAGCGCCCCACGTCAATCCAGCCCCGAACGCTACCAATAAGAGCTTCATACCCGGCTGCAGCCGTCCCTCTTCGATCGCCTCGTCCATCGCCACCGGAATAGTCGCAGAGCTCATGTTTCCGTATCGGTCGACGTTCACGAACACCTTCTTCATCGGAAGCCCCGCGTAGCGCGCGGTCGCCTTGATGATTCGGATGTTGGCTTGATGAGGGAACACCAGGTCCACGTCCTCCAGCGGCCAGCCGGATCGTTCCAAAGCCTGTGCGGAGCTACCTGCCATCGCACGGACCGCATGCTTGAAGACCTCCCGGCCCGCCATCCGCAAAAGATGCGTTCGATCCCGAAGTACCTCTTCGTCCATCGGGATGGCCGCTCCACCCGCCGGCCGGTAGAGGAGATCCGACAATTCTCCGTCGGACTGGTGGTGCGTACCCAGGATACCCCTCTCTCCCTCCGAGCTCCGAACGACTGCGGCGCCCGCTCCGTCACCAAACAACACGCACGTGGTCCGATCCTCCCAATCTACGATGGCACTCAACTTCTCCGTGGCGACCACGAGAGCGACTTCGCCACGACCCGTCGAGAGGTAACCCTCCGCTACCGTGAGCGCATAAATGAATCCCGTGCAGGCGGCTGATACGTCGAAGGCAACCGCTTTCGTGGCCCCGAGGAGAGCCTGGATGTCGCAGGCAGTAGAGGGAAGCAAGCGATCGGGCGTTGCGGTCGAAACGATCAAGATGTCCACGTCTTCGGGCGTCAAACCGGCTCGCTTGAGGGCGCATCGCGCGGCAGACGCCCCCATATCCGCGGCGGTCATGTCTGGCGGCGCGATGCGGCGTTCCCGGATTCCCGTCCGCTCGAAGATCCATTCATCGGAGGTCTCGACGATCGATTCCATGTCTCGATTCGTCACCACGCGGTCCGGCAGATACCGCCCCGTCGACACGATTTCGACGAAGGGCTTTGCCGCAGTCAAACCGTGCTACCCGATTCGATGGGTTGGGTCAGTTCTCTCACGAAGTGAGAGACCATCGAGGCCTTGGCGGCCCTGTCGGCCACACGGATCGCATTCTCGATCGCCTTCGGCGGTGAGCCTCCGTGGCAAATGATCGGAATTCCGTTGACCCCGAGCAGTGGCGCGCCGCCGGTCTCTGTATAGTCCAGCAACCGGAAAACCTCCTCGAGATCTTCGCTCGCCTTGGCGTCGCCCAGCGCATTCGTCAGTAGGCCCACGATGAAGCTCGCCACCGATTCGTAGAACTTGAGAAGCACGTTCCCGACGAATCCGTCGCACACCAAAACGTCGCATCCACCCTCAACAATGCCCCGGCCTTCCACGTTTCCGACGAAGTTGAGATCGCTTGCCGTCAAAGCCTCGTACGCGGCCACGGCCAGCTCGTCTCCTTTCTTCGGCTCCTCGCCGATGTTGAGAAGCGCGACGCGGGGATCGGCGATCGCCATCAAGTCCTGTGCATACACCTTACCCAAGTGTGCAAATTGAACGAGCTGGTGCGGCTTACAATCGACATTCGCCCCGGCATCCAGGAGCAACAGCGGACCGCCTGCCGTCGGCACCACCGTGCCGATCGCCGGACGATCCACCCCTTCGAGGGCCCCGAGGATCAGAAGCGATGCCGCCATGACCGCTCCCGTGGAGCCTGCGCTGATGAAAGCGTCGGCCTCGCCTTCCTTATGAAGGCCCACGCCGACGGCGATGGAGGAATCCGGCTTGCGCCTCAGGACCGTCGAGGGCGGCTCACCCGGCAAGACCCGCTCAGAGGCGTGAACAATGCTGAGTCGATCGGTCGGAAATCCAGTGTGCTTGGCGAGCTCCGCCTGGAGCACATCGGAGTCCCCCACGAGGATGACGTCGAAGTCCGATTCAGGATTCTTCAGGGCGCTGACGGCGCCGGCCACCTCGACCGCCGGGGCCGCATCCGTGCCCATGGCGTCCAGAGCAATCCGCACGTCGATCAGTCCCGTCAGTCGAAGTCCGGGTCCAGCACCTGCTCTCCACCGTAGTACCCGCAGCTTGGACACACTCGGTGAGGGGTCTTGGGATCACCACATCGAGAGCACGAATTCGTAACCACTGGGTCAGCTTTGTAATGAGTGCGACGCTTACGCTTGCGTTGCTTCGAAGTTCTCTTCTTCGGGACAGCCATCGGCCTTTCTCACTTATTCTCGAGTGCTCTGAGGGCACCCCATCGTGGGTCCATGCCTCCCGGCAAACACTTGCATTCGGACTCGTTCAGATTCTCACCGCAGCCGGCGCACAGACCGCGACAATCGACCCGGCATTCGGCGAACGCGGGTATCGCGAGGATCACCTCGTCACGAATGTACGGTTCGAGGTCGATCTCTCGAACCCCCATCTCGAGGCGGTACGTCTCACTATCGTCCTCCTCCAGCAGATCCGACGGCGCGAAAAGAAGCGTGATATCGACATCGACTTGCCGCTCAACCCGATCCAGGCACCGGCGACAATCCTGGGACACCGTACCCACCACGCCACCCCTCACGACCAACTCGCCTGACCCTGCCCAACTGACCTCCAAAACAACGTTGAAGGGCTTTTCATTCGCGAACGCAAGCCCCTCAAAGAGGTCCTCGTCCGCCTCGATCCGCCCCTCGACTCGCAGCGACCGTCGACGCTCCAAGTCGAGCAAATCGAGTTTGAGCATGGTCGAAAAAGCTATCCCAAGCCCCAGGGGGAGTCAACGCGCAGCAAGGTCAGGGAAAGGCCCGCGAACAGCTGGCTGAAGAGGGTGATCAGAGGCCGAGGAGTTGATGATCGCAAAAGAAAAAAGCGATTTCCGCCGCCGCGTTTTCGTCCGAATCTGACGCATGGATCGCGTTGCGCTCTTTCGATTCCGCAAACAGCTTGCGAACTGTTCCATCATCTGCTTCAGTTGGATCGGTGGCGCCGATTACCGTACGAAGCTTTTCAACCGCATCTTCGGCCTCTAACACCATCGGGATGACGGCACCCGATGTCATGAAGCTCACCAGGGAGTCGAAAAACGGGCGCTCCTTATGGACGGCGTAGAACGCATCAGCCTGGACCGTGTTCATCCCGGTCATCTGCAACGCCCTGACCGTAAAGCCGGAAGCCTCGAGATGGGCCAAGATATTTCCTGCTTTACCGGCCTGCACCGCATCAGGCTTTATGATTGCGAGCGTAAGGCTCATTTGTATTCCTCTTAGAAAAGGCTATTCCTCTTGCTTGACCGAGGGACTGGGGAAGAGCCAACGAAGCACTTCCACACGGGTGAGGAAGCCGACCATTTGTCCCTCCCGGATTACAGGGAGCTGTTCGACGTCCCTGTTCACCATGATCGACGCTGCCTCGATCAGGCTCTGTTCTTCCGAAACGCACATCACCGTACGAGTCATGATTTCCCTCGCCGTCGGCTCCTGCCGGTCGCTCGCAGAACTCCCGCTGACGCTCTCCACTCGGGCTTGCGATACGAGCTCCTTCATCGCGTCCCCACTCGTGATGACACCCAGGAACTCGTAGTCCTCGCCCACCACGGGCACTGCCTGTAGCTCCCTTCTAACGATGAGATCCACTACCTCGGAGTATGGCGTATCTGCATATACCCGGTACTGGATGGGCTCGACCACGTCCTCCACGAGAAGACTCTGATGCGGATCGAGGTCCATGAATCCCGCCAACCTCATCAGGTCATCGGCGGATCCCGCGCTCAAGATGGGGGCCACGTTCTCTTCTTCGCGGAGAAACCGCTTCAGGGTCGGGAGCATCTGATCTCGTAGAGAAACGAACCGACGGGCGGTCATCAGTACCATGAGCGCCTCGGAGTCGGTTTTGTCTCGGGGAGCATCGTCGGCGCCTCCTTCGGTGGCACGCACGTCCGATGTGCCGTCGGTCTCATCCGTCGTAAACCCAAGTGGTGAAACGCCGATGACTGCACAGATTTCCTCGACGGCATCGGACTCCACAAGAGCCACGACGACACGTTGGTGTACTCGATGGATCTCTCCGGATGCGCCCCCGAGGAGATCCGTGGCGAGTTTCTCGGCCACCTCACCCGAGACCCCAGAGACGGCTCCGAACGTACTCGTCAGAGCCGACCTGAGATCCGAGGCATCGAGCGGAACCAGGATTGCCCCGCGCTGAAGCATTTCAGCGACCTTCATCCGCTGTACTCCTTCAACAGCCTTTAGCCCTCCGATGGGGATCGGGTAAACTCAAGCAGGAAGCACACCCTGAATGAGCCCCGCGATATCGACAGGGCGTTTGGCTACGGCGATACCGTTCTCCTCAAAAGCCTTCATTTTCTCTTCCGCGGTCCCCGAGGAACCACTGATGATCGCGCCGGCATGGCCCATGCGGCGGCCTGGGGGAGCGGTCTGGCCGGCAATGAATCCCACGACCGGGAGATCCAGGTTCTCACTCACCCACTGGGCCGCCTCCTGTTCGTCGGTGCCCCCGATCTCCCCGATCATGACGATGGCTTCGGTATCGCCGTCGTCGGCAAACGCATGAAGGGCATCGACGAAGTTCGTTCCGATGAGCGGATCACCGCCGATCCCCACACAAGTCGTCTGCCCGACTCCGGCGTTGGTCAGATGGATCACCGCCTCATACGTGAGCGTCCCCGAGCGAGAAATGACGCCCACCGGTCCAGGCGCCACGATGTCGCCCGGAATAATACCGACCTTTGCTTTCCCCGGAGAGATGACGCCAGGACAATTGGGCCCGAGGACCCGCGCGCCGTGATCCCGGGCGAAGGCGTGCGCTCGGGCCATATCTTGCACCGGGATCCCCTCCGTGATGGCCACAACCAATGCGACGCCCGCATCCGCGGCTTCCTCGATCGCACCCGCGGCAAAGGCCGGTGGCACGTACACCACAGAGGCGTTGGCTCCGGTCTCGGCTACCGCCTTTTCCATGGAGTTGAAGATCGGCACTCCCACCCCGTCAGAACTCTGAAAAGTCTGGCCACCCTTCCCCGGTGTGACACCCGCAACCACTGCGGTCCCGTACTCCATCATTTGAAGCGTGTGGAACGACCCATCCCGTCCCGTAATTCCTTGAACCACAAGCCGTGTATTCTCGTCTACAAAGATCGCCATCTACGGTCTCGCCATCTCCACGGCTCGCTCAACCACATCATCCATTGAGGAAAACGCCGAGAATCCGGCTTCTGCAAGAATGTCGAGCCCTTCCTGCTCGTTGGTCCCGGTAAGGCGAATCACAACAGGGGGTTCGGTATCGGTCTGTGTCGTCGCCTCGACGATGCCCCGCGCCACATCGTCGCAGCGGGTTATCCCCCCGAAAATATTGATAAGGATGACCTTCACGTTCGAATCCGAGGTGATAATCTCCAGCGCGGACACGACCTTTTCCGGATTCGATGACCCACCTATATCGAGAAAGTTGGCCGGCTCTCCGCCGTGGTACTTCACGAGATCCATAGTGGCCATGGCCAGCCCGGCTCCGTTGACGCAGCAGCCCACGTTCCCGTCCAACTTGACGTAGCTGAGATCGGCTTCCCGGGCCTTGGTCTCGGCGGGCGGCTCCGCCGACAGATCCCTGTATTCGACGAGCGCCGGATGCCTGAATAGCTCACTGTCGTCGAGACTCATCTTGGCGTCGATTGCCTTGACCTCGCCCGCATTGGTCGTGATAAGAGGATTGATCTCGATCATCGACGCACCGCTCGACGTAAATGCAAAGTAGAGCTGTTGGATGATCTTTGTGGCCTGCTTCACCAAGTCCTGGTCCTCGTAGAGCGAGTCGGCCAGTCCGTACGCCTGATGACGCATCAGGCCGTAGCGTGGATCGACCGTGAGCTTCCGGATAGCATCCGGATTGGTGTGCGCGACTTCCTCGATGTCGATCCCGCCTTCAGCCGACACCATGAACGTGGCGGCCTGAGCCTTTCGATCGACGAGGACGCCCACGTAGGCCTCCGTATCAATGTCTTCCGCAGGGGTGATGAGAAGCTTTTCTACGGTGAAATCTGCAATAGTCATGCCCAGAATATTCTCGGCATGCTCACGGACTTCGGACGTGGTTTTGGCCAGCTTCACGCCCCCTGCTTTGCCCCGTCCCCCGGAATGAACCTGAGCCTTCACGACTACTGTCCCTGAATACTGCTCTGCGATCGCCACCGCCTCGTCAGGCGTCGTGGCGACCTCTCCGGGGGGCACCGGGATGCCTGACGCCCGCAGGATTTCTTTGGCCTGATACTCGTGGATGTTCATGAAGTCGATGTGAAGAAGTGGGGACGCCGCAGGCCCCGCACGTCACTGAGTAGCAGAACCCGGAGAACCTACCAACCCTCAAGGAGGGGATCAAGGCAGCGTGCTACTCGTTGTTGGGACCCGCGGAAAGCTGCTCGAGGAGGGCCCGGAGCTCGTCGAGCGCCTCACCAAATCCCTGAAAGTCTCCGGTCCGCAGGGCGGCATCCGCCGCCTCGAGCAGACCCAGCGCCTCAGCCGGCCACTGTTCGGTGCCGAGGGAGGCGAGGGAGGGGAGATCCGACGAGCCTTCGGCGGGAATCAACTGAGGGGCGGAAGCGTCAGCGATCTGAGCCAACGCCTGGATGGCGTCGTCGAGCGTTTCCTCCATCGAGACACGGTACCCGTCGCTCACGACGAAACGCCGCAACTCGGGGATCGCGTCCTCTTCGGCTGCCAGGAACACGGGCTCCATGTAGAGGAGCGTGCGGCCGACCGGTACCAGATGCAGATGCCCGGTCCACACCTGGCTTCCTGCGCCTCTCCAAAGCGAGAATTGCTGCGAGATGACCGGATCCTGCTCGATCAGCGCCTCCACCTGGCGGGGCCCGGGCACCTGATCCTCGACAGGCACATCGAACAGAACGAGCTCGCCGTACCGGTCGGGGCTGCTCGAGGCGGTCAAGATGGCGGTCAGATTCTGCCGGCCCTGTGGCACGAATACGGAGGTAAGAAGAAAGTCCTCCTCTGCTTCTCCCGGCAGCCGATACAGTCCGTATTCCGGCTGGTAGGGCACGGGAGTCGTACTCTGAGCCAACTCCTGGGGCAGGGTCCAGACGTCCTGCTGTCCATGGAAGAGTGGCGCCGTCTCCTGGTGGTACTGATAAAGGACCCGAGCCTGGAGGCTCAGTAGAGTCCGAGGGTAGCGGATGTGATCGCGTAACCCCTGCGGCATGTCGCTCAGGGGTCTGAACATCGTCGGAAAGGACCCCACATACGCCTGGAGCAACGGGTCGCTCTCGTCGATGATGTAGAAATTCACCTGGCCCGTGAGTCCGTCTACTGTGATTTTCACGCTGTTCCGAGCGTACCGGACAGGCCTTCCCGCGTCCAGATTGTGAAGGGTCGACAGAGGGAACGAGCGCGTCTCCGTGAACCCCTCCAGAATCCAGACGATCCGTCCCTCGTGAATGACCGGGTACGGGTCCTCGGGGTAACTGAGAAGTGACCCGGAAAGCTGTCCAACGCGTTCCATGACATCCCTTCGGAACACGAAGCGGCTGTCTCGGTTCACCTCCGAAGAGAAGAGCAGGCTCAAATCTCTGACGCGCCAAGCAAGGGCGAGATTCCGCAGGAGCGAGCTGAGCTGGATGCCTGCCGGGAAGTCGATCCCGGGCTGCCGCGGCCCGCCGTCCATACCCGTTGCATCGTCCGGACCTCCAGGGCTGACAATCGCATAACCCTCCTGGCGCCGTGCTCCTACGTAGACGTTCGGCTGGGTCAGCTTGAGCCCCGCCGGTGTGGCCTCGCTTGCAGCAAACTCGGGCGGGATGTTCTCTTCGACGCCCCCGGACACGAACATCGACGGACGCCCTTCCTGCGTGCGGTCGGTCGCCGCGCTGACGACCGCGCCCAGGCCCCGGATGTAGCGGTCACGAAGATGCAGGTTCTGCCAATTCGGATCCTGAATGCCGCGCTGGAGCAACTCCCGCACGGAAAGGGCTACCGTGACCGGCCCATCCGGTCCCTCGTAACGATCAATGGTCACGCCCGAGAAGTCGTAATACGGGTAGCGGGCCTCCAACTCACGGTAGGTCGTCAGTAGCGCCTGCGAGCTCCAAACCGGCAGACCCTGGAACTGGGAGGCCGCCGCCTCCCAATCCACGGCGGTGGTTTGCTCGTAGTCGAACTCACGCCGCTCGAGATCCGTGAGGCCGAAGCCCATCCGGGTGAACCGCATGTTCTCCTCAATGAACGACGTTTCCCGCTCGAGCTCATTGGGCTGCACCCGAAAGCGCTGGATGAACGAAGGATACGCCTGCCCCGCGCCCAGCCCTCCCACGATCAAGAGCCCGAACGTTGCGATGAGGGGCAGCGGGCGATTCTTGAAACTGCTCCACAGCGCAGCGGCGGACACCAACAGAGCGAGCACAGCTAGGAAGGCGTACGCGGGCATCCGAGCCTCTGCGTCGGTAAAGCCGAAGGTCCCCTGAACGCCGGACGTCCCGTCGAGAAGAAGTCCGTAGCGGGCCAACCAGAACTGCCCTGCCAACACGACGAAGAACACGGCGATGATAACCCCCAGGTGCTTCCGGGGCTGATCCTCGACTACGAACCGCTTTCCCCCCCACTGGAGCGCCCCCGTGCCGGCATATCCCCCAGCGGCAAGCGTAAGGACGAGGAAGGCCACAATGAGCGCGGCGCCCGTGACCAACCTCAGAAGCGGCAACAAGAGGACGAAAAACGTCAGATCCCGTCCCAGGTAAGGATCCGTCACGCCCCATTCAGGTGCGTTGAGGAAAAACAGAACACCAAGGCCCACGTTCTCAGGGATGGCGGCGCCAAACCAAGCCCCCCCCAACACAGAAAATAGGCCGATGCCCAAAGCCACATAGGTCTCGGGAATCTGTTCCGAGATCACGAGATCACCCACCCGACGCTTGATCTTGACTCCGCCGAGAGAACGGGCGATGACCCGCAGGGTGAAGAAGAAGGCGACACCCACCAGCACGCCTCCCAGCAGGCGCGCGCCCCACGTCCAAAAAACCCGAGTCCAGAAGACCGACGAGTATCCCAGGGAATCGAACCAAAGGATCTCGATATAGACGTTCGCGGCGACGCGCCCGACGAGTGAGATCGTCAGCAACGCGATGGCCAGAACGACCAGGAGACGACCGCCTCGAATTTCTCGGATTTTCACTTTATCCGTTCCGTTGCCAAAGTCTGCGAGCCTAGAAGCCTAGAGGGCTGCTCAACAGCCTTCATACTGCCACTCCTCGCGTCCGTAGCCAAGCTTCGATCTCGCCGCGAATCGCGATCAGCTGCTCTTCCGTTTCGGCTTCATAGCGCGCCACCAGGATCGGCTGTGTATTAGACGCCCTGAGGAGACCCCATCCACCGTCGAATTTCACCCGCGCGCCGTCGACGTCGATCACGTCTCGAGTCTCCCTGAAGTGATTCTGAGCCGCCTCCATAATCTCGAACTTGGTCTCCTCGGTCACCTCAATGCGCAACTCCGGCGTGGACACGTACACCGGAAAGTCGGAAACCATCTCCGAAAGACTACGCCCAGACCGTGCGATCAGGTCCACTAGCCGGCAGGCAGCATAAGGTGCATCATCGAACCCGAGGTAATTGTCGGCCACGCAGATATGGCCGGAAAGCTCGCCCCCAAGTGCCGCGCCGGTCTCTCTCATTTTCTCCTTGATCAGCGAGTGCCCGGTCTTCCACATGATCGCGTCCCCGCCGGCCTTTGAAAACTCGTCCGAAACAACCTGAGAACATTTTACGTCGAAGACGAGCTTTTGCCCCGGTCCCCTTTGGCGGAGGATGTCGAGGCCGAACAGCAACAGCAGGAGGTCTCCGCGAACGATCTGGCCGTCTTCATCGACCGCCCCGATACGATCTGCGTCTCCATCGAACCCGATGCCCAGCTCGGCCCCCTCGCGGCGCACCGTCGCGATCAAGTCCGCGAGGTTCTCGTCCACCGTGGGATCCGGATGGTGATTGGGGAACGTCCCGTCGGAATCGCAATACAGGGGAACGACCTCTGCGCCGAGCGCTTCGAGCAACTCGACGCCGACGAGCGATCCGACGCCGTTTCCGCAGTCCAACACGACCTTGACCGGCCGCGAGAGATCGAATCGTCCCGCCAGATCCGCCACGTATCGATCCAGGACATCTGAGCGTTCGGAGGTCCCTGTACCTTCTCTGAACTCCCCCTGACGAATGGCGTGCTTGAACGCCTGGATCTGGTCACCGTACACCGGCATCGCCCCGAGCGTCATCTTGATGCCGTTCCATTCGGGTGGGTTATGGGAACCCGTGATCTGGATACCCCCATCCGTTGGAAGGGTCTTCTCCGCCCAATAGAGCGTGGGCGTGGGGACGGTCCCGATATCGATGACGTCGGCGCCGGAGCTGGTGAGCCCCTGGATCAAGCCTTCGGCTAGCTCCGGAGAAGAGGGCCGGTTGTCCTGCCCAACGGCGATGAGAGGAGCTAGGCCGAGATTGCGATAGGCCGATGTGGCGTAGACACGCCCGACGCTCTCACAGATTTCGGGGGTCAGCTCAGTGTCGACAAGCCCGCGAATATCGTACTGGCGGAAAATGTGCTCAGGCGCCGACATGGAATCAGAAGGCTGTTGAAGGAGTACAGTGGGCCGCCTTCATGGAGTCAGACCGATCAACTCCGGGCCCACACCGGAAAGTCCCCCGACACTCGACCGGGCGAATTCCAAGGTCGCTCCCGGAAACACGCCGAGATACACGATCAGGACCACACCTGTGACCAAGGCCAGGCGCATGGCGACGGGTATTTGGATCGGATCGGCTGCGTCCCCGGGAGCCGCATCCCTCATCCACATGTACCAGGCCACGCGCAGGTAATACCAGTATGAGGCCACCGTCGTGAGCACCAGGACGACCGAGAGGTAGAGCAGATTGGCCTCCACCGCACCCTGAAGGAGAAAGACCTTCGCCATGAACCCTCCGGTTCCGGGAAAACCGGCCAGCGACAGCAGGAAAACCGTGAAAAGGACGCCAAGTAGCGGCTGCCTCCAACCGAGTCCGGCATAGTCCTCGATCCGGAGACGGTCCTCTCCCTGGCCCGATACCAGTATTACGATGCCGAACGCCCCGATATTCATCAGCGTGTAGGTCAGCAGATAGAACAGCAGCCCCGCGGCAGCCGTTTCATTGGCGGCGACGATCGCCACCATGAGGTAACCCGCGTGTGCGATCCCGGAATAGGCGAGCATCCGCTTGATGCTGACCTGCACCGTGGCGATGACGTTGGCGAACACCATCGTGAGCAAGGACAGCCACCACAGAATCGCCCACCAACTATCATAGGCGCCCTCGAAGGCGACTGAAAAGACACGAAGGAACGCCAAGAACGCGCCTGCTTTGACGGCAACCGACATGAAGGCCGTAACCGGAGTCGGTGCTCCCTCATAGACATCCGGCGTCCACATGTGGAACGGAACCACGGAGACCTTGAAAGAGAATCCGACCGTGAGCAGCGCTATACCGAACACGAGAAGCGCCCCGTGCGCGCTTCCATCCGCGACGGAATCCGCGATAGCGGAAATATGTGTGCTGCCCGTCGCCCCGTACACGAGCGCGATCCCGTACAAAAAGAACCCGGTGGAGAAAGCACCCAGCAAGAAGTACTTGAGGCCGGCCTCGGCCGATCTAGGATCCCTCCGGTTGATGGCGGCCAGCACGTACACCGCGACCGACATGATCTCCAGGCCGAGGAAGACGACGATGAGATCGCGTGCGGCGGCCATGAGCATCAATCCCACGGTCGAGTAGATCAGCAACGCGTAGAACTCTGCCTCCTGAAGGCCCTGCCGCTTGATGTAGCTCTGACTGATCAGGATTCCGATCCCGGCGCCCGAGAGAACAATCCAGTTCGAGAACAACGCGAAGCGGTCCAGGGCGATCATCGAATGCGTGCCCACTTCGGTGACGCTGTAGAGCCATCCGTTCGCAAGAGCCGCCGCGAGTATCCCCGCCACGGAAAGCCATCCCAGGTCGACCGCGGTCCCGGAACCATCGGGGCGACGGAAACTCACGCCGACCAGGAGGATCACGATTCCCCACACCGACAGGATGACCTGCGGCAGAAGCGCTACGATGAAATGCGCCTGATTGCTGAAATCGAGTTCCATTCAGCCCTACTCCTCCGTCCCGGTGCCGGATGCGCTGCGGTCGAGATCTACGGTCGGCACGTCGATCGACGCATCGCTTGCCACCGACGCCAACGACTCGTCCGGACCGGACTCGATGAGCGCCGCACCAGGCGGGGCCGCAGCGTACACGCGCTCGAGCACCATCTGGACGCTGGGCTCGATCCTTCGCAGCAGTGGTGTCGGATGCACGCCGATCACGATCATGAGAGCGATCATTGGCGCCAAGATAGCCACCTCGCGGCGGGACAGGTCTTGGACCGGCCGGTTCTCCCGTTTGTCCAACGCGTTGAGGAAGACACTCTGCACCATCGGCAGCATGTAATAGGCGGCAAAGATGACCCCGCTCGCCGCAAAGATGGCCATGCCTGGATGGAGCTCGAAGGTACCGAGAAGCGTGAGGAACTCCCCAACGAACCCACTCGTGCCCGGCAACCCGATCGACGCCAGCGCCGTGATAACGAACGCGGTGGCCAGCCAGGGTGCCACGCGCCCGATACCGCCGAAGTCCTCGATCAGGCGGGTATGGCGGCGCTCATACAGCATGCCGACCAGGAGAAAGAGCGCCGCCGTGGAGATCCCGTGGGAGATCATGACCATCAATCCGCCCTGGAGCCCATTCACGTTGAGGGCGAATACGCCGATGACCACGAAGCCCATGTGTGCCACGGAAGTGTACGCCACCAGCTTCTTCGCGTCAGGCTGAACCGCCGCCACCCATGATGCGTAGATGATACCTACGACACCCAGCGTAAGCATGACGGTAACCACGGTCGGATGTTGAGCCGCGACCGGAAAGAACGGCAACAGGAACCGCACGAACCCGTACGTCCCCATCTTGAGCAGCACCGCTGCCAGCACGACGGACCCCGGCGTCGGCGCCTCCACGTGGGCGTCCGGCAGCCAGGTGTGGAACGGGAAAACGGGAACCTTTATCGCGAACGCCAGCGCGAATGCCCCAAACAACCACATCTGCTCTGTCGGTGTCAGTGGAATCTGGAGCAGGTCCACAAAGGCGAAGGACGCCACGCCGAGCAGCGCCTTGCCCCGGGCGTATATGTATAGGATCCCCACCAGCATCAGGAGGGATCCAACCGCCGTATAGATGAAGAATTTTATCGCGGCGTAGATCCTCCTCTCTCCTCCCCAGATTCCGATGATGAAGTACATGGGAACGAGCGTGAGCTCGAAGAACACGTAGAAGAGAAACAGGTCCACGGCCGAGAACACTCCCACGACCCCGACCTCGAGAAGAAGCATGAGCGCGTAGAACGCCTTCTGTCGCTTCTCGATGTAGTTGAACGACCCAAGGATGGCGAGCGGAGTCGTGAAGGTGCTCAGCATGACCATGAACAGGCTGATCCCGTCGAGGCCGAGCGCGTAGTTCACACCCCACTCGGCGATCCACGGTATGCTGCTCGCGAGCTGATACCCGCCGCCCACATCCGGATCGTAGGCCCACCACAGTCCCACGCTCAGGACGAAAACCAGAAGGCTCCACCACAGGGCCAGCCACTTGGCCCGATCCTCGGCAGCCCAGAGTACATGGATCATCCCGAGGAGCGGAAGCCAAATCAGTGCGTGTAGGATCCAGCTCTCGTAGGCTGTTGCGTCCAACATTTAGAACACCATCACCAGGAGGAGGGCCAGCACGCCCACCGTCACGAAAAACGCGTAGGTGTTCACTTGACCCGTATGGAGCAGGCTCCCCAGCCACCCAATCGCCCGGACCCCGTTGCCCACCAGATCGACGGTCCCGTCGATGATCTTGGTATCGACGAAGCGCCACAGGACCCTGGAGGTGGTCAGGACGGGATCGACCACCCATCGGTGGTAAAACTCGTCGACGTACCACTTGTTGTAGAGGATCCGAGAGAACCCCGTCGGCTCGGCATCCTCGGCCGCCACCGGCACCTCTTTGCTCCCGAGCAGCCGTAGGGTCACCCATATCACGGCCAGAGCCGCCAGGAACGAGATGAGTCCCCACTCCCACTCCCCGCCCCCGAAGATGGGGGCGGCCACTGCTGTTTCGCCCAGGTTGGCCTCTTGTATCCCATGGGCGGCTTCGGTGACGGGTTCGAGCCAACGATGCAGCCACTCACCCATCGGAAGCCAGCCGAATCCACCCAAGGAGGACTCGCTAACATCCGTGGAAACGTTGATCCACCCTCCGAAGACGGACAGCACGGCAAGGATCGCTAGAGGAATCCACATGGTTCTGGGAGCTTCATGGAGATGCTCGGCTTCCGCCGATCCGGTCCGGTTCTCGCCGTGGAAGGTCATGACCATCAGCCGTGTCATGTAGAACGCGGTCAGCATGGCCGCGGCCAACGCCAGGACCCAGTAGACTGTGTAGAGGCCGGCGTACGGCGCATTCTCCGCGCCCGCCATCGCACCCGTCATCCAGATGATTTCGTCCTTCGAGAAGAACCCTGCGAAGGGCCAGATCCCTGCGATCGCCAACGTTGCGATCCACATGGTGATCCACGTGATCGGCATGTACGCCCTGAGGCCACCCATATTCCGCATGTCCTGGGCGTCCCAGTCCTTGTTCGTGTGATGCAGTGCGTGGTGCATCGAGTGGATGATGGCGCCCGCGCCCAGAAACAGGAGCGCCTTGAAGAAGGCGTGCGTCATCAGATGGAAGATGCCCGCCGTATAGGCCCCCACGCCGACAGCCAAGAACATGTAGCCCAACTGGGAGATCGTGGAGTAGGCCAAGACTTTCTTGATGTCGTTCTGCCTCAAGGCGATGGTCGCGGCGAAGAGCGCCGTAACCACACCCACGCCTGCCACCATGGCGCTGCTGAACGGGGCGAGGGCGAAGAGCACAGATGAGCGCGCGACCAGGTAGACCCCGGCCGTCACCATCGTGGCTGCATGGATGAGGGCGGATACGGGCGTGGGACCGGCCATGGCATCGGGCAGCCAGACGAACAGCGGGATCTGGGCACTCTTACCGACCGCCGCCATGAGAAAGAACAGCGTCACCCACGTGATCACTGGGCCCCCGTACTCGAAGACGGCCTCGGCCTGGCTAAAGATGCCGGCGAAGTCCACGCGTTGGAAAACCACGTACAACAGGAAAATCGCAAGCAGGAAGCCCAGATCACCGATCCTGTTCACGATGAACGCCTTCTTCCCCGCGGAAGCCTTCGCTTCGTCGCTGAACCAGAATCCGATCAGGAGGTACGAGCAGAGCCCCACACCCTCCCAGCCAATGAACATGATCGGATAGCTTGCGCCCATCACCAACACCAGCATGAAGAAGATGAACAGGTTCAGGTATGCGAAATAGCGGGGGTAACCTGGATCGTCCTGCATGTATCCGACGCTGAACACGTGGATGAGGAACCCCACGCCCGTGACGATCATCATCATGATCATCGAGAGCTGGTCGAGCTGGATCGCGGCCGCCACGTCCAGTCGATCTCCGGCTCCGGAAAGAAGATTCTCACCCGCGGTGATCCACGACCAATAGCTGCGGATCACAGGTTCGTGCAGATCGGCACCGAACATCCCGATGAAGTTCACCAGGGTGAGCAGGAAAGCTCCGAGCACCGCCCCGGGCCCCACCCAGGTGGGTAGGCTGTGCGTGGCGGGCCGGCCGTTCTCGAAAAAGTCGAATTCCCCACCGGCTCGAACCGCACCAGCCGATTTACACGCCGCCGACAAAGCAAGGGCGGCGTTGACGGCGAAGCCCAACAACGGCAACAAAATGATGAGACCCGGAAGGATCGGTTCCCACGCCGTGGGTGACCCCTCGAGCCCGGCAGCCTGCATCAGAAAGAGACCCACTTGCGGCACCGGCTCACCACTTGAGGAGGTTGAAGTTGTTCACATCAACCGTCTCGTAGTGCCGGAAAATCGATATGATGATCGCCAAACCGACCGCGGCCTCGGCCGCCGCGACGGCGATGACGAAGAACACGAAGACCTGACCCTCGATGCCTACGAACCTTGAAAGCGCAACGAACGTGAGGTTCACCGCATTCAGCTGGAGCTCGATGCACAGAAACATGATGATCACGTTTCGGCGCACGATCACTCCCAGGGTTCCGAGCACGAAGATCATCCCCGCCAGGACCAGAGACTCGGCCAGCACCTCAGGACTCCTGCTTGGCTAGAACGAGAGCGCCAACGATGGCCACGAGGAGCAAGATGCCGGTGAGCTCGAACGGGACCACGTAGTCCGTGAAGAGCGGCTGTGCTATCGCCCCCACGGCCCCCTGCTCCAGCAACGCGGCATCGATCGCGTTACCCGGGCCGAGATCGGTCTCCAGACCAGCGGTACCGGTTCCCAGCTGTCGAGCCAACAACCCACCCATGCCACCCGTCACCGCAAACCCAACGACCATCGCGACGTTGCCCCGAATGTCCCGCTGGTACTCGTGCCCCAGGTTGAGCAGCATGATCACGAACAGGAAGAGCACCATGATCGCGCCGGCATACACCATGATCTGGACCGCCGCGAGGAAGTGAGCCTCCAGAAGCACGAAAATCCCCGCCGTGCTGGCCAGGGTCGCCACCATGAACAGCAGGCTCGCCACCGGGCTGCGCCCCACGACCACACCCACCGCGCTCCCAACCGCTACCGCCCCAAAAACGAAGAAAAGGACTTCAGCCACGCGCCTTCACTCGCTAAGAGGGTCGGCTGGGTCCCACAGCAGCGCGGTCGGATGGTCCTGTTGCATCAGCCGATCGAGGTCGTACACGAAGCGGTCTCGCGTGTACTCGGCGTTCTCGAAGTCACATCCCACGTGGATGGCCTCGACCGGACACACCTCCTGGCACATCCCGCAGAAAATGCATCGGAACTCGTCGATCTCGAAGACGATGGGGTACCGGTTGCCCTGGTCGTCTTCCCCACCGACCAGCCGGATGCAGTTTGCCGGACACACCGTCGGGCAAAGACCGCACGCAACACACTTGGGCCGCCCGTCCGCGTGAACCTCCATGCGGTGGGTGCCTCGCCACCGGGGGTGCAGCTCGGTTTGCTCCTCCGGATACTGCTGTGTCACCTTCTTTGGGTTCAGCATGTGGCGGAGCGTCAGGGCCATCCCCTTGAACGCCGCCCGTAGGTAGGAGCGCCGCCCACGCTCCGGTCTCGATATGACTCGTGTCGTTATGGCCATATTATTACCCCATAACTTCTTAGATATCTACATATAATCTGTTTTCTAGTCACCTGCGGTCGCTCCTTCACCGGAGACCAAACCCTGGCCGCCGGATGTTGGCGGGGCAGGCCTATGCTTCGACGCCGCCGCACCCTCGATGATCCGGCCACGATCGAAGAAGAAGACGAACGCAACCGTACAGATCCCGCTCACGCCGGTGAGCCACATCCCAAATGCGAATCCGGAAACTCCGACCTGATCCAGGATCAGAATCGTTGCGGACACGACCATGAGGTACGCCAACGCCGTGGGCAGCATGATCTTCCACCCAAGCTGCATCACCTGATCGTAGCGAAAACGTGGCAGCGACCACCGAACCCAGATGTAGAGTAGCAGGAAGAACGCCGTCTTACCTGCAAAGGCGGCGAAGGTCAGCAATGTCTTCCAAACGGCCGGAGCGGCGGCGATGGGGGCACCGGTGGACTCATCGAAGCCCCGGATCAGCTCACCCTGGTACCAGAAGGCATCGTCCCATGACCCGGGCAGATCCCACCCACCGAAAAAGAGTGTGGCCATGAGGGCCGACGCGGTCACCATGTGCCCGTATTCGGCGATGAAGAACATCGAGAACTTCATCGCAGAGTACTCCGTGTGATAGCCGGTGATGAGCTCCGACTCGGCTTCGGGCATATCGAACGGCAATCGGTTCGTTTCCGCGAAGGCCGATACCACGAACAGGATGAAACCCAAAGACAACGGGAACGCGAACCAGATGCCCAGCTGTTGCTGCTGCCAAACGATTTCGGTGAGCGTGACGTTACCGGCCATCATAAACACCACGATCAGGCTCAAGCCGAGGGATACCTCGTAGCTCACCAATTGCGCAGAAGCCCGCAGGGCGCCCAGGAAGGCGTACTTGTTGTTGGACGCCCATCCCCCGATGACGATCCCGTACACGCCGAGGGAGCTCAACGCGAGAATGTACAGGATGCCGATCGGTACGTCCGCGATCACCATGTCGACGACCCCCCAGCGCGTGGGGAGCGGCGCCGCGAAAGGCACCACCGCAAACGTTACGAGCGCGGGACCGATCGCCAGCACCGGACCAAGCATGAAGTAGAACTTCGAGGCCCCCCCAGGAAGCGCCTCTTCCTTGATCAGGGTCTTGAGGCCGTCTGCAATCGGTTGCAGCAACCCGAGCGGTCCGACGCGATTGGGGCCGTGGCGGTCCTGGATGAACGCGGAAATCCGTCGCTCGGCCAACGTCGTGTAGGCCACGGTGACCATCACCACGCCGAACATGATGGCGACCATGAGTGATGAGGACACGAGGAGCGGCAGACCGGTGATCGGAGTGTCCACGTCAGTCCCCCGGCACCGGTACGCGGGTCCCGGACGGCGCACCTTGGGCGCCGATCGTCTCGTAATCCAGTCCCTTATAGGACTTTACGGCCTTGACCAGGAGACCGAAGGCCTGCTCTACGCCGCTCGGCCCCTCCTCATCTTCGAGGGCTCCCAAGAGGGCCCCTACCACCAGCCACGCCGGGCGGGCCGTTCCCGGCCCTGACAGGGCAGGCCAAAACCGTTGCACCCGGCCAGCATGATTCGTGAACGTCCCTTCTTGCTCCGCGAACGTCGTGACCGGGAGCTGGAAGTCCGCCGTGGCGAGAGCCGGAGACGTGTATGCCCCCAAATAGACCACCAGCGAAGCTTTGGGGGCAAAGCCTTCGGACTGATCATCGAGTGCGTCCCCGAGGATCAGAACCACACCATCGTGATCAGCTAAATCCTCCAGCCCTCCCTGCCCCGCGTCGTCGCCGACCCTGGTGCATCCGAGCAATTCCGCACCCCGTCCATTGGGTGCCAGGGCCTTGCGGCGGGCCAGTCCCTCGTACCCCGATAGCGCAACTTCTTCCTCGGCACGCGGAGAACGGAAGACGACTGAGCCGCCGCCGAGAGTCTTGACCAGACGCTGGACCGCCCCGAGATCCTCGTTCGACCAGAAGGGCGACACGACTGCCTTCACCGAGCTCTTGCCCAAGGCGTCGATCTGCGCCTTCAGGGTCTCCAGGGCAGCAGTCCAGCCCATCGCCGTGTTACGCTCCTCGGCGCGCACGACCGGCGCCTCCAGCCGGTCACCCCGGTTGAGCCACTCGTACCGGCCACGCCCGTAGTCGCAGATCCAGTGCCCGTTCACGTCCAGGTTCGTCCGGGGCTTCATGCGGTGCACGAGGTTGTCCCGTGTGTGCAGCTCGATGTTGCACCCCTGGCTACAATTGGGGCAGATCGAATCAGTGTGCTCGAGGTCCCATGCCCGAGCCTTGTGGAGAAAGTCTTTTGAAACGAGGGCACCGACAGGGCAGATATCAACGACATTCCCCGCCCAATCGGACTGCTCTAATCCCTCGTGGAAGAAGGTGTCGATCACCGCACGGTCACCGCGGTCGACCACGGTAAGCAGGGGCTTCTTCTCGACCTCGTCCATGAAGCGCACGCAGCGCGTGCACATCACGCAACGGTCTCCGTAGAAGAGAACGTCTCCTCCGAAATCGTCGCGCCCCAGGACACGCTTGGCCTCGCGCCCGCGACCGTGCTCCCGACCCTCGGCGAACACGTAGTCCTGAAGATCGCACTCCCCGGACTGGTCACAGATGGGGCAGTCGAGAGGGTGGTTCAGCAGGTAGAACTCCAGAACGCCCTGCCGCATCCGAGTGGCGTCGTTGCTCTGCGTAAGGACCACTTGCCCGTCCGTCGCCGTAGTCGCACACGACGGAAGCAGCTTGGGCGCCCCCTCCACCTCGACGAGACAGAGACGACACTGGGCCGGGGAGGAGAGGCCCGGATGATAGCAGTAGTGCGGCACCTCGATGCCGATACCCTGAGCCGCCTGGAGCAGCGTCGTCCCCTGGGGCACCATGAGCTCCCGGCCGTCTATCGTGAGCGTCACCCCCTCGACCTGGGCGCTCTCGACCGTGGCGACCCCAGGCTTCTTGGCCTTCGCGCCCTCGACCTTGGTGTTCTTCTTGGCCATCGCTCTACGCGGCGCCCACCCGTTCGCCACGCCGGATCAACGCCAGATACTCGTTTCTGAATTTCTCGATGGAGGACTGCACCGGAGGGGCCACCGAGTCCGAAAGCACGCAGATGGTCGTGCCGATCATCTGGTCGGTGACTTCGACCAATGTGTCGAGGTCATCCTCCGTGCCGCGTCCGTCCTCGATACGTTTGAGGATCGTCGTGACCCATGCGGTGCCCTCTCGGCACGGCGTACACTGGCCGCACGACTCGTGCGCGTAGAACGCCGCCATGCGCGTGACCTGGTGCACGATGTCGGTGGTCTCGTCCATAACGATCACAGAGGCGCATCCCAGCATCGATCCCGCCTCGATCACCCCTTCATAGGAGAGCGCGCAACTCTCGGCTTCGTCGGCGGACAAAAGCGCGACAGAGCTGCCACCCGGGATGACCGCCTTCAACGCCCGATCCTCGATAATGCCGCCAGACACGTCGTAGATGAGATCCTTGAGCGGGAAGCCGAGCGGAAGCTCGTAGTTCCCCGGCCGCTTCACGTGGCCGCTCACGCAGAACAGCTTCGTGCCCGGACTCTCTTCAGTGCCCCATTGGCGGTACCACTCACCGCCGTTCGCAAGGATGGGCGGGATCGCCGCAAGAGTCTCGACGTTGTTGATCGTGGTCGGCATGCCGAAGGCGCCCACGGCTGCGGGGAACGGCGGCTTCACACGTGGCTCGCCCCGACGCCCCTCCAGAGAGCTCATGAGGCCGGTCTCTTCGCCGCAGATGTAGGCGCCCGCACCGGCAAAGACCGTCACGTCTATCCTCTCCCCGGAGCCGAGCACCGAGTCGCCCAGAATCCCGTCCTCGTAGGCGTCCTCGACCGCCTTCGCCAGCACTTGCGTGGCCTCGAAGAACTCACCTCGGCAGTAGATATAGACGTGCTCGGCGCCCATCGCATAGGCACCGATGAGACACCCTTCGATAAGCAGATGCGGCACCCAACGCATGATCTCCCGGTCCTTGAAGGTTCCGGGCTCGGACTCGTCGGCGTTGCAAAGCAGGTAGTGGGGCTTGGCCTTGTCCCTGGGCATGAAGCTCCACTTGAGCCCGGTCGGGAAGCCGGCTCCGCCCCGACCCCGCAGCCCCGACGCCTTGACCGTTTCCACGACTTCTTCGGGACTCATGGCCAACGCTTTCTTCAGCGCCTTATAGCCTCCACGGGCCTTCCAACCCTTCAGCGTGCGGGCCTCAGGGTCGCCGAAGTGCTCGGAGAGGATCGGGACTTCCTTCTCGTGGCTGTAGGGGTATCCCACGGTTAGTCCTCGCCCTGCGACTCGGTCGAGGAGGGGCCGACGTCGAGCTCCGCGGAGGCCGCGTCACCGAGGATCCCCGGCAGAGCCACGCCAAGGTCTTGGTGCCTCAGGTGCGCTACGATCCGGGGAACCTCGTCGACGGTCACGTTCTCGTAATACCGTGAATTGATCTGGACGCATGTCGGAAAACCGCAGCCCGCCAGGCACTCCGCCTCCATCACCGTGAACGCGCGGTCTATCGAGGCCTCGCCTATCTTCGTATTCGTGTGCTCCAGAAAAGCCTCGAGCACTTCTTGGGCGCCACAAAGGTTGCAGCTGATATTGGTGCAGACCTGGACCAGATGCCGCCCTACCGGCCGCTTGTTGTACATCGTGTAGAAAGTCGCCACCCCACGCACGTAGGCAGATGAAAGCTCGAGGAGCTCCCCCACCCGATCCATGGTCCGGGGGGAGACGTGCCCCCGTACTTCCTGCGCCAAATTGAGCGTGGGAAGCAGCGCCGCCTGCTTGGTCGGGTATCGGGTCAGGATTTTTTCGAAACGCGCTTCATACGGCCCCTCGAAAAGGGGTGCCTCCGGATCCTTTTCCTCCAACATGAAGGGATACGTGGAGGAGGTTGCGGCGTGCGCCCCCTCCAGTGGGCGGGTCCCAACGAAGTCGATCCCCCGAACCTGCTCCTCGGTCAGATCGTACTCGCCCACATTCCCCGCCCAGCCGGGATTCTTGAAGGGGATCTTACTCATCGATCGATCTCGCCCAGCACAATGTCCAGAGAGGCGTTGATCATGATCAGGTCGGAAATCAAATGGCCTTCGGCCAGCTTGGCGATTACAGACAGATTCACGAACGATGGCGGGCGAATCCTCCAGCGTACCGGCTTGTCTCCACCGTTACTGACCACATACATCCCGAGCTCCCCCTTCGAACCCTCGATGGCGAAGTAGCAGTCACCCGCTGGGACCAGAATGCCCTCTGTGATCAACTTGAAGTGATGGATCATCGACTCCATGTCGTTCATGCAGTCGGTCTTGCTGGGCAAGGAGACCCTCGGATCCGCGACGTCCATCGGCCCGTCCGGAAGCCTGTCGAGCGCCTGGTCGAGGATGCGCAGGCTTTGACGCATCTCCTCCATGCGCACCAAATACCGGTCGTAGCAATCTCCGTTTTCGCCGATCGGGACGTCGAAGTCGTACTTCTCGTAGTCGTAGTAGGGGTTGTCCTTGCGGAGATCGTAATCCACGCCGGAGGCTCTGAGGTTCGGGCCGGTGAAGCCGTAGTTGAGCGCGTCCTCTCCGGAGATCACTCCGATGTCGAGGGTGCGCCCGAGGTGGATGCCGTTCGTGGTCAGAAGAGTGTCGATCTCGTCCAGCGTTTTTGGGAACGTCCTGACGAAGTCTCGGAGCGAATCGGTCCAGCCGTCGGGGAGGTCGGCCATCATTCCGCCGACCCGGGTGGCCGATGTGGTGATGCGTTGTCCCGTAAACGCCTCATGGAGATCGTAGATGCGCTCCCGCTCCTGAAATGCGTACAGGAAGGGCGTGAAGGCCCCCACGTCGATAGCTGTGGTCCCGAGCCAGAGCAGGTGGCTGAAGATCCGGTCCATTTCCATGCAGAGCACGCGGACGACCTTGCACCGCTCCGTCACCTCGAGTCCCATGAGCTTCTCGACCGCCATGACGTAGACGCAGTTGTACATGAGGGGCGCCAGGTAGTCCATGCGGTCCGTAAGCGGAACGATCTGATTCCAGGTCCTGTACTCGCCGAGCTTCTCGAAGGAGGAATGGAGAAAGCCGATGTCCGGCGTGACCTTGAGCACCGTCTCGCCATCGAGCTCACAGATGAGCCGCAGAACACCATGCGTGGCGGGGTGTTGCGGCCCCAGATTGATAAGCATGGGTTCCGATCGAAGGCCGGAGTCGGGAAGCTCCAGAATCTTCTCGGTCACGGCGTGTCCTCCGTCTTCTCCGTAGAGGACTCCGGGGGCGCGAGCCCCGGCGCACCACCCACTTCCAACGCTTCCGGCGTGTAGTCGTCGTGGTAGTCCTGGGACAGGGCACGCCGTGTCTGTTCCGCCCTGGAAAAGCGCCCCCGCAAAGGGAAGTCTTTCCTGAGGGGATAGCCTTCCGCGTAGTTCTGCGGCATCAGAATCCGGCGGAGGTCCGGGTGGCCCCTGAACTCGACACCAAACAGATCGTAGACCTCGCGCTCGAGCCAATTTGCGGCGTTCCAAAGCTGGACCACACTGTCGATAGAGAGCCCGTCGAGAGGCAGTTCGCATTTGACTCGCAGCGCCTGCTTGTGTCCCACCGACCACAATTGGTACACGATCTGTATCGGCTTTCCGCCTCCATAGTCCACGGCCGTCACGTCGGCGAGTAGATCATAGCGCTGTTCCGGATCATCCCTCAGCCAATCCAACACCTCTCTATTACGGGCAGCATCCACGAAGACGACATGCTGATCGCCCGCCTGGACTTCGTGGTGGAGTATCGTCGACCCGAAACGGCTTTGCAGTGCCGTCACCGATGAGTGTCCCGCCGGATCGCCGTCACTGCTTCGAGGCGTCCCCGTACGAGCCTCCGAAGCCTCGGGGCCTCGCTCGACGGCGTCGAACGCGGATCCGTTCTCGTCCGCCATCAGACCCGCCTCACTCGTTCGAAAGCCTTCACGGCAGCAAGTCCTCCGACCGCTCTGGGCGCGTCGTCTGAGGGAGTGAACTGAGCTCCTCTTGCTGGGTCGAGTTTCCGAAGGGCCCCGCAAGCGCCTCGACTTCCTCGGTGCTAGCGCGCGGGCGCCCTACAAGGGAGGGATCCTCTGCCCGGAGACCGTAGTGCTCAGACAAGCTCTCGCCACGAATCTTCTCTTGGATCATCATCAAGCCGTAGATGAGACCCTCAGGCCGCGGCGGACAGCCCGGGATGTAGACATCGACGGGGATGATCGTGTCGATTCCCTGGACCATGGAATACACATCGAACACCCCCCCAGAACTCGCACACGCACCCATCGAGACACACCATTTGGGCTGCATCATCTGGTCCCAGATGCGACGCAATACAGGGGCGAGCTTGTAGGGAACCCGACCTGCGCAAATCAGCACGTCGGCCTGGCGGGGGCTGAACGCCATGCGTTCCATTCCGAAGCGGGCGAGATCGAAATTCGAGGCGGCTGAAGCCATCATCTCGATGGCGCAGCACGCGGTGCCGAAAGGCATCGGCCAGAGCGAATTTCGGCGAGCCCAGTTGACCACGAAATCCACTTTCGTGGTGAGGAATGTAGGGCTTCCGAACCCCAGAAGTCCGCCCTCTCGCCCCTCCGTCTGGCCTGCAGCTTGAACCTCATCGAGGCTCAGCGGATCTCTGCCCTCGTCGTCTCTCAATCCCATTCGAGACCTCCCTTTTTCCACTCGTACACCAGTCCCAAGGCCAAAATAGCGACGAAAATACTGACGGCCAGGAACGGTCCCCACCCCAATTCCCTCATTTCGACCGCCCAGGGGATCAGGAAGATCGTCTCGAGATCGAAGACAATGAAACTGATCGCGACCATATAGAATTTCACCGAGAAACGAAGGCGGGTATCCCCGAGCGGGATCATCCCCGACTCGTACGCCATGGACTTTTGCGGGGTCGGTCGCCGAGGGCTCAGAATATGAGAGGCGACAGCCATTCCAAGCGCGTTCACGAGAGAAACACCGAACAGGATCAGAAGCGGGATGTATGATCCCGACATGGCGGCCTTTGGACCTGGCTTGTGAAATCGTTCACTTGTTGACTTCCGTAAGGTATTCCGAGTCTCGAACGAGTGTCAACCCGATTTTCGGCCGCTCTTTTGAGCCCTGAAAGCCCCAATTTGCAGTCTCCAAGGGAGCGATCGTATAATCGGCGCTCGGGGGGGCCGACTTAGGGGGTGTGCTCGTCCCCCGGAGCGCTTATTCTGCCCATGCAGGAGACGCTTTCTTCCCTCAACCCGACGCCGAATATGCCCATCAAGAGCGACCATTGGATCCGACGGATGTCCGAAGAGCACGGAATGATCGAGCCCTTCGAGCCCGGACAGGTAAGGGACGGCACGATATCGTACGGCCTGTCTTCGTACGGCTACGACATTCGGGTGGCCGCCGACTTCAAGGTCTTTACCAACGTCCACAACGTGATCGTCGATCCCAAGAACTTCGACGAACGTTCGTTTGTCGACGTATACGAGACCGAATGCATCATCCCACCCAACTCCTTCGCTCTGGCGAGAACCCTGGAACACTTCCGTATTCCGCGGGACGTCCTCGTCGTGTGCGTCGGGAAGAGCACCTACGCCCGATGCGGCATCATTGTGAACGTAACGCCCCTCGAGCCTACCTGGTCTGGATACCTGACCCTCGAGATTTCCAATACGACGCCCCTCCCGGCGAAAATCTACGGAGGCGAGGGGATCGCCCAGCTGCTCTTCTTCGAGGGCGACGAGGAACCGAGCGTCGCGTACCAGGACCGGCAGGGTAAGTACCAGGATCAGGTCGGGGTCACGCTTCCGAAACTATAGGCGCGACGCGCGCCATCCAGGACCCTGGTGGCCATGGTTACATTCTGCCCATGATCGAACCTTCACCAGTATTGGAATCCTATTGTACGATCGCGGAGAGTCACCCCCTTCATGGTCCCTACCACGACGAGGAATACGGGTTTCCGGTCACCGATGACGATCGCCTCTTGGAACGGCTCGTCCTCGAGATCAACCAGGCCGGCCTGTCTTGGCTCACGATCTTGAAGAAGAAGGAGCACTTCCGGATTGCCTACGACAACTTCGAGGTTGGGGTCGTAGCCAACTACGGCGACGCCGACCGGACCCGTCTCCTGAACGACGCGGGTATCGTGCGCAATCGGCTGAAAATCGAGGCCGCGATCCACAACGCAGGGGTAATCCTGAGCTTCAGAAAATCTCACACCTCCTTCGCCAATTGGCTGGCGTCCCACCATCCCAAGTCGAAGGAGGATTGGGTGCGGCTGTTCAAGAAGACGTTTCGCTTCACGGGTGGTGAGATCACCCGAGAGTTTCTCCTGAGCATCGGATTCCTTCCGGGATCCCACGATCCCGCCTGCCCCGTGTATGATCGCATCCTGAGTCTGGCCCCTCCGTGGACACAGACCGCTGCCGGCGGATCGTGACCGACACGCTACCAACCGGGGCCGGGCTACCAACCGACGCCGGGGACGGCTCCACGTGGACCCCCCGGGGTTATGCGCCTCCCCGATGGTTGGCGGGCGCACATCTTCAAACCCTTGCGGGGAAGTTCCTGAGGGCAGCGCCACTCGGGATGCTCACGACCGAGCGAGTCGAGACACTGGACGGAGACTTCTTGGACCTGGCCTGGATGCCCGAGACCGATCCCTCTGCGCCCCTGGTACTCGTGCTTCACGGGCTGGAAGGCCACACGAGGAGGGGCTACATGGTCCAGACGTTCTTGACGTTGGCCGACCATGGATTGCGTGCTGTGGGGCTGAACTTCCGCGGCTGTTCTGGAGAGTCGAACCGGGCGCCTCGCTTCTACCACTCCGGCGAAACCGAGGACGTGGGCTTCGTCTTGGGACTGCTCCGCGAGCGGTTCCCGACCCGCCCGATCATGACCATCGGATTCTCTCTCGGAGGAAACATTCTCCTGAAATACCTCGGGGAGCAGGGAACGAAGAACGCATCATCGGTTTCAGCGGCGGTGGCGATCTCCGTGCCGTACGATTTGTCGGCCGGAGCCGACGAGCTCGAGCGGGGGCGCATGAACGGAGTCTACGCCGGCTACTTCCTTCGGTCTCTCGTTGCCAAGGTCCGCGCCAAGAAGGAGATCCTGGCGAACATCCTCGATCTCGACGCCGTATTGGCCAGCTCGACAATCCGGGATTTCGACGATGCTGCCACTTCGAAGCTTCATGGATTCGCCGGCGCGGAGGACTACTACAGGAAGTCCAGCTCGAGCCGATTCATTCAGTCGATCCGGATACCGATGCTGCTCCTCCACTCGCGGGACGATCCCTTTCTGCCCGCCGCGGCCCTGCCCCTTTCTGCGATTGAGGACAACACTTTCTTGACCTTGGTCCTTACGGAACGCGGCGGTCATGTGGGTTTCTTCGAGGGTGGCCCGCCCTGGAATCCGACGTTTTGGATGGAGGAGCAAACTGCGTCATTCCTGGCCCACCATCATCAAAGCGCCTCCACAACGACCCCCGACGCAAAGCCTATCGCGCCCGGATGGGTTGACCCGAACACCGAGAATATCTAGTGTGGCGGCGTCCCTAGGGACATAGTTCGGTGCTGGCAAAGGGTGGGCACCGCACACCGATTGATGGGGGAGTTAGTTGCATGGCCGAGGGAACGGTAAAGTGGTTTAACGACAGCAAGGGTTTTGGATTCATCACGCCGGACGAGGGCGAAAAGGATTGCTTCGTGCACTATTCGGCAATCCAAGGAGACGGTTTCAAAAGCCTCGCCGAAGGGGACCGAGTTCAGTTCGAGGTCGGTGAGGGACCGAAGGGACCCGCTGCAGAAAACGTGACCCGACTCGGATAGCGCAGTCCTCGGCGGGCTCGATCGAAGCAGGTCCGCTGAAATCGCCTCGGCCGACCCTCGGGGCACCTCAGTCGTTACGTCGCACCTTGGCCTTCAGGTCACGAGGGAGCCAATCCCAGGTGGCTCCCTAAGCGGGCTTGTGCCGTCCAGCATTCTTGAAGAAGGTCCTTTGGTGCCAGCTCTCCCGGGCCGGACCCTCCCACCGGCCCGCGCGCGCATCCTCCAGGCGGGTGACCGTATTGTCGAACACCACCGTGTCCGGACTCACGGCCCCCTCCTCCGCCAGTCGGCTGAAGTCCGGTCGGGAAACTCGCCGCACCTCTCCATCCGCCAGAAACCAAACCGGCGTGTTGTCGAGAACTCGCACGCCTAACCGGCGCTCCTGCTCTTTCAGCACGCCGACCATGGCGTCGATCGAGCACCCCGAAGGAGGCGCGGAAGCTTCGTCGACCGCCACGAGAAGAAATTGTCCCCGTCGGAAATCACGGCCGCAGGTTAGAGGAACCCCGTGCGCCGCCCAGGTCTCGAGAAACTGATCGACGGCGTCTAGAAAGCTCTCCTGCTCCGCTCCTGCCAGGGTGCGCTCGACCCCAAACACCCACAGGCGTGACTCGTCGGGCAGCGCCTCGAACGGAACCATCGGCATCAGGCCACTTCCTCGTCGGCGGCCCTGGCGTCCGCTGTAGGGGCCGCTGTGGCGTCCGCTGTAGGGGCCGCGGATGCGTCCGCTGTAGGGGCTGCGGATGCGTCCGCACCCCCCCCAGACTCGGCGACGCTGGGAGGGTCTACGCGGCCGCGTGGGTCTACGCGGCCGCGCGTCGTGGACCCCGAAGGACCCGTAGCAGCGTAGCTCGCCATCATTTGCGGGGGCGATTTGTCCAAGAGTATCGCCACCCACCGCAGATCTTCGGTGTTCTCCAACATGATCTTGACGACCATCGTGAGAGGAACCGCAAGGAGTGCCCCGACCGGACCCCAGACCCAAAACCAGAAAAGCAACGAGAGGATCACCACCAGGGTCGACATACCCGACCGCCTGCCCATCAGCGTCGGCTCGATCATGTTCCCGAAAATCATGTTGATCGCCCCGTATCCGACGACCACAAGCATGAAATGGCCGAACGTGGTGAACTGAACCAGGCTGAGAACTAGGGCTGGAGCCGCCGCCAGAATGGACCCGACGGTGGGAATGTAATTCATGACGAACCCGATGAGTCCGAGCAGGATGAAAAAATCCAACCCTAGTAACCACGCCAGCAGTCCGATCAGCAAGCCGGTGGCAAGGCTCACCACGGTCTTGATACCGAGATACGCCTGGACCTCCCTGACGATCTTCGTCACACGCCTACGGTCGTCTGTCACCATCTTGGTGCCATGCCGCCGCTCACCTTCGCGAGGCCCTACGATCGCCCGGAACTTGAACGGGAACACCATGGCCTCAGCAAGAATGAACCACATGATCAGCAGGACCATAACCGTGTTGCCCAGGTAGGCAACGACAGTCACAGCGGTCCTTCCGAACAAGCCCACAGCGGCGCCGGGATCGATCAAGCTGAGGATCTGAAACTCCTCGAGCTCGATCCCGATGCGCGCACTCAAGCCGGCCACCCCAGAGTCGTAAAGCGCCTGCACGCGCGTCGTATACCCCGGCAGCTGGTCCTGGAAATCGGCCACAGCCTGGGTGCCCAGCATGATGAGCGCACCGAACAGCGCGCCGATAAAGAGCATCGTGAGCGCGATCGCCAAGTGCGCCGGCACACGCCGGAGTTGGAGCCAGAACATGAGCGGCATGCTCAGGACGGCCAGGAACAGCGCCAGGGCGAAGGGCAGAAGGATGGTCTGGCCCTCGCGTAAGCCGGCTACCACAATGACAAAAGACGCCCCCATGAGAAGGAAACGGGCTCCGGGCGTGTTGGCCTGTACGGGAATCATCTAGCGTGTCGCAGCTCCGAGGGTCATGATCGCGATCGAATCCCGGCTAAAATGTCTTGTCGACCAGCGCTGGCATCCACCATATATAGCCATATATAGCAAGGCTCGTACCAGAAGAAGACGATGGCAAGGCTCGTAGCAGCCGAGGACCCCAAGATGGCTGAACACCTGGAGCATTCCGGGGTTCCGATTCCCGAATCCGACCCGGAACTGCTCGGCCAGTGTCGCATCGACGTGTTCCGCTCCGGTGGCAAGGGAGGACAACACCAGAACGTCACGGAGAGCGGCGTCCGCCTCACGCATCTTCCCACCGGGACAGTGGTTACCAGTCGCCGTTTTCGGAGCCAGCATGCCAACAAGCGGCAGGCTCTGGCTACGCTTCGTGAAAGACTCGCCGCCCTCAACACGCGTGAGAAACGGCGTATCCCGACCCGCCCCCCCCGCCGGGTTGAGGAGCAGCGCCGGTCATCGAAACAACACCACTCCTCCAAGAAGGCGCTACGTCAAAAACCAAAGGTGGACGACGATTAGGCTGGGTGCTTATCATTGAAAATCATCCTGCTTCCCCCCTGGGTTCGTGTGATGTCCACTTCGAGAGGCTCCAATTGAGAGAGACCGTCCGCGCCCTCCTGATCGATGACGATCAGGGGGACTTTGTCGTTACGAAGGGGCTACTGAGTCGGATCACGCGCCCCACGATCGAATTGGATTGGGTCCCCACGTTCGAGGAGGGACACGATGCCATCGCCAACGGCGGTTACGACATCTACATCGTCGATTATTTCCTCGAAGACCGTACCGGCCTCGACTTACTCCGGGAGGCGGCGCGGCACCAACTGCAAGCACCGGTGATCATGCTGACCGGCCGAGGCAGTCACGAGGTAGACATCGAAGCGATGCAAGCGGGTGCCGCGGATTATCTCGTCAAGGGCCAGATCGAACCCGAGGATCTCGAACGCTCCATACGATATGCTCTCGATCGGATGGAGGCGCAGCGCGCGCTCAGGGCGAGTGAAGAGCGCCATCGAGCGATGTTCGACCACCTTCCCTTGGGTGTGTACCGGTGTACTCCAGAGGGTGAGTTCCTCGATGCCAACCCAGCCCTCGTGAGGATCCTAGGCTACCCCGACCCCGCCAGTCTCGCGAGCCTCTATGCGTCCACATTCTACGTCAGCGACGAGGATGCAGAGATCTTCACGGCGCGACTGAAGGAGTTTGGCATCGTGCGGGGCTTCGAGTCACGACTACGCGGCGTCGATGGCCGCAACATCCGGCTTCGAAATACCGCTCGGATTCATCGAGAAGCGGATGGGGACGTCGCCTACGTCGAGGGAATCATCGAGGACGTCTCGCGTGAGGGGCGCTTTCTCGCGTTAAACCAGGAGGCTGCCAGATACAAGGCACTATATGACTGCGGCCACGTCGGCATCCTCACGTTGGACCGCTCAGGAGAAATTCAGGATGGGAACCCCGCTTTCCGTGCGCTGTCGGGCTATGCCGAGGAGGATCTTTCCTCGGTGGACTACGCGGAACTCTTCCAAGACGAGGATCGGGTGGAGGTGGCGGAGGAAATTCGTCAGCTCGCGGCCGGCGCCACCACGATTCTGAACGGAACTCGCGACCTTCGTATGAAGGGAGGATCGACGCGCAGCGTGAGTACCCGATCGATTCTCATTCCAGATTGGGACGACGCACCGAACCACATTCTTATCGTGCTCGAGGCAACGTCGACGGCTTGAAATCCTGCGGGAATTCAAGCCCTCTGGAACGTCAAGTCTGGATTTCCTCGGACAGGTCCTGCCCGTCGGCCGACGCGTCCGCCTTCGCCTGCACTTCTTCCACGGGTTCGGGATTCCCCTCGCTCGTGTCCTCCCCATTGGCGTCACTCGGTGGGGGGACCCCTGAATCCCCTGCGTCCCCTGAGCCTGAGGCGGCCATTTTCCGAACGTTCGACCCCAGAGCATGGCTCAAGCATCGATCCGTCCAATCGTCCGAAGGCTCCCCATCGTGAGGCGCTCGACCTGCGGCCAGCCAATCGGTCACCTCGGCCGCCTCATCGGAGTGGTCGAGGGCGTCCAACGCATCGGCTGCAGCACCCCGGAACTGCGCATCCGTAACGACCTGGGCCATCATGAAGATCTGCTCCGCCGCGAGATCCTCCACACCATTCCTTTGTGCGCTTCCCACATACTCCGTCAGGTGAACCACTACGGAGGCCATATGATGAGAAGCCAGGTCGAGCCACGTCAGAGTGCAAAGTGTTCGCACCGCGGTCGGGTGGATGCGGACGATCTTCGTCGCGAGCCCACGGGCGGGCTCCGGCTGCCCGTCCTCGAGCATCACATCGATGGCGCGGCCGTAGTAGTGTAGGGCCCTGTCGCGGTCGCCAGCACGATCGCACAGGTCACCGGCACGGTTGAGCGGGATCCATCTGAAACCCGACTCCGCCGCACCGGCCTCCGCCTCGAGGTCAGCCAGAAGCCCCTCGGGGGCGGACTCACCACGGTCCGATGAGGATTTCTTCGAGCGGAACCAGCTTGAAATTCGTTTCATCTCGACAGGTCGGAGATTCGAAGAGGCTTTAAACCTAGTGTAGTGTCGCTAAATTATCTTTCATGATATAAGGCTACGTGGTATTGTATGACATGCCACTACCCATACGTGTTATGCCACTGCGCCGCGGGGACCGCGCGCGCCTCGAATCGCTGGTCCGATCCCGCACGACCCCCCAACGCGTGGTCGAGCGCGCCCGCATTGTGCTCGGGTCCGCTGCGGGGGACTCGGGCTCGACTATTTGTGGTGATGTCGGCGTCTCGCGCCCGACCGTCACACTCTGGTTGGATCGGTATGAGGCTGGCGGGCTTGCGGCCCTCCGGGCCGACCGCCCGCGGTCGGGACGCCCGAAACGTATTACCCTGGCCGAGGAAGAAGCCATCGTGCACCGCACGACACAAACGACGCCGCCCACGGGCCGCGGCACCCATTGGAGTACGCGGCTGATGGCCGAAGTGACCGGCTTGCATCACTCCACGATTGCGCGCATCTGGAAGGCCCATGGGTTGCGCCCCCATCGGGTCCGGTCGTTCAAGTTGTCCACCGACCCCGCCTTCGTAGAAAAACTCCGGGATGTCGTCGGGTTGTACCTGCAGCCGCCTGAGCGGGCGATCGTCTTCTCCTTTGATGAGAAGAGCCAGATCCAGGCCCTGGATCGCACCCAGCCAGGCCTGCCGCTGAAGCGCGGGCGCGCCGGCACCTTCACCCACGATTACAAGCGCCATGGCACGACCACGCTATTTGCGGCCCTCGATGTGGCCACCGGCCACGTCATTCAGGAGTGCATGCCGAAGCATCGCCATCAGGAGTTTCTCAAGTTCATGAACACGGTCGTGCGCACGACGGCCAAGGATCTCGACATCCACGTCATCCTCGACAACTACGCCACGCACAAACATCCCAAGGTGAAACAGTGGCTCCAACGTCATCGGCGAGTCCATTTCCATTTCACGCCCACCTCGGCCTCGTGGCTCAATCTTGTCGAACGCTTCTTCAGCGAACTCACCGAGCGACAACTGCGGCGGCTCGCCGTTACCAGCGTGGACGAGTTGATCCAAGCCATCACCGACTACATCGAGTGCCGCAACGAAAACCCCACACCTTTCACATGGACAGCCACCGTCCGCCAGATCCTCAAGAAGGTCAACAAAGCCAATGAGACTTTGGCGACACTACACTAGTTAGCTACCGTGAGCGCCGAAAGCGGGATCAGAACGGGCCCCGGCGAATCGTTTCCAGAACCAGGGTGCCCGCCGCACGGCGATATCCAAGAAGAAGCTGATCAGAGCCAGCGCGGAGAGCCACGGCCACAGGGGTGTCGGTACCGACGCCGTCTCCCCGTAGTCGTCGAAAATCTCTCCCACGTCGGGCAGAAAGCCGCCTCCGGTTCGAGCACCGATTTCATCCAGCAGTTCGGTGTTCGCAGGATAGAGCCGGTATTCGTCACCATACCTGTAATAGAGCGCCTGCGAGCGGTCCTCGATGCCGTTGCCCGACAACTCGAACCGATACGGTTCCTCCCCGGGAGGCCCGAGAGTGTGTCGGGCCTGGAATGTCCCCGGCCCAACCTGTTGGAGGGACAAGGAAGCTTCCTCCCCGCCAGTGCCAACCACGCGTAGCCGTGGATCGAGATCGGTACGATAGGCACCCTCCTCGGTGAGCGCACTCACCGTGATGAGGGTCTCATCCCCGATCCGCTCTACGACGAAATCCAATTCCTCGCCGCCGTCACGTCTCATCGTTTCTCGGACGAGTTGCGACCAGAACTTCCCGTACCCTTCCCACGTCAGCCAATCGGCAGCCCAGCGATTCTTGACGTCCGACGTGAAAACAGCAGTCCGGCCCAGCCCATATCGCCACCGCGCCAAGAGCGGGTTCTCCGAATCGGATTGGATGAGCACCTCGGCGGTTTCCTTCGCCAGCGTCCTCACGTAGCCGCGAAGAGGCGGCGCCGCATCCAGGTCGATGTCGGTGAAGGCCTCGACCGACGTGACCACAGTAGTCTCGACTGCCTCCTCGACAAACGTGGACTGTGAGGCGATCTGGGTTTCCTGGATGAAGATTCGCGGGACGCGCTCGGCGTCTTGAATGAAGTAGCTGCGCCCCCTTCCCCAGGCCGCGATATTGGCCAACAGCTCTCTGTCTGCCTCCTGACCCACCGCGACCGACGAAACGGTTATGTCCGAAGCCGACATCAACGAAACGAGCTCTTCGTAATCGTCCGCGTAGGTCTTTCCATCGGACAACAGGATGACGTGCCGTATGTCGGCCTCGGAGTCCTCGAGAGCGTTGAACGCCGTCTCCAACGCGGGAAAGATGTTCGTCTGGGACCCGGCGATGATACGGCTGATGAAATCGTTCATGTTCGATTTTTCGACGGCGAGCTGAAGAGGTACGGTCACATAGGGCGTGTCGTCGAAGGTGATCAACCCGAAGCTGTGGTGTGGCTCGAGTAGATCCAGCGCTGCCTTGGCCGCTTCTTTGGACAATTCCAGCTTCGGGCCCACCATGCTGTAGGATTTGTCCAGCACGATGACGAGAGCGAGCTCTTTACGCTTCTCGGTGATTTCGAACCACGTAGGAAGCACTTCCTCGATCTCTGACCCCGCGTACCCCTCTTCCCCGTAGCTCGACTCACCGGCGGCGAAGATGAATCCGCCCCCGGAGTCTCGAACGTACTCGAGGATGGCGTTCACCTGATTCTCACTCAACGCGTCCATGGGTACGTCACTCAGGAGCACGAGGTCGAAATTCTCGAGGGCCGCGGTCGTCTCCGGCAGTAGTTCAGGGCCCACGACGGCGACGTCCATGCCCTCCGAGGAAAGCGCGTCTCTCAGGTAGCGGGCACTGGTCAGTAGACCCTCGACATAGAGTATGCGAGGGCGTGCACCGACGGAGACGGCCTGTGTATGAAGGTCGTTCTGGCCGAACGGGTCGTTCTCACTCTGGAGCCGCCCTGAAAGTGTCCCCGCGCCCCCGGCGGGAAGCCGCACCTCGAAGTCGACCTCGTTCAATCCGGGCTCGAGCCTCAGCTCCCGAGTCTCGAGGGTCTGGTCGTCGCCCACGAGAGCAACCGTGGCGGTGGTCCCCACCCGACTGAATACACGTACGGTCGCGGTCACCGGCTCCTGCTCGCGGATCTCGTCGGGCAGATCGATCCCCTCGACCCAACTGTCTCCGTCGCCCCGAACCGTGGCCGGAAGCGTGAACACACGTACTTCGTTTTCCTGCGCCTCGCCGAGCACACGAGACACGTTTCCGGCATTCTCGTTGCCATCCGTGATCAATACGAGGCGCTTCAGAAAGCGCTGATCGAAGCTCCGAAGCGCACGCGCCAGGGCCGCCTCGAGATTCGTAACGCTCTGGTTGATTGAACGGTTGGCTCCATCGGCCGAGACTTCGACCGAGCGGATCCCTTCGACACTCGCCACGGTTCGGGCCGAGCCACCAAAGGCGATGAACGCCGCGTGCGCCGGATCACCTTCGGCATTGGTCGAGGCGATCCAATCGATAGCCGTACCGACGAAGGCCGGATCGATGCTGCTCGATACGTCGAGCGCGTAAACGACGGACATCCACTTCCCCGACCGGTGCCAGACAGGCTCGATGAGGGCGGAAACCAACAGAACCACTGTTGCGATCCTCAGCGCCGCGGCTACCGCGCGATGCCGGGGCGACGAACCCAGCGTCGAGTGCTGAGACAGCCTCCAGATGAAGGGGACCGCCACCAAGCCCAGGATCGGCCACCAGCGAGCGAACTCGACGCTCATATCGTCAGGCGCCTGTGGTAGGTGACCCATTCCGCAACCAACAGGAGCAGCGCCAGGAGGAGGAGGAAAATCCATAACTCCGCGCTGGGGCCCGGCTCCGCACCCGCGAACACGGTCGACGCGGCTGCCCTGACCTCATCCGAGACGAGGCCCGAATCGTTGACGGAAGTGCGTTCGGCACTGGCCAGGTTGACCGCCACCCGAAGCCGTCTGTCGCCCTCGGACGTCACCGTGTAGAGGCCCGGTTGGTCCGCCATGAAGACCGTGCGATCGGAGAGCGGCCAGGCGACGATTTCGGTGCCCTCGAGGTCCGTAACTGCGGCCAAAGGAAGCGGCACTTCGACCCGGCCCGGCGTTCGAGACAGGGCAACCTGCTCATCCATCAACCAGCCCAACGCATTTGAAAGGAAGATCGGGAAGCTCGGATGGAGCGGGAAGTTCGAATCCTCGAGCGCGAACGACACCCGCACGATCCGCTCCGGTTGTTCGTCGACCAAAACCAGCGGCATCGACCGGTTGCCGACCACGACTTCGGCGACCGACTCCCGTCGGGCTTCACCGGCCGACGACGGTGGCCTCGACTCGTCCTCGGCGGGCGGTGCGATCTGCGCGGCCCGATCGATACGTAGATCTTCGAGCGCCACAGAACGGAGCACAGGATGGGCCGGATTCCAACCCAGAACGTCGGGAGCATCCACGACACCGAGCGTCCGGGTCAGCCACTCCACATTGGGCGGCAAGAACAGTAGCACCGGGCCACGGGGTGCCTCCGGCGGGGCGAAGCGATCGAAGATATACACGTCGGCCGCGACCTCGGGGTCGTATTGGGCTGGGCGCATCACGTCCAGAAACAACCGCGGCTCGTCCGCCAGCACGTTTTCGAGGTACACGTTGCCCCGCGTAAACAAGGCAACGCGGGTCTGAGTTCGGATCGGCAGGAACCCGTAGGCGTAGTCGTCGGCCCCGAAAGCGTCGGAGTCCGAAGTAACCACGGCTCGCACGGGACCGCGTCCGAAGCTGCCCAGATCGATGGATCGAGCCCGAGTCTCACCGGCCTGGAGGGTCAGCGTGTCGCGTATGCCTCCCTCGCTGCTTCCACTCAGTCGAAGTGTGACTTGTTTAGCCACATCGGACGCGTTCCTCATCTGCACAAACGCATGATAGCGCGTCGGCTCCGAAGGCAACGCCTCGACGTTAAAAGCCGTGATGCCGACGTTGTGCGCAGGCTCGAAAACGGAAATCAGCGTGGCCTCCGGCGGCGCCTCGTCCACCATGATCCCATCCGAAATAAAGAAGATCTCGGACTCGCCCTCAGCCAGATCAGGGAACTCGGGCTCACCACCGAGTGACACCGTGAGCCCGGCGAGCACCTCCAGGGCGGACCGCCGGTCGCCGGGCTCCCTCGGCGGGGCTTGACCCGATGTGTCGAGGATGAGGAACTGCCCGCTCGCGCTCCCTTGCCTCAGGACCTGGCCCGCGTTCGCCACCGCGTGCTCCCAACGCGAGAACCCATCCGCCGTGCGGGTGGCCATGGTCGCAGAATTGTCGATCACGACGGTGATGTTGCGGACGTCTCTGCCCAAGGAGGAAAGCTCGGGGCGCCCGATCCCCGCAGCGACCGATAGGCCGATCGTCAGCGCGAGCATCAACGAGAGCCACCATCGTAAACGGTCGAGCAACGTGTTCCTCTTCTTCTCCTTGAGCAGGCGGTTCCAAAGCATCGTGGACGGCACGATCACTCGCTGGGGTGGCGGCTTGAGCCAATACAGGAGCACGATGGTCGCCACCGTGCCACCCAGCAGGATTCCAATCGTCCCGGCGCTCATCCCAAGGAAAATCATCTGAGGAACCGACCCTGGCGAAAGACCTGGAGAATCAGGTCTTCGAACGGGACGTCCGTCGTGGAGCGTACATAGCCCCAACCATTCTTACGGCAATAGCCTCCCACCTCCTCACAGTGCTCATCGAACTGTTCAGCGTACGCGTCGAGGAGCGCCGGTGTGACCCTCACGCGCTCGGACGTCCCGAGCTCCACATCTTCGAGGAGCACCTCGTCGGGAAGGTCGGGCCGCACCTCTTCGGGGCTGTGGACATGCACCGCGAAGAGATCTTGCCGAAAATAGCGAAGCATGTCGAACCCCTTCGAGAAACCCGCTTCATCCATGAAATCGGATACTACCACCACGAGCCCGCGGCGCCGGCGAGAGGAGAAGAAGCTCTTGAACGCCTTCTCCATGGCGGTGATCCCTCCAGATTCGACGGACTCCAGGAACCGGAACGCGTGCCAGATCTGGTGTTTCCCTCGGCGTGCAGAGAGCTCGTGGGCAATCCCGTCCGCAAAGCCGACCAGGTTGACGCGGTCCTGGTTCAAGAGCCCGACGTAGCACAGCGCGGCCGCAATTTTTCGGGCGTAGTCGAACTTTACAGACGCGCCGTGGTCCATCGATGCGCTCGCGTCGAAGAAAATGTAGATGGGGAGGTCAGCCTCTTCCTCGAAGAGCCGCACGATGAGCTTGTCGAGCTTCAAGTACGTGCGCCAATCGACGTTCTTGGTGTCTTCGCCTGATACGTACGGCTGGTAGTCGGCAAACTCGATCCCCGAGGCCGTCGTCGTCTTGGCCCGATGCTCCCCATGCATGTGCCCGGGAATCATGTGATTCGAGACGAGGTCCAAGTACTCGAGCTTTTTCAAGAACTCGTCGTCGAAGAGCGTTGACTTCTCACTCATCCGATGAACGCCGGGCTGGCCGACTTACTCCGAGGGTTCCGGGGTGTCCTTCATGATCGCCTCTAGAATCGTGTCGGTGTCGATCCGCTCCGCTTCGCCTTCGAAGTTGAGCAACACGCGGTGGCGCAGTGCGGGAAGCATGAAGGCACGAATGTCTTCGCATGACACATGGACGCGGCCGTTGAGCAGCGCATTCACCTTACCCCCGATCACGAGGGTCTGGGTTCCTCGCGGACTGGCCCCGAAACGTACGTACTGCTGCGTCATCGCGTTCGAGTGCTCCGAATCGGGATGGGTCGCGAGGGTCAAGCGGATCGCGTAGTCCTGAACGGATCGCGCAATCGGCACAGACCGAGCCGTGTCACGCATCACCAGGATCTGATCCCGGTCCAGAACCATCCCCGCCTCGGGCTCTTCACGGCGGGTCGTCCGATCCATGATTTCGTGCATGTGATGCGGTTCGGGGTAGACGATCTTCAGCTTGTAGAAGAACCGGTCGAGTTGTGCCTCCGGCAGTGGATAGGTCCCCTCCATCTCCAGCGGATTCTGAGTGGCCAGAACGAAAAACGGAGGTTGGAGCTTGTGCGTCGTCGTACCGACCGTGACGCTGCGCTCCTGCATCGCCTCCAGGAGCGCGGATTGGGTCTTAGGCGTGGCGCGATTGATCTCGTCGGCCAAGAGGATGTGCGTGAAGATCGGGCCTTTTTGGAAATCGAGATGTTTTTCGCCCGTGTCGCTCTCGTGCACCACATCACTACCCACGATATCGCCCGGCATGAGGTCCGGCGTGAACTGGATGCGCGAGAAGGTCAGATGCAGCACGTCCGCGACCGTCGCCACGATCTTGGTCTTTCCGATGCCCGGAATGCCCTCGAGCAGTACGTGTCCCTTGGAAAGCAGGCTGATCAGCGTACCGTCGATGATTTCGCTATTACCGACGATGACCTTCGAAATCTCTTCCCTGACCTGCTGGAATTGCTCAGTGAACTCACCTACCTGAGTGTCGATTTGTGTCGTCGTCATTTTCTCTCTTCGGGCCTGTTCTGACCGACTTGATACCGGCCTGGAGCACGATGGGGGGGAGGCCGAATGGCCAAGAAATATCTCTTTACTAGGCTCCGGTACCGCCAGGGGATACGCTCGGCGTTCAACGCCGAACCCTGGGCATAACTCGAAGGCGCGCGCACGTCTCGGTACTGCACAATGGCGCTTTGCTGACGACTGGCCTCCTGGAAGAGGTCCTTGGGATCCAACTCCCGGTCCTCTTCGACCTCGGGCGCATCGCCATCGATCACCTCGAGCGCCAACTGCGCTTCCAACGTGGTGCTGGCGCCGAGCTCCAGCTGCGCGCCCTCTTGCGGATCTCCGGTCGCGTTGCCGGCTGGCCCACTCTGAGCTCCTGGCGGCGTCCCCTCGGACCTGTTGACCTCGGACGACGGAGCCGCCATCGCCGCATTGCCCTGCTGGGGCTCACCGGATTGGCCCTGGGCCATCAGCGTCTGCCCCAGGGCACCCAGGGGCTGCTGTGCCATCGCCTCCTGAAGCGCCTGGGCGCGCTGGGCGGCCGCATTATTCGCTTGCTGGCGGGCGCGCCGGTCGGTGATCTGGTCGATCGCATCGGCAGCTTCGTTCAAGGCCTCCTGAGCATCGGAGATCTGTTCGTCCGACATGGCGGCGGCGGCCTCTTCCAGCGCCTCGAGCAGCTCCTCGATGACCGGCTCATCCAACTCCGAGGCCTGCTGCAGCTGAAGTGCCAAATCGAGTAACTCCAGGCCGTCGATATCGCCGAGTCGGTCGGCGAGCTCACGCAGCTGATCCGCCGCCTCGGCAAGATCCTGGTTTCCCAGAGCGTCAACGAAGTCGGCCAGCTCATTGGATCCCGAAAATTCCTCTGCCAGCTCGTCGAGGGCGTCACGGGTGGCGGCCATTTCCAGATTCCCCTCGTCCAGCGCATCCTGGGCCTCCCGTAGGTCACGGAGAACCTCTTCGAAGGACATCTCATCCTCTTCGAGCTCCGCCAGCGCCTCTTCGAACAGGGCCAGGGCCTCTTCATCCAGAAGCTCGTCGCCCTCCCCATCGATCAGGTCGCGGATCTCCTCAACGAACGTGTCTCGCGCCCGCTCGAACTGGATCGAGTCCGATGCGACCGCAAACGTCAGGAGCGGGCCGCCCGAGGGCACCAGCGCCAAGAGCTGTAGGAGTCCGAAGAGCGCTAGCGCGACCCCGAAACGCTTCGGGATTGCTACCGGCACCAGGCCCTTCAGCTTCAATCGGCGAGCCGTATCAGCGGCACGTCCGACAAGGAGATCGATCCAGGCTGAAGAATCGGCCTGCCTCATGAACCAGTAGGCGCTCTTGATTTCGTCGTTCAGTCCGGCCCGCCGATCCGCGACTCCTGCTGCGCGCTCGAGTTGCCTCCCTCCGAGTTGGGACCAGAGGAGGAATGCCAGGAAAGCGGCGGACCCGGCGCCGACGATCAGGCCCTCCGGCGGCATGGTGAGCGGAACCAAGCGGGGAAGCAATTCGATGAGCACCAGGACACCGAGCACCAGACACGCCGCCACCGACAAGTGGAGGAGCGTCTGGTTGAAGCGAACCTTGAGATCGATACGCTTGAGGAGCGCCGTGATCGTGGACCGCTCGGCTGCCCTACTCACAGGCAGCCTTTTCCAAGGCCGCGTGGCTGAACGTATTGTGAATCATGGGCGCTCCGGATGGACCACAGTGGCAGGCTAAACTGACGCCGCCACAGACTCGGAGCAAGTGAGGGGCTACTTCGTGACGATGTTTCCGCCGGCCTTTTGACCACGGTGGAGGGCCCCACGAGCGGCGCGAGCAACAGCGTGGTATCTGGCTGCCCAACCCTTTTTCTCCGCGCGCTCGGCCACGCCGACGCTGACCGTCAGGGACCATCGTACCGCTGGATATTGCGGGGATCCAGGTTGGCCGTTTCCAAGGGCCTTGGGGCGCAGCGAGAACCGAAAATCCTCGATATCGGCTCGCAACATCTCGAGGTCGCCGAGCACGTCGTTGCGTCCCCGCCCTTTGTAGACGAGGGCAAATTCCTGGTTGCCATAACGAAAGGGCCGTCCCGTCACGCTGGTCTTACCCAAGTGCATAGCGACTCTCTTGACGACGCGGTCGCTCGTGTCCCGTCCATAACGGTCGTAGAGCTCCTTGTAGTGATCGACACCCACAAAGGCGAGGGCGTAAGTGGGCCCCGCGCTCTTGATCTCCTGCCGCAAGGCTCTTCGTGTGGGAAGGCCCGTCACGTCATCGAGGGTGGAGAAAGCGTACGATTTCTCGAGGACGTTCACGATCAGCATCAGACCGGCCATCGTCAGATAGATCGTAGACTCTATGGAGTCGGATCCCCCTGGCAGAGCCAACACGATGGCCGCCGCGATGCAGAAGAAGCTCTTGTCCAGGCGATGGCCTCGGACTACGGCCAGTCCTCCCGTGATCAGGAGCGCGAACAGGCCCGAGACGAGCACTGCATGTGACATCCCCAATGCGGAAAGCTCCCAGGGCAGGAAGGGTTGCCACGTCCAGGAGAGGAGCTCGGGACGCACCGCCCAAACCAGGAGTCCGCTGGCCAAGCCTCCCAGGACGATCGCGACCTGGGTGACCCCCCGGGGCGAAGACACGCCCCGATCCTTCATCGCCGCTACCACCGGCATGAGGAACAAGAACAGCACGCCGCTAGCATCCCATACCGACCCAATGCCCGGCTGCAGGGCAGAGGGCGAGGGCCGCAGGAGCAGGTCCATCATGAAAAGGCCGAGCAAGACGGCGGCCACCCGGCTGCGGCGGAAGTGCCATGCCAACCCAAAGCCGAGAGGGTACACAAGCAGCGGAGATGTGTTGGTCGCCCCCACAAGCCGAGGTGCGCCCGCCCAGAAGGTGGCCAGCAGGACACCCAACCCGAGGAGGATCAAACTGGGCCAGACCCAGCCCCTCACGACTTTTACCTTCATCGACATTATGTCAGATGGGAACACGGTGGTGACCCTCGAGCCGCACCCGGCTATCGGGCACTCGCAGAGGGTCGAAGCCCTATAGAAAATTAGGAAACCCTAGGGTCCCGGGGCCAGAAGTTTTTCGGGTCCTCACCGCCGCAAGCAGAGCATATCTGGCGATCCCATACAACATGTGCTACTAGTTTTGCGACATGCTTCCGACTCCGATCACGCCTCGAGCACGAGCTGGCAGGAGCAGGCTCAGTATCGCCAAGGGTGGCCTCCTCGTCCTTGCGGCGCTAGCCTGCGCCCCCGAACTCACGGTCCGGGAGGGTCTGGCGCCCCCACTCGCGTTCGACGATGTGGTCGCGTCCGAAGAAGCGATCGTACAACTCGGGCCAGAGCTCAAGCGCCTCGACCACTCGGTCTTGAACCTCCAGCTCCCTGACGAGTCCACACGAGGGTTGTTCGGCGACTTCGTTGAGGTCCGCGACTTCGTCTCTTTCAAGCTCGCGACCCGGGGTCCATTGGGCACATCAGGGCTCACCTCGGTGGGAGATGCCGCCGCGGTGCGTCCGGTTTCCCGTGAGGAGCTCGCGCTTTGGCGGCCGCTACTGGATCACGTCGAGTACTTCGAGCATGCCAAGTTCTATGTGATCCGGGGTCATCTGCTTGTGGACGGATCGGGCCGCCTGGAAACCGAGATCGGTTTCGAGGCCCTGGCGCGGGTCGCGGAGGGTCGGACCTGGTTCCGCGGCGAGCTGACGGTTACCTGGGCCCCCGGGCCCTCATTGGAAGTGGCCGGGCCCCCGACGTGGAGCATCGTCGGCTGGCGGAGTGAGGAGTTGAAGACCATGTCGGTCGATCGTCCGCTCTTCGCCGAAGTGCTCGACGACGCGCTCGAGCCCGAGGCACTCGTGGCGGCTCGCCGCTCGATACACGAAGAGCTCGTCCTCGAGCACCTTCTCGATCCGGAGGCCCCCGAGCCTCACCCATACTTCGGCCTTCCCTCGACCGACCGTCACCCGGGGGTGGCGGTCACCGACCTCGACCGGGACGGCTTCGACGACGTGTTCGTCATGGCGCGATGGGGTCCGAACCAGTTCTTCCGGAACCGAGGGGACGGAACGTTCGAGGAAATTGCCGAGCAGCTCGGGCTCGACCTCGTGGACCACACCTCGTCCGCATTGTTCGCCGACTTCGACAACGATGGGGATTCAGATGTGTTCCTCGGTCGAACGCTGCTGCCGAGCATCTACATGGTGAATGAGGACGGCCGGTTCGTGGACCGATCCGCCCAGCGCGTCGCCGGTCCACTCCCGGCCCTCGTCTCGTCGGTTTCTGCCGTCGACTACGACGGCGATGGCCTGCTCGATCTCTATGTCTCCACATACGCCGGTACCATGGAAGTGCCTTCCGACATGCACATGGCACTTCTCCCCACCGAGGACGCACTCGAGCTGTGGCGGCTCTTCCGGCTGGAAGAAAATGATTTGATAAGGAATCGGTTCGGACCACCCAACGCTCTCTTCAAGAACGTGGGCGACGGGCGGTTCATGCTGGTCGAGAACAACGGACTCAAGCTCTTCAGGCACACTTTTCAGTCGACTTGGGCCGACTACGACAACGACGGTGATATGGATGTGTACGCCGCCAACGACTACGCGCCCAACAACCTCTTCCGTAACGACGGTGTAGACGGGTTCACCGACGTCACCGTAGAGACAGGCACTCAGGACATCGGGTTCGGCATGGGTGCGTCCTGGGGAGACTTCGACGAGGACGGCCTACTGGACCTTTATGTGACCAACATGTACAGCAAGGCCGGCGTGCGGATCACCGCACAGCTTGACTGGGTCGATCCGATCCTGGCGCGCGCGGCTCGTGGGAACACCCTGCTACGAAACAACGTCGACGGATTCGAGCACGTCTCCGGCCTCGAGCGACCCGGGCTGCTCGTAGCAGCAGCGGGCTGGGGGTGGGGCAGTCAATTCGTCGATCTGGACAACGACTCCGATCTCGACCTCTACGCCCTGAGCGGGTACTACACCGCACCGTCGGCGGTCGAGCTGCCCATAGACATATGAACGGACTTCTGGCGCGCAGTTGTGCGCACGGAGGACGACCTGGGGGCGCGGGACTTCCAGGATAATTCCCTGCTCAATGAGCGGCTCCTGTCGGGTGCATCGTACAGCGGACACGAGCGCAATCACGTGTTCCTCAACCAGAGCCGCGAGGACTACGTCGAGGTGTCCGGTGTTTCGGGCCTGGACCATATCGGTGACAGCAGAGCCTTTGCGGTTCTCGACTACGACCGGGACGGATGGCAGGATGTCGCGATGGTTAATGCGAACGCGCCGCTGTTCCAGCTCTACCGGAATCAGATGGGTGAGCGTGAAGGTGCGGCGGGCGGCATGGTCGCCGTGCGCTTCGAGGGCGGCAATCGGAGTTCCGCCGTGAGTGACCAATGGAGCACTCGCGACGGGTACGGAGCCCGCATACTCCTCGAGATCGGTGAGCGCACCCTGCTTCGTGAGCATCGCGCAGGTGAGGGCCTCGCGGCCCAGAACTCGGCGACGATGCAGGTCGGCATCGGGGACGCACCGCGAGCGAAACGGCTGGAGATCCGTTGGCCTTCCGGCCGGTCATACGACACCACCGCCGTACCCGCGGGGACGCTGGTGACCGCGTACGAGGATCCATCGGCTTCGCCTACGGGCGAGCCCTTCGTACTGACGCCCTACGGCGTGCCCGCGCCACGCCGCCCGCTCGTGGCGTCCGCCGCAGTCCCCGCTGGCGGGATCCGGGCCGCGCAGGACGTTCTTCCCGGTGACAGAGGTCGCCTCATCATGTATACCACGGTGGCCACCTGGTGCGTGCCCTGCCTAGACGAACTGCCGGGCCTCAACCTCTTGAGAACGACCTTTACCACCGACGAGTTGGAGATCTTCGGCGTGCCGTACGACGGGGAGGAGCCGCCCGAGACACTCCAGGCCTGGTCGGACCTGTACGCACCGCCCTACCGGATCCTTTCCGAGCTGAGCATCGAGCAGCGTAGTGGCGTGATCGACGGGGCACTCGACGCCTTGCGGGTGGAGGGGCTCCCCGCAGCTGTTATCACCGATTCGGAGGGCGAGGTGCTGCTCGTGCGCTGGGGACCGCCATCGATCTCAGAGATCCGCGTCCTGCTCGAAGGGCTGGGCGAACTTACGGTTCAATAATCTCGTGGCTCATTCCCGATGTGATGACATGCTGGCTCTTGCTTCCTCTGGGCCAAGTAATCTCGAGTTGAGCCTGATTGAAACCGAAAAGAGGTATCAATAATTCTTTGCTATTCTGGCTTTGGAATCCGCTCGTGGAATGGATGAAGTAATATCGCTTTTCATTATTCTCATACGTCACTTCAACCCGTGAACCAATTGCATCTGTGTTGCTCGTTGTTCCTCGCAATGTAACCCAGGCAGAGGAAGACTCTTCAGCAGTATCTCGGATGTAGAATTTGTTGGTTTCTCTGGAATCCAGCTCCATTCTGCTAAACTGGCGATCGTAACGCGGGGCACCACCCAAGTTCCAGAAAAAATCCGTATACCCGTCTCTGTTTACATCGGCAAAAACGACGCCATGTCCGCGTGTTTGTCGGTGGCTGTCATCCTTGTCGGTCAGCAGATCGGAACAGCGGGAAAAGCTGCGGTTCCTATCGTTGCAATAAACGATATCCTTCCCGGTCCACGAGGGAGCCCCGGTTCCGATCAAGATGTCGGGATAACCGTCGTCATGCAGGTCCCCAATCCCCAGACCCATTGTATTCTCGTAGGCTACGGAAGTGTACTCGGTTATCGCATCTATGCCGGCTTCGTGTCCAAGCGCCTGAAAGCTTCCCTTTCCATCGCTGAAGAGCACGTAATCTTGCTGATCCCAGCGACCCAGGTACAAATCCTCGTGTCCGTCTTGATCGAAATCAGCAGTCATCGCCGCAAAAACGATATGGTATTCTCCTGTTAGAGCATTAAGGCCAATTGCATCGGTGATGTCGGTAAATCCTTCACCTGTATTTACCCTGTTCTCGTAAAAAGCGTGTATTTCAGTTCCGGCGATGTAGAGGTCTTGATCCCCGTCCTCATCGAAATCGAACCAAACAGGGTTCTTGCAATCCATCATGTCCTCAATTTTGATCCCCAGAGCCGCTCCGGTTTCAGTAAACGTCTTGTCACCTTCGTTGTGAAGAAGAAGAACGCTGCCATTTCTTCGGGTAAGAACGACGTCTAACCACCCATCGTTGTCATAGTCGGCCCAAGCCGCTCCCCACCAGTAACTGTCATCCACCGCATCTGTGGATTTGGGTATTCGAGAAGCGGAAGTCACATCGACAAACTCATCGTCAGTTGACATTCGATTCTCGTACAACACCAAAGATGAGCGCAGGGTATAGCCTCCGTTCGCAATCAAGAGATCCGGATCGCCGTCCCGGTCATAATCCGCGAAAGAGCCAACCCAAGCGCCAATCAAGTCATCAGAGTCGATGCCAATATCAACAGGTTCAAATGTACCGTCCTGCTTGTTCAGATACATTTGTGAAACACCAAAATCATCGGTGCGACGACGGTTGTCCGTGTCGGCTACGAAGAGATCGTCAAAACCATCGCCATCGATATCGACAAACGCCGCCCCTCGCCCATATCCAATGACATTCCCGAGTCCCACGGCGTCCGACGATTCAATGTATCGGTCTCCTTTTTCGGAGATGTCTTTTCTGGAATCATCCGCCAAAGTGGCGAATAGTGCCAAGAATAGGATGGTAGCTATTTTGTACATGCTATCGACGCCTTTTGGAGCTAATCATCGAGCAGCGCTCGGCGTGGGAGGATCGGACCGAACGTCAACATCATATGGGCAGGCCCGTAGGCGCAAGCAGAAGCCTTCCGGACATTCGTGAGGCAAGCGTGGCGAGAGGGTCCTCGACGCCGGAAACGACGCTTATCTGGCGGTCGAACGACATGTGCCACTAGTTTGCGAGATGTTTCCGACTCCAATCCCCTCTACAGCACGAGCTGGCAGGAGCAAGGTCGGTATCCCCAAGAGTGGCCTCCTCGTCCTTGCGGCGCTAGCCTGCGCCCCCGCGCTCACTGTCCGGGAGGGTCTGGCACCTACACTCGAGTTTGACGAGGTGGTCGCGTCCGAAGAGGCGATCCTACAGGTCACGCCAGAGATCAACCGCCTCAACCACTCGGTGTTGAACCTCCAGCTCCCGGATGAGTCCACACGGGGGTCGTTCGGCGACTCCGTAGAGGTTGTCGACCTCGTCTCTATCGAGCTCGCGACCCAGGGTCCATTGGGCACGGTCCGGCTCGCCTCCGTAGAGGATGCCCCTGTAGAGGATGCCCCCGCAGTGGATGCCCTCGCAGTGGATGCCCTCGCAGTGGATGCCTCCGTAGAGGATGCCTCCGTAGGGGGCGCCGGCGCAGGGGATCCCGGCGTGGGGCGTCACGTTTCCCGCGAGGAGCTCGCGCTTTGGCGGCCGCTACTGGATCACGTCGAGTACTTCGAGCACGCCAAGTTCTATGTGATCCGGGGTCATCTGCTTGTGGACGGATCGGCCCGCCTGGAAACCGACGTCGGTTTCGAGGCCCTGGCGCGGGTCGCGGAGGGTCGGATCTGGTTGCGCGGCGAGCTGACGGTTACTTGGGCCCCCGGGCCTTCATTGGAGGCGGGCGGGCCCCCGACGTGGAGCATCGTCGGCTGGCGGAGTGAGGAGCTGAAGACCATGTCGGTCGATCGTCCACTCTTCGCCGAGGTGCTCGACGAAGCGCTCGAGCCCGAGGCACTCGTGGCGGCTCGCCGCTCGATACACGAAGAGCTCGTCCTCGAGTACCTGCTCGATCCGGAGGCTTTCGAGGCTCCAACACAGTACTTCGCAGTTGCGTCGACCGATCGTCACCCGGGGGTGGCGGTCACCGACCTCGACCGGGACGGCTTCGACGACGTGTACGTAATGGCGCGGTGGGGTCCGAACCAGTTCTTCCGGAACCGGGGGGACGGAACGTTCGAGGAAATTGCCGGGCAGATCGGCCTCGACCTCGCGGATCACAGCTCGTCGGCATTGTTCGCCGATTTCGACAACGATGGGGATTCAGATCTGTTCCTCGGTCGAACGCTGTCGCCGAGCGTCTACATGGTGAACGAGGACGGCCGCTTCGTGGACCGGTCGGCCGAGCTCGTCGATGGTCCGCTTCCGGCCCTCGTCTCGGCGGTTTCTGCGGCCGACTACGACGGCGACGGCCTGCTCGATCTATACGTCTCCACATTCGCAGGTACCATGGCGCTGCCTTCCGACATGCATATGGCCTATCTACCCGCCGAGGACGGGCTCGAGCTGTGGCAGCTCTCGCTGTCGGACGAAGACGAATGGTTAAAGAATCGGTTCGGACCACCCAACGTTCTCTTCAAGAACGTGGGCGGCGGGCGGTTCATTCGAATCGGGAACAACGGACTCAGGCTCTTCAAGAACTCCTATCAGTCGACGTGGGCCGACTACGACAACGACGGCGATATGGACCTGTACGCCGCGAACGATTTCGCGCCCAACAACCTCTTTCGTAACGACGGTGTGGACGGCTTCACCGACGTCACAGAGGAGACAGGAACCGCGGACATCGGGTTCGGCATGGGTGCGTCCTGGGGAGACTTCGACGAAGACGGCCTGCTGGACTTGTACGTGACCAACATGTACAGCAAGGCCGGCCGGCGTATCACCGCACAGTTGAACGAGGTCGATCGGACCCTCGGGCGCATGGCCGGTGGGAACACGCTGTTGCGAAACACCGTCGACGGGTTCGAGCATGTCTCCAGCCTCGAGCGCCCTGGGCTGCTGGTCGAAGCGGCGGGCTGGGGGTGGGGCAGTCAATTCGTCGATCTGGACAACGACTCCGATCTCGACCTCTATGCCTTGAGCGGGTACTACACCGCACCGTCGGCGGTCGAGCTGCCCGTAGACATATGAACGTTCTTCTGGCGTACAGTTGTACGCTCGGAAGAACACGTAGGACAGCGGGATTGGGAGTCCGAGCAGATGTCCCGACTCGGCGAGCGAGTCCAGTCGGGTGCATCGTTCAGCGGACACGAGCGCAATCACGTGTTCCTCAATCAGGGCGGCGAGGATTACGTCGAAGTGTCCGGTGTTTCGGGCCTGGACCATATCGGCGACAGCAGAGCCTTTGCGGTTCTCGACTACGACCGGGACGGATGGCAGGATCTCGCGATGGTCGGTGCGAACGCGCCGCTGTTCCAGCTCTACCGGAATCAGATGGGTGAGCGTGAGGGCGCCAAGGGCGGCATGGTCGCGGTTCGCTTCGAGGGCGGCAATCGGAGCTCCGCCGCGAGTGACCAGTGGAGCACCCGCGACGGGTACGGAGCCCGCGTACTCCTCGAGATCGGTGAGCGCACTCTGCTTCGTGAGCATCGCGCAGGTGAGGGCCTCGCGGCCCAGAACTCGGCGACGGTAAAGGTCGGCATCGGGGACGCACCGCGAGCGCAACGGCTGGAGATCCGTTGGCCTTCCGGCCGGTCATACGACACCACCGCCGTGCCCGCGGGGACGCTGGTGACAGCGTACGAGGATCCGTCGGCTTCGCCTACGGGCGCGCCCTTCGTGCTGACGCCCTACGGCGTGCCCGCGCCACGCCGCCCGCTCGTGGCGTCCGCCGCAGTCCCCGCCAGCTCGATCCGGGCCGCGCAGGACGTTCTTCCCGGTGACAGGGGCCGTCTCATCATGTACACGACGGTGGCCACCTGGTGCGTGCCCTGCCTCGAGGAGTTGCCTGGCCTCAACCTCTTGAGAACCACCTTCACCACCGACGAGTTGGAGATCTTCGGAGTGCCGTACGACCGGGAGGAGCCGCCCGAGACACTCCAGGCCTGGTCGGACCTGTACGCACCGCCCTACCGGATCCTTTCCGAACTGAGCATCGAGCAGCGTAATGGCGTGATCGACGGGGCACTCGACGCCTTGCGGGTGGAGGGGCTCCCCGCAGCTGTTATCACCGATTCGGAGGGCGAGGTGCTGCTCGTGCGCTGGGGACCGCCATCGATCTCAGAGATCCGCGTCCTCCTCGAAGGGCTGGGTGACGACCAATGAGGGTGCTAGAGTCGCTTCCTCGTCCCACACCGATCCGGGCGGTCATTTGCCTAATGGTCGGAGCCGGCCTGTGGCCGGCCGAGACCGTGGAGGCGCAGGCAGGGCGCCCCTCGGTCGTTGCCGAAGTCGTGGCGGGGAGCCTCGCACAGAGCGCCGAGGAATTGTCGTTTCAGATCGCGGTGGAGGTCCCGGCGGGACACCACGGGTACGTCGACAAAGGGGACGACGGTTTCCTCATTCCGTTCTCGTTCTCATTTCCGGGCCTCGAGGAAGCGGCCGTCGTGGTCGAGATGACGTCGGCACCTCCCGGTGTGAGAGACGACAAGGTGCGTGCACAAGTGCTTCGCGGCCGCGGGAATTTCGCGTTTCAGCTGGTACCGGCACCACCGCCTGGCGCCGATGCGACCGCCGGCCTGCGTTATCAGATATGCAACGACGTGACCGGGATCTGTTATCCACCGATGGCGCTCCGCATTCCCGTCGCCACGAGCGGTGGGGGCCGTTGATGTCCAGACGTCTGATCGGCAGCATCCTTGCCCTGGCGATGGTAGTGAGTCAGGGGCTCTCGGCACAGAATGACCCCGGGGCCGAGCCCAACGCGCCCCCACCCGAGTGGGACGAGGTGGTCGCATCCGAAGAGGCGATCCTACAGCTCGGGCCAGAGCTCAAGCGCCTCAACCACTCGGTCTTGAACCTCCAGCTCCCCGACGAGTCCACACGAGGGTTGTTCGGCGACTTCGTTGAGGTTCTCGACCTCGTCTCCGTCGAGCTCGCGACCCAGGGCCCACTGGGCACGGTCTGGCTCGCCTCCGTAGAGGATGCCCCCGTAGGGGATGCCTCCGTAGGGGCTGCGGGCGCAGGGGATCCCGGCGTGGGGCGAAACGTTTCCCGTGAAGAGCTCGCGCTTTGGCGGCCGCTACTGGATCACGTCGAGTACTTCGAGCATGCCAAGTTCTACGTGATCCGGGGTGATCTGCTCTTGGACGGATCGGGCCGTTTGGAAACCGACGTCGGTTTCGAGGCCCTCGCGCGGGCCGCGGAGGGTCAGGTCTGGTTGCGCGGCGAGCTGACGGTTACTTGGGCCCCCGGGCCTTCATTGGAGGCGGGCGGGCCCCCGACGTGGAGCATCGTCGGCTGGCGGAGTGAGGAGCTGAAGACCATGTCGGTCGATCGTCCACTCTTCGCCGAGGTGCTCGACGAAGCGCTCGAGCCCGAGGCACTCGTGGCGGCGCGCCGCTCGATACACCAGGAGCTCGTCCTCGAGTACCTGCTCGATCCGGAGGCCTTCGAGCTCCCCACACCGTACTTCGATATTCCGGCGACCGACCGTCACCCCGGGGTGGCGGTCACCGACCTCGACCGGGACGGCTTCGACGACGTGTACGTGATGGCGCGGTGGGGTCCGAACCAGTTCTTCCGGAACCGAGGGGACGGAACGTTCGAGGAAATTGCCGGGCAGATCGGCCTCGACCTCGAGGATCACACTACGTCGGCATTGTTCGCCGATTTCGACAACGATGGGGATTCAGATGTGTTCCTCGGTCGATCGCTGCTGCCGAGCGTCTACATGGTGAACGAGGACGGCCGGTTCGTGGACCGGTCGGCCGAGCTCGTCGACGGTCCGCTTCCGGCCCTCGTCTCGGCGGTTTCTGCGGCCGACTACGACGGCGACGGCCTGCTTGATCTATACGTCTCCACGTACGCCAGTCCCCTGAGGGTGCCTTCTGACATGCAGCTCGAACATCTCCCCTCCGGGGACGCGCTCGAGCTGTTTCAGCTAACCCTGTCGGACGAAGAAGAGTGGATGACGAACCGGTTCGGACCACCAAATGTTCTCTTCAAGAACGTGGGTGGCGGGCGGTTCATGCTGGTCGAGAACAACGGACTCAAGCTCTTCAGGCACACTTTTCAATCGACGTGGGCCGACTACGACAACGACGGCGATATGGACCTGTACGCGGCCAACGACTACGCGCCCAACAACCTCTTTCGCAACGACGGGGTGGACGGGTTCACGGACGTCACAGAGGAGTCAGGAACCGCGGACATCGGGTTCGGCATGGGCGCGTCCTGGGGAGACTTCGACGAAGACGGCCTACTGGACCTGTATGTGACCAATATGTACAGCAAGGCCGGCCTGCGGATTACCGCACAGTTGAACGAAGCCGATCCGACCTTCGGGCGCATGGCCGGCGGGAACACCCTGTTGCGAAACAACGTCGACGGGTTCGAGCACGTCTCCAGCCTCGAGCGCCCTGGACTGCTCGTAGCAGCGGCGGGCTGGGGGTGGGGCAGTCAATTCGTCGATCTGGACAACGACTCCGATCTCGACCTCTACGCCCTGAGCGGGTACTACACCGCACCGTCGGCGGTCGAGCTGCCCGTAGACATATGAACGTTCTTCTGGCGTGCAGTTGTACGCTCGGAGGATCCCGCCCAAGCCCAACAGGGGGAGCAGCTCCAGGCGGGCGCATCGTTCAGCGGACACGAGCGCAATCACGTGTTCCTCAACCAGAGCCGCGAGGATTACGTCGAGGTGTCCGGTGTTTCGGGCCTGGACCATCCCGGTGACAGCAGAGCTTTTGCGGTTCTCGACTACGACCGGGACGGATGGCAGGATCTCGCGATGGTTGGTGCGAACGCGCCGCTGTTCCAGCTCTACCGGAATCAGATGGGTGAGCGTGAAGGTGCGGCGGGCGGCATGGTCGCCGTGCGCTTCGAGGGCGGTAATCGGAGCTCCGAGGCGAGTGACCAATGGAGCACCCGCGACGGGTACGGAGCCCGCATACTCCTCGAGATCGGTGAGCGCACCCTGCTTCGTGAGCATCGCGCAGGTGAGGGCCTCGCAGCCCAGAACTCGGCGACGATGCAGGTCGGCATCGGGGACGCACCGCGAGCGCAACGGCTGGAGATCCGTTGGCCTTCCGGCCGGTCATACGACACCACCGCCGTACCCGCGGGGACGCTGGTGACCGCCTACGAGGATCCGTCGGCTTCGCCTACGGGCGCGCCCTTCGTGCTGACGCCCTACGGCGTGCCCGCGCCACGCCGCCCGCTCGTGGCGTCCGCCGCAGTCCCCGCCAGCTCGATCCGGGCCGCGCAGGACGTTCTGCCCGGTGACAGGGGTCGTCTCATCATGTATACCACGGTGGCTACCTGGTGCGTGCCCTGCCTCGAGGAGCTGCCTGATCTCAACCTGTTGAGAAACACCTTCACCACCGACGAGTTGGAGATCTTCGGCGTGCCGTACGACCGGGAGGAGCCGCCCGAGACACTCCAGGCCTGGTCGGACCTGTACGCACCGCCCTACCGGATCCTTTCCGAACTGAGCATCGAGCAGCGTAGTGGCGTGATCGACGGGGCACTCGACGCCTTGCGGGTGGAGGGGCTCCCCGCAGCTGTTATCACCGATTCGGAGGGCGAGGTGCTGCTCGTGCGCTGGGGACCGCCATCGGTCTCAGAGATCCGCGTCCTCCTCGAAGGGCTCAGATAGACCGTGAACTCGGCGAGGGTGGCATCCCTGCTCACAGTTGTCTTCCTCGGCCTGTCGGCATGTCCATTGGCAGGTCAGGACGCCGAGAGCTTACGTGTGGACTGCTTGGAAGGGGATGCCGCTGCCTGTACCACCCTGGGGGCCATGTATGCCAACGGAATAGGCGTCACTCGGGACCTCGCCCGCGCCTTCAGCCTGCTCCAGCAAGCCTGTGACGGCGGAGAGATACGGGGCTGCTTCGGCCTCGGGCTGCTATATGACAGTGGCCAGGGTGTCACTCGGGACCGCGCCCGCGCCCTCAGCCTGTTCCAACAAGCCTGCGACGACGGGTTAGTGGAGGGGTGCCAAGAGGGAGCACGTGTCGTCAGCGTCTACGAGCAAGCCTGCGACGGCGGAGAGATGCGGGCCTGCATTGACCTTGGGCTCATGTACGGGGCCGGCGAGGGCGTTACTCAGGACCTCGCCCGCGCCCTCAGCCTGCTCCAGCAAGCCTGCGACGGTGGAGAGATGTTCGGCTGCCACAGCCTCGGGCTCCTGTATGCCACTGGCGAGGACGTCCCTCAGGACTTGGCGCTCGCCCGCAGGCTGTTGCAGCAAGCCTGCGACGGTGGAGAGATGTTAGGCTGCTTCAGCCTCGGGCTCCAGTATGAGGCTGGCGATGACCTAGCCAGAGCCCGCGGCCTGTTCCAGCAAGCTTGCGACGGCGGGCTAGTGGAGGCGTGCCGAAGGGAATGACTCCCCAATCTTTACTATCCCATCTCCGAGTAGCATTTTATAGAACGTAAGAACAACCCCACCCGGCCAATTCTGCGCATCTGTTGGCGCCCGAGCTTAGGGGAACACCCTTTGCTTCGGAGGCGCAACATGCAAAAGGCTTCTTTTCTCGTAACAGATGGCATTCCCGGCTTTGCCGCGAAAGGCGAAATCATCAAAGTGTCCGACGACGGCATACACATCGGTCGCTGGCTACCGATTTCGGAGTATCCCGAGCTCATGAAGAGTCGCGCTTCTCTTGGCCCCCCTTCGGAAACTCCAGAGTTTCTACCGCCTCGTCGTCCGCGGGCATCGTGGTGACGAGCCTACGTAGCTAGTAGCTCGACCCGCCTCACTCCCTGGGGCTAAGGGGATCCTCTTGCTCGGAGAGGGAGTATTCAGATAGTTCCCGACTCTGATCCAAGGAGGCGACCATGAGGCTCTCTCGCACCGACGTATTCCCAGTGCTGACCATCATGGCCGGAGGGGTAATCGGCGGTTCGCTTGCGTTCAGCTTTCTAGGGTCGCGCTCTGACGATGTGCCTGCCCCGGCGCCCCTTGTGACAGTGCGGTCGCTCGACGGACAGTCAAGCGTGGTCGACGATTGCACCGACGACCAGGCGGGCCGACAGGTGCGCCGACGTCCGTGTGGACGACTTGGACGAGGAAGCGGATTTATCAGCCGCTCCCACGTTCACGCCGATGACCGTCCGACCGGAAATCAGAAACAGGCGTGCAGTCCAGGAAGCGTTGGTGAGGGAGTATCCTCCACTTCTTCGCGATGCCGGAATCGGCGGGCAGGTGATCGTTTGGTTTTACATCTCAGAAGAAGGCACGGTGCTGGACAGGAGAGTCTCCGAGAGTTCCGGTAACGATCCGTTGGACGAGGCGGCCCTCAAGGTCGCGGATGTCTTCCAGTTCACGCCGGCTATGAACAGAGACGAACGGGTCCAGGTTTGGATCCAGCTTCCTATCACGTTTCAGGTCCAGAACTAGTTTCAAGGAGGCGACCATGAGGCTCGCGCGCGCCGACCTATTCCCAGTCCTGACCATAATGGCCGGCGTGGCAATCGGCTTTTCGCTTTCGGCGGGAGTCCTCATGCCGAATTTACTACTCAGGTCGGGCTTCGACGATGTGCCTGCCCCCGATCCCGTCGTCGCGCCCTCTGCGACCATAGAGCCGGACTACGACCGGGAGGAAGCACCGCGAATCGTGGCTGCCGCAGAGTATCAGCGACGCATGGAGCGAGATCGTGAGCGGCTCAGTGTCGATGTCGAGAAGGCCTTGGTGAGAGCGGCGGACCTGGCCCGCGAACAATTTGATGTCGAGCTGGGCATGAATCGCCTTCCGTCCCTGCGTGCGGGGAACTTATCTGTGGTTGGAAGGCGCCTACTCGATCGCAAGAACGTGATGCACGATGAAATCGACGACCTGTGGCGTGAGATCCAACGACTGACAAGCGTAGCTCGGACGGACCAAAGAGAGGTGTCCGACCTGTTGGATGACGCCGCGACCACGATCGACGATGGCAGCCTCACGGACCGCATCCGTTTTTCCCGGGGGCTCATCGGCATCCAGGATCGTGAGTACTTGAGAGAGTTCGAGGCCGAGACCACCCGGATCGTCGAAGAGGTCCAAAGGGAGCTCCAGAGCGCAAGCAGGGCCCTACGGGTGCGGCAGATGGAATCAGTGATCTTCTAGGGCCGGAGGGAGTATCCAGATAATGCGCAACTCTCATCCAAGAAGGCGATCGTGAGGCTCTCTCGCACCGACCTACTCCCCGTGCTGACCATCGTTGCCGGTGCGGTAGTCGGCGCTTCGCTTTCTTTCACTTTTTTGGGGTCACGCTCCGACGATGTGTCCCTCCCCCCTGCGAGCGCAGAGCCGGCGAGTCGCGCTACAGCCCAGGCCGGCACCGTCACCGGCAAGGTCACCGATGCACAGACTGGAGCCTCGGTTGTAGCGGTGCAGGTCTATATCTCCGACTTGGATATGGGCAGCTTGACGCAGCAGAACGGCAGCTACCATATCCAGAATGTTCCTGCGGGAACGTACACGCTTTCTGTGTCCCGGATCAGGTACCGGAGCACGGAGGTGCAGATCACGGTCGGTGGTGGTCAAACCTTGGAGCACGACTTCTCCATCGCCGAGGAAGCCATACAGCCCAACGAGATCACCGTCACGACCGAGAAGACGCCCGGATGGTTTCTAGAGGCTATGAAGGAGCTGCTTGAAAGCGACTCGTTTCAGCCGGTCGAGGTTCGTGTAAGATAGAGAAGAATATTTAGGTACAACGCGTGTCCAAGGAGGCGAACATGAGGCTCTCTCGTACGGACCTACTCCCAGTGCTGACCATCGTAGCCGGTGGGATACTCGGCGCTTCGCTTTCGTTCAGTTTCATTGGGTCGCGCGCCAACGAAGTGCCGGTGGCGGTTCCGTTAGTTGTGCCCTCCGACGCTGCGCCTGCCCCTGCCGGCACGGTCACCGGCCAGGTGGTTGACGCGTCGAGCGGGCAGCCCATTGCGGCCGTCCAGGTCTTTGTCCCCAGCTTGCAGCTGGGCGGCTTGACGCAGCCTGACGGCCGGTATCAACTACAGAATGTGCCGGAGGGCACGTACACGTTGACCGCAATCCGGCTGGGGTACCGAACCACGGAAGTACAGATCACGATCGGTGGTGGTCAAGCCATTGAGCAGAACTTCTCAATCGCGGAGGAGGCCATACAGCTCAACGGGATCGTCGTCACCGGGACGCCAGGCTGTACACAGGCGTCGGGGTCGTCGATCAACATCCGGGGCTTCTCCAGCAGCCAGGTCGGCAACCAGCCGCTCATTTACCTCGACGGCGTGCGGCTCGATTACTGCTACTCCCAGCGGAGGGACCTCGCCGACCTGGACCCGGCCGACATCGAGAGCATCGAGGTCCTGAAGGCGCCTGCGGCCGTCGCACTGTACGGGGAGGAAGCCTCCGCCGGCGCGATTCAGATCACGCTCAAGGAGGGTCGTTCCGACGCTGAGCCGGGGCCGGGAGTCAGCGTCCGTATGGAGCGTGTCGAGGAAGTCATCGATCGGGCGGCTCCCATCCTCCGCGCCCTCACTGACGGGCCGATCTTTACGCCGATGACTGTCCCGCCCAGGATCAGCAACTTTGGTGAGGTTCAGGCAGCCTTGATCGAGGAGTATCCTCCCCTTCTTCGCGATGCCGGAATCGAGGGGACGGTGGTCGTCTGGTTCTTCATTTCAGACGAGGGCCAGGTTCTGGACAGGAGAGTTGGTCAGAGTTCCGGACACACTCCGTTGGACGAGGCGGCTCTCAAAATCGCGGACGTCTTCCGGTTCACCCCGGGACTAAACAGAAACGAGCGGGTCGAGGTTTGGGTCCAGCTTCCCATCACGTTTGAGGTTCAGAACTAGCTCCTTCCAACCCCGATCCAAGGAGGCGACCATGAGGCTCTCTCGTACGGACCTGGTCCCAGTGTTGACCATCGTAGCCGGTGGGGTGATCGGCGGCTCGCTTTCGTTCAGTTTGCTTGGGTCGCGCTCCGGCGATGAGGCGGAGCAAATGACTGCCGAGGCCCGCGTGGAAATCCTGGCGAAACTCCAGGAGAAAGCGGCGGAAAGCCGGGCGGAGCTAGATCGTATGGTGCGGCTGCGCAGGGACGTCGAGGAGGCCATAGCGAGAGCGGCAGACCTGGCCCGCGAGCAACGTGACATCGTGGCGGGGATGGACCGCCTCGCAGAAGCGCGAGGTGGGCCGGGCTCAGAGGCTGGAAGACGCCTATTCGAGCGCAAGGAAGCGATGCACGATGAGATTGCCGACCTGGAGCGAGAGATCCTACGGCTATCGAGCGAAGCCCAGGGGAAGACATCTGACCTGTTTGGTGAAGCCGCGAGGACCATCGAGGACGACAAGCTCAAGGAACGTGTCCGGTATTCCCGGGGGCTCATCGGCGTCCAGGATCGTGAGTACACGAGAGAGTTCGAGGCCGAGACCACCCGAGTCGTCGAAGAGCTCGTGCAGGAGTTGGAGAGCGTCACGCGGAGGGGTACGCCCGACGAGTACAACCTCGTGCTGGGGAGCCGGCGTGCCGAGAGTGTGGAGGACTTCCTCTTGCACTTCGGGATTTCGGTGGATCGATTTCGCTCCCTCCGGGCTGAGGAGGCCCTGGAGAGAGTGCGGTCCCCGTCACGCGAAGGTAGATAGAGATCGTCCTGACCAGGGAATCCGTGATCAGTCCGGAGTGACGGGGTGGTAGTCGAGAATCATCCTGCTCTCCCCAGGCGTGTCGGCGGCATCAATGGTTGCTGGCAGTCGACTAGTGAGAAATCGCCAATGACCGTGGATTCGCCTTGTTCCTGAACAACTCGGATTCATAATACCAATGCGCGGTCTGATTCGACTCCGAACACTGTTGGGGTTCAGGTTGCGGAGGCCGTTGCTGTATTGGCCCGACCAGCTCAACAAAAATGCCATCAGGATCTATGGCGTTGACGATGCCAGTTTCGTCCTGCCCCGTGCCAGAACAACAAGGTGCAATTTCAGAAAGAAATTCAACCCCCTGCTCTTCCAGTACGTTAACCGCTGCATCCAGGTCTTGTACTGCCAGGGCGATTCGGTGAATGCCGATATGACTGATTGGTGCGGAATACGGAGGGGATGGGTCGAAGGGTTCGATCCATTGAATTACTCGCAGGGTGTTGCGGTCTCCATCCTGTAGGCTGATGTCCGCTCCACGTATCACAAAGGGTTGATCCAGACCATAGGCTTGCGCTTCTGCGATCGATCCCTGTTCAGGCAACGTCACGACGTCTGTATAGCCAAGGCTCGCGTAGAATTTAAGCGAGGCATCGAAGTCGCTCACATTGATTCCGATGTAGGGCATCGCCTGAATATTCACGCCTGATGGACTCTCTGCAGGCACTTCCGTTGGAGCTGAAGATTCGATCAGCTTCAAATAGACTCCATCAGGATCTTGCATAAAGACAAATCGCTCACCCGAATCCCCATAGGGTTCGGATAAGAATTCAACTCCTTGCTCAGCTAAATACTCATAAGCCCCAGAAAAATTTGCTGTACCAAGTGCGGCGTAGGCCATTCCGAGATGGTTAGGCAGTGCATACGGTGGATCGCTATTGTAGGGGACAGCGAACTGAATAAGATCGATAGAAGTCGGTCCTGTGGCATTTGGAATGTTAATCACCTCGATACTTTCCAGTTCATAAGTACACAGATCGTACATGCCCAACGATCGAGCCATGAGATGGGTGTTCGTTTTCGGGAAAGTGTTTATGCCCTGCGTATAACCAAGCTGACGATAGAATGCACGGGCGCGATCAAAGTCACTGGTTTGGGTGTTGAAATGAATTCGGGCAAGCACGCCGAGATTGTTCGCGGAAACTTGATCAGGGTTTTCCGCCGCCATGGCCACCACGGAAAAGAACAGACAACTGGCCTGAATTAGAACCAGAGTAAGCAGGCTGAAAAGGCGAGACATCATCGTGTAGTATTCCGGTGAGAACGTAGAAACGCATGGTAATACATGGCTCGTTGCAAGTGGGCCCAGCAGGATTTGAACCTGCGACCGTCGGATTATGAGTCCGCTGCTCTAACCAACTGAGCTATGGGCCCTTGATGGACCTCAAAGTAATGTGCCCACGAGCTTCCATCCACGGGGTAGGCGTCAGGGCTCCTTCGCGCACTTCTCGAGAGCCGACACATCGTGTGAGCTCAACGTCTCCCACTCGCCCGGAGAAAGGTCCCCGAGCTGCACAGGCCCGAACCGTACCCGCTTTAGTGTCACCGCCGGAAACCCCACGGCGTACATGAGCCGCCGCACCTCTCGCTTGCGCCCCTCGGTCATCACCAGCGTGAGACTGCAGCATTCCTTCACCGGCGCGGCGACCTCCAATCGCACGGGACGGGCCAGACCATCGTCGAGCATAACACCCGCGCGAAGACGGGCGATGTCCTTCTTCGATGGCACCCCTTCGACGCGTACTTCGTACTCGCGCTCCACTTGGTAGCGCGGGTGCTGGAGCCGGTTCGCGATATCGCCCTCGTTGGTCAGCAGAAGCAGCCCCTCGGTGTCGAGGTCGAGTCGGCCAACGTAGCGGAGGCTTCCGTGCTCGTCGGGAAGCAGGTCGTAGATGGTGCGCCTCCCGTGTGTGTCCTCGGCGGTGCACAGAACCCCGGCGGGCTTGTGAAGGCGGATCCAACGGGCGTCCGGAAGGCGGACCGGCGTCCCGTCCGCCTCGATGCAGTCTCGGATCGGGTCGACCGTCGTGCCGAGCTCGATGACGACGGTCCCGTTGACACGAACCCGGCCGTCCAAAACCATCGCCTCGGCCTTACGCCGTGAGGCCACACCGGCTCGGGACAGGAACTTCTGAATCCGCATACGACCGGGGCCCTCAGTCGTCGGTCGGATCCTCTGCTGCGGTGGCCGGATCCTCCTCTGAGGTGGCCGGATCGTCCCCCGGGGTGTCCAAATCCTTCGCCGGGGAGGTCCAGCCCACCACTGGGTCGGCCGAACCCACAGCCTGAGCCGAGAGCACATCGTCTACGCTCAACTCTGGCTCGTCCGCCTCAGGCGACTCAGGCTCCATCGACCCCGGCTCTTCGAGATCCTCTAGCGGCGTGCGCTCCCTCAGGATTACGGGCAATTCCTCCGGGCGCGGCAGGTCGTCCAGCGACTGAAATCCGAAGTGCTCCAGAAAGCGTGGAGTGCTTCCGTACAGAAGAGGCCGTCCCAGGCCCTCGCCCCGAGCCACGACGTCGACGAGCCCGCGGTCCTGGAGCGTATGAATCACACTCGACGAGCTGACGCCCCGAATGTACTCGATCTCTATGCGCCCGATCGGCTGCCGGTAGGCGACGATGGCCAGGGTCTCCAACGCCGGCGCGGAGAGACGAGAAGGCCTGGGGATGGTGTCGAATCGCTCCAGGTAGGGCGCGAAGTCCGCCCGTGTGAGAAGCTGATAGCCCTCGCCGAGCTCTCGAATCTCGAACGCCCGCTCGGATTCCGAGTAGGTGGCGTTGAGCTCCTGGATCGCCTCCTCGATCAGGTCTTCGTCGAGCGCCTCGTCGGCGCGCGCGATCTCCTCCGCATTCAACGGCGCCTCGCTCGCGAAGAGCACTGCCTCCACGATCTGGGTTGGGTTCATGGTACCTCCAGCGCCCTACTTTGCTTGCGCACCTTCGTTTTCCACTTCCGCAGGGTCCCCACTCACCTCGACGCCCGGATACATCCACAACTCCGAGAACATCGCGACCTGCCGCAACTTCACGCGCCGTCTTCGTGTCAGCTCCAGCCCAGCAAGCAGTGTCATGACGCTATGCGTGCGGCTCTTGAAGGGACGAACCAGCCGGCTGAACTCGATCCGCCGCACCCGATCGAGCGCGCTGAGAATCAGGTTCATCTTGTCTTCCATCGCCACCGGACGCGTGGTCACCAAGTGGGTCCGAATCCCCGGATCCGGCGGCGTAACGAGGAGCGCCACCTCGAATACGTCATCCCAGGTCGTCTCGAGAGGCGTCTCTTCCATAGGCGGGCGCGGGCGCATCTCGAGGAACCCTTTTCCAAATCTGCGAGCTCGCTCGGCCTCCGCACTGGCTAGCCGCTGACTGATGTCTCGGACCTGCTCGTACTCGAGCAGGCGGCGGACGAGCTCCGCACGTGGGTCCTCGTCTTCCGTTTCCCCTTGCCTGGGGAGGAGCATCTGCGCCTTGATGTGGATCAGCCCGGCCGCCATCTCGATGAATTCTCCGGCGTTGTCCAGATTCTCGGCCTCGATTCCTTCGATGGCGGCGAGAAATTGCCGTGTGATCCGGGCGATCGGAATCTCGAAGACATTGATGTCCTGCTGACGGATGAGGTGGAGCAGCAGGTCGAGCGGTCCCTGAAACCGCTCGATGTCGATGACGAGAAAGTCCTCTTGTTCGAGGGGACTCTCGCTGACGGTTAAATCCACAATTCGATGAAGCTGTTCGCCAAGTCCATGAGGAACAGGACTGGCCAAAGGATGACGTTGAAAAAGGACGGAACGAGGAACACGAGCGCCATCACGACCAGAATCCCGAAGCGCCCCGCCTGCTGGTACCCGGCGCGCCATCCCCGGGGCAGGAAATGGTATAGCACGTGGGAACCGTCGAGTGGTGGAATCGGGATGAGATTGAAGAAGGCGAGGATCAGGTTGATAAAGATCCCGAAATTTGCGGACCGAATGAGAAAGCCGAACGTCGATTCGGCCGCGGGAAACGCACCCTGAAGATTGACGAAGACAATGACCAGGAGCGTGAAGACGACGGCCAAGATCAGATTCGAGACGATCCCGGCCATAGAGACCCGGATGTCTCCGCCCCGGAAATCCCTGAACTTCCGGGGATCGATGGGGACCGGTTTGGCCCATCCGAAAATCAAGCCGCCCCCGAAGTAATACAGTGCCACCGGAACGAGAAACGACCCGACCGGATCCAGATGGGAAATGGGGTTGAGCGTGATGCGGCCTAGAGATTGGGCGGTGTCGTCGCCCTCCTTGAGAGCTACCCAAGCGTGGGCGACCTCGTGGACAACAATCGAGAAAATGAGGACTGGGAGAATCGACAGAAGCACCATGGCGGCAAGGTATCCGTGGCAATGGGTGGCGGCTAGCCCGCTGGATCTGCGCTGTTGTATCCGAGACGGTGCGTTACTTATACACACGGTTCTTGATGGGGTCCTTCGTTTCGTCTATCTTCCCGCCGACCAAGAACGTAGCGGTAGTCCAGAATACAGAAGGCTAGAAGGAGCCGAATTGCCGAATCTCAAGAGCGCGAAAAAGCGCGTCCGCTTGAGCCGCGACGCCAACGCGCGCAACCGTGCCGCTCGTTCGCGGCTCAGGACGGCCGTGAAGCGCGTTGAAGACGCCAAGAATGCGAAGACGGCGGAGGTCGAGTACCGCAAGGTACAGATACTTCTCGACCGTGCGGCCACGAGCCGACTCCTCCATCCGAATACAGTGGCTCGGATGAAGGGCAATCTGGCCCGCAGGGTCGGCGCGATGAGCTGAGAGTCTTACTTCCGGTTCGCACCGCACCGGAACCCGGTCGGCTTCGGCCGACCGGGATTTTTTTGGCTAACTACCAGCCTCCCAGACGGCCACACCCCCCACGATCGTGTAGAGGGCCCGTCCCTTCAGCTCCCAGCCGTGAAACGGCGTGTTTCGGCTCTTGGACAGAAACGCGTCCCCGTCTACCGTCCAGGCTTCTTCTAGATCGATGATCGTAACGTCACCAGGCGAGCCCGGGGCGAGCGTTCCTCCGGGCAGACTGAACGCCTGTGCCGGCCCGACGCTCATCCGGTGAACCAGTGTCGGAAGGTCGATGATCCCTTCTCCGACCACCTGCGTGAGCCCGAGCCCCAAAGCGGTCTCCAGACCGATGATCCCGTTGGGGGCATCCGCGAAAGCTTGCTCCTTTTCATCGTAGTGGTGCGGAGCATGGTCGGTGGCGAAAACGTCCAGAGTCCCGTCGGCCAGCCCCTCCCGGACTGCCTCGCGATCCACGGATGACCGGAGCGGCGGATTCATCTTGGCGTCGGTGTCGAAGCCTTCGACACGCTCGTCGGTGAAGATGAGGTGGTGGGGGGTGGCCTCGGCCGTGACGCGCACACCGCGAGCCTTCGCCAGGCGGATCGCTTCCACTCCGTACCCGGTGGAGACGTGCTGGAGGTGGATGTGTCCCCCCGTGAGGTCCGCAAGCATCAGGTCCCGGACGATGTGCACGTCTTCGGAGGCGTTCGGCTTCCCGTGGAGACCGAGCTTCGTGGCCACCAGCCCTTCGTTCATGACGCCGACACCCGAGAGCCCCAGATCTTCGGGGTGATTCGCGACCGGAATGTCGAACGCCTGGGCGTACTCCAGGGCCTTTCGCATGAGCCCGGAGTCCATGACCGGGTTCCCGTCGTCGGTAATGGCGACCGCCCCGGCCTCGAACATTTCGCCGATGGCCGCGAGCCGTTCGCCCTGCTGCCCCACCGAGATCGCGCCGGTCGGGTAGACCCGCGCCGCCCCCGCCGCCGCCCCCTGAGCGAGAACGAAGCCCACGCCCGCCGGGTCGTCCACGACCGGATCGGTGTTCGGCATGGCGCACACGGCCGTGAAGCCACCCGCCGCCGCCGCTCTGGCACCCGTGGCGATCGTCTCTTTGTGCTCGCCCCCGGGTTCACGAAGATGGACGTGCACATCGATCAGGCCCGGCGTCACGACGAGTCCCGCCGCGTCGATCTCCCGAGCGCCCTCGGGCGCCTCGATCCCCTCGCCCACCTCGGCGACGAGTCCGTCCACGACAAGGACATCCCGGACGGCGTCGATCGATTGGCTGGGGTCGATGATCCGTCCGCCCCGGATCAGCAGCGGCGCGCTCACACCTCTGCTCCCCCCTTGGCCGCTTCGGCCGTGTCGGGCGCACCCCCCGCGAGCAGATAGAGAACTGCCATCCGAACAGCCACACCGTTGGTTACCTGCTGGAGAATCATGGCGTGGGGCCCGTCGGCCACGTCGCTATCGATCTCGACCCCGCGGTTCATGGGCCCGGGATGGAGGATCAACAAGTCCTTGGGCGCCTGTTCGAGCCTGGTCCGGGAAACACCCCAGACCTGATTGTACTCTCGCAAGCTGGGGAGGAAGCCACCCTCCATCCGCTCCAACTGAAGACGGAGAACGTTGAGGACGTCCCCCCACTGGATCGCCTCTTCGATCCGCGAGAAGACCGTGACTCCCAGCTCGGCGATCCCCAGGGGCAGCAGGGTCTTCGGTCCGCACACGGCGACCTCGGCCCCGAGTGCGAGGAGTCCAAAGATATTCGAGCGAGCCACGCGGGAGTGGAGGATGTCACCGACCAAACAGACCTTGAGCCCTTCGATTTTCGCGTAGTGGTCGCGGATGGTAAGCATATCGAGGAGGGCCTGGGTCGGGTGTTCGTGGCTGCCGTCCCCGGCATTGATCACATTTGATGGAATGCGTTCGGCCAAGAATTTTGCTGCCCCCGAAGAGCCATGCCGCATGACGACCATGTCGATGCGCATCGCCTCGAGGTTGCGGGCCGTATCGACCAGCGTTTCTCCCTTGACCACCGAGGACCCGCTCGACCCGATATTCACCGTGTCTGCGCTCAGCCGCTTTTCGGCGAATTCGAACGACACCCGGGTGCGCGTCGAGGCCTCGAAGAAGAGGTTGACGATCGTCTTTCCCCGCAGGACGGGCACCTTCTTGATTCGACGCTCCGAGATTTCCTTGAACGGCTCCGCCGTGTTCAGAATGGTGAGAATCTGCTCGGCGGAAAGCGATTCCAGCCCCACCAGATCCTTGCCGAGGGGTGAATGCGGGAGGGGCGAACGCGGTTGGTTCAAGACCCCGCCTCGGCGGAAAGTGGCACGATGTCGACGCCCCAACGGCCATCGTGGTCCGGCACGGACACCTCCACCGACTGCTCGGGAAGGACCGTGATGGTCTTCGCCACCACGTTCGGCTGGATCGGAAGCTCTCTCTCTCCCCGATCGACCAGCACGCAAAGCGAAACTCGTGCCGGACGACCCCAGTCCATGAGCTCGTTGAGGGCCGCCCGGATCGTTCGACCCGTGAAGAGTACGTCGTCGACGATCACTATTGCCCTCTCGTCCACTCCCCCTTCCGGAAGGACCGTCGCACCGACCACGGGGCGTGGCCCGATGGCCATGAGATCATCGCGATATAGGGTGATGTCGAGGGAGCCCATCGGTATGTTGACACCTTCGGCGCGCTCGATCTCGGATCGGATGAGGTCGGCGATTTGGACGCCGCGGCGATGGATGCCCATGAGGGCCAGATTGCCGGGTCCTTCGTTTTGCTCCACGAGCTCACGAGCCATCCGCGCGACGGCGCGATGCACCGCCTGTTCGTCCATGATCGAGACGTGCAGAAGAGCTCCTGGCGAAGGCTCGATTCCGTGGTGCGCCACCCCCCGGACTGGCCCGAAAACAGGACCATGGGCGGGATGCAGCCCACTCAACGAAGGCGCCGGAAGGTAGACAAGCCGCAAGCGCTTTACAAGGACATCCCGCCCCGACATCATGTACGCCGCAAGTGAGGACCACAGCACACTAGATCCCGCGACCGGCACAACGAAAAGGCCCCAATGCTTCCGAGCTCCAACCGCGTTTCTGGTCGCCCAGCTGTGATCCCTAGGAAATGCAGGCAGTTGGCGATTTTGGGGCTGAAGGTCGCGCTGAAGGTCGGGCTGATTCTCGCGATCTCGAGCCTTCGGCCCCTCGGCCTGTTGGCCCAAGAAAGCCCCGACACTCCTCAGGTCATCGAGGCCCCTAAGGTGATCATGGGAGGCGTGCCCTTCGCGCTCGATCTCCAGGGGGCTTCCGGCGCCCTCGATTACGAGGTTCGGGACGCACAGGGGACGGTTCTGGGCTCCGGTGCCGTCGGAGCCGGTGGAACGGCCACGGTGAGCGGCCTCGTGGTGTCAGGCCGGAGCCGGCTTCCGCTCACGGTCCAAATCGGGCAGGTGAGCGAGGAGGTGTCCCGGCCATACGCGCCGGGCTGGTTCTCCCTCGCCCCTCCTGTTGTGGCCATTCTGCTCGCGTTGGTCTTCAAGGAGGTGATCACCGCGCTTCTGGCCGGCGTTTGGCTGGGCGCATTGGCGGTGGCCGGGTACAATCCTCTCTCCGCCGTGTGGCGCACGATCGACCTCTACGCCGTTCCTGCGATCGGCGACACGGATGGAGGGCATACGCAGATCATCGTGTTCTCACTCCTTCTCGGCGGCCTCGTAGGGATCGTCTCGAGAAACGGTGGCACACAGGGGATCGTTGATGCGGTAAGCCCCTTCGCGAGCACGAGCCGGCGCGGCAAGATCGCCACGTGGATCGCCGGTCTGGCCATATTTTTTGACGACTACGCCAATACGTTGATCGTCGGAAACACGATGCGGCCCATCACGGACCGCCTCAAGATCTCGCGCGAGAAGCTCGCGTATATCGTCGATTCGACCGCTGCTCCCGTGGCCGCTCTGGTCCCGATCTCTACCTGGGTGGGATACGAGATCTCGCTGATCGGGGACGGCATGAGCATCGCTGCTCAGCAACCCGGCACCGATCCGGCGCTGGTCACGACGCTGACGTCGATCAGTCCGCTCGCGGTATTCATCAGCTCGATCCCGTATCTGTTCTATCCGCTTCTGGCACTCTCTTTCGTGTTCCTCACCTCTTTCATGGATCGGGACCTCGGACCCATGGCCGTGGCGGAGCGGCGCGCGGCTACCGGTGGAGGCCTCCATCGTCCCGGGGCCCAACCGGCGGTGGACATGGACCAGACACACCTCGCGCCCCCCGAGGGCGTGACACCTCGGTGGTACAACGCCGCGATTCCCATCATCACCGTCATCATCGTCGTCCTGGCAGGACTCTACACGTCTGGCCGCGCGTCCCTCGACCCAGACGTGTCCTTGATGGACATTTTCGGTGCCGCCGACCCATTCGCGCCCCTTCTTTGGGGATCGGCAGCAGGATGCATCGTCGGGATCACACTTTCGGTGGTGCAGCGAATTCTGACCCTCCAGGAGTCGCTGAACGCGTGGCTGTCGGGCATGAGGGCCATGCTACTCGCGATCGTTGTCCTCACGCTGGCCTGGTCTCTCGGGCAGGTAACGGAGGATCTGGGAACCGCTCAGTACCTCGCGCAGATCCTGAGTGACGCGCTGCCGCTGGCAGTCATCCCCGTGCTGGTGTTCCTCACGTCAGCCGCCATGGCCTTCGCGACCGGGACGTCCTGGGCGACCATGGCCATCATGATTCCTCTTGTGATCCCCCTGACGGTGACTCTTGGAGGAGCGGAAGGGTTTGGCGTCAGCGGAGAGTACTCGATCCTGTTGGGAGCGATCAGCTCGGTCCTGGCGGGTGCCATTTTCGGGGACCACTGTTCGCCAATCTCAGATACCACGGTGCTAAGCTCCACCGCGGCCGCGTGCGATCACCTCGATCATGTGACGACGCAGCTGCCCTACGCCCTGGTGGTGGCGCTCCTGGCGATAGTGGTGGGCAACGTCGGCACCGCGTTGGGACTCCCGGCCTGGGTCGCTCTCATCGGCTCGATCGCGATCCTTGCGGGAGGCCTGAAGTTGTTCGGTACTTCGGTACAGGAAGAGTCAGGCGTGTAGCCACGCCGACGCTTCAGGCCCGTAACCCCATCGACGCTTGGGCCCGTCAGCGATTCAGCGTCTGAGCCCCCCGGCCCACCCGCTCGAGGAACGGCTGCCCGCCCTCGGCCACCCCGTTCGCCACCGACCAATCGTAGGAGAAGAGCACGTAGCCCCGAACGCCGATTCGCTGAGTAATTCCGATCTTGCTGAGCGTCCCCTCATACGTCGTCAGATGGACCCCCACACCCGCCCAAACTCGCTCGGATCCGCCGACCTCTGCTGCGCGTGAGATGGCGTCGCCGAACAGGCCATCGTTCGCGTTATACGCCATCGGCGCCACCACATCGACGATGCCCCTGCGGAGCCATTCCTCCCAATCCTGATACTGGTAAATGGAGGACTCACGAGCGTTGGGGAAAACCGCGGCCGAGACGAGCACCTCGGGGCGTCTGCGTTTCACGCCCACATAGATTCGCTCGACCAGATCCGTGATCTGGTTTCTTTGGAATTCGGCCCACGCGTCGGGGAACGCCTCTACCAACGCCAGCGGATTCCGTTCGAGGGCCGCCGCTGTCTCGGCTCTCCGATCATCCGTAATCCGTCCATCGATCCAAGCCCCAAATCGGTCTGTTGCACTCCGTGAGTAGTCGAAGGCCTGGCTCGGATAGCGAACATAGTCCAAGTGGATGCCGTCGATTTCGTATCGCTCGACCAGGTCGGTAGCGATCGCATATACTCGCTCCTTCACCTCCGGAGCGGACGGGCTCGAGTACAGCCCCTCGACGGTGCCGCGGTTGGCCAGCGCGTGCTCCACGAGGCGATCGATGTAGCGACGGGAGGCTGGATCCACATCGTACAGCTCCCTGGCGAGCTCTCGGGGGACCGCGAGGAGTTCCGGACGCTCATTCACCAAGTGGGTTGGGTCCCGGGAGATCACGGATGCGCTGGAAATCAGGTGTACGTTGATCCAGGCGTGGACCTCGATGCCCCGCGCTTTGGCCTCTCGGACGGTCAAGGCAAGCGGATCGAAGGCAGGCTGGTCTCGGATCCCTTCGGCCCTGGGCTCGATCCCACCCGAATAGTAGGCGTCCCCCCTGCCCCGGACCTGAACCAGTAAGGTGTTGAAGCCCGCGTCCGCCGCTCGTGCCACCATGGCCCGCACGGAGTCGGGATGAACCAGCGTGGACCGGACCACCCAGAGCCCGCGCGTCTCCGATACCCGCCCAGACGTTGCGCTAGGCGCGGCCGCCCCAAAGGCGTCGGTGGTTTCGTCGGTCGGTACAGCGCTAGTCGTGACCGTGACGGGCCGGCGTGGGAGCCCGACAGTCTGGCAGGCCGCAAGGAGCAGACAATTCACCAGCGTGATGCCGGTACCTCGCCTCCACAACCGTCGATTCAGTTCAAACCGTCGATTCAGCTCAGTTACCACGGCGCGCCCCGAAAAAGCCTTGGAGAAGATCACCCGCCGCATCGGCGAGCGTCCCACCCGTCACCTCGATCCTGTGGTTGAGCCGTTCGTCCTGAACCAGGTTGTCCAGACTTCCCACCATGCCCGCCTTGGGGTCCGAAGCACCAAAGACGAGCCGCTCGATTCGAGACAAGACCAACGCGCCTGCGCACATCGCGCAGGGCTCCAACGTCACGTAGAGCGTGCACCCGGTGAGCCGCCAATCACCCAGCGTCTGAGCGGCTTCTCGGATGACCACGATCTCCGCGTGAGCGGTCGGGTCATTGGCCGTAACCGTGAGGTTATGCCCCTCCGCCACGATCTCGTCGTCCTTGGTGAGTACGGCGCCAACGGGGACCTCTCCTCTGGAGGCGGCCAATTCGGCTATCTCCAGGGCACGTGTCATCCACTGGAGGTCCCTCGGCGATGGGGCGGTGGGGCGACTCAGTGGGCCGTCGTGCTGACCAGAATCGAGGCATCGTCGAAGCGGCGGTACAGCGCGACCACCCGCCCGATCAGATGAAGCCTATCGGGCTCCTCGATGGCCGTGGGGGGCTCGTCGCTTCCGGCCGGCGTCAAGTAGACAGCGCGCCCGTTCCTGGAGAATTGATAGAAGGAGGGACCCCCATCGACGCGAGCCACCACGACGGACCCCTCGACCAAATCGTCGACCCCCACCGGTTCGACCAGCAGATAGTCCCCCTCGCTGATGTCGTGAGACGCCAGCTCCTGCCCGTTGGCACGGACGAAGAAAGATCCCTTCGATCCAGCAAGCCGCCGATCCATCGTCAGATGCATCTCGGCCTGCTCGGTTCTCAGACCACCGCGAGCCTGAGGAAGCTCGTGGTAGCAAGGTACCGACACCGTCTGCGCGCGCAGGTCGACGCCGAGGATCCTGACCCCTCTCGAACGGGAGGGATCGCGCTCGAGGAAGCCCTTGTCGGCCAGTGCCTGGAGGTGCTCGGAGACGGTCTTGGTGCTCTTTATGCCAAACCGCTCGCCGATTTCACGAATGGAGGGCTGAAAAGTGTTGCTCCGAAGGTAGTGCACCATGAAGTCGAGAATCTTTCTCTCAATTTCGGTGATGCTTTGTTCCATCCGGGACTCCAACGGTTCGCCCTGCTGCAGGCATTCGGAGGGATCTGCCTAGTAAAGAATAAACACCTGTTCCCAACTTTGAAAGGGCGTTGTTTTTCTCGGGGGGCATCCTAATGCGCTGCAAACCACCCCGTCAAGCCACGAACGAAGCTATTGGATCCCGAAACGGGATCACGGCTTCCCTAGCCGGACTATGGCCTCATCGAGCCTCGTCAGCACCGCCGCCTTCCCAAGGAAGGCGAGCACCTCGAAAATCCCCGGACTCACCTTGCGGCCGGTCACCGCTACCCGTAAGGGGTGAATCACCTTAGCCGCTCCCACCGAAAGTTCTTCCGCATACCCTCGAATCACGTCCTCGAGCGCTTCCGGTTCCCATGGGGAGGCTTCTAGTCTCGCTCGTAACCCGCTGAGCCGCTCCAGGACCTCGTCCGGCGCCTTCAACCAATGTTTCGCGACCGCGTCCGGATCGAACTCCAATTCGTCCGTCAGGAAGGGGCGGGCCAAGTCGACGAAGTCGGGTATGGTACGGGCCCTGGTCTTCAAGAGATCGATGAGGCTGAGGTACCACTCCCGCCTCTCATCCAACTCTCCTCGCGTTGCGAGGCCGGCAGCTTCGATCCGCTCAGTCAGCGTAGGCTCCAAGGCCTCGGCCGTGCTGGCGTTGAAATGCTGACCAGACAACCAATCCAGCTTCTTCAGGTCGAAAATCGAGCTTTTCTTGAGAACACGCTCCATGCTGAACCGCTGGACCAAGTCCTCCACGGTCATCACCTCGAGGTCGTCCCCCGGACTCCATCCGAGCAAGGCGAGGAAGTTGACCATCGCCTCGGGAAGGATGCCTCTTTCCTTGTACTCCCTCACGGCCGTAACCCCGTGCCGTTTCGAAAGCCGTTTCCCGTCCGATCCCAGAATCATCGGCACGTGGCCGAACACTGGGACCGAATGTCCAAGGGCCTCATTCAGAAGGATCTGCTTGGGCGTGTTCGAGAGGTGGTCGTCTCCACGGATCACATGGGTGATGCGCTCCTCGGCATCATCGGAGGCGACCGCCAAGTTGTAGGTGGGGCTGCCGTCGCTCCGAAGAATCACCAGATCGTCGATCTCATCGTTCTGAAATCGCATCTCCTCGTGGACCATGTCCTGCCATACCGTCTCACCGTCTGGAACCAGAAACCGGATGGCGTGCGGCTCTCCGCTTTCGGCACGCTCCTCCGCCTCGCCGACAGGTAGTGCCTCGGCCCGACGCCTCGGAAGACGGCGATCGGCCGCATCCCCTTTCGCCGCCTCCCTGGCCTGCGCCAGCTCCTCCGCCGTGGTGAAGTCCCGGTAGGCACGCCCCGCCTCGAGCAGCCCCCGTGCGTCGGCCCGATGCCGGTCCACTCCATCACTCTGGAAGAAGGGTCCCTCATCCCAGTCGAGACCCAACCAACTAAGCGCTCTCACGATGGTCTCGGTGTGCTCGGGCTCGGACCGGTTGCGATCCGTATCCTCGATGCGGAGGACGAACTCGCCTCCCTGGTTCCGCGCGAACAACCAGTTGAAGAGAGCGGTACGGGCGCCGCCGACGTGAAGATATCCGGTTGGTGATGGAGCGAACCGTACGCGTATCGTCATGTATCGAAATGCTTTACAGATATTTTAGTGAGATGGTTTCTCGCATGACCGGCGGCGATCATCCGTAGCGTGCCTGGATGTACTCCTCGAGGATTCCCTTGAACTCCTCCACCATGCCCTCACCCTGGAGCGTCGAATGGTGCGCCCCGTCGACGTACACCGGAGCCCTCGGGTCCTCGGCCGTACCAGGTAACGAGATCCCCAAATCGGCGTGCTTCGACTCGCCCGGGCCGTTCACGATACAGCCCATCACCGCCACCGTCAGATCCTCCACGCCAGGGAACTCCTGACTCCACACCGGCATCTGTTCACGGATATACGTCTCGATGTCCTGAGCCATCTCCTGGAAGAGACTGCTGGTCGTGCGGCCGCACCCCGGACAGGCCGTGACCTGGGGCTCGAAATTGCGGAGTTGCAGAGACTGGAGGATCTGCCGCGCAACACGCACTTCCTCCGTGCGATCGCCTCCCGGCTCCGGCGTGAGAGACACGCGAATCGTGTCTCCGATTCCGTCGATGAGAAGGGGCGTAATACCCGCGGTGGTCGCCACGACTCCCTTGGCGCCCATACCCGCCTCGGTCAGGCCCAGGTGGAGGGGGTAATCGTTCTGTTCGGCAAGCATTCGATAGACGCTGATGAGATCCGGCACTTCGGAGACCTTGGCGCTGAGCACGATCATCTCGTGCCCCAGCCCGGTCTCTTCGGCCAGGAGCGCCGATCGATTCGCACTTTCGACCATCGCGTCCCTCAGAACCGCCCGCGCGTCCTTCGGATCCGCGCTCTGAGCGTTCGCATCCATCAACTCGGTGAGGAGACGCTGGTCGAGGGAACCCCAGTTCACTCCGATCCTCACAGGCGTCGCGTACTCGATGGCCACCTTCACGATCTTCTGGAAGTTGGAGTCCCGGTGCTTGGTCCCGACGTTGCCGGGGTTGATGCGGTACTTCGCCAATGCCTGGGCGCACTCCGGGAACTTCGTGAGAAGAAGGTGGCCGTTGTAGTGAAAGTCGCCGATGATCGGCACCGCAGCGCCCTCATCCGCAAGCCGCGCCACAATCTCGGGGACGGCCTGAGCGGCGGCCTCGTCGTTGACCGTCACGCGCACCAGCTCGCTTCCGGCCTCCGCCAACGCCCTGGCCTGGGCAACGGTAGCGGTCACATCCGACGTGTCCGTGTTCGTCATCGACTGGACCACGATCGGATTCTCGCCTCCGATCTCCACCCCGCCCACGTTCACGACGACCGAGGGCCTTCGCATCCAATGACTCACATAGCACCTTGTTTGTTCGGGTGTGGGCACCGTCTCCGCAATTTACGGGAGGCGGGGCACCGCTCCAACACCAGTCACGACAGGAGAGGCTCCCCGGCTAGCGACCGCGGAACTGGCCCGACGAGCGGGGTACTCGACGGTCGACGACTCTTGGCAAAGAGATCCAACCTGTAAGGGAATCCATCATGGTAGAGAGATCCACCACGAGTGAGGCGAAAATCACGGTCCGGAAGAACGGGTCCCTTCGTGTCGAGGGCGACGTCGCTCTTTACGATCACGAGGGCAACCCGCTGACGATCCCGACCAGCAAGCCGTACTACAGCCTCTGCCGCTGCGGCGGATCGAGTCGGAAGCCGTTCTGCGACGATAGCCACAAGACGATCGGGTTCGACGGGACTTTGGCCGAGGAGTAGCGCTGCTAGTATGGCAACCACGAATGATCCATCGACCGGGGAACTGAGGCACGACCCGCGTATTCTGCTCGGACCGGGTCCCTGCAACCTGCATCCGCGTGTATTTCGCGCCATGGCCAGTCCGATCTTGGGTTACCTCGACCCGGAATTCCTGGCCATCATGGACCACACGATGGCCCTCTTGCGGCATCTCTTTCAGACCAAGAACGAGCTGTCCATTACGCTCCCGGGCACGGGAATGTCGGGAATGGAGGCGGCCGTCTGCAACGTCGTCGAGCCCGGCGACGAGGTCGTCGTGGGTATCAACGGCTTCTTCGGCCAGCGACTGGCAGAGATCGTCGAGCGCCACGGCGGCACGGCCCTTCCTGTCGAAGTCGACTTCGGCCGGGTGTTGGGCACCGATCAGATCGCATCAGCCCTCGACGCCCATCCCGACGCCAAGATGGTGGCCGTCGTGCACGGCGAGACCTCCGTGGGGATCGCACAACCACTCCAGGACATCGGCAAGCTCGTGCGTGAGCGGGACAAGATCTTCCTCGTCGACACGGTCTGCTCGCTCGGCGGTACCCATATTCCGGTAGACGAATACCTGATCGACATCTGCTACAGCGGGGGGCAGAAGTGCATCGGAGGACCAGCGGGAATCGCGTGCATCACCCTCAACGATCGGGCGATGGATGTAATCCATTCTCGGAGCCGCCCGGTCGACACGTGGTATCTCGACCTCGCGCTGATCCGGAAGTACTGGCTCTCCGATCGGGCCTATCATCACACGGCGCCGGGACCGCTCATCTATGCCCTTCACGAGGCCCTTCGCCTGATCCAGGAGGAGGGTCTCCATGAGCGGTTCGCTCGCCATCAGAAGTGCGGAGACCTCTTGAAGGCCGGGCTCACCGACCTCGGGCTCGAGCTCTTCGGCGATTCGGAGAACCGCCTGCCCATGCTCACCTGTGTGATGATCCCCGACGGCGTCGACGATGCCGCGGTGCGGGGCCGCCTTCTCGGGGACTACGGTATCGAGATCGTGGGTGGGTTCGGCCCTCTCAAGGGCAAGGCGTGGCGGATCGGGTTGATGGGCTACAGCTGTAGCGAGCGCAACGTGCACTACCTGATCGCTGCACTAGGGGAGATCCTGGGGAGCTAAAAAACGCCACGCCGCCGCGCAATCGCTTGCAAGGTGGACATGACGCCTGCTATGTCGAAATTAGGCGACGTCGAACCCAGGCAACGTCGGCCTAAGAGATATTGACCTACAGGAGGTACAAAAGCCCCGTTGCCAGGAGGACTGCCGCTCCCAGGAAGTCTTTGATCGATAGTGTTCTATGCATTCTACCCTTCCCTGCCTTCCACATTCGTGAGTGGCCCTGCTATTACAACAACCATCCCTACGAAGTTGGATGTCAAGCAGTTTCATCGTACGGGTTGATCGCGGGCTCCAAGGGGTTTTGTTTAGGTATGGCGAAGACGGATGAGGGCGGCGGCGGTGCCGTCGGAAAACTCTGGCGAAAGCACGGAGGCGGATACTACGCCCTCCTGGCCGTCGGCACGTTCATGTACCTGGAGGTCACGAACCTCATCAGTTCCATTGGAGCGGCCTCGGGCATCAGGGACTTCCTGGTCACCGAGCTGTTCACCTTCCTCATCGAGACCATCATAAACACGTTCCTCGCGTCCCTGTGGCCCTTGATGTGGTTCAGGTGGATGGGCAGCGAGGCCCTGTACTGGGCCGGTGGGGGCTACTTGATCTGGACCGTTCTCATCGCCGTGGTGCTCCATCGGCGAGAGGCGCAAATGCGGAAGGAATTGGGCCTCTAGGCGCAGCCGGCCGGCCCTAGCGGCATTTTTTACACTTGCGACACTGCGCATTGCGCCACACGTTTACTGCCGCAAAGCCCCCGTACGTGTGCCATTGGCTGCCTCCTGATGGATAGGGCCCGGTCTCAATAAGCCGCCTGAGGAGGTGTTCATGTCACTGCTCGCTACATCCGCCATCGCTTCTTCAAGCGCCGACCGGACCGATTCGCAGCGCCAGGCGCGAGCTACATCTGTTCCGGCCGCACTTGGCTCCCTGACGGCACCAGAGGTTCGGGGCCGTGCTAGAGCGTAGGGTCGAGACCCGGAGAGCTCTGGGAACGCGGCGGAACTCGTTTGAGCCAGGCGCGCATCCCGTTTCTTGGGCCCGCACTTCACTGCCTAAGGAGCGCCAAGGGTTGTGGGCCGGGGTGGAACGTCGGGTCGCGATCCGTAGAACTCCCGGAAGGCGACGCAGCTCCTTTCGCATCGACGAGGCCTCGCTGCCCCATCTTGGCATCAAGCGGGCCGTCGAATTCATCCACGAGCATCGTTCCTCGCCGTTGGACCTCGAGCAAGCCGCGGCCGAAGCCTGCTTGAGCAAGTATTATTTCAGCCGGCTGTTCCATCGCATGGTTGGCATGCCGTATCAAGAGTACCTCACCCGGCTCCGAATCGAGGATGCGAAGCGGCTCCTGAAGCAGACGCCCTATCTGTCGCTTACCAGGATCGCCGTCCGGGTCGGACTCGGGAGCCTGCGGAACTTCGAAGGCCAGTTCAAGAAGCTCACCGGCCAATCTCCATCTGAATACCGCCAAACGTCGCTCGTGCCGCGCGCGTAACGAAAGCGCAAGATCCTTCGCAAGAAGAGCAACATCTCGCGCATAATGCGCAACATCCTGCGAGTGTGAGGGTGGTGGGCAGGTCTAGATTCCGGGTAAGTCAGGTTTCAGACGCACTGGCATGTGACGTCGGGAAGAGCGGTCTGCCGCGACTCCCGAGAATCGGAGGTACCAATGAAAACTAGAAGAAAGGGGTCCGTGTGGCTGTCTGGCCTCGCGATTCTGGTGGCTTCGGGCTGTGACGATCTTTCTACTGGCGGAACGACGGCGCTGGACCCTTCAGGTGACCCAACGTTGCCAGGGCCGGCGAGCCTGGCGTCACCGGCTTCCATTTCGAGTGCAGCGGCTACTTCCAGTGTGACGCCAACCACACAGACATTCAACACCTCCGATACCCGGTTCACTACCGGAGTAGACAACCAGGGCTGGTGGTCAACGGGGGGCATTCACCGTCCTTTCAACGACAACTACATCGTTGGGCAGCTAGGGTCCAGCCTCTATCGCAATTTCTTCACCTTTGATCTGTCAGCACTGATCGGCACGGTGGTATCTGGCAAGCTGGAGCTACGCCGCTATGGTGCCAGCGGCGTCGAGGCCACTGAGGTCTACTCACTATTCGATGTATCCAGCGATCCAGTGGCCCTCCAGACAAGTTCAGGGATCAACGCCGCGTTCTTCGCTGACCTCGGTTCGGGGACGAGCTATGGGAGCTTCACGGTGTCCGGCAGCGGCCCATTTGACGAAATTCTCAGCTTCCCGCTCAACGCGGCGGCAATCAGCGACATAAACGCCGCGGCAGGCGGGTTCTTCTCGATCGGGGGAGACCTGACTAGCCAGGACGGTAACGATTTCTTATTTGGGTTTAGTGGTGGTCTCGGCGTTCAGCGTCTGGTGGTGGAGATTGCGACTGCGACACCATTCGCCGAGTTCGTCATCGAGGAAGCCGAGTTGGAGCTGGATGACGACGACGATGAAGACGATGAAGACGATGAAGACGATGAAGACGATGAAGACGATGAGGACGGTGAGGAGGATGAGTTCGACGTGGAAGGACACTTCGTCCTCGGGGACGGCAGCAACGGTATCGACGTGCTCAACGAAGACGTAACCGTGACGTTCGGCACGTTCAGCCACCCCATCCCCGCGGGCTCCTTCGTCCGCAATGACGACGACGACGGATTCGAGTTCGAGGGCACGCTTCCGGACGGCACGGAGCTAGAGGTCGAGATCGGGGATGATGGGGAGTTCGAGGTGGAAGCGGAAGGGCTCGACTTGAGCGGGAACGATCCTGATGGCTCGGTATTTTTCTGCTTCGAAATCGGCGACGATTTTGGCGACACAACGATCGACTTCGATGACGGTGAGTTCGGGGATGATGACGGGGATGATGACGACGACGACGATGATGACGACGATGACGACGATGACGACGACGATGATGACGACGATGATGACGACGATGACGATGACGACAACTAGGAGCCTATAGCACGACGCGATGCTTGCGTTGAGCGAGCACCGTCCAGTCGGGTGAGACACGCCGACAAACAAACCCCGAGCGTCCCAGCGGCGCTCGGGGTTTCGTCTATCATAGGGTGACGAGGCGGCAGACCTTTTGGTAGCCCCCGGCGCACGACCGAAGCGCAAGATCCTTCGCAAGAAGAGCAACATCTCGCGCATAATGCGCAACATCCTGCGAGTGTGGGGGGGGTGGGCACACCTACGTTTATGTCAGAATCCCTCCCTGAAGTTTTTGAGGGATCGCGATCTAAGGGACCAACGATCGGAGTCCAGCAGGAAGGCGACGAACCGTAACCGCGTGTCTCTCACAGGCGTGACCGTCGTGTTGACGTTGGCGTGCTTATGCGTTGCAGATAAGGAGGACCACCATGAAGTATCACAATCGTTGCTCGGTTGGCCTGGGGATCGTTGTCCTAGCGGTCGGTTGCAGTGAGCCTGCGGTAGTCGCGCTAGAGTCCGACCCAGCGTTTGACGCGCACGAGCCGTATAAGTCTTACTCTGTGGAGTATGACGGTGGGGTGTCCATCTCCAACGGTCTGCCCCCCGGAGATCCATCTCACTTTCGTGCGGAGATCGGTAGAGGCGGAAGTTCGCGGGAGCTGGTTCAGGACGGCACGGACGTCCTCTTCGAGTCGTCCGGTCTGTTGGATTTGGCTGGCCCGGGTGGTGTCTTCGACTTTTCAGCTTTCGGCACGATTCCCACCCCGGTTGATGCGAATACCGCGATGAGCTCCGTCAACATCGCATGTCCCGGAGGTGTGATTGACGTCACCGTTACATCGCAAATCCCGCCGGGACAGCAATTCTTGGCGACGGAATACGCCGTTAGCTCGGACTGTGATTTGTCCGGAGCGAGGTTGTTCGAGTACGTGGATCTGGACGTCCTCGGTGCCGGGAACGACATATTCAGCTTCACAGGGTCTATCGGGACCAGAGATCTAGTCCTGCTCCAAACCGATCCCGCTTCTTCCGCACCCGTGGTTGTGCGCGTTGGCGACGGACTGTTGAGCGGATTCGGATCTGATTTCTTCCCTTCTCTGCGCACCCGTGTGAGGTCTGGAGTGCTTGATCTCCCCCCGGGAGGGGACGTGCGTGCGAGCGCCGGCGACATCACCTCCGCAGTGGAATTTGAGCTCTCCGGAACGGTTTTGGACGTCACCACCGGCCTCGGGAAGAATCCAGTAGTCAGCCCGGACAGCGATGGCGACGGGACTCCCGATGCTGCGGATCAGTGCCCGTCAGAGTTCGGTCCCCCCGACACCTTTGGCTGTCCGCGGCTCGAGTTGCCGCCGGGAACCGAGGTGTCCAACCCTCCCAGTGACTGCCCGATCGCCGTGGACGGTAAGTTCGGCAGCGATGGATGCGACGAGTGGGCCGACGTGACGCCCATTGTGGAGTTGGGTGGGCAGAGCGTCGTCTATCAGGCTATTGCTCCGGGAGTGGAAGGCGGAGGAGAAGGCGAAGGCGAGGATGGCCTGGAAGACTTGTACTTGATGTACGACTGCATCTGCAGCGCGACGCCGTTGGTGCCGGGGCAACTCGCTGCCGAAGTCAGGTTCTTTATCGGACTGGACCAGTTTGACGTGAGGATCGTCCAGGGCGGCCCGAATTCAAGTGGCGAGCTAGGCGACCAGACGCTCGTTTTCAGAAACGGCGTGCCGTTTGACGCACCTGGGATCGAGGGGGCGGTGGACTTCAACGTCACCTCGCCCAACTTCCCCGAGCCTCACAACCTGGTTGAGCTCGAGGTGCCGTTGCTTCGGACCCCGGAGACGCCTGAGGGTCTTCCACCGGAGGAGGGGGGGATTTACAGTCCTGACCCGTCGTTCTGGGGCGCCCAAGTGGTGGGCAGTCCGCTGATTCAGGTGTCGAGCAACATTATCGACATTGGTGCTGGCTCGACCACCAACACCTTGGTCATACCGCTCATCGAAGCGATGGAGGTCCAGGTCGAAGAGGCCGAAGTGGACCTGGATCGGGAGCCTGGTTGGCAGCACTTCGAGGCGGAGGGAACATTCCAATTGGGGCCCGGCGGAATGATCGATGTCGAGGGTGAAAGCGTGCAGGTGCGGTTGCTCGGTTTCTTCAGTCAGACGCTGTTCCCCGGCTCGTTTGTTCGCGACGACGACGATGACGACGAGGAATTCGAGTTTGAAGACGGCTCGAGCGGCATCGTCGACATGGAGATCGAGGCTGATGGCGAGTTCGATATCGATATCCGCCACATCGACTTGAGCGGCCTCGATCTGGTTGAATCGCTGATATTGCAATTGCGAATAGGGAACGACGTGGGCGAGTTCAGCATCCAGTTTGACGACGATGGTGAATTCGAGGCCGACGACGATGATGAAGACGACGACGAGGAGGATGACGAGGACGACGAAGACGATGAAGACGATGAGAACGACGATGACGGCGATGATGACGATGATGACGATGATGGTGACGACGACGACGACGACGATGACGACGATGATGACGACGATGATGACGACGATGATGATGACGATGATGATGACGACGACAACTAGGAGCCTATAGCACAACTCGATACTTGCGTTTGCGGTTGACAAACCGCCGTCTGGTCGGGTGAGACACGCCCCGGGATCCGAAGACATCCCGGGGCGTGAGCACCACCGACCACAAACCCCGAGCGGCGCTCGAGGCCTTGTTCAGAGCGAGGTAAGCAGGCGACCTGCGACGCCCCGCACAGCGCCGCTCGTTAACAGTCCGGAACGCCCCGTAGGTATGCTATTAGCTGCCTCCTGATGGATAAGGCCCGATTCCGGTAAGCCCCCTATGGAGGCCTTCATGTCACTGCCCGCTACATCCGTCGTCGCTTCGTTAGGAGCTAGCAGGACCGATCCGCTGCGCCAGGAGCGAGTCCCATTGGGTGCCACCGAGTGGAGGCCTGCCGTGAGGCCAGTCGCCGCGCTCGCCAGCGCCATGCTAGTGCTCACATCCTGTCAGGACACTACACAGCCGATTGCTCCCAACATCTCCAACCCACCGATTGCCGAGCTCAATGGTGGGGACGGGTCGGGGGTGCTGTTGGCCACCACGGACGAGGGAGAGTTGGTGCGACTCGATATCGATGCGCGCACCGCGGTGTTCCTCGGCGATGTCGGCACTCTCCTCAACGGTCGCACGCCGGGATGGTCGGGAATCTCGTTTGCCCCAGATGGTGACTTGTTCGTAGCCAGTAACCAGTTCTACGAACTGGAAAATGAGGGCTGTGACGGACTCTCAACCTTCAACGACGGCAGCTGCGCTCATCTCTACCAGATCGATCCCGCCAGCGGTGCACTGATCGAACGGGAAGAGATCGGAAACACTGAAATCACGTTCCTCTCGGACATCGACTTTTCGGGCGCGACCCTGTACGGGAACTTTAACCACAATGAGCTGGCCCTCGACCACGGAGCTCTCGCAACCATCGATCCGACCTCCGGGCCCGCAGCAACCTTCGTGGGGCGGTTCATGTCTGGCGGTTTTGACCGGGACCTCAATAACGGCGCCCTTTCCGTCCATCCCGTGACGGGCGAGCTATGGGCCGTCGAGAGCAGCTTCAGGGCGGGCGCGCGGATCTTCCGCGTAGATCCCAACACGGGCCTCGCACTCGCACCGACGGTGAGGCTCGGACTCAACGGGAACCCCACAAGCTTCGGTCTAGACGGCTTGGAGATTCTACCCGACGGAAGGTTCGTCGCCACGCAGGGGCGCGGCTCGGATAACCTCTACTTGGTCAGCCCTGAGTCCGATCCGGTCAGCGGCTTGGCTGAGCTGACGCCGATTCCGCTCAACGTCGACCCGCTTGGGCTTGCCGGCCACCTGAATGGATTGGAGAGCGTTCCGCAAGAAAATGCCCCGCCCGTCGCCGATGCAGGTGATGACCAAACCGTCGAGTGGACCACAGCGGACAACGGCGCCACGACCCTGGATGGCTCGGGCTCGTCGGACCCGGATGGGGATGCCCTGACGTACACATGGACCGAGGGCATGACCCCGCTCGGCCAGAGCAAGGACCCCATAACGACGCTCCCGGTGAACCTGCCGCTCGGTGAGCACGAGATCACGCTGACAGTAGACGACGGCAACGGCGGAACCGACACCGACAAAGTGGTGATCGACGTGGTCGACACGACGCCTCCGGAGGTGACGGCCGAACTCGTACCCATGGACGATGACGACGATGAGTTCCGTGTGGTGTTCAGCTGCACCGACGCCTGCGATGAAGCTCCTGGGAGCATCGCAAGAATCAACGGCATCGCCGTGGAGAACGGCCAGATCGTGGAGCTCGAGCTCGACGACGACGACGAGGAGGTAGAGTGGGACGACGGAATCCTCGAGATCGAAGCTTCCTCGATCACGCTCACGGTCACGTGCACCGACGCTTCGGGGAACACCACCATCGTCGAAGTGGAGCTCACCGACGATGAGGACAACGAGGATGACGAACGACGACGACGACACAACGATGACGACGATGATGACGACGATGATGATGACGATGACGATGATGACGACGACGATGACGATGATGACGATGATGACGACGACGATGATGACGACCGGCCTTGGTGGCGCCGGTGGCGTAGGTAAGGCGGTGAGTAATCAGGGAGAAGAATAGGGCGTAAACAACTAACGCCCCGGGACTACACGATGACGAAAACGATGACGACAACTTAGGAGCTTATAGCGCGACTCGATGCTTGCATTTGACGGTTGACCAAGCGCCGTCCAGTCGGGTGAGACACGCCGACAACCAACCCCGATGGCGTCATGGCCTCTTCGGTGAGTCGCGGTACGCAGGAGATCCGTTCGCTCGAAAGAGGCGGCTGTGCGCTCCGCATGGGGCTGGCGTGACGCGCTCAGGCGGGTCCGCCGTCATCATGCGGGCCCTCGAGGCCCTGGAAGAGGATACCCGTGTCCTAGTGTAGTGTCGCTAAATTATCTTGCATGATATAAGGCTACGTGGTATTGTATGACATGCCACTACCCATACGTGTTATGCCACTGCGCCGCGGGGACCGCGCGCGCCTCGAATCGCTGGTCCGATCCCGCACGACCCCCCAACGCGTGGTCGAGCGCGCCCGCATTGTGCTCGGGTCCGCTGCGGGGGACTCGGGCTCGACTATTTGTGGTGATGTCGGCGTCTCGCGCCCGACCGTCACACTCTGGTTGGATCGGTATGAGGCTGGCGGGCTTGCGGCCCTCCGGGCCGACCGCCCGCGGTCGGGACGCCCGAAACGTATTACCCTGGCCGAGGAAGAAGCCATCGTGCACCGCACGACACAAACGACGCCGCCCACGGGCCGCGGCACCCATTGGAGTACGCGGCTGATGGCCGAAGTGACCGGCTTGCATCACTCCACGATTGCGCGCATCTGGAAGGCCCATGGGTTGCGCCCCCATCGGGTCCGGTCGTTCAAGTTGTCCACCGACCCCGCCTTCGTAGAAAAACTCCGGGATGTCGTCGGGTTGTACCTGCAGCCGCCTGAGCGGGCGATCGTCTTCTCCTTTGATGAGAAGAGCCAGATCCAGGCCCTGGATCGCACCCAGCCAGGCCTGCCGCTGAAGCGCGGGCGCGCCGGCACCTTCACCCACGATTACAAGCGCCATGGCACGACCACGCTATTTGCGGCCCTCGATGTGGCCACCGGCCACGTCATTCAGGAGTGCATGCCGAAGCATCGCCATCAGGAGTTTCTCAAGTTCATGAACACGGTCGTGCGCACGACGGCCAAGGATCTCGACATCCACGTCATCCTCGACAACTACGCCACGCACAAACATCCCAAGGTGAAACAGTGGCTCCAACGTCATCGGCGAGTCCATTTCCATTTCACGCCCACCTCGGCCTCGTGGCTCAATCTTGTCGAACGCTTCTTCAGCGAACTCACCGAGCGACAACTGCGGCGGCTCGCCGTTACCAGCGTGGACGAGTTGATCCAAGCCATCACCGACTACATCGAGTGCCGCAACGAAAACCCCACACCTTTCACATGGACAGCCACCGTCCGCCAGATCCTCAAGAAGGTCAACAAAGCCAATGAGACTTTGGCGACACTACACTAGTTGGTTTGCTGTGATCAATCAGGCCGGCTCGTCCGTAACCCCGGGACATCGGTGAAGTCACCCACGTTCAGCGTCCAGAGAACGGCGTCCCACGTAATGGCACACGAGGCAATGGCGAGATCGATCTCCCGGCGTCGCGGTCGCGACACCGAGCCGTACAATTTGGCGGCGAGGGAGGCCTCTTCCGGCCCGAAGTGCACCGCCTCGGCGCTCGGGAACAGCGCTTCCTGGGCGGACAACTCCTCGGGAACGCGGGGCCCCCGGAGCCATTCATAGAGCACAAGGGTCGGAACCGCGATACGCTCCCCCTGCGCGATAGCCTCTCGCAACGCCGGTGCTGATCGCTTGGGTCCGGACAGACTGTCGATGAGCACCGAGGTGTCCAGAAGGATCACTCGGGCGTCCCTCGCCCACTCACACGGCCACCGCCACGGCGGGCCTGTCGAACTTCCTCCAACTCGGCTTCGACTTCTTCCACCGGGCGCGGGGGAATGGAGGGAACCACGCGATCGAAGGTCGCCAACAAGCGCTCGCGCTCATCCTCACTCAAGAGGTGAATGTGCTCGCTGTACACACGAATCGCCTCTCGAACCACCTCACTCTTGGACCTGGACAGCCGGTCCGCCGTCCGATCGAGCCGCATCGATGTCGCCTCATCGAACGTGAAGGTTCTTTTGATTGTAGCCATGATACCATACTACCATATTACCATACTTTAAGGAAGAAATTCGGGTAGGCGCCGAAGACATCGGCGAAGGCCCACACCCGAGGGGCGGCGACGACGGAGAGTCTAGATGGTGGAGCGGATACCAATCAACTCATCGCCCGGGCAGATCAACCGATCTCACGTGCGACCAGGATGGGGCGCGACTATACTACACAAGGAGAACCGTGAAGCCGACCACATTTCGAGCGCGCGCTCAATGATCCAGCCCTCTAAGCGTCTTCAGGAATTCGAGCGCCGCTACACCCGCACAACGGTGGCGCAACTCACCTTTGTCGATGCCCTGGCGATCTTCCAGGCACTGTGGGTGGAGGCGTCGGAATTGAACCCCGACTTCCCGGGCCATTGGCGCTCTGATATCGAGCCCGATCTCGCGATCGCGCGCGTGCTGAATGGCCTCCCCCCCAGTCCCTGACTTTGAGGATCTCCTCGCCCGTCTCGGGCGAGTGCTGACGTCGCACGACCTCCCGTTCATGTTGATCGGAGGGCAGGCGGTGCTTCTCCATGGCGAACCGCGCCTTACGCAGGATATCGATGTAACCTTGGGGGCTTCCCCCGAACGTCTGCCGGACGTGTTGGCGGCCTGCACAGCCTTGAACCTTCAGGTGCTACCGGAGGATACTGCCGACTTCGTTCGGGACACCTTCGTGCTTCCCGCGGCTGATGACGCTACGGGAATCAGGGTTGATCTCATATTTTCGACCACGCCGTATGAAGCCGAGGCGATCGCGAGGGCCGTCCACGTCGAGGTACGGGGAGAGCCTGTACCGTTCGCGACCGCTGAGGATCTCATCCTCCATAAGCTCTTTGCTGGGCGACCGCGAGATCTCGAGGACGTGAGGGGTGTCGTACGGAGAAAAGGCCCCGAGCTGGATTGGGCATACATGCAGCATTGGGCGGCGCAATTCGCCCTGATTCCCGGTCGCGAGAATCTGCTCGCCCAGATGGAACAACTCCAGCGGGAACACGACGACGAGGCGCCCTGATGGATGACGTCAGGAAGGCCACGGCTGGAGCGCCGTGACCTCGTATCTATTGATCGTCAATCCTGCTTCGGGCCGGGGCCGGGGTCGGCGCCGAGCGGAGGCGTTGCGCAGCGGGCTCGGAAAGTCCTGCCACGTAGAGATCGTCGAGACAGGCCATCGGGGCGCGGCCACAGAGCTTGCGGCCAGCCGAGCCACAGACGTAGACCGGATTATCGCAGTGGGGGGCGACGGAACCCTCAATGAAGTTCTGAGCGGGCTGGTGGCTACGGGGCGCTCCGCCCAGGAGCTGCCCCAGCTCGGCTCCCTGTCTGCGGGGACCGCCAACGCCGCTACTCGAGCGTTCGGATTCAGCTCGGATCCCGACACAGTCGCGGGCTCGTTGCGCGAGGCGGGTTCTCGAGCGGTCGACGTGGGAATCGTGAGCCATGTCGGTGGTGAACGGCCGTTTCTTCTTTGGTTCGGAGCGGGCTACGACGCGGTTTTGATCGACGCGCTGAATGCTTCGCGGACGGGCCTGATGGGTGTATCCGGCCTGTTAGGCAATTCGCCCCGGGTTCTGAGCGCCCTGGGCGGCTACGCTGCGCCGCCGATCGAGATGGAGGTCGACGGAGCTTCGTTTGGATCCGCCTCGAGCGTGATCCTGGCGAACGTCGGCGAGGTGGCTTTTGGGGGCAACGTTGCCGAGACGGCGAATCCGTTCGATGGCCAGCTAGATGTGGTGGCAGTTCCGTTCGGGTCGGGCTTCGATCTCGTTCGAAAGGGATTGAGCATGTTTACTTCGAGCCTTACACGCGCCAAGGGAGTCCGGCATACGCTGGGGACCCGGATGAAGCTGAACTCCGACGGACAGGTACCCTTCCAGCTCGATGGGGAACCAGTTGGGCTGTTACCCGCTGCCGTACGGGTGGAGAAGGGTGCGGTGCGCCTGTTGCTCACCTGAAGAATCGTCCCGCGCTCAGACGAGGAGGGCCCGGGTGGCCGATCGCCCGCAGTTTGGCTATGACTAGGCGTTCGAGTCGGCCATGACTAGGCCTACGAGCTTTTGCGGGTAGGCTAGACGCGTCGCATTCAGCTAGACACGTCACATTCAGCTAGACGGGTCGCATTCAGGAGGGAGGGCCAGGTGCTCAGAAGAGATTTGAGGGGCGCCGCTGCGGTTCCAGCCGCGGCGCTTGCAAGTCAGCGCCGCATCTTTTCCCAGGTCCCCTGGGACCAAGGGGAGCTGCTCCACCTTCTCCCCACGGTCAACGACTCACGGATTTCGCTCAAATTCTCGACGCGTGGAGCCGTGGCAGGTCCGCCTCGCCTCAGGATCGGCAACTCGTTCGCAACGGCGGAAGCGACCGATACTCAGGGCCTCTTTTGGAGGGTGGATGTCTCCGGCCTGGAACCCGCCACCGAATACGGGCTCGCGCTCGAAGATGCCGGTGGAACACCGCTCTGCGATCCCTGGTCGCTTTCCACGTTTCCGGATCGCTCGGACGCGCCTGAACGGGTAAGGCTTTTCGTGTACACGTGCGCCGGCGGCCGTAATCTCCCGATGGCCACCAAGCACCGCCTGCTGGACCACGGCCTCTCCTTCGCCCCTGACGCGATGATCGCCATCGGGGACCACGTGTACTGGGACCTTCGCCGTACCGGGGCGGGCTCCCGCCCTCAAGCGATCGAGTTCGCCGGTCGCTTCGATCGTACGATTCCCGTTCTCGGGACCTCCAACGAGAGCTCCCTCAAGAGGGTGGTCGATTCGCAGGTCGCCGAGCTGTACGGCACCCGCTTTCGGTCCACTCCGGTCTTCTTCCTGCAGGATGACCACGATTACTTCGAGAATGACCACGCCGATGAAGAGATCGTCACCTTCCCGCCCGATCACTTCATGCTGCAGTTGGCCAGGGCATCTCAGAGCCTCTATTACCCGGAGTTTCTCCCCGATCCGGATCGGCCCTCGGGTCTGCCCGGTGCCGCCGCCGAGGATCGCCCTCCAGGAATCAACGAGAGCTTCGGGTCGCTTCGATACGGCCGTCTCTTGGAAATCCTACTCTACGACTGTCGCCGTTTCATGACGCTGAAGGGGCCCACGGCCACGTTCGTTCCTACGGAAGTCGAAGCGTGGCTCATCAGCCGAATGGCGGCCGAGGAGACTCGCCATGTCGTCAATCTCCCGTCTACGCCCGTGGGTTGGACCGCCGGGAAGTGGGGAGAGTGGTATCCGGACGTACTGGACGATCAGGGAGCTCTCACCGACCGCAACCCGAAGTTCCTGTGGCAAGAAGGGTGGCGCAGCCAGCATGACCGGCTGCTCACCGCTACCGCCGATATGACCGGGATCCCGCTTTGGGTGAGTGGCGACCTTCATAGCCTCGGAGAGACACACATCCAGGGGAGCCGCGACCTGGACCTCCGGCACAATCCGGTCGTCTCGATCCTCTCGGGCCCACTCGGCACGGGTCGGGGAGGTTGGCCCTCCACGTTCAGGGGGACACGAGCGCTCACGCCGAATTCCCTCGACGTGGACGAGCAGCTCCCCGCTCTCGAGGAGAACGGCTTCATCCTGATGGACATCGAGGCCGATCGGACCGTGATTCGCTTCTTCCGCTGGAACAACCGGGAAGATCCGCCGGAGGCGATCGATTCGCTCGAGCCGTTCCGGGTGACGGAGCTCGCGCCAAGAGCCTAGGAGGGCCGAAGCTACGCCCGCGCCGCACCGCTCTGGATGAGCTCCTCGATCTCGTCGTCCGTGTAACCCAACTCCGCCAACACCTCCGGGGTGTGCTCGCCCAGGAGTGGGGCGCCCCGATCGACAGACGCGGGCGTCTCGGAGAACTTCACCGGAAAGCCGAGCGTTCGGACCGGCCCGAGCTTCGAATGCTCCACCTCGACGACCATGTCTCGCGCGAGTGTCTGGGGGAACTCGAGCATCTCGCCGATGCTCGCCACTGGACCGGCGGGCACCCCCCCTTCCTCGAGGAGCGCGAGCCACTCCGCGGTTGGTCGCGTCTTGAAACGCTCACCCAGGATGGAAGCGAGCTCGTCCACGTGCTGCATGCGATCCGCGTTTTCCAGGAAGCGGGGATCCTTGGCGAGCTCGGGAAGCTCCACGGTCTCGACGAGCCGGTGCCAGGTCCCCTGGTTCGAGCCTCCTACCGTGATCCACCCGTCGGACGTCTCGAAGGCCTGATACGGAGCAGTCAACGGATGGGCCGAGCCCAGCGGCCCCGGTGAGATACCGGTGGCCAGCGTCACGGCTGCCTGCCAAAACGACTGCGTGACGCCCGCCTCGAAGAGGGATGTGTCGACCCTCTGGCCTCGACCCGTCTCGCGTCGCTCGATGTACGCGGCCAGAACGCCCATCGCAGCGAGAATGCCCGCGGTGATATCGGTGAGCGGCGGAGCGCACTTGACCGGAGGCCTTCCCTCCCCCTCTCCCGTTACGCTCATGATCCCGCTGTAGCCTTGGGAAATGAGGTCGAATCCACCGAGGTGGGCCATGGGGCCGGTCCGTCCGAAGCCCGAAATCTCGCAGTAGATGAGCCCGGGATTCGTCTCCTTCAACAGATCATACCCGAGCCCCAGGCGTTCCATCGTCCCCGTACGGTGGTTCTCGATCAATACGTCCGCTCGCATAAGGAGCCGGCGAGCGACCTCGAGCCCGCCCTCAGACTTGAGGTCCAAGGCCACGCCGCGCTTGTTGCGGTTCAGCATCATGAACGCGGCCGATTCACCGTCCAGGTCGGGGGGACGGAAGCCACGCGTCGCGTCTCCTCCCGTGACCTGCTCGACCTTGATCACGTCTGCCCCCATGTCGGCGAGCATCCGCCCGCAGGTCGGACCGGCCATGATGTGCGCGAACTCGACCACACGAAGGCCTGCCAGCGGTCCGCTCACCCTGCGCCCGCTCACCCTGCTCGCCCTCTCACCCTGCTCGCCCTCTCACCCTACTCGCCCTCTCACTCGCCTCGCCCCTCTCACGCTACTTCCCCTCGAATTGTGGGTCGCGTCCCTCCAGAAAAGCCTGGACGCCCTCCCTGTAGTCATCGGTTTCGAACGCCTCGTACGCCTCCAGTAACTCATCCTCCGTGAGCGGGCCGTGCAAACCCGTCAGCCTATGCACGAACTTCTTGTGCCATCGGTTCACGAGTGGCGCGCCCGATGCAATGCGCTGGGCGGTGGCGCGCGCCTCTTCCTCGACCTCCTCGTCAGGGACGACTCGGTTCACGAGACCCTTCTGGTATGCCTGCTCGGCGTTGAGGAGGCCACCTTCGAGGAGGATCTCGAGCGCACCCGAAGCACCGGCCAGCTCGACGAGTGGACCCAGCTCGGTGTAGGACATCGTGAGACCCAGCCGGTTGATCGGAGCCCCGAAGCGGCTGGATGTGCCGCAAATCCTCAGGTCGCAGGACGCCGCGATCTCCAGGCCGCCACCCACGCACACCCCGTGGATCAATGCGACGGTCGGGTGAGGGCAGCCCCGGAGCGCAGAGAGAGCGCCCTCGAGAGCCCGGCCGTACGTTTGAACCTGCTCGGGAGTCTGGCGCTCGTCGGAAAACTCCCGGATGTCGGAGCCCGCAGAAAACGCCCGCGTCCCGGAACCCTCGATCACGACGCAGCGAACCTGCTGGTCCTCTCCCAGGGACTTCATGATAAAGGCGAGAGCTTCCCAACCCCCCCGGTCCAGAACGTTCAGCCGGTCCGGATTACTCAAGGAAACGATGGCCAGATGATCCTCACGGCTGACCGACACTCGGTCCGACATTGTCACTCCTAAACCAGATTGACAGATCACAGAGGGAACGGCGGAAACGTAGGGGACCATCGGGATCATGGCCACGAGCAGCATCTTGCCTAAGCCATAGAGCAGGTGGTAGAACGGAAGTCATGGCAGAGAGAACGGACGTCCTTATCGTTGGTGCGGGTTTGGCGGGACTGGTTGCCGCCGCTGAATTGGGCGATGCCGGGAAGCGGGTCATCATCGTCGAACAGGAGGGCGAGCACTCGCTGGGCGGCCAGGCTTTCTGGTCCCTCGGTGGTCTGTTCCTTGTGGACAGTCCGGAACAGCGCCGCATGGGCATCAAGGACAGCCGCGAGTTGGCACTACAAGATTGGCTGGGCTCGGCACAATTCGACCGACCGGAAGATCATTGGCCGCGGCAAGTCGCCGAGTCCTATGTCGATTTCGCGGCAGGCGAAATGCGACCCTGGCTCTACGCTCAGGGAATGCGCTGGTTTCCCATCGTGGGTTGGGCTGAGCGCGGCGGCGGGCAGGCTCATGGGCACGGCAACTCTGTGCCGCGCTTCCACGTCACCTGGGGTACGGGGCCGGGAATCGTAGCTCCCTTCGAGCGGCGTGTTCGCGAGCATATAGACAAGGGATTGATCGAGTTGAAGTGCCGCCACCAGGTAAGCCAACTCGTTAAGACAAACGGCCGTACTACCGGTGTTGCCGGAGAGATACTGGAAGCTTCAACCGTTCAGCGCGGGCAAGAATCCAGCCGGAATGTCGTCGGCGACTTCGAGCTCAGTGCCTCGGCCGTTCTCATCACATCAGGGGGCATCGGCGGGAACCCTGATCTCGTTCGCCAGAACTGGCCGGTCGAGCGCCTTGGTCCCGCCCCCAAACGGATGATCACGGGCGTACCCGATCATGTGGACGGCCGTATGCTTGGCATCACCCAGGCGGCAGGTGCCGCGGTCATCAACAGCGATCGCATGTGGCACTACACGGAGGGCATAAAGAACTGGTCACCCATCTGGCCCGATCACGGAATCCGTATCCTCCCTGGCCCGTCATCCATGTGGTTCGACGCACGAGGCGAGCGCCTGCCTCCACCGTGCCTCCCCGGCTTCGACACGCTGAGCACGCTCAAACACATTCTGTCGACAGGCTACGACTACTCCTGGTTCGTCCTGACACAGACCATTATTGAAAAGGAATTCGCGCTGTCCGGTTCGGAGCAGAACCCCGATCTGACCTCCGGGAAATGGCTTTCGGTGATCCGGAGCAGACTCGGGGCTGGCGCACCGGCTCCCGTTGAGGCGTTCAAGCGACATGGCCAGGATTTTGTGGTCTGTGACACCTTGCGCGAGCTGGTGGCCGGCATGAACGCTCTTACGGGTGAGGATCTCATCGACTACGGTCGTCTGGAGCAGAAAATCGCTGCCCGCGACCGGGAGATGGACAATCCATTCGCCAAGGACGCGCAGATCATCGCCATTCGTGGCGCACGAAAATACCGTGGCGATCGGCTGATACGCACCGCCAAACCGCATAAGATTCTGGATCCTGCCCATGGTCCCTTGATCGCCGTACGTCTCAACGTGTTGACCCGCAAGACGTTGGGTGGTCTTCACACGAACTTGGATTCACAGGTGCTGGACGAGTCGGGCGAAGCGATTCCGGGTCTTTATGCGGCTGGCGAAGTAGCCGGTTTCGGAGGTGGCGGCTACCACGGCTATAATGCACTCGAAGGCACCTTCCTGGGCGGCTGTATCTTCACTGGCCGGCATGCCGGGCGGCACGCTGCCGCTCTCGTTTAGGTTGCACATTGGCGAGTTGAATGGCGGTTTCGTCATTGCCCTGGTTCAAGTTCGATACTGCCGTGGCAACGGACAACGCCGCGCACCCGAATACGATGTTCTAGGAGGGAGTGTGGTCGAATTCGACGTACTGCTCGCGGAGATCCGGAAGTGTCAGATTTGTGCCGAGCACCTTCCATTGGGACCGCGCCCGGTCCTGCAAGTCCACCCAGATGCAGCGATCTTGATTGCGGGGCAAGCTCCAGGACGTCGAGTCCATGCCACCGGCATCCCCTTCCAAGACCCCAGTGGCGTCCGTCTGCGAGAGTGGATGGGAGTTAGTGAAGACGTGTTCTACGATCCGCGTCGCATCGCGGTCCTGCCGATGGGATTCTGTTTTCCGGGATCGGGTAGGTCTGGTGACAACCCCCCTAGGCCAGAGTGCGCCCCGGCATGGCGAGAAGCCGTCCTGCAGCAACTCTCACGCGTCCACTTGACGCTCGTCCTGGGCCGCTACGCGCAGGCTTATCATCTTGGCGCGCCATCGCGCAGCGTGACGGAAAGTGTATCATCGTGGCGGGAGTACTGGCCCGAGAAGCTCCCACTCCCTCATCCCAGTCCTCGTAACCAAGCCTGGTTCAAGAAGAACGGATGGTTCGAGGAGGAGGTCCTTCCCGTGCTCCGTAAACGGGTGAAGCAGCTAGTTCAATGAAAAGCTACCAGTTCAGCGAATACGGCCAGCCTGTTTTCCCGTGGATTGGTTGCGGTGATTGCCCAGTGTGCACCTCCGACAACGAACACCTGTGTCCCGTACTGGTGCGGTAGTATGGACTACCTGCTGTGGCTGGAAGAGACCGCCTTCAGCATCTGGATGCGTGAATCTGGGCCGGCGTTTTTCTCTAGCCTGGTTTTCCATTCGGTTGCGATGGGATTCGTTGTCGGAGTGCATGTGGCAATGAATCTCCGTATCCTGGGCCTCGCCCCCCGCATTCCACTGTCGTTGATGAGGCGCTTCTTTCCTGTACTGTGGGTCGGCCTTGTGGTCGTCTCAATTTCGGGTGCTCTGCTCCTGACCGCCTACCCAACCAAGGCGCTGACCAATCCGGTGTTCTACCTCAAGCTGGGAGCCATACTGGCTGCCCTGTTCATCACCCGGTCATTGACGAAGGGAGTGCTGCAGGACCCCAGCTATGACGCCGGCATCGCTCCAGGGAAGGCACGGGCGTTGGCCGCGCTTTCACTCTTGCTGTGGGCTGGAGCGGTCACATCGGGGCGGCTGCTCGCCTATACGTACAACATTCTGCTGGCTTCCCATCAGTACTGACGGATTATGGTGCAAGCGCTTCTAGATTTTTCCCAGCGGAGTGGGATCTACGACTTCATGAACTCGGCGTGGGGCTGGCCGACCGTCGAATCGCTGCACTTCATGGGGTTATCGCTGCTCATTGGAACCGTCGGCCTGTTCGACCTACGCATGATCGGGCTGGCGAAAGGCATCCCCATGAATGCGCTTCACAGGCTGGTGCCCTGGGGGATAGCCGGGTATGCCCTGAACGTGACGACGGGTTTCATGTTCGTCAGCACCGCCCCGGACCAGTACCTGTTCAATCCGGCGTTTCAGACGAAGCTGGCGTTCATGGCGGTCGCCGGAATCAACGTATTGATCTTCTATCGATTCGCCTTCGGTCCGGTCAAGCGGTCCGGCGCCGATGCCAAGGCGCCCCGCGCAGCGCAAGTCGCGGCAGCCGTCTCGCTGACCTGCTGGATCGGCGTCATCGTATGTGGTCGTTTGATCACGTACTATCGCCCGCCGTATTACTGGTGTTTTTGGTGCTAGCACTGCCTGCCGGTCCCTGCCCAGCTCGAGGCCACTGAAGCTCGGAGAGCAGAAGCCCGGAGAAACAGAAGCCTGCAGAAACAGAAGCCCGGAGAAACAGAAGCCCGGAGAAACAGAAGGCCCGAGCACCGTTGTGTACGACCGGTGCTCGGGGCCATGACCCCTCAGATCCGCTTCTCAGCGGTCTGTTTTTCTTGATCAGTTCGAAGTGATCACAGCTCCGTTCCACACGTTACCAAGGTTGGAGACCTTCAAGTGGAAGAGGCCCGTCCAGTTCGGGCTGAACTCCAGGATGCAGTAGTCCGTGTAGTCTGTGTCCGAGTCGATCAGGTTGTTGTTCTCGTCATAGATCCAGCAATCGAGATCGGTGTCACCGTCTCCGTCCACGACGACGCGCGCGTATTCCCCGCCAGCGAAGGTGGCGTCGAACCAGTGCGTCGTTCGGGCTTCCATACGGCGTGGCGCGTAGATGGGGCCTCCGACCGCTCCCTTGCTCTGTGGCGCATCAGCCATGCGCTCGATCACGGCTTCGAGATGCTGGTCGTGCGTCATCATGGCAGCGTCGGCGAGAAAACGGTCCGGATCGAGACCTACGGTCCGGCCCTCCTTGTGATCGCCGGGCCCGCCGCCCAAACCGGTGGTGGCATCGTCTTCCCACCGGCCCTCGTCCTGGTACTCGTTGTCCATCAGAATACGCGCAGCAGCGATGAGCGATACGGCGCTCTCGTTGTCGTAGCCGTAGTCGGCAAGCTGCGAGGCCAGGGCGAGGGCGTCGACGGCGTCAACCACCTCGGAATCGGCTTCCACAGACTTTCCTGCGTTCACGCCTTCCTTCCCCTGCGCGCTCAGCGACGACACGGACAAGATCAGGGTGAGCATGGCTGCGGCCGGCACAAATCGGATGTGCATGAAAAGCTCCTTTGGTATGCGGGATTCGCCACTGGACCTAGAGGTCAGGGCTGGGCTTTAGCGAGCCTTCTTGAACGTTTTTCCCGTTCGCGCGAAAAGTCGAGGAAAACGTTGGACGAGACTAAGAGGCTTCAGTTCGTCCGCGGCCGGAACCCAAGCAGCACATTGCCGGGCGGCTGCGAGAAAGAGCCGTAGCCCGATCCGATGAAGATCATGCCGGCGCCAGCCGCGATCGAGTGCGCGTCCACCGAGCCGCCCTCACCCTCGATCCCGTTGATCGTCTCATACGGACGTGCCGTATCGAACTGGAACAGCACGCGGCCATCGGTTCCATCGAAGATGTGGAGACGTCCGTCCAGGCCGGCGGTCACAACGGCGCCGTCCACGACCAGCGGGGTGGCCGAGAGACCGTATCGGTTATTGCACTGAGGCACGCGCTCGCGGCGATCACCCGAGCAGTCCGGGCTCAGCCGGTGTTCCCAGAGGGGCGTGCCCGTCGCGATATCGAACGTGTATATCCCCGGCATCCGGTCGCCGCCACCCGGATCGCTGATCGTCAGGAAGACGCGCTCACCGTCGATGGCGATTCCCCAGTGGTTGCCTCCGAGCGCGCCACCCCGGCCCCTGCGTTGCGCCCAAACCACGTTGCCGTCCTCGGGATCCAGGGCCCACAGGTGGCCAGACTTCTGGCCGGCCAGGAGGAGCTCCCGTCCGTCGGGGAGCTCGGTCAGGATGGCCGAGCCACCGAAGTCCCAATCCCTGCGAATGCTCTCCGCCGCATCTGGGCAATTCGGACCGGCGCGCCGGCCACAGGCCATGTTCCAGACGTCCCTCGGGGTCGCCTGGAAGACCCACAACTCCTCGCCGGTCTCTATGTCCAGCGCGATGATGGCGTCACTGGTCCTGGTGGCTGGGAGAGACGTGTTCTCCCCAGTGGCCACGTATACCCTGCCCCGTCGGGCGTCGATGGAGGGGGTCGCCCAGATCGGAGCGCCGGAGGGTCCGCGGAGCGCGACGCCGGTCGAGCTGACCTCACCCGTGTACTCAGCCTGCTCCATCGTGACGTACGACCAAAGTCGCTCGCCGGTCGTCGCATCCAGCGCCGCCACTGCACCGCGCCCGACGCAGCACTCGAATTCGGGATTCGCCCCCGCGCCCACGCCCGAAGCCGAGATGGGGACGATGACCTTCCCGTCGTGGAGCACGACGGATCCCGAGATGTTGCCGCTGCCCTCGTCGACGCGCCCGCTCGCGACCCACACTGCGGCACCCGTCCGGGCGTCGACCGCGTGTACCTGACCACGGCCGTCGCCGAAGAACAACGTCTGCCGCCCGGTGTCGTCCAACTCCGCGATCGACATCGACGAGCGCAGCCCGGCGGGAGAGTCGTAGACCCACTTGACGCAACCCGTCTCGGCATCGAGGGCGAGCACCTTGCGGGTGTTCATCGCCGAGTAGAAGACGGTGGAGCCCACGATTACCGGGGCGGCACGCAGCCGCGTTACCCCCGGGAAAGCGAGAGCCCACGCCAACTCCAAGTTCTCCATGTCGTCCTTCGAGAGGCCGGCGGCCTCCGCTGAGATCATGCGTGGGGCGGTGATCTCTACGCCGACCGTCCTCATCGCCACGGGCCCGTTCAGATCGACTCGGCGCCGATCCGCCGTGCACCTGATGTCGGCGATCCACGCTTCGCTCGTGACCTCGGCTGCTGCCAGATACTCGATGAGCCTCGCCCGATCTTGGGCCGAAAGTGCCGATCCCTGCTGCGCCATGACACCTTCGTTCAGCGCGTACCTGAGGTCGTCGGCATTCATCGCCTGAAGGATCGGGAGTCTCGGCGCGCGCGCGTCGCCACCGCCGTGGCACGAGGCGCAGCTCTGCCGATATACGGCAGCGCCCGGATGTGCATCGTCGGCCGCCTGCGCCGACGTGCCGGGCGCCAGAAGAGCTGTCGACCCGACGACCACGAATGCTGCGATGAGCAGGGATCGGATGTTCATTGGATGAAAACGGCCCTTTTAACGAGGATCGAATCGGGGACGGGGTGCCTCCCCTTGGCGAAGCGGGGATCATACACGCAGGACTCCTCGGGGAACAAGGGAGCAGACCTCGGTCACCTTCCAGAAATCACACCTGAAAGACCCCCACCCGCATCCCCTGCTCGGGATCCACGCGGCACGCCACGCGCAAAAGGTGCTGCAGGGTGTCGCGTGTCGTCCGCGGGTCGATGATCGCATCCACCCACAGGTGCGCCGCCGCGTGGTACGGGCTCACGGTGGCCTCATAGGTCCCACGGATCCGGTCCAGGATCGCCTCCGCTTCCTTCTCGGACATTCCGTCCGGCGTCTTCGCCGTCTCGATGCTGAGCATCGTGTCCGCGGCCTGGTCGCCTCCCATCACGGCGATCTGCGTCGATGGCCACGCGAGCATGAATCGGGGGCCGAAGGCCCGTCCGCAGAGCGCGTAGTTGCCGGCGCCGTAGCTGTTCCCGATCACTAGGGTGATCTTGGGGACCTCGGAGTTGCTCACCGCGTTCACGAGCTTGGCACCGTCCTTGATGATGCCTCCCTGCTCGGCGCGGGTCCCGACCATGAATCCCGTCACGTCTTGCACGAAGATGAGCGGGACCTTTTTCTGGTTGCAGTTCAGGACGAAACGGGCCGCCTTGTCGGCGGAGTCCGAGTAGATCACTCCCCCGATCCGCAGCTCGCCTTCGGCGGTCTTCGTGTTGAGACGCTGGCTCGCGACGATCCCGACGACCCGCCCTCCGATGCGAGCCGTGCCCGTGACGAGGGACTTTCCATACTCTTCCTTGTACTCCTCCCAGCTTCCCTCATCGATGATCGCATCAAGGATATCGCGCATGTCGTAGGCGGACAGCCGATCAGCAGGGATAAGATCGAGAAGGCGCTCGGAATTCTCCGCGGAAGCCGGTGCTTCAGATTCACGGGGGGTCGAGCCCGCCGAATCCGGCCACTGGGCGGCCAGACGGCGGACACGCGCGAGACAGCTCGCGTCGTCTTCGTCCTCGAAATCCGCCATGCCGCTCAGGCGAGCGTGCGTCGAGCTTCCTCCGAGCGCCTCGATGTCCGCATCCTCGCCGATGGCCGCCTTGACGAGGTATGGGCCGCCAAGGAAGATGCCGCTCGTTCCCTTGACCATGAGGATCTCGTCACAGAGAGCCGGGATGTATGCTCCTCCAGCCACGCAGGGGCCCATGACCGCCGCGATCTGCGGCACTCCCATCGCCGAGAGTCGTGCGTTGTTGTAGAAGATGCGTCCAGCGTGGTCGTGGTCCGGAAACGAATCGTGCTGGAGAGGCAGAAAGAGCCCGCCCGAGTCCACCAGATAAATGAGGGGCAGGCGATTCTCCATGCCGATCTGCTGCGCCCTCAGGATCTTCTTGATCGTCAGTGGGAACCACGTTCCGCTCTTCACCATCGAGTCGTTGGCGATCACGATGCAATCGTGGTCGCTCACCGTGCCCAGCAGCGTTCGCACGCCGGCGGATTCGATCCGCCCGTGCTCTTCGTAGTCCCCCGTCGCGGCGAACGCACCTACTTCGAAGCGCGGCGCATCCGGGTCGAACAGAAGATCGAGCCGCTCTGGGATCGTGAGCTTGCTCTTGGAGTGCTGCCTGGCAATGGCCTCGTCCGAGCCGGCCAGCGCGTTTTCTTCGAGACGTCGGTGCAGCTCTTCGATCGCCTCGAGGTTGGCGTCACGGTTGGCGGTGGGGTTCGGGGTGGTTGGGTTCGGGGTGGAGTCAGCCATCAGTCGCTCCACGTGAGCGGCAGCTTGTCCCGAAACGCTTGGAGGCCTCGCTGGGCTTCCGGCGAGGTCACCGCCCGGTGGAACTCATTCGCAGCGGCGCGCAGCTCTTCGTCGAGATCCCCCTCTGATTGGGCGATCAGGAACTCCTTGGTTCGGCGCATGGCCACTCCCGAGTTCTCCGTTAGCAGCTTCTCGGCATAAGCCTCGGCTTCGATGGTCGCCGAGTCGGTCACCAGAAAGTCCGCCAGGCCTACGAGGACCGAACGCTCCGCGTCGTACGGGATTCCCGTGGTCGCCATGCCCGAGAGGGCGAGCGGCGAGACCCGACGCCGCACGACCACCGAGACGAGCGCCGGCACCACCCCGAGCCGTGTCTCCGGGAAGGCGAACAGGGCTTTGGGACCGACCCAGACCAGATCCCCCGCCAGTGCGAGGCCTCCCCCGCCGCCCATGACCGGGCCATCGACCCCGCAGAGAAGGGGGAAGGGCAGCGTAAGGAGCTTACCGTATACTTCGGCCAGATCAGCACCGAACCGGCCCGCCTCATCCGGATCGTCGAGCGGCACGGCGGACAGATCCATGCCCGAGCAGAACGCGTCGCCCCGCGCGGTCACGAGGACGACGCGCGTCGAGTCGTCCTCCTTTACGGCGTCGATCGCTCGGGACAGCTCACCAATCATCTCGAGCGAGAGAGCGTTCCGCTTCTCGGGCCGATTCAGTGTGATGCGGGCGAGCCCCTTCGTGACTTCGTGGAGGATCAAATCACTCAAGGACGTTCCTCCGGTCCGGCGTCTTCCTTCACGATGAGTCCGGTTCGGTGCCAGCGCCGTGCGCAATGATGACGCGCAGGATCTCGCTCGTTCCCTCGCCGATCTCACAGAGCTTCGCATCTCGCAGGTACCGCTCGACATTGTAGTCACGCAGGTAGCCATATCCGCCGTGCACCTGAATCGCCTCCAGGCAGGTCTTCGTCGCCATCTCCGAGGCGAAGAGCTTGGTGATGGCGGCGTCCTGCGCCGTCGCCTTTCCCTCGTCGAGCAGTCTAACGGTATTGTACAGAAGAGCCCGAGCCGCCTCGCCCTGCGTCACCATGTCGGCAAGCTTGGCCTGGATGAGCTGTCTTCGCGCGATGGGCTGTCCGAACGTCTCTCGCTCGTTCGCGTACCGGACGCTTTCCTCCGTCGCGCCCCGGGCCAACCCGAGCGCCAGAGCGGAGATCATGACGCGGCCGCCGAGGAGAACGCGCGCGACGTCCTCGAACGCTTCATCGAGGACGCCAAGCAGTTGGTCCTCGGGCACTCGCACATCTTCCAGGCTCAACGACACCGTGTCCGAGGAGCGCATTCCGAGCTTGTCCTCGGGCATTCCGGTGCTGAGGCCGGGGGTGTCCCCCTCCAGCAAGAACGCGCTGATGCCGGTCTTACCCTTCGACGGGTCCGTCAGGGCCAGGACGACGAACGTACCGGCGCGTGCGCCGTTCGTGACGAACTGCTTCGAGCCGTTCAGCACCCACGAGTCACCGTCCCTGACGGCGTGCGTCTGCAAGGCGGCGGCGTCCGTGCCGGACGCGGGCTCGCTAAGACACCAGCTGCCGATCTGCTCTCCCGACGCGAGTGGGGGGAGCCAGCGCGTCTTCTGTTCGGGTGTGGCGGCGAGCTGGATGTGCCGGCAGCACAGCCCGTTGTGGGCCTCGACGGCAAGAGCGAGACCACCATCATGACGGGCGATCTCCTCGATAACGATGGCGAGCTGCATGTGGTCGCCCCCGGCCCCACCATACTCCTCGGGCACCAGGACACCCATGAATCCTTGACGTCCAAGGACTTGAACCATCTCATCGGGATAGCCCTCGGCGTGGTCCCAAGCCTGCGCGCGAGGCTCGACTTCCTCCTTCGAGAAGCGAGCTACCGCCGCTCGCAGAGCCACCAGCTCTTCGGGAAGGTCGAAGTCCATTTTCTTCTCACCCCAGGTTCGGGTGCGTCGCCCGAGTTGTCCGAATGCCTGCCCGGTCGCCAGGAGAGAGGTGTGCGACGCGAAACTCGTCCCCACCCATCAAGAATAGCATCATGCGCTCGCCCCGAAGGACCCTTAACATTGCGTAACAATATTGTTACACATAAACTGTGAGGACGCCGCAACTGTGAGAACACCGCCAACAAGGAGCCCCCCATGGGAATTACCGTCAGCCTCCTCAACGTCCGCCGAAGCATTCTCATCCAAGCGTCTCCTGCTAGGGTATGGCAGGAGTTCGGATCGTTCGAGCGTTTCGCCGCGTGGTTCGGGCTCGGACACGAACTGCACGAGTTCGAGCCGAAGCTCGGCAGCCCAGTGGATCTGAGCGTCGTAATAGATGGGGAGACGCGACACTACGGGGGCCCCATCATAGTCTGGGAGCCGGAGCGCGAAGTAACACTCGTGAGCAATTGGAGGGGCGCCCACGCCTATCAGGTTCCGACGTTTTTCACGCTTCGTCTGACGCCGCTCTATGACGGAACCATGGTGGAGATCATTCACCATGGCTTCGAGCGTCTCGGAGCGGATGCCGCCGACCTACTGGAGGGCTACGAGGAGGGTTGGGACGTCAAGCACCTCAAGGCCCTGCGGTCGATCGTTGAGTAGTAGGAACGCATATACGGCGATCGCCGATCCGACTCGCCGGGAGATCCTCAGCCTGCTGCGCGATCACGGCGTCCTCAATTCAGGAGAGATCGCAGCGCACTTCTCGTCTCGGTCCCGCCCGGGGATCTCGCGTCACTTGCGGGTCCTCCGTGAGTGTGGCGTCGTCACGGCCCATCGGCGCGGCAAGTCCCGGAACTATGTACTCGACCCCACGCCGCTAGCCGCCATTCGGGACGGCTGGCTCGAGAGCTTCAGCGAGATGCAGCGGGCGAGCCTCAGCGCGCTTCGGCGCCGCGTTGAGTCGTAGTCGAGTGGGCGTCCTTCCACTGGTCACGTCTTTCGCAGGTGGGTATCGTGGGAGCCTCGGCAACGTCGCTGCCCCCGGAACAAAGGAGTTTGGCCTTGCCACGTCTTCTTCGGTCGTCACACCTCTCCCAGTTGTTCTGCGCCGGTGTGTTGGTCTGCGTCGTAGCGGTCGGGGCCGACGAGGGCTTCTGCCAACAACGTGCCGGAGGTGACTGGGCATACTTCGGAGGGGACAAGGCGTTCACGCGGTACGCCCCGCTGGATCAGATCACGCGTGACAACGTCGGCAATGTTCGGATTCTCTGGCGGCGCCCGGCGGTGGACGCCTCCCTCGTGGAGTCCTTCCCGAATCTGATCGTTTCGCCAAACCTGAGGGCGACTCCGATCCTGAACGATGGCGTCCTCTACGCGCCGAATGGTGTAGGCCTGGTGGAGGCCTTCCATCCCGGAACCGGGGAGACGCTCTGGGTGCAGGAGCCGTTCGCCCCAACGTTTCAGGAAGCCTCCGGGCGAAGCTCGCGAGGCCTGGACTACTGGGGAGAGGGAGCGGAGCGCCGATTGATCCTGGTGCGTGGCGGCTATCTGTACGCGCTCGATCCAAGCAACGGTCAGGTTCTCGCTGACTTCGGAGAGGACGGCAGGGTCGATCTGGTCCCGCCCTCGGCAGAGCGTTTCAGCTGGACGTCAGGCCCCATCGTCGTGAACGACGTCATCGTCGTGGGCGGCACCCTCGACGGAGCCGGTGACTCAGGCACGAACTGGCGGGGCAGCGCCTCGGAGGACGTCCGCGGATACGACGTGCGCAGCGGCCGACTCCTCTGGACCTTTCACGTCGTGCCGCGGGATGGCGAGTTTGGGGCCGACACGTGGGGCAACGACTCAGGAAGGGAGTCGGGCGACCTGGGATCCTGGTGCTGCCTCAGCGCCGACGAGGAGCTGGGCTACGTCTACGTGCCCCTCACGGCTCCGACCGCCGCGTATTACGGGGGCCATCGTCCCGGCGACAATCTCTTCTCCAACAGCTTGGTGGCGCTCGACGCCGCGACGGGCGAGCGGATGTGGCACTTCCAGATGGTCCATCACGATGTCTGGGAGTACGACACGGTCGGCCCGCCGACACTGGGGGAGATCGTGGTCGACGGCAGACGCATCGACGCGGTCATGCAGCCGAGCAAGACGGGGTTCCTCTACGTCTTCGATCGGGCGACCGGCGAGCCGGTCTGGCCCATTGAGGAGCGGGCGGTGCCCCAGTCGACCGTGCCCGGCGAGTACACGTCGCCCACGCAGCCGTTTCCGACCAAGCCGGCTCCGTTCGCCAGACACGGCCTGACCGTCGGCGATCTCATCGACTTCCCGGAGGTACGTGACCGTGCGCTCGCGCTTGCCGACTCGTTTGTGATCGGTCCGATCTTCACTCCCCCGTCCGTCGTCAGCGACGAGCCCGGGGGAAAGAAGGGCACGCTGATGCTGCCCGGGTCGTGGGGCTCCGGAAACTGGAACACGGGCGCGTTCGATCCCGAAACGGGGATGTACTACGCTTATTCGCATACGATCCCCCGAGTTTACCGGCTCGTGCCGACCGACCCGGGCTCGGAGATGGCCTACTGGAGCCCGAATCGAGAGGCGCCCTACGTCGACGGTTTGCCGCTCCCCAAGCCACCCTGGGGCCGAATCACGGCCATCGACATGAACACCGGCGAGCACGCGTGGATGGTGGCCAATGGAGCCGGCCTTCAGGATCACCCCGCGCTCGAGGATCTGGATGTCCCGGCCCTCGGCGTCGCCAACCGACCAGTGGCATTGGTCACCAGGACCATGCTGTTCATGGGTGAGGGTGGGGACGTCTTCGGGGGGGTCCAGTCGAACATGCACGGCAGGAGCTTCCGCGCCTATGACAAAGCCACCGGAGACGTCATCTGGGAGACGGCGCTTCCCGCCGGCGTGACCGGCGGGCCGATGAGCTACATGTTCGAGGGAAAGCAGTACATCGTCGTGCCTGTCGGCGGAAGCGAAGAGCCCGCCGAATGGGTCGCGCTCGGGCTACCGTGAGTGACTCTCTTCCTCTCGGCCGACCGCATCAACGATAAAGCAGCTCCACGGGCCACATCGGAATCGCCGGGATGTAGGTGACCATGAGGAGCATGGCCACGAGTACGGCCACGAAGTAGAGATTGACCTTACTCACTTCCCAGATGTCCGCCTTGGCGACGGAACAGGCGGTAACCAGCACACTGGCCACGGGTGGCGTCTGCTGCCCGATCCCGAGGTTGAGCGTGACGACGAGTCCGAAGTGCACAGGGTCGATCCCGGCGGCCAGAACAAGCGGCATCACGATGGGGACCACCAGGATGATGGCCGCGGCGGAGTGCAAGAACAGCCCCACCATCAGAAAGAACACGTTGAGGAGCGCCAGGATCGCAAGCCGGTTGTCGGTGAAATCCATGATCCCCTGAGCGACGCGCTGGGGCACCTGGACCTCGGTGAGGTAGTCCCCGAGCAGCGCCGACGTGGCCACGAGCAGCATGACCACCGCGGTCTGAACACCACCCTCGAGCGTGGCCTTTCGAAGGGCGGCCAGATTCAGCTCCCGGTAGATGCCACCCCCGATGACGATGGCGGCCACCACCGCCAGTCCGGCTCCCTCGGTGGCCGTAACAAAGCCGGAAAAGATGCCTCCCAGAATGATCACCGGAAGAAGAAGAGCCCAGCCGGCCTCTCGAAGCGCGATGCCGACCCTCCGGAGCTGAAACGCCGCCTCCACCGGAAACCCGTTCTTGAGCGCCAGGAAATACACGACCCCCATCATGAGGAGACCGCCGAGCACACCGGGAACGATGCCGGCGATGAAGAGCTCCACCACCGAGCTCCCGGACATGACGCCGTAGAGAATCATCGGGATCGAGGGAGGAATGATGACGGCTAGCGTAGCCGAGGACGACGTCACCGCGGCCGCGAACGGCGTCGGATAACCCCGGCGCTTCATCGCGGGGATGAGGATCGAGCCCAGGGCGGCGACATCGGCCACTGCGGATCCGGAAATCTCCGCGAAGAAGAGGGAGGCGCTCACCGTCACCATCGCCAGTCCCCCCCGGATGAACCCCACCAGTGCGCTGGCCAGATTGATCAAGCGCCTGGAGATCCCCGACGCGTTCATGATGGCGCCAGCCAGGATGAAGAGGGGGATCGCGATCAGCGCAAACTTCAGGGTGCCGGAGTAGAGGACGAGCGCCGCGTTGGGGAGTCCCTCGACGCCTGAGGTGATCGCCATCGCGAAGATGGCCACCACACCCAGGGACACGGCGATGGGCACGTTGAGGAGGACGAGTGCCAGCAGCGCCAGGAACATCACGAATAAGATCATGCGGGAGTCCCGAGGCCCACGGCCCCGCCTTCGCTCGGCTCACCCGAGTCTCCATCCACGGGGTGGCCGTTCGTGGGTGGGCCATCTCCGGGATCTTCAGGAGAGTCCCCTTCCCCGCTCGCCGGTCCTTCCCACACCTCCGGCAACGTGACGAGCTCCGCGATGATGAACAGAACCGCACCGATTGGCACCACCGAGTGAGCCAAGCGTTGGGGCACCCAGGGAAGGCTCACGAGCGTCTCGCCTCCGAGAATCCCGAACACGCGCCAACCCGCCCACGCGGCGACCATGAAGAACGCGAGGACGAAGGCCTCCCCTACCAGAATCAGAGGGCGACGCAGATGCGGGGCGAGTCCGTCCACCAGCTTCGGGAAACCGATGTGGGCACGGTGAAGCGCGGCCAGGGCGGCACCGTAGAAGGTGAGCCATGCCAGGAGGATGGAAGCCACCTCGTCATACCAAACGAGTGCGGCCCCGAGCCTCCTGAAGACGACGCCGAGTACGACGACCAGAGCCAGGCCTACCATCAGAGTCACGACGGCAGACTCGAGGGCGCGTTGGAGGCCGTCTCGGAGTCGTCGGCGCATGCGGGTGATCACGAATCGAATTTGGAGCGGGCTACCCCAGCCGTCGCGCGCAGTGGGCGCTACGCCCCACCGACGAGGGCTAGCGCGTCGGCAACCATCGCATCCCCACCCTCCACCGTGCTTCCGAACTCCTCGAAGATTTCCTGGCTGGCCCGGATGAACGCCTCTCGGTCCGCCCCATTCACCTCGACCCCGGCTGCCCGAAGCTCCTCGAGGAAGTCGGCATCCATCCGGGTCGCCGTTTCATGGACGAAAGCCTGGGTTTCGGACGCGATCCGTCGCAGGGTGGCCCGGACATCCTCGGGCAGGCGCTCCCAACTCGCACCCACTGTGACGTACGCGGGTGTGTACACGTGACCGGTGAGCGAGAGATACTCCTGGACTTCCTGGAACTTGGAGGCGTAGATCTGCGCCAAGGGGTTCTCCTGGCCGTCCATAACACCCGTCTGGAGTGCTACGAAGACCTCGGAAAGGGGCATCGGCGTGGGGTTCGCTCCGAAGGCCTGAAAGAGTCTCACCCGCCATATCCCCCGAGGGGTCCGAAGCTTGATCCCGGAGAGATCCGAGGGCGTCACGACCGGCCGGGTGTTGTTCGTCACGTGCCGAAACCCGTTCTCCCAGACGGCCAGAATCGTATACCCCCGCTCATCGGCCATCGGGACGAGCACGGGCCAGACGATCTCCTCCTCGATGCGCCTCATGTGAGCCCGGTCCTGGACCAAGTAGGGCATCTCGAAGAGGCCGAACGCGTCCACGGTGGATGACATGATCGTGGAAGGAAGAGCGAAGTCGAGCGTGCCCAGCTTCAGTTTCTGGAGCATGACCTCGTCCCCGCCCAACTGACTCGACCCGAATACGTTCACTTGCACTCGACCGGCCAGCTCCTCGTTCGCCCTCCGGGCGAACTCCTCGGCGGAGGCTGCGAAGAGCGACCCGGGCGCACCCACGTGACCGAAGCTGAGCTCGATCGGCCCCCCGTCCCCTGATTCACCGGCGCATCCGCTGACCAGGAGGACTGTCAGGAGGGCGGACGCGATAGCGTGACCACGCCTCGAGGCTCCATGTCGATTCCTCACGCTCCACCTCCTTCGGTAGAGAAGACGTCCAGAGCCGCCCGCACACCGCCCGGCCGGTGGGGCACGCCGGCAAGCTCCAGACCCATCTCGACTCCGCACAGCGTGCCGGCCACCGTCAACTCGTTGATATCTCCCAGGTGACCGATTCGGAACACGCCACCCTTGAGTTTACCCAACCCACTCCCGAGAGACATGTCGAAGCGCTCGAGGATGATCTTGCGGAGCGCGTCGGCGTCCGTTCCATCGGGCATCTTCACGGTCGTCTGGGCGGAGCTGAAGCCCGATTCCTCGAGGCAGAAGTTCTCGAGACCCCACGCCGCCACGGCGGCCCGAGTCGCCCGCGCCAGGCGAGCGTGCCGCTTCAGGGTGTTCTCCCGGCCTTCCTCGCGGAGCATCGTGAGCGCCTCGTCGAGACCGTACAGCAGGTTCGTAGCAGGCGTGTAGGGAAAGTAGCCGGTCTCGTTGGAGGCCAACATTGCGCTCCAGTCCCAGTATGACCGAGCCAGCCCCGCATTCTGGTGAGCCTCCAGCGCCTTCGAGCTCACGGCAGTGAAGCTCAGACCCGGAGGCAGCATGAGACCCTTCTGGGAGCCCGAGTTGGTCACGTCGACACCCCACTCGTCATGAAGCAACTCCATTGCGCACAGGGAGGACACGGCGTCGACCATGAGCAGGGCGGGATGACCGGCTGCATCGATGGCGGCCCGAACGGAGGGAATATCGTTCATCACCCCCGTCGACGTCTCGTTTTGGACTACGAGAACCGCCTTGATTTCATGATCTTCATCGCCGCCGAGGTGCTCTTCCAGGGCCGCGACGTCGACCGGTCGTCTCCAATCCGACGGCAATACGTCAACCGTGAGCCCCACGGCGCCGGCCACGGCACCCCAGGTCTCGACGAAGTGACCGTTGTCGTAGCGAACGACTCTGTCGCCGGGTGACAACGTGTTCACCAGAGCCGCCTCCCACGATCCGCTTCCCGACGCCGGATAAACGAAAACATGGGTCGAGGCCTGGAAGACCTCCTTCAGTCCCGCGAGGACTCGCCGGCCCAGCTCCGCGAACTCGGGTCCCCGGTGGTCGATCGGGGGCCGGTCCATGGCTCGCAAAATCCGGTCCGGAACGTTTGTCGGGCCGGGGAGCTGCAGAAAGTGTCGTCCGGACCGAAACCGCATGGGTCGGCAACCTCGGGTAAGGGTGACTCGGGGCGCAAATAATGGCACGGCGCTACCTTTCCCGCCATGACGAGCCGAACAGGACTCACTCCCGATCCTTCCATCGCCAACCGCCTCGGGCGTGAGCTCGAAGGCGAAGTGCTGGTCGATTCCTTCAGTCGAGGGCTCTACTCGACGGACGCATCCATCTATCAGATCGAGCCGGTCGGCGTTGTCGTTCCGAAGACCACGGCTGATGTGTTCCGTACGCTCGAGATCGCTGGTGAGGCTCGCCTACCCGTGACGCCCCGCGGTGCCGGCACCTCCCAGTCCGGTCAAGCCATCGGGGAGGGCCTGGTGATGGACACGAGCAAATACCTGACGGGAATCGGAGAGCTCGATCGGGACGCTGCGACGATTCGCGTACAGCCGGGCGTGGTTCTTGATCGTCTCAACAGGGAGCTCGAGCCCCACGGGCTCTTCTTTCCGGTCGACGTCGCCACGGCGAGCCGAGCCACACTGGGCGGGATGGCAGCCAACAACAGCGCGGGTGCACGCTCGATCCGTTATGGGATGATGGTCGACAACGTGCGACGCATTAGCGGGGCCCTTGCCGACGGGACGCCCGTGAGCTTCGGCCTGGAGATCCCGCAGGAAGGGGTGGAGTCGGAGCTCGCCTCCGCCCTGGCCACGCTCCGAAGACGTGAAGACGCCGAGCTCGAGCTGAGGATCCCGAAGGTCATGCGCCGGGTCGCCGGCTACAACCTCGATCGGATCTCCCCCGACGGCGCCGAGATCGTCCGCCTCTTGGTGGGGTCAGAGGGCACACTAGCGTTCTTCACCGAATTGGAGCTTCAACTCGCGCCTCTCCCGTCGAAAAGGGTTCTCGGAGTCTGCGCATTCTCCGATCTGGAGTCTGCTCTGAACGCGGTCTCCTCGATCATGGAGCTCGAACCTTCCGCCGTCGAGCTGGTCGACGGAACATTGCTGGATCTCGCCCGGGAGATTCCGACCCTGAGCGCAGCGGTTGGGGAGTTCGTCCGGGGTGATCCCCGTGCACTGCTCATCGTCGAATTCGCAGGATCCGACGCAGACCGCGTTTCGGGCGATCTCCGAAGGCTCGAAGAGCTGATGGCCGACCTCGGACACCACGACGCTGTCGTTCCTGCAGAAGCGGCAGACTTTCAGCGACGGATCTGGGCTGTGAGGAAGGCTTCCATGAACGTCGTCATGTCGATGAAGGGCGACCGAAAGCCCGTCTCCTTCGTCGAGGACTGCACGGTGCCGCTCGAGCACCTCTCCGAGTACGGAGCGCGTCTCGAGGACGTGTTCCGCCGGCACGGCACCTCGGGCACGTGGTACGCCCACGCATCGGTCGGATGCTTGCATGTGCGGCCCATCCTGAATCTCAAGCAAGACCAAGATTTACGGGCCATGCGCGCCATCGCGGAGGAGGCGCATGAGCTGGTCCGGGGGTTCGGTGGAACGCACTCGGGCGAGCACGGTGACGGCCTGGTCCGATCGGAATTCCTGGAGTCCATGTTGGGGAGCCGGCTCGTTGGGGTTTTCGGTGAGATCAAATCGGCCTTCGATCCCTCCGGCACGTTGAACCCCGGAAAGATTGTCGACCCTTCCCGCATGGACGACCGAGCCTTGATGCGCTACGGCGACGGGTACGGTCCCCTGCCGGTCACCACCGCGCTGGACTGGTCGGCCTGGGGGGGGTGGGTGGGCGCCACCGAGATGTGCAACAACAACGGGGCCTGCCGGAAGACGGACCCCGGCCTCATGTGTCCCTCCTTCCGTGCGACCGCCGACGAGCGCCACACGACACGCGGAAGAGCCAACGCGCTGCGGCTCGCCCTCACGGGGCAGCTCGGCGCCGACGCCCTCACGTCCGATGAGATGTACGACACGCTCTCGCTCTGCGTGGGGTGCAAGGCGTGCGGGAAGGAGTGCCCCACCGGCGTCGATATGGCGCGCATGAAGATCGAATTCCTGCATCACTACCACCGCCGCCGGGGCCTCCCCCTCCGTGAGCGCATAGTCGCGTGGCTTCCCCGTCTAGCGCCGTGGGCGGCGCGCCTCCCGGCCCTGATGAACGTAGGCCGACCGGAGGGGCGGCTGGCGCGTGGCGTGGAGCGGCTGCTCGGCCTCACTGCACGCCGTGAGCGCCCTCGGTGGCGGAGGGACGCTTACCGCGGGCCCGCCGGGTCGTACTGCGGGGCCGCGAGCGTACACCGCCGGCCCGAGGACTTCCAACGCGGAGCCGGCAAGGACGCGCGCCCGGGTCCGGCGGAGGAGGACGACCGGCCGGAAGTCCTACTCTGGGTCGATACCTTCAACACCTATTTCGAGCCCGAGAACGCGCGCGCCGCGCATCGAGTCCTCCAAGCGGCGGGATACAGGGTGTGCCTTCCCACCCCGTCGGGTCGACCCGTGTGCTGTGGCCGCACATTCTTGAACGCCGGCTTGGTCGAAGAGGCCCGTCATGAAGGGCGACGTCTTCTGAGCGCCCTCTCGCCCTGGGTCGTGCGCGGCGTGCCGATCGTGGGACTGGAACCGTCCTGCCTCCTCACCCTTCGCGATGAGCTCCCGGCGGTCCTACCCGGTGAGGAAAGCGCCGGGCCACTCGCGGAGGGGTCATTCCTCCTCGACGAATTCCTGTTGAGGGAGACCGAGGCGGGCCGGGCCCTCCTCGATCTCGGCCCGGTGGACGCTCGGACGGCCCTGGTTCACACACACTGCCACCAGAAGGCCCTCGGTCGAGAGGGAGCCACCGAAACGGTACTTCGGCAAGTTCCGGGGCTGGAAGTCCACACGCTGCCCCCGGGATGTTGCGGCATGGCAGGGGCATTCGGCTACGAAGCCGAGCACTACGACATATCGATGGCCATGGGTGAGCTCGATCTACTACCCGCCGTACGAGATGCCGCTCCCGACACTTGGGTGTTGGCGGCCGGCGTGAGTTGTCGGCATCAGATCACACACGGTGCCCGGCGCACACCCCTCACATTGGCCCAGGCGCTGGAGGCTTCGCTCGAAGGAGTCGACGGAGCCTCCTGACCCTTGCGCGTCTCTCCGAAAACGATTCCAATTGTGAGAAATCCGGTTTGGAAATGACCGTCCGCCTCGGATCTGCCCGAGATGGACCCCCGAAGAAGAGGATCGAGCCATGCATCGGAAAAGCCTGACATCAGCGACGTATGTGGCCCTTGGCCTGAGCGTCATACTCTTGGCCGCTTGTGGAGGAGGAGGCCCCAATCCAGCCGCTCAGTTCCAGGCGCACGACGTCGGCCCGATCCGAGGCGGATACGCCGTCGCGGTGGCCGATTTCAACAACGACGGCCGGCTCGACATCATGGCCAACTCGCTGAGCGTCCCGGAGCTCGTTTGGCACGAGAATCCCACTTGGGAGCGTCATGTGATCGTCGACGACGTTGCCAGCCTCGTCAACCTGGCGATCGCCGACATCGACGGCGACGGCATCCCGGAGGTTGCCTACCAGACTCAGTTCGCCATGCAGGCGGCCAGGAGCGAGGGACTCAACTGGATCGCAACGAACCAGGGAGATCCGAACATGGGGTGGAAGTCCGAGCAGATCGACGCGTTCCCGACTTCACATCACGTGACGTGGGCCGACCTCGACGGCGATGGCAACCTGGAGCTCGTCAACGCGCTGCTCATCGGTGAGGAAAGCGTTGCGCCTGCCTATGATCAGGACGATGCCTCGGTCTTCTGGTACGGACAGGACGACGGCTGGAGGCGTCATACGGTCTCCGGAGAAATTCCGGGCATCATCCACCGCGCGCGAACGGTCCGTTGGGACGACGGGGACCGCGACCAGATTCTCGTCGCGAGCTTTGAGGGGCTCGGGCTCTATCGTGCCACGGGGATGGGCGATGCCATGACGTTCGAGAAGGAGTTGATCTCGAGCGGGCACGATTCTGAACCAGCCCCCAGGCTCGGAGCGAGTGACGTCGGCGTGGGGATGAGCGCCGGCGAGCGCGTCGTGGCGTCGGTCGAGCCGTGGCATGGGAACGAAGTGGTCGTCTACACCGAGGAGGGCGGCAGCTGGCAGCGGCGCGTCATCTTCGACGCGATCGGGAGCGGACACGAGATCGCCGTGCTCGATCTCAACGACGACGGGCGGGTCGACATCATCGCGAACGACCGCTCTAGCGTGTCCGAAAGAAACCCCGGCGGCACCCCCGGCGTCCACGTGTTCTTCTCTCCGGACGATCCTGCGACGGGCGAGTGGATCTACCGTAGGATCGAGAGTGAGTACGGCATGAACGGCTGCGTGGGCGGAGACATGAATGAGGACGGGCGTCCCGACATTGTCTGCGCCGGCCCCGGCGGCATGATTCGCTGGTACGAGAACCTGGGCAACGAAGAAGCAGCAACAGACATGTAGCTTCTCAATCCCGCGACTTGCAGACGAAGTCTCCGCCGAGGTACTCTCAGTGCCGCAGCGGACCCGACGCACTCGGGTCCGCTGTGTTTCTTTTACAAGGAGCCATCCATGGCCTTCCGATTCGCGACGTTCGCCATCTTCCCCTCCCTACTGATCCTTGCCTGCTCAGACGGTGGGGAGCCGGGCACCATCGACTCCGAGAGCGAGGTCGCGATTGAGGCGGGTGAGGCCGGTCCGGCTTCCGGCCGGACGCACTGGACGAATGACCAGCCTATCGGTCTGGGAATGGCGGGCGTGAACGCCGCGATGCTCGAGAGTGGCCTCGACGACCCCACCAAGTGGCTCCACTACGGCGGGAACTACTCGAACTACCGGCACAGCCCGATCGAGGAGCTGACCCCGGAGGCTGTGCCCAACCTGAAGGTCGCCTGGTCCTTCCCCACCGGCACCAACCGGCAGTTCGAGGTCTCGCCTATCGTGTACGACGGCCTCATGTATATCAGCAGCTCGTACAACCGCCTCTTTGCCCTCGACGCCGCAACGGGTGAGGTGTACTGGAGGTACGACCATCAACAGCCTGACGACCTCCTGATCTGTTGCGGGCCGGTGAATCGGGGCGTTGCTATCGCAGGCGATGCCATCCTCATGGCTACGCTGGATGCCAGGCTCATCGCCTTCCATCGACTCTCCGGAGAGATCCTCTGGGACACCGCGATCATCGACTACCGTGAGGGCTATGCCGCCACCGGCGCTCCCCTCATCGTGGGTGATAAGGCGATCATCGGCATCGCCGGAGGCGAATTCGGAATACGCGGTTTCTTCGATGCGTACGACGTTGCAACCGGTGAGCGGGTATGGCGGCACTATACGGTTCCGGCCGCGGGCGAGCCGGGTGTCGAGACCTGGGAGGGCGAGTCGTATCTCACTGGCGGCGCGCCCACCTGGAACGCAGGCGCGTATGATCCGGAGACGCACACGCTATTCTGGACGACTGGAAATCCAGCCCCGGACTGGAACGGTGACGAGCGGGAAGGTGACAACCTCTATTCCGATGCGGTGATCGCCGTCGACCCCGACACCGGTGAACGGAAGTGGTACTTCCAGTTCACACCTCACGATGTCTGGGATTTCGATGGCAACACGCAGATCTTCCTGGTCGATATGATACGCAATGAGCAGGAGGTCAAAGCACTCGTCCAGCCCAACCGTAACGGGTACTTCTACATCCTCGATCGCACGGACGGCAGCTTCATCTCGGCCACCCAATACGTACAGGCCAATTGGGCCACGATTGGCGAAGACGGCAGGCCGAGCGTCAACCCCGAGGCGATGCCAGAGGCGAACCCCAGTGCCCGCATTTGCCCCGGTCACCTCGGTGGCCTGAATGGAGCGTGGACAGCAGCGCTCAACCCAGGTCTCGGATTGGCGTTCGTTCCGGCGGTCGAGAGCTGCGAGCTCTATCGAAAAGGGATCACGGCATTTGTGCCGGGCCAGGTGTTCTTGGGTGGATATTTCGAGCTCGCCGACGTGGAGGACGGACGCTCCTTCGGCGTGCTGGCCGCCATCGACATCGTGACCGGGGAAACCCGCTGGCGTTACCAGGACCCCGTCCCCCTCATGGCCGGCGCCGTGAGCACAGAGGGTGGCGTGGTCATCACCGGCAACCAGTTGGGGTTCGCTCTCGCGTTCAATTCGGAGACCGGTGAAGAGGTGTGGCGCCACCGACTGGGATCAGGCGTGCGCAGTCAGCCCATCGCTTACGAAGCCGATGGACGAATCTTCGTCGCGATCGGGGCGGGCAACGGGACGATGTTGGAGTCAACGGGCGCGCCCGACATCTTCCCCGAAGGTGGACAGTTGTTCGTATTTGAGCTGCCTTAGGTGTCCACTTGGCTCATGTCTTTGGCGGTGGCACTCCTGACGCTCCAGGGTTGCGCCGGGCCCGACCCCGCCACCGGTTATCTGGAGGACCCGGAGGCTCTAGCGAGGGGGGGAGGCGTCTTCGCCGGGACGTGCAGTGGGTACTGCCATGTTCCGGGAATCCAGGTCGGCGACGTTCCCGACCTGTTCGATTGTGCGTGGACCCACGGCGGCTCCAACCAGGAGATCTACAACACCATCGCCAACGGCGTCCCCGGCTCGCGTATGATCGCCTTCGCCGGCAGGCTGCCGGACGGCGACGAAGACATCTGGAAGATCGTCGCCTATTTGAAGAGCGAGGTGTCCGGCTGCTGAGGTGTCCGGGTGCTGAGGTGTCCGGGTGCCGCCATGATTGGCCCTCGCCGTCGCTGCAGCGAAATCGGCGGGATTCAGTCGCTGATCTTTACGTTCCTGCGGCTCTGCTCTGTGGGCCCAACTCCTCTTTGACCGCCTCCACCAACGCGCCGTAATCATTCGGCTTGCGCAGGTAGCGGCGTGCGCCGAGCTCATACGCTATTCGTTCGTGCTCAGGATCTTCAGAAGCCGTGAAGACGATGACCGGGATCTTCGCCAGCCATTCCCACTCGGCCATCCACTCGAGGATATCAAACCCGGTGATATCAGGCAGCCCGAGGTCGAGGACAATGAGCGACGGAGCTGGACACCGTTCCCAGTCGTGATGCGGCGACTCCCTGGCAAGGTACACCCGAGCCTCCCAGCCACTGAGCACCAAATGCGTCTTCGCATGGGCCAGGCTCTTCTTGAACGCCGCCTCGATCACAGCAGCGTCGTCAGGATCGTCCTCGACGATGAGGATGAACGGTTCGGTTGATGGGGGCATAGTCGTACACCCTCACTGTCGCCGCTGGGGGGGACGGTCTGGTGGATTGTTGACAAGCTACCCATTGACTCTATCGCTGATTCTATCGCCGTGAGGAAGTTACGTGCAACCGTCGGTTCTGTCTCATGGGCGCGTTTGCGCCTAAGCATACCGCACCGTAAGATTGGCGATTAGCTTACCAGTCGCTATCCCACCAGTCGCACGCCTCACGCAGGCCCCGACGACTACCGGAGGCCACCGATGAGGCTCCTCAGCCGATTGCCAGTTCAAGCCGCCACCGCATTGCTTGTTGCAGCCTGTGGCGAAGGACCCATCACGCCAGAGATAGATGACCCGTCACTTGCCATCTCCGACGCAGTCCACCAAGGCGGGAACGAGCACTTCTTCTGGCTCCCGCCAATGGTCGGTAACCCAGGGAGTTTCAATGGGACGTTCGATGGTGCATTGTCTCCGATCGTACGCATCTGCGAGTTCCTCGACGACCAAACCCCCTGTGTTCTCGTGGAGGACTTCACGACCGCCACCAGCCCAGGCTCCGACCGGGTGAGGGCCGTACCCGAGGAAGAGCACTACATCGTCAACTGGCACACGAACGAATTCGAGGTCGAGCCCGGCCCGACCTACCGCGTCAGTGTCCTCGTGAACGAGACGGAACTCGGCTATGCGGATGTCGAACTCGGTTCCACAGGCAAGGAGGTCAAGAACCTCGCGACGGATGACCTCATCGCGCTCAAGGACGGGCGCACGCTGCCCATCAAGTTCCGCGTCGAGCAGGGGGCGGTACCGACCGCGGGAGCGATCCAGGTCGTCAAGAGCGCGGATGCACCCGGCATTTTCGTCTTCGCCGGGGGGCTTGGTGAGTTCACGCTGGAGGTGCCGGAATCGGCGGACATCGCCGCCCAGACATTCCCCGGGCTGGCCCCATCGGAGACGTTCGTCATCACGGAGACGTTGAACGCGGGTTTCGACTTTGTGTCTGTGGCTTGCACACTCGAAGGCGGGGGAGCGACGGGCGAAGTGGACGGGACGGGGGTGACGGGTGTCGAAGTCCAGCTCGGCAAAACGACGACCTGCACGTTCACGAACTCGGTCAAGACCACGGGAGCGATCGAGGTCATCAAGAGCGCGGATGCGCCCGGCATTTTCACCTTCACGGGGGACCTGGGCGATTTCACGCTGGAGGTTACGGAATCGCTGGAAAGCGCCGCCCAGACATTCGACGGCCTGGACCCGGCCGAGACGTTCGCCATCACGGAGACGCTGGACGACAACGTCGAGTTTGGGTCGGTGACGTGCATGCTCGAAGGAGAACCGACGGGCCCAGTGGACGGGACGGGGGTGACGGATGTCGAGGTCGAGGCCGGCAAGACGACGACCTGCACGTTCACGAGCTCGGTCAAGACCACGGGCACGATCGTGGTCATCAAGAGCGCGGATGCGCCCGGCATTTTCGCCTTCGCGGGGGACCTTGGCGATTTCACGCTAGAGGTGACGGAATCGCCGGGCACCGCCGGCCGGACGTTCCCCGATCTGGACGCGGCGGTGACGTTCGACATCGCGGAGGCGCCGCACGTGAACTTCGACTTTGAGTCGGTGACGTGCATGCTCGAAAATGAGGAAGTGACAGGCACCGAGGCCGGGACGGGGGTGACGGGTGTCGTGGTCGAGGCCGGCAAGACGACGACCTGCACGTTCACGAACACGCTGATCACTGGGTCCGCCGCCGAGTGGATCAATCCTGCCGGAGGCGACTGGAGCATCGGCGCGAATTGGGATACGGGTCAGGTGCCAGGTGAACTAGAGGAGGCCCGGATTACACTGGACGGCACGTACACCGTTGTGGTAGACATCAACCCGACAGTCGCAGGGCTCACGATCGGTGGCCTCAATGGGGCACAGACGGTGACGGCCTCCATTAAGACGCTCAACGTCACCGGCACGGTAAACGTGGTCGGAACGGGTACGCTCTCGCTCGGCTCCAGCACGCTGAACGCGGCCAACGTGGTGAACACGTCGACGAATTCGCTCGTGTTGACTGCGTCGACGATCAACGCGCCTGTCGACAACCGAGGGATGTTGTTGACTCGGAGCACGACAGCACTGAACGAGGGGTTGACGACCGGGGCAGGCTCGGTACTGCGGATCGAAGGGTTCTCGAACCTCGCAGCGACGTTGACGGTTGCGGGCGGACTCACGAACACGGAGACGATCGAGTTGGCCAGCCTCAGTGGCTCGGTGGCGACCCTGACGGTGACGGGCGGCACCTTGGTCAACGCGGTCGGGGGGACGATCACGGCGACCGATGCGCCGGCGAAGACGATCAACGCCGTTCTCGACAACCAGGGCACGATCACGAGTGTGAACTCATTGATCCTCAACGGTACGACCCTCACCAACAGCGGGACCGTCACGGTGACGACGGGTCCGCTGACGATCAACCCCGGTGCGGGCGGTCTGACGAACACAAACACAGGTACGTTGGACACATCGGCGGGTGGCGATCTGACGGTGACGAATACCGTGTCGTCGACGTTCACAACGTCGGGTACGGTGACGGTCGGAGCCGGTGGAACGTTGACGGTGAACAACGGCAGCTTGGCGTACACGGGGGGCTCGTTCGTGGTGGGCGAGGAGCTGGCCCTGAACTCCTTGACGGCGACGTTTACACCGAGCATGACGTTAGGCATCGATGGACCGAGCACGCTGCTGCTAGCGCGTATGACGTTGAACGCTCCGGCCCTGACGCTGCCCGCGGCCAGCACACCGAGGTTCTTCCAGGCGACAATCAACGCGCCTGTCGTCAACGAGACGACGTTGTTGACTCAAAGCACGACAGCACTGAACGAGGGGTTGACGATCGAGGCAGGCTCGGTACTGCGGATCGAAGGGTTCTCGAACCTCTCGGCGACGTTGACGGGTGCGGGCGGACTCACGAACACGGAGACGATCGAGTTGGCCAGCCTCAGTGGCTCGGCGGCGACCCTGACGGTGACGGGCGGCACGTTGGTCAATGCGTTGGGGGCGACGATCACGGTGACCGGTTCGTCGGTGAAGACGATCAACGCCGTTCTCGACAACCGGGGCACGATCACGTCGAGTGCGAACTCGTTGACCCTCAACGGTACGACCCTCACCAACAGCGGGACCGTCACGGTGAACGGCCCCGTCAACCTCTCCGGCCAACTCATCGTCCCCAACATCCCCACCGGGACGTTCGATGGCAACGGAAGCACCCTCACGGTTGCCGGCGTCGACATCGACGGCGCCACCTTCGACAACGTGCCGCTCATCTCGACCGGCGGGACGATCGAGCGGTTCAACAACGTGACGTTCCAGAACATGAGTGATGCGGCTACCCAACTGACCATCAACCACCCCGGAGCGCTGTTGCCGTTCACCTTCGACAACGTGGACTTCCTGACGACGCCGGATACGGGGCTGTACATCAGCGCCACGGACACCGGTGGCGTGGACGTCCTCACGATCAGGCTCCCGAACTCGACTCCGGCCGACGGATCTGGTGCAACAACGGCCACCAGTGGTGGAGCAGTAGTCGACTGGTTGCCATAGGGGGGTCTCACGCCGTTTGTTGATCAGTTGCGCAGCCGCTTACGTGGATCGCGCCCGAGACCGCTCGGCTCGAATCCGCTTCCCTACGTTCTGCTGCAGGAGCTGACTAGCGAGGATCGCGTCTCTCGACTTAGGTCCAAAGCTGGCGCATCGAAGCCACTCCCCCCCAAGTTCTCATGACGACTCGCTCATAGGCATCTCAAGATACCGGCCGCCGGGATCCTGAGGTGCAAATACGAAGTCGCGAGTAGACGCAGTGAAATGAAGCAGAGGAGTAATCCCGTGCGATTTTCCACCTTCCCGTTGCTGTTGGGGGTGTTCTGCCTCGGCTGCGGTGATCCGGTGCCGCTCACCGTCGACATGCCTCTGCACCTCGAGGATCACCTCGCAGAGGCCCGGGTCATCGGCGCTGACGGACCTCAGAATGTGCCGGATCCGCTCGAGTGGCTGTTCGACCAACCGCAGCCAGATTGGAAAGCGACCCCTCCCCAGAATGCCAACCCGCCCGCCGAAGTAACGGAAACGGCAGACGGACTACTAGTCACGCTGACAGACGCGATGCGGAATCAAGGTGGAAACCCCCAGGGGGGGATCTACGTCGACATCCCCGATCTCGAGCGGGCGGACTGGGATCACATAGTGATACGCGCCCGAAGCGAGAATGAGGTCTCGGGCATCAGTGTCGGCTTCAATCTTCGCGAGGGCTCGGGGGAGAGCACCGGCCAGCCCAATCCCTACCAGGACACGCGAGGCGGCCCGGTGGTTCGTGATGGGACAGTTCAAACCTACCGATTCGAGACTGCGTTGATCCGCGAGAACTGGGAGGGACCGTGGAATCAACTCGGGCTCTGGTTCAGCTCGAGCGAGCCCGGCGACATCGAGATCCTCTCCGTAAGCCTCGTGTCGAGAGCTCAGGTCTATGCCGCGGACCCCCGCGGTGTGAGAAGCGAGAACCGAGCGGGAATGCGCTACCGCACGCTGTACACGTTAGCTCCCGCAAGCATCGAGTACCCGGTGCGGATCCCGGACGGAGGGCGACTCGACGTCGGATTGGGCCTCGTGACCGGCAGCCCACCGGTGACGTTTCGTGTGACCGCGACCAGCGGGAATGCCGCAGGCGAGACACTACTGGAGGAGGTCCACGCCGACGCATCCGAGTTTGCAACACATTCGGTCGATCTGTCTCACCTCGCGGGAGAGTCGGTGACGCTGGCGCTCGATGCGGAAAGCGAGTCGGACGGGGCCGTCGCTCTCTGGGTGGCGCCGACGGTGAGCGGAGACGTCACTGCGTCAAAGCCCAACATCATCTTCTACGTCATCGACGGTGGCGGCGCGGACTTCATGAGCGTCTACGGCTACAACCGCCGAACAACGCCCAACATCGAACGCATTGCCGCCGAGGGCGCGGTCTTCGAGTACGCACATAGCAACTCCGCGTGGACCAGACCGTCAACGGCGTCGTTCATGACTTCGCTCCAGCACAGCGTTTTGGGAGGCTTTGGCGGCCAGGCGACGCCACTCCCGGACAGTGTCGTGACGATGGCGCAACACCTCCACAGCGCGGGATACCAGACAGCCGTTTTCACGACAAACCCGAACGCGGGGAGTCTGAGTGACCTCCAGCGGGGCGTCGACGTGTTCCGAGATCGGGGAATGCAGCAGCACTCGATCTCATCAGTCGAGCTCCACCGGAACTTCTGGGATTGGCGGGCCGATTTTCCCGGCGCGCCGTTCTGGGCCCACTTTCAGACCACCGATGTGCACGAGATGCAGGAGCCCGTGGCCCCTTATACCGGGCTCTTCGTGCAGCCGGAAGCGCGGGACAGTGTCCATGCTTTGTGGGACCTGTGGAACTTCGGCTGGGACGACTGCGAGGGAGAGTGGCAGGTCTCTATCTCCGGCTACATGCGACGATGCCTGGAGACGATGGGCGTTGATCCCGTTTGGTACTTCGACACGCAACGCGGTCTCTATGACGAGACCATGGCCCATCAGGACTACCAGCTCGGACGGTTCGTCGAGCGGCTGAAGGATGCTGGCGAGTGGGAGAACACGCTGCTCATCATCGCGTCCGATCACGGCCACCCGGCCGGAAGCTTCAGCCGTTTCGGGCGCGGACTGTGGGATCCGCCGCCGCCGGATTGGGAAGGCTCGCTTGCCGATTCGTACCGTACTCGGATTCCCCTCATCTTTGTATGGCCGGGCCATATCGCGCCCGGGCAGCGGATCTCCGAGCGCGTGTCGATGATCGACATGTTGCCCACGGTTCTCGATCTGGTCGATCTGCCACAGCCCGAGGTGAGGCAGGGTCAGTCGTTGGTGCCACTGCTCTTCGGCACTGAAGGCTGGGAAGAGCGACCAATCTTCTTGGAGCAGCTACAAAACGACGTTGTGACCGATGAGTTCACGGGCCACATCGAGATGATTGACGGACACTGGGCCGCTTCGCTCGAAATCTGGCCGGAACGCGCAGAAGACGATCCGCCGGTGCAGCCGGCGGGCTATCAGCGGGCCGCGCGCCCCCACGTACCGGGCACGCCAAGACTTCTGCTCTACGACCTTCGATCCGATCCGTTCACGATGAAGAACGTGAACGATCTGTATCCCGAGCTGGTGGAGAAATACACCAGGCTTCTCGAGGAGCAGCTGGAGGCGGACCGTGTGCTTCGTCAGCACCTCGGTGGGAGCAGCGCGGAGGTCGCGCTGACGCCGGAGCAGCTCGAGACGCTACGGTCGTTGGGGTACATCAATTAGCGCGACTACGCTGACTTCTGGTAAACGTAGACGTCCTCGTCCTCGGTTATCGTCATCGAGGAGCCAGTTAGTGAGCCCGTAGCAGGAGTGGGGTCAAGGGGATTGGCCGCATCGATCAGTGTAATCGCTCCTTCACTAGAGAGCGTGTAGGTGCACACACGCATCACTGTCCCCGGAGTCACGGTGCTGCCCTCCGTCACCTGTAACGATAAGCTAGTGCTACAGGACAGGTTTTCGTTGAGAATGATGCTCCCTGCTGTGACTTCGGTGAAGCTGGTTCCGATTTCGCCACGAACCGCGGGAAGTGCATCCCCGTTGAGTGTTTGCAGCGTGTAGGTACCAGCGACGCTTTCCGGGCTGAAAACGTCGTCACCACCGCACCCCACCATTCCGAAGACTAAGAACGCTAGAAAAACTCTACGGATCACCGTGACTTGCTCCTTATGTTCGGGCTGCCCCCAGACCGATCCACCGACGGCCATCTCGCCTCAGCGCCTCGTGGTGACTTCGATGACCCCGCCAGGATAGCCCGTGCCGTACTTGGTGGTGGCGTCGGTGGCGGTGAGGTAGCGCATGTTGTCGATATTATCGGCAGACAATCCGCTGAGTTCATCGAAGTCGGCCGCGGACGGGTTATTCCCGTCACCACGGGGGGTTCCATCGATCACGACCCGCGCAAACGATCGTCCCGCAAAGCCAGCACCCCGCGCGGCGCGTAACCAGCGGCTGTTAAGTTGCCGGATCACCTCGAGGGCGGACCGGCCAGCGTATTCTTCGAGGTCGGCTCGGACGATGAGAGTCGAACTCCCCACGGCCTCGGTCCGGCCGGTCCGCCCCGCGAGTACCGTCGGTCCGCCAACTGCAAGAGCGCGGTTGCACGCCTCGGAAGCCGCGGCAGGCGCCGTAGCGCTGGCGCGCAGGACAAACTCCCCCGTCCCGCTCGGATCAGACGTGCCGACAATGGCTCGGTACTCCCCGTCCTCTGGCGCCGTGAAGGTGATGCGAGCGTCGCAGCCACCACCACCGTCATCGTCACTGAGCTCCGACTCGAGGCCGGGCCCCATCATTATTAGGTAGGCGTCAAAATCGGATGACGTGAGTTGAGCCGTGACCTCTTCTCCCGCCCTCAGTAAGAGCGCCCAAGCCTGCACATATGATCCATCCGGACCCTGAGAATCAGCATCGCTCAACGTACCCCGCCCCTCGACACCTGCCGCCAGTATCCGATCTTCGGTCGGCAGCTGTCCGAGCACAGCGGATCTCAGCAGTCCCATCAAGGCCTCGAAATTGCTGCAGCCCTGTGTGTATCCCCCCTCGCAGGCTTGCTCGGAGAGGTCGAGGGCGCGGGTGATGTCCTGAGTGACGCCTACGCCATTCGCGTACAGGACTCCGAGGCGGCCGCAGCCCTCCATCATGTCACCGTCGCAAGCCTGTTGGAAGAGCTCGGCCGCACGTGCAAGGTTCTGGGTGACGCCTGCGCCATCCCGGTACATGACCCCGAGGAGGTTGCAGCCCAGCATTTCTCCGTCATCACAGAGTTGCTGGTACAACGCTTCGGCATCCTGACCCGCCAAAGGACATGCCAGCAGACCCAGGAAACCAGCTAGAAGCAGGGATTTGGTATTCATGAAAGCTCCTTCCAGGACAATCTTTGCCTCTAGGCAGGCGACCAGACTCGAACCGCCGACCCCGAGCTTGGGAAGCATCCCAGGCCGAAACGTGAGGAACAGAACTTCGTTATTTTACTAGGCTTTGGGTTTCTGTTCAACCACCGGAGACCGTCAGGAGGGGGTGGGACCCAGCTCTCGCTGATCGGTGCGATTTTCATTGCGTTCGTGAGATCACCTATTGATCTTTGAAGTAGTGTCGTAGCACCCCACCCGGCCAATTCTGCCCAGCCAGTTGGCGTCCGAGCTTAGGGGAATACCCTTTGCTTAAAAGGCCTGACATGAAGCAGTCTACTCTTTTCGTAACAGTTGGCATTCCCGGCATTACCGCGAAAGACGAATTCAGGCGCCGCGGATTTACCCTGATCGAGCTCTTGATCGTGCTCGTGATCATCGGGGTCCTGGCAGGGATCTCGATCCCCAGGTACTCGTCGGCCAAGGAAAAGGCGTTCATCTCGTCTGTCGTGTCGGATCTCAAGATCATGGCGGCTCAAATGGAGATTTATCAGTCGGAGAACCTGTCGTACCCCGCGAGCATTGCGTTGCTCACCGACCTCACCGTGAGCGAGGGTGTCAACCTCACCATCAACGAGGCCACAGCTGGAACGGGCTGGGCTGCGACCGGAAACCACGACGGGCTCGCCGGGAGCCAGTGCGGGATTTACTACGGAGACGGAACTCCCGCGAATGCGGTTCCGGCCACTTCTCCGGGTATTGTGATGTGCCAATGAGGTAGAGGTTCCGATGGGGCGTATGGACTCGCTTCCGCACTTGGGGCATGTCGGCCCCTCGATCATGAGCTTCCACCCGGGTCCTCGGACCGCGCACTTAACGCACCCATATAGGCCGCCTGCCGAGGAGGGACGACGGACTCAAAGAACTGTAACTCGGTCGGCGGTTCACCCCTACACAGGATACTGAAAACCTCCGAGGTCATTGCCGCGTTCGATTCCGAAAACCTGGCGTGTGTCGAGAGTGCTACCCGCAGGGCGGCCATGGCGGCTGCGATCACATCTGCCCTCCACAACAATGTACGCTGCCCCTCCGTTCCTTCCCTGAATCCGTCTCTCAGACGTGACATCTCTTTGTTCTGAAGTATCGAGCGCGTGGCAATATGGAGCCGTTCCGCGACCAGTCCGAAACCAGGAGTCAGACCCTCGGTCGCCCCCACCCTAGCGATGCGTCGCCATCCACTCGCGGGACAGCCGTGGGGCCTCGCCAATTTGTTCGCGAGTCATCCGAAGCTCGATTATGTCTCCGCTCTCCTGTGCCGAAACGTGTCCTTGGGCGCCGGACAGATTGAACCACATATGGGCGAGAACGTCGTCCTCCGGCACCCCATCACCATCGTCATACATGCTTCCAAGGAGCCACTGACCTTCAGCATCTCCTTGCTCGGCGGCTAACCGATACCAGCGCACCGCTTCGGCATCGTCCTCCGGGACGCCCGCACCCCTGGCGTACTTCAACCCGAGCAAGGACTGTGCCCCGGCATGCCCCTGCTCGGCGCAACGAGTCAGGTTCTCCAGCGGAGACCGGGAATAGAGATCGGCACACGAAACCGAGAGAGATTCCTGCCCGAGGACGAGTGTTAGGAGAAGGACCGAGGTAACACCAAAGCTCTTCACTCTCATTCGCTCTTCGGGCTTAGAGGATCAGACTGTGCTCAACATCCGAGAGCGGGCCGGTAGGCGCAAGCCGTCAGGGGTGGGATTGACCTGCGGTCGCCTTCGGCGATCCTCGGTCGTCTCGCGGAAACCGTGAAGCCCGCCTGCGCGGGAAATAGCTCTGACGCTCGGCTCGAACCCACTTGGCGCTCTTCTTCGAAGAGCGCGTGGGTTCGAACGCGGTGGTTAGAGGATCACCGGAGACCAAGCCCAACGAGAAGGTCTTTGTAGCGGAGGGGGTGGGATTCGAACCCACGAGTCCTTTCGGACGCCAGTTTTCAAGACTGGTGCATTAAGCCGCTCTGCCACCCCTCCAAGCCCGCCTGTATCGGGAAAGCTCAGGCCCGAGCACGTCCCCTGTAAAGAGGCGCGCTGATCCACAGCCTAGTCGCAGGCTTGCGGCGCCTCTCTCGTATCGGCATGGTGATGTTTTTCCATTCTAGCCACGTGACAAAACCGCCATGAGCAATCTTATCAAGGCAGTTCGCTGCCACCGATACGCCGGACTCGACGACGACGGAAGACCGTTACAGACGCCGGATCCACTGAGGGGCGTGCTATCGCTCGATGAGGTGCCCGCGCCGGAGGGTGAAGAAGGGCACGTTCTGGTGTCCGCAAACTATGCCGGTGTCCAGTACCCCGACGCGCTCCAGGCACAGGGTCTTTACCAGGAGCGGCCACCCCTACCCTATATCCCCGGTATGGACCTTACCGGAACGGTGCTCGAGGTCGGTCCGGGCGTCTCGGGGTTGAATGAGGGCGACCGGGTTATCTCGCAGGTGGGTACGGGCGCCTTGGCCGAGATCGTAAGCGTCGATGCCACATCCGTCTGGAAGGCCCCGGACAATGTTCCCCTCTCGAAATGCGCCAACATCGGCCGCAACTTCTTCGCCGCCTATCACTCTCTGAAGATCATCGGCGAAGTGGGTTCGGGCGACCTCGTGCTCGTTGATGGGGCCTCAGGTGGAGTGGGAATGGCGGCAATCGAGTTGGCGAAGGCAATGGGAGCAAGCGTGATCGCCGGTGTCAGCGTACCCGAAAAGCAGGAGTTTCCGGCGTCGGTCGGCGCGGATCGTGTTCTCTGTTACGGGCGAGAGCGAGACAGCTACAAGAGCTTCAAGAACGACGTCAAACAGGCCGCGGATGAATTGGGTCACCCCGAAGGCGTGGACGTGGTCATCGACATGGTCCAGGGCGATCTGTTCGACGCTGCCCTCATCTCTTCGGTAAGACCGCTCGGCAAGATCTGCTTGGTTGGATTCACCGCGGGACAGAAACCGATTCGGCCGGGTCTTGTGCTCATCAAGCAAGCGGCAGTCGTCGGAAGCCTCTGGGGACCATGGGCGAAGGCCAATCCGGAACGACATCAGGGGAACGTTGCCGAGATCCTCGACTTCCTGACAACCGGTGCGGTGGAACCACGCGTAGACCGTGTCTTCTCGTTCGAGGACTTCATAGAGCCCTTCGAACTTTTCGAAAACAACCAGGGCCGGGGCAACACGGTCCTTTGTATCAACGAAGAGCTGCACGCCCCCCTGTAAGGAGGGATCCGATCAGGGGTAGACGAAGCGCTACGCGGTCACAGTGCCGGGCGCCCGGTCACAGTGACGATGACGTCCCCATAGGTGAACTGCGAGCCGTCGCTAGCCACCGCACGGAGCACGTAGTCTCCCGGCTCGTCAAAGGTCACTTCGGCGACCCACCTGCCATCCGCGGGCGGCTCGGGAATCGAGAGCGGAGGTGACCACGGAGAGTTCGCCCATACCCGCGAGTCCATCCACGTCTTCATTTGGACTGGAGCGAAGGTGACGTGCCGCGCGGGACCTCGGTAAACCATCCAGGACATCCGTAGGCCGGGTGCACCTTGGACGGTCGCGCCCCGCGGAGTCCGGTACAACTGTTCCGGAGTTGACGGCGCTCCGCCTCGGTTTCGTCTGGGGGGGTAGTTGTCGGGATCGTTGGCGAGCGCGACCAGTGTCAGCGGCTCCCCTGTCCTTACACTGCGACGTTCGCCTCCTTCGACCTCGAGCTCAGGAGGTATGTTGGTGCGGAGGCGGTCGTCGAGGCTTCCGAAGTTCCCTCCCACTTCTGTGGACATCACCTGCGGATCCATCCGGTAATCGCTCGAGAGCAACCCGTAAGCGCGCTTGGTCTGCCCCTGGGTGGTTAGAGTCCACACCCATTCCTTGTCGCCGAAATCCGCAGGCACGTTCACCGTGAACAGGAAGGGGTTACGTCGGGGGTAGAAATGTGCCGGCTGTCCCTGGTCGGCCATCGAGGGATCCAGGGCCTCGAGCTCGAGGTTGTCGAGGCCCCCCGCCTCCGTGAGCGTGAAGTAGTTGTGCGGACCGATCGGGACGTTGAACTCCTGCTCCCAGTTCGAATTCATGTACCCGAAGAACAGCGTGTACCCTCCGTCCTCGTTCTGCCACCACCCCTCGTAGGCCGGCGACACGATCTCGCCCCGCAATCTCATGAACCTGCCTACTGCATCCTGAGCGCCCACGGGCTGGAACAGAAGAAAAACCGCCAGCGGGGCAAGCACCATTCGCGCTCCTGCGGACCAAGGGACCCGGCCAGGATTCACGGGGCGCCTCCCCCTCCTGTCGCCGCACGCTCCATCACCTCGGGGGCCCAGCACAGCGGACACCCAATGTCGTAGGTGTTCTTGTCCTTCATCTTCGCGCGTCGCTCGGCCATCTCAGCCTGGAACTGGTCTTCGGTAAGCCGGACAATCTGGCCGAGATCGGCGAACATGTTGGAGACCGACCGCCGACCGCTTCCAGCCCAGTTTCTGGTGTCCGCGAGGTTGGGGTTCTCGTCGCTGGTGTCCACGAAGCCTACGATGTGCAGAATCGTACCCCTCGGCAGCAGCGGCGCCGCATCGTCCTCGTAGAGATACTGCTTGACCCAGTTGTGGTCGTAGCCCACACAGTTGAGCGTGAACCGGTTGATGCCCCAGATCGCCTCCATGCACATCCGCACGCCCGGCGCGTGAAGGTGCGGCTCGAAGGTGATGATCTTGGTGTGTGATGTCAGCACGTCATAAGAATGGAATTCCTGACCGGCTTGATTCGGCCTGACGTCCATGTCGATGCCGTTGCCACCCAGTCTGATCGAGCTCGTGTACTTCGGCTCGTACCCCCTCGGGAAAAACTTGAAGCCGAATTCAAGGTGCCCGGTGTTCGCCTGCCCGCCCGTCGAGTGAACGTGGGACGCGCTGAGAGACAAGGCCGAATTCGCCTGCAAAAGCATGCCGACACCATCGCCGAAGACATCCGCATTGCGCCCGATTTCGTGAACGGGCCAGACGCGGCCCTGGCTAACGAGCCCAGTCCCATCCTCGTTCAAGACCCCGCTGAAATACGTCATGTGGTGAAAGACATAACGTCCTCCCACGGTAGTAGCGGCGGCATCCGTTGGAATATCGTTGATCTCCCGAACCTCGACGGAATGCACCCAGCGGTCTTCCGTGAGACCTGTCGGCACGATGCCGATATCTCCCCACCGGTCGGGCCCGACTGCTGGAACCGTCACGTCGACGGACCTCAACACCAGGTCCGGCTCTCCGAGCACCCATCCCTGGTCGGTTGGAAAATCGAGCGGCGGCGGCATGTCGGCCGGATCACCCTCGGGAGCTCCGTTGTCCACCCATGCCTGGATCTTGGCCAACTCTTCGTCGCTGAGGGCGTTGCCGTTCTTGAATCTCTGGATTCCGACACCGGGCTCAACGAAGAACGGGGGCATGGCGCCCATGCGGTCCCTGATGGCCGTGCGATCCCTGATGCGCGTGGCGTAGCGCCTCGTCTCCTGGTACGTGGTGAAGGCCATGGGTGCCCCACCGCCGGCCCGGTGGCAGTTCTGGCAGCTCCGTTGGAGAATGGGCGCAATGTCCTTGGTGAACGTGACGCCTTCGGGATTGATGCCAAAGTCCGCAGCCGCGAATAGATAGGGCTCGATGTTGGTGACACTACCGTCACGCACGGGGTATTGAGCGGTCAGGGCGACCGGCATCATCAGAACGGCGATGATCGCACACGGAAACCAATGTCTGGCGGGCATCACACACTCCCTTTAGAAGGTCCAAAGAACCCGAGATTTCCCCACGAGGAGCTAGTTGAGCGCTCGCCGTAAAGTACTCCAACGGCCACTGCGGCGGCAACCAAGAGCGGCAACCAAGAGAGGCAATCGAGGAGCGCGCCCATCAATGTCGGAACAGCCGTTGTCCGGTGAACACCATGGCCATGTCGCGCTCGTTCGCGGCCTCGATGACGTCCGGGTCGCCCTTCGAGCCGCCGGGCTGAACGATGGCCCGAACGCCGGCGTCGGCGGCGGCGTCTATCGCGTCGCGGAACGGAAAGAACGCGTCGGAGGCCAGGACGGCGCCATCGAGGTCGAGACCGGCGTCCGCCGCCTTACGCACGGCGATGCGAGAGGCATCGACACGGCTCATCTGTCCGGCGCCAATCCCCAGCGTCGAGCCGCCCCGGGCGAAGAGGATCGCGTTCGACTTCACTCCGAACACCGCCGCCCAGGCGAATCGGAGGTCGTCCCACTCCTCTTCGGTGGGCGCTCGGGACGCCGCGAGGCTCCATTCTTCACTGTCCAGACCGTAAAAGGGCGGCGACGGCGGGTCCTGCACGAGCATCCCGCCGTACACGCTCCGAAGCGCCCTCGCGTCCGGTCGACGACCGTGCTCGGCGAGGAATCGACCCGCGCGGCGCACTTCGTCGGTGGCGTTGGCCCACGACCCTCCCTCAGGCTCTGAGGCCAGGGGTTCCTCGATTCCGCCATACACCAGCAGCCGCACGTTCTTCTTCCGGGTCAGGATCTGCATCGCCGCTTGGTCGTAGGCAGGCGCCACGACGCACTCGATGAACAGGCTCGACATCGCTTCCGCCGCATCAGCATCGATCTGACGATTCACGGAAATCACCGAGCCGAAGGCGCTCAGGCCGTCGGTGGCCAGCGCCCGCGTGTAGGCGGCCTCCACAGAGTCCCCGATCGCCAATCCGCAGGGCGTGGTGTGCTTCACGATGCAGACGGCGGCCTTCGGCGAGTAGGCGAAGGGCGACAGCGACAGGAGGGCCCCGTCTAGATCTAGTAAATTATTGTAAGACAACTCTTTACCATGCAGTTGTTCAAGTCCTGTGAGACCGTGTTCCTGACCCCGCCAGCGGTAGAAGGCTGCCTTCTGTCCCGGGTTTTCGCCGTAGCGAAGTCCCTGAACGAGCTCCAGGTTCAAGGAGAGGGTCGGGGCCGGGTCCTGGACTCCCGACGCACCGTGAGCGTCCTGCTCCTCCAAATAGCTGGCGATGGCGTGGTCGTATTCGCTGATGTGCCCGAACACCTTCGCCGCCAACTCGCGTCGCAGCGCGGCTTCGGACGACCCGTTGCCGGCCTCGGCGGTGAGCTCCTCCAACACTCGATCGTAATCCGCAGGATCTACGACCACCCACACGTCCCCGTGACTCTTGGCGGCGGCACGAATCATCGTGGGCCCGCCGATATCTACCTTGCCCATGGCTTCGCCGACGGGGACGTCCCCCCGAGCCACCGTTTCCCGGAAGGGATACAGGTTCACCGCCACCAGATCGATCGGGTGGTATCCTTGCTGGGAAAGAGCAGCCATGTCGTCGGATCGGGCACGCCGCGCCAAGAGACCGGCGTGAATGGCCGGATGGAGCGTCTTCACCCGCCCCTCCATCATTTCAGGATGCCCGGTGATCTGAGCTACGTCAGTCACCTCGATGCCTGCCTCACGGATTACGCGAGCCGTGCCCCCGGTGGACAGGATTTCCCAATCGGCGTCCACCAACGCTTTCGCGAAGTCCTCGATGCCCGACTTGTCCGACACGCTGAGAAGCGCCCGTCGCTTCATATCTATTCCATCTCCGCTCGGTTTCGACTTTCTCGGTCTGGGTTTCTGTCTGAGTTACGGTGCATTCTGTTCCAATTCCGTGTCCAACTCCGGCGGCGAGCGCGTGAAGGGGCCCGGAGTTCGGCCCTCGGCCCACGCCCCGCAGACGTGGTCCGCGACGGCCGGATACAATCGGTGCTCCACCCTCAGAACCCGTGCCGCCAAGGCATGGATGTCGTCCTCTGGAAGTACCTGAACGGGCCACTGGCCCACGATCGTCCCCGTATCGTACTCCTCGTCCACGTAGTGGACGGTGGCACCCGACTCCTTGGCATCCGACTCGAGCACCGCCTCGTGCACGTGCTCGCCGAACATGCCCTTGCCCCCGAACGCCGGAAGTAGGGCGGGATGGATGTTCAGGATGCGTCGTCGATAGGCGGACACGACTGCCGACGGGATCAGGCGCAGGTATCCCGCCAGGAAAATAGCGCCGACCTCTAGACTCTCGAGCAATGCGAGAGTCTCCGTAGCGACCTCCTCGGCGGGGCGTCCTCTGGCTTCGATGACCCGGGCCATGCGACCCGCGGCCTCGGCACGCCCCAACGCTCCGGCGCCCTTCCGATCCGAGATGACGACGACGATCCGATACAGTCCGTTCGTCGTTTCGTGGTCCAGAAGAGCCTGGAGGTTCGTTCCGCTGCCGGACGCAAAAACGGCTGCGTGAACGGGAGGTGTCACGCCAGCTCGCCTCCGTAGCTCGGGATCAGGAAAGGGTTGGTCGTGCGCTCATGACCGACGGTGGTCGGCGGCCCGTGTCCGGTGAAGAGTCGGGTGTCGTCTGGCATGGTGAGGACATGTTCACGAATGCTCCGGAAGAGGGCCTGATAGTCCCCACCCGGAAGATCGGTCCGTCCCACCGAACCCGCGAAAACAAGGTCCCCCACCAGCGCCAGGCCGTCGTCCAGGGCATGAAGAATCACGTGCCCCAGCGAGTGCCCGGGTGTGTGAATGACCTTGAAATCCGACTCGCCGAAGCGGAACGTCTCTCCGTCCTCGAACTCTCGTTCGGGCGGAGCCAATTGAGGACTGCTCAGCCCAAACATGGCCGCCTGCGCGGGAAGGTTGTCGAACATGTCTCGATCGGCTGGATGCAAATACGTGGGCGCTGACTTGTAGTCCCGAATCACGCCCAAACCCTCGACGTGGTCGAGGTGCGCGTGGGTCAGCAGGATGGCCGTGAGCTCACCGGCGCCCGCCTCGACGGCCGCCACCATGTCATGCGCCTCGGCACCCGGATCCACGATCACACAGCGGCCAGTGGCCTCGCACGACGCGATGTACCCGTTTTGGTCGAAGTTACCGCCCGTGAAGCAACGTACTTGCATCCCGGGTCCTTCCGCTTCCATCAAAACAAAAAGCCCGTGGGAATTTCACCCACGGGCTTTCCGTAGCGGAGTAAAGTTGTGGTTCAGGCCGTAAAGGAGCTGCCGCACCCACATCCTCCGGTCGCATTCGGGTTTCGGAACGTGAAGCCTGACCCCATCATGCTCGTCACGTAATCGATCTCGATGCCCTCCAGATACTGCACGCTGAACGGATCCACGAAGATCCGGACCCCTGAAAGTTCGAGAATCTCGTCGTCGGCTTCGGGTTCGTCCTCAATGTTGAGTCCGTACTGAAATCCCGAACATCCGCCCGGCAGAACGGCGACCCGGAGGCCGGCGTCCTTCGCCGCTCCATGTTCTTCTATGAAACTCTCAACCTTGTCCACCGCGGTGGGTGTCAGGCTCAGAATTGTTTCAGTGCTTTCCATATCACTTTCTCCGTGACTCCCGGGCTCCAAGAGCCCTTAGGACTTTTTAAAACTACCCGAGGCCTCTAGGGGGGTCAACGCTCCCTCAGGATCCGACGTGCCGGGAGAGCAGGTCGAGAATCACAGGATCCTGCCACGGAAGCACCGTGCGGAGGTCCACCCAGAACGATCCATCTTCTACGCGCCCTACGAGCGGTACAGAAGCACTCCTGAGCCGGGCCGCCAAGGGGTCGGCGCCGCCCTTTTCCGCCTCCACCCGCACCCCACAGCTCTCGAGCTCCACGCCGGGGTACGTACCTCCTCCGACCACCGAGGACATCGCGACGACTTCCCCCACCACCCCAGCGTCAGACAGATCAGCCGCCAACGTTTCGGCTCGCTCCCTCAAAGTCTCCGGGCTGGCCGATAGCATGGCCAGCACCGGGATTGCCCTCAGGGCCGTCTCAGGATCGCGGTACAACTGAAGTGTCGCCTCGAGGCCGGCCAGGGCCGTTTTGTCCACTCGAACGGCTCGGCACCAGGGGTTCTTGCGCATCTGATCGACCCACTCGGCCTTGCCCAAGAGAATCCCGGCCTGGGGGCCGCCCAAGAGCTTATCCCCCGAAAACGCCACGATGTCCGCTCCGGCGGCCACGCTTTCGGTGGCTCCGGGCTCGGGCGGGAGACCCAGACGCTCGGGATCGACCAGGAGGCCAGAGCCCAGATCGTAGACGACCGGCACACCCAGCTCCGCTCCCAAGGCCACGAGCTCTTCGAGCGAGGCCTCCTCGGTGAAGCCCGTAATGCGGAAGTTGGAGCGGTGGACCTTGAGGATCATGGCCGGATCGCTCTTCTCGGCGGCGGTTCGATAGTCCTCGAGACGGGTCCGGTTGGTGCTCCCCACCTCCGCGAGCTCCCCACCCGCACTCTCCAGGATGTCCGGGATGCGAAATCCCCCTCCGATCTCCACGAGCTCACCCCGCGATACGAGCACCGTACGTCCGAAGGCCAACGTGCGGAGCGCGAGAACGAGGGCCGCCGCACCGTTGTTGGTCACAAGTGCCCCCTCGGCCCCCGTCAACTCTCGGAGAAGAGCAGCGCAATGGTCGTATCTGGAGCCCCGGCTCCCTGCTTCCAGGTCGTACTCGAGGTTGGCATACCCGCGTGCAACGCTGGCCATCGCGTCGAGCGCCGAGTCCGCAAGAGGAGCACGGCCGAGGTTGGTATGCAGAATCACCCCGGTTCCGTTAATCACCGCGCGGAGCGACGGTGTGGCGGAAACACGGAGCCGCTCTTCTACTCCGGTCGCGTAAAGCCGCGGGTCTTCCACGTCCCCGGGAAGGGCTGCAGGATCGACGCCCTCGCCGAGCTCGCGTCGAACCCGGTCGAGCTCCGTCCGAAGGTGCTGAACCACCAGTGCTCTCGGATGGTCCTCGAGAATGCCGACGAACGGCTCGGACTCGAGGAGCCGCTCCAGGGACGGGATCATGCGGCGAGCGTCACTCAAGCTGTGCCGCCTCCTCTGGCGCCTCGCGAAGCACCTCGGCCGTGCCCCCTCCATCGGGGAGGCCATTGATGTTGGTCACACCTCCGACGGACAACTCATACGCTTGATCCGCCGCAAGCGTGTCTGCCAATATGAGGTAGAGCAGGCGTTTCGGGAGCTCGCGGGTCTGCAGCTCCTGTGGGGCACGCGGAGCCCGAGGCCGGGGAGTCCTCAGCTCGGATTCGATCTCGTCCGCGGTAGCGGAATCGCCCGCACTTCGGAGCGATTCGATCCGCTCCCGTGCCTCTTCTAATTGAATCGAGTCCGAGACGTGCAAAGAATCCTGAATCACATCCTGTCGGCCCAGGTAGTCCCGCTCGTGCAGGATCGTGGCCACCTCGGGAGGGCGCAACGAATCGGGCCCCAAGAGCGCCGACACTCCCGTAAGCTCCGAAGCGGGATCGAGGAAGTCGTCGAACTCGACCGATAACGTGAGAGAGTCGACAACATCCACCGTCTGAACCATGGCGGGCGTCGTGTCCGGGAGGAGCAGCGCGAAATTCAAGAGCAGGGTGTCGGCCGGATTCAACTCCTCCAGGCCGATCGCGACCGCCTCGAAGCCGTCATACTCCTGGTTGCGATTCTCGTCCGTGAACGCCCTGATGGTATAACGGCCGGACGGGACATACCGAAACGCGTAGACGCCGCTCGAATCGGTGATGGCAACGTGAGTCGGGACCACTTGGTCGTCGGATTCCTCTCCCCCCGGGGGGCGCTCGACGCTGGCTGTCACCCTCGCGCCAGCGACGGGCTGCTCGGTAAGCCGGTCGACGATGAGGCCCGCGAGGACGGTGGGTGTCATTTCGGCACCAGTCGAAAAGATGAACTCGAACGCTTGCACCATCCGGTTGCTGAAGAGGTCCCGTACGACCGGCTGCACCGTCACGCGATAGACTTGGTCGGGCTGGAACCCCCCCGCCATCCTCACGCGCAATGCCTGGCTGGAATGGCGAACTCTGATCTCACCGGACTCCGGGGAAATCATCACCGCGCGGTCCAGCGTGCCCTCGGCCCCGCGCTCGCTGATCCGTTCGTCGAAGACGATCCGGATCTCGCCGTCAAAGGCATCGACTACCGCAAAGGTGTCGGGAAACGTCTCCACCACTTGCGGACCCGTTAGATCCCGCGGGCCACCGGGGGGGGAGCCCTGGTTGGCGCACGAACAAATCGAGAAGAGTCCGATCATCCCCCATACACTCAGGGCGGTCCGTGTCGGAAGCCTCCAAGTCATGACACGGAGTCTTTCCCCTCCGGGGAGGCTAATCCACGGCGAGGGATGAGAGCTTCCCTCGCAACTTGTTCAATTGCTCCTCGAAGCTGTTTTGCTTCTCGCGCTCCCGGTCCACGATGTCTGGGGGTGCACCGTTGAGGAACCCGTCATTCGACAACTTCGCGCGAGTGCCCTCGACCTGAGCGTCCAGGCGGTCGACCTCCTCCTGAAGCCGCTCGCGTTCCCGCGCGACGTCGATCACACCTTCGAGCGGAATGAAAATCTCCGCACCGTTCCTGAGGACCGCGTGAGCGCCCACCGCATCAACGTCCCCATCCGCCTGCCCATCCCCGTCCTCACTCAACTCACACGTGTCGACCTTCGCCAGCCGTTGGAGCGTCGTCCCCTGGTCCTCGACCATCGTCTTGAAGGGACCCTCGACCGTTCTCAGTCGGAGTGTGACGCCGCTCCCCTCGGGAACGGCATACTCCTTCCGGAGGCTGCGCACCTGTGTCACGAGCTCCTGGAGCTCGCCCAGGCGTCGCTCGGATTCTTCGTCGACCAGATCAGCGTCCATCTCCGGCCAGGGCGCCACGATCAAGGCCTGGGGCCGGTCCTCTCCGGCGGGCCAAGGCAGCCGTTCCCAGAGAGCGGAGGTGACGAAAGGCGTGAGGGGGTGCAGCAGCCGGAAGATACCATCGAGCACGGCCACGAGCGTGGCTCGCGCCGCCTGGAGACTGTCGTCCCCGGAGCTCCCCTGCATGCGGGGCTTGATCAGCTCCAAATACCAGTCGGCGAAATCTCCCCAAACGAAGTGATAGAGCCGGTCGGACACCTCGTGGAATCGGAACCGCTCGAGACCCTCGGTCACATCATCCGTCGTGCGTTGCAGGCGCGACAGAATCCAGCGGTCCTCCAGCTCCAGCGCGTCGCCCACATCGGCCACGCTGGGGACGGGGTCGTCGCCGAGCGTCATCAGGGCGAACCGGCCGGCGTTCCAGAGCTTGTTGGCAAAGTTTCGTCCCGGCGAGAACGACGCTTCCAGGTCTTCGTGATCAAGCTGGATGTCAGTCCCGACCCCAGCCGAAGAGAGGAGCGTAAAACGGAGGGCGTCCGCACCAAGAAGGTCGACGACTTCGAGCGGATCGACGCCGTTATCGAGGGACTTCGACATCTTGCGCCCCTTCATGTCCCTGACCGTCCCGTGCAAATAGACCTGGGTGAAAGGCGCCTCTCCCATGAACTCATACCCGGCCATGATCATACGGGCCACCCAGAAGAAAATGATTTCCGGCGCCGTGAACATGTCGTGTGTCGGATAGAAGGCTTTGAGGTCGTCGGTTTTCTCGGGCCACCCGAATACCGAAAAGGGCCACAACCACGAGGAAAACCACGTGTCGAGGACGTCCGGATCCTGCTCGAGGTCGGTGCCACCGCACGAGGCGCAGCTGTCTGGATCATCGCGTGTGACGGTCGTGGCCTCACATGACCCGCAATACCACACGGGAATTCGGTGACCCCACCAGAGCTGCCGAGAAATACACCAGTCCCTGATATTCTCCATCCAGCTCTCGTAGACCTTTTTCCAATGCGGCGGCGTGAACGAGATGGTCCCGTCCCTCGAGGCTTTGAGGGCCGGCTCGGCCAAAGGCTTCATGCGCACGAACCACTGCAGACTCAAGCGTGGCTCCACGACCGTCTGGCAGCGATAACAATGAGGCAGCGAGTGAATGTGGATCTCCTCCCCGCCGTAGAGACCGAGAGCTTCGATCTCGTCGAGCACCCGCTTGCGGGCCTCGAACCGATCGAGTCCGCGAAACGCCTCGGGAGCACTCTCACTCATCGTGGCTTCGGCCGTCATCACATCGAGCATCGGCAAGTCACTTCTCTGAGCCATCTCGAAGTCGTTCGGATCGTGCGCGGGCGTGACTTTGACCATCCCTGAGCCGAACCCGGGGTCCACCAGCTCGTCCGCAATGATGGGGATGGTCCGGCCGGTCAGGGGGAGCTCGATCTCCGCTCCGATCAGAGCAGCGTACCGGTCGTCCTTGGGGTTCACGGCCACGGCGGCGTCCCCGAGCATGGTCTCGGGCCGAGTCGTCGACACGGTGAGGTACCATCGCCCATCGGGAAGTTGGCCGATCGCCTGTTCCTCACCGGCTTTCGCCGCCCCCTCGGCTGTAGTCGCTGCGGCCTCGGCCGCATTAGCGGCTCGCGCGGCGCTGTCCCCCGCCCCGGGAGCAAACGGATACCTCAGGTGGTGGAGCCTACCCTCGACCTCCTCGCCTTCGGCCTCTTCGTTGGAGAGCGCCGTCATGCAACGGGGGCACCAGTTGATGATGTACTCCCCCCGGTAGATCAGATCCTTCTCGTAGAGGCGCACGAACACCTCGCGGACCGCCCGGCTGAGCCCTTCGTCGAGTGTGAAGCGCGTACGTTCGAAGTCGCAGCTGGACCCGATCACCTTGAGCTGCTCCAGGATCTGGCCCCCTGTCCCGTTCACGTGCTCCCAAACCCGCTCCACGAAGGCTTCCCGGCCCAAATCGTGCCGCGAGGTCCCCTCTTCCGCCAGTCTTCTTTCGACGACGTTCTGAGTCGCGATCCCGGCGTGGTCGGTGCCCGGCACCCAGAGTGAGGCTCGGCCTTGCATTCGGCGCCATCGTATCATCACGTCCTGGATCGTGTTGTTGAGCCCGTGGCCCACGTGAAGTACCGCGGTCACATTGGGTGGCGGAATCACGACGACGTAGGAATCCCGGCCGGATTTCACAGACTCGGGCTCGACGTGGAAGTACCCCGCCTCGCGCCAGGAACGGTAGAGAGGCTCTTCGATGGTCTTGGGATCCAAGCGCGGTGGAAGACCGGCGGGCAATGCGTCGGCCACGGTCGCTCCTGTCATTTTGCTGGAAGGCAGAGCCTACCCCCCCGAGCTTCCGGTCGTGTCGGGCGCTGCGGCGTTCTGGTCACGATTGCGGTCCTGCTGACGCCGGATGCGTTCGGCGCGCTCCCTCCAGCTCGACCGCACGCCCTGGACGTTCGCACCGTTGAGGATGTCCTGGTCCTCCCACGAGCGCCGTCTCCACTCATCCCGTTGCCAGGAGTTCCCGCCGAAGTAGAACGGCAGCGGAAGCGTGAGGTTGCCTAGGTGGAGCTTTCCCGGGGAGATGCCCCACCTCCGCCCCTGGTCATCGGTGGTGGTCCAGTCCGTGAGCGCCAGTTCCGCGGCGACCGCTACGGCTACCGAGTCGGTCCACTCCTCGAGTCGCCCAGCCAGTTGGAGCTGCATCCGCTCGGCATTGGTGAGGTCGAAGGCTTCGGGCATGGCCTCACGCCAGAGGCGCGTGTCGGAGCTCCGCACCCTCAAGACATCGGCGGCACGGCGGCCTCCCGGAGGCTCGTTGAGCTCGACGGGGCCAGGGCCTGGAACGGGCAGGCCCGCATCAGGAAACTCCAAAGCGATTTCCAAGCTGTCCGGAAGCACCTCGGGGGGCTCGACGGTAAAGTCGGGGATCTCGATCTCCAGCACCTGTACGACTCGCATGCCGGTCGCAGCCCGAGTAGGCGAAACCGAAACCAACCCCAAGACCGTCTCTCGTGGACTCCATTCAATGAAGGCCGTGGCGTAGAGCACGATGGCGACGATGTGGAAGACAGCCGATACACCGATCCCTGCAGCGAGGGCGCGCCGGTACGCCCCACCCCGTTTTCGGGGCACTTCCGACTCCGGGGAGCCGTCGGATCGCATGGGCACTGTCATCGCGTGTATAACCCCTCCTGGCTGGGCGGTTCCTCCCTCATAAGCCGAAGAAAGCGGGCCCGCCTACCCCACGGCGAGCCTCCCTAGCCGTGCAACAGCCGTCCTCATCCGCTCCTCGTCCACGGTGAGAGCGATCCGGAAGAACCCCTCTCCGCCTGATCCGAGCGCGGCACCGGGAAGCACAACGACTCCTGCTTCTTCCAGCACCCGTTCGGCAAAAGCCACCGAGGACCCGCCGCCGGGAACCGGGACCCAAAGGTACATCGTAGCTCTCGGTTCGGTTACTGTGAACCCGGCTTCCCTCAAGCCCTCGACCGCAACGTCACGACGGGCCTGAAAGCGGGCCACGTTTCCGGGCACCCAACCTTCGTAAGCCGCAAGCGCAGCGGCCCCGGCAGCCTGAACCGCCTTGAAGACCCCGATGTCCATGACGGTCTTCACCTTTGTAAGGCTCTCGATCAACTCCGTGTTCCCGGCGACCCACCCGAGCCGCCATCCAGTCATATTATAGGTCTTGGAGAAGGAGTGAAACTCGAGCGCGACCTCGTCGGCCCCCTCGACCACCAAGATGCTCGGCGGACGGTACCCGTTAAAGGCGATCTCACTGTACGCGTGATCGTAAACAAGCACCGCATCGTGTTCACGGCAAAAGTTCACCGCCTGTCCAAGATATTCGAGCGGAGCCGTTGCCGTTGTTGGATTGTTCGGATAGTTGAGGTACATCAGTCGAAGGCGGGAACGCACATCGTCCCCGATCTCCTCAAGGGGCATCAGGTAGTCGTTCTCCGAGCGCAAGGGCACCAGGTGCGGCTCTCTCCTCCGGCCAGGATGACGCCGCCCTGGTAGGCCTGGTACGCGGGATCGGGAATCACGGCGGTATCGCCCGGATCGAGAAACGCGAACGGTAACTTCGCGATCCCCTCTTTGGAGCCCATGAGAGGCAAGATTTCGGCATAGGGGTCTAGGCTCACACCGAAGCGCTGGCTCATCCACGTTGCGATGGCTTCGCGGAGGTCCGGCAAGCCCGACTGAAAGGCGTAGCGGCACATGCTCCGTTGAGACGCTGCCTCCGCCAGACCGCGGACGGCCTGCGGCGGTGGGTCCAGGTCGGCGTCCCCATTGCCGAGATCGATGACGTCGACACCTGATGCCTCCAGCCGCCTCCCGGCTTCTGGAGCATCGGCCAGCGGATACGGGGGCAGGTTGTGAAACGCCCGGCTCCGCTCAGGAGCCAACGTCCCCTTCTCCCTCGACCGGATTGCGAAGGATATCGAGGCCCTCCAGCTCGACTTCCACCTCATCCCCACTCGAGAGCGAGCCCACGCCCTCGGGTGTGCCCGGCGAGACGATGTCACCCGGCTCCAGCGTCATGATTCGAGTGATGTAGGAGATGAGGGACGGTATCGAGAATACCATCTCTGATGCCTTGGCCCGCTGACGCTCCTCGCCGTTCACCCGGGTGACGAGCGTGACATCGGGAAAATCGCCGGGGGAGAGGGTCGACACCGAACCGATGGGGCAAAACGTGTCGAATCCCTTGGCCCTCGACCACTGGTCGTCCTGGGCTTGCAGATCGCGCGCCGTAACATCGTTCAGCGGGAAGACCCCGTCGATCACATCCCAGGCCTCGGCCTCCGACACGTGTCGAGCCTGCGTCCCGATCCGTACTGCGATCTCCCCTTCGTAGTCGACCCTGCCCACGCCTGACGGCATCACGATGGGCTCCCCCGACGCGATGATGCTCGACGGGGGCTTCAGGAAGATCAGCGGCTCGGCGGGGACTTCACTACCGAGCTCGGCGGCGTGGGCGTGGAAGTTCTTTCCCACGCACACGATTTTTGTAGGAATAGGAGTCATGCCATTCGGGTCCCCGTCGTCAGTCGTCGATCGGCTGGGTGTGCAGCCATGTGCCGACTATGGTGCCCAAACCCGCGATGGTGAGGAACACGGCGATTACAGTCCACCAGAAGCCGATATCCGAATGACCGTCGGACCAACCGGCGGCAGAGTCACCCCACGCGAAGGCAGCCAGAACCAGAATCCCGACGCCCGCCATCATGCCCAAAATGCGATTCATACGTCATCCGTCATGAGGATACCGAGACCGGATATAACCCCGGCGACCGGCGGAATCTAAAGTCGCACCACCGGACCACAAGGTGCGCGGCAACGCACCGTCACCCGTCACTTCGGCCCTTCATCGCTCTCCCAACCCTCGGCGTAAAACTCCATCAGGAAGCGGGTCAGATCGATCCATGGCCCCTTCTTCAATGGAGCGGGGGGCAACGATTCTCGGAGGTATGCGCCGTACGTCTTGCGGACGATGCGATCGTCGAGGATCAGGATCGTGCCGCGATCCTCCTGGGATCGCACCAATCGACCGAAGCCCTGCTTGAGTTTCAACGCCGCGAGGGGAAGCACGAATTCCCGGAACGAGTCCCCTCCCCGACGCTCGATCGACTGGATCCTGGCGGCCGTAATGGGCTCGGTCGGGACTTTGAATGGCAATCGCTGGATGATGAGTCCCCTAAGGGGCCGACCCGGCACATCGACGCCCTCCCAGAACGACGACGTGCCGAGCAGAAGTCCCGAACCCGACTCGGTGAAGCGCTCCAACAAGCGGACCCGAGTGTCCTCACCCTGGACGAAGAGCGGCCATCGAACGGCCCTGTCTTCGCGCAGCAATTCCGCGACTCTGCGGAGTGCGCGGTGGGACGTAAACAGCACGAATATGCCCCCGTCGGAGAAGCTGCAGGTGTCCCTGATCACTTCGGCCGTGGCTTCTTCGAACACCCCACGGGAGTCATTGACATCGGGCAGATCCGTGGGAACTGCCAACAATGTCTGATTATTGAAGTCGAAGGGGGAGTGTATGATAGACTCACTCACATCAACTTCTATCTCATATCTAGAAAGCTCGTCCAGCTCATCGTCCTTCAGGCCGATCCTGCTCCTGAGGAAGGAAAAGGACTCCCTCGTCGCCAACGTGGCCGAGCACAGGGCTGCGGTCTCGACTTTCTCGAAGAGGTGCTCTCGAAGAAGATCGCCCACTTCGATGGGGGCGGAGGCGATCACCAGATTCCGGTTCTTTCCGCGCGACTTACCCCGCCACTCCAACCAGCGCACAAAGCGCTCCTCTTCTTCATCGGCGTCGAGGACTGTGCGCAGCGTGTGAGCAGCGTCCGCCAACCTGTGCTCGCCACTCCGGAGATCGAGAAGGCGTCCCTCCAGCCCCTCCGACAAGGTGTCGTGGTCCTCCAAGCGCTCCCGCACCTGACGCAGCTCCCCGGACAACTCTTGAAAAGCCGATGCCAGGCCGTCGAGGCGTTCTAGCACGCCGGGCCGGGACGCAGGCTCGGGCATCTCTGCGGTGCCGATCCGCACGGCGCCCATGGCATCGGACGGAAGAAGCGGCTCCAACGTGTCGAGGAACAGGGTAAGCTGAGCCCTGGCCTCTTCGAGAGCCGGACGCACCCGCTCCTCGATCCGTGATCGCAACTCCATAGCGGGCCCTCGCTCTGTCCTACCGGCCAGGGCCTCCTGCACCGCCGTGAGGACGCCCCGCCCACGCCGGTCCAGGCGGGCCAACATCCGAAACATTCCGCGGCGCGTGACTTCCAGTCCGAGATGTGACGTGGCCGCGTCCTCGATGTTGTGAGCCTCGTCCAGGATCAGGTGCCGATACGCGGGGAGAACAGCGGAGGCTTTGTAGTTCTGCGTCGCGATCCTCACCGAGAGGTCGGTGAAAAGAAGATGATGGTTCGTGATCAGCAGATTGGCCGAGGCGGCCCTTCGCCGCGAACGTTGGTAGAAGCACGCCTGAAAGTGAGGGCAGTGAGTGCGAAGGCAGATGTCGGAGTCGCTCTTCACCTCGTCCCAGACATCCTCGCTGGGCATGAACGTGAGGTCGGCTCGGGACCCGTCCTCCGTCCGTCCGACCCAGTCGAGCAGCTGGTCCAACTCATCGGCCCGATCGTCCGGGAAGAGAAGTGGGGCGGACTCCGCCGCCAACCTTGCTCTCCGGATGGAGATGTAGTTTCCCCTGCCCTTCACTAGTTCCCAGTCGACCTCCTCTCCGACGAGGCGACGCACCAGAGGCAGGTCCTTTTGGTCCAGTTGCTCCTGGAGGTTGATCGTGTTGGTGGAAATCACCGTTCGTTCCGCGTTCCCCAGAGCCCACTCAGCCGAGGGAATGAGGTAGGCCAACGATTTACCGGTGCCTGTGCCTGCCTCGACCAGCGTAACGCCTCCTCGGTTGTAGGTCTCGGCGACCCGACGGAGCATGGTGCGCTGCCCCGGACGGTCCTCGTAGGCGGGATGCTCCTGCACGAGTGGGCCCGACGGGCCGATCAGGGCCTCGAGCCGATCGATCTCGAGCGGCTGCACCACTCTCGGTTTCGGGGGCTCGACGACGACAAAGAGCCGATCGGCATCGTTGTTGGTGATGGCTGTCCCGATGCCCTCTTCGTACAGGCGCCCGGCCACACTCAGATCTGCGTCGGACGGCTCCACGTCGCCGGAAGGATGGTTATGGATCATGACCGAGCCTTCATCGGCATCGCGGGCGGCAGCCAGCACAGCCGCCTTGTTGCCTCGCGCGACGGCCCTCGGCTCCACCAGTACTCGATCAGGGCCGACTCGAGCGAGGAAGCAGACCTCCCTGCCACCGGTTTTGCCCACCTCCGCCCGAATCTGCTCGGCAGCGGCAGGCGAGAGACGGAGATCGGATCTGGTCGAAGCCGGGTCATCGCGAGCGGTCGAAGGCACGGCGTCCGATGGGGTCGAAGCCGGGTCGGAGTGGTCCTGCGGAGCGTTCAAGGAAGGCTCCCTCAGAGGCCTGTTGAAGAAGTGGGGCGAGCCCTCAGGTCTTGAGCTTCTGCTTCCTGGCCGCCGGGAAAAGAACGTTGTTCAAGATCAGCCGATACCCAGGAGAGCTGCGGTATAAATCAAGATTGGTCGGCGGGTCCCCGATTTGATGCTCCGGATCTTCGGGATCGTGTCCACCGAAGTATGTCCACGTCCCCTCTCCAAAGTTGCCGTGCACGTACTTCGCGATGTCTCCGTCTTGGGCCAGCACGATCACGCCGGGTTTGAGCCGGTCGGTCCGGAAGGAGGTCGTGAGTCCATAGAAGTCCGGAATCAGGGCAACGTGGTTCTGCGTGAGCATCGCCGGCACGGGATCGAACTTGGCGGAAAAGTCGAAGAGGGTGAACACCCCGAGCTCCAAGCGCCACGGGGTGTTGACCTGGTGTGCATCGATGTCGCTGAAGGCGTTCACGGACGAGCTCGTCTGCACCACGCCATCCGTAAAGGCCATCGCGAGGTCCCATTCCATCTTGCTCGTGGCGTTCGGATCCGGCGGCGACCCGTCGGAGTACGCGGCCGCGATATCCGTGCGCTCGGCACCCAAGGCGAGCTCGAGTGTTTCGGTGGCGGAACACATGGCCAACAAGAACCCGCCGTCTTCCACGTACTGGCGGAGCCGCTGGGCGACGCCCTTCTTGAGGGCGGGCACGCTCTCGAACCCCATCCGCTCCGCCATCTCCTCGTTTCGGGACACCTCCTCTTGGAGCCAAGGGGACCCGGCGTAGGTGATGAAAAACTTGGAGTACTGCCCCGTGAAGTCCTCGTGGTGCAGATGTAGCCACTCGTACTCGTCCAGTCCCCCGCGGAGGACATCGTCGTCCCAGATGGTCTCGTACGGAATTTGGGCGTACTCGAGCGCCATGGTGACCGCGTCGTCCCATGGAGTGCTGTTAGGGGGCGTGTAGATCGCAACTCTGGGCGCCTTCTCCAAGATGACCGTTTCCATGTTCGAATCGGCGATCACGGCTCGGATCCCGGCGATGTCGGCGCCGGTCACCGGCTCGGTGGTGATGCCTCTGAGGGCAGCCTGACGACGTAGACCCTCCATGTCGGGCAACAGGAAGGAGCCCCCGCGGTAGTTGAGCAGCCACTCGGCCTCTCCGTATTGTTCGAGAGCCCAATAGGTGAGGCCGTACGCCTTGAGATGGTTCTCTTGTGCGCGGTCCATAGGGACGAGCAGCGACTGGGCGGCCCCCGCCAACGGCCAGGCCACGCAGGCCACAGACACGGTGAGCCGAACGACACAAGACATCCTCATCGGTCCGACCCGCTCTGGATCCGCTGAAGCTCGCGGCGTGCAATCGGTACGATCGCGCTGTTGGGCTGCTCCAGGATGAGGTCTTCCAAGAGTTGAATCGCCTCGTCCAAGCCCCCGGGCCTCGCACCCTTGAAACGCGCGAGCCCGAGCGTAGCTTCCGGTACCTCCGAGGCATATGGGTGGTCCCGGATGATCCTCTCCCGGAAGTCGGCCGCCTGCTCCGGCACCCCGCCCACTGATGCGATCAGGGCGCCCACCGCGAGCAGTGACGGACGCACGTCCCGGGGTACAGCCGCGATCGCGACCTCTAACTCAGACAGCGCTTCATCAGTGCGCCCCCGATGCGCGAGGACGGCGCTCTGCAGGAAAGCCGCGAGGGCTTCTCCTTCGAGACGATCGAGGAGGTCCAAGAGCGCAATCACTTCTGTGGCCACATCAGGGGAGACACCCGAGAGAGCTTCCTGCAGCGCCTCCCGGCCTTCTACGACCTCTCCGGCGGCCAAGTAGAGGTAACCGCGTTCGAGGGCGCTCCTCGGGCCACCCACCCCCGCCAAAAGCGATCGGGCACCCTCTGGATCCCCCCCGTCATCAAGCTGCACGGCCAGCGTCGTCGCCAACTCGTCGAGTTGGGGCGCATCCGGGAACTCAACAGCGAACGCCACCAGTGACTCTTCCATCCCAGCTGCGCCCAGCTCGATCCCGATCCGGATGATCTCGGCGAGCGCACGACGTCGCTCGATGCTGCCCTCGGGGAGATCGTCGGCAATCGCTTGCTGTGCCTCGAGGGCTCGGGCCGTGTCCCCGTTCAGCAGCGCCGCATCCGTGATGCGCTGATCCAACGCTCGGGTCTCCGTGTTGTCCGCGGCGCCCTCCCGGAGGACCTCGTAAGCCCAAAGGGCTACCCCCATCGCGGAAACCTCTTGAGCCTGCAGAGCGAGAGCGGTCAGAAAGCCCCGGCGCGTCCGGGCCGGCATGTTCTCCAGGGCGGTCTCAGCCAGCGTTCTCGCCTCCGCAAAGACACCGGCCTCGAGCGCGATTCGGGCCCCGGCCCGGAGCCGAGCCCCGGTCGTAGGTGGTTGCCGCAACTGCGCGAGAAGCGGTAGCATGAGCCGTTCTCGGTCCTCTTCTATTTCTCCTACCCTTCGCATCACGGCCGACACCTGGGATCCGTCGCCTCCGATGGCTCCCGCCCACTCGAGGACTGCCTCCTCCGTGCGGCCAAGATCCATCAAGAGATCGCCAACCTCCATGGCGAAACGAGACGATGGCCCGAACTGGTTGCCCGGCTCGAAGCGAGACGGTGGTCCGAGCTCGCTCCTGCCCCGCTCGAGGATGGACAGGGCCCGTTCGGGACCGAAGACCCGGGCGTATACCCTCGCCACCTCCCTATAGGGCTCGGAGGAGGACCCGCCGCGGTCCAGCCAATCCTCCGCGGCATCCTCGAGGCCGTTCTGGTCGTCGAGCTCGGCATAGACTCGTAGCTCGAGGAGCCTCGGACCGGAAGCGTTCGGCTCCAGATCCACGTAGCGCTGGGCGAAGGGCAGAATCTCGCTGATGCGGTCTTGAGCTCGAAGCACTCTCTCCAAAGAGACGATGCCGCGGGTGGACGTGGGTCGCTGGCCCATGAGGCGCCGCAGGGTCTCCTCGGCTCCCTCCAGGTCTCCCGAGGACTCCTCGCTGGCCGCGGTCGCGAGCAGACGTGACTCCAGGAGCGGATCGTCTTCCTGCGCATGCATTCCGACGGGCCGAAGAAGGGCCACACAGAGGAGCCCCACACCCCATCTCCGATCGGCGATTCTCACCGGATCGTGCCTCGCGGTCCGGCGCGACGCTCCGCCCGATTGAGCCGCTCGAAGTACTCGAGCACCATCTGCCGTTGAGCCGGCAAGAGCCGCTGGAGCTCCTCCAGAGCTGGAAGCTGAAAGCGTAACGCTCCCATGTCTTCGGGCGAGAGCACTTCGACCTCATTTCGCTCGAACTGGCCGGGCGCCGTGGATTCGCGCTCATCCGAAAACTCTTCCTTTTCCAGGCTTCGCCCTGCATCCAGAAGCCGATGGAAAAGCCTTTCTTGCCGCTGAAGCGTCTCGACGTCCAGGCGCTCTCTAGCGAGCATCTCGGCGAGTGCCTGCGCCTCCTGCGCCATCGCCTCGAGATCGCCTAGCGTCTGGGCTTGATCGGGCGGCCGATCCGCGAGGCCGCTGAGCTGGCTAGCGATCCTCTCTTGGCTGGCAGCGGCCTCCCTGAGCTGATTCGTTCTCGCCTCTTGCCCGAGGTTCATGGGAGTGATCTGCCCGGTCCGACGGTTCACCGATCCCTGTTGCTGGGCGAGCTGCTGAAGCTGCTCGGTGACCTCGCCTCCGGACTCCCCCTGCTGTCCTTGCCCAGGGGCCTTCGCGGCCGACGCCGCCATCATGGCCGCTTGATTGAGCGCTGCGACCGCCTGCTCCGCTGCGCTCGAAGGAGCCGGCGTGTCTCCCCGCTGGCTCTCCAACGCATCGAGAGTTTGTTGTATGGCCTCCATCGCCTGGCCTATCTGGGCAGCCACCTCATTGGTGCTCGGATCCCCCGAAATCTCGGCCGAGAGGTTGTCGGCCATGTTTCGCGCTCCCTGGAGCAGCGCCGCCTCATCGCTACGCATATTGACGAGATCCTCAGGAGCAGCACCACGCATCTGGTCCTGCAAGGCGGTCTGCTCGCGAGCGAGGGACAGCGCATCCGTGGCCGTCTGCTCCAAGGCTTCCCGACCGGCCTGAGCGTTCTGCTGGGCCATCTCTTGCTGTCCCTGCTGAAGTTGCTGGGACATTTGGCTCATGGCGTCTGCGGCTTGTTGGGCAGCTTCGGACGCCTGCTGCGGTTGGCCCTCACGCGCCTGCTGGGCGGCCTCAGACATCGACTGCTGCGCCTGCTGGCCCTGGCTTTGCGCCTCCTCTACCGCCTCACGCGCCTGTTCTTCTCCGGCCTCCGCCAACCGCTCCTGCAAACTGTCGAGCGACTCGTTCAGATCCTGGGCGCGGGCCTCCAACGCCTCTTGCTGCTCGGCCCTCATCTCAGGAGAGTCCCCCTCCTTCATCGCGTCGGCCAACGCCTGCTCCTGCTGGGCGAGCTCCTCGGCCTCCGCGGCGGTCGCCCGGAAGTCTTGCTCCAGGGCAGCCTGCTCGAACTGCTCGATCGCCTCTCTCAGGCGATCTCGAAGGGCCTCTTGGTCCCCAGCCAACTGCTGGAGCGCTTCGTCGGCATCGTCGACGGTCATCTCGTCGACCCTTTCCGCCAGGTCCGCCAGACGCTCCTCGAGATCTTCGGGCGCCAACTCATCCAGGAGTCTTTGGAGCTCCCTGATCTCCTCCTGGAGCTCCGGGTCGGCAAGTCCTGTCGCGTCCAGGTCACGGTTCAACTCGGCGATTTCCGATTCGAGTGAATCGATCGCTGCCAGCAGCTCCGCCTGGGCCTCCAGAGCCTCGCGCAAGTTCTCTTGCTGGTCGAAGTCCAGACGCTCTTCGGGTTCGTCCTCGGAGTTCCGGCTCTGAGGGTCACTTCGATTCGAGAGCTCGAGCTCCTGCGTCTCAGCGGCTCGCTCTTCGGCCCGATTCGCCAACTGCTCCACACCGCGTGCAGCATCGTCCAAGCGCTCCTGGGCCTCGCGCCTCAGATCCGCGGCTGTGGGCGGTCTCAGCACGTACTCCCGCGTCTCACTGACATTGGGGATCGGTGCGTTGTCCACGGCCCTCGCGTAGTACCGGATCGTGTCACCGGGCAACAGCTCCCAGCTCGCGAGGTCGATGATCGGGCGAAGCAGCGCCCCTCGGGTCCCCCCGACCGGCATCGGCAGCTCGAACGGAGCCATGCGGTCCCCGAACGCCGTGACCCGATAGGCGACCAACGCGAGATGGTCCAACCCGTAGTCGTCCGACGCTTCGAGAACCAGGGGCTGCCTTAGGGAGACCGGGAGCAGGGCATCTTGGCCGGGGAGCAATATCGAGATATCGGGCGCTGCATCGGGCACGATCGTGAGTCCGAAGGGCGGCGGGAGGATTTCCGCCGGTTCGCCATCGATGCCGATGAACCGCCACTCGTACGTGCCATTCACCCTTGGCGTCCACTGACCTTCGAAGTCGCGGCCACGCACACTGAACTCCGCCGCCTCTACGTCTGCCTCCGCCGCCACGTCAGCCTCGACCTCAGCCTCAGCCTCGACGCGCTCAAATCCGGCGGAAAGGAGGGGCCTGCTGGCTCGTCCCTCGAAAGAAAAAACGCTCCCTACCGGGACTTGGAGTGGGGGCACCACAACGCCGTATTCCTCGGGAGGACGGCCGGTGTGCGGGGGAAAGGAAACCCGTACGGTCAAGTCGCTCACCAGAAGCGGGTCTACCGGGCGGAGCTCGTAACGGGGTGACACGGCTCCATCCGGAGCCTCGACCCAATAGTCTGTTCGGGCCGTGACGCCCCGGAGCACGAACGATCCTCGGTCTCCGTCCAGATCGATCATCTCCTCGAGCGCGACGTCGCCGGCAGCCTGCCAGTGCACGGTCACCGTCGTCCGTCCCGGGGCCGACACTTCCATCGGCACATCAGAGCCTCTCAGGACTTCGATCGTTCCGGGAGTCACCACGAGTGCCGGTAGAGTCGGAGCCGCCATCAACTCGAACGGCCTCGCAAGCCCCTCCCACGCGATGAGTGATCGTCCCGGCGCCACGAGCGTGAGCACGACGACGAGCGGCATCGCCAGCATGAGGCCCAGACCCCCGCGCCGGGTCCACCGCCCAACGTCATGAGTCATCTGTCCGCCGAGGTCCCGATGGTCACCTGAAAGGTGTCCGAGAGCATTCTGGGCGGCCCGATCGGCGAGACCCGACGACACGCCATGCGGAAGGGTTCTGCCCAATTCGAGCGACCCCCGGAGGAGCCCCGGCGCCATCCCGACTCGCTGCTCGATGCTGCTGGCGACATTGCGCTCGCGAAGCCACGACCCCGCCAACCTTCGATATACGAGCCAGGCGGACGCCAGCAGCCCCACGACCAGCGCGTCGATGAACAGCGGCACCACCGTCCCCTGTCGCCAGCCCTCTGGCGCCACGACCACCCAAGCGAGTGCCAGCACGCCAGCGAGGGCAGCACCGAACCAAAGTCCGAGCGCTAGGCGAGCCCTCCCTAGCAGGTGCTTCCTGACACCCTCGACGATCCGGGCGACACTAGCCGGCGCCGGGCTCACGGTACCATTTGGCTGAGGACGTACAGATAGAGATTCACACCCATGCGGAGCGCTGATTCACGCACATCGGGAGCGTCATCGTGGACATCGGGATCCTCCCACCCATCACCGAGGTCCGACTCGTACGTATAGAAGACGACCAACCGGCCGCCGTGGAAGATACCAAAGGCCTGGGGGGGATTCCCGTCGTGTTCGTGGATCTTGGGCAACCCCTCCGGAAAGTCGTACATCATCCGGAATACGGCTTGGTCCGGCGGAATCTCGACGAGCTCGTACTCAGGAAAGATCGCCGCGATTTCCTCGCGGAACGACTCGTCCATCCCGTAGTTGTCGTCGGCGTGGAGGAAGCCCCCTGCCAGGAAATACTCACGAAGCGCCGTCCGCTCCTCTGGTGAGAAGCGCACGTTCCCGTGGCCGGTCATATACAGGTAGGGATGGTCCCTCAGCGTCGGATCCAAGGGGCGCACCGTTTGTGGCCGAGCCGACACCGGCAGTCCCGTCCGCTCCCGAATGGCCGTGAGCAGATTCGGCAGGGACGACGGGTTCGCGTACCAGTCCCCGCCACCCTCGTACTGAAGTCGAGTGATCGTCAGCACCGAGTCGGGTGGCACGCTTGGCGTGGCATAGGGCCGTACGCCCACAGCAGCATCAGGCGGGCCCGCCGAGGCCAAAGCCGCTAGAAGAAGAAACCCGACTCCCTTGATCAACCCGACTCCTCTGAATTGTCCTCTATTTCGTGGACGATTTCGTATGCTGCGTTCTTCGCTATACCGAGGCGGGACGACACTTCTCGGGCAGCCCGGCTGGAGGTGAGGCCCTCATCGAGGAGGGCCTGCGCCAACGCTCGAGCGGCCGCCTCGTCGACGCTCTCCATCCCCTCCGCAGGGGACTGCGGGGAGACCACTACGGTCACTTCCCCCCGCGCCTTGTTCTCCCCGTAGTAGCGCGCCGCTTCCGCCATTGTTCCTCTGAAGAACTCCTCATGAATCTTGGTCATTTCGCGTGCCACGACAACCTGGCGATCGGCCACGACGAGCCCCACGAGCTCCTCGAGGAGAGCAGCCACGCGTTCGGGGGACTCGAAGACGACGGACGTCTCGGGTGCGGCGGCGATCTGTTTCAGCATCGCCTGTCTCGACTTGCCTTTTCTAGGGACGAAGCCATGGAACGTGAACGGGACGGTAGAAAAACCGGCCCCCATGAGGGCCGAAAGGATGGCGGACGGGCCAGGCAGCGGAACGGCGGTATGTCCGGCGTCCAACACGGCCCGTACAAGCCGCTCCCCGGGATCCGAGAGCAGTGGGGTCCCGGCATCCGACACCAGGGCAAGGTTCTCGCCCGCATCCAACCGCGCCAAGACTCGCGGAATCCGAGAGGCTTCGTTGTGCTCGTGAAGCGACGTCAGTGACGTGCGGAGCTCATAGCGGTCGAGGAGCTTCCGGGTACGCCGCGTGTCTTCAGCCAGAATGCCGTCGACCGCTCCGAGAACTTCGATCGACCGGACTGAGGCGTCGGAGAGGTTGCCAATCGGGGTGGCTACGACGTACAGGGTGCTCATACGGGCAGTATAGCACGTCGGCGGGGTGTCGGGCGTTATCGGAAAGGGGGCTCGGCCACTCACATGGCGGTTTCTGGCATCCACGTATGTCACGGCCTACCTTGATCTTCGCGTGCGCTGGCCACTTGGGATCCGATCCCTTCAGCCACTGAGGAGCCGATGATCACGAGAGCACTACAGGCGCGAGTCGCGCTCTTTCTTGCCTTCGCATCGGCGGGGTTCTTTTCTTCGGCTGAGGCCCAGGCCCCCGAGAGAGCCCAAACACCGGCTGCAGACTGGCAAGCGCCCAGAACCGAATGGGGCCATCCAGACATCCAGGGCAACTGGAGCAACGCGACACTCACGCCGTTCGAGCGTCGGAGGGGGCTCGGTCCCGTCTACACACAGGCGGAAGTCGACGACATCGAAGGTGGCCAGCGATCCCAGGTCCAAACGGGGTCCGACCCGAGTGACCCGGAACGTGGGCCCCCACCGGTGACCGGCTCGATCGGTCGAAGCTATAACCAGATCTACTATGATCGGGGTGATCAGCTCGCTAGGGTAAACGGGGAGCCCCGGACCTCCCTCATCACCTTTCCGTCCGATGGCCGGGTTCCCGAGCTCACACCGGAAGGCGCGAGGCGTAAGCGGCAGTACCATGAGTTCCGCTCACAGTTCGGCCAGTTCGACCATCCCGAGCTCCGGCCGCTGGCCGAGCGCTGCATCGTCTTCTACGGCTCGAGCTCCGCGAGCGTGATGGGACCTCCGATGACGCCCACACGGGGGTATAACAACAACTTCATGATCGTTCAGGACGCCGACCACGTCGTGATCATGTCGGAGATGATCCACGACGTCCGGATCATCCGCCTGGGCGAGCCGGACCGGCTGCCGGCACACGTCAGGCCCTGGTTCGGAGACTCGTGGGGCCACTGGGAGGGCAACACACTCGTGGTCGAGACCACGAACATCCATCCGAGCCACGGCATTAGAGAGCAGACCGATAAGATCGTGCACTCCGAGGATCTTGTTGCGATCGAGCGGTTCACCCGAACTGACGAGGACAACATTCTCTATACGTTCGAGATCCACGACCCGAGGACCTACAGCGAGGTGTGGGGCGGAGAAGTTCCCTGGAGAAGGTACGACCAGCAGATCTTCGAGTACGCCTGCCATGAGGGGAACTACGCGCTCGCGAACATCTTGGGCGGCGCGCGTCACTTGGAGAGCGCGGAGGCCCAGGGACGGAAGTGACGGTCTCGAACCGCCGTCATCTCTGTCCTACATGTGCTCCTTGAGCTTGGCCTCGAGGGTCGGGCGGGGCACCGCCCCGACCACCGTGTCCACGTGCTGGCCATCCTTGAAGAACAGCACGCTGGGGATCGAGCGCACGGCGAACCGGACGGTGATATCGGGATTTTGGTCGACGTCCAGCTTTCCGACCGTGACGCCATCGCCGCTGTACTCGTCCGCCAACGCCGCGACAATAGGCGCCACCATACGGCAGGGGCCGCACCACTCGGCCCAGAAGTCGATCATCGCAAGGCCCGTGGACCCCTCTATGGTCTCGGCAAAGTTCTGATCCGTAATCTCTACGACATTTGCATTCACATCCATCAATCGGTCTCCTTGTACCTTCAAAGGGCGGGACCTACCATCCGGCCCAAGTTGGTCCACTCCCACTGCAATGATACATGAACGGTCTTCCGCTCGACCACGTTGGCGTCGCGGTTTCGTCCATTCAAGAAGCCGCGGCGACCTTCGAACCCATCGCCGGGGTCACTTGCTCCGCCACCGAAGAGTTGCCGGAGCAGGGCGTGAACGTCGCTTTCGTCGGATCCATCGAGCTCATCGAGCCCAGATCCAGCGACGGTCCTATCGCACGCTTCCTCGCCCGCCGCGGCCCCGGCCTTCACCACGTAGCCTACCGCGTGTCCGACCTTCGCGCGACGCTCCGAGATCTAAATACTCGAGGGTTCCGACTCATCGACGAAGAACCCCGCCTAGGCGCCCGGGGGCACCTCGTAGCCTTTATTCATCCCAAATCCACCGGCGGCACCATGATCGAGCTGGTGCAACACGGCCCCTGACGCAAGAACTCCTACGGGGCTTCCGTGATCTTCCTCACCTCGATCTCATTGATCAGCCACCGATCGGGCGACTCCAACACCACGGTAAACCCGATATCCCGCACCCTCGTCGTGCCTGCGGGAGTCGATATGTCCATATCCACCCCGACTCGGCGACTCGGAGATTCCGCTCCTGGCACGTTACCCTCCGAAACGATGTCATAATCGTTGTGCTGCAAGATTTCGGCGAGCGCATTCATTTGCAGCTCGACGTTCGACCTGCTCCTCCTGTCTCCGATGGGTCCATCGTCGGTCCCGAACAGGCGTGACATGGTCTCGAGATCTCGCGCGTTGGTGGCCTGCAGGAAGCGCTCCACCGTCAAGGCCGGGGTGACCCCTGGCAAGGGTTGATCCACAGCCGACCGACTGGTGCAGGCACCGGCCGACGCTACGAGGAGGATCCACATGAGTAGGCGTTTCACCGATCAAACTCCCGGTAAGAGACGGTAACCGCACGCGCCGGAGCGCGCGTCTCGGCCCTCAGAAGTGCGAATACTCCGGAGGTTATCGAAGGGTCCGACGCGTCAAGCGGAGTCGACGGCCCTAGGGCAACCGCCCTCCGGTAACCCGCTTCAACAGGATTCCAGCAGGGATGGACTCGCCTAGCGTGCGGCGATTGATCATGGCGATCTGGGCGTCATCCACCGTAGAAGGATATCGATCGATGAACTGCCGTAGCGTCATCCGCGACGGAAGCCGAACGATCTCGATGCGCGCCGGCTCGACCCCGAGGATCTGGCGATCGCTAACGGGTCGGAAGCTCTCGATGCTCGCGAGCACCGTCCGTTCGTGGGAACTCCATCGAGGAGCGGAGGCATAGCCCAGCAGACGGAAGACCAAACCCCCGTGCTCCACGAATAGGACCGCGCCGCTGAGCTCGCCTCCTTCGCCATCAGCGCTGAAGGACGCCTCCCACCCCATGCGGCCGTTCACCGACACTCGGCGAGAGCCGCTGCCGCGGATGCCATCCTCCCTCAGGAAGGTAGAGAGCGCACGTTCCGCATCGGACTCACCAGCTTCGACCGTCAGAACGACCAACGCGGTCTCGTCCGGAGCTACCCCCCCTACCTGGGATTTCTGGTTCACCGTCGACCATCCTCGGGGGAACTCGAGCGCGAAGGCCAGATCCGGATGGAAAAACGTCTCCCCCTCGAAAAAGCCCTCCCGCGGGTCCTGCCCGAACGTCACGCCGTCCAGGCTCCGCAGGTACTCGTCACCCCGGCGGGCGTACTGCGAATAGTCCACGCCAGACGCCGCGATGATCTCGCGGATGTCTTCCTCGCGGTTCACGGGATCGGGATGGCTCGCGGCCCACCCCGGAACGCCACCCCCGCCGCCTCCCGCCAGCGCGAGCGTCTGGAAGACGCCCACCAGTGCGTTCGGGTCGTATCCGGCCCGCGTCATGTACCGCACCCCGAGCTCGTCCGACTGGGACTCGTCTCCTCTGCTGTACCTCAAGTTGAGAAGTCCCAGGCCCAACGACAGCACGCCCGCTACGGAGGCCACGTCAGAGGACAGGACGGATCCGACCCCAAGGCCGATCTGTTGGAGTTGCTGGCTGCTCATCTGGCTGGCGGAGTGGCGCGCCGTGACGTGCCCGATCTCGTGGCCCATGACCCCAGCGAGCTCGGCCTCGGAGTTCAAGGCCACCATGATTCCTCGGGTTATGAAGATGAATCCGCCGGGGAGCGCGAAGGCGTTCACCATGGGGTCGTCCACCAGCTTGAACGACCAGGGTAATGAGGGGCGTTCCGACCTCGATGCCATTTCGTTCCCGAGGTTGCTGACCATGGCCTGAAGCTCTTCGGACTCGTACAGCCCAAAGGACTCCGTGATCGGCCCATCCGCTTCGCGCCCCATCTGGATTTCTTCGGCCTCGCTGATCAGCATGAACTGACGCTCGCCGGTAGCTGGATTTATGGCGCAGGCGGTCACCGACAACAGCATTGAAGCCAACAGGGTGGAGCCGCCTACGAGGGCCTGGACACGCTTCCGAATACTGATCATTAGCCTCTTCCCCTGCTTGTATTCGACTCGCCGGGACGTCTTGCCTGGAGTTGCTCAAAGATAAGGAATAATCGGGCGTCCAACCTCTTGTTATCGCCTCACCTAACCGCAACTCGGCTCACCGGTGCCACGGACTTCCTTCTCCCATTCATCGAACTGTGCGAGGACATGCCGCACAGCTGAATCACGGTCCTCAACAGTGGCTGGAGGCAACCGACACTGGACCCCCGTCGCAGTCGTGAAGACGACAGGCCAGATCTCAAAGCCCTCTCGGAGCACTCGAACCACGCCACACAACGAAAGGTCCATGTTCTCCACTACGGCCAGCTGCATGCCGATGATACATGAAAGCTCCGCACGGTCCTCTTCGCTGTGCTCCCTCGTAAGGGGCGAAGCGTCGAGAAGAGCGTCCCACTCCACCAAACGGTACGTCGTCATACGGTCGACTTGGCTCGCTACGTCTGCCGTGATGGCTCTGCCGAGGTCGGGCGCCACTGCCCCGAGAGAAGCGACAAAGGGCCCCCTTTCCAGGCCAAAAGGACCCACCACGAGGGTGAGCGGCGTCTGGCCATCGACCGGGGTAGGCGCGCAGAGGAGGGCGAAGGGAAGAAAAACGGTGAACCATCTTCGCAGTGCGGGAGTCAGCATCATGGTCGCCTCCTTCGATGCCGGCCGAGGACCACTTGGATACTCGCGGTCCGTGAGAGAGGATCCCCCGTCGCGACTTGTGCCGTGGCCCCCCGTCGTCGTTGTCCGTCCCATGTCTTTACCGCGAGTGGTCCGTCGTTAAGATTCGTCCATGACTGGTATACGACATCTCATCGCCTCCATAGTCGTCCTGACGTTCTGCTGGTCCTGCAGCGGCGGGACGACCGATGTCGCAGAGGATACCGTCGGACGCGAGGCGTTCATCGGGGCCTACGTCGACCTGCGAGCCGCGGCTCTGAGCTCAGGAACGACCGAAATCGAGGGTGAGGTACGCGACAGTATTCTGGCGGTGCATAGCGTCACCGGGGAAGAGCTCTCGGCGTTCATCGATATGCATGGAGAAAGCGTCGAGTTCATGAGTGATCTCTGGTCCGAGATCGAAGGACGGCTAACGGAGCAGCTCGAACAGAACCGCCAGGACGCAGACAGTGAGGAGCTCTAAGACCACGCAAGAGATCGAAGGTGGGGATGCCCGAGTTTCGCCGTAGCTTCAGTGGGGCTCCCTGGGAGTCACGCGTAGGGTACTGCCGGTCGTTGCGCGCTGGCGATCGCGTGTTCGTCACGGGCACGGCACCCGTCGCGGAGGATGGAGGCGTCCATGGCGTGGGGGACGGCTACGAACAGGCCGTCCGCTGCCTGGACATCATCCGGGAGGCTCTGGCCGAACAGGGGGCTGAGCTCAGGCACGTGGTGCGCACCCGGATGTTCGTCACAGACATCGAGCGATGGGAGGAATTCGGCCGAGCGCATCAAGAAGCCTTCGGCGATCACCCTCCCACGACCACGTTGGTCGAAGTGAGCCGCCTCATCGATCCGGACATGCTGATCGAGATCGAAGCGGACGCTGTTGTGACGGACTGAGCTACTCCCACTCGATCGTGGCGGGCGGCTTGGACGACACATCGTAGCACACACGGTTCACACCCACGACTTCGTTTCCGATCCGGGATGCGATCCGCCCGAGAACATCATGCGGGAACGGATACCAGTCCGCCGTCATCCCGTCCCGGGACGTCACGGCGCGCAGAGCGATCACGTTCTCGTAGGTGCGATTGTCCCCCATCACCCCCACGGCCTGGACGGGGAGAAGGACCGCGAAGGCCTGCCAGATCTCGTCGTATAGTCCCGCCGACCTGATCTCTTCGAGGTAGATTTCGTCGGCCTCACGGAGCACGTCGAGTCGCTCCTTGGTCACGGATCCGAGCACCCGGATGCCCAGCCCGGGACCGGGGAACGGGTGTCTGCAAATGAACTCCTCCGGAAGAGCGAGCTCCCGGCCGACCCGCCGGACCTCATCCTTGAAGAGTTCCCGAAGGGGTTCGATGAGCTCGAACGGGACATCGTCGGGGAGACCACCGACGTTATGGTGGGTCTTGATCGTCTCCGACGGACCTCCCGTCGAAAGGGACTCGATCACATCAGGGTAGAGCGTACCCTGAACGAGGTAGCCAGCCTCGGTGCCCTCCTCCCGGGCGACCCGATCGAACACCTCGATGAACACGTGGCCGATGCGCCTACGCTTTTCTTCCGGTTCTTCGATCCCGTCGAGCGCAGCGAGGAACTCATCCGCAGCGTCGACGACGACGAGACGGACCCCCATGTGCTCGCGGAACATACGCTCGACCTCTTCTCGCTCGTGCTTCCGAAGCAGCCCGTTGTCGACGTGGATACACGTCAGCCGGTCGCCGATGGCCCGGTGCACCAGGGCAGCGGCAACAGACGAGTCGACACCGCCGGACAATCCGCAGATGGCGGTTCCGTCGCCTATGGTGGATCGAATCCGCTCCACCGAATCTTCTATGAAGGCGCCCGCGGTCCACGTGGGGCGGCATTCACAGATCCGGAGGAGGAAATTCGAAATGATCTCTTCGCCTCGAGGTGTATGCGCCACCTCGGGATGGAACTGGACGCCGAAGACAGGACGCTCCACGTGCCTGAACGCCGCCACGGGCAACGTCTCTGTGGAGGCCAGCGCCCGGTAGCCCTCGGGCGGCTGATCGACGTGATCGGCGTGCGAGCACCATACCTGGATCGGCTCCTCCGGAAGAAAGCCATGGAACAGGTCGCCTGACTCGGCCACGTTCAATTCGGCGCGGCCGTACTCTCGGCGTCCGACGGCGACCTCACTACCCTCCATCTGAGCGATGATCTGCATCCCGTAACAGATTCCCAGAACCGGAACCCCCAACTGAAGGATCTCCGGGTCCATGGTGGGAACACCCTCGTCGTATACCGAGGCCGGGCCACCCGACAGGATGATGCCCTTGGGGGACCACTCCCGAATCCAGTCCAGGGATCGAGTCGGGGGGTGGATCTCGGAGTACACTCGTTCTTCTCGGATACGGCGGGCGATGAGCTGTGTGTACTGGGAGCCGAAATCCAGAATCAGAATGCGATCGTGCGTCAAAGGCTCTCACCCCGGAGGAGATCGTCGAGGCTCTCACGCTGGCGAGCAAGCGTAACCTCGGCACCATCCACCACGACCTCGGCGGGCTTGGGCCGGGAGTTGTAGTTGGACGCCATCACGAAGCCGTAGGCGCCCACCGTGTGCACAGCGAGAAGGTCTCCCTGAGCCGGCATCGGAAGCCGCCGGTCCCGGGCGAGGAAGTCCCCGGTCTCGCAGATCGGGCCCACGACATCCACGACTTGCTCCGCCGCCCCCTCGCGCGCTATCACCGGCTCGATCCGATGAAATCCTTGGTAATGGCTCGGACGTATGAGGTCGGTCATGCCGCCGTCCATGATCACGAAGGTCTTGGGTCCGGAGTCCTTCACGTAGAGCACCTGGCTTACCAGGATTCCCGCATCGCCTACGATGAACCGGCCCGGCTCCAAGATCAGGCGCAACCCTGTCTCGGCCACTCTCGGTAGGACCATGGCCGCGAGATCTTCGACGGACAGCCCGTCCTCATCACCGTACCCCACGCCAAATCCACCACCCAGGTCTACGAAATCCAGACCGATCCCCTCCGCACGCACCTCTGCCGCCAGCTTCAGCACCTGATCGAGCGCTCTTTCGTAGGGCGCCGCTTCCAGGATTTGCGATCCGATATGGACGTCGATCCCACGGACCTCGAGCGTGGGCTGGTCCGCAGCCCACCGGTACAGATCCAGGACGCGATCCACCGGGATCCCAAACTTGGTGGCCCCGTGCCCGGTGCGCGTATACTCGTGGGGCGTATCCGCGACGATGTCCGGATTGACGCGGAGCGCTACCGGTGCGGGTTTGCCCAACCGCTCGGCCACCTGGGCGAGTACTGTGAGCTCCTCGCCACTCTCGACGTTGAACGCGAGGATCCCGGCGTCCAGGGCCGCCTCCATCTCCGCTTCGGTCTTTCCCACGCCGGCGAAGACGATGTCGTCAGGAGAGAATCCGGCCGCGAGGCACTGATGGAGCTCTCCTCGGCTCACGATATCGGCTCCGGCACCGAGGGCCATGAGCCGCCTGAGGATGGCCAGGTTGGAGTTGGCCTTGACCGAGTAAGCGACCAGAAGATCCACCCCAACGAAGGCCGCCTCGATTCTGCGATACGCGGCTTCGATCACGCCGGCATCGTACACATAAAGGGGCGAACCAAACTCGGCGACCAGATCGGCAACCCTATGCTCGCCGGCCCACAACTCGCCGTCGACGCGGGGGAAGGGCTGCGTCACGGCAATGGGTTGCTGGTCGGCGTCAATACGCTCTCGCCCACACGACCTCCATGGTAGCGTCCCCGTCACCCCCGATGCACTTGGTGGGGGTCTCCGCAGATCGAAACTCCTCTCCCGGAATGCATCGGAGCGTGGCCTTTGTCTCATTTTTGATCCGCTCCTCGACGGCAGGATCTCCGCTCCACCCCGTGTAGACGTAACCTCCCGAACTCTCCATAATCTCGGCGAGTTCGCCAACGGTCTCCACCCCGCGATGGGAATTCTCTTCCCGACGGGCCTTGGCGGCCTCCAGAAGCTGCCCTTGGAAGGCGTCGAGCCGCTCCGGAATCGTGGCAAGCGCCTTGGCCTCCGGCACGAACTCCTTGCGCGGATCGTCCTCCGCGCGCACCCGCTTGGCCAGAACGACCTGGTCCTTCTCCATGTCTTTCGGCCCGACCTCCATCCGGAGGGGGACACCCTTCCGCTCCCATTCGTAGTACTTGTTGCCCGGACTCAAGTGGTCGCGGGCGTCGACCCTGGCTCGGACGCCCAGATCCGCGAGAGCGCTGCGGAGCGCATCGGCCTTCTCGAGGACGGGACCCACATCGTCACCCTTGAGGATCGGCACGATCACGACCTGGGCAGGCGCCAGCTTGGGAGGCAGCACAAGCCCTTGATCGTCACCGTGCGTCATCACCAGCCCACCCACGAGACGTGTGGACACGCCCCAGGAGGTGTTCCAGCCGTATTCCTCCCTGCCCTCTTCGGATTGGAACGTGAGGTCGAACTGCTTGGAGAAGTTCTGGCCGAGGAAGTGTGACGTGCCGGCCTGGAGCGCTCGATTGTCCTGCATCATCGGTTCACACGAGTAGCTGCGCACCGCACCGGCGAACTTTTCGGCGTCCGACTTGAGGCCGGTGACGGGGGGCATGGCCATCCACTCCTCCATGAACGTCCTGTACACGTCGAGCATCAACAGCGTGTGCTCCTCCGCCTCTGCTGCTGTGGCGTGCACGGTGTGCCCTTCCTGCCACAAGAACTCGGAGGTGCGCAGGAACAGCCGGGTGCGCAGTTCCCAGCGCATGACGTTCGCCCACTGGTTGATGAGAAGCGGAAGATCTCGGTAGCTCTGGATCCACTTTGCGTACATCGACATGATGACCGTCTCGGACGTAGGACGCACCACCAAGGCCTCTTCGAGTTCTTTTCCGCCTGCATGCGTCACCACGGCGAGCTCTGGCTTGAACCCCTCGATATGCTCCTTCTCCTTCTCGATGAAGCTCATCGGGATCAGGAGCGGGAAGTACGCGTTCTCATGGCCCGTCGCCTTGAACCTGTCGTCGAGGGCTCGCTGCATGTTTTCCCAGATTGCGTATCCCCACGGCCGAATGACCATGCTCCCCTTCACCGGAGAGTGATCGGCTAGCTCCGACCGGAGCACCACCTGGTTGTACCAGGCCGCGAAGTCCTCGCCGCGGGGCGTCAGCTTCTTATCGTCCGCCATCGTCTGTCTCTTCGTCTATGTCCTCGTCTATGTCCTCGGCAGAGGAGGTACGAGCGGTACGGAGCGCTACCCAACCGGGTCCGACGAAGAAGACGAGCGATGAAAGGGCCCACGTGAGCCTGAATGGGGCGCCAGTCACGTCCACGACCATCCACGCCGCAAGCGCCCCAGCGAGCAGCGCAAGTGCCATCGCCACACCCAGGATCACATATTCTAAGACGTTTAGTCGCCAAATGGCGATCTCCATCATCCGCCGCGTCTTGGGGTGTGCCTCACGCCTCGTCATTGAAGCTCCTTCAGCGGGACCTCGCGCTCCTCGCCGGAGGCCATGTCGCGCAGAACTGCGTGGGCTCGGGCGACCTCGTCCGGTCCCAATACGATCACCTCGCGAGCGCCTGCGTTTCCCGCCGCCGTAAATTGCTTCCGAACGGACTGCTCGCGTAATGCGTACTGCACGTCGGCTCCCCGATCTCGCTGCTTGTGGGCGATTTCTAGAGCCAGCTCGCGGTGTTCCTCACCGACGATCACAATGAAGTAGTCGATCTCCGGAGCCGCCGGCGGGCCGAGATCCCGGTCGCGGAGGAGCTCCCCCAGCACCACATCGCCCATTCCGAATCCCACCGCCGGAACAGAGTCGCCCCCCACCAACTCGAGCAAGTGATCGTATCGGCCACCACCACAGATCGCCCGTAATTCTCGCTTTCGGTCGAAGATTTCGAAGACGATCCCGGTGTAGTAGGCCAATCCTCGGACGATGCGAAGATCGAACTCGACAAAGGACTCCAGCCCCATCGCCGCCAACGAGCCAAAGTACTCCTCCATACGCTCCAGCTCTGCAGCGACCGTCTCGAGATCGCCAAATTCGCCTTTGATGCCGTCGAATCCGCCCTGGTCGAGCAATTCGAACGTGGACCGGGCCCGGACCTCATCCAACCCCACTTCCGCCTGAAGGCGCTCTAGCGAACGGTCCGGGGGCGCACGCTCGATCTTATCGATGATCGCGAAGGCCGTCGGAAGCAGCGCCTCCTCGACGCCAATCGCCGATAGGATCGTGGTCAAGAGTTGCCGATCCGAAACCCGGGCCTGGATGTCGTCGTGATCGAGCCCGAGGTCACGGAGACCGTCGAGGGCCACTGCGATCACTTCGGCATCGGCTCCCACGCCCTCCTCCCCGATCACATCCACATTCCACTGGAAGTGCTCGCGAAGTCGCCCCTTCTGTTGGCGCTCATAGCGAAACAGCTGCGGGACCGAAAACCAACGAATCGGCTTCGCCAGGGACCGGTGACGTTCACCGAGGATCCTGGCCAGAGACGGCGTCATCTCGGGCCGCAACGCGACGTCTCGATCACCCTTGTCCTGAAAGTGATAGAGTTGGCCGACGATCTCCTCGCCGCTCTTCTCCACATACAGATCGAGCGACTCCAGGGGCGGGCCGTCGTACTCCTGGAATCCATACCGAGCTGAAACACGCCGCCAGGCGCTCAAAATATGCTCACGGAAGGCCAAGTCCTCGGGAGGAAAGTCCCGAAATCCCGGAAGCCGCGCGAAGGTCTGCTTGGACATGCGGGCGAATCTAAAACTACGGTGGGGAAAGTACAGTGGAGCTAAGGAAACCCCAGACCGAGCACCCTCAACGCATCCCCCACCGTATGGGCAGATCCGGCGACGACGATCGTGCCCGAGCCCGCGAGTTCCCGGGCTCGATCGAGAGCGTCGTCGAAGTCCGCACGGATCTCCGCAAACCCCAATCCCATCTCCGCTGCGGCGGCTTGGGGGTCCCACCTGCGAGTCACGGGCGCGGACGGCGCCTGCGTGAGAACGGCGTGATCCGCTCTCTCGAACAAGGGGGGAAGCATCTCACGCCAGTCCTTGTCGTCAAGCACCGCCGTAAGGACCACAATGGGACGCTGAAGCTCCAGCCGTTCCAGTACCGAGGCGAGCGCCGCGGCACCGGCAGTATTGTGGGCGATATCGAACACCCAGGTCGTTCCATCCAGGTGTTCAACCTGAGCGCGTCCGGGCCAACGCACACGCGATATGCCCTCCACCAACGCGGCGCGGTCGGGGCGAAACTGCGACGGCATGCGCTCCAGCAGCGCCACGGCCAACGCGCCGTTCACCGCCTGATGCTCACCAACCAGCGGCGTCTGAAGACGCAGCCCACCCCACGCCGCCGTCGAAACATCGAAGGCTGTGTGCTCCTCCCGCACCTCGACCGACAGCTCTCCGGAATCGGACCCGACATGGATGAAGGGAGCCCCTGTTGCGTCTGACGCGGCCGAGAGCACGGATCGAATACGTTCGTCTCGCTCGGACGTAAGCAAGGGAACGCCACTCTTGATGATCCCTGCTTTTTCCATGGCGATCTCGTCCAAGGTCGAGCCGAGATAGTCACTGTGATCCAGGTCGACGTTGGTGATGGCGGTAAGGAAGGGATCCACGACGTTGGTGGCATCGAGCCGGCCACCCAACCCCACCTCGATGACAGAGACCTCGACCTCTCTTTGCTGGAACAGATGAAAGGCGAGGCCGGTCGCCGCCTCGAAGAAGGTCAGGGAGTGACGCCGAATTTCCGGATCGAGCTCCCGGGCCAGCTCGCGGAGCTCATCGTCCCCGACCAGAGCTCCTTTGATCTGAAAGCGTTCCCGGAAGAAACAGAGGTGGGGTGAGGTGTAGAGACCCGCCCTGTGGCCCGCGCTATTCAACACCGATGCAACGGTCGAGGCTACCGACCCCTTCCCGTTCGTCCCCCCGACATGGACACAAGGAATCCCGAGGTGGGGATCGCCGGTGTCGCGAAGAAAGTCCTCCATCCGACCCAGACCCCATTGAATGCCCTGGGGCACATGTGCGAAGAGCTCTTCGAGCAGCGGGTCCTCGTGCACCTTGGTCAATGGATGGGGTGGCTGGTCGGACAAAGAATCTAGGGGGGTGATCGCAAGGGTGGGTGGGCCATCAAGCGATCATATGGCGGAGGAGCACTCCAAGAGTAGTCTTCAGGTCCTTGCGATCCACCACACGATCGATCATCCCGTGCTTGAGCAGAAACTCCGAGCGTTGGAATCCGTCGGGAAGTTCCTGGCCGATGGTCTCAGTGATGACGCGCGGGCCCGCGAAACCGATCAGCGCGCCGGGTTCAGCGAGGTTGACGTCGCCGAGCATCGCATGGGAGGCCGTGACTCCCCCCGTCGTCGGATCGGTGATGAGCGAGATGTACGGCAATCCCGCCTCGTGTAGGCCAGCGAGCGCGGCCGAGGTCTTCGCCAACTGCATCAGCGAGTAGATACCCTCTTGCATGCGCGCGCCGCCAGAGGCGCTTACGACGATCAGTGGCTCTTTTCGCTCCATCGCGGTCCGCGCGGCGCGGGCGATCTTCTCTCCGACGGCCGAGCCCATCGACCCACCGATGAAGCGGAAGTCCATCACGGCGAGGGTTACCCCAACGCCCTCGAGTGTACCGGTGCCCGCGAGGAGCGCGCTCTTGCGGCCCACTTTCCCTTCGGCCGCCTTCAGTCGTGCCTTGTATGGCTTGAGGTCCTGAAAGCGGAGGGGATCCTCACTGTGAAGGCCCTCATCGATCTCTTCGAAGGAGCCCTCGTCGAGCAAGATTTCTACGTACCGTTCGGCGGGAAGCCGAAAGTGGTGCCCGCAACTCGGGCAAACCTGGAAATTCTGCGCGAGCTTCTCGGCGTACAAGATCTCGCCGCATCCCTCGCACTTGTCGAAGACATCGGGCGGCAGGTCCCGCCGATCTTGCGACTTGAGAGGCTTCTTGTCTTTGCGAAACCAAGCCATTCAGTGGCCTGTTGAAGAAGTGGGGTGAGCCGCGCTACAGGCGACAGAAGGCTAACAGCCTTCTCTAGTCAGGGCCGGCGAGTCTCGCCGCCACGGCTACTGCGACCCAGGACATCAAGAGGAAAGTCCCGCCGTAGCTGACGAAAGGCAGGGGAATGCCGGTGACCGGCACCATCCCGACGGTCATGCCGACATTGACGAAGACGTGCACGAGCCAGGCTCCGAAGATACCGAAGATCACAACGCCCGCAAACGGATCGGCCTCTCCCTCGGCCATCTTCACGAGCCGGAAGAGGATGAATGCGAACAGCGAAAGAGTGAGGATCGTTCCCAAGTACCCCAGCTCCTCACCGATGACGGAAAAGATGAAGTCGGTGTGCTGCTCGGGAAGAAAGTCGAAGCGCTTTTGCGTCCCCAGGGTAAACCCCTTTCCAGTCGGTCCGCCGCTGCCGATGGCCACCATCGATTGCACCACGTGGTAGCCCGCTCCCCGGGGATCGACGCTCGGGTCCAGATACACCAGAATGCGATTCTGCTGATAGTCGGCCAACGCATTCCAGAGCGGCGTAGATATCGTGCCCGCAGCCAGGTTTGCGAGCACGACGGAGAGCGATTCCACCAGGAAGAGGCGATACCGGTACACGTACAAGAACACGACCAAGAGCACGAACCATGCGGCCCAGATGCTGTAATCGAAGCTGAGCACCAGGCTGACGCCCGGGCTCAATAGCAGCAGCAGCAACCACGTCGGCGCCCCGGCCCAAAACAGGGCCGCGAACAAGATGCCTACGAAGGCCAGGGCCGTGCCGAGATCGGGTTGCAGGATGACGAGCACGAGCGGTACTCCCACGATGGCCGCGGGATTCACAAGTGCCCGAAGCGTCACAGGATCTTCCGGGCGAGTCCCCAAGTACCGTGCCAAAGCGAGGACCGTGGCGAGCTTGGCCAATTCGGAAGGCTGAAATCGAATGAGGCCGAGGTCCAAAAAGCTCCTCACCCCGGCAGCCGTCCCCGAGCCGGTCCCCCAGATGAGGGTGGCCACGAGCAGGATGATGCTTACAACGTAGGCGGGCACCGCAACCCACTCGATCCACCGAGGGGCGATCTGGCGAATGACCGTGAACGCGACGAGCGCGATCGCCACCCATTGAAGCTGGCGGATCCAGGCGCCTTCCGTGATCTCGCTCGGAATGTTCAGGACGCCGGCCGAGTAGATCATGGCGACGCCGAAGGACGTCATGAGGAGCACGGCCAGGAACAGGGCGGGATCGCCCACCCAGCGCTTGAAGAGGTTACCGATCATCGACGATCAATCGGGACGTGCCTGATGGGTGATGCACGAACACCGCGGTGCGGCCCCGTCTCATCTCCGAGCCCAGGGAGCCGGCCGCCCGGCCGCATCATGCTCCGCGAGCGTCTGAATCGTGTCGATGGGAATCCCATGCTCGCGGCGCAAGTAATAGTCCGCGGTCTTCGCCACAAGCGGCGCCGCTATTCGCGACCCGCTTTCTCCGTGTTCCACGAGCGCCACCACTACGATTTCCGGATCGGCGCCCCAGGGCCCGGCCATGCCGGCAAACCAGGCATGCGCGCGCAGACTATCCTGGGCGTTCTGACTCGTTCCGCTCTTGCCGATCACGTCCCAGTGTTCCAGAGACGCCCGATACCACGCCGTGCCACCCGGAGACGTGACCCCCCGCAGGCCCTCCCGGAGTACCTCGATACTCTCGTTCGAAATGTTGAGGCGCCAACCCTCAGTCGGATTGGGATCTTCCAGCAAGTGGGGCGTCGGCGCCGTGCCGTTCCTGGCCAACGCGAGATAGAACTGTGCCATCTTGAGCGGCGTCTGGTCGTTGGGGCCCTGCCCGATGGCCAGACTTAGAACCTCACCTTCCTGAGGAGTCTCCCCGAAGCGACGTTCCCAGAACTCCCGCCCTTCCGGAAAGATGCCGCGGTTTTCCTCAGGCAAGTCGATGCCGCACTGCTGGGCGAAACCCATCCGCGTACCCTCCTCGAGCAGCGGGTCCAGCCCAATCTTTTGACCGAGTTGGTAGAAATACACGTTACACGATTCGGCTATGGCGCCCGCCATATCTAGAAAACCGTGACCCTCCGCGAGCCAGCACCCCCGGAACTCGCCGTCGATTTCCAATCCCCCCGTGCAAGGGAGGGGCATGTGTTCGCGGGGGCCCACCACACCCAGCTCGAGGCCGATCGCCGCGGCCGCGAGCTTCCAGGTAGAGCCGGGCGCATAGCGTCCCATTACGGGCCGATTGAACAAGGGATTCTGCGAATCCGATTCGAGTACGGCCCACTCCTCTGGGGCCAACCCGCTCACGAAAGCGTTCGGATCGAAGGTAGGAGCGGAATACAACGCCAGCACGCCGCCATCCGCCGGATCCAAGGCGACCACCGCTCCCGCTAATGTGTCCGGGAAGATGCTGTGAATCCACTCCATCAAATCGAGATCTAATGTGAGCCGGATATCCTCGCCCGGATCCCCAGGGTCTTCGTCGATGCCCGCGAGGGACCCCACGATTCGGCCCAGAGCATCGACCTCGAGATACCGCACGCCCCGGCGCCCCTGGAGTCGCTCCTCGTACTGGCGCTCGATTCCCACCTTACCGATCAAGAGGCCGGGCTCGTACTCTGAAAAGCGAGGTTCGGCGAGCTCTTCGGCGGTGATCTCATTGACGTAGCCCAGGACATGAGAGACCGCGTTCCCCCCGACGTAGCGGCGCTTCGGCCACATCTGAATGACGATACCGGGAAAATCTTCCCGCCTCTCCTGGAGGACGGAGACCGCCTCGAAATCGGCATCGATCTCGACGACCAGAGGCTCCCATCGCTGGTACCGCTCCATCAGGAGCTCGATCCCTTCGTCGGAAAGTCCCAAATGGGGCTTAACCTTCTCCAAGGTCTCTCGGGTGGACTCACGAGATTCCCGGAGGACGTAGACGACGTATCCCGGAACGTTGTCCGCTATGACCCGGCCGTTGCGATCGAAAATAGTTCCGCGGGGTGCGGCAACCGGGAGAGGTCGAAGTCGATTCGACTCCGACTGGAGCATATAGTCGTTCGACTGAAGCATCTGGACGCGGAAGAACTGGAGGGCCAGCACACCGAGGACGAGCGCGATGACACCGAGGGCCCCGTTCGCCCGCTGGCGTCTGCTGTGCGGATGTACCAGCCTCATCGGACCGTCTCCCATCTCAGGCCACTGATCGCGATCACGACCAACCCCACAACACCCGCATAGAGCGCGGCGATCGGAGATTGAATCAGCATCGTCTCAACAAAGGATTCTCTCAAACCCTCCCCTACCGCAACCCAATGTAGGAGATCCCTTCCCAACTTCCCCAACACCAGGTACGACGTCAGAAAGAAAAGGGAATCGCCCACGAAGAGATCCCTGGTCTGCGCGCCGCCCATTCCCACGAGGGTCAAGGCGAACGTGTTGGCGCCAAACGCCAGTACGGAGAAGGCGTCCTCGAGAAGCCCCAACAGGAGCCCGAGCCCGGCGGCCCACCCGATGTCCACCTCCCTCGCCGCGATGAGGAGAGCCACGACGAGGAGATCCGGCGCGCTCTCCCCAAGATCCAGGCTCACATGGAGACCGAAATGCAAGAGGATCAAGAGACCCACAACACCCCAGATCCGCCGCGGGTTTTTCACCGACGCGTTCTGGCTTCCGGGTCGTCCGTGCCTTGAGAAGGCTCCTCGCGCGCCGCCGGCCCCCGGATCAGAGGGCCGTCTTCCAACAACAGGTTGGCATCACTGGAGTCCCCTTCTTCCGACACCCACACGAGGACGTGCGTGGCCTCCCCGGGCGACACGAAGGGCCGCAACCAGTAGGATCTACTCCAACCCTCCTGTGTGGCCGACTCTTCGATCACCACACCGATCGGGATCCCGCGGGGATAGACACCCCCTAGGCCACTGGTGACCAGAACCACCCCCGGCTCCAATTCTTGGTGGAACGGAATCCCGTCCAAAAGCAACCGATCGGCCTCGCGGAAACGCCCGCGAGACGCCTCGACACCTCCATAGATCGAGCCATCCTCCGTCATCGCGCTGACCCAGAACTGAGGATGCGTCCAGTCCATGGCCGTCGCGCCTGTGGCCTGAGCCTCGAGCACCCGGCCCAGGAGCCCCCGCCCCATGATCACGGGGGAACCGCTTGTCACCCCACGGTCGGTTCCCACGTCGAGCAGGAACATGCTCTCCGAACCCGGCGTGCTGGACCTGCTGACACTTGCCGGCCGGTATTGAGCCGGATTCGCGTCCGACAGCCCGAGGAGGGTCCGTAGCCTCTCATTCTCTTCGGACAGCGTGCTCTTGTTCGCTATCACGACCTCGAGGGAGTCGACGCGCGCCTGAAGGACTTCGGTGTCCTCCGCGTGGATGCTTCTCTGGACCAAACCCTCCTGGGTGAGGATGAAGGGTCGAAGCACGCTGCCGCGCAAACGCGAGGCTACGTCATCTTGGAAGGGATCGGGGAGGTAGAGGGCGACCACAGAAAGCACGAAAAAGAAGAAGGCGATGTAACCGCTTTGGGCCTTTCCGGATCCGTTGCTATCGCTCTTGTAGTTGGGCATGGTCCCTAACTAGACCCCGACCAGATAGGTCAATATCTCCTATGTCGCCAGCACCGTACGATACTTGTGAAGGTCATCGAGAATTCGGCCTACGCCACGCACCACACAACTGAGGGGCTCCTCGTCCACATGGATTGGCAAGTTCGTCTCATGCTGCAGGAGTCGATCCATACCGCGGATGAGGGCGCCGCCTCCCGTCATCACAATGCCCCGATCCACGATGTCACTCGAGAGCTCGGGCGGAGTGATCTCCAAAGCCCGCCGGACGGCTTCGACGACCGCTTGGATCGGTTCCTGGATGCACTCACGTATTTCTTGGGAATGAACGTGGACGGTCTTGGGAATCCCACTCACCAGATCCCGACCCTTCACGTCCATCTCCCGCTCCTCTCCTGCTTCGAAGGCGGAGCCGATTTGAATCTTGATGGCCTCCGCAGTCGGCTCGCCGATCAGGAGGTTGTAATTCTTGCGAAGGAAGGTGACGATCGCCGCATCGAACTCGTCGCCCCCTACCCGGATCGATGTGTTTGACACGATGCCCGCGAGGGCGATGACCGCGATCTCGGTGGTTCCACTGCCAATGTCGATCACCATGTTGCCCGTGGGAGTCTCCACGGGAAGGCCCACTCCGATAGCGGCAGCCATCGGCTCTGCGACCATGTAGACCGCCTTGGCGCCCGCCGAAATGGCGCTCGAACGGACCGCACGCCGCTCCAATTCCGTGATCCCGGACGGCACACCGACCACAACCCGAGGCTTGATGCGCAGAACCCGCTTCGCTGTGACTTGCTTGAGGAAGTGGCGGAGCATCATCTCGGTGATATCGACGTCCGCGATCACGCCATCCTTGAGCGGCCGCACGGCTTCGATGGCCTCAGGCGTGCGTCCCAACATGCGTTTGGCCTCGAGGCCGATCGCCATGATCCGGCCCGACCCCTTCTCGATCGCGACCACCGAGGGTTCGTTGAGAACGATCCCTTCGCCCTTCACGTACACCAACGTATTGGCCGTCCCCAGATCCACCGCGATGTCGTTTACCGGGATCAGCCGGCCCGCTTCCAACCACTGGGCGAAGTTCAAGGTTGTCGAAAGTCCTTAGGGTGGCCGCTACATGCAGATATCATACCGCTATGCCTCAAGATGCCTACAAGAGATTTTACGTCAAGGAATTTTCACTGGGCGGTTCAGCGATCCGCGCCATATGTTCACTCGATTCCCGTGCTCCCGAAGCCATCTTCGCCCCTTGCCGTAGCACCCAACTCTGACGCCTCGATCACCTCGGGCGAAGAAAAGCGATGGAAAACCAGCTGGGCGATCCGATCGCCCCGGATGAAAGTGACGGGCTCAGAGCCGCCGTTCTGCAGAATGATTCTGAGCTCACCCCGGTAGTCCGGATCAATGGTTCCGGGACTGTTCGGGAGAGTGACACCGTGGCGTAGGGCGAGGCCGGACCGGGGCCGCACCTGACACTCCATCCCGTCAGGGAGCTCCATCTCGAGACCCGTCGAGACTAACCGGATCTCCTGCGGAGCGAGGACGAAATCTTCTTCGGCCGACCGGACATCATATCCGGCCGCATGGGGCGTGGCTCGCGAAGGGAGCGGCAGATCCTGGTTTTGAGGAAGCCGCTTGAAACGGACTGCGTCGGGCACCCGAGCTACGCCTGGTCGGGGGGGCTCAGAAATCCCTGCTCGAGCGGAGGCATCGTCAGGCAGGTCCCAGGGTCAGGGTGAACTGGTCCTCGGGGTTGTAAAAACGCTGGCAGGCGGCGTTCACTTCCTCCAAGGTCACTGCGTCGATCCGGGCGAGAGATTCGTCCAGGTCCCGATAGGGCTCACCACGCAGCGTAAAGCCGACCAGACGAAGTAGTCTCGCCCCCGTCGACTCCATAGCCAAGATCCAGCGGCCCTTCGCGTGACTCTTGGCCTGTTCGAGCTCCTCACCCGTGATTCCGTGCTCACACAATTTGGCGTACTCACTCAGAATCCCTTCCAACGCTTGCTCGCACGCCTCCGGCCTGGTTCCCACATACACACCCGCGATTCCGGCCTTGCTGTAGAATGACTGAAAGGAGAATACGGTGTAGGCCAAAGCCAACTCTTCGCGAATCCGTTGGAACAGCCGGGAGCTCATGCCACCACCGAAGGCTCCCGAGATCAAGATGAGCGCGTTCCGGATCGGATCGGTATAGGGCGGAGTCGAATTACTGATCACCAGGTGGGCCTGGGCGGCATCCCGGACGACCGAACTCCGACCGGACGTCGTTTTCGCGGGTTTCGCGATCTGCTGCGACGCACTTCCCGGAACCACGTCACCGAAGAGCTCGGTCAACCGGTTCATCACCTCTTCATGTTCGATATTGCCCACGCATCCCAGGACGATGTTTCGCCCCCGGTATCGCTCTGAGTGGAGAGAGCGAAGCTCGTCGATTTGGAAGGCTCGCACGGTCTCGCGTGTGCCGAGGATCGGTCGCCCATAGGTATGGCCGTTCCAGAACTTGGCACCGTGGAGATCGAAGACCAGGTCGTCGGGCGTGTCCTCGACCCCGGCGATTTCCTCGATCACGACGTCCTTTTCCAGTTCCAGGTCGGCGGGATCCAAGCGCGGATGGAGAACCAGGTCCGAGAGTACGTCGAGCGCCACCGGCAAATGCTCGTCGAGCACATGGGCCTGATAGCTCGTGTGCTCACGAGTCGTATAAGCGTCGAGGCTTCCCCCGAGCGATTCGAGGGAGAGAGCGATCTCGTGGGCGGTCCGGCGCTCCGTGCCCTTGAACACGAGGTGCTCAATCAGGTGGCTCGCGCCACTCGACTCGGGCGTCTCATGGGCGGAACCCTGGTCGACCCAGACACCCACCGCGGCCGATCGTACGTCGGGTCTTCGCTCGGTTACGACGCGTATGCCGTTGTCGAGTGACGCTTCACGCATTGCGGCTTCAGGCATTGCGGCTTCACGCATTTCGGCCCGCCGGGGGTTCAGCCCTGAGCCTCCTCGGACCTGCCCTCCTCGGACCCGCCCTCGTCGGACCCTGTGGCGCCCTCTGGGCCGCCCTCTGGGCCGCCTTCGGCACCTCCGGTGCCGCCGCCGGCCCCTCCCGCTGCGTCCTCTGCCAGCGCGGCCTTCCGGGAGAGACGGAGACGGCCCTTCTCATCGATGGAGAGAAGCTTCACGCGAGTGATGTCACCCCGGTTCAGCACGTCCTCGGTCTTCTCCACTCGGCCCTCGGCAAGCTCGGAGATATGGCACAGCCCCTCCACGCCCGGAACGATCTCGACGAAGGCACCGAAGGACGTCGTGTTCTTGACCGGGCCCTCGTAGATTCTCCCGACCTCGGGCTCCTGAACGATCGCCTCGACCATCTCCCGAGCGCGAGCTCCGGCCTCACCGGAGACCGCCGCGATCTTGACCAAGCCCGTGTCATCGATGTCGATCTTCGCGCCGGATTCTTCCTGAATGGCGCGGATCGTCTTCCCTTTGGGACCGATGATATCACCGATCTTCGAGGGATTGATCTGAATGCTCACGATCCGTGGGGCGTACTGCGAGAGATCGTCCCGCGGCTCCGCGAGGGCCTGGTCCATGTGGTCGAGGATGTGCATCCGACCCCGATGAGCCCGCTCGAGGGCGGTCTTCAGGATGTCGTGCGTCAATCCCTCGATCTTGATGTCCATCTGGATGGACGTCACACCCTCTCTCGTCCCCGCGATCTTGAAGTCCATGTCACCTAAGGCGTCCTCGAGTCCGAGAATGTCGGTCAGGACCGCGACCTCGTCCCCCTCCTTGATCAGCCCCATGGCGACGCCGGCGCAGGCCGACTTCATCGGTACACCGGCATCCATGAGCGCGAGCGACGCGCCACAGACCGAAGCCATCGACGATGAGCCGTTCGACTCCAGGATGTCCGAGACGATCCGGATGGTATAGGGGAAGTCGTCGTAGGCCGGAAGAAGCGGACGGATGGCTCGCTCTGCCAGCGCCCCATGCCCCTGCTCACGCCGCGACGTGCCACGGTAGGGGCGCGCTTCGCCCACCGAAAACGGCGGGAAGTTGTAGTGGAGCATGAACGACTTGGTGACCTCTTCGGCGCTGTCGATCGTGTCGATCCGCTGCTCGTCTCGAGAGGTACCGAGTGTCGTGGCTACCAATGCTTGCGTCTGGCCACGCGTGAACAGCGCCGAGCCGTGCGTCCGGGGCAGCACGCCGACCTCCGACGTGATGGGTCGAACCTCATCGAGGTCGCGACCATCAGCCCGCTCGCCTTGATCCAGGATGCGCCGCCGCATGGAGCGCTTCTCGATCGTGCGAAGGACCTCCTTGACCGACTTCTCGTGATCGCTGTACGCCTCGTCCTCTTCAGTCAAGCGGCTGATCACGTCCTCGGCGACCGCAGCCATCGCCTGGTTCCGCTCGGCCTTGTCCGACAGGGTCAGCGCCTCATCGATCCGGCTCTGAGCCATCTCTGTCACCTTGGCCGCGAGGTCCTGATCGGGCTCGATCGGCGACCAGTCCATGTCGGGGACCGTGTGTCCCTCTAGCAGCTCACGTTGGATGTCGATGAGCTCTTTGATGCCCTCATGCGCCGTTTCCAGCCCCTCCAGGATCTCGGCTTCTTGGACCTCGACCGCGCCGCCTTCCACCATCAGGATGGCGTCTTCGGTGCCCGCGACCACGATGTCGAGGTCGGAATATTCGAGCTGCTGAAACGTGGGATTGAGTACCCACGTACCCTTGATCCGTCCGAGGCGCACGGTCGCCACCAACGTGTTGAAAGGGACCTTCGACATGTTGAGCGCGACCGAAGCGCCAAGCATGGCCAGTACGTCGGCGTTGTTTTCCTGATCGGTACTGAGCACGAAACAGGCGACCTGCGTCTCGTGCTGGAATCCCGTAGGAAACAGCGGCCGGATCGGCCGATCCGTCAGGCGCGCCGACAGAATCGCGTTCTCGCTCGGGCGGCCCTCCCGCTTGAAGAAGCCACCGGGAATCTTCCCGGCCGCATAGCTCTTTTCCTGGAATTCGATGGTCAGGGGGAAAAACGGGAGGTGGCTTGGACTGTCCTGCACCGTAGCGGCGCAAAGCACAACCGTGTCGCCGTACTGGACCAGGCAAGACCCTTGGGCAAGCCGGGCCATGCGCCCGAACTCGAGGCTCAATGTGCGCCCCGCGAACTGGCGTTCGATTCTCTGAATCATATTCTCTTTTCTCTGCTGTCAGGCGGACGGGACCACCCCGTCACGCACCATGATTCCGTCGGGACGTTCCCGATCGGATCTTCCAGCAGGGGTCCGAAGAGAGATCGACCGCCGCAACGGGGGCACTAAAGTGCCCCGGCGGGGCACGAGGTGCCCGGCCGAATGCAGCAATTTGGTTGGGCCGATTCTCCTGGCTCCTGCTGTCAAACGCTAATGACGGAGTCCCAGATCCGCGATGATTTCACGGTATCGCTCGACGTCCGTGCGCTTCAGGTATTCCAGAAGGCGCCGACGGCGGCCCACCATCTTGAGGAGGCCGCGGCGGCTGTGGTGATCCTTCTTATGCGCGTCGAAGTGCGACCGAAGGTCGTTGATACGCGCCGTGAGGATCCCAACCTGGACGGGAGCGCTCCCGACGTCACCGTCGTGGAGCTGATACTTCTTGATGATGTCTTCTCGACTGATCGTCATTTGTTCTGTGCCTCCGCAGGAGTCTGCGCTACAAGGGAAGCTCATCATGCTTCATGTGAATAGCCACTTAAGCTAGCGTCAGACCTGTGCGGCAACAACGGCGGGGCGCTCATCCGCTCGAATCACACCCCATCCGTCACCCGCTGTACTCCTTCAACTGCCTTCCAGCGCCGCACGGGCCTGCTCGACATCTTCCTTCATCTGCTCGACAAGAGCTTGGCTCGTCTTGAACGGGCGGACCTCCCTCAAGTACTTCACGAAGTCCACCCGGACCTCCTCCCCGTAGATGTCTTCAGCAAAGCCGAGAAGGTGCAACTCGATGGTCGGTGGCGACCCGCGGAACGTCGGCCGGGGCCCGATGTGAAGCGCACCGTCGAACGTGCCCGAGCGAACCGTGCCCCGCACGGCATAAATGCCGGGCGGGGGGATGAGCTTCCCACCTTCGCCCCCTCCCCGAACCTCGAGATTGGCCGTGGGGAAGCCCAGCGTCCGGCCCCGTTGTTCACCACGTACCACCAACCCGCGAAGGGAGTACGGACGGCCCAAACCCTTTCGTGCGGTTTCCACGTCTCCCTCCAACAGGGCATTACGGATTTTCGTGGAAGAGATGGCGTCCCCTTTCGAGCCGACCGGGCCGACGACATCGACGGCGAACCCCAACTCTGTTCCGAGCACCTTGAGCATTTCGGCGTTCCCTTCGCGCCCTTTTCCGAAGTGGTGGTCGTATCCAACGACCAACTCACCGACGTTCACACGTTCCACCAAGATCTCCTCGACGAAGCGGCGGGGAGTGTACGCGGCCAGCATGGGCGTAAACGCTAGGAAGACGGCGTAGTCGAGCCCGGATTCGGCCAGAATTTCCTTCTTCTCCACCGGAGTGGTCAGCATCGGTGGAGCCCACTCCGGACGAACGATCGTGAGCGGATGAGGGTGGAACGTCACCAAGACGCTCCTTCCGCCTACCGCCTCGGCCCTGCGCCGAATCTCTGACAGCACCGCCCAATGGCCTCGATGAACGCCATCGAACGTCCCTATCGTGACCACCGCTTTACGGCCGTCCCTGGGGAGACCGGGAGGGAGCGTCGGGTCGATCGCGTATTCCGTCATGTGAGAATCTTCTTCGGCGCGAGGCACCCGTTCCGGATCTCGGCGATGCCGACCAAGCCCGCCTCGTCCATTACGGCGATGGGGTCGCCGATTTCCGGATCGGCCTCTCCCGACCATGGAATCGCTCTTCCCTGACGAAGCCATCGCGCGGCGTCCGCATCCACACGGGTCGTCGTCAAGTGAGCCACCGTGGCCGCCGGCTCGACCCAATGGGTCGGATCCGGTGAGCCGTCCCTGAGCAGGTCGCCGGGCACGGCACGGTCTACTGAGAACCCCCCGACCGCGATTCGGCGGAGCACCGTAAGATGGGCCCCAACCCCGAGACGATCCCCAAGATCTCTCGCGACCGCTCGGACGTAGGTGCCACTCGAGCAGATCATCGTGAAGCCGATCTCGGGGGGAGCGAAGTCGGTCATCCGAATCTCGAAAATCTCCACATCGACGGGGGAGAGTTGAACATTGTCGCCTCGACGAGCCCTCTTGTACATCCTCTCGCCCCCTACCTTCTTCGCCGAAAATTGTGGAGGGACCTGTTGGACGCACCCCTCGAAGGTGGCCAATTCTGCTTCAATCAGCTCCCGGGTGAGCTCCTCTCCCAAATCCTGGACGCCTAACGTCCTGCCCTCGGCGTCATGTGTGTCCGTGCGGATTCCCAGCCACATCAGAGCCTCATATTGCTTGGGGAGAACGGACAGGTACTCGGCCAGCCGCGTCACGGGGCCGACCAGCAGAACCAGGAGTCCGGAAGCGAAAGGATCCAGCGTCCCTGTGTGACCGATACGCCGTACGCCCAGGGACTTTCGAGCCCAACTTACCACGTCGTGCGAAGTGGGTCCCTCAGGCTTGTCAACGAGAAGGGCTCCTCCCCCCTCGGGCACGTAAGCCCCATCAGCCGTCACCCGGCTTCTCCGTACCGCCGTCCGTGCGATCCTTCGTATCGCCAGGGGGGGCGTCCTCCTCGTCCGGACCCACGTCGAGTCCTCTAAGGATTTCCTCAATTCGATCCGCGTTCGCGAGCGTCTTGTCTTCCAGGAACCTCAGCTCCGGGATCCGGCGTATGTGCAGCACAGCCGCGAGCTCCCGTCGAATGAAATTCGCTGCGGCGTCGAGGCCCCGAAGCGCATCGGTCCAATCCGTGTCCTCACCCTCGAGACGCACATAAACCCGCGCAAGCCAAAGGTCGGACGTAACTTCGACCGAGCTCACGACCACATCCTGAGCCCGCGGATCTCGGACTGCTCGGCGTAGTATCGCCGTAATTTCCCGACGGAACTGTTCGTTCAGCCGGGCCAATCGTCGGTTCTGAGTGTCCATCACGTCTGTTTGGTGTGCCGGAACACGAGAGTCAAGGCCAGTCGCGAAATTTTGGGGATGCAGACATGGAGAAATCAGTAGCGCGCCTTGTGCGCCGAGAGAATCACCACCCGGTGCTCACCCTCGATAAAACGATCCAACTTGGAGAGAATGGAGTCGGCCAATCCGCCATCGGTGGTTACAAGCGCGACTGAGAGCTGGGCGCGGGTCCAAACATCTTGGTGAGCCGTTTCAGCTACGGAAACGTTGAATCGACCCCGGATTCGATCCTTCAACGACTTGACGACCCTCCGCTTGTCCTTGAGGGAGCTACACTCCGGAAGTGAGAGATCCCAGGAGCAGCCTGCAACGAGCACGCCGTCTATCTCCTCCCCCTAAACCGTCGCCTCTTCGAGGCTCCGCGCCACCTCTTCGACGGTGAAGGACTCGATCACATCACCCACCTTGATGTCGTTGAAGTTGGCGATGCCGATGCCGCACTCGAGGCCCTCTCGGACCTCCTTGACGTCGTCTTTAAAGCGCCTCAGCGAAGACACCTCGCCTTCGTAGACCACGATGCCCTCGCGAATGAGCCGCACACCCGACTTCCGGTCGACGACGCCGTCAATGACCTCGGAGCCCGCGATCGTACCGACCTTCCTGATCTTGAAGACCTCGCGAACCTCCGCGGATCCGGTGATGTGCTCCTTGCGCTCAGGAGCCAGCATTCCTTCAAGCACAGAGCGAATTTCGTCGACACCCTCGTAGATCACGTCGTAGATGCGGATTTCGACGCCATCCCGCTCGGCGTTCTTGCGCGAATTCGTGTTCGGACGGACCCGGAAGCCGAGGATTACCGCCCCGGACGTCCCGGCGAGCAAGACATCCTCTTCGTTGATCGCTCCCACCGCCCGGTGAACGATCTGGACCTTCACCTCGGCGGTCCCGAGGTGCTCCAACGCGTCTGAGAACGCCTGCACGGAGCCGTCGGCGTCCGCTTTGATGATGAGCGGTAGCGTATCCGCCGTACCCTCAGCCACCATGCCAGAGAAGTCCCCCAGCTTGACCCCACGCTCCTTGAGTCGAAGCTGCTTCTCCCGATCCAGGCGCATCCGGCTCTGGGCGATCTCGCCCGCCGTGTCGGCGGCCATGACCTGGAACGTGTCTCCGGCCTGCGGAACGCCGGCCGTCCCGAGAATCTGCACGGGGATTGCCGGCCCAGCCTCCTCCACCTGATTACCGCGCTCATCCAGCATGGCACGCACGCGACCCTCGAAGTTCCCGACGACGAAGGCCTCTCCCACGCGAAGGGTGCCCTTCGTTACCAGGATCGTAACCACCGAGCCCTTTCCCACATCCAACTCGGACTCGACCACAGTGCCCATGGCATTTCGGTCGGGATTCGCCTTCAGCTCTAACAACTCGGCCTGGAGCAGAACCTTCTCCAGAAGCTCGTCGATCCCTTCCCCGGTCTTCGCCGAGATGTCTGCGCTCAATACGTCCCCACCGAACTCCTCGACTTGGACATCCTGCTGAAGAAGCTCCTGCTTGACTTTGGACACATCCGCCGCGGGGAGGTCGATTTTGTTCACCGCAACGACGATGGGTACGCCTGCGTTCCGAGCGTGGCTGATCGCTTCCTTGGTTTGCGGCATGACCGAGTCGTCCGCGGCCACCACTAGAACCACGATATCGGTGATCTCCGCACCTCGTGCACGCATGGCAGTAAAGGCGGAGTGACCCGGCGTATCCAGGAACGTGATCATACGGCGGTCGTCCAACTCGACGTGGTAGGCACCGATGTGTTGCGTGATACCGCCCGACTCGCCTGCCACAACGTTGGACTCCCGGATCGAATCCAACAGGAGCGTCTTACCGTGGTCGACATGCCCCATGACGGTCACGACCGGCGACCGCGGTTTCAGATCGCCCTCTACATCCTCATCCTCCACCGTGTCTTCGTGGTGGCTGTACTCCTCCTCGCGAATCGCCGTGCATCCGAATTCATCGAGGAGCAATTCGATCTGGGGGAAGTCGAGGCGCTGATTGATGGTGACCACGAGCCCCAGGTTCTTGAATGCGGACCCGATCAGCTCCATGGACGATACTTCGACGAGGTCGGACAACTCCGATACGGTTAGAAACTCGTTCACCCGCACGATCTTCCGCTCGCGCTCCTCTTCCTCGCGGGCCTCCTCTTCTGCGGCCTCGCGCTCCTCCTTGGAGGGTACGGATCCCTTCCGGCGGCGCTTCTTGCCTCCACCCTTGAGCTGAGCCATAACGCGCTGGATGTTCTCTTGGACGGCACTCTGATCCACGCGTTGGCGCTTCTTACCCTTCCTCTGCCGCTTGCTCCGCTGGCCATCGGGCGTGTACCCCTCCGCCTGGACACGAACCTGTCCGGCCGTTCCGGAGGAGGCCGTCAACTTGGGGCGACGAATAACCCGGGCGGGTCCGTCGGACGCGCCCTTCCGTGCCGGCTCCGGCCGTGGCGGCGGCGGTGCTTCCGGAGCGATTTCAGCAGGTCCGGCAACAGGTGTCTCTTCGGCCTCCTCTTCCAGTTCGGACTCAGGCTCCATCTCGAGAGGGGGCTCCACCGGGTCGGCTGGAACAGGCTCGGTGTCGGCAACGACATCGAGCTCCACAGCAGCTTCGTCCTCTACATCCACGGCATCCGCTGCCCCCGAGTCCGGAACAGGCTCGAGCGCCTCGGCGAAATCCTCGTCGCCATCTGCGCCGCTCGCCGCCACCTCTGCCACCTCTACGGCCTCTTCCACCTCTGCAAGGGTCTCTTCCACGTCTGCCACCTCTGCCGCCTCGGCCTCGTCCGCCCCGTCGACCTCTGGCAGGGCCTCGGGCTCAGGCTCCGAGGGCGGCTCGCTCTTACGGCGACGGCGACGCTTTCCAGCAGCAGGCTTCGCGTCCACGATGGCCGCCTCGATGGCCTCTGCCGTATCCTTGTGCCCGCTCCGCCGCTCACGCTCGAGGCGAGCCAGAATGAGAGCGACATCCCCGTCGCTGACGATGGCGTCCTCGTTCGTCGCGGAAATCCGCAGCGTACGAAGGAGGCTCATCAATACGCCGGATGAAACCCCGAGGTCAGTCGCTAATTCTGCAACGCGCATCCGCTTCGTTTACCTCCGCAGCCCACTTTCGACTGATATTGCCGGCTCCAAACCGAGCCGGGTCACCAACTCCTTCGCGAACTCCCTATCCGTCACGGCCACCGCGGAAACCGGCACTGATCCCACGGCCGAGCCCAATGCCTCACGTGTCCCGAGCGTCGCACGAGGTGTTTTCCCGTGACGAAGAAGCTTCATCACCTTGTCTCGTTGCGTCTCAGAGGCATCCTGCGCGAACAGGACCAACCGCGCGCGGCCCTCCTTGATGGCCCGCCTCGTCGACCCGGTTCCATAAGCGAGCGCGCCGGCACGTCGAGCCATCCCGAGAAGAGCCATGGGGTCACCCATGTGCCTCATTCTCACCCTCTGGCTCGGCGGCCTCCTCGACCTCGGCGTCCTCCACTGCCTGGGCATCAGCCCCGTCAGGACTCCCTTCATCGTCTTCGCTGTCTGAAGCGGCCGCTTCCTCTTCTGCGGCGATTACCTCTTCCTCAACGGCTCCCTGTTCCTCAGCGGCTCCCTCTTCCTCAGCGGCTCCCTCTTCCTCAGCGGCTCCCTCTTCCTCAGCGGCTCCCTCTTCCTCAGCGGCTTCCTCTTCCTCAGCGGCTCCCTCTTCCTCAGCGGCTCCCTCTTCGTCAGCGGCCCCCTCTGCCTCGGCGTCTTCCGCCACCACGGGAGCGTCATCGGCGACAACCGTCAACTCATCGATCAACGCGAGCAACTGATCGGCTTCCGTCTCACCGAGACCCTCGATGGCTAGGAACGCGTCGCGGTCGAAGTCGATGATCTGCAAGAACGTGCTATATCCGCCAACAGCGAGGGCACTCAGAGTCTCTGGCGTCAGATCCAATTCGGCGAGCGCGAAGTCGGACGTCTCGAAAGCATCCTCCTCCGACTCCCGCTTGAACAAGGACAAATCGGCACCCAGCTCCAGCCACTCCCGTGATCCGTAAAGGTCGATCTGCCATCCGATGAGCTGCGAGGCGAGCCTTACGTTTTGTCCGTTTCGGCCGATCGCCAGAGACAATTGATCCTCGTCAACGATGGCCGTGATTACCTGGCGCTCCTGATCGCTCATTACTTTCGAGACCCGAGCAGGCGCAAGAGCCCGCCGCGCAAAGACCTCCGGTTCAGCATGCCATGGCACGATGTCTATGCGCTCTCCCCCCAGCTCTTGAACAACCGCCTGGACCCTGGACCCCCGCAAACCGACACATGCGCCCACCGGATCGATCGATTCGTCACGGCTGTAAACGGCGATCTTGGTTCTCCCACCGACTTCGCGAGCGATTTCCTTGATGTCCACGATGCCCTGATGAATCTCCGGCACTTCGAGATAGAAGAGCGCGCCCACGAAAATCGGGGCCGCCCGCGACAGAACCAGCCGAGGTCCCTTGGGCGTTTCCTCCACCTTCTTGAGTACACATCGGATGGGATCCCCCTGCCTGAACCGCTCACGAGGATTCTGATCCTTCCATGGGATGATCGCGTCGGCTTCGGGGGAGCGGTTGAGCATCACAACGATCTTGCCTCTCTCGATCTGCTGGACTTCGCCTGATAACAACTCGCCAACTCGATCGGCGTACTCGTCCCGAATCCGGTCGCGTTCGTTCTCACGGACCAACTGCACGATGCGCTGCTTCACCGCCATCACCGCGTTTCGGCCGAAATCCTCAAAGTCGACAGGAATCTCCATCACGTCCCCGACCTCGAAACCCTCATCGTCCCAGCGGGCCTCTTCGAGGCTGATCTCCGACGACGGATCCTCGACCTCTTCCACCACGCGGCGGAGCACCACGATGCCCAATCCACCAGACGTGTCATCGATGGTGATCTCAGCCTGTACGTTGGGACCATGTATCCGAGACAAGCCTGCCATGATGCCGTCCTTGAGGAGGTCGTTCACCTCGTCGGGCGTCAGGCTTTTCGTAGTAGCGACGTCGTTGAACGCCGCGAGGATTTGGCCTGCATCGATCATAATGTCCTCAGCAATGAGGGCTCACTTCCATTTGAACAGAAGGTGGGCTCCCTTGATATCCGTAAGAGGCACCTCCACTTCTGCACCATCTCCCAGCCGGAGTCGAACCGTCGGCTCCGGCTCCGAGTCGAACCCCAACAACTCCGCTTCGAGCCGGGAGGAGCGCTCCGCGAGCACGCCGTAACCCTGGACGACGACCGGCTCGCCCGTGAATCGCTCCCAATCGCCCGGCCTTGTCAGCGGCCGCTCGACCCCCGGCGACGAGACCTCCAACACATACCGTTCCGGTATCTCGTCATGCTCGTCCAGCCAGCCCTCCAACGCACGGCTCACCCGGGCGCAATCGTCCACCGTCACCGGCGGCGGGTCACCCATCGGGGCGTCACCCATCGGAGCGTCACCCATCGGGGCGTCACCCATCGGGGCGTCACCCATCGGACTCCGCTCAATGCGGAGCCGAATGACCGGCCGGTTTCGACTACCCGCCCAATCCATCGAAACGAGATCGATCCCCAGATCCAGAAGGCGACCCTCTGCCTCACGCTCGATCTTCGGCCTCGCTAGAGCCATGCTCCCCTCCACTCGGAGGGTTTGATACCCCTCCGAGAACAAAAAAGCGGGGGCGGACAACTCCCCCACTTAAAAAATTGCCGCCCCCTCGGGGCGGCCAGACTAGGCGTAAAATAGTCGCAACGTCTTTTCTTTTCAAGACTTGGGCGGTCCTCGAGAGAGAGTCCTCGAGCGCTCACGAGTCCCCCCGTCTGCGATCTAGGAATTCACAGATTCCCTCTCGTCCTTGCCCTCGCCCTCGATCTCAGCGAGCCTGACTTCGATCCGCTCTACGACCTCCTTGAGTGCGTCGAATTCCTTCTGCTTGACGAAATCGAGCGCATCACGGGCTTCCCCAGCCTTCTCTTGAGCCTTCTCGAGCGTACTGCGCATCATCTCTTTGGCCCGATCGGGACTCAGATCCCCACGCTCTCTCGCCTCCTTTATGGTTTCTTCGATTGCATCTTTCATCGCCGAGAGCATGCCGAGCCCCTGTTTTATCCCACCCTTGATGCCCTCGGGCTGCTCTTCCTCTTTCGGCTCTTCCTTTTCCGGCTCTTCCTTGCCGTTCTCGCCATTCCCTTCCTCAGACATCGTCACTCCCTTGCTTTGGACCTGCGAATCGGCCGTAGCGGACTCCGGTCAGGTTATCGTCTACGGGACATCCTCACGCTCGATGCGAGCACCCAACGCCCTCAGCCGCTCGTCAATCCTTTCGTAGCCCCGCTCGATTTGGGTCACGTGTTGGATGCGGCTGGTCCCCTGGGCACCCAAGGCCGCGATCAGCATCGCCATACCTGCGCGGATGTCTGGGCTCTCCAAAACCGTTCCTTGAAGTACCGAGGGCCCGACCACAACCGCCCTATGGGGATCGCAGAGGATGATGCGAGCCCCCATCCCGACCAACTTGTCGGTAAAAAACATTCGGGATTCGAACATTTTCTCGTGAACCAGGATGGTGCCGGTGCACTGAGTGGCGGTCACCACCGCAATCGACGTCAAGTCCGCCGGAAACGCGGGCCAGGGTCCATCATCGATCTTGGGCACGGCACCGAAAGCGTCGCTCGCCACCTGGCACGTGCGATCCCCGTGAACCGTAAGCGTATCCCCATCCACGCTCACCTCGACTCCGAGTCGCCTGAAGCCCAAAAGGGTTGAATCGAGGTGCTCGATGGGAGCGCCTTCCACCACGATTTCGCTCCCGGTGACTGCCGCGAGGCCTACAAAGGATCCGGCTTCGATGTGGTCGGAACCCACCGCAAACGTGGCGCCCCCGAGCTCCGGCACACCGGAGACTTGGAGCCGGTTCGTCCCGATTCCTTCGATTCGGCCACCCATCGCATTGAGGAGATGGCAGAGATCCTGGACATGAGGCTCTGCCGCGGAGTTTCGGATGGAAGATTCCCCTTTGGCCAGGACGGCCGCCATGATGGCATTCTCGGTGGCCGTGACCGAGGGCTCGTCCAAGAAGAAGTCCGCACCCCTGAGCTCTCGCGCCTCGATCTCGAACCCGCCGGCCAGCCGTACGGATGCTCCCAGTGCCTCGAACGCCAGGAAATGAGTATCCATTCGGCGGCGTCCGATGACGTCTCCTCCGGGAGGCGGAAGATCGACTCGCCCGAAACGGGCCAGCAGTGGCCCAGCCAAGAGAAGCGATGCCCGAATGCGTTCGCTCAGGGCCCGGTCCACACTCCCCGAAGAGACCGAGGTAGCATCGATCGTAACTGCGTTCTCATCGTCCCAGCGAACCTCGGCACCGAGGGATGTGACGATTTCCAGAAGCGTCTCGACATCGCCTATTCTCGGGATGTTCTGGAGCGTGACCGGCTCCGACGCCAGAACGGTCGCCGCGATAGCCGGGAGCGCAGCATTCTTGTTGCCTGCCGGCCTAATCCGCCCGCTCAGCGAGTGACCGCCCTCAACGATGTAACTCGGCATAGCCTCCTTCAGTGTCTCGAGTCTTTCTTGCGGTAGGTCGCGCCAACAACGCCCCATGGTCCCACTCTCCGCGACGGGGCCCAACATATTCCCCTGCACCTAAGCACAGCAACAATCGGGCCGGCTCCGGCTGACCGGCTTGACACCGGGTGCAGCGCAGCGCACCTGAGATCGGGGACGATGTAGACGATGAAAAAGAGAGACTAGAACATCCACGTCCTGAGCTTTTACCTTTCGGCATGACGACACGTTTGCTTTCGCTCTCGGTTTTTCCATTGCAGCAAGGGGCATCGGGCTCCGCAGCGACGTCCCTTCAAGTCGCGGCGGAGGTCTCAACGGTCGTGATGACCCTGATATCGGTGTTGCTCCTGGTGGTCATCCTCCTGGTTGCTCTGCAACTCAAGAAACTGCTGCGGTCACTCCAACAACACATCCAGCCGGTGACGGAGCGCGCCCGCGTCGCGGCGGAGAACGTGGAGTACGTCACCGGCCTGGTTCGCCAGGACGTCCAGAAGGTCCGGGCGTCGGTATCCGGCCTGTCCGATCGTCTAGGAGAGGCCTCCGAGCGAATGGAGGAGCGCGTCGAAGAGTTCAACGCGCTCATGGACGTGGTGCAGGATGAGGCCGAGTCCGTTCTGCTCGATACGGCTGCAATCGTACGGGGTGTCCGGGCCGGGGCGCAGACCGTCGGCGGGAGTTTGGCCGGAGAAGTCCGGGGAGCCGACACGCAAGAACCGGCTCCCCTCGAGGGGAGCGAGGACTCGGACGCCAACGAAGAGGACTCGGACGTCGACGAAGAGGAAGCCAAGGTCGAAGGGGCCTCGGAGGTCGATGATGAGGTAGAAGATGCGGTGGAAGATGAGGCGGGTGAAGCGATGGCCAAGGAAGCCCCAGAAAGCGGGTGAAGACGGCCGCAGCCTTCGGGGTAGCCCTGGCGTGGATTCTCCTACTTCCGGAGCCCGTCTGGGCGTGGGGCCCCGGGACGCATATCGCTCTGGGCGAAGGCGTGCTGGCTTCGCTCTATCTGCTCCCCCCGGCCGTTCGCGCCATCATCGAGTCCCATCCGCTTCATTTTCTCTACGGCTCGATTGCGGCGGACATTTCCTTCGCCAAGAAGTACGTGCCCGAGGGGAGGCACAGCCATCATTGGCACATCGGTGAGGAGATCCTGGCCGCCGCCGACAGCCAGAGACTCGCCGCGGTCGGCTACGGATACCTCGCGCACTTGGCGGCGGACACCGTGGCTCACAACCTCTTCGTTCCGCGCCAACTCCTGATCACGAGCACAACCCAGGCGCTGGGTCATACGTATTGGGAACACCGTATGGACATCCATGCCGGTGAGGAGTATCTGGCGAAGGCCAGGCACCTTGTCATGGAAAACGACCACTCCGAGGCGGACGCACTCTTCGACAGAGTTTTAAGCAACACGATTTTCAGCTTCCAAACGAACCGGAGAATCTTCCGGGGCATGATCCGGTTCACCGACAACGATCGTTGGCAGCAGGTTTTCGATCAGGTACTCCGAAGGTCCCGGTTCGATTTGCCTCCCCCGGTCGTGTCGGCGTACCACGCGCTCTCGTTCGAGTACGTGATCGACTACTTGGTCGCGGGAGCCGAGTCACAACCAGCCAACCTCGACCCCATCGGGGAATTGCACCTGAAGCTTGCCAAAAAAGTGCGGCGTCTCGCTATGGCTCGAGGCGGTGCCGAGGATCCGGCCCACCTTCATGCGAGCGCCGACGAGTTCTTCCCCTTCCCCGAGGACCAGCTCGTTTTCTGGCCCCAGCGGGGCGCAACAAACGGCTCTTTCAAACTCGACCCCTCTATTGATCCAGACGAGCACGGAGTAACGCCGAAAGTGCCTTAGGATCGGCACGACCTTGCGATTTCTGCATCGTCTGGCCCACGAAATAACCCATAAGCCGGGCTTCTCCGGATCGGTACCGCTCGACCTCTTCGGAGTTCTCCTCGATCACCGCGTCCACCCAGACGCTGAGCTCGTCCGAGTCCTGAACCTGCGATAGCCCCTTCGTCTCGATGATCTCCGCAGCTGTCTTTCCTGAATCGACCATCTGAGCCAGCACACTCCTGCCCATGCTGCCCGAGACCGTACTGTCCTCCACCAACCCGATCAGCTCAGCCAAGCCCTGCGGGGCTATGCCCAGGTCCTCGACAGACAGCTGAACGCGATTGGCCTCCTTGAGGAGCGGCCCCATCACCCAATTGGCCGCGGCCTTCGCCTCGCCCACGACCGTGACGAGCGCCTCGAAATAATCGGCCAGGGGACGCGACGCGATGAGTACGTCTACGTCGCGGCCGTCGAGAGCGTGCTCCTCCATGAGTCGTATCCGCCGCTGGGCGGGGAGCTCGGGAAGCTCGGCTTCCAACCGGCGGATCCGTTCGGCGTCGAACCGGAGGGGAGGCAGGTCGGGGTCCGGGAAATAGCGATAGTCGTGGCTTTCTTCCTTGGACCGCATCGACCGAAGGGTGCCGTCCCGCTCGTCCCACAGGAGCGTCTCCTGGACGATTTCCCCGCCGGCGTCGAGGATTGCGGTCTGCCGATCGGCCTCGGCCACCGCAGAACGCTCTACCGCTGAAAAAGAGTTGAGATTCTTGACCTCCGTCTTCACACCGTACCCCCCGACACCCTCTGGCCGGAGCGAAAGATTCGCGTCGACTCGGAGACTGCCCTCCTCCATGTTGCAGTCGCTGACGTCCAGGTACTCGAGCGTGCGCTTGAGCTCCTGAAGGAAGGTTCTCGCTTGAGCGGGAGTACGCAGGTCCGGCTCGGTTACGATCTCGACGAGCGGCACACCCGTCCGGTTGAGGTCCACCGCCGTTCCGTCCGGGACGCGATCGTGGATCGACTTTCCGGCGTCCTCCTCCATGTGTATGCGACGGATCCGGATGGGGCGGGTCTCACCCTCCGACTGCACCGAAACCACGCCCGCCGTCGCCAGTGGCTCGGAGAACTGGGTGATCTGATACCCCTTCGGAAGATCGGGATAGAAGTAGCTCTTCCGCGCGAAGACACTCACCTCGTGTACCTGGCAACCCAAACCGAGGGCCGCGGTGATCGCCAGATCGACGGCTTCGCCATTGAGCACCGGGAGAGCCCCGGGAAGACCCAGGCAGACCGGGCAGACCTGGCTGTTGGGCGCCTCACCGAAGGTGGTGCTATCGGAGCAGAAGAGCTTTTCGGCCGTGCGGAGCTGCACGTGTACCTCCAGGCCGATCACCGTCTCCCAGCTCATGGGCCCTCCTCATGGGTCGGCATCCCCCTTTTACTCATCGTGATCGCCGCTCTTCAGAGCGGCTTCCAGAGCGAACGCCGCACGGAAGAGCGTTGTCTCTCCCCACATAGGTGCAAGCAACTGGCCACCTACCGGAAGCCCATCGGAGGCACCGACCGGAACCGAAATGGCTGGGAGTCCGGCGAGGTTGGCCGTGACCGTAAAGACATCGGCCAGGTACATCTGGAGTGGATCTTGGACCCTTTCACCCAACGGAAAGGCAACGGTCGGTGACGTGGGCGTGAAAAGGACATCGACCCCTCCGCCGAAGACCGTCTCAAAGTCGGCGGAGACCAAGCTTCGCGCATGTTGAGCGCGCCCGTAGTACTGATCGTGGTAGCCGGCCGTCAGAGCGAAGGTGCCGAGAAGAATCCGGCGCTTGACCTCCGGTCCGAAACCTGCGGTGCGCGTCCGCTCATACATTTCACCTAGATCTTTCCCTTCGCTGTCCCGGATGCCATACCTGACGCCATCGAAACGCGCGAGGTTGCTGGACGCCTCGGCCGTGGCGATCACGTAGTACGCGGACAGAGCGTACGCGGTGTTGGGGAGTGACACCTCCCGGATGCTGGCGCCGTTCGCCTTCAATGCATCGACTGCCTCCTTACAACGCGCCTGTACACCGGCATCCACTGCGTCCCCGAAGTACTCGGTGGGCACTCCCACTACGAGGCCCTCCGCGCCAGTGTCACGCTGCTCACTGAAATCCGGCACGGGCCGATCGACGGACGTCGAGTCCCGCGCATCGTGACCCGCAACGACCTGGAGGAGTTCGGCCGCATCAGCCACGGTGGCTCCGAACATCCCGACCTGATCCAGCGAAGACGCGAAAGCCACGAGCCCGTAACGACTCACCCGGCCGTACGTGGGCTTGACACCGACAACGCCGCAAAAGGAGGCGGGCTGACGGACCGACCCGCCGGTGTCCGACCCGAGAGCCCCCGGGACGATACCGGCCGCGACCGCCGCGGCCGATCCACCGGAGCTTCCGCCCGGCACGCGGGCGAGGTCACGTGGATTGCGGACTGGCCCGTAGGCCGAGTTCTCCGTCGAAGACCCCATCGCGAACTCGTCGAGGTTGGTCTTTCCGACGATGACGGCGCCCTCCTCCCGTAATCGCCGCACTACCGTTGCCTCGAAGGGAGGATGGTAACCCTCGAGGATTTTCGACCCGCAGGTCGTGGGAAACCCGACGGTAGTCAGGTTGTCCTTGACGGCAATGGGAACGCCGCGGAGGCCTCCGCCGTTGCTGGGCACCTCCAGAGTCGAGGCCTCGGCATCCGACAGGGCTGCCACAAAGGCGTTCAGCCCCTGCGCCCCCCCGTTTAGCTCATGAAGCCGGGCAACCGCTGATCTGGCCGGCTCCGGTGCGTCCACACGCCCTTCCCGGACCGCCTCGGCTATGGAGGCGATGTCACTCATGGAGACCCTCCCGGATCGTCCCCCCCGCCCAGCGATGGCGGAGAGGGCACCACGAAGAAGCCGTCCCTGAAGGCGGGAGCGGAATCGGCAGGCGGATGCGCCATGGGGTCGGGTGCGATCTGGCCAACCTCTCGCTCGGGTGCTTCCGGCGGTCCCAGTCCGAGTCGTTCTCCTTCAGGCACCTCTAGGGAGGCGAGCGTATCGACGTACTCGAGGATCTGGTTCAAATCATTTGAGAGGCTCGCGGACTCCGAGTCCGTGAGTCGAAGTCGGGCCAGAACGGCTATCTGGAGAATCTCTTCACGGGTGATCGAAATCAGGTGCCTCCTCTCAGTCGAAGTCGCGGCGAAGACCCGCGTACCGGACGAGGAGCCGCTTTGTGCCGGCAGTATCGAAGTGGACCGTGACCTTCAGATCCCGCCCAAAGCCCGCTACCTCGCCCACGGTCCCGGAGCCAAAGGTGTCGTGTACCACCGCCTCACCCTTCACAAAGCGCGGCAGATCCTGGTTGAGTCCAGCGTCGAAGGCCAGATCCTCGTCACCCATGCCGAGGTCGATCGATCTGCCGGCCTCCGGACGAGTGGCCCTGCGGCCCAGATACCCGCCGCTTTCGCTCACGTCAGCGGTGGCGACCTTCTCGACGAGATCCGTGGGGATCGCATCGACGAACGGCGACAGTCGACCCACCATCACCTCACCGGCGCGCCGACGTCGGCGGGCATGGGTCAGATAGAGCTTGTTTTCGGCCCGCGTGATACCGACGTAGAACAGACGCCGCTCCTCCTCGAGTTCAGACGGTTCATCGTAAGCACGAGCGAGGGGAAAGAGCCCGTCTTCGAGCCCGGAGATGAACACGACCGGAAACTCCAGGCCCTTCGCGTTATGTAGGGTCATCAACGTGACTGCGTCCGCATCCGGATCGTGGCGGTCCACGTCGGCCACGAGCGCCACCTGCTGAAGGAACAAATCCAACTCCGTGAAGTGATCCAGCGTCTCGCCCTCGAGTTCCTCCAGAAGCTCAGCATCGTAGTCCAGCGCACCGGCGATCAACTCGCGCACGTTGTCCGCCCGATCCTCTCCCTCGGGGCCTTCGTCCGCAAGGTGCCGAAAGAGGTCCAGCTCCTCCACGAGGCTCTCCACCAGCTTTCCGACCCGCATCTGAGAGGCCAACACGGAGTGCCTCTGGACCAGGCCAGCGAAGGCGATGAGACCCCGCCCACCTCCCTTGGGAAGGTCGGGCACCCCATCGGCCCGGGCAGCCGCTTCGAGAAGGCTCATCCCTCGGGCGTCGGCCCAAGCTGAGAGCCGCTCTAGCGACGTATTGCCGACCCCGCGCCTGGGGTAGTTGACGACCCTCTCGAATGCGCCGGCATCCAACGGATTGGAAATGAGCCTCAGGTACCCCAGAACGTCCTGGATCTCCCTGCGCTCATAGAAGCGCACACCCCCCACAATCTGGTAGGGCAAGCCGCGCCGCCGGAACACGTCCTCCAAAGCGCGGGACTGTGCGTTCGTCCGATAAAGGATCGACATCTCTCGATAAGCGAGCCCCGGCTCCTCAGACATACGAGCCTCGATCTGGTCTGCGATCCAGCGGGCTTCGTCCGTCTCGCTCGAAGTCGTGACCAGTGTGATTCGCTCGCCTCCCAACCGATCGGTGCGAAGCGTCTTGCCCTTCCGGTCGACGTTCTCGGAAATGACGGCGTTCGCGGCGGACAGGATCACCTCAGAGGAACGGTAGTTCTGCTCCAAGCGGACAGTGAGGGCACCCGAGAATGCCGTCTCGAAATCCAGGATGTTCCGGATGTCCGCGCCGCGCCATCCATAAATGCTCTGGTCGTCATCCCCGACGACCATGAGGTTTCGGTGCTCAGACGCCAGAAGCTCCACAAAACGAAACTGGGCTCGATTCGTATCTTGGTACTCGTCCACAAGAAGGAAGTGGAAGCGGCTCTGATACGCCGACAGCAACTCGGCGTTGGACTCGAACAACTCGACCGGCTTAACCAGCAGATCATCGAAATCGAAGGCGTTCTGCACTCGGAGTGATCGCTGGTAGGCCGGAAATACCTTGGCCACGTTCCGGGCAAAGACGTCGAAGCTCTCTGCGTTCTCTTCGACGAACTGCTGGGGGCCGATGAGTTGATTCTTGGCGCTGCTGAGATGGGCGCGAATGGCTTTGGGGCTCCAGCGTCGAGTGTCCAGACCCACGTCTTCCGTCGTCCTCTTGATCAGCCTGAGGCTCTGCTCGGCGTCGAAGATCGTGAAAGTGTTGCTCCACCCCAGGAGCGGTGCATGGCGCCGCAATATCCGGGCTCCTAGCGCGTGGAACGTCCCGGTCCACATCCCCTTCGGCGCCTCCCCGTGCAGGTCCGAGATCCGGTCTCGAAGCTCGCCCGCGGCCTTGTTCGTGAACGTAACCGCGAGGATTCGGTCCGGTGGGACGCCTCTTTCATGAATGAGGTGGGCGATCCGGGTGGTGAGGACCCGTGTCTTTCCCGATCCCGCCCCCGCCAAGACCAGCAGCGGACCCTCGAAGTGGTCCACGGCCTCTCGCTGCTCCTGGTTCAGCTGCTCCAGGTACGCATCGGAAGGGGTGTTGGGCAGGGCCTTGGTCACGCCTGAGCCGTCGGGAGCCGGATGTCGAAAATGGCTCCCTCTCCCTCACTATCCAGCAGGAAGATATGCCCCTTGTGCGTCCCTTCAATGATGCGACGTGACAACGTGAGACCCACGCCCCAACCTCGGGCTTTGCCGCTCACCCCCGGATCGAAGATCTTGTCGCGCACCTCCGGATCGACGCCCGGCCCCGTGTCCTGAACACGAAGGTGCAGCCAGCCGGACGGGCCTTTCCTGACCTTGAGTCGGATCTCCCCCCCTCTTCCGGCCAACGCGTCGAGGGCGTTCTTCACCACGTTCTCGAGAGCCCACGAGAGTAGAACCTCACTCCCGAGAATTTCAGGCATGTTCTTCGGGATATCCACGACGAGGAGAACCTCCGACGCGAGCCGCGGCAGTCGAGCCTGCAGGTACTGCTCCAGATCTCTCACGACCTCCCGGATGTCGAGGATCTCGAGGTCCGGGTCCAGACCGATGAGCTCGAATCTGTGGCTGATGCGCTCCAGACGGACCAAGTCCTCTTCGATTCCCATGGCGACCGTATCTGATTCCACCCCCTCGGGCGTCTCCTCTGCGGGGAGACTCATGAATTCCAGCCACCCCTTGAGGGACGAGATGGGCGTACCGAGCTGGTGTGCCAGCTCCCTGGCCATTGCGGTCCAGGCCATGTCCTGCTCCGCCCTCCGCTGATACCGGATGACCAGAAACCCGATGAGCGCGGTAAGCATGAGCCCGCTGGCCTGAAGCCAAGGGATCCAAAAGAGACCAGAGAGCTGCGGGGTTTCGTCGAAGTAGATGAGATTTCCGGCAGCCCCTCGTAGGGGCTCACGCCCCGTCGCCTCGAGCCCGCGCACGTAGGCCTGCACCTGTTCCTGCCCCTCGCGCGTGAAAACGTTCGCATCGAACGGCAGGTTCTCCACGGTCAGGACGCTATCCGCCGAGTCCATAATGACAAACGGAATTCCCGATCGAATGATCACCTCTTGAAGCTCGAAGAGCGCGGTCTCGAAGTCGCCCACAACCTCAGGGGGGGCACCCGAGCTCGACGTTTCCGAGCCGCCCGTGTCCTGAATGAGCTCTTGCGCGATGCTGAACACCTCGCCCATAAGCTCCTGGTTCTCGTAGAGTCCGACGCGGAGGAAATACGTGTAGACCAGGTACCACCCAAAGACCGCCAGAAAGAGCGTGCCCATCGCGACGGGCCACCTGATGCGAATCATGGTGTCACCTACTCAGCGATCGGGCGCCTTCGGCTCGATGACCGAAAAGCCAAGCCGCTCTTGAAGCGTTTCAGGCACGCCAACGGTGCCGTCGCCCTGTTGGTAGCTCTCGATCAACGCCACCATGAGCCGAGGAAGCGCAAGAGCCGATCCGTTGAGGGTGTGCACAAAGCGCGTTTTCTCTCCTCCCGACGGACGGTAGCGGAGGTTGGCTCTCCGCGCCTGGAAGTCACCGCAGGTGCTGCAGCTCGATACCTCCAGCCACTGCTCGACCCCCGGCGCCCAAACTTCGATGTCGTAGGTCATCTCAGCGGAGAAGCCGAGGTCTCCGGAGGCCAGCTTCAGAACGCGGTAATGAAGGCCCAATTGATCGAGAATGCTTTCCGCCTCACCGGTGAGCTCCTCCAGGGCATCTCTGCTGCGCTCGGGTGTCTCGTATCGCACCAATTCCACCTTGTCGAACTGATGCACCCGCTGCAGCCCTCGTGTGTCGGCGCCGGCCGCCCCGGCTTCACGCCGGAAGCAGGGGCTGTATGCCGCATAGCGGACGGGCAGATCTTCGAAGGACAGAATCTCATCCCGATGAAGGTTGGTGATCGGGACCTCCGCGGTCGGGATCAGCCAAAGGTCGTCGCGTTCGGTCTGGTAGGACTCATCTGCAAACTTGGGAAGTTGCCCCGTCCCCGAGAGCGTTTCCCGCGTCACCAGATATGGGACTCTCAACTCGGTGTACCCGTGCCACCCCTGCTCTTCACGGAAGTCCTGGGTATGGATATCGAGCATGAAGTCGATGAGACATCGCTGGAGTCGCGCGCCGAGACCCGTGAGTACCGGGAAGCCTGAACCAGAGATCTTTGACCCCCGTTCGAGATCCAGGAGTCCGAGGATCAAGCCCAAGTCCCAATGTGGCTTGGGCTCGAAGTCGAACTCCGGAGGCGAGCCGGCCACGCGCACGACTTCGTTCCGTTCGACACTTCCGGAGGGCACCTCATCGAGCGGCAGATTCGGAGTAAGCAGCATCAACTCCCGGATTTGCTCCTCGGCGCAGCCCACCTCCTCATCGATCTCGGAAATCCGTGCGCCCACTTCGCGCATCTCGATGATCATCTCGTCGGCGTCACCGCCATCGCGCTTGATCCGCCCGATCTGTTTGGAGACTTCGTTTCGCTTGGCCTTGAGGTCATTCACCTCGCTCAACGCCTCGCGGCGGCGTCCGTCCAATGCCAGGATCTCGTCGATGGCTTCCACGAGACCCTCCGTCTCTCTACGTGCGACGGCGGACTTTACGGTGTCGGGCTCGCTTCGGAGCCGCCGAATGTCAAGCACACGAGAGGCCTGTTGGAGGAATTTGGGTATCTAATCTTGGGGGATCAGCCCGAGGTCGTTGCAGAGCGGGCTCACATCGTACTGGAGCGTTACAGTTCCCAGAGCCGGATCGGCTGCCGTCGGCTGGAACTTCCCGTAGAAGACGCACCGCCCCCCAAATTGAGTCACGCCCTCGCGGGTCCTCAATACGTACGTACTGGTCGTCTCGACGGGCACGGGCTGGTCCCTCGAATACAGAGTGGAATCCGCCGGTGCCTCGGTCACGTCGTCGAAGTCCGTCCCCGGAACCTCCAGAACCATCACTTCGCTGGTGATCCCCAAGGCTCCCGGTGGAAGAAACACCAATTGACCGTCTTGCGTGTCGAGGACCAAGTCCCAGGTACCGGTCGCTCCGGGCTCTTGGAGCTCCACCGCGACCCCTTCCAAGAAATTGAACGCGGAGGGAAGATTGAGCTCCGGACGAGCCAGCGAGTAGAGAAGGGCCGACCTCACGTTCGAAAAAGACCATTTGATGTCGAAAATGTTCTCTCCGCACGCGGTCGAACCCAAGACCGAAGCGACCGAAAAAACCACTGCGTAGAGCGGACGGAATCGAGAAAGAAAAGGTTTGTTCACTGGGATGAGTCAGGTGACGATTCAGAAGTGCCAGAAGGCACCAAGGCTATGCGAATCTAGGGGACACTGTCAACGCTCCAGCCGTTGAAGTTCCTTGACTTCTACACCGTTTGCCGGGTAGGTTCCCGCCCTGATCCTGCTCCAAAAAAGGAGCCGAAACTCATGCATACTGCGGTGCAACGCTCCACATCACCTAGGCGCATTCTGATCGCCGACGACGAGCCTCACATCCGCCGTATTCTCCAGACCGTCCTCGAAACGGCCGGATTCGAGGTCGACCTGAGGCACGACGGAACCGACGCACTCGAAGCGGTCAGAGGGACCGAGCACTACGATCTGATCTTGCTGGATATCATGATGCCCGGAGCCACCGGCCTGGAAGTCCTCGGAAAGATTCGTGCAATGGACGGAAGAAAATCCACCCCGGTCGTGATCCTGACCGCCAAGGGTCAGGACGCGGACCGGCAAGCCGCTTTCTCCCTGGGGGCGGACGACTTTCTCACCAAGCCCTTCAGCCCGAAGAAACTCCTTGCCCGAATCCACGAGATCATCGACGGGGACTGATCCTCATCTCTACGTCACGGTTCTCGCTGGCGGGATCGGTAGTCGTTTTTGGCCAGCAAGCACGCCCAGCCGGCCGAAGCAGTTACTCCCCCTAGCCTCCGAAGAGCCTCTGATCGTCGACACCGTGAACCGGGCGCTCGGTCTCGTGCCCGAAGAGCGGATTCGAATCCTCGCATCGGATCGCCTCACGGAGCCGATCCTGGAGGTCCTTCCCAGCCTCGGGCGCGAAGCGTTCATGATAGAGCCGCAGACCCGAGGCACAGGCCCGGTGCTGGCGTGGGCTGCATGGGAGATCGCGAAGATCGACCCTGCTGCAGTGATCGTTTCACTCCATGCCGATCATATCATCAAGCCCAAGGCGGCCTTCCTACAGCTCTTACGGGACGCCGCTGGCCTGGCACAAGAGACCGGCAGCTTATTCACGGTTTCCGTCCCCCCAAGCCGTCCCGAGACGGGGTACGGATACATCGAGCCCGGTGACCCACTGCTCGCGTCAGGCGGCGTTCGGGCATTCGCGGTCGGCGCGTTCCATGAGAAGCCCGACATCGAGACGGCACACCGCTACATCGACGAAGGGCACTTTTGGAACAGCGGCATCTTCGTGTGGACTGCTTCGGCCTTCTTGAGCGAAGTGAGGACGGTCGCCCCCGAGATCGGCGATCTTCTCCCGCTCATCGATGACGAATCCCCTGAAGCGTTTTTCGCCCAGGTCCCCAATATCACGGTCGATGTCGCGGTGCTGGAGCGGAGCGCGCGCGTGGCGTCGGTCGCGGCCACATTCGACTGGGACGACGTGGGAAGCTGGGAGAGCCTTACACGGAGCCGCGAGGCCGATCCCAACGGGAACGTAGTCGTGGGTTCCGGCCACATCGTTGATGGCGAGAGGAACGTCATCTATGCCGAGGGCGGCACGGTCGCGGCGTTCGGCGTGGACGATCTGGTGGTCGTGCAGTGCGGCGACGTCACTCTGGTCTCGACCACGGAGCGGGCACCGGACCTGAAGCGACTTCTCGAACAACTCCCCTCCTCGGTGCGCGAGCCGACGACCCCTGAGGAAAGTGCCTGATGGCGCTCGTCTTGTTCGACGATGAGCGCGCCCGCGCCTGGATTCCCTTTACCGTCACGCGGCCTGCCGGGGAATTGCTGTTTGGGTGTCTGACGCTCCGTGAGCGTGCGGAACGCTTTTGGGGACAGCCCTGCGTCGGGCACATCGCGGATCCGAATCTCGAGGGATTCGCCGAAACTGGAGCCGCTCCGGTGGTCCAAGCCGACGCCTTGGATCAGGCGCCCGACCCCGAAGGAGCGACGGCTCGAATTTTTTTCTCGAGCCGAGCGGTCCCAGAGGTCGTCCCCTCTCCTCCCCCCGATGAGCCGGCCGTCCTGCTCATCCAGGGCCAGATCGTCGGTTGGATTCTCCCGCCTGGCGGAGGGTCCCCCAGCCACGACGACTTGTTGAAGCCGAACGATTCAGCCGTGGATCTTCCACGAGTCGAGATCGCGGGCCGAGTCCTGGAGAACATCTGGGATCTCATGTCCGGCAACGGGGAACAGGTTTGCTCCGACGTGCCGGTTCTCTTTCCTGAGAGCCGATTCACGTTGGCCGAGGGCGTTCACGTCTCCGGGCCCGAACGTGTGTCACTGGGAGAGCGGGTGCACCTCGAAGCGGGCGTTTACTTGGACGCCACCGATGGACCTATCCGTCTATCGGACGGAGCTCACGTCTCTGCCTTCACACGCTTGGCCGGGCCCGCGTTCGTCGGACTCGAGACGCAGGTTCTGGGTGGCTCGCTCGCGAACGTCACCATCGGACCCGCCTGTCGCGTTAGAGGCGAAGTGTCCGACACAGTCTTGCTAGGCTACGACAACAAGGCTCACGAAGGATACGTCGGCCACGCCTACCTCGGTAGATGGGTGAACCTGGGCGCGCTTACGACCAATAGCGATCTCAAGAACAACTATGGGACGGTGCGGGTCCACACGGCGGAAGGCCCCGTTGATACCGGTCTCACCAAGGTCGGATGTTTCCTGGGCGACCACGTGAAGACAGGCATCGGCACGCTTCTCCCGACCGGCTGCGTCGTCGGTGTGGGGAGCAACCTCTTCGGTGGCCTCATGGCCCCACCTCATGTTCCCCCGTTCAGTTGGAGTTCCGGAGACCGCCTCGAGGAGTACGAAATCGAGCGCTTCCTCGACACGGCTGCGCTTGCCATGGATCGCCGGAACGTACCACTCGGAGACGACGGGCGGGCGCTTCTTCAAGCGGCGTGGGAACGCACGCGTTCGGAACGTGAGTGAGGGGATCGGTGTGAGTGAGGGGATCAGTGTGAGTGGGGGGCCCGGTGTATGTGGCTCACGAGCTTCCGGGACATCACACCGGTGAAGGTTTGCGTTCTCGGGACCGGCAGCGCCGGCAACGCTACACTGGTCGAGGCTGGCGGGACGAGAATACTGGTCGACGCCGGGTTCAGCGGCCGTGAGATAGAGCGGAGGCTTGGTGAGATCGGGCTGACCCCGAAAGCAATCCATGCCATCGTGATCACGCACGACCATCGGGACCACACGCACGGAGCCGGGGTCTTCAGCCGCCGTCACGGCACGCCGGTCTACATCACGGATCGGACGCGGGCCGCGTGCGCCGGCATTTTCCGCGGCACCGAGCCCCTGCGACCCTATCAGGCGAGCTTTGGGTTCGACGTTGGAGCGATCCGAGTCGAGCCCTTCTTGACCGTGCACGATGCAGCGGATCCGGTTGCGGTGGCACTCGTGGACCGAGACACCGGAGCGCGGGTCGGGATCGCAACGGATCTGGGACGGCCCAACGCTCAGATCCGGCTCGCACTGGAACACAGCGATTTCTTGATCCTGGAGGCCAACCACGATGAGGAACTCCTCCGTGGGAGCCGGTATCCGGCATCGGTGCAGCAGAGAATCGCGTCGAGCCACGGGCACCTCTCGAATCATGCCGCGGCCCGCTTCGCCTGCGAGCTTCTTCACCCGAGCCTAGTGGGCATCCTCCTGGCACACCTGTCTCAGGAATGCAATCGTCCGGAGCTGGCCTCAGCGGTGGTGGGGGGGGCGTTACGCAAAGCAGGCTTCGAGGGTTTCCTGGACGTCGCCCTACAGGGTCAGCCCACTGCCTTCATCGACATCGAGGAGCTCCGTCAGCGTACAGGCCCCGCGCAATTCACGCTGCTTTAGAGAAGGCTGCTGAAGGAGTACCGCACAGCCTCTAGATCCCGAACATGCCTCTGACGTACGGTACGATGACGTTCAGGACGTCGTTGGACAGGGCTAAGAGCATGATCCCTATGAGGACCACGAATCCGACGTGACTCCATCTCAGTCTCTGCTCTATTGAAAGCGCCTTGCCGCGTACGGCCTCGATTCCGAGAAAGACCAGGTGGCCGCCGTCCAGAACCGGAATGGGAAGCAGGTTGAGGACCGCCAGATTGATCGAGAAAAAGGCCATGAATCGCAGAAAGGCCTCCATCCCGAGGTCTGCGGCCTGTCCGGCGACGGCACCGATGGTCACGATGCTCCCCACCGATCGCGGTGACACGCCGCCCGTGAACAGTTGGCGAAGAAAATCCAGGATCGTCGCGGTGGTGCCCACGGTCTCGGTATACCCAAGTCGCACAGCCTGGGCCAGCGAGATGTCGCGACGCGCTAGCGCCGGTGTATAGATCCCGACCTTGCCGACGCGGACCCTCTCGCCCGTCACTGGGTCGTCTTCCATAGTGGGTTCCGGCGTCACGAAGCGGGTGAGACGTTGGCCGTTCCGTTCGAGTAGAAGCTCAGTTCGGATACCCGGGCGAGCTTCGATGACGTCCACGAAGTCGTACCAGTTGGTCATCGGCACGCCACCCGCGACCAAGACCCGATCACCAGCCTCGAGCCCGCCCCTCTCTGCGGGCGACCCCGGGTTTATGGCCCCGACCTCGGCGTCGATCCAGAAAGAAAGGCCCTGAAAAATCTGGGCTCTCACCTGCAGATCCGAGGCAACGTCGATCTCGAGCTCCACGCCCGGCTCGTCGGTGACGATCGTAAGGGGCCCCGCCGGCGCCTCCATAAGGCCATTCTGGACGTCGCCCCAATCGGCCACCTCGCGGTCTCCGACGGTGATCAGACGGGCTCCGGCAGGTAGGTCGGCAAGTGCCGCGGCCCCGGGGGGCAGCAAGTCCGGCTGGACCCGCCCCACCCTACTCTCGGGGAACTCCTGGAGCCCCCACGTGGCGTTTATACCCGTATACACGACGAACGCGAACAGCATGTTCATGATCACGCCCGCGGATATCACCCACGTTCTGGCCCAGATGGGTTTTCCGTCGAAATCACTCGGCTTCGGCTCACGAGGCGTCTTGACTGCCCCTTCTTCGGCCCCTTCCCCGGCCTCTTCCGCGGCTCCTTCCACGGGGCCTCCCTCGATCCGCTCCATCACTTCGTCGTCCATGCCACCCATCTTCACGTAGCCGCCTAGCGGCAGCCATCCGATCACATACTCGGTCTCTCCCCTTCGGAATCCGAACATCGTCGGCGGCAATCCTACCGAGAAGCGTTGCACCTCGATGCCGACCGATTTCGCGGCCATGAAGTGGCCGAGCTCATGCACGAAAATCAGGACGCCAATTACGACAATGAACGCTAGAACCGCCATACGGTCTCCGATATCCCTCTCGTGAGGCGGCCATAGCCACCCGCCCGTTCCACCCTCTTCACCTGACCTTCCTTGTTAGCCATGTCTCAGCCGCCCGCTAGCGATCGATCGGAACATACGAACTCGAGGGCCGCACCGCGGGCGGCTTCATCTGCCTCCAATACGTCATCCACCGTCTCCACGTTCCGTTGGGGAACTGTCGCCAACGCATGCGCCACCACCTCAGGCATCTCGAGAAAACGGATGTCCTGCGAGAGAAAGGCCTGTACGGCAGCTTCGTTCGCGGCGTTGAACACGGCGGGGGCGGTGCCTCCACGGACTCCCGCTTCCACGCCGAGCGCGAACAGGCCGAAGCGCTCTCGATCGATCTCCTCAAATGTCAGCGGTGAAGACCGAACCGGGTCGAATGTCCTCAGCGAAGCATCCTCGACACGCTCTGGATGGGACAGCGCATAGAGGATCGGCAACTCCATCGTCGGGAATCCGAGTTGCGCGAGCACCGAGCCGTCGGTGAACTCGACGAAAGAGTGGACGATGGATTGTGGATGTACGATGGCCTCGATGTTTTCGTAGTCGATGCCGTAGAGAAAATGCGCTTCGATGACCTCGAGCGCCTTGTTCGCCAGGGTGGCTGAGTCGACTGTGATTTTCGTGCCCATATCCCACGTGGGATGGCGGAGCGCCTCTTTCGGACCGACGCCCTCCAGCTCGCCCAGCTCGAGCTCGCGAAAAGGCCCGCCGGACGCCGTCAGCACCAGACGCGCCACCGACTCCAGGTCGTGACCCTTCAGACATTGAAGAATCGCAGAGTGCTCGCTGTCAATCGGGATCAGCTCCCCGCCGCCTTCACGAGCGGCTTCGATCACGAGCGGACCGCCTGCCACGAGCGACTCTTTGTTTGCCAAAGCCAGCCGCTTGCCTGCGCGGAGCGCCGCGAGGGTCGCCTCCAACCCTGCGGCCCCGACGATGGCGTTCACCACCACGTCGACATTTACGTCCTCCACCACCTCCAGCACCGCGGCATGCCCGTCTTTCCACTCAGCGGCGGGAAGGCCGTCGACTCCGCTCATGGCCTCCGAGTCTGCGATCACTGCGACAGGTATCGCGTATTCGACCACCTGCTGTGCGACTTCAGCCACGGAGTTGTGCGCGCAAACCGCCACGACCCGAAAACGGTCCGAATGCCGAGCCACGACAGACAGAGTGGCTCGGCCGACGGAGCCGGTCGACCCCAGAACGGCGACCCTGGTCAAAGCCATTCGCGAACCAAGAGAAGGAGGGCGTAGGTGAGCGGCACAGTGAAGAAGAGTGCATCCAAGCGATCGAGGATGCCTCCATGGCCGGGGAGCAGATGGCTCGAATCCTTCACCCCTGCCTCACGCTTGATCACCGATTCGGCGAGGTCGCCCACCTGCCCGACGATAGCAATCGGAACGCTCAACGCTGCCCCTATCGGCCAAGCCAAGGCGAACTCGGGGACCTCCGAGAGCCAGAGCCGAGCGAAGATGCCGCCAGCCAGCACAGACCCTGTCAGTCCACCGATCGCCCCGACGACCGTCTTCTTGGGACTCACGGCCTCAATGAGCTTCGCCCTGCCCCATCTGGATCCAAAGCCGTAAGCGAATGTGTCCCCCAACCAGGTCACCCAGATGGGGAAAATGAGCAGAGCAGCACCGTGAAAGGCGGTCGCTCCGTCGGAAGCTTGCTCGGGAAGCGCACGAAGCAACACCCAGAAGGACAGCGCCCCACCCGTGTAGAGGGCGCCCATGATCGTCCTGGATGCAGCGTCCAGAGGGCGGCCATCGGGCCAGCGAAACCAGACCGAGAGGGCTGATGCCAACAGGGCGGTTCCCAGGATCAGCGCGAACGCCCAGGCAGCGAAAGATCGATAGTCGAGTTGGGACGCAGCGATCAGCGGCAGCGCGGCGGCGAGCGTGGCTCCCAGCCACCGGAAGGCCACGGTCTCATCCGGCCTCAAACTGTAATATTCGCGGGCTCCTAGGGCACCGGCTACCGCCAGGACGGCCGCGAGAGGCCACACGCCCCAATAGATGATGAACACCGCCAGCGGGATTCCGACGGCAGCGACCACGAGCCGCCTGGCCAGCTCTCCCTGAGAAGGCTGTTGAAGGTGTACAGTGGGTCGCGTTGCGGATGCCACGGCCTCAGATCCTAGGCGGAGCGACGACGCCATAGCAGTAGCTACGGCTAGGAGCTCCAACAACGGAGATGAGGCCGTGCCACCGCAACCCTTCAACGTGTAAGATCATGTCATTCATGGTGGTGGGCACATGGCGGTTGTGCGGTTGATCCTGCGTCTCTCCTCCTCGGAGTAGCTCTGCTACGCCTCGTCGTCGTTCCTTGTCTGAACGCGCACAAGCGCCATGTGCGCGACCCGCTGTACTCCTTCAACAGCCTTCCACACATGCGCAGTCCTATCCGACCGTAACACGACCAAATCGGCGATCGCGCTCCTGGTAATCCAAGACTGCCTGGAAGAGATCCTCTCTCGAGAAATCAGGCCACAGGACCGAAGCAATGTGCAGTTCGGTGTATGCCACCTGCCAGAGCATGAAGTTGGAGAGACGGAACTCGTCCGACGTGCGAATCAAGAGGTCGGGATCGGGAAGCCCTTTCGTGAAAAGAGACGCCTCGAACAACTCTTCATCAAACTGCTCGGGTGAAAGCTCCCCGGAAGCAGCCCGCTCGATCATCTGCCTGCACGCCCTCAGAATCTCGTCACGTCCCGAGTAGGAGATCATGAGGTTGAGACGCAGCTCAGTTCCGCCGGCCGTCTCGGAGGTGATGGAGTCTACCGACTCTCTCGTGGATGCATCGAGCGCATCCACGTCGCCCAGCACCTGGACCTCGCAGCCCTGCTCCTTGAGCTTTTGGGTTTCCTTGGCCACGTAGCGGCGGAGCAAGCCCATCAGCGCAAGCACCTCGGATCGAGGACGCTGCCAGTTCTCGGTGGAAAATGCGAACAGCGTCAGGATTTCGATGCCGACGTCGAGGGACCCTTCGACCGACTCCCGGACAGCCGCCATGCCACGCTGGTGCCCGGCCACGCGCGGGAGATTCCGTTCCCTGGCCCACCGGCCGTTGCCGTCCATGATGATCGCAACGTGACGCGGAACTTGCCCGTGGAGTCGGATTCTTTGCAGTAGTTCCGAAGACGTCATGAGGGGTGACAACCAAGCCAGCGTAGCCGCGACGAGTGATCACGGGCGCTAGATGGCCATCACCTCCCTTTCTTTGTGCTCGAGCATTTCATCCATACGCTTCGAGCTCGAGTCGGTCAGCTTCTGGATTTCATCCAGTTGCCGGCGACCCTCATCTTCGCCGATCTCATGCTCCTTGATGGCCTGTTTGACCTCGTCGTTTCCGACTTTGCGCGCATGGCGCAGTGAGACCTTGCCGTCCTCCGCCATCTTGTGCAGGAGCTTGGCAAATTCTTTCCGGCGCTCCTCGTTCAAGGGCGGGACCGGAATCCGGATGATATTTCCGTCATTCGCAGGATTGAACCCCAGATCCGCAGTTTGAATGGCCCGTTCGATCTCCGGGAGCAGCGTCTTGTCGAAGGGTTGGACGACCAGGAGCGACGCCTCTGGCGTGGACACGCTGGCCAACTGATTCAGCGGCATCTTGGACCCGTAGGCATCGACTTTTACGGTATCGAGCAACGCCGGTGTAGCTTTTCCGGTACGCACCGTCGCGAATTCCCGACGCACCGCGTCGACCGCCTCTTCCATCCGTGCTTTCGCTTCATCCAACGACATGACAATCCCATTGCATCGGGTTCACCTCCGGATCGGGACGCTGTGGCGGAGTTCTATGACACCAACGTGCCGACCTGGTCTCCCCTAATGGCGGCCGAAACCGCTCCCTGATCCTCGAGATTCAGTACGATGATCGGAAGGGCATTTTCCTTGCAAAGAGAGACCGCCGCAGCATCCATCACCGCCAACTCCCGCTGCATGACCTCCTGGAAAGTAATGGACGGGATGAACTCTGCCGAGGGGTCCTCAGTAGGGTCTGCGCTGTAGACCCCCTTTACCTTCGTGGCCTTGATTACGACTTGCGATCCCATCTCGATCGCTCTGAGCGCCGCTGCCGTATCCGTCGAAAAATACGGATTGCCCGTGCCTCCGGCGAAGAGGACGACCCTTCCCTTCTCCATGTGCCGCAGAGCCTTCCGACGAATATAGGGCTCGGCGACCTCCTCCATACGAATCGCCGTCATGACCCGCGTCGGAACCTCCTTATCCTCGAGCAAATCCTGAACCGCCAAGGCGTTGATGACGGTGGCCAACATCCCCATGTAATCCGCCTGGACGCGATCCATCCCCTTCTGGCTGGCCAGCGCCCCCCGAACGATGTTGCCCCCGCCGATGACCACACCCAGGCTGACACCCATCTCGTACACGGCTTTTATTTCGTTGGTGAGCGAGTCCACTACCGACGGTTCGATGCCGAAACCGCGCTTTCCCGCCAGAGCCTCGCCGGAGAGCTTGAGCAGGACCCTACCGTACTTAGGAGCCGTGTTCACATCCTTCCCCGTTTTCGGATTCACTCGCCGAGCTACTCCCCCACCTTGAAACGCATAAACCGTGCGACTTCTATTTTCTCTCCGGTCTTGGCCGAAACCTCAGTGATCAACTCCGCGATCGTCTGATCCGGATTCTTCACGAAGGGCTGTACCAGGAGCGTGCTCTCCTTGAAGAATTTCTCGAGCTTACCCTCGACGATTTTCGACGCGATGTCGTCGGGCTTGCCCTCCTCCTTCACCTGCTCCCTATAAACCTTTCGCTCGCGTGCAACGATATCCTCCGGGACATCCTCTGGACTGACGGAAAGGGGCGCCTGAGAAGCAATGTGCAGCGCGATGTCTTTGGCCAACCCCTGGAAGTCGTCCGTCTTAGCTACAAAATCGGTCTCGCAGTTCAGCTCAACAATGACCGCGGTCCGGTTATCGAAATGGACGTAGGAGCCGATCGTACCCTCATTGGCGGACTTGTCCGCCCGCTTCGCAGCTTTCGCCGCTCCCTTCGCCCGCAGCAAGTCGATGGCGGCCTCGATGTCGCCATCGGTCTCGGTCAGCGCCTTCTTGCAATCCATCATGCCCGCCCCGGTGCGGTCCCGGAGGGCCTTCACGTCTTTCGCAGAAATCGACATCGTGTTGTTCGTCACTCACTCGCTCTGATGGGTCTATTTACAAAAGAGAGGCGGGAGCCCCAACTGCTCCGCCTCTCTCTGCCCCCACCGACGGGGGCACGAACACTGCTGTCGTCAGGATTCCGATTCGGCCTCACCCGCTTCGTCATCGCGTGCCGCTTCATCATCGGCTGCAGCTTCAGCACCGGGTTCGGCTTCATCATCGGCTGCAGCTTCAGCACCGGGTTCGGCTTCATCATCGGCTGCAGCTTCAGCACCGGGTTCGGCTTCTTCATCCGGTTCCGCTTCTGTATCGGGCTCCGCTTCTGCATCGGCCCTTGCTTCACCCTCGGGTTCAGTTTCAGCATCTGTTGTCACTTCGGCATCGGTGGCCCCTTCCTCAGCGCCGGCCAGCTCATCTGGAGAGACCTCTGCCTCTTCGTCCTCTACGCTCTCGTCCTCCGCCGAGGCCGCTGCGCCCGCAGCCGCAGCCCCGATATGCTTTTCGAGGAGCTCCGGCCGAGGCACGCGCTTCCTGCGCGGGGCCGTCGGGCGACTCGGCGTTTCCGTCACCTCGCCCGTTTCCGTCGAATAAGTCGTGGCCTGGGCATCCTGCACCTTCCGCTTCTGCTCCTCCGGCACCTGAGCACTGGCTTCTTGAACCGACCGGGCGACCGCCTGCGTGATCAATCCGACGGAGCGGATCGCATCGTCGTTACCGGGAACCGGGTACTCTACCAGATCGGGATTCGCATTCGTGTCGGTGATCGCGATGACGGGGATGCCGAGGCGCCCCGCCTCCCGCACTGCGATCGCCTCGCGCTTCACGTCGACGACGAACATCGCCCCTGGCAGGCGGGTCATGTCCTTCACGCCAGACAGATACTTGTTGAGCTTCACCCGCTCGCGGTCCAGAAGAAGCCGTTCCTTTTTCGTATAGAACTCGAAGGCGCTTTCTTCCTGCCCTCGCTCCAGCTCCTTGAGCCGGCGGATCTGCTTTCGAATAGTCTGGAAGTTCGTGAGCATGCCGCCGAGCCAACGCTCGGTAACGTAGAATGCGCCGCATTGCTCGGCCTCTTGCTCGATGATCGACCGGAGCTGTCGTTTGGTGCACACGAAGAGAACTCGCTCACCGGCGAGAACGACCTCGCGCACGGCCTCCACCGCGGCGACGAGCCTGTCGAGCGTCTTACGCAAATCGATGATATGAATCCCGTTGCGCTCCGTGAAGATGAACTTCTGCATCTTCGGATTCCAACGGCGAGTCTGGTGTCCGAAATGGACTCCAGCCTCGAGAAGCTCACTCAATCCCACCTGCTGTTGCATAAATCTCGTCGTCTCTGGTTTCTAACGCTTCGAGAATTGGAACCGCTTGCGCGCCTTCGGGCGACCAGGCTTCTTCCGTTCGACCTTCCTTGAATCCCGTGTAAGAAATCCGCCGGCACGCATCACTGGACGCAGGTCCTCGTCGTGCTCGACCAGCGCCCTCGCCAGCCCCATGCGAACGGCATCCGCCTGACCGGTCGGACCACCACCACGGACCCGGACCCGGACGTCGAACTGCCCATCCATTTCCGCAGCAATGAGCGGTTGTCCGATCCTTTGCTGGTGCGTGGGACGGGGAAAGTAGTCCTCGAGGGGGCGGGCGTTGACCGACCACTCGCCCTTGCCGGGCGTGAGGATGACGCGGGCAACGGCGGTCTTTCGCCGGCCCACCGTCTGAATCAACGTTTTCGCCATAGATCCTTGGTTGAGTTCCTACTTAGAGGTCGAGCTCTTGCGGCTGCTGGCTCTGGTGCGGGTGAGCCGTGCCCGAGTATACCTTCAATTTCTTCCTCATGTGCTGTCCCAATTTGTTCTTGGGAAGCATACCCCTAACAGCAAGCTCGAACACACGATCGGGATGCCTTTCGATCATTCTCCGAAAGGGAATATGCTTCTCGCTCCCCATGTAGCCCGAGTGCCTGAAGTAGGTTTTTTGGTCGGCCTTGCGCCCCGTCAACGCCACCTTCTCGGCGTTGATCACGACCACGTAGTCGCCCACGTCCAGGTGCGGCGTGTACATGGGCTTATGCTTGCCACGGAGGATCCCCGCAACACGTGTGGCCAGCCGGCCCAAGGTCTTGCCTTCGGCATCGACAAGCCACCATTGGCGCTCGACGTGTTCAGCTTTGGGAGTGTACGTTTTCACGGTCTATCCGCGGATAAATCAACAACAGAGCAAAGAACGATAGTGGAGCCTTTTCGGGGTGTCAACGGGGGAAAGCGCAGTATTTTCAAGGGTTTTCGGCCCAGGAGAAACCGTCCTCGGCGACCGTGAGCATCGGTCGAGATAGGGGCAGCCAGCGTATCTAGAAAAAGGTCTCCAGAAAACGAGCGCGTGACGCGTGCCGCAGACGGATCAAGGCCTTTTGCTTGATCTGGCGAACCCGCTCACGGGTGATCCCCATGAGTGCCCCAATCTCCTCGAGGGTCATCGGCTGCTGATCGTCCAAGCCGAAGTACAGCCGAAGAATCTTGGCCTCCCGTTCCTTCAGCGAAGAAAGCGCACTCTCCACGCTGTCCTTGAGGGCGTGATCGTATGCCTCATCCTCGGGCCCGGGTGCATATTGGTCGGGCAGGTAGTCCAGTAGTCGGTGGTCTTCTCCGGGAGTGATCGGAGCGTCCAGAGAGAGATGCGACTGTGAGATCGCCAGCGTCCGTTCCACCTCTTGCTGGGAGATGTCCAGATCGTCGGCGATTTCCTCGACTGTGGGCTCACGGCCCAGTTCCTGGAGCAGCGCCGAGCTCCTGCGCCCGATACGGTGGAGCGCGCCGGCCCGATTGAGGGGAACCCGAACGATGCGGCTCTGCTCTGCGAGAGCCTGTAGAATCGCCTGCCGGATCCACCACACGGCATAGCTGATGAACTTGATGCCTTTGGTCTCGTCGAACTTATGGGCAGCGCGGATCAAGCCCAGGTTGCCCTCGTTGATGAGATCGGAGAGCGGCACCCCTTGGTTTTGATACTTCTTTGCAACCGACACCACGAACCGGAGGTTGGAGCGGACAAGCTTGTCGAGCGCTTCTTCCTCTCCACGCTTGATACCCTTGGCAAGGCGTGCCTCTTCAGCCTTGTCAATCAGGGGATACTGGCTGATCTCCTTGAGGTATTGATCTGGAGACCCTTCCCGGAAGGCACCTTTACGGGAAGCAAAGCCCATCTAGCCCTCGACGTGAATCATGATGTGTGATTGCGCCACCCCAGGGCGGGGCGGCACCAAGCCACCGACATGATAAGGAAAGGCATCATCCGCGCAACAGCCCGGCGCTTGGCCGGTCCAACAGTGGTATCGCCGGAGGTTGGCTGACGTGCCCAGAATGCGAGTCGGCCGTCAACGGATCAACTGGCCGACCCGCCCCCATCGTATGGCTCGAAGCCAGGGGATCCCTAGTGGACTGGACGGGTCGTAGGAGAAGTACAGCCGCCACGGACGGCCCCGGATCGATCGCCGGTCTACGAAGCCCCAGTAACGTGAGTCCTCGCTGTTGTCCCGGTTGTCTCCAAGAACGAAATAGCTGTCTTCGGGCACCGAGATTGGACCCCAGTTGTCCCTGGACGGACGATAGCCGTCCCTGAACGAGCTTCTATTGTCCACCCGTGCGCCGTCGCTTTCCCCGTAGGTCAGATCACGATCGATGCGGCCGGCCAACAAATGGTTCCGCTGCCACTTCATGCTCGCATGCGTCGCATCGCCCCTACGATCAATGTGACGAGCGTAGTCCTCTTGTATCAACCGGCCGTTCACGAGGAGCGTCTTCTCCCTCATCTCGAGCGTGTCGCCCGGCAAGCCCACCACCCGCTTGACGTAGTTCTTTTCCGGATCATGGGGTGGGTGGAACACCACGACTTCGCCACGGGCCGGCTCCCGCCAGGCCGGTAGCCTAAAGCCCAAGAACGGTACCTCCGCGCCATACACGGCCTTGTTGACCAGCAGGTAGTCACCGACGAGCAGAGTCTCTTCCATCGAGGACGTGGGGATCTTGAAAGCCTCGACGAGGAAGGCACGGACGGCCAAGAAGAGAACGACCGCGATGATGATCGATCGCGTCCACTCCCAAGTAACACGGACATAGCCCGTCGACTTTTTCGACGCTCCTCCTTGACCCTCCACCATTCCGAGCAATACCTCCTGTAAGAATCCCAGCCACCCGGCCACGCGCCTCACCGCCGCGCAGGCGTAGCGCACCGATACACACATCTCCGAACCTCGGTTCCGGCGACGCCGAGTCACTCTGCCGGCCCTCATGTCGTCCGGGCCTCCCCCTGGGCCGACCCGAAAGTTGAAAGGCTTCCCCGTTCAGGGCCCCCGACCCTAGTGTTGTAGGAGAGGCCGAGGTTCGCCGGAGGGAACACAACTCTCTTCTTCAACGGGTAGGTACATGGGGCAGCAAAACGCAAGGGTCGCGAATCCAAGTGGGTAGAAAGCTGTCTCCGTTCTCACTCCTGCTCCTAATAATCGCAGCGGGCCTTCTGATGACTCGGGTTCAGAATCGTGCTCCGGGGTCCGCCACCAGCCCCATGGTCTCGTCCTCTCAACCCGTGGAGCCCTGCTCGCAAGCCGGAACGGAGACCTGCAGCGAGGGCACGACCCTTCAAAGCGCCGTCGATGAGGTGGTCCTCAGCTCAGAACAGGTGTGTGTAGACGTGGGCTACCTATGCGCTGAACTCGAGAAAGCGGGTTCCCACCGTGTCCTCAGGTGGCCGGCGGACACGGGCCGCCTACGGATCCGGATTCCTTCCCCCCCGGGGGTGGCCCCCGCCCGCGCCCGCGAGCTTCAGAGCGCAGCGGTTCGCGGAATACAGTACTGGCAACGTCGCCCTTTCGAGCTCGTGATCGACACCCACCCTACGGCCTCGGGCCCCGCCGATATAGAGATCTCATGGGGGACCGGGCTCTCCGGCGCCCAACTCGGCCTCACTCGGACTCGGTGGAGCCTCGAAAGAGGTAAGCCCAAGTTCGAAGTTCTGGGGATCGCACTCGCGACGCGCAGCCCCACCAACTACTACGAAATACCCCCGCAGCAGGTGCTGCTCAGTGCTGCCCATGAGATGGGGCACGCCCTCGGACTGCCACACAGTGATTCTGAGCGCGACGTCATGTACCCTACGAACACTGCCCGCAACCTCTCCACACGCGACTTCCGTACCTTGGAGGCCCTCTACCGTCTGCCGAACGGCGCCGATATACGGAAGGATCCGTAGAGCGTCACTCCTCTCGGTTGAGACCGTACTTCTCTATCTTCTTGTAGAGATTCGACCTGGGCATCTCGATCCGGCGGGCCGTCTCGCTCACGTTCCAGTCGTTGACACGAAGTTTGTGGGCAATATACGCCATCTCGGCGTTCTCCTTGAACTCGCTGAAACCCTCGACGTTGAGAAGCGCCATGCCAAGCGCGTCACCGCTGGCCGTACCGGCGACCAGGGCGTCCACATCGTTCGCACGAACCGCCTCGCCCGGCGAGAGAATCAAGAGCCGTTCTACCGTGTTCCTGAGCTCGCGAACGTTCCCGGGCCAGTCGAGGGCCTCGAGCCGTGCCATCGCTCCATCCTCGATGGTCTTGGACGGTCCATGGTTGGAACCAACGGCTTGTGAGACGAAATACCGGACCAACGGCTCGATGTCTTCCCGCCGCTCACGGAGTGGGGGCACCACGATCGGGACGACGTTTAGCCTGTAGTAGAGGTCCTCACGGAACCGACCTTCGGCGATCTCCTTTGACAACTCCTTGTTCGTCGCGGCGAACACCCGCACGTCCACGGTAATGGCTTTGGAACCCCCCACCCGCGTCAGGATCCCTTCCTCGAGCACCCGCAGCACCTTTGACTGAGCATCCAAAGACATGTCGCCTACCTCATCGAGAAAGAGGGTCCCGTCTTGAGCCTGCTCGAACTTTCCGGCATGGTCGGCGATCGCTCCCGTGAAAGACCCCTTCATGTGGCCGAACAGCTCCGACTCGATCAGCTCAGAAGGGATCGCGGCACAGTTGACCTCGATGAAGGGAGAGTCGCGCCTGGATGAAGCGTGATGGAGAGCTCGCGCGACGAGCTCCTTCCCCGTTCCGTTTTCACCCATGATGAGTACCCGCGCATCCGTCGGCGCGACCCGATCGATGCGCTCCATGACATCGCGGATGGCCTGGGACTCTCCAACGATCTCGTGCCGCGTGCCGACCTCGCTTCGGAGAAGCTGGACACTCTCAGTGAGCCCCCGGAGCTCGAGGACGTTCCGGAGAGTCACGAGCAGCCTACCTGTATCCAGAGGCTTCTCGAGAAAATCGAAGGCCCCCTTGTGCGTCGCCTCGACGGCCGTATCGATCGTCCCGTGGCCACTGATCATGACCACACAGGCATTCGCGTCGAGATCGCGGATCCGTTTAAGCACTTCGAGGCCGTCCAGGCCGGACATCTTCACGTCGAGGAATGTGACGTGCGGGCGGAAGGACTCGTAGGACTCCAAAGCCTCGGGCCCGTCTTCAGCAGCGACGACCTCATGGTCCTCGTATTCGAAAACTTGCCTCAGCGCCCCACGGATCGATTCTTCATCGTCGACAATCAGGATTCGGGGCATGTCTTCACCGGGAACCGCACATCAATCGTCCCGCACGAGAACGAGGTGGTCGCGGACGACATGGGCCGAGCGCACCCCGTTGGGAAGCGGAAACGCCAAGGCATCCATGGCGAGTCCGACCCTGCCACGTCTACCCAGGGCCGTCAGGATTCTCGGGGTCATCCCGTCGGGGAGCGGCACTGGAATGAAGGCGGCATACACGCCATGTACGATGAGCGCGATAAACTCATCGTCGAGCGGAGCGAGGGCACCCACGATCGAGATGGAAACCGTGTCGGGAAGGAGGCCCAGTATCCCATCCAGGTTGGGCAACCCTGGGAAGGCCTCGACCGCGACACGAGCGCTCAATTCCACGACCCCGTCGCGGAGTTCCACGGTCGGACCCGAGACGCCGGCCGGGAGAATCCCTGGAGCGGAGTACCGCAGCACGGAAGCGACCTCGGTGGCGCTCAAGCCCAGTTGGTCCCCAGTTTCTCCGTCGCGAAAGCGTTCGAAGCGGTCCAGGGCCTCCTCGGCCAACTCCGGAGACGGCAGGACCTCCGCCACCCCCTCCTCCTCGGCAAACCACCCCTGCACCCTTGGGAAAAGCGCAGGTCCCCACCTCCACCCCACCAGGGCGGCAGCGACGAGCAGTCCCAACAGCCCCGCCCGTCCCAAGCACCCCTTGAGACAACCCGATCCAGGCACAGCTCAGCCCTCGAACGAGGTGCTGTGCTTCAGCGTGTACCGAGCCCCACCTTTAGACAGATGACTGCGCATCAAATCGAGCCTGCGTACCTTTATCTGACCTTGGTACGCCAAGTTCGCGGCCTTGTCATCCAGGCCGCGGAACGCTCCCGCGCCATCTTGAGCATCCGCTCGTCCAAGCGTGAGATGTGGATGGAAAGCCCTCGTCTCCCGTTCAAAGCCGCAACCCATGAGAGCCCATTCGACGTCCTGCTTCAAACACCGCAGGGCAGGACTCGGCTCGATGCCCACCCAGATCACCTGGGGGCGTCGGATGGTCGGAAAGGCGCCGAAGCCCTCCACCGCCAAATCGAGCCGGCTCGTCGTCGCGGCCACTTCATTGAGGGCGTCTTGCACCCCCTCCATGCGGTCCTCCGTGACCTCACCAAGGAATTTCAAGGTCACGTGATAGTGCTCCGGCTCTACCCAACGCACGGGAAGCTCACATTCACGCAGGATCCTTGAAGCGCGGTAGATGCGGTCTCGCTCCTTCTTGGGCAGGTTCAGCGCTACGAACAGACGCATGGCCGGGGCGTAGAATTCGAGGAAGGAGTCGAATGCGACGACCTCACGGCGGCGCTGGTTGAGCCCAGAAAGCACATGGCCAAAAACTACCGGGATGGGGCAAAGCGTACAACCGGGCGCGTGGCTTCGACACACGACGCGAAGAGCTCGGAGCAGCTCTTATCCTTCGATCAGCTCCCGGTGAGCTCTGGCTAGCGTGGCGGCGGAATCCCGGGCTTCCCGATCGATGCCGACGATCCGCTGGGTCGGGTACGCCAACTGGATGTTCGCTTCGTTGGACACGAGGTCGAGCACGCCCTCCCAGAGCGTCTGGTCGAAACCCCGCCGCTGCCTCGGATCCGTAAGAAAGCGCATCGACAAGCAGACCCCGTGGTCCAGCACCGATGTGTACACGGTCGCCGTCACCGTCCCGGGTAGAATCAACTTTCGGCTCGGTTGCTTACGCAAAAAATCGGCCGCCCTTCGGCTCGTCTCCTCGCTGGCCACGGTCACCATCTCCAGCATGAGCGCTTTGGCCCTCCGCCAATCGCTCTCGAACGTGAACACAACGGGTACCTCATGCCACAGGAACGGGAACTCGGACGTGTAGTTTGAGATCGGATCGGTGATGATCTTCGAGTTGGGGACTCGAATCAGGCGTCCAGTGCTCTGGTCGCTGTCCACCCAGTTGCCGATCTCCAGCAGATGGAAGTTCAGGAGCGATGTGTCGACCACGTCGCCGGAGTGAGGCCCGATTTGGATGCGGTCGCCAACCTCGAACGGCGGCTTCGTGATCAGGATCAACCAGCCGGCGATATCCACGAGGATGTCCTTTAGCGCGATTGCCACGCCGGGCGGAGACCAACCCCAAAAAGGTCCCGACCTGAGTCAGACCATCGACCCAGATTGCGACGATGAAAACCGCGGCGAGCGTCATGGTGAGGTAGACGAACGTCTTCCTCCACCGGTACTGCGTCACCCGATCTTCCACCGCCGCGCGAATGAACAGCCGCCCGACCCTGCGGATGAGCCACGCACCAAGCAGCACAGCGGCCGTCAGCCCGATTTCCCGCCACGGCATGGCCTCGAAGTCGAAAAGCCCTTGTAGAACGCTCGCATCCTGCATGAGCGTGCTGGGAAGCGCGGCTCCGATAGGAATGACGAACGAGAGTCCCAGCGTGATCATAGCCCTCTTGAAACCTGTCGTGCCCGCCGAATCGAGGCGGTCGAGTGGTGCATGTTTCCCTGTTCAAATCATGTGATCATGCGTCGTAAATGCAAGGCCTTAGAACAGCTTTCCGTCCGTCAGCTCGGTGGAGCGGAAAGCCCGGGCTGTGTCATGACGAACCGCCGTACGCCCTGCTCGAAGCGGGGGGGGGCACCAGCCCAACACCCCCTGGCGGTTTCTCAGTTTCCGCGGAAACTGGGATCATCCCCGGGAAACCGAGGTCACCCTCAGCCAGGAGGATGATTCTCGAGGCTCTGGGAGGCTGTCAGATGCCCCTCACCCCACCCGGGATCGATCGAGCAAGCGGTACTGAACGGCCTCACCCACGTGATGCGCACTCAGGGAGCCGACCCCCTCCAGATCGGCAATCGTCCTCGCGACTTTGAGCACCCGATCGTGTGCCCGGGCCGAGAGCGCCAAGCGGGTCATGGCCTTCCCGAGAATCCGGGCAGACGCATCGTCCAGCGCGCAGCAACGCCGGATCTCTCTGGATCTCATGTGGCTGTTCGCCCCTACCTGGGGAGCATGCCGGAAACGGTGGTGCTGCCGCTCACGAGCGGCCGCCACGCGGGATCGGACGTTGTCGCTCGGTTCGGCAGAACCGACGGCCCTCAGGTCTTCGATCGGAACAGCGGGCACCTCGATGTGGAGATCGATACGGTCCAACAATGGGCCGGACACGCGGGCACGATACCGGGCCACGGCCCCCGGATCGCACGTGCACCGATCTCCTTCCGCACCGTGCAGCCCACACGGGCACGGGTTCATCGCGGCCGCGAGCATGAATCGCGCCGGATACCGTAGCGTCGCGCGCGCCCGCGAATGACTCACGACGCCGTCCTCCATCGGTTGCCGGAGCGCCTCCAGAACGGACCGCCGATACTCCGGGAGCTCGTCGAGGAACAGCACCCCGTGATGAGCGAGGCTCACCTCACCCGGTCGGGGAATCGCTCCGCCACCGACGAGCCCCGCGTCGCTTGCAGTGTGATGGGGGGCACGGAACGGACGCTCCGCGACGAGCGAACCCCCAGCCGGGACCAGCCCGGCGACCGAATGGACCTTCGTGAGGTCGATCGACTCGGCCACAGTGAGCGGGGGAAGGATCCCGGGAAGTCGCCGGGCCAGCATCGTCTTGCCGGATCCTGGGGGTCCGATCAGCAGGAGGTTATGACCCCCGGCCGCCGCGATCTCGAGCGCCCGCTTCGCGAACTGCTGACCACGCACGTCGGACAGATCGGGTTGGCGGGCCGGAGGACCCTCGAAGAGGCTACGCGCATCGAGCTGCGTCGGCCTGATCACGGTTCCCCCCGAGAAATGCTCCAACACCTCGTCGAGGGTCTCGCCACCAAGGACCTCGACCCCTTCCACCGCGCCAGCCTCTCGGGCATTCTCCCTCGGTAGCAGGAGCTTCGTCACACCCCGCGCTCGGCACCCTGCGGCGATGGGAAGTGCTCCACGGATCGGCCTCAGGCGTCCATCAAGGCCGAGCTCCCCGACCAGGCAAAGGCCGTCCACAGATTCTTGGTCTACCACCCCCAAGGCCACCAGCACCGCCACCGCAATCGGAAGATCAAAGGCGCTTCCCTCCTTGGGGATGTCGGCAGGAGCGAGGTTGACGGTGATCTTCTTTTGGTTGACGGTGATCCGCTTTTCTGAAACCCGATGTTCCAGGTGGCCCAAAGCGGCGATGACGCGTTCCCGCCCCTCTCGGACCGCCGAGTGCGGAAGGCCGACGACCACGAACGAGGGGAGCCCCAAAGAGATGGTGACCTCGACCGAGACCGCATGGCTCTCGACTCCGGAGACCGAAGCGGAACCGACTTGCGCCAGCATTTGTGCCTCCCGTCTGGGACACATGTCCCCCGAGGGGGCACGTCGCCCCTACGCTGATGGAGGTTGTGGGGCCGGTCCATGTGTAGAAGGGACCCGGGGAGGCTGACGCTGTTGCGTCGCGGGCCGGAGGCTTACGAAGCCCACTTGAGTAGACGGGCTGGCGCCTAACATCCAGCCCGCTGTTCAACCGAAGAGCGGCGGCCTCCGTGTGTGAAAGTCGGTCGCGTCCTGCCATGCCTTGGCCACCCTGAGCATCTCCGCATCCGCCCAGAGCTGACCGATGAAGACCGTGCTCACTGGCGTTCCATTGTCGTTGAAGCCGCTCGGCACGACTACCGCCGGATGACCGGTCAAGTTGGTCATCATCGAGACGTCCGGAGCACGCGTCGGGGTGATGAAGACATCGATCCCCTCCAGCGCCGCCTCGAGCGCGCCCATGAGCATCGTGCGGACGCGGTTGGCCTGGATATACTCGACGGCCGGAATCATCCGGGCCGTCCGGAACGAGTTGGGCCACGATCCGGGCGTCTGCCGGACCAGCAGATCGTCACGACCGCTCAGCGTCAGGTCGTCGAACGCGGCCGCTGCTTCCGCGTTCAGGATGATCCTCAACGCACCGAGCGGATAGTCGGAGGGAAGATCGATCGCTACTGGATCGACACCCAGCGAGCGGAGGGTTTCAAGCGCCGCAGCGTCGTGATCGGTCGCGCGCTCCGACTCGAAGCCGCGGCGGAAGTACCCGACCCGAAGATCCGACAGCGGTCGATCAGAATCCCAGTTGAAGGGCGCGGTGCGCGCGGTGGGATCCCGACCGTCGGCACCGTGGATGGCCTCGAAGACCAGGGCACAGTCCTCCACACCGCGGGCCATCGGACCCAGCTTGTCCATGCTCCATGAGAGTGCCATGGCGCCGTAACGGCTGACACGCCCGTAGGTCGGACGTAGCCCGGTTATGCCGCAACGCGTGGACGGCGACACGATGGAGCCAAGCGTCTCGCTGCCGATTGCGAAGCCGACGAGTCCGGCCGCGGTTGCCGCGGCCGAGCCTGCCGAAGAACCGCTCGAGCCCTGCTCGACATTCCACGGATTCCGGGTCCGGCCACCGTACCAGTAGTCACCCTGTGCGAGCGCGCCCAGGGTCAGCTTCGCCACCAGGATGGCGCCCGCCTCTTCGAGGCGCCGCACTACGGTCGCGTCTTCCCCGATGACCTGATCCTCGTATGGCCTGGCACCCCAGGTGGTGCGGAAGCCCTCGGCCGCCAGCAGATCCTTGGCTCCCCACGGGATGCCGTGAAGCGGGCCGCGGTAGGCACCCCTCGCGATCTCACGATCCGCCCGCGCTGCATGCTCGAGCGCTCGATCGCTCATCAGCGTGATCACAGCCTCCAACGTGGACCCGTGCCGTTCCAGTCGCTCGAGATAGAGCGTGGTGAGCTCCGTCGAGCTCAGCTGCCTGTTCCGAATCAGCTCGGAGAGCTGAGTGACCGGCATGAACGCCAGGGTTTCGGGGTCCTGGGGCCGACGCAGCCCGATGTGCCTCGTGAACCGGAACGGGCGCGTCTCAGAAGGGAGATCGCGGCCCGGAAGCGCAGGATCGAACCGGACGGCAGGCGTTACGGAATTCGAGATGGGGAATCCGCGCAGTGCATCGTACGACTGGAGATTCCTGTTCAGGCCCGCGACCATCAGGTCGCGTTCCTCCTCGGTGAACTCGAGTCCAGCCACTGCGCCTGCGTCCGCCAGGATCTCCGAGGTGATCTCTCCTCGCTCCTGTATCTGGGCCCAGAGCACCCCGGGGAGCAGCGTCCCCCCAAGACCCATCGCCGACATGTACGCCATGAATCCACGCCGATCGACAGATTCGATACCTGTGTTGTACTGCATCAGTCACTCGCAAGCCTTGAGGAAAGAGCGGTGGGCCGATATGGTGCGCGCACCTATGGCGGCCACGCAAGTTTGCGCCGGCCGCTCCGACCGGTTTCCGGTTAGAAATTCAAGGTGGGAGCACTTCATGAACGTCGCCGTTCTCGGTGAAACGCTGCCCGGCGAACAGCGGGTTGCGCTGATTCCCGCTGGCGTGCCCAAGCTGGAAAAACTCGGGTGCGAAGTCACTGTGGTATCGGGGGCCGGCCTTCCGTCCCACTTCTCCAACGAGGAGTACCGCGAGGCGGGAGCGACGATCGCACCGGACGTAAGGGCGGCGCTGCAGGGCGCGTCAGTCGTCTTGAAGGTTCAAGCACCGACCGACGAAGAGATCGCAGCACTCCCCGAGGACGTCGTTCTCATTTCGCTACTCTCGCCGCTCACGCAACCGGAGTTGATCGGCAGGCTCGGCGGGGCGAGGATCACCGCCTTCGCGCTGGAGCTCATCCCGCGCATCACGAGGGCGCAGAGCATGGACGTCCTCTCGTCGCAGGCCACCGTAGCGGGATACAAGGCCGTGCTTACGGGCGCGGACGAGCTCGCGAAGTTTCTGCCCATGTTCATGACAGCCGCTGGGACCATTCGTCCCGGGAAGGTCCTGATCCTGGGAGCCGGTGTGGCGGGGCTCCAGGCCATCGCCACGGCCCGGCGGCTGGGCGCAAAGGTGGAGGCCTTCGACGTGCGCCCCGCCGTGAAGGAGCAGATCGAGAGCCTGGGCGCCAAGTTCCTCCAGACGGCGGAGGAGGTCACCGCAGAAGGAGAAGGCGGCTACGCCAAGGAGCTCAGTGAGGAGCAGCACCAGCGCGAGCTCGAGCTCATCGCCACGCACATCGTCGATACCGACCTCGTGATCACCACCGCGCAGATCCCGGGCCGGCCGGCGCCGCGGCTCATCACCGAAGAGATGGTCGACTCCATGCGGCCCGGATCGGTGATCGTGGACCTCGCGGCCGCCAGCGGGGGCAACTGCGCCATCACCCGAGAGGGCGAGACTGTCGAGCGCAACGGCGTCAAAGTGATGGGCCCCGCCAACCTACCCGCCGAGATTCCCACGCACGCGAGCCAGATGTTCTCGAAGAACGTCGAGACGCTCCTCAAGGAGCTGGTCACCGAGGGCGAGCTCTCGCTCGACTTCGAAGACGAGATCGTCGCCGGAACCTGTGTGACGCACGGAGGCGAGGTGCGGCACGGGCCGACCAAAGAGAAGCTCGGGTAAACGGCCGCCTCGAACCTGCTCGGCTAGAGCGCCGCCTCGACTTCGTTCGCCTGGAGCACCCGCCACCGGAATTGAAGCGCGAACCACAGCAAGGCGGCGAAGCCCAGGATCATCACACCAGCGACTGAACTGAGCAGGGCCACTTTGATTCCACCGGCAACCAGAGTGGCGGACACCTCACCGGCGGCTTCGATAGATTGAAAGGCGATAATCACTCCAACGATGCTTCCCAACATGCCGGATATGAACGCGAACCCTCCCCAGAACAAGATTGCGTCAACCCACGTCTTGGCAACCAAGCCGGCCGTTGCATTTCGCCCGAACAGCGTCGCCGCCGACATGAGTGCCAGCCCGATCACGGCCATGAGCGAAAACGTCAGCGGCCACTTAATGAATCCAAGTTCAATCCAAACGTTCATCATCTCGAGTTTCTCCGTTCGGGGGATACAAGACGTTCAGGCCGAGTACGGCGTTACGGGCTCCGTAGACGAGGCGCAGCCATTGATTGAGTACGAACCAGGCGAGCCCCCCTCCGAGTGCCAACAAGAGGGACACGGACAAGAGAGCCATGTCCTGTCGGAGCCATTCCGGGATCAGTACGTCGACCAATTCGGGCGTCGTTTCAAGGGCCGTGGCTAGACGGTAGAGATCGAATACCACTCCAAAAATCCCGGTCACGAGGGTGGCACCGGCCAATCCAAGGATCGTGCCGATGCCCCGTGCGGGCGCAGTGTGATCGCGTTTGATCCACAGACTAAAGACCTTCGTCGCGATGGCCGCGAAGAGGAGCGTGCCCAGCCCGAGAACGGGCCACAAGAAAAGGGAGGGGTCGCGCAGAAGATCCACGCTGAGGAGCGTCACGGTCTGTCCGATCACGACCAGGGCCGTCGCGATGGCAAGGGTCGATCGCTCGGCTAGTCTCAAGCGATCCGCCCTCAGATGTCGGGTGACGCGCCGGTACCAGGGGGCGTGCAGCCGGTCCAGCTCACGGAGTGTGGCGCTGTCAGGGACGAGCGCCTGGAGGGCACGCCGACGAGCCAGCTCGTTTGACAGTCCGCTTGCCACGAGTTGTGCACACAGCTCCTCGAGGTCGTATTCGAGCTCTCTCAGGATTCGGACGCGGTCCGGAATCGGCAAGGCGAGGCCCCGCTCGACCTCCCGGAGTACTGGAGCGAAGCCCCCCGTGGTCGACCCACTCACGCGGGCACCTCCCCGACGTGCCCCAGAACCTGCATGAGGCGGGACATGATCTCGTGAACTTTGTTCGTCTCGCCGCTCAGGTGCCCCTCTCCCCTGCCGGTGAGCGAATACACTTTTCTCCGCCGGCCCCCACCCTTCGACCAGGACCCTCGGATCAGTCCCTCCTCCTCGAGGCGGTGAAGGATCGGGTAGAGCGTCCCGTGGCGGAACCGGAACAGGCCATTGCTGTCCGTCTCTACGTCGAGCGCGATTTGGTATCCGTGCTTGGCTTCCGAGCGGAGGGTCGAAAGGACGAGGAGCTCGTTGATGTCCCGGGCGAAGCCTTGGACGTCGAAGTCTTTCTGGGTCACGATCGATCCTCGGGGCGACGGTGGTCCTATATCTCGTCGATCTTTATATCGTCGGTCTTTATATAAGCGCTCCGGAGGTTTGGGGCAAGGGCGGGGCCCCGGTCTCCGGCCTATGCTGGCCTGGATCACGTTGCCCGGATGGCCGTCCATGGAGGCATAGGGGCGCAGGTTGCTTCGGCCTGGCGCATCCCGAGAACCGGATTAGGTTCCCCGGCAGCAACGGCAGTGCTCGCCCGCCGAAACAATGCTTACACCGAAATGGAGTAACCCGATGGAGAAGCCCGATGGGTGAAATGGTCGTGGGACTGTACGTCTTCGTCCTCGCCAGCCTCACGGGCCGGGAGGTCATCACCAAGGTGCCTCCGACCCTGCATACGCCGCTCATGTCCGGGGCCAACGCCATCTCCGGCATCGCCGTTGTAGGCGCCTTGGTGGTCTCCGCGCAGGTAGATTCCGGGCTCGCCCAAGTCCTGGGAATCGCCGCGATCGTGATGGCGATGATCAATGTGGTCGGGGGCTTCATGGTCACCGACCGCATGCTCGAAATGTTCAAGAAAAACTAGTCCATGGATCTCTCCCTTTGGGCGGAGCTTTCCTACCTCTTTTCTTCGGTTCTCTTCGTCTTCGGACTCAAACGGCTTCAGTCCCCGGCCACGGCTCGTGGGGGGAACCGCTTGGCTGCGTTGGCGATGCTCATCGCCATCGTCGCGACGCTGGTCGACAATCAGGTCCTGAGCTGGACCGGCATCGTGGCCGGTATGGTCGTCGGCTCGCTCATCGGTGGCCTGGCCGCACGCACCGTCAAGATGACCGACATGCCCCAACTCGTGGGCATCTTCAACGGATTCGGAGGCGGCGCCTCGGCTCTCGTCGCGGCTGCTGAACTCATACGGGTCCAATCGGCTGACGCGGCTCTGGTGCTGGGTGACGGGTTTACCATCGCAATCTCCTGCCTCATCGGGACGGTGACCTTCTCCGGCAGTTTTGTCGCGTTCGGCAAGCTCCAGGGGCTCGTGTCAGGGAATCCTATCACCTTCCCTCTCCAGAAGACTTTCAATGCCCTGCTCTTCCTGACGCTCCTGGTCTTGGGCGCCTCGGTGATGGGTGTGTACGAGGTCGGCGCACTCTCGGCTCTCACGGTCTTCTCGATCTTCATGGCGATCGCGCTCCTGCTGGGTGTCCTCCTCGTGATCCCCATCGGTGGAGCGGACATGCCGGTGGTGATCTCGCTGCTCAACTCCTACTCGGGGTTGGCGGCGTCCGCCGCTGGGTTCGTGATCGGAAACAACGTGCTCATCATCAGCGGCGCGCTCGTGGGTGCGGCCGGTCTCATCTTGACCATCATCATGTGCAAGGCCATGAACCGCTCGCTGGCGAACGTCGTGTTCGGCGCGTTCGGTGGGCAGACGGGCAGTGCTGCCCAGATCGGCTCGGGTGACAAGACGGCGCGCTCCGTAGACGCCGAGGGTGCGGCGATGATTCTGGCCTACGCCCAGTCCGTCGTCGTGGTGCCGGGCTATGGCCTCGCTGTTGCGCAGGCGCAGCACGAGCTCCGCAAGGCCATGGACAACCTCGAGGAGCGAGGCGTCGATGTGAAATACGCCATCCACCCAGTGGCCGGCCGCATGCCCGGACACATGAACGTCCTGCTCGCCGAGGCCGACGTGCCGTACGACAAGCTCTTCGACCTCGACGAGATCAACGAGGACTTCGGCCGAACCGACGTCGTGCTCGTCGTGGGCGCCAACGATGTGGTGAACCCCGAGGCCCATAATCCCGAGAGCGTGATCGCGGGCATGCCGATCCTCGACGTGGACAATGCCAAGAGCGTGATCATCATGAAGCGGAGCCTGTCGCCCGGATTCGCGGGTATCGACAATCCCCTCTTCTACATGGAGCACTCACTCATGTTCTTCGGGGATGCAAAGGGCTCGATGACGGACCTGGTGAGGGAGGTTCGCGAAGCCTGACACGTCCCGGCGACACGCTGCGGTCCGTTGACGATGTCCGGCCGGTGAGTCGAGGTCGGGCGGGCTGGCGAGATCGGGCGGTGCTGTCGATATCGGGCGAGCTAATGCTCCGCGGCCCACTCCGCTTCAAGTGACTCGAGTTGCTCTTCGACCTCCGCCACGAGCTTCGCGGTAGGAACGGTCGAGACGCCACTCCCCTGGAAGAGAGCGAAAAAGAGACCGTCGGTGTGGCCGATGCTCGCATGGGTCACGCCGCTGTCCAGAAAGCGATTCAACCGAAGCGCGTCGGAGAGTGAGAGCTCGGCTCCGTATCTCGCGGGCGGAGCCTGGAAGAGTATCCGCACGAGCGCCTCACGCACGATCTGGAACTCTTCAACGATATCGCCCGCGGCCAAACCCCTCTGGGCACCAAGACTCCCGTAGAGCTCCGCAGCCCTCTTCCACACGGGATCCACCGCCGATCGCCGGTGATCAAAAGCCCCCGGGATCATGCGGGTGAGCAGTTGGAGGAACCGCTCGAGAATGCGCTCCATTTCCGGTTCCATACGGACCCGGTGCAAGATCTCCTCGAACCAGAATACCGCGAGGAAGCCCCGCTGGAGCTCGAGCCACTCTCCGAGGTTTCTGCTGGGGGAGGGATGCGTCGTGCCTGAGGAGGGATGCGTGCTCGTGAACGGAGACCGGGAGGATGGGATCTCGGAGGGCTGAACGGAATCCCTCATGACACTCCCTTTGGAGGTGACGAAGTCTCCTGCACGGACCTCTCAAGGTGCGTCATCAGAAGCCATATCGCCAGAGTAGCTTCTCCGTTTTTGGGCTTGCCACTAGGAGTCCTCTTCACTCGCGATCCGCTCGCCGTCCGTCCAGGGCCGAAGCTGTAGGCGGATCACCGTGCCCTCGCCGCGGTCCACCTCCGCGGTCACCGTGCCATCCCAGGATTCCACCAGCTTGCGAACGATGGCAAGGCCGAGTCCCGTTCCGGTCGAACGAGTACTGAACTGCGGCTCGAAGATCCTTCCCATGAGGTCTACTGGAATCCCGGCGCCGTCATCCCGAACCCGAACCTCGACCGCGGTCGGAATGGACGCGGCTTCGATGACGACACTTCCGTCGCCCTCGATGGCCGCCCGCGCGTTCTCGAGCAGATTGCTCAGGACCTCCTTGAACTCGGTCTCCCGCGCGCTGATAGGAGGCAGGTCCGGAGGGATGTCCGCCACGAAGTCGATCGGCCCGCCCTCGCCCCCCCGATACAGCGTGAGAACCTCGCGTGCAACGGCGCCCACGTCCACGGGCTCGAGCGGCGCCTCACCGGCTGCCGCTGGTGCACCGAAGCGTGAAAACCCTCTCGAGATTTCGGCCAGGCGGTCGATCTCCTTCAGGATGGCGCCGACGTTCCGCTCCAGGATCGTCTCGAACTCCCCCTTCTGGTCCTTCCAGGCTTTTCGGATGTGCTGTACGCTGAGCTTGATCGGAGTGAGGGGATTCTTCACTTCGTGGGCGACCTGGCGCGCCATTTCACCCCAGGCGAGAATCCGCTCGGTCCGCAATTCATCGGTAATGTCCTCGAGGGAAAGAACGATCCCCCCGGGTTCCTGCTGTGAGACTTCACGGGCCCGCATACGGATGCGACGCTCACCGAACTGGAACTCGACCGTGGCTTCGCGAAGTCCGTCGCGGAGGCAGCCCTCCACCCACTCGACGAGCTCACCCCTCGGGCCGTCGAATCGCGGCATCGGCTCACCCACCGCCATGCGTCCCCCCATGATGGCCTGCGCTCTCGCGTTCACCAGAATCACGTGGCCCAGGGGATCGAGCGCCACGACGCCTGTTGCCGCTTCCTCCACGATGGCTTCGGTGCGCCTCGTGGTTCTGACGAGTGCCCGTCGTGCCCGGTGGAGACGCAACACCATGCGATTGAAGGCCGTGAAGACGGATCCGAACTCGTCTGCTCGGGCATCCGGTAGCTGGACTTCGAGGTTGCCCCCACCCACCCGCTCGGACGCCAACTGGAGCGTTCGCATCGGGCGTGTGAGCGTGCGAGCAACCAAGAACGCGAGACCCAGAGACAGCCCTGCACCAAGCAGCACCACGAATGCAACCAACTCGGCGATCTCACGCTGCCTCAACGTGGTCGCACCGGCCTGGAGCGGCACCTGCGTCGCCACCACGTCCCCGTCCGGAAGCCTTCGATAGGCCACCAAATACTCGCGGCTGCCGAGACTCCCAAGCGTTGTCTCGAGGAGCTCCTCCCGGCTCTCGATCCGCTGATTCAACTCGAAGGGGATCAGCCCATCGTACAGACCCAGCTCCACGAGGTCGTCCACGGATCCGCCCCGAAGCTCTCCCGCCCGATACTCCAGGAGGTCCGCGCCCACACGAAGTGAGAGTTGGGCCATCGAGCCGTTTACGTCGCGGTAGAAGGCCGCCGCATCTGCCGCGACACGCCCCGCGATCGCGGCGGCAGTTCTCTCGGTGGCTCTGTTCAGCGTGCGGAACGCGAGGGTCCCGAAGAGGGCGGCCGACACGAGGAAGAACCCGAAAAGCGCTACAGTCACTCGGGCCCGGAAAGACGAAAACGGGTTCCGCCAGGTTCGGATCGCGGGGCGCCGCCCGACGAGCACATACCGCCCCAAGGCCCACAGTAGCAGAACGACCAGTCCGTTGGCGAGAACCAGGAGCGTCCCGCGAGCCGTGGCCTGCAGCCTTGTCGGGAGATCGAGGGCGTACTTGGCGTCGGCCGGCTCGCCGTCCGGATAGGGCACGCCTACGGTTGCCTCCCATCCCTCGGGCGTGCGGCGCCAAACCGTCTCCTCGGGGGACGTCGCCTCATCACCTTCCAGGACCGGCACCATGGTGAGCGGGCTCTCGCTCAATGCCGTCAAGCTCCCGAAGAGCGGGCCGAACGGTGAAGAGTTCGAGAGTTCCCTCCGGGCCGGCAAAACGCCGGTAAGGACACGCCCTTGAGGGAGCGGGACTTGAACCACATAGTTCGCCGAGTCGAGGCCGAGACGCCTAACGAAGGCAGGCTCACCCTGCCGGGCCTCCTCGAGGAAATCGTCAGCGACGCCGGGACGTCCGTCCACACCGATCGTGATCTCGAATTCCGGAAGGTCCCCGGAGGACCAGAGCGAAAGCCAGATGCCGGTTCCCTCCTCGGCCAATCCGCTCAGGATCCAACTCTCGTAGAGAAGCTCGGCTGATTCCGCTCCGGCCGCATCCAGTGAGTCGGCCGTATCCACGAAGCGGTGAAGCACGTACTCGAGGTAGGGGTCGGCGGGAACACCCAGGCGCTCCAATTGACGTTCGGCCTCGTCCATCCCGGCCTCTACGCGCGCTCCCCAAGCGATCACAACGGCAGCGGAGGACCCGATTGCCGCCGCTGCGCACCACGCCATCCAGTCGCGACGCCTCCCTTGGAGGCATGCGAGTCCGAAGGTCGCCAAAATGGCCGGCAATGCCCACGCACCGGTAACCCATCCGGGGATCGTTCCGGCCATCCGCACCCAGAATGCTCCCGCCAGGGAGAGGCCCGCTAGTGCCACGATGGCCAACGCGATGGGGATCTGCGGGGGTGCTCCGCCATCGGTGCGCTCCCCCAGGCGAAACGCACCAACACAGACTAGTGTGAGCACCAGACCCAAGCCCATCTGATAGACGATCCACTTCCCCTCCGCACCCGCCAGGAGCACCGGCCCCGCACCGCTCAAGATCAACATCGACAAGAGTGGAAACCCGATCAGCACCGCCGCGCCTGAAGCCAACGACCCGAGCCTGATCGCCGGTGGCATGTGAGCGGCTAACACCACGCCCAGGGCCGCTCCAACGAGGAGTACGCGCTCGAACGAAAGAGGCACCGGACCAGGCAACACAAAATCGGCCGCGGTGAAGAAGGGCGCTGAGCCCATGGCCGCTCCCACCGGCGCCAAGAAGGCCAGTCCCAGAGGGGTAAGCGCAGCCGCAGCACGGTCGCCCTTGTCGGTTCCAGCCGTGAAGGCGAGCACCAACCAAGCGATGATCGCCATTAAACCCACGATCCTCGACCATGTGAATCGAACGTCACGCAGGCGTTGTTCCTGGGTGGGCCGGACGACTTCAACGCTGAAGAGGGTCTCGCCCTCCCAGCGAAGGTCGAACACGTTCTCGCCAGACGTCCTCTCGGCGCGGTAAATCCGGAGGTCCTCACCCACGATGTCCCGGAAGTCCGTCACGAAGTCGCCCGGGCTCTCCTCAAGATTCCGGGGGAGGTTGGCCTTGATCAGCGCCGCGGCCATCGCAGTCCCGCCACCCGGGACGGGAGCGGTGAAGTACAGGTAGCTGAAAAGGGGGCGATCCCGGTACAGATACTGGACCTCCCCCGTCCTCAGCTCCGCGGGCACAACGCCGCGGTGGACTCCCTCCCACAAGCGGAATCCGCCCTCCGGCCCGTAGATCGTGGCGAGGGTCATGTCGGTCGCTCGGCGGATGTCCCGTAACCCGTCGAGAAGAGCCGTGTCGTCTCCCGACCCGTCGAGGGCGGCCGTATTCGTCCCTTCGGACGCCAGATTTCCGATACGCGCAACGGCTTCTTCGCCTTGTGTGAGCAAGCGTTGCAAACGCTCGCCGAGTGCCTCCTCGGCTCGAGCACTTCGGGAGCGCCAATAGGCGTCGAAGTCCTGTGAGATTCCGCGGAGGTAGAAGTGCCCGGAGGAGCCGGCAAGCGCACCGGCGAGGACGATGGCGCTCGCCAGCGCGCGAGCACGCCCGGTCCGGAGACCTGCAGCAAGGGCCGCTACGGCAAACGCCGCAGCGAGCACGAGCAGAGCCACGGAATGCCATCGTGTCCAGGCGACCAGGCCGAGAACGCCGAGCCAGGGCGCGAGACGTGTGAAGGTGTCCCATCGTGCCATCAATGCACTCCTCGCCAGTTGGGACGACCTCGGCTCGACGAAGTGGTGACCATCCGAGACGGCCGACTAGTGCCCATGGGCATTCCCCGGAAAGTACGTCGAGGGTCGAGTCGCGACACCTGTGCTTCTTCAACAGTCTGCTAACCCATACCGTCGAGCCATCTACCGAGATCCGGTGTATATTGGGGTCATGCGCATCTCGACTGTGTGGTACTCCCTACTCCTCGCTCTGCCGGGGAGTTTTTGCGTCAATGGATTCGGTTTCCTACCGGAAGTGGCGTCCGCCCAGGTGGTCGAAGTGGACCAAGGCACATTCATCGTCGAGCTGGGAGGGCGGGCCGTCGGAACCGAGAGGTTTCGAATTCGCCGATCCGGGTTCGGTGACAACGCCCGGACCATTGCCGAAGGCACGCTCGAAATCGTCGAAGGCGGATCGACGCAGAGGATAGAGTCAGGCCTCGGTGCCATCGGGGTCGGGCTGTCCCTCGACGCGTACCAGGTCAAGGTCTCCACCCCGTCTGAACTCTCAATCCTCCTGGAACGCCGCGGAGGCCGTATGGTCTCGCAGACGTCTTCCGAAGCGGGAGTGGAAGAGCGCGAGTATCGCCAGGCCCAAGCGCAAACGCCGACGGTGGTCTTGGATCGATTCTTCGCCCATCACTACTTCTTTATCGCGCCCTACCAGACTCCGGCGGGAATCAGCCTTTCGGCCATCGTTCCGAGGCCAGGAGGGCAGTCGACCGGAACGCTGCGCATGACGACCGTCGAACCGATCACTGTGGGGGAAATCACTGTCCAGGCCCAGCGCCTGGAACTACGCCTCGACGGCGCGGTGCATGACGTTTGGCTGGACGGACAAAACCGGGTTCTGCGCGTTGAGATCCGCTCGCTGAGCTACGCCGCCCGACGCAGCGAGCTACCCCCGGGTTAGCCGGAGCTCCTCGCCCCGGTAGTCACCTCGAGAGAACCGAGATCCCACCGTTTTCCCCGTAAGCCCGGCCGGACCACCGGTCTCCCGGGGCTCGCGGGGCCTTGAACTTTTTACTTGCCTTAGCTAATTATTCGTATAGGAAAACGATTTCTATGAGAGCCAATAAGAGGGCCGAACATGGAGGCCAGGGCACAAAAAGTAGCCGGTGAGGTGTTGGAGGTCATTCCCCTCGTAACGCGGAGGGTGGCCGCGGACCTGCGCAAATCGGACCCGTCCATGAAGTTGGCACACGTGGGCCTGCTGGGCATGGTGGCAGAAAGTCCGCACAGACTGAGCGAGCTTTCGGATCTTCATGCCGCAAGCATGCCGACGATGTCCAAGACGATCACGACCATCGAAAACCTTGGTTGGGTGGTTCGGACCCGGTCCAATTCCGATCGGCGCGTAGTGATGGTCGAGGCGACACCGGCCGGGAGGGCGGCTCTCAAGGAGGTACACGACCGTGCGACCACTCACATCTCGGAGGTCCTCGATTCGCTCACAGTAGCTGAACGACAGAAGCTCAGTGCTGCGTTGCAAATCCTCCGCGACACGTTCGCGGATTCCCCGCCCGAGCAGGACGGCGAGAGGCCACGGGCTCGCTCTTCGACAAACAGCGATAAACCATGATTAGAACCCGATACGAAACCCAGGGGCTGGGCGTGAAGGATCCCGCAAGCGGATACGTAACCGGGCAAGACAAGAATGTCGCGGCGCAACCAATGGCGCCTGAAAGAGGCAGCGCTTGTGCCATCAGACTTAGACGGAGGCTTCCCTTGTTGACTCGATTGCTCCAAAGCGGGGCTCTGGCCCTGGCTCTCTTCTTCCTTCCGCGAGGAACCGACGCACAGGACTTTGTACCGATTGCGCTCACATTGGAAGAAGCGATTGATATCGCCCTCCAGAACAATCCTGGGCTCCAAGCTGCATTCAACGACGAAAACGTAGCGAATTGGAACGTGCGGTCTGCGTACGGGGCCCTCTTTCCGTCGCTGTCGGCGAACGCCGGGGTCTCTTGGCAGGGTGCGGGGGAACAGCAATTCGGGAGTCTGACCCTCGATGATCTCGGATTCGCCAACCAGCCATCCTTCGTGTTTTCCAACTACAGCCTCGGCCTCAACTACCAGCTCGACGGCAGGACCGTGATGGCCCCGGGACAGGCCAAGGCGAATCGCGTAGCAACGCGAGCTCAGATGGAGGGGGCGGAGGCGGATCTCGTCTTCCGGGTCACGCAGGGATACATCGACGTTCTGCGGCAAACCGAACAGCTACGGGTCTCCGAGGCACAGCGGGAGCGGGCGAACGACAATCTTCGTCTCGCGTCACTACAGTTGGCGGTCGGGTTGGCGACCGGTGTGGACGTCGCTCAGGCCGAGGTGGCCGTGGGCCGGTCCGAGGTCACGGTCCTGCGGACCGCCAATGGCGTCGAGACGTCCCAGATAAGGCTTCTGCAGCAGATGGGAGCCGACCTCTATTCGCCCTTCGTACCGTCCACGCCCTTTGCCCTCTCGGAGCCCCGTTGGGATCGCGACGAGCTTTACCAGCTGGGATTGGAGAGTAACCCCAACCTCCGGTCTCTCCGTGCGAATCGCTCGTCGAGCAGCTACGGGGTGAGAATGGCGAAGAGCTCGTACTTCCCCTCGTTGAGCTTGAGCGCGCGAACAAGCGGCTTTACACGGCAGGCCTCGAGCACAGATCTGACCGTCCAGCAGGGGGAGCTCCAGGCCCAGGGTTCCATTCAAAGTTGCCTGTTCAACAACGATCTTTTCTCCAGGCTGAACCCCCCACTGCCCCCTCAGGATTGCTCGCAATTGGCGTTCACCGATTCGGATGCTCAACGCATAGAGAGTCAGAACAGGGGGTTCCCGTTCGGCTTTACGGGCCAGCCAGCGACGGTGGGCCTTACGATCAGCCTTCCCATCTTCCAGGGCCTGAGCCGGCAACAACAGGTCTCGGAGGCTCAGGTACGGCTCGACGACGTCGACCTCAACCTGAGGGAACAGGAATTGGCGCTACGCGCGGATATCGCCACGATGTTGGCCTCGGTGCGAACGGCGTACCAGGCCGCGCTGATCGAGGAACAGAACCAGGTATTGGCCGACGAACAGCTCCGCCTGGCCACAGAGCGCTTCACGGTCGGGCTCGCCGACTTTCTGGAGGTCCGCGAAGCGGAGACCCTGAAAGTCGAGGCTGATCGGGAGCAGATCGCGGCGATCTTCGCATACCACGACTTGCTGGCGAACCTGGAGGCCGTGGTCGGAGCCTCCCTCCGCACACCCTGAGGCAACACAAAACTCCATGACCCTGAGAATTCCATGAAGAACATATTGATCGCGCTCGTGCTGATCGCCGTGATCGGCGGTGCCACGGCCCTCACGCTTACTCAACAGCGGGACCGGGGCGTTCCCGTCCGGCTCGATGTCGTAGCCCGTAGGGACCTCGTCGAAACCGTCACAGCCAGCGGAAACATTCGAGCGGGTCGGGTGGTGGACATCAGTTCCGACGTGTCGGCTCGGGTCACCGAACTACTCGTTGACGAAGGTGACGACGTGGTGCTCGATCAGCTCTTGCTTCGGCTCGACCCCACCCAGTTCGAAGCCAGCGTATCCCGGAACGAGGCGTCGCTGAACCAGGCCCGTGCCCAGGTGCGTCAACAGGAAGCCAGTCTGGTGCGGGCCACCAGGGACTTCGAACGGCTAAGAGGCCTGTTCGACCGTGATTCGCTGTTGGTCGCACGACAGCTGCTCGATAACGCGGATACAGACGTGGAGCTGGCCACTCGCCAGCTGGAGTCGGCCCGGTTTGGGGTCGAGCAGGCCGTTGCCTCGCTCGACGAGGCGAATGAACGGCTGAGCAAGACCATTTTTCTGGCTCCCATCTCCGGAAAGGTGACTCGCCTCAACGTTGAGGAGGGAGAGACCGTCATCGTCGGCACCATGAACAACGCCGGCAGCTTGGTCCTGACGATCAGTGAGCTCTCGCGGGTCGAGGCGGTCCTGGAAGTGGACGAGACGGACATTCCGTATATCGCCGTGGGCGACAGTACGGTCCTGGAGTTGGACGCCTTCCCGAACCGCCTCTTCGCCGGCGTCGTGACGGAGATCGGCAACAGCGCGATCAGACCTCCTTCGTCTTCGGCCGGGAGTGGCCAGGCGGCCGCCATCGACTTTGAAGTGATCATCACCATGGACGATCCCCCGGGAGGGATCCGCCCGGATCTGTCAGCCACGGCCGACATCGTCACGGCGAGGAGAAAAGGCTCCCTTTCGGTGCCGATCATTGCCCTGACGGTCCGCCTTGAAGAAGGGCAGGAGGATGACCGTGGCGCCGTGGCGGACGAAGTGGGGGAGGACGACGAAGAGACACGAGGTCCACTCTTCCGCCAGGGAGATGACGACGTAGAGGGCGTGTTTGTCGTGGAGGGCGGCCAAGTCAGATTCGTCGCGGTTCAGATCGGGATCACCGGACAAGAGCACTTCGAGGCACTCACGGGTGTCAGCGAAGGGGACACCATCGTCGCCGGTCCCTACCAACAGATTCGTGATCTCAGCAACGGAGATCGAGTGCAGGAGCAGGATGAAAACGATGGGGTGTCCGGCTAGCGGCGCCCACGCGTCCTAGCGGAGAATCTATGCAGTTCGTCGAGGGAATCCGGCTGGCCCTGCAGCAGATCTGGACGGAGAAGCTGAAGAGTTTCTTCAGTCTGCTCGGCGTCATCGTCGGGGTCATGTTCCTCATCGTGGTAGTGAGCATCGTCGAGGGGCTGGATCGCTACATCCGCGAGGACCTCGCTACCGCGATGTTCGGTGTGAATACTGTCACGCTCAGCAGGTGGCCGGAGGGGCCGGACATGAGCGGCTCCGGTGCGCGTGCCCGGCAGCGCCGTCCTCGCATTACCTACGACGATTGGGAGGCCGTGAGGGATCAGATCACCGTCCCCGCCAGCGTGGGCGCGGAGAGCCGAACGAGCGGTGAGGTCGTCGCCGACAACGGTCAGTCGGTCGAAAACGTTTCGATTCACGCCGTCTCGCCCGAGATCATGGCGATTCGCGACTATGTGGTCGAAAAGGGGCGCACGTTTTCTCCTCAAGAGGCCGAGCGTGGCACCGCAGTCGTCGTGCTCGGCACGGAGACGGCGGACCTCCTCTTCGAAGATCTCGATCCCATCGGTCGCCGCGTACGCATCCGCGGGTTCCCGTATCGCGTGATCGGCGTCCTCGAGGAGAAGGGCAGCATAATGGGGCAATCGCGCGACAATCAGGCCATGGCTCCCGCCCGGTCGCCGATTCAGGCGGTGACGAACGCGCGCGGTATCGTGGACCAGGTGATGGCGCAGTCTCTGGATCCGGCCGACGTGCTGCCCCTCCAGGCGGAGATGGAGGGCATCATGCGGGCGCAGAGGCGTCTGCGCCCCGCCGAAGGGAACAATTTCACGCTCGAGACGGCAGAGGGTTCGCTGAGCTTCTGGGACAACATCTCCAGGATCCTATTTATTGCGCTGCCGGGGTTGGTAGCGATATCACTCGTCGTGGGCGGCATCGTCATCATGAACATCATGCTCGTATCGGTGCTGCAGCGAACGCGTGAAATCGGGGTACGGAAGGCGATCGGCGCCCGCCGGAGAGACATCCTGAGCCAGATCCTCATCGAGACCGTCACCCTTTCCGGGGTCGGAGCGGCGCTTGGCGTGGGGATCGGTGTCGGACTCACCTACCTGGTGAGGGCGCTTTCCCCTCTCCCAGCCGCGGTGGATGTGAAGTGGATCGCATTGGGTGTGTCGTTGGGGGTACTCGTGGGAGTGGTTTCCGGCGTATACCCCGCCATGCGGGCTTCCAAGCTCGCCCCGGTGGACGCCCTGAGGTACGAGTGAAATGGAAATGAGTCGCCTCACCACGCTCGGCGAGGGCGTCGCCATCGCCTTCGACTCGATCCGCGGCAACAAGCTCCGCTCCAGCCTGACGATTCTCGGCGTTGCGATCGGTGTGGGTGTGGTGGTCATGATCGCGGCGCTCATCACCGGAATTCGAACATCGGTCATGGAGGGCTTCGAGTCGTCTGGTCCGGAAAACTTCGGCGTCATGCGCTTCGATTTTACAGCAGCCCGCCTCTCGATGGCGAGTGGGCGCCCTCCCTGGGCTGACAACCCGGTCATCGAGCCCGAGGAGGCCGAGCGTATAGGCCGTCTCCCCGGGGTCGATATTGGGCTGTACAACTTCCAGTTCAGCACGACCATGGCGGTGGACGCGCATCGGGTGAACGGGGTGATGTCCCAGGCATTTTCATCCGGCTGGCCGGCCTACCAGCCGGGCACATTCGCTGCGGGCCGCGACTTCACGCCGCAAGAGGTGGCCCAAGGCCGCCCCCTGGTCGTGCTCTCGCTTTCACTCGCCGAGAAGCTCTTCGGAGAGCTCGATCCGGTCGGGAGGAAGATTCGTGTCCGAGCGGTGCCTGACTTCTTTACGATGATGATGGGGGGCTCGAGCAGCTCGGCGAGCTCCACGAGTGAGGCCTTCACGGTCGTGGGTGTGTTCGAACCGGAGGACAACATCTTCGCATCCGCGATGGAAGATCTTGCCGTTTTTCCCTACCAGGCGGCCATAAAAAGGCTAAAGACCTCGATTGATCAGGCCACTATCTGGATCGTGCCGAAGCCGTCCGTCCCTACAGCGCAGGTGATCGACCAGGTCATCGGCACCATGCGCTCCATGCGCGGCCTGCGCCCGAGGGATGAGAACGATTTCGCCATCATGCGCTCAGACCAGCTTATCGAGATGTTCAACACGTTCACGGGAGTGTTTCTCATGATCATGCTCGCGCTCTCCTCCGTGGGTCTGCTGGTGGGCGGAATCGGTGTCATCGGCATCATGATGATTGCCGTAACCGAGCGTACTAGGGAAATCGGCATTCGAAAGGCTGTGGGAGCCACGCGCCAGGAGATCATGTGGCAATTCCTGGTCGAGTCGGCGGTGCTCACGCTCCTGGGCGGTGTAGCCGGATTGATTATCGGTGCCGTCGGAGCCGAGGCCGTCGCCGCCTACACACCGATCCCCGCCCTTATTCCTTTGTGGGCGATCTTCACGGCGATGGCTATGGCGATCGTGACGGGCGTACTCTTCGGCATCGCCCCGGCCTATCGGGCGTCCCGTTTGGACCCCATCACGGCCCTCCGGTACGAGTAGGCGCCGGAAGGCTGTCCTGCTTCAACAGCCTTCTAGATTCGCAGAAATACCGATGACCGAACCCCTCGATCTCCTCGCGATCATGGCCCACCCCGACGACGCCGAGTTCCTGTGCGGTGGCGCTCTGTCGAAGGCAGCCGCCAAAGGCGACCGGGTGGGGATTCTCGACCTCACACGGGGTGAAGCAGCGAGTACCGGGTCCGTAGAGATCCGTGAGCAGGAAGCGGCTCGTTCAGCCGAGGTTATGGGTCTGGCCGTGCGCAGGAACGCGGGACTCCGCGATTCAGGCCTGATCAACGATGACGCGTCGCGGAGCGTCGTGGTGGGATTGATCCGAGAGGCACGGCCGAGGGTGATCGTCACCCATTGGCGTGAGGGCAGGCATCCGGATCACCGCGTCGCCGCCCAACTCGTCTATGACGCCTCCTTCCTTTCCGCGCTGAAAAACTACGATGCATCAGGCGACGCCCACCGGCCCGACAAGGTGGTGCACTGTCTGCTCTTCCGGGAGGACGCGCCACCGCCGTCCTTCGTGGTGGATATCACCGATCACATCGAGACCAAGATGGCGGCGTTGGCCTGTTTCGAGTCGCAGCTCTCCGGGAAAACCGCGGCGGGAGAGGTCTTCGGTGGGGGCGACCGGCCCCTCGAGGACCAGATCCGTGCACAGTGCGCCCACCACGGCTCACGGATTCGTCGCGCTTACGGGGAGCCCTTTTGGACCCGAGAGACGGTTGCTCTGGAGTCGCTAGGGAGTGACGGCGTTTCGACGTTCTAGTGTAGTGTCGCTAAATTATCTTGCATGATATAAGGCTACGTGGTATTGTATGACATGCCACTACCCATACGTGTTATGCCACTGCGCCGCGGGGACCGCGCGCGCCTCGAATCGCTGGTCCGATCCCGCACGACCCCCCAACGCGTGGTCGAGCGCGCCCGCATTGTGCTCGGGTCCGCTGCGGGGGACTCGGGCTCGACTATTTGTGGTGATGTCGGCGTCTCGCGCCCGACCGTCACACTCTGGTTGGATCGGTATGAGGCTGGCGGGCTTGCGGCCCTCCGGGCCGACCGCCCGCGGTCGGGACGCCCGAAACGTATTACCCTGGCCGAGGAAGAAGCCATCGTGCACCGCACGACACAAACGACGCCGCCCACGGGCCGCGGCACCCATTGGAGTACGCGGCTGATGGCCGAAGTGACCGGCTTGCATCACTCCACGATTGCGCGCATCTGGAAGGCCCATGGGTTGCGCCCCCATCGGGTCCGGTCGTTCAAGTTGTCCACCGACCCCGCCTTCGTAGAAAAACTCCGGGATGTCGTCGGGTTGTACCTGCAGCCGCCTGAGCGGGCGATCGTCTTCTCCTTTGATGAGAAGAGCCAGATCCAGGCCCTGGATCGCACCCAGCCAGGCCTGCCGCTGAAGCGCGGGCGCGCCGGCACCTTCACCCACGATTACAAGCGCCATGGCACGACCACGCTATTTGCGGCCCTCGATGTGGCCACCGGCCACGTCATTCAGGAGTGCATGCCGAAGCATCGCCATCAGGAGTTTCTCAAGTTCATGAACACGGTCGTGCGCACGACGGCCAAGGATCTCGACATCCACGTCATCCTCGACAACTACGCCACGCACAAACATCCCAAGGTGAAACAGTGGCTCCAACGTCATCGGCGAGTCCATTTCCATTTCACGCCCACCTCGGCCTCGTGGCTCAATCTTGTCGAACGCTTCTTCAGCGAACTCACCGAGCGACAACTGCGGCGGCTCGCCGTTACCAGCGTGGACGAGTTGATCCAAGCCATCACCGACTACATCGAGTGCCGCAACGAAAACCCCACACCTTTCACATGGACAGCCACCGTCCGCCAGATCCTCAAGAAGGTCAACAAAGCCAATGAGACTTTGGCGACACTACACTAGGTGTGGTGTCCCAGAAGTTCGCGAGTCACCGAGAGTGCCGAGGCGCCGGATCCTGCAAGGCGCGACGACGAGGAATAGCACCGCTATTTCGAGGAGGAGCAACGCCGCAGGGCCGGATGCACCGGTGCTCGAATGGCCGAGACACTTCTGGGACACCACACTAAAGCGAGCAGGACACCTCGAGAAGCAGTCTCCGCCAACTGGGGACTTCAGAACCGTGGATCTTAAGAGCTTTCGCGCTGGCGCCCCCGCCCTCGGCCAGCCACGGCGCCAGCCATGCACTGATCTCGGGAGGTAGGTGGCCAAGGAGGTCTCCGCCCGGCCGATGCACCCACACCCCTGGCGTCTCCTGATCCGGCGGATCGGGGATCAAGTAGAGCGAATCACCCGCCTCGAGTGCCTCGAGATGGCGATCCCGATCGGCGAAGGCGATGCCGTGTACCGTAGCGCGGAAGTGAGGGGGACGACCATCCGGGAAGGGGGGACGGTACCTGCTCATGAAGAATGGAACGTCTTGATCACGGTTCACCGGCTGAGGGTCATTGGGTAAGTTGTCCAACATAGGAGGGGCCTCGGCTTGGGGCAAAACCTGGTCCGAACATGAGTGCTCACGAGGAACGCATGTCGTCCATTTACCTCGATCACGCGGCTACGACGCCGGTTCGCTCCGAGGTGCGCGAGGGGATGATCGCCATTCTGGATGGCGACTTCGGCAATCCTTCCAGCGCGCACGCTTGGGGACGCCGTGCGGCTGCGCGTTTGGAGGAGGCGCGCGAACGAGTGGCGGAGGCCATCGGAGCCGACCGAGGTGAGATCTACTTCGTGCGTGGTGGGACGGAATCGGACAACACGGCCATCCTCGGTCACGCCGAAAGCGTGCGCCGTCGGGGGGACACACCCTTCGCCGTCGTCTCGGCGATAGAGCACAAGGCCGTCTTGGGCGCCGCTGCCGAGGTCGGGGAACGGGGTGGACGATGGAGTACACTTCCGGTCTACGCCGACGGCACCCTGGACATGGATGCGCTCGACTCGGCGCTCGTGGAAGGGGCGTCGATCGTGTCCGTCATGACAGTGAACAACGAGGTCGGCATTCAGCTGCCGATCGAGGCCGTAGTGGAGCGGACGCATACCCATCGAGTCGTTTTTCACACCGACGCTGTCCAGGCGCTCGGAAAGATTCCGGTCAGCGTCCAAGACCTCCCAGTTGACCTCCTCTCCTTGACGGGACACAAGATCTACGGTGCGAAGGGCACGGGCGTACTGTTCGTCCGCGAAGGCGTCGACATCACGCCGCTCATCTTCGGTGGAGGCCAGGAGCAAGCGTTGCGGCCCGGCACGGAGGATGTCGCCGGGGCCGTCGGGATGTCCATCGCGGTGGATCTGGCCGTGCAAGAGCAGGAGTCCGAGGCCGTTCGGCTCCGTGGGCTCCGCGACCTGCTCCAGTCCCGTCTGGAGGGCCGCATTGCCGGCCTCCGGATCCATGGCGACGTGCCCGACCGCGCCCCGCATATCCTGAACGTAGGCATTCCCCACACCGATCCCGAGGCGCTCCTCGCCGGTCTCGATCTGGAGGGGATCGCCGCCTCGGCGGGATCGGCCTGCGACAGCGGGGGTCAGGCGGCGAGCCACGTGCTAGAGGCCCTGTACGGCCAGATGGAGGGGGTCGCCGCTCTCCGGTTCAGTCCGGGACACTCAACCACAGAAGAGGATGTGGTTCGTGCGGCAGACGTGACACTGAGCGTGCTGGAGCGCTTCAGGAGCGTCGAGGCGCAAGCATGACGAACCCGACGAAGAACCAACGGATCCTGGTCGCCATGTCCGGCGGCGTCGACTCCTCGGTGGCGGCAGCTCTTCTCGTCCAGCAGGGCTACGACGTCGTGGGCGCTACCATGAAGACGTTCTGCTATTCCGGCAACGAGGCACCCTCCAAGACGTGCTGCGGGCTCGACGGTATCGCCGACGCCCGCCGCGTCTCGGACACCTTGGGCATCCCCCATTACGTGTTCGACGTGGAGGAGGACTTCACGCGAGACGTGATCGACGACTTCGTCTCCGAGTACGCCCGTGGCCGGACGCCAAATCCATGCGTGCGCTGCAACTCCAACACGAAGTTCAAGGACCTGATGGAACGGGGACGAGTCTTGGGGTGTGATGGGATCGCCTCCGGCCATTACGTCCGGATCGATCACTCGAACGATTCGGCCCCGGCCCTCTACAGGGGTGTCGATGCTTCGAAGGATCAGTCCTATTTCCTCTGGGGCCTTCCCACGGAGATGCTGCCCCTTCTCCATTTCCCTCTCGGTGACCTGACGAAGCAGCAGGTGCGGGAGCAGGCCCGGGCGCTCGGCCTCGTCACGGCCGACAAGCCGGAATCGCAGGAGATCTGTTTCGTGCCCACGGGTGACTACCGGGATCTCCTCGAGAAGCGGCTCGAAGCAAGTCATCCAGCCCTGGAGCCTGGCCGAATCATCGCGCGTGATGGTGAGGTGCTCGGGGAGCACTCGGGGTACGCCAATTTCACGGTCGGCCAGCGCAAAGGACTGGGTGGGGGCTTCGGACAGCCCCTCTACGTGATCGAGATCCGGGCCGACTCTCGCGAGGTCGTCGTGGGCACGGCCGAAGAAGGCGCATCTCACGGCGTGGACATCGGTGAGGTGAACTGGCTAACGACGCCGCCCCCCCCTGACTCGCCCATTCACGTGCAGATACGGTACCGTGCCTCGGCCGTCCCGGCGACGGTACAGTCGACGGACGAGCCGCTTACCCTGGCCTTCGATGAGCCTCAGCGAGCCGTGACGCCTGGACAATCCGCAGTCTTTTTTGAGGGCCAGCGGCTTCTTGGCGGCGGACGTATCGAACGCGCCTTGGTCGGCTCAGCTGTGTGTTGAGACGTTCAATGCTTCAACCCGGATGACGAAGCGAATTCCTCCATCGCTTGCCGTTGCTCGTCGGTCAATTCCTCGGGGATAGCCACGTCCACCTCGACGATCTGGTCCCCAACGCGCTCCCCCTTTTGGATACCGTGTCCCCGAACCCGCAGCTTCGTGCCACTCTGTGTGCCCGGTGGGATCTTGAGATGAACTTTCTTACCGTACACCGTTTTTACCGCCATCTTGGATCCGAGAGTGGCCTGGACCAGGTTGACCGGTATTTGCACATGGATGTCCAGTCCATCACGGCGGAAGAAGCTGTGCGGCTTGACCTTGAACGTGATCAAGAGATCCCCCGGCTTGCCACCCCGGCTGCCGCGCTCGCCCTTACCGGACAGGCGGACCTTCTGGCCGGCTTCTACGCCTTTCGGCACCGTGATCTTGAACCGCCGGTTTTGGCGCACCGTTCCACTCCCTCTGCAGGCCCCACACGGTGACTCGGGGATCTGGCCGCGGCCGAAGCAAGCCGGGCACGGCCGATTGACCGCGAAGCCTCCCTGGCCGAAGGAGATCGCGCCAGTGCCTTTGCACTCACTACATTTCTCGGTTCCCGTGCCAGGCGAAGCGCCCGATCCACTACAGACGGCGCACTCTTCGGTGATCGGTACGTCGATGGAAATCTTGCCTCCCTTGACGGCGGTAAGGAAGGAGATCTCCACAGAATATTCGATGCTGCGCCCTTTAGCGGGTCCTCTATTGGTTTCCTGTGCTGCGGGCTTGGGTTTGCGATCGAAGATCGAGCTGAAGATGTCCCCGAGGCCTCCGAATCCCTCGAGATCTTCGAAGGAGAATCCGCCGCTCGCACCCGCTCCCGAACCTCTAGGAGCTCCCCGCCCTCGGCCGAATCCGAGGTTGGGAATGCGGCGCATCTGGTCGTAATGTTTGCGCTTCTCGGGGTCCGAGAGCACCGAGTAGGCCTCTCCAATCCCTTTGAAGCGCTCGGCTGCCTTCGTGTTTCCCGGGTTTGTGTCTGGATGGTACTTCTTCGCCAGCGTACGGTAGGCCGACTTGATCTCTGCCTGGCTGGCCTTTTCCGCGACGCCTAGCGTCTTGTAGAAGTCCTTGGTCCCAGTCGCCACGACTCTCGCCTATTCGTGTTTGAAGACGATGACTCGGGCAGGTCGTACAAGGTGGCCCTTGAAAAGGTATCCCTTCTGGAACACCTCCTGGACCTTTTGATCGTCCTCGGGATTCTCAGTCGGCACCCCCACCATGGCCTCCATGATATTGGGGTCGAAGACCTCGCCAACCGGGTCGATCAATTCTACGCCGGCAGCCTCGAGCGCCTGACGGAATTTCCGCTCGACGAGGTCGACTCCCTCGATGAGGGCCTCCACGGTCGTGCTCTCGGCCTGCCACGCACCGACCCGCTGCAGATCATCCAGACCCTCGGCGAAACTCCGAAGTAGGTCCGCTTGTCCCCGCGTCCAGGCTTCGGACAATTCGGTCTCGGCCCGGCGACGATAGTTCGTGAATTCGGCAACCAACCGAAGATGGCGATCGTTCAAGCCAGCGAGCTCGTTCTGCAAACGATCGAGTTCGCTGGACAGCTCGGCCTCGACTTCCTGCTCCTCAATCTCCTCGGGTGAGGCCGAATCCCCGGATAGGGCCTCGGTCGAGGTCTGATCCGTAGGCTCGGCCGAGGCCGGATCGCCGGAAAGCGGCTCGGTCGAGGCCGGATCGTTGGAAAGCGTCTCGGTCGATGGCTCGGGGATCGAGGCGGCGTTCGCTTTCATCCCGGCCTCGTCGGAGAGGGCTATTTCTTCGGGCGAGCTGGCTTTTTTCTTACCCATTGTGCTCTCGATATCCCTTTATGGCGGCAGCGCGGTGCGGGCCACAACGACCCAGGGGGCCTGTTTCTTCCGTGCGTGTGAACTTACTGCTTCTCGGGCCCTCCGGGAGCCCCGCCTTCAATACGTTGTCCGACGACGTGGAATTCAAGGCCCGTCTACCAACGCCTGGTAGAGTAATTGCAGCGCCGCCTGGCTCGCCCGTTCCCGTACCGCCTCACGACCCCCGCTGAAAACCCGGTGTGAGGTGCTCACCCGTCCATGCACGGCAACGGCGCACCACACCGTGCCCACTGGTTTCTCTGGTGTGCCGCCACCCGGCCCGGCGACTCCTGTAATGCCCACGCCCACGTCGGCGTTCAAGACGTCGGCGACGCCACGAGCCATGCCGGCCGCCACCGTCTCAGAAACCGCACCGCTCTCGACGAGCATCGCCTCATCGACGCCGAGCAATTCGAGCTTGATGCGATCGGCATACGCGATCACTCCCCCTCGGAAGTAGGTCGAGGAACCGGGGAGATCTGTGATCCTCTTCGCCATGAGTCCCCCGGTACAGCTCTCGGCCACTGCCAAGGTGTGCGAGCCGCTCGTGAGGACGTCGGCCACGGCCTCGACCAAGTCTCCCTTCTCCATCCCAATGCGGTGAGGCGCCACGATCGGGTCCAGAACCGCCTGTGCTTCGTCCAGCAATCTCGTGGCCGCGTCCTCTCGAGACCGAACCGAGATCCGTATCGAAACGCCCCGGAGGCCGGGAAGGAACGCCAGATCAACCTCTTCCGGGAGCCCTGCCCGAACCTCATCGACACGCTCGCCGAGTACGGACTCGGCAATCCCGGTCGTGTAGAGAGTCCTGTGCACGAGGGGAACCAGGCGATCTTCGAACCGATCACGGATGACGTCCCCGAGTACACTCTCGAAGATCCCGCGCATTTCGTGAGGAACCCCGGGCAGAAGCGCCACTGAGCGGCCCTCGTGCTGCATCAGGAGCCCCGGTGCACTCCCGAGCGCATTGGCCAGTACCTGAGCCCCGCGAGGCACCTCGGCTTGCGACAGATTGTTCGCAGGAAGGTCCTGAAAACCACGGGCTCGAAATCGTCCACGCAGATCGTCGACCAACTGCGGATCGGAGCGAAGGTCGAGGCCTAAGAAGTCCGCCACGGCCGGCCGCGTCAGATCGTCTCGGGTCGGTCCGAGTCCACCTGTCACGATGATCAAGTCGGCCACATCAAGAGCTGCGGAAAGTGCGGCCTGAATTGCATCAGCGTCGTCCCCTACGACCCACCGCCGAACGACGGGCGCGCCGAGAGCCGCCAACTCTCTACCCAGCCAAGACCCGTTCGTGTCTGTCGTCTCACCGGAGATAAGCTCCTCGCCTACGGCGACCACCGCAGCCTTGACCCGCTCATTTCGGGGCACGCATTCAGTCCCGGAAGCCCAACAGGGCACGGTAGCTCCATAGGTAGTCCACCATGGAGTAAATGGTGAGGATCAGCGCGAGAAGGAGCGTCACACCGATCCAAGCGGCATGGACCTGTACAAACACCCGGTACGGAAGGTTGACCAGCCCCTGGGCCGCACCAATTTCTTGCAGGGGGTACCACAGCAGGAGTCCTCCCGAAAACAGGTTCTGTAGCAGCGCCTTATACTTGCCCGAAGTCCCGGCGGCGATCACTACATCCCGTCGAACGGCCCACTGCCTGAAGACCGTAACCAGAAGCTCTCTTCCCAGAATCACGATCAACACCCACATGGGGAGCATGCCCCAAAAAGGAATCAACCCTGCTTCCCCTTCCCGGTGTGAAATGATGTAGAAGGGGATAAACGTCGATACGAGCAGCAGCTTATCGGCCAGCGGGTCGAGCAGCTTGCCCACGTCGGTGATCCAGCCGTGCTTTCTCGCCAGGTATCCGTCCCAGAGATCGGATAGGCCCGCAACGACGAAGACGGCGAAGGCCACCAGGCGTGCACCCACGGAGGGTTGGAGCGCCAGGAAAAAGATCACCGGACAGGCCACGATTCGCCCGACCGTGATCACATTGGGGAGGTTGCGACTCCCTGCCATGGTCGCCTCAGTTAAGTGCCTGAACGACCATCTTGCTGACCGCGCCGAGTGTCTCGAAGACCCCTTGACCCTCGATCGCTACACCCTCGAAATCGGGCACTCCCATGGGATTGAGCTGTGCCCTGAGGTCTGCCATCGCCATCGCGTTGGGAAGATCACGCTTGTTGTATTGCATAGCGAAGGGGATCGTCGTGAGATCATATCCGTAGGAGTCGAGGTTCTCGTAGAGATTGTGCATGGCTTCGATATTCGCCTCCATGCGCTCCGCCTGTGAGTCCGCCACGAAGATCACGCCGTCGACGCCTTTCAAGATCAACTTACGACTTGCGTTGTAATACACCTGACCGGGAACCGTGTACAGGTGAAACCGGGTCTTGAAGCCCTTGACGTCACCGAGATCGATCGGTAGAAAGTCGAAGAACAGCGTCCGCTCCGTCTCTGTTGCGAGGGAGATCATCTTCCCCTTCGCTTCAGGATTTACCTTCGAATATACGTACTCCAGGTTGGTGGTTTTTCCGCCCAACCCAGTGCCGTAATAAACAATCTTACAGTTTATTTCCCGGCCGGCGTAGTTGATGAGCGACATTGAGGGCTACGCTCTCTTCCGGCATGGTGAGTCGATCAATCCCCCCAAACGGTCTCTCACGATTTCTAGCCCCCGTATGGAAGCCGAGCTGGGATTCAGCGTTACTCGAGGCGGCGACAAGGATGAACCTTTCCCCCAATCTGGGAAAGAGTAGCACAAGGTCGGGCAGAGGGGCATGATGAGCAACCTATCCTGGGGACAAGGCGGGACCCTTCGCGTCCCGCTCCATTCGCTCGACGATCACCTGAGCCCGACGGCGCAGCGCCCCTCGAGACTCCCATGCCACGAAATCTTTCATCAGATTGATGTGGCCCACGCTAGCTTCGGCTCTGGCCATGTGGCCAAGAGCGGCAAGACGCCGAAAAAAAGACGGGCTGAACAGGTCTCGGCTATGCCGCTGTATCTGATCACGAATCACCCAAGCGGCCACCGCCCCCGCGGCTGCCGCCGCCAAGACCACGATGCCCGTATTTCTAGTTCTTCTATCCATGACCTACATCTCCCGTCGCCCGGCCAGAGCTTCGACGATCGTGGAACCATCGACGTAGTCCAGCTCGCTTCCCACCGGAAGGCCGCGTGCCAAACGCGTCACCTTCGGTCCCAGGGGGCGAATCACCCCCTCCAAATATACGGCGGTGGCTTCTCCCTCGACGCTCGAGTTCGTGGCTACAACAACCTCCTTGACGTCTCCGGCAGCCGACCGGATCCGATCCAAAAGCGGTGTGACGCTGATCTCCTCAGGGCCGACTCCATCCAAGGGCGAAAGCCGGCCACCAAGCACATGGTAATGGCCCCTGTATCCCCCTGCCCTCTCAATAGCTCCAACCTCGTAGGCCTCCTCAACGATACAGATGATCGCCTCGTCTCGGTTCGGATTTGAGCAGATCTCGCATCGTGCTGATTCCGTAAAATTCCCACATACCTCGCACAGACGGATCTTCTCCGCCACTTCGCGAATCGCCGCGGCGAGGCTGAACGCCTCCTCGCGAGGCCGCTTCAAGAGGTAGTATCCAAAACGTTGGGCGGTCTTGGACCCCACGCCCGGAAGGCGGGAAAATTCCTTTATGAGTTGTTGGATGACCGACACTAAAAACTAATGGGTCGGCGGAGGACCGGGGGGAATTTTCTTACGACCACGATCCATCCAGATGGGCCACAATTCTAGAGCAGGCCGGGGAGTTGGATCGGCATACCCCCTGCTGCCTTCCGCATGTCTTCCTCATACTGGCCCTGCGCTTTACCCTGAGCTTCCGATACAGCAGCCAGCACCAAGTCCTCGAGCATTTCCACGTCGCGCGGATCCACGACCGTGGGATCGATCACGATCCGGGTCACACCGCCTTTTCCGTCGACGGTCGCCGTCACCATTCCCCCGCCGGCTGAGGCAGAGATTTCACGCGCTGAGAGTTCCTCCTGCAACTGGGCCATCCGCTCCTGGAGCTGCTGGCCCATCTGCATGAGTTGCTGAATGTCGGTCATCGTAGAACCCCTGCTTCCAACGTGGTGGAATCAATCTAGTAATTCCAGGTCAAGTTCGTCTACCGCGTGTTGAAGACGCGGTTCCCGTTTGATCAGCCCCTTCATCCGGTCCTTCCGAACTGCGTCTGGGTTGATGCGCTCCGGCCGCTCACGCACCCCATCGCCAGACGCTCGAAGCACGATTTCGGGTGCCGAATTCATCAAGCCTCCCAGCGCTTTTTGAAGGGCCCGGAGCGCCGAGGGGTCCTCGAGGCGTTCCAGACCTGGTCCGACTGGAAGTTCGATGACCACCGGGCCGCCAGCCTCGGCGTGGGAGACGGCAGCGGCCCGGAGAAAAGGGCGCATCCCGCTGGGAACGCCCGTGCCTTCCTCGACCAAGAGGGCCCAGGCGTCCGTAGCCGTGAGTGTTCCCGACGGTTTCTGAGCGGAGGCGCCCTCAGGCGCCTCGGCAGCGCCTTCGGGCGGATCCGAGTACGGTTCATCCGCCGTGGTGGCCCCCGAGGTGCCCCCGGATGCGGCCCCGGATGCGGCCCCGGATTCAGCCCCGGGGGACGGCCCCTCTGAGAAACCTTCCGGTGGGGGGCTCCCACCTAGACCGGCCAGCAATTCCTCCAACGTCACAGTCCGATCCACATAACTTATGCGCAGCAGCAGCATTTCGAGCATTACTTGTGGATTGGGGCTCCGCCTAAGACTTCCGGAACTTTCGACATCGGATGCCAGCGCCAGCATCCGGGTCAGGTCGGCCGGGCTGAACCGAGCGAGCCTTGCCTTGAAAGCGTCACGCGTATCGGCAACGAGATCCGGCGGCGTTCCTCCCAACGAGAGCCTCAGGAGGGACCGGAGCGAGTCTACCAGGCCATGGTAAAACTCGACCAGGTCGTACCCCTCGTCGAGCAGCCGCTCCACGAAGCCGAAGATCTCGCCACGTTTCCCTTCGGCCCATAGGTCCAAGAGTTCTACATAGCGCTCGTTGTCGACCAGGCCCAGTACCTGGCGCACGGACTCCTGACTGATTTCCCCGCCAGTGAGGGCTATCACCTGATCCAGCAGAGAGAGAGCGTCCCTCATGCCTCCGTCGGCCTTCCGCGCGATCGTTCTGAGGGCATCTTCCGGAACGGGAAGGCCCTCCTGCTCGAGCACCAAAGCCAGGCGGTCCATGATGTCGGCAACGCCGATACGGCGGAAGTCGAATCGTTGACATCGTGAAAGAATCGGTGCCGCCGTCTGCTGGATCTTCTGAGGCTCCGTAGTCGCGAACACGAAGATCACTCGCGGCGGCGGTTCTTCGAGGATCTTCAACAGCGCGTTCCAAGCCTCCCTCGTGAGCATGTGGGCCTCATCCACGATGAAGACCTTGTAGCTGGCTTCGTTCGAAGGTGAATACATGGCCCGCTCGCGGAGCTGCCTGGCATCATCGACACCTCGGTTCGAAGCCGCGTCGATCTCGATGACGTCCAGCACGGTCTGTCCGCTCCAAATCCTGGCGCAGCTCTCACATTCCCCGCAGGGCTCCCCCGACTCCCCACGAACCGAGCAGTTGAGGGACATCGCGAGCACGCGCGCCAGCGTCGTCTTGCCAACGCCTCGGGGCCCGCAGAAAAGGTAGGCGTGTCCCACTCGACCATCTGATACCGCCCGTCGCAGCGTTTCGGAGACATGTTTCTGGGTCGCGACGTCGGCGAAGCGCCGGGGTCGGTATTTTCTAGCTAACGCCGTGTGGGACAACGTCTTAAAGTTCCGTGACCGGTGGTAGGTGGGCCCGACAAGGCGCCACTGGTGGCACGCGGTCGGTCGAGACACCTGCTGCGAAACAAAAATGCCCCAGGCGACCCGCAGCAACGATCACCACACTTACCGCTGCTACCGGCAAGGTCCTGACGGAGTTCGTGGGCTCTCGCCCTACGGACCTGGGGCACCTGAAACTTAGACCGCGACGAAAGGAGCGTCAACGCGCCGATCACTCTATCCACGCTCCCTCGATGTGCTCCAATTCAACGCACCCACTGGGCATTACCCGTACTGAGACCGCGTCGAACCGATAGCATCGCGCCCTGAAGTCGCTCCGAGCGATCCACCCGCGGGCGGCCAAGGAAATCGCATGGCGCTTCCTCCAAGTGATGGCCTCCAAGGGATGTCCGAACGCCGGCCCGCTGCGACCCTTTACTTCCACGAACGCAACGAGTCCATCCTTTTCCACCACGAGGTCGATCTCCTTGCGGAGGAAGCGAACGTTACGGTCGAGGACTCGCCAACCCCTCTCTTTCAGGAGACCTTCGGCCAGCGCTTCGAAACGGCGTCCGCGACGTACTGTGTTCAAGAGTGAAGGCCGGTGCTTCGGGCTGGAGGGGGGAGGTCTACTGGCTAGCCTGGCCAAAACGGGAGGGCACAGCCATGGCCGGAGGAGTCATCCGGGGTCTCCGGCGCCAGCGCAGGTGGCAGCCCCAGTGTACTTCCTTAAGGGGCCCTCTTAGACCGGGGCCTGCACGTCACGCCCTATCGCGTCCGCAATCACGCGGATCTGATTCATGAGCTCTCCGAACTGCTCCGGATAGAGCGACTGTGCACCGTCCGAGCGAGCCTGCGGGGGGTTCGCATGCACCTCTACCATCAAACCGTCAGCGCCAGCCGCCACGGCGGCCCGCGCCATAGGAATGACCTTATCCCGAATCCCCGTCCCGTGACTTGGATCTGCGATGATCGGAAGGTGGGAAAGGGACTTCACGACGGGGATCGCGGTGAGATCCAACAAATTCCGCGTCTGCGTGTCGAAACTCCGAACACCGCGCTCACACAGGATCACCTGCTCGTTGCCTTCGGCCAGGATGTACTCGGCCGCGAGGAGCAACTCATTGATCGTGGCGGACATCCCCCGCTTGAGCAGCACCGGCGTGTTGGACTGGCCAGCCCGACGCAGCACAGGATAGTTCTGCATGTTGCGGGCCCCGATCTGTATGATGTCGGCATATCGAGCCACCAGGTCGACCCCGTCGGGGTCCAGCGCCTCCGTAAAGATCGCCATCCCCGTGGCCTCCCTGGCCTGGGCCAGCATCTTGAGCCCCTCCTCTCCGAGTCCCTGCCAGGAGTAGGGAGACGTACGAGGCTTGAACGCGCCCCCCCGGAGTACGGTAGCCCCGGCCTCTTTGAGTTGATGTGCGATGTCGAGGATGTCCTCGGCACCCTCCACGGCGCAGGGGCCGGCGATAATGTTGATCTCTTCGCCGCCGAACCGAACCCCGTTCTCCAACTCGACGACGGTATCCGAATCACGCCACTCACGAGAGACCTGCTTGTACGGCTTGGTCACGGGGATAATCTCGAGCACGCCCAGTAGGCCCTGTATCCGGGTCGAGTCGACCCCTCCGTCGTTCCCCATGAGGCCGACCGTGGTCCGCTGCTTGCCCGGCATGGGGCGTGCTTCGTAGCCCAAGCGCTCTATCTCGTCCACGACGGCCTGAACCTGAGTCTCGGAGGCGCCGTGCTTCATCACTACCAACATTCAGTTATTACCCCTCTACGCGGCCGATCCGCCGACCTGAAGCGCTTCCTGAAGCTGTACGCCCACGATCGTACTCACGCCGGGCTCTTCCATCGTCACGCCGTAAATCCAGTCGGCGGCCTCAATCGAGCGCGGATTATGTGTGATGAGCACGAACTGCGTCTGCCCTTTGAACTCCTGAAGAAGTCGCACGAATCGGCCGATGTTGTTCTCGTCCAAGGGCGCGTCCACCTCATCGAGCACGCAGAAGGGACTCGGCTTGACCAGATAGATGCCGAAGAGCAGTGAAAGCGCCGTGAGCGCCCGCTCCCCTCCGGAGAGCAAATCGATGCGCTGGGTCTTCTTCCCCTTCGGCGACGCGTGGATCTCGATCGGCGACTCGAGCGGATCTTCCGAATCCGTAAGCCAGATGTCGGCCTCTCCGCCCTCGAACAGCCGCGTGAAAGTGGCGCGGAAGTTCTTGCGAATCTCTTCGAACGTACCCTCGAACAGGTCGATGGCAGTCTCGTTGATCTTCTTGATGGCGACCCTCAGGTCGTCGCGAGCGGACACGAGATCCTCTCTCTGCTCCGAAAGGAAACCGAGCCTCGCGCTCTCCTCCTCGTGTTCCTCAACCGCAAGCATGTTGACGAGTCCGATCCGCTCGAGTTGCATGACGATGTCTTCGAACTCCGCCTGCAACTCGTCCGGCGTACCCTCCACCGGTTCTGCCTCTTCCAAAAGCTGATCGATCGGCCGTCCCCACTCGCCTTCCAACCGCTCCTGGATCAAGGCGATCCCGCCCGATACCTCCTGGCGTTCGAGTTCGAGCTCGTGCCGTCGGTTCACGGCCTCCCGATCCGCGCTCCGTAGGGCGCGCGCCGCCCGCTCGGCTTCAGCCAGATCTTCCGCGACACCGGTAAGCAACGTGCTCCTCTCGTCCAACACCGCCTGAGCGGCGTCCCGCTCGTCGAAGAGACGCTCGGTCTCCTTCTTGCCTTCCTTCTGTAACTCGACAGCCGTCTCCACGTCACCAGTGAGCACTTTCTCTTCGGCGTCCAGGTCGACTAGACGTTGCTCCTGTGCACTACGGTCACCGGTCAAGTCCTCGACGCGTTGTGCAACTTGCTTGGCCTCCTCTTCCGCGCGAGCGAGCTGAATCGAAAGCCGGGCCTCCTCGCCACGCACGTCTTCCCACTCATTCTGGACCACGGCCAATTCGCTTCGGGAAGCCTCCCGCACCTCGCGCGCATCGCTCTCCTGGGCGAGGAGGCTCTCCCGATCCTCCTTTGCAGTCGCGGCACGCTCCAGGGCACGGGCACGTGCAGCCCGGGTCCCTTCGAGCTGTCTCGCCAATTCATCCCGGTGTGTATCGATGCGAGCGCGCTGGTCTACCTGGGCCGCACCCTCGGCACTCGCCCTGTGTAACTCACCCTGTGCATCCAGCAGAGCGGACCGGGCTTGTTCGATCGCAGCCTCCGCCTTCGCGTATCGAGTCTCTTCCTTCTCCAAGCTTCGCCGGGATTTCAAAGCTTCTGCCTCCGCCTTCGACAACGCGGAGCGGAGCGCCGCGAGGCGGTCCTTCCGCTCGAGCCGTCCTGATATCACGGTAGGCGTTCCGACCCGAATCAAGCCTCGGGGGTCGAGAATCGTACCGTCCCGAAGCAGCCGTATCAGCGCGGAACGGCCCTCCGTCTCCGCGTCGTCCACGAGATCGACCTCACCGAGCAAGGCCTCGACCCAAGGGGCTCCCTCGCCGATGCCGCGGACCGACTCGAGGAGCGTCCCGGCCGCCTTGTCCGGAACACGGTCGAGCGGGAGCAGGATCAACCCGCCGGCGCCCTGCCAGTCCTCAGCGAACCACCTTATCAGGCGATCGGCGGTCTGGCTGTCCCTCACGACCAAGGCCTCGGCCAGCGTCCCCAGGTAGGCCTCTACCGCCGGAGCCAACTCGGCCGGCGCCTCGATGAAGTTCAGCAGCGACCCGACGACAGCCTCGTCCCCGAGTGCGAGAACCGCCTTGGTCGCCGGATCGATTCCCTCTTGGCCACGCTCGATAGCCTCCAACGCGGCCACCTCCGCTGAGATACCTTGCGCGGCGCGCACCGCTTGCACCTCCTCACGCCTTGCTGCTTCGAGCGAGGACTTTGCATCGCCCAGCGCAGCCAGCGCCGAATCCAGCTGGGCCTTGGCCTTTTCGACTCCCCCCTCTAGGCCGTCGATGCGCCCGGTAAACAGATCTCCCTGTGATTCGAGATCCGAGAGGGTGTCAGAGGCGTCCTTCAGCTCCGTATCGATCCGTTGGAGGCGGCGCTCTAGCTCTGCAGCTTGGCCTTGCGCTGCGTCTGCATCACCCTCGAGTTGAGCCCCCTTCCTGATCACGTCACGTTCGTGGTGCTCCGTCTCGTCCACACGGGCCCGGGCCCCCTCGAGGCGGGCACGGACGGACGCCACAACCTCGGCGTGTCGTGTGACGTCCGCTCGAATCCCCTCCCGTTCTGCGTCCCGACCGCCGTGCCGCCCCTCCAACGCCGTCAACTCCTCCACCACTTGATGCAACCGAGTCTCCGAGGCGTCTCGGTCTCCTCCGATCTGCCCGAGGCGACGTTGGGCGTATCCTTGTCGCTCCTCAGCCACCGCGAGATCACGCTCCCAGTCGACGAGCTGCTCCCGGATTTCGCCCAGGGCCGCCGCCGCCTCTCTCCTGGAGCGCTCCGCATCCACCTCTTCCAGACGCAACGTCTCGACGTTCGTTTCGGCAGTCTGGAGCTCGGCCGCCATCCCGTGGCCCATTTTTCGGTCGCCCTCCAGGGCCTTGTCCAACTCCGACAAGCGGCTGCGAAGCCTTTCCAGGTCGTGACCCACGACGGACACCTCGACCGCCAGACGCCGTTCTCGAAGCGTCTTGTAGCGTTCAGCTTTCCCTTTCTGGCGGGCCAGGGACCGCACCTTGGTCTCGACTTCGCCGATCACGTCCTCCAATCGGGTCAGGTCTCGCTCGGCGTGCTCGAGGCGTCGCATCGCAGCCTTACGGCGATCCTTGTACTTGCCGATCCCGGAAGCCTCCTCGAAGAGTTGGCGGCGCTCCTCGGCCCGATCCGACAGAATCGCATCGATCATCCGATTCTCGATGACCGAGTAGGCGTTGGCGCCTAAGCCAGTTCCGCGGCAGACGTCCAATACATCGCGAAGCCGACATGTAGAGCGATTCAGCGAGTAGTCGCTCCCGCCGTCGCGGTAGACGGTGCGTCCGATCTCGACCTCTGCGAACGAGACTGGTAGCCCCCCGTCTTCATTGGAAACGACCATGGTGACCGCGGCCCGGTTGACCGGCCGGCGATTCAACGATCCCTGGAAGATGGCCTCTTCCATCTTTCCACCTCGGATGGCGGAGGGGCGCTGCTCTCCTAAGACCCACCGAATGGCATCGCTGATATTGGACTTCCCGCACCCGTTGGGACCCACGACGGCGGTGATCCCTTCATGGAAGTCGATGACGGTGGCGTCGGCGAAGGACTTGAATCCATGAATGCGGAGGGATCGCAGCTTCATTCAGGCACGGTTCCTCGTCGGGGCGTCAGAAGCATTGCTCTATCGTCGTCCGTGATCATCCGTCCCATCACTTCAGCCGATTCCTCATCCTGGAAGGCTCCGCCGTATACCCGTACGCTGGTCGTGCTATCTGCATACGTGACATGGAGCGCGTACGCCGGTATCGAAGCCAGAGCCAATGCGTCGATCCTGCCCTGTGCAACCTCCGCCGAGGGAAATTCGCTGAAATAGAACGCGTACTGAGCTTCGCGCACCGCCAAATCGTCTGGGTTCAGCGGTGACGCCCTCCCGCGACTCATGACAGCGGCGACCGGGTCCCTCAGGGCGATGGCCTCCTCGGCGGTGTACGCGGGCCCCGCGTAGAGTGCGAACTGGGGCGTCCCGTCGATCTCCAATGGGGTTACGAAGAAGAGAAGATCCGGAAGCTGACTCTTTAGAGCAGCGGCCGTGCTCATAGGAGTCTCTACCTCGAACCAGAGGTCGAGCAACAGGACGTGGGTCATGATCTCGCTTTGAGGTGTCGGCAGCCCCTGTATGAAATCCACGGGAGTTGGTGCGTAGTAGGAGGTGACCCGGACATTGTCGGGAGGCGTAATCCATTCAACGGTTATGAAGTATGCGATCCCGAAGAAGGTACCGCCGAAAACTGTGACCGCCGCCAGCGTGATCAGCACCAAACGTACTAGTACGTCACGCCTCTTTTTCCACCTCAACCGGGTGAGACCCTTTTGGCTGCGCCGGGCCTTTCTCACCGCCTTGGCCGTCTCTTTCCGCTTTTCCGCCGAAACAACTTTGCCGCGGCCCGCGCCTTTGCCACCCACCGCCGCTAAAGCAGTGGCGAAGTCCACGTCGGGTGGAGGAGCCTCGACACCCACTCCCGCTGGAGAGCCCTTTGCACCCGCGTCCGCTGGAGAATCCTCAACACCGATCCCCGCTGCAGCGTCCTCGACACCCACTTCCGCTGGAGAATCCTTGGCAACCACCTCCGCTGGAGAATGCTCGGCATCCATCTCCGCCGGCGCACCGGAGGCTGGCTGCCCAAGTCCGACTGCGGCGTCAGGCGCGGAATCGGCCACGGCTCCAACGACACTAGCCACTATGTCATCAACATCGCTCAGGCCAGCATCCGTGGGCTCGACCGCCGCCGCACTCTCTTCCCCGTCGTGGACCAACGCCGTCAGCTCTATGTCGAGCGGCTCCCCCAACTCCATCTCGTCCGGCGGGGAGGGCGGGGGCTTGGCCTCCTCCAATCCCACATCTGGCGAGTCGGTGTCGTACTGGGCACCCTTGAGGCCCGCCAAGCTGAAAGCATCGGACGGCATGGGCGGTGGACCGACAGCGACGGCCGGCGGTGCATCGGGAGCCGCGGCCGGCGGCACCTCCACCTCCGGTAGCCCGGGTAGCGCCTCAACGGAGGCCACACCACCGCCTTCACCGTCACTCTCTACGGATGGAGCGTCTCCGTTCGCCGGGCCCAGAACCGCCATGAGCGGACCGGACTCGCTCCCCAGAATGGCCCCGACATCCTTCGCTGGCGGCGCGAGCACCAGGACTCCCTCGGCTCTCTTGGTCACTGCCTCCGCACCCGGGGTGCCAGTCGACACGTGGAAAACGAGTGTGGCTCCCGCCTCTCTACACCCGCGAATCACCATGTCCCACTTGACGTGTTTCAGCACGTCGGCGACTTGAACGACCGGTGTTCCGGCCGGGGCAAGCACCAAGCCGCCTTCGACATTCGCCGTGATTCGCTGAGCCGACGCCCCGTAAAGCACCAGGTCGGACACACCCTCACCGTTCTCGACACCACAGGCCTTATGGAGCACCGGACCGTCGAGGCATGCATCAGCGAGGATGACGCGGCGCCCGGAGGCAGCCCATCTCTTGGCCACTGCCAAGCTCGCCTGCGCCCCCCAATCGCGGTCGATCTCAGAATCGACGAGAATGACGACGCACGCGGATACGGAGTCACCGTCACCGAGGGCAGACTCGATCTCCCCGGGTAGACTTCCAGCGGCTGGATCCAAGGCCTGCCAAGCCTGATTTGCTGGATTCATCCGTGCGTTCTCGACATGACGGTCACTCCGCCCCATGAGTCGCTGATCCCCGCGAAGAACGACCCCGAAGCGGCCACCCCCTCAACGGCGGCAAGGTGACTGGAAGCTACCCTTTGATGGGGACTGCTGTAAACTGGTAATCACCCCCGTAGGCGGGCGAGATCAGCCGTTGAGCTCGAGCCGTGGGGCATCCCCCCAGAGCACTTCCAACTGATAGAATTGTCGCGCCTCCTCGTGGAACACGTGGACGACGAAATCGATGTAGTCGATCAGTACCCACCGGCCCCCCTGGAGGCCCTCGATGTGCTCTGGCCGGATCTCTTCCTTCTTCAACTGCTCGACGATGTTTTCGGCGATCGCCTTCACCTGTACGTCGGACCGGCCGGAGGCGAGAAGAAAGTAGTCCGTGGCACCCCATATGCTGGCGAGGTCCAGGGCAACGACGTCAGCCGCCTTGAGCTCAAGGGCCAGCTCCGCCGCTCGTTCGACGGCCTCAGTGACTTCGGGCCGTACGCGTTTGGGGCCTGCTGCCATATGGGACTTTCGTGTGGGGCTGGAAGGGTAATCGGAAATCTAGTCTTCACCCCTTTCCACCTGGACCTCGACCTCTACCTCGACCTGGCTATGAAGCCGGACAGTAACCTTCTCGGCCCCCAACACCTTCAGGGGCTCTTCGAGCATCACGATCCGGCGATCTACCTCGAAATCCAGTTCGCCCTGGTTCAGTCGGTCCGCCACATCGGCGTTGGTGACCGCTCCGAACAGCTTCCCATCGTCCCCAGCGCGGACGTGGAACAGGATCGATGTGCCTTCCAACTGTGATGCGCGGCGGCGAGCCTCCAGGTAATCATGCTTCGCATGCTCCTCGGCTTCCTCACGCTCCCGTTCGAATTTCTGCAGGTTGGCGGCGCTAGCAGGGAACGCCAGGCCTTGCGGGATGAGATAATTCCGCGCGTAACCCGCCTTCACGTCGACAATGTCACCGTGATCCCCGAGCCGGTCCACGGTCCTTCTGAGAATGAGCTTCATCAATCCTTCTCCACTACGATTTGCCGCCGGCGATGGCCTCGGCCCTCGACCGAAGGTCGAGCCAGGTATCACCGACGCCTACCAACAGGGCGCCCACGATCAGCACGGGCGCGAGGACGCCCACGATCAACACGGGCGCGAGGAACAACATTCCCACCGCCACAAAAAGAAAACCAAGACCAATCAGGCCGCCGTTCAGAAAGAGCAGCACCGCTGCTCCGCGCATGGTATAGAGGCCGCCCATGAATACAACGGTGTTTCCACCGGCATTCGTCCAGCCCTCGCCGGCACCGAAAACGATCAGCGCAAGGCCGATCAACAGCAGCCATACGAGGTGATCATTGAACCGGAATTCGCGCAGTGGCCCCAATCCCAGGCCGCTCCCGCCCGAAAACCTCACGTAGGCCCACCATGCGACCGCCAAGCCAGACAGCGAGGATAGCCCCACCAGCGCTGGAAGAAGCCTTCCCCACTGCGCCACGGTCTCGTAGGCCGTATTCAGATCGGCGCTAGAGATTGACGCTTCGAAGTCGCTCGCCATGAACATCTGGTTGAGCAGGCTGATGCTCTGCATCATCCCCTCGGTGATGAGCCAACTCACCATGGACCAAGAACCCGGCCGCACCGTCAGCAGCAGGCCCGCGAGTGCGGCAGTCGCAACAACGGCCGCAAGAGCGCGAGGAAAGAATCGGCTCCGGGGCCACCGCATGGTCAAGACGACAAACCAACCGGCCAGCATGACGGACCACCCACGCTCGACATACCAGACCCCTCCCCGCGCCGGTATACCCATAGCCACGAGGACGGCGAACATCGCCGCCACCGCCGCAGGCAACCTCCGCAAACCGAGCACCAACGCGAGCGCAAGGAACGGAAAGGCCACCAACACCCCCGCACTGGACACGGATAAGACGAAGGTAACGAGCAGGAGACCCACAGCCCGGGGCCAAGTTCGTTCATCAGCCACCGCACTCGACTTCTTCAACAGGCCTCAGACCTCGTGATCCCGGATATACGGGATCAGGGCCAGATAGCGAGCACGCTTGATCGCCCGTCCGAGATCACGCTGAAAACGGGCGGTGACCTTCGTTGTTCGTTTGGGCAGTATCTTGCCCTGTTCGGTCATGAACTGCGAAAGCGTCGAGACGTCCTTGTAGTTCAGCAATTCGATGACCGGTCCCTCCATGCGGCGGCGGCGTCCGCGGCCTCCGCTGAACTCGGGAGGGCTGAAGCCCTTATCGGGATCGTCCGCATCACCGGGACCATCCTCAGCGGCGTTAGCCTCGTCTTTATCGTCTTTATCGTCTTTGTCGTCGTCCTCGGAGCTCGAAGGAGGCGCCGCCCCGAGTAGGGAGTGTCCGGTCGTCGGCTCTCCTTCATTGAGAACGATCAAGTATCGAAGCAGCTCGGCGTCGAGCCTGAGCACACGCTCGAACTCCGGAAGGCCGTCTGTTTCGGCCCGGACCTGTGCAACGACGTAATACCCGCTGCTCTGCTTCTTCACCGGGTAGGCCATCTGCCGCACGCCCCAATGATCGACGGCACCGACCTCGCCGCTTTTTCCGAGCACTAAAGGATGAAACTTCTCGAGCTTCTTATTGACGGCGTCCTCGTCGAGGGTCGCGTCGAAGATGTAGACGATCTCGTACAAACGCATCTCAATTCTCCCACGGTCCGCTTGGAAACACGGGCCCCGCCAATCCGGCGGAGCGGGATAAGCCACGTAATATAGGCTCTGGACTAGTCTTTGGTACCCCCAACTAGAGACCCCAGACCTGCACGAACCACGGCGCCAGCACCAGCGAGACCACGCTCATCAACTTGATCAGGATGTTCAAAGATGGCCCGGACGTATCCTTGAACGGGTCCCCTACGGTATCGCCGACGACGGCGGCTTTGTGGGGCTCGGATCCCTTCCCACCATGTGCGCCGCCCTCGATCAGTTTCTTGGCATTGTCCCACGCGCCCCCCGCGTTGGCCATGAAGAGAGCCATGAGCACGCCCGTGACGGTCGCCCCGGCAAGGAGGCCTCCCAGCGCCTCGACACCTAGCACGCGACCCACCACGACGGGAGCGAGAATCGCGATAATGCCCGGAAGGATCATCTCCCGAAGCGCGGCATCCGTGGAGATCGACACGCAGCGGGCGGAATCCGGCTGCTCCGTCCCGTCCATGATGCCGGGCTTTTCACGGAACTGTCGCCGGACTTCTTCGACCATCCCCTGCGCGGCCTTGCCGACAGCCGTCATCGTAAGCGCCGCGATGAAGAACGGTAGCATCCCGCCGATAAACAGCCCGATCACGACCAACGGATTGATGAGGTCGATGCCGGTCTGGTCCAACCCTACGTTGCTGGCGTATGCGGAGAACAGCGCGAGCGCCGTGAGCGCGGCCGAGCCGATGGCGAATCCCTTGCCCTGAGCCGCAGTCGTATTCCCGATCGCATCCAGGGAATCCGTGATGGCTCTCGTTTCCGGTCCCAGGCCACTCATCTCGCTGATTCCACCCGCATTGTCCGCGATCGGACCGTACGCGTCGACCGACATGGTCACCCCTACGGTCGCGAGCATTCCAACAGCCGCGATGCCAATGCCGTACAGGCCAGCTGCTTGGAACGAGGTGTAAATGGCCACGCAGATGAGGAGCATGGGGATCGCCGTGGACTCCATGCCGACGGCAAGTCCCGTGATCAAATTGGTGGCCGATCCCGTCTCGCTGGCCGCTGCGATCTTTCGGACCGGCCTCGAGGACGTGTAGTACTCGGTGACCAGACCGATGGCGGTACCCACCAGCGTTCCCGCCAGAATGGCGAACCAGGGTCCGAGAGCCGGATAGGTCCGCCCGTTGGCCACCATCGAAAAGTCCATCGAACGCACCACGAAGAACATCGCAGCCAGGAAAAGGAGCGCCGCAATGAACGTGACGTTCCGCAGGGCGGCCGCCGGATCCGTCCGCTCGAGCACCTTCATCATGCCGATTCCGACGAGCGACGCGAGCAGCCCAACCATGATCGTCACGAGAGGGAGGGCTATGGCATTTCCGACATTTCCCGCTAGTCCGGCCGAAGTAGCGGCAATCGCAATCGTGGCGATCACGGAGCCCACGTACGACTCGAAGATGTCGGCGCCCATGCCGGCGACATCGCCGACGTTGTCACCCACGTTGTCGGCGATGGTGGCCGGGTTGCGTGGATCGTCCTCCGGGATACCGACTTCGACCTTGCCCACGAGATCCGCGCCGACATCTGCGGCCTTCGTGAAGATGCCACCCCCGACACGAGCGAAGAGGGCGATCGAGCTCGCCCCCATCGCAAAACCGGCGACGATTTCGGCGAACCGTAAGTGCTCGGAAGCCGCGATGGCCGGGGCTCCGTACTGGTAATAGATCACTCCGATTCCCACGAGGCCGAGCGCGGCCACCGAGAGTCCCATCACTGCGCCACCGAAGAAGGCGACCCGAAGTGCCTTGCCCGCGCCCTCCTGGTTCGCGGCCGCGGACGTCCGGACGTTCGCCCTCGTGGCGGACTTCATGCCGAAAAACCCGGCCATGACCGAGCATAGGGCGCCAACGAGATACGCTCCGGCGGTTTGAGGCGACACGAGCCACGTCAACAGCCCCGCAACCGCTGCCACGAAAACCGCCAACATGAGGTACTCGCGGCGAAGAAACGCCATCGCCCCGTCGTGGATCTGCTCGGCCAACGCCCCCATCGCCTCACTCCCACTGTCCTGGCCCTTTACGTAACGATAGGTAAAGCCGGCCAGAGCCAGACCCACGAGGCCTAAAGCCCAGGCCCAACTCGAAATTGTCACGAAATCACTCATCAGGTTCCTCTCGCTGATTGTCTACTATTGGCGCCCACATCTAGATCAAGCGGGTCACCGATTGAATCGGTTCATAACCTCTTCGATACCGTCCAGCATCCACACCCCCACGGCTTCGCTCAATTCCGTGAGTAGCCCGACAACCGTGGTTTCGTCGGCCTCACTCATCGGCGAAAGGACCCAACCGGACAAGTCCCCTCCCTCGGGCATCAACCCCACGCCCAACCGCAGACGGGCGTAGGAGTCCGTACCCAACACACCGGAGACCGACTTCAAGCCCTTGTGTCCCCCAGCCCCCCCCCCGGGTCGAAACCGGAGCCGACCCACCTCCAGCATCGCATCATCGACCACGACCAGAAGATCCGAGCCGAGATCGCATTCGTCGAGTCCGTCCACGTCGACGAGTGCGGCACCGCTTCGGTTCATGTATGTGGTCGGCTTGATCAAGAGTACCGAAGCGTCCCCGACCGATCCGCCGGTCCGCAGGCTTCGGCCCTCCTTTTCGAAGGAACCGAACCCCCAGTCATACGCGAGCCGGTCTACGGCCCACCACCCGACATTGTGACGGGTGTCGTCGTAGCGGGGCCCGGGGTTCCCGAGCCCGACCACAACCTTCACGCCCCGATCCAAGAGAAGGAATCAGCCGTCCGAGTCTTCCTCCGCGGCTGGAGCACCATCCTCCGGAGCCTCGCCCTCGGCAGCCTCCTCGCCTTCCTCGCCCTCGACGCCCTCCTCGCCCTCCTCGAGCTCCTCCTCCTCTGGCTCTTCCTCCGCCCTCGGCGCCGACACGAGACAGATTGTCTGGCCTGGATCCGTCAGCAGCTCGACACCTTCATCCATCGTGATCGCGCTGGCATGGATCGAGTCACCAATCTCCAACGCCGAGATTTCGATCTCGATGGTATCGGGGATCTGGGAGGGGAGACACTTCACTCGGATCTCATGAAGGATCACCTCTAGGACGCCGCCGTCCTTGACGCCCTGGGGCGTGCCGATGTAGTTGGCGGGGATATCGACTTCGAGGGCCACACCCCGTTCGATGCAGTAGAAGTCCACATGGACGATGTCGGGGCGGTACGGGTGCATCTGGATCTCCCGCACCAGCGTCTCCAGCTCCTCCTTGTCATCATCGATCTGAACGTTGACGATCGTGTTTTCCACCGAGATGGAATGAAAGAGATAGAGCGCCTCTCTCGCGTTGAGGGTGAGCGAGATCGGCGCTTGATCTTTTCCATAGAGGATAGCCGGGACCTGCCCGGCCGCACGAAGTCGCCGCGCCGCGCCCTTTCCAGTTTCGGAGCGACGTCTTGCCGCCAGCCCTGTCTTGCCTGTCATCTTCTTATTCCGGGTTGTTGTGGTTCTGAGTGGGTCACGCACCCGAATCAGCTTCGGCCGCCATCTCGAAGAGTTGGCTCACTGACCTGTTTTCGTGAACACATTCGATCGCTGTCGCGAACAGGCTGGCGACCGACAAAATCTTGAGGCCATCGAATCGCCTCTCCTCTGGAACGTGGATCGTATTCGTCACCACGAATTCCTCCAGTGGGGCGGCCGCAAGCTTCTCGACCGCCGGGCCGGACAGCAGCGCGTGCGTCGCTCCCGCATAGACCTTCGTCGCACCACGTTCCTTGAGAGCCACGACCGCGTTCGCCAGCGTACCGCCCGTGTCCACCATATCGTCGATGAGCAGGCACGTCCTGCCATCCACATCACCGACCACATTAGCGACCTCGGCCATGTTGGGCCCCGGGCGCCGCTTGTCAATGATCGCGAGCGCCGCATCGAGCCGGTTTGCGAACCCGTTCCCCATTTTCGCCGACCCCACGTCGGGCGCAACCACGACCAGGTCGGACAGTTTCTTCTCGCGGAAATACCGTGTGAGGACGGGCGCCGCATACAGGTGGTCCACCGGGATGTCGAAAAAGGCCTGAATCTGATGCTGGTGGAAGTCCATCCCGATCATGCGGTCGGCACCGGCTGCCGCCATGAGGTTCGCCACGAGCTTTGCGCCGATCGCCACACGGGGCTGGTCTTTCCGATCTTGCCGCCCGTAGCCGAAATACGGGACGACAGCGGTCACCCGGGCGGCAGACGCACGCTTGGCGGCATCGATCAGCAGGAGCAGTTCCAAGATCGAGTCCGCCGGAGCGACGGTCGGCTGAACAATGAACACGTCTCGTCCACGAGCATTATGGTCAATGCGCACGAAGATCTCGCCGTCGGCGAAGTCCCGGATCGTCGCCGTGTCCGGATTTTCCTTGAGGAGCTGGCCGATTTCCGCCGCCAGAGGACGGTTGGCCCGCCCGGCGAGGAGGAGAAGCGGACCTCTTCGAAATGTGTCGTCCATGGGTCTCAACTAGAAGGCTGCTCAACAGCCTTCAGGGTGGCAGAGCCAAACGGCAATAGCAAAAAAAGTTAGACTGACTCCGTGGGGGCGTCAACGCCGAACGCCCTGTGTTTGGAAGGCTGCCGAAGAAGTCCGGGGGGTCGTTCCGGGGGTGTTACGGGACGATCTCCACCACGCGTGTTTGCACCAACTCCTCACGCCCCGGAGCCGTGACCTTGAGCCGGAAGACATATTCCCCCGGATCCACGTCCGGAATCGTCACGTCGACCGATCGGAACCACGGGCCGATTCTGGATGGTCCGGGCTCATTCCAGTCGATGTGAAGTGGTTCCTCCGGGCGTCCGAATCCGAGCCAACGCCCGATCCTTCCGAAGAAGCTCTCGCCTTCCTTGTCGAAGCTCAATTCGAAGGAAACGTCCTCCTGTCTCCAGCCCAACCCGAAGATCTCCCATCCGAGTACGAGCTCTGCGTCCGTTTCCAATTGGATAGAAGACCGCATCGATGGAAGAGCCGAACCGAGGGTCTGTGGAGGAGCATCCCCGGGGTAGAGAAGAATGAGATCCGAAAGCGTGGCAAGATCATCGGGGAGAGCCTCGGTGGTGACTCCGTGTCGGAGCCGGCCGCCCAACCCTTCGCCCGGGGCCCACGCCTCGACGCTCAACAAATATCTTCCCGCCGGCACCGCGAGATAGAGGGCGCCCGGCGCGCGAGCTGCTGGTCGTGCCCCTGATCCGCCCCATCTCATCCAAAAGGAAGAGCCCGACTTGTTCAGGCCCATCGAGCAAGGCCGGTTGCGGCCACGGTGTGGGCCCCTCTTCCAGCGCGTCGTCCCCAGCGGGCGGCCGCTTCGTAACACCCTTTGGAAGCGAATCGGGATGGGGTGGCAACTCGGTGGAGGCGGCCACCACGATCGAAGCTCCTCGGTGAAATACCGCGACCTGAGCAACGCCGGGCAGAAGCTCGGGAGCGTAGGCGGGCACGTGGGCACTTCGCGGACGCTCCGCCTCCGGAACCCAAGCCCCTGGCGTAGTCGTCGATGGCGCCTCCAGAACCCGCCCGGGCGGCGCGAATTCCCTTCCGTTCGGAAGTTGATGCCCGATCACAGTAGAGAGGCCCCCCAACGCACCGACCGCCGGGCGGACTTGCTCCCAACCGCGGTCCCAGCCATAGCGTAGGGTGATCTCCTCGAGATCGTCTCCCCACCGCATTCCCCACGCGTTTCGCGCGCGCTCGCTCACTTTCGAGTATGTCCAACGAGCGTAGTGCTCGGATTCGCGGTCGTTTCCCGCAACCAAGTAGAGCGGATCGGCCAGGGTCCACACCCTTGCCCTCACGTCTTCCCACTCGTTCTCATCCCCCTCGGCAGCATCTTCGAGAACATCCGAGCCCTTGCCGTCGAGTAACATCGACGGATCCCGCCACATCAGCGCCTCTTCCGAATTCATGGTCTCGAGGCCACGACGGAAGCGCTCCAGCGCCGCCTCGTATCGACCCATGCCGTGGAGGGCAAAACCCTCGAGGACGTCGCACCACGACGAAACCGTGCCACCGCAGGCACGAGCCAGGCCAGCGGCATCCTCCCACCGGCCTGCTTCACTCAGGTACCGGATCCGCTGACCGAGAATCCATTCGTCCGCCGGTACGTGATTCCCGGCCTCGGCCAGGACGGTCAGAAGATCTGCCCGCGCGTCGACCAGGTCTGCAGGATCCGGAACGGGCTCCCAATCGTCCTCACCCGCGTGCCAGAGGCAGAGGCGTCCGACCCGCTCCTCGCACGGGCGTCTGCCGCCGTCCCAAACGTAGGGAAGTAGGCGACGACGGATGCGCTCGAAGCGCTCTTGAGCGTCCTCGGCCTGGCTGAGAATCCGAGTCGAGTCGGGGGCAACCGGCTGCTCCGGTTCGTGCTGGAGAACCGCGGATGGCCATGGCGTCGAAGGGGTCGAGGGAGCGGAAGCGCCACTTGTTCCGACCGGAATCCCACAGGCGCACGCGACGGCTATGAACGTGCGAACCCGCCCTGAAAGCCGGCCGACTACCGACATCAGCCGCACTATGTGCTCACCGAACCGGGGGGGGAGGCAAGAGTTGGCCCGGATGGATTCGAACCATCACCGCCGGTGCCAAAGACCGGTGTCCTGCCATTAGACGACGGGCCATAGGGATTGTCAGTCTGACCGCATAGCGCAGCGGGTTCCGATGCGTGATCAATCCTACCCGAGGCCTTCGATCCGTTCAACCCGGGCCCGCCGCCGTACTCCGTCAACGCGACCCGCCCCCCTCTCCGATCACCCTCCTAGGGACTCGCGACCGCCGCGATGGGCTCGGGCTGCGACGTCATCGTCCCGGCAACCATGAACCGCACGTCGGCCCACGACGCTGACAGAGACGCACGAGCACGATCCGCAACCGCCCGATCGTCGAAGAGGCCGAACAGCGCCGCCCCACTTCCCGAAAGCCGGGCCATGAGTGCGCCCTCCTCATGCAGAGCCTCTCTGAGTCTTCCGAGTTCCGGATGGCGCTTGAACACGCTGGTTTCGAAGTCGTTCACCGCCAGCTCAGCCAGGATCTCTGGCTGATCCAGCACGTCGAAAGGCAGGGTCGCCGGCGCAACGCGCTCCCGAACGCTTACGTTCTGGTAGGCCTCTTTGGTTGCGATATGGAGCGATGGAAGGGCGAGCAAGACGGAGAGGCCGGAGGCCCCAGGAATCGGCAGCAGGCGCTCCCCTCTTCCCCACGCGAGTGCGGCCCCGGCACCTGATGCGAAGAAGGGCACATCCGCCCCCAATCGTCCCGCGATCTGGAGGAGCGCATGAGGCGAAAACGGCTCTCCGAACAGGGCGTTGAGGCCCCTCAGGGTGGCACCGGCATCGGAAGATCCCCCTCCGAGCCCGGCCCCGATCGGAATATTTTTCGTGAGGCTGACGTGGACGCCCGTTGTCAGCCCGGCCGCATCGAGCAGAGCCTCGGCCGCCCGATACGCCAGATTCTCCTCGTCGTGGCCGACCGAAAGACCTACCAACTCGACGGAGACGCCCCGCTTCGTTCGCTGAAGCACGATCTCGTCGCAGAAGTCCACGGCGCTGTAGAGCGTCTCGATCTGGTGGTATCCGGACTTCTCCTTAGCGAGAATCCTCAGAAAAAAGTTGACCTTGGCCGGTGCAGCTACCCGCACAGATGCAGCGTCAATCACTACTCCCCCCCTCGCCGGCTGCGACAAGCCCTGTCCTGTCCTGCTTCCGTAGTTCCCCGACCGAGAACCCTATGCTCCAGGCGTAATACAGCCCGATGATCGTAATCGGGAAGAATCCGCCGAGATGATATCCGAACGCGAAAGCCAGCATCGTCGGCTCGGGGACACCATACACGCCGCTCAAGGCCAAATCGGCGCCGAACTGGAACGTACCGAAGAAGCCGGGCCCGGCCGGTATGGCAACGGCGAAGCCCACCACCGCCTCAGTGAACACTGCGGCCGCAAACCCCAGGTCGATACCGAACGCCTTGAAGGCGAGCCAGAACGAGAGTCCGTGCCAAAGCCAGAACGCGTAGCTCCATGCTACAGCCTTGATGAGCAGCGCGGAGTCTCGAAGCACCTTCAAAGCACTGAGGAAGGATTTGAGCGCCCCGACCATTGGCGGGCCCAAGTCTCCGGGAAATCGGATCGACAACCTCTCGGCCAAACGTACGATGGGCTCGGGAATGATCACCAGAGCAGCGAAACCCGCGAGGGCGATCACGAACAGCACGAACGTGAGGCCGAGGAAACCGCTGAACATCCCGGAGAGGAGTCCTTCGGCACCCGGAAAGGAGGGGAGCGCCATCGGCACAAGAAACAGGGTTACCAGGACGATCGAATCGAGGAACCGCTCCACCACCACGCTCCCGAGCGAGCCCGACAGGGAAATCGGCTCGAGTCGAGTCAGCGCAAACGCTCGCGCGATTTCTCCCAGGCGGAAGGGGAGGACGTTGGTGATCGCGAAGCCGATGCTGATCCCCGCGAATCTGGATCGAAGGGCGGTATCGGGCTTGAGCGGATGGAGCAAAACCTTCCAACGCCAGGCCCGCACCAGGTATCCCGCCGTACCGACGGCGATGGAAGCCAGAAAATACCACGGGTTCGCCTGGGAAATCTGCGCAACGATTTCCGCCGGGTCTTCACCTCGAAGCACCCACCAGATGAAGAACGCGCTGACTCCGATGCCGAGGGCAGGTTTCCAGACCGTCCTCAAGGGGCTTCGACCCCGCTCCTCGCTTCACGGATGAGGTCGCCCATCTCGCGAACCGCACGCTCCATGCCGACGAGGACGGCCCTCGAGACGACGGAATGCCCGATGTTCAGCTCTTCGATTAGGGCGATGGCCGCGACGGGGGTGACATTCTCATAGGTGAGACCGTGGCCCGCGTGAACGGCCAGACCCAGGCCAGTGGCCGTTTGGGTCGCGGCTCGGAGCCGAGCCAACTGAGCCTCCCGCTCCGCGGGGTCGGCGGCGTTGGCGTACTCACCGGTGTGCAACTCGACGGCTGCGACACCGAGATCCGCTGATGTCTCGAGCGTGTCGTCATCAGGATCGACAAAGAGCGAAGTCCTTATTCCCTCCGAGGCGAGCCGCTTTACGGCTTCGCCTGTCGCCGTCCGGACCTCCGTCTCGCCGAGAGCCAGGCCGCCCTCGGTCGTCACCTCCTCACGGCGCTCCGGAACGAGAGTAGCCTGCATGGGCCTCAGATCGCACGCGATATCCAGAACGTCCGTGGCCGCGGCGAGCTCCAGGTTCAACCCCGTCCGGACGGTCTCCATGAGCAACCGGACGTCGCGCTCACTCACGTGCCTGCGGTCCTCCCGCAGGTGGACAGTGATGCCATCTGCGCCGGCAAGCTCCACGAGCATCGCCGCCCGTACGGGGTCGGGCTCGTCGGTTAGCCTCGCCTCGCGGACGGTCGCTACGTGATCGACGTTGACGTAAAACCTCATCCCTCTACCTCAGAAGGCCCGAAAGCCTCAAGTAGTTTCTGAACATATACAACCGGCTAAAATGTAATGGGATCCGATCACTCCCGCCGTCCTCTTAGTGTCGACAGCCGTCCCCTCAGGCCGGCGGCCCGTGGTCTCGAGTCAACTCGACACTCGGCCGCTGAAGAAGGCGGCCGGCGAGGGATTGCGGCACACGGATCTCCAACTCGAGAACGTCGCCGTGTTGAGATTGGTTGACTACCTCGCCCTCTCTGTAGAGCATCGCCAGAGTCTCACCGTCGTGCGCGCCCACTCGCACCGAAATGTGGCGAAGCCCCGCTCGAATCCGGGCCTTGAATAAGGCCCGAAGTGGCTCCAAGGTGTCCGATCGGAGCGCGGACACGAAGACCGCGGGCGTGGCGTCGAATGCCCGGATACGCCTACTCAATGCCTCCTCTTCGGCGTGGGTGAGCCGGTCTATCTTGTTGAAGGCCAGAATCTGAGGGCGGTCGCCAAGATCGAGGTCGTCGAGCACCTCTTCGACCACCTCTTTTTGCTCTTCCCAGCCGACGTACGACGCGTCGATGACGTGCGCCATGAGGTCCGCCTCCCGGGCCTCCTCGAGCGTCGAGCGGAACGACGCGACAAGATCGTGTGGTAGCTTCCGAATGAACCCTACTGTGTCAGTGACGAGGGTTTCGAATCCCTCGCCGAGGTCCACGGCCCTCGTTGCCGAATCGAGCGTCGCAAACAAGCGATCCTCGACGAATAGGTCGGAACCGGAAAGCGCGCGGAGGAGCGACGACTTCCCTGCATTCGTATAGCCGACGAGGGCCACTCGAAATTTTCCTTCCCGCGACTGTCGTTGGACGGCCCGAGCCCGGCTCACGTCCTCGAGCTTTTTCCGGAGATCGGCGATTCGCCGACCGATCATCCGCCGATCCGTTTCGAGCTGCGTCTCTCCGGGTCCTCGAAGGCCCACCCCCCCGCGAATACGGGAAAGGTGAGTCCACATGCGCTTGAGCCGGGGAAGCAAGTACTGGAGCTGTGCCAGCTCGACCTGCATCTTGGCCTCGCCGGTGCGAGCGCGAGTGGCGAAGATGTCGAGGATGAGCTCCGCACGGTCCATGACGCGAACACCGATGCGATCCTCGAGAGCCTTGCCCTGCGCCGGCGTGAGCTCGTCGTCGAAGATCACGAGATCCGCGTCAGCGCCGGCCACGCATTCCCGAAGCTCGTCGACCTTGCCCTTTCCGACGTAGAAGCGTGGGTGTGGGGCGTCGATCCGTTGACGCACGATGTCGACGACCTCTCCGCCCGCGGTGTCGGTCAACCGGGTCAACTCCTCGAGATGCTCCTGGGCAATACCCTCAGGAAGGCTCTTCAGGGGAGCCCCCACGAGCACCGCCCGTTCCACGGCCACGCGGTTGTCGATCAGCTGGGTGGGAATGTCGCCTCCTAAGTGTGGCCTAAGCCTCTGGATCGCGGGGGGCGTCGATGAGAAAGCCGCCCCCTGCGGCCAGATCTTCGAGGTCGGCCCGGTTGTTCATCTCGGGGTGGTCCAGGACCTCATCCAACAGGTATCGGAGTATTTCGCCGAATTGCGGCCCAGGGGGAAGTCCCATCTCCTTGAGGTCGGAACCGTCCAATGCGAGATCTGCGATTGTGAGCGGTGGATCCTCGCGAAGAATCCCCCGGAGCGCTTTGATCCGACGGAGCACCTCACCGGGTGAGGCACCCGCCCTTTCGGGTGACCCTCTCTCTGACTTCTCGTGGGCGCGGGCACCCGCGAGCCAGGCCCGAGCGATGTCGGTAAAGTACTCGGGTCCAATCCGGTTGAGCCACCGCCGAAGAACGACTGGTGCGTCTGACAGAGGAGCCGGGGAGATACTGGACGCGACCGCCGCCACCCGTTTGGTATCTGCGTTGGAGAACCGGAGGCGCTCCATAAGCCTCTCGATCACGCGTCGCCTCGCCTCGCGTGTAGTGTCGTTCGCGTCGGGTGTAGCGTCCTTCGCGTCGGGTGTAGCGTCCTTCGTGTCGTGTGTAGCCTCCTTCGCGTCGTGTGTAGCCTCTTTCGCGTCGATCGCCTCCGCGTGGTCCGTCGCTGAAGCGAGTGCGACAAGGAGCGAAAGACGCACCCAAGGTCGAGCGCGAGGAACGGCGTCGCAGGCCCACAGCGTCTGGGCGAGATCCCCCTGCGTGCCAACCACATCCTCTCGCGGGACTTCCGAGGAGCCATCCTCCTCCGTGCCGGCGATCGGTGGCCCGATGTCGAGCTCGGGATACAGCTCCGTGAACACCCCCGACTCGGCATAGAGCCCCAGGGTGACTGAAGGCCTTTGCGCCTGCGACAACACCTTCATCATCTCTTCTTGAATTCGCTCGGGCGATAATTGTGACAGTTCGGGGACGGCAGAGAGAAGGGCCCGCCACGTCCCCGCTTCGATTGTCAATCCGAACTGGCCCGCGAACCGAAGCCCCCGAAGCACGCGGAGCAGATCCTCGGCGAAACGATCCGCCGGATCCCCGACGGTCCGGAGAATCCGTTCGTTCAGGTCGGTCGCGCCGTTCCAGGGATCCAACAATTCGTCACGGTCAGGGTGCCACGCGAGCGCATTGAGAGTGAAGTCCCGCCGCGAGAGATCCTCTTCGATACTCTCAGCAAACTCCACGACTGCACGTCGGCCGAACGTCTCGACATCGCGTCGGAAGGTCGTGACCTCGTAGAGTGTTCCATCGGGAGCAAGGACGCCGACCGTCCCATGATCCACGCCGATGGGCACCGTTCGACGAAAGGCAGTCATGATCTGCTTCGGGTGCGCCCTTGTCGCGAAGTCCCAGTCGTCTGCAGGCCGACCGAGTAGTATGTCGCGAATCGCCCCCCCGACCATCCAGGTCTCGAACCCGGCCTCCTCGAGTGTGCGCCAGATCCAGAGGACCTGCTCGGGTGGGGACACTTCGACGTCCATTACCCTAAGCCCATTACCCTGAGTCCATCACCCTAGGAGGGCTCTTCCGCAAAATGGCGGTCGACATGCTCACAGATGGTGTGACCGATCGCGAGGTGCAGTTCCTGCGCACGGGCGACGGTCTCGGTGGGAATCACGAGTGCGAGATCCACTTCCTGCCGCAGGCGCCCGCCACCACGGGCCAGAAGGGCCACCGTGTGCATTCGAGCGCTTCGCGCTGCCGCCGCCGCTCGAAGAAGATTTTCCGAATCTCCGCTCGTGGAGTGGAGAAAAAGAAGATCGCCTTCACGGGCCAGCGCCTCGATCTGGCGGGCGAACACGTCCGCAAAGCCGAAGTCGTTGGCCCCGGCCGTGAGGACCGACGTATCGGTCGTGAGCGCCAGAGCACGCAGGGGCCCGCGGGTTCGTTTGAACCGGATCACGTATTCGGCCGCCAGGTGCTGGGCGTCCGCGGCCGAGCCCCCATTACCACAGAAGAAAAGGGAGCCATCCTGCTCCAACGTATCCTGAACCATCGAGCTGGCCTTTGCGATCGGCTCCGCTAGCTCGCGCGCACAGACGGCCGCCAACTCGGACAGCTCGATCAAATCGCTCGATTGATTCATCTTCCTCGGCCCCTGTTCACCCCTTGAAGATCTTGGTGAACCCCTCCCAGAACCCCTCGCGGATCCGCAACGGAGGAACCGGCAAAGGCTGCTGGTCCTGGATGAGTCGCCCCGGGTTCGTCACGGTGAGAAGCTGGAACTGCTCCAGGCCATCGTGGGTCGTGAAAAAGTCCTCCGCATCCTCTAGATGGATTTCGAGGTGCGCTCGCGCGTGAAAGTCGCTCGACAGATAATCGACCCAACCCCGGGCAAGAAGCTCGGAAGCCACCGCACGTGCCTCAGGACCATACCGTCCTACCAAGGACCCATGGTTGACCTGCAAGTAAGCACCGGCGCTCCGCCATGTCCCTCCGTACTCCACGTTCTGCCTGATGCCGATATACCGCTCAGGATGCGCAATGATCGGATGGTACCCTTCTCCTGCAATCCGCTCAATGACCTGCTGGGTCCTCGGAGGAATCTGAAGGCGGGGCCACTCGACCAGCACGAAGGAGGTGCCGGCGAGGCGTAGGCGAGCATCGTCGAATTTTGGATCCGGTACGTCGAGCATTACCTCGTGCCCCCGATGGAACTCGACATCCGGAAAACGCTGCTGTACCTGGTCGACCAACTCTCGCCAAGAGTCATCGACCTCTTCCAGCCACGTCCCGAGCGCGCTGGAATCAAGTGTGAGACTCGCGTCCACATGAGGAGTCGTGACGATTCGTCCGATCCCGGCCTCCACCATACGCTCCACGGCTTCGAGTGCTTCCTCCAGGGACCGTGCCCCATCATCGACCGCAGGCACGAGGTGACTATGAAGGTCCCCCACACAGGCCCGTTCCCCCGAAGTCACGTGACCGCCCGACCGGTCCCCACCCGGCCAAGGACTTCACGGAGCACACCGCGGACATCGGCCACCTCGGACGCGGCTTCACAGCCATACGTGATCAGCGCATCGGCAGCGAGAAGCTGATAGGCCGCCTCCCGGTCCCGACCGGGCCTCCCCACCGCCTCGTCCAGATGGAGCAGACCCGCCTTCAGGAGGGACTCCGTCACCGAAGCCGCTCCACCATCGGGATCCGTTCCCCCATCCGGAATGCTGAACCAAGCCTTCAATTCGTCCGGGGCGGGAGGCGTGCGAATCGCCAGCCAATCCATCGCCGAACTCATCAGCCCGCTGCTTCACGAGTGAGCCCCTCCACCACGTCTCGCCCCATTCGGAGAGCCTCGTCGATTCGATCGGGGTCCTCGACGCCCGCCTGAGCCATATGAGGCCGCCCACCGCCGCGGCCTCCGACCACGGAGGCGATCTCACGAACGATCGTGTCGGCTCGGACGCCCCGACTGATCAAGTCGTCGGTGACGAACGCGTAGAGCGTATGTTTCCCCTCAGGCAGATCGGCCGACACCACCGCGACGCCGCTCGCTTCTTTCGTCCGGAAGGTGTCGCCCCACTTTCGAGCGTCGTCGGCATTCCGGGCCCGTAGGCGAACCGCCTTGTACGCGGTGGTCGCGTCATCGATCGAGATGGCCTCCTCCACAACGACACTCTCGCCAGCTCCTCCACCGCTTCGGAGCTCATCCAGAAGCCCCTCCAGCTCCTTCTTTTCGGCGAGGAGTTGCTCGGCTCGCGCCACGGCGTTTTCCTGAGATGTCCCCAGAACCGCGGCGACCTCGTCCAGTCGGCTCGTCCGTTCTTCCAGATGGCGCACAGCCCCTCGGCCAGTGACCGCCTCGATGCGGCGAACGCCGGCGGCCACGCCGCTCTCACTCGTGATCTTGAACAAGCCAATCTCGCCCGTATGCCCGACGTGAGTCCCCCCGCAAAGCTCCATGCTGACACCCGGTATCTCGACCACTCGAACCACGTCGTCGTACTTCTCCCCGAACAATGCCATCGCCCCATCGCGGACGGCTTCGTGGTAAGGACGAGGCCCGATCGTAAGAGGATGATTCGCCCAGATGCCCTCTCTTACGATCTCCTCGACTTCCCGTCGCTCATCTTCCGTCATCGGCGAAGTATGCGAAAAATCGAACCGCAGGCGATCGGAGGCCACGAGCGAGCCACGCTGTACCACGTGGGTACCCAAGATTCTCCGAAGCGCCGCGTGCAAGAGGTGGGTGGCCGTGTGATTCCTCTGAACGTCACGCCGCGCGACGGGATCCACCATCGCCCGAACGGCGAGCGGGGCCTCGGGAGACTCGGGAAACGCTCCGGCGGGGACCGTTCCAAGCAGCGCCACTCGATCACCGACTCTCGCCACGTCTCGGATTTCGCTCGACCACCCGTCTCCCTCCACCAGGCCGGTGTCGGAGACCTGTCCCCCCCCTTCGACGTAGAAGGGGTTTTCGGCGATTTGGAGAGCCAGGCCATCCTCCGAAATCCGGACGGCCAACACGTCCGTTTCGGAGTCGAGTCGGTCGTAGCCGGTGAAATGCTGCTCACCCCGCTCCCCAACTTCCTGCCATCCCTCGACGAGATCCTCACCCGAGAGCTTGAGGTCGGATCGAGCCCGATCCGCCCTGCTGCGCTCCCGCTGCCCGTCCAAAGCGCTCTCGAAGCCCTGAACATCGACGCTGTAGCCTCGTTCCTCCGCCATGAGCTCAGTGAGGTCCAGCGGGAAGCCGAACGTGTCATACAGTTTGAAAGCGTCCGTGCCCGAAATCACCCCTTCGGCTTCCCCCGGACTCCCCGATTCCGGCGCCAACTCGTCGAAGCGGGCCAATCCACCCTCGATCGTCGAGAGGAAGCGGTCCTCCTCGGCGCGCGTAGTACCCAACAGATGCTCCCGGCCGTCCTCAAGCTCGGGGTACGCCTCGCTCATGCTTTCGATCACGGCTTCGACTACCTGAACGAGCGTCGGCTCACGACGTCCCAACAGCCACGCATGTCGGACGGCCCTCCTCAGGATGCGCCGTAGGACGTATCCCCGCCCCACGTTTGCAGGGAACACGCCATCCGCGAGAAGAAACGCGACTGCGCGAGCATGATCCGCCAGAACCCGGTAACTGACCCCCTGCTCAGTGTCCGGATCGTAGGGGTGCCCCAAGATCTCAGATACGGCCTCGAGCAAAGGGGAGAACGCATCGGCGTCGTAGTTCGAATCCCTACCTTGGAGAACCGCCGCCAGACGCTCCAGCCCCGCCCCCGTATCGATGGATGGCTCGGGTAGTGGGTGGAGCGTGCCCTCTTCATCGCGGTTGAACTGCATGAAAACCAGGTTCCACAGCTCGAGGAGGATCCCGCGCTCCCCGAGATCGACAAACTCTTCCAACGTGGGGGTCCTCTTCCGCTCGGCGGCCGGCCGAAGATCGTAGTGTATCTCGGAGCACGGGCCGCAGGGTCCCGTATCCGCCATCTGCCAGAAGTTGTCCTTGTCGCCGAGCCGGAAAATCCGCTCCGCCGGCACCTCCACCTCGGTCTGCCACAGATCGAACGCCTCGTCATCGGACTCATGGATCGAAACGAAGAGACGATCGGGATCCAAACCCAGCTCGCCGGTCAGGAATTCCCAAGCGTAGGCGATCGCGTCGCGCTTGAAGTAATCTCCGAACGAGAAGTTGCCCAACATCTCGAAGAACGTGTGGTGGCTAAGGCTCTTCCCCACCTCTTCCAGATCGTTGTGCTTCCCACCGGCGCGGACGCACTTCTGAGACGTGGCCGCCCTCTTGATGGGAACCTTCTCCAGGCCCAAGAAGACGCCCTTGAACTGGACCATTCCTGCGTTCGTGAAGAGCAGGGTCGGATCATTCTTCGGAACGAGAGACGAACTGGGTTCGACGGAGTGGTCTCGCGCGCGGAAGAATTCGAGGAAACTCGTTCGGACTTCAGCTGTGGTCATGATGCCTGTCGTTAGCCGTCATCGGCGTCCATTGGCGCCAATTATAACGACTTGGCAGGCTCGGCCACACCATTCTTGGTATCCGAGCCGCGGCCTGACCCCAAGAAGGCTACCCGAGAAGTACAGCGGGTCGATCGGGCTTGGTCAACCGCCGCCGCTCACCGCGGCTTCCTTCAAAGTTTCGTCCAAAGTTTCTTCGACCTCCGGATCATCCCCATCCCCCAGGCCGAGCGAATCGCGAACGCGAGCATCCACTTCCTCTAGCACATCGGGATTCTCAATGAGGAAGTCTCTCGCGTTTTCTTTTCCCTGGCCGAGGCGTAGATCCCCATACGAATACCAGGACCCGGATTTCTCGACGATTCCCTCCTCGACGCCAATATCGACGAGCAAGCTCTCATGGCTGATTCCGACGTTGTACAGGATGTCGAACTCGGCCTGCCTGAACGGAGGAGCACACTTGTTCTTCACGACTTTTACGCGTGTGCGGTTCCCGATGATATCCGTCCCATCCTTGATTGCGCCGATGCGACGAATATCCATGCGCAAGGAGGCATAAAACTTCAGTGCACGGCCCCCCGTCGTCGTCTCGGGATTGCCGTACATGACCCCGATTTTTTCACGAATCTGATTGGTGAAGATCACGGAGGTCTGGGAGCGGGCCACGGCACCCGTGAGCTTACGCAGCGCCTGACTCATCAGCCGAGCCTGCAGACCGACGTGCGAGTCACCCATTTCGCCCTCGATCTCCGCCCTCGGGACCAGCGCGGCCACCGAATCGATGACGACGACATCGATCGCGTTACTGCGGATCAGTACCTCGGCGATCTCGAGCGCCTGCTCACCCGTATCCGGCTGGGACACGAGCAGGTTGTCTACGTCCACCCCGAGCTTACGCGAGTACGTCACATCCAAAGCGTGCTCGGCGTCGATGAAGGCGGCGATCCCTCCCGCTCGCTGCGCATTGGCGATGACGTGAAGGCATAGGGTCGTCTTACCACTCGACTCCGGGCCATAGATCTCGGTGATCCTCCCTCTCGGGACGCCACCGACGCCAATGGCCGCGTCGAGATTTATGGCCCCAGTGGGGATCGATTCGATTTCCACCTTCATGCCATCGTCGCCCATCCACATGATGGCGCCCTTCCCGTGGGAGCGCTCGATCTGCGTCAGAGCCGTCGTGAGGGCCTTCGTCTTCTTGTCGCCGAGATCACGGTTCACTTCAAGCGTCGCCATTCCGTCCTCGCAGAATTGGTGGGTCGGAGCGTATTGTACTATACCCGAACATAAAGCGAAAGTCCTCTTAGCAGCCTAGGGACCTTCGCTGTCAAACAACGGAAAATACATGCGACTCCGGGGCCAGGAAATGTCCCTTCGAGACGTTCGCTCGGGGCCTTGAAGGCTTGGTCATCCAGCACCCAGTGAGTACGGTTGCCACACGCCTGGGCGAACCGGTACGTAAAGGACCTCTGGTACCGCACCACCCGTGGCCGTTACAAACAATGGCACCCCCAGATGCTCACCGACTTGCCTGATGTTGCCACAATCCAGCGGACGCGTGGCGCCGGATCTCGCATAGGAGCGCTGCTCGAACGTGACAGGCTCGCCCGCGTCGAACCACTCGCGATCCGCGGCATAAACACCCGCAAGGACGACGGCCGGCCGCAGCTCGCTCACGGGCGTGCGGGACGGCCCGACCAAGGTGTCGCCTGCGGGCGTGAGAAGCACTGCGATCGAGACGCCGGTCGATAAGCAGAGCGTGACGGCCGTCCCCTCCGGCAGCGGCGGGTTCTCGACGCGGGTGACCACGACCGTGTCGGGCGGGGCAGCGGGCAACACTACGATGTCGGGATCGGGCCGGTCACGAAGGGAGGCTCGGCAGAGCCCCCCGCAGAGTGCCACAGAGGCGAGGAGGCCGAACTTTGTGCTCCGGTACACGGTCGTATTCGACGAATGATTCACGCCGAGCACGTGCGCCCCGAGCCTCACGCCACTCAGATCCACTTGGGTGCCCACGTTCCAGTCGAATCCGTTGTATTCGGTCATGAGGGTGAGCATCTTGCTCTCGGCCAATTCCAGATTCCATGCCGCCCCGGCGAACCACCCCCCGCTATCGCCCGAGGAGTACCAATCCAGTCCGCCCCCGTCCTTGAAGAGCCCATTTCCCCAACCGACGGTAAAGGAGAAATCGTGATCGGGCAGAAACGAGGAGGGCAGCCCAGGGAGATCCCATCCGGCCACGGCGTAAAAAGTGAACTCCGTGCCCATGTCGCGGGAGCCTAGCTGGTCACGGACTCGGATGTCGCCTCTTCCGAGGCGGTTGGGCGCGTAACCGATGCCATCCCCGAAGTCGGGGCTGCTCGCCCACCGGCCACCGACGGCCAATCCGATGGGCTGTGACTGAGGGCTCAGAATCGAGAGCCGGCCGAAGGCTCCCCAAAGCGTCCCTCCCTCGTCGGCATCGCTCAGCTGCTGGATATTGAGCCCGAGCTCGAACAGATCGAAGAGCCCACGGGCGACGGCGAGATCGCTGTTCCAGCCCCCGCTGAACGGCTCCGTGCCCGTAACGTTACCTGAGGCATCGGTCGTGGCGTCGGTATCGTTGCTAGTCCAGAAGCCGGAGTAGGTGACTGTCCACGCGCGATTCGCGAGGACCCCGGCCACCGGAATATCCATCAGGCCGGAGCCATAGCGGAGTGTGCTGGGAACCTTGGTTGTCTGGGCGGCGACGCCCGAAGCAACGGTGAGGGCTACCACGAGGCCGCCCCCCGAAAGGCATGCCCCGGGCCTGCGCTGCGCCATGGTCTGCCCTACTCGGTACCGAGGCGCTCCTCGACCCGCCGAAGCCGCCGGACGATCGAGATCACCCAACCGAGAACGAGAAGCCAGACGACGGCATAGGCGGCGAACACGTGCCAGTACGGGCGCCCGAGTGTCTGGCTGCCAAGGGGGGTTCCGGCCTGGGCCCCCACGGGACTCACGTCCAGGAGAAGCACCCCGAGCACTACGAGCACAAGAGCCGTTGCCCATCGAGAAAACCACTTCCAAGCCGTCATTGGGCCATCGCTCCTTGGGTGCCCGCGGGAGTCACATCCCGAAGGTCGAGGTCATGTTCGTGCCCCGCAACGGCGTACCGGGCAAGAAAGAGGCTAGCGAATACCAGGGTGAAGGCGAGCATTCCAACGCCGAACGTCGCGTACATCATTGGGTCCAGATCCTGCGCCAAGCCGTCAGGGTTGAGGATCACCGCCTGGGGGTGCAGAGATCGGAGCCAGGTGACGCTGACGTGAATCAACGGGATATCCAGGACGCCGATGATCCCGACCACCGCCGCGAGCCGCTTGCCCTGCTCGGAATTGGCGGTACTCCGTCTCACGAGGAAGTACCCCAGGTAGATGAACCAGAGGATCAGTGCGAGTGTGAGTCTCGGCTCCCACTCCCACCATGTTCCCCAAGCCACCCGCCCCCACAGCGGGCCCGTAAGCAGGCCGATGGTCGTGAAGATCATCCCGGCCTCCGCCCCGGTGACCGCCGCCCGATCGAGACGCTCGTCGCCCAGCCATAGGTAGATCCCGCTACAGAGACCGACGATTCCGAACCCCAGGAAGGCAATCCACCACGCCGGAACGTGGATGTAGAAGATTCGCTGAGAGATCCCCATCGTCGACTCGGTGGGCACCCAAAAGAATACCATCCAGTGCAGCGCGATGACGGCCGCGATGCCCAGGACGCCCAGGACGCCGACCGACCATCGGATTTGCTTCTGGCTCATCTACCCTCGCCTCTCAGGTCTCATTCTTCGATCACGAACCGGAACAGCCATGCACACGCGACCGTGAAGATGATCGCGAAAGCGGCCAGCATCCTCAAGTTTCCCTCGACTTCCGTGAAGGGCCGTCCCGCAAAAAGCCGATCCGTCGCCGTGGTCCCGTAAATCATCACGGGAACCAAGAGAGGGAAGACCAGCACCGGCAGCAGGCTCTCTCCCATCGAGCTTCGAGTCGACATCGCGCTGAACAGTGTCGTCAGCGACACGAACCCGAGGACGCCCAAAGCCAAGATTCCCACCAGGGTGACCCAACTTCCAGAGAACCGTAAGCTGAAGAACGCCATAAAAACAAGAAACAGCAGCGTCACCATCACCGACAGCAGGATGAAGTTCCCAAGAACCTTGCCCAAATAGAGAGCGTGAAGGGGAAGGGGGCTCTGGAGAATTCCGGCCAGTGCGCCATCCTCCTGCTCCAGCTGGAACGTCCTTCCCACCCCGAGCATCCCGCTGAAGATGATGGTCATCCAGATGAGTGCCGCTGCGATCACCTGGGGCAACACGACCGACCTGTCGATCGAAAAATTGAAGAGGATGCCGATCAGAACCACGAACGCCCCCATAGCCGTGAGGCGCTCCCAGGTACGAAGCTCGACCAATAGATCCTTGCGGGCGATAGCCCACACGAGGCCGATGTACGACGTCATGCCGCACTCTCTATGGTAGCGTGATACAACGACTCCAACCCTGTGACGTCCAGGCTCGCCGCGTCGGTTATCGACGAGAATTTTCCTTGAACCTGAATGGCAACTGTATCTGCCAATTCCAATCCCTGTATAAGGTTATGAGTAACGAGGACAACGGTCCGTCGGCCGTCTTTCAGCGACGCAAGCTGCTCTCGGAGCACCGCAGAGGCGTGGGGGTCGAGTCCGGTGTAGGGCTCGTCCAAGAGCACGACCTCCGGATCGTGGAGGAGCGCCCGGGCGAGCGCCACGCGCTGTTTGAGACCGCGGGACAATTCACGTACGGGCGTCCGCGCCCGATCGGAGAGCCCCAGGGATTCCAAGCGTTCCGGAATCCGCGTATTCAAGTCACTGAGGCCGAACAGCCGGCCGTAAAACCGCAGGTTCTCGGTTGTGGTGAGCGGACCGTACAAAAGCGATTGGTGGGAGACTACCCCGACCCGGCGTCTCCAATCCCGGCCCGACCCGTCCGCCGGTGCGCCCGCCACACGCACTTGCCCCGAGGTCGGCTTCATCACGCCACCGAGCATCCGAAGCAGCGTTGTCTTCCCGGCCCCGTTGGGCCCAAAGACCGTAAGTAACTCGCCGGGCTGAAGCTGAAAGCTTACGTCATCGACCGCCCGGAGTCCCCCGAAAGTGCGAACGAGTCCGACCGCCTCGAGCCCGAAACTCAATGCCCCCCCTTAGCCAGACGCCGGTTCCCCGGCAACGGCGACCGCCTCACCTAGCGCTCCGCCGCAGCCCGTGCAAAAGCGGCTCTTCTTCACATTCAGGTGCCCACATGCGGGGCAGGTTCTTCCCTGCGCGATCCCCTTCCGGACGCGGGCGATCTCGGTTTCGAGTTTGTCCCTATTGGCATCGCGGGCGGCACTCTCCGCAGACTTCCCTGGGGCATCCGCAAGAGTCCCCTTGTCCGGTGCGGGGCTGGTGGCGCTCTCCTCCTCGATGGCCTCCAACGCCTGACGGGCCAGATCGGACTTGAGAATCTGGTAGTCCGCCTGATCGAGCTTTCCCGTGCGAAAGTCGTACTCGGCGTCCCGGAGCCCACGAAGGGCAGCCTGTTTACGGGCGTCGACCTCGGTGATCTCGTCGTCCGGGCTTTCCAGCGTGGCCCAGTCGCCCCGTAGAATGGGGAGCAGGACGAAGAGGACCACGCCTGATGCGACGAGCGTCAACCCAACCGCCAACTCCCAGGCCATCAGCCTCGCGCGGCCAGAGCGGGCCGTTTGCCTCCGGTCTTGGTGCGCGAAGCAGAAGTGGTGGAACCGCGGGAGGGCCACAGTCCGATGATCCCTCCCAAGGTGACGATGAATCCGCCGTACCAGATCCAGCCAACGAGCACGTTTACCTGCACCTTGAAGGTGGCACGCTGAGCCGCGGCATCATTTTCAAACGCCCTGTTGAGATCGTTTACGTTCTCGAGGATCAGGTAGAGGTCTTCTAGGAAGACGGAGTGGACACCCACCTCTGACATCGGCCCCACTTGTTCCCACTTGAGGTGCAGGTTCTTCTCCGCGGTGAGGGATCCGATCGGCCGGCCGTCTCGCTCGACGGTCATCAGGGCCACCGCCTGACGCACCATGTTCTGGCCGCGAGGCGATGACAGTCCCTGGTACGTGAGCGCGTATTCATGTCCGAATGGAGACTCGATCGTAACGGTCCCACCCGGATCGAGCGTCTGCACGACCTCGCGATTGAAGGCCACGCCGGCAAAAGCCGTGAAGATCATCACGACCCCGACGTGTACGATGTAGCCCCCCCAACGGCGCCGATTCCGGCTCACGAGGTGGTAGAAGGCCAGGAGATGACCCTCGCCCTCGATGTGGGCCCGTGCCTTCGTCCCCTTGACGAACTCGACGATGATGATCGTCAGCACGAAGGCCGACAGACCAAACGTTGTCAGAGCCATGGCGTGGTGGACACCTCGCAGGAACAACACCGCGACGACCATCGCACCCACGACGATAGGCATCGTGAAGTTCTTGATGAGATTGCGGCGCGAGGCCTTTCGCCACGCGATGACGGGTCCTATCCCCATCAAGGCAAGCAGAGCCAGCCCAATGGGTAGGTTGACCCGGTTGAAGAATGGCGGACCCAGCGCAATGGCCTGTCCCGTAAGACCCTCGGTGATGAGCGGGAAGAGTGTCCCCCACAAGATGGTGAAGGTCGCACCCAGGAGGATCAGGTTATTGAAGAGGAATGCCGATTCCCGAGACAGGAAGGATTGAATCTGGTTCTCGCTCTTGAGCAGCGGGTACCGCCACGCGATCAGCAAAATGGAGGCGCCACCCAGAAACGCCATGAACGAGAGGAAGATGACCGTGACCCTCGGGTCTTCGGCGAAGGTATGAACCGACTCGATCAGGCCCGACCGCGTCAGGAACGTGGCGAAAATCGTCAGCAGGAACGTGAGGGTCACCAGGCCCATGTTCCAGACCTTGAGCATCCCCCGGTTTTCCTGAATCTGGATAGAGTGGAGGAAGGCCGTCGCCGTCAGCCAGGGTAACACAGACGCGTTCTCCACCGGATCCCAAAACCAGAATCCGCCCCAGCCGAGCTCCAGGTACGCCCAGCGCATGCCGAAGATGATGCCGTTCGCCAAGAAGAACCAAGACAGCAGGATCCAGCGCCGGGTGATCACGATCCAACGCGCATCCAACTTCCCGCTGAGCAGTGCCGACACGGCGAAAGCGAACGGAATCGTGAACGCCGTGAATCCCATATAGAGCGTGGGCGGATGAATCGACATCCAGTAGTTCTGGAGCTGCGGGTTGAGCCCCCGCCCATCGGCCGGCGCAAAGGGCAGCCTCTCGAACGGATTCACTTCGGCGAAGAGCAGCACCATCAGGAAGAAGCTGCAGATCGTGAGAAGCACGCCGACTGCATAAGGGATGAACTCTCGGTTCTTCTTCCGGTTGGTGAACACCGCCGCCGAGGAGAAGAACGACAGGATCAGCACCCAGAACACCAACGAGCCGCGCTGGCCGGCCCACAGGCCCGTGACCTTGTGGAACGTCGACAGCTCGCGATTGGAGTAGTTGGCGACGTACCAGTACTCGAAGGAATCGGTCACGAAGGCCGTCATGATCCCGGCCGAAGCAAGGACCAGAAGGAAGAAGACCGCGTAGACGCTGTTCTCGCCGCTCAGAACGAGGTCGCCACGCTCCTTACGCCCGCCAACGAACCCCGCGACCGCCCCCCAAACTGCGATCGGTAGTGCAATCCAGAGAGCGAGCTCTCCGAGGATTATCACCCGAGCAGTTCCTCAGCCGTAGCCTCGTAGCGACTGCCACACTTCGCGAGAACAACCGTGGCTTCGAAGACGCCATCCTCCCGGTAGCGACCCTCGACGACGACGTCCACATTCTCCGTGTCGTTGAAGGTATCGGGGAGTACGTCCCGGAATTCCACGGGAAAGCGCACCGACTCGTCCAGGAGATCGACGACCGTGAAGTGGTGCATGATCTCGGCGCCCTCGCCGCCCTCGCCCCGAGCCCACGAGCCCCGCTCCACCCGCCCACTCACCTTCACACCTACCTCGTGGAACGTCGGATCCGCTTCCACCCGGGCCATTAGCTCAACGGGCGTGAGGTAATACATCATCGTTTCGCTGATGCCGGTCCAGATGAGGTAGGTGACGACCAGGGCCACGCCTCCCAATCCGACGAAGAATTTACCGTTGTCTTTCATGATGAGCGGCTCGGTCCGAGTTAGGGGCCCAGGTGGCGCACTCTACCCTACGCGCTTGAATATAGACACGCGCCGAGACAGCGCAAACCACCGCTCAAGGGCCGACGACGGGTCGTTGGAACCCCTCTCCTAACATAATAGAAAGGTCGGGCGTCCGAGTTCCCCCCGCGCCCGATCGGTGGCGGAGGCTCCTGGTCTCGTAAGGGGCCTTTCAAACGCCAGCGGATCGATCCCGGCGTGTTAGGCTAGGCGTCAGGGCGTCGTCAGGCTGGGAGCCGTAGGCACGGTACGAGCATGGGCAGGCACCGCCCCTGGCACCGCCCCGCTCACCAGACCGACCTCCTCTTCCAGGCTCCGCAGGTGGGAACGAACCTCGGACATCTGGTCGTCCTGACCGGCCACGGGCCGCGGACCGATCTTTCGGAACTTGGGCAATGTCTCCTCCCAGGAACTGAGAAGCTCCTGGGCACGCCTCGAGCCCGTCCGCTCGTAGTGACGCTCGATCATCACCTTGAGCAACTCGATGTCCTCCGCTTCGGTCATCGGCCGTATTTCGACGAGGTCGTGGTTGAGCCGTGACGGAAGGTCCCCATATGGATCGAGCACGTAAGCCATTCCGTTCGACATACCGGCGCCCAGATTGCGGCCCGTGTCACCGAGGATGACGACGACCCCCCCTGTCATGTATTCGCAGCCGTGGTCTCCGACACCCTCCACCACCGCCCGACCACCCGAGTTTCGTACGCCGAACCGCTCCCCGGCTCCACCGGCGACGAACAGATCACCACCCGTGGCTCCGTAGAGCACGGTGTTCCCCACGAGCGTGGCCTTCTGCTCCAGGAATCGCGAGCCGGGAGGCGGACAGACCGTGATTTCTCCCCCGCTCATCCCCTTCGCCACATAGTCGTTGGCCTCGCCAATGAGGGTCATGCGGACCCCCGGCGCGAGCCAAGCCCCGAACGACTGTCCGGCCGACCCGCGGAATACCAGGTCGATGGATCCTTGTGGTAGTCCCCCATCCCCGTGCACCTGAGCGATGCGCCCGGAAATCCGACCCCCCACCGTGCGGTCCCGGTTCCGAACATCGTAGGAGCCTTGGAATGTGCCTCCATCCTCGATCGCGCTGCCGATATCTTCCAGAATCTGGTCATCCAACGGGCTGCCGGGCCGATCGTTACGCTCCTGTACCACGTGGGCAGGCCCACCGTCCGTCCTCGTGATCATCTTGGTGAGATCGACGCCTCGCCAACGCTCACCAACGTCTCCCTCGATTTGCTTCAGCAGATCGGCTCTGCCGATCACGTCATCGAGCCGCTCATAACCGAGCGTGGCGAGGATCTCACGTACGTCCTCACCCACGTGGGTCAGGAACTGGATCACCATCTCCGGCGTGCCGAAATACTTCTCTCTGTACTCTTCGGCCTGCGTCGCAATTCCTACGGGGCAGGTATTGAGGTGGCACTGGCGCGCCATCTTGCACCCGATCGCGATGAGCGCCGCGGTCCCGAAGCCGTAGCGGTCGGCGCCGAGCAGGGCCGCAACCACAACGTCCCTCCCGGTATGGAAACCCCCATCGGTACTGAGGATCACCCGGCCCCGAAGCCCATTCATGATGAGCGTCTGCTGAGTCTCCGCCAGCCCGAGCTCCCAAGGAATACCCGCGTACTTTATCGAGGTGAGCGGTGAGGCACCGGTACCGCCGTCCGCTCCACTGATCTGGATGACGTCGGCATAGGCCTTGGCCACGCCCGCCGCAATCGTGCCCACCCCTTCCGAAGCGACCAGCTTCACGATGACGCGGGCGGCCGGATTCACGACCTTGAGGTCATAGATCAGCTGGGCGATGTCCTCGATCGAGTAGATGTCGTGATGCGGCGGGGGAGAGATCAAGGGCGTACCCGGTGTGACATGCCGCAGCCCGGCGATGTACGCTGAAACCTTGTGGCCGGGGAGCTGCCCACCCTCACCGGGTTTGGCACCCTGGGCGATCTTGATCTCCAGCTCCTGCGCCCCGACCAGGTATGAAGGCGTAACGCCGAAACGCCCGGAAGCGACCTGCTTCACCGCAGAATTGGCATCGAGCTTATCGCCGCCAGCGGTGTATCGGCGGGGATCCTCCCCGCCCTCACCGGTGTTGGCTAGACCCCCCATCCGGTTCATCGCCCTGGCGAGGTCCTCGTGAGCTTCCGCGCTCAATGCACCCAACGACATGGCTCCGGTCTGGAATCGACGTGTTATGTCCGCCATGGGTTCAACCCGATCGAGCGCAATCGGATCGCGGTCGGGCGAAAACTCGAGGAGATCGCGCAAGCCTGTGGGCGGACGGCTATGGACCAGGTCGCGGTAGGCCAGGTACTCCTCCGTGCCTCCGCCCTGGACCGTCTTGTGCAGAGCACGCCAGACTTGAGGAGCGTTCGCGTGGTAGTCGCCGTCCCGCCGAAACTTGTACCAGCCGCCCCGATCGAGCTTCTCCGCCGAATAAGCCTGGGCATGCCGCTCGGTCACATCAGCGGCGATTTCGTCGAAGCCGATACCGCCGATGCGTGACCTCGTGGTCGTGAAACAGCGATGGAGCACTTCGTCACTGAGGCCGAGCACCTCGAAAATCTGAGCACCGTGATAGGAGGAAACGGCGGAGATACCCATTTTCGACATGACCTTGAGGATCCCCGCGTCGCCGGCCTTTCTGTAGTTTCTGATGACTTCTTCGAGGGTCAGGTCCTCGAAATCCCCCGCCGCAACCATCCCTCCCAGAGTCTCGTAAGCGAGGTAAGGACAGACTGCCGAAGCCCCGAAGCCGATCAGAGCGGCGAACTGGTGAACGTCCCGAGCGTCCCCGGTCTCGGCGACGATGCTCGCCCGCATCCGAAGACCCTCGCGGATCAGGTGAAAGTGCACGGTCGAAACCGCGAGGAGCATCGGGATCGGCGCATGGGATTCGTCGGAGAAGCGGTCGCTGATGACGAGCACCTGGCACCCGTCGACGACCGCGGCGCTCGCGGCGGTACAGAGGTCGTCGAGCGCGCGCTCGAGCCCTTTCGCCCGATCCTTCACCGGAAAACACGCCTCGAGCGTGACAACGGAGAAGCCGTCTGGCGTCCCTTCCCGAAGCTGCACCAACTCCCCTTCACTCAGGAGCGGACTCGCGAGATGCAGGAGACGTGCGGCCTCCGGCTCCTCCTCCAGAAAGGAGCGGCGGCGGCCCAGGTAGGTATCGAGCGACATCACGATCTTCTCCCTGAGAGAGTCGATCGGTGGATTGGTCACCTGCGCGAAGCGCTGCCGGAAGTAGGTGTAGAGGAGGCGCCCGGGGCGGTTCAGCGTGGACGGGGGCGTGTCATCACCCATCGAGCCGGTCGGCTCTTTGCCGTCCCGTCCCATGGGTGTGAGAACGTATCCGATTTCCTCTTGAGTGTACCCGTGTAGTGCCTGCAAGCGCAGCAGATCGGGGCCATGCGAAGCGGCCTGATACCGGTTTGGGTCGAGCTCCAGGGCGGGAAGATGAATGAGACTCTCACTCACCCACTGACCGTATGGCCGCTGCGCCGCCATCTCGGCCTTGATTTCGTCGTTGTGGAAGAACTGCCGCCGAGCCGTGTCGACCGCGATCATCTCACCGGGTCCGACCCTTCCCGACTCCACGATCTCGCTCAGAGGCAGGTCGGCCAGCCCGACTTCCGAGCTCATGATTACGATGCCGTCTGATGTGACCTGATACCGGGCGGGGCGTAGGCCGTTACGGTCCATCACGGCGGCGGCGACCGTGCCATCCGTGAACGCGACCGCCGCGGGACCGTCCCAGGGCTCGGTGAGACAGGCGTGATATTCGTAGAACTCCCTGAGTTGTGGATCCATGTTGGGCATGCTCTCCCACGCCTCCGGGATCAGCATCGCCATGGCGTGGAGAAGGCCGCGGCCGGACGTTGCGAGGAGCTCGAGCGCCTCGTCCAAGGAGGCCGTGTCGGACCCGATCGGATGGATGACCGGGATCAGATCCTCGAGTTGGTCGCCCCAGAATCCCGACGTGAGCTCGGGCTCGCGCGCCGACATCCAGTTTCGGTTGCCGACGAGCGTGTTGATCTCCCCGTTGTGTGCGATCAAGCGGAACGGCTGCGCGAGGGGCCAGGTCGCAAGCGTATTCGTGGCAAACCGTTGATGGAAGAGCGCAATTCCAGACACCGTCCGCTCGTCTTCGAGATCAGGATAGAAGCGGGCGAGGTCCGTCGCGACCATGAGACCCTTATAGACCACCGTCCGGGCTGACATCGAGACGACGTAGCAATCGACGTCCTCGCGCCGGTACCCGGCCTCGGCCCGTGCCCGTGCGAGGTAGAGCGCTCGGTCGAACTCAGCACTCGACATGCCCGAAGGCCTCTCGAAGAAGAGTTGCTCGATCCCCGGAAGAGCCTTCCGGGCCGCGGCGCCCAATACGGACGGGTCCGTCGGGACGACTCGCCAGCCCAGGACCACGATGCCGGTCCGGAGCGCCGCATCCTCCAAGATGGCGCGGGCCCGCTCGCGCATCCCTTCTTCAATGGGCAAGAAGACCATGGCCAGGGCCAGCCCCGACAGATCGCTCTCGTCCATGCCCATGGCTGTTGCGTCATCAGCCAATAGCTCACGAGGAAGCTGAAGCGTGACGCCTGCTCCGTCTCCGGACGTCGCGTCGGCCAACACGGCACCGCGGTGCGTAAGGTTCGCTACCGACCGCACCGCCAGCTCTACAATCTTGTGGCTTCGCTCGCCGTCGATCTTGGCTATGAAGCCCGTCCCGCAGCCATCGTGCTCGAAGGCCGGGTTATAAAGAGGCGGCGCCTTGTTCAACTTCCGAGTCATACGTCTCCCGATCTATCTAGTTCACAAGCTTCCTGATCTATCCCAAGCTTTACGCTGCTCACCTAAAACAAAAAAACGGCCCCCCACGCTGGAGAAGGCCGTTCGAGGAACCGCAAATACGTGCTCAGTTCACTCGCATACGTCTCCAATGCGCAGCCCTATCCGGCCTCGCTTTCGAGATTCGGGGCAAGTACTCGCAAACACGAGTTCGGTGAACGGTGAAACGCTCATCGGATTCTTACCTGAGGCGACCCATTTTCGAGGACCTACCAGGCATTTTCACTTGCTCTCCGTGGGGGCACGGGGCCCCGTCAATCTGTCTGCGCCTGTCAGGTCCCGCCGACAACTGTTGCAACAACAGCACACTGTTGCGTGCGGAGAAACGCGGCAAGCTAAACGAGGGGAATCGATGAGAATAGGCCTTTTTTGCCGAAACGGCAAGTACTGTGCCCGCGGGCAGGGTGTTCTGGAGGTTTCTTGCCCCACTGTCGACTCCCTCGTAGAATGGCTGCCGTGCCCTTCCCAATCGATGTATCAAGGGGGATGTCGTATTAGAGGAATGAAGATGACTCGTAGATGCGGAGGGGCCTCATTCATCCCTTCCGCCCTCCTTCTCGCCGTCCTGATTCTGCCCGGATGCGCCCCGGGAGACCGTCCCGACATCCTCGCCTTGGCCACGGCAGGCACCGGAGGCGTCTACTACGTGTTGGGGGGATCGATTGCGGAGGTCTGGAGCCGCGAGTTGCCCGAGCACGACTTCGTAGCCGAGGTCACAGGAGGCTCGGTCGAGAACCTCAGCCTGCTCCTGGGCGGCGATGTACACGTTGCCTTCTCAATGGGAACGAGCGCCCACGAATTGTTCAGCGCGACGGGGTCTTTTTCCCAGCGGGAGCCGGCACAGGTGCTCGCCCTGACCGCCCTCTACCCGAACGTCCTTCATCTGGTCACGGTAGAGGGAACCGGAGTGGAGAGCCTCGGCGACCTCGTAGGTCGACGGGTTTCCGTAGGGGCCCCAGGGAGTGGGACCGAAGTGGCCGCCCGCACCTTGCTGGAGGGAAACGGGGTCAGCTACGACGATTTCCGGCCCCAGCGCCTAAACTTCAACGAGACGGCTTCAGCGCTCCGAGACGGAACCATAGACGCCGGATTCTTGAGCGTCGGCCCACCGACCAGCGCCCTCGTCGACCTGGCGACGGCGCGCCCGGTGCGATTCGTCCCCATCGAGCCGACGGAGGTGGAGAACAATGCAGTGCTGGACCCGACCGTTGGCCCAGATTTCCTCCCTCCAGGAACCTACCCCGGTCAAGAATCCGAGGTGGAGACGTTGAGCACACCCAACCTGCTCGTGGTCCGTGCCGACATGTCGGAGGAGCTCGTCTACGATCTCCTTGGGGCGCTAATGGCGGCACAGGCGGAGTTGGTGGGCGTGCATCCTGCGGCACGCCACATCTCGGCCGAGTACACCTTGGAAACCTCCTCCATCCCACTCCACCCCGGTGCGGCTCGCTATTTGGTGGAAGCAGGATACGAGGTGCCTGATCGTCTCATCCCCTCTCCGTGAGGCAGCCGGACCTCCGCTCCGTGAGATGTCCCGGCATCGACGTCCTGATACCCTCGTCCGGGCATAGAGCACGGTGAGTTCTGCCGGTGAGCCCTCGATCCCGAGAAGGGATCTGGGCCTCCCCACAATTTCGGCGGCGTCCTTCGTCGTTCTTGCCATCGCCCTCGCGCTCTTCCAGCTCTACATATCCGGCGTCCGGCCGCTTGGACTCTTCTACGAGCGGGCGTTCCATCTCGCCGCCGTGCAGGTCCTGGCCTTTCTGCTCTTCCCCACGAAGGGTCGCGGAAAGCGGGGAGGCGTGGCATGGACGGTGGACGCCGTCCTCATTGCCGGCTCCGTCTTCGCCGCTCTCTACCTCACGCTCAATCTGGACGCCATCGTGGGCCGGGCAGGCGCTTGGAGCGGAATGGACATGGTCGCAGGCTTGGTGGCCGTAGTCACGCTTCTCGAGGCCGCCCGAAGGGCTCTTGGGTGGCCCATTTCGTTCATCGCCGCCTGCTTCATCGGCTACGCGTATGCGGGTCCCTTCCTCCCCGGTGTGCTTCGGCACGGCGGCTACAGCACGAGCCGGCTCGTGGGACAACTGTATCTGGGACAGGAGGGGATATTCGGGATTCCGTTGGGTGTGGCCGCGTCTTTCGTTTTCATCTTCATCTTGTTCGGAGCGCTCCTGGAGGTCACTGGTGCAGGCCAATTCTTCATCGACCTGGCTTATGTGGTCACCGGAAGACAGAGGGGAGGGCCCGCAAAGGCAGCCGTGGTGGCCTCCGCCGCGATGGGATCGGTCTCCGGAAGTGCGATCGCCAACGTCGTGACCAGCGGGGCGTTCACCATCCCCCTCATGAAGAAAGTCGGCTACAAGGCGGAAGAGGCCGGCGGTATCGAGGCGGCTGCAAGTACGGGGGGTCAAATCCTACCCCCGATCATGGGGGCCGGAGCGTTCCTCATCGCCGAATACACCGGTCTGCCCTATCTGGAGGTCGTCAAAGCGAGTTTAATCCCTGCGATTCTCTACATGGGCACCGTGTTCGTATTCGTACACTTGGTGGCGGTCAAGAGGGATCTCAAGGGCCTTCGAGCCTCCGAGCTTCCCCGGTTGGGGGCCACGTTGGCCGAGGGCTGGCACTTCCTTCTTGCCCTGGTGGTCCTGATGACGGCACTGCTCATGGATTTTTCGGTGGCCCGGGTCGGATTCTATTCCTGCGTAGCAGTGGCGGCCTTAGCTGCCTTGCGGGCGGTATGGGACCGGACCCTGCAAGGGGATCACCGGCGCTCGAAACCAGGAGAGGTGGCGCGTACGCCTCTGGCGGGCTGGGTCGGCCGCGGGATCGTCCGCACAGTGGACGGCTTCGTCATCGCCGGGCGAAATACGCTTCCCGTGAGTCTGGCCTGTGCCGTGGCGGGAATCATCGTCGGCATCGTCGGCCTTACGGGCCTGGGGCTCAAGTTCTCGTCTCTGATGCTCTCTCTTTCTCTGGGGAATCTCTTTCTCGCGCTGATCCTGCTGCTCCTGGCGAGTCTCGTGCTCGGGATGGGACTGCCCGTAACCGCCAGCTACGTCGTCCTGATCGTCCTGGCCGGCCCGGTGCTGATCAATGAGTTCGGCCTTCCGGTCCTGATTGCTCACATGCTCGTGTTCTGGTACTCCCAGGACTCCAACGTCACGCCGCCTGTCTGCCTCGCCGCTTATGCGGCGGCGGGCGTAGCCGGATCCGATCCCATGCGCACCGGGCTCCAGGCGTGGAAGTACGCCAAGGGCCTCTATCTCATTCCGATCCTCATGGTGGTGCATCCCGAGCTCGCCCTGGGGGGCGCGTGGCCCATCGTGCTCGGGAAGGCGACCACGTCCATGGTGGCGCTTGCCGCGTTCGCCGCCGCCCTCGAAGGGCAGTCGCTCAGACGGCTGACGGTGGGAGGCCGTGTCCTGCTTCTGGTAGGCGCAGCCACAGTGTTCGTGCCGTCCTTCCTGGTGGGAGGCCTGGGCGCCCTATTCGTCGTCGCCTACACCCTCAAGGATATCCCGAGACGGGCACCCGTCTGGTCCCCGCCGAGATGAAACCCGTTGTCTGTTGAAGGAGTACAGTCGACCGGGGAGATGAAGGAGCGGGTGGTCGGCCTTCCCCCTACCCCCCCAGGCAGTCGCCACCGCCGAGGAATCGACTGTCAATCTGCAACAGGATGATGTCACCGGGGTCGGCAAAGATCTGCTGTGTGATGCACTCCGGACCGTTTAGCAGGTCGATTTCGAAGTGCATGAGAACGCTTCTGTCCAACGCGAGCGTGTAGTCCACTGTCATGGCTCCGGTGACAGTCCCGAGGCGGCGGCGTCCACCAGACCAAATCGCGTGCACCGTGGCGTCTTCAAAACCGCGGTTGTCGATCTCGATGTGGATTGTCGTTTCCGACGCATCGCGGAACGGACTTGGCTGCGTATGGGAACAACCAAAGCCGGCTCCGACCAGCACCACGGAGAGCACTGCCATGCGCCCGGCGGCGGCACGCCTTTCGACACGCGCAATGGTCCCGCGCATTTCAATCGTCCGTCCGGACCTGGAGTAAGAAACCACCGGAGATCCTCTCATGTGCCAGTCCCATGAAGATAGGTACTACTCCCGGGGATTCACGCGGGTCCTCGGGTCAGCCCCTTCACGGCTTGAACCGCCTGGGCCCAGCCGGCGAGAAGTGACGCACGCTCGTTGTCGGACATGCTCGATGTGAATCGGGTGGCGTCCCCCTGAGAAGCGAGGAAGTCCTCGCCGTCGGACCAGAGCCCCAAGGCAAGTCCCGCAAGACCCGCCGCCCCCAGCGCAGTCGTCTCGACCAGAGCCGGACGGCGCACCGGGACCCCCAACAATCCGGCCTCGAAGCCAAGAAACCAATCATTCTTGGACGCCCCACCGTCGACGCGTAACTCCGTCGTCTTGGTCGAGGAATCCGCTTCCATTGCATCCAGAACCTCATGCGTGCCGAATGCCATCGCCTCCAACGCGGCACGCACCAAATGCTCCCGCCTCGTGCCTCGCGTGAGGCCGAAGAGCGCTCCACGAGCATCCGGCACCCAGTGCGGCGCCCCGAGGCCGACGAACGCCGGCACGAAATAGACTCCCTCGTTCGACTCGAGCCCCGCAGCCATCGCCTCCGACGCCGACGCATCGTCGATCAGACCAAGTCCATCGCGGAGCCATTGAATCGCAGCCCCAGCGATGAACACCGATCCTTCTAGGGCGAACGCCAACCCTCCGTTCGCGTCACACGCCGCCGTCGTGAGGAGGCCGTGGCTCGACGGGACGATCCGTTCCCCGGTATGCATGAGAAGAAAGGCACCCGTACCGTACGTACTCTTGGCCAATCCCGGAGACCAGCATCCCTGACCGAACAATGCGGCCTGTTGATCGCCGGCGACCCCCGCTACAGGGACCTCGATTCCCAGCGACTCGCCGTCTGTCATTCCGAAGTCGCCGCTGCTGGCCCTCACCTCCGGGAGAATTCCCTGAGGGATCTCCAGGGTGTCGAGGAGCCACGGGTCCCACGCGGCGAGGGCCAGGTTGTACAACAGAGTGCGTGAGGCATTGGTGGGATCGGTCGCGTGGACCTGCCCTGATGTGAGGCGCGCGATCAGCCAGGTGTCGATCGTTCCGGCCGCCAACTCCCCCGCCTCGGCCCGGGCGCGAAGGTCCGGACGCTCGCGAAGGAGCCAGAGAAGCTTCGTGCCGGAGAAGTACGGATCCAGCACGAGTCCAGTGCGCTTACGGACCTCCGCCTCGTGGCCCGCTTCCTTGAGATCAGCGCAGAATCCGGCGGTACGGCGGTCCTGCCAAACGATCGCGCGATGGACCGGTTCGAGCGTCTCACGATCCCAAAGCACGATCGTCTCGCGCTGATTCGTGATCCCGACTCCCCTGACATCGGCCTCCTCCGCCGAGGCCAGTGCCTCGCGGGCGACCGCCCGAGTGACATCCCAGATCTCTGTTGCGTCGTGCTCGACCCATCCGGGCTGCGGAAAGTGCTGTGTGAACTCCGAGTAAGCCCGCCCGAGGACCCGCCCATCTTGGGAGAGCACGAGACACGTACTGCCGGTCGTCCCCTGGTCGATTGCGAGAATGGCCGGCGTGCCGCTCATGACTCTAGAGTGCCGCTCATGGCCCTAGAAGAACGTTGAAGAAGTGCGGGCGTGCCGGTGACTCGAAAGTGTACTCCCACCCGCACTCCTCGAAGAGCTTCATGAGGAGCGCAACCGGGAGCCCGACCACGGTATAGAAGTCTCCGCGAACCTCGGTCACCAGCGCGGCGCCGAGCCCTTGGACGCCATATGCTCCAGCCTTATCAAGGGGCTCGCCGGTCGCCACATAGGCTTGGGCAACCTCGGGTGAAAAGGGACGAAACGTGACTTCGGCCGTCGAGACCCCGCTCTGTACGTCACCGGACGGAAGGACAAGCGCGAGGCCGCTCGCCACTCGGTGCGTACGGCCCGCCAGTCGTAACAGCATGGCCTGCGCATCTTCCGGATCCGATGGCTTCCCCAGGATTTCGCCGTCCAGCGTTACCACTGTGTCGCCCCCGAGCACGACCGCACCGGGACGCACGGACGCGACCGCTGTGGCCTTGTCGCGAGCGAGCCGCTCGACATGGGCCTCGGCCGATTCTTCGTCTCGGACGGTTTCCGGAATCTCGGCGGGCTGGACGGTGAACCTCAAGCCGAGCATTCCGAGGCACTCTCTGCGACGGGGCGACGCCGACGCGAGCACCAGGGGCGGTGGCCCGGGGCGTGGCCCGGTCACCGGTCGATGACTAGCGTCACGGGCCCATCATTGGTCAGCGAGACATCCATCATTGCACCGAATTCCCCCGTTGCGACCTTGCCCGGGTGGCGGACCTCGAGAAGCTCCACGAAATGATCATACAACGGAATCGCGGTCTCGGGTGGCGCGGCATCGACGAAGCTCGGGCGGCGGCCCTTGCGGACTGATCCGTACAGAGTGAATTGGCTCACCACCAGCATCGAGCCGTCCACGTCGGCCAACGTAAGATTCATCTTGCCGGATTCGTCCTGGAAGATGCGGAGCCCGACCACCTTGTCGGCCATCCACTCCACTTGATCGGACGTGTCACTCTGATTGAAGCCTACCAGCAGGAGCTGCCCCGGGCCGATCTCGCCGACCACCCTGCCCTCTATGCTGACGCTGGCCTCGCGTACGCGCTGAAGCACGACCCTCACCGGGTGTATTCCTCCACCGACATTCCCACCGACGTTCCCACCGAGGTTCCTACCGACGTTCTTGCCGCCGTCACTCCACCGTGACCGACTTGGCCAGGTTGCGTGGCTGATCCACGTCCCGCTTCCGGTAGATGGCTGCGTGGTACGCCAACAGCTGCAACGGAATGGAGGTGAGTACGGGCAACAGAGCGGGAACGGTCTGAGGCACCTGTATGAGGTGATCCACCTTCCCGATCAATTCCGGCGCGTCGCCACTCACGACGGCCAGGATACGGCCGCTCCGCGCCCTCACTTCTTCGATGTTGGAAACGATCTTCGAATAAACAGCATCTCGTGGAGCGAGCGCCACCACAGGCATGTTTTCGTCGATGAGGGCGATCGGGCCGTGCTTCATCTCGGCCGCCGGGTAACCCTCGGCGTGGATGTAGCTCACTTCCTTGAGTTTGAGCGCCCCCTCCAGGGCCACGGGAAACTGGTATCCACGGCCCAGGTAGAGGAAATTCTGAGCGTCGCCATACGCGGCCGCGAGCTGCTTCGCAAGGGGCTCCAACGCGAGCGTCTGCGCCACCTGATCCGGTAACTCCCGTAACCCTGCGACCAGCTCCCTTCCCTGAAGGATGGAGAGCTGCCGTCGGCGCCCCAGGTAGAGTGTAAAGAGAGCCAAGGCGACGATCTGACTCGTGAAGGCCTTGGTCGAAGCAACCCCGATCTCCGGACCGGCGTGAAGATAGATTCCGAAATCCGTCTTCCGGGCGATCGACGATCCGACGACGTTGACGATCCCCATGGTCATGGCGCCCCGTGCGCGAGCCTCCCCGAGCGCCGCCAGTGTGTCGGCCGTCTCGCCGGATTGGCTGATCGCCAAGACCAGCGTGCCCTCTTCGATCACTGGGCTCCGGTAGCGGAATTCGGACGCGTACTCGACCTCAGTGGGAATTCCCGCGATGTCTTCGAGCATGTATTCACCGATGAGAGCCGCGTGCCAGCTCGTCCCGCACGCGGTGATCACGATCCGGCGAATCCCCGACAGCTCCTCGTCCGACAGGGTGATCCCACCCAGCCGTGCGTCTCCAGTTTCCTCCAACAACCTTCCACGCATGACGTCGCGAAGGCTCTCAGGCTGTTCGTGGATCTCCTTCAGCATGAAGTGGTCGTAGCCACCCTTCTCCGCGGCCTCGAGATCCCATTCGATTTCATGGACGGAACGCTGTACGTCGCCCTGTTCGGTGTGGAAGACGCGGTAGCCCTCGGCGGTCAGGACTGCGCAGTCACCGTCATCAAGATAGACGACGTCCTTGGTGTGTTGGATCACGGCGGACGCGTCCGAGCCCACGAGGTTCTCACCATTCTTGCCGATCCCGATGAGCAGCGGGCTCCCCTTTCGGGCTATCACGATCTTCGCCGGATCGCGGCTGCTCACGACCGCGATTCCGTAAGCCCCCTCGACCTGGTCGAGTGCTGCGAGAACCGCATCCTCGAGGGTGGAATTCTCCTTGAAGGCCTCGTCGATGAGATGGACGACCACCTCCGTGTCTGTCTCGGTCTCGAAGGTGTACCCGAGATCGGAGAGCTTGGATCGAATTACATCGGCATTCTCGATGATTCCGTTGTGAACCAACGCGATGTCTCTCCCCTGGCTCCAGTGGGGATGCGCGTTCAGACGGTTCGGAGCGCCATGTGTTGCCCAGCGCGTATGGGCGATTCCGCACGTACCGGGCGGCATGCCCTCTTCGAGGATACGCTCCAACTCGGCGAGCTTACCCGGTTCCTTCACCGTGCCCAGGCGCCCCTCGGGGCTGATCACGGCCAGGCCGGCCGAATCGTACCCCCGATATTCGAGGCGCCGAAGACCCTCGACGAGGATCGGCCCCGCCTCTTTGCCTCCCACGTATCCGATGATTCCACACATGTCGCTATGCCCTCTTGTTCTTAACGACTCAAGTTGCTCTTGCGACTCAAGGCTAAGCCCGCCCCTCTCGCCCCTCCCCATCGCCCCTTCTTGCTACTCCAGACTACCTCAGTCCTTTCAGGACTGCGCTCGCCCGCTCGATCAGTCCTTCCGCCTCGCTCCGTTCCGGCGCCTCCGCGATCAAACGCACGACCGGCTCCGTACCCGAAGGCCGGACATGCAGCCAGACCTGTCGCGCCACCCAAGAAAACCGAGCACCGTCGGCCGAGTCGACACTGTCGCTCGCGAGCTGTCGCTCCAACTCGACATACGCGTCCGAAAGCGCTTCCGCCGGAAAGTCGATTTTCCTTTTCACGATCGTGTACGTCGGCCACCGATCCACGGCGGCCGAAAGCGTCGTTCCCTCGTCCACCAGATGCTGCAAGATAAGTGCCGACGCCACCGGTGCATCTCGCGTGTAGTGGAGGCCCGGGAGAATCACGCCACCGTTCCCCTCTCCCCCCACGACCGCGCCCTCTGATTGCATACGGCGTGCCACGTTGATCTCCCCCACCGGTGACCGCACGAGCTCCCCTCCGTGGGCGCGGGCCACGTCCTCGACAATGCTACTGGTCGAGAGGTTTGTCACGACAATTCCGGGGGTTCGTCGGAGTACCACCGCCGATGCGAGAGCGAGCGTCAGATCCTCCCCCAACGGAGTGCCGCTCTCGTCTACGAGAGACAGTCGATCCACGTCCGGATCGACCGCAAGCCCGACATCCGCACCCTCGCTGCTCACGAAGTCGGCGAGCTCGCCGAGGTTCTCCGCGGTGGGTTCGGGATCGCGCGGGAAGCACCCGTCCGCTTCCATGTTGATCGCCACGACCTCGCACCCGAGGGCTTCGAGAAGCTGCGGCATGATGGTGGCCCCTGCGCCTCGCACGCAGTCGAGGGCTACCTTGAACCCCCTGATGCGCAGCGCCGGAAGATCCAACTGTGGTAGCTCGAGAATGGCTTGGATATGACGGCCCGTCGCGTCATCGTCGGTCCGTACGGTCCCGAGTTCGTCCCGCGGAGCGCGCGCGGGATCCTCGTTGAGAGCGAACTCCAGAAACGCCGACATCGTCTCGGCATCCAGAAATGTGCCCTCTGGCGCCGCAAACTTGAGCGCATTCCATTCCGCTGGATTGTGGCTGGCCGTGACGACGATGCCACCGAGGGCGTCCGAGTTCTCGACCGCGAGCATCACCGTCGGCGTGGACACCATGCCGAGATCCACGACGTCGCAGCCGACAGAGACAAGACCCGATGCCGCGGCGCCCGCCAGGATCGGCCCCGAAGTTCGGGAATCCCTTCCGATGAGGACCTCTCCGGTCCGGGCATCCACAGCACCGGACGAGCGTCTAACGAAGGCCCCGAAAGCCGCCGCCAAGGAACCCACGAGCTCGGGCGTCAACGGGTCTCCGACAATCCCCCGAAACCCCGATACGCTCACGACGAGTCGGTCTGGGATTATCAAAGGCATGTAATTGGAAGCCTTTCGGGAACGATGGTCACGGCCTTTTCGGGTCATGGGCCACCCGGATGGGGCGAACCCATCAACACTACCCAGGGCCCTGGAGAACCGTCAACGACCTGGGAAGCTCTGCGGATCTCGTGAAGAGCTTCCTCTTACGTGGCACCGGCGGGGAAGCCCCGGGTAACATCGGCCGATCATCACCGTCCAGCGGGTCATCCATAAGAAGGACTCCATGAAGAAGCCACCACCTGACGAAACCCGCTTCGGGACCCTCGCCGTCCACGCCGGACAAGACCCCGAACCGACGACGGGTGCGATCATTCCACCAATCTTCCAGACCTCCACATACGTCCAGCCGGATGTCGCCGAGCCAAAAGAGGGCTACGACTACGCCCGCGTAAAGAACCCCACGACGGTGGGGCTCGAACAGAAGGTGGCTGCCCTCGAGGGTGCGACCCACGGGATCGCATTCTCGAGCGGGTTGTCCGCGATCGAAGCGGTGGTCAAGCGCCTGTCCGCCGGCGACCACGTGGTGGTCGAGGAGAATACGTACGGGGGCGTGATACGCATGTACACGGGTGTGCTCGCGAAGCTCGGACTGGAATTCTCGTTCGTCGACACGAGGGACCCCGAACGGATCCGGGAGGCGATGCGGCCCAGTACTCGGCTTGTCCACGTCGAGACGCCCACGAATCCGATGATGAGGATCTGCGACATCCGGGCGGCCGCCGATATCGCCCACGAGGGGGACGCCCTCCTGATGGTGGACAGCACGTTCGCGTCACCCTTCAACCAGCAGCCACTGGCTCTGGGCGCCGACGTGAGCATGCACTCCTCGACGAAATACCTGAACGGTCACTCCGACATCATCGGGGGCGTGCTCGCGCTCAACGATGACGAGCTCGCCGAGGAGATCCACTTCGTCCGGAAGTCGTCGGGAGCCGTCCCGGGGCCGATGGACGCCTGGCTTTGCCTGCGAGGCACCAGAACCCTCCACGTGCGTATGGCGCACCACAACGAGAGCGGGCTGGCGGTAGCCGGTTTCCTGGAGGCGCACGGCGCCGTCGAGCGGGTCCTCTACCCGGGCCTGGAGTCCCACCCGCAGCACAAGCTGGCAACGGAGCAGATGTCGGGCTACAGTGGAATGGTGGCACTCGATCTGGGAGACCCGGCACGAGCGCGAGCCCTGGCCACCGATACTCGTGTGTTCCAGCTTGCGGAGAGCCTGGGAGGCGTTCAATCTCTTGTTAGCGTACCGGCGCTCCAGACCCACGCATCGGTGCCGAAGGAGATACGTGAGGCGTTGGGTATCACGGAGGGGCTGGTGCGGCTCTCGATCGGCCTCGAGGACGTGGAAGACTTGACCGAAGACTTGGACCAGGCACTGGCCTGAGCGCGGGTCGCCCTGCCTCACGCCCTGAAACTTCCTCGCCAAGGGGCGCGTAAAGCCCGATAGAGCGGAAGGCTTCTCGCCGTTTCGCACGGACCAAAGGAGACGGACAGCCATGGCTGAGAACGACCAGGACAACGGGAATGGCCAGGACGAGCAGGACGCGAGGGCCAAACGCATCCTGACGGACATCGCCCCTCGCGCCTGGGAGCACCCGGCCGACCGGGCCGCGCTGACGGCACTCAGAAAGATTCCGGTTTTCGACGACGTGCTCCGATCGCTCTTCGGCTTCTTCGGTGAGAAACCGATTCGCCTGGCGTTCCTCGCGAGCTCCGTCCGAGTCTCCGAGAAGCAGTTCCCCCGTGTTTCAAGCCTTTATAAGGACGTTCTCCAGACGCTCGACTCGCCCGAGGAATACCCCCTCTTCATTTCCCAGACGCCCATTGTCAACGCCGGGGCCTACGGGATGGACGAGCCGTTCATCATCCTGAACTCGGGCACCGTGAAGCTTCTGGATGACGAACAGCTCTCTTACGTCATGGGACACGAGCTCGGCCACATCATGAGCGACCACGTCCTGTACCGGACGATGACGGTCCTCCTGATTCAACTCGCCGGCATGGGGTTTCCGATCGTAGGACTCGCCGCTCGGGCCATCCTGGTGGCGCTTCTCGAGTGGTCAAGAAAGAGCGAGCTGTCGAGCGACCGGGCCGGGCTGCTATGTGTGCAGAACCCCCAAAAAGTCATGGCGTCCATGCTGAAGATGGCCGGTGGTGGGGACGACGACGAGATGAATCTGGATGAATTCATCATTCAGGCGGAGGAGTACCGAGAGTCCGGCGATGTCGCGGACCAGGTCTTCAAGGTTCTCAACCTGATGGGCCAGAGCCATCCGTTCTACGTGCTTCGTCTGGCCGAGATTCGCTCGTGGATCGAGGAGGGCGAGTACGACCGGATCATTCGTGGCGAATACCCGCACCGAGGAGACCCTGACCGGGCGTACAAGGAGGATCTGTCGGACGCTGCCAAAGCCTACGCCGACGGCGCCAAGGATCTCTTCGGACAGGTCGCGGGTGCAGCCAAGCGCATGGCCGACGACCTCATGGGAAGCGTCAAGCGGTAACCGTCGCCCGTTCTCTTTTTGGGCCCCGGGCCATAGACTGGGGCCATGCGAATTCTCATCGTCGGGAACGGGGGCCGAGAGCACACGCTGGCTTGGAAGCTGCTGAGAGACGCGCCCGAAGCCACGCTGTTCGTCACGCAGCCGAATGGCGGGATGACCTCGAGGGTCGAGCCGGTCGCGATCTCATCCGGCGACATCGTGGCACTTGCCGGCTGGGCGAGCGCACAGAACATAGACCTGGTGGTGGTGGGACCCGAGGCGCCACTGGCAGCCGGATTGGTAGACCGCCTCGAGCGGAGTGGCGTTCCCGCGTTCGGACCCACGAAGGCGGCCGCCCGCATCGAGTCCAGCAAGAGCTATGCGGAGGAATTAATGCGACGGGCCGGCGTTGCCTCGGCGGATTCCGCGTCCTTCGTCACCCATGATGAAGCCTCCGCGTACGTGCAGGAACGCGGCGCGCCCATCGTCGTGAAGGCTTCCGGCTTGGCCGCCGGAAAAGGTGTCATCGTGTGCGAGACGGTTGATGAGGCGCTCCGGGCACTCGAGACGATCATGACCGACCGGGCGTTCGGGGAGGCGGGCAGAGAGGTCGTCATCCAGGAGTTCATGCGGGGAGAGGAAATATCGGTATTCGGCCTGGCGGACGGTCGTGATGCCGTGTTGATGCTCCCCTCCCAGGACTATAAGCGGGCGGGTGAGGGAGATGTGGGGCCGAACACCGGCGGCATGGGTGCATACGCCCCCGTTTCCCTCTCCTCGGAGGCACTTCTCGCGCGAATCCACGACGAAATTATGGAGCCGACTTTGGCCGCATTAGCCGAAGACGATTCCGAATTCCGAGGCGTCCTGTACGCGGGGATCATGCTCACCGAAAGTGGACCGCGGATCTTCGAGTTCAACTGCCGCTTCGGAGATCCTGAGGCGCAGGTGGTCCTTCCGCTGCTGCAGTCGTCCCTTCTGGACCCGATCCTGGAGGTCGCGAGCGGAGGGCGGCTCGGCAACGCTAGGCTCGAGTGGAGTGATGGGGCGGCCCTCACGACCGTGCTCGCGTCAGACGGATATCCGGGCCCGTACCCAAAGGGTCGTGCGATCCACATTCCGGAGTCGGTCACACAAGACCCCGACGTTCTCCTCTTTCACGCGGGCACGACGGCGGGTCCCGATGGGCTCGAAACTTCCGGCGGGCGTGTGATCGCGGCCACCGGATTGGGGACGACGTTGAGTCAAGCCGCATCGAAGAGCCGAGAGGCGGCTTCCGCCATCGAGTTTGCCGGAAAGCAATTTCGGACGGACATCGGATGGAGAGAGTTCGCCCGGGCCGAGGAGGCCTCTGGCTGACCAGAAGCCACTCTCAGACGTTCGGATACCCGAGCTAGCTAAGACACGCCGCCATGCCGGAACTACCTGAGGTAGAGACCATCGTCCGGGGCCTTCACCCCATCCTTCCCGGCAAGTCGATCGAACGTGTCCGGGTCATCCACCCGGATGTACTCAGCCAACCACGCCGGGATTTCTCCGCCCGTCTTCGGGGCCGGGTGTTCGAATCTGTCCACCGGCGAGGGAAGAACATCGTTGCCCGCATGACCGAAGGGGTGGTCCTGGTCGTCAACCTGGGCATGACCGGCCGCCTCGTATGGGTCCAAAACAAGAAGAGGACGACCCACCCCGCCGTGTGCTTTACCTTGAGCGCGGGCCCCGAGCTCGTCTACGACGACGTGCGCCGCTTTGGAGCGCTGGAGGCGATGGACGAAGCGGAATGGACGCTGCGCGATCGGCGTCTTGGCCCTGAGCCGCTCTCGTCGACCTTTACCGCCCGACGGCTACACACGGAGTTGTCTCGATCCATTTCGCCGATCCGGTCATGGCTGCTGGACCAGCGCCGGGTGGCGGGGGTGGGCAACATCTACGCGAACGAAGCGCTCCACCAGGCCGGCATTCACCCGCAGCGGTCGGCCAAGTCGGTCGTCGAGGGCGAGGCCCGCAAACTCCATCGGGCCCTCCGCCGGACCCTTCGCAAAGCGGTGGAAAACCGGGGAACGACGCTCCGGAACTACCGGGATGCCTCCGGAAACCCTGGTGACAACGCGGCGCAGTTGCGAGTCTACGGAAGAGAGGGAGAGCCCTGCCTCCGCTGCTCCACGAGGATATGTCGATTCGTATTCGGAAATCGCGCGGTGTTCTATTGCCCCAGGTGCCAGCCGGTCGGATCCGGCGGAACCCAACGCGGGGCACAGGGCGGGGTCGAGTGACGCGTCGAGTGACGGGCCGAGCACGGGGCCGACCGAACGGAAGATCTACGTGCACACACATCGGTGCGAGACCCGCCTGCCGATGGTTCGTGCTGCTGAGCCTGTTGACTGGATGGGTCGGCGCAACAGCGGATGCGGCGGGCTCTCAGGTGCTCACCGGCGCGCAGCTTCCGGTCGTTGAGCACGAGCTCGCCAACGGCATGCGTTGGCTGGCACTACCTCGGTCCGGTGCGCCCACGGTCTCCTTCGTCGTGCAGTTTCGGGCTGGCGCCGTCAACGAGACCCCGGGGCAAACGGGCATCGCGCATCTGCTCGAGCACCTGCTGTTCAAGGGAACGGAGACGCTGGGGACCCTGGACCTCACCGCCGAACGGGCGCTCTTCGTTCGCATGGATGCGCTTCAGGATTCGATTCTGGCACTGGAAGCCCGAGGGGATACCACGGCGGTACCCCCTCTCAGAGAAAGGATCGACTCGTTAGAGACGGAGGCAGGAGCGCATGTACTTCCCAACGAGTTCGAGAGGGTTCTGTCTACGAACGGCGGCCGCGGCCTCAACGCCAGCACGGACTGGGAGTCCACGACCTACTTCGTGGAGATACCGGCGAACCGTGCAGAGCTGTGGTTTCTTCTGGAATCCGATCGGATGGCCAATCCGGTGTTCCGGGAGTTCTACACCGAAAGGGATATCGTTGCCGAAGAACGACGGCTACGCGTGGAGACCAACCCCGGCGGCCTGCTGTTCGAGGCCCACATGGCCGCGGCCTTCACCGTCCATCCCTACGGACAGCCGGTCGTCGGGCACATGTCCGATATCAAACGACTTCGCCGGCCAGACGTAGAAGCATACTTTCGGCGCTATTATGGGCCGCGCAACGCCGTCGTCACCGTGGTCGGGGACATCGACGCCGATCAGATTCTTGCATGGGCGGATGAGTACTTCGGGACTCTCCCCGGAGGCGAGACTCCCGAGGCGATCCTGTCGAGGGAGCCCTCCCAGATGGTGGAGCGTAGGATAGAAATAACATTAGACGCAGATCCTCAAGTGCGTATAGGATGGCCAGTTGTAGAAACTGCACATCCGGACGCACCGGCCCTTACGGTCCTCTCCTGGCTCCTCACCGGAGGGCGTACGTCCAGACTATATCGGCGCCTCGTGATTCAGGATCAAGTCGCAACGGCCATCACCTCGTCGATGGGTCCTGGCATCCGGTTTCCCCCGATCTTCGCGATCGATGCCACGCCACGCTTCCCGAGCACCACCGAGGATATCGAGGCAGCAGTGTACGCCGAGCTCGACTCTCTTCGACGAACGCCACCCTCGGAGCGGGAGTTGCAGCGAATCCGAAATCAGCTCGAGGCAGGTGAGATCCGGCGCGTGACATCCAATTTGGGCTTGGCCTTCCAGCTGGCCGGATCCGTCTCTGCCTACGGCGATTGGCGCACGACGTTCGGTTTCACTGATCGCTTGGCGGAGGTCGAGGCCGAAGACGTGCGCAGGGTCGCCGAGCGCTTCTTCACGCGTGACCATCGAACCGTAGCCACGGTGGTTCGCCCCGACTCGGTTGCCGGCCGATGAGTGTGCTCGGCGTCGTTCTGGCTCGGGTCGGCCTCGCTTTGGCTTGGGTCGGCCTCGCTCTGGCTTGGGTCGGCCTCCCGGTGGGTCTGTCGGCTCAGAACACGACCACAGCACTCGAGTCCCTGGAATTTCCACCGTTGGAATTCCGGCAACCCGAGGCTGTGCAACATCGAGTCGAGCCTGGGGTGGAGGTCTTTTTCCTCGAAGACCACTCGCTTCCTCTGGTGTCCGTGTTCGCCCGGTTCCGGGGCGGGCCCTCGTACTTTTCGAGGGAAGAGCACGGGGCGACGACCGCCGTTCCGATCCTTCTCCGCTCCGGAGGCACCGCCGATCTTTCACCGGACTCGGTCGACGAGACCCTGGAGTTCTACGCTGCTGAAACCTCTTTCGGCGGGGGAGGGCCGTCCTCTTTCAGCTCGATCAATGTTCTGACGCGTCATCTGGACGAGGTACTCGAGCTCTGGGGATCTCTGTTGAGGGACCCGGCCTTCGACCCCACCAGCGTCGAGGTGTGGCGTGGCCAGCAGCTGGACAGAGTGAACCGGCAGTCGGACATCCCCGGTCAGCTGGCGATCTCCAAGTTCAACAACCTTCTTTTCGGCGATCACCCGGTGGGGTGGGAGCTGAGGCCCGAGGATCTCGATCCGGAGGATCTGGCTCCGGACCTCCTGCACTCGGTACATCGGAGGATCTTCTGTTGGGGCAACCTCACATTGGGCGTCACTGGGGACGTCACCTGGAATGACATGCGGCCGAAATTGGAGCGCATGCTCGCCGGATGGCCTCCTTGTGAAGGCGATCTCGAGCCTCCACCCCCGCCGACGTTCTCAGTCGAGCCGGGGGTGTATGTCATTCCGAAAGAGCTCGAACAGAGCACGATCATCATCGGAAAACCCAGTGACGTGCGTTTGGCCGACAACGAGACCTACTACGCCGCCCTGATCGGCAATTCGGTCCTGGGCGCCTCGGGGCTCACGAGCCGCCTCGCCCGTCGGGTCCGTACCGAGGAGGGGCTTGCTTATGCGGTCGGTTCGGTTTGGACGACGCCCGTGCGCTCCAGAGGGATCATCGCCGCGACCACCCAAACGAAGAGCGAATCGACCGTCGAGGCGATCCGCCTTATTGCAGAGGCCCTCGGGGAGGTCTCGGCGGTACCACTCGACGAAACAGAGATTCGCGATGCGGTCGACCGGATCGCGAACGGTTTCGTCTTCAACTTTGAAACTCCAGCCCAGATCGTTTCCCGCCAGATGCTCTATCTGACCCAGAATCTTCCCGCTGATTGGTTGCAGCGGTTTCTGGCCGGGGTTCAGAGCGTGACTCCAGCCAGCGTTCACGAAGTTCTTCGTGACAACCTTGCTCCGAACGGCCTGGACGACATGGTCATCTTGATCGTGGGTGACCCGACCAGCTTCGATCCCGGCTTGGAAGATTTGGGACCGGTTCGTTTTCTGGAGGACGAAACCGAGCCACGTCCATGATTGGATGTTGCTTCGATGGCGCTATGCCTTCGGGGCATCGCTGGGCAGCGAGGTCAGGCTCGCACCCCGACGTGGATCGCCGCGATCCCGCCGGTCAAGAATCGCCACTCCACATTCTCGAACCCGGATTCGGCCAACAGGCGAGCCAACTCCGCGGGCCCTGGGAATTCCTTCACCGACTCGGGCAGGTAGCTGTAGGCCCAGGGGTGCCCTGAGACGACACGCCCCACGAAGGGGAGAATCCGATGGAAGTAGAAGTGGTAGAGGGATCGAAGCACACGGTTCGGTGGTTCCGTGAACTCCAGAATCACGAGTCGGGCGCCCGGGCGTAGGACGCGAGCGAAGGCGGAGAACCCGGCGCGCACATCGGAGAGATTGCGCACGCCGAATCCGACGGTCGCACCATCGAAGCACGCCTCTCGGAAGGGCAGCCGCAGCGTGTCCCCGCAGATTGGAGTCACGGAAGGGCCGAGCTTCGGGCGCCCTTGGACGAGCATCGGCAACGCGAAATCGGTCGCCATCACAGACCCTCGAAAGCCCGGCTGCTTTGCCAGCTCCAAGCTCAGATCGAAGGTTCCGGCACACGCATCCAAGTAATTCCCGGCGTCCCGCTCTTGCCACTGGAGCATCCGGATCGCCCGCCGCCGCCAGCCCCGGTCGATGTTCAGGCTGAGGACGTGATTCAACAGGTCGTACCGTGGCGCGATCTCCGAAAAGAGGGTGCGGACTTGGTCCCCTCTCTCCGCGCCACGCGAGGGTTTGGCTTCCGGAATTGTCGCCATTCGCTCGACCTTTTGGTTAGCTTTTCCACCTGAAAGCGATATGCAGCTAGGGCGGGACGGCCGGGAGCCGCGTACCCGGGAAGGATACGAAGTTTCCCGGCCGCGCCAACTCCGTGGGTTGGACGGCACCTCCGCCGGGCGGACTCAGGATGGCGGAGCCACTCTACTTGGATTTCGACATCGATACCGACAAGGAACTGGCGGCACTTGTTGCGGCCGGAAACGAGGGCGCGTTCGCCGAGCTGGTACGGCGCTACGAGCGGCCCATCTTCTCCTTGATCTACCGCATGGTCCGCGACCGGGCTCTCGCCGGGGACTTGGCACAAGAGACGTTCATCCGTGCCTTCAACGCCGTTTCGTCTTACGACCCGCGTTACAAATTCAGTAGCTGGATCTTCAAGATCGCCAACAATCACACGATCGACCATTTGAGACGGCGCAAACTCGACACCGTTTCGATCGACGGCTCTCCGCACGCCCGAACGGCCCAGGAAGAAGAACAGACACGCCTGGTCGTGGAATCAACGGACGAGACCCCGGAGGAATTCGTAGAGCACCGGGAGCTCGGAGATCAGATCGAGCAAGCGATCGGCGAGCTTCGCCCTGAATATCGGACCGCCGTCCTGTTGCGCCATGTGGAAGGGTATGCATACGAGGAGATTGCGCAGATTATGGACCTGCCTCTGGGAACGGTCAAAACGTACTTGCACCGTGCCCGCGGCGAACTGAAGGAGACGCTCGCGCACCTGATTTCATGAGCCCTTTTTTCGTGAAACTTTGGAAGACCTTGGCCCGTAATGTCTTGAGTCTTTATTAGGAGTAGACAACGTGGCACAGAAGCATCCGAAAGCTCACCTGACCGCTGAGCGGATTCAAGCTTTCCTGGATGAGGCCCTTTCTCGGGACGAGAGGGCCGAAATCCAGGAACATGCCACGTATTGTGGACGTTGCCAGGCAGAGCTAGAAGCCTGGCAACTTCTCTATTCCGAGCTCGGGGGGCTCCCCGAGCTGAGTCCTGCACCGAACTTCCAGGCCCGTGTGCTCGCCGGCCTCGACACATCAGTGCCGGCCGCATCTGCCGAGAAGAGACGGTTCGGGTGGATCAGGCGCCGGGCAGCCCGTGTAGCGGGGCACCTCGATCCGGAGCGGCTCCAGGACTACGTCGAAGGTCTGCTGCCCGCGCCCCAGATGGCCAGAGTTTCGGCCCACCTCGAGGCCTGCCGGGGTTGCCGCAGCGAAGAGGAGCAGTGGCGGGGTCTCATCCAGGGCATCGAGAAACTGCCTGTGATGGCTCCATCCGATGCGTTCGCCAGCCACGTCATGGGTCAGATCCAAATCGGCCGCCTGGTGCGGCCAGTGGCGGCCAGGACCGCTCGCTCGAGGGCGCTGGCCTGGGCCGGCCGCTTGGTCCCGCAGACGCAGAGGGCCTGGGCCGTCATCTCGGGCATAGCCCTCACGCCCGTTACAGTAGGCGCTCTGCTCGCTTATGCGGTGTTCTCGAATTCGCTCGTGACACCGGGGGGTCTGGCGTCGTTCCTCTCGTGGAGAATCAGCGGTGGAGCCACCGCATTGTGGGGCTACCTGACCGACGGATTGATCGAGAGCCCGATCGCATTCTACGCCTATTCGGCCTTGGATCTTCTGGCCGGCGCGCCGGCAGTCACCGCGATGGTGGCTGTCGCCTTCGCCGCCACTACGAGCCTCTCCGCATGGGTACTGTATCGGAATCTGAATCTGAATCTGAACCTAAATCTGAAAACCACCCAAACGGTGGATGGAAACTATGCAAGAGCATCTATCTAACGTCAGTCGTATCGCCGGATCGGCACTGCTGATCTCGATCCTGCCGGCCGTCGTGGCCGGACAGGACAGAACAGTGGTTTCCAATCAGTTGGCGATCTCTCAGACCGAGGCCGCGTTGCACCTCGAGTTCGCCGACAATGGCACACTCGATATCGCGTTGAGGGACGGCTCCGTGACGATCGACGGCGAGGAGCGGGGGAGCTTCGAGCCGGGCGATGCCCTCTACACCGCGTGGCGAAGTCTCTTGGGAGAGATCGTAACACTCTCCAACGGCCCGTTGGGTGAAGCGCTTCGGGATTGGGAGGCTCCTTCCTCGCTGGACGAGGAGGCGTTGGCGTTGGCCCAACTGCTCGATCGCACGCTGGAGAATGCCTTGGTCTCCGCCGACGCTTCGGCCTCCGTGGACCCGGAGTCGGTCGTCGTGGTTGATGCAACGGTTCAGGATATCGAGCTGAGGATCGAGGAGCTGACGGACTTGTCGAGCCGCATCAGGTTGGAAATTCGCGAGGAACTTCAAGGCGAGCTCCGAAGTGAGCTCCGTGACGAGCTTCGACGGGAGCTCGGGAACGTCGGCGACCAGAGCCGAAGCTTTCGGCCGTTCCGGGCGGTCGGGAATGCCGCCCTGGACGTGGGGGGAGCCCTGCTCACATTTTTCGTTTTGTCTCTGCTTGCATTGGGCACCGTGTACTTCGCGAAGGACAACCTCGTAGTGGTGGCCGACGCGGCCCGGCAGACCCCCATGAAGGCCGGCATGGTCGGACTGGCTGGTGCCTTCTTGGTGCTGCCCGCCTGGGTGCTGGGCATCGTCGCGCTCGTGGCCTCGGTGGTGGGCATCATCGCTCTGCCCTTCTGGCTACTGCTCTTCCCGGTCGTCGTGGCGCTGGGAGCCGGACTCGGCTATTTGGCTGTCGCGAGAAACATCGGTGAGTGGGTGGCCGCCAGAAAAATCGACCGCCTCGATTGGCTCCAGCCGACCAACACGTTCTACGCGGTCGCCGCGGGGATAGGTGCGTTGCTCACGTTCGGGGTCGCCTCGAGCATCCTCGACGTTGTGCCCTTCTTCGGATTCTTCAGCGGGCTCGTCTCCTTGCTCGGGACCATAGCCATTGCGGCCACAATGTTCGTCGGATTCGGAGCCGTGCTCCTTACTCGGGGTGGACGTGAAGCGGATTTCTACGGTTCTGATGCTCCCTACGTGGGTGAGACATGGAGGGACGAGGGTGTGTCGAGTGACATCCTCGATGCGGAGGAGTTTTCCAACCAATCAGCCGGGACGGAATCGACCGGAACGGGGACGACGGGAGAGGACGACGATGCAGAGGACGACGATGCATAAGGCGGTCTCGAGGTGGGTGGGGGTGGCTTTGATCGTGTGCCTGAGCGCCGTGGATGCTGCCCAAGGGCAGAGTCGGAGGACGGTCACCATGTCCAGGCAGGTATCGAACGAGCAAAGCGTTGATGTGAACGTCCGGTACGGGGCGGGCCGGTTTTCGGTGGGCCCGGCCGAATCAGGGGTCCTCTACCGCATGCAGATCGAGTACGACGAAGACGTCTTCGAACCACTCGCCGAATATGAGGGCACTTCGCTCCTGATTGGCACCGAGAGCCGCGGCCGGAGCTTCCACTGGGGAAGGGACCACGAGGCCGGCGAGATGGAGTTGGCGCTTTCCCGGGAAGTGGCGATGGACCTGAGCATGGACTTCGGTGCGGTTCGCGCGGATATCGATCTCGGCGGCATCCCACTCACTCGCCTGGAAATCGAGACGGGGGCTTCGCAGACCCTCATCGACATCTCCGAGCCGAACCGTGAGACAATGTCCCGGGCCAGCATAGACGTCGGAGCGGCTGAATTCACGATACGGAATCTGGGCAACCTGAACACCGAAAGAATCGAGCTCGACGCCGGAGTAGGAGACATCGAGCTGGTCTTCACCGGCGACTGGCGGCAGGACGCGCGCGTCTCGGTGGACATGGGACTCGGGTCGTTGGTGCTGCGCTTTCCGCGAGGTCTCGGTGTGCGGCTCTTGAGGGACACGTTCCTCACGTCATTCGATTCCGAAGGGCTCGTCAAGCGTGGCGACACGTATGAGTCGCTGGACTACGACGAAGCCGAGTATCAGATTACCGTGGATGTCGACGCCGCTTTCGGAAGCGTTCGCGTCGCTTGGGTGAACTGATTCACTCGGGAAAATCGAGTATTGTGGCGACCTTCTGAAACGCCACAAGTAGGAGGTAAGTCGAGATGATCGGTACTTTGCTGACGTTCTTCGCCGTCGGTTTCCTTACCCTGCTGGTGGCCGGAGTCGTGCTCTCGATCGTCGGCGCCGTTTTCTCCATCGGATTCGGCCTGGCGATGTTCCTCTTGACCAATGTCGCACCCTACCTGCTTGTCGGGTGGGTGGTGCTCAAGGTGTTCGAGAAGTTCAAGGGGGGCAGGACCATCTCGGCGTCAGACCGTCGTTGGCTGGAAGGGGACTAAGCCACCCTCTCCGCCACACGATCCGCGATTTCCTGCAACGCCTTTCCGGCGCCTGATTCGGGCGCGGACAGGACCGTCGGCGCGCCTTCGTCCCCTGCTGACCGAACGACCGGGTCCAGGGGCACGCGCCCCAGGAAGGGGACTTCCATTTCCTCGGCGAGGCGCTCCCCCCCTCCACTTCCGAAGACCTCGATCTCTTCATCACAGTGGGGACATATGAGCGCCGACATATTCTCTACGATGCCCAGGACCCCGGTGTTCACCCGCTCGAACATCTTGATGCCCCGGCGTACGTCTCCCGTGGCCACGTCCTGCGGCGTGGTCACCATCACGACGCCATCGATGTCGACGATCTGAACCAGGGAGAGCTGCGCATCGCCCGTGCCAGGGGGCATGTCCACGACCATCACATCGAGATCCCCCCAGGTGACCTGCTCCAGAAACTGTTTGAGGATCCCTGAGATGAGCGGACCGCGCATGATCGCGGGCTGCTCCTTCTCGAGAAGGAATCCGATGCTCATCAGGCGAACACCGTGCGCCTCCATGGGCTCGATCATCTCCTGGCCCTTGGCGCCCGACACCCCGGGCCGACCCTCGGCTCCGAACATCAACGGGATATTCGGTCCGTAGATGTCGGCGTCCAGAAGGCCCACCCTCTTCCCGGCGGCGGCGAAAGCGGCGGCCAAGTTTGTCGCCACCATGGACTTACCGACGCCCCCCTTCCCTGAGCTCACCGCCACGACGCGCGTATTCTCGCCTAGGACGCCGGCCTTCGGAGTCGGAGCGGGGACGACGCCGGGGCCGCGCGCGGCGCCTCGAGCGGGGACGGAAGAGGCCGGCGGCCCCGAATGCCCTGCTTCCGGCGCGGACTGAGGGAGCGTCACGTTGATCTTCACAGCACCAACGCCATCGAGCGCCTCCACAGCGCCCCGAGCGTCCCGCACGAGCCCTCCAGGATCGTCCGCTTGAATGCCGAACGAAAAGCGGACATCCCCCGTCTCACCGACCTCCAGCCCCTGGACGTGGCCACTCTCCACAACGTCGCGGCCGGTCGTGGGGTGACGAACGCCAGCCAAAGCCTCGAGTACACGTCGCCGGAGATCCTGGACACTCATTTCGACTCCAAGGGCTTCAAACCGCCTGAACCTCCGTGATGCCCGGAATACCACTCTTCAGGCGCTTTTCGATCCCCTCCTTCAGCGTCATCATGGAGATGGGACAATCTTCGCACGCACCAAGGAGGCGAAGCTCAACCACCCCGTCCTCTTCATGGAAGCGCAGGAACTCGACGTCCCCGCCATCCGCCTTGAGCGCGGGGCGTATCGACTCCAGGACCTCTTGGATCTTCGTCTCGACGGTATTCGGCATCAAAAAGCCTCGGTGGTAAACCGCTTCGAGCCCTCGAAAAAGCTTGGGGGTTTTCTATACGCGAGTCAACCGGACAGCCATATATTGATATGTGGTATGAATTGACTCAGAGCTTGCGCTTGGGTGGGACCGAGCGGAGTTTTCTAAAAACGCATGTTTCCGATGCCCCTGCCTCGATTTTTCGGGGCCAGGGGTCCCGTTGAGAGGGAGGCACGTGCAAGACGAGTTGGGTTCCGCCGGCCCCACGACTTCCGAGTTGGGGGGCGCTTCACCACACATCGCCGACTACCTGCAGGTTATTACCCGTCGGCTTTGGCTGGTCGTGCTGATTTTCGGGGTGACGACGGCCACCGCCATCTGCGCGGTATCCCAGCAGCGCACGTCCTACGCGACCACCAGCTCCATTCAGATCAACGATCCCCTCGAGGTCAGCCGGCCGCTCAACGTGAATTCGCCGGGACTGAGCCGCCTCACGGGCCTCTACGTGGATCCGATCGAGTCGGAGATTCAGGTATTGGCCTCGGCCCAGGTCGCTCGGAGCGTGGTCGACGCACTGGGAATGCGTTTGCTCCCCGAAAACGCCAACCTGGTTCGCTCCGACCTGTTTCTCGATGCCTGGGTCGACCTGACAATGCCGGACGGCCCTCTGCAACTCGAATACGACAGCGAAGGTGTTCGCGCCCGGATTCTGGACGGCAATGGTAGGGAACAGGCCCAGGGCCCGGTCGGCACCGTTCTCGACATGGGGCTGCTGCGGTTGACCCCTCAACCCCCTCCCGATGAGAACCGCCTCTTCGGACTCGTGATTCGTCCGACCAGCGGCGTTCAGTATGAGGTCCAGGGCCGGGTGGGGGCGCAGAACGTCGAATTCACGAACATGGTTACGGTGAGCTACCAGGGGGCCGACCCGATCCTGGTGCCGAAAATCCTCAACGGAGCGACGGCCGCACTGCAGGACTTCGGACTGGATAGGGTCAGAGACCGCGCCAAACGGGAGCTCGAATTCATCGAGCAACAACTGGACAGCGCTTCGACGGTCCTCCAGGCGTCCTCCCGAGCAATCCAGACGTTCAAGGAGAGTGCCGAATTCACGAACCTCACGGTCCAAGAGCAGCAGCTCCTCGACAACTTCCAACGGACCGACCTACGCATGCAGGCGTTCATCGGGCAGGAGGAGGCACTCCAGGCCCTTTCCGTGAGCCTTGAAGCAACAGGGGTGGAATCTGTGGACCTGGTGAGCTTCATGGCCGCCCTCCCGGAGGGGGTGAACCCACAGATCCGAGGCATCGCCAACGAGGTCCAGGACCGAAAGAACGAGATCCAGGTTCTCCTGACCGAGGAGCGGCAGACCGAGGATCACCCTCAGGTAAGAGCCGTCCGGACTCAGCTTGGAACCAGAGAGAGTGAGCTCCGATCCGCCGTCGGGCAGAATCTTGTGGTGTTGAGTGGGCAAATCGAAAACGAGCAGAGCCAGCTCAATCAGATTCGGGCGGATCAGGCCAACTTCCCCGAACTACAGAATCGCCTCGATGAGTTGAACATTCAGTTGGGTCTCGATCAGGAAAACATACGCTTCCTCAAGACGCAACAATATCAGGCGCAGGTCGCCGCGGCCGCGGCTTCTGCCTACGTCGTTGTCGTCGATTCTGCCATGAGCGCCTACCCGGTGACCACTGGGAGCCAAACCAACCTGTTGTTGGGCGCAATACTCGGGCTCATTCTCGGTATCGGCGCGGCCTTCTTTTTGGAATACCTCGACCGCACCGTGCGCACGAGCGCCGAGGTGGAGATGCTCTTGAGCATTCCGGTGCTGGGCATTATCCCGCGGCTTCGCAAGGTCCCGCTGGATTTCGAGGCGGGCAACGGCAGCGATCTCCCGTTGTTGGTCGCGCTCGACCCCCTCGATCCCGCAGCGGAAGCGTACCGCAACCTCCGAATGAACCTCATGTTCATGGCCACGGAGGAAAAGCCGATCCGGACGCTGCTCTTCTCGAGCCCCGGTCCGAGCGAAGGAAAGTCGACGACGTCGATCAACGTCGCCGTCATGCTCGCGCAACAGGGGCAGCGGGTCCTACTCGTGGACGCCGATGTCCGCCGACCGGCGCTCCATCGGGCCATGGACGTCCTCCGGGAGCCCGGCTTGACCAATCTTCTGATCGGGAACGCTGAGATCCGCGAGGCGATTCGGCCCAACGTGCTGCCCAATCTGGACGTGTTGCCGAGCGGCCCCTTTCCTCCGAATCCATCTGAGCTGCTGAATTCAAAGAAGATGCAACTGATCCTCCGAGAACTCGAGGGCAGCTACAACCACATCATTCTCGACAGCCCACCGATTCTCGCCGTCACTGATTCTGCGATCCTGGCGACGCACACCGATGGCATGGTTCTGGTGCTCCGGTCCGGGGAGACCGAACAGAGAGCAGCCGAGAGAGCGGTCGACCAGGTTCGTCGGGTCGGGGTACGGGTCTTTGGAGCGGTGCTCAACGAAGTGGCGTCCACGACTGTGGAGGAGAGCCACTACATGCAGTACTACTACAGCTATCACCCCAGGGAGCGTCCGCGCGGGTGGAAGAAGCTGGCTCAGGCCCTTCAAAAGACTTCGTAGGCCGCTGGCCTCGATGGGCCGCTGGCCTCGATGGGCCGCTGGCCTCGATGGGCCGCTGGCCTCGATGGGCCGCTGGCCTCGATGGGCCGCTGGCCTCGATGGGCCGCTGGCCTCGATGGGCCGCTGGCCTCGATGGGCCGCTGGCCTCGATGGGCCGCTGGCCTCGATGGGCCGCTGGCCTCGATGGGCCGCTGGCCTCGATGGGCCGCTGGCCTCGATGGGCCGCTGGCCTCGATGGGCCGCTGGCCTCGATGGGCCGCTGGCCTCGATGGGCCGCTGGCCTCGATGGGCCGCTGGCCTCGATGGGCCGCTGGCCTCGATGGGCCGCTGGCCTCGATGGGCCGCTGGCCTCGATGGGCCGCTGGCCTCGATGGGCCGCTGGCCTCGATGGGCCGCTGGCCTCGATGGGCCGCTGGCCTCGATGGGCCGCTGGCCTCGATGGGCCGCTGGCCTCGATGGGCCGCTGGCCTCGATGGGCCGCTGGCCTCGATGGGCCGCTGGCCTCGATGGGCCGCTGGCCTCGATGGGCCGCTGGCCTCGATGGGCCGCTGGCCTCGATGGGCCGCCGGCCTCGATGGGCCGCTGGCCTCGATGGGCCGCTGGCCTCGATGGGCCGCTGGCCTCGATGGGCCGCTGGCCTCGATGGGCCGCTGGCCTCGATGGGCCGCTGGCCTCGATGGGCCGCTGGCCTCGATGGGCCGCTGGCCTCGATGGGCCGCTGGCCTCGATGGGCCGCTGGCCTCGATGGGCCGCTGGCCTCGATGGGCCGCTGGCCTCGATGGGCCGCTGGCCTCGATGGGCCGCTGGCCTCGATGGGCCGCTGGCCTCGATGGGCCGCTGGCCTCGATGGGCCGCTGGCCTCGATGGGCCGCTGCACTCGCAGCGTCAGCTCTTCAGCGCATCCAGGGCCTGTCCGAAATCTGCCTTGAGGTCCTCCACGTCTTCCAGACCAACAGAGATCCGCACGAAGCCGTTCGGAATACCCATGCCCGCCCTGGTCGCTTCGGAGAATTGGATGTGAGAGGTGTGGCGTGGCTGCGAGACGAGCGTTTCGACACCGCCGAGGCTCGGTGCCATGAGGGCCACCTGCAGAGTGGATGTAAAAACATCGGCCGCCCCGCCCCCACCCTCGAGCTGGATGGCGAGCACGCCACCGAACCCCGACATGAGCTCCGATGCCACGGCGTGGTCCGGATGCTCGGGCAATCCGGGATAGTGCACTCGGGCGACACGCTCTCGACCCAGGAACCAGCGCGCCAGCTCCATGGCATTGTGGTTGTGCAGGGCCACTCGCATCTGAAGCGTCTTCAGACCCCGATCCAGCAACCACGCCATATGGGGATCGGGGGCGGGACCGTACAGCTTCATCATGCCTTGGACCCCCTCCACGAGCTCCTGCGAGCCTGACACGACGCCTCCGATCAGATCGGAGTGTCCCCCCAGGTATTTGGTGGCGCTATGGATGACCGCGCCTACTCCCAACTCGGCGAAGCGGACGTTCGCCGGAGAGGCAAAGGTGCCGTCCACTGCGAGCAGAATCTCACGATCTCGCGCGATTTTGGCGGGGGCCCGCAGATCGAAAACCCGAAGTGTCGGATTGGCGGGCACCTCCAGGAGGAGCACGCCGGTTTGGGGCGTCAAAGCCCCCTCCCAGTCTTCCCTGCTCTCGGGATCGATGAGCGTGGTCGTGATGCCCCGCCTCGGCAGCTCGTGCTCCAGAAGCGTCCTGGTCGCCCCGTAGAGATGCCGGGAAGCGACGACGTGTCCCCCTTCGGGAAGAGCGGCGAGAATCGTCATCGCGATTGCCGACATGCCGCTCGAAAGGAGTAGGGCCGCCTCGGTGCGCTCGAGAGCAGCCATCTTCTCGCCAACGAGCGCCTGATTCGGATTGTTGCCATACCGCGAATAGACCAGATCCGACGCGGGCTCACCGGCTCCTCCGAAAAAAGTAGCGCTCTGCACGACCGGCAGAACGACCGGTGCCCCAGGCACGGGTTCAGGCGAACCGGCATGAATTCCCAATGTGGCCGGGCGGTGCCCACCCCGCGCCTCACTCGCCTTCCCGCTCATGTCGATCCCTCCCTCATTGGCTACCGGCTGTACGCCTTCAACAGTCTTCTGTGTCCCCCACCAACGTGCTGAGCGCGTGATAGACACGGTCTCCAGGAGGCACAAAAGCGACGCGCCGGAGGACGAGCTCATCGAGAGCCTCTCGATGATGCGATCCCGGGAACACCTCTGACAACTGCGCCGCCGAGATCCGGCCGCGTCCCTCGAGGACCGTCCAAGCGTATTCCTCTTCTTCGGTCCGCGTTCCCATCAGTTCACAACGGCCATCGCTGCCTTGCGCCACCGCAAGCAACTCCCGCCGCTCTAATACGGTCTGGATGGGCTCCTGAAGGCTCTGACGTACGCCCCCGAAGACGAAGAGGGCGTCCCCGGGCCGGTCGTCTTCGAGAAAACGCATCAGGAGCTTCGCCACGATCTCGTCGGCGCACGAGAAATCCATGATGGTCACGTCCGACAGATCGATCAGTGAAAGGGCCGTTCGTGAACCTCCACCGACCTGTTCTTCGATGGCGAGGCGAACCGCACGGCCTGTGGGGCGCGTCACCAGGTGAGAATAGAGAGACTCGACGGATCCTCGTAAGACGCGCCCCACGTCGATCGGGATCGGCTCGACCCCTGAGTCAGTCGTCATCGTCCACCCGCTCCGGCAAAACGATGTTGATCTGGGTCCCGGGAAAATCCGCGAGCCCCTCTTCCAACGGTGGCGCGTCGAACCACTGGGGTACATCAGCGATGCGCGCGGTCCCGCTGCGTATGGAGATCAGGCCATCCCAACGGCGAACCTGTTTCCGAATCTGCTGTATGCCCTGGCCCCGCCCCGAGTCGGGGAAGCGCGTAAGGCCATGAATGAAGGCTGCCTCGAGCGCGGTCACATCCCCCCACCGGTCCGCGAACCGGGCGGAGTGCTCGTCCGAAAGAGACCCCCGAAATCCCCTTCCGAGATCCGCAACCGAAATGATGACGACGTGCCGTCCCAACCGCTTGGACCAGTTGTAGGACTGGGCGGCCACCCACCCGGGCGCCTCCGCGTGCTCGAGAATGTTTTGGCAGACCTCGCTCAGGATCACACTGAATTGCACGACCGAGGTTTGCGGATAGCCGAGGGTCTTGGACAGAATTGCGCCCGCGCGCTTCTGAACCCGGTCCACCACCTCATGGACGTCGCTGTTGGTGGTGATGGATGTGATCTCCAACAGGACGTCGGATTCCCCTGAAGAACGACGAGGGAGAGAAGTTCCAGCCTCGAAGACACCCTCGGCCGCCTGAAAGAAGCCCATGCGACTCAAGTAGCTCTTTACGTCGCCCGCCACACCCAACTCGAGGATCGGCTCCTCACCACTTTGATCCCGTCCGACCGAGCCGGCCGCGAGAAGGCCTACCATGCCGTTGGGACCCACCCAGCGAAGGTGTCGCCCATTCAAAAGAAGCTTCTCGCCCCCCGCCTCCGCGACTTCGGCAAACAGCGCGTCGTACGTCTGGAAGTCCAATGATGCCGGGAGGTCGATAACCCTCATCAGTCGTCGCCGAGCTGAAGCACCGCGAGAAACGCCTCCTGGGGAATCTCCACTGAGCCGACCAGCTTCATTCTCCTCTTTCCCGCTTTCTGCTTCTCGAGCAGCTTCCGCTTTCGCGTGATGTCGCCTCCGTAGCACTTCGCCGTGACATTCTTGCGGAGCGCCTTGACGTTGCTGCGAGCCACGATCTGTGTACCGATCGCTGCCTGGAGCGCCACGTCGAACTGCTGGCGAGGGATGAGCTTCTTGAGGCGGCGCACCAAATCACGGCCATAATCCATCGCCTTATCCTGGTGGATAATGACCGAAAACGCGTCAACAGGATCACTATTCACCAGGATATCCAGCTTGACGAGATCACCCGGCCGAAACTCCAGAAACTCGTAGTCCAAGGCCGCATAGCCGCGCGTGCCGCCCTTCAACCGGTCGTAGAAATCGAGCACGATCTCGGCTAGCGGCAACTCGAACTCCATCTCGACGCGCTGCGGGTCGAGATATTGCATTCCCTCGAAGACTCCCCGCCGGTTATGGCAGAGCTTCTGTACCGTGCCGATGTACTCCGCAGGACACACGATACGCGCCTTCACGATCGGCTCCGCGATGTCCACTATGCGGCCTTGCTCCGGAAGCATTGTGGGATTCTCGAGAACGACGTCGGTTCCGTCCGTCAGGGTCACGTGGTACTCCACGTTCGGCACGGTCGTAATGAGCTCCACTCCGAACTCCCGGTCCAACCGTTCCTGCACGATCTCCATGTGCAGGAGTCCCAGGAATCCACAACGGAAGCCGAAGCCGAGAGCAACCGACGTCTCCGCCACATAGTTCAGGCTCGCGTCGTTGAGCTTGAGGCGGTCGAGGGCGTCTCTGAGGCCTTCATAGTCGTCGGCGTCCGTCGGATACAGTCCGGCGAACACCATGGAGTGAACGTCCTTGTAGCCCTCCAGGAGCTCGGTCGCTTCTTCGGACGCATCCAGAATCGTATCGCCCACGCGCGTGTGTGATACGTCCTTGATCGCGGCGATCACGTAGCCCACCTCACCCGGTCCGAGCTCGGGCTGCGGGATCCGTCCGAGACGCATGACACCCACTTCCGTGACCTCATAGCTCTGTTCGACGGCGCCGAAGGTGATCATCATCCCGGGTCTCATCACGCCATCCACCACACGGATGTTGGGAACCGCCCCCTGATATTGATCGTAGTACGAATCGAAGATGAGAGCCCGGAGGGGTGCCTCCGGATCGCCGCTCGGAGGCGGCACATCGCGAACCACCGCCTCCAGGATGGGCTCGATTCCCAGCCCTTCCTTGGCGCTCGCCAACAGGATCGACTCCGAATCCGTCCCGAGGAGGTCCGCGACTTCCTCCCGCCGACGATCAGGCTCGGCCCCCGGAAGATCGATCTTATTGATCACCGGAATGATCTCGAGCTCGGCCTCCATGGCAAGAAAGAGGTTGGAGAGCGTCTGGGCTTGTACCCCCTGGGTGGCGTCCACGACGAGAATCGCACCCTCACATGCCGCCAATGAGCGGGAGACTTCGTACGTGAAGTCGACGTGGCCAGGTGTATCGATCAGGTTCAGAACATACGCTTGACCAGCCTCGCCGGTGTACTCCATCCGGACAGCGTGGAGCTTGATGGTGATTCCGCGCTCCCGCTCCAGCTCATTGGAGTCCAGAACCTGCTCGCGCATGTCCCTCTGGTCGAGGGTTCCGGTCGCCTCGAGCAATCGATCGGCGAGCGTTGACTTACCGTGATCGATATGCGCGACAATACAGAAATTCCGTATGTGCCCGAGGTTCACGTAGGAGGCGAATCCGAGTCGAGGTGGCGTTCAGAAGGCCCGCTGTACTCCTTCAACAGCCTTCATGGAACGTTACCAACATAATCCGGTGGAATGCGCGGCAGAAGGAGGGTTCACGCCATTGCCTTTCTCCGGTGACGCAGTAGGCTTTGACGGTCGAAAAGTCCCTTCTTCAACCGGCCTCCGAGGTATTGTGCGCCAAAGACCGGATCTGTTGGATCCCCACACGCTATCGCAGTTGGGCGGCGTCGAGTTGATCGCCAGGCAGGTCGTGGAGGGGTTCATCATGGGCCTCCACCGCTCGCCACATCGAGGGTTTTCGGCCGAATTCGCGGAACTTCGCGCCTATCAGCCCGGCGACGATCTGCGCCACATCGATTGGCGCATGTTCGGTCGATCTGATCGCTACTACGTGAAGCAATTCGAGGAGGAGACCAACCTGCGAGCGTACGTGCTGGTCGATGTCAGCACGTCGATGGGGTGGACGTCGAGCCCTGGTGCGCTTCCGACTAAACTTTGGTACGCCAAGCACTTGGCGGCCTCGATCTCACTCATTCTATTACGTCAGGGAGACTCCGTCGGCATGGCCGCTTTCCACGACGAAGTCGTAGCGCGGGTAGCCCCCAAGGGGGGACCCCGTTCCTGGCACGAGCTCCTTCGCAGACTGGCGCCCCTCGAGGCCCAGGGGCGCACATCGGCTCACACTGCGCTCCGTGACATCGCTGTCCGACTGCGTCGCCGAGGGCTCGTGGTCTTGCTGTCCGATCTCCTGGTGGACCCCGAAACCACGAGGACAGCCCTTCGCTTTCTGAGGCATCAGGGACACGAAGTCCTCGTTTTTCACCTGATCGACCCGGGTGAGCGGGAACTTCCGGCCGCGGGCGACACACGCCTCTTCGATCCCGAGACCGGGGATGAGCTCAACGTAAACATCGCCGACGTCCGTGCGGCGTATCGGGACGCCGTCAAGGATGCTCTAGACGAATGGGACCGTGGCCTCCGCCCCCACGGGATCGACTACGTTGTGATCGGAACCGAAGCGCCGCTGTCGAGGGCACTCCGCTTCTACCTCCGAAAGAGGGAGCATCTCGGCTGATGGGATTCCTTTCGCCGATCTTTCTCTTGGCTGGGCTGGCGGTGGCGGTCCCGCTTATCCTGCATCTCTTCCATAGGCACGACGCGAAGAGGATGGTGTTTCCGGCGCTCCGGTATCTCCTCCGTACGGAAAAAGAGCACGCCCGTACCATCCGCTTTCGCCAGCTCCTCCTCCTCCTTCTCCGCATCACGGCCATTCTGCTCTTGGTGGCGGCGGGCGCTCGCCCGTTTCTCAGGGGGGGCGGCGGGGTTCACGACCCGACGGCGACGGTTCTGATCGTCGATAATTCGATGAGCTCCGGATTGATCAGAGGTGGCGCTCGAGTCCTTGACCTCCTGAAGGCCGTGGCGCTCCGAAGCATCGAACGTACGAGCGACGAGGACCGGGTCTGGCTGATTCGGGCTGGAGAACCCTGGGCGCCTGCAATCACTGGCTCCCGAACCGACCTGACCGCCGCCGTCCTGGAGACCGATGTCACGGACGCCCGTGGAGATCTTAGAGCCGCGCTGGGGCGGGCCGTGGTCCTGGCTTCGGGCGCCGGGCTTTCCGCTGCCGAGATTCATCTGATCTCCGACCTCCAGGCCTCCGCTTTCGAGGGAAGCGGATCACCCGCCCGGCCTATGCCCAGCGGAGCCGGGGAAACGCCCGGCGGAGCGGGGCTGATACCCGGCGGAGCCGGGCTGATACCCAGCGAAGCTGGGCTAATACCCGTCGTCGTGTACGACGACGGTTCCCGCGATAGAGAGAACGCCTACTTGGACAGCCTGATGATCGGTGGCGGCTTGCCTCCCTTGGAAAATCAGCGAGCGAGGCTGTCCGTCCGCTTGGCCGGCGATGCGGACAGTACGGATGTCCCCCTCCGCCTGGTCGCCGCCGATCGTATTCGCGGAACCGCATCGGGCGGGGTGGGCGTCTCGGCACTCCTACCCATCGGACCCTTCGCAGCCGGGTACGTGGACGGTTATGTCGAGACGGATCCGGACGATCTTCGTGCGGATGACCGAAGGTTTTTCGCCTTTCGGGTTCGCTCAGCCCCTACCCTCGCGACGTCCGGCCCAACTCCCTTCTTTTTGTCGGAGGCGTTGCCGGTTCTGATCGACGCAGGCCGCATAAGCCCGGCACCGATCCGTGACGCGGAAATCCTGATCAGCATGGCAGGTGCCGGAGTGACCGAAGCATCGAGAGACGGACGTGCGGTGGTAGTCTTGCCACTGAATGACCCGGCGTTGCTCCCCGGTCTCAACCGTGCGCTTACCGTGGCGGAGATACCATGGCGGTATGGGCCTGCAACCGCCGAAGGAGAGGCCGGTGTGACCCGCTGGAGCGGGCCCGTTAATCTGGACGATGTACGGATCCGATCCCACTACACCCTGATACCGGGCGCCGAGGAGTCGAATCGAGGCGTGTTGGCCACCCTTTCGACCGGCGAACCCTGGCTGGTGGAGGGGACCACTCCCAGAGGCCCGTATCTTCTTGTTGCCTCGGCCCTGGACGAACAGTCCACGAACCTCCCGTTGACCGCGTCGTTGATGCCCCTCATGGAGTGGATGGTGTCGCGGTGGGGTGATACGCGGGGGACTCAAGAGGGCGTGATCGCCGGCACGCCGATCAACCCTCCCCCGGGTACGACGAGCATTCGAGACCCATCAGGCACACTTCATCGTGTGGACGACACACAGCCCTTCCAAGCAACGCCCAAGGCGGGACTGTACGAGTTTCTGGCGGGCGACTCCACAATCCAACTGATCGCTGTCAACGCGCCACGGGAGGAATCCCTACTGGTCCCGATCGAGAACGCCGATCTAAGAGGCCTCCTGCCGGGGCCGGCCACGCTGGTCAGCGACAGCGCCCGTTGGACCCGGGCGGTGTTCTCCGCCGGACAAGGACCGGAGATCTGGCGCTGGCTCATCGTTGCCGCGGCCCTGGTCCTCGTCGCGGAGAGCCTCGTCGCGGCCTCGGGCCCATCGCAGGAGAGGGTCGCTTCTGCAGCCACCTCTCCGCTGCAGGAAACCGTTTAGGCCTGTTGAAGGAGTACAGCTGACGTGTCTGGCAGCCTCCACCCCATCGTCCAAGCACTGGGCACATGCCCGGGCTTTCATCGGCTCTGCGAAGTGATGCCGGGCCGAGGCGAGCGCCGCGCTCTGTCGGGGGCGATAGGCTCAGCCGCATCGGCGTCAGTAGCGGCCCTGCACGAACGCAGCTCGAACCGGCTCCTGGTCGTGGTCGCACCTTCCCCGAGGCGAGCGATCGAGATCGAGGTGGATCTCGAGCTTTTACTCGGCGAAGGCACATCTTTTCTGTTTCCTCAGCGCGAGGCACGGCCCTACGAGTCGAACGAGCCCCATCTTGAAATCGGAGCACTTCGTGTCGAGGCCGTGGAGGCACTCCTGGGGGGGCGGACTCGACTGCTCGTGACCACCGTGCGGGCGTTGCAAGAGCGTGCCCCGATACCGGCCGAACTCGCCCGATTGCGGCTTACGCTTCGGGTGGGGGAAGAGGTCGGGTTCCAAACTCTTGTCGGAGACCTGCTCGAACGGGGATTCGAGCGCGTGCCAATCGTCGAGGAGGTCGGACAGTTCGCCGTTCGTGGAGGCCTGCTCGACATCTTTTCGTTCGGCTCGCCAGAGCCGGTGCGAGTCGAGTTCTTTGGCGACGAGATCACATCGCTACGCTTCTTCGACATCCTCGATCAACGTACGAGAGGCACCACTGCCGAAGCGCACGTCCTGCCCGTGGACTTTCAGCGGGACCCGGAGGCCACCACTCTGGTTTCCCGGTCCCTTCTGGAACTGCTCCCTGCCGATGCCCTTCTCCTATCCGTTCACCCCGAGGACGGCGGGGAGTGGCGGCCCGAGCTCGACCGGACATGGACCTACGTCTGCCGGCTGCATGAGGAGCTTGCGGCCGAGGGGCAGTCTCCAGATCCTCCCGATACGCTCTTTCTCCCGGCCATCGAGGCCGAGGAAAAACTGGCCGCGCTGGCCCGCATCGATTTGATGGCCGCCCCCGGAGCGGAGATCTCGCTTTCCTCCAGCGCTCCCCCCGCGATCGAGCGAGACATGTCACGGCTGAGCGCGGCACTTCGTGCACACTCGGCGACGGGCGGTCACAGTCTCGTGCTCTGCGACAACCGAGGACAGTGTGACCGGCTCGAGGAGATCCTCGTAGGTCCGAAGAAGATTCCTCCCGGAGCGCAGTTGGTCGTCGGGTCACTCTCCGGAGGATTCGTACTCGAGTCCGCCGACCCGCCCCTGCAAGTTCTTACAGACCACGAGATCTTCCGCCGCTCTCGGAGGGTCCGGAGTAGGCGCCGGTTCCGCGGGGCTGTGGCGCTGGAAAGTCTGTCACAACTGACTCCGGGGGACCGCGTCGTCCATATGGATCACGGGGTGGGCGTCTTCAGGGGGCTACAGCGTGTCGAGGTCGGGGGTGAGGAGCTCGAATCCATGGCGATCGAGTATGCCGGCGGAGAGGTCCTCCGCGTACCGGTTTATCGGCTCGACCTCGTCGAGCGCTGGGTGGGTCAATCCGAGAGCACAGCTCCTCCCGCCGTCCACCGGATCGGGGGAAAGCGCTGGAAGACCCTGAAGCGGAAGACGAGCGAAGCCATCGAGTTGATGACCGTCGACCTGCTGCGACTCTACGCCAAGCGTGAGTCGGCCGAGGGGTTCGCTTTCTCGGCCGACACCCAGTGGCAAAAGGAGATGGAATCGTCGTTCCTCTATGAAGACACGCCCGACCAGCGGGCCGCCACCGAAGCGGTGAAGCGCGACATGGAGTCCACCAGACCCATGGACCGATTGATCTGCGGCGACGTCGGGTACGGGAAGACCGAGATCGCGATCCGGGCGGCCTTCAAGGCGGTCCAGGATGGGAAGCAGGTGGCGGTCCTCGCACCCACCACGGTGCTCGTAGAGCAGCATCGGCACACGTTCGCGGAACGCCTCGCCGACTATCCGGTGCTGATTGGGGCGCTCAGCCGGTTCCGTACACCGGCCGATCAGAAGAAACTCGTGAACGGACTCGCAACCGGCAGTGTCGACATCGTAGCCGGGACGCACCGGCTACTCTCACCTGACGTCGAGTTCGCCGATTTGGGCCTCCTGATCGTGGATGAGGAGCAGCGCTTCGGTGTGCGCCACAAGGAACGCCTCAAGGAGCTGAGGTCGTCGGTGGATGTGTTGACGCTCACGGCCACGCCCATTCCACGCACAATGCACCTGTCTCTCGTGGGCCTGCGGGACCTCTCGCTGATCCGTACTGCGCCGCGGGATCGGATGCCGGTCATCACGCACGTGATTCCGTGGTCCGACCAGATTCTTGCGGAGGCCTTACTCAGAGAGCTGGACCGGGGAGGGCAGTCGTTCTTCTTGCACAATTTGGTTTCGACCATCCATGGAGCCGCCGAGCGGATCCGGGCATTCGTCCCGGAGGCCCGGATCGACATTGCCCACGGACAGATGAGGCCTCGGGAGCTGGACCGAGTCATGCGGAGCTTTGTCGATGGAGAGATCGACGTCCTGGTCTGTTCATCGATCATCGAAAACGGCCTCGATGTCCCGAACGCGAACACGCTTGTCGTGGACCGGGCCGACCATTTCGGACTGTCTCAACTCTACCAGATCCGTGGGCGGGTGGGACGGTCCGACCGCCGCGCGTTCTGCTACCTGATTGCGCCGCCCGAGCTCGGTGATGAGGCCGAGCGCCGCCTCAACGTGTTGGAACACCACACCGAGCTGGGAAGCGGATACTCCGTGGCTCTCCAGGACATGGAATTGAGGGGAGCCGGAAACTTGCTCGGTGGTGAGCAATCCGGGTTCGCGCACTCCATTGGCATCGACGCCTACATGCGATTGCTCGAACAGACCGTCAAGCGGCTCAAGGGAGAGGACGAAGGCCGCGAATTCCCCGCTCCGGATGTCTCGATCTCGGGCTCCGCATACTTACCCGACTCGTATATCTCCGACTCCGGCCAAAAGCTACATCTCTACCAAAGGCTTTCGAAGCTCAGCCGGATGGCCGAGGTGGCCTCCCTGCGCGAGGAATTGGCGGATCGTTTTGGTGCCGCCCCCGTCCATGTCGAGCACTTGCTCGATGGCGCCGCGCTGCGAATCCTGGGAAGGCGACTCGGCGTCGAGCGAATCCTCGTGAGAGAGAGCGAGGCGAGAGTGAATTTCAGGGCCAAAGTCGTGCCGCGCCTTTCGGTTCTGGAGCGCCCTCTCCACGACCGCTCCGTCGGCGTGGAGGTGCGGCGCATGACGCCACTTTCGCTGGTCCTTCATCAAGCGGGTCCGGATTCGCTAGTTTCGACGCTGATCCTGGCTCTGACCACGTTGATCGAGTCGCGGGACGAGGCGGCGTGAGAGGAAGTGACGATGACACATCACCGCGAACGGACTTCTTGCTTCTTGGGTAGACGCGCGAAGGGGATGGCCGTCGGGATCCTCACCCTTCTTTGGGCGTGCGAAGCGGAATCGAATAGAGTCCTCGCGCGGGCGGCGGGTCATGAATTGACCGTGGATCAGATGGTGGAGATGCTCGCCAGGGAAAACGCGATGCCGAATCAACCCGACGTCGTGGAGGCGCTCGCGGACTTCTGGGTCGACTATACACTCATTGCGGTGAGCGCCCAGAGGGATCCCCTGTTTACGAGGTTCGATCTCGATCCCCTCCTCCAGCCGCAGCGGGAACAGCAGATCATCGCTGCATACATGGACTCGATCCTCCGACCCGACACGGCGATCTCTGACCAGGATTTGAGAGCAATGTGGGAGGCTGACCCTCCGGACGACTCCGTTCGGGTGCAGCATGTCTTGTTGGCCTTTCCCGATCTGGCGACCCAAGCCCAGGTGGACAGCGTGAGCGAGTTCGCCGAGCAGCTGAAGGCGCGGGCCGTGGCAGGCGAATCCTTCGAGGCTCTTGCCCGCCAGTACAGCGAGGACAGCGGCAGCGCGGTCCAAGGCGGCGACATCGGATTTTTCACTCGCGGAGCGATGGTGCCCGCGTTCGAAGAGGCCGCCTTCTCGCTGGCTGTGGGTGAAGTCAGCGACCCGGTGTCGTCTTCGCTTGGGCTCCACGTCATCAAAGTCACGGACCGTAAGGCACCCACATTCGAAGGGGCACGTGACAGCTACCGCGACTCGATCGTCTTGGGGAGATTGCTGGCGGCCGACTCGGTCTTCTTGGCCGAGGTAGACGAACAAGCTGAGATCGAGGTTGCGCCTGAGGCCGCGGTTGTCATGCGGGAGCTCGCCGCGAATCCAAGGGCTGCGCTCAGCGGAAGGGCAGCGAGCCGTACACTCGTGTCATATCGTGGAGGGTCCTATGAGGTATCGGACGCGCTGCTCCTTCTGAATACGAGGCAAGCGGACCTCCCGGCTCAGCTTGAAGTGGCTCCCGACGAGGCCCTGCACGATTTCCTGAGACGCCTCGGGCAGGGGCAGGTTGTGCTCGCCCGTGCGGCCGACGCCGGAATCGGCCTGGCCCAGGAGCAGCTGGATTCTCTGGATCTCCTTGCACGGCAAGGGTTGAGAGAGACGACCGATGCGCTCGGCATTCGCAGTATCCGTGTCTTGGCAGGTGAGACGGCCGATGACGCGATAGCCCGGACGATTCTTGGCATCCTACGGGACCTCTCGGCAGGAGCGCGCAGCGTTGTTCCCATGGGCGCGATCAGCGTGGCGCTCCGCCGGGACCTCGACTGGGACGTTGTCGAGAGTGCGATCGAAGCCACCGTAGGGCGGGTCGATGATCTGCGGGGGTCCACCCCGGCCACACCGACCCCACCGGCCGTGGTTGCACCCACCGGGGCAGCACCCGGAACGCAGCCGGTCCTTGACTCCGTCCAGAATTGATCCCGGGCGCGCGCCCCGGCTCAGGAACACGTTTTCTGTCTGGGTTTAGACAACGCATGAGTTTCTCATCCCGAAGATCCGCGTTCCTTGCGGCTGCCTTTTTCTTGATCCCTTCAGCGGTCGAGGGGCAGCAAGCACCGCAGGGCATCGAGATAGTCGAGCGGGTGGTCGCAGTCGTCGGAGATTCCATGATCTCGATGACCGAGCTCGAGGAAAGTCTCCTTCAGCTGGAGGGGAGGGGATGGACTCGCCCGACCGGGGCGGCCGAGCTCTTGGACGCAAGGCTCGAGCTCCTGGACCAAATGATCAACCAGCATCTGATCATTCAGGAGGCGGTGAAAGACTCGCTCCTGCAGATCTCCGATGAGGAATTGGAAGACCGCGTCCAGGAACAGATCGACGCTCAGGTCATCCAATTCGGCACTCTGCGTCGGCTTCAAGAGGCACTCGCCGATCAGAATATGACGATGGCCGTATACCGTGAGCAGCAGAAGAACCTCATCCGGCGCCAGTTGCTCCAGGAAGGGTACTTCGCCAGGAGAGGACAGAGCGCGTCCGGCGTCGTGGTAACTGACGAAGAAGCACGCACCTATTTCGATGAGAATCAGGATCTGTTTCCTGACAGGCCAATGACGATTCTATTCGAGACCGTCCAACTCCAACCTGAGCCGAGTGACACCGCCAAAGCGGAGACCCTCGCGAGGATGGATAGCGTTGTGGGTCTTCTCCAGGACGGGGAGGAGTTTGCGGAGCTCGCAGGGCGCTTCTCGGACGACGCTTCCGCCTCAGTGGGTGGAGAACTCCCATGGATCCGCCAAGATGGAACGTTTGTGGAGGCGTTCGAGGACATGGCCTTCGGGACCCCCGTGGGAGCGATAAGTCCTCCCGTTGAGACGGAGTACGGATACCATCTGATATTAGTCGAGCGGGTGAGGGGGGCGGAGCGTCGAGTACGTCACATTCTCTTTCTGCCGGAGATCACAGCAAGCGACGTCGAAGCGAACGATGCCCGAGCACAATCCCTCGGCGACGGGCTTAGAGCCGGTGAGACGTTTGCGGATATGGGCCAGCAGCCCGATACGGTCGACCTGCCGCTCGAGGCGATCGCGCAGACGTCCCAGGCGTTTGCCTCGGCGATACAGAACGCACAGGCCGGAGACGTGGTCGGGCCAGTCAGGATGGTCGACCCCCGGGCCGAGAATACCTGGATCCTCTCTCGGGTGTTGGAGATGAAGCCTGGAGGTCCCGGTGAGTTCTCCGATTTTGAAGACATGATCCTAGAGCGCCTGAGGAGCGAACGTCTCACGGAGAGCGTGATCGAGGAGTTGCGAAGCCGGACGTACATCGACATTCGCATCGGCGGAGGCTGAGCCAGCGGGCCCCCATGTCCACGCAATGCTTGGCGGTCACGCTCGGCGATCCTCGCGGAATCGGCCCTGAGGTGGTTACTGATGCAGTTCGTCACGTCAGAGAGCGGGGCGACGATATCGACTTCATCTTGTTGGGCCCGGACGAGCTCGATCCAGGACTCGGCACGTACGAAGGTGTCGGTCGCTTCGACGGCTCCGAGCATTCGGCGGGGGTCCTTTCCGCCCTTGCGGTGAAGAGAGCGGTCCGCCTGGCCCTGGCGGGTACTGCAGCGGGTATCGTCACCGGTCCGATCCACAAGCCAGCCCTCCGGTCCGCGGGCTTCACGGAGCCTGGCCATACGGAAATGCTCCAGCGCCTCACTGATGTCTCCGATGTCGGAATGCTCATGGCCGCCGAGGAGACGCGTCTGGGAGCACCTCTCCGGGTGCTCCTCGCTACTACGCACGTGCCGCTGCGTGGTGTGCCCGACCTTTTGAGCGCGGACCTGCTCGTTTCTCAGGCGATGCTTTTGAACTCCTCGCTTGAGGCCGACTGGAATCTCGCCCGTCCACGCATCGCGCTCTGCGCGCTGAATCCGCACGCTTCGGACGGTGGATTGTTCGGGGACGAAGAAAGTCGTGTATACCTGCCTGCCATAGATGCCCTGCGTGGCGCGGGGGTCGCAGTGGAGGGCCCGATCCCAGCGGACACCGTGTTCAGCAGGACGCTGAACGGGGAGTTCGACGCGGTCGTCGCCCCGTATCACGACGTAGGGATGGCCCCCTTCAAAACCATCTCTTTTGGAGCAGGGGTCAACGTGACCCTGGGACTGCCGTTCGTTCGGACGTCCCCGGATCACGGGACGGCATTTGAGATCGTTGGTACGGGTAGGGCGGATGCATCGTCGATGCGAGCCGCGATCCGGATGGCGTCTCGGTTGGCTCAAAACCGTTGCACCACGCTGGCAGTCCATACATAGTTTTCTTAGGCCCACCGTACGCCAGAAAGGCGGTGGTGAATATTCACCTACCACGTTTCGAGCGAGGTTACGAGCCCGCGTGATCAAGTTCATCAGTGTGACGAAGGAGTACTCGCGGCCCGAGCCGGCCCTCAACGACGTATCCTTCCACTTGGCGAAGGGACAGTTTGCGTTTCTCACCGGGCACTCCGGGTCGGGAAAGTCGACCGCTCTACGACTCGCCCACCTGGCCGAGAGGCCGACCGACGGAGAGGTACGTGCGAGTGGGTTTTCATCCAAGAGGACCTCTCGGCGAGACATATGGAAACTCCGCCGCAAGGTGGGGTTTGTGTTTCAAGATTTTCGCCTCCTCCCCGGCCGCACCGCTCTCGAAAATGTCTCCTTCGCCCTCGAAGTCATCGGTTCGCGGAAGAAGGAGATTCTGCCCCGAGCGCAACGGCTCCTCGGTCAGGTCGGCCTTGCACCGAAAGCGGGGGCGTCGGTAGGCGAGCTCTCGGGAGGTGAGCAACAGCGCGTCGCCATCGCACGCGCCCTCGCGAGCGAGCCACTCCTGCTTCTGGCGGATGAGCCCACCGGAAACCTCGATGACCGGGCCACTCGGGGCATCATGAAGCTGTTCTGGGAGATCAACGCACTCGGGATGGCCGTCTTGATGGCGACGCACGATCTGGAGCTCATGCGCCGGCATCCGACCGCTCGGGTCCTCGAGCTCGACCAGGGGCGTTTGGTGTACGATTCTACCGAGAGCAAGCCAGCGGAGAGCGCCCCGGATGAGAGCCCTGGAGCCAGCCCCGCCGTGATCCCGACGCTGGTCGTTGAACCGGAGCCCGCCCAAGAAAGAGAGATCTGACGTGTTCTATACCATTCGCGAGACCCTCATCGCGTTCAAGCGAGCTCCGCTGCTTACGGGACTCTCTGCAGCTATGGTGGGACTCGCCCTCTTCGTGGTCGGGCTCTTTGGGCTTGCCACGTACAACGTCCGACTCAACCTGCAAACGCTGGAGGAGCGGGTCGAGGTCGTCGCCTACCTTCGGGACGATGCGACCACGGAAGAGATCGCCAATATGGAGCGGTCGCTCACGACACTCCCCGAGATCCTCGCCGTGGACTTCGTGACCAAGAGCGAAGCGCTAGAAAGGGCCAATCGTGAACTGCCCGAGTTCAGTGAGATCCTCACGGACCTCGAGGTGAATCCACTTCCTGCGTCCCTCGAGATTCAGCTTCTTCCCGAAAGTCGGACCCCAGCAACGGCGGATCGAATTGCACAGCAAGCTGCCATCTACCCCATCGTGGAAGAGGTGCAGTACGGCCAGGAATGGGTCGACAAGTTATTTACCCTGCGGCGGATGGGTGCTGTAGCGACCACGGTGTTGGGTACGGCCTTCGCGGTCGTTGCGGCGCTGATCATCGGAACCGCCGTGCGAATTGCGATCTTCGCGCGGCAAGAGGAGATCAAGATCATGCAGTTGGTGGGCGCCCGCGACGCCTTCATACACCGTCCTTTTCTGCTCGAGGGTGCGATTACCGGGGCGCTCGGGGGCATTCTTGCCATCGCGCTCACCTATACCACGTTCTGGTCGGTATTTGAGTACCTCTTCACCATTTCCTGGATTCCATGGCAATGGGCCGGAATCGGGGTCTCGGCCGGAGTCGCGTTCGGAGTGCTCGCCAGCGGATACGCGGTCCGAAGGCACCTCCGCGAGGTGTAACGATGATGCGGATCTTCTACACACCGGTCGGGCTGGCAGTGGCCCTCGCGGTCCTGACGCTCGGGCCGGCGACGTTGGCCGGGCAGGTGGCCGAGATTCGCAGAGAGATCACCGACAGCCAGCGCCGGCTCGAGGAGCTGCGCGAGGAGCGACGCCGTCTGCAGCAGGACTTGACCTCCCTCGATGGCCAAGTGCGAAATGTGTCGGCAGAGCTCGCCAACGTAGAACGGCAGGTCAGTGCGTCTCGGTCCGCAGTGGCCGAGGTCGACTTTCAGGTGGAGGCGCTGGGGAGTGAGCTAGAAACCACGTCCCGTGATCTGTTGTACACGCGCGAGCGACTCTTGACCGGAACCGCTACTCTGAACCGCCGCCTCCGGGATATCTACAAGCGAGGGCCTCTCCACTCCGTACAGGTGATGCTAGGGGCTGGCTCCTTTTCGGGACTCCTCACACGCTACAAGTACCTGCGCCTCATCGCTTCGTATGATCGCACGCTGGTACGACGCGTGGGAGAACTCGAAACGGATCTAGTCCAAGAGAACGACGATCTCCAGAGCACCATGGTCAGCCTGGGGCAGTTGCGGCAAGCCAGACTCACCGAGGTGGCCGCGCTACGCTCCGTGGAAGAGAGGCATCGCCGGGCGCTCGAGGTCTATCGTGCCCAAGAGGAGACGGCCGCCGGCCGACTAGAGCAACTCGCCCTCGACGAGACGCGTGTCAGCGTCCTCCTCACGAACCTCGAAGCGAGACGCCTGGAAATCGAACGAGCTACCGCGAGAGGGGCCGCGCCGAGCACGTTCTTGCCTGGGAACGCCGGAACGTTGGATTGGCCGGTGAGCGGCGAGTTGATCTATCGGTTTGGGAGGGAGGAGAAACCGAACGGCACCGTGTTGCTGTGGCAGGGAATTGGGATCCGGGCGGCCACCGGAACCCCTGTGCAGGCCGTCGAGGCAGGTACGGTCCAACTGGCGGGTCCCCTGGAAGGGTACGGTCTGTCTGTGATCTTGAGCCATGGAGGCGGTGTCTACACGCTGTACTTCTACCTCGAAGAGATCGCCGTGACGCAAGGCCGAGACGTGGCGGTCGGTCAAGTCTTGGGCACGGTGGGAGGAGCCGACACCCCGGAGGGGCCCCACTTAGAGTTCCAGGTCCGGACCACTGCCAGCGGATCCCCCCGAGCGGAGGACCCGCTCACATGGCTTCGGGCGCAGGGAGGGTGAGCCTGCACCCCGTTTTCGGCCATACGGATCTTCAAGCGTCCCTGTCACGGGCCTTAGCAGCGGAGTCTCTTCCATCGAGCCTGCTCATCCACGGTCCGCGGGGCGTAGGAAAGCAACGACTCGCTCTCTGGATCGGCCAGCTCGTGCTTTGCTCCGAATCCGGGCCTGCAGGCCCTTGCGGCGAGTGCAAGGTGTGCCGGATGGCCCTCAATCTCGAGCATCCCGACCTCCACTGGTATTTCCCGCTCGCGAGGCCGAAGGGGGTCCGGCCCGGCAAGCTTGCGGAGGCCCTGGAGAAAGCCCGGTTCGATACCCTGACGGAGCGCAGGGAACGTCCGCTACGACCCGCTTCTGCGGCGACCGAGCCCGTCGGGCTCTACCTGGCCATGGCCCAGACTCTGCGGTCCCACGCACACCGCCGCCCAGCTGTGGGGCCTCGGCAGGTGTTTGTGATCGGGGACGCCGAGACGCTCGTTCCCCAAGAGTCGAGTCAGGAGGCGGCCAACGCGCTCCTGAAGCTCCTGGAGGAGCCCCCCGCGAGTACACTTCTCATCCTGACCTCGAGTGAACCGGGCCGGCTCCTCCCCACCATTCGCTCGCGAACGATGCCGCTCCACCTGCCCCCTCTGGCGCCGGACAGCGTCGAACAGTTCCTCGTCGAGGTCGGCGAGGTCTCTCAGAATGACGCGCACAGGGCTGCCGCCCTAGGCCGAGGTTCCATCGGCAGGGCTCTCGGGTTCCTGCCGAACGAAGGAAACCCGGGTCCGCTGGAGGCCCTTCGAACGCAGGCCTTCGAACTTCTCGCCGCGGCCTCGGATACGGATGCAGGAGCCGTGTATCGTAAGTCCCTGGAGCTGGGCGCCACCCGCAGCCGCGGCCTGATGCCCCTCTTCGAGATCCTGGAGGACGCGCTACGAGACCTCTCCGTGACTGGCGCAAGGACGTCCGAAGGCCTCATCAATAGTGATCGAGAGGATCTCCTGGAACGGATTCGAGAGGGCCGGGATATCCATCCGGTGAAGGTCACGAGGGCCTTTCGGCATTTGGAAGACGCCAAGGAGCTTGTGGCCGGCAACGTGAACCCCCAGCTCATCGTGGCCGGACTCCTGACCGGCATCCGGGAGGAACTCATTGGCAGCCCTTGAAGACCACGACTCGGGTGGACCAGGCCTGACACACATCGACACCGAGGGAAACCCACGCATGGTGGATGTGTCGGACAAGGCCGCTTCGGCACGCACCGCAGTGGCCGAGGGCCGTATCCGTATGTCCTCGGACACGCTCGATGCCATCCGGGGGGGGCAGGTGCACAAGGGAGATGTCCTTCAGGTAGCTCGTCTGGCCGGAATCATGGCAGCGAAGCGCACTGCCGACCTGATTCCACTGTGCCACATGCTTCCCGGTGCCTCCATTGCAGTGGACCTGGACTTCGATGAGACCCTTCCCGGGATCGTCCTACGGGCGGAAGCTCGTATCACCGGTCAGACAGGAGTGGAGATGGAGGCTCTCACGGCCGTGTCAGTAGGGCTCCTCACGGTATACGACATGGCAAAATCACTCGATCGTGGAATGGTGATCGAGGGCATCCGTCTACTTCATAAAGATGGCGGAAAGTCTGGCACTTGGTCCGCGGACTGAGCCACCCCTGCGGCCCCTGATCCTTTCTTCTGGAGAATTTCTTTGAGACTCGAGCTACTCATTCTGTCGACCGTCACCATCAGCGCCTGCTCAGGTGGTTACGGAACGCCGCCGGCCACCACAGTCCCCCCAGCCACGACCGCGGCCGCTCCCGCTACAAGTGGCGGTGATTACGAGAGCGCGACGCTCCGAGCCGCTGCCACGATACTCCCGGGCGATATCCGAAGACACATCACCTTTTTGGCGAGCGACGAGCTGGCAGGAAGGGACACGCCCAGTCCGGGACTCGAAGTCGCGGCCTCGTACTTGGTGGACTTCCTGGAAGAGGCCGGGATCGAGCCCGCGGGAGACGACGGGACGTTCATTCAGCGCTTCCCCTATACGCAAACAGCCATGGTCGCCGCGGCCCGGCAAGTGAATTACCGGTCGGCTGGATCGACGCAAGAGCTGGATTACGGACGTGACTACTACGTGATCCCGGGACAGACATCGGCGACAAACGCCGAAGTCGTCTTCGGCGGACCGGCCGAGCAACCTCTCCGATTGGCCCAGAGTGCCGTCGGAGGGGTGGTGCTCTTCACGGTCGAGGGTGACCCGTTGGGCGGAACGGGTGAAGTCTTGCTCAGCGCCTTCCAGGCGGCCATCCTGGGGCAAGCCTCCGCGCTGGTCTTCCTCCTTGATGAAAATCAGGTGCGCGACAGCATTCTGGACATGGCGAGCGGGCTTCAGGGAGCGGGACTGGTTACTCCCCTCCCCATGGTCGGCCTATCGTCCGAGCGCGGCACCGAGCTCTTGGCGGACGCCGGCCTCGACCTGGCGGCGCTCAGGACGTCGCCACCAGTGAACGCCATACCCCTCGACGGCGTCACGATGAACATTGCGACTCCCTTCGAGGTTTCCGAGCATACGCCGCCCAACGTGATCGGTATGATACGGGGGAGTGATCCGGAGTTGCGGAACGAGTACATCGTCTATTCGGCGCACTTCGACCACGTCGGTGTCGGGATCCCCGACGAGTCCGGTGATTCGATCTACAACGGAGCGGACGACGACGCTTCGGGTACCGCGGTTCTCCTGGAAGCCGCGGCCGCATTCGCCGCGCTGGACGTGCCGCCGTCGCGATCCGTCATCTTCCTGGCGGTCAGCGGTGAAGAGAAGGGGCTCTTGGGCTCGCAACACTTCTCGGAAAACCCGACCGTCCCGATCGAAGCGATCATCATGAACATCAATCTGGACATGGTGGGACGGAACCACCCCGACACGGTAATCGGCATCGGCCGGCAGTACACCAACCTCGGCCCACTCACCGATCGCATCCTCCGAGAACATCCGGATCTCGGATTCACGCTGATCGCAGACCCGAAGCCGGAGGAGCAGGGATTCTTTCGGAGTGACCATTTCAACTTCGTCAACAAAGACATACCAGCGATTTTCTTCTCGGCGGGCTTTGATCACGAGGACTATCACAAGCCGTCCGATGAGGTCGACCTCATCGATATGGACAAGGCGACGCGAGTGGGCCGTATGGTCTTCCACCTGGGGGCGTTGGTCGCGGGGGGCACCGAGGACGCCGAATGGACTGAGAGCGGCCTGGCAGAGGTCCGGCAGATCATTGCCAAACTCGGAATATGACGGGAGACCGCCGCGGAAGTGGCCCTCTGGAACGGACCCTCGGGCAGCGACCTTAGGCAGTGACCTTCACATGTGGTAGTTGGGCGCTTCGCGAGTGATCGTGACGTCGTGCGGGTGCGATTCGCGGAGACCGCCCGCTGTGATCCGCACGAACGTCGCCTTCTCCCGCAACTCCTCCAGGTCAGCCGCCCCGCAGTACCCCATGCCACTCTGAAGGCCACCAACGAGCTGGAAGACCGTATCGGCCATGGGCCCTTTGTAGGGAACCCGGGCTTCGATTCCTTCCGGCACCAACTTCCGCAATTCGGCCTCCGGATCCTGGAAATAGCGGTCCGCCGACCCCTCTTGCATGGCCGATAGGGAGCCCATCCCGCGCACCGTCTTGAAGCGTCGCCCTTCCATGAGGAAGCTTTCCCCGGGCGATTCCTCCGTTCCGGCGAACATCGATCCGATCATCACACCTTTTGCGCCGGCGGCAAGCGCCTTCACCAAATCCCCCGAGTAACGGATTCCCCCGTCCGCGATGACTGGGATCCGACCCTGAACACCCTCCACGGCGTCCATAATGGCCGTCAACTGGGGGAGTCCGACGCCTGTCACGACCCGAGTCGTGCAGATCGAACCGGGGCCCACACCGACCTTGATCGCATCCGCTCCTCGCTCCATGAGGGCCAGGGCTCCCTCTTTCGTGCCGATGTTCCCCGCAACGATTTGTGCCTCGGGGAACGCCTTCCGAGTGCGAGCCACTGCCTCGAGCACGCCCTCGGAGTGGCCATGGGCCGTATCCACCACGAGCACATCCACGCCGGCATCGACGATCGCCTCGGCCCGGTCGAGCGCGTCCTTCGAGGCCCCGATCGCCCCCCCCACCCGCAACCTCCCATGCTCATCTTTACACGCTCTGGGAAAGAGCCGGCGTTTGAAGATGTCCTTGACGGTAATCAAGCCCTGTAGCGTCCCGCCTTTGTCGACGACCGGCAGTTTTTCGATCCGGTGTTCATGAAGGATCTTCTCCGCGGCCTCGAGCGTCGTCCCCTCGGGAGCCGTAACCAGGTTATCGGAGGTCATCACCTCACGGATCGTACGATCCAAATGACCCTCGAATTGCAAGTCCCGGTTAGTGACGATCCCTACCAGGCGGCCGTCACTCTCAACGATCGGGACGCCGGAGATGGAAAACCTGGCCATGAGCTCGTGGGCGTCCCGAAGAGTCTTCTCCGGCGACAACGTGATGGGATCCAGAATCATGCCACTTTCGGAGCGTTTGACCCGGTCCACCTCCGCTGCCTGCGTCTTGATTGAGAGGTTCTTGTGGATAACGCCCAGCCCGCCCTGCCGCGCGATCGCGATGGCCATTCCCGACTCGGTGACTGTATCCATCGCGGCCGTGAGGAGTGGGATCTGCAAATCGATCTCGGCCGTTAGGGACGAACACACCACCGTATCCTTCGGATGCACCGTCGAATGCCCCGGCACGAGCAACACATCGTCGAACGTGAGAGATTCCTTTAGAGTCACCGCCATGAAGCTATCCCATCCCCCATATACGAGGCGCCCGCCCACCCAGAATCTCCTCTCGGGACCCTCGATGAACAGGCGCGTTTGCGACTACCATGGAAGATCTTATCGAGGCGTGTCTCAAGGTGTCAACCCTGGGCGCGGCGACGACACGATGCCCCTAGCTATGGCTTCGAGCTACAACGACGAGGGCACCGCGCGGCGTGGTCCAGACCACGTCACCTTCTAGTCCGTGGCGGGCGGATCCTCCGACCGGGGATCATGCTCCGTGGGAGGCTCCTCCACCGAGGGAGGGCCATCCACGCGGGTGTGCCCGTCCACCGGGGTGAGCTCGTCTCCCGGGCTTTGCTCGTCTCCCGGGTGGAGCTCTCGCGGGGGGAGCTTGTCCTCTCCGATCTCCTCCCCACCGGGCGTGAGCTCCTCCATGAGCTTTCTTCCAGCGGAAGAAACGTTCTGGAGCACCCGGTCCGCAGCCGAAATCAGTTGAAAGGCTTCGCGAAGCTTCGCTGGGCTCATCGACTTGCTTCTAAGCTTGTCCTCCATCTTTTCCGCGAAGCGCCGGAGTCCGGACGTCTCTTCGGCGCCGTCCGTCCCATACTTGCCCTCCAGAAACTCGATGTAGTCCAGCATCTGGTAGACCTGCGCCTCAGGCAGGCTCTCGATCTTCCGTATGAGACGCTCGCGAAGTATGTCGTGCATGGACGCAGATCCGGATAGGGTCACGTGCTCCCTTCAAATGCCAACCGCAAGTTAACACCGCCCGGGGTATAGGGGCGACGGCTTGCCCGGCCGTGGAAAGCACCTAACGTTTGTTGTCATCACGTTCGCCGCCATCTTAGGCTCCCCCCTTTTCGATCACCCTTCTAAACCATGACCTTTCTACCCAATCGAGTCGTTGAAGTCTCGGAGGACGCCGATCAACTCTATGGCGATTGGCTTGGGTCCATCGGCGAGCGCCTCGATGCCCCGGACTGTGACCGTTACGAGCTCTGCCGGAGCGTCCTGACCGAGATCCACTTCCCCCAGCTCACCGACGTAGACCCGGCCACGCTTCCGGTCGCCACGCAGGTCGTGCTCGCCCAGATGGACGCCAGAAACGTGACGTTGGAGCCCGAGTACTACGCCGAGATCGACCTGGAGCGGTACGAACGCGTCAAGCCGCTTATATGGCTCTGGGAGATGTTCGACCGGAGCGCTTTGGCCGAAAACGTGCATCTGGGAGTCAAGTTCCGCAGGATTCTGGCGAACCGGATTTTTCGCAAGTGCGGGCACAACTTCAAGGCGTTTCACCACGTCAAACTCTCGTTCGGCTACAACCTGGAAGTCGGAGATAACGTGGTGATCCATCGGCACGTGCTACTGGATGACCGCGGCGGCATACACTTGGGAGACGGCGTCTCGATCTCCGACTTCGCGAACGTGTACAGCCATTCGCACGATGTCGTGGTAGGGCAAGACATCGCGACCCCGGTGACGGTCATCGACGCCGGCGTCCGTGTCACGTACCATGCCACGGTCATGTCCGGAGTACATCTCGCGGAGGGGAGCATGCTCGGGGCGTTCGCGGTCGCCACGAAGGACACCGAGCCACACGCCATCTACGCCGGAATTCCGGCGAAGAAGATCAAGGACAAACCGGGTGTATCCCAGCGGCCCCCTGCGCCCGACCCCCTGGCAGACCTTAAGGGGTGATCGGATCAGAGGTGTGACCTACCGAACTCCAGCCAGTGCTCCCTGTGTAGGCGCGTAGCGGCCCACTGGGAGGTCTGCGGCCGATCTTGCTGGTTGATGTAGTGCTGAATCACCGAGAGCGGGGCTCCACCACAGGAGACGAGGTAGTTGGATCGCTCGAGGGCTTGCATGCCGATCCTGTTTGTACGACGATAGAGGATGCCGAATAAACACCGAAAGGTAACGTATCGCCTCTATCCCAGCAGGCAACAGGTCCAGGGCTTGTGGATGATGTTGCACGGGCACCGGGATCTCTATAACGCGTTGCTCGAGCAGCGGCGCAGTGCCTGGCGGCATCAGCGGCGGCACCTGTCCTTTACGAATCAGTGCGAGGAAATCACCCGGCTGCGAGCTGAGGCCCCCTTCTGGCAGAAGTTCAATGCCCAGTCGATGCAGGTCACCGCGAAGCGCGTCGATCTAGCTTTCAAGTCATTCTTCCGGCGCCTGAGGCAGGGTGAGAAGCCGGGGTTCCCCCGGTACAAATCGCTGAGTCGCTTCACTGGGTGGGGATACAAGACGCACGGCGATGGCTGGCGCTTCACGCCTGATACCGATGATCGGCACCGGCTCCGAAACGGCACACTACGGATCAGTTGGATCGGGGAGATGCGCGCCCGCGGCAGGATGCGCACTGATGGCATTGCGAAGACCTGCGAGATGGTCCAGGAAGACGGACGCTGGTATGCGTCGATCACGCTCGTGTGCTTTCCTGGGCGGGAGACGACCGGCCAGGCTGTAGGCATTGACTGGGGAGTCTCGAGCTTCGCCACGGTGGCCACGGCCGACGGCGGTGTAGCCCAGATCCAGAACCCCAGACTGCTCCGGTCCGCAGAAGGGGCACTGGCCCAGGCGCAGCAGGTCCTGGCCCGTAAAACGAAGGGATCGAGGAACCGAAACAGAGCCCGTCGCAAGGTGGCCCGGCTGCACCGGAAGGTTGGAAATCAACGTCTGGACTTCTTGCATCAGGTAACCGCCCATCTCGTTCGCCACTTCGGCTTTCTGGCTACGGAAGAGTTGGCGGTGGCGAACCTGACGAAGTCAGCCCGGGGTACCGAGGAAGCCCCGGGCACGAACGTCCGGCAGAAGGCCGGACTGAACAAATCCATCCTGGACACCGCACCGGGAATGTTCCTCTCGATGCTTCGGTACAAAGCGGAAGAAGCTGGTGCCGAGCTCGTGGAGGTGCCCACACGGTCCTTGAAACCCACGCAGCGCTGCGCACGGTGTTGGGAGACGACGAAGAAGTCGCTCTCGCAGCGCATCCATCACTGCGCACACTGTGGGTTCACCCTGGACCGCGATTGGAACGCAGCCCTGATTGCGCTGATTTATGCCATGAGTGGCAACGGCCGGGAACCGGCCGCAGGTGTCCGTCTCCCCCCGTCAGGGGCGAGGTGGCACGAAACTCCATGTAGAGCGGCGTAGCCGCTTACATGGAGTGGTTCATCCCTCCTCCGCCTCGTACTGAGACTTCAGCCGCTCCACGACCGCCGGGTCGGCCAGGGTCGTCGTATCGCCTAAGGCCTTCCCTTCTGCAACGTCCTTCAAGAGCCGCCGCATGATCTTGCCGGAGCGGGTCTTGGGAAGGTCGGCCGCGTAGATAATCGTCTCCGGACGAGCGATCGCTCCGATCTTTTCGACGACGTGCTTCTTCAATTCCACGATGAGATCGTCGTCCCCGTGTTGTCCTCCCTTCAGCGTCACGAATGCGGCGACGGCCTGACCCTTGATGTCGTGTGACTTACCCACCACGGCCGCCTCGACGACGGCGGGGTGGTCCACCAACGCGCTCTCGACCTCCGTCGTTCCGATTCGGTGCCCCGCGACGCTGAGCACGTCGTCTACCCGGCCCAGAAGCCACAAATACCCTGATTCGTCCCGCTTCGCGCCATCGCCCGGAAAATAGATCCCATCCCACTTGGACCAATACGTCTCGCGGTACCGCTCGTCATCTCCGTAGATGGTGCGGAGCATCGCCGGCCACGGCTCTGTGATCGCCAAGAAGCCAGCCTCCACTTCATTTCCAGTTTCGTCGAGTAGGGTGACCGAGATTCCGGGAAAGGGATGCGTCGCGCTCCCCGGACGTGTCTCGGTGACCGCCGGGAGCGGAGTGATCATGATGGCGCCGGTCTCGGTCTGCCACCACGTATCCACGATCGGGCAGCGTTCCTTGCCGAGAACGCGATGGTACCACATCCACGCCTCCGGATTGATCGGCTCGCCGACGCTCCCGAGAAGACGGAGCTTCGACAGGTCATGCTTTTCCGGCCATTCCTCACCCCACTTCATAAAGGCCCGGATCGCCGTGGGTGCGGTGTAAAAGATCGTCACGCCATACTTCTCGCAGAGGTCCCAGAATCGGTCCTTCTCTGGCCAGTCGGGCCCGCCCTCGTACATGAGGACGGTCGCACCATTGGCCAGGGGACCATACACGATGTAGCTGTGTCCGGTGACCCAGCCTACGTCGGCGGTGCACCAATAGACGTCATCCTCCCTCAGATCGAAGACGCACTGCGTGGTCGCAGCGACCTGGGTCAAATATCCACCGGTGGTGTGCACCACGCCCTTGGGCTTACCTGTCGTGCCCGAAGTGTAGAGGATGTACAGCAAGTCTTCGGCATCCATGACCTCGGGTATGCAATCCGTGCTCGCACCGGCCATGAGCTCGTGATACCAGTGATCACGGTCCGCTTGCATATTGGCATCGACCTCGGCGGTGAGATCCGCCCCTCTCGCCACCACCACGACGTTTTCGACCGTGGTGCAGGACTCCAACGCCTTGTCGGCGTTTTCCTTCAGCGGGACGATTCCCCCTCGCCTGTATCCGCCGTCCGCAGTGATCAGCACCTTGGCGGTGACATCATTGATACGATCAGCGAGTGATTCCGGACTGAATCCGCCGAAAACCACCGAGTGGGGAGCGCCGATACGCGTGCAAGCGAGCATGGTGATCGCGGCCTCGGGAATCATGGGCAGGTAGATGGCGACGCGGTCCCCTTTCGCTACCCCCAAGCCCTTCAGCGCATTGGCGAACTGACACACCTCCCGGTGGAGGCTCTCGTACGTGTACTCGCGGACATCGCCCGGCTCTCCCTCCCAGATCAGCGCCGCCTTGTTACGGCGTCGCCCATCCAGGTGCCTATCCAGACAATTATGGGAGACATTGAGCTTTCCCCCGACGAACCACTTGGCGTGAGGGGGTTCCCATTCGAGCACCGTGTGCCATCGTTCGAACCAATCCAGTTTCTCCGCCCACGACTCCCAAAAGGCGAGGCGGTCCGCCTGAGCACTCTCGTACAGGCCGCGATCCTGTACGACGGCCCCTTCCCTGAAATGTTCGGGGGATGGAAATCGGCGAGTCTCGGTGAGGAGAACGTCCAGGCCCTGCCCCTCTTCGCTCATTCGACTCTCCCGTTTCCGATTTCCGCGCCTTCAAGTGGACCATCTGTGTGCCGAAACGATCCAGAAAAATTTCGGCGTGCTCCCGCCAGAGTAGGACGATCTAGCAGCGGACGGCAAGCGAGGTTATCCCGCCTCGATCAGTGAAGACCTGAGGCCTTCATGACCCAAGGACCGCTCGAAGGCCGTGGTAGTAGCTGAGGCCAACGCCGATACGGCGCTCGCCCCGGCGCTCAACGCTTCCTCAGGGATGGTGAGCTTGATGCGGACCTCCGTCTCGGCGGTGGGCGGATCGTCCTTCGGGCCATCCATCCTCAAACGCACCACGAATGGGGTATGATACTGCTCAGGAAGACAGTCAGCGGTGACCTTTGCGAGGGCTGCAAGAAGATCGGGCATCGGCTCCAATAGCCCCAACTCCGGGCCGAGCACGACCAGAGCTAGATTCCCCTTGAGGCCCTTCGTCGTCTCGTCCAGGTACACATCGATGCTCACAAAGTCTGGATTCGCATCGTTATGAAAGAAGAGGTAGGCGCTACGTGAGCTCTCCCCCTGCCAACGGCCCTCGAACTGGTGGCTGGTAGTCTTTTGGAGGCCGGAGAGCACCCAGCCGGAACGCGTGATACCGTCCTGAACCGCCTCGATAAACGGCTCCAGGGTCAACAGAGGTCGAGCATCGTCGATCATGGCTAAGGCCGGGGTCGATGGGTATATTGTAAAATCATGAAATCATCGAACGCGAATTCCAGCGATTTGGTGTTGCGCCGGGCCCTTCAGGAGAACGGGCATCGTTATACCGATCAGCGCGCCGCCGTTTTCAGGCACGTTGCCCGCAGCAGAGTCCACCCCACCGCGGAGGACGTGTTCCTGAATGTACGTACCGAAGTGCCCGGAATCTCGCTCGCGACGGTCTACAAGAGCCTCGAAACGTTGGTCAGCTGTGGACTGGCGAAGAAGCTCAATCCCGCGGACGGCTCGGCCCGGTTTTGTGGCCGGAAGGAACCCCACCATCATGCGCGCTGCCTGGCCTGTGGGAGCGTGTCGGACGTTACCGGTGAGCTCGACGGCCTGGACATGGCCACACTCCGGTCACGGGCCAAGGGATTCGACTTGGTGGGATACGAGCTCGAGTTGACGGGGTACTGCTCCGACTGCACGCCCCCGTTGGGTAACGGGGCCGGCGCCTCCTCCAACTGACGGCATCACCCTGATCGGCCTCCTCAAGAGGATCCGCTTCCCCGAGACGAATCGCTTCCCCGAGACCTGGATCCCCACGATTCGGGATCACGTGGCCCGCGCCAGGAGGCCTTTTGGGGGGCTGATCGCCGGTCTGGTTCTCTTGCTCTGGACTTCGCAGGCCTGGGAAGACGAGTCCGTACCTCCACAGCCGACCGAGGTCCCGGAAACCGTTCGGCCGCAACTACGGGCACCGCCGAGTCAAGACGTCCTCACGCTGCGGCAAGACCTTTCGGCTCTCCTGAACACTCAGTCGCTGCGGAGAGCCGAGTGGAGCGTCCTTGTCGTCTCCCTCGAGGAGGGGGACACTCTGTTCGCACTGGATGAGAACCGCTTCTTGGCGCCGGCGTCGAACATGAAGATCGCCACGACCGCCGCGGCCCTCCACTTTCTTGGGCCCTTCTTCAGGTACCAGACGTTTGTCTTCGCAGACGGGCCCATCGAGAACGGGGTCCTCCGAGGGGACCTCATCCTGTACGGAACGGGAGATCCGGGTATCTCTGATCGCTTCTACCGGAATCGCACTGATGTGTTCGAAGCGTTCGCCGACCAGATCGCCGAAGCCGGCATCACCCGTATCGAGGGCGCCGTGGTCGGCGACGCGACGTACTTTTCCGGGCCCGAGCTGGGACCGGAGTGGGATCCGAGGGACCTGAACGAGTGGTTCGCCGCATCAGTGTCGGCGCTCTCCTTCAACGAGAACATCGTCACGCTTCAGATCCTTCCGTCGGCTCGCCTGGGCTTCCCGCCTCGGATCGAGACGATTCCTTTCGGATTTCCGCTCGATGTGAGCAACCAGGCGGAGACGGTGGCGGGCCGTCCTCGTCCCAACCTCTGGTTGGACCGAGTAGAGCCTACGGCGCCCATTCGTGTCGACGGGGAGATTCGGCAGGGAGGGCCCGATATTTGGCGCCGCCTCACAGTCCCGGATCCGGCCTTTTTCGCCGCCCGGGTGCTTAGAGAGGTGCTGATCTCCAACGGCATCGGCGTCAGGGCTCCCGAAAGAGCCGTTCATGCCCCGGCCGAGTCCAGGATCACCGGACGCGAGTCCTGGGCCCCCGGACTCGGCGACCGGGATGAGCCTGAGCTCCTCGCTCACCATACGTCGCCGGAGCTGCTCGAGTACCTGACGGTCGTCAACCATGAAAGTCACAATTTGTTTGCCGAGACGATCATCAAGACGATGGGCAAGGTCACGACCGGCGAAGGATCCTTCGAAGGAGGCGCCAGTGCGGTGCGTTCGTTCGTCACGGGGGAAGCCGGGATCGACGGCGATCAGATTCTGGCCGTGGACGGATCCGGATTGTCGAAGGGTAACCGGACCAGCGCCGGGGCTCTGGTTGGGCTCCTGCTGCACGTGGCCGCTTCCGATAATTGGGACGCGTTCGTCTCGACTCTACCCGAAGCGGGCCGTCGATCCCTCCGCAGAATGTATGGGACTCGGGCGGCCCGTAACCTTCGAGCCAAGACGGGGACCATCGATGGGGTGTCCGCTCTCACCGGAATCGTCACGACCCGGGATGGCGAGACGCTACTCTTCAGCATTCTCTCGAACGAACTCCGATCCACCGGCGCCGCCAAGCGCGTCGAGGACCGGATCGGCGCTCGTTTAGCTGACTTCCACCGAGGCCCGACTCCCACCTCCTAGGGCTGACCGTCCCCGCGCTGACCGAAGTCTCTTTCGAAGCTCCACACCGGACATGGTGGCCAGCGTCCTCTCGGCGGTTTCCTGACTGTTCCACTTCACGTCGAGAAGCTCCACTCCCTGGTCTTCCGCGCCTTCCGGGTGGAAATAGAGGTGGTGGCGCCCCTTAAAGTCGAGGCCCTCGTCCGAGCGCACCGTGGCCACCCAGGCCCCGCCATCCGAATCCAGAAAATTCCTCATATGCAGATCATCGTGGGTTCGGGCGAATAGGCTAAATGGTGTCTCGGGGGTTGTCTAAAGCTAGGTTTGCCCCATCGGAAAGACAACGGAGCTCCTATGCCTCAACCCCCCGACACTGGCCCTATTCGCCAAAGCAATCTCGAGACTCGAGAGGCTGGCCCGAGGCCACCACACCTACGCACGGATGTGGCGCTCATTGGGTTGAGCGTGATCTGGGGTGTCAACTTTTCCGTGATCAAGGTCGCTCTGAGGGAATTCGACCCACTGGCATTCAACGCCCTTCGATTCGTGCTGGCGTCGTTGACCCTCTTCGTCTTCCTGAGACTGACGGGCGCGGTTCCGTTTCCCGAACGGCGACATTGGGGCCGCATTGTTTTCTTGGGTTTGCTCGCGAATGTCGCCTACCAACTTCTTTTCATTTACGGCGTCGACCGGACACTCGCCGGTAACGCCGGCCTGGTCCTGGCCACTACGCCGGTGTGGACCCTCATTATCGCGTCCGCAACGGGCTTGGAGCACCACGGGTTGCCCGTCTGGGGTGGCGTACTGGCCACATTGGGCGGGATGGTGCTCGTCGTTCTCGGCGGGGAAGGCGGCTTCGGATTGGATAACGGACTGTTGGTGGGCGATCTCCTGCTCGTGCTGGCCGCCATCACATGGGCCGCCTACACGGTCGGGACACAGGATCTCACTCGTACGTACGGAGCCCTGGCCGTGACCTCGTGGACGCTCTGGGTGGGGACTATCGGCCTGGTCGCAGCAGGAGTCGGACCTCTCTTGTCTACGGACCTCGGAGCTATCTCCGGGGTCGGCTGGCTAAGCGTCGTGTACTCGGGAGTCTTGGCGATCGCCGTCGCCTATCTCATCTGGAACCATGGCCTGGAGCACATCGGTGGACCGCGAACCGCCGCATTCTCGAACTTGGTGCCCGTCGTGGCCCTCGCTACCGCTGCTCTATGGCTCGGTGAGGATCCCAGCCTCACACAGATCATGGGCGCAATCATCATCATCGCGGGCGTGTGGATTGCTCGCGTGGCCGGCGGGGGCGAGGTGGAGCCGTCCTACTGAAGTGAATCAGGTTCCATCCGGCGGGTCTTATCTAGCTGGGCTCTATCCGGTGGACTCAGATTTGAGCCTGGGGTGGTGGGTGAGCTCGGGGAATTCATACACGATGATCCCCTGACTCGTGACATCGGACCGGACGCGCAGACCGTCGTCCATAGAGTCCAACACATCCTCGGCCGCCGAAAGCGATAGGTTCAGCGAAGCGGCGACCTCCGTCACCGTCAACGTTCCACCCTTTTCGGTGGCAAAAAGAAGCACGCGCTGCTGAAGCCGGGCCATGAGCGCAAGCCGCCTGGCCTCACGCGCCTGGAGCCCCCACCAGGTGGTGGCGGTACCCAAAGCCCCAATCACCCCCCCCGTCATGATCACCTCGAACTCCAAGCCGACCACACCGACCGACAGCATGATGGCCGCGACGATCACCCCCGCGATGCCGACTACCCGGCGCCCCAGGCCCCTCCTTGGGAGGCCTCGCTCCGCGCCGGTTCCGGTGTTGTGGTCGACAGGATCCGTGCCGGCTGAGGCCCCAAGAGGCGGGGGATCGCCAAACCCCGGGCCCGGGATCCTAGCGTGCTGCCAGCCCAAGCCGCACTGCGCACAGATCATCCGCTTGCGCCGAGCGACATAGTATACGAGGCCGCCCAACCCCATCGTGAACCAGGTGAACACCGAGAGCCCGAGGAGTACCCCGACGTGGCTGGGCCGCTGAAAGTGCTTCACGCCGGTCCCTACGTGGCCGCATCGCGGACAACTGCGAACCTCGAGGCCCGTAGGCCTCACCATGGGCCGTTTCAATACCGCCGCCCCACACGTGGGGCAGGCGGTCTCGTGCTCTCTTAGATCTTCACCGCAGGTCGAACAGCGCATTTGCCCCCAACGAATGAGTCCTCCCCGAAGGAAGTAGACACTCCATACTACGCGTTCGTTCCGGAGAAGATTCACCCCTCCACCCCGCCCTCCGGCGATGGCTAGGGGATTCTCTCGAGCGAAAACAACTCGAGAATCGGACTTCCCGTGAGGCGGGCGGACCCGGTCCTTACGCGCCCGAGGACCCGAATTCGCTCCAGCGGGTTGAGACCCTGAGCCTCCTCGAGTCGCTCCGGCGGTATCGCTACATAAACGAAGCCCTGACCGCCGTCCCCCATCCTGGTCAACAGAAACGGCTCGGTTACGTAAAAGTCCGTTCGGATTTCTTCAGCCCTTTCCAGTGAAATGAACTGAAGGTCCCACTGGAGAACCTCGCCACGGTAATCGTCCGGCGCCGCCGCCACGCTTTCGAGGGTGACGTCGGTGCGAACGGACGCCCCGGCGCCCTCGTCCACATCCTCAGGGAGCCATATCCATCCCTCCAGGTGAACCCGCGCCCAGTTCCCCTCCCTCGCCAGAACTCGGAGGTTCGCGCTTGAAGCCGAAATGGCCAGCGTGTCTCCGTCCGGGGCGCTGAGAATCGGAGCACCGGCCCGGCCACCCAGAGCCCATTCTCCACCATCGCCCACACTGGACGACACCGTGAAGCCGGACCGTTGTTCAGAACCACCGGATGTGTCGTCCCCACCGAACAACGCCACTGATCTTCGCCACACCCAGGCTCGCCTACGCACGCGAGCCCAGTCGGTAACCCGCTCCACGCTCTCTAGAAGCGTGCCTTCCTCCAGGTGGCCGAGGATCTCTCCCGCAGGCCCACCTCGGATGTTCTCCCCGCCTTGGACGGAGACCACCAAGTCGAAGCGCCCTCGGTTGGTCGCCTGCAAGGATTGGGTCCAGACCCATCCGTCGAGATCGAACTGCACCCAGTCCTCCGTCAACTCGAGCACCTCCAGACTCATGCCGGCGCGGAGCTGCCCCAGCAGCGTCCCGTTCTGCTGGGCTCGGAAGTTTTCCTCCGTGGTCAACGTCGCGGACTGGCCTTCTACAAACTCGCCGCCCGCCAACAGGAGACAGAGAAAGCACACCACCCAAGGAAACCGAAGTCGCCGGGAAGGGACGATCATCATACTGAAACGATCCTCGACAGACGGTGTTGAAAGGACGACCTTGGCGGCCAGTGCAGCACGCGGCCAATCGCTTTGAAAATGTGTTCGAGCGAGTGCCCGTCGTCAATTCCCAACGACCGGATTGTAAACATGCTTCCATGCCCGACCTGAGATTCGCCGCCCTAGCGATCTTGTTTTCCATCGCGGTAGCGAATTCCCCCATCGCCGGCCAGACCATTCCGTCACCGTACAAGTTCATCGAAAACTCACAAGAGTTGGCCTTTTTCTGGGGGAAGAGCGACCTCAATCCGGGCCAGCTCGGGCTGGGACCACAAGACGCCACCACCTTCGGTGGTCGCTGGGCCCCCTCGTTCGGCTCGCTGAGTTTGGACCTCACCGGAACATGGTTCGACTCGAAGCGAGAGGTCCTCGATGTGTTGAGACCCGTGGATGACCGCGTCATCGGAGAGAGCAACATCGACATCCTCCTGTTCGACGCACGGCTTCGCCTCAACCTGACGGGCGGGCGAACATGGCATCGTCTCCAGCCCTTCGTCACGTTCGGGGGAGGGCTAGCCTTCTCCTCTGGGGTGGACCGCATCGTGGAGACTGTCGCGGCCATGCCCTCCACTCAATGGTATTCTTTCGGCACCCGCATCACCGGAATTGTTACCGGCGGCGCCAATTTCCATATTTCAAACAAAATCTCCGTCCGTCTCGAAGGTGTGTGGAACCTCTGGAAGATCGTAACACCAGTGGGATGGCTCACATTCTCCGTCGACCCTCTCGGTGAGAACACCGAAGGTGAGTGGGTCTCCACGAAATCCCTCGTGCTCGGGGCGAGCTGGCGCTATTGAGACGAATGCCGGCCTTCGAGTCTAGAAGCGGAGACTGGCTTCCGTTCGACGAGGCCCTCGCCCGCGTCCTGCGCAACGTCTCCCCACTCCCCCCCGAGACCGTACCGCTCGAAGAGGCGCTCGCTCGCGCTCTCACCCACGACGTCCTGGCACCCGGAGCCCTTCCTCCGTGGGACAACAGCGCCATGGATGGCTATGCGGTCCGAGGCGACGACGTGGCCGGCGCCACCAAGGACCACCCCCTGGTCCTGGCGGTCACCGGAGTGATCCATGCGGGGACACGCTTCGAAGGCGCTGTCGGCTCCGGCGAGGCCGTGAGAATCATGACGGGGGGGGAGGTCCCGGAGGGTGCCGACTGTGTGATTCGCGTCGAGGATACCGATCGTGAAGAGACGGATCCCGGAAACCTGCGGGTCTACTCCGATCGCGATCGAGGTCGTCATATTCGACCGGCGGGTCAGGACTGGCCCGAGGGTGCAATCGCCCTGGCGTCCGGCACCGGAATCGGTCCCGGGCACATCGGCGTGCTGGCGGCGGCGCGCGTGTCCATGGTCTCGGTCCACCGCCGACCCACAGTTGCTATCCTGGCGAGCGGCGATGAACTCATCGACCTGAATGATCCGTCTCTCGACCCTCACCGGATTCCTGAAAGCAACAGTCACTACGCGTCCGCGGGCGTTCGCGCGGCCGGTGGAATCCCCCTGCGCCTGGGCATCGCGAGCGACGACCGGGCGGACATCGAGCACCATCTCGCGAGAGCGGCAGACGCCGATGTGCTCGTGACTCTGGGTGGGGCCTCCATGGGAGAGGCAGACCTTTTCAAGACCGTTCTCGAAGACCTCGGTCTTCAGCTGGATTTCTGGCGGGTCAAGATCCGGCCCGGAAGCCCGATGAGCTTCGGGCATTTGCCCATGGAGGGCAGCAGCAGCCAAACGGTCTTTGGGCTCCCGGGAAACCCGGCCTCCGCATTCGTGACCTTCGAGCTCTTCGTCCGGCCCTTTCTGCTGGCGTTGGCGGGCCACGCAAGGCTTCACCGGCCAACCGTCTCGGCGCTGGCGGTCGAGGATCTCACGAGCGCAGAGGATGTCACGGGATTCCTACGTGTACGCCTGAAAGGTTCGGGTGTCGACCTCGAGGCCTCGCTCACCGGTCCCCAAGGATCCGGACTCGTCGGGAGTCTTGGAGCTGCAGACGGCCTGGCGGTCATTCCGGAAGGAGTGAGGTCGATTCCCCGCGGAGCGCCCGTCGAGGTCATGCTTCTCGACGATCCCCGCGGGTTCTCCTCCACACCGGCCGACGTGAGCCAGCGGGTCGTGGGATGACCCAGTTCTGCGGGCGTATTCTCGCCGCGACAACCGTGCTCGGAATGGTCGCATGCGGGCTTCCCCGTTGGCCGGTCGAGGGACCGCTCATCGCCCCTTTCGGCCTCCGATGGGGGACCGAGGGCCCGACCATCCATCGGGGCGTCGATATCGTCGTCCCCACCGGCACACCCGTGTACGCCATGTCGAGTGGAGAGGTTCGTTTCACCGGCACGATGACCGACTACGGACTCGTTGTCTGGGTCGATCACCCAGATGCAATCCTCAGCATCTACGCGCACCTTTCCGAGATCCTCGTGGTCGAGGGTCAGGGTGTCACGATCGATGAGGCGCTGGGGCTCAGCGGAGAGTCAGGGAACGCTACGGGACCGCATCTGCACTTCGAGATTCGGGGTCGCGGCCACCAAGTGGACCCCGTCGCCCTGCTTGGAGGCCCTCCAGCACCCTGACCATCGAGGGCGAGACTCGACCCTCCGACTCTTACCCTTGGGACCGCAACGCAGCGATCTCTGCGGTGAGCCTCGGGAGGACCTCGAAGGCGTCGCCCACGATACCGTAGTCCGCTACCGCGAAGATCGGTGCGTCGGGATCCTTGTTGATGGCAACGATCGTTTGAGAAGTTCTCATTCCGGCGAGGTGCTGAATAGCACCCGAAATGCCGACAGCGAAGTAGAGCTTCGGTGCGACAGTCTTGCCCGTCTGGCCCACCTGCTCACCGTGTGGCCGCCATCCAGCATCCACGACCGCCCTCGAAGCGCCCAACGCCGTACCGGGGCCCAGGGCGTTCCGTAGCTCCTCGAGGAGGGGCCAGTGCTCCGTCCCCTTCATGCCTCGTCCACCGGACACGATAACATCAGCCTCCGCAACGTCCACCGAGCCGCTCTCGGCGGCCTGTAAGTCCACGATCCGCGACTGAACGGCGTCAGGAATGGCCGCAGTAAAGGGTTCGATCCGTGCGTCCGCCTGAGATCCGTTCGTACCGAAGGCGTTCGGCCGCAACGAGAGGATGGCTGGAGAAGCGTCGAATCCGATCCGAGCCAGGGCCTTCCCCCCGTAAATGGGCCGTACTCCCACGAGCCTACCGTCGTCCACCTCCACATGCGTCACATCGGAGGCGAGGGGGGCATCGACCAGAGCCGCAACGCGCGGTGCCAAGTCCTTTCCGAGCGCCGTCGCCGCAAAGAGAACCGCAGCGTAGCCGTGCGAAACGACTGCCTCCGCGATCACCGCCGCATGGGTCTCGGGCACGTAGGTCTCCAGTGAGGGGTCCTCACCGACTCGCACGATCTCCGCTCCGAAGCTTCCCAGGTCACCGGCTTGCTCCCCAACCCCGGTACCACCCAGGACCAGCGCATGCGTCGAGCCTCCAAGCCCCTCGGCAACGACGGCAGCCACCGTGACCACTTCGTTCGCCACGGGACGCATCTTCCCATCTCGCTGCTCCGCAACGGCGAGCACGTCACCCATGTCAGCTCTTTCCTATCATCAGAGGACGTTTGCTTCGTCACGAAGGAGCCGCACCAATTCGGGTACGGCCTCAGCCCCTTCACCAACGATGCGGCCCGCGGACCGCTCCGGCGGATAATCGAGCCGCTCGACTTTGAGCCGCCCTTCCGGAAGATCGGCGTCCTTCACATCGAGCGGTTTCCGTTTCGCAGCCATGATCCCCTTCAGTGATGCGTACCGTAACTCGAACTCACCCTTCGTGAGGGTCACGACCGCCGGAAGGTCCAACTCCACCACTTCCCTCCCCCCCTCCACGGCTCGATGACACCGTACCACCCCCTCATCCACCTCGAAGCTCGTAACGCTCGATGCGCATGGGCGGCCAAGCAGCGTCGCTACCATCGGGCCGACCTGCTGCTGATCATCGTCTCCGGCCTTCACCCCGAAGAGGACGAGCGGCTCATCCCGGGTGTCCAGCTCAGCCGCTAACGCCTTGGCCGTGGCGAGCCCATCCATGGTCACCGACCCCTGAGCTCGCAGCAGCACCGCCGCATCGGCCCCGGCGGCAAGTGCCGCCCGGAGTGTCTCCTGGGAATCCTCGTCGCCCAACGTGATCACCGTGACCCGGCCCTCCCCCCTCGCCTCGGTCGTGCGGAAGGCGGCCTCGAGTGCGTATTCGTCATAGGGACTCACGATATACTTGACCCCTTCGGGTTCGATCACCGTGGCGCCGTCGGAAAAGCGAACGCGCGTCTCCGTATCGGGAACCCGTTTTACACATACGACGATGTCCAAGCTCACTCACTCCAATCGGTTGCAAGACAACGACTTGGAAACGAAACGTATCCGGCTCAAATGGACCGCTCAAGCCGCGTTGATCGCTGCGCCGGTGGCTGTGCCAGCGGCTGCGCCAGCGGCTGCGCCAGTGGGCGAGCCCGGGACACACAAGCATTGCCCCGCACAGAAAAGCGGAGCGGCCAGTCCTGCGCCCGGCTGACGCCAATCCGAGGGGACACATCGATCGACTCAGGCGGAATCGACCAGCCGGGAAGTAGCCGCAGGGGAGGCGATGACAAGTCATGCGTGTCCAAGGCATCGGTGATTCCGAACGCCTGGCCCACCCGGCCGGGGCCCGAGGTCAAATCCCGCTCACGGCCTCTCCGGGCGGCCATGACGTCCAGACCCTCGATCGGATCGACGGCCCGTAGAAGTACCGCACAGGGCTCACCGATCTGTCCGGTCACCACGTTCATGCACCAATGAAGGCCATAGCTGAGGTAGACATAAGCCGTTCCCCCTCGCCCGAACATGGAGGTGTTGCGTCGCGTCCTCCCGATACGGGCCGCGGCATGAGAGGCGGGATCATCCGGGCCGAGATACGCCTCGACCTCAACGATCACGCCCGTCGCACGCTGCCCTTCCAGGGTCGACACGAGTCGCGCGCCGAGCAGATCGGGGGCGACCCTCTGCGCGGGTCGATCGAAGAAGGAGCGGTCCAACGTGCCCGGCTCGGGCCTGCCACTCCACAAGGCAGGCGGCATCACCACAGGCGACGGCCCGATTCCCATTGTGCTCCCTCGATGGCCTGCTATTCGTCCGAACCGGACGAAGACGGACGCCTCGGACTCGGTCGTGTCCTACGCCTGTTCCCACCCGATCTGGGAACGGGAGCGGAGGAAGCAGAATCGTCTACCGGCGCAGGAGAGGAAAATGAAGATTCTCTCGCTAGGGATGGCTCCGTCCCGATATCAGACTCTGGCGGAGCCTCTTGTTCATTCGGGGACTTCACGGACCGCCGGGCCAAGTCGGCCTTCCACTCGGCCAATACTTGAGGCGCGCGCCGGGGGACGATCTCGGCCACGCGACCAGGTTCGTTTTCGAACACGACGAAGATGTCCGGACCGAAGGCCTCCACCAGGGTTTCGGCTGTCTTCTTGCCGACGCCCCCGTAGGAGTTCGTCAGATAGCTGACGATCGCCCGCTCGCTCGTGGGCAAGCCGAGCCCGCTGATATCGACCGCGGTTGGGGCCACGGATGCCGACGACGATGCGGCCGCGGGTCCGGCCGAGGACCCGTCTGGCGTTCCACCTGCCCTACCCACAGCCTGCCCTTCCAGCAAGACAGGGCCGTCCACCGGGCTGTAACTGTCTCTTCGACCCCCGGAGCCTCCTCGGGGCCCCAGTCGTCCGGTGAGGCCGGCTTCCTCTGTTGTTGGCGGGCCCTCTGGTGCTGGCGTGGTCGACGTCGCTGGCCGTCCCTCGTCTTCGCCCGCCCGATCCTCAGCCACGGACGGAGGACCTGTGGTGGAGTCCGCAAGCGAGACGCGGTAGTTGCCCATCGCCGTCTTCGAGAGAGAGATCACGCCGTGCTCCTCCGCCTGAAGGAGGAAGCGGCTGAACTTGCCGAAGCCCAGCTCTCCCTCATCGAAACCCGGGTCGCCCGCCAACATCTTTCGTTTGACGTCCGAGTCACGAGCCGAATCTTTTCCCATCTGCTTGAGATTCTGAAGGCACCGAAGCATCAAATCGTAGGCGGAACGGAGCGGCTCGGCCTCCATGTCTCCCGCCGGGCCCGAGCGCTCGGACCCTTCCCGCGCCTCCCGTCCTTCCGCGTCCCTCGCCTCGCCACCGCCGGCCTTCTCGCCTCGCGGGGCCTTCGCCTGTCTTCCTCTTCGCGCGGCGGGCCGACTCCGCGCCTTGGGCTCTCTCGGGGCAGCTGAATCGTCGGCCACGCTCCGACTCGAGCCGGCCTTAATCTCGTACTGCCCATTCTCGAGCTTGTGGAGCCGGACGAGGCCCCGATTGGCCGCTTCCGCGACGAACTTGGAAAACTTGCTGAAGCCGAAGTTGCCCTCGCTAAACCTTCCGTCGAGCTCCAGCATCACCTGCTTGAGGCGGTCGGAGCGCATGACGTCACCCCGTGAGGACATTCGGCTCACCGCCCTCTCCACGAGATCCCACGGATCGTTGTCCTTACCGGTAGCCTCGGTCGTCTTTCGAAGCCCGGTAAGGCTCGTGTAGGAGTAGTATTCGTCGCAATTCTGAACCAGGATATCCGAGCTGGACTCCTGGATCCCCACACCGATCACGTACTTTCCATATTCCTTGAGCTTCAGGACCAGGCTCGAAAAGTCGGAGTCGCCGGTGAGAAGAATGAAAGTGCCGATTTCGGGTCGGATAAAGACCAACTCCACCCCGTCGATCGCCATCCGGATGTCGGTCGCATTCTTCTTCGAGCTCCCGTAGGCGGGAGCGAAAATCAAGTCGACGGACGCCTCGGAGAGTGGGACGATATACTGCGGATAACGCCGCCAGTCGGCATACGCCCGCTGGACCGTGACCTTTCCACGGATGACGTCAGATTGGAGTAGGCTCTTCAGTTCTTTGGAGAGGTCGCTACGCATCCCCATCGTGACGTTGTCGAAGTCGATGAGGAGGGCCGCATTGGGAGCATCGGCCGGTACTTTACTGGGCCCCTCTGCATGGGGGGCCTGAGTGTACTGATTCATTTTTTTCCTTCTCGCGAATATGTTGGCCGGCTCCACTCGCGAGACCTCCCCACTCGTTCCAGTCCTTCGAGCCGCACTGGGGCGTCTCTGATCTGGAAGGAGTCGGGGGGGTCACTGATTCGAGTGCCCGGCGATCCTTCATGTCTTTGGTTCTGCGTGCGCCGCTCGAATGAGGCGCGACAACTCGCCCCGCTGGACCTTTCCTGTCCCCGTCAACGGGAACTCGTCCATGAACTGGACTACGTCTGGTACCTTGTAGTCGGCGAGTGTGACCGAGCACCAATCTTGTATCTCTTGGCTGGTCACGATGGCACCCTCCTCAGGGAGGACGCACGCGTAGATGGCCTCTCCCAGAAGCTCGTCCGGGACTCCTGCCACCATGGCCTCACGTACCGCCGGATGAGATTGAAGGCGATCCTCAACCTCACGGGGGTAAACGTTTGATCCACTACGAATAATAACCTCTTTCTTGCGGCCAACCAAATGGATGAAGCCCTCCTCGTCCTCCATCCCCAGATCACCTGTAAGAAAATATCCGTCTGAGTCGAGCAAATTGGAGGTCTCGCGTGGTTGTCGGTAATACCCTCGCATGACGCCCGGACCCCGCACCGCGATCTCGCCCACGCTCTCCAACGGCAACTCCGTTCCATCGGGATCCAAAATCCTGACGACATTGTTCTCCAGGGGACGCCCGACCGTGAAGATACGCTTCGCCTCCGGATCGTCAGGAACAGTGACACATACCGTCGAGGACGTCTCCGTGAGAGAGTAGGCAATCAGAAGCTCCGGGCAGATCTTCTCCTGTACCTCCTTCACGAGAGCATCGGACACGGGCGCTCCAGCCACCAAGCCCCGGCGAAGAGAGTCGAGGTCTCTTGGGTCCTTTGTCTGCTCTCGGAGCTCGGCGACAAAGAGCGTCGGCACTCCATAGTGCACGGTCGCCTGGTGGCGCTCCACGAGGTCCAAGGCGCCAGCCGGTCCAAACTCGTCCTGGAGTACGAGCGTCGCTCCTGACAAGAGGGAACCGAGGATTCCGGGCCCCAGCCCGAACACGTGGAACAAGGCCATGATGCCCACCACTCGATCATCTTGGTCCAACCCCAAGGCGTCCGCCGTACTCCCCGCCACCTGTAAGAGGTTGGCGTGCGTCAGCTCTACGCCCTTGGGCTTCCCAGTCGTACCGGCCGTGTAAAGGATCGCGAAAACTTCATCCGCGTCAGGCGGCGCCGCAACTGAGTAGTCCCGTCCACCCCCGGCGGAAAGCAGATCCTCGAATTGAAAGACGCGGTCATCGTGCCAGAGATCCTCCTCACCCACTGTGATGAGATACTTGAGGTCAGGAAGCTGAGCCAGCAGCTCTTCGAAGACTTGAAGGAAGTCGAGATCTTCAAGGGTTTCCGCTGTGATCGCCACCACGGCCTCGGAATGGCGGAGGGTATACCGCAGATCATCGGCAGTCAGTCTCGGATTCAAAGGCACCAGGACGGCACCCACCTTGGCCACGGCGAACATCGAGATAACGAACTCCGGCCATGAGGGCATAACGACAGCGACCCGATCTCCGGGCTCGATACCGAGACCATGGAGCGACGCGGCCAGAGCCTCCGCGCGAGTCTCCATCTGCCCGAACGTGACGGCCTCGCCTTCGAAGATAAGGAAGGGCGCTTCCGGATCCGTCGTGGCACGCAAGGCGAGGGCCGCCGGCACCGTAAGATCGGCCGATCGTCCTCCCACCGACTAGACCTCCTTCGAGTTTGCTGGCACGAGAACAGACTCCGAGGCGCTCTCGTCTACGCTGTAGAGGGCTGTTCGAGGAGGCCCAGCACTACCTCCTCATCGACAGGTTGACTCCACGATCCGCCGGCGATGTGGACGGCTCCGATTCTGGAAAGAAAAACGAAGCGCGTAAGGCCGTGACGGACCTTCTTATCTGAAGCAAGATAGGTCATGATGTCGTTTGATGCGGCCCCATCGGGGATGTCGATCGGAAGTCCCACACGCGCCAGAACTTTCTCGAGTCGCTCGACAACGGCCGGGTCGGTCATTCCCAGCGACGCTCCGAGGCGAGCCTCGAGGATCATTCCGCACGCGACTGCGGTCCCGTGGGGCACGCGAAAGGAACAGGCCGCCTCGATCGCGTGGCCGAGCGTATGACCGAAATTCAGGATCTCCCTCCGCCCCCCCTCCCGTTCGTCCTCCGACACCACCGCAGATTTCAGCTCCACCGACCGCGCCACCGCCCGCTCGAGCGAGGCAGCCTCTCCGTCCAAGAGCTCCGGCATCTCTCGGTCGAGCTCGTCGAAGTACGCCTCATCCATGATCGCTCCGTGCTTGACGGCCTCGATCATTCCTTGAGCCCGCTCCGCCCTCGGGAGCGTTGCCACGACGTTCGGATCCGAGACGACGAGATTCGGAGCGTGGAATGCTCCCACCAGATTCTTTCCGGCCTCGACGTCCACTCCCGTCTTGCCACCGATCGACGCGTCGATCATCGCCACCAGACTGGTCGGTACCTGCACGACGGGGATGCCCCTCATGTACGTCGCCGCGACGAAGCCGCCGAGGTCACCGGTTACGCCCCCACCCATCGCGATCAGGCATGAGTCACGACCGAATCCGGCATCGAGGAGGCGATCGGTCAACTCGGACCACGTGGTCCGACTCTTACTGCGCTCACCAGCCTCGAACGGAAAGAGCTCGGACCTCAAGCCGGCATCCTTCAGCTGAAGGATCGTGGACTCTCCGTAGAGCGCGGCCACGTTGGAGTCGGAGACCAGAGCGTACCGATGAGCCGGCGCGTACTCCTCCAGAAGCGCGGCCAACGAGCTGAGCAGGCCGCGGCCCACAAGCACCTTGTAGGGCCCACTGGCTCCGCTCGTCGTGACAGCAATCGGGGCTGCCTTATCGGTCATTCGGGGTTCAAATCTTCGACGGACGCTGTTACCTCCGGCGCGTCCCCCACCAGCAGCCGGGTCGCCGGAAGGCCCCCAATCTCCAGCGCCGTCAGAGACGCCGGCTTGGGGAAGGCCGACAGGTGCGGCTCCAACGCGCGGACGAATTCGTCGCGCTGAGCCTCGGTGTCCCAGACACCAAACCAGGCGAGCGAGCGATCTCCCTGGCCGTCGCCCAGGAGTACGTAGCGATCCCCGGCCCAGCCAAACGCCGAGGCCCGAGAGGCTCCCACCGTTTCCAACAGAATGCCCAACTCCAGCTCACCCAACGTGTCCTCGTAGAGTCGGCTCCACCCGTCTTCCACCACCACGCCGACCCGTCGAGGCAGGTCCTGCTGCCCGTGCGCGAAGCCCTGGGGGTGGAGAATCTGCTCCGTCGAGCGCGGGAGGTCGGAACCGAATGGTGGGGCACGGCCCCCTCGCTCCCTCCAAAGAAACTCGACGAATCGTACTCCGCCTCTGTATGGAAACAAGACGGATTCCTGCAAGACGAGGGGCGCCCGAGCAAGAGCCGGTGACTCCATTCTCGCCACCTCCAAAGCCGGGCCCAAACTCTCAGAGAAATCTGGCAGGTCCGTAAGGTCCAACGCCCCGCCCTGCCCCTGCATCAGAAATTCGAACATCACCAGGGTCGCATGCCCCTCGATCGCCGCCTGAGCGGCCGCGCGACGGTCGTTGCTCAGGCCGGGGGCGGTGACGGCATCGAGATCCGTGTTCTGGTCCTGGATGGCATGAACCAATTCGTGGACCAAGAGAGACTCGATTGCCTCGTCAGGTTGGTCGTCGAGCACGAACAGGGTCGTGGAGTCCGGATCGTAAAAGCCGGCAACCTGCTCGAGATAGAGGGCCTTGAGCGTGCCCCTCAAGTCCATGTCACCGGGAACGAGGCCGAGGAGCCCATAAGCCTCGGAGAGCAATTCTGCGCGCCCCTCCGGAAACTCCTCGTCGATTTTGGACTCCAAGTACCGCTCGAGCTCCCCCCGAGAGCGGCGCTCGACGCGCACCGGGTCTCGAAGCTCCATTCCCGAGCGGGATGCGAGGTCGGGTAGAATCCGAACCGCAATCTCGGCGAGCCTCGGATCGGAGGATGTTACGAGCCCCGTATCATCGGGACTGTCGCACGCCAGACTCGCTAGGAGGAGCGGCAGGACGAGAGGCGCCATCGTGCCTCGACGCGAGCTTCCGACGGATCCGGGTGGGACGTCACCCATCGGCTGGGGCTCTTCCATATCGGTCCTCCAAACGAACGACGTCGTCCAAGTGCGGTGTCGACGCTTCGAGAACGTCACAGTCTGTGATCGCGACCATGCGGTGCACCGTTCCTGTTGCAACGTGGAAACTCTCACCGGCCCGCAAGTCGATGTCTTCGAGGTCCGTCTCGGAGCTCCCCGCCGAAAAACGCATCTCGCCCGTGAGGAGGTGGATCGTCTCGTCTTTCCGCTCGTGGTACTGCAGCGAAAGGGCCTCGCCCGCGGCGATGTGCAGGAGTTTACCCACGTACTCACTCGTGTCCGCCCAGATGAGCTCGTAGCCCCACGGCTTTTCGACGCGTCGAGGAGTATGCTTCAAGTTCGGGTTCCAGTTGAGCGTCCCAAAAAATGACGTTGATGGACAGCGTGACCATGGTCAAGGGCCGGATCACTGGCACGAAAAGTGCATTCTCTTGGGATGGTGACGAAATGTGAGCGGCCGTCGACGACAACGGTGGGTGGTCAAGAGACTATATTGCTTTGAGGGACCCTAGAGACCTCTGACCGGTACTGCACGATGTCCATCCAAGGTGTCGGCGAGTAGGCGCCCTCAGTGAAGGGGTATCGGAGACGACCGCGAAACAACGGGAGGATCGATGTCCGTGATCAAGATGCTGTGGGATCCCCGCGTAATGGCCCTCGGCACGGTTCTCTTCCTGGGGCTCGGCGTCGGCGCTGCCTGCGGCGCCTGGCGGAACGTTTGCGCAGACTGCCCGTCGATCGCACAGATCCGGACCTTCCAGCCCCAACAAGCCAGCAGGCTCTACAGTCACGATGGACGCCTGTTGTCCGAGCTCGGGATCGAGCGCCGGACGCCGGTGTCCATCAACGCTCTCCCCGAGTACGTGCCGCAGGCGTTCGTGGCAGTGGAAGACAAGCGCTTCTACGAACACCGAGGCATCGACCCGCGCGGGATGGCACGTTCGGCCGTCGGCCTTCTCACCGGCCAAAGCGGGAGCCAAGGCGGCGGCAGCACGATCACGCAGCAGCTCGCCCGCAACATGTTCGAGACGTCCGTCGACGCTCGAATCCGATCCGGGTGGGGGCTCATCGTACGGAAGCTCAAAGAGATTTGGGTGGCTTTCGCCCTGGAGGAAGCGTACACGAAGGATCAGATCCTCGAAGCCTACATGAACGAGGTCAACTACGCGCATGGGTGGTACGGAATCCAGTACGCAGCGAGAAACTACTTCGGCAAGAATGCCGCGAACCTCAACCCCGCGGAGGCCGCCCTTCTTGCCGCTATTGTAAACCGTCCGGAGTACTACAGTCCGATTCGAAACCCTGATAATGCGGTAAGCCGGAGGCGACTCGTGCTCCGGCGAATGATCGATCAGGGTGTGATCCCTGCCGAAGACTTCGAGCTATACGCGAACGCTCCGATTCCCACCGAGCGCGCGGAGGATGGCGGGACCATCGCACCCTATTTCGTGGAGTGGGTCCGTCAGATGCTGGATGAGCGCTTCGGAAGCCAGCTCTACACAGCCGGATACAACGTATACACGACGCTCGACGTGCGCATGCAACGAGCCGCTGAGACGTCCATGCAGGAGGGGTGGGAGGGCATCGAGGCCCGGGCCGGCTTCACGCACATAACGTATCAGGCGTACCAGGATTCGCTCGCCGCAGGTGTGGCGCTGCCTGACTCCGTCTCCTACGTAGAGGGGCTCTTCGTCGCTCTGGACCCCTGGAGCGGATCGGTGCGGGCGATGATCGGCGGCCGGGACTTCGGCCTCTCGAAGTTCAACCGAGCAACACAGGCGCTTCGCCAAGCCGGTTCGGGCTTCAAGCCCTTCGTGTACACAGCCGCCATAGCCAGCCGCATCCCCACTACGTATGTGGTCCTGGACAGCCCGTACATGACGGTCCAGCCCGACGGAACGGAGTGGAGACCCACCAATTACGATGGACGTTTCGAGGGTCCGATGACCATTCGTCGGGGCCTGATGAGATCTCAGAACCTGATCGCCATCAAGCTGGGCCAGGAGATCGGACTCGAGACCGTGGCGCAGACGGCGCAGCGTATGGGAATTCGAAGCGAGATCGAACGTTACCCCTCGACGGCCATCGGGGCGGTGGAGGTATACCCCCTGCAGATGGCCGAGGCCTATTCGACGTTTGCGAACCAGGGCACCAAGGTGCGGCCCTTCCCGATCCTACGGGTGGAGGACGCCGCGGGACGGGTACTCTGGGACCCACGACCCGAACGTACGGAGGTCCTCGACCCTCTCGTGACCCGTATCATGATCTCCATGCTTCAAGGGGTGGTGGATGGGGAGGGTGGAACCGGATACGGAGCCATCAGAAACGTGGCGGGATTGCCGAGGGAAGTCGTGGCCGGCGGCAAGACCGGCACTACGAACGACGGCACGGACATCTGGTTCAATGGTTTTACGCCGAACCTGCTCGCGACGGTCTGGTTCGGGATGGACACTCCTCAGCAGATCTATCCACGGGCGACCGGCGCCGGCGCCCCGGCACCCGTGTGGGGCAACTTCATGCGGCGTGTGTATTACGGTGATCCAAACGCTCTCGACCAGGAGCTACGGGAGCCGATGATTCCAATCCCGGAGCCGTGGGAGATCCCGGACGGGCTGGTGACCAGGCTCGTTGACCGTTCCACCGGGAAACTCGCCTCCCAGTGGTGCCCTCAGGAGGAGCAGATCCTGGAGATGTTCCTTCCGGGCACCGAGCCCACGGAGTACTGCGACCGCGACGACTTCGGCCTGTTCCGAGTTCCAGCAAACTGAGGAAGGCCGCTGACGGCCCTCTAGTTCCGTTTCACAGCGATACGCTTACGGGCGCCTCGCACGGCGTCGTCTACCTTGTCTTTGACGTCTGCGGCCAGATCGTCCCAATGATCGCTGGCGGATTCCCTCAGCTCTCCGGCGACCCTCCGGATCCTCTTGCGCGTCCTGACACCGGCGTCGGGAGCGGCAAGCAAAGCGATACCCGCACCCACCAACGCCCCCAGCAGGAAGACCGATACAATCGTCACGGAGTGCGCTACGTGATCCTCATCCATCATCGACTCCTCTTCATCCATCATAGACTCCTCTTCATCATCGATTCCTCTTCGCTGGGCTAGCCGTCCCGCGTGCCCGCTCACGTCTCGGCGCATACACCTGATCGCCTAAGCTCAAATTAGCTGAGACGCCCGACCTTCATTTGGGCTTATATTCAGCTAGTCTCTTGGATGTCGAAACATAATCTATCCTAGCCGTCGTAAAGGGGGATATGCGCGTCTTGGGAATCGACCTCGGGGAGCGGCGGGTGGGCGTCGCAGTCAGTGATCCCACCGGTTCGATCGCCCAGCCACTGCCCACGCTCCGGAGGCGAGCCGGCAAGCGCATGCCCCTCGCCACACTCCAGGGCCTCGCGGAACAGTATGAGGTCCAGGGGATCGTGATGGGGCTTCCATTAGCACCTTCCGGGGATGATACCGAGTGGACCCGAGCGGTCCGCGAGGCCGCGAGCAAGCTCGAAGAGCGTGCGGGCGTGCCCGTTCATCTGGTGGACGAGCGATTCACGTCCAAGGCCGCGGAGCGCGCCATCCGCGGGCTCGGGCTTCCGAAGAGGAAGAGAGAGGAAAAGGGACGGGTGGACGCGGCGGCGGCTGTGCTCATTCTGCAGAGCTGGCTCGATGCCAGGGCTCGGGCATGAGGGACCTTCAGGCACGGTCGCTGGGGCGCCCCGCCGCCCTTGGCCTCATCGCCGCGGGCCTTGTGGTGCTGGCGGTTGTGGCTTTCGGCTCGAATGACGACCCCCCCCAGAACATCGAAGTTACCGTTCCCGCCGGCGCCACATTCGACTCCGTCTTGGACACGTTGGTTACGCGAGGGCTGGTAGCCGGGACAAGCAGGTTTCGGTTTTACGCCCGCCTGACCGGAGCCGACCGGCGGATCAAGTCGGGTCGCTACGTACTGGTCTCCGGGACGTCCTATGGTGATCTCCTCGAGACCTTGACCACCGGACGGATGATGACCTTCGACATGACCATTCCGGAGGGCTTCACGATCGCCGACATGGTGGACCGCGTCGCAGAGACCGTCGAGCGCCCAGCGGACACGGTTCGGGCCCGGCTGAGCGATCGAGATGCCCACAACCGCTGGGACGTGCCGGGGCCCGGCCTCGAGGGATACCTGTTCCCCGACACGTATCGCTTCGCCCGAGGGGTTCCTCTGGATGTCGTGATCGAGGCCATGATCGAGCGGTATCGGGTAGCCTGGACTCCTGCGCGCGTCGCCCGGCTAGAAGCGTTGGATATGTCCGAGAACGAGCTGGTCACGCTGGCCTCGATCATCCAAGCCGAGGCACGGCGGGTCGAGGAGATGCCGACCATCTCCGCGGTGTACCACAACCGTCTCCGATTGGGCTATCTGCTTCAGGCCGACCCAACGGTCCTATATGCGCTCGGGGGACGCCGAGCGCGGCTCCTCTTCGCAGCGATCGACTCGGTGGCGGACAATCCCTACAGCACCTATGCACATCGGGGCCTCCCGCCGGGGCCCATTGGCGCGCCGGGTGACGCGGCCATTCATGCGGCCCTCAACCCAGCGGAGGAGAGCTACCTCTACTTCGTGGCGCGCCCGGACGGCAGCCATATCTTCACCAACAGCCTTGAGGAGCACAATCGCGCTCGAGAGGTCGCCAGCAACGAAAGGCGCCTGGCCGACGGGCTATAGGAAGGCTCCTGAAATCCTTGCAGCTCGCCGATCGGCTACGCTTGATCGTCATTACCGACGAGGCGTTGGTGCGGCCCCGTTCGCTCCCCGAGGTCGTGCGCGAGGCGCTCGCCGCCGGTGCTCCCACCATCCAACTTCGCCTCAAGGACGCCACCGCACGCGAGCTGTTCGAGGCGGCCCAGACGCTCATACCGATCGTCCGGTCGGCGGGCGCGCTCTTCATCGTGAACGACCGTCTCGATGTTGCGCTGGCCGCCGGCGCAGATGGCGTGCACCTGGGTCCCGACGACCCTCCGATCATGGACGCCCGGGCCGTGGCCACCGACACGCTTGGAGCGACGGCGGGAGCGACGGCGGGAGCGACGGCGGGTGCCACGGCGGACGCCTTCATCCTCGGATACTCGGTGGACACGGCCGCCGGAGCGGCCCGGGCTGAGGCCGAGGGAGCGGACTACCTGGGAGTCGGCGCCGTATACGCGACCACCAACAAGTCCGACGCGGGAGACGTCATCGGCCTCGAGGGCCTCCGGCGCGTGGTTCAGGCGGTCTCCATCCCGGTCGTGGCGATCGGCGGCATCACCTCGGAACGAGCGCCTGCCGTCGCGGAGACGGGGGCGTGCGGATCTGCAGCCATCGGCGCTGTCATGGGATCACCACAGCCGGCCGACGCGGTGCGGGCGCTACTCATGCCGTTCGGGGGAGCCCCCTGACCCGGCCGCAAGTCCCTTCTGCGGCCATCTGATCGGCGTGGGCGGATGCGTCAGATCCCGCCCGCCTCGAGCAGCCCCCCGACGTCCTCCTCGGTGACAAAGAAGGCGCCGAGGGCATGACCCCGCTCACTATCATGCCAGTCGGAGCCGCCTGATACGAAGAGTCCCGCCGCCTTGGCCGCTCGCTCCAGCTTCCTGATGTGACCAGCAGTAGAGCGAGGCCGATACACCTCCATGCCCTTGAGCCCAGCTCCGATGAACGCCGGCAAGAGCCTGGTCAGCGCATCCATGGGCGGATGCGCCCACACCGGAATCCCTCCCGCTTCGAGAATCAACCGGATCGCCTCCTCGGGCGTGGCTAGCCGCGTAGGCACGTAGGCCGGATGGCCGTCTCCGATCAGCCGGTCGAATGCGTCGATGACCGATCTCGCGTACCCCTTCACCACGAGCGCCCGCGCTAGATGGGGCCGGGCGATCGCCGACCGCGCGGGGCCGGCCACATCGAGGACGTCGGCCATCTCGATGAGAAGCCCCTGGCGGCGTAGGCGATCCACCATCTCATCCATCCGCTTCTCGCGGCCTCCGACAGCGTGCCGCTCGTGCGCCTGAATCGAATCAGCGTCCTGATCGACGAAGTATCCGAGGATGTGGTATTCCGCACCCTCGAAGGTGCTGCTCACTTCGATGCCCGGGATCAATTGCAGGGAGGATTCGGCCGCGGCGTCCAATGCTGCGGGAATTCCCGCCACGGTGTCGTGGTCGGTGATGGCCAAAACATCGAGACCGCCCTGGGCTGCGAGGGCGACGACTTCCCCCGGACTCGACGAGCCGTCCGAGGCCGTCGTATGCACGTGGAGGTCGAGCCTCATATGCTCAATGTGTTATTCGACCGTCAGCCAGCGCTCTCGACGGCCTCCAGAATCTCACCCACGTCGAGCTCCGCGCCGGCGGGAAGCTCCTCTGGCGCCTCAGTGCCACCGTACTCGGTGAGGATCATCAGATCGTCGCCTTCGACCTTGAGCACCCCGCCCGCTACGAAGAAGCGCTCGCTGCCACCCCCTGGGTGATCGATGGACAATTCTCCGGAGCCGAGAAGTGCGATCATGGGCGCGTGCCGAGGCAAAATACCCAGCTTGCCGTCCCACGCAGGGGCGACCACTGACGCGGCCGGTCCGTCATAGAGCACCTGTTCCGGCGAGACGACGCGGACCTGAAGCTCCGACATCAGCCCGTCAACTCCTCGCCGGCCGCAACGACCTCGTCGATTCCGCCCTTCATGTAGAACGCCTGCTCGGGTAGGTGGTCGAACTCACCGGCAACCACACGCTCGAAGGAGTCGACAGTCTCGTCGAGCCGCACGTACTTTCCGGAGATTCCTGTAAACGTCTCCGCTACGTGGAACGGCTGCGAGAGGAATTTCTCGATCCTGCGGGCACGGTTCACCAACACCTTGTCTTCCTCGGTGAGCTCGTCCATACCCAGGATCGCGATGATGTCCTGCAAGTCCTTGTACCGCTGAAGGATACGCTGCACTTCGGCCGCCACCTCATAGTGGCGCTCCCCGAGGAACTGCGCGTCGAGGATCCGGGAGCTGGAGTCCAGCGGGTCCACCGCCGGATAGATCCCCTTCTCCGAAATCGCCCTGGACAGCACGGTCCTCGCGTCCAGGTGTGTGAACACTGCCGCGGGCGCCGGGTCCGTCAGGTCGTCGGCTGGAACGTAGATCGCCTGGACCGATGTGATCGATCCCTCGCGCGTGGAGGTAATCCGCTCCTGGAGCTCGCCCATCTCTGTGCCGAGCGTGGGCTGGTACCCCACTGCCGAGGGCATTCGGCCCAGAAGCGCCGACACCTCGGATCCCGCCTGCGTGAACCGGAAGATGTTGTCGATGAAGAGCAGTACGTCCTGCTTTTCCACGTCGCGGAAGTATTCGGCAATGGTCAGGCCACTCAAGCCCACACGGAGGCGGGCTCCCGGAGGCTCGTTCATCTGCCCGTAGCACAGCGCGGTGGACTCGAGCACCCCCGACTCCTTCATCTCGATCCAGAGGTCGTTACCCTCACGGGTCCGCTCACCCACGCCACAGAAAACGGAACGCCCTCCATGCTCCATCGCGATGTTGTTGATGAGCTCCATGATGATGACGGTCTTTCCGACACCCGCGCCGCCGAACAGACCGGTCTTCCCACCCTTCACGTACGGAGCTAACAGGTCGACGACCTTGATGCCCGTCTCGAAGACCTCGGTCTTTGGCTCGAGTTGGTGGAATTTCGGCGGTTCCCGGTGGATGGGCCAGCGCTCGACCTCGCCCTCCTCGGCGACCACGGGACCCTGCTCGTCGACCGGCTCGCCTAATACGTTTAGAATCCGGCCAAGCGCAGGGGGCCCTACCGGAACCGAGATCGCGCTTCCGGTATCGACCACGTCCATCCCGCGCGTCACGCCGTCGGTCGAGGTCATCGACACGGCCCGGACCATACCTCGGCCGATATGCTGCTGCACCTCGGCGATGAGCCGGACGGCGTTCCCGTTGTCCCCGGAGGACTCCACGGACAGCGCGTTATAGATGTCGGGCAATTCCTCCGGATCGAACTCCACGTCCAATACCGGCCCGATAACCTGCACGACCTTACCAATGTTCGTTTCTGCCATGGATTCCTATCTCCCGTCCGTGTTCGGCCCGTGCCCCTACTCGAGGGCGGCCGCTCCACCGACGATCTCGGCGATCTCCTGGGTGATTTGACCCTGACGGGCTCGGTTATACGAACGCGTGAGGTATTCCAGCACGTCGCCCGCGTTATCGGTAGCACTCTTCATGGCGCTGCGTCGGGCCCCCTGTTCGGCGGCCACGTTTTCGACCAGCGCCCGGTACGTTGCATTGCGCAGATAAGCCGGTAGCAGCCTCTCCAGAAGGATCTCGGCCTTCGGCGTCAGGATGAAGTTGTCGAGTCCACGAGAGGTGCTCGCTCCCTGGATCGGCAACAACTCCGTGACCCTCGGCGGCGTCGACATCGCCGAGACGAACTCCGAGCTCACGATGTGCACCGCGTCGATCCGGCCTGCGGCGAACTCGTCCCGCAGGCCCGCGATTACCGACTCCGCATCCTCCATCGAGGGGTTGTCCCCGATGTCCACGCGCGTCGACGCGATAGCGTGCCCGCGGAAGCGGAAGTAGGCGATGCCCTTCTTGCCCACGATGTGGAGGTCCGTCTCGATTCGTTCCCCGGCGAGCCGCTCGAGAAGGAGACGGGCCTCCTTGATGAGGTTCGCATTGAAGCCGCCCGCCAACCCCCGGTTCGCCGTGAGAAGCAGCACGGCGGCCCGTTCCACTTTCTCGGCGCGCCGGAGCAACGGAAACTTTTCGGAGAGCTCCGGCGCATACAGGCTCGAGACGATCGACGCCAACGCGTCGCTGTAGGGCGCGGCCGCACGAACCCGATCCGTGGCCTTCTTCAACTTCGAAGTAGCCACCAATTCCATGGTTCGCGTGATCTGCCGGGTGTTCTCCACCGACTTGATCCGCCGTTTGACGTCGCTCGAACCCGCCATCAGGAGGTGGCCTCGGCCGTGGCCCCCTCGGCCGGAGCCTCCGCCTCTACCTCGGCGGCGAAGATCTTGTTGTACTCCTCGATCGCCGCGACCAGCTCGGCTGTGATCTCATCCGTGAGCTCGCTCTGCTCGCGGATCCCCGACAATACGTCTTCGTGCTGGGTTCCGAGGAAGTTGTGGAAGCCGCGCTCCCAACGTCTCAGATGCCCAACCTCGATCTCGTCCACGTGCCCCTGGGTGGCTGCGAAGATCACGCAGACCTGGTTCTCTACCGGCATGGGCTGGTACTGACCCTGCTTGAGTACCTCCACCGTGCGCTCGCCTCGAGCCAGCTGGGCCTGTGTAGTAGCATCCAGGTCCGAGCCGAACTGCGCAAAGGCCTCGAGCTCCCGGTACTGCGCCAGGTCGAGCCGGAGCCGACCGGCCACTTTCTTCATCGCCTTGATCTGCGCGTCGCCTCCGACACGGGACACAGAGATCCCAACGTTCACCGCTGGACGGACGCCGGAGTTGAAGAGATCGGGCTCCAGGTAGATCTGGCCGTCCGTGATGGAGATCACGTTGGTCGGAATGTAGGCGGACACGTCGCCAGCCTGTGTCTCGATGATCGGGAGAGCCGTCATGGATCCCCCGCCCTGCTCGTCGGACAGCTTGGCCGCCCGCTCGAGAAGCCGCGAGTGCAGATAGAACACGTCTCCTGGGAACGCCTCGCGTCCCGGTGGTCGGCGAAGAATCAACGACAACTGTCGATAGGCCGCGGCCTGCTTGGAGAGGTCGTCGAATACGACCAGCGTGTGCTGGCCCTTCCACATGAAGTGCTCGGCGATGGCCGACGCCGAGTAGGGAGCGATGTACTGCATCGGCGCCGGGTCGGACGCGCTGGCGGCGACCACCACCGTGTAGTCCATGGCGCCGTGCTCCCTGAGCGTCTCGACCACAGCAGCGACCTTGCCCCCTCGCTGCCCGATGGCGCAATACACGCAGATGACGCCGGTGCCCTTCTGGTTGATGATCGTGTCCAGCGCGATCGCCGTCTTTCCTGAGCTCCGGTCGCCGATGATGAGCTCACGCTGGCCTCGGCCGATCGGGATCATCGAGTCGATGGCCTTGATGCCCGTCTGGAGCGGCTCCTTGACCTTCTGCCGCATCACGATGCCGGGAGCGACCACGTCGATCTGCCGGTTTTCCTCGATCGGCTCGACCGGGCCCTTGCCGTCGATCGGGTCGCCCAGCGCATCCACGACCCGGCCGATGTACCCCGGTCCGGCCGGAATATCGAGCACGCGACCCGTCCGCCGGACCTGATCGCCCTCGTGTAGCGCGGTCCAATCCCCCATGATAACCGCGCCGATGTTGTCCTCTTCGAGGTTGAGCGCGAGGGCCGTCACGGGCTCGTCGGAATCGGTCGGAGTGATCTCCAGCATCTCGCTGGCCATCGCCTTCGTAAGACCGTAAATACGTGCGATTCCGTCCTTTACCTCTAATACCTCACCTATTTCCTCAGATTGAAGCGCTTCCCCATAGTTCTCGATCTCCGAAAGGAGGACGCCCTTGATCTCACTCGCCCGGAGTCCCGATTCGTTAGCCATTGCCTAATCCCGTTATTCCATCAGGAAGGCCGGCATGGGCCGGCCAAATCTGTACCCTCAGACCTCACCCATCCTGGGGAGATCGGCCTTCAGCAACCTTCGGCGCATGCTGTCGAGCCTTCGCCTCAGGGATCCATCGTAGATCGTGTCGCCCGTCCGAAAGATCGCGCCGCCGAGGATGCCCGGCTCGACCCGGACGTGCGGGATGGCGGTCTTCCCCAGCGCCGCGGTCAGCCGCTTCTCCATTTCCTCCACGGACTTCTCGTCCAAGGGGCGGGCGAGCGTCACCTCCACATGCGCGCGGTTGAAGTGCTGGTCCATGAGACCCATGTACTCCCGAGCGATCACCCGAAGGAGACGTTGACGCCGTTTATCGAGCGCAATCAGCAAGAAGTTGACGAGTTTCGTGGGCAGCGCCTCACCGAAAACACTACGCACTACTTCCTTTTTCTCCGCCACGGCGATTCTGGGCGTCTCTAAAAACCGGCGGAAGTCGTCATTTTCGTCGATGAGGCGCGCGACGACCTCGACGCCCGTGCCGTAGGCCTCGACGCCTTCGTGGCGCTCGGCCAACTCGAACAGCGCTTCGGCGTAGTTACGCGCGATGGTCTCGTCTCTCACGCCTGGACCTCACCCTCGCTGCTCAGCTCCTCGATGAAGCCCATGACCAGCTCACGGTCCTTCTTCTCGTCGAGGCTCTCCTGAACCAACTTGGCGGCCGCTGCCAACGCCAGATCCACGGATTCCTTCCGAAGCTCTTCGAGCGCGGCGTCCTTCTCGCGCTCGATCGACTCCCGTGCCCGCTCGATCATCGCATCGCCCTCGGCTCGGGCCTTCTCTTCGATGTCCTGCCGGACTCTCTCGCCCGCTTCCTTGCCCTCGGCGATCATCTGCTGTGCTTGCCGACGCGCATCGGCCATCTGCTCGCGGTGCTCCGCCAGAAGCTTGGCTGCCTCGTCCCTCTCGTTCGAGGCCTTATCGAGCGTCTCCTGGATGCCGTCCTCTCGGGCCTGCACGGCCCCCAGGATCGGCCCCCAGGCGAACTTCCAAAGAATGCCGAGCAGCATGAGAAAGACAAATATTGTCCAGACTGATAGGCCAAAGTTCAGATCGAACATCCGGCCCCCTCCTCTCGCGCCAGGGGCATAGGAAGAATCAGCGCGTACGCCCCGAGAACCAAGAGCACTGGTCTGGGCATCATCCTCCGATCAGGAAAAACGACATGCCGATACCGAAGAGGGCCACGCCCTCGATGAGCGCCGCGAAGATGATCGCCGTAGTCTGAATATCGCCCTTGGCCTCCGGCTGCCGCGCGATCCCCTGGGCCGCGGCCGATCCGATAGGGCCGATTCCGATCCCCGCCCCTAATGCGGCACCCGCGATCGCGATACCTGCACCAATGAGACCGATGGAGCTTCCGCCATCCGCGGCGGCTTCCTGAACGACTGTAAGGAGTGCGTACAGCATCGTGTGTCCTTTGTTGTGTGGCGGTGGCTAATGAGCGTGACGTATCAGTCCGATGAAGACGGACGTGAGCATCGCAAAGATGTAGGCCTGCAAAAAGGCGATGAACAGCTCCAGAATCATGAGCACGCTGGCCATCCCGACTGACGCGACGCCCACGAGGTAGCTCTGGAGCACGAAGATCGCTCCCATGACGAGCAGAATCAGCGTATGGCCGGCCGTCATGTTGGCCATGAGACGAATTGCCAATGCGATCGGCTTCGCAAACTTCCCCAAGAACTCGACGAGGGTCAGGATGACGAGCATTGGGAGCTTCATGAAGCCCGGTAGACCGGCAGGGAGGAAAAAGATGGTACGGGCGTAGCCGGCCGGACCAAGCGCCCTGAATCCCGCAATCTCGGTGACGATAAAGGCGATGAGGGCCAGCGCGGCGGTCACGGAGATGTTCGCGGTAGGCGTGATCCCCAGGGGCGTGAGTCCCATCAGGTTCATGCCCAGGATGAAGAAGAAGATCGTGAGGATGAACGGCGTGAAGCCGTCGGCGCCGTGGCCGATATTCGCCCGCACCACATCATCACGGAAGTAGACGATCATCGCCTCTACGGCGTTGGCGAAGCCGCTCGGAGCCCTCTCCTTGGGCTTCTTTCTGAGGGCTGCGGCCAACGGGATGAAGGTCACCAGCATGAGGACGGCGACCACCACCATGATCACCACGTAACGCGTCGGCGACAGGTCGATCGCGAAGAACCCGCTCCCAATGGGATCGATGCTCAGGGCCTCTAGGCTCCAATGCCCGCCGAGGAACTCGATCTCCGCCGCATCGTTGATGTGATGCGTGATGAAATCGGGAAGCTCGTCCAGAGGCATGGGACCCGACGACTCGGGTCCATGTTCGCCGGCGGCCTGTGCCGCCTCTTGACCGTGCTCTTGAAGCACTCTGAGTAGACTCATGGTCTCCTCTGTCAATCTATCGCGTCCCTATCTGCACCCTTGAGAAACGCCGGCTCGATCAGCAGCAGACCGAAGAAAAATCCGGCCAAGGACAGCAGTAAGGCTTCAGCTCCAACGGACTCGATGCGCAGGGCAAGGAGCCCGATTATTATTACCACCCCGATCCTGACTACCACTCCCGCTCCCCACCAAACAAAGAAGCGGGAGGGATCTCCCCGTGCCCGCAACAGCAACCCGAAGGCCGCGACCTGCACCGGGTAAGCGACCGCGGCCGCAAGCAAGACTCCCCTTCTCCCCTCATCGTCCACGAACGGGAAGAGCGCCGCAACTGCCACTACAATCATCAAGAGTCCGGTCAAAGCGTACCGACCCAGGGCTCTCAATCCTTGTCACCCTCCTCGTGGCCCTTCTCGTGGCCCTGCTCTTCGCGGGGCCTTATCACGAGCCGGGCATAGAGGTTGTAAAAGCCGACCGCACCCCCAAAAAGGATCCCGAGGACTGTCAGTAGCGCCTCGGCCCCAATGCGCCCGCCGACCACGAATCCGATCCATCCAAAGAGCGCCGCCGAAGCGGCAAATGCCATCCCGTGACCCAAGAACTCGGAAGAGGCACGCAGGATTTCTCCGCGACTCTCTTCGGCCGGTTTTCCTTCCTCTGACATCGGTTGGAACTCCGGTGGGAAAGCCAAACCCTGTAAGAAATTTAACGCTTGTGAAAAAAAGCGCAAGCGAGTTCTTGTGGGGCAAAAAAGCGGGATTTCGAGATCTCTGCGTGCTTGACGGAGGGGCGGGCCGGAGTCAACTTCGCGGCTCATGATAGCCCCTGTCGGGGATCCACAAATTGGACCGAACCTGATCTCTGGGAATGCAGACAGCGGGACCCAGGCGCGGGGTAGCGGGTAGGGTGCGTGGTCTTGGCCGTTACCAGATTCGTCGCCCACAGGGCTCGTGGCATCCTTGAAAGACGCCGGAAGCAATAGATGACGTCATCGACAGAAGCGGTTGTTCAAGATCGGGATATCGAATTGCTCCAGCGCGTGGCCGAGGTCGCCGAGGAGCTCCGAAACGAAATCGAAAGACGGATCGTGGGCCAACATGACGTCGTCGAAGGCCTTCTGACATCCCTCCTGGCCAACGGACACGCGCTGCTGGTGGGTGTGCCCGGCCTGGCGAAGACGCTCCTGATCAGTACGCTCGCCGAGGCGCTCGACCTCGAGTTCAGCCGCATTCAATTCACACCGGACCTCATGCCCACAGACATCACGGGCACAGAGGTGATCGAAGAGGACCGCTCTACAGGCAGGCGCGTGTTCCGCTTCGTCCGCGGACCCATCTTCGCAAACGTCGTGCTCGCCGACGAAATCAACCGGACTCCCCCGAAAACACAGGCGGCACTGCTCCAGGCCATGCAGGAGCGGGAGGTTACTGCCGCGGGCGAAACCTTGACCCTCGATCCTCCGTTTTTCGTGCTGGCGACACAGAACCCGATCGAGCAGGAAGGCACCTATCCCCTTCCCGAGGCCCAATTGGATCGGTTCATGCTAGAGCTGCCGATCGGGTATCCCTCCAAGACGGAGGAAGAGGAGGTGGCCATGCGCACCACCGGAGAGGAGGACCCGCAGATCCACCCGGTCGTGTCCGCCAAGGAGTTGATCGAGCTCCAGCACCTCGTACGTCGGGTCCCCGCGCCCCCGTCGCTGGTTTCCTTCGCGGTCCACCTGGCCAGGGCCACCAGGCCCGATTTGGACGAGACGGCACCGGTGGCGGAGAAGTACGTCAGTTGGGGTGCCGGCCCCCGGGCGTCTCAGTATCTCGTGCTCGGCGCCAAGGCGAGGGCAGCCCTTCGTGGTGACCCCATCCCCTCGTACGATGATGTCCAGGCCGTTGCGCCCGCAGTGCTGGCGCACCGGATCGTGCTCAATTTCGAAGCAGAGGCGGACGGACGGGCCACGCGGGACGTGATCGCCGAGCTCCTTCAGGAGTCCGCTGGATGGACGTAGGGCCCAGTATCGAGGCGGGCGACCGCCCGCCGAGTACAAGGGGGCTGCCCGGCGCACCGGGGCTGCCCGACCTGAGGGAACTGCCCGCATGATCTGGCTGTTATCGGTCGCGGCCGGCGTGTCGATTCTCGTCTCCGCTCTGTGTTCGGCGTCGGAGACCGCCACATTCGCCATCGGAACATCGCGGCTTCGAACCATGGAGGAGGAGGGCTTCCAAGGGGCCACCGCCCTCGCCGACCTGAGAACCCGTGCCAAACGGACCCGCGCGACCCTCCTGTTCCTGAACACGCTTTTCAGTGCTGCGGTCGTCGGAATGGTGGTTCTCCTGGGGCAGGAGCTTCGCCCCACATCAGGTGGATGGTGGGGACTCCTGGCCGGCTCGCTCGCCGTTCTCATCTTGGGGCAAGGGATCCCTCGGCTTTTAGCGTCGAGACACTCGATTCGCTTTGCCCTTGCAGGCGCTCCAGCCGTTCTCGCGATCGACAAGGTCCTCGCGGCGGCCACCAAGCCCGCCCGAAGGCTGGCGGTTGGGGTGGCCCGCAAGAACGGGGCGGACGAGTCGACTCAGGAAGAGCGCGACGTCCGTGAGCTCACGCAATTAGGCCAGGAAGAGGGGCTGGTCGGGGAAGAGGAGCACCTGCTTGTCGAGCGCGCCTTCCGCCTGGACGAACTGACCGTTTGGGACGTCATGACGCCTCGCGTGGACATTTTCGCGTGGAAGGACTCCCTCACGCTCGAAGAGATCATCGGCGAACTCAAAACCGTTCCGTATTCAAGGGTCCCCGTGTACAAGGATACGACCGACGACATCTCGGGTATCCTGTACGTGCGGGAGGCCTACGAACATTACGTCGACGGCCAGACCACGATGACGTTGGCACAGTTGGCCAGAGATCCTCTGTTCGTCCCGGGATCACTGCCGCTCACCCGCCTTCTCCATCAATTTCAGTCCCGCCGCATGCATATGGGGATCATCGCCGATGAGTTCGGTGGCACGGATGGCCTCTGCACACTCGAAGACATCCTCGAGGAACTAGTAGGCGAGATCGTCGACGAAACCGACATCGACGAAGAGGCGCTGATCCGGATTTCCAGGACGCAGGTCCTGGCGCCCGGAGGAATCGACGTCCGTGAGATCAATAACGCGTTCAACGTCGCGCTGCCTCAGCTCGGGCACCGCTCGCTCAACGGATTCATCCTCGAAGAGTTGGGGCACGTGCCCGAGCCGGGCAAGACGATCGAGCGGGTGGGCGTGAAGATCGAGATCCTGACCGCTTCAGACACCCAGGTCCTTACGACCCGCCTCACCAAGCTCGCCCTGTCGGACCGGGAAGAGTCGGAATAGCCCGGCCGAGCTTCCGAACATGGCGATCCTCCTTCCCTTCCACGGCAAGCGGCCACAAGTGGCCGAATCCGCGTTTATCGCGCCCAATGCGGTGCTCATCGGTGACGTAACGGTCGAGGAAGACGCAAGCGTCTGGTTCGGAGCAGTGTTGAGAGGAGACGACGCCGAGAACGGCATCGTCGTTGGCGCGGGTACGAGCGTACAAGACAACTGCGTGGTCCACGTCGGGCGAGCCCCCACCCTCATCGGGAAGAATGTCACGGTGGGCCATGGAGCCAAGTTCGAGAGCTGCACGATCGGCGACCGGTCCGTAATCGGCATGAACGCCGTCATCCTCCAGAACGCCCGAATCGGCATGGAGTGCGTGGTTGCGGCCAACGCCGTCGTGCTGGAGGGCGCCCAGGTCCCGGACCGTAGCCTGGTCGCGGGTGTCCCCGGCGAGGTGAAGAAGGAGTTGGACGGCTCGGCGGCGGAGTGGGTCGCCGACGGTGGACGGCATTACATCGAGCTCGCCCGGACCTACCGCGAGGACGGCGTCGGAGAGGCTAGCGCTCCCGTGTGCGAGCTGTGCGGCGGCCCGATCATGGAGCGCCACTGCAAGGTCGTCTGCCTTTCGTGCGGCTACCAGCGGGACTGCTCAGATCCCTAGGAGGGCGACCCGCCCCCCTGTCCGATTACACTCTCAGGATGTTCGTCACGTACCACCCGATGATGTCGGGCCCAAAGCCATAGGTCACCGCTGCCCCGGCCGCGAGGAAGATCCCGAAAGGCACCAGCTTCTTCGTCTTGTACGAGATGGGCCCGAAGATCACCGACCCCAGCAGAGCCCCGAGGAAGACCGTCAAGAGCACACCACTCCACCCCAGAAACGCTCCGACCATAGCCATCATCTTGATGTCCCCACCCCCCATCGCGTCCTTCTTGAACATCCACTTCCCCATCACTGCGACCGCCTCCAGAAGGACGAACCCGACGATGGCTCCGAGGAGCGCCCCGAGTGGATCGATCCCACCGGGCAGAAAAGCCATTCCTAGTCCGAGGACCAGTCCGCCCAGTGAAAACTGATCCGGGATGATGTAGAAGCGTGCATCCGAGAGGGCGATCCCGAAGAGAATCGTGAGGAGTAGCGCACCTCTCAGAGCCTCCCAGGTGAATCCTGCATAGCTGAACATGCCCGCCCACACGAGCCCGGTCGCCAACTCGACCAGGGGGTACTGGAGGGAGATCGGCTCCCGGCATGCCCGGCAGCGCCCGGCCAGCAGGAGGTAGCCGAATACGGGGACGTTGTCGTACCACCGGATGGCCTTCCCACATTTCGGACAGTGGGAGCCGGGAAACACCACGGATTCGTCCTCCGGCCAGCGGAGCGTGCAGACGTTGAGAAACGAACCGAGCATCAAGCCGAACACGCCGGCCGTGGCTGGTAAGACCCAGGCGCCGAACAAGGGGTCGAACAAGGCGATACACTCCCACGCGTGAGCAGGCTATACAGCGAGCAGCTTATAAAGCGAGCAGCTTATGAAGTGAGCAGACTATAGAGAAGGATTGAGCCGGCGACCCCGGCATTCAAGGATTCCGCGCTGCCCGGCATCGGGACGGCGATGCGTTTCGTGGATGCCGCCCTGACATCAGCGCGCAGGCCCGCGCTCTCGTTGCCTACCGCCAGAGCCCAGGATTCGCCCGGTTGGAACGAGCCAACATCGTCGCCGGCCGGATCGGCGGCCAAAATCTCGATGCGCTGCTCTTCCAGCCAGGGCCTGGCCTCGATCCACATCGCCCGGGCGACGTCGGTGTGGAAGCCGGCCCCCGCGGCGGCTCGAACGGCTTTTGGATTCCATGGGTCCACGGAACCATCCAGGACAATCACGGCGTCCACGCCAAAGGCTCGGGCGGCCCGGATGAGTGTCCCCACGTTGCCGGGGTCCTGCAGCCCATCCAAGAGCAAGACCGTCGCCGGTTCCCGGTTGCGGAGCTTCGCAAGATCGAGGCCCGGCTCCGTACAGACGCACAGGACGCCCTGCGGATGCTCGGTGTCCGAAAGCTCGGCCAGGTCAGCATCGTCTACCTCGTCGGTCTCCAGCCCCCGCGCCGCCAGGGTGGAAGCGAGGGTCCGGCCGACCTCGGTATCGAGCAAACGAGGCGATTGGACCGCAAATCTGATATCTGCTCCTGATGCGATCGCTTCGGTCGTCGAGCGCACACCCTCGACCAGCACGAGACCCTCGCGTGGCCGTCCCTTGCGCGTCTTGAGCCGCTCGATGAGTTGTCGTCTATTCTTGCTCAGCATCTGAATTCCGATCAGTGTTTGGACTCCATGGATAACCCACCTCCCGTAGCCCTCACAATCGCAGGCAGCGACAGCGGCGGCGGAGCCGGCATCCAAGCCGACCTCAAGACGTTCCATGCCTTCGGCGTTTTCGGCTGTAGCGCGCTCACCGCGGTGACCGCTCAGAACACAACGGAGGTCACCGCCGTACACGCCCTCCCGGAGGGAATCGTCCGCGAGCAGATCCGGGCCGTCGCCACGGACATACCTCCTGATGCGGTCAAGACCGGTATGCTCGCCAACGCGGCCCTGGTGGAGTGTGTGGCTCGCGCAATCGATGAGCATCGGCTCCCCAATTACGTGCTCGACCCGGTGATGATGTCTACGAGCGGACAACGGCTGCTCGATCGCGAGGCCGAGGACAGCATTCGACGTGAACTCATCCCACGGGCGACCGTGGTGACCCCCAACCTCCATGAGGCGGGCGTCCTCACCGGTGTAGCGGTAGAGGCTCCGAGTGATCTCGCGCTTGCCGCACGGGCGATCCTCGACCTCGGTGCTCACGCCGCTCTCGTGAAGGGCGGGCACCTCCCTGGGGACGAGGTCGTCGATCTCCTGCTGACCGAGGAGGGGGAGCATGTCTGGTCCCGGCCTCGGCTCCACACGTCTGCCGGACACGGGACGGGCTGTACGCTGTCCGCGGCGCTCGCGGCGGGCTTGGCGGCTGGCCGACCACTGGCGGATGCGGCGGATGCGGCCGTGGACTTCGTTGCTCGGGCGCTGGCCAGGGCACCTGGGTTGGGTTATGGGCGTGGGCCGATCAATCACTTCGTGAAGGCTCGCCCTGACATACCGGACAGCGCGGACTGATCCTCGAAGGGGTAGCGGCGCTCGCGTTTTTATCATGTGAGCCGCATGTTGTTCGCATCGTCGATCCCGTCGGTTGGCTTAGCGCGGGAGTCCCCCTTTGCCCTCTACCAGATTGTCGAGGTACGAATGTACAATCCTTGGAGTTCCGATCGGCCCGCCCCAGGCGCTGATTTGTCTCCTGAGAGGATCATCACCGGGGCCGAAGCCGTGGGGAATCGGCTGAAACGAACGCTCCCGCACGAGGACGCCCTCCTTGAGATAGCGACGGCAGTTGTGCAGACCGCTCGGATTGCGCAGATCCGCGTCCGCAACCTCGCAAGCCCAATTGGGTTCCCGCGCATCCGCTTGTACGTAGTCGTATTGTTCGTTGCGATTCTTGGGTGGTGGATATACACCAACTACTTCGCTACGCGGATCGTTCGGGTCGCCGTCACCGGCGGGGAAAGCACAGTCCTGGAGGCTATCCTCGAGAAAAATGGTGCCCGGGACGTGGATACGCGCGAGGGAGAGGGCTCGCCCCACAATCTGGCCATGGTTCAGAACGGTGACGCGGACATGGCGGTCGTTCAGGCGGGTATTCCAATCCCGGAAGGCCTTACCGTCCTGGGAACCGTAGCGCGCAAGGAGCATGTCCTCTACTTCAGACGGGGCGACTCCCAGATGCGTGAGGGCCCACAACGGGTCATTACCTTCCGCAGGGGGCAGGGATCAGAGATTCTCGGCGACAGGTTCTTCGAATTGTGGGGCTATGGACCCATCGAATGGGCTTACGTGTGGGAAGGGATCGCCGACGGCTCGTACTTCATCACGGACGCCGACAGCACGATTTTCGTGGTCGTCGACCCGGCGGATTCGTACATGCAGGTTGCCATCGCGCGCGTGGCCGAGGCGGGCTTCGTCTTGCAAGACCCAAACATTGGCGTTCACGCCACCTCGTTGCCCTACCTCGAGCCCATCGAAATCGAGGTGGGCTACTACCTCAGTCGGCGCCGGCCCGTCCCTCGGACCACCACGAGCACGTTTGCCGTTGATGCCTATCTCGTCGCCGGCTCGGGGCTAACGGAGCGGCAGCGGAATGCGGCCTTGGTCGCCTTCGGACTACAGGCTCAAGGAGGCGCTATCTCGGCGGGCGATCTGCTGCATTCGAGTGGCTCTTCCGTGATGGAAGATCTCGCTACCGCCCTAGCCGCGCTGATGAATCTGGTGGTTCTCCTAGCCGCTCTCTTCGGTCTCGAGATACTGTTTCATCGACGCTACCTGCATGAGCTGAACAACATGATCAGCCGAATCTCCCTCCTACAGGCGGAACACGACCTCCTGGGCCTGGCCGATCGCAAGGAAGTGGAGAACGATATCGCCTATCTGGATGGATGCGCTGACCTCTTGGGAATCATCTCTACAATCACCGGCTACTATGGACAACAGAACGCGGCCTTGGTGTTCAGCGGGCTCACTGGGCAGTTGCACGCCCGAGCGAACGACCTGAAGATCAACATCCGGCTCAAGCTTCTTCACGCTGAGTGGAGGACCCCGACGGACTCGGGGACATCGCCACCTCTCTCTTGAAGCGGTACCGTCCGTCGGGCTCAATTTGATAGTAGCTACAGAGCCCAGGACCCCCGCCAGGACCGAAGCCTCCATCAGGATGGACATGCTAATCCCCGCCTTCGATCTCTGGGAAAGCCCTCCGCCACTTGATGTGCCCGCAACTCCGACAGCGGTACCGGTTCTCCTTATACGTCCCTAAGAAGCGTCCCTTTCGGAGTCGCGTGCCTGCCCCCTCCAGCCCTCGGCGAGTGTGACATTGAGGGCATGTGAAGCCGAAGAGCCAATACAGGACCACCGGGATGGTGAGGCCGCCGAAGATCGCCAGGCCGGCGAGCCAGGCGTCAGGTTGGATCCCGAACAATACTACTCCCGATGGCCTTTCCCTCACTCCCAGTTCGCCCATTTGCCCGACTCAAAGAGGACGACCCAGAGCACGAAGATCGACACGGATAGGTCCAGGGTACTACCCCAGGTCCTCTCGCCGCCACGCGGTCCGAGACTGCCAGGAGTCGTCCTCCGCGGCGTAGCGCTGAAAGACATCGGTGACGGTGGACAGCGGTAGGTTGCTGTCCGTGGAGCGGTAGTGCTGATCGATGGAGCCCATTTGGTACTCGAGAACGAAGCCTTCGGTACGGGCGCCGGCCGCCTGGACGTACGTCAACTCGTCTCGCGAGAGGATCGCGAATGAATCGCCCCCTGATAGTGCCGCGAGCTCGTCTGCGATTTGCGAAGCCGAGGGATCGGCGAGCTTGCGGCCCGTATTCGTCTCGAGATTCACCTTGTCGCCTTGGGGCTGTACGGTTCCTTTAGCGTGGTAGAGCCCGAACCCCGGGCCGTGCACCTTGATCTCCGACACGCCTCAGCGAGTGCGTCAAGTGAACACGAGGAGAAGAACAGCGGCCAACACCAATCCGATGAGGATCACCACAGCCACGAGTTGCGAGAGGTCGGACCGATCTTCAACCCGTGTCAGATTGCGGTTGCCAAGCTCGAGGGCCCAGCCTGGAAGCCGGCCCTGCCAGGCGTAGACGATACCCAGAACACCGGTGGCGCCGAGGAAGAATCTGACCTCGAACACGTCCTCGCCGTTGGACTCGCCAAAAAAAGTCGCAACCAGAAGGGCCAGCAAGACCAATGAAACAAGGCCGGCCACAACCCGATTGAGCATCAACCAACGTCCACCGCTGGTCTGGATCTTCGGCTCACTCATCTTCTTCAAGCAGACTCGCTTCGATCGGCACTTGCCGCCTTTCGAGTTCTGCCCGGGCAACCTGGATCGACTCTGGCCTGATGGAGCTTCACCGAGCGCCCCGGCTCCTCAGGAACGCGACCAGCTCATCATGATCCTCATCCTCAGCGAAGTCGAGTGCCGTTTTCCCTTCTCCCGATTCGTGGTCGATCTCGGCGCCGCGCTCTAACAGAAGCTCCACCGTCGCGACGTCGCCGGTTCCCGTCGCGGCGGAGTGCAAGGGTGTGCGCCGGAACTGCCCCAGAATGGTGAGGTCCGCTCCTCCGTCGAGTAACACCCTCACCACCGACGCCGAGCCGTTCGACGCCGCGATGTGAAGCGGCGTCGCCCCATAGTTCGTCTTCACGTCTACTTCGCCCCCTCGGCTCAACAGGAGCTCGACAACCGTGTCCCGGTTATCCACGGCCGCCAGATGCAACGGACTCCAGCCACCATTCCCTTGGGCGTTGACGTCGGCGCCTTCGGCGAGCAGCAGCGCGACCACTTCTCGATGGCCGTTCTGCGACGCGAGGTGGAGTGGTGTCCATGGATGCTCCGTTTCCGCATCGACATCGGCACCGCGGTCGAGCAGTAGCCTCGCTGCTGCGAGCCTGCCGTTTTCCGCCGCCTGATGAAGTGGGGTCAGCCGCTCCTCTGATCGAGCGTGGAGATCAGCGCCTTCAGCGAGCAAGAACGTGACCATGGATGGGTCCTGGCCCCACGCGGCGTAATGGAGCGGCGTCCGCTCGTCGTCATCCTCATCGGTCACGCTCGCCCCGTTCGCCAGAAGCAGCTCGGCGACCGCGCGATTTCCCTGGATGGCGGCGATGTGGAGGGGCATGGACCCGTCCCGGTTCTCCGCGTCGATTTGAGCTCCAGCCTCGATCAGTAACCGTGCGACGTCCGCATGCCTCCCTCCAACTGTCCCCTGCGCTCGCGCCGTGTAGTGCAGAGGCCGGTAGTCGTCCGTCGCCTCGGCGTCCGCGTCCGCACCGTGGGCGAGCAAGACGGCGGCGACCTCCGCGTGACCTTCGTCGGTGGCCTGGTGGAGCGACGTCCAGTCGAACTGATCCCTGGACTCGATCTTCGCTCCGCTCTCGAGCAGCAACTCCACGATATCCGGATGTCCGATTTGCGCGGCAAAGTTGAGCGGATGCCACCCCAACTCGGTCTCCTCTTCGGTGTCCGCTCCAGCTTCGAGCAACAGCGCCGCGACTGCCTGATTACCGGAGATCGCCGCAGCGTGAAGCGCGGTGTATCCCCCGGGATCTGAAGCATCGACGTCGGTTCCTTGGGCAAGGAGCACTCGAATCGCTGCCGTGTCGTTCCGGAGGACCGCTTCTTGGAGCGGGAACTGCGCGGCGCTCGGCGTGGGAACGGCTAGGAGGGCAAATACGAATGCCGCAAAGCGGCTGGCGAGACGCGGCGAGCATTTCATGGTGCTCCCTTCGTTGCGAACGAGGTAAACGGCTTGACCGGAATCGTGGAGCGGCGGGATGTGCGGATGAGTCAGGTTCGCGGTCGTCTTGATCTCGGCCAGGAACCGCTCGGCGCCGACCACTGCGGCCAACTCGGGCTTCGGGACCTTCAGCGCGACTTTACGCTGGTGCTTGAGGTCGTCGGCCAGGTAGACGGTCGCAATGCCGCCTTCGCCCAACTCCCGCTCGATGGCGTAGCGGCCTTCGAGAGCGGCGTTCAGACGAGCGACTGGATCGGACATGGATGCACTCCAGCATCAGACTGCGCTCAACATCCGTGAGTGGGCCGGTGGGCGCAAGCAGAAGCCCGCCAGATCAGAGCGGGTTCATCAACCATTTCGTGGAGGCGCCGCCGGACGTACCAAAGGAGCCCTGAGCCATACCCCAGCACATCCACGAAGAGGATCTACCTGCGGGGTGACCTCACAGCACCTTGAGGTACTCCAGGAGCGCGGTCTTCTGCTCTTCCGTGAGCGCCCTGAACTCGGCCTCATGGCCTGACCGGCCCATTCCCGGTGAGCCGGCATCGTAGAGGGCGGGGGTCGACCATGGCGCGTAGTCAGCTGGATATCGGTACACGCCCCTGTCGTCCAGCTCGCCAGCAATGCCACCGAGCTCGAAATCGAGCATGTGCCCGCCGACCATGAAACGCTCGGGCCGCGCTTCGGGGTGCATCAGGTGCCAGAGCGTCGGGACCGAGCCGTTGTGCAAATAAGGCGCGGTCGCCCAAAGCGCCGTCAAGGGCTGTGCGACATAGCCGCCGGTCGTGGTCAGGTGCAGGTATCGTCCGTACGGCGAATCGTGAACCTCGTCAGCGAACTCCGCGGTCGCCAGCTCCCACCGTCGTGGGTCGCTACCCATCGAGTCCTGGGGTACGAGTCGATTGGGGAAGCTGACCAGGAGCACTTCCTCGAGGCCGTCCGAGAACTCGCCGTGACAGCCGGCGCACTCCTGGTTGTAGATCCTGCGTCCATCCATCGCGAGATCCGCATCGATCGGGCCCGGGAAGGGCGGCGGGCGAAGCGTCTCCAGAAAGTCCATGAAGTACCGAACGCCGCTGTAACCGTCACGCGCCTTGCCCGGCTCGACCCCCAGAGTCGGTACGACGAAGAACGTCGTGATGTCGGCGAGTCCGTCGAGATGCGCGCTCGTGACTTCTGCGAGCTCCATCTCCGCGAAGCGCGGCCGATCGGGTAGTCCGTACGTGCCGTCGTACAGCAAGGAGCTCCGCAGCACGGTGCCACCGAGATCCGGGATGGACGTGAACGCCACCTCGGTGGCGGTCGCGTCCTCTCCCAACATGCCGAGGAGGTTCTTTATCGCCGCCACGCCGTTCGTGAGGCCCGCGCTCCCGTTTATGAACGGGAGCGCTGAGGTTCGCCCTAGCCACTCCTCCTCGAAGCGATCCCGCAGAAGGGGAAGCGCGTGATTGCGGATCGTATTGCGCTCGCGGGTCGACAGATCCCCGAAGAGCGTGTCCATCGCTTCCCAGAAGCGCTCCTCCTGGCCCTGGAAGTGGGCGAGTCCCCGGAACAGCGTAGTGACGTACGTCTCGAGGTCGATTGATGTGTTCGGGAGGCCGATCCAGGCGTTTCGGGTCGCGCGGCCGGTCTCGTCGTAGAGCACACCGGTATGGCACGCGGCACACCCCACGTTCGCTCCCTCGAGCTCCACCGACGGGAATCCACGTGACATCGTGCCGCGCACGAGGCCGATGGGTCTGTCGAGGTCGGGCGGCGGACCTTGCCAGTTGAGGATTGCATCGGGCTGGATGAAGCCCACCTCGGCGAGCACACGGGCCAGCGTTGCCAGCTCGAGCGGCAGGCCCTTCTTGTCATGGGCCTCGAGCACCATAGCGGTGGCGACAACCTTCCAGGGCACGGTGTGCCGGTCCAGGCCGTCGGTGTTGAGGCTGCCCCAGTCGTCATAAAAGAAGTGGGCCACCCCGAGCGCCGCCGGGTCACCGCCGGCTTCCTCGATCGATGAGACGGCGGAGTCGAGCCCGATTGGGCGACCCGAGGCGTATCCACGGAACAGAGCGCATCCGGCAGTGAGGACACAGAGTAGGACGACGGACGAGAAGCGGGAGACGTTCATGATCACCTCGGGCTCAGCAGCCTGGCATACTTCTGCAGCAACGCCATCTCCAGCATCGGATTATGCGTACTCGTGAACTGCGGAAGGTTGAGAAGTAGAAAGGCGTACGGTTTCTGGGAGAGGAGCGCAACGTGCGTCATGCCGTTCTGCTCGAGCAGCCCGATGAGCTGCTCCGTCCCTTCACGATCATGTTGGCGCCCTTCCCGATCATCGCGGCGCTTGACGAGACCAGCCCGGAGGCTCGAGACCGTGCGTACCGCATCTGCCCCGTCCAACACGTCCGCCATCTCCTCCGGCTCGTAGAGGTCGAGGTCCGATCCACGGACGATCAGGTGCTCCCGAGCGAGAGGGAGGCGATAAAGCGAGTCGATGAAGTCGTCGATCGACCCGGTTCGCGCATCCAGGAGCCACCGGAAGAAGGACTTGTTCTGGCTGTCGCGCCGCAGCCCCCTCAGCCGCTCGAGAATGGTGAAGAGCAAGACGAAGGAGAAGGAGACGAAGAAGATCGCGACGTACAGGTCCGTGGCCTCACCCGGAGTGAGGACCGCGAAGGTGCTGGTAACCACCAGAGCCCCAGCGCCGACCCAGAAAAGCTCTCGAACCAAGAACACCCATGACTCATCTGGGTCCGTCAACCGCACGCAGACGTAGACGAAGATCAGGCCACCGATGCCACCGACCCGGAAGTGCAGCCAGCTCGGGGCGATTTGGAGATCGGTCAGGGCGAGCACGAACGCGATCGCCAGCGCGGTCGCTACTCCGTTGATGAGACGGTTCTCCATGGGAGCGTGTTCGGTGCGGTCCCGAAAGGCGACCAAGAGAGCGAGCCATCCGAAGGTCCCGAGCGTAACGACCCTGGAGATCGTCCAGAGGTCCTCCCGGCTGACGAGGGGGACCAGGTTCAACACGAAACAGACGAGCGTGCCGACCACCAAGAACACCTTGAAGGCAGGACGTACGTGACGTCGCATGAGCGCCTCCACGAACAGCGCCACTGCCAGCGGGAGAAGCGTCGCCGGCACGAACGAAGGCACTTGGAGCCACTCGTCTTCGGTCAGCCAATAGAATCCCCTACTGATGAAGAGCGCGGCCAGGCAATACAGGAGCACTAGCATCATCAGTTCGAGGTAGCTTCGGGTCCGATCCCGGTGGATATGGGCGATGTACGCCATGCCTCCCGCGGCCGCGACGAAGCTGAGGATCGGGTCTGTCCAGGTCTCAAATCCCATCGGTCAGCCTCTGCATGAACCGCCGTACCAACCAGCCGAGCATCCAAGCCGTTGGCCGGTTTCGTGGCCGCTCGACGCGCACCGTCCACGGATTGAAGAAGTAGCCGCGATGATCGGTACCGGATCCCCTCCCGAGGATGAGGTTGATCGCCTCAAAGCACATGAGGTTACCGGCCGTGATCACCATGGGGGCGAACGACATCCGACTCCGCTCTCCGGTCAGCATCTCGGCGGCGATTCCCAGATCGAGATGGTTGCGGGAAGAAGAGTGGACGAGGACGTGCTCGATCTCCCGACGCAGGCAGGCGTCTTCGTCCTCTACTGTTATCTCGGTCCACGCCTTGTCCAACGTCGGGAAGCGGAGTCGTTCTTCCGGCCGAGGGTCGCTCGGCCCGACGACGTACACGGACGGGAGGGGCGACGCATAGGCGTCGACCACCGTGGCGCCGTGCTCGCGGGCCTTTCGGTATACCTGCACTCCGCTCGGAATGTGATCCATGCCGTTGATCACGATCGGGTGCTCCGGAAGGAGGTCGTCGAGCTGCTCGATCCATTCCCCTGCCCGGGTCGCAACATCCAGCTCAGGGTTGATCATCAGAAGCCGCCGGCGAGTGGCATCCGCCTTGTCCTCGCCTACCGTATCGATAAAGGCGAAAACCTGGCGGTTCAGGTTGGACAGCTCGAAGCGATCGATATCGGCGATCGTGAGCTTAGAGACGCCCGCACGGACGAGAGACAACGCGCAGGCACCTCCCATCCCCCCGACGCCACAGACGAACACACGCGCACTCCGGATCCGTTCCTGCTCCGCCTCAGTGACGAAGCCGATGTTGCGTTGCACGAATTCGGCGTAGTCGAAGGCCGAAGGCGGCGGCGGGTTCATACCTTCCATGGTCTCAAGTCGCGGAATTGGGTGCCAGCGCTGAACCAGTGGAGCATCGGGAGGAGGACGGAGCCCCCGAGTAGGAAGAGCGCCTGATAGAGGATGGACCCGAGCGATCGGCGAGGCACGGAGCGCAGGAGGTACCGCCTGGCGGTGGGGAGCCTGAACTGACCGATCTGGAGGAAGTCGTCTCCTCGATCGTAGTCTAGCTCGTCACGGCAGACTTCGTTGTACGAGTCCCGTCGATGTTTGGGAGCCGTGTCGAACGTCTTCTTGAGATTGTCGGAACCACCCGTGTAAGAGTCGGTGATGACGAAGCGCTCGGCGTCGAAGCCCGCTTCGTCAGCTACGCCGAAAACGTGACGATGATCGGCCATGATTTGGCGGGCGATCGTAAGATGATTGTACGACCTCCGTGTCTCCCCGGAGCCTGACGGGAAGACATCGTCGAAGCTCTCAGAGACCATGCCGAACACGGCCGGAACCTGGGTGACACTGCTGATCCAGAGAGGTCTCATCTGACGGTGGAAGAAGGTGAGCATCACGCTCAGTCCGTAGAGCACCCAGGAGAGCCTCTTGCTCCGGAAGTCCGGATCCACCATGACCAGGCCCATGTGGAGCACGTCCTCCTGGACGCCTCGAACATCCAGCGTGATGAGGGCCAACGCGTTGAACGCCACCGGTCGGTTGGCCTCACCTTCGTAGAGCACGGTCAGGATCGCGTGATCGAAGCGATCGAGGTTGCCGGTCAGGACGCCGTAGTCGAGGGATCCTCCCTCGAGGGTGCTCGCCGCGACCGTGCACAAGTCGTCGACGATGTCCTGGAGTTCATCGGTGGACATCCACAGCCCCGGGCGCTCCACGACACGGGCCCGCAGGTTGTTCGCTACCGGAAGCTCGACGTCGAGATGCCTGACGCTCAGCTTGCGAATGCGCATCATCTAGACCACCAACTCGTCTGGTGGAAGGCGCGGGCTCTTGGGGGCGCCGTCCGGTGGGGTCTTCCCGACTCGTAGCACGTTGACCACGGCGGCATCGGGTACGAGCCCACACCGTGTGCGGAGTCTCGCGCACTCGTCGGGATCGTCGACCAAAGCCGACATGGGGCATCCGCTCAACCCGAGGCGTGTGAGCTCGAGCCAGATCCGGTAGAAGCTCTGGCCGGCCTCGAACCAGCCCCGGCCCGGACTGTGGTGGAGAACCAGCAGGGCCGCGGCGGAGCGGGTCGCACCGGCCTCGGCGGTGGCGAGGCGACCGAAACCCGTGAGCTTCAGGACCCTGAACATCCCCGGCCTGAAGAGCATGACCGCTGCCCGCGCTTCGAGGGACGACATCGCCATGCAATCGGCGGTCAGCCCATCGCGGTGCCAGTCGGGGTGCGCGGGCGTGAAGCGGAGCCACTCGTAGAGCTCGGCCTGCACCTCGGGGATCTTGAGGAACCGGTAGGCAGTCTGATCGTGGGCACGTGCCAGCTCGGCGATCTCTGTCGGAGCGTCGATGACGGACAGGCCCTCTTCGGCCTCGACGAGCGCGCGGACGCTCTCGAGCACACTCGCGTCCGTTTCGAAACGGCCGCGGTAGCTTCGCCGGAGGGTGACGAACTCGGCGAGCGGGTCCCGGGCTCCCGCCTCCCCGACTGTGGTGCTCGCGACCAGGCGATACGGCTCGTCGTCGGAAGGCTCGGCACCTGCAGGAGAGTCTGCGAGGTCAGGAGCACCGAGGCCGAGCCCGCGACGGGATAGGGCCAGGCTCATGCCCTCGAAGGCCGCTCCCAGGCTGATCATCGCGTCCTTTCCGGTCGGGTCCGCGAAAGGGATACGCCTGCGCACGTCCTCCAGCAAGAGCACACGCCCTTCCGGGAGAAACCGCCACCTGGCCGGCTGCGCATTGTGCGCGCTCGGGGCCAGGTTCGCCTCGGCGACCAGGGTCAGCGTGTCTTCGCGAGTGAGGTCGGCCATCGGGCTCCTCATAGGGACTTCCGGAAGAGGTGAAGCCGGTGGAGCGGCCGACCCCCCAGCTTCTCCACTTGGCGTAGGCTGGCCTTGTTCTCATCCGCGATCCACGTGAGGCCGAGTCGTGTGTAGCCGGCACCCTTGAGAGCCGTAGTCACACGATGGAGCATGGCCGGGTTCAGCCCGTGTCCCCACATCGACGGATGCACGGCCCAGAAGAGGATCACCGCCCGACGGCGGTTCCTCAGATGCTTCAGGTAGCGGAAAGGGAAGGAAGGTCCGAACCGTGAGCCCGCGCTCTTCAACAGAGGATTCAAGTCGGGAACGCAGATCACGACACCGACCGGCTGCTCCCCTCGGTACACGAGGTGGGACAGCCGCCCGTCGAGGATCCACATCATCTCCTCGGCCTGGAAGAAGAACTCCTCCCTGGTGAGGGGCACGAACATCGGGTTCTGGTCGAAGCTTACGTTCAGAATCGTGCGCACGTCCTCGAGTTGTGTACGGAACCCACGCCGGCGTATCGGGACCCAGCGCAAGTCGTCGCGGTTAAGCACCTCCTCGACCCGCGGGTTCAGCATTCGCTCGGAGGCGAACGCATCCAGCTCGAGCTCGTGCGTCGTCATGGGGAAGAATGGCTCGAAGCCGCATTCACCGAGAAGACGCGGTATGTGGGCGGGGTTATAGTGCATATCCGTGTACGGCGGGTTCCCGAAGCCCTCCGTCACGACGCCGATCTGCTGCATCGCCGTGAGATTGAAGTTGCCGGCAAGCTCGTCACACCCCTTCCGCCCGCTCCACTCTGCGGCCGCTCCGAGCAGCTCGCCTGCCACCTCCGTGTCGTGCACGCAATCGAAGAAGCCGAAATAGGCGCGCTTCAAGCCATGGCGCTCGTTGGAATCGTAGTGGACATGCGCTACAACTCGCCCGAGCGAGCGGCCGTTACGACGGACGCTGAAGTAGGTGAAGTCCCCGTGGCCTCTGAACAGCGGATTCTTCCTACCGTCCAGGAACCGAGCGAGATCCGAGCGCATCAGAGACGTGAACGCCGGGTCGTCCACATAAGAGTCGAAGGGGGCGGCGAAGAAGCTGCCGAAGTCGCGTTCGCAGAGCTCGTTCACAGATCCGTCCTACAGGAACAGGGTGAAGTTAAGCGACAAGTACGTGTCGAGTCGCCGAGCGAAGACCGGCTCGTCCGAGGGATCGCCACCGAAGAGACGGCCGTCCACCTCCAGCGTCGCCCCGTCGCCGATCCTCCGGGATGCCGTCGCGGACGCGACCACGTTGCCACTCCGATAGTCGAGAAAGGCGCGGCTCGAGATGGTCCAATCCTGCGTGAGGAGCCGGGCCCCGACGAAGACATCGTTCTCCGTCGACGCCGTCGCGTCCTCTCCCCTGCCGTCGTACAGGTACTCGACGAAGACGCTCAGGTAGCCTGCGAGCGCGTACTCGAAGCCGCCAGCCACGGCATAGAACTCCTCAAAGTCCGAGGCGCGGCGGAGCAGTTCGACCTTCAATAGAAGGGCGTCGCGCGTCCACTGTGCGTCGAGACCGGTCTGGTCGATCTGGTCGTAGCGCGGGATCCAATCGGGACCACTCCCGACCTGGGGCGACGCCACGAAGCGAGGGTCGCGGTTGGTCCCGGAGAAGTGAGCCAGGCCGACGTCGAACTCTCCCACGAAGTGGCTCCAGCGGAGGGTCCAGTCGATATGCTTACGGCCCCGATCGTGCTCGAACTCAGCCCCATCCTCGTCGACCGGCAGTGGGGACCAGAGTGCTCCGCCTCGTCCCGCGAAGCGTCGATCCCGAAAGTATGGAAGCACGTAGCCCTCGAAGCTCCCCACTGACGTGAACGCCTTGAGGTTGAAGAGCGGCTGGCCGAGTCGGATTGGCGCCGCCGCGTCTTCCCCGAAGTCCCGCTGGTTGATCACGTCTACGAGTGCCACCGACTCGACCACGCCCCAGCTGACCTGTCTCATGCCGATCGCAACTTCCCAGTCGTTCCAGATCTTCTCCCACACCAGATCGAGGAAGTCGAGGCGGGTCCGCGACGGGTTGTCCGGGTCGATGCGTATGTAGGGCGCGACGGTCAGAATCTGGGACCGCTCGTCCCAGGTCAGAGAGCCTTCGGCTTGCACGGTGAGGCTCAGCTCGTGGCGCGGCGCTTCCCCCGGGGCGCTGTCGGGATAGGCACGGGTGCCGACGGCTGCGCTGCCCGACCACTGCGCCGACACGAACGCGGGAGCGACACCCCAGCAGACGATCACGAGCGCTAGCGCGCGAGTGAGGTAGAGGAGCGGGGTGCCTCCGCAGGATCGTCGAGGGAGTCGCACGAGGCGACTACCTGCGCCCCAGGCGCCGCGGATCGAAGTCCGCATCGCCCAGACCGGTCGCGAACGCGTACTCGCTCCAATCCAACGTGGTGGACTTCCCCGATGCGAGTTCGTTCATGACCATGCGGTCCGGACGCCACTGTCCTCTGTCGTACTGCTGGTATCCGTCGACGTTCAGCGACTTCACGTGCACGTCCTCTCGATCGTAGTAGTCGACGCGAAGCAGCAAGTACTCTTCCGTGTCCACCCAGACCATCTGCCTGATGTATGCCGACTCCTCGTCGATGGGGAATCGCTCCAGGACGTGTGAGGCAGTCCCATCGAGCGTCTCCTCTCGCAGGTACCGATACCGGTACTGCCGAAGATCTTGAGACCCGATGTCCTCGAAGGTGAACTCGCTGCCCATGAACGAGCTGGACCGGTTGCTGGTCGCGATTCTCCGTGTCCGTCGCATCGCCGGGAGATACAGCCACTGATCACTGGGCGAGTCGAGGTGCGTGACCGTGAGGATCGACGTCCCCTGCAGGTCGCGGGGCAGATCGAAGACGACGAGCGTCTTGTCGCCGTCCTCGGGGACCTCGAGCCCCAGGATGTGCATCTCGCGGACCCGCTCGGAGCCGTCCGACTCCCGGAGCGTCATGGTCATCGTGGCGGTGTAGTCGCCATATCCCGACACCCGGCGATCCGCTTCGTCGACCACCGACTCGGCGAACGGGTCGGGGGCCTGCGCCCACACAGGCGCGCCGATCAGCAGTAGTGCGGCAGAAAGGGTGAACTCTTTCATGAGCTGTATCCTAGCGTTCAGGTCCGACTCGGACCGATTCTGATACGACGGGACGCCACCTCGATCAGTGAGGGAAGAGCGAACAGGTCTGCGAATACGGCGGCGACGACGCTGACCGCCGTCATCGTTCCGACCAATACCAAGACCTGGAACTGCGACATCAGAAGCAGCGAGAATCCGGCAGCCATTGCCAAGCTCGTCATTAGGATCGGCGGGCCGGTCTCGCGTAGCGTGTTCTCGACGGCGTCTCGAACGCTTTGCGTGGCCGGCAGATGTTCTCGCAGCTTGGACAGGAAGTGGAGCGTGTCGTCCACCGCCAACCCGAACGCGATGGAGAAGACTAGTATGGTGGAGGGCTTCAGGTCGACGCCCAACACCTTCATCGCGCCCATCAGCACCACGAGTGGGAAGACGTTCGGGACGAGGCCGAGGAGCCCAAGCTTGAACGAGCGCAACATGCGCACCATCGCCGCGAAGACGAGTATGAGCGCGATGAGCAGGCTCGGTCCGAACGTCTGCACGAGGCGGGTCTGGTAGGTCTGCGCCATTTGCGCTGTCCCCGTGGCCGCCGCCGTCCCGAACGGTGGCGGATCGTTCGTGAGGGAGGCCTCGATGCGCTCGAGAAGGGGCAGCATCACTATAGAGCCCTCGTCACGCACGGAGAGGACGATCTGTGCCACTTCTGCGTCCCGCATGTACACGTCCTCCACTCGGCTCTGCTCGCTCAGGTCGGCGAGGAACAGCAGCTGAGCGGCTTCCTCCTCGCTCTGAGGCAGGCCGGCCTCTTCGTCTCCGACGATTCCCCGGCGAAGCTCGGCCATGAGGTCCGGGAGACCCAGGGCCTTGAAGACCAACGGCTCGCTCCGTGCGAAGTCCTCGAACCGTGCCATCCAGGCTAGCATCTCGGGATCGTGCAGGACACCGTCACCCTCGCCGCGGATGAACAGGTTGACCTGAAAGACGCCGAAGCCGTGTGCCTCGATCCAGTCCAGGTCCTGTACGGGAGCACTCTCGACCCCCATGTCGTCCAAGACGAACGTGTTCACCCTGAGGGTGGATCCCATGGCGAGACCGACGGCGCCGATGATCGCGAAAGAGAGGACCGCCCAGGACGCGCGCCCACCAGACAGTGACAGCGCGCCTCTCAAGGTCGCGCGGATCCAACCCGGACTCAGGCCGCGATCGTTGAACTTCAGCTTGGCGGAGAAGCCCAGAAGCGCCGGCAGCAGCGTCATGCTGAAGAAGTACGTCAGTAGGATCGCCACGGCCGTGAAGAACCCGAACTCCATGATGATGCCGATCCTGGTTCCGACCAGGCTGAGGAACCCGACGGCGGTCGTGGCCGACGTATAGAAGCACGCTACCGTAAGCTCGGAGAACGTCCGGGCGATCGCCTCCTCGTTGTCCGCGAGTTCGCTCCGGTTGTGGCGATAGCGAGCGAGCAGGTGGATTGCATCGCTGACCCCGACCACCAGCACGATGATCGGGATGAAGGTGGTGAGGAGGCTGATGCTTCGACCACTAAGCCCGAGCAGGGCGACTGCGCACAGATACGCGGGGAGCACCGAGGTCAAGCAGAGCATGACGTGACCGAAGTGCCTGAAGAAGTAGAAGAGGATACCGCAGAAGATGAGGAAGCCCCCACCCAAGAAGAGGGCCTGATCCACCTCGAGCATCTTCGGGATGCGAGAACGGAAGACGGGCACTCCCGCCAGGGTGGCTCTCGTCGCGGCATCGTCTATGGTCTCGAGTGCCTCCGTGAGCGCCTCTTCAATCTCTGTGCGACGCTCATGCGTATTGAACTCGGGTTCGAGATATCCAGAGACCGTGAATACGGACTGGTCCTCATTCCACAGCAGACCACTGAAGAGGTCGTTGGCCCCGTGGCGGTCCAACATCCCGCGGATCATGGCGTCGGAGAGTTCGGGCTCTTCGACGAGGCGGTAGAGGTGGGTCGCCGCCTCGCCGTCCAGGTCGACGGTCTCGGTAACCTCCGTGTTGCCGAACCACTGGACGTCTATGAGTCCGGCGTCCTCGAAGACCTCGGCCACTCGCTCGAGGTCGCGGAACATCGCCAGGCCGAGGGGACGCTCGTCCTCCCAGAACATCGTGAACTGGGCGTCCTCCTTCGCGAAGTGGCGCTTGTATTCGTCGTACCTCTCGCGCTCGACGCCGAACGACGGGAAGAACTGCTCCATGCCGTAGTTGATCGGCACGCGGCCAGTGTAAGCGGCTGCAGCCGCGGTCACCCCGGCAGCGATCGCGGTCACCGAGCGTCGGTGCGCTACGATCCAGCGGAAAAACGCCTCTTTGTCGACGTTCACTCTCCACATCCTTCTGAGTTTGGTCCCGTTCATGCCCCCAAGGATACGTCACCGGCCACCGCCGTGCCCTACGTCGAATTACGTAGTCGTGGACCGTGAGTACGTACAGCTACGGTGGGTTCAGGAGGGCTGCAACTGGCTTCGGTATCCAAACGAGTGAAGCACACACGTCGACATGCCACCATAATGTTACTATTATTACATCATGGTGCGCACCCAGATCCAGCTTACTGAAGAGCAGCATCGCGACCTGAAGCGCTGGTCCGACCGCCTCGGAATCTCGATGGCCGAGGCCGTGCGCCGTTGCGTGGAGGACCGGTTGGCACGCGAGCGGCTCGAGCCGGAGCACACCGATCGCGTCCGGGACGCACTGGCCGTCGTTGGCCGGTACCACTCCGGGCAATCGGACGTGGCCGAACGGCATGACGACTATCTGGCGGATGCCTTCGACTCATGAGCGTCTTCGTGGATACCTCGGGCCTGTACGCGCTGCTCGATCAGGACGACCGTTTCCATGGCGAGGCGCGCACAGCCTGGAGCGACTTGCTCGGCCGTGGTGACCCGCTGGTGACGAGCAACTACGTGCTCGTCGAGACCTTTGCGCTCGTGCAGCGCCGGCTTGGGATGGATGCTGTGCGCGCATGCGCCGACCGGTTGCTACCGGTCGTCGGCACCGAGTGGGTCGGTGATGAGGATCATCGGACTGCGCTCGCCGCGCTGCTAGCGGCAGGGCGGCGGGATCTGAGCCTGGTGGACTGCGCCAGCTTCCGGGTGATGCGGCGGGAGCGCATTCGCGAGGCGTTCACCTTCGACACGCACTTCGCGGAGCAGGGGTTCGAGACGGTACCGTAAGAACCCTGCCATTTTGGCACCTTACCCCCCGAAAAGCCGCCAGTTTGGCGGCTTTTGGACTCGTTTGCCCGGCATGATGATTGCACTTCACGAGCCGGAGCGTATCAACGACGCCCCGGACCCGCCAAGTGGGCCCGTCGCCCGTCATCCAACGGTCTTGGCCGCAGAGGCCGTGACGCATTCGAGGAGCAGACATGGGAAAGGTTATCGGGATCGATCTGGGAACCACCAATTCCGTCGTAGCGGTCATGGAGGGGGGCGAGCCGGTTGTGATCCCCAACTCCGAGGGCGGCCGGACCACACCTTCCGTGGTGGCGTTCACCAAGGACGGTGAACGGCTCGTGGGCCAGGTGGCCCGCCGTCAGGCGATCACGAACCCCGAGAACACGATCTTCTCGATCAAGCGGTTCATGGGCCGCAAGGGCGACGAGGTAACCGCGGAACAGAAGCTCGTGCCCTACGAGGTCAAGACCGACTCCAAGGGACGTGTGGAAATCAAGGTCCCGAACGCGGACAAGACGTTCACACCCCCCGAGATCTCGGCGATGATCCTTCAGAAGATGAAACAGACCGCCGAGGACTACCTGGGCCAGACGATCCAGCAGGCGGTCATCACGGTGCCGGCCTACTTCAACGACGCCCAGCGCCAGGCCACCAAGGACGCGGGCAAGGTCGCGGGCCTCGAAGTGCTTCGCATCATCAACGAGCCCACCGCGGCCGCTCTGGCCTACGGGCTCGACAACAAGGCCGATGAGAAGATCGCCGTGTTCGACCTCGGTGGTGGGACGTACGACATTTCCGTCCTCGAGCTGGGTGACGGCGTCTTCGAAGTGAAGTCGACCAACGGGGACACCCACCTGGGTGGTGACGACTTCGACCAGAAGGTCATCGACTGGCTGGTCACGGAATTCAAGAAGGACCAGGGGATCGACCTCTCCAAGGATGCGATGGCGCTCCAGCGCCTGAAGGAGGCCTCGGAAAAGGCCAAGATGGAGCTTTCTTCGACGCAGCAGACCGACATCAACCTGCCCTTCATCACTGCGACCCAGGACGGGCCCAAGCACCTCAATTACTCGCTCACGAGAGCGAAGTTCGAGCAGTTGGTCGATGATCTGATCCAGCGCACGATGCCGCCGATGAAGCAGGCGCTCGAGGACGCCGGGATCGACCCCGGGGCCATCGACGAGGTGATTCTGGTCGGGGGCTCGACGCGAATCCCCAAGATCCAGGAAGTGGTCGAGAAATTCTTTGGCAAGGAGCCCCACAAGGGTGTGAACCCCGACGAGGTGGTCGGCGTGGGTGCGTCCATCCAAGCCGGCGTGCTGGCCGGAGACGTGACCGACGTGCTGCTCCTGGACGTCACGCCGCTGTCCCTCGGCATCGAGACGCTCGGCGGCGTGATGACGCCGTTGATCGGGCGAAACACCACGATCCCGACCGAGAAGGCCGAAATCTTCTCCACGGCCGAAGACAACCAGACCACGGTCGAGATCCACGTCCTCCAGGGCGAACGGAAGATGGCGCTCGACAACAAGACCATCGGCAAGTTCCAGCTCACCGGCATACCACCGGCGCCGCGCGGGATGCCTCAGGTCGAGGTCACTTTCGACATCGACGCCAACGGGATCCTGCACGTCAAGGCCAAGGACAACACCACGGGCAAAGAGCAGAAGATCCGTATCGAGGCGTCGAGCGGCTTGAGCGACAGCGAGATCGAGAAAATGGTCAAGGACGCGGAGGCCCACGCCGGCGAGGACGAGGAGCGGCGGGCGAACGTCGAGGCACGCAACCAGCTCGACTCCCTCGTCTATCAGGTCGAGAAGGACTCGGCCGAGTGGGGCGATCAGGTCTCCGAGGGCACGAAGGAACGGCTCGACCAGACGGTGGAAGGCGCCAAGGAAGCCCTCAAGGGAGAGGATACTGAGGCCTTCAACTCCGCCCGGGACGAGCTCATGCAGGCGTTCAGCGCCGCTGGCCAGGAAATGTATCAGTCGCAAGGGGCCGAAGCCGACGAGAGCGCGGAGGGCGAAGCCGAAGACGGCGCCGAAGACGGCGCCGACGACGGCGCCGAAGCGGACGCAGAGGATGCCGGAGGCGAAGCCGCTGATGAGGAGGTCGTGGAGGCCGACTACGAGATCGTCGACTAGAAGAAGGCTGTTGGGGAGTACAGCGGGTCGCGCACATGGCGCTTGTGCGCGTTCAGACAAGGAACGACGACGAGGCGTAGCATAGCTACTCCGAGGAGGAGAGACGCAGGATCAACCGCACAACCGCCATGTGCCCACCACCATGTGGGGAATGATCGTACACGTTGACGGGTTGCGGTGGCACGACCCCATCTCCGTTGTTGGAGCTCCTAGCCGTAGCGAATGCTATGGCGTCGTCGCTCCGCCTAGGAGCTGGGGCCGTGGCATCCGCAACGCGACCCACTGTACTCCCCAACAGCCTTCTGGGCTGTTGGGGCCTTCGCCCCTGGCTCACCCAACGCGCTGAGCAACCCTGCCTTGTTGAGGTTGATCCAACAGGAGTGGATGTTTAGACTGGACCACCGGGTTCACGGTTGTGTAGTAGGTGCCGCGTGGATGGGCTCGTACGCGTAACCTTCCCAATGGAAGTGTGAGGACTATGTCGATCTATGATCCGTTTCGCGCGAAAGTGAAGGTCGCCTTCTTTACTGCGGCCGCCGCTCTCATGGGGCTTGGGATCGCGTCCGCCCTCGGGTGGAGTGGCGGGTCATACGCCATGCCCGCCATCGGGACCGAGCCGCAAATCCCGGTCCAGGCCGTACAGCCGGCGCTCGACCTCAGCGATGCCTTCGTCAACGTCGCCGAGACCGTCACGCCCGCGGTTGTTCGGATCGAGGCGCGCCGGGCAGCTCCCCGCACCGCTACGCAACGGTCACGCCTGTTTGGGCCAGAGCAAAATCCCCAGGCTCGGCCTGACCGGGTTACCGGAGGGAGCGGGTTCATCATCTCCGATGATGGTTACATCCTCACTAACAACCACGTGGTCGACGACGCCGACGCGCTCACGGTTTTTCTCGAGGATCGGCGCTCGTTCCCGGCCGAGATCGTGGGACGGGATCCGTTTACCGACGTGGCGGTGATCAAGATCGACGCGCCCGATCTGACCAGGCTCAGCTTCGGAAGCTCCGCAGACCTCCGCGTCGGAGAGTGGATCGTCGCGATCGGCAACCCGGGCTTCAGTGGCGGTAGTGATCCCCTGGATTACACGGTGACGGTCGGGATCGTCAGCGCACTCGGGCGTCCCCTCGGGTTGCTGGGGCGTGGGCTCCAGGAAGACGCCGAGACGAGGAACAACTACCGGTACGCCATCGAGGACTTCATCCAGACCGACGCCGTGATCAACCCCGGTAATTCGGGGGGCCCGATGGTGAACCTCAGAGGGCAGGTCGTGGGAATCAATTCCGCAATCGCCAGCCCAACGGGATTCTACCAGGGGTACGGATTCGCGATTCCCATCGACCTGGCGCATCGGGTCATGGAGGATTTGATCGAGTTCGGACGGGTACGCCGGGCCCGACTTGGCGTCGGGATGGTCGCGATTGACAACGTCTCGGCCGAGAGTTACGGCCTCCCCAGGGTTGCGGGCGTCGAGTTGACCGCGATCACCGAAGGGGGGCCGGCGCAAGCCCAAGGCCTTCGCATGTACGACGTGATCGTCGAAATCGACGGCGAGCCCATCGAATATGTGGGACAGCTGCAGCAAGCGATCGCCATGAAACGGCCGCGTGACCGCGTTCGCGTGGGGATATACAGGGACGGTGAGCCCATGACCGTGACTGTCCGACTCGACGAGGTCTCCTTGCAGGGACCACCCGAGGTCGTGGCCGCAGCAGCACCCGTACGCGAAGAAGTCCGGATGGACGACAAGCTAGGACTCCGAATCGAAGACATGGATCGTGAGAGCGCCGCGGACTATGGCTACGAAGACGTGGACGGCGTGGTGATCACGGACGTTCAGATCAACGGTCCGGCGGCACGTCGAGAGATCGTCGCCGGCTATAAGATCCTCGAGATCAACCAGCAGCGAGTCGAGAGGCGATCGGACGTGGAGAGGATCATGGAGGACGTGCGCCCGGGGGAGATCGTGATGCTCGCCGTCACAGAGCCCAGTGGCTCTCGCCAGATCTTCCACATCCGGGTTGCCAGGTAACAGCAAGAGGGGTCCGACGAGTGCCCCAGAAGGGCGCGCCATCTCCGGGTGGCGCGCCTACTTAGGGCGCGTCGCCTCCGGGCGGCGCGCCCCCCGCGTTTCTGTACCCGGAAGCATCCCTTGTTGATGGCGTTTTGGGGCCCGGTTATCTTTGGTCAAGGCGGAAGGCCGTACTTCTTCAAGAGCCTTCCAGGTGCCCTACCCGATTCCATGCCCCATTTAGGCGAAAGTGGCGGAATTGGTAGACGCGCAGGATTTAGGATCCTGTGGCTTCGTGCCGTGGGGGTTCGAGTCCCCCCTTTCGCATTCAAGGCCTGTTGAAGGAGTACAGCGGGTCGCGCTTACAGCGCTTGTACATGGCGCTTGTGCGCGTTCAGACAAGGAACGACGACGACTGTAAATGGCGATAGAGGGAACGGAACTCCAGATCTCCGTCGAAGAGGGCGAGCGGTGGCGCCGGACCATGAGCGTCACGGTTCCCTCGGGCGTGGTCAGTTCGGAGCGGCGCCGGCTTACCGGTGAGCTCGCCGCACGTGTGAAGCTTCCGGGATTTCGGAAGGGGCACGTCCCGTCTTCTGTAGTCGAGCAACGCTTCGGGGAGTCGTTGAGCCGAGAGGCTCTCGACAAGCTCATAGGGGCCGCATACCGGGAGGCTCTGAGTCAACAGGAGCTGAACCCGATTTCCGAGGGTGAGGTGGGCAACGTGCAGTACGAACCGGACCGGGATCTCACCTTCTCGATTTCCTTCGACGTACGACCGGAGATCGAGCTTGCCAGGCTCGGTGGGTTCAAGGTCGAGCGGCCGACGATCGACGGCGTGGAAGACAAACTCGAGCAGGTCCTGGGGCGGCTCCGAGAGGAGAAGGGTACTTGGCAGCCGTCGGATGAAGGCCACCCGGAGGACGGAAATCTGGTCGGTGTGGAGATCCAACGGATGGAGGACGACGAGGCCGGGGAGGCCCAGCCGTACCAGCTGGTTCTCGGACAGGGAGACGCGATCCCCGACATCGAGGAAGCGATCAAGTCGCTCGAGGTGGATGGATCGGGGGAATTCGTGGTTCGCTTTCCTGACGACTTCTCCAATGAAGAGCGCCGGGGCCAGGAAGAACATCTCCTAATCCGGCTGAAGGCGCGGCAACATCTCGAGCTGCCGGAATTGGACGACGAGTTCGCCAAGAGCCTCGGGGAGTTCGAGAGCGTCGACGACCTGAACGAGAAGATCCGGGCGGACCTGGAGAAGGAGGCGGAGGAGCAGGCCGAATCAGTCGTTCGGGGAAAGCTCCTGGACGCGATTCTGGACGCGAATCCCTTTACGGTGCCGGTTTCAATGGTAGACCGTTACGTCGAGTCGGTGCTGGGAGATCCGGAGGGGGTTCCGCCCGAAAAGTTGGTCGAGGCCAAGGAGCAGATTTCGCCTCAGGCCGAGCACGCGGTAAAACGGATCTTGGCGATCGACCGCCTGTCCGAGATACAAGAGCTTCGAGCCACCGAGGAAGAACTCGACGGCCGGATCGAAGAGATCGCCGAAAAGAGCGGAGAAACGCCCGCAAAAATCTACGCCAACCTCCAGAAGAGCGAGAGGCTCGAGGCGCTGGAGCGAGAGATTACCGAACGAAAGGTGTTCGACTTTCTCAAGGAGCAGTCGGAAATCACCGAATCCTGACCTCACGGGAGCAACCTGCAGACCATGGCAATCTACCCCCCATACGTTATCGAGCGGACGAGCCGCGGAGAGCGGAGCTACGACATTTTCAGCCGGCTCCTCATGGACCGCATCATCTTCCTCGGCACCGGGATCGATGACAACGTGGCCAACATCATCGTGGCCCAGCTTCTGTTCCTCGACGCCGAGGATCCAGAACGCGACGTTTATCTCTACGTAAACTCGCCCGGCGGCGGTGTTTACGCCGGACTCGCGATCTATGACACGATCCAGCACATGAGGGCTCCGGTCGCCACCTTCGCAGTCGGCATCGCCGCCTCGATGGCCGCCGTGCTCGTCGCTGCCGGGGAAAAAGGCAAGCGAGGCGCCCTTCCCAACTCCCGAATCATGATCCATCAGCCTTCAGGCGGCTCGCAGGGTACGGCAGCCGACATCGAGATCGCGGCCAAAGAGATCCTGTACACACGCACGCGGCTCAACGAGATTTTAGCTAAGCATACGGGTCAGACGCTCGAGCAGGTGCAGGACGACGTGGACCGTGACCGTTTCATGAGCCCGGACGAGGCAGTCGAGTATGGCCTCATCGACCGGGTACTCGAGGGTCCGCTCGAGAATGGCGCCAGTCCGAAGGACTCACATGCCAGGCTCGAACCCTCGGAGGACGCCTCGGAGGACGAGGAGTGACCGACCGCGCAGGAGCAGAGGAGTCCCCAGTGGAGTCACCATATGTCCAGTGACAAGCACCTACGTTGCAGTTTTTGCGGGAAGTCCAAGGAAACCGTAAAGAAGTTCATTTCCGGTCCCTCCGTTTATATCTGTAACGAGTGTATTTCCCTCTGCAATGAGATCCTCGCCGAGGAGGAAGATCGCGAGGCGTCAGAGTCGGCAGTCCCGAGTCCGACGCCGGAGGAGATCAATGAGGTCCTCGATCAGTACGTGATCGGGCAGGAGCTCGCGAAACGGGCTCTCGCCGTTGCGGTCTACAACCATTACAAGCGGGTCAACAATCAGGGCGTGCTCGACGAAGTCGAGATCGACAAGGCCAACATTCTTCTGATCGGGCCCACCGGGGTCGGCAAGACGCTGCTGGCGCAAACCCTGGCTCGGATCCTCCATGTTCCGTTCACAATCGCCGACGCCACGACGCTCACCGAAGCGGGATACGTCGGCGAAGACGTTGAAAACATCCTCGTTCGGCTGCTCCAGGCCGCTGATTTCAACGTAGCCGAGTGCGAACGCGGAATCGTCTACATCGACGAGATGGACAAGATCGCGCGGAAGTCCGAGAACCCGTCGATCACGCGGGACGTATCGGGAGAGGGTGTTCAACAGGCGCTTCTCAAGATCCTGGAGGGCACGGTGGCGTCGGTCCCGCCCCAGGGGGGTCGAAAGCATCCGCAGCAGGAGTACATCCAGCTCGACACCCGGAACATCCTGTTCATTTGTGGAGGCGCTTTCGACGGCCTGGAGCAGATCATCGAGGCCCGCCTGGGCAGGCGGCGCATCGGGTTCGGTGAGAAGGCCACAGGAGAGGAACGAGACGAGCTTCTGCCCTTTGTAGAGCCAGAGGATCTCAAGCAGTTCGGACTCATCCCCGAGCTCGTCGGACGTCTCCCGGTCGCGGTCCACTTGAGCGATTTGAACCAAGAAGCTTTGGTGAGGATCCTGGAGGAGCCGAAGAACGCGCTGGTCAAGCAGTATCGGAAGATGTTCGAGCTCGAAGGCGTTGGCCTCACGTTCGACAAGGAAGCGCTAACCACGATCGCCAAGAAGACGCTGGACCGTGGCACCGGCGCGCGCGGCCTCCGTTCCGTGATCGAGGACTTCATGCGCGACGTCATGTTCGAGGTCCCCTCTCGAACGGACGTCCGAGAGGTGGTCGTCACGGCCGACTGTGTCGACAAGGCCGTGCCACCGCTGCTGGTACTCCACCCGGAGACGCAGAAAAAGGAGGCCTGAGCCGCCTCGGGTCAGGACGCTAGCCCTTCCCCACAGTGGCTTCCCGGCGTAGGATGCGCGCGTGATGCACTTACCCGGCCCAACACCCTCCAGAGAGCGGCCGGCACCATTGTGCGCTTGAGTGGGCGCACCTGAAGAAAGTCCGGACGCGGAATGGCTGTACTGATCCGGGTCGATCAGACCTACGAGATCCCAGACCGGCTTCCCGTCGTTGCCCTTCGGGACCTGGTCTACTTCCCCTACATGGTCCTGCCCTTGCTGATCGGCCGACCCCCGTCGGTTGCCGCTCTGGAGGCGGCCGAAGAGGGCGAGGGACACATCCTCCTCCTGGCGCAAAAGAGCGTTCAGGTGGAGGACCCCTCCAAGGACGACGTGCACCGCGTCGGAGTCGTTGCGAAGGTCCTACAGGTGTCGCGGCTTCCAGATGGGAACGCACGCGTCGTACTCGAGGGCATCGGACGGTGCAGGGTTCGTCGCTTCCTGAAGTCCGACCCCGGCTTCGCGGCAACGATCGAGCCCTTCGTCGTGGAGGAACGCGCCGAAGGGCATGAGTCGAAAGAGGACGAGGCCCTCGCGCGAGGCGTCCTGCGGCTCTTCCACGAGTATGTCCACCTTTGTGATCGCATCCCGGACGATGTGCTGGGCTCCGTTTCTCTCGAAAGCGACCGGCTTCGCTCCGCCCATCTCATTTCCGGACATTTGTTGGTGCTTCCGAGCGAGAAGCAAGAGCTTCTCGAATCCCCGACCCTCGCGCCGTATTACAGGCTACTGCGAGAAGTCCTCGTACGGGAGCTGGAGATTCTGCGCATCGAAGAGAAGCTGGACGCTCAGATCCGCATGCAGCTCGATTCAGATCACCGCCAGAACTACCTCCAGGAGCAGTTGAAGGCGATTCACCAAGAGCTCGGGGCCGACCCCAAGGATGAGTGGTCGGACCTCGCCGCCGCAGTGGTGTCCGCTCCTCTCCCGCCACACGCCCAAGAGCGGGCGGAACGCGAGCTCAGTCGCCTCGAAAAGTTGAATCCGGTCGCCCCCGAGGCCGCAGTGATTCGAACCTATCTCGACTGGATCTTGGGGCTTCCGTGGACCGAACGCAGTGAGGACAATCTCCAGGTCGAGCATGCGTCCGCCACACTCGATGAGGCACACTACGGGCTGGATGAGGTGAAGGATCGCATCCTCGACCATATTGCCGTGCTGTCGCTGGTCGGTGAGCTGAAGGGACCCATCCTCTGCCTGGTTGGCGCGCCCGGCGTCGGTAAGACTTCTCTCGGCCGCAGCATCGCCGCCGCCCTCGGCCGAGAGTTCGTGCGCGTCAGCCTGGGCGGCATCCGGGACGAAGCCGAGATCCGGGGTCACCGACGCACCTACGTCGGTGCCTTGCCCGGAAGGGTGCTTCAGGGGATGCGCCGCGGCGGGACCACCAACCCCGTGTTCCTTCTGGATGAGATCGACAAGTTGGCCCGTGACTTCCATGGCGATCCCGGTGCCGCCCTCTTGGAGGTGCTGGACCCGGAACAGAACAAGACGTTCACGGACCACTATCTGGAGCTGGAATACGACCTCTCCGACGTTCTGTTCGTGGCCACCGCCAACACCCTCGCTGGGATTCCGGAGCCGCTTCGGGACCGCATGGAAATCATCCGACTCCCGGGATACCTGGACACCGAGAAGCTGGCGATCGCCCTGCGATTCCTTTGGCCCCACCAGGCCATGCGCCACGGCCTGCCGAAGGACGCGGATCTGACCGAAGGTGCGGCCAAGGCGATCATCAGGCGGTATACCCGGGAAGCCGGCGTCCGCGAGCTGGACCGCCGCATCTCTCGTGTCGCCCGTAAGCTCGCCCGACAGAGAGCCGAAGAGGGCACGGCGACCGATGATGACGCCAAGGCGACCGGTGATGACGCCACGGCGACCCCTGATGACGCCACGGCGACCCCTGATGACGCCGCGGCGACCCCTGATGACGCCGCGGCGACCGTGGAGGACCGATCAACCGAACCCACGAGTGTCGGCGAAGGCGACCTGAAGGATCTTTTGGGCCCGCCGCTCTATCTGGATCGCAGCAAGGACGAGGAGGAACGCTCCGGAATCGCCAACGGGCTGGCGTGGACTGAAGCGGGAGGTGAGGTACTCGACGTGGAGGTTGCGGTGGTACCGGGTTCGGGCCAAGTGCAACTCACTGGGACCCTCGGAGAGGTGATGAAGGAGTCCGCCTTTGCCGCGGTGACTTACGCCCGTTCACGCGCCGCCCGGCTCGGCCTCGATCCACAGTTCCACCAGGATGTGGACATCCATATCCATATCCCCGAGGGTGCCACTCCGAAGGATGGTCCGTCCGCCGGAATCACGATCGCCACCGCGCTGATCTCGGCCCTTACGGGAACGCCGTCACGGACCGACGTGGCCATGACCGGGGAGATCACGCTTCGAGGGCGTGTCCTGGCTGTCGGAGGGGTCAAGGAGAAGGCCGTGGCAGCGCTCCGGGAGGGGTTGAGCAAGGTTCTGTTGCCGGCGGCCAACGCACCGGAATTGGAGCTCATGCCCGAGGAGGTGACCAGCGGCTTGGAGTTCGTGCCAGTCCGTACGATGGACGAGGTCCTGACCGAGGCCCTCACGTCGATGCCGGAAGCCCAGCGAAGCTTCCTCGAGCGTGGAAGTTCGGTCGGAACCCACCTTTCACAGTAGCATGAAGGTCCGGACCGTCGAGTTCGCCGGAAGCCTGTTCGATCCAAGCGCACCAGTTCCCGGAGACCTCCCACAGGTCGCGTTTTCCGGACGCTCCAACGTCGGCAAGTCGTCACTCATCAACGTGCTTCTGAGACGCACGCGAAAGAAGCTCGCCCGTGTGTCGGCGACGCCAGGCAAGACACGGTCCCTCAACTTTTACCTGGTCAATGACCGGTTCTTCCTGGTCGACCTCCCCGGCTTCGGCTTCGCGAGTGTCTCCGCTCGTGTGAGGCGATCTTGGAAGGAGCTCGTTGAGGGTTATCTCGTGGGGGAACCGAAGCTCCGTGGCGTCGTACATCTAGTGGACGCTCGCCACGACCCTACCGTCACAGATCTCGATATGGTGGAGTTTCTCGCAACGAGGGGTCTGCCCACCTTGGTGGTGCTTACGAAGATGGACAAGCTCAAGCGCATGGCCCGGGAGAGCACCGTGGCGTCGGCCATGGATCGGCTGAGTATCGACGAGGATCAGGTGCTCAGCTTCTCATCCAAGACGGGCGAGGGTCGTGAGGAGCTATTGGGGGCCCTCGACGATCTGATCGGCGTGGATGAGAACGGACAGGACGAGATCGGACCGTGAGCATGCAGGCGAGCGGGGCGCAGACCGCCATTGGAGCCATTCTGGTTCTTCTCAGCGGCTGCGGGGGTGCGGGGGCTGGGACGGGCGCCGGCCAATCGGCGGCGCCGACCGGCCCCGGAGGGCCGAATGCGCTCATCCCGCCTGGATATGGCACCCTTCAACAGGCTGAGTTCACACTGGAGTTGGGGATCGGTGATCTTCAGATTCAGGTCACGCCACTAGCCGAGTCAGTCATTCGACTGGCGGCTCCCGACACGTATCAGCGGCTGACTGGTCTCTCGGCCTCGGCCGGCGGGTCCCTGCAGTCCCGGGCTCCGCAAGAAAGCCCTCTCTTCCTCGTTTCGATGTTCAGTCGAGCCCCGACGATCACATACGAGCCCGAGAATCTCCATATCGTGAATGGCGGCCTCCGATATCGTCCCATAGCAATCGAGGCGATCACTCCTGGATGGGGCGGACAACGCCTTCGGCAACAAGAGACCCAACTCGCGGTCTACGCCTTCGATCCGGGCATCGAGATGGAGATTGCGCTGACGGTAGAATACGAAGGCGCGAGAGATACGTCCTGGCAAACCATCCTCAATCGGCTCGAGGTGGAGCGGGCTCGTGTCCGGGCTCGGATCGGGGCCTGAGGGGTTGAGAGGGACGGGGCCCAACGGGTCGGGGCGCTACGCTTAATCGGGTTCTTCCTCGTCCAACCCGAATTTTTTGATCTTGCGATAAAGCGTGCGCTCGCCGATGGCCAGCATCTGGGCCGTCTTCCGGCGGTTGCCTCGGACTTCCTGGAGGGCGGCGGCGATCGCTGCCCGCTCCAGATCCTCCATGGTCATCCCCGACCTATACACGACCGCCCCGTCCTCGGGTGCATCCCCGGGTGCGTCCCCGGGTGCGTCCCTTGGCCCTGATCCGGTTGAAACCTCGATCGGCTCCCCCACGTCCCACGACTCATCCGAGGCACGGGGTGTGGGTCGAACACCGATTTCTACTCTCCCCTCGTTGACTGGAAACGTGTCGACGGACCCGGGAGAGCCCGGCTGCGGGGACTGGTACGTCTCGAACTCCTTCCGGAGGTCGTCCACGTCCATTTTCAGATCGACCAACGTCCGGAAGATAAACTCCAGTTCGGGCCTGATCGACTGGGAGCCGAAGTCCTCCAACGCCCGAGAGCTCCCGTCCCCGATTGGAACGAGAGCACCCGTAGCCGGCGCGACCCCTCGGACTTCCGAAGGGATATCCTCCGGCAAGACCTGCCGGCCGGGCGCGAGAACCACCATGCTCTCGATCAGGTTCTCCAACTCGCGGACGTTGCCGGGCCAATAGTAATCCTGGAGAATCTCTATGGCCTCTGGAGAGATTCCCTCGAACCGATGGTCGTGACGCCTACTGGCATCCCTGATGAAGGCGTCCACAAGCAGGGGGATGTCCTCTCGCCTCCCGCGGAGCGGCGGCAGCTCGATATGCAACACGTTGAGTCGATAGAAGAGATCCCTACGGAACCGCCCGACAGCCACGAGCCGCTTCAGGTTCTGGTTGGTGGCCGTGACGATACGGATATCGACGCGGATCACGTCCTCACCACCCACGCGACGGAACTCGCGCTGCTCGAGAATCCGAAGGAGCTTGGTCTGCGTGGCGAGCGGCATCTCCCCGACCTCGTCGAGGAAAATCGTCCCCTTGTCCGCTAACTCGAAGACTCCACGCCGAGAGTCGATGGCGCCCGTGAAGGCTCCCTTCTCGTGTCCAAAAAGCTCGCTTTCCAGGAGCGTCTCGGAGAGGGCGGCGACGTTCACCGCGATGAAGGGCCGATGGCGCCGCGACGAGAGGTGATGGATTCCTCTAGCGACCAGCTCCTTGCCGGTTCCCGACTCACCGGTGATGAGCACCGTGGACCCCACGGGCGCAAACTGCACTACCCGCTCCAGAGCCTCTTTCATCGCATCGGTTTCACCGACGATGCCCGCCAGGGCCTGAAGCCGCCGGCGCTCGATGACCGAACGGGCCACGGAAGCGACATCGTCTGCGCGAACGCTGTCCGAGAATACTTCCAGATAGTCGGCAGCCAGGCTCGGGATCGCCTCAGGGTTTTCCGCGATAGCGAAGGCCGGGGCGTTCGAATCGGCGCGGGCCCGCCCGACCAGGATCCGCGAGGCGGTGGAGGCGGGCGACCCGGTCACGACCAGCAACTCGATCGGAGAGTCCCCAGTCACGTCCTCGTCGGGGGTGACGAGCTCCACCTCGTATCCCGCGCCCTGCAACGCCTCCCTGAGCTCACCCGCCCGCTCCAGGTGGTGGGTGGAGACGAGAACTCTTCCTTCGGAGGCACCGCTCATGCTGGATCCGCCGGCGTCGCGGGGATCGGATGCCCGGTGGCCTCGTCGCGGAGGAGCTCCACCACGTGTACAAGAAGCCGCTCGATCACTTTGAGGCCGTCTCGGACGCCGCCGGGGCTCCCGGGAAGGTTGGCCACGAAGGTACGGCCGCGGGACCCGGCGAGTCCTCTCGACAACACCGCGGTCGGAGTCTCGGGCAACCCCTCTCTTCGCATGGCGTCCGCCAAGCCGGGCGCCTCCTTGTCCAGCACGTTTCTCGTGGCCTCAGGGGTCACATCACGCGGGGAAAAGCCTGTGCCCCCGGTGGTCAGTACGACATCGACATCCCCGGAATCGGCCCACTCCACGAGCTGCGAAGTGATCTGATCCGCCTCATCGGGTACCACGCCTCGATGCGTCAGCACGTATTCCTGCCCTTCGCACCACTGTGCGATCAGGTCGCCGCTCCGATCCTCCCGCTCGCCGGAAAAGCAGCCGTCGCTTACCGTTAGAACCGCTAGCCGCATAGTAAAGACCTGTTGAAGTCCAGTACGCCCGAGGTGCCCCGAGTCACCGTCGAACCGAGCCTTCGGTATAGAACGGCAGCCGGACGACCACGCCAGGAACCACCTTATCGCGTATGCGAACCCCGACTTCCGTGTCCGGGGCAACCAATCCGGCGGGCACGTACCCTAGCGCGATGCCGTAACCGAGACTGGGACTCACCGTTCCGCTGGTAACGGATCCAACCTCGTGCCCATTATGGACGATGGGATATCCGGGCCGCGGAAAGCCCCGCTCCATCAGCCGGACCCCGACCAATCTGTCGTATCCGCCCTCTTCCTTTTGGCGAACCAACGCGTCCCGCCCGGAAAAATCTCCCTTATCCAATTTCACCAGCCATCCAAGCCGACCCGCCAAGGGCGTGTGGTCCTCGTCGAGCTCGTTACCGTACAGGGCGAAACCCACCTCGAGCCGCAAGGAGTCCCGGGCCCCGAGTCCGCACGGAAGTAGGCCGGCCCCCTTCCCCTGCTCGAACAGGGCGCTCCATACCGCAACCGTGTCCTCGTCAGTTATGTACAGCTCGAAGCCATCCTCCCCCGTGTATCCGGTCCGGCTGATGGTTGCGGGACACCCCGCGACCGTCCCTTCCGCAAAGTGGTAGTACGCGACTTCGTCCAGATTCACATCAGCCAGGGGATCGAGGATCTCCTGGGCACGGGGCCCCTGGAGAGCCAGGAGGGCTGTTTCGTCCGAGCGATCCTCCAGGGTCACCGCGAGTCCCTCCGCATGCTCTACGAGCCAGGCCCAGTCCTGGGCTCGTCGGGAAGCGTTCACCACCAACATGTAGTGATCGGCCATGCGGTAGACGACGACATCGTCGCGGACACCTCCATCCTCCCCGCACATGGCCGAGTACTGGCACTGGCCCAACGCCAGGCTCGCCGCGTCGTTCACGCTCACGAGCTGCACCAGATCGGTGGCTTGGGGGCCACGAACCAGGAACTCACCCATGTGAGACACGTCGAAAAGGCCGGCCACCGCGCGGACCGCCTGGTGCTCCGCTGTGATCCCGGTCGGGTACTGGACCGGCATCTCGTACTCGGCGAACGGCACCATCTTGGCCCCAAGACGGAGATGGACATCATGAAGGGGAGTCTTCTTGAGCGTGTCGTTCATTGGAGAGAAAAACTACCACGCCGCATGTTTCATCGGTAGGGGGAGTACGCCATTCTGGCAGATTTCAGGGCTGAAGGACGTTGAAGACGTGGCGGGTCGCGCAGAGGCTACAGGATGTAGCGCCTCAGGTCGGCGTCGTCCACGATCGCCGAGAGGTTGTCCCGAACGAAGTCACGATCCACGACGATCTCGCGAAGGCCGTCCTCAGGGAGTCCATAGAGCACCGACTCCAGCAGTGTCGTGAGCACCGTCTGTAACCGGCGAGCCCCGATATTCTCCATCTGGTCGTTCAAGACAGCCGCGAGTCTAGCCACCTCCGCAATCCCCTCGATAGTGAAATCGAGGGTCGCGCCCTCAGTATCCACCAACGCGCTGTACTGATGAACCAGCGCATTCTTCGGCTCCTGAAGAATTCGGACGAAGTCCTCCTCGCCCAGGCTTTTGAGCTCGACCCGAATCGGGAACCGTCCTTGGAGCTCGGGGATCATGTCGCTGGGCTTGGCCACATGGAACGCCCCCGCCGCGACGAAGAGCACGTGATCCGTCCGTACGAGCCCGTATTTGGTCTGGACCGTCGAGCCCTCGACGATCGGAAGAATGTCGCGTTGCACGCCCTCTCGGCTCACATCGGGCCCTGCCCTGGTCCCACTCCGCTCTCCGACGATCTTGTCGATCTCGTCCAGAAAGACGATCCCCATGTCTTCCGCCCGAATGAGGGCCTCGTTGACGACCTCGTCCATGTCGATCAGACGGTCCATTTCGTCCTGGACCAGGATCCTCCGGGCTTCTCCGACGGATACCGTACGCCGCTTCTTCCGCTTGGGAAGCATATCCTGGAGCATTTCTGTAAAGTTGTGATCCATCCCTTCCATGCCCCCACCCATGGGCAACACCATACCCTCGATCGACGCCGTCTGAGACACCTCGATCTCGACCTCGCGTTCTTCCAGCTTTCCATCTCGAAGGAGGCCACGGAGCTTCTCCCTCGTTCGCTCACGGCGTCTCTCGATGGCTTCGTCGGCCTCCCCGCCCGCATCCCTCGCCTCCACACCCTCAGTGCCCACAACGAAGACGTGAGGGCGTCCCTCGCTGCTCTCCTGAGGTGCTGGACGTGCTGGACGCCCAACGGCGGGGCTCGCCACCGGGGTTGGGAGCAGAAGGTCCAGAAGCCGCTCTGCGGTCCTCTCGTCCGCCAGCTCCTCGACATCCTCCTCGCGCTCGGCGCGAACCATGTTGACGGCCACATCCACCAAATCCCGGATCATCGACTCCACGTCCCGCCCCACGTAGCCGACCTCGGTGTACTTCGACGCCTCGACCTTCACGAACGGAGCCCCCGCCAGACGGGCAAGCCTACGCGCGATCTCAGTCTTCCCGACCCCTGTGGGACCGATCAGGATGAGGTTGTTCGGGAGGATCTCCTCCCGAAGCTCTTCTTCCACTCGCTGCCGGCGCCAACGGTTTCGGAGCGCGATGGCCACGGCCTTCTTGGCTTCATCCTGGCCCACGATGTACTTGTCCAGCTCGGCGACGATCTGGCGAGGTGTGAGCTGATCCGCCCATTCCTCGTCGGACGCGTCGAGCCCGCCCGACGGATCGGCACCATCGGATGGATCGGACGTATCGGGTGCATGGGGCGCATCCGCGTCGGGTATTAGCTCACGTTCCGTCTCTTCCATGCTACTCCAACTCCAGAACCGTAATGTCTTGGTTCGTGTAGATGCAGATCTCACCGGCGATCTCGAGGGAGCGGCGCACCGTGTCTTTCGCGGACAGCTCCGAATGGGCAAGCAGCGCACGAGCCGCCGCCATCGCGTAGGAGCCACCCGAGCCGATGGCCAGCACATCATCGTCCGGTTCGATGACCTCGCCCTCTCCACTGACCAGAAAAAGGTGTTCTCGATCGGCCACCAGAAGCAGAGCGTTGAGTCTCCTCAAATAACGGTCCATTCGCCAGTCCTTGGCGAGCTCGACCACGGCCTTGGTAAGGTTCTTCGGAAACCGCTCCAGCTTCTCCTCCAGCTTCTCGAAGAGCGTGAATGCATCGGCGACCGCGCCCGCAAAACCGACGAGCACATCCCCTTCCCTGAGCGTTCTCACCTTCTGGGCGGTGTTCTTCACGACCGCGTCACCCATGGTCACCTGGCCGTCGCCCGCAAGCGCTACCTGGCCGTTGCGGCGTACGGCCACAATGGTCGTGGCGCGAATGTCCGGTCTGTCGACTGCGTTCGTCATTCGGTTCCCTTCAGAAGGCAGCCCCAACGCTACTCCCTGGGGTTCTTACGATACAGCAACACCGTGACGGCACCAAGCGGCCAGCGGAGTCCCGGTTGTCCCTAGGGTAACGATGAGGGTCCACGAGTCGCGATGGGCGGATCTGACCCAGCCCGGGCCGCCCGCGCCTGGTGCTCAATTCCGCCCAGGGCTTCCACTTCTGTAAGTGGGCCTGGGTAGACTCGAACTACCGACCTCATGCTTATCAGGTGCCTGAGTAGGGGGCAGAATCACGGCAGGATGACGGAAAAACGCAGGATGACGGAAAAACCTAGATGGATCGCGCGAGTTGCCGCTTTCGCGATTCTTCGATGTTGTGATCTGCCGGGTTCAATCGACAGGACAACCGACAGGACCCTGAGATCTTCTATTCTCGCACGTTCACGGTCACGAACTCATCCGTGGACAATTGGCCGTCGTTGGCCCGCACTCGCAGCCGGTATTCCCCTGGCTCGGTGAAAGTGATCCTGGACGTGGCGGTGCCGTTCTCGACTTCGGCGAAGTACGGCTCCGTCGTGATGTTCGCCGGTCCACGCCAGACCTCATAGGAGACGCTGGCCACACCTCTCGGCCGAATCTGCCGCGGCCTTTCATGCTGCGGGATGTTCACCGGAATCTCCAGGGCGTCCCCAGGCTGGTTCAGAAGCGGCGGCCGGGACTGGGTGCCTACGAACGGCTGCGGGTCCGTGTCGTCGGCCTGGTCTGGGTCGTCAGCCTGGTCTTGGTCGACGGGCCTCGGCTCCGGCTTCCCGTCGTCGCTTACCATGGCCGTCACCGACAGGGTGGCCGGCAGGGTCACGGAGAAGGGTGAGTCGGCGAAGGTCACCTCGGGGGCCCTGTTCGGCTCCTCATCTTCCGCTCGGCTGCGGCGGATCCCGGTGGTTAGCCCGGTCGAATTCTCCAGGATCTCCCACTTATGATGGAGCCAGCCGATGGCCCGCAAGGTTTCGCCGCGGGCGGTGAGCGACCAGATCAGATTCTGGTCGCCGAAGTCCGAAGGAACGGTCACGGTGAAGATGCGCCGGTTCGAACGGACGTGGAAGAAGGCGGGCTGTCCTTGGTCGGGACGGCCGGGCTCGATTCGGTTGTCCGGCCCGATCGGAACGTGCACCTCCTCCACGTAGTTTCGGTTGAGGTAGCCGAAGTGCATGTCGAACGTGCCATCGGCGTTCCTCGACCATCCGTCGAACACCGGCTGTACGGTCTGACCCCGGTCGTACTTCAACTGATAGGGGAGATGGTCGAGCTGTGCCGTGACGTCGCCGGGCGAGCCGGCCAGAAGTGCGAACCCGAGGACGGGCGTCAAGATCTTCGAAAGGTGGCTGGACATCGTGCTTATCTCATGAGAGTGCATGGCCCGCGAGCGCGATTCACACGCGGGCACGAACCTTGACCAACGGAGTCCTCCCGAGTGGCCCTCGGGGGCACCAGGCACCTCCGAGGGCCTCCGGAACATGGTGAACGCAGGGGTGTGGGCGCTCAGTTGACCGGAGTCGCATTGGCGATGGCCTTCCCTTCCTCGCTCTTCTGCTTGCGCGCCTCCAGCTCTTCCTCGTACTCCTCGTCCGTCAACTCGACCCAGCCGATCCACGAGAAGGACATCTCGTCGATCGTCCTCTGACCGTCCCCTCTCCAGTTGTTCGGATCGTGGTTACCGGGATTATTCTCGGTATTGTCGAAGTAGCTGATGATGTGGGCCACCGTCCCCTTCGGCACGAGCGGAGCCACGTCGTCGACGTAGTTGTAGATCGTGTGCCAGTTGTAGTCCCAGCGAGCGCAGCTCAACGTCTCGGTCCTCGCCGACGCGCCGCCCGACGGATAGATCAATTCAATGCACTGATACGTGCCCAGGGCGTGCATGTGCGGCTGCCAGGCGGTGATCTTGGCGTTCTCGTGGAAATAGACGTACCCGTCGGTCCGCGTCACCTGGTTGGGTGGAAGGTCGATCTCGGCGCTGCGCTGCCCGAGCTGCTTCGTCCAGCGACGATGCTCCGGCTCATAGCCCTCCGGATGAAGCACGATCCCGAGCTCGAACTTCGCGTTCACTTCCTCCCCGATCGGATGCATGTGATAGGAGAGTCGGATCCTGGTTCCCCCGGGCAGGAGGACGCCGGCGTCGTCCGGATAGAACTCCGCTCTCTTTCCGGAAGCGTACTCGACCAGGAACTGCTCGCTCGTACCCCCGGTGCCAGGCCCGTCCGCGTACGAGAGGGCGTGATGCACCACCATGCGAGACTCCGCATCGACCGGCCGGCTCTGGATCTGCTTGATGTACCGGTCCTCTTCGAGCTCGATCGGCTCGCTGTAGATGTTACCGTAGTTGTCGGGACCGCTGGCGGGGACGGTGTATTCCCATTTGACCACGATGTCCGGCTCGTCGATCTCCCACGTGGTCAGGTCCGTGAACTCGGGCGGCTCCGGAAGATCCGCCGGATTGCCGAGCGGCGCGCCGTTGTCGACCCAGGACACCACCGTCGCGATCTCCTCTTCGGTCAGAGAGCGATCCGCCTTGAACTCTTGGATGCCGATGTTGGGATCGATGTGCCACGGCGGCATCAGGCGGTTGGCCACCCTCGTCCGGATCAGGCGAGCCCGCGCTTGGACCTCCTCGTAGGTCGTCAGCGGCATCGGCCCCACGCCGCCCTCCCGGTGACACACGACGCAGTTTTCGTTGATGATCGTCGCCACGTCTCCGGCGTAGGTCACCGCTTGTCCTTGGGAGGAGGCCAACGTGGCCTGGGCGGACGCCAGGGCGGGGGTCGCGGAGGCAGCGATTGCAAACGCGAGGGTCACGATGGCGGCCCTCGCCGGGAACCTGGGCCTCTGAACACCGGACATACGGCTCCTCCTTCGGGATGTGAGCGCTCGACTCGTGGCCAAACCAGATGGCACGTGTACGGAGCCCGCTGCCGCCCTGCGGGCGAGTCTCCGACGACACAAAAAGAGCGACCTAGTCATACCGTCCACTGTAGATTGAAATTACAGCGGGATCGTTCAAGAAGCGAACCTGCGCAGGTACAGGCCACCGGAGCCCACGACACCGGCCCGGCTCTCCCGCTCTCGGTCGATAGGTCGACTCAATTCAACCCGCTCGATGCGGTAGCGGCCCTCTAGGGCTGTGTTCAGGCGGGTGATGGCGTCGCCGGACATACATACCTCGCGGCTACTTGAGCATATCCGTGACACTACAATGCCGTGGCCTTATTGCACTGCCCGTGGCCCGGTTGTCAGACACAAGTCTGCCGCTGTGAGCCGGAGAGCAGATGTGCCGCTCATGCTCATGCAGCGTGAGGTATGAGATAGCGCCGGGCACCACGGCAAGCTTGGGGAGGAGCGGCCCTACGCTCGATACGGTCTCGCTGGAGTGAGGCTTTCGGTGAGCCCCCCCCTGTAGCGCCCAAACTCACACACCCCGAGGCCCCTACGCCCTCACGGAGACGGTCCGCCGCGAAGCGGTGGAGCGAAGCGTCGGCGGAGTGAGGGCGTAGGGGCTTCGGGGCGCCAGGCAGCTTCAGGGCGCGAGGCAGGCAGTCGCGTCCGGGGCTTTTCAGGGAGCCAGTGGAGCCACGTGAACGATCACATCGTGGTCCACCTGCAGCCCGCCGTCGTCGACTTTACCGCGAAGCACGTAGGTCCCGGGCTCGTGGAAGGTGACTCGTGCGACCCACGATCCGTCCTCCGGCTGCTCCGGATGGACCCAGCCGTGGGCCCAGGGGGAGCTGTAGGGGCGGGTGTCCTCCCACACCTTGATCTGCGGTGGATCAAACGTAACCTCCCCCGGCCCACGGTAAACGAACCAAGAGACGTGCAACCCGTTTACCTTGCCGGGCACGATCAAGGAGGGCTCTCCAACCCTCGCCAGGTCTTCCGGACTCGCGAGTGGTAGCCGTACGCCGGCGCGGGGAAGACTAAAACCACGCCTGCTGGGGATACCGTCGTCGCTTGCTCTAACCGCTAGCGTCACCGGCTCGCCCGCTCGAACCCACCGCTCCGTCTCCCCTTCCAACTCCGAAACCGGAGGGGTATTTGCCCGTATCTCGGCGGTGGTGGCGCCGTTGCCGATGCTCCCGTTCTCCGACATGATCACGATGTTGTCGACGAAAAAATCGGGCGAGATCACTCCTTCCGCCGTGAGCGTCTCCCCTTTGGTCCGGAGGGTCCAGACCAAACGCTCGTCCTCACCGAAGTTCGCCGGCACGTGGACTCGGAAGACGAGTCGGTTGCGGCGGGGCAGGAAGTGGGTCGGTTGCCCCTGATCTGCCGGACCCGGAGAGAAGAAGTTGTCCTGCCCGACCGGGATGTTGAACTCCTCCTCCCAGTTCCGGTTCAAGTATCCGAATAGCAGGTTGTAGGAACCGTCCGGGTTTTGCTCCCAGCCCTCGAAGGCGGGCTGCATCGTCTGCCCACTCGAATACGTGAGCACCTGGGCATCGGCTCCCCGCGGGATCAGGATCGTGACCAGTGCGAAAAACCATGCGCCCCCGGTCGACTTGAGAGAGAGATTTCGTCTGCTCATCGGTTTGGCTCCCTTGCCGCCCCGTCGGACTCATCAGCTATCATGTCCGCCGGTTTCGGAGTTGTGGGTGGGAGCATGGCCAAGCACAGAGGACAGCCGATGACGTGATCGCTCCTGGTGAGACCCAGGTTCTCGACCCGCTCGGCCATTTCCGCCAAGAACTGCTCATCGGTGAGCCGAACATTCTGTCCTATCTCGAGGAACATGTTGGCCACCGACCGGTTGCCTCCTCCCATCCAGTTCCCCGGGTGGGAGACGTTGGGGTTCGCTTCGGTGTTGTCCATGTAACCGATGATGTGCAGGATCGTCCCTGCCGGGAGCAGGGGCTGATGGTCGTCGGCGTAGTTGTACGCCCGTACCCAGCTGTGGTCGTAGCCGACGCAGCTCAGGGTCTCGATCTTCGACCCCCAAATCGCCTCCCAGCACATCCGCACTCCCGGCGCGTGCAGGTGAGGCTCGAAGCTCAGAATCTTGGTATGCTGGGTCAGAACTTCGTACGCGTGTAGCTCCTGGTTGGCCTTGTTCGGGGCGATGTCCATATCCACCGTGTTACCGGCTGTTCCAAAACCACCGTGGCCACCACTTCTGGTGTATTTCGGCTCGTACCCCTTCGGATGGAGCTGGAACGCAATCTCGAGATGGGCTCTGGTGTCCAGGCCGTTCGAATGCAGGTGCAGCGACGTGGACCTGAGTGCCGAGCCCGCCCGAAGGAGCCGACCCGCCTCAGGGTCGAAGATGTCCTCGTTTCGACCGACCTCGTGAGTCAGGAACCCCGGGAAGGTGAGGTGGTGAACAATATACCGTGCGCCCACCGTCTCCCGGCCGGGGCCGTCGACCGGCAGGTCGTTGATCTCTCGGACCTGCATAGCGGCGACGTACCGATCTTCCTCCAGGGGTATCTCTATCGGCTGGATATCGCCCCAATAGTCCGGCGCCAAGGCCTTCATGAAGAACTCCTCGCTCGTCACGACCAGGTCCGGCCGGATCCTCCAGGCTCCCGAATCGTCGAACTCGAGCGGTGGCGGCATGTCCGCAGGGTCCCCCTGCAGGGCGCCGCCGTCCACCCACGCCGCGATCGTCGCGACCTCCTCATCGCTCAACGACATGTCGTTCTTGAACTGCTGGATCCCGATGTTCTTTTCCACATACCACGGCGGCATGGCCCCGGGACGATCCCGTAGGCCCGTCTTTTCCTTGATCCGCCGAGCATACCTCCTCGCTACGTCGTACGTCTCCAGCGACATCGGAGCCACACCTCCGGCCCGGTGACAGTTCACGCAGTTCTCCTGGAGAATAGGAGCGACATCTCTCGTGAACGTCACTTCTGCGACCTCTGCGCTTCCGCTCGCCAACGCGGTCCTCTGCTGCGCACCCAACTCGAACGTGCCAAGCGACACGAACGCCGCGAGAAGCAGTGCGGCATCCCATCTGGAATGAAGCATCGTGTTTTTCCTCCGGTTGCCGAAAAATACGCTACTACACCGACCACCGACACCCACACACCCCGAGGCCCCTACGCCCTAACGGAGACGATCCGCCGCGAAGCGGTGGAGCGAAGCGTCGGCGGAGTGAGGGCGTAGGGGCCTCGGGGCGCCAGTCGCCTCGACGAACTCTAGCGCCTCCGCGGCTGGTAGCCGTCCATGGACGGCCCGCCGTAGAAGAACCGCCAGTCGGCGGCATCCGGACGGCCGTTGGGTCCCGTCGACGCATAGGCGGCACTGGTGGATCCCACGAACTTGCCCGCTCTCAGCGCCGCGTCCTTGACCTTGTCGAACATCGCGTGCCATTCCGGCGAGGTCGGTGATAGTCCGCTGAAGTTCCCCAGGTCTCCGTTCGAGGCCCAGAGCACGTCGATGCCCGCCACCAGCGCGATGTGGTACGCGTTTTCTACAGCGATGGGCGTCTCGATCTGAGCGACCACGAGCATGTTGTCGTTGATGGTCTGTCGATAGTTGACGCCTGATCCACCCCAGATGCGCGTGGCCTGATTGCGACCCGCGCTCCGCCAACCGTCGGGCGGGAATCTCGCGAATTTGGCCAGAGCGGTCGCCTGCTCCACCGTGTTGATGGTTGGCCCGATCACCCCGAGCGCGCCAATATCGGTCGCCTTCTGGATGGATCCTTCCAGCACATCCGGTAGGCGGACCATGGGAACGCCGACCCCGGGACACGCAGCGATCATCGCTTCGATGTCGGCCCAGCTCATCGTGCTGTGCTGCATCTCGAAGAAGATGAAGTCGTAGTGTGGCGCCACCTCACAATAGAATTCAGTATCCAGGCTGGCGATCGTATACGTGAAGACCTGCCCGCCATCGAGCAGCTTCTGCTTCGCGGTGTTGTACAACGGGACGTCCGGGTTCGTGAGGCTCTCTCTCACGGCCCAGCCTTGTTCGCGCTGCGCCGCCGCCGGAAGGGCGACCACCAGACCGACGACAGTGGCGACCGCACCGGTCAGAATGACTCTTCGTCCTCGCATTCGTTCCTCCTTGTGAATCGCCTATCGCCCAGTGGTCATGACCGCCAGCACCGTAAAGCCTTCGCGAAGTCGTCGTGCCGTCTGGCGCTCGGCGTCCTCGGGCGTGCGCGCCACGATCGGATAGCCACACGGGATGTTCCTCTCGAGGCACACCTCGAGGACCTGCTGAACGAGCGCGTCGACGCGGGGGGCGTTGGGACCGTCCTCTCCGGCCGAGGCGGCCAGATCGGTCGGTCCCAGGAAGATCACGCCGATCCCCGGCACATCGAGGATCTCGTCGAGATTCTCGATTCCGGCCAATGTTTCGATCTGTATCATCGCGACCAGCGTTCCGGCCGGATCGAGCGGCCAGACATCCGCACCCGCCGCCCGCCCGATGCGCATCGAGCTGACCGCTGATATCGCCTGTGCCCGTGTCTCGACGTCGGGGAACATCACACTCAGCGCACCCGCTTCGAGCACCTGCCTGACGATCGCCTCGGGCGCGTCTCTCACCGCGAGCGGAATGCGCACGACCGGTGTGATGGAAGGTGTGACAGGGGACGCACCGTCGCCCGTCCGTATCGCGACCACAGCCTCGCGAACTCCGTCGATATCGAAGTCGCCATACTGTTCGTCGATAACCGCGAAGTCGAGGTCGGGGCGGGCGGTGCGCGCGAAGGTGCCAATGGCGGGCCGCCCCTGCCGCAGTTGCTCGATGACGCGATTGGCCGAGGCCGACGCCTGAGCGCACAGCGGCTGCAACGCCGCACCGGTGAGAGTGGCAGCGCACAGGGCAGCAAGAGCAAGGGGCATCGGTCGCATGGTGTGCCTATCATACCGGGAGACGGCCGTAAACGCGATCGTCGGTGGTTCTTATGCGATCCGCCATCAACGTGTAGTCGCGGCGGCACGGCAGGCCAAGGAGGTTTCTGTGGGATCCGACTGGGATCGAAGAGGATCGACTGATGTGATCCGCCGCTTTATCATTTGGATGAACGTTTCTCACTTGGAGCCGTTAGTGGGATGAACCCGCCGACCGTAGGACGAAGCTTTTCCAGACGAGGTGGGACGGGTGCCACGCTACGAGGTGGGACGGCCGTCGCGCTCTTCTTAGGCGTGGTGATTTGCGTCTCCGGATGTGGCGGCCGCGAGTCTTCGGAGTCGACTGCTTCCGGGAGCCCTGAGGCCGAGCCGTCAGCTGCGGGGCTCGAGGCTGGTTCGGTCGCTCCTTTGGGCACCGGATTCATCATGGTTTCGGCGCGGTCTCAGCTACGCCTGGACGAACCGAGCTATCTGGAGGAGTCGGACTGCATGCTACAGGTTTCGACCCGTCGGGATGCCGAGGAATATGCGGGTTGTATGGAGATCCCCCGTAACGCGATCTGCCTTCAGGTCACGCTGGGATATCGCGAGGCCGACCGCTTTTGGGAGTGCTTCGTAGAGCCGACCGTGTGTGAAGATAGGACTGCGGAACACGATGTGTTGTGGCAGCTCGTCAAGGACGAGCGGGCGATTCTGCAGTCGTGCGCCGAGAGGGAGCTGGCATCGGTGTTCGGCGTATAGCCGCCTGAGGCTCGCCTTCCATTCAGAATAGTGCTCTTGGACCCACAAGGAGTCGCAATCCATGTCCGACCTCTTGATCGATACCGCCGACGGCATCGCCACGCTCACCATGAATCGGCCCGATGCGCGCAATGCTCTCTCGTCGGAGATGCGGGCGGGACTCGACGACGCCTTTCACCGTCTCGAGAGCGACGACGACGTGCGCTGTGTCGTGCTGCAGGGCTCGGGCGAACACTTCATGGCCGGGGGCGACGTCAAGAGCTTCGCGAGCATGTTGGCGGAAGAGGAGCCACTCGACATGCGCGATGTCTTCCTGCATCGGATTCACGACTTGCACACGATCATGTTCGCCATGCGGCGTCTCCCCAAACCCATCATCGCGTCGGTCCGTGGCGCCGCGGCCGGTGCCGGGGTGAGCCTGGCGGCGTGTTGTGACCTCATCATCGCGGCTGAGGACGCGTTCTTCACATTGGCGTATTCGCTCATCGGCACGAGCCCCGACGGCGGGTCGACGTACCAGCTCCCGCGTGCCATCGGGGCCAAGAAAGCGATGGAGATGGCGCTTCTAGGGGACCGAATCGGGGCCGCAGATCTGGCGCGCTTCGGCCTCGTCAACTTCGTGGTGCCCGCGGGTGACCTCCAGGACGAGACCGATCAACTGGCGCGGCGGCTCGCCGCGGGCCCGACTCGCGCATACGGGCGGGCCAAGCAGCTCATATACGGGTCGCTCGAGAACCAAATGGAACGCCAACTGCAGATGGAAGCGGAAGCTTTCGCGGACTGCACCACGACGGACGATTTCCGTGAGGGCGTCAACGCTTTCGTCGAGAAACGGCGCGCGGTTTTTCTCGGAAAGTAGGCTACGCTTCCGGCGGAGGCGGATACGGCTGCGAGCTCCACCCGGGCATCATCTGGATGGCGTGGCTGTCCGGGTCGAAGTTGGCCTCCATCCACTCGTCGCGCTCCGCCACCCCGCGGCTCTGGTCGCGCCGGGTCTGCAGGCAGTCGTAGCAGACGGAGCCCGGCACCCGGTGCGCCTCGCTCTCGGTTTCGAACCCACGGGCCTGCATCAGCTCCTCGAGCCGGGCGGCGGTGTGCACCTGGGACTTGTAGAAGTCCGTGTAGCTGAGCCCCCGGGCGATTGCCAGCGCCGACCAGCCGTCTACGGTCAGCGCCGTGAGGTCGGCACCCTGCTCCACGAGATAGTCGAGCACGATGTTCACGCCCCGGAAGCCGATGCCATGCAGGGCGGTCTCGCCTCGGTAGTTGCCAGCGTTGACGTCGTTGCCGCCTTCGATCGTGATCCGGACCGCCTCGAGGACCTCCTCTTCCTGCCCGGTGAACGACCCGCCGTCCTCGCCCGGATTCCAAATGGCCAAGCCGGCGGCGACCATCAGCGGCGTGGTACCGTCCGCGGTCGGAATCGTCGGGTCGGCGCCATAGTCGAGCAGGAGCCGCATCGCCTCGACGTCGGTCACCTTGGCCGCCAGCATGAATGCGGTTGATCCGAGCCGGTTGAACCGGTTGCGCTGTCCGTCCCGCATCCCGTTGCGGGTCATCCGGGCGTTCACGTCGACCCCGGCATCCAGGAGCATACGGATCAGGTCGATGCTGTCGAGCGTCCCGGACGAGAACGGCCCCGGCGTGCCGAAAGCGAGGTTCATCCGGCGAGTCCGCACCGTCTGGTGCAGTGCGTTCCAGCCGCCCTCGGCGCGAGTGGCATCGGCACCGCGGTCGAGAAGATAGGCCGCCATCTCCCAATTGGCGTTGGCCGCCGCCACGACGAGTGAGCTCTCTCCGTCCGACACGGTGTCGTTGACGTCCGCATCGGCGTCGAGCAGTGCTCGGGTGGCATCGATGTGCCCGGCGCGTACGGCGAACATCAACGCTGAGAAACCGGTGGGCGACGGATACGAGAACGTGCTGCCGCGGCCCCTCGACGGGTTGTCGGTCTTCGCGTTGATTTCCGCGCCGTGCTCGGCGAGCACGCGGATCGCCGCAGCGTTGTCGTTGGCGGCGGCCCACATCAGCGCCGTCTGGCCCAGGGTCGTCTCCCGGAGATTCGGATCGGCCCCATGCGCCAGCAGGGTCCGCACGGTCTCAGGATCGCCGGTGCGCGCGGCGGTCATGAGCAACGTCTCACCACCACGCAGCGTGTGATTGGCGTCGACACCGGCTTGCAGAAGGCGCTCGAGAATTGCCGCGTTGCCGTTCTCAGCCGCCAGCGAGGCCGGGCTGACTCCGTAACGGTTGGTGATCTCGACGTCGGCACCGGCCTCGAGCAACAGCCCCACCAGCTGCGGCTGGTCGGTGTGCACCGCCCACTGCAGCGCCGTGGCGCCGTCGGACGTCGTCGCGTCGACCTCGGCACCAGATTCGAGCAGCGCGCGCACTGCTGATGCGTCACCACGACGCACCGCTTCAACCAGCGGGACATCCGGCGGCCGCACTGCGTCCACCAGCGGGACGTCCGCCACCGGCAGTTCAGGCAGTGGCAGTTCGGGCGGCGGCGGCGATGTGGCGCCGTTAAACAGTAGCGCCGCCGCAGCCACCCAGACCGTCCTCATCGCTCCGGCCCCCCCTGCCTTCTGACTGCTACCTTCTTCGAGTGCACCATCAGAGATCCGCCAACCGCCCCGTGCTGTCGGCGATCCCATCCAGGTGGACGTCGACCTTGTCGAGCAGGGTCAGCCCGAGGTTCATGAACGGTGTGTCCATCTCGTACTTCATGTGGCGCCCGCCGGTGAGCCGCCCGCAGCCTCCACCGACCAGGATCACCGGTAGGTTGTAGGGCGTGTGGTGATCTCCATCCCCCATGCCAGTGCCATACAGCATGATGGTATGGTCCAGCAGCGTGCCGTCGCCATCAGGCGTGTTGTGCATCCGCTCGATCAGCTTGCTGAACAGCGAGATGTGGTGGGTGTTGATCTTCGTGTACTGCTCGATGTTGTGCGGGTTGAGCTGGTGATGCGACACGCTGTGGTGCGCCTCGGGCACCCCGATGTCCGGGTAGGTGCGACCGCTCAGCTCGCGGGCCATCTGGAAGCAGCTCACCCGGGTGACATCGGCCTGGTAGGCCAACGCCAGCATGTCGAACAGCATCTCCACGTGGGCGTCGTAGGTGTCCGGCACGCCGGCCGGCTGGTCCGCCGTCGGAAGCGGCGTCGTGGCGCTGTTCTCCTCGGTGCGCTGGATCCGGCGTTCGATATCCCGCACCGCGTTGAGATACTCTTCCACCGTGGCGCGGTCACTCTGCCCCAGCCGGCGCTCGAGCTGGTTGATGCTCTCCATGACCGAGTCGAGGATGCTGCGGTCCGTCTGCATCTGGGCCAACCGCGCCTCCACGCTTCCGCCGTCGCCGAAGAGCCGCTGGAACACCACGCGCGGGTCGCGCTCGTGGGGCAACGGCGTGGTCGGGGAGCGCCAGGACGTGGAATTCTGATACGTGCAGCTGTAGCCATTCTCACAGTTGCCGACGCTGAAGTTCGACTCGGTGGTCAGCTCCAGCGATCGTAGCGAGGTCTCGGCACCCAGCACGTCGGCGGCATACTGGTCGACCGTCTTACCGGCTTCGATGTCGGCACCTTCGGTGCGCTTCGGCAGGACCCCGCTCAACCACCCACCGTGGGCGCGCGTGTGCACACCGCCGCCCTCGTTGGGGCTCACGATCCCATTGTTGCTCAACCCGGTGACCACCACCATCTGCTCGCGGTAGGCCTCCAGCGGACGCAAGATCGGGGTCATCGCGTAGTCGCTTCCGCCTGATCCGGCCGGATGGAAATTCGGCAGGAACATCCCGTTCGGCGCATAGATGAACCCGAGTCTTGGGATGACGGGGGCGGCCGCCGTCTGGGCGAGGGGCGTCATCGCGGGCACCATCGAGTCGAGGAACGGCAGAGCCACCATGGCCCCCATACCGCGTAGTGCCTCCCGACGCGACAACGCCTTCTTGGTGACGATGTTCATGACTCGGATCTCCTGTGCAGGAACGGATAGCTGTTTACGATGCCGACGATGATGGACTGCATGCCGTAGCCGCTCGGTTCCGCCTCACGAACGATACGGCGGATCGCCGGCATATCATAGTAGTCGAGTCCCCGACCCAGCGCGTAGGTCATCATTTTCTCGGTGACGGTGCTGACGAACCGCTCGGGACGGTCGACCAAGGCGACGCGGAGCTCGGCGGCGCCGTCGAACGGCGTGCCGTCGGGGAGCGCTCCAGAGGTGTCGAGGGCCCTGAAATACTCGTCGACCACCCGGGACCGACCGATGGCGTCGAAGCCCTCGAGGGCGAACCCGGCCGGGTCGATCATCGAGTGGCACGCCGCGCAGACCGGGTTGTCGCGGTGGGCCGACATCCGCTCGCGCATCGTCCCCACCTTGAGCTGGGTCTGCCTGTCTTCGAGCGCCGGGACGTTCGGCGGCGGATCGGGCGGCGGCGTCCCGAGGATGTTGTTAAGGATCCACTTGCCGCGCAGCACCGGCGACGTCCGGATAGCGTGCGAGGTCAGGGTCAGGATGCTGCCGTGTCCCAGCAGTCCTCCACGGGGGCTGTCGGCCGGATAAGTCACCAGCCGGAAACGGGAGCCCTGTACACTCGGGATGCCGTAGTGCCCGGCCAGGCGTCCGTTCAGAAAAGTGTAGTCGGCGGTCAGCAGCTCGAGCACGCCGCGGTCCTCCCGCACAACGTGGTCGAAGAACAATTCCGTCTCGGTGATCATCGCCTGACGTAGCGTCTCATCGAACGCGAGCGAATAGGGAGCACCCGGCCGCACCAGGGTCGCGAGGTTCCTCAGCTGCAACCACTGGCCGGTGAAGTTGGTGGTCAGCTCCTTCGAGCGAGGATCGGCGATCATCCGCCGCACCTGGCGCTCGAGCTCCGCGGGCTCGCTGAGCACGCCTCGCTCGGCCAAATCGAGCAGCTCGTCGTCCGGGATGCTGCTCCAAAGGAAGAACGACAGGCGGGAGGCCAGCTCGACGTCGGTCACCACGTAGGGAGTGTCTGATGCCACGCCTGACGGGTCCGCCTCGATCCGGACCAGGAACTCCGGGCTGACGAGCAACCGCCGCAGCGCCAGCTCGACCCCGCTCTCGAAGTCGGCGCTTTCCCGGCCCATCTCGTAGAACTCGAGAAGGACATCGACGTCGTCTGACGTGACCGGCCGACGGTAGGCCCGCCGCGCCAGGCCGGACAGGATCGTCCGGGCGCACGCCGGCTCCTCTTGAACCGTCTCGGGGTGGCAGACGAACACCCTATCGCGGCTCGGCGTAGTGCCTGGACCCCTGATATCGTGCGGACCGGAGATGGTGAGACTCGTGACAGTAGGCATCGAGCCGCCCGGTCCGCCGGAGTTGCCCGCTGTGCGCGGATTCTGGAAGCGCTCCCGCACCTGCTCGACGAGCACCGGTGGATTCCGATAGAACGCCACCCCGATGTCCCGTGGTCCAGCCGCAATTGGCACCCGTAGCTCAATGGTGGACCCGAGCTGGACGGTGGACAGATCTACTGGCTCGCCATCGACCGTCACCTCGATCCGGTTCTGCTCCTCCAATCCGCGGGCTCCGCTCACCCGGATGCTCAGATCGTAGTCGGCATCGAGCGGAAAGAGGTAGGACACCAGCATCCCGCCACGCGTGCCGAACGGCAGCCCATCGGCCCGGTCCTGCTGTTGCTCGTCCTGAGCGGTCCGGAACGTCTCAGAGATCGGCGTCGGCGGTGGGCTTCCGACCGCCAGTCGGCTGATGGCGCGTGATGCGTCCAGATAACGCTCCAGCAACGACTGTGATATCCGCAGCACGCCGCCGATGTTGTCGAACCCGAAGCTGGCGTCGTCCGCCGGAAGGAAGTTCTCGACGTCGATGTCCAGCGCCAGCAGGTCGCGGATGGCGTTGTGATACTCGGCCCGGTTCAGCCGGTGGAACGTCGCAGTCCGTCCCGGGTCCGGACGGGCCGCCGCGGCCCCATCGAGCTCGGTCTCGAGCCAAACGCGGAACTGGTCGAGCGTCGCTTCGTCAGGACGCCGCCGCCCGGCGGGCGGCATCAACCCCGCCCGCAGCTTGCGCACGACCGCCTCCCAGCGGTCGCCGTCGTCAGCCACCGCGGACAAGTCGAGTGCGTCGAGCGTCAGACCAACCGCGCGGAGCTGTGAATTCAGGGGGGTGGGCCGCTCATTCTGGCCGGAGACCACCCGCTCGTTGTGGCAGGTGACGCAGTACTCGTCGAGCAAGGCGCGATACTCCGTGGCGGTCTGCGCCGCGACATCGCTGGCTAGCCAGCCAGTCACCAGGGCCGCCACGACGGCGGCTGCGGAGTGCGTTGACCTAAGCATCGAACCGTAGCGCCACCTCGAAGGGTCAGCTTGACCGTCACAATAACTGCACAATCTTTAGTTTAACGGCTGAACCAGCGTCCCGTCCAGCAATATTGACGGCGATTCAGTGTCGGCGGCCCGTCGCTCCGTATAGCGATAACGCCAAGGCTCAGTCGGCCTTGAGCGTCACCACAAGGTCGACCTGCGTCGCCCTGACGGCCGGGACGAGCGTCGCCAACAGACAGGAGCCGCCAACGACCAGGGCCACGGAGAGCGGCACGAGAGAGCCGGCGGAGTCGATCCCGTCCACGAACCCGCGGGTCCAGGGAGCAGTTGGTACCAGGCTCCCAATCCGATCGTGCCTCCGAGCAAGGCCATGGTCATGCCGCTCGTGACCACTCCCGTCACGATCTTGCCGTCAGCGGCCCCCAAGGCCTTTCGGATGCCGAGTTCCTGGCTACGTGTCGCCACCTGATACGCCATCAAAGAGTAAAGGCCAAGGGCCGCGAGTAGCAGGCCGAGTCCGGCCAAGGCGCCGATCATGACGATCTGGAACCTCAGGGGAGTGAACCACTCTCTTATGTACGACGTGTATGGCACTAGGGGAGACCAGCGCACCTCTGGGGTCAGCTGCCCCAGGACCTCAGAAACTGCCTCGGCTAGCCGGGCCGGCTCCCCGCCGACGAGCAGCGAGGCGACGGGAACCGTGCCCTGCTGAGCGTACGGGACGTAGACACTCGGCGTCGCGGGCGTATCCGGACCGTGGTGCCGCGTCGACCGTACGATGCCGACCACCGTCGTCGGCCCGCGCACGAGCATCACGGGCTCGAGCGTCCGCCCCACAACTTGCTGGAGGGGCATCCTACTGAAGTACTGGTCTACGAAATCCTCGCTCACGATCACCACTTTTTCCGAGGATCCGTCATCCGTTGGCCGGAATGCTCGTCCCGCGAGCACGTCGATCCCCATCACGGAAAAATAGCCCGCCGTGACCGGATGGAGCTCGTAGAACACTTCCTCCGACGCGGCATCCGCGCTGATTCCGAAGAGGGGGATGTCGTCTGCCCCCGTTGCCCCATTCATCGGCGTGTTGAACCCCAAGGCCGCAGGGATGCCCCGCACGTCGAATCGGTCCAGGATCGTGCGCAGCACGTCCTCCCTTTCCGCATCCGGGACCTCGCTGAGATCGCCCGTTGTCGTCGACACGCCCTCCGCCTCGAAGCCAAGATCGATCGCTCTCAGCGTGAAGACGCGATGGAGGATCGCGGCGCCGCCCGCAGTGAGCAGGGCGGTAAGCGCCACTTGCCCGACCACGAGGGCTCGACGCCCGCCCACACCGACGGCGCGCCACATCGGTGCCCGGCCCATGGACGCCTTGGCACTCCGCGAGACCATATATCCCGCGAGACCGATGACGGCTCCCAAAGCCAATCCGATGGACAGAGCGGCGATCACCAGCGGCGAGGTGACGGCGACTTCGCCGAGTCGCGGAACGTTTTGAGGTACCATCGCCCGAATGGGGGCGATAAGCCAATACGCACCCAGCACGCCAGCAACCGTTCCTACCGCCGAGAGCAGGACACTTTCGATGAGCGATCCCCGCAGGAGCCGCGGCTCCGACGCTCCCAGGGCCCGTCGTATCGATCGATCGTGCCGGCCCTCGACACGGCGTGCGGCTACGAGGCCCAACACGTTCACCCCGGCGAGTAACAGGAAAGTGGTGCCGGCGGCTAGAAGCAGCACGATCACGCCGCGAAACGGGCGGATGAGGTCGTCCGCGAGGACCGTCGCCTCGACGCTCCACCCACGATGCTCCGGATGGGTCTGGGCGAGCGCCGCCATGAACACGTTCACCTCTGCCTGGGCGTCAGCCACAGAGTGTTCTGGCCTGACCCGAGCGATCACAGGAAGGAATCGGAGGTCGCGGTCGCCTGGGCGCCGGTCGATGACGCCGACGATATCAACGTCGTATGGATAGCCGGAGGGCAACCGGGCGACACCGACGATCAGCATGGAGTACTCGGGCCCCGCGAAGAGCCGCGAGCCGATGATGTCGGGGTCCGCGCCGAAGTTCGCTCGCCAGAACCGTTCGCTGAGGACCAACTCCGTCTCGGTCACGACCGGCAATCTCCCCAGCATGGGCACGATCCCCAGGATCCCCAGGCCCTCGGGCGACAGGAAGACGCCATGAGAGACACTGAATGGCGTTCCATCCAAGGTCAATTCCCACGGTCGAGAGTCCCAACCCGCCTCCGCTACGGCATCGATCGTGCGCCACTGATGCGTCCTGAAGTCCGCAAGCAATCCCTCGGAGAACAGGTGTCGCCGCGCCTCCGTAACCACCCGCGATGCCCCAGCTGTCGGATCGGGTGGCTCGATCTCATAGAGTCGCACGACACCGTCAGGCTCCGGATACGGCATCGGAGCCAGCCAGATCCCCCAGGCCACCGCGAACGTGATCATTGCGGCTGCGAGGCCAATGCCGAGCGTACCGGCCACACCCAGTGCGTAGAGCGGTCGGCGTGTGAGCGTGCGCAGGCCCAGCCGCAAATCGCCGACGAGGCCCGCCCAACTCCGCCGCCGGATCAGGGTGTCGGGAACGAGCGCCCATCGCAGGGTGCTCAACGCTTGGGTCCAGTACCACCGCCTTGCTACTTGCGGCCCCTTCGTCCTGGCTAATTCACGGAAGCGATCGGAAAGGTCTTGGAGGAGAAAAGCTCGGTCCGAGGGGTCTGAGCAGAACCGGACCAGCGCGCGGGCCACGGCGGGTGGTTTCATGCGGGCTTGGCTCCGAGCCCGTCCCAAAGTCGCTCGAGCAAGGCCCGAGATCGCGCCAGGGCGTCTTCACCAGCAGGCAGAAAGCGGTAGTTGCGGGTGGCGCGTCGCCCTCTCGACGGATCCGTCACCTCTGAAGCGACCAGTCCCTTCCGTTCCATGCGCTTGAGCGTGACATAGACCGCCGGGATCGACACGTCTCGACCGGTCGTGTCCAGGATCTCCCTATGGATCGCGGCCCCGTAGGCCGGTCCACGTAGCCTGGCCAACGCCAGCAGGACGACCTGCTCGAATTCCCCTAGATACTCTCGGCTACCCATCACCCCGCCTAAACAATGTTTATTAACTCAGTTTAGTTCGTGGGGCAGGATGCGCAAGCAGCGCCTGTTGGGGAGCCGTGTGGATAGACGGAGGCGCCCGCTCCGCTACTTGAAGGTTTGCGTCTTTAGGAGCTCGCCCGCCTCATCGTAAACCTTCCAAGTGCCCCTCTTCTTGCCGTGTTCGAAGCGACCTTCGTCCCAGAGTTGGCCATTGGCATGGTATCGCTTCCATACACCGTGCTTCTGCTCTTCATCGTCGAAGCCGCCCGTCCCCCGCGGTTCGCCAGTCTTGAAGAACCATCTCCACCGACCAACGATCTTTCCGTCCTTGAAGCTGCCGGAGGACTGCATCTGGCCATTGTTGAGGAAGTACTTCCACTTTCCTGATTTCTTTCCGTTGTCGAACTCACCCTGGCAAGAGATAAGTCCGTTCTTGAAGAACAGCTCAAAGGGGCCATTTTTCGGATTGCCGTCTTCATCGATTCCAGGGATGTCTTTCATTGGGTCTCGCTCCTGGTTGGTACATCTGTTGGGGTGGAGAGGCATCCACTCCGAAGGCATCCTGACTCGCCCAAAGGACGACGACCATTCGCTGCCATATGTCCCTCGGGAAGGCGTTCTAACGATTAAGGATTGTTTCCACACTCTAAGCGCGGTGGGTTGACGATGCGAGAGTCAAGGGAGTGTGGCAACGATCAGTTGAGCTGAGCCGCTACGCGGTGGGTGGGGCTATGGAGATTGAGGAGCCCGGGGGTTGAGGCGGCGGGAGCGGCCCGCGGAGCTCGCACTGCACGAGTGCGGGGAACAGAAGGCAGAGTCCGTGTCGGGGAACGGCGAGAAGGATGGCGGGTGGCCAAGGTCGACACAGGCACAGACGGGTGCAGGACCCCGCTCGGGCGAGGCCATTCGATTAGGCTGTGGCACGACGGGACTGGTGATGGCTGGGCGGTGGGCGTCCGAGTACCTCGATGCACCGCATCGGACCGCGTCCACAGTGGGGGCAGAGGCGCAAGCTCTGGGGCAGAAGCTCGAGGAAGGGTCCGTTGTCCTCGCTTCGCCCGGACACTTGCTCGAACTGCCTATCTTCGGGCTGGCCGAGGGCGCCACGGCAGCACGCGAGCAGTCGTGCGCGGCCACTGTTGGCGAGGAACCCGTAGTGGCGGATACGGACGAAGCCCTTGGGGAGGACGTGCAGCAGGAAGCGGCGGGTGAACTCACCGAGCGGGAGCGTGAGGGAGCGGGACCGGCGACTGCGGTAGTCCTTGTAGCGGAGGCTCACGACCTCGTCATCGACGTGGAGCAGCCGGTGGTTCGAGATCGCGATGCGGTGGGTGTAGCGGGCCAGATACTCGAGCACGCGTTCGGGGCGCTCGAAGGGTGGCTTGGCATAGACCACCCATTCGGTGCGGCATGCCTCATGGAGATAGCGGCCGAACGCAGACGAACTTCGGTAGCGAGCGAGGCGGCCGTGCAGCTCGATGCGGTCCTCACGGAACGCTTCATGGAGCCCGGCCAGGAACTTGCCGCGGAAGAGCCGGCTCAACACGCGGACGGGCAGGAAGAAGCCGGGCCGACACGCACGCCACGTGCGTCTATCTTCGGCCAGTCCACCCGCCGGCACCACACAGTGTACGTGCGGGTGATGGATGAGCGTCTGGCCCCAGGTATGTAGGATGGCGAAGAACCCGAGCCTGGCGCCGAGATGCTTCGGGTTGTTGGCGATCTCCTGAAGCGTCCGGGCCGAGGTGCGGAGCAGAAGATCGTAGACGACCTTCGGGTTCTGAAGCGCGAGCGGTGCGAGAACCCGTGGTATCGTGAAGACCACGTGAGCGTAGGGCACGGGCAACACGTCGGCCTGGCGTGCTTCGAGCCAGGCTACCTGGGCGCTGCCCTGACACTTCGGACAGTGGCGGTTCCTGCACGAGTTGTAGGAGATCCTTTGGTGTCCGCAGGCGTCGCACGCGTCGATGTGGCCACCCAACCGCGCCGTCCGGCACGCGGTGATCCGCTCGACGACCGCTCGCTGCTCCCAGCTCCATGGCGGACGGCTACGCTGGGCTTCACTTCCCAGGTGGCGTTTGAAGATCTCCGCGACCTCGTGCCGAGGTCGCTCGGGCACCTACTCGGTGCTCGTAAGCACTCCGCTCAACGCGTCCAAGGGACTCCTGGTGCTTCGCAGTCGCTCCGTCGCCACATGGGTATAGATCTGCGTGGTCCTGAGCGAGCGATGACCGAGCAGCGTCTGGATCACGCGCAGGTCCGTGCCCGCCTCCATTAGGTGCGTCGCGTAGCTGTGGCGCAGAACGTGTGGGCCTGCCGGCTTCGCGATCCCCGCCCTAACGCGTGCCGCCTTCAGGGCACGCTGGATCGTCGAGCTCACCATCGGCTTCTCTGGATCTCCTCCAGGAAACAGGCAACGCGCGGGCCGATAGGCCAGCCAGTACGTACGGAGCGCTTCGAGTAGGACCTCTGACAACGCGACCTGCCGGTCGGCGTCGCCCTTGCCGTGCCGAACCGTGATCACCATTCGCTGTGAGTCGATGTCGCGCAGCTCGAGCGCCAGCGCCTCGCTGATCCGCAGCCCCGCCCCGTACAGCACGAGCGCCACCGTTCGATGCTTCCGGTTCCGGATCGCCTTCAGAAGACGAGCCACCTCCCCGGGACTCAGAACCACCGGGTGGCGTCTCTTCAGGCGAGGGTACGGGATCTGCGGCACCATCTCCGGCCGTTGCAGCGTGAACCGGTACAAGAATCGGAGCCCTCCCACCGTCTGAGCAAACTCCGAGCGTGAGACCTTCCGCTCCTCGGTCAGGTAGCGCAGGTACTCGCGTACCTCCTCTGCGCTCAGATCTGCCAGAGAACGCCCAAAGTGGCGCCCCATCTCGGCAACACGCGTGATGTAGATCTCCTGCGTCCGCTCCGCATAGTTCCGGATCCGCAGATCCGTCAGCATCTTCCGGCGTAGCTCGCTCATCGGGTCCCTCCTGGACGGGGTTGCGTTGGGACTCGCAACCTACTCGCCCGGTCCTCGGGACCTTGGCCCTACTCACACGCGGGAACCACGACCCGCCCGGTAGCCAACACCACCCACCGCGTAGCGGTTTAGTTCAACTCCTTTTATTCGACACTTTTCGTCGTGTCACGGCCTAAGCATCGAATATACTAACGCGCTCAGAATATCCGCATCGGTCCACTTCACGCCAGATCCTTGGGACCGAGGACGCCGTGTATCGTGGCCAAAGGGGCGTGCACTCTCTACGAGCGCGGATGCGACCGCCGGTACACCTGCCGCAGCCTCTCCTTGGACGTATGCGTGTACACCTGCGTCGTCGAGAGCGACACGTGGCCGAGAAGCTCCTTGACCGACATGAGGTCCGCCCCCGCGTCGAGTAGGTGGGTCGCGAAGCTGTGCCGCAGAGAGTGTGCGCCCAGCCCCATGCCCGGGGCGGCGTCATCCAGGAAGCGCCGGACGACGGTCTGGATGGACCGTCTCGAGAGCCTCTTCCCGGCCGGATTGAGGAGGAGGGCCTCGCGGTCCGGCTCCATCGACGCGGCCTCTAGCTCGAGCCGGCGAGGCAGATACCGGCCGAGCGCCCGCCTCGCGGCCTCCGTGACGGGCACGAGTCGCTCCTTGCTGCCCTTGCCGAGCACCTTCGCCTGTCCCGTTCGCAGATCGAGCGCCGAGAGGTCGAGACCGTGAAGTTCCGACAGCCGAAGACCGCTCCCGTACAAGAGCTCCAGGATGACCAGATTCCTCGTTCCCCGTAAGGTGTTTTCGGCGGCGCGGGCTTCGGCCACCGTGAAGAGCCCCTCGATATCCGCTGCAGTCGCGTGTCCAGGAAGACGCTTCTCAACTCTGGGCGACCTCAGCGTCCTGGCCGGATCACTCGGAACACGGTCCTCGAGATGAAGGAACCTGTAGAACGTACGTATGGCCGATAGCTTCCGAGCGACGGTTCGGCGGGTCAGCTTTTTCCTCCCACACCATCCCATGAAGGCACGAAAATCGACCCGCTCTACGGTCCCCCATCCCCATTCTTTCCCCCCGTAGTGGTCGTTGAGAAAGATCTCCAAATCCTCGAGATCCTTCCGATAGGATACGACGGTCCGAGGGGACAGCCGTCGCTCCGACTCGATGTGCCTGAGAAAGCGGGAGACGTCGGCGTCCACGTCTATCAGGACGACGTCGCCCCGGCGCGCATAGACGCTTCCGCCGTCGAGCCGCGCGCGCCCCCGTTCTGATCACCCCTCTGGATCCCAACGGCGTCCATCCAGGCCCTGAAGTCCGTCCCGGCACGCTCGGCCAGCAGCTCCCTCTTGCGAGCCTTGTTCTTTACCCGCTGATCGAGCGGGTCGACGAGCCCCCAGTTCGAGTTCATGGGCTGGAAGCGGTCGGCCGCGCTCTCTCTCAGGTATCGGAACAGGCCGCCGAGCATCGTCGTGGGCGGAGGCACGACCGGCGCCTCTCCCCGCAGCACCCGCCCCAGGTTGATGCCCGCCAGGATGCCGCTGGCTGCCGACTCGGTGTAGCCTTCCACACCCGTGAGCTGGCCGGCGAAAATCAGGTCGGGCCGTTCCTCGAGGGATCCGTGAGGCGTCAGGCAGGCGGGGAAGTTCAGGTAGGCATTACGATGTATGGAGCCCCACCGAAGGAACTCACAGCGCTCGAGACCGGGAATCAACTGGAAGACCCTCTTCTGTTCTCCGGTACGCAGCCGTGTCTGAAAGCCAACGAGATTCCACATTTGCCCGGCACGATCCTCCCGCCTGAGCTGCACGACTGCATGGGGCCGCTCGCCGCTCCGTGGGTCGGCGAGCCCAATCGGCTTCATCGGGCCGAACCGCGGCGTATCCACCCCGCGTGACGCCATGACCTCGATGGGAAGGCAGCCCTCGAAATACGGTACCTTGTCCCAGTCGGGCGCCTCGTACACATCCCCTTCGAGGAGCGCCTCGATGAACGCATGGTACTCCGCCTGGTTCATCGGGCAGTTGAGGTAGTCACTGTCCTCTTCGAAGCGGCCTGCCTCGAAGACCACGGTCTCATCCAGGGATTCCCGATGCACGATGGGCGCAATTGCGTCGTAGAAGGCGAGCCCTTCGTTGCCCAGAGCGCGCTGGATGGCAGAGCTCAGGGCGTCGGACGTCAGCGGTCCGGTGGCAACGATTGCCGGTCCGTCGGGTAGCGTGTCGCTCTCTTCCCGTACGACCTCGATACCGGCGTGGGAAACGACGGCACGGGTCATCGCCTCGGAAAAGAGCTGCCGGTCGACCGCCAATGCCGAGCCGGCGGGCACCGAAGTCTCATCGGCACAGTCGAGAAGAACGGAGCCCAAGGCCCTCATTTCGCTCTTGAGTTGGCCGTGCGCATTCGTGGTATGGACGCTCTTGAACGAGTTGGTGCAGACCAACTCACCCAGATTCTCACTCTGGTGTGCCTCGGTACCACGCACGGGGCGCATCTCATTCAGTATGACGCCGTGCCCGGCTTTCGCGAGTTGGAGCGCGGCCTCGCACCCGGCAAGGCCACCCCCGACGACGACGCATACCGCGGCTTTGCCGCGGGCGGTATCGCTCATCGGCTCATTCGTTCCGTGCCTTTTCTTCTATTTCTTTGCCTTACTCTTACGCCGTGATTTTTTCCGCTTGGCCGCATCAACGAGCATCGGCACGGCCTCTTCCATGGTGAGGTCGTTTGGCTCCATGTCCTTGGGTAGGCTCGCGTTCGCCGTCCCGTCGGTCACGTAGGGCCCATATCGTCCGGAAAGGACTTGCACGTCGACTCCCGTCTTCGGGTGGGCCCCGAGCTCCTTCAGGACCGTCCGACCGCCCTGCTTCTGGTTGAGAAGCGCGACGGCCTCATCGATGGAAACCGTAAACATCAGGTCTTCACTCGCCAGGCTCGCGAACTTCTTGCCCCGCCGCACAAAGGGCCCGTATCGGCCCAATCCGGCCACGACTTCCTCATCGGTATCCGGATCCGTACCCACGGTTCGCGGCAGCGAGAGCAGGCGCAGGGCATGGCCGAGGTCCACGGTCTCCGGTTCGGTACCCTTGGGCAAGCTGGCCCTCTTGGGCTTGGTGCCATCCTCCGCCTCCCCGAGCTGTACGTAGGGTCCGTACGGTCCGACCCTCGCGTACACCGTCAGGCCCGTCACCTCGTCGACCCCGACTACATGGTCCTCGGATGCGCCGTCGATTGTCCGCGTCCCCTTACAATCCGGATAGGCCGAGCAGCCCAGGAATCGGCCGAAGCGATTCCAACGCACCTGCATCGGCTCGCCGCAAAGGTCACAGGTCTCCCCTTCGGCGGCCAGGATCTCCTTGATGATTTCCTCGGACCTGGCCTCGCCCTGCTCGAGTCGGCTCTGGAAGGGCGGGTAGAACTCACCGAGGAGGGAGCGCCACTGGATTTCGCCCTCCTCCACCCGATCGAGCTCACTCTCCATCCGGCTCGTGAACTCCACGTCGAAGATGTCGGGGAAGACGCGGACCAGCAGCTTCGATACGGTGTCGCCGAGCGGTGTCGGCTGGAACCGCCGCTCCTCGTAATCCACGTAGCCGCGGTCCTGAATCGTCGAGATGATCTGGGCGTACGTGGTCGGCCGGCCGATTCCCTGGGCCTCGAGCTCCTTCACCAGTGAGGCCTCACTGAAGCGCGGCGGCGGCTGCGTGAAGTGCTGGGCCGGGTCGATGCTCCTCACGAGCGCTGAGTCACCGACATTCATATCGGGAAGGGGATCGAGGGCGTCGAGCGGACGGTGATCACCCGCTTCGGTAGCTTCGACGTAAAGTCGGGTGAAGCCCTGGAACTTCAGGACGGACCCCGTGGAGCGGAAACGATACGTGCTCGCGGGACTCGTGGTACCGGTCAGATCAAATTCGAACGTGGTCGTGTCATATAAGGCCGGCGCCATCTGGCCGGCAACGAAGCGGAGCCAAATGAGCTCGTAGAGCCGCGCCGTGTCGTCCTCGAGGAACGGACGCACTTCATCGGGATGGAGCGCCGGATCGGTCGGCCGAATCGCCTCGTGGGCATCCTGTGCCGCCTTCTGTAGCTTGACCCCCCAGAGCCGGGGCGACGGCGAGAGGTAGTCCTCCCCGAACTCTCCCTTGATCCATTTTCGGGCCGCCTCTACGGCACCGGGAGCAACCCGAGTGGAGTCGGTTCGCATATAGGTGATGAGCCCTACGGCGCCACGCCCGCCGACTTCGATCCCCTCATACAACCTTTGTGCCGTCGACATCGTGCGCCGGGCCGAGAAGCGCAGCCGTTTGGATGCAGCCTGCTGAAGCGTCGAGGTCGTGAAGGGCGGCACTGGATTCTTTCGACGTTCGCGGCGCTTCACCTCGCCCGCTACGAAGTCGACGTTCTCAACGGCCGCCACAACGGCCCGGGCCTGCTCCTCGTTGCCGAGCGCGAAAGCTTTGCCGTCGATCTTGTGAAGCCGCGCCTCGAACGGGTGCTCGTCCTTTTCCAGCCGGGCCGTAATCGACCAGTACTCGACCGACTCGAAGGCCTGGATCTCGTCCTCTCGCTCACAGATCAGCCTGAGCGCCACCGTCTGGACCCGGCCGGCAGAGAGTCCGGGCCTGATCGGCTTCCACAGGAACGGACTCACCTGATATCCCACCAACCGGTCCAGAATCCTACGCGCCTGTTGCGCTTCGACCTTGTTCAGATCCAAGGCTCCCGGGGATTGGAGCGCACTTTCCACGGCGCCCTTGGTGATTTCGCGAAAGATTACCCGCTCGAAGCGACTGCGGTCGTCCTCGAAGCCGAGGTGGTGAGCGACGTGATAGGCGATCGCCTCGCCCTCCCGGTCCGGGTCGGTAGCGAGGATGACACTCTCGGCCTTCTTCGACCTGCTCTTGAGCTCTTTGAGGATCTTGCCCTTCCCGCGAATCGTCTCGTACTTGGGCTCGAAGCCATTCTCGACGTCGACCCCCAGTTCCTTCTTGGGCAGATCCCGAACGTGCCCGACTGAAGCGGCGACGTCGTATTCCGCGCCCAGATATCGACCGATTGTCCTGGCTTTGGCAGGGGATTCGACGATGACCAGCTTCATGTTGTCCTCTTCATCAGTTTCACGATCTCATCTGCCAACTCGCGTGGACCGTACTGCTCCGAGTCCACGGCGTATCGAGCGCGACGATATAAGGCTTCGCGGGAAAGTAACAGTGCCGCGGCCCGCTCCGTCATGTTTTCTCCATCGAGGAGAGGGCGCGTGACCCCCTGCTCCGATGCCCGGTGAACGGCAACGGACGGCGACACCTTGAGCCAAACGCTCATCGTATCTTCGGTTACCATCTTCCACGCATCAGGCTGGGCCGGCCAGCCACCTCCCGAAGCCAGTACCGTATCGCTCCGGGCCAACAGCTCTTCGGCTACGTGGGATTCGAGGCGGCGAAACTCCGCTTCCCCGTCCTCCGCAAAAATCTGAGAGACGCTCTTGCCTGCACGCGCAGCGATCACGGTGTCGAAGTCCTCGAAGCCCCATCCCAATCGTGACGCCAACTCCTTCCCGGCGCTGGATTTTCCGCTGGCCATGAAACCGACGAGCAAGACCCTTTGCGGCATATCACCGTTTGCCATATCCGCGCTCGCCGAGGTACGCGACGTACGACTCGAAGTTCCGTCGGACCTCGCTCATGGCGTCCCCACCAAACTTCTCGAGAAACGCGTCCGCCACGACGAGGGTCACCATGGCCTCGCCCACCACGGCCGCAGCGGGCACCGCGCATACGTCACTGCGCTCTACGGCCGCATCTGCGGCCGATCCATCACGCATATCGACGCTGGGCAGGCGTTGTTTCATCAGTGTCGAGATCGGCTTCATGGCCGCACGCACGACCAGCGGCTCACCGGTGGTCACGCCCCCCTCGAGCCCGCCCGCCCGGTTCGATGACCGCCCGATTTGACCCGCTCTGTCGGCCGACTCGTCTGATACGATCGGGTCGTGCACCCCGGATCCGGGCCGACGCGCGCCCTCGAAGCCCATGCCGATCTCCACGCCCTTGATCGCCTGGATCGACATCATGGCTCCCGCCAGGCGGCCGTCCAGTTTGGTGTCGTACGAGACGTAGCTCCCGAGACCGGCCGGGAGGCCCCGCACGACCACTTCGAAGATCCCGCCCAGCGTATCGCCGTCCTCCTTGGCCTGGTCGATCGCCGCGATCATGCGCTGCGCTGCCTCGTCGTCCAACGTTCGGACCGGCGACTCGTCCACAGAGCCGTTCAGATCCTCCGGGAACTCATCGGGCACCTCCGCCTCTACGGCCCCAATCGACGTGACGTGGCTCCCGATCGTAATCCCGAAGTCGGAAAGCAGTTTCTTGCACACCGCCCCACACGCGACGCGGGCGGCAGTCTCACGGGCGCTCGCCCGCTCGAGGACGTCCCGGGTATCGCGCCGGTCGTACTTCAACAGCCCCACGAGGTCTGCATGGCCAGGCCGGGGGAGGTAGAGCGACCGCAATGCCTTGGGGTTGCCGTCCGGATCGGGAGGCAACGGAGACATGGCCTCTTGCCAGTTCTCGAAGTCCTTGTTCCAGATGACCAGCGCCACGGGAGATCCGAGCGTCTCCCCCAGGCGGACCCCCGAGATCACCTCGGCGCGGTCGGACTCGATCTTCATGCGCCGGCCACGGCCGTATCCACCCTGGCGGCGTTTGAGATCGGGATCCACATCGCGATCCATCTCGAGGGAGAGGCCGGCCGGGAGGCCTTCCAGTATCGCCACGAGACCTCGCCCGTGGGACTCCCCCGCAGTTCGGAACGACAGTCGCTTCATCAGACGTTCTCGATCTCCAGCTTGGATCATCGGGAATGGAACGGCCAAACCATAAAAGGGAACCCCGGTGGGCGTCTACCCACCGGGGTCCATCCCTCCCCGCAACGAGCCTGGGCCAGCTAGACTCGCTGCACTTCTTTCACAGCTTCAGGCCAGCGTCAAGGCACCCTCGACGGATGGAGGCTCAGCACGTCGGCCTTGGTGACGTCGACCACTACCACGCCACCAACATCGGTGGTGCCAAAGAGCTTCACGACCACACAGGCGTCCTCCGTAGGCCCGCCGAGGGCTGGGTGGGGATCGAGGAAGTCGTTGTTGTTATAGACCTCAACAGCACTGCCGATATTAGTCCCGTCCCGATCGAAGACCGCGACCGATGCGCAGGTCAAGCCTGCATTATCCGCCGGGAACGGAAGCACGGCACGGAGTGGCCCACTGACCACATCTTTTATGGAAACGCGGCCCGATTGGAAGAAGTGGAACGTGTCGTACACGTCGATGCTGTTCGCACCCGAACCGATAAAGGCCATATGCACATTGGGCAGATAAGTCCCGGCTGGATTATCCAAGGCCTTGGCATTGGCGTGTAACGGGTGCATCACGGCACCGCTGCCGCCGGGCACGAGGATGGCAAACCCCTGTCGCGATTATACGCTTTTGGACTTTTAGGGTGCTTCATACGGGTAGCCTGATCTGTTCACCCTTTGCCTTGGTTCCGATCTTCGTGGGCGTCTGAAATCGCCTTTTCTCCTCCACAATTTCTTTGATCGTTAGGATCTGGATTCGCGGATAGTCCACACCCAGGTATTCCCACATCCCGGCTTCCGCCGCAGCTTCCCTCATCTTCTTCGACGGCTCCCGCATTGTGATGAAGCCCCCGAGTGCCGCGTCTGGATCGTCAGCCAGCACACCCCGAAGATCGCGAATATCCGTTGGCCGAACGGTGCCCCCCTTCACAGACAAAACCATGACGCCCAGCTCGTCATCTAGCTCGAAATAGATCCTGCCATCTATGCCCTTGTCTCCGGTCTTCTTGGTCGGAAAACCATCCACATATTCGGCGGCCCAATGCTCGAACTGAAACGGGTCGTCGTCCCATAGGGCCTTGGCGGATTCCACACTATTCGGGATACCGTGCTCTTCGTAGTGCTCGTCCTTGATGAGCCCGTAGCGGTCCTCCAGTTGGTCCTCTACGAGCCGGACCGCGAGAATAGCAACGTCGCACCCGATCCACTGGCGATTGGCCTCGTGGGCCGCGTAGATCGTGGTACCGCATCCACAAAAGGGGTCAAAAACAACATCCCCTTCGTTGCTAGACGCACGGATGACGCGATCTAGCAGTGCCATGGGCTTTTGGGTCGGGAAGCCGAGACGCTTCTTCGATTGTGAGCCCACAGGCCGAATATCATAGATGATGTCCTGTACGGGATTCCCCTCAGCGACCATTAGGTATCGTATGTGCTGCGGCACAGATCCACGCTTTGGCCAGTAGATCATGCCCTGCTCATCTAGCACGTCTAGGCGCTCTTGAACCGTCATGTCGGGGTACCCCTCGGGGTGTTCAAACCAGTCCGGTAACGCCCGGTCCGGGGGCACCTCCCAATGCCGCCCCTTTACGGTAGGGTCTACGCCCCGCCACGGCTCACCCGAACTCCCGGTGCGGACCCCAGGACCGTCCAGGGTGACGAGACGATACCGTCCATGGTCGTCCTCGAAGCGATAGAACTTCTCTAAATACTCCGGGTCGTAATCTTCGTAGACCCGGTTCCATGTGTATTTGTCAGAGACCGTGTAAAAGAGTAGTGTGTCGTGAATCGGACCCCACTTCTTCGCCCGTCCGTGTGCCCCCGTCCGTCGCCATACGATCTCGTTGCGAAAGTTTCGATGCCCAAAAATCCCGTCCATCATCACCTTGATATAGTGACTGGCGGCAGGGTCACAGTGGAGGTAGATCGAGCCCGTGGGCTTAAGGATGATCTTCATGTGTAGCATCCTCCCGACCATGTAGATCATGTACGCTACAAGGTGGGGCTGCGTATGCCGAAGGGCCTTGATCCATAAGCGCCAAAACTCTACGTAGTAGTCCTCCACTCCGTACTCGCGCATGAGCATCGGCATGGTCTTCGCGAGCTTCTCCTTCTCCGCGTCCATGTCCCATGTATCGCAGAAGGCTTCGGCCTGCTCTGGGACCGGCCTGCCCGTGAGGGTCTTGTAGAGAAGGTTGTAGTTTTGGTCCGACTTGAACGGCGGATCGAGATAGATGAGATCCACGCTATATTTGGCCATGTTGGCCATGATGTGGAGGTTGTCGCCGTAGTAGAGTTTGTTCATTCGCCGAGCATCTTGCCGATGAGATGACGGAATCCGTTTCCTTCCTTTCGATGGTTGTATTTGTAGCAGGCTTCCGAGATGTAGAGCGGCATGTACTCGGGGCTGTAGTGGTGGTGCTGGCCGTACCACGCACGCTTTACGAGGCTCCAGAAGCCTTCGATGGTGTTGGTGTGGACCAAGCCGTCGGCGTAGCAAACCTTGTGGTTCACACTGGACCAATTCATACGCTTGCCGACACGGTTGTAGCCGCCCCACTCGTCCGTCAGGAGGAGTGTGCCAGCCTTGTCTACTACCCGATCAATGAATTTCTCGATGGTGCGGCCTTGGACGTTTAGGGCGGGCTCTGCGCGAACTCGGCCACCCCGCTCGATGGCACCAAGAACTGGGGTTTTCGTGGTGCCACGGCCATGCTTTCGGAGCCAAGGCCGGTCATCCGCTCGCACGTTGGGCTTCCGGCGCTTTCCGCCGATGTACGTTTCGTCCGCTTCAACCAAACCGTGCAACAGTCGGCTCTGATCCTGGTCTTCGGCCATCGCCACGCGGACGCGGTGCATCATACTCCACACCGTGGGACGACGCATACCGATGTCTCGGGCGATCTGGCAAGCACTGGCAGACTTCTTTGCGTTAAGCATGAGCCCAAGCACCAGAAACCAATTTTGAAGCGGAACGTGCGTCCGGTGGAAGATCGTCCCCACGGTCACGGAAAACGCCCTGTGGCAGTCTTGACACTGCCAGCGCTGGTTCGCACGGTCTCCGCTCGTGTGGCGGCAAACCGCCAAGCTGCCACAATACACGCAAGCGGGCTCCCCACGCCAGCGGACTTCTTCGAGGTAGGCTAGGCACTGCTCTTGGGTCTGGAAACTGCGGAAGATAGTCAGGATGTCCATTTGGTGACCTTTTCTCTTGGAGACACCCTAAATATGGCTTAATACCTAGCAATTGTCAAGTCCAAAAGCGTACAATAGCAACCCCTGTAAACGGAGATCCATCGTAAAGAAGTAGGCCTGTTCCCCCCTGGCGACACCGAGACTGGCGTCGAAGTTGAGACCGAGCCCGGAAATGAATTCGTCCTTGTTGATGCCCAGGTCTTCGGTTTGCAAACCGGCCGTGATGAAGTCGCCGACCGCCTGATAGACCATGATGCGACGACCGTCGAGAACAGAATTGCCCTCACCGAAGGCCACGGCTCTCCCATCGCCCGAAGCCGCGACGAACGTAGTGTCCGTGAGCCCGAGATCTTCTTCCACGAACGGCTTGGAGAAAATCGCAATATCAGACCCCGTCGCCTGGAAGGCCGGGGTATGCACGAACTCGAAATCTATGGTGTTCACAAGCTCCGTGATGCCCAGGCTCAAGTCACCAGGTAAGTGATCTGTCATTAAGAAGGTCGGGTTCCGGCCCAAACTGGCCAGATCGATGTGGAGGATTCCCCACGCGTTGTCCTCACCGGGCCCCGCGAGTTGCAACTCGTGGAACTGGACCTCGGGTTCCGGATTCGGGACGGCGCCGGTGGGAGCCGGCACGAAGGCGCGCCGGATGGTCCCTCTCTCACTCCCTTCCGCAGTCGGCCATGTCGAATAATGGATTTGGCGGTTTTGATCCATCGCCAGGAACTGAGGCCGGTCGGAGTAGACGTTCAGTGCCTCCACATTCCATACAGGCCCCTGGTCCGAGTCTTCCAGCCTCACATTGAACACGAGATTATCGGGGGTCAGGATCCGGCTGTTGGGGATCTCTGCGCCGGGGGTGGTCCCGGCCAGCCCCTCCAGGAAAACGCTGGTGATGTTGGTGCCACCGGAGTTGGCCACCAACAAGGTATCTCCACAGCCGGGCTCCGCGACTATTCCGTAGCAATTGTTGAGGGCGAGGCCCCAGGGTGAAGATCCTACCGCCACGGCGTCAAGGAAGACCTCCGTCTCCAACCGGAACACCTCGACCCGGTCTTCATCGAAATTGGACAAATACAGGTTGCGCCGGACGGGATCGACCACCCCGTCCAGGATTTTTCCGCCAGACGGCAGGAGCACGGTCCGTCCCGCCACGATGACCCGCGTCAAGCGTGCGCCCGTCCGATTCTCCGCGATGGTGTTGGCGCCCAGCAAGCCGCAGACGTACGAGACGAGCATGGGCTCGCCTACGGAAGCCGCACAGTTGCCGGACGCGTCTACCGAGTATCCAAAGACCTCGTACACCATCGTGTCGGGAAGCTGAAGCGGGTCAAAGTTGTAGACCGTGAAGTCGAAGTTCTCTATCACGATGCCAGTACGAGGGCTCGCGTAGACCACCTCTTCGAAAGCGACCACGGTGTCCCCCCGCCTCGGGGATATCGCGAGGACGGTATATCCCGTTCTCGCGATTCCGCTTCCCTGATTGTCGTCGACGGACGTGACCACGACGTCAATCATATCCTGGAACTCCAGGCGTTCGTTCGAGGTCGCGGTGAGCTCTACGGTCGGTGCGATGACATCCCCGCCGGTGGCGGAAGCCACGGTGAGCGTGAACGGACCGGCCTGCCCGACGACGTTGAGCGTGTTGGTCGCCGTGGCCGTAACGGTCATGGTACCCGTAAGGCCGGCCGGAATGACCACGAGCGTATCGAGAATCAGCGAATCCAACACGGGTGAGATCGGCGCGGTAAGGGTCGTGTCAATCACCCCGGTGATCGTAATCTCTACTTGGCGAACTCCCGCGCCATCTCTGGCTTGGACCCTCAACCCGAGGGTGAGACCGGACTGAATCAACTGGCCGTTGACCAGATTTTCGAACTGGACGTCGGGGCCACCCAGAATGAGCGATACGGTATCCGTGGCGAAGTTCCCCACTTCATCGAACACCTTCACGACGATCAGAGCCGTCTCCAGTACGGTATCCGGAGTCGCCAGCAGGTAACGACTAATCGTCGTATCGGGCGACGGAGGGATGAGGTCCACCGTCTTGGACACGAAGCGGGTGACCACGCTTTCGGTACCCAGGTTGGGATCCCCACGCAACGCGATCCCCTCGAACACGATCTGAGAGACTCCAACATCGTCGGTGACGTCGACCGTGACGAGCACGGAGTCGCCCAACGGTATTGCGGCAACCGAGGTGGGCGACGGGACCTGGATGCTGAGGGTTGGAACGTCGGGGCCCGCCACTCCGCCTAGGCCCGGGGTGAGGTCGACAAAGAGATTGTCGCCCTGACACGCAGCGAAGAGGATGCCCGCCAGGAGTCCCCCGGCCAAAGCTTTCAGGGGGGTCCTGCGCGTGTGGCGCGCATGGGTTCGTTCACGCTCCATTATGTCTCCCTTGCGTCCCGGCTCTTCCATTCTATAGCCCTTCTCCAGCCCTTCTCAGGCCTTCCATGGCCTGGCCCGAGTCCTTATTGAGTGCGAGATCCGTGCCAACAGCGTAATGGCCACGTTCATCACAGTCGTAGCCCGCATGGGCCGTCACCGGAACACACTTTTCCCTTCACCGGCAAAGTTTATTCAGTCAGAAAAGGGCGAGGTCGCTGATCCGTGTCTCGCTCGGCATTCCGACATCGCCTAGAAAGTTCTTTCCACGATGTTCGGGGTCACCAGGATCATCAGATCCCGCTGGATCAGGGTCTGGGTAGTTACGCGGAAGAGGCCGCCAATGAGCGGCAGGTCCATCAAGAGAGGGATCCCGGACCGAACATCACTGCGCTCGGTCACGGTCAGTCCTCCCATGACCACGGTCTCGCCGTCCAGCACGAGCACCCGCGTTTCCACGTTCTGGGTGCGGAAAATCAGCCCAATATCCGAATCCGCTGCGTCGGCTGCCGAGCGTTCCACGCGAAGCGTCAAGAGAATCTGGTCCCCGCCCGTAATATGTGGCGTGGCCTCGAGAATGATTCCCGTCTCCTCGATCTGCACGGTGGCCGTGGGGAACGCACCGTCCCCAGCTCCTCCAGCCGCCGCATCGATGATGCGGATCGGCGTCCGTTCACCGACCTGAATGCGCGCCAACTGGTTGTCCGCCACGGTCACGGACGGCGACGCTTCGATGTCGGAAAGATTCGAGGCCTCGAGCGCGGTGATGAAGCTGATCAAGGTGTGCCGCCCCATGACGAGCGATGTCAACATGCGCAACGTGGGGTTGGGGATCTCGACGGCCGCGTTCCCGATTGCGGCGATCGAATTCCCTCCCAGCGAGAATACGTTCGTAGCGATCGGTACATCCTCGATGACTCCATCGCCGTCGAGATCCGCGGCGCCCGGAGCGAGCACGTTGAGCTGGTTTCCCTGAGAGTCCTTCAGATCGTAGGAGACGCCAAGCGCCGACAGATCTGTCCTGTTCACGAAGATGATCTTCGCGGAAATCATGATCTGGGGAGTTGGAACGTCCAACTCGCCGATCAGGGCTCGGATCGCAGTATGCACGCGCTGGATATCGGTCACGATGACCGAATTGGCAGCCTGGGCCTCCGCTACCTGTCCGCGCTCGCTGATGAGCTGCGTGATGCCGATGGCCACCTCTGCGGACGTCAGGTAGCTGATTCGGTACGTCTCCGTCACCAGGGGCTCGATAGCTTCTTGGTCGTTGATATTCGCTATCGCATCGACCCGAATGATGCCGGTCAAACTTTCGACCGCGACCAGGCCCCGGCTCTGCAGAATCTCCGCCAGGGCATCGTCCCACGCCTGATCGCGGATGTCGGCCGTGACCACGATGCCGGCCACGTCAGTGCCGGAGACGATGGACTTATCAGAGAACTCGGCGAACGTGAACAGCACGTCGTCGATGGGGGTGTCGAAGAACGCGACAGTGATTCGTTCCACTTCCTGAGCCTGCGCGACATCCTCGACGAAGGGAGCTGCCGGCGCGACAAACTCCGGATTGAAGCTCAAGCGCCGGCTCTCCCATGGATCGAAATTTCCAGCACCATTGTTCAACGAAATACGAACCGCTCCACTCGACTGCGTGACGGTGTATTCAGTCATCCACTCCAGGTCCACCACAACCCGGACAATGTCTTCCGCGTACTGGCTCGTGCGGACCGACAAAACGCCGCCGCGGTCGATATCCAGATAATCTTCCTGGGAGAGCGCGTGCTGCGCATTCAAGAGGTCGACGACGATGCGCGCCGGCGTCTCCAGGGTGAACGCTCTGTAGGAGACCGAACCATCGACCGAGACGAGAATTTCTGTCCGGTTCAGGTTCGGTACGACACTCAAGCCGGTCACCAATTCGCTGGCCGGCAGAAGCAGCCCAATCAATAGTGCGAGGATCGAAGTCATTGAGGGTCTCCAGGGTCTCCGCCCGAAGTCGCGCGTGGCAGTAGCATGATTCTCTCTTCAAAAAGACCGAATTCCGTTACCTCTACGGTGATCTGGTCAAGATTGATGGTCCGGACGGTCACGTTTCCGTTTCCCACGATTTCTCCCTCCCTCACTCGATAGGTCCCTCCGGTCAACTCCAGCGAATACTGCTCCGGAGCGCCCGCAACGCCGGGATTCAGCGTTCTGTTGCCCTCACCAAGCAGGGCGATACTCTCACCGGCGAACGGTGAGTAAAGGATTCCGAGGAGGACCAGAGTCTCGAAACGTGGCCCCTCGTCACCACCGAGTAGCGATCTGAAGGGGTTTCGACGGGAGTACTCAGGGTACGAAAACACCTCTCGCTCGAAGGCCAACGTCAAACTGTCTGCACGAGCGACGCTGTCCTGGACCGCCAGGCCGCCCCCGGCAACGAGGCCTTGACCCGCGAGCCCGCCCGGAACGAGCCAACCCACGGCCAGCATGAAGAGACCCGCGTACACCGACCTGATGCTCACGCGGTCTCTCCCCGACGATCGGAAACGACATAGTCCTGGAATCAGCGCCATGGGTTGCCTACTCGTTGATCGTCGGAGGATCTACGCCGAAGAGCGGGATGGTCTCGAGGAGCTCCAGCGGCGGCCGCGCGTACACGCAGTCCAACTGGAACGCGTACACCGTCTGACCCCCTGGCTGAAGGACTTGCTGGGACTGAACAAGCTGCACGCTACGAATGAACGGAGACTCCTCTAGCTGGTTCCAGAACGTCGTCATAGCGAAGTTACTTCCCGCCAACCCGCGAATCTGGAAATCGACGGTTTCCGCCACCGAGACCTGGATAACCTGCGTCAACCAGGTGAAGTCGGGGAGGGCTCTCGCCACTTCATCCAAGAGATGAGGCCAGACGTACCGAAGGGCGTCGATCTCCTGGATGATACTCACTTTCTGTGCGACCGAGTCCCGCCTAGCTTCCAGGGTCGCATTGCGCTCGATTAGATCCGCATAATTGGTCGAGTCCTGAATTGCGCTGGCCAGCTCGACCCTTACCTCCTCCTGCTGGGCGGAGAGGCCTACGTACCACCATCCAAGGACGGCCAGGGACCCAATCACAACCACCACCGACCCGATCGTGTAGGCATCTAAGGAAAGGCTCCCCAGACTAGGCATCGACAGCTTCGACAAGAAGCCAGGGCCACCACCGCCGCCGCCGCCGCCTCGCTTCGCGGGGCGCCTTTTCTTGCCACCAGGCAGAAGATTGACTTCAATCACGTTGCGTTCCTCGTCTAGACGGCCCTAAGGGCCAAACCGAGCGGGAGAAGGAGCATGGGCGCCGCCTCCTCAAGGATGACCGCGATGCCGACGCCCACTTCATCCGCGGCAGACGCAACGAGCGACGAGAGGTCGTCGAGCGGCTCCCGACCCTGAACGACGTCCTCTGCTTTCTCGGCGGTGAGCCCCTTCTCCCGCTGTAGATCCTGACGCACCCTTCTGGATCCGAAGGGGATGTCCCGCGTGAGGAGCGGACTTCCGTCCTCGAGGATATTCACGTTGGTGGTCTCGTGCCCAATGTTCACCAGCGCCACGATTCCCTTCATCGCCTCCGGATGGTTGTAGCGAAAGGCATTGTGGAGTGCGAAGGCATCGACCTCGATCGCCGCGGGAGAAACCCCCGCGTCGAGAAGCAGACTCACTTTGTGGTCCACGAGCTCGCGCTTGGCAGCCACCAGAAGAACCTGCATCTGCAGGCCCTCCTCGAGGGGATCGAGAATCTCGAAGTCCAACTCGACGCTCTTGATGTCGAAGGGCACGTGCTGCTCTGCTTCCCACCGGATGACCTCACGAGCGTCGGACTCGTTCATCCGGTCCATTTCGATCTTCTTGATGATCACGTCGTGCCCCCCCACGGCCGCGATCACATCCTTTCCCTTGAGCCCGATCTCTCGGAACAATTCGCGAATGGTGTCGGCCACGAGGCCGGGGTCCATGACCTCACCCTCCACGATTGCATCCGCGACCAGGGGACGCATGGCGACCCCGCTGACCTCGGGCTGATCACCGGAATGATCGACGACAACGACTTTCACAAAGCCGCTGCCGATGTCCAACCCTGCCCGCGAGCTCGAGAAGAGTGAAGCCGTGGCGCATGGACGGACGATACCGACCCCGCCAGGGCGCCGGAATGCTGCGTTACGCCAACGTTGGTGGAAGAGGATGGGTCGTCGACCTTCCCCCAAACCTCAATCCAGTCCGTAGTCCTGTATCTTGTAGCGGAGGGCCCGCGGGGAAAGCTCGAGCAGCACCCCCGCCTTCGAACGGTTCCCGCCGGTGCGCTTCAAGGCTCGCTGAATGAGCTGACGCTCCATCTCGGCGGATCGGCGTTTCACAGAGAGGTCATCCGACTCGTAGGTCGCGTCGATCGGCCCTGCCGTGTTGTGAAGCCGATCGGAAAGCGCCTCCTCTTCCAGCTCCGCTCCGTCGGAGAGAACCGCAGCCTGTTCGAGCACGTTCTCCAGCTCACGGATGTTGCCCGGCCACGGATAGGCGAGCAAGAGCTTCATCGCGGACGGCGAGATCCCAGCTACCTTCACGTTGAGCCGCCCTCTCAAGCGCTCGAGCAAGTGGTGTGTGAGGTCCGGAATGGCCTCGGTCCTCTCCCGCAGAGGAGGCAGATGGACGGGAATCACCGCCAGCCGATAGTAGAAGTCCTGGCGGAAATCACCGGACTGTACCGCGGCCTGCAAGTCGATGTTCGTGGCCGAGACGATGCGGACGTCTACCTCGGAGGTTTGGGTCCCTCCGAGTCGCCTGATCTCACCCTCCTGCAGAGCGCGCAGCAGCTTCACCTGAAGGGCGGTCGGCAGCTCCCCGACTTCATCGAGAAACAGTGTCCCGCCCTCCGCTGCCTCGAACAACCCCGCCCGGTCATTATCGGCCCCCGTAAACGCTCCACGCATGTACCCGAAGAACTCGGACTCGAGAAGTGTCTCGGGTATGGCGCCACAGTTGACCGGAACGAACGGTTCGTCGGCCCGATCGCTCTCGCGATGGATCAGCCGTGCTATCAACTCCTTGCCGGTTCCGGACTCCCCGGTCAGCAAGACGGGTGACCGGTGGCGGGCGACCTTCGTCGCGGTCTCCAGAGCCCGAATCATGATCGGAGAGCGAGCCACGATGTCCCCGAGTCTCCGTTCCGCGCTGACCTCGGCGCGGAGACGCCCGACTTCGGACCGAAGCTGCTCCCTCTCCTCGGCCTTCCGGATTGTAAGGAGAACCTCGTCGGCGCCGAACGGCTTGGGTAGGTAGTCGTACGCGCCCGCCTTCATCGCCTGGACGGCAAGCTCCATGTTCCCGTATGCGGTCATCACGATGACGAGTGCCTGACCCTCCACCTCGCGAAACCGCTTGAGAAACTCCAAGCCGCCCATCTGGGGCATGCGTACGTCGCAAAGGATTATCTGGGGGTTCTCATTTGCGGCTATGGCCAAGCCTTCTTTGCCGTGCGCCGCGAGGAGCACGTCGTGTCCGCCCTCCTCCAGAATGAGTGTCAGAGATTTGCGAAGTCCCTGGTCATCGTCGATTACGAGGACCTTCATTCGACCTCCTGTCTATCTACGACTTCGGAGTACCGGGCTCCAACGGCGCCGTAAGACTCCACAGTAGGTTCCTTCACGGTAATCGCCTCTGGCAGCCGGACCTCGAAGCGCGCGCCATCGGGTGTGTTTTCCAAGTCAATACGCCCGCCCATGCCGGACACCAGGCGGGCCGAGATGAAAAGCCCCAGACCGGTTCCTTTCCCTGGTTCTTTGGTCGTGAAGAAGGGATCGAACACGTGGGTCTCGTCCGTAGAAGGGAGGCCAGGTCCATTGTCCGAAACCGCCACCACGACCACCCTATGTGCGGTTTCGAGGGTGCCGAGGTCCGCCACGGCGAAGGCGCGGGCCACCCGACGCCTGTGCAGATAATTGACCCCGGGAGGATCATCCCCCCGCCTGAGGAGGGGGTTGGCCGCCGGGCCCTCCTCGCACCACACGGCAACCTCGATCCTCGGCGCGTCTACGTCCTTCACCGCATCCGACGCGTTCAAGAGCAAGTTCACGAGCACCTGTTCCAGGTGCCGGGGATCCATCAAGACCGGAGGACATGTGTCGTCAAGCGTCCAGGAGTGCTCCATCTGTCCGAGTCGGCCCTGGTTTTCCAGGAGCTCACGCACACCCTGGACGACCTCATCGACCCGAACCGGCGCGATCTCGTCGGCCTGGGGCCGGGCGAAGTCGAGAAGTCCCCGCACGATGCCATCGATGCGCTGTGCCTCGGAACGGATCGATTCCAAGAGCTCCGGGTCTTCCTGTCCCGCCTCGGCGCGACGGAGGGCGACGTCGGCATACCCGATGATCGCGGTCAGCGGATTACCGACCTCGTGGGCGATGCCGGCCGCGAGAGTCCCCACCGACGCCAAGCGGGCAGCCTGGATGACCTCGTTTCGAGCTTCGATGAGCTTGACGTTGGTCTCATCTAGGGACCGAACATTCTCGGCCAAGACCTCCTGCCCGGCGATTGAGCCGGTCGGCCATCGCATTGACGCTCTCCGTGATGCTTCTGAGCTCGACCCCACTGGGGAGTTCGAGCCGGTGCCGGTAGTCACCGTCGGCAATCTGCTTCACTCCGCGGACCAGCTTGCCCACCGGCTCTAGGAGGTTCTTCTTGAGGGCCCACCAAGCGAAAGTAAGAACGATGACCAGATCCACGGCAACGATGATGAGAATGAAGGCCGTCGCCTCGCCCGTGGAGCGAAGAAACGGAAGCACCAGGCTGATGGCGATGCCCAGAAGGAGGGTGACCCCGCCAAACAGAATCCCCAGTGAAACGAGCAGCTCACGGCGAAGGGGGGTCGGGGAGCTCATGTTCGCATGGCACCTTGGGTAAAAGTGCAAAACGCCGGAGGTTCTCGACTCCGGCGTCTCCGATGAAGACTACTTCTAATCTGTGCAGGGGACGGATCCGCTGCAACGATAAGGTTTTGGGCCTAACGGGTGCAGGCAATGACCCCCTCTGCCGTACCTGGGTCGCCGCCCGCCACCGCTGCATTGCCCTGATAAATGCCACAGTGTTCGGAGCTGAGCCCCGCATGGGCCGCAGTCGCAGCCCAGCCCGCGCCCGTGGCTTCGTTGATCGTGATGGTCACCCCGTCACTCGGGGTCATGTCGAGGGAAGTGAGTGAAGTACTGTACGTAAAGGCGCCGTTGTGGTGGATCTCCTGGTACGTCGCCAGGTTCTTGAGATCGCTCTTCATAGTCGTGACGAAGGACTTCTCTCGCGAGGCAGCGAACTTCGGAATCGCGACAGAAGCCAGGATCCCAATTATCACGACCACGATGAGTAGCTCGATCAGCGTAAATCCGCTTCTCTTGTCCATGCTCATCTCTCCGTTCTCAGCAGGTCCGGACCGGAGGCAAGAGAGCGTGGCCCGGAACCCGAGCCACGCTCTCTAACCGAAAACAATCCAGTGCTTTCGACCTACGTGATCCGTTCTATTGCGTGCAGGCCATCTCGCCCGCAGCCGTCGGAGCAAGCGGAGACGACGGTGCAGTCCCCTGCCCGTAATAGATCGCACAACCCTCTGTGGTGGCCAACGCGGAGTGCGTGTTCGACGCCGACCAGCCGTCTGTAGCGGCGGTAATCGTCACGTTCACGCCCTCGGAACTCACGAAGCCGAGCGAAGTCGTGTTGTTGGTGTAGGAATATTCGTCCGCGTAGTAGATTTCCTGCTGGCTAGCAAGATTCTTCAGGTCGGACTTCATGGCCGCAAAGTAGGCCTTCTCACGTGTGGCAGAGAACTTCGGAATGGCGATGGCCGCCAAGATTCCGATAATCACGACCACGATGAGGAGTTCGATGAGGGTAAATCCCTTGTTGTCCCGCATGATGATTTCTCCCGTAGGATGCACTAGATAAGAATTTCGATATGCCTTTCTAAGTGCAAACGCGGGTCCAAAAAATGGCAAAACTATGCAAGTTGTTGTGGTTTACCGTCTTACGTAGGAACGACGGAGAGTTTCTCGCCCCGTTTATCGCCCATCTGGTGCCGGATTTTGCAAACCACTGGCATTTTCAGAGCCTGTTAGCACGGCCTGAATACTGTCAATTTGGCCGGAATCATCCGGAGGTCGGACCTTTGTTCGGGCGCTGTCGAGCGACTCGAGCGCTCGAGTCGTGTCCCCCGATTGGGCGTAGGCCTGTGCGAGCCAGAACCACTGCTGCCAGCGGTGTCCTTCACCCGCTTCGATCGTGAGGCGGCGGGCCTGGACGGACTCTTCCCAGCGGCCCTCCGCAGCCAAGGAGTGGGCCAGGAGATGGTTCGAAAGAACGTCTTGCGACTCGTAGTAAGCGATGGCAGCCTGGGCCGCTTCGATCGCGGCCGGATAGTCCCGTTCGGCGTAATGGATGCCGGCGAGAAGCTGGGGGGCGATCCCCTTATCCGGGTTCTCGTCCCAGGCCCGAAGGAGAAGGGCCTCGGCGGCGTCCGTTTGTCCGTTGACGAGGAGCCGGCGCCCTACCTCCACGAGCACAGGGTAGCTTCCGTTCAGGAGACTGATCGCAACTCGATATTGTCTGTTGCCCGTCCTCTGGTCGCCAACCATATGCTGCGCGTCGCCGAGGAGCCACTGCGCTCGTCCCGACTCCGGGTGCTCACGCATCAGGGTGTCGAACACGGTGAAGTTGTCTCGCCAAACGGCGTTCCGGGTGACGGTTCGGAGCGACATCAGGATCAATACGAGGATGAGCGCGCCCTCTGCTACCCGGCGGCGCTCCTTGTATAGCTCCGCGCCGATCCACGCGAGCAGAGCCACGAAGCCGACCGATGGCAAGTAAAGCGTACGCTCGGCGAGGAGGACCCCGGAGAGGAAGAGCACGTTGGACACCGGCGACAGCGTGATCACGAGCCAGACGACGCCAAACGAGAAAAGACGGGGTGGATGACGGTCCACTCCGAGCGTCTCAGTTCCCCAGAGGCGAAGGGACAACCCGAGCGCCCCCAAGAGGAGAAGAGCTCCTAGTATGCCACTTCCGGTCCAGTTGAATGCGAGAGGAATTACTGCCGGCGAATAGTCGACGCTCAGGTCGAGAGGGAAGAAGAGCAACCGGAAGTAGTGGGGCCATGTCGACGCCACTGTCCATATTCTGGGGACCTCAGACTCCAGGAGCGTGGCGCCGAGTGGAGCCAGTGGGCTGGCCAAACTTCCCAGAACGGCGTACCGACCGATCAGGATTAGTCCTGCCGCGGCCGTCAGGCTCAGGTAGAGCGCCCACCGGCGACGAACGTATGAGAGCGCCTCCTTGAAGGCGACATTGTCGCGTGCTCCGTCCAGTAGGAAGAGTACACCGGGGAGCGTGACGGCACTCTCCTTCGCCAAGAACGCAAGCACGAACAGGATCGTAATGGCCGCCCCGGGAAGGAGTCCGATCCGCTCTCCCGCCCTTAGAAACAACAGGCATGCACCTAGATACAATGCCGACGAGAAGACCTCGGCCAACCCCACTACGTTCGCCACCGCCTCGACGTGAACGGGATGGACCGCGAAGAGCAGTCCCGCGACGAATGCGAGCGCCAGTGGCGCGAGCTCGGCAAGCACCAGCACCACGAGCGCAGTGACGACTCCATGGAGCAGCACGTTCACAACGTGGAACATCGCGGGATTTTCGCCCCAGACCGCCCATTGGATGCTGTAAAGCGCCGTCGCCACCGGCCGCCATAGTCCCAGATCCCGGCCATATTCGTTCGGCCAGTAGGGAGAAACCAGCGCCTCTGGCAGAGCGTCTAGATTCTGCAGCGCCGTGTTCTCGACAACGACAGGGACGTCGTCGTATGCGAAGTCGTTGAGCACGCTGTTGGCAGACAGAAGGACGGCCGCCGCACCTGCGAGGAAGGCGGCCGATCGGACCGAGCCGAGGGGAGAATCCCACGTCCTCATCGTCGGCGGCCGGAATCCGGTGCCTCGTCCCCAGAGGCCAAGTTCTCCTGGCGTGCGAGAGCTTCAGCCCGCCGGGAGGCGACCTCAGCGTCTTCCGAGCGACCCGCCAACTCCATGAGCTGGGACATGCGAGCCCAATCCTCGGAGTTCTCGTCGGTCGCCCCGAAGGATGTCCACCGCGCCCGGATGGCGGCGTCGTAGTCGCCCTTCGCTACGTAGCTCTCAGACACGAGCTTCCACAGGTCTGCGTTGGATCCCACGAGGGACAGGCCCTCGAGGGCAACAGCGTGCCCTTCTCGGCCCCGACCCTCGAGTAGCCGCTGTTCGGAGAGCACCTGCCACGCGACGGGGTGGGTGGGCAACAACTGGATGGCGTGGCGGAGCAGCGGCTCTGCCTCGGCCCACCGCTCTCCGCGTCCATAGAAACGGGCGACTTCCACCAGCAAGCCGTATTCCTGCGGTACCAGCTCCAGCGCCGTCTGGTAGTAGCGACCCGCCTCCTCGTACTCCCCTACGTCATCGAGACTCTGGGCCCGTGCCCTGATCGACCTGAACGACTCCGGGTGCTCCTCTGCGAGGGTCGTCAACATCGTGAAGGTGCTCATCCACGAGGGATTTCTTGTTGCGGTCCGCACCATAAAGGCGGCGCACACGACCCCCGCGGCTACCACGATCATGCGCAGAGACGTGCTGTGCTCACGAGCGGTCCAGGACACGACTCCCGCCGCGACAAAGGCAAGCCCCACGGACGGCAGGTATAACGTTCGCTCCGCCAACAACACCCCCGTGGGGACGAGGAGGTTGGAAACGGGTAGGATAGCAATGCCAAACCAGGCGATTCCTACTGCCACCAGCCGTTCTTTGGGCCAGAGAAAGATGACAGCGGCCGCCGCACCCAGAATCATGAGTAGGCCCAACATCACGTCGGGCCCCCAAGTCAACGCTGGAAACAGTACCGCCGGCGCGTAGTCCGCCACGAGGTCGAGGGGGAACACGAGGAGGCGGAAATAGTGTGGCGAGACCGCCAGAGCGGTAAGGATTCTCTCGCCCGTCGAGAGACCCACGAGGGCCGGGGCGGGCACGTCGCCCGCCACGGAACCCAAGATCAGGAATCTGGCGCCCAGAAACGCGACCAGAAGGGCGCCGGTCAAGAGGAACACGGGCAAATCGGTCCGAACACGCTCGGTCGCGCGCTCGCCGTCGTTGCGAACCAAGGCCAAGAGAACGAGCAGCGCCGGGAGAGTGACGGCCATTTCCTTGGACCCGAGACCCATTGTGAAAAGCGCCCCGATCCCGAGGAGCCGGGCAACCCTCCAAGCCGGTGAAAGCCCCCTTCCCTTCCAGAAGAGCAGACACGCGCCGAGCACAAAGAGCGCAGAGTACAATTCGGCCCGCCCCACGACGTTGGCAACGGCTTCGCTATGGACGGGATGTGCCGCGAAGAGCACACCGCCGACGAGAGCCGGGAGCGTGGTAGACACCTCGAGAATCAGGAAGAAGACCAGCAGGGATACGGCGGCGTGTACGGCCAAATTCACGAGGTGAAAGCCCCCCGGATGGCCGTTCCACAGCCCCCATTCCAGCGCGAAGCTCGAGAGCGTGACGGGCCGGTAGAGGCCCGCCCCACTTACCACCTGCGGCCAATAGGAAGACGTGAGCGCATCGATGACCCGCCCCTCGGTCACCACGGGATGTTCCAAAATGATGGTGTTGTCGTCGTAGGCGAAGCCGTTGCGCAAGGAGTTTGCGAACGTCCCCAGCGCCACGATGAGCACCAGAAGCGCAGCGCGCGCCGGCGTAAGCTTCCGGTCCATCTCGGTTCGGAGTCCGATCAGTCCGGGTCGGCCACAGAAGGCACGCTTGTCTCCGCCTCCCCCTCCCCATCCGGACCGGTGGACAGAGCCGGACGCTGTCCGTCCACCGGGGCCCGCACCTCCCACGGTTGTACCTCGGGCACCTGCCAGGCATCGACCTTGGGGCCGAAGAGATTGGAGCGAAGGATATAGTAGAGAGCGGCCACGCCGTCCTTCCAGTTGATCTTCTTTCCCTCCGCATAAGAGCGCCCGTCATAACTGATAGGGAGCTCGTAGATCCGAGCCCGTGACTGAGCCAAGCGGGCGGTCACCTCAGGCTCGAAGCCGAAACGGTTTGCCGACAGCGGCAATCGCTTCAGTAGATCCGCCACAACGACCTTATAGCAGGTCTCCATGTCGGTGAGGTTGAGGTCCGTGAGCATGTTGCTCAGCAACGTCAGGAACCGATTCCCGATCATGTGCCAAAAGAACAGGACCCGGTGAGGTCCGCCGAGAAAGCGTGACCCGTACACGGCTTCGGCCTTCCCGGCCAGAATCGGTTGCATGAGCGTGGGCAGCTCATGCGGATCGTACTCCAGATCCGCATCCTGGACCGCAATGATATCGCCGGTAGCTCGCTCGAATCCGGCCCGGAGCGCAGCACCCTTGCCCTTGTTCACCTCCTGAAAGACCAGGATGTCGATCAACCCTTCGTCCCGCAGGCGCGCAAGCAGGTCGCGGGTGCCGTCGGTGGAGCCATCGTCTACCACGATCACCTCGAGGTTCAGGCGGACCTCCCGCACCTTCCGTAGCAGAGCTTCGGCACTCCGGATCTCGTTGTAGGCTGGAATGACCACCGAGAGCTTCACCCTGTCCCAGGCCAAATCGGCGTGCCTTCTTCCGTCCATTCCCCGGAAACTCGGCGTGGTCATGCGGTTCGAGGCCTCAATCCTCGATCCCGTACCGGTTGAGCTTCCGGTAGAGTGTGGAGGGATCGATGCCGAGAACCTCCGCCGCCTTCGACTTGTTCCCCCCCTCGGCCGTAAGGACCCACTGAATGTACGCCCTTTCGATCGCCTCCATGGAAGGATTCGGGGGTGGCTCATTCGTGACCAATGGCTGTGCATCGCTGAGGCGCACACCCTCCGGGAGGTGGTCCACCGAAATTTCCCCATCGGACGCCACGACCACGGCCCGCTCCAAAGCGTTCTCGAGCTCTCGGACGTTGCCGGGCCAGTCGTAGGCACACAACGCCTCCAGGGCGTCATTCCCGAGCACTTTCTCTCCTTCTCGCTCCGCCAACCGATCGAGGAAAAGGCGGGCCAGGACCGGAATATCGTCCCTTCTTTCGCGGAGCGGAGGCAGATGCAGCGCGATGACGTTGAGTCGATAATAGACATCACTCCGAAACGTTCCGCGTCGGATTCTCTCACTCAAATCGCTGTTGGTGGCGGCCAGAATTCGAACGTCGACTTCCCGTACTTCTGTCGAACCAACGGGGATGACCTCGCGCTCTTGCAGAGCCCGTAGGAGCCTGACCTGGGTCGCAGGAGTCATTTCTCCGATCTCGTCGAGAAAAAGGGTCCCCCCGTCGGCCGCCTCGAAGAGCCCCACTTTGTCCTTGATCGCACCTGTAAACGATCCCTTCACGTGACCGAAGAGCTCGCTCTCGAGCAACCCTTCGGGAAGCGCCCCACAGTTCAGGGACAAGAAGCTGGCCTCGGCCCGGCTGCTGAGCCCGTGGATGAAGCGAGCCAGGACCTCCTTTCCGGATCCGCTCTCTCCCGTGATCAGTATGGTCGACTCCGTGGGGGCCACCGTCTCCGCCAACTTGAGGACCTCGACGAAGCTCCTGTTCTTTCCCGTCGGCCGGTCGTTGGGCAGCATCGACCGTCGGCGGATTTCCCTCTTGAGGGCGGTGTTCTCTACCCGCAATTCCCGCGCCTCGGCGGCCCTGCGGCAGATGGCCAGGAGCTCTTCGTTGGCGAACGGTTTTTGGAGGTAGTAGTACGCTCCCTCGTTGACCGCCTGCACGGCTGTCTGAAGCGACGCCTGGGCGGTCATCAATATCACGGCGGTCTCGGGATCGACCTCATGCGCCTTCGCCATCACGTCGAGGCCATTCATCCCGGGCATTCGAATGTCGGTCAGGACGATGTCGGGAGCAGCGTCAGGAAGCACGTCGATGGCTTCTCGCCCACTGAGCGCGGCCACCACATCGTAGCCATCGCCGCGAAGCAGGATGCGAAGCGTTTCGAGGATCCCGGACTCGTCGTCCACGAGAAGAATCCTTCTCTCTACGCTCATACGGCAGCCTCCTGCTCCGTTACGGCGGCCACATCCGCGCCCGGCAACAGAACGACGAATCGAGTTCCACCCGCGGCCAACTCCTCGACGTAGACGGCGCCACCGTGTGCCTCGACGGCGCGATGCACCACAGCCAGACCGAGACCACGCCCGCCCTTACGGGTGGTAAAAAACGGGGCGAAGATGCGCCCGACGTTCTCGGGTGGAATCCCCGGTCCGGAATCCTCGACTGTCAGGCGCACGGGCTGGGACACGTTGGTTCCAGGAAGCGGGTCCGCGCCGGAGTGATTCTGGATGGAGATGCGAACCGTACCCTCGGCACGGCCGAACTGAACCGCGTTGATGATCAAGTTGGAGACCATGCGGTGAAGGAGATCCGAGTCCCCGGGCAGAATCAGACGGCCGTCGAGGCCGTGCTCAACGACGCGGATCCCCTCTCCGAAGTCCGGATGCTGTCTTACCAATGCGATTGCGTGTCGGACCACCCGCGACAGGTCCACCCTGGCCGGGGCACCGAGACGCATCACCGAGAAATCGAGAAATTCAGTCAGCAGCCGGCTCAGTCGATCCGACTCCGCCAGCACGAGCCGCTGGAGGAGCGCACGATCCTCGTTCCGAAGGTTGGGACTGTCGAACTGTTCTACAGCGCTCCGTATCGAAGCCAACGGGTTCTTGATTTCGTGCGCCAGCGAAGCACTCAATTCAGCCACGGCCTCGAGGCGTTCGTTTCTGCGATTCAGCGCCTCGATCCGCTCCAGATCGGTGATATCCTGAAAGATGGCCGTGACGGACGGGCCTTCGCCTTCTCCCTCGGGACTCTCGCTCACCGTCGTGCTGATGCCCAGAACCAGGTCCCCCGAGGGTCTCTTGACCGACGACGTTTGACGGGTTAGCGGGCCGCGCCCGGCGAGGCTCTGTCGGAGCGCTTCGGCAAGCCCCGGCGCCACCTCCTCCACCACGTCCAAGACGGGAGCGCCGTGCCACTGCTCGAGGCTCAGATTCAGGAATTTTTCGCCGGCCGTGTTGAGGTACCCGAGCCTTCCACCATCGACGACGGTAAGCACACCCGTCGCGATGTTGGTGAGAATGTCCTCTGTGTCTCGCCGCAGGCGGACGAGCTCCGACTGCACTTCTTCGGCCGCGAGCCAGGTCCTTTGGACCCGGTCCCCGGCCCAACCCACGATAAGAGCGACGACGGCGAAGAGCCCGATCTGCCAGGCAACAGTATTCAGGGGTAAGGCCTCGGAACGACCCCATACGAGACCCGCGAGGTAGAGAATGGACGAGAGGGCCCCGATGAGTACGCCACCCGGGAGGGGCAAAAGAAGACCCCCCTCTGTGATTACCAGGATATAGAGGGGAGCGAAGGACATTTCGGTCGCGGACGACGTGATATAGATGACCGTCGTGACCAGCGCCGCGTCGAAAAGAACCTGGGCGTACATGAAGTTCCGGCCCGGAGGGCGGCCTCGCAGTTCGGTGTGCCACACCGAACCGAGGGTGACGCCCAATGTGACCAAGAACATCACGGTCGCGATGAGCGTGGCCTCTTGGGAGGCGGAGGACCAGGCCACGATCATGCCGACGAGAATCCCGCTCGCCAGCGTCATTCGGCCGAGGTAAACCCATCGGAGTAGTTGACTTCGGCCAAACTCGTGCTTCTTCGGCGTTTCCGGCCTCAAACCGAACTCCAGTCAGGATGCGTCGACCACAACTTGGGAAGCTTATCCCACGCTATTACCCGGCATGGCACAGTGCAACAGTTCTGTGTGGCGTTTTGCAAGGAAGCGTGCCGGAGAACGGAACCCCGGGGAGATGCCCTTTGTGCGCCGGGAGGAGGGCGCCTGATCCGTAAGTCTCGGGGCAGTGGCGTCTCAGGGCTCCGGTCGCGGGATGACCCGGATTTCTCCGAGGAGCGTATAGGCCGGGCCCCAAAGCCGTCCGACCGGCTGGAGCCCCTCACTGTCCACGAAAGCCGATCCTTCCACAATGGCAAGCTCGGGATCCAGACGAACCCCCCTCACCTCGCCGAGTACCAATCCGCCAACATCTGCCAAGTCCACATGCTTGTGGAGCACGCACTCGAGAACCGCCGGACAATCCGCCACATAGGGCGCGTCGACAGTCTCAGCTTGCGCCACGGATAGTCCGGCGAAAGCGAACTCATCTCCTTCAGGAGGCAGGCCGGCCGCCGTCCGGTTCATCGCTTCGAGTTGGGCCTCCGTGACGACATTCACGCAGAAGGCACCTTGGTCCAGGATGTTGCGGAGTGAGTCCTTGGCCACTCCTCCCCGCGTCCCTATGGACAAGCTCACGAGCATGGGCGAGGACGACACCGCCGAGAAGAAGCTAAAAGGAGCCACATTGGGAACGCCCCCCTTGCCCCGGGTCGAAACCCAGCCGATTGGGCGCGGAACGACGAGTGACGTGAGAAGCTGGTACCGTTCACGGCCATCGACCGCGTCGGTATGGATGACTCTGTGCCTGAGGTGTCCTTCCAGGTCGCCGCCCTCGGGGTCGTCGGCCAAAGGCCTCTACTCCACGGGCATCGTTAGGAGCTGACCCGCATAGATGCGACTGCCGCGGATATCGTTGGCGGCCCTGAGCTTAGGCACGGTCGTCCCGTGGCGACGGGCGATGGCCCAGAGTGAATCGCCGGCGCGCACCATATAGCGTGACGCGACTCGGGTCCCGGAGCGTGCGGAAGCCAATTGGTCGTTTACGTAGGTCGCGTAGGGCTCGGGAAATACGGCCACATGATAGTGTGACGGCTGCCGCTCCCTGGTTGCCTCGACCACTCCGGCCGTTTCCAGGTAGAGGAGTGTACTCTCCAACCAGCGCCGGCAAACCGAATTCAAGCTCGTCCGAAAATCAACGGCCATACCCGTGGGATGAACCGAAAGAATCGAGGCGTTCCGCGGCTGTTCGCTCAACGGACGAGTCAGGCTCGTGACAACCAGCTCCTCCCCACAGGCTGCTCGGTGCTGCGCCCCCAGACGTTCGACGAAGAGCTTGACCTCTGGCCGGCCGTACGGAAAAGACACGTCGTGGAGCACGAAGTCCCGACCGCTCCTCAGACGGACAAGGTAGCCCGCCTCGACAAACCGTTGGATTTGCGCCGCTGTCTGCAGGAACGTGAAGCCATGGGCCTCAGCGCGAGCAAACGCTCGGTTTACCGAGGCCTCGGAGCCGCGAAGCCCCTGCGCCTCGACCTGTCCTGCACCCGGTGCCAGGAACACAAGAAGCCCAACCAGCAGACTCATTCGTCGCACTATCGCCACCCTCTCTAAGTTGGAGTCGTGCTCCCGAAGGCTTTGAAGCCAGCCTTCAACTATTGGTAAACATACGAATTTAAGAACACAAGGATCCCGTTACGCCATCGGGCCGTCGAGCCACTCGTCGAGCCACTCGTCGAGCCACTACCCCTTGGCAGCGGAGTAGTTAGCCGCAACGACGTCCCAATTGACCACGTTCCACCAAGCCGAGATGTAGTCGGGCCTCCGGTTCTGATAGTTCAGGTAGTAGGCGTGCTCCCACACATCCACGCCGAGAATAGGGATCGACCCGTCGGAGATCGGGTTGTCTTGGTTGGCGGTCGAGGTCGCCGCAAGGTCCCCGGAGGGTCCAACTGTCAGCCAGCCCCAGCCCGAACCGAACTGCTTCCCGGCGGTCCCGCCGAGAGTGGTCTTCAGGTCATCGATCGATCCGAAGGCACCGTCGATGGCCTCCGACAGCTCTCCGGACGGCGCGTCAGCACCTCCAGGAGCCATGATCTGCCAGAACAGCGTATGGTTGACGTAGCCGCCTCCGTTGTTCCGCACTGCCGTGCGGATGGCCTCGGGAAGGTGGGCCAGCTCCGCGAGGAGCTGCTCGCCTGGATGACCGTGCAAGTCGGGATGCGCTTCCAGAGCAGCGTTCAAATTGTTGGTGTAGCCCTGATGGTGCTTCCCGTGGTGGATCTCCATCGTGCGTGCGTCGATATGTGGCTCCAGCGCGTCATGGTCGTATCCCAGTTCCGGCAGTTCGAACGGATACCCCATCGTTGTCTCTCCTATGATCGGCGGGTTGCTCGATACGCCGCGTTGTGGCGTCGTTGGTCGGACGGCGAACCGGATTGTACGGTACTTCGATTCCTCTTCGCAATCAGGAAGGCACACTTCTTCGATAGCCTTCCCATGGCCGACCCCGTAAACTTGACGCGATCCCCTAACCGTCATTCTTCCACACCACACTCCATGGCACCGGACGAGCTTGGTCAGTCGCGACGAATCCTCTTGGTGGATTGTGACGCGTTCTACGTTCAGGTGGCGCGACTCGAGGATCCCGAGGGTGCCGGGAAGGCGGACTTGCTCCTTGTCGGAGGCTCCCCATCTGGAAGGGGCGTCGTCACGTCCGCATCCTATGGCGCGCGGCGGTTCGGTGTTCGGTCTGCAATGCCCACGGCACAAGCCCTGCGACTGTGCCCGGACGCAAAAGTCGTGGGGGTTCCGCGGGGGGCGTGTAGCGAAAAGAGCCGTGAGATCAGATCGTGCCTGGACACGCTGTCCCCCGTAGTGCAGGCTGCATCGATCGATGAGTTTTACTTGGACCTCACGGGCACCGAGCGTCTCTTCGGCGAACCCCTCGAAGTCACAGCCGACCGCATTCGTGTGGCCGTCCTCGAAGCGACCCGCATCTCCGTATCCATCGGGGGCGGAACGCGCCGAATGATCGCCAAGCTCGCCTCCGGTACGGCCAAACCCGGAGGCGTGCGGATTGTCCCGCCGGGCCAGGAGGCGGAATTCATGAAGGAGCTGGACCTCGCCGAAATCCCCGGCGTGGGCCCGGCGCTGGTCAAGGCGTTGCGAAAAAAGGGCCTCATTCGGATCGAAGAGGCCTTGGGTGTCGAGCAGGCGTGGCTCGAGCGGTGGTTCGGGCCGGGTCGAGGACGCTGGCTCTACCGGCGCATGCGGGGACTGGATGCGTCCAGGGTAGATCCACGCGAGGCACGTAGGTCAATCAGCTCCGAGCGGACGTTCTTCAAGGACTTGACGTCGGATGAGGACTTGGAGCGGGCGCTCTTGCGCCTCAGCAGATCGGTCACTCACTCGCTCCGCAAGGCAGGGCTCAGGGCTCGAACGATCACCGTGAAGCTCAGGGACGCCGACTTCAGGACTCGCTCGCGTTCACGGACAGTGGCCAAGCCGCTAGAGACCGATGGTGCCACTTACGCTATCGCCCGACAACTCTTGTCGGAACTGAGAAGCCGACGAAGGACCCCCGCACGGCTGCTAGGCGTGGGCTTGACCAATCTGGGATTGGGAGACGATCGCCTTCAGTTGGGATTCTTCGAAGAGGACGATCGCTTGGAGGGCGACCGAGAACGGACTCTCGACCACGTGGTGGACGGTTTACGTGAGCGCTTCGGAGACCGTGCGGTCCTGCCGGGCCGTATCATCGGTGACTGATGTAGGGCCCTAAACCGACGCGTTCCGGCCCGCCGGAGGCTGAGCAGGACTCGGTCAAACGAAAACGGGGGTGGCCGCTAGACCGTGCCTCCCGTCTTCCAGGGCTTTCTCTCGAAGTAGTCGTCCGTCAACTCCTTGATCTTACCGGACAGCAAGACCAAGGCGATCAGATTGGGCAAGATCACGATCCCGAGAGCGATATCTCCCAATTCCCATACGAGTGAAATGCCGGCTGCCCCAACGACCCCCGCCCCCAGGAGGTGCATGATCAGGTAGATCACCTTGTAGGGTTTGACGGATCCCTCACCAAACAGGTAGATCGCGCAACGGTCCCCGTAGTAACTCCAGGATATGGCGGTAGAGATGCCGAACAGGAAGACCGAAAGGATCACGATGATGTGCCCCCAGTCCCCGAGTGGAGAAAGCCCTTGTCTGAAGGCATACATCGTGAGCGGTGCTCCGCTTTCCACCGCCTCTCCCCAGAGCGACACGTAGACGGTACCGGCACCGTCCACAGCCTCGCCCCGGTCGGGAAACACCGAACCGGTGAAGGCCTGCGTCATGTCCTCATCGGTGAAGAGCTGCTCCACGGCCACTTCATGCCAGGCCACCAAAGCAGCACTCCCAGCGACGTGCACTCCACCTTGAATCTGGATTTCAGCCGGTGCCTCGACGTCTTCGTATCCTGCCTGCCCGTCTCCGGAAACCCAACTCAGATCGCCACCGGACAGCGTGATTTCGGTGGGGACGCGCTCACTGTATGCGCCCGTGATGACGATCACGAGAGCCGTCATCGTGACGATCACGATGGTGTCGATAAAGGGCCCGAGGAGGGCGACCACGGCCTCGGAGACGGGCTCTTCCGTCTTTGCCGCCGCGTGAGCGATGGGCGCGGAGCCCTGGCCCGCCTCATTCGAGAAGAGGCCCCGATTGACCCCCCAAGTCATCGTGACCAGGATTGCCCCCACACCGGTGCCGGCGACGCCAGCCGTGGGATTGAAGGCCTCGCTGAAGATGGTTCCGAACGCCGGGATCACCTCCCCGAAGTTCATGAAAAGGATCAGCAACGCGGCGAGCACGTAAATCGCGGCCATAAGCGGCGCTAGAATGCTAGTGATGCGGCCGATACGGGTGATGCCACCCAAGATCACGGAGGCCACGAGCGCGACCAACACCGTGCCGGTGATCCAGGGGTTCACGCCGAACGCCGTCTGGGCCGTGTCGGCCATCGTGTTGGCCTGAATGGCGTTCCCCGTGAAGAAGGCAGTGAAGCCGAGCATCGCGGCGAAGAAAACGGCCATCCACTTCCAGTTCTGCCCCAGCCCATGCTCGATGTAATACATGGGCCCGCCGGAGACGGTGCCCACCACCTTGTCCGCGTCTTGGTGCACCGAGCGATAATGCATGGAGAGCGAGACCTCGGCATACTTGGTGGCCATTCCGAGGATCGCGGTCAGCCACATCCAGACCAAAGCACCGGGGCCTCCCCAGTGAACGGCCAACGCGACGCCGGCGATGTTACCGATGCCGACTGTGGCCGAGAGCGCGGTCGAAAGGGCTTGGAAATGTGAGACGTCGCCGGTGCTTTCGGGATCATCGTAACGGCCTGTGGCAACCGCAACGCCATGACCGAAATGACGCAGCTGGATGAACCCGAGGCGGAGCGTCAGGAACACGCCCGTCCCGATGAGCGCGATAACCACGACGGGAATAGTCGAGTCCCCCAACGGAATCCCGCCCTCCCATACGAATATCCGGATGTTCGTGACGACGTTCTCGAGAGTTTCCATTACGCATCCTTGGGGGGCGCGACCGGCTGAAATCCTTCAGCAGCCTTTGGGAAATGAAAGCGAGGAAGATCGTGCGGCCGGGTCGCCCGGGCAAGGCGATCCGAAGGACCTCGGGTCACTCGGGAAGGCTGCTGTACTCTTTCAGCAGCCTTCAAGAATCCGACAGCATCCTTCCGAGAGGGCGTCCACCCACGAGATGCAGATGGACGTGGAAAACTTCCTGACCCGCGTGGGCCCGACAGTTCATGATGAGCCGGTATCCCGCCTCGTCGATACCCGCTTCCTCAGCGAGCCTGGCGGCCACCCGGATCATGCGGCCGAGCGCCGGCTCGTCCGCATCGGTCACGTCGGCGAGGGTCGCAACCGGTTTGTTGGGGACCACGAGAATGTGGGTCGGCGCCTGGGGCTGGACATCCCGAAACGCCGTCACCAACTCGTCCTGGTAGACGAGATCGGCGGGAATCTCCCTTCGGATGATCTGCGCGAAGATCGTGTCGGTCATCCGCGGCACCGCGTTATGCAGCTCGGCGTGGCAATGTCGCTGTCCGCTACCCCACCGCGTTGATCATGTCGAAGATAGGCAGATACATGGCTACGATCATGCCACCCACTACGACGCCGAGCACGACGATCATGATCGGTTCCATGGCCGCCAGGAGCACCTCGACAGCCGCGTCGACCTCATCGTCGTAGAAGTCGGCGATCTTGGTCAGCATGCTGTCCAAGCCACCGGTCTGCTCACCCACATTGATCATCTGAACGACCATCGGCGGGAAGACGCCCGACTCCTTGAGCGGTCCCGCGATCGTCTCACCGCCGGCGATGGATGTCCGCGAGCTCATGACTGCGTCGTGGATCACCCGGTTACCCGCCGTCTTGGCCGTGATCTCGAGTCCTTCGAGGATCGAGACACCGGAAGAGACGAGCGTTCCCAGCGTCCGCGTGAACCGCGCGACCGCCGCCTTGCGCTGAAGATCTCCCAGGATCGGCATCCCGAGCATCATCCTGTCGATCGCGAGTTGCCCCCCGGGGGTGGCGTAGATCGCCCGAATCCCGAAGGCACCCCCCACGATCCCGATGATCAGCGCCCACCAGAAGTCCTGCAAGAATTGCGACATGGCGATCACGATTCGCGTCGGAAGCGGAAGCGGGATACCGGCCGATTCGAACATCGTCTGGAACGTCGGGATCACGAAAATCAAGAGAATGACGATGGCCATCCCGGCCACGGAAAAGATCACGGAGGGATAGACCATGGCTCCCTTGATCTTCCGTATGAGGGCGTCGTTCTTTTCCAGGAAGGTGGCCAGACGCAGAAGAATGGTATCGAGGATACCACCCGCCTCACCGGCGGCCACCATGTTCACAAAGAGTTCGGTGAAGACTTTCGGGTGCTTCCCGATCGCGGCGGCGAGGGTGTGGCCCGACTCGACGTCGTACAGCACCTCCCTGAGAACCTTTGCCAAAGCCGAGTTCTCGGTCTGCTCAGCCAGAATGTCCAGGCTCTGCACGAGAGGGAGACCCGAGTTGATCATCGTCGCGAACTGTCGCGTGAAGATGACGATGTCCCGGGTCGTGATTCCCGTACCAAACTGAATGGACAGCTGCTTCGACTTCTCCCGTACGACGACCGGGATCAGCTTCTGCTTGTGGAGAAAGGCGATGACGTCTTCCTTGTTGGCAAGTTCGATCGTCCCTTCTTTTATGTCGCCACCCGCCGCAGGACGGGCACTCCAGTCGAAGCTCGGCATCTTGGTTTATCTACCCCTTCCTTGAGTTGGTCATTCTGAACTCGGCGCGAGTTCACCCACCGCGCGCAGAAATTCGTTCGGGTCGGCGGAGCGCTTGAGCGCCTCCTCCTTGTTTATCTCGCCCTGCAAAAAGAGCGCTTGGAAAGCATCGTTCATCGTCTGCATGCCGTGCTTCTTCCCGGCCTGCATGAGCGAGTAGATCTGATGGATCTTTGCATCACGGATGAGGGCACGGATCGCCGGAGTACAGACCATGATCTCCGCAGCGCAGACTCGGCCGCGCCCTTTCGCCTTCGGGAGCAACACCTGTGTAACCACTCCTTCGAGTACGAAGGCGAGCTGCGAGCGCACCTGGCTTTGCTGGTGAGACGGGAAAGCGTCGATGATCCGGTTGATGGACTCCGCGCAGGAATTGGTGTGAAGCGTGGCGAGCACCAGGTGACCGGTCTCGGCGATCGTGAGTGCAGCGCTGATCGTTTCCAGGTCCCGCATCTCACCAATCAGGATCGTGTCCGGATCCTGCCGAAGGGAGTACTTGAGCGCATTTGAGAAGCTCGCCGTGTCGGCCCCTACCTCACGCTGGTTCACCATGCACCGTTGGTGCCGGTGAATGAACTCGATAGGGTCCTCGATCGTGATGATGTGACCGCGACGTTCCTTGTTGATTTTGTCCACCAAAGCGGCAAGCGTGGTCGACTTCCCCGCACCGGTGGGGCCCGTCACGAGAACAAGCCCGCGTGGACGATCAGCCAACGTGCCGAGGATGGGAGGCATACCAAGCTGATCAATCGTCGTGATCTCGTACGGGATCTGCCGGATCGCCATAGCCACGCAACCCCGCTGCTTGAACACGTTGCCGCGGAACCGTGACAGGTTCTGGACCCCGAACGAAAAGTCCAACTCGTCCTCGGTCTCGAAGCGCTTCTTCTGGCTCTCGGTAAGAATCGAGTAGGCGATCTGGAGCGTATCCCGCGGCTTCAGGACGTAATCGATCGAGGAGTCGCGCAGCTCTCCGTCGATCCGGATCTTTGCCCTCACCCCCGCGGTGACATGCAGGTCGGAGGCTGCCTTCTGGATCATTTCTTGAAGGAGGAGCCGGAGATTGATCTCAGGTTCCGCACCCGTCCGCTGTGGTGGTGCCGAAGCAGCCGCAGTTGAGGTCGGTTCGGTCATTCGTTTCGCTTCACGAGAAAGTGTACATGGTCAATCGGCGGCGGCCGTCTCCTTGACAACCTCTTCCAATGTCGTAGCACCTCTCTCGACCTTCTTGAGGCCGTCCATGCGAAGAGTGAGCATGCCATTGCTCAGCGCCACATCACGAAGTTCGTCGGTGCCGGCACCCGACATGATCGCCTTCCGGATCGACGAGTTGACCAGTAAGACTTCATAGAGACCCTGGCGCCCCTTGAATCCTGTGCCGTCACATACGTCACAACCCTCTCCCTTATAGAAGGTCGTTTGGCCCGCCCAGTCGAGCGGGACCTTGGCGGAGTTCAGGTATTCTTCTTCGTAGGTCGTTTCTGCCTTGCAGTCTTCACAGATTTTGCGCAGGAGCCTTTGGGCCGTGAGAAGGTTCAGGGCTGCGGCCAGATTGAAGGGCTCCAACCCCATGTCGATCATTCTCGTGATCGTCGAGGGCGTGTCGTTCGTGTGCAGTGTGGAGAGCACGAGGTGACCGGTGAGCGCTGCCTTGATGGCGATGCCGCCCGTTTCGATATCTCGAGTCTCACCGACCATGATGATATTCGGGTCCTGCCTCAGGAACGCCTTGAGCGCCTCGGCGAAGCCCATGCCGATCTCGCTGCGGACGAGGACCTGATTGATTCCGTGGAGGTTGTACTCCACGGGGTCCTCGGCGGTCATGATGTTCACACCCTCATCGTTGATCTGGGAGAGAGCGGAGTAGAGCGTAGTGGTCTTCCCGGATCCGGTCGGGCCCGTCACCAGGACCATGCCGTAGGGGTTCGCGATCGCGCCCATGAACTCCTTTTCGGCCTGAGGCTCGAACCCGAACGAGCTGAGATCGAACGTGAGGTTCCCCGCGTCCAGGATACGCATCACGATCTTTTCCCCGAAGATCACCGGAAGCGTCGAGACACGGAAATCGACCACCTTCCGTTTCATGCGGAGCTTGATGCGCCCGTCTTGTGGAACCCTGCGCTCGGCGATGTTGAGGTCGGAAAGAATCTTGATCCGGGAGACTAAAGCCGCCTTCATCTTCATCGGCGGCTTCATGACCTCGTAGAGCTTTCCGTCTAACCGATAGCGTACTCGGATCTCTTTCTCATACGGTTCGATGTGTATGTCGGAGACCCCCTTCATGACCGCGTCGCTAAAGCAGGCCGTTGATGAACTTGACGACCGGCGCGGCTTCGACCTCCGCCTGGAGAGCCGCGAGATTCTCGTCCTCCTCGTCGTCTTCGACGAACTCGAAGTCTTCTTCGAGAAAGTCACCGAGAAGGTCGTCAACCTGGTCTTCCGAGACGCCGTAGTACCGTTCCAGATGCTTCCTTAACGTGTACTCTCCGACGATTACCGGCTCGATATCGTAGCGAGTCTTGAACCGGAGGACATCGATGGCTTCCATCTCGGACGGGTTGGCCATCGCCACCGTCAAGGTCCGGCCCACCCTGCGCAGGGGAAGCACGAGGTGTTGGTACGCCAAGTCCCCGTCGATGAGCTTGTAGATCTTGGCATCGACGTCGACCTTCTCGAGGTCGACGGCCGGAAGGCGGTACTGCTTGGAGAGCATCCGGGTCAGCTCGTTCTCTCCCACGAACCCGAGCTTGACCAAGGAGTACCCTACACGTGTGCCGCCTTCCTTGGCATCTTGGAGAGCGGCATTGAGTTGGTCGGCGTCGATGAGGCCTTCTCGAACGAAAAGGTCACCGAGGCGAAGTTCTGCGACGTTAGTCGCCATCGCTGGGGCCCCCGCAGGGCAAAATTGTCATGGAAAAGTGTGTGTCACCTAAGGCCAAATCTAGATTCAGGTGCCCCTGGCGGGCAAGAAAAAAAACACTCAGCCCCCTATGAAGACGAGGGGCCTGAACCGTTCGATGGTTGCCGACCCGATCCCCCGGACTGATCGAAGCTCCTCCAGCCGCCGGAATCTCCCAACGCTGTCTCGTAACGTCAGGATACGCTCGGCCATCACCGGGCCGACCCCCGGCAGTCGCTCCAACTCTCCCCGGCTCGCACGGTTGAGGTCGAGGCGGACCGGCTTGCGAGCGGCCGGATCTGTCGTCGGACCGGACGGTCGAGCTGCCCGGCCAAGCTGGGGCTGAGTGGGCCATTCGAGGTGGGGTGAGATCCTGGCAAGCGTTGCCGGCCCCACGCCCGGCACCGATAGGAGATCGCCTGGCTCGGCGAACGGCCCGTGGTCCTGCCTCATCTGAACGATTCTGCCGGCCACGGCCGGACCTACGCCGGGTAGGCGATCCAGATCTTCCTCTCCGGCGGTATTTGGGTCGACGCGTTCATCGCCCCGCAGCGGAAGCGCCCGCCTTTGGGCCTCATCCCGGCTTCCACGGCTCTCATCCAGGAGTACGGCCAGCCCGGACGAATCCGCTGATGCGGCTCCTTGGGTCGTCACCGGGCTACGCACGCTCTCTCCCGCAGTTCGAAGGAGGCCTAGGCCTAGGACCAAAAGAGCGGCGTGCTTGAGAGCGCGCGTCTCGGAGGAAGTCATGCGCCCACGGTGCGCCCGACCAGCGGGCGTAGCCATGGCTATCTGAGCAGCCCCTCATCGGCTATGACGAAACGACCGAAAAGGGCGAACTGAAATTGCGAGGACCCTGACTGGAGCCCGACGAAGGACTGCCGATCCGTGTATGAAAGTTGGAGCCGAACGTCTGTGCGGGATATGGCGGTCTCCACCCGAAACACCAGGCTCCGAATCAACTCGTCCAAAAACGGCACGCACTCCGCTTGGGTCGCTGTGTTCCGACAGTTTCGGTCCGACGAATACTGTATGAGACCGGACATGGTAATGGGGCGCGTCAAGCGGCCGGCCCAACGGGACGGGGGCCTAAACGACGCACTGAGCGAAACCGTATGATTGTTCCTGCTTCTTTCCGTCTCTCCGGTGGGGTCGCTTCCCTCACCACTCGTGAACGATCCCCGATAACTAGTCGACAAGCCACCCCCCCACACGACGGCCATTTCCACTGGGATCCGCATGTCCTGTTGAAACCTCTTCTGCAGGCCGATCCCGCCGAAGGCGGCTTCCTGCCTGATGCGCTGAAACCCTCCGGATAAGCTCACACGGCTGACCAACCCCTGGTCGGGGAGGGGCAGATTCGAGAGCGAAAGGTTCAGGTCTGGCCAGGTCTCGCGCCGGAGCGTCCGGTCACTCCGTGTGTCCAAGGTGTTGGTCGTCGCCAAACGGTAGTTCACTCCCACCTGAAGATTCGCAGGCAGGCGCAGGCCGGATCCGACAGTCCAGCCGACCCGGTCCGTGAACGTGGTAGCGGTGTCGGCCCCCACTACCGCATATCCGTCCTGACCGGTCAAGCCGTAGCGGTAGGAAAACTGAGGATCCACCGGAGCGCGATCGAATCTCGACGTCACCCCACTTTGGTAGGTGACGGTAATCGGGTCGATCGCCCCCAGCACCGCTCCGACCCCTCGGCCGAGAGCCGATCCTCCCGAGGTCGCCCCGCCCGACGTCCCGAGGACTGTAGCCGGACTCACGGTGATCTGGCCGGTGAAGTCGCGGCCACCATCGACGTTACGTGCCAGCGCAGAAACCGTGTCTCCGACGGGGTCCACGGAGCGGTTCACAAAGGTGGCTGTCCGATGACTGGAGTAAAACGTCTCCCAGCCAAGTGCCGTGCGAATCCAATCGCCGAATCGTGGCTCGAAGCTCATCCGTGTTCGTACGACCTTGTCGGTCTCCCACCCGAGATCGATTCCCAAGAGCCTAAGCGTCTCGTCGAACAGCAAGTCCTGAACGGCGGGATCCACCACCGTCTTCTTGGGGTCGAGAAGGTCACGGATGGTCACTAGGTCCGCCTGGACGGAAAACGTCTCGAACGGCCGGAAAACGATCTCGAAGGCACCCTCTAGCGATTCTCGGGGCGACCGTGTGGGACTCACCAGCGAGTCGCCGTCCTGCCTGAGGATCTGGTCGAACCGTAGGGCCTCTTGACGGCTGCCGGCGTAGGTGGCGCCGAAGGAGAAGCGTTCGGGGCTCCACCGAAAACGGCTGTTGACGACCGCATCTTCCCACGCACGTGGGAGTAACCAGCGTAACACAGGCTTCAGGAACCCCGGGACGATCCCGAAATCACGCCGACCCACGGCCCGACCATAGCCCAGGTGCCCATCGACTCCCCTCGCCGATCCCTCGGAGGTGATCGTCGTCGAGCTCGCCGTAAAATAGCCGGCCCTCGCTTCCAGACCGTCGAGCAGGAGGCCGATCACAGGATTCGCGGCCGGCGTGCGTTTCCGAAACGCCACGTCGATACGTGTTCGACGTGACTCCGGCTCCCTCAGGTTCTGCACGTTGTCCACCCGAACGTCACTCCGGCCGAGGAAGCGGGGATTCTGGTCGCTTCTGACGTGGGTCACCGTGACGGGCATCTCGACCCCCCAGTCGGCAGGGGCCATTCGGTCGAGGTTGAAGGTCGACCCCACGTTGATGATTCGGTCTCCCTGAAACGTCGGATTCTCGGTCAACTGCCTGAAGAGCGCCCCGCGGCTATTGACTGCCACATGCGTCGTCCATACGTCGGAGGCCTCTATGTCCAGTGCGAGATGGGACGCCACGCCCGCGTCCCGGAGCGGATCGGAAAGCCTCATTTCGTTGATCCACACCTCCCCCGCGGTCGGGAAGCCTCCCTCGTTCCAGACACCCATCGACAATTCACGGACAGCCGCAAGGTTCGGGGCGCGAGCCCGGTCCTTGAGTACAATCGCATAAGTCGAATCCCGTGCCCAAAGTTCGAGCGGGGGGTCGCCGGGGCCGGGCGCGTTGAAAATGAGGCTCTCCTCCGCTCTCCGCCGAAGGTCGATCCACTCCTCGAAGTCGATGACGATCTCGGGGAGCCAATCCTGCTCTGTGATCATTCCCGGATTCGGCACCCGTTCAAGCGTGGTCCGATACAGGTAGAAGTTCTCGGCGTCCTCCCCGACCTTCACGAAGAAGGACACGGGCACAGCGGCCCCCCAGTCGCCTTCGCGTGCGACCGCCCAGAGCCTGAGCTCCCGATACGGTAGAAAATCCCTCGGACGCTGCGGAAACCGGTTGAAAACCTCCGCCCGGGATCCGGGCTGCACGTCACCATACTCCAGCTTGAGACCCTTTTCGTTGAACTCGCTGCCCAATCCAGCGAAGGCGGCCGACGGATCGTCCAGTTCCTCGATCACTCCGGGTGGCGCCTGGTACGCATCTCCGTCGGTGACGGCACTCACGGGGCCCACCTCGGCGCGCCCGAAGATGCTGGCCGTATCGCCCACGATGCCGTCCAGGACCCCCGACTCGGTGCGCTTCACCCAATGGGCTCCCACCAGGCTCATCCGGAACAGCGTGACGCGCTGTGCGAGCCGGCCCGCGACCGTCAGCCGTAGGTGCTTCACCGCTCGAAAGTCCGCCTCCGAGAAGGGTCCCCCAACCTCGGTGGCCCCGGAGCCACGAATCGGGATCCGATAGAGCTGAAACTCGGTCCCCGTCTCCGCCTGGTTGCGTACCAGAAACGGAGACGAGCCGTCGAGCCGAACCACGAACCGCAGGTAGCGCTCGAGGTTGTCCAGGTTCCCGTCCCCGTCCAGATCTTCGGTGTCCTGAATGCCATTTCCCCGTGTACAATTGGCTCGAGGGTCACCGAGATCGTAAACTGCTCCGGGCTCCGCCTGGCAAGTCTCTCCCCACACGCCTCTCTCGTCGGCGTCGTCACTCCAGACTTCCCCGAGCCGTGGATCCGCCTCGTGATCGAGCCGCCCGAGTCCCCAGGGGGCACCGTTTTGCTTCACCCCCGAGGTTCGACCCTGGTCATCGATGAACATCGCATCTTCGGCGGCTACTCCCAGGTCGATCACGAGGCTCAGGGAGTCGCCCTCCGCCACGTAGAACTCCAACGACTCCGTCCTGGTGAGGTCCATCCCGGTGGTGCTCAGGCTGGTCGTAATGGACCGCCACGATGGCTCGGTCGGACTGCTGGAATTCGGAGTGAACGACATCACCATGCCCGATTCGCGGGCCTGGCTCCCGACGACGTTGATCTGCTGATCGACATCGACTTCCGGGAGAAACCCGACGAACACACCGACGCTGTCCTCTCCGGGCCCCCGGACCACCCAGGTATGCTGCCAAGCGAGGCTCCCGGCCGTGGACCTGTCTACCGGAAGCGGCAAGACGACTTCGGCTCCGTCCCGGAAAGACGGGGCGCTACCCAGGACCCAATCGGGGGTGTCGAGAGAGAGAGACCGTTGGTTGGAGGCATCGAAGTCGTCCAGAAACGCATCGGCGCGAACGTTGGGATTGGGGAGGGACAGGGCGACTTCCCCCTCCAGGCCAACCCTGGAGGGTCCCCCCAGCCGCAGCGCTGGAATTTTCTCCAGCAATCGGTCGAGGCCACTCGCGGGGAAGTCGAAATCCATGCTGAGTCCGCTCAGCGTGATCGCCGCGGCCTCAGTTCCCAGCTGTGGCCGATTGACCAACGCCTGTTCGCTCTGGCGGAGAGCCAAGAAATTGAACTCCCCGAAGCGACCGGCCTGGACGCCGCCGTTGAAGCCGAAAACGGAGGTCGGGGCGACCTGAAAGATCGCTTTCTGCTCCCACGAGACGCGTACAACGGGCTCGGATGCCGTGGCGAAAAGCGCCTCCGGCTGAGTCAACGTCACCTGTCCGATCGCGTAGTCGATCGTATAGTCGATGTCTCGGATCAGGAGACGATCTCCGAGGAAGACTCTTTCCGAGTCGTCACGGATACCCAACGCGCCCAGCGAGAACGAGGAGATGACGCCTCGGCTTCGAAGTTCGAAGGGGATGGTCAGGCGGTAGAGCCCGCCGCTTTCCCGCAGGAAGGGATCCTCCGCTTCGTAGATCGTCGAGTTTTCATCGGATCCGAGAATCTGCCTCGTCTCGTCCTCCGTCAGGCCTAGGACCGGTACAGGCGGTGGGGTCTGGAACGGGCGGAGCGTCGGAAAGAAGAGGAAGACGCCCTGAACGACAGGCTGCTCCTGAATGAATTCGCCACTCCATTGGTAGAGCCCGCCGGGGTCGAGGACATCGACCGGGGACTCTTCGTCCAGCCCGAAGAGCCTCAAGAACGTCACGTCCCTCCCCGCCAGATCCCGCGTGAAGGTTCGACCCGCGCTGAGCTCGCCCAACGAGATGGACAACCCGACCGACGACGGCTCTACGTCGGGCGACGCGGAGACACGATAGACCTGGTGCATCTCCTGATCCCAGGTGGGCTGGCCCGGCCTGTGGTTGGCCCTCGAGGCTTGCAGCAGCCTGAGCGAGGGGCGCCCGCCGGCGTTGTAGACCTGTTCGGGGTTGTAGGTGCCGATGGTGTCACCCGTGGCCGAAACGTAGGTCACTGCCAGCATCTCGTCTGGGCCGAGGGGCCGCCTCAGCGCCACCCACAATCCGCTCGAATGAATCGAGTAGTCGACGCCTGATTGAAGGAAGCGAAACCACCCGGACTCCTGAACAGTGATGCCGTCCCGGCTGGCGAACCCATCCGCCTGGATGAGCCCGTCCACCTGCTGCCGCGTCACCGGATCCGTCTCGAATCGATAGATCTGAACAGGCTCCACCCCGGGCACCACGTCCAGAGGCACCAAAGACGGATCCAATCCCAGAACATCAATGTGCGGGCTGCCATCGATTTCGGCGGGGTCGACGAGAAAGAAGAACTGGCCTCGCACGTAATCCGCATCGTCGAGAACGAGCGTGTCGACCTGTACGAAATTCTCCTGGCCAGGGCCGCCACTCAAACGAAATTCTCGACTCGACACGTCGCCCGTTTGTTGAGCCCAGACACCCCTGAAGTCCAACGGCCCCGCCTGCCCGGTCATCAAGAAACCGAAGTTCCCGGCGGGAACGCCCTGGGTCAGAAAGCGCGACCTGGGGAGGGCGAAGGTGACGTTCCCCAACTCCACGGTCTTCAGCACGGCGTCGTCATCACCCGTGTAGAACATGCTGAGGTTGTTTGCGGCTGAGAATTCCCGCGCTTGATCGAAGTCCACATCCAGTGTGATGCGATCTGTGATCCGTCCCGCCGCTCGAACAGCAAACTGAAAGTCGGGACTGAGACGCGGGAGCCGGCCGGGGTCGCAGGACTCCTGCACACGCGTATTGCAGGGGCGGAAACGGATCCAATCGCCGCCAATTTCGCCCTGACCGACGATCTCGAATTCCAGGTCGGCGAGTCCGCCCCCCGAGCCGCTGTCCGTCGAGACACCACCGGAGGGCACGCCACCCGCAGGGGCGGGCTCGAAGAGAGCACTCCACCTCAAGGCCAGCCGCCGACGTATCAGAACAGGCCCTCGAGCCACCACCCAACGAAAGAGGTCCGGCGTGGGCCCCTCCGTGACGATCGCGGGAGCGACAAACTCGATCGGCACCAGGAGTGGAACCGGCTTCAGGCCGATTTGGCCAACCGTATAGGCTCTCTGCCCTGTCCGGCCCGGAAAAGGCGAAAGAAATCTGGGGAGCTCGATCTCGGGTGGCTGAAGACGCACCGTGTCCGGGAGCGCCGTCGATCCTTGCCCATATGCCGCCGTGGGTGCAAGAATGGTTAGGAACAGAATCACCAGCGTCAAAGCCATGAATCAGCTGCTTTGCTGGGATCCGATCTCGGGGCACGGTGTAGGGGTGTCGATATGAAGATCATCACCAGGTATCTAATCCGCGCCCACGCCGGACCGTTCCTTTTCGCATTCACGGCTCTCACCGGGCTCCTGTTTCTGAACGCGTTCGCTCAACGGATGGGGGACCTTGTTGGAAAGGGGCTCCCCTGGACCGTGATCGGCGAGTTCATGCTCCTGTCGCTCCCTCATACCGTCGCGCTCACGCTCCCCATGGCGATCCTGGTATCCGTACTCTACACGTTCAGCCAGCTTACGGCCGCGAACGAGATTACCGCCATGGCCGCTGGCGGTATCAGACCGCTCAGGATTCTTCTCCCACTTCTGGGGGTCGGTACGATTCTGGCAGGCGTCATGCTGTTTTTCAACGACCGAGTGCTCCCGGACTCCAACCACAGACTCAAAAGCTTGATCATCGACATCTCGCAGAAGAGTCCCACATTCAACTTGCGCGAGCGGGTCATCAACGAGATCGATACCCAAGACAGAAACGGAGCGGTGTACCTTCAGGCGGCGACCATCGACCCCGTCACGAGCGAGATGACGGAGGTCGTCATTTACGATTTCAGCGACCAGAGCACTCACCGCACGATCTATGCGACACATGGAACGATGGCGTTCAGCGACAGCGGCGCCGACCTGTACGTGACCCTTTATGACGGCGACGTCCTCGAAGCCGGCCAAGACGAATCCGGTGAATTCAACCGGTCGGAGTTCGAGCGCCAGATCGTTCCGTTACGGGGGGTCGGGGACGAGCTCGAGCGCCGAGAGGGAGGCGTCATGCGGAGCGATCGCGAGATGTCCATCGCGCTGTTGAGGGCCGAAATCGATAGCCGAACGAACGATCTCATCGAAGTTCGGGAACGAAGCCTCTCTCTAGCACAAAGGACGATCACGGATGCGCTGGGGTATCCAGACCTGAGCCAGGCGGCGAACGAATCGGAACCCGCTCCCGTGGGTGGACGAGGTTCCGCAGTCGCTAGGGGCCGTGGCCAAGGCCTCGTCCCCAGAACCGACAATCTGACTCAACAAGCCGCGTTGGCCGGCCGCCAGAACGTTGGCCGGATCACGGCTCTTCAGCAATCGGCAGACCAGTTCCGGGTGGAGATCCACAAGAAATACGCCATCGCGTTCGCGTGTATCGTGTTTGTCCTGCTGGGCGCCCCACTGGCCATCCGCTTCCCCCGCGGGGGGGTTGGCATGGTCATCGGCGCCTCGGTCGCCATCTTTGCAGTGTACTGGGCGGGTCTGATCGGTGGAGAGAACCTGGCGAACAAAGGGTTGGTGACACCGTTTTGGGCCATGTGGACCGCAGACCTCGTTTTCCTCGGTCTCGGCCTCGCGCTGGCCGCACGGATGAGCCGCACCGCGGGCCCGAATCGCGGTAGCGCCCTCGGCAATGCGCTATTCAACGTCTCGAGTTGGGGGCGCACGATGGCAACCCGTTATCGCAGGGCATGATTAGGATTCTGGACCGTCTGATCGTGACGACGTTCCTTCGCATCTTCACTCTGTTCGTCCTCGGCGCCCCCCTCTTGTTCATCGTCGGCGACATCGTGGAGTACGTGGACCGGTACTTCGACCGAGGGCTCACCGTGTGGGAACTCGCCACCGCCTACGTGTACATGCTCCCCGAGTTCATCTCCTGGTCCTTCCCCATCGCCGCCCTGATCGCCGTCGTGTTCACGATCCATTCCATGACACAGCATCGAGAGATCCTTGCCGCTAAAGCCGGGGGAATCTCGTTTCACCGTCTGATGGCGCCGCTCTTCGTATTGGGACTGGGCCTGACCGGGGCGGGACTCCTGCTAAGTACGGTGGTGCCCGTGGCCAATAGACGCTCCGGGCAGATTCTTCGCAGCGAAGAGATCGGACGCCAATGGCGATCCGACTTCGTGTACAAGACCGATGACGACCGCACGTTGACGGTGAGAAGACTCAACATTCTCCCGCCGCAGCTGACCCAAGTGGTGCTGGAGGTTCCCGCCGGATCCGACGGGGAGGCGGCACAGCATCTTCAGGCGGCGCTGGCGCCGTTCGACACCGTACGGGGATGGACGTTCATGGACGGATATCTGCGCATCCTCCCCGACCGGGCCGCCCCGCTGACCTTTTACTTCGACTCGCTCAGGTCGAGTGGCTTCGGCGAGCCCCCGACGGGTCTCCTCGGGCGGCCCACCGAACAAGCCGAGATGACCGACTCGGAGATCGACCGGATGGTGGCCAACCTAACTCGCTCGGGCGGGGACGTCAGCGCGTTGTTGGTCGAGAAGGGGAAACGAAAGGCCATTGCCGTAGCGTCGTTGGTGATCATTCTGTTCGGAGGACCGCTAGCGACAAGCTCGAAGCGGGGGGGCAGAGCCTACGGAATCGGCGTGGCCTTGGCGTCGGTGATCCTGTATTTGCTCATGCTCCGATTGGCGGAAGCCGCGGGCCAATCCGGGGCGATCTCGCCGCAGTGGTCCCCCTGGCTTCCCAACATTGCCTTCCTGATAGTCGGACTCATCCTTCTCAAGCGCGTGAGGACTTGAGGTCCACTGGGCGGGAGTGGCGACTCCTTTCTTGCGGGTAGAAGGGAGAGGGGTCGATGGTCCTCCTCCAGCCAACGCTTCGCTCCACCGCCTACGGCGGCGGACTGTCTTGCGGAGGACCATCGATCCCTCTCCCTCGAGCGTGTTGTCTGGAGCCGAACACTGCCCGCCCGGGCCTTAGGGGGGCTTGGCGGGGCGGTGGGAATGACCTTTCTGTCAAGCCCACAACGTCCCTTGCAGCGGTGCGTTGGCGCCCCACCGACATGCTGACGTGAAGAGGGGTTCACGGTCCCGGGTAGGACGGTCTGCGGCGAAGCCGTAGAGCGAAGCGTCGGCCGGAGCGGGATCGTGAACCCCTCTTCCACCTATAAGCTAGAAAGAGGGCGCCCCGTACCCGACGGCAAGGAAGTCCTCTCCGGAGGACCATCGACCCCTCTCCCTCAACCGTGTTTCTTGGAGCCGAACACTGCCCGCCCGGGCTTGGGGGGGCTTTGGCGGGAGGATAGGTGAGCGGGTTGCTCGGCTTCGCCGTGGGCTGGCCCCTCCACAACGATGTTGACGGTGTCAGCATTCTATCGTAAGTTGACATCGTCAACATTGTCGGGTTCGACGAATGGAGCACAATATGAGTGAAGATCCAAGAAGGTTGAAACGAATAGTTTATGTCTTGGCAGTTCTTTACGTAATGACATTCCTGAGTGGTTTCTTACAGGCCACACCATTTAATTTTTTCAACTACATTTTCTTTTCCCTTTTATTCCTAGGAGGGATTGTCTTGATTCGTGTGACGGTCAAATCAAAGGCAACTGGAATGCTACGGGGATTCTTGTTTCTGACCGGAATTTCTTCAATATTGCTGCTCATCTTCTTTCTCGGTTATGAATGGTTTAGGCTAAACGGCGATACGGATCTTGAAGCTTTCATAGAATCCTTTCTCTACGGGATAACTCTATTCTTCTGGATCGTAGTAATAGGAAGCCTGGTCTTGATTAGGAGAATAAGAGGTCTCAGTTCCGATGTCGTTTCCGCCTAACGAGCGATTGCTGCAGTCGCGATAACCATCAGGCTCGCGCGCTTCGGTTGCGGTCACCACATTAGCCGCGGAGCAGAATCGCCGAGACGTTAGGCAGGCATCAAGAGCGACTGAGGGGCGCTGATGGTGGAGGAGGACGAGCTGCTCGGCGAGCAAGTGGCCTACTACCGAGCCCGAGCTCCGGATTACGACGACTGGTTTCTTTGTCGAGGGCGGTACAACAAGGGGCCCGACCACACCAACCGATGGGTAGGTGAGGTTGAGATGGTCCGGGCTGAACTAGATCGCGTGGACCTTGGCCAGTCCGTCCTGGAGTTCGCTTCTGGCACCGGCTGGTGGACCAATGAGCTCGTGGAGCGGGCCGGCTCGGTGACCGCGGTCGATAGCTCCCCTGAGGTGCTGGCTCAAAATCGTGATCGCGTCCGAAACCCATCTGTCGAGTATGTTCAGGCAGACATCTTTGACTGGGGTCCTAGTCGCCGCTATGACTCAGTCTTCTTCTCGTTCTGGCTGTCCCACGTGCCCCCGAACCGGTTCGAAGAGTTCTGGAACCTCGTCGGTCGGTGCGTGCGTCCCGGTGGTATCGTCTTCTTCGTCGACAGTCGGAGACATCCCGAGTACCAATGGTCCGATGGCCAACGTTTGCGGCAGGCGTCCGATCCCGAGGACCACCGAGTAGCTCGGGAACTGAGCGACGGGCGTCGCTTCGACATCGTCAAGGTGTTCTACGACCCCGGGGAGCTACTGGCTCGCCTGGAGCGGTACGGGTGGGAGGGGACTGTGTCGGAGACTCCAGAGTTCTTCATCTGGGGGAAGCTCCGTAACGCCAGTGGAAGGAGCAAACGTCCTCAGGGGCTGCCATGAACGATGAGTGACACGCGAGCCACGATCCGTTCCGCACGAGTGCGTCATGGATTCTTCGTTGTGACGTCAGGCGTCTTGCTGGCGATCGTCCTGATCGGGTTCTCACGCAGCTTCTTTCTCAAGGTCCTCTTTGAAGACCCCGGCATCATTGTTCACGAGGCGGAGCGTCTCCGAGGCGACGGAGGAAACGGGCTGGGCGTACCCGAGCTGCCTCTTCATGTGAAGGCTCATGGCGCCCTGATGACGGCCTGGATGCTGTTGTTCTTCGTGCAGACGCTCTTGATCAATTCTGGCCGCCGGACCGTGCACCAGACCCTAGGCGTTGGGGGCCTATTCCTGGCCGTCGGCGTCGTGGTATCCGGGGTCACGGCGATCCTCCTCGCGCTCCCCCGTCTCATCGCTCTGGCGAACCCACCAGATCCTTCGATCGTCATCGCAGAGAATCTGCCCGCTTTCAGCGGAGACGTCGGCTTGTTCATGGCCTTCTCAATCGCCGTCGGCGGTGCCGCCTATTTCCGGCGCAGACCCGAGACGCACAAACAGCTGATGCTGCTAGCGTCGATGACCCTCATTGCACCAGCGATCACTCGCATACTGGCATGGTCCGGCCTCGAGAACGCCCAGGAGTTCTGGTTACCCGTGACGGAAAACGGTCTGGCGGTCTTGATCATCGGAGGCACCTGGCTCACGGGGCAACGGCCACCTTGGGTTCTCATGGGAGGGCTCGTCTTATCGTTTGTTCTGTACGGTGCCATGTTCGGATTCGGCAGCACAGACACCGTGCAGTCTTGGGCAATCGAGCTGATGACCTGACGCTTGAGCCCAGGTTGGGCCTCGTTGGGTGAGGTGTCGCGGCAGCGCTCGCGCGCTTCGCTTGCGGTCACTTGATCTCAACCGCTCCGCTGCGTAACGTCACGTCGTGATCAAGTAACCACCTTCCGCGACCCATGGTCGCTACGGCTCGAAGCCGCCATGGATCGTCACAGACACTTCAGTCATCATTGCGGTCATCGCTGGCGAGCCGGAGATTTCTGCGCGGACCCTAAAGGCCTGCCAGGAAATCCAGAAACCCTCCCGTCAGGCTACCTCGGGACACTTCCTGCACCGGTCCGATGAGCGTGATCTCCATCGCCGCAGTGACGGTCACCTCCATGCTACCGCCCTCCATGCGAACCTCGAACTGGCCGGGCTCGGCTCTTCCCGACTTCACGGCGGCGGCCGCCACGGCGCAGGCCGAGGTCCCAGAGGCAGAGGTCGGTCCCACGCCTCTCTCCCAGATCAGCGCCTCCAGGGTTCGGCCGTCGAGTACACGGGCGACCTGCACGTTGGTACCATCGGCGAACGCCGTGTGAACGGAAATCTTCGGCCCGATCTCGTCGATGAGCTCGGGCTTCCACTCCTCCGGAAAGACCACCACGTGCGGATTGCCAATCGACACTGGATGGACGACGGGGCTCCCGGCCCCCTCGAGATCGAGTCTCTGGTCGGCGTCCAAGGCTCCCGGGTCGAGCCCAACGGCTTCGGGTCCGTGGCCGGACCGGCCCATCTCCGCTGAAATATCGTACAGGCCTCTCACCGGAGGACCCGACACATGCAGCCGCACGGTGTCTCCTCCCACCGAGACGTCGAATGGCTCGCCGCCCACCAGCCCCTCGCGGGCCAAGTAAGCAGCCAGAATCCGGAGACCGTTACCGCTCCGCTCGAACTCGGAGCCGTCCGGATTGAACATCCGGAGCGGAAACGGCCGGCTCGTCCGATCGAGAAGGAGTACGATCCCATCGCTACCCGGCCCCCTCCAGCGGTCACAGACCGCGATGATGCTCTCAGAGTCGAGCGCCCAATCGTCACCGGCCTCGAACACGAGATAATCGTTTCCGAGGCCATGTCCCTTGAAGAACGCCGAACCGGCGTGAGCCGTGTCACGCTCTGAGAGAGTCACTTCGAGCTCCACATCGTTCATGTCCGAGGTCGTTTTCCGGCTCATACGAAACCGGAGTGATGGTGAAGGCTGAGAAGTACAGCGGGCGGCGTCAACGGTCTTCTACGCCTACCCTATGGAGGACCGGTGCGCAACAGCAGAGCCAACCGGGCCTAGGAAACGATTCGCAGAGGTACTATTTTTTCTGGAGACGCTGGACGGGGTGATTTGAGGCGTATTGCGGCCCGACACAAACCGCTAAAAAGCCAGACCTCGACGCGGTAGGATTGCGGCGAGGTTTTGAGATTCGGATCTCCCCCTCCCCGCATACCTCGAGAGGCGAGATACGAGATCCATGGGCAGGTCCACTCCCAACGGCGGCCGCACCGCCGCCCTCCAAGAGGCTCTAGCGAGGCGCATCCTCGTTCTGGACGGTGCCATGGGTACCATGATCCAGGCCTATGGGTTGGCGGAGGAGGATTTCCGGGGTGACGTCTACGGCGATCAGCCGGGCGCGCTCTTCGGAGCCAATGATCTGTTGTCCGTCACACAGCCTGACCTGATCGGCGAGATCCACCGTGCCTATCTCGAGGCCGGCTCGGACATAATCGAGACGAACACGTTCAACGCGCAGGCGATCTCGCTCTCGGACTACGGACTCGAGGGAGAGGCCTACCGGGTGAATGTCGCGGCGACCGATTTGGCCCGGCGGGCGGCGGACGAGATGACCACCCGAACGCCCGAGAAGCCTCGTTTCGTGTGCGGCAGCATCGGGCCGACCAACCGTACCGCGTCCATCTCACCGGATGTGGACAACCCTGCACTCCGAAATGTCACATTCGACGAGCTGGTGCAGGCGTACACGGATCAGGCCAGCGGGCTCATTGACGGAGGGGCCGACATCCTGATGGTCGAGACGATCTTCGACACCCTGAACGCAAAGGCGGCTGTCTTTGCGATCCTCGGGCTGTTCGAAGAGAGAGGTATCGGACTTCCGGTGATGATCTCGGGCACGATCACGGACGCCAGTGGGCGCACCCTGAGCGGGCAGACGACGGAGGCCTTCTACAACTCCATCCGGCACGCCGAGCCGTTCTCCGTGGGGCTCAACTGCGCCCTCGGGGCGGAACAACTTCGTCCTTACGTGGAGGAGCTTTCGCAGATCGCGGATGTGCCCGTGAGTTGTCATCCGAACGCCGGACTTCCGAACGCGTTCGGGGAATACGACGAAACGCCGGAGGTAACTTCGAGCGTCATTCGCGAGTTCGCGGAGGCCGGATTCGTCAACATCGTGGGTGGCTGTTGCGGCACCGTGCCTTCCCACATCGAGGCGATCGCAGACGCCGTCGCGGATCTTCCACCGCGAGCCATTCCCGTCAAAGAGCCCCGGTTCCGGGTGAGCGGCCTCGAGGCCCTCACGATCGGTCCGGACTCCCTCTTCGCGGACATCGGAGAGCGCACCAACGTCACGGGCTCGAAGCGGTTCCGAGACCTCATCACCGACGACGCCTACGAGGCCGCCGTCGACGTTGCCCGCCAACAGGTGGCATCAGGTGCACAGATGCTCGACATCAACATGGACGAGGGTCTGCTCGATTCGGTCGAGGCGATGACCACGTTTCTGAATCTGCTAGGCTCTGAGCCATCCGTGAGCCGCATCCCCTTCGTAGTGGATTCGTCGCGTTGGGACGTTCTCGAGGCCGGACTCAAGTGCGTGCAGGGCAAGAGCGTCGTGAATTCCATCAGCCTCAAGGACGGAGAGGCAGCCTTCGTCGAAAAGGCCCGCCTGGCGCGGCGTTACGGAGCCGCTGTGATCGTCATGGCTTTCGACGAGGAAGGCCAAGCGGACACGGTCGAACGTAAGGTCACCATATGTGAGCGCGCGGCCCGAATCCTCCGCGAGAGCGTGGGATTCCCGCTCGAAGACGTAATCTTCGACCCTAACATCTTCGCGGTGGGAACCGGCATCGAGGAGCACAATGGGTACGGCATCGCCTTCCTCGAAGCCACCCGGCAAATCAAATCGCGCATTCCCGACGTGCACGTGAGCGGAGGGCTGAGCAACGTTTCGTTTGCATTTCGAGGGAGTCCCCGTGTGCGCGAGGCGATGCACTCCGCCTTCCTCTACCACGCCATACCAGCGGGCCTGGATATGGCGATCGTGAACGCCGGGGCTCTCCCGGTCTACGACGACGTGCCGGCCGACCTTCTCGAGGCGGTCGAGGACGTGCTCTTCGACCGACGCCCCGACGCCACCGAGCGCCTGACGAAGCTCGCCGAAGAGTTTGCCGGAGTGACGAGAGAGCAGGTCGTGATCGACCAGGAATGGCGATCCGGCCCCGTGGAGGATCGTCTCCGATATGCCTTAGTGCACGGGATCACGGACCACATCACGGAGGACACCGAAGAGGCGAGGAAGGGGCTGGCTCGGGCACTGGAGGTGATCGAGGGCCCCCTCATGGACGGCATGAACGAGGTCGGGGATCTGTTCGGAGCCGGAAAAATGTTCTTGCCACAAGTCGTGAAAAGTGCCCGGGTCATGAAGAAGGCCGTGGCCTATCTGGAGCCGTTCCTCGACGCGGAGAAGGCAGAGGGGGGCGAGCGCAAGAAGTCCGGCGGGCTCGTAGTCATGGCCACCGTGAAGGGCGATGTCCACGACATCGGCAAGAACATCGTCTCGGTCGTGCTCCAGTGTAATGGCTACGAGGTCATCGACCTCGGTGTCATGGTCCCCGCCGAGACGATCCTTCAAGAGGCCCGGGACAGGCAGGCGGATGTGATCGGCTTGAGCGGGCTCATCACGCCGTCTCTCGACCAGATGGTTCACGTGGCGGCCGAGATGGAGCGTCTGGACTTCGATGTGCCCCTTCTCATCGGTGGTGCGACGACGTCCCGCAGGCACACGGCCGTTCGAATCGAGGGTCGCTATACGGGGCCCACGGTTCACGTGGTGGACGCCTCCCGGTGCGTTCCGGTCCTCCGGGCCATGCTGGACGACAGCAGGCGGGAGGCGTTCATCGCAAAGGTTCGTGAGGATTACGTCAGGGAGCGGGAGGCCCACGCGAGCCGAGCGACGAAATCCAGGCTCATCTCCGTCGAGGCGGCTCGGAAGAACAAGGCGTCCTTGGACTGGAGCGCGTCCGAGCTCGCAGTGCCCCGTAAGCCGGGAATTCATGTCTTCGACGACTATCCCCTCGCCGAGCTCGTAGATTACATCGACTGGAGCCCCTTCTTCCACGCCTGGGAGCTCAAGGGCCGATATCCCGAGATCCTCGATGACCCGACCGTGGGAGAGCAGGCCGGCGTCCTGTACACCGACGCCCGCACGATGCTCGATCGCATCGTTTCCGAAGGCCTGCTGAGCGCCCGGGCCGTTTTAGGCCTCTTCCCCGCCCACAGCCTTGGGGACGACATCGAGGTCCTCGCTGGGGAAGGCGATTGGCGTACGATCCACGGTCTTCGCCAACAGTTCGAAAAGAAGGACGGGCGACCCAACGCCTGCCTGTCGGACTTCGTGGCGCCGAAGGAATCGGTGCTAACCGATCACATCGGAGCTTTCGTGGTTACGACCGGACTCGGCCTGGACGAGCTGTGTGCCTCGCTCGAAGAGAAGCTCGACGACTACGGAAGCATCATGGCGAAAGCACTGGCCGACCGTCTGGCGGAGGCGTTCGCGGAGCGTCTTCACGAGCATGTCCGGCGGGATCTCTGGGGCCACGAGGTGGGTGGTGCCCATACCAACGTCGACCTGATCGCTGAATGCTATTCCGGGATCCGGCCGGCACCTGGTTATCCGGCCTGCCCAGACCACACTGAGAAGAAGACCTTGTTCACACTGCTCGACGCGGAACGCCACACCGGCGTCACCCTCACGGAAAGCTTCGCCATGCTGCCCACGGCTTCGGTGTCCGGCTGGTACTTCGCCCATCCGGAAGCCTACTACTTCGGCGTGGGCCGGATCGGAAAGGATCAGGTGACCGATTACGCAGAACGGAAGGGAATGTCGATGGCAGACGCCGAGCGCTGGCTCCGGCCCAACCTTGGGTACGAACCGGAGGAGGAAGCCTCGTGAGCACGCCAACAGCGAAGCAGTCCGCGTTGCGGCAACTCATCGATGACGGCCGCGTCCACGTCATGGATGGGGCTATGGGAACGGAGCTCTACGCCAGCGGGGTCTTCGTCAACGTCTCGTACGACGGCCTCAACCTCGAAACGCCAGACATCGTGGAGAACGTCCACCGGAACTATGTGAACGCCGGCGCCGAAATCATCGAGACCAACACCTTCGGCGCCAATCCGGTCAAACTCTCCAGCTACGGCCTGGCCGACCGAACGGAGGAGATCAACCGCGCGGCAGTGGACCTGGCGCACAGGGCGGCCCAAGACAGGGCCTTAGTGGTCGGGGCCATCGGTCCGTTGGGTATCCGCATCGAGCCGCTCGGCCCGACGTCCCGTGAAGAGGCCCAGGAGTTCTATCACCGGCAGGTCGATGGGCTCCTGGAAGGCGGCGTGGACGGCTTCGTCCTCGAAACCTTCAGCGACCTCAACGAGATGGAGCAAGCGTTTCAGGCTATCCGGAACCGATCGCCCCTCCCCGTCATTTGCCAGGTCACCGTGGGAGACGACGCGTGCACCTCGTACGGCACGTCTCCCGAGGACGTCGCCGCCGAAGTCGCGGCGTGGGGTGCAGACGTGATCGGGCTCAACTGCTCCGTCGGGCCCGCCGTGATGCTCGACGCGGTGGAGCGGATGGCGGAAGTGACCGATCTACCCCTTTCGGCCCAGCCCAACGCCGGGCTGCCTCGAGCGGTCGGCGATCGCAAGATCTACCTGGCCAGCCCCGAGTACATGGCGCAGTACGCCCGTCGGATGATCGAAGCGGGAGCCCGCTTCGTCGGGGGATGCTGCGGCACGAGCCCTGAACACATCCGAAGCATCCGGGCGCTGGTGGGCGGCGTACGACCACCGTCCACGCGAGCCCGTCCCGGCTCTCACGCCGAACCGCACGACACGCCCATTCAGCCCGAGGTTCCTCTCGGCGAGCGTTCCGCGTGGGGAAGCAAGATCGCCGACGGCACCTTCGTGGTCAGTATCGAGATCACACCACCCAAGGGTTGGGATGCCGAGGTTCTCTTGGAGCAGTGCCGGCGAATCCAGGCGGCCGGAGCGGATACCGTCAACGTTCGCGATCACCCGCACGCCAAGGCGCGGATGAGCGCTCTGCCGGCCGCCATGCTGATCGAAAGAGCGGTGAACATCGAGACGATCGTTCACTATCCCTGCCGCGACCGCAACATGACACGCATGATCAGTGATCTGCTCGGGGCCGCGGCTGCCGGTCTACACAACCTTCTGCTCGTAACGGGGCGCCCGCCGCCCACGGGTCCCTACCCCGACTCGACGGCCTCACTCGACATCGACTCGATCGGACTCACCAACGTTGTGCACGGCCTGAATCGAGGTGTCGACCCCGGGGGGAACGCGATCGGCGTACCCACACGCTTCGTCATCGGGACTCGAGTGAGTCAGGTCGCGGTGGACCAGGACCGCGAGGCCGGGCGCCTGAAGTGGAAGGTCGACGCGGGCGCCGACTTCGTGATCACGCAGCCGGTGTTCGATCCCGGACGGCTCCATGCCTTTTTGGAGCGCGCGCCCGATCTGTCCGTGCCCATGATTGCGAGCTTGCGGCCGCTCACTTCTCTTCGCGAGGCAGAGTTTCTTCAAAACGAGATTCCGGGGATCCACATCCCCGATTCGCTTCTCACCCGGATGGCCGATGCCGAGGCCAAGGGTAAGGATGCCGCACGAGCGGAGGGTGTCTCCATCGCCCTCGAGGCGTTCGAGGCCGTCCGCGACTCCATCGCGGGGGTCCACGTCCAGGTAGCGGATGCCGAACTCGGCGGCGCGTTGGAAATCCTGTCGGCTGTGCGGGACTCAGTCTAGAAGGCTGCTGCCCTCAAGAGCCTTCACGGCGAGAGCTTCCTGGGCACGCTCTCGAGCCGCAACAGCCAACCCGAGGATCACCGCCAGGAGGGGGAGCAGAGGATACAGCAGTGGCAGCTCCAGCCGGAGCCGCTGGCTCATGTTCGCCAACTGGGGCTCCATGACGCCCTGTAGACCGTACCACGCCCCGGCCCAGGCGTGGAATGCCGAGACGAGGACCGAGCTCACCAACAGAACTCGCAGGAGGAACATCCCTCGACCCTCATGGTCCATCACGGCCGGAAGCCCCAGGGCCAACAGAGGGAAGAGAGGAAGGAAGAACCGGCCGATGCCGTATCCCACCGATCCGTGATGCTCGATGCTCACAATGAACAGAAAGTGAACCAACACAAGCGATCCGATCGCCATGAGACGCCAACGAGGCCACTCGGTTCGAAGCAATCCAAGAGCACCTACTACGAACAGGGGAAAGAGAAAGACGAGCCCGTACTCCGGGTGGGTCAGGTAGAAGTGCAGCTTCTCTATTGAGTTCGCCAAATCGATACTCGGATAGTTCAGGCTGAAACCACCCTCCCCGTAGCCGGTACGCCAGGGGGCGCCGAACGCCAGTGTGTGATAACCGGCCAGGACGACGACGGGCGGAAGCCCTCCGAAAATGACAGCGGCTCGTGCTCGCGCATCCCGGTGACGCATCATCCAAAACGCGACGAGCCCTGCTGCCACCGGAACCACCAAATACGAGGTCAGGACGGAGAGTCCTGTCAGAAAACCGCCTGTTCCGAGGGCGACCTTGGCACGCCGGGCTCCAGGATCGTAGTCCCGCTCGAGGAGGGCGGCGGCGGCCAGAAGCGCGGCCAGGGCGACGCTGTCCTGATTCAGAAGTCCGGACCCGGCCCACCAGGGGCTGGCGACTCCGAGGGCCAGCGCGGACCAGAAGGCCGTGCGTTGTCCGACCCCCCAACGAGAGAGGATCACAAAGAGACACGCTACGGCAAGCGCACCCAAGGGCGCGACCAGCGTCAGGATGAGAATCCACCATACGACGGACTCGTGGGACTCGAACCGGAGTCCAATCACCGTACTTGCCGCGTAGATGGGAGCGGCGATGAGGAAAAGCCCCGGTGCGTGGTTGACCCGGAACACGTCACCCGCGGGAAAGACGTTGAAGAGAACTCGAAACGACTCGGTTTGAGTCTCGGTGTTGAGAAACCGAGTGGGCCCGATCATCTCGCCCTCCACGAAGTGAAGCCGGCCTCGCTCCACGATGTTCTCCAACTGGGCACCGACCAAGCTCGACTCAGGTCCACGCTGGGGGATCGCGGCGTAGAGAGCCCAGAGAGCCAAGAAGAGAACCCAGAACGCTCGCCGCTCCGATCCCAACATCATGGCACCGGCGTGCTGAGGTCGCGACCGGCGATTGGGAGGCGTCTCAACCCGACGCAGGCCATCAACGCGACGAAGCTGAGCACCCCGCCAAGTACTGTCGGCCATCCACTCGCGAACCAGACTCGGACGTTCGAATCCCCCTCCGGGGCGGAGACCAACAGGCCACCGCTCTCCGGGTCCGATCTCACTCCGACCGGAACCGTCCCACGTTCCGTGGAGCTCTCCGCTTTCCATCCCGGGAAGTAATAGCTTCGGAGCGCCACCTCGCAGGGCCCATCGCTCTCCACCCTGAAGCTGCGCGCCGCCTGATCCCAGGCTTCCAACGTGACACGGCAACCGGGCGTCAACGGAAGCACCAGGGGCTGCTGGGGAAGCGTGGTGGGAGCAACGGCGTCGCGTGGCAAGAAGAAGGACTCACGGGTGTGGAAGGTCTGAGCGAGGGTTGTGGCAGAGAGCTCGCCGGAGCGAAATGGCTCGAGGGCTGGGGTCATCCTCGAGATGGAGCCGAACAACACGCCGGTGAGGACGACGACGACGACGAGGGCGGCCGCGGCCACCATGGTTGCCAAGTCGCTCGAGCGCCCGGTCGAGGCGCCCCCGTCCCGATTGGCCCGGGCGTCGAGGACGCGCAACGTCACGGCCCGCATCGCGACGGCGGTCAGCACGGCCGAGGGAACCGCCATCACCTCCAGAAAGCGCCACGGCATGTTGATCTCGTACAGGACCGGCAGCGTCGCCCAGACCACGTTAGAGAGTGGTGTCGCCAGGAAGAAGGAGAGGATCCCGAACGTCGCCAGGAGCCGGACCCCGCTCGAGGGCGCATGCCTTGGGTCCACAGACGTTTCGGGTTCGCCAACGTCGGGCCCAGCGGCGGTATCCGGCCCAGAGGGCCCGTCGACCCGTCCGCCGCGGCCTGATCTGCGATCCCCAAGACTGCGAGGCTGATCACGAGCCCACTCGCCGGCAAGATTGCCGCGTCCTCCAGCGTCCGCCTCAGCCGCGGCGTCATGAACGCGTCGCTGTCGAAGAGGAAGTTGACGCGCCACCATTCGCCACCCGCGGACTGGGGTACGACCACCTCGGAGAGATGTGCGAGCATTGGCAAGAGGAAAACCCCGGCCACTGCGGCGCCGAGTGCGCCCGATGCGACAATCAGGAGGAACCCACTCCACTCCGTGCGCAACCAGCTCCGATCCGCGCGCGCTATGCTCCGAATGACCGCCCAAGCCGCTACGAGGTACGTCACCATCACCGCGTACGGGAGGTTGGCAAGCGCGAGCAATCCATACGCCACAGCGAATAACGACACGGCACGCCGCTTCCCCGAGGTTGGCACGACCTCCAAGCGGTGAAGCGCAACGAGCACCCACGGGGCCAGACCGCCCGCCGCGAGCGAAGAGAACAATCCCGCCGAGTAGAGCTCGAAGGCCCTGAAGGGCGTCATGAGCCAGAGACCGACTGCAAGCCAGGCGAAACGGCCCGTCTGGAGGGCCCGGGCCAACGTGTAGACTCCGCAGGCACCGAGGAACGAGAAAACCCACTGGGCCACGGTCAACCCGGCCATCAGTCGGCCCCCCCCGATCCACGAGAAGAACGCGGTCAGCGCAGACAAGGCGGGCGGGTAGAAATAGCCCGTCGGACCACCCCACCCAAGGTTGAAGTCGCCGTACCAGCGGGGGTACCAATGCCCCTCGGCAACGCCTCGTGCGAACTGTTCCGCCATCGCGAGGTGGACCGGGAGGTCGTTCGCCGCAGGGAGTCGGATCCGGAAGTAGAGGAGAGGCAGGGCGGCCAATGCGCCCAAGATCAGAGCCGCGCGCCACGAGGGAAGCGTCGGCCCCGCCTGATCGAAGGTGGTTCCCCGCGGCCGGAGCGTCACCTACGTAGCCGGTTCCGGGGATTCAGAGGACCGGACCTCGGCCAAGAACGCGTCGTAGTCACGTATGTAATCGTCCGGGTCGTAAGGATCCGACGCGAAGACCACGAGAATCGCGTCTTCCGTGTACTTGTACTGCGTCGTCCAGACCATCGGCGCCACGTAGAGTCCGACCTCCGAGGCGTCGAGGAGCACCTCCTGGTGGCGGTCCCCGTCGTCTACGACGCAGGCCATGGACCCCTTCGCGCAGACCAGGAGCTGTTCACAATGCCGATGTGCGTGCTCGCCACGAACCTCCTTCGACTGTACGCCCATCACCACGAAGCAGCGCTTCGGAGCGAAGGGGAGTCCCGCGCCGACCTCCCGCGCGATCAGATCTCCCCTCAGATCCTCGATGCGGGGAACACGGTGAAGCGAAACCCCCGAGACTTGGATCGCAGGGTCTTCCGGCGAGCCTCCGCTCGACGAGCCAGCAAGCGAAGAACCTGCATCGCCGTCATACCGGGTGATTCGGGCCGGATTCCCGACGACAACTGCGTAGGGTGGAACCGATGTAGTCACTACGGCCCCCGCCGCCACCATTGCGTACTGACCGATCGTGACGCCGGGCAAGACAGTGGCGTTCGCTCCGATCGAAGCACCCCGACGGACGACCGTGACGGGATGCTCGTCGAGATGCTGCTTGCTCCGGGGTGCAGGATCGTTGGTGAAGGTGGCGTTCGGTCCTACGAAGACGTCGTCCTCGATCCGAATGCCGTCCCAGAGCTGAACACCCGGCTTGATGGTCACCCGATCTCCGATCACCACGTCGTTCTCGATGAAGGTGTGATCGCAGACGTTGCAGTCGGCTCCGATCCGGGCTCCTGGAAGGACGTGGGCGAACGCCCAAACCCGCGTGCCGTCACCGACCTGTTCGGACTCCAACAGGGCGTTCTCGTGGACGAAGACGCTGCCCTTACCCATCGCTTCCTCCTACGTTGCCTCTGCTGCTTCCTCCTACGTTGCCTGTGCTGCTTCCTCGTACGTTTTCTCCGCTGCTCCTCTCAGAGTGGAACTCCTCGTGCGCCTGCACGATGTATTCCGGGCGGCCTTTCGTGTTTTCGAAGGAGCGCCAAACGTAGGAGCCGATGACCCCGAGCCCGAACAGGTTCAGCGCACCAAAAAACGTCACCACGAGGACAGTGGCCGCGTAGCCCGGCACGGGTGTCGGTCCCGACAGCCGCCAGATCAGCACGGTCAAAGAAAAGAAGAGACTCACCGCGAGCCCGAAGAGGCCGGCGCGCGTGAGCACCCTGATGGGAAGGTCCGAGAAGCTGAACACGCTATCGTTCAGATACGTCATCTTCTTGCCCAACGTCCAGGCGCTCTTTCCCGCGGGCCGCGGCTGCCGCTCGTAGGGGACGAGACATCGCCGAAAGCCCACCCAGAAGAGCAGACCGATCAACGAGCTGTTTCCCTCCTTCAGGCGGAGAATCTGATCTCGAACGGCTCGCGTGCACCCGAAAACGTCGGCGCCACCCTTCGGAATCTCCGGAATCACGAAACGCCGGTACATCCACCAGAAGAGGCCGGACAAGAAGGACGTGTCCGCACGCCCCACCCTCTGACCGACCGCGACGTCCCACTCTCCGGAGCGCAGTTTGCTCACCAGCTCGAGAACGAGCTCGGGGGGCTCCTGGAGGTCCGCCGACATCACGACCACCACTTCGCCCCGGGCGGCCTCGAGTCCCGAGCGAATGGCAGAAAAGGCGCCGAAGTTTCGTGAGAGCGAGAGAAGTTGCGAATCGAATCTCTGATTGGGGAGATCGCGACCCAAGAGGAGGAGCGAGTCGTCCGGGCTTCCGTCCACCACGAAGACGGCCTCGAACGGCTCCTCGACGGAACTGGCGAGGCACCCGACGGCCTCGAGGAGATCCGGAATCCCGGAGGCACTCCGGTACACGGGCACGACCAGAGAGATCATCAGGCTCGCCACTCGTTGACCAGCTGAACGACTCGCTCGACTTCCGAGTCCAGGAGGTACGGATGGATGGGCAGCGAGACCTCCTCCTCCGTCAGCGACCGGGCCTGCTCGACGGTTCCGACGACGTCGTGTGGAACCGACGAAAGGGCGGGTTGAGAGGGGATCAAAGTGGGATAGTGGACCGCCGTCCCAACCCCACCCGCCTCGAGATGAGCGCGAAATGCCGCCCGCCGATCGGCCGACACGCGCACCGGGAAAAGGTGCCAGGAGGATTGGAAGCCGGGTCTGACCGGAACGGGCCTGACCTCGGGGTGCGATAGCCCCCCGAGATAGCGACGCGCGACCTCCGCTCGGCGGGTGTTCCAGCCTTCCAGCCGGGGGAGGAACGCCTCCTCGAGCACGGCGGCGTGGAGCTCGTCCAAACGGCTATTCATCCCGATGTGGAGGTGCTCGAACTTCGCACCCTGCCCGTAGTCCCGGAATCTGCTGGCAAGCTCGGCGACTTGCGGGTCGTCGGTGACGAGCGCTCCTCCGTCCCCCAGAGCACCGAGGTTCTTGGTCGGGTAAAAGCTGAGGGTCGCGACCAGTCCCACCGACCCGGCCGGCCTCCCGTCATGTGCCGCGCCCAACGCCTGGGCACAGTCCTCGATCACCGTGATCCCGTGATGGGCCTGGATGTCCGTGAGGCGTCCGATGTCGAGACAACGGCCATAGAGGTGGACCGGTACCACGAAGCGGATCTCGGCGTCCTTCTCGAGGGCGCGATCCGCGAGGTCCAGGTCCATGAGCCCGTACTCGTCGGTATCCACGAAGACGGGGCGCCCGCCCGCCCTCACGATCGCGAGGGTGGTCGCGAACGCGCTGAGCGGCGTGGTCAGGACCTTGTCGCCCGGCCGCACGCCCAGAACCCGAAGGGCCAGCTCGATGGCGTCCAGGCCACTCGCGCATCCGACCGCATGGGCCCGGCCACAGGAGGCTGCGATCCTCTCCTCGAAGCAACGAACCCGCTCCCCCAGTACGTACCAGCCGCTCTCGCCTACAGACTCGACGGCGTTCAACACGTCGGACCGCGTGTCCTCCCACTGACGAACGAATGGGCTGGACGGCACCGGCTGCGGGGAATCAGACATGGATAAAAACTAGCACGGCATCGGTGAGGAAGGCGATGATATCTTCGCGCTATCCTCAGGGATCTTGAATCAGGTCGCTGCGCTCGCCAATGCCTTTTCGAGCCTGTGCTGCACTCGCCTGTGGCCGAGATTGCTGATGTAGACTTTTTCCGCGCCGGCGGCCCGCAAGGCGTCCAGGGTCTTTCCAAGAACCTCTTCCGGCGAGGCACCGGCGTCGAATTCACGGGTCAACTCATCAGCCGGCACCGGAAAAAACTCCCCCAATCGCCCGAGCGTGCCAGGGTTGGCACTCCAATAGTAGAAGACGCCGAATATTCCCGGAGTGGAAACACCCCGGCGATCGCACTCCTCGAGGAACGCCTCGACTCGATCGACACTGTGATGCGACACGACCTGCGTGAGGTAGAAGTCGGCGGAGAAATCGTCGGCACCGAGGTATTCGACTTGCTTTCGCTCGTCTCGATGGGGGTTTGCCCAGCCGCCCAGGGACAGCCCGGGTTGCCGCTCGCGAATCTGCTGCCGGAGGATGTAGGAATGTGGAACACAGCGCGACGGACCGATCGAGGTGTCTCCACCCACCACCGTGAGCGCCTCGAACCCCAGGGAGTGGGCACGATCGGCATATATGAGGCAGTATTCGATCGTGTGCTTGCACGTCAGAAAGGGGACGAGTCGCGAGAGCGGCACATCGGAGCCGACATTGGCCGCGAGGTGCCCGAGGTTCTCCTCTTCAAGTGATCCTACCGCATCATCCGTCAGGAAAACGAAGACGTCCTTGAGCGCGAGATTCCGGATGGAGTGGTTGAGGTCGATCCAGCTGTCCATTCCTTCGACGGCCGAAAGCCCACTCCGCGGTGGCCGAAGCTCCACCGTGACGAGCGGCCCCGGACGCTGTAGACGGTCCACCAACGCCGCGGTCACCCCTGCCCTCCCACGAGACCCGCGATCTCGTCGGGGGACACGGGCAATCCGGCGGTCAGCACCTCATGTCCTTCGTCGGTCACGACCACATCGTCTTCAGTCCTGATCCCGATACCCAAGTATTCCTCTGCCACCGATGAACCCTCGAACGGGCCCTGGAAGTACAGGCCCGGCTCCACGGTCAAAACCATTCCCGGCTCCAGCACTCGGGACGCGCCCGCGGAGGCGTAATCACCGACGTCGTGCACCTCGAGTCCCAGCCAGTGCGACGTCTGATGGGGAAAGAACGGCTTGTAGGCCTCGGTATCGATTATCTCGGCCTTGTCGCCATCGAGAACGCCGAGGTCGAGGAGCCCGTCGACGAGCACGTCTCGCGCCGTGTGATGGACCCCTTCGACCGTCGCACCGGGGCGAATACCTTCGATGGCGCGATCGTGCGCCTCCAGCACTAGATCATAGATGGCTCGCTGGGCTGCCGTGAAGGCTCCGGATACCGGTACGGTACGGGTGATGTCGGACGCGTAGAGGCCCGCCTCCGCACCGGCGTCCACCAGAACCAAATCTCCCTCGTGCATCGTGCAGTCGTTGTCCGCGTAGTGAAGCACGCACGCGTTCGCGCCCGAGCCTACGATCGTGGGATAGGCGGGGCCCCCGGCCCCTTTTCGCCGAAAGGCTCCATTGAGGATCCCCTCGAGTTCCCACTCTCCGGCTCCGGGCAGCACGGCTCCGAGCATCTCGATAAATGCCTCGATCGTGATCGTGGCAGCCCACCGCATGCGCTCCAGCTCTTCGGGGTGTTTCACGAGCCTCAAGTGATCCAGTAACCGCCCTGGATCGATGATCCCGTGGGGCCCGACACCCTTCCTGGCGCCTCGAAGCCGAGCCGTCTGCAGAGCCCCGATCACCAAGCTCTGCACGGGCGACCGAGGCCCGATTCGGAAGTACACGTCCTCGGCTTCGGCGAGCAATCTGGAGAGATGCTCGGCGAGCACGTCGTTGCCATAGGTCGCATCGGCACCGAACACTTCTCGAGCCCCGTCCGGCCCGAGCCGCTCTCCGCTCCAACGCTCGTCTTCGGGACTTCGAACTCGTACGAAGAGTACGAAATCACCGTCCTCACCGTCGGGGCGAAGGACAGCCACGGCCTCCGGCTCCGTCACGCCGGTGAGATAAAAGAGATCACTGTCCACTCGATGTCGGCCCCCGGAGGCGTTCGTCCCGGAGCTCAGCACCAGAGCTGAACCGTCAAGATCCGCCAGAACGCGCTTACGGCGTGCGGCGAAAATGTCGGGTGAAAAACCCCGCGTCGGATCAGGATCGTCTTTCACGCCTTGTCTCCAAGGTGGGGCGTATGGCAGCCACCAGGGCGACCGCCGGGCGACCGCCGGGCAACGGCCGCGGCAAAGCCGCGGTACCTATTCGCTGCCGTCGCCCACGGCGGGGGCCTGTTCGATCAGCCAGTGCTCGAACCAGCTGCGGATCCGTTCGAGCCGGTCCACCAGCAGCCATGGCTCTCCTGTCCGTGATAGCCCATGAGAGGAACGGGGGTAGCGCACCATCTCCACCGGCACACCCAGGTTCTTGAGGGCCATGAACCACTGCTCCGCGTCACCGATAGGCGTCCGGTAGTCGGTCTCGCTGTGGATGATGAGCGTGGGAGCCGTAACGTTTTCGACGTACGAGATCGGGGACAGCCGCCGATAAAGATCCCGCCGCTCCCACGGCGCGCCGTAGAACTCATACTCGGTCAACGCCTGGGCGTCGGAGGATCCCCACCAACTCTCCCAATTGGCGATGGAGCGAGACGTGACCGCGGCCTGGAAACGGTCGGAGGTGGCGGTAAGCCAGTTCGTCATGAAGCCGCCGTAACTTCCACCCGAGACGCCCACACGAGTCGAATCGGCCTCCGGGTACCGGGCCAGTGCAGAGTCGACGCCGGTCAGGAAATCCTCGCTGTCCATGACGCCCCACTGTCCGCGGGTGGCATACATGAACTCGTGACCGTACCCGCTCGACCCGCGAGGGTTGGCGTATAGGACGAAGAAGCCGGCCGAAGAAAGCACATGGAACGTGGGGAAAAACGTATTGCCGTACGAACTGTGCGGCCCCCCGTGAATCTTCAGGATGAGCGGGTATTTTCCGTCGGGGTCGTGGTCCACGGGCTTGATGACCCACCCCTCCACCTCGACGCTGTCACCTACCATCCAAGTGAGCCGCTCGGGGGGCACCAGGGACACCCGGTCCAGGAGATCCTCGTTGAACTCGCTCGCACGTCGCTCGGCCGTTCCGTCGCCTCGGGCCACGTATAGCTCCGTGGGGGAGACCGCATCGGTGGCGGCGTAGGCCATGATGTGGCCGCGATCCGATAGCGAGACACTGGTGAGTCGACGCTCACCGTCGGTCACCTGAGCAACCGGTCCGCCGGCAGCCGCGACCCGGAAGAGATGGCGATTCCCACTGACGGAGGCGGAGAAGAGAAGCGCGAGCCCATCAGCCGACCACTGAGGCGGGCCGGGCTCGAGGTCCCAGCCCTGAGTGAGATTGACGGGCACGGTCGCGAAGCGCCCGTCGCCGCCCACCTCCACCACCATCAGATCTCTTTCCGCCCCACGCTCGGCCGTGAAGACGAATGCCAAGCGCGTGCCGTCGGGCGAGGGTGACGGCGAGGTCTCCGAGCCAGGGTTCATGGTGAGAGCCGTGACGGAGCCATCGGTTACGCGCACGGCCCAGATGTCTTGGGTCAGCACCTCGCTGGACTCATCGTCCTGGTTCTCGTCTCCCGAGAAGTAGATGGTGCGCCCATCGGACGACCAACCAACGCTGGACTTGTCGAACGGGCGTGTCGTGAGCCTTCTTGGAGTGCCTCCCTCGGCCGAGACCAAATAGAGGTCCCGGGACTCGTTCACGGAGAAGTGCGGGCGCAGCGGGATCGTGCCGTCTGACTTGTAGCGTGTGGACGTCACGACACGCCCGTCGAAGCGGTCCGGGTTCAGGGTGTTCGAAAGCGCGTCCGGAGCGATCCAACCTTCGCGCTCGCCAGACTCGGTCTCCTCGGCACGGGCGAGGTATGCGATCCACTCACCATCCGCCGACCAGACCGGAGCCCCACGGACCCCTTCGATGTGGAAAGCCTCTCCACCGGGGCCCGATACGCGGACGAACCATGTCGTGTTGTCGTCGTCCCCGCGCTGTGAGGTGAACGAAAGAAGCGACCCGTCCGGCGACCACCTTGGACCGTAGGAGTCCCCCGTAGGAGCGCTGAAAGGATATGGGTCCCCCGATGGACCCCCGTTCTCGAGCGCCTGCATCCAGATCTCCCGCCGGCGGCGATTCTCCTCTTCGAGAGTCCGTGTCACCGTAAACGCGACCAGGTCGCCCTCGGGAGAGACGGCAACGTCACCAACGGTGACCAGATCGTAGTAGTCGGCCGGCTCGAGTCCGCGCCGCTGCGCCGAGGTAGGCCCGGGCATAGCGGCCAACAGCACCCACCCCGCACCTAGCAGTCCCAGCGTTCTCGCCGATGTCACCTTCACACGCGTCTCCGTGTTGCTACCCATAGCGCCCGCCGCGCCTCTCTCGACCGATGCACGTGCAAAGGTATGGGGGATAGGAACTTGCCTCAAGGCGGACGTCACTGGAATCCGATCATCCCCGTGCACGTCAGTTGCAAGGGCGATGCCAGAGTCCCAATGTGTGCGTCACCGCGGTGTTGGACCCCCAGACCGACGCGGCGGTAAGAGATGGGTCTCAAGCAGCCGATCGAAGGATGGGAGAAGTTGGGGATGGCCGGTCACGGCACCGACTCACGCGTATGCCTACAGGCGCTACGGACTTTCCTACGTGCCACGCGGACGTTGTCGCTGGTCACCACTTTCTCGTGGTTCTTAGGCGCGGGCATGCTCGTGGCCGCCCCGCTGGCCGCCCAGGCCATTACCGGGACTGTGGTCGAGGCCGAGACGGGTGCTCCCGTCGAAGGAGCTTCGGTCGTACTCCTGAACCGCAACGGGGATCAATTAGACTTCCGCCTGACCACAGCGGCGGGACGGTTCGGCTTTCAATTGACTCAAGCCGGAACCTACCTGTTGCGGGCAGATCGGATCGGCCGGGCAAGCGTCCTGTCCGATCCGATTCCCGTCGACCGCGGCGTGACCGCGGTGTATCGGCTCGAGACTGCGGTAGAGGCGATCATGCTGGCCGGGATCGAGGTGAGCGGCAGCCGCCGTTGCGAGGTCAGGCCCGGAGAAGGCGCGTCCACGGCGAGGGTGTGGGAGGAGGTGCGTAAGGCCCTCGAGCTGACATCGCGCACCAGCGGGCAAAACCGTTACCGCTACGTAATCCGCCACTATGAGCGGGAACTGGATGCGCGCGGCCGCCGGGTGAGGAGCGAGCAGAGTCGAATCCAAAGGGGCGTAATGGCCAACCCCTTCCGCAGCCTGGCCGTTGAGCGTCTACTCGAGAGCGGATTCGTGCAGGAAGACGGTCAGGGGTTCATCTACTACGCTCCCAACGCCGACGTTCTCCTGTCGGACCCCTTTCTCGACACCCACTGCATGAAGCTCGCCAATGGAGAGGACGAAGCGGAGGGGCTTCTCGGGTTGGAGTTCGAGCCGACGGAGGATCGCCGCGTCACGGATATCAGTGGCGTCCTATGGGTTGACCCTGAGAACGGGGAGCTTCAGTGGCTGGATTATCGGTACGAGTTCCTGGACGTTCCCGACTCGGATAGGCTCGGGGGAAAGATCCGATTTTACGGCCTGCCCAACGGGACGTGGATCGTGCAGGAGTGGTACATCCGCATGCCGATCCTCGAGGAGTCGCGCCGGATAGGCCGGCAAGGGCGGGCAAGTCTAGTCGGGCTCAGCGAGCAAGGCGGCTTGGTCCGGAGAGTGACCGACTTGCAGGGCGATGTCGTGCTCGACGCCGAGTCCGGTATCATCGAGGGCGTCGTCCTGGCATCCGAGGGCTCGGATGCGGCAGCGGAGGTCGTCGTTTTGTTGGATGGTGCCAGGAGAGCTACGACCGACGAGGATGGCCGTTTTCAGTTCGCCGACTTGGCGGAAGGGTATTACGGCTTGAGAGTGCTCAACCCCACCCTGGACGCAGTCGGTCTGTCGGCCGAGCCGGTGTTCTTCGAGGTGAGTCCAGGTGAGGTAACCTCGGCACGTCTCCAGCTCTCCTCGTCGGACGCCGTGATAGCCCAGAGGTGTGCTTCGTTCGACCTGTCCGAGTACGAGGGTATCCTGACGGGATTCGCACTGAATGAGGGGGGCGCCCCGCTCCCCGGCGCCCGGGTCTCGGTCGCATGGGAGGAGTTCGAAATACAGGCCAACGGAACCCCCCGAACGGTCGACAATGTGGTGACCACACCCGAGCTCGGAGACGACGGATCCTTTTTCGTGTGCGGCCTTCCGAGGGACCTCCCGGTTGACATCACGGTAGAGTGGAACGGTATCGAGTCGGAGCCCGAGCAATTTCGACTGTCCGAAGCGCAGCTTGCTTCGCGCCGGGACATCACGTTCCGGGGAGCCCGGTGAGGGTCGAACGCATCCTGTCTCATCTCGAACGACGGATCGTGGCCTCCCGGTAGCACGTCAGCAAACGAGCCCCGCCAAGCGGATTCGGTTCCCCCCTCTGTTCCTTTCCACTAGGCCGAAGTAGTGTGTGCACTCCGTTGGGATGACAGAGGCCTGGACCGCAAAGGGACCGAGAGGAAGATCGATGACGATGACACCTGTTCGCGTAGACGTCACTCGCTGGGTTGTGACACTTCTGATGTCAATCTCGATGCTGAACCTGGGGACGCGCGGAATCACCGCGCAGGAGCGGGTTGATTCGGTCATTCCCTTGGAGCCGATCGAGGTCAATGTCGTCCGGACGCCCTTCCTGCAGAACGCGGCGCCGCTCGCCGTCTCAGCGTTGGTGGGAGACGATATCCAGAGGGGCCGAAGCGGTTTCTTCCTGGAAGAAACGATGCAGACACTGCCGGGTGTCCAGGTGCAGAACCGGTACAACCCCGCCGTAGGTGAGCGCGTGCTCATTCGCGGGTTCGGTGCACGGGCCCAGTTTGGGCTCAGAGGGATCAGGGTGGTCGTTGATGGGATCCCAGCGACGCTCGCGGACGGCCAGAGTAGCCTGGATCATCTGGACATTGGGTCCGTCTCGCGGGTGGAGGCCATCCGCGGTCCGGCATCCGCTCTGTACGGGAACGCCGGCGGCGGGGTGCTCTCGTTCACGACACAGGCTCCCGCTGACACCCCGTACAACATAGAGGTGATGGGGGTCGGGGGGAGCGACGGTTTGTGGCGCGGCCAGCTGACCGGGTCGGGGACCGTGGGGAACACGGGATACGTCATAGCCCTCTCGGGTCAGACGTGGAACGGCTTCCGGACCATTGCCGCGAACCCAGCTCGCCCTCGCGCCGATACCCTTTGTGCCGGGGGCGCCGACGCAGGCACAGTCACCGATCGAACGGGATGTTACGGGGGGACTGACCGGTTCGGCTTGAACGCGCGCGTCACGACGCCCCTTGCCGGTGGCGAGCTCTCCCTGACCGCCAACCTGCTGGACCTGGATTCCGAGAACCCTGGATCGAAGGTGGAGGCCACGAGTACCTTCCGCGAGATCAACGACCTCTATCTCAGGTTCCGGACCGGCAAGGACCTGAAGCAGCAGCAGGTCGGCGTGCGGTGGACCGGCGCCTTGGCAGATGGACTCGACATGGACGTCTCCGTCTACGGAGTCCATCGGACGTTCCTCAACCCCATCCCGTTCGACGTGATCGATGTGTCGAGGTATGCCGGGGGCTTTCGCGCCCACTTGCTCAACACTGTTCCGACCAGCATTGGGGACTTCCAGTGGATAGCCGGATTCGCATACGATGCTCAGAACGACGATCGAGTGAGGACCGAGCCGGAATTCGGCACTGGAGTGGTGGCCCCCGGCGCCCAGCCACAGGTGGATCAGGACGAGGAGGTGCGGAGCAAAAGCGTTTTCCTGCAAGGGACCCTGGAGCTGAACAGCGGAGTCGTGGTTCTGGCGGGTCTGAGATCCGACAACCACGACTTCACCGTGACCGATCGTGTGCCGGTCACACCCACGGATCCCGACGACTCCGGTGCCCGGGAGATGAACGGATTCAGCCCGTCGATCGGCGTCAGCGTCCCGGCAGGCAGGATCAACGTGTTCGGCTCGATCGGCACAGTGTTCAATACTCCAACGACGACCGAGCTCGGAAACCAGACGGATTCCACCGCCGGGGGCTTCAACCCCGACCTCGAGCCGACCAGAGGAGAGTCTTTCGAGGTGGGGATCCGAGGCACCATGGGGTCATGGGGGGCGTTCGAGGTCACTGGCTATCAGACGAACCTACGGAATGAGCTGGTGGCCTTCGAGTTGGACACCATTCCCGGTAGGTTCTTCTTCCGGAATTCGGGCGAGTCGCGGCATCGCGGTGCGGAGGCCACCGTTTCCCTCGCATCCAGCAACGGGCTCTTCAGCGGAGATCTGGCCTACACCCGTGTGGATGCTGAATTCATAGAGTTCGCGCCGGACAGCGTCGACTTGTCCGGGAATAGCGTTCCAGGCGTCGCCCGTGACCGGTTCCAGGCTCGCCTTCGCGTGAGCCCGGACCGCTGGTGGGGCGAGGTCGTCGGGACCTACGTGGGCGATGTTCCGGTGAACGATGAGAACACTGCGGTGGCCGCCTCCTACGCGGTGTTGGATCTTCGGGTAGGTCTAGAAGAAACCACGGTGGGCGGGGTCAGCGTCTCGCCTTGGGTGGCCGTGATCAACGCGTTCGACAAAGACCACCATCCGTCCGTGTTGGTGAACACCTTTGGCGATCGGTACTTCGAGCCCGGGCCCCAAGTATCGTTCCAGATCGGACTGCGGGCCGTATTCGGAGGCGGTAACTAGCCCGCCACCCAGCAACTGCTCGCAGGTTCGGCGGCCGAATCGCGGTAGCGGTCGATGGTGGTCAGGGAGCGGCCCGGCAAAACGTCGGGTCGCTCACGACCGCCAATGCGTTCCGAACTGCCCGCTCGCCGTCCTCGTCGGACGGGCGACTCATCGTTCGTCCATGGGCCACCATCACAGAGGAGCCGCCCCCGTCGAGGTTGAGCGCCTCGGCCGCATCGGTCGCGTAAAGCGTGGCCGTGATCTCCCGTAGCGTCATTCCCGACGAGTAGGACCCCTGGCGCCCGTCCACAACCACGACCCAGAGGCGTCCGCCTTCTGGATCGTAGGCTACGGCCGTTCGAGGGTGCCTCAACGATGCGAAGCTCGGGTCCGCGTCGGCGTTCACGACGGGGTCCCCCGCATCCAGTAGTTCCGGATAGCCTCCGATCACCTGAGTCCGACCCGGCCGAGTCCGAGACACCCAAACGCCCGTGGACAACCCGCTCTCTTCTCGCACGACCGTCCCGATCCAGGGGGCACGGCCCGGCGTCCACTCGAGCGCCGGCCGCTCCCGAGACCACAGGATCTGGCCTGCTGCGACCTCTGGACCCAGAGGCCGCCCCTCCGGCGTAAAGAAGTCGCCGTTTACCGCGGCGAGCACATCACCACCGGCTTCCCCGACGAGCTCCGTCACGGTGGACAGCCCCGCCCCGTACAGCCCAGCCTCGCCCGCGGGCAGCACTCTGAGGCCCAAATCGCATCGCTCCAGCTCCAGGCGGAGCACGTGCACCGCCCACGGACCCTTCTCCGACCAGACGAAGTGATAGGAGAGCCCGTCATGAAGAAAGCGGGCGCTGATCGAGTCCGCTTCCAGATAGGCCAGCAGATCCTCCGGTAGTGGCTCAGGGAAACGGGCCGGACGATCGGGAGGCGTACATGCGAGCAACAGGGTGGCCCAGGTGCCCAGGAGATAGGCGCGGCCCACCCTCCGAGCACGCGAGGCATTTCCTTCGCGCTCGTGGCTCACGTGCTGTTCGAATGACCCCATTCTCTCGCCTCGAGTGGAACGCTCGGAGTCATTCCCGAGTCTTCGTACAGCGAATCCTCTAGGATAGCCCCCGTCCCCCGATTCTTCTATACTCGGGCGCCATGAGATTTCGACGCGCCGACACTTTCCCCACGGGCCCGAGCCACCCTGGACGGCGCGCACCTGGAGTGATTCCGACGCGAACCTCGAGGCGGGGTCGCAACGGATTCTCCAAGGGTGTGGCGCTGCTTTGCACCCTTGCCTCGTGCCTGGCCAGCCTGTCGGTCGCTCCGCTGGCCGCCCAGTCCACATCGGACGATATGCGACTCCGCGTCGGTATCACCGCCCTGGGGGTGGGGTCGGTCGGGGCCTCAGTCGAGTTCCTGTGGGGGAGTCGGAGCATCGATGTGAACCTGGGGACACTCTCGTTCAAAGAGGTGAGTCTGGCCGTCACAGGTAAGCAGTATTTCGGCTCCGGCGACCTGAGGCCGTTCCTGGGCGTGGGGCTTCTGGGAATCGCCGGATCGACCGGGCTGGAGGGCGAACAAACGGGCAAGGTACTGCTCCTCCGGCTCCCGGTCGGGGGCGATTGGAACTTCACCGGAAGGCACTACTTCGGCGGAAGCATCTCGGTGAATGTAGGACTATGGATCGACCGGGCCGATCCCGAGGACGACAGGCCCGTCGAGCGACGGCCGGTTCCCTTTCCCGGCCTGTACTATCGTTTCGAGCCCTAGAGGGCGACCTCGTCTAAAGCTCTTCCGCGTCGTCCCAGGTTTCCCTCCAGAATTCGTCCTCTTCCTGATTGATCCGCTTCAGATCGAGGGGCTCCGGATCATCCGTGAGAAGCGAACCCTCCTCTTCGATCCGACGAATGTCATCCTCTTCGAGTCGCGGCGGGGGCACCTCGAACGACCTCCTTAGGTTCCGTCGCATGGAAATCCAGGCGTAGGCCACGAAAGCACCGAGGAAGAACCATAGGATCGGCCAGAAAAAACGAAGAACGATCATGACGAATCCGGGATCATGAGACGGGAGACATCCCTACATACTTAAGCCCGCTGCCCGTGTTGAAAAGGAGGACCTCCTCCTCAGGGTCGAGCGCACCCATCGCGACGAGAGCAGGCACGGCCGCAGCGACGGCGCCACCCTCCGGCGCCGCGAAGATTCCGGTGTCCTCTCCGACGGCCTTGACCCAGTCGAACATGTCTTGATCGGGGATCGCCACTGCCGCACCGCCCGACTCGCGGATCGCCCTCAGAATCAGAAAATCGCCGACCGCTCCGGGCACGCGAAGCCCCGATGCATACGTGGCGGCATCCTCCCACGGCTCCGCCTCCACGGCTCCAGACTCCCATGCCCGCACCATCGGAGCGCACCCGGCGGCCTGAACGGAGAACATCTTGGGCCGCTCCGACCCGATCCAGCCCATTCGCTCCATTTCGTCGAACGCCTTCCACATCCCGATCAGCCCCGTCCCGCCGCCAGTCGGATAGACGATGCCGTCGGGAAGCCGGCCACCGAGCTGCTCGAACACTTCGTAGCCCATCGTCTTCTTGCCCTCCACCCGGTACGGTTCCTTGAGCGTCGAGAGATCGAACCAACCGTTTTCCTCCACACCCCTCCTCACCACGCGCCCGCAATCGGTGATCAGTCCCTCGAGAAGCTGTAGGTCAGCGCCCAGTGCCCGGATCTCGGCCAGAATAGGGACCGGAGTATCAGTGGGCACGACCACATGAACCGGCAGTCCGGCCGCCGCGCCGTACGCCGCCGCGGCGCCGCCCGCGTTGCCCGCAGATGGAAGCGCGATTTCGGTAGCGCCAAGCTCCTTCGCGCGGGAAACGGCCAAGGACAGCCCGCGATCCTTGAAGCTACCCGTGGGGTTCTGCCCCTCGTCCTTGATCCAGACCCGACCGACACCCATGCGGGCGGCTAAACGGGGTGCGTCGAGCAGGGGCGTCCACCCCTCGCCCAAGCTAATCTGGCAGGCTCGGTCCCGGACGGGGAGCACGTCCTCATAACGCCACAGGTCGGCCCTGCGCCCAGCGACATCGGTGGGCTGAAACCCACGCCCGATCGCCTCGAGATCGTAGCGTGCGAAATACGGCTTCCCGGCGGCCGACAGGGTATGGAGGGCCTCGCTCTCGACGGTTTCGCCCGTGTAGGTGCACTCGAGGTGGCTGGCTCCGCAGAGAGGGTTGGACAAGGTGATCATCGGTTCGGGTCGGAGGCTACCGTCATGGTGTTCACATCATCGCCGGATTCGGTCTTCACATCGTGGGGCCCGGCCTTCGCTTCGTGGGGCTCGGCCTTCACTTCGTGGGGCTCGGCTATCGAAGCGTCGGGCTCGCCTTTTGCGGGATCGGATCCGCCCGAAAGCAGCTTGACGCCCACCGCCACGGCCAACAGAGCCGGAGGCAGGAGCACCCACGGCGGCGCTTCCCCGCCCCCCTCGAGCCAGGCCCGGAGCGCCGGTATGGAGGCAATCAAGACGATGCTCCCGTTGTTGACGAAGTGCATGAGAACCCCAACCCAAATCGAGCGAGTCGATAAAACAGCCCACGCAAGGATGAAGCCGAGCCACGCCGTCGGCAGGAATCGGAACGCCGACTCGAAGGAAACGTGGAAGGCTCCAAACACCAAGCCGTTGACCACGGCGACCCGCACGGCCGACCCTCGGCCCCGGATCCCAGCGAGGAGCACCCCCCTGAAGACGGCCTCTTCGCAGATCGCCGGCGTCAGCGCCAGGAGGGCGAGCAGCCACAACAACCGTGAAGGGCTGTCGGCCGTGACGAGGTCCTCCAGACCCTCGAGCATGTCCCACGGAACCGGGAGCACGAATCCCTGCGCCCAGGCGAGGAACCAGCCTAATGGCGTGGCTCCCGCAATCAGTATTAGCGCGCCAGCGACCTGCGGACTCGCTGGACGCCGCAAGGAGAAGGTCTCGCGGACATCGAAGCCGGCCACCCGTGCGAAGAAGAACGCCGGAAGGAGCAGGAGCAGCCACTCGGAGAGGAACAGCCCCTGCTCTCCCAACCCCGCCTGGAGCCGGAAGCCCACGAAGAAGAAGAGCACGGCCACGGCAGCGATGAATCCGATCGCCTGTGCGGCACTCGGGGTGGCCGACACCGGGCCAAGCAGCCGTCGCAGGCTCACCGTGCGAGCCGTCCGCAAGTCTTTGCCAAGTCCTGGAACTCGATCATGCAGGGCACCGTATGTGAACATGCGTGATCAGGGCAACCCTCCATCGCGCCACCGCATCCAACGGTAAAGAATACTTCGAACCCTCGTGGGAATGAACGAAGCCCAGATTCTACGAAAAGCGTGCCAGGGGGACGGTCCGGCCGTACGGGCTCTCTACGAAAGGTATTCCCCTCGGGTGTACGCGGTTGTCCGGCGCATAGCAGCCGACGACGATCTGGCGCAGGATTATGCGCAGGAGGCGTGGATCCGTGCGATCCGTGCGCTTCCGACGTTCCGGGGAGAGGCCCGGTTCTCCACGTGGCTTCATCGTATCGCGGTAAACTCCGCCCTTCAAGCGGTTCGGACAGCGGAGACGCGACACAAGAGAGAGGCGCCCTTACCCGAGTCGTTGGCCGTTGCGCCTCCGGCAGGGGACGCTCTGCTGAGTAAGAAGCTCGAGTGGGCACTCGACCGCTTGCCCGGGCGCATGCGCAAGGTATTGATCCTCCATGACGTAGAGGGTTACACCCACGACGAAATCGGTGACCTGTTGGGAACCACCGCGGGAACATCCAAGTCCCAACTCTTCAAGGCGCGCGGAAAGATGAGAGTGTTACTGAAGCACCTGGATTCATCGGAGAAGCCAGGTTCGACGGAAGACCGAAAGGAAATGGAAGCATGGAGCATCTGACGCAAGACACGTTGGCTCGTCTCGTAGACGAGCGGCCGAACCCCGACGAGCGGGAGCACATCAGAGGCTGCAGCCGCTGTGCAGAGGAGCTCCGGGCGTTCAGGCTTCAGTCCGACGCCCTGGGGGGCCTTCCAGCGCTGAGGCCTCCACCGGGCGACTGGGCGTCGCTGGAGGCCAAGCTCGTGAGCGAGGGGCTGGTCCGCACGCCGGAGACCTTCCGGCGCTTTGGCTTCGCGGCAGCCCCGGCCTGGATGCAGGCGGCGGCGGCCGTCGTGGTGTTCCTCGGGGGTACAGGCTTCGGGCTCGCACTCACGACCCGGGCGACACCGGATGCGCTATCTCCCGAGAGCATGCTCCTACCTGTCTCACAGATCTCCACGGCCGAAGAGGCAGTGCGAGCGGTGGAGCTGGCCGAACAAAACTATCTGCAGGCGCTCGTGCGTTACCGTCAGTTTACTCGAGCGAATGACGGGCCGCCGGTTGCGGACCCCTTGAGCAGAGTAACGGCGTTGGAGGGGCTGTTGGCAGGGAGCCAGGAGGCAGTGCGTCTCGCACCGGCGGATCCGTTCTTCAACGGACTCCTGGTCAACGTGTTGGCCGAGCGGCAGGAAGTGCTGCGACAAATCTCTAGCAGCCGGGACGACGACTGGTTCTGATATGAGCGTGAGCCCTCTCATGAGACTTCGGAGCTTGGGGCAGACAGCGGCTCTGGTCGCCGCGTCTATCGTCGTTTGCACGTCCAGCGGTTACGCCCAGATCACCCGGCCGGGCCCAATCGTGGCTGTCGCTCCGGCTCCCCCGCCCTATCCGGTCGAGAGAGGCTGGATAGGCATCGGCGTCGACCTGACTGTTTCGGAGGCTAGAAGAGGTACTTCCAACTTGATAGTTCGCGTTGTGCGCACCGTGGACGGGAGCCCGGCAGCGGTCGCCGGAGTCGTCCCCGGCGACGTCATCCGTGCCATCGACGGCGAGCCACTCACCCTTGAAGGGTGGCAGAGCTTTACGCAAAACCTCCGTCGGGGGACCGATTTGCGTCTTGGGCTCGACCGGGGCGGCCGCAGTCGGGAGGTACGCCTCACGACCGCACCGCGACCGAGCCTCGCACCCGTGCCTGTAGGGTTTACCGATCTCCTGGACTCGGTGAGGACGTCGTTCCAGAGCCGGCTCGAGTCGAACAGCAGCGTGTGGGCCAGCCGGGACTATTTGGCGCTCCTGACGGCGGGCGGTTCGATCGAAGAGGCCTCCTCGCGTATCCTCGATCAGGTGCGCCAGAATACCGTGGGCTTCCGCTTCCGCGCGGGATCCGCGGCCGACCTCATGGCTCCGTCACGGGAGGGTGGCAACCGGTACTCCGTGGTGTGGAGCACGGATGCTGCGCTCCCCTTCGAGTACCTCATGCTGCAATCACCGGAGGCCGACTCGGTGAAGACTGCGATCATCCACTTGCGGGGGGAGCTGACCCGGTCGGACAATGAGCGGGTCCGCGAGGACCTCGAAGAGCTTACCTTCCGACTGGCCGAGATCGGCTCGATCGAGCGAGAAAACAGGACGCAGGCGGGGAGGTTCGGGGCCGATCTGACGGTAGACGTTCGGCCGATTACGGCCCGCGTCGTTGGCCAAAACTTCGTTTGCGGAGCCCAGGTAAACGACCTTAACCCCCAGCTGGGCAGCTACTTCGGTACCGACCGGGGCGTGTTGGTCATCCAGGTGCTGAGCGGGACGCCGTGCGACGAGGCGCGTCTCTTACCGGGTGACGTGATTACTCAGGTTGGTGACACGGAGATCGATAGCGTTGCGACCTTCCGCAGGGTTCTGAACCAGGTCTTCGCTCGTAGCCGAGAAGCCGATCTGACGTTGTTACGGCGGGGAGAGCGGGCCACGGCTACGTTGTCACGCTGAGGTCCTCTGGCTCTGCCGGGCGTACCGAGAACGCCCCGCACACCGAGACCCCTACGCCCTCACTCCGCCGACGCTCGCTAGCGCTTCGCTCCACCGCTACGCGGCGGACCGTCTCCGTGAGGGCGTAGGGGCCTCGGTGTTCTACCACCTTCGCGCGTTTTGGGCAGGACTCTTCCCAAGCCCAGTGTAGGGTTCTCCGGAGTCCTCGAGCACGTAGACCGCGGGCAGCTTTCGCTTGTCCCACGACGAGCGCTCGCTGCTGGGCAACTTTCGATAGACGCGTTCACTCAAGCGGATGCCGCTGCCTCTGCCGAGTAGGAACGTCTGGTTGACGGCTCTTCCAAGGATGTCGAATCGGCGACTCGAACCGGTGCCGAACTCCGTGGCGATGACTTCGCCGAGGTGGACATTCGCGCCGAGCCTAAAATCGAGTCCGATGTCCAGGGCCAAGTCGGCGACGGCTCGTTGCATCATGGTTGCGGCGGCGACAGCCTCTGAGGCGGCGTCGGGCGGGAAGATGCTCAGCACGCCGTCACCGTTGAACTTGATGACCTTGCCGCCCTGCTCTTCGACAACCTCGCTGGCCATTCGATAGTACCGCTCGATGAACACCGCCATCTCGGCATCGGAGTGCGAACGAAATGCCCCGGCGTACCCGCTTACGTCGGCGAGGAGGATGATCGTCGGCGCGGACGGGAACTGGGGCGCCGTGGGGGGCGAGGCCATACTACCTCTCTTTGCCTGAATGCCTGGAAGTGCGGGGGTGACTCCCGCCGGTCCCGTCAGGGATACCGATGATGGACAGTCGCGTCGCGAGACGTTTGGGTCAAGAAAGACGGTGAGAAGCACTTCGGATACAGAGTGGTAGGGCACGCGAGATTGTCCCCCAAGCTGGAAACTTGGGGCTTCTCAGGTTCGATTAGCGCGACTGATCCGAGCAGTAGATTTCACCAGGCTCGGTGACGGGGTCCGGGGGTCGCATCTCTCCCAGGAAAATCACGCATTGAACCGGCGTGCCTGCGTGGGTCGCATGTGCACTGAAGCCGTCGCTTGTAGCGTCATCGACGATGAGCCTGATCCCCGAAGAAGGTTGAAAGCCGTCCGGGTAGTAGTCGATCATGAGTAGCTCGGATAGAGAGGTGCTGTACGCCTCGTGGTCGGAATAGTAGACCTCCTGCGCTGACGAAAGACTGCGAAGATTGCTCTCCATCATCTGCGTGTAAGTGTATTCCCTGGTTTGGCAAGCGCACGAAGGCGCGAGAAACCATACGCTCGCCCCGATGACCACCGCGAAGATTGCACCGATTCTGGCGGTGTCCTTGAGAACGGTACGCATGAGTCTTGCGGCTGCAGTGCGACTTTGCGATGGTTCGTTTCCCATGGGTCGAGCCTCTCCCCGAGCTGCCTTGTCTACTTCAATTCTCGGCACGGTAAGGCCAAGCATCAAGGAAATCGATAGCGCACTAAAAGCGCTGCGACCTTGGCTCCGATCGACGCGCCTGGCCACATCGATCCGCCGGGGGGAGGGTGGTGGCCAAGCTACAGCCGGGAGGGTGTGATGTCCTCACGGAGCCGGTCCGCCGCGAAGCGGTGGAGCGCCCGATCCGCGGCAACGCCGCGGATCGCAGCGTCGGCGGAGAGAGGGCATCACACCCTCCCGGCGCTGCCCACATGTGAGCCCGCTTATTCGTATCGCAAAGCGTCGATCGGATCCAACTTCGCAGCGCGCTGCGCCGGCCAGATTCCTGCCGACAGCCCAATCGCGGCTGAGAACAGCACCGCCGCGATCACGATGTTCACCGGGACCGCCGTGTCCATACCCTGCGTGCGGGTGAGCGCTTCTGCACCCCCGATCCCCACGAGCACACCCACGATACCTCCCATTACGCACAAGACCAAAGCCTCGATCAGGAACTGCAGGAGGATCGCCCGGCGCGTCGCCCCGAGCGCCTTCCGCACGCCGATCTCGCGCGTGCGCTCGGTCACGCTCACGAGCATGATGTTCATGATGCCGATACCACCAACGAGCAGGCTGATGCCGGCGATACCGGCGAGCAGAAGAGTGAACGTCTGGGCGGTTGCATTGAAGGTCTCGACCATGTCTTGGGAGTTTCGGACGGCGAAGTCCGCCTCGTTGCCGGGCCGGATCTGATGCTCACGCCGGAGAATGCGATCAATCTCTCCGTACGCCGCGTCCATCTCATCTACCGAGGGTACCTGAGCGTAGATCGACGAAAGCCGGGAGCGGCCCCCGAACACTCTGTACTGTGCGGTGCTCGTGGGGACGAAAACCTCCTGGTCGTACCGTTGGAATCCCTGACCCTTCTCTTCGAGCACACCCAGGACCTCGAACGGCTGACCCCGGACCTGGATAGTCTTTCCGACAAGGAGGGGAGCGGGCGTCCCGAGTTCCTCGGGTATGTCGTAGCCGAGCACGGCCACCCGGCGTCGCCCCTGCACATGGCCTTGGTCGAAGATCTCTCCGTGCTCGACGTTCAGGTTGTACATCCCGAAGTACTCGGGCCAGACGCCTCGTACTTGGTTGCTGGAGTTCCAGCGGAGATACGAGAGCTGGACCCTCGAGCTTATCTGAGGCGAGATCGTCAGCAGACCCCCCGACCCGCTTCGGAGTGCCTCGGCGTCCGACACCTTCAGGTCTTCCGTATCTTCCCTCGAGACCCCGCCGGAGCGTCGCTGCTCAGCCGATATGGTCAGGACGTTGGTGCCCATACGTGAGATTTGCTCCTCCACGGTGCGCCGTGCGCCCTCACCGAGCGACACCATGGCGATCACCGCCGAGACACCGATGATGATCCCGAGGGTCGTCAGAAACGACCGCAGCTTGTTGGCACGGATCGCACCCAACGCCACCCAAATGATCTCTCGAATCAGCATGATGGCCTACCGGAATCCTCCCCTAAACGGGTTGTTCGAGCGCATTCGGTTGAGGAATTCGTCCTGCGAGGCTCGCAGCTGGGCGGCCCCGACGATCGCAATCTGCTGGCCCTCCTCTAGGCCACTCACGACCTCGGTGAAATCCCAGTCGTTGAGCCCGACCATGACCCCTCTGGGTTCGATCGTGCCGTCCTCGGCCATGACGAACACCACGGCACGGCGCGCCTCTCTCTGCTGACTCGCGGCATCCCCTTCGCCGCGCTCCGCTTGCCCACCCCCCTGAAAGCCTCCCGAACCGGGAAAGCCGCCGCCCGCGGCGCCACCGCGTCGACCGGAGAAGAGCGTAGTCGCGAGCGCACGGGCGGAGTCCTGCGAGATCTCACCACTCGCGACCAACGCCCTCACGGAGTCGAGCGCCGCGCCACCGGGCCCGCCGCCCGCGCCCCTGCCAGTCCCGAACTCACGCCCTCCCGGGGCACTACCCGCTTGTGTGCCGCTCTGATCACCGTCGGAACCTGTAGCGGGAGTGCCCACTCCTCCGCCAGCCTGCCGCTCCTGTCCTGCACCGGGCCCGCCACCACGCCCACCACCTTGCCCCCGCGCACCCGCACCCGGGCCGCCCCCACCACCCAACCCCGCGAAGAGGCTGCGCGTATCGATGGCTTCTGCGTCGAGCCCGAGCACCATCGCCGCCGGCTGGAGATCCTCCGGCGTCACCACCGCGCTGTTGGGTATCAGGAGCACCTCAGACGCCTGGGCAAGCTCGACCTCGACCTCGGCGTTCATCCCCGGGCGAAGCAGCCCGGAGCTATTGTCCAGTTGCACGATGACCGGGAACATGGTGACGTTCTGCTGCACGAGCGCCTGGGGCTCGATCTTCTCCACAATCCCGACGAAGCGCTCTTCGGGATAGGCCTCCACCGTCACGGTCGCCTGCATTCCCGGGCGGATGTCGCCCATGTCGGTCTCATCCACGAGCGTACGTACCTGCATGAATTCGAGGTCGGCCATGATCATCAGCGTGGTTCCGCCCGAGACGTTCTGGGACGCCGACTGGATGACCTGACCCTCCTCGACGTTCTTCTCGAGCACGGTACCTGCCAGGGGGGCCCGGATGGTCACGTCGCTCATGCGGAGCTGGGCCAACTCATGGTTGGTCTGGGATCTGACCAGCGTCGCTTGCGAATTGGCGAAGTCCAGGACCCTGCTCTCGTGCTCCTGGGCGGAGATGACGCCCGATTGCAACAACTCCTCGGAACGGTCCAGTTGCGCTTGAGAGATCTCCAGCCTTGCTTGCGCGACCACCAGGTCCGCCTCGGCCTGGTCGAACGCGTTCTGGACGTCCCGCGGGTCGACCTCCGCGAGGAGCGCGCCGGGTTCCACCTCGTCGCCGACGTCGACGTGAAGCCGAACGACCTCCCCCGAGGCCTTCGACTTGACCTCGACCGTACGGATGGGCTCCACGTTGCCCGTGGCCTCGGCGGTGATCATCAGGTCTCCGAGCACGACTGTCGCGATCTGGAGCGACGGCACCTCGTCCACGTCACCGGCTCCGCAAGCCACGACGATGGGTGCCAGCACCGCTGCACCCCACGATCTCATACGCGTCATATCGGTCATGCGCATCATACGTGCGCCTCTACAGACTCGGTCAAAAAGTCCTGTGCGATCAGGCCGTCGTGCAGGTGAACCTGGCGCCTGGCGTACGCGGCAATGTTCGCCTCGTGTGTGACGAGCACGATGGTCTGGCCCTCCTCCTGGTTCAACTTGACGAAGACCTCCATGATCTCCTCGCCCGTCACCGAGTCGAGGTTGCCGGTGGGCTCGTCCGCAAGGAGAAGCGCGGGATTGTTGACGAGGGCCCTGGCCACCGCCACACGCTGTCTCTGCCCTCCGGAAAGTTCCGGCGGGCGGTGGTCCATCCGGTCGTCAAGACCGACCAGAGCCAGCTTTTCCTCGGACCGAGACTTGCGCGCCTTCGCGGCGACACCTGCATAGATGAGCGGGAGCTCCACATTGTGGAGCGCCGTGGCCCGGGGAAGGAGGTTGAAGGTCTGAAAGACGAAGCCGATCTCCCGATTTCGTATCCGCGCGAGCTCGTCGTCGCTCAGCTCGCTGACTGGCACACCGTTCAGCCAGTATTCTCCGTCCGTCGGCGTATCCAGGCACCCGATCAGGTTCATGAAGGTCGACTTCCCGCTCCCGGACGGGCCCATGACGGTCACGAACTCTCCTGGATGAATCTCCAGGTCGGCGCCTCGGAGCGCCCGTACGGTCTCGGCACCGAGGACATAGTCCTTACGGAGCCCCCGAGTCCGAATGATCAACTCACTCACAGATTCCTCCCAAGGATGGCCTCGAGCTCAGCTCGGACCAAAACCATCATAAGGCTTACTTTTCGGAATTGTTTCGGCGCCGCGTGGCGCGCTCGGCGTACTCCGTCAGCAATACGTCGTACCTCGCACGTTGATCATCGGTGAGAACCTGCCGGATCTCCATCGTCAGATCACCAATCACGGCTCGGTAACGCGGCCGAAAGTCCGTGTTCAAGTCGGACATGCGCTGCCGGTGGAATGATACGAGCGAATCGACCGTGGCCTTCTGGACGACGCTGAGTCCGACTCTGTCCACGATCATCGGGTGGCGCGCGCCCCCTCTCTCGGACCGCGCATCCCTGCGGACCTCGTCGGGCGTGCTCGCATTCGCTGTTTGATCCCAGGCGAGCCCAACCGCGACGCCACTCCCGAACAGGAGAATCAACGCGGTCGCCGCTACCATCTTCGCCTTAAAAGCACTCTGAGAAATCATCAGAACGTCACCTCCACCCACAGGAACGGATCGCCCCCCTCAGACTGTTCCATCAAATCGGGCAGGGTTCGGTCTTCGAGCCCCACCGTGAGTGCCTCCTCGACGCCCAACTCGGTGGCCGGCCGGTCCCGGAGGAGAAGCACACCGGCAATCGCCGCCGCAACAACTGCCGCACGAATAACCGTCAGGGACCATGACTGAAGGGTGTCCGCGACCCCCACTTCCGCAGCAACCCGGCGCCTCGCCAATTCGTCGGTGGCCCGCGCCATCACGTGAGACAGGAACCGCGGCCAGTATCCAGGATCGTCGAGTCCCGGGTCGAGGACAGCGAGGTCGTCACCTTCTCCCGTAGGGCCATCGCCCTCATACGGGCCGAAGCGCCCCTTCCGTGTGTCGCTCGTCATACCGTTCTCCCTAGGCTCGGTGCTCTCCGTATTCTTCACCATGCTTCACCTTATTTTGGTCTTTACGACCCGCGAGTCACCTCCCACCGGCACGTTCCCAATCGCCCTTACTTGTCCAACGCTCTGGACATGCCCGCTCTGCGCAGGTCCGGTAGGCCCGTGCTCGGCCGCGACCTGTGCCAAATCCGAGTCCCGCCGCAAGGATTTTCTGGCAAAATGTAGATGCGATCGCACTGTCCCCGGGGGGATCCCAAGGTGCTCCGCGATCTCGCGATGCCTCCAACCCTCGAGATCGTGCAGGAGCACGATCTCCCTCTGGACCTCCGGAAGCCGCCGTAGCGCGCGCTCCAACCGTTCCCGAAGCTCTGTGTGTTCCGCCTCCTTTTCGGGCGTCCGGCCTCGGGCCGCGGCCGTCTCGGGTACGACGTCGGTAACCCTTAACACCTCGCGACGCACCAAGTTGCGAGCACGATTCCGTACGATCGTCATCAGCCAACCAGCGAAGCGGTCGGGATTTCTGCAATCATCGAGTCGCGCGAGGGCGACCATGAACGCCTCCTGTGCAGCATCATCGGCATCGACATGGCGACCCGTAACCGAAAGGCTGACGGCGTAGGCCGCACGCATGTATCGGCCCACGAGAACCCCAAAGGCCTGGCTATCGCCAGCCCGTGCCTTCCGGACCAGATACGCGTCCGAACTCACTGTTTCACTCATGAGACACCGCTACCGCCCGTCGTGTTGAGCGTTCCCCGACATTCGTGCTACACCTAAGACGCTTCATCCGCCCAAATCGTTAGCCGAAGGGGCCGATCTTACCCCGGCGAGGAGTTCGGACAACCGGAGCTCCGGTAGCCCGTCAAGAGACCTCCCTGTCTCAAGCACATCCCCGCAGGCTACGAACGGGTCGGCCGCCGGATAGAAAACCAGGTGCATCAGCGGCGCCCCCGGATCCGTAGCCGAGCCCGTGGAGGCCTGGCCGCAAAGACGCACGATCCACTCAGACCCCTCGTGCTCGAAACTCCGAAACGGAAGATTCTCGAGGGGGGTGCGCTCGAGCGCGGGCCTTGGACGCTCCCCTCGGCCCGACGCGGCACCCTGTCGATCAGGTCCGCGCCTTCGACCACGCTCCCGCTTGCGCGATGAGCCCTTCCCGCGTGGGCCCTCTGGACGTTCGCGTTGACCACGGAGACCCGGAGCCTGCGGCGCGGGCACGCTAGCCGCCGTGTCGGAACTGCCGGCCGTGCGCGGTCCGGAATCCCCGACGGCCTCGCGGATCGGGATCGGCTTGGGTTTTCCCGCTCCACCCTTCTTGCGTGCTTCCTGGTCCATGTCTTGGTCGTGGTCCATGCGTTCAGTCTATGCGCTCGGTCTCTGCGTTCGGTCTATGCGTTGGGTCTCTGCGTTGGCCCTGATCCCTGCTCCCGGCCTGGAACCTGCGCCCGTCCGGATCCGTCAACGAGCAAGATGGCCAGACTCCTTCGGGCTCGCCATGGTGCGCACCATCTCGCCGATGCTCGTCCATGATTTTTGTTGGCCGGGGCCGGTGCCAGGTTTAGGTTAGCATAGGGACGTAGGGAAGCTCACCAGCCAACGCCGGCGACAAGACACGGGCATGACCGAAGGCACGGTAAATACAAGTGGGGCGAAGCGCGAGTACGCCCAGCTGGTTCATTTGCACACGCGTATGTTGAGTCAACTCCGTGAGATTCGGGAGCATCTGATCTCGCCGGGCACCGTTGAGATCCTCGCAGCGATTCGGCGTCGGACTGGCAGCGACCCCAACGATAACTTGTCCGAAATCACCACCGCAGTCGAAGAGGCTATTCGCGCGTTGAAGCTGAGTGAGGGCAAAATCCGCGAAGAGGGCATGGTGGACTATGAGCATGCCGATATCTCCGGCCTCCCGAATCTACCGGCCACGCTGGCCCGCTTCCTCGCCGAACGCAGGGAAACGCCAGGATTTACCTACGAGGTGCTCCACGACGAGAATCGGGGCTGGATCATCTTGTGGAAGGAATACACTCAGACGGGATCGGTGCGGGGCTCCGGCCAGTTCTACGAGCGCCCCTACGCCTGGATCGACGAGTAACACCCCGAGTCGCGCGAGATGCGAGCCAGTCGCCTACTTGTGTAGAGCTCCCCCAGATTTCTCAAGCCCCGCCCGCAGCGTAGACAGCGCCTCTTCTCCGTAGAACATCTTGATGTACCGCGCTTGCGTCGGCGTGACCCGTCGCACCGTCCACACGAGCCGGACATAGTTCGGCTCTCGTGGTTCGGTCAGGAGCCTCATGCCGGCTTCCACGGGCAGACGATCTCCCTTGCGATTGTTACACGGAGAACACGACGCAACCAGGTTTTGCCAAGAGTTGTCCCCACCGCGGGACAGCGGGAGGATATGGTCGCGCGTCAGGAACTGCCGGCCCTTGAGCTGCCCGCGATGACGCCCACAGTACTGGCATGTGTACTCGTCTCTGGCGAACAGGAAAGTGTTCGTGACCTGGCGGCGGAAGCGACGCGGCACGTGGACGAAGCGCACGAGTCGAATCACCGTCGGGAACGGCAATTCGGTCCGTGGGGAGCGGAAGGCCCGTCCCGGGTCCACTTCGAGAATCTCGGCCTTTTGGTCGAGAACCAGGCGAATGGCGCGGCGAGCCGGAATAATGGTCAACGGCTCGAAAGACGCATTCAAGGCCAGGCAGCCCATTGTTCGAACACCCTCCCTGCACGACGATACTTTTCGGAGCTCCTCGAGCCCCTCGTGAACCGGAGACGCGAGAGCCATCGGCCGATCCCCGGAGTCGCCTAACTGCATTGTACGCCTAGAACCTACCGAAGCTCCACGGGAGTCCGCTACGGGAGCGCCTTAGAAGGGCCTCCAAGGGGGTTTCAGGAGAGCCTACAGGAGGGCGTTCGGATCTCGGTCGATCACTAAGCGGACGTCCGTACCACGTGTCCGGAACTCCGATTGAAGTCGCCTTGCAGCGACCCCGAGAGCCTTGACCGACCGGCTCCGAAGGAGCAAGTGCCAGCGCCATCGGCCATGGAGCCGCTCGATCGGCGAGGGGGCGGGTCCGATCAGATCGACCGGTGCCCCGGAGACCACTTCGGTGTGGAGCCAGCGCGCCGCGGCTTCGGCGTTGCGGGCAGCCTCTTCGGGTACCGGGCTGCTCACGACCACGTTGACGAGCCGAACCATTGGTGGATACGCCGGGTGACTACGCTCCTTCAGCTCCCGAGTGGCGAAAGCCACGTAGTCATGCCCGAGTGCGGCTTGGATCGCATAGTGCTCGGGGAGCGCCGTCTGAATCAGCACCTCGCCTCCGAGCTCCCCCCTTCCCGCTCGACCGGCGACCTGGCTCAACAGTTGAAACGTACGCTCCGTGGCGCGAAAGTCGGGCAAGTGGATTCCAACGTCTGCGTTCACGACACCCACCAACGTCACACCCGGGAAATCGAGGCCCTTGGCGATCATCTGGGTGCCGAGCAGGATGTCGACTTCGCCGCGCTCGACTCGGCCGAGGATCTCATGATGCGACCATTTCCCCGAAGTGGTGTCCACATCCATGCGTGCCAATCGGGCCTCTGGGAAGGTCTCCGCCACGACCCGTTCGACCTGTTCCGTCCCGAGCCCCCGAAACGATAGATCCGTCGACCCACATCTTGGGCAACGCTTCGGTGCCGGCTGCTCGTGGCGGCAGTGGTGGCAGACCAGGCGGCTCTTACCCCGATGATAGGTCAACGAGATCGAGCAGGCCGGACAAATCTCGACGTCGCCGCATTCGCGGCACTGCACGAAGGCGGAGTACCCTCTCCGGTTCAGCAGGAGGATCGTTTGTTCACCTCGACGGAGGCGGTCGCGCACGGCCTCGACCAGTTGAGGGGTGAGCACCAAGCCCGCCTCGCTCCGGGCGCCGCTCTTGTCCTTGCTCTTCTTGCGCTCCTCCCGCAGATCGATCAACCGTACCGGTGGCAACCTCCCTCCGCCGACCCGATCCGGGAGCGAGACGAGCCGGAACTTGCCCCGCTCCACATTGTGCCAGCTTTCGAGCGCGGGCGTAGCGCTCCCGAGAAGGCACAGCGCCCCTTCCTGGGCACTCCGAACCACGGCCATGTCCCGCGCCTGGTACCGGGGAGATTCACTCTGTTTGTAGCTCCCTTCGTGTTCCTCATCCACGACGATCACGCCCAAGTCGGAGACCGGAGCGAAGAGGGCGGAGCGAGCCCCTACCGCGATCCGACGGCGGCCCGAACGAAGCTGCCTCCAGGCGTCGAACCGCTCCCCCTCCGATAGCGCAGAGTGCAACACCGCTACCTGATCGCCGAAGCGGGCTCGGAAGCGGGCCACCGTCTGAGGGGTCAGAGAGATCTCCGGCACGAGCACGATTGCACCCCGACCTCGAGACAGCACGTGGCTCAGAACTTCGATGTAGACCAGGGTCTTTCCCGACCCCGTCACACCGTGCAGGAGAAAGGGTTCTCTGGGGCCGCCGTCAAACGCGGAGGCGAGCGTTCGGATGACCTCCCTTTGCCGGTCCGTCGGCGTGTGGGTCTGGTCTTCCCCAGTTGGAATGCCTGCGAAGGGATCGCGCTCTACCTCACGGTCCTCCACGAGGGCCAACCCCTTCTCTTCCAGTCCGCGGATCACGCCGCGACTGAAGCCGGCTTGCCGCGTCATGTGGGCCAACTCCACCGTCCCGCCGGATACGGCGAGCGCCTGGTAGGCGTCCGCCTGGCGCCGTGCGCGACCCACCAACCCGTTCAGCTCCTCGATATCATCGATCCAACGTGCCACGCTCACCACCCGCTGCGTCTTCACAGGGGGTGGACGAGGCGGGAGCGTCTCGACACTCACCACCCCCGCCGCGGCCAGGTTGCGTAGCTCCGGCCAGATGGAGCCCATCCGCAGGCCCCGCTTGAGCGCCCCGACCGACTGCCCCGCTCCGGGGGCGAGCGCTTCGATCAGGCGCGCCTCTCTGGGCAACAGCTTGCCTCGCGGCCTATCGGTGAGGGTGACCACGTCACGCGAAGTGTCACTGAGCACCGACGGAAGCATGGTCCTGAGCGCGATCCCCAACGACGTGACGTAGTAATCGGCCATCCAGCGAGCCAGGCGCATTTGAGACTCGCTCACCGAGGGCTCGGCGTCCATCACGGAGAGCACGGTCCTGACGCGCTTGACCCCCTCCTCTCCTCCATGGCCGACGACGAAGCCGATACGCTCTTGTCGTTGGAACGGAACGAGAACTCGGGTCCCGGATCGGAGAGGGCCACCATCCACGGCGTACGTGAAGGTCTGATCCAGCGGAAGCGGCAGCGCGACACGAACGTAGGAGCGCAAGCCGCTCATTCAGCCGCATCCCTCTCGGTGATGACCACGTGCCCCCCAGAACGTTTCTAGGTGTCCAGGAGGAGGAGAATCTCGTCCTGTCGCTCCCGTGGAGTGACCTCCGGACCGTCCTCCCCCCAATGCACGTTGATCTCACTCCGAACGCCGACTTCGCCTGGAATGTAGATGCCTGGCTCCACCGAGAACCCCACTCCGCGAACGAGCAGGCGGTCATCCCGAGTCTCGAGGTTGTCCAGATTCGGTCCACTGCCATGAAGCTCGATGTCCATGGAGTGGCCAGTCCGATGCACGAAGAAATCACCGAAGTCTCGATCCGCGATGAACGCGCGGCAGACGTCGTCCACCTCGTAGCCGCGTACTTCCCGGCCCTGCTCGTGGCAGGAGCACAGAAAATCGATGCCGGCCTCGCGCGCCCCGCGAACCGCCTCCCAGATCGTCTGAAGCCGGTCCGGAACCACGCCGGAGAGGATGCCCATCCAGGTCTGGTCGGCGAACACGCCTCCGTCGGTCGGTTTTCCCCAAAGATCGATCAGCAATACCTCTCCCTCCCCGATGGCATCTCCGGCGTCACGCGGATCGTAATGAGGATCCGCGGCGTTCGGCCCGACGGCCACATGTGCATCCGCTCCCACCGGCATCCCTCGTGCCGCCATCTCTTCCCGGATCCATCCACCCAGCTGGCCCTCGAGCAGCGGCTCGGAGAGTTGGGCATGCTCAGCCGCTCGTGCAAAGGCGTCCATGGCCACCGCCCGTATGGTTTCCGCCGAATCCCGATGCGCCTCCAACTGCTCCGCCGACCAGACCGAATGGAACGTGGAGACCAGGTTCCCAGAGCTGACGGGGTCCACACCCCCGTCTCGGAGCAACTCCAAGATGCCCGCCGGCACCCGGTCCAGCGTGGGGACACTCGAACGGGAAGAGATCTCCATGGCCAAGCGCTTGCGACCGCCAATCAACTCCGAGAGCCTGCTCTCCATCTCACGCCACCCGGCGTAATCGATGATCCCCCACGGCCAGTGTCGCCATGACGAGTGCTCGATGGCATGGATCAGCGTAACGGGATCCCCTTCGGCGGGGATCAGCGTGAAGGACCGACGTGACGTCCAGCCCAGACCGAGCATGGCGGTCGCGATCGGGTTCTGGCCTCGGAAGTCGAAAAACAACCAACCCTCCATCTCGGCTTCTCGGAGCGCGGCCTGCACCCGGGCGACTTCATCGCCATTGCTCATGGGCGCGAGGGTCATCGCGTCGGCTCGCCGTCCTCTCCGAAAAGCGGTAGGCCCGTCACCTGTTCGTCCTCCGGAACATCCTCCTCGGACGCCTCGTCTTCCACCGTAGGTTCGCCAGGCACAGCCTCCGTGGCCGGCTGAACCGGCCCGTGCTTCTGGCCCAATACGAGATCGAGTCCGAGGACCCGCTCCTGGGTCAGGAGCTTGTGTACCTCCCGCGCCCGGGAGAGAGCTTTCGCGACGCCGACCCATCCCCAGCGCCGCCGGGCCCTACGGAGGATCCCCAGCTTCTCCCTAAACGTGAACAGCTCACTGAAGTCGGGGAACGGCTTCGTGATCTGCGGCCGAAAAGCCGTCTCTTCGTCGGACCAATCCTCGGTGTGCAAGCCCTCGATGCCCGCGTCCCTCAAGAGTCTCTTCCACTCGACCACCATGATCGGGCGGCCACCGAGATGTTGAGAGAGAACTTCGCGACGAACCGGGTCAACGGGCGCCTTCCAAACGGGCTGGACGAGAACCACATTCGCCCCCGGCTTCGCGACCCGCACGATTTCACGGACTGCACTTTCCGCGGAAACGCGCGCCGTGAGCCCGAGCTCGGCAATCACGATGTCGAAGATACCATCCCGGAAGGGTAACTCGTCCATCCCTCCCGACTGGACATGCACGCGGTCGAGCGTCCCGTTCGCTCGGAGCCGGTCCTCGGCGTTGTCCAGAAGTGCGGGATCGTCTTCAACTCCCGAGCCGTGTGCGTCGTACTCGCGAACGTAGTGCTCCAGGGTGACCGCTAATCCCGACGGAACAACGAGGACCTCATCGCCCGCCTTCATGCCCGTGAGAAGGGCAATCTGACGGCAAATGTCGATACCGCCTGGGGGAAACAGCGGTCGGCGGCTCAGGTGGACCAGGTCGAGCATGGAAGGAGTTTCCATATCGACGCGGGCGCCACCATGGGTATCGGGGGACATGACGGAAGTTAGGCCGGGGTGGGTCGGGGGGCCAATGAGCGTTGGGTACCGCGAGCGGGGTGCTCGCTAGAAGACCGGCTCGTCTGCCGACTCCATCTCCTTCATCGCTTCCCGCAGGCGATCCTCTTCCTCCGTGGAGAGCTCCAGGGCGGCCGTGTCCTCGGGTGGGGAGCCCCGCCGCATGTACCGCAAGGCGGTCATAACAGCCAGGATCCCAAGCAGGATGGCGCCTGGCGGAACCAGCCAGGCTAACAATCCGGTCCCCGACACCTCGGGATACGCGAGGTACTCTTCACCGTGATTGGCGAGCACCCAATCGACGAGCTCGTCTGTGGTCCAGCCCTCGCGGGCCATCGCCTGAATACTGTCTCGCAGCGCCCCACCGGTGTCCGAGCTGCAGACCTGCAGCATTTGACCGGGTCAATACGGCGACTTGATCCGGGCAATCGCCTCGTCGGCCGCGGGATGAGGCTCCAGTGGCCCCGGCAGCGCATCGCCCTGACCCTGAGCAACGAGTGGCTGCACCTGGGCCGCTGAGACGATCGCAGCAAAGCACGCAACACTCCGCAATGTTTTGAGCATCTTCATGACTACACCCGACAACTCAGGTCGATCCCCGTCAGTGCCCGTCATCTCACGACAAACCGCCCTTCGGCACGCCGATCGGCTTCCTGAACGCCGACTTGCCCGCGAGACAATCCCTGGGCAATGGGATTTCTCCCGATCGTAAAGGCGTAAGCCCCCGGTCTGATCGGAGTGAAACTCAACGATATCTTTCCAGGTCGGTCGAATTCGATCGCACGAAACACCATGCTTTGCAGATGTATTTCGATGCCATCGTTTACGGTGACCAATCGCAGGTGAGAGTTTTGCAAGAGATCTGGCATTTCCAACCGCCAGTCTGTCTCTCCGCTACTGGTCACGTTGAGACGGTAGTATTCGCCTGTTATCAATTCAATCGTGTCCGTCGAAATAACAGGTTTGCCATCTGTGGTCTCGGAAATCTCCAGAGTGAGATCCGCCGGAGGGAATTGTACGAGACTTCCGCCAACTTGTGCTTCGATGACCGATGGCACGAACAGAAATGCCAGCACGCAAGATAGAAATGGCAGCACACAAGATGTTGTCTTGAGCCCATGCATCATTCAACGCTCGCTCTCCTAGGGTGGTCACGGCGCGAGACTGGACAACCATACTGATAGTGGCGGCTCGTTGGGACGGCCACCCCCAATCGCGGAGGTGGCCTTAATCGGACGCACCCTGGAGGGTTTCGACGATCCAAGTGTTGAGACTCTTTCCGGCCGTCGACGCTGCGATCACAACGGAGCGATGCAGCTGCGGGTCCATCCGAAGCCGTAGTTGCCCAGAGAACGGCTTGTCGGGTGTGTCGCCGCGCTCGTTGCAAACCGCCAGGTAGTGGTCGACGGCGCGGTGCATGGACGACTTGAGCTCCGTAACGGACTCGCCCTCGAAATAGATCTCGTCCCGCAGATCGATGACATGGCCTGCCAGCAGCTCCAGCCCGGGATCGTACTCGAACGTCCCGGTATACCCCCTATACTCGATCATCGGCTACACCTCCCAGAACTACAGTTTGCCGCATTTCCGCAAATACTCGCGAACTCTCTTCACCAGCCCCCTTCCGCACTCCCTACGTGGGTGGGGCCGGTCCATCGTGAATTTCAGACCATCCATGGGTTCGGTGTCAAGAAATGGTACCACTCGTCGTTCGGTCGTCAACTGCCTCCCAGCTCGATCCCCGCCAATGCCCGCAAGACGGCCGCCGCGCCCAGGCCGGTCCGGGCAGGATCATAGCCACCCTCCAGGGCAGCCACGACGCCCACAGCGCGCGAGCCGTGGTCGCCGGACTCCGTGGCCGCGCCTGCCATGGACCCCCGGGCCGCAGCAGCCATCACCTCCAGCGTGAGCGCGTGAAGATCCTCGGGCTCCAGGAGCATCCCTCCCAACGGATCTCCCGCCATGACGTCGAAGCCCGCCGAAATCAGGATAAAGTCCGGCCGGCAGGTCTCCAGCCCCTGCTCTAGCGCGCGCGAGAATTGCTCCCCGTATTCGGCCACCGAAGTGCCCGCCGGCAGCGGAACATTGAGTGTCCAGCCCGCTCCATCGCCTACGCCGGTCTCTTCAGCCGCACCGGTGCCCGGGTAATGAGGCGACTGATGCAGCGACAAGTAGAATACGGTGCCATCGTCGTAGAACGTGTCCTGCGTGCCGTTCCCATGGTGCACGTCCCAGTCCACGATCAGCACACGCTCGGCGCCGCCAGTCGCCTGGAGCCACCGCGCTGCGACAGCCACGTGGTTGATCAGACAGAAGCCCATGGCACGGTCCGGCGTCGCATGATGTCCTGGAGGGCGCGTCGCCACGAACGCAGAGGCCAACGTCCCTGATGCAACCTCTCCTACGGCAGTAAGGAGCGCCGCGGTGGACCCGGTAGCGGCGTCCCACGAGGCAGCTGAAACGACCGTATCGGCGTCCAGGTGTACCCGGGAGCCCTCTTTTCCAGCTTGGTTCACGGCCTCACGAAGGAGCCCTAGGTGGTCCGATGTGTGCACACGAAGGAGGTCATCTTCGGTCACCTGCCCGGGCTCGACTTGTACGACTTTTTCGTGCAGCGCCAGCAGATCCTGGCCTACGGTGGAGGCCAGGGCCCGGAGCCGGCCCTGGTGCTCCGGGTGACCCCAACCCGTATCGTGGAGCGGTGCGTCTGGATGAAGGAGAAACCCCACGGGCGGGGCGAAGTCAGTCACCGGCCCCCACCACCGCCAAGGCTTTCGCGTCGGCGATGCGCTCTTGGAGTGTCCGGACCTGGTACGTCCTCGAGCGCAGAGCGATGAGCGCATCACATGCCGCGCTCGTCGCAGACATCGTGGTGAAGTACGGGACGTTGTGCATGATCGTGGCCCTCCGCATGGCGTAGTCGTCGTACTGCGACTTCTTGCCCAGGGGCGTGTTGATGAGCATGGCCACCTCTCCGGACACGATCTGGTCTACGATATGGGGCCGTCCCTCTCCGACCTTGTAGACCCGCACAGCGGGGATCCCCAGGCGCATCAGATGTTCGTACGTCCCCTTGGTCGCGCGGATTTCGAAACCCAGATCGTGGAGCCTCCTCAGAATCGGAGTGACCGTGGGCTTGTCCCGATCGTTGACCGTAACGATCAACGCACCACCCTTCACCGGAAGCAGGTTGTACGACGAAGCCTGAGCCTTGGCGATGGCCATCCCGAACGAGTCGTCGAACCCCATGACCTCCCCCGTCGAACGCATCTCGGGTCCGAGTAGAATGTCGACCTCGAAACGGGCGAAGGGGAAGACCGCCTCCTTCACGGCCACCCCGGCCACGGGCGGCTCTTCGGGGACCTCCATGTCCGCCAGCATCTCACCCGCCATGAGCCGGGCGGCAAGGCGAGCAAGCGGGACGCCCGTCGCCTTGCTAACGAACGGCACGGTTCTCGAAGCGCGGGGATTGACCTCCAAAACGTACACGACGCCATCCCGTATGGCGTACTGGACGTTGAGCAGCCCAACCACCCCCAACTCCAAGGCGAAGCGGCGAGTCTTCTGGCGGATCTCCTCCAACTCGACCGCTCCGAGCGCGTAGGGAGGTAGCACGCACGCCGAATCCCCTGAATGCACCCCGGCGTCCTCGATGTGCTGCATGATGCCGCCGATCACGACGTCCGTACCGTCCGACAGCGCATCAACGTCGGCTTCGAACGCGTCCTCGATAAAGCGGTCGATAAGAACCGGATGATCGGGAGAAGCCCGCACGGCGCGCTCGAAGTAGTTCTTGAGCGAGGCCTCATCGTAGACGATCTCCATTGCCCGGCCCCCGAGCACATAACTCGGGCGCACCAGCACCGGGTACCCGACGTCCTCGGCTACCATGAGAGCCTGCTCCTCGCTCGTAGCCATTCCATTCTTGGGCACCGTCGCCCCGACGATCCTGCAGACCTCCTCGAAACGGCCCCGGTGCTCGGCCCGGTCGATGGCGTCCACAGAGGTGCCGAGGATGGGAACGCCCGCCGCTTCCAGCCGTTCAGCAAGATTCAACGGTGTCTGGCCACCGAGCTGGACGACCACGCCGAGGGGCCGCTCGCGCTCGACGATCTCGAGAACATCCTCGAAGGTGAGTGGCTCGAAGTAGAGCTTGTCGCTCACATCGAAGTCGGTCGACACGGTCTCGGGATTGGAGTTGATCATGATCGTCTCGTACCCGGCTTCCCGAAGCGCCATCACCGCCTGCACACAGCAGTAGTCGAACTCGATCCCCTGCCCGATACGATTCGGACCGCTCCCGAGAACGATGATCTTCTCTCGCGCCGACGGGTTCGACTCGTCTTCCTGTTCGTACGAGGAATAGTAGTAGGGCGTCTCTGCGGGGAACTCGCCCGCACACGTATCGACGACGTTGTACGTCGGGCGAATGCCCCACTCCCAGCGCCTGTTCCGAACCTCGTCTTCCCCCTCGGAGCGGAGATTCGCGAGCTGCACGTCGGAGAAGCCGTTCCGCTTCATGAACCTGAGCTCGGCGGCTCCTACTTCATCCAGCTCACTGTACCAGGCCTCCTGTTCGACGATCTCGAGCAGTTGATACAAGAACCAGGGGTCGATCCCGGTTGCTTCCTGGATTTCCTCCATCGGGAGCCTTCCGTCCAGTGCGCGTCTGAGCTGAAACGCCCGCTCGGCGGTCGGTCGACGGAGGGCTGCCAGCAGAGCCTCGGGCTCATCCGACTCGAGTCCGTCGTCTTCGAGCCGGTCGCCCACAACCCAGCCGCTTCGTCCGATCTCCAGGCCGCGAATCCCTTTTTGCCACGCACTAGCGAAAGTCCGCCCAATCGCCATGGTCTCTCCGACCGCCTTCATCTGCACGCCGAGCACCGGGTTCACTTCGGGGAACTTCTCGAAAGCGAAACGCGGGAACTTTACCACCACATAATCGAGCGTCGGCTCGAAGGAAGCGGGTGTGGTCTTGGTGATGTCGTTGGGCAGCTCGTGGAGCAGATAGCCGACCGCCAGCTTCGCCCCCACTCGGGCGATCGGAAACCCGGTGGCCTTGGAGGCGAGTGCGGAGGAGCGGGACACCCGGGGGTTCATCTCGATGACGAGCATCTCGCCCGTCTGCGGATCCACGGCGAACTGGATGTTACAGCCGCCGGCCTCGACACCGATCTCACGTATGATCGCGATAGCGGCATCGCGCATCCGCTGATACTCGACATCCGTGAGCGTCTGGGAGGGGGCCACAGTGATGGAGTCACCCGTGTGGACCCCCATCGGATCGAAATTCTCGATGGAACACACGATGATGACGTTATCCGAGGCGTCCCGGACGACCTCGAGCTCGTACTCCTTCCACCCGATGACACTCCGGTCGATGAGGACCTCGGTGATAGGCGACGTGTCCAAGCCGCGTCTGACGGCCGTCCTGAACTCATCCGCGTTGTACGCGATGCCCCCTCCGGTACCGCCGAGCGTAAAGCTGGGGCGGATGATCGCCGGATAACCCGTGTCTTCGACGATGGTCATCGCTTCGTCCATCGTGCGGGCGAAGCCGCCGTGCGGAAGCTCCAGCCCGATACGCGCCATTGCCGCAGCGAACTCCTCACGGTCCTCGGCCATTCGAATGGACCGCGCGTTCGCTCCGATCAGCTCGACGCCGTGCGTCTCGAGCACTCCCCGCCGATCCAGGTCCATGGCGATGTTGAGCGCGGTCTGGCCACCCATCGTGGGCAACAGGCAGTCAGGCTTTTCCCGCTCGATGACCCGCTCGACCCAGTCGGGCGTGAGCGGTTCGATGTAGGTGCGGTCCGCCAGATCCGGGTCCGTCATGATCGTGGCCGGGTTGGAATTGACCAGCACCACGCGATAACCCTCTTCCTTGAGGGCGCGCACGGCCTGGGTTCCCGAGTAATCGAACTCGCACGCCTGACCGATGATGATTGGGCCTGAACCCAGAATGAGGACGGATTCGAGGTCAGTGCGTCTAGGCAACGGAAAATACGGGGGGCTGGGGGCCGCTGGGTCGGCTGATCCACGCTGTGCGAAGCGGAGCAGACATCACGGCGAAAGGTACCGTAAACGGCAACTCGGGCAAGCGTTCTGGAAGGCTACTCTCCCTTTCCGGACTCCTTGCGGACTGCAGCGTACAAGGCCAAGGAAAATCCGCCCCAAACGAACCCGAGAATGAGCACCATCGTGATTACTGCAGAAGTCGTCATACGCCCATTCTCCTAGCGGGAGACACCGGACGCAAGCGCCGAAGGCGGGGTCATCGACTCAGCGCGACCGCAATCCCACTGAGGTCGGCGATCGGCGTGTTGTTGTCGTCGACCGCCTCGACGACGGCTACGGTCAGGGGTGATCCTTGGACATCGTCCACAGCAACACTGAATTGGACTCGGTCGGGGTCCGGCGCAACGAGCACTACCCGATAGACATCGGTTTCCCGCTCGGCGAAGAAGACCCTGTTCTTGCCGGCGTCCGAGAACCCCTGGACCCCGGGCCCACTGATCTCGAGAACGATCGCACCCACGGAACTCGCCCCCGACGTAACGATGCCGGTGAGCTGGCCGGAGCCCCTCGGTCCCCAATCGCATGCGCCGAGCATCGACACGACCCCGACGACCGCGACCAGCCTTACCCACTTCATCGTGGAGTCCCCTCGGAGAGCGGAGTCCCCTCGAGGGGAATCACGATCACATCAGGCGCAAAGACTCGGTCCGTGGCTGCCGGCCCAGCCGGCGTGCTCACTGGATGGTTCGGATTGCCCAGAACCCACAGACGAAAGTCGCCCAGGTCGTATGTGCCATCCGCGTCACCCTGGAGGTCGAGGAAGGTCTCGAGCGCGTTATTCACCGTCCCAGTCGACATGAACGGCTCGGCCATGGCCTGAAGCCCCTCGTCGGGCGGGCCCACCGTGAGGTCGACGTCGACGGCACCCGTCAGTCCGATGGCATCGGTAGCCCGGACCGTCATCACGAAATTCCCCATGGCCAGAGGCGCCCCCTGCAGAGCCCCCTCCGTCCCTCCTACGAAAAACAGGCCCGAAGGCAGGCCACTCGCAACCCACGCCAGGGGCTGGTTGGCGTTCGCGACCGTGAATCGAAGATCGACGTCAGAGGCCGCACCCACGTTCAATTGCATCCCGGCGTCCGATGATACGGCGTAGGTGAGATCGAAGCGTGCAGTGGCCGCACTCGGGGTGGAAAGGACGACTACGGTGGGGTTGGGCTGGCCCGCCAACGCCCCCGTCCAATCCCTGAACGCCACACCTGTACTGGGTTGCACGAGGACACTCACGCTGATCGCCTCGCGGATCCAGCCGGACTCGGAATCCGGATTGAGAACCACTACGCCCGGCACCACCCCAGGTACCGGACTCTCGAGCGTGATGGCGAAGCTCACCTCGGAGTTCCCATAGGTCGCCGTGAGCGTCGCATCGGACGTCCCCGTCACCCAGCTCCGGACACGCGGCTGACCGTCACTCCACGCCAGAAAGCCGTGCCGGAACCCCGGACCGCTCGGAGCTGCAGCCCCACCGCCAGCCTCGAGCGTATGCCCCTGGAAGGGCGCTGACGTAAAGAGCAAACTCGTCGTGGCAGAAGCGACGCCGTCCACCGTGAAAACACTCCCGGACGCGCCGAGACCGGTCGACTGCAGCGTCACGTCCTGGTACCCAGTGAGCGCCTGAAACTCCATCTGGCCGCCCACCACCACCTGTTGGATGTTCAACAGAGTGGTGCCAGCAGCCGTATTCGCCGGGATGCCGCCCAATCCGTTCAAGCCATTGTAGGTGAAGGCGGACGGCACCGTCCCTGCGTGGAACGACGTCGCAGCGGAGTCGCCGGGAAACGGATCTCCGGCATCGCCCCGCTGACCCGGCTGAGCCAAAGCGTTGTTGCCGTCAGCCTGCCGAAGCCATACACCCATGCGGGACGCCAACGTATTCACCTGATTGGCGCCCCATGAGCCGTTCACCACATCGGTGTCGATCTGCCAAACGAAAAGCCCCGGAGCCGGAAGGCTCGCGTCGAAACCGAGGCGTTGCCGGTTCTCCAACAGATAGTAGTCACCGCTTCCATCGCCCGCGTCGATCCTGATGACCTTGCCGGTCGTCTCCACCGGATCGAGGGAGAGCGTTCCAAGATCGGCGTCCGGCGCCAACGTGGTGACGTTGGTCCAACCCAGCACGTCCTTGCTCCAGGCGGTCATATGGCAAGGTGCCTCGGCGCCCGATCCGTCACAGCCCCACGGGCCCGTACCCATCAATCCCCAGCGCCCCACTCCGCCGTGGCTCGCCCCTACGGCATACAGATCCGGAAGCCCGAAGCCGTGGCCGAGCTCGTGCGCGAAGACTCCGATCTCGTTGATCTCGGAAGCATTGCACGAAAGAACCGGCTGGATCGTATAGTCGTCGACGACAATGGAATCACCGCTGGGCGAAAGTGTCGATGTCTTGAAGACCTGTCCTGCAGAGAAGACGAGCTGCCAGAAGTGAGACCACACTAGACCGGGGCCGCTTCCACCACACTCGGCGCCCGACGTGGGATGCATGACGGCCAAGAGGTCCACGTAGCCGTCGTCGTCGCCGGAGTTGGGCGTTCCATCGGGCCCGTCGTTGTCGTAGTCACCCCAGTCGACTCCTGCGGCGTCCGCGTTCGCGAGGAGCTCGAGAATGAACTCGCCGACATCGTCCGCCGAACCAAGACCGTTGCTGATTCCGGCGACATCGTCGGCAGTGAGGCTCGCCTGGAACCAGTCCTGCGTCTCGCCCACCAGCGTGACCAGACCACCGGAGAGCTCCGTGTAGAACTCTGGGATCGTCTTGAATCGGCTGTTCGGGCCGTCGAAGAATTCCTGCTGAACGACGCCCACTGTGAGAGGTATGCCCAAGGAGGCCCCGACGTTCGCGTTGGGAATCGACGGTGTGTCAGAGTAGCGACCGAGCAGTAGGGGAATCTCGAAGGTGCCGACGACGCCCCCTCCCCGAGGGCCCAGGACGCCCGCCGCTCTCAGCGCCGCGACTCCGGGAGCACCCGTAGGTGTGCGCGACCCCAACCGGGATCTCCAACCCCTGGCCGGACGGTACGCGGCGGGGTTGCGGCTAAGCTCCTCGAAATACGCGCCGGGGGGGATCGTGCCATAGTGCTCCGCAAGCAACTCGACGTCCTGGGCGCCGAGCCCGCTGGGAACGAGCCCGACAGACACCGCAAGCGCCGCCATCACCGGGATGGCCAGCCCGATAGGCCTCGAAGGGCGGCTCAAAGGGCGGTCTCTCTCAAAAGGGCCGTTTCTCTCAAAGGGCAGTCCTCTTCGGAAGGTGGATCTCCGGACCCCCCTAAAGATTCACCTAAAGTCGATCCTCTGCTCGAACTTCCAAAACGTCGGCTATGTTCCGCATCCCGTCGATCACGTTTTGGATGTGCTCACTACGTTCGATCCCCAAGAGTTCGACACCCCGTGCGACATCGGCCCGGTTGACCCCGGCCGCGAAGGCCTTGTCCTTCAACTTCTTGGTGACCGACTTCGGCTTGAGGTCGTCGATCCCGTTGGGCCTTACGAGGCAGCAGGCGTACACCAACCCGGCAAGCTCGTCGCAGGCGAAGAGGACGCGATCGAGCAGCCCATCCGGCTCTACACCCGTCCGGTCAGGCGCATGGGCGGCAATCGCCTGCAGAATCGCGTCGGGGTAGCCGCGATCCTCCAGCTCGGCGAGACCCCGCCGCGGGTGCTCGTCCGGATACTTCTCCCAGTCGAGGTCGTGGAGAAGCCCTGCCGTTCCCCAGAGGTCTTCATCCTCACCATGGATTCGGGCGTAATGCCGCACGGATGCCTCCACCGCCAACATGTGCTTTTTCAGGCCGTCGTTTTCGACCCAACTCTCGAGAAGAGCCAGTGCCGAGGCTCGGTCGGGGGACTCTCCGCTCATGTTCGACTCCATTTCCAGTCAGCGAATACTGTCAAACCCTCGAAGAGGGACAAAGGTGGGACATCACGCACGCCTCGCATTTCGGCCTTCTGGCGATACAGACCTGGCGCCCGTGGAAGATCAACAAGTGCGCCAACAAGGTCCACCGCTCCTGGGGGAACAGCCCCATGAGGTCTCCTTCGATTTTTTCCGGGGTCTTCTCCTTGGTGAAGGAGAGGAGAGTCGAGAGCCGCTTCACGTGGGTGTCGACCACGACCCCCTCATCGATTCCGAACGCATTGCCCAGGATCACATTTGCGGTCTTCCGCCCGACGCCCGGCAGCGCGGTCAACTCCTTCATGACGCGCGGAACCTCGCCACCGTGGTCTTCTGTGACACCAGCCGCGAATCCGATGATATTCTTCGTCTTGTTTCGGAAGAATCCGGTGGTGTGGATGATCTCCTCCACGTCCTCCGGTCGGGCGTCGGCGAGGTGGGCGGGCGTCGGATACCGCTCGAAGAGGGTGGGCGTGACCATGTTCACGCGCTCGTCGGTCGTTTGAGCGGAGAGAATGGTCGCGACACCCAGTTGGTAAGCGTCGCTATGCGTCAGGGCGCAATGAGCCTCGGGATACTCTTCCGTCAACAAACCGAATACCTCGGCGGCACGGTCCGCCCTGGCGCGCTTCGATTCCTTCGCCATGGTCTCGTTCAGACGTCAGCGGAGGTCCGGTCCGGCGTGGAGATCCGGTCCGTCGTGGTCCGCGGCGGGACTGACGGGCGCCGGAGCTCCGGCCCCCGAAAGCTTTCGGGCGAGCCAACCATTGAGCAGTAGAAAGACCGTGATTGCGATCGCCGACTGAATCAGGACCGTTCCGACGTTGTACGCTGAAAAGAGCGTCCATGTCGCGTTGAACGACTCGCCCTGGGCCTGATATAGCCACCACACCATGAGCACTACCGACTCCACGATCACCAGGCGCATGCTCCAGTCCCACCAAGCGCCAACATGGATGTCCGAGTGCCCCGTGTTGATGTACTTCGCGCGCCACTCCGTCACGCCGTACTTCAGCACGGCAAATGCGAAAAAGAAACCGGAGAGCATCAGGCCAACGCTCCACACCCAGTCCTGATTCGCAAAGAACGGTCCGGAACCCGGTGTGTCCGTCCAATTGAGCGCGCTGGGCGCTCCGAATGCGACACCCGCGGTCCCGACCAATGCGATCGCCCGGCCCCGGGTGAGGCCTAGATCGATCAAGATGCGACTGGCCAACTCGATCATCGCCACGAGGGACGTCCATGCGGCGAACACGAGCGCCAGAAAGAACAGGGACATGAAGAACCGACCGCCTGGAATCAGTGCGAAGAGCTGGGGCACCCAGATGAAGGTCAACCCCTCGTTGCCGGCCCCGACGATCTGGTCGGACGCGTCGGGCATCACGGCGAACACGGTGCAGAGGACCATGATGCCCGCGAGAAGTGACATCGCATTGTTGCCGAAGCCGATGACGAAAGCGTTGAGCGCCGTGTCCTCCCGACTCCTCATGTAGATCGCGTAGGTGAGCACCAGTCCCCAGCCGGCGCCCGTATCCCACGCGTTCTGGGTCAGCGCTTCCAGCCAGATCGTAGAGTCCGCCAGGTCTGCCAGATGCGGCGTGAACAGGAAAGCCAGTCCGTCCATCGCCCCCGGGAGGGTGACCGCGCGGATCGCAAGGACGATCACGAGAAAGATGAGACTGGGAATCAGGAACTTGGCCGCCGTCTCGATGCCCTTCACGCCCTTCGACACGACGAAGAGACCCATCCCCATCGCCACGACGTGCGTCACCAACGCCGCCGGTGTGCCTGCGTATCCCTCCCAAAAGGCTTCGGGCACGGCCGAGGGAACAGTCCCGCTGACGGAGGCCAGGAAGAAGCGGATGGTCCAACCCATCACCACGCTGTAGTAGAACATGATGGCGGTCGCGACGAAGGCCACCCACGCCCCCATCCAGGCGAATCCAGGGCCGATCATCTTCACGAACGATCCGATCGTCCCGGAACGCGTCGCCTTCCCCATCCCGAACTCGAGAATCAGGAGCGGCACGGACCAGAGAAGCAGAAACACCGCCCAAGCGACGAGGAACGAGCCTCCGCCGTTGGACGCGGCAATCCGCGGAAAGCGCCAGATGTTGCCGGTGCCCACGGCCATCCCGAGCATCGCCAGAAGCATGCCCCAACGTGAGCTGAAGACTTGGGACTTGGACGACACCAGGGCCTCCCGACTCAGGTGAGGGACTGCTCGGCCAACCGCTCCTGAATCCAACCCGGCACGGCCCCCGCGTCGACCCGCACCTGCTCGAGCGAGTCCCGATCTCGGATCGTGACCGTGCCGTCTTCGGACGTCTGTCCGTCCACCGTGATGCACCACGGGGTGCCCGCTTCGTCCTGGCGCCGGTAGCGCCTACCGATGGAGCCCGCCGCATCGTAAAACGAGGGGATCGAGCGGGACCTCAGATCGGCGTTCAACTTCTGGGCGATCTCCGGCAGCCCATCCTTCTTGACCAGGGGGAATACGGCAGCCTTCAAGGGGGCGAGGCTCGGAATGAGCTTCAGAAGCACCCGCTCTTCTCCTTCCACTTCCTCCTCGGTATAGGCGTCGACCAGCGCCATCAGGACCGTGCGGTCCACGCCAACCGCGGTCTCGACCACGTAGGGCAGGAAGCGCTTCCCTGCCGCCGTATCGATGTACTCGAGCCGTTTGCCCGAGTACTCCTGATGCCGTCCGAGGTCGAAGTCGGTCCGGTTGTGAATTCCCTCGAGCTCCGTCCACCCGAAGGGATGCTCATACTCGATATCGAGCGCCTTCTTGGCATAGTGGGCCAGCTCGTCTGGTCCGTGCTCGTGGAAACGAAGCTTCTCCTTGCGAATCCCCAGCGAGAGATGCCACTCGAGGCGGGCGTTCATCCAGTAGTCGAACCACTCCTCGTCGGTCCCGGGCTCCACGAAGAACTGGAGCTCCATCTGCTCGAACTCCCGCGTCCGGAAGATGAAGTTTCCCGGCGTGATCTCGTTCCGGAATGCCTTTCCTATCTGCGCGATCCCGAATGGGACCTTTTGGCGCGCCGACGTCTGAATGTTCAGGAAGTTCACGTAAGAGCCCTGAGCCGTCTCGGGCCGCAGATAGATCAATGATGCGTCGTCCTCCACCGGGCCCATGAACGTCTTGAACATGAGGTTGAAGAGGCGGGGTTCGCCGAACGTGTCCTTGGTCCCGCAAGTGGGACACTGTCCGCCTTCTACCTCGGGGAGGTCCGCACGGAAGCGGCGGTGGCAGTTGCCGCACTCGACGAGGGGATCCGTGAAGCCGTCCACATGCCCGGAGGCCTCCCAGACCCGCGGATGCATCAGGATCGACGCGTCGAGTCCTTCGATGTCGTCTCTTTGATGCACCATCGTGCTCCACCACCGCTCCTTGACGTTGCGCTTCAGCTCGATGCCCAGCGGACCGTAGTCCCATACCGACCCGGTTCCGCCGTAGATTTCAGACGACTGAAAGATGAAGCCGCGGCGCTTGGCCAGGGACGTGAGCTTGTCCATCACGGAAGTTTCAGCCATCGTGGTCGTCCAGAGAGTCCGGTGTCGTGGCGAATCGAAGCGACGGAAGCTAGATCAGCGCGCCCCAGGCATCAACTGATCAGTAAGGCTGTTGAAGGATTACAAGAACCCCGGAAGGGAGTGCGGGTATACTGGCGCAGCGTGGCTTGAAGAGGCCGCGAGCCCCGATACGTGTTTCCCAGGAGTGTTTCGATGATAACGCTGACGGACAAAGCGATTGAAGTGGTTCGCGGCTATATAGGCCAGGACGATAGTGAGTTCACGGCGCTGCGGATCGGCATTTCCGGCACGCCCCTTTCGCCCGACTTCGAGCTCACGCTCGTAGGGCCGGACGACATTCGTGAGAGCGAGCAGAGCGTAGACGTGGGCGAGCTTACGATCGTCGTAGAGGAGGAGTCCGTCTCCCGCCTCGAGGGAGCGACAGTCGATTTCGTCCAGCGCGTGAATGAAAGTGGCTTCGAGGTATCGTTGGCCAAGACCGCGCAGCCTGCGGCGCCGGTCCTCGAAGGGCCGCTCGCCGAGCGAGTGAAGACGGTCCTGGAAACGGAGATCAATCCCGCCATCGCCTCGCACGGCGGCACGATCACGCTGGTGGGCGTCCAAGACACCGAGATCTACCTGGAGATGGGCGGCGGATGCCAAGGGTGCGCCATGTCACGCATGACGCTGCGCCAGGGTGTCGAGCGCATGGTCCGCCAAGCGGTGCCCGAGGTGAGCGTCATCCACGACGTCACCGACCATGAGTCGGGTGAGAATCCGTTCTTCTAGAAATCCGACCTGACCCCTAAGGCAGTGTTCCGGTACCGCCCGTGGTGATATACGGCGTAGCATTGCTTGCCGGGTGCATGCTGGCCGGCGCGTTCATAGGGGAGCTGATCGGGCTACTGATTGGCATCGACGCGAATGTCGGCGGTGTCGGTATCTCCATGTTGCTGCTGATTCTGGTCGCTGCGAAAGGGCAGGCCAGCGGTCGCCTCCGCCCCATCTCCGCGACGGGCATCACCTTCTGGAGTGGAATCTACATACCGGTAGTGGTGGCGATGGCGGCCAGCCAGAACGTGGTGGCGGCGGTAAGAGGCGGGACCGCTGCAGTGCTGGCCGGTGTCCTGGCCGTCGTCGTCAGCTGTGCCCTGGTGCCGTTGCTCAGTCGCATCGGCGGTGAACGGCCGCCCCCACTGCCGGACCCAGACGTCGAGCAAAGCGCGTGACCACCGTGATCGACCTAATGGCGGGGGTAATGAGCCGGTATGGCTTGATTACCGCTTTCGCTGTCGTGGGAATCACCGTGTGGGTGTCCTATCAACTGTCAGGGCGCCTGACCAGGGGACACCTCCACGGGTCGGCTATCGCCATCATGCTGGGCCTGTTGGCAGCATACGTGGGAGGTGTCGTGACCGGAGGGGACCGCGGCATCGCCGATCTGGAGGTATTGGCCGGTATCGGATTGATGGGCGGCGGCATGCTTCGGGACTTCGCGATCATTGCCACCGCTTTCGGCGTGAATACCAAGGAGTTGGCGCGCGCCGGAGTGAGTGGGGTCATCTCTCTGTTTGCCGGCGTGTTCGTATCGTTTGGGATCGGGGCGGCGGTGGCCTACGCTTTCGGCTATACCGATGCCGTGAGCATGACCACGATCGGCGGCGGTGCCGCCACCTACATCGTGGGGCCCGTTACCGGTGCAGCCATCGGGGCTAGCTCGGACGTGATGGCGCTCAGCATCGCCGCCGGGCTGGTCAAATCCATGCTGGTAATGGCTGGAACACCGTTTGTCGCGCCGCTGATCGGATTGAACAATCCGCGTTCGGCCATGATCTATGGTGGCCTCATGGGCACTACGAGCGGAGTGGCGGGCGGGCTGGCCGCCACCGATGAACGCCTGGTCCCTTATGGCGCGATGACGGCCACGTTCTATACTGGCTTGGGTGCCCTGTTAGGGCCTTCGGTGATTTTTGTGATCATCAGGGCGATCATGGGCTAGCAGCTCGTTTCTGACACGACGCGGCTGGATCGAGGAGAGAGCCAAGCATGCCTGAACTCGAGTTGGTTCGGCGGGCAAAGAGTTTCGGGGACCGGGTCGCGCTGACATCAGGCGGTCACGATCATTCGTACGACTCGCTGCTGTCGGTGTCGGAGGGAATCGCGGCTGCTCTGCTCGACGGGTCGACCGACTTGGCGGAAGAGCGCGTCGCTTTTCTCATCCCGGGGAGCTTCGAGTACGCAGCCGTCCAGTGGGGCATCTGGAGGGCCGGAGGGATCGCCGTGCCGCTGAGCCTGTCCGCGGCGGACCCCGAGCTCGAACACGTGATCGCCGACGCCGGGGTCGATCGAATCATCGCGCCCGAGGATTCACTGGAGGAGCTCAGGCCGCTTTGTGATCGGCTTTCGAAGCCCCTGCTCGGTCTCGAGGAGATCTCATCGCCACAGTCCGTGCCGTTGCCACAGCTAGAGGCCGACAGACGGGCAATGATTCTCTACACCAGTGGCACGACCGCCAAACCCAAAGGTGTCGTGAGCACTCACGCCAACATTCAGGCACAGATCACGACGCTGACAGAGGCTTGGGGTTGGCAATCGGAAGACTCGATTCCTCTGTTTCTGCCGCTGCATCACGTTCACGGCATCGTCAACGTGATGAGTTGTGCGTTGTGGTCGGGGGCCCGAGTGGACTGTTTCGGCTCTTTCGATGCACCGGCGGTCCTGGAGCGCATAGCAGACAAGCAGTATTCGGTCTTCATGGCGGTCCCGACCGTCTACGTCAAGCTGATCCGGGTCCTGGAGGCTGCCGACGACGGAGATCGGGCACGATACACCGACGGATTCGCACACATGCGACTGATGGTGTCGGGTTCGGCCGCGCTGCCGGCCAGTGTGCACGAGCAGTGGACTGATTTGACCGGACAGAAACTTCTCGAGCGCTACGGCATGACCGAAATCGGGATGGCGCTCTCCAACCCCCTCGACGGGGAGCGCAGGCCCGGTGCCGTGGGCCAGGCGCTGCCAGGCGTCGTCATCAGATTGATCAGCGAATCGGGCGAGCTGATCGAAGCGGAGGGCGAACCCGGAGAGATTCAGGTTCGCGGGCCCGCGGTGTTCTCCGAGTACTGGGACAAGCCCGACGTGACACGGGACTCGTTCGTGGACGGATGGTTCCGTACCGGTGATATGGCGGTGCTGGAGGACGGATATTACCGCATCATGGGTCGCCTGTCGGTGGACATCATCAAGTCCGGCGGATACAAGCTCTCGGCCCTGGAAATCGAGGCTACCTTGCTGACGCATCCGGTGATCAGCGAGTGTGCCGTGGTTGGCTTGCCGGACGATACCTGGGGGGAGGTGGTGGCCGTTGCGGTCGTGGCCCGTGACGGGGAACAAATCGAACTCCCGGATCTGAAGGAGTGGGCCTCCGAGCGCATGTCCGACTACAAGATTCCCAGGTCGCTGTTGCTGCTGGAGGATCTGCCGAAAAACGCCATGGGCAAGGTGACCAAGCCTGCCATCCGAGATCTTTTCGACTGAAGGGGGCAAGCGAGCACACCATGGACCATCTGAATCGTCGAGAATTCGTCAGGAAGGCGGGCCTCGGAGCCGCAGGAACGAGCATTCTGGCCGGTTGCGAGAGCCCCGAAACGCAAAGTGCCGGCGGGGACGGCGACGCCTCCGGTCCTCGAGTCAGCTGGCGCATGGCCACGAGCTTTCCGACGAGTCTGGACATTCTTCACGGGACCGCCCTCCTCGTCGCGGATCGGGTCGAGGCCCTTACTGGCGGCCGCTTCACCATCCGAGTGTTCTCGGCGGGCGAGCTCATTCCCGGGCTTCAGGTGATGGATGGCGTACAGGCCGGCACGGTGCACGCTGGCTACACCAGTGACTACTACTACATCGGCAAGAACCCGGCACTCGCGTTCGGAACTTCCATCCCCTTCGGGCTCAACGCGCGCCAGCAGACGGCCTGGCTGAACCAGGGCGGTGGGGTGGATCTGCTCCGGGAGATTTACTCGGACTTCGGAATAATCCCGATTCCCTGCGGTAACACAGGAGCCCAGTTCGGCGGGTGGTTTCGGAGACCCATCGAAACCCTTGCGGACCTGCGGGGCCTGAGCATGCGAATCCCCGGGCTCGCGGGAGAGATCATGGCACGCCTGGGCATCACGGTCCACGTCCTCGCCGCCCCAGACGTCTACCCGGCGTTGGAGCGTGGTGTGATCGACGCCGTGGAGTTTATAGGACCGTACGACGACGAGAAGCTCGGATTCCACGAGATCGCGAAGAACTACTACGTGCCGGGGTGGTGGGAGCCGGGACCGTCGACCGTTCTACAGATCGGCCTCGACGCATGGAACGACCTGCCCCTCACGTACCAAGCCGCGCTGGAGAGCGCATGCAACGATGCCACCCTCATGATGATGGCCCGGTATGACGCGGAGAGCCCCGCGGCCTTGGAACGTCTCACCAACGAACAGGGCGTGACCTTGAGAAGGTTCTCGGACGAAATCCTCGAGGCCGCCTGGACCGAGAGCAACGCCTACCTCGAGGAGCAGGCCGCGGCGGACGAGGACTTCCGAAGGGTCTACACGTCGTGGAGTGAGTTCCGGGACCGGAGCTTCCCCTACTTTGCCAGCAACGAGTCGGTGTACGCCGAGTTCGCGTTCTCCAGGACTTAGAACGCCGACCCACCGTACCTCATCCACAGCTTTCTGAAACCGATGGGGCTTCCGACCTGAAGCCGCGCCGAATTCGATCTCCTCAGCGCCGCAAGAGACCTCCCTCTGGCATGAATGTTGCTCCCCAACCGTCGCATGTATATGTAGGAAAGTGACTTAAGAGTGACTTACGGGAGACAACGAAATGAAATTACGACCTATTCGATACACGCTTTTCTGGGCGGCCGCCGCCATCGCCTTCGTTGGCTGCGGTGACGATCCGCTCGATCCCAATGTGACGGGAATAGTGAATGTGGTAGTGGGCGACAACCCCGCGGGGGCGGCGGGATTCATGGGTACGGCGAATGGCAACTACCGAGCGCAGCTAATCTCGACCGGAGATGAAGTGGTGTCCATGGGCTCGCTCAACGGCATCTCGGTGACGCTTCAGAGCTCGACCTCGACCTCGGTCCACGGGGCCCAGAGCGTCCCGGCCGGCAAGTATGATCGGGTGCGCCTCACCTTGTCCGGGGTCACCTTCGACGTCACCGATGCCGGCACGACCTTCACCAACACGGGCTCGTCCGTGGCGGGCGACACCACCAACTTGGAAGTGGAAGTATCCGTGAGCGAGTTCACCGTGTCTGAGGGTGGGACCACAGCCAGCGTCATAATCGATCTGAATGTGGAGGGTTGGCTCACCGACGCGATGCTGACGGCGGGTGTGATCGCTGAAGGCGACGTGACAGGTGTGACCGCGGGGGCGACCGGCGGCTGAGTCCGTCACACCCAGATCCACGCGATCAAACCCCCGAGCACGATCAACTGGATCACGATGAACGGAATGACCCCGCGGTAGATCGTGGTCGTAGGAATGTTTGGCGGGGCGACACCCCTGAGGTAGAAGAGTGAGAAGCCGAACGGGGGTGTGAGGAACGACGTCTGGATGTTCACGGCCAATACGATCCCCAGCCACGTCAGGTCGAGGCCCAGGATCTGGGCAGGCGCCACGATCAACGGCACGATGATGAAGGCGATCTCGAAGAAGTCGATGAAGAAGCCGAGCCCGAAGACCACGGCGTTGACGACCAGGAGGAAGCCGAGCGATCCGCCTGGGAGGCCGGTCAGCATGTCGGCGATCCAGAGATCGCCCTCGAGCCCGCGGAATACGAGCGTGAACACGGTCGAGCCGATCAGCAGGAACATGACCATGATTGTCAGGCGCGTCGTCTCGCGCATGGCGGCCTTCAGTGCCTCCATGGACAGGCGCCGGCGCACGGCAGCGAGCCCCATCGCGCCCAAGGCACCCAGCGACCCGGCCTCTGTCGGTGTGGCAACACCGGCGAAGATGCTGCCCAGCACCACCAGAATCAGGACCAACGGCGGGAGCATTGAGCCCATGACGCGGCGGAGCAGCTCTGTACCACCGATGTCGAGCGACTCCTCGGGCATGGCGGGTGCCTCGTCCGGCCGCACGATGGCGACGCCGATCACGTAGACCACGTACGCCCCCGTCAGGATCAGCCCCGGGACCAGAGCCGCGCGGAAGAGCGCGCCGACCGACACGCCCAGCTGATCGGCGAGCACGATCAACACGATGCTTGGCGGGATGATCTGCCCCAACGTGCCGGCTGCGGCGATGACCCCGAGTGTCAGCTCGTCCTTGTAGCCGTTTCGCGCCATCACCGGGAGCGAGATCAGCCCCATCGCGGTTACCGACGCCCCAACCACACCGGTCGCGGCAGCCAGCAACGCGCCCACGCCGATGACGCCGATCGCCAACCCGCCCCGGAAACGGCCGAACAGAATGCCGATCGTCTCCAGAAGGTCTTCGGCCAAGTCGGACTTCTCGAGGACCGTGCCCATGAAGATGAAGAAGGGGATGGCCAGGAGCGTGTAGTTCGCCATGATCCCGAACGTCCGGTCCGGAAGCGCCCGTAACAGGACGAGATCGAAGTGCCCTACCAGGGCTCCCAGGAGGGAGAAAACCAAGGCGACGCCGGCAAGCGCAAACGCGACCGGGTACCCTGTGAAGATGAGAGCGAGCGCCCCCAGAAACATGGCCGGCCCCCAGACCTCTGGCACTAGTCGCCCTCGGCCACTGGTTTGGGGGGCCGTTCATCACCCGCCAGGATCGCAGCGTTCTTCACGATCTGGCTGAGCGCCTGAAGAAGGAGGAGAAAGAACGCCACGAGGATGACGGCCTTGATGGGATAACGCGGCAGGCCACCGGGATCGGGCGAGGCCTCGAGGATGGCCCAGCTACGGTACACCGGCCCCCACGAGACCCAGAGCATCAATGCGGCGAAGGGGACCAGAAAGAGAACCGAGCCGACCAGGTCGATCCAAGCGCGTGCCCGGCGTCCCAACCGCGAGTACAGCACGTCGACGCGAACGTGGTAGTCATGGTTCAGCCCGTACGCGGCTCCCATCAGAAAGATGAGGCTGAAGAGGTACCATTGGAGATCGAGGTACGCATTCGAGCTGAGCGATACGCCGGTGTAGCGACCCGCGTAGCGGGCGATGGCGTTGAACGCTCCGATGACTACCGTGACCAGCGCAAGCCACTGGATGGCCGATCCGATCCGGTCATTGAGCCGGTCGATCGCGGCGGAGATTCGCTGGAGTGACCTCACGACCTAACCTGGTGCGGAGTTGTCACTCAACTGCCGCACGATGTTCTTGCCGATTTCGAGAAGCGTCTCCACCCCGTGCACGTCGTGCGGCAAGAGGTGTACGTAGACCCGCTGAAGCCCCTTGAACGTCCGGTCGATCTCATCTTTGTACTGGTCTTCCTGGAGCCGTCGCTCCCGAAGAAAATCGCCCTCCGCCTCACGCGGCAACAGGCGGTTCACGATCATCCCCGCCACCGGCACGTCGAACTTGGCGAGTAGGTCGAGCGTCTTCTTGGTCTCGAGAATCGGCAACTTTTCCGCGGTGAGCACGAGGACAAACGCCGTCAGCGTCTCATCGGTCAGGAGCTCACGGGCCCGATGGAATTTCCGGCGCCGGGTCAGCAGAATGTCTCGGATCTGAACGTCTCGGCTGGAGTCCGGCTCCTCGTGGGATCCGCCGATCATCCCGAACTCGTCTTCCCTCGAATGCTGCTTGCCGAACACGTGGAGAAGTTCGCCCAGTTTCCGTGACCGGTCCCGATATCCGAGCATTCCGTCGCTCCAGGCCGCCATCAGTTCCGGGAGCGCGAGAAGGCGGATGGTGTGGCCCGACGGGGCGGTATCGAATATCAGCAGATCGAAGCGGCTCCTCGCGTCGGCCATCAGATCGGCCATGCGCTCGAGCAGCGCCGCTTCCATCGTGCCGGGAGAGTGGCGGGCAAGCTCGAGTTGCCGGTCGATCTCGCCGTACATCTTGGGGGCCACCAGCGACTTCATGCTCATTTTGACCGAAGCGATGTGGCGATCGGCTTCGGCCTCCGGGTCGATCTCCAGACCCGTGAGGTTCGGTCCGAGAGGGGTTTCCTGGTTTCCGATCCGAATATCGAAAACGTCGCCGAGAGAGTGGGCCGGGTCCGTTGAGACGATCAGGGTCGTACGACCCGCGTCGGCCGCCATCAGTGCGAGCGCACCGGCGGTAGTGGTCTTTCCGACACCGCCCTTCCCGCCCACGAAGACGATGCGTCGGTCGAAGAGCCGGTGCACTGCCCCTCAACAACCCTTGGGAGAGCCCCTGGCAATTTTCGTTGCTGGCACCCAAACCGGTGCAGGCGCTAGCAACATCGGAACTCATCGAGGGGCGAATGCTCCATACCCATGCGCTGATGCCACTCGTGGAACCGCTCCATCAAGACTGGCTGAAGTTCCAGCGTGTAGTACGTGGCGGGGTTCGGGACCCCCATCATCTCCGAGAAGATGAGCAGCATGAAGAGATCATCCTGCTCGCGCTTCGCACGCGCTACGACACCCCGGTAGGGCGCGTTGTAGAACTCGGAGGCCAGGTACGCCCACCCGTCGAGCTTCTTCTTGATGTCAGGCCACTTCATGCTCGTTCAGACGTTGATTCCAGTTCGGCTGGCCTCGGCCGCAGCCTTCTTCTCGCGCGAAAAGGCGGACTGAGACTCGAGGAGAACGAAGAGCGCCATGATGATGACAACCACATCCACCGCCACCAAGAAATACTGGCCGGTCGTGAACAGATCCCACAGCTGATAGATCGCCGCAGCCAGAGACATCAACGTGACGAACAACATGGGCGCGAGTGTGAAGATGTATCGGCGCCCCAGTTTGACCAGCATGACGCTGATCACAAGCAACGTCAGCCCCGCCAGCAACTGGTTCGTGGTGCCGAAAAGAGGCCAGATGATCATGCCGCCCTGGCCGTCCGCACCACCCGCTCCGAACGCCAGTGCGAGGCACGCGGCCACAGCCGCGAACGTCGCTATGTACCCGTTCTGCAACACTGGAATGTTGTAGATGGTCCCCCACTCCTGGACGATGTATCGCTGGAGGCGCACTCCCGCATCCATGGTGGTTCCGGCGAAAAGAACGGCCATGACGGCGAGGAGCGTGGCTGCGAACTCCTGGGGCAGGGGCGTTCCGTTCGCGATGATCGTCGACCCGCCAGCGACGAACGTGGGGATGCCGAGCGAGCCGGGGAACTCCGTGTACGTCGCCTGCCACTCGCCGAGGGTCGCGAATCCGGCGGAGACGGCGAGGATGGTCACCAGCGCGAGCATCCCCTCACCCGACGAGCCCAGATAGCCCACGAAGCGCGCGTCCGTCTCCTTGTTCAACTGCTTGGACGTCGTCCCGGACGCCACCAGGCCGTGGAACCCCGAGAGAGCCCCGCATGCGATCGTCACGAAGAGTAAAGGAAACAAGGGAGGCGTCCCCTCGGGAACGGCCGTGTTGTAAATCGGGGCGACGATCGTGGGGTTCGCGGCGAAGACGGCCCCGAACAACAGGGCCAGCCCGATGATGAGCTGAATGCCGTTGATGTAGTCTCTCGGCTGAAGCAGCAGCCAGACCGGGAGAAGTGACGCGATCGTGGCGTACAGGAACAAGATCAAGATCCACTGTGGAGCCGCCCCGAGACCCATGAAAGTCTCCGGCAACGAGACGGGAACCTGGTCTCCCACGTAGATCACGGCATAGAGGATGATGGTGCCTATGACGGTGGGCCACAGAATCGGGACCTTCACCCGATATATCAGCACGCCGATCGCCACGGCCACCACGATCGCGCTCCACGCCGGGATCACGCTGCTAGGTGTGTCCACGAAAGCGTTGGAGATGGCCACGGCAAACACGGCGTTGACCATCATCAACAGGAAGAAGATGACGAACATGAACAGCGTGCGTGCGCGGAGACTGACGACATCGCCCGTGAGCGATCCGACGGACCTTCCCTGGTTACGGACGCTCGCCCAAATCGCGCCGAAATCGTGCACGCCGGCGAAGAATATCGTGCCGCCGATCACCCAAATGAACGCGGGCAACCATCCCCAGATGACGGCGATGGCGGGTCCGATGATGGGCGCCGCACCCGCAACGGCCGTGAAGTGGTGTCCCCAGAGTACGACCCGATTCGTAGGAACGTAGTCCAGGTCATCCCGCATCGAGTGGGCTGGGGTCTCGAAGTTCGGATCGAGCCTATAGATCTTCTCGGCAATGAACTTCGAGTAGAAGAAATAGCCGGCGGCCACGAGGACGATGCCGATTACCGCAGGGATGATTGCGCTCATTATTCAGCCAGGCTTTGGGTGGACTCAGACCGCGTGAATCAAACACACCATGTCTGCCGAGGGTTTCTAAGGCCCCCGCAGGCAACCGGGCGGCAATGTAGGGGAAAAAGTCGCTCCCGTCAGCCCTGCGTGTGAAGGAAGTCGGTGAAGCCGGCGTCGTAATCGGACAGGCCCTTCTGGCCGGTCATCTTCATACGCTCCTCCATGATCGGCTTCATGACGGTCCACACGGCCTTCTCATACGCGGAGGGCTCGGGCCGGATCGCATGGAAGTCCTTCGCCAGCTCCTCCCGCAGCATCGACTCATCCACGAGCTCGTGATAGCGGTCGAGCTCTCCATCGGCCAAGACCCGCAGGTTCCGGTGCATGCGTTCGGCCCGGGCGGACTGCACCAGGACGGGTTCGTCCGACGTGCTGAGCGCGAGGTAGGCGATGGCCTGGGCCTGAAGCTCCTTGTAATAGCCTTTTCTGTGGCAGAACTCGTGCGCGATGATGTGTGGCTCGAAGATGCCGGAGTCCCGGAAGATCGTGACGTCGCCGGAGAGGATGTCGCATGCACCCAGAGCGAAAGGAAAAAGGACCTTCGCGAGAGCTACGCTGCGCACTTCGTCGCTCGTCTCGACGCGTTGGCCTGTGATGGAGGCGATGTAGGCCGTGAGGTGCTCGTTCACGACCTTGGCCATCTCTTCTCGAGAAAGCTCTAAGGGCTGGTAGTCCCTGTTCATCACGGCGACCAGATCCTTGACATCTTCCTGGCGCGCCTCCTCGCTCATCGCCTCGAGATTCGACAGATCCTGCCCGAAAGTCTCGGTAAAGTCGATCGGGCGGGCCTCCTTACGGGCGAGCCAATCGCTCAGCGCGCTCCCTGCGTAGGCCCCCAGGGCGAGGGCTTGAACGATGCGACCGGGCACCGTCGCTCCCAACAGCAACCGGGACGCCAAGGGAGCCAGCATGAACACGTCGGCCAGGGGGAGCGGCGAATACGTCGCCTGGTTGGGGATTTTTACGCTGTCTTCTGCGCCGTTTGTAGCCACACTCACCTGCCCGTCTCGTTTTCGGTCATCACTTTGGAACCCTAGGTGCTCGGCGTTCCTACAGCTTGTCGTACCACGACCGGCGGCCGTAGGTCCCATGGAAGGCTGTTTAAAGATACACAGCGGGCCGTATTGTGGGGCGATACGCTGAGGGTACAATGATTCGAAATGCCGTCGATCGCACCAATATCGTTTTGAAAAATCGGGGTTTTCTGCCCGTTCTCCTCCCTCTGGCCGTGCTCCTCATTCCGGGCGTCGGCCTGGCTCAGGGTGTGGGCCCCGAAGTCTGGTTTCCGGACGCGAAATACTTCTCCCGGCCTACCGCTTCGGTCCGTGAGCCGACCTTCAGGCTCGGAGCGCTGTGGACCACAGTGTTCCGAGAGCGGAGCGACCCCGCCGAGCGTCCACCGTTCGACCTCGGTGGTGGCGGCGGGCTCGAGACCGACCTCCAGGGTGAGGCCGCGCTCGGGGGCAACGTGCGGATCTGGCATCCGATCCAGTGGGCCGATGGCGGAGTGACGCTCGGAGTCGAGGCGGGGGTCTTCGGACGCTTCCGCCTGGAGGTCTCGAGCAACGACCTCGTGGCCTCTGACTGGATCGTGGCTCTGCCGATAGAGGCCGCGCGCGGACCCTGGTCCGGCCGTCTACGCCTCCAACACTGGAGCGCTCACGTGGGCGACGAGCTGATCGAAGCGGGAGTGGAACGCATCGACTTTACGACCGAGGACTTGGAGGCCCTGGTCGCATATCGCTCTGGCGACTTTCGGTTCTACGGAGGCGGGAGCCTGGTGGTCCGTTCGAGCCTCGAGAACGAGGCTCAGTTAGGCTCGGACTTCTCCGACGACGTGCTCATCCGGTTCGGTGCCGATGCCAGCGTACGTCCTTGGGCCCGGGACAACATCACGATAGACGGGGGCGTGGAGTGGCACAGCGGCGATCGGATGGAGTGGAATGGCCAGCTTTCCATCCGGCTAGGCCTCGCGGTGCGGGCCGGCACACGTCAGGTGCGATTGAGCGGCATCTACCACCAGGGGCCATCGCCCATGGGCCAATTCTTCCTCACCAACGAGCGGTATTGGGGAATCGAGTTGTTTCTTGAGCCGTGAGCAACGTAGGTTCGTCGTCGTGAAGTCGACCATCTCTGCCCTGGAGGCCGTCCATGAGCTATTCGTTCCCTGATCTCCGGTCACCTAACGGTGCCACTACCGGTGCCGCGCCACGTCCCCATGCCACCGCTGATGTGACGGGCCGGACGCTTCTCGCCGGGTTCATGGCTCTCATGCTTTTCCCCCTCTCACCGACGCTCGGCTCGGCGCAGCGGTTACCTGCCGACGGGTCGACCGCTACGGCTCGGCTTGAGGTCTCACCCCGTCACGGAGAGTGGGTCATGTTCGACGCCGGCGAGGGGGACCGGGTGCAGGCGTGGGTGACCTATCCCGAGAGAAGCGATGCGGCCCCCGTCGTCGTGGTCATCCACGATATTCGCGCGATGTCCGACTGGGCACGGGCCGTGGGCGACCAACTCGCCGCCGACGGGTTCATTGCGGTCGTGCCGGACCTCTTATCCGGCAAGGGCCGGGGCGGCGCCGGTACGGAGTCCATGGCTTCCAGTGATGTGGGACGCGCGATACGGGACCTCGACCCCGCCGAAGTCAACAGGCGCTTGAGAGCGGCCGCCGCATACGGCACTTCCCTTCCCGCCGCCACGGACCGAGTCGGCGTCGTGGGGTTCTGCTGGGGAGGCTCCACGAGCTTCGGCTTCGCGGTGGACTACGCAGATCTTGATGCCGCTGTCGTTTACTACGGCACCTCCCCGCCCACGCAAACACTCTCGAGCATCCAGGCCCCTGTGCTCGGCCTCTACGGGGGATCGGACAACCGGGTGAACTCGACGATCCCAGCGGCCCAGACGGAGCTCGAGCGCCTCGGCAAGCGCTATGACGTGAACATCTATGACGGGGCTGGTCACGGCTTCCTGGGTCGCCAAAGCGGCCAGGATGGGGCCAACCAGACCGCCTCCAACCAGGCCTGGCCAGCCACGGTTTCGTTCTTCCGCGAGTTGCTGGAAGAGTAATGACTTCCGCCCCGGGGCGATCCGCTCGCCCCCGGGGCGGGAAGCCCGTCACCGCAGCCTCTTAGCACCTCTTAGCAATGCGCATCGTCGCTGGAAAGCACGCGGGCCGGCACCTGACCTCCCCGGCCAAGCGGATTCGGCCCACCGCAGAGAACGTTCGCGACCGTTGGCTCGGCCGTCTGAAGGACGACCTCGATGGTGCACGAGTCTTGGATCTCTTCGCGGGCTCGGGAGCACTGGGGCTCGAGGCGCTTTCCCGAGGTGCGGCCTCGGCGGATTTCGTGGAAAACGGTGCCGAGTCGCTTCACTCGCTCAAGGCCAACGTCGCCGCGCTCCGGGAGAAACGCCGCACCCGTATCTTCAAGCGCGACGCCATCGTCTTCGCCGAGGCGCTGGATGCGGACAGCTACGACATCGCGTTCGTTGACGCACCCTACGGATCGAAGAAGCTGGACCGCATCGTCGCCGCCTGGGAGGCTCGTCCCTTCACCCAGATCCTGGGCGTGGAGCACGCGCGGGACCACGCCCTCCCGAACGAGCGGCTCCGGGGCCGCACACGATTCAGTGGTGAGACGGGCGTGACGATCTTCCGGGCCTCGATCGTGGAGCAGCTGCGCAGATGACCAGAGTCGATCAGTTCGAGAGCGTATTCCGCGCAGCGGCACGTACCGTATTCGAGCCCGAGCCCGTCGAAGTCGACTCCGTTCTGGTCGTCAGTGATGGGGACGGGTCCGCCGCAGAAGAGTTCGCGGCGAGGGCCCGCTCATTCCTCGGCGTTCTCGACAAGCGCGAGAACCTTCGCTGGGGGACCGTGACGGGGAGTGAGTTCCACACGGTTCCCGACCTTCTCGACCGAGTGGAAACGGAGCGCCCCGGCCTCATCTGTACGCATCGCCACCTCCATTCGGAGAGCTGGAGATGGCCGTACACCCTGGGCGAATATGTCGACGTTCTGACCCAGGCGACGACCACCCCCGTATTCGTGATTCCGCACCCCGAGCGTCCGGAGTTCCAGGAGCTGGCCGGACGCCGCCCGAAGTCGGTCATGGCGATGACCGATCACCTGACCGGAGACCACCGGCTTGTGAACTACGCAGCCCACGTCACAGAACCCGGTGGGCGACTCCTGCTCGGCCATGTCCAGGACGACGCCATCTTCGAGCACTACATGGAGGCCATCTCCAAGATCCCGACGATCGACTCGGAGGTGGCCCGTAGGGAAATCCAGGCCCGACTGCTGAAGGATCCGGAGGACTACATCGAGTCCTGCCGGGAGGGGCTGTCCCATAGCGCGCCAGAGCTCACCGTCGAGTCGATGGTGACGTCGGGACACCACATTCGCGTCTACCGGCGTCTCATTGAGGAGCATGAGGTCGATCTGCTCGTGATGAACACGAAGGACGAGGATCAGCTCGCCATGCACGGGCTGGCGTACCCCCTGGCGATCGAGTTGCGCGCGATCCCGCTTCTGATGCTGTGAGGCCGGCTCCGTGACGGCCGCTCATTCTGCGGCGCCTCTGTTGGCATCGGTCCTCCAGGAGGCCACTGAGGGGACGAGCCCGGAGGTCTCCTTGATGGTGACGCTCTTCTTCGCGACGCTCCTCACGGGCATGATCCTGTGCTTGGCTTTCGAGGAGACGCTCCACGCGAAGAAATCTCTGATCGTCGGACTCTTCGCGGTGGTCGCATTACTCGCCGGAGCCGTGCTCCTTCCCCTTCCGTACGGACCCTACCTGATCGGCGAGCACGAGGTCGCGCTCCCGGTCTACATTCCAGCCATCGACTGGGGCGTCATCACGATCATCTTGGGTGCGAGCCTGTTCGTGGATGTCACGTCCCGGTCCGGGCTCTTCACCTGGATCGCAATCCGGCTCACCAAGGCCTCTCGAGGCGACCCGAGAGAGCTGCTCTGGTACTACGGCCTGATGACCGTGGCGTTTTCGGCCGTGCTGAACAACGTGACGGCGATGATCATCGTAGGGTCGCTTTCGGCCGTCTCCTTGGCCAAGCTCGAGCGGTCTGACAAGTTGCTCGGGTTCCTCTTGATCGAAGGGCTCCTCACCAACGTGGGCGGGCTCCTTACGCTCATCAGCTCCGTGCCCAACATCATCGTCGGGACCGCGGCCGGTATCAGCTTCATCGCGTTTTTCATCAAGGCGGCTCCCTTCGTGCTCGTCGTCACCGTCGCCACGCTCCTCTTGGGCGCGCGGATCTTTGAGATTCGGGGGCTCGCCACCCCGGACGAGATCGAGGCGGCGGCCCACCTCGTCGACGGCTTCGACGAGCGAGACGGCATCGAGAGTCGAGGGTTCTTTTGGTTCGGCGCGGCGATGCTCATCCTCTTCATCGTCGCGATCGCGACGGCATCCGTGACTCCCTACATACGCGATCTCGGGATGGGCTTCATCGCCCTGGCGTTCGCCGCCATCATGTTGATCCGGTACAAACACGAGGTCGACGATTTCTACCGGACCATCGACTGGGATCTCCTGGCGTTCTTCGCCGCCCTCTTCGTGGTCATCTCCGTGATGGAGCACGCGCAGGTTCTCGCCCTCATCGGTCGCGGCGTCGAGGGTCTGATCGCCCTCGGTCCAAGGGCGGGAACGTCGGCGGTTCTTCTGTCCTCGGCGGGGTTCAGCTCGGTGACGGACAACATCCCCCTGGCGGCGATGCTGGCCAAGATAATCGCGGGTATCCCTATGCCGGGTGGCGGGATACGCCCACCGGGAGATCCCCTCTGGTGGGCCGTGATCTTCGGGGCGAATCTGGGCGGCAACCTGACGCCGATCGGATCGGCGTCGACGCTGGTCGCGGTCACCATCATGCACAAGCACAAGGTGCCCCTCTCGTTCGTCGCCTTCGTGCGCAAAGCGTTTCCCTTCGCGGCCCTGCACCTGGCCCTCGCGGTAGGATACGTGCTTATCGCGACGTAGCGGCCGAATCCCCGTTCTTCAAAGCCTCCTCACTGCGCACGGCCCAGCACCAAACCCACAAAAGAAAAGGCTTATTACCAGGCCGACTCCTCACGTAGCTTTTAGGTGGGGGGAAATATCGAGCAGCTGAGAGGGCCCAGACCCGTGCGGGAGTCCATTCTGAGACATAAATGGCAGCAGTTGGGCCAATTGATGGGTCGATGTCGCTCGGGGCGTGAGGCCCTACGAGCCGGGTTTACGTTCCTGGAACTGCTGCTCGTTACGGTGATCATCGGTACTCTCGCGACCATGGTCGCGCCCTCGCTCGAGAGGGCACGCGAACGAGCACAAGTGGCAGCCACGATTGCTAATATCAGAATCATGGAAGCGGAGTTGGCGATCTACATCGAGATCAACTTCGGGCCACCGGCGAGCCTGGCCGAGATCGGCCGGGCGAGCCTGCTCGATCCGTGGGGCAATCCCTATGAGTACAATGCGCTCACCGGTAAGAACGGTAAGTCGGGGTCCGCGGGGAAGGCCCGGAAGGACAAGTTCTTGGTACCGCTCAACAATGATTACGACCTCTATAGCATGGGAGCAGACGGAGAGAGCAAGGCGCCTCTCTCGCCCAAAGTGAGCCATGATGATGTCATCCGAGCCCTGGACGGAGCCTACGTCGGCCTCGCCTCGGAGTTCTGATGCCGTGAGCAGAATGGATCGGACAGAATGAGATTCGACTTCAAGCATTTCCGGACCAAGCTCGGTCTGCGAATCGTGCTCTTGTTCGTCGTGTGCGCCATCCTTCCGACCGCGATTCTGTCGTACGTCGCCTACACACAGGCCCGGTCGCAGCTTCGGGATCAAAGCGCCGAACTGATGGAGTTGGGCGCGACCAACGCTCAAATGGGAGCTCTGGAAAGACTCCAGTCCGTCGAGAGCGAATTGATTCTCCTGGCCACCTCTCCCGGCGTGACCCGGGCACTCAGTGGAGCGGGCGGAGGAGCAAGCGGGACGGGGTCCTTGAGGCGGCTCAGCGCCCTGACGTTGACTACTGCGGATGCGGCCATTCCGATCGTGGGCGACCTGACGGACACGCCGACGCTTCCTCCCGAGACGCTCGCCAATCTCGACCAGGGTGAGAGCGCGTTGGTCGTGGTTCCGGGTGCGGCAGGTAAGCCGGACATTTTGATCGCACGCGCTCCGGAGGGAGAGGGCACCGATTCCGGCGTCCTCTGGGGGCGGATCTTAGGAGACAGCCTCTGGATTACGGCCCAAGTGTACGCGATGGACATCGCCGCCACCGAGATCGACTTCCAGGACGACAGGGGCTATTGCGTGCTGGACGAGGCCCAGCAGCCCCTGGATTGTGCCGGCGCTCTGGTGGGTTGGCCTACGCGAGGGGTTCCCGTCCAAGTCCCGGAAGACGCGATTCATGGAGCCCTCTCGTGGGCCGACGGGGGGACGGCCTATGCGGGCCACTACCGCCGTCTGTTCCTGAGGGGGTTCAACCGTGAGGACTGGACCATCGTTCTCGGTAAGGACGAGCGAACCATTCTGCAACCGTTGACGGAATTTCAAGCGAGGCTCTTTGGCTTTCTCGCGCTCACGCTTTTTTCTGTCCTGCTGTTGAGCGCAGTCGGCGTCCGCTGGAGGATGGAGCCACTGGCAAAGCTACGGGAGGGTACGAAACGGATCGCCGCGAGGGACTTCGCCGCCCGCGTGGACATCTCGAGTGGAGACGAGTTCGAGGAGCTTGCCGGATCCTTCAACGACATGGCGGAGCAGGTCGGGACCCTGGTCAACGAGTTGCAGGATCTCAGCTGGAGCACGATCACGACGCTCGCCCGCACCATCGACGCCAAATCTTCCTGGACCGCCGGCCACTCGGAGCGTGTGTCTCAGATGTCCGTGGCGATCGCACGCGTGATGGGGTTGGACGAGGTCGATTTGGAGCGGCTGTACCGCGGCGGGCTCCTTCACGACATCGGCAAGATCGGCGTCCCCGTCACGATCCTCGACAAGAAGGGGCACCTCACCGAAGAGGAGTGGGCCGTCATGCGGAGTCATGTAACCATCGGCGCGCGGATTCTCGAACCGCTCACCGCCCTGGAGGACGTGTTGCCGATCGTGCTCTACCACCATGAACGATGGGACGGTAAGGGATACGAGGCGGGACTAGCCGGAACCGAGATTCCCACATTGGCACGCATTCTGTGCGTTGCGGACACCTACGACGCGATGCGTTCGGACCGGCCCTACCGTACCGGAAAGGGCCCGGACGAGACACTCGAAGAGGTCGCGATGTGCTCGGGCAGCCAGTTCGATCCTGAGGCCGTCGAGGCGTTCGTCGAATTCATGGCGTCGGAAGAGGGCGAGCTCGCGTCCATGGGAAATTTCTCGAACCCCTTCGGCGTGCCGGCCGAGGCTGACCGGCCAGCGTCGCGCACACTCGCCGGCGTCGAGAGGATCAGAGCGTGAGGCGCGTTAGATCGTTCCCAGCATTGGGTGTCTTCCTCCTGATCTGTGCATGCGGGCCCGGTGGGCTCGACACGCCTCCGGCGAGCATCGAAGGCCTGTGGACCACGACCGACGACCCCCGGTACGCAGATCGTGCGTTCGAGATCACAGAAGAATTCCTCTACCTGCTACAGGGGGGAGACACGTTCTCGGTGTACAGGATCAACGAGGTCCAGCTGGCAGAAGACGAGCTTCCCCGCTACACGATCGAGTATCGAGGAGAGGAGGGTGCGTTGTCCGAGTTCCGTGTTCTTCTGTCCCAAGAGGGCGGCGGCACCCTCCTCTTCCCCAACCAGATGCACATGAAGTGGCAGAGAGACCCCGATGCCTCCGTCCCGTGGAGGGCCATCAGATAGGAGCGCTCTACCGGTCCGCTTGCGACCGGTAGGCCATCCGTACAGGTTGATGAACGACGCTGTTTGGCATGGCGCTCCGGCTCGCGTCACTGCGAATCACCGAGAGTCCCGGGGGATCACGGAAAGTCGATGACAGCACCCAGTGTGCCGACGGTGCCTAATGTGGACCGCAAGGTCCTTCGAGAGGCGATACAGGAGGAGTACGAGGCGGTCGCGTGCGAGCCCCAGCGCGGTTTTCACTTTCACACGGGCCGCCCGCTCGCCGAGATCCTGGGCTATCAGGCCGAGTGGCTCGACGGATTACCAGAGGGCTCAATCGAATCCTTCGCGGGCACGGGAAACCCCTTCAGCCTGGGAGCATTGGCAACCGGAGAGCGGGTCGTAGACGTCGGCTGTGGCGCCGGCATCGACTCCCTCATCGCCGCAAGGATGGTGGGGCCGGAGGGGGCGGTGATCGGTATCGACATGACGCGGTCCATGCTGGAAAAGGCGCAGGCCGGGGCAAGCGGCCTCGAGCACGTGGAGTTCCTACTCGGATTCGGTGAGGAGCTTCCCGTACCGGACGCTTGGGCGGATGTCGTGATCTCCAACGGCGTCGTGAACCTGATGCCGGACAAGGGTGAGGCTCTGACTGAGATGGCTCGAGTGCTCGCGCCCGGGGGGCGGATACAGATCGGTGACATCCTCGTCGATCGCGCCGTTCCCGAGAACTCGAAGGAGCGAATCGACCTCTGGACCGGCTGAATCGCGGGCGCTCTGCTGGAAGCAGAGCTCGAAGCCACGGTCGTGGCCGCGGGATTCACGGACTTCGAGATCACCTGGCGGGCGGACGTGTTCAAGGGAGCACCGCAGCAATCGAGCGCAGCGCAGTTCGGAACGCAGGGGATCAACTACCGAGCAACGAAGGGCGGACAGTTGAAAGGCGGACAGTCAACCAGTCGAAAGGCGGGCAGTTAAATGGATAGACGGGCCCTGCTCAAGACCGGTACGATGGGCTTCCTGGGACTCGGACTCGGCGGGGGACTCAGTGGATGCGCGACGGGATCGGGGCGAGGAAGCCCGCTCGTGCTCGCTCCTGTCCGCGCCTCGTGGGACCGGGTCATTCGGACCACCGTAGGCCTGCGCCCACACCGGCCCTCCGGCTTCGTCCTGAGGGCTGAGAGGCTCGAAGCCAAGACCGTCATCCACAACTACGGCCATGGGGGCTCGGGCATGTCGCTCTCGTGGGGAACCGGCTTCATGGCCGCCGAAATGGCCGCGCAGCAGGAAGAGCGTAGGGCCGCCGTGATCGGCAGCGGCGTGGTCGGACTGACCACGGCGAGACAGCTTCAGCGGCTCGGCTTCGATGTCACCGTCTATGCCATGGCCGTCCCCCCGGACACCACCTCGAACATGTCGCTCGCCGCCTTTACACCCACCTCCGGGCTCGTGGAGACCGGTCAGCGCACGAGGGCATGGGACGCTCAGTTCCGGCGTGCCGTAGAGATCGCGTACAAGCAGCTTCAACTCCTGGTCGGCCCGAAATACGGGATCACATGGATAAACGGCTACTCGATGCAGTCCGCCCCGCCCGCCAGCGCTTCGACACAGCCGGCGCCAAGCCCGCCGACCCCGCGGCGTCCGCCGAGACTGCTGCCGCAGGAGTTTCGGACGGCCAGCGTGACTCTTGGACCCGGAGAGCATCCGTTCCCGACCTCTTATGTGAGTTACCGGCCCTCGATCAATATCGAGCCCTCGATCTACCTCAACGCGCTCATGGAGGACGTCCTTCTTTTCGGGGGGCGCATCGTCATTCGGAAATTCGACACGCCACGGGACCTGACGTCGCTGGAGGAATCGGTCATCGTGAACTGCACCGGACTCGGATCCTACACGCTCTTCAACGACCTGGAGATGACGCCTCTCAAGGGTCAGCTCACCGTGCTCGTTCCCCAGCCTGAGGTCGACTACAACACCTTCGGCGGTATACGCCGGAGCGGCGGTTTCGGACTTCACATGCAGTCCCGGAGCGACGGCATCATCCTCGGGGGTACGTCCGAACGAGGCGTCTGGTCGCTCGAGCCCAATGAGGAAGCCCGTACGCGAGTAGTAGAGGGACACATCGATCTGTTCAACGCCATGCGTGGGGTGGCTGCAGACCCCCGAATCGCGAGCTTCGACGCCCCAATCACGAGCGTTGGCCCACCCGACCACATTCCGCCTGTCGAGGCCTTCTTCGGGCTCAACTCTTAGCTCGAGTAACCTCCGAAGGGGGCATCCGATGGCGAAGCTGAGGGTCCACGTGCTCGCTCAGGCGATGGCACTCGCGTCGGCGATGGCGGTCGGAGCATGTTCCCCCGGCGCCGGATCCATACAAGCCACGGATGTCATGGATCGGGTTGCTGAGTCCTACGTGCGCCTGGTCCTGGCGGTGGGGGAGCACGACGCGGACTACGTCGACGCCTACTACGGTCCGCCGGAGTGGCGTGACCAGGTCACGGCCGAGCGGCTCGGACCGCCAGCCATTGCGGCCCGTGCTGATTCGGTGATCGACCGGCTTCGTGCCGTCGATCCTCCGGACGGGGAGTTGGAGCGCCTCCGATACTCCTACCTGGCAACCCAGTTGGGGTCGCTCGCCGCTCGAGTGGACATGTTGGAGGGACTCGAGATGACCTTCGACGAGGAGTCTCGGGCACTCTATGACGCGGTCGCGCCGACCAACCCCGGGGAGTACTACCTCTCGATTCAGGAGGAGTTGGACGACCTCCTCCCACCGGGTGGATCGATCGCTGAGCGATTCGGCTGGTTTCAGTCCGGGTACGTGATTCCACCCGACCGACTCGACGCCGTGTTCACCAGAGCCATCGAGGAGTGCCGTGAGCGCACTCTTCGGCGCGTCGAGCTCCCCGAGGGCGAGAACTTCGTGCTCGAGTACGTCACGGATCAATCATGGAGCGGCTACAACTGGTACCAAGGCGGATACCAGAGCTTGATCCAGGTCAACGTGGACTTCCCCAGCTCGATCGACCGGGCGGTGGACCTGGCCTGCCACGAGGGCTATCCCGGGCATCACACGTACAACGTCCTGCTCGAGCACAATTTGGTGAACGAGCGAGGATGGCCGGAATTCTCAGTCTATGCGCTCTTCAGCCCCCAATCGCTCATCGCCGAGGGTAGCGCCAACTTCGGGATCGAGATGGCCTTTCCGGCGGACGAGCGGCTCGAGTTCGAGCGTGACGTGTTGTTCCCGCTGGCCGGCCTGGACCCCGCCACAGCCGCGAGCTACTACCGGGTGCAAGAGCTCATGGCCCGAATGAACTACGCCGGAAACGAGGCCGCACGACTCTACATCGATGGCGACGTCGACGCCGACGGGGCGGTCGCCTGGCTCGTTCGGTACGCGATGTACAGCCCCGGGGCCGCCCGCCAACGCCTGCGCTTCATCGATCAGTATCGGAGCTACGTCATCAACTACAACCTCGGACTCGATCTCGTGAGAGATTTCGTGGACGGCGACGGGGCGGACCCTGATCTCGATGCGCGCTGGGACCGTTTCATGCGGCTGCTCGAGTCGCCGAGGTTGCCAGGGGATCTGTAGGCAGCCCTCAGAACGCGTAGCCCGTGTTGATGTAGATGGCCGCCGAGGACTCGCTGGACCGCCCCACATCTATCCCGGCGATGAAATTCTCCCCCACGCCGACTCGCAAGCCGCCGCCGTACGCCGTATGGAGATCGGAGAGAAGCTCACTCAGCACCAGGCCGTCTTCCCACACACGCCCCGTATCGACGAACGCGGAGAGCACCATGTGTGACGCAAGACCGAACAGCGTGAAATTGAGCGCACGCCACCGCAGCTCGGCGTTCCACAGGAACACGCCCTTGCCGACGTAGCGGTTCTTGGGGATGCCCCTGAGCGTCCTCCCTCCCCCGAGTCCCTCCAGTTGTTTGAAAGAGGTCTGTATGATGCTCAGGTCGTAGAACGGTGCGTCGCCTTCCACATCCTGGACGAGCAGACGGTTGGCGAAAGTCAGACGCTCGCCAAGCGGGAAGTAACGGCGATCCACCGCCGTCCAGCGCAGGTATGCGGACTCGCTGCCCAGAAACTCCGGCACGGCCTGGAAGAGCACTTCCGACCACGTGCCACGGTGTGGGCCCGTTTCCCGGTCGCGGCTATCCCATACGAGGCCCACGCGGACATGGTTGGACCATCCCCCCGGAGTGATATCGGGCGTCGAGCCGGACGAGCCGCCTGATGCGATCCACTCATTGAGGAACGTCTGCGTCGCCTCCTTCGGAAACAGATCGACGTCGGTGTGTGTGACGCCCACGCCTGCCAACACCCGCATAGGGGTGTCTCCGATCCCCCGTTGAACATTCGCGGCTGCCCGGGTCCGGTCGCGGCCGAAGCGGTAGTAGTATTGGCCCTCCGTGTCTTCCAGGGTGGCGTCGAACGGCGCCTCGTTCCCCACGCCGTAGAAGGGCGATGCGATGTGACGCTCACTGGCGAGCGTCGCGTCGATCCGCCACCCTTCCGGCAGCACGTGGGGCGCATCGAAGAAGAGGGTGAGGTCGCGGCGGCCCTCGGTCGTCAGAAAGACCGTAGGCTGAATGGTGAACCGATAGGGCTCGTAGCCGCCCTCGCCGTAGTTATATAACTCGAAAAGAACCCCGTACCCGAAGCCATCGTCCGAGTCGTAGTTGAGGGCAGGAAGCCCCGCGGGTTCCCATCCGGTGGGGCCTTGAGGCTCCTGAGCGTGGAGCGGGAAGACGTAGAGCGCGGTAAGAAGCATCGTGAGCGCGGCGAGTATGACCTTCTTCACTTGATCCCCTCCCTGACTGTTCTGTGTGTCGAGGGGGAAGATGCGTTGGTTCATACTCTGACGTCATACGTCGAATTACGTAGCGCACGAGTGCGGATTACGTAGTGGCCTCGCCGAGGCTTCCGGGAGATCTCTAGACGGCTCTTCAAAGCGGCTCTTCGAGCCGTTTTTTTTCCTTGAGGCACGCAGAATCGGGTTGTAGCCTTGAATAGCCCTCAGGTCTCCGAACGGATCCGAGGAATCTCCTATCAAGTGAGGAAGACCCATCCCATGAGAACCAATACCAAGCCGGCACGCCTAGCCGCCACCGTTCTGGTGCTGGGCGCCATTGCTGCGTGCGACTCTGGAATCATCTTGGGCCCCGACAATCAAGTTCAGCCCTCGAACAACCCCGATCAGTTCGCCTGGCAAGCTTCAGACCTCGCGAACGTGACCGACACAGAGACGTACAACTGGACGATCACCACACCTACGGCTTCCGTCTCCCACTCCAATGCCGCGCTGACCGACGGCACGGCTACCCTCACCATACTCGATGCGGACGGAATGCAGGTATACACCGCCGCGCTCAGTGACGCCTCGAACGGATCGGGCACGACCGGGTCAGGTGCGATCGGAACGTGGACCGTGACTGTGACGCTGAACGGTGCGACGACCGACCATATCAACTTCCAGCTCGCCGACGTTCCCTAGTCGGTACCTGGAAATCCGCGATGGATTCGTCCATCGCTTGGACAACGAGGCCCCCTTCGCGAGAATCGCGGAGGGGGCCTCTTCAGCACCAGCACTCTGCACCTTGTGGAGGCGAGACAACCGGAGATCGTCTCTCAAGGCGGCGGCGAAACGCCCCTCTGGTCCCCGGACGGCAATACGATCTACTACTGGACGCTGGGACCGCCTAATGTGCTCAAGAGCCTCATCGCCACGAGGATCGAGCGGGGTCCTCCGTTCGTCGTCACGTCCAGAGATACCGTGCTCACCGGGACCTACCAAACGTTCGACTCGGACCTTCATCCCGATGGGGACCGTTTGGTGATTCCGCAGAACGTCGGAACGCCTGGCGGCGATGCGACCGCGGACGAGGCTCCGGCCGAGCGCTTCCTCGTAGTGACGAACTGGTTCGAGGAGCTGAGGGAGCGGCTCGGGAACTAGCTACTGCGCCCGATTCACCTCCGAGGGACCGAACGACAGCCACGTCCCCTGGTAGCCCTCCGCGTGCAGGTCTCCCCGGGCCCAGTCGCAGACCCCGTCCGGGAAGATCGCTTCCAGCTCGCCCCACTCCTCGTTCGTGAACTCCACCTCGTAGTCGGCCCGATCGAGGGGCTTCAGGTGGCAGCTCACGATGTTGTTGGCGAGGGGGCCACCGGCCACGTGCCGTGGCGTCGGATAGGCCGGATAGATATCGCCGCAGGCGCCAGCTCCCTCGTACGTGAGTGGTTGCGTAACGTTGACGCGCCCCGCTCCCTGACCGCCTCCTCGGTTGTCCCAGCAGTTGTCCACGAGGTCGGCCGGCTTCGCCCGAACGACCTTCTCCGAAAGCGGGATCGGCTCCTCGTCGGCCTGAATGTCGGTCAGCCAACGGTCCATCTGCCTGAAGAGCACCCCTAGATCCGGCCGCTCGTCACTATAGCCCCATTGCCCGCCCACGTTCATCACGTGGTTGTCCGCATGACCGTTGGCAGCCTCCATGCGAGCCCGCGTCGAGAACTGGTGGACGATCATGTGGATGTCCCCACCCTCACGCTGGTCCGTGTAGCTCCGGTAGTCGATCACCGGGGTCGTGGCCAATCCCGCACCACCATAGAGAATCCGCCCCGTGTCCACCGCACGTCGGGCCGCATCAGGGTCCGCACGGTGCCGCTCGGGCTGGTGATTGAGATCGGCGTCGTACCCTCCCACGTCCCTGTTGAGGCTCAGGAACTGGGCCTTGGTGATCTGTCCGCTGTTCAAGGGGTCGAGGCCGTACTGCACGCCGTGGTTGTCCAGGGGCCGCGCCGCGAACCCGGTCGACTCATCCACTCCGTAGACGTTGACTGTGTGGTCGTAGACGGTGGCCCGAATCCCGTCCGGTTGCGACGAGCTGTAGCGGAGGGGCTCCAACTCGGGAAGGCTGACTTCCGCCCCCTGTTCCTCCGCCGCTACGGTCTCAGAGTACGTGGCATCGATCCGTGCCGCGCCGCGACTGAGATTGGGGATGCTCCCCCAGGAGCCGAACCCCGAAACCAGGCGCTGCTCCCCCTGGCTGAAGGCGCGCGGAGCGATCTCGGTGAAGTAGAAGCTCAGGAGACGCGCGTCGGCCAGCGTGAAGATCGTGGCCGAGGTGACGTCCGGAAAACTCGACGAGACGATGATGCCGTCGAAGACGCCCGGGTAGTTGTCGGCGGTCTGATGGCTCTGGTACGAACCGCCCGATCCCCCGGTGGCGATCGCGTAGATGGGCTCGCCATAGCTCTCGACGAACCGCTCCTTGACCATGATGTGCGTCTCGGAGGCCAGAAGATCGTTGCAGTTCTGCCCGAACACGTTGAGCGACGCGGAGGTGACCGCGTAGCCCATATCGAGCAGCCCGACGTTTAGCACCTGGCCGGTGGAGCGCCCTTGCTGGTACCAACCGCTCCGACATCCACCACCGTGGGTGTAGACCAGCTTTCCGTTCCAACCAGCACTCCGAGTCCAGGGGTCGGGTGCGGGGTCGGCGGGATTGTGGAGCATTGCGCTCTGGTAGATCGCCCGGTTGACCGTCCCAGTTTGAACGCGGACGATGAACGGGACCGTCTCGCCATCCAAGGTGGTCACTTCGACCACGTCAGGCAGCGTGGCACCGCCCGAGGACGCAGCGTAGGGCTTGAACTCGCCATCCTCGCTAGACAGGTACACGTACTCGACCCGCGTCTCGACCGAACAGTGCTCGTCGAGCGGGGCGCCGAGTGTCTCTCCGCCCGCCGTCCTGAATTGCTCGGTCTGGCAGAGGTAAGGCGTTTCATGCGGCCCGGAGATGATCGGACCGGTGATCGCGTAGTTCGTGAGCTCCAGCGCCGCGATGGCCTCCGACCCCGGGATGCGGGCCTCGATCTCGTTGTCCCCGATGTCGAGTCCTGCCACCAACCCGATGAGCGAGGCCCCCTGTGAGGCCCCCGGTACGTCTAGGCTGAACCGTGCGGTCACGTCCGTCCCGTTCGCGGATACACGGACGTCTGAAAGGTCGAGGTCCTCCCCGGCTTCGATCCGAAGAAGCACGTCCCCACCGGTGACGAGATGGGCCTTCGTCGACACGCTCTGGATCCTGAGATCGGTGCTTCCAAGCACCTCCGACACCTCTGTATCCGTACCGGGGCCCCCTTGAGAGCAGGCACTCAGCACCGCCAGGGCCACAATCGTCAACGGGGCGGCCAGCGAAGCAGGATAGGCTCGGAGTTTCGTCACGGTCGTACTCCTCTCAGGAACAGATCATTCTGTGGGGCGAGGCTCTCGATCAGGCCTACGCCCGGGTACTGCGCATCTTAACTCACGAGCCAGGACCGCGCATGGATGGATGGCCAAGGGGATGTCGACCCGGGAGGCGAAATCTCGCGCCAACCGCTATGATGTACGGACATCTGCGCTGGAGACCCATCGGCTAGGAGGACGGGAGATGAGAACGCGTTATTCGACTTCGCTTCTGGGGCTATGCCTCGTGACCGCGGCTGCAGGACTACTCTCCCCCGCGGCAGCTCAAGAATGGGTGATGCCGCGCACACCCGACGGTCAACCCGACCTTCAGGGAACGTGGAGAAACGCGACGATGACGCCCTTCCAACGGGCAAGGAACCAGGAGAGTGCAGTCTACACGCCCGAGCAGGTCGCGCAGCGCGAGCAAGGATTCGTGAACCGCGTCGAGCGTGGTTCCGCGCCGAGCGATCCGGAGCGTGGGCCACCGCCCGTGACCGGCGGGGTCGGTAGCTACAACCAGGTTTGGTTCGAGCAAGGCGCGAGGGTGGCCGTTGTCAACGGCGAGCCCCGGACTTCGCTCATCACCTACCCGTCGAACGGCCGGATTCCGCCCCTCACGGTGGAAGGCCAGCGGCGTAAGGACGAGTACCACGGGTTCCGTAGCCAGTTCGGCGACTTCGACCATCCGGAGATGCGGCCGCTCGCGGACCGTTGCATCGTTTACTACGCCTCGAGCCCGACGGCCACGCTCGGGCCCCCGATGACGCCCTCTGGGGGATACAACCAAAACATCCGTGTCGTCCAGACGGAGGACTACTTTGTAATTCACGGGGAGATGATCCACGACACGCGGATCATCCGGCTCGGCGAGCCGAATCGACTGCCGGCGCACGTGCGGCCCTGGTTCGGCGACTCGTGGGGCCATTGGGAGGGCAACACGCTCGTCATCGAGACCACCAACATCCACCCCGGCATGGGCTTCAATGAGGCGAGCGACAAGATCCCGCATTCCGAGGATCTGAAGGTGATCGAGCGCATCACTCGGCTCGACGAGGACAACATCCTCTACGAGTTCGAGGTTCAGGACCCGAGGACCTACACCGAAGTGTGGGGCGGCCAGGTGCCGTGGATGTCGTTCGACCAGCAGATCTACGAGTACGCTTGTGCCGAGGGCAACTACTCGCTCGAGAACGCATTGAGGGGCGCGCGTTACCAGGAAGCGCGGGCCGCCGAGCAAAACCGCTGAACTACCGGTCGAACCGCTAGGAGAACGCGATCGGACGGCTAGAAAGACAGGAGATGAGAATGCGATACACGACTTCGCTTCTGGGGCTATGCCTCGTGACCGCGGCGGCAGGACTTCTCTCCCCTGCAGCGGCTCAAGAGTGGGTGATGCCCCGGACGCCCGATGGTCAGCCGGACCTTCAGGGCAATTGGAGAAACGCGACGATGACGCCGTTCCAACGTCGAGGGAACGCAGGTCCCGTCTACACGCCCGAGGAGGTCGCCCGGATCGAACAGGGATTTGTAGACCGTGTCGAGCGCGGGTCCCGCCCGAGTGACCCGAACCGCCCTGCGCCGCCGGCGGGTCGGAACGTCGGCGCCTACAACCAGGTCTGGCTCGAGCAAGGTGCGCAGGTCGCCGTCGTCAACGGCGAGGCCCGGACTTCGCTCATCACCTATCCGTCCAACGGCCGGATTCCGCCGCTCACGGCTGAGGGCCAGCGGCGCAAGGACGAGTACCACGCGTTCCGGGACCAGTTCGGCGACTTCGACCATCCCGAGATGCGGCCGCTGGCGGACCGGTGCATCGTCTACTACGCCTCGAGCCCGACAGCCACCCTCGGGCCTCCGATGACACCCTCCGGCGGATACAACCAGAACATCCGCGTCATCCAGACGGAGGACTACTTCGTGATTCACGGCGAGATGATCCACGACACCCGGATCATCCGGCTCGGTGAGCCGAATCGACTGCCGGCCCACGTCCGGCCCTGGTTCGGCGACTCGTGGGGCCGCTGGGAGGGCAACACGCTCGTGGTCGAGACCACCAACATCCACCCCGGCATGGGCTTCAACGAGTTAAACGACAAGATTCCGCATTCCGAGGATCTGAAGGTGATCGAGCGCATCACCCGAGTCGACGAGGACAACATCCTCTACGAGTTCGAGGTTCGGGACCCGAGGACCTACACGGAGGTGTGGGGCGGGCAGATTCCCTGGCGGTCATTCGACGAGATGATCTACGAGTACGCCTGTCACGAGGGTAACTACTCGCTGGAGAACATCTTGAGGGGCGCGCGTTTCCAGGAAGCACGGGCCGCGGAAAACCGGCGCTAGGGCTCTACCGGCTCGATTCGGAGTAGTGCGGCCTCGTTCTCCTCCGTGAGGACGTAGAGGAGCCCATCGGGCCCTTGCCGCACGTCACGGATTCGCTGCTTGAGCTCGGCGAGCAGCCATTCCCGACGCACCTCTTCTCCGTATTGGTTCAGCACGATCCGCTCGAGGTGGCCGGTGCGCGGGACCCGTCCCGTCATCATTCCACCCGCGAAGAGGTTGCCCTGCCAATCGGGGAAGCGGTCGCCCGTATAGAACAGCAAGCCCGAGGGCCCGATGGACGGCACCCACAGAACAACGGGCTGCTTCATCGACATCTGCCAGGGCTGCTCCGCCACGCGTGCCCCGGTGTACTCGCGCCCGTACGAGACCAAGGGCCACCCATAGTTCCGGCCCGGGAGGATCACGTTGACCTCGTCGCCGCCCTGCGTCGAGTGCTCGCTCGCCCACAACTCCCCGGTTTCCGGGTGGATCGCCGCTCCTTGTTGATTGCGATGTCCGAACGAAAAGATCTCCGGCTTGTACCCTTCTCGCCCCACGAACGGATTGTCGTCCGGCACGCTTCCGTCATCGTTTAGCCTCAATACCTTGCCGGCGTGGGCACTCGGGTCCTGGGCAACCATTCGGCGCCCCCCGAACGCACCGCCCACCGTCATGTAGAGCGTCCCATCCGGCGCAAACACGACCCGTGATCCGGCCGTCCCCCCACCCCACGGGTCGGCCACGAAGATGTCGCGGACGTCGCGAAGGGCCGAGCCGTCGAAGCGCCCACGGGCCAAGGCTACGGTCCCGCGTTCCTCGGCGGGTTTCGTGTACGTGAGATAGACGAAGTTGTTGTCGGCGAACTGCGGATGGATTGCGATGTCCATCAAGCCGGTCAACCTCGCTTCGGTGAACACCTCCGGCACGCCCGGGACCGGGTCCGGGTCGAGCACCCAGTCGCGGATCAGCCTCACGCGCCCCTCCCGTTCGGTCACGAGGATGTCGCCGTCCGGCAGGAACGCCATTCCCCAGGGATGCGAGAGGCCCCTGGTCACGACCGAGACGCGGATTTGCGGTTGGTCCAGCGTATTGAAGACGACGGGTTCATCCGGTAGGGGCACCCGTGGCAGACGAGGCCTTTGGGCCGAGCCCGGGCTTGCAACCAGGCTAGCGACCAAGCCGAGGAAAACGACACCGAGCAGGGACGAGCGTTTCATGTTGCTACCTCGGGTCGACCGGAATCATCAAGTGCCGGTACGGAGTGTCCGGCCACATCACCCACGGGCCGCCGTTGAGATGATCGGTCGAGACATTCTCCAGGAGTGACGCCTCCGGGACCAGCATCATCATGTGCGCGCCGAGATCCGTCACCCAGTCGTCCGGGGTGGTGGCCGCAGTTGCGTACGGATCACTGTTACTGACCGGGCTATCGCCCATCAGCATGTATCCGAACCCGATCTCCGAGTAGCTGGGCATGGTCTGATTCGTGTAAGCGGCGAGGAAGTCCAGCCAGGGCTCGTTGACGCACCACGGATCATTTCCGTCGGTATCCGGACGGTCGGGCAGGCAAGTCCATCCGTTGCTCCCCGCACGAACCTCGTTCATATCCCAGTCCAACACCGCCGCTTCACTCGAAACGGACGTGGGTCCCGCGGATACGGCGCTGGCGATGATCCCTTCCGGACTCATGTCCGTGTTCGCGTCCATACTCATGTCCGAACTCGTGTCCCCATCCATACCCCCGCAGGCGCCTACGAAAACGAGCGCGACCATGAGCGAGACCTTCCAGGCGAAATGACGCATTTAAGACTCCCGGTATTGGGGGCGACGCGTTGATTTCGGCGACGATGGAGCATAGTGGGTTCGGACCGACCCAGTCGGCAAGGCTACACCTTGCCTGAGCGGACCGCGAACGCGCACCTTGGCCTGCGTACGGCCTCACGAGGGGGTCCCCTATCCCTACTGTGGCGTTACCAGACACTCGCAACCAAACCAACGGGGCAAGCTCAATGAACGACCAACCTGCGATTCAGGACTACTCGATCGTGCCGGAGGCCGCGAAAAGGCCTCTGTGGTTCAACGGAAGACTGATCGATTGGGATAGAGCGACGCTGCACGCCACGACGCATGCCACCAACTACGGGTCCGGTGTCTTCGAGGGCATCCGGTTCTACGAGACGGAGCGGGGACCATGCATCTTTCGCGTGGACGCCCACCTGGAGCGGCTGGCCCGTTCGATGGGGCTCCTCAACCTCAAGACGGAATTCTCGAGCGTGGATCTGAAGCAGGGCTGCATCGATGTGGTGAAAGCCTCCGAAGCTTCATCGGGCTACTTGCGGCCACAGGTGCAGTACGGCCTCTCGAGACTGGCGTTGGGGGCGGTCGACGTGGTCGACGCACTTGTTTTGTTCTGGCCTCAGGCCGAATCGCCGGAGAAGGAAGGGCTGTCGGTCATCACTTCTGAGGTCCGGCGCATTTCGCCCAACGCGGTGGCCATAGAAGCCAAGGTCACGGGGTACTACACGAACTCGTTCTTCAATCAACAATACTCCAAGGAGAAGGGCGCCGATGAGGCCGTCATGCTCGACGTCAACGGCAACGTGGCCGAAGCCTCGAGTATGAACGTGTTCCACGTCAAGAACGGCGAGCTCTTTACACCCGCCCCTGGATTCATCCTCAAGGGGATAACACGAGCCACGGTGTTGGGGTTGGCCGAGAAGGAGCTGCAGATTCCGGTGCACGAAACTACGGTCACACCAGGCGATCTGCGGAGCGCCGACGAGATCTTCTTCACGGGCACGGCGGCTGAGATCGCACCCGTCAGCGAGTACGACGGGAACCCCGTCGGGCACGGCGGCATCGGGTCCGTCACGGAAGCGGTGAGAGGGCTGTACCAAAGAGCTACGCAAGGAGCGCTACCCGACCACGACTTCTGGTTGACCTATGTGGAGTGATCGTGACGAGCCCTTCGTCCGAACGCCCACCTGACAATCGGGGAACGGGAATGGCAACGTTGAACGACAAGCAACTGGAAATGTGCTCGACCAGCAAATGGGATTTCTCCGATCTGAAGGCGCTGTTCATCAACTGCACTTTGAAGCGCTCACCAGAGCTCTCACACACGCAGGGGCTCATTGATATTTCCAAGGCCATCCTCGAGAAGAACGGCGTATCCGTAGAGGTGCTGCGAGCCGTGGATCATGACATCGCCTACGGCGTCTGGCCTGATATGACCGAACACGGCTGGGAAAACGATGCGTGGCCCGGCATTCTCGAGAAGGTGATGGAGTCCGACATCCTCGTCCTTACGTCATCCATCTGGCTGGGCGAGAAAACATCGATTTGTACCAAGGTGATTGAACGACTCTACGCAGCGTCCGGGGAGCTCAACAGCGAGGGGCAGTACGCCTACTACGGTCGCGTCGGTGGCTGCCTGATCACAGGCAACGAGGACGGTGCCAAACACTGTTGTATGAATATTCTGTACTCGCTACAACATCTTGGCTACGCCATCCCACCCCAGGCTGATGCGGGTTGGCTCGGTGAAGCGGGTCCCGGACCCTCGTACCTCGACGCTGGATCGGGCGGCCCGGAAAACGATTTCACCAATCGCAACACCACGTTCATGACGTGGAATCTCTTGCACCTGGCGCGCATGATCAAAGACGCCGGTGGGATTCCAGCGCATGGCAATCAGCGCTCGGCGTGGGACGCAGGTTGCAGGCCCGATTTTCCCAATCCGGACTATCGTTAGAGGCGTCCAGTTACTCGGGCCAGGCCCAGCCGCGGAGCTCGTAGTAGCGCCGTCGGGGGCTGGCATAGATCGGATGGATCGAGTGCTTCCGGCACCACACCGTGTGCACGGTGCCTCCAACGACGAATCCGGCGGCCGGGAGGAGCAGCGACCAGTGGCCGACCGCCTGATAGAGGCCGACGGTTCCGAGAATGATGATGGCCCACTTGAGCAAGCCCCTCCAGGCCGGTCTCTCGACCTCGAAGCGGCCGAAGACCACCATGCCTATCGTCAACATGAAGAGCAGGACGGACAACTCGAGCTCGATTCCCATTTCCGATTCTCCTATCGGTAACGCACTCGTTTGCGAGCTTGTGTACCTCGGCGGTATCCTCCCTACTCAGGCTAGACAGTCCACGGGAGGCTCAACACAGTACCAACCTGGAGGAGGACCCACCATGGCCGACTTGACTAGTATCGCCCGCGAAGCCGTCGACGCATTCAACGCAAGTGATTGGGAACGAAGCAAGGCGATCCTGGCACCCGACTACGTCTACACTGAACTGGGGACCCAGCGGCGCCTCCAAGGTCCGGAAGCGGTGATCGAGGCCATGAAGGGATGGAAAGCGGCCATGCCGGATGCCGCGGGGACCGTCACGAACGCCATTGCTAGTGGCGACACGGTGACGCTGGAGATCACCTGGAAAGCCACCCACACCGGTCCACTCGAGGGTCCGATGGGCACGATTCCGGCCTCGGGCAAGCGCCAGGTCACGCCTGCTGCCTGGGTTTTCGACTTCGAGGGGGACAAGATCAAAGAGAGTCGTCACTACTTCGACATGGTGACTCTGCTCGTCCAGATCGGAGCGATGCCGGGCCAGAGTGCTGAGGCTGCCGGCGCCTGAGGCTGAGGCACCGGCAGGGCTCGCAGAGACCTAGAGTATACGGAAAATGTCGTACGCAACCTTGCCGGGCACCTGCTTGTTCTTGCCTATACAAACAACGTGGTTGAGCCAGTCATATTCCTCTGACGCGGTGTTGAAGATGGGTCGTACTCTCCAGTAGAGTCCATCTGGTCCTGGCCGAACGACGCCGGTGTAAGTCATGTAGATGAATGCACCGTCGTCGGTTTCCAGCGTGATGCGCACGTCGAGACTGCTGTGGCCGGATACCCGAGTAATCCAGTCGGCCCCTCCGGGATGCACGGTTCCCTTGATTCCTGGTCCGCTGAAGGTCCCACCGGTCACCGGCGCGATGCTGGTGTGGCCGGCATCGATTTGGGCATCAACGTCGAGGACCAACTCCAGGAGAAACTCGGATTCGAGCTCACTCGCGGGCGTTTGCGCAGAGGCCGGTTGAGCAAATCCTATTGACGCCGCGGCCAGAGCGATCGCGCCTATCGTGGTAAATCCTCGTCGGGATGGAGACGTCTTGATGTCAATCATATTACGATGCTCCTCAAATAAGAGTTCTATCCTTTAATCCGGATTTATGGATACTCTATCCCATGATAGGCCCAGCCGACTGAAGGAGAAGACGGCCACCTCCGAGCGATGGGGGTGGCCGTCTCTTGGATCGGTGCTAGAGCCGGCTCTCAATCACGCCTGGAGTCACTCGATCCCCCTGCTTCCAGGCTCTCCTGATAACGCGCACCGCTGAGAACGCCGGCCAAACTGTAGTTGCCCTCGTGGCATGCGTACTCGTAGAGTTGCTGGTCGAACCTCTTGATGGGGATCTCCCCGCCCCAGGGCTCGGTGTACATCGTCGGGTCATTGACGGTGAACTCGTAGAGGATCGTCTCTTCGTCGACCCGACTGAAGCGCTCGGTCACCACAGCCTTCTCCGAGGGGGGAACTCCCCGAATAGTCTGTTGCGGACCAAGGTTCGTGGTCTCCACAACGAGCACGTCGCCTTCCCACCGACCCCAGGAATCACCGAACCACGGACGGACATTCGCCGGTAGCCGGTTGGGCTCACCCAGGTTGATAATCCGTACGTCGTGTACCATCTCCGACATGATCATCACGTGATCGGCCGTCTGCACGATGATGTAGTTGGAGTTGTAGGCCCCGGTGGGCGTCATGGGGGGGCCGAGAGGCGAGCCGAACATGATGCAACGCTCGGCGAGTGGTCTCAGCTCCGGGTGGTCGTATTGGGCAAATTGGCTCCTGAGCTCCCGGCGCTCCTGGACCAGTCGTTCGGCCTCCGGCGTGAGGGCGGGACGGCGCCCATTCGCCGGATGGGTGACCAGAGAGGCTCTGGGCTCACCATTGATGACGGCGATCCGCGAGCCCCGCTCCCAATAGACCTCGTTGTACTCGACGCCGCTCAGTCGAGCCTCGGCGCTCCCGGTGGTGCGTTCCGTCCTTCCGCACATGACGGTCCCCGGGTTTGCGGGGCACCCATCTATTGTTACGCCCTCGATTTCGGCGACCTGCTCCGGTGTGAAGACGGGGCCCTGGTCTTGGCGGCGTTCGAACGGAGTAAGCGTGGAATTCGACCAGTTCCCTTGAAGATCCGGATGGCCGTTGACTGTCCTGGGGACTTCCCACTGACCGCTGCCGGAGGATCGAGCCTGCGCCGCCGCGCTCGAGACGACGCCGGACGCTGCGGTTGCACAGAGAACGGCGAGAAGTAGAGTACGATTGCTCATTTCAACCTCCACGCAAGCGGGATCCAAGACATTGACCTGCACTCTCATCCAATAGCACCCGGACGCTTCGGGATAATGTGACGGGCAGGACTGGCGCGGTCAACATTAGGGCAAAGCGAGAACACCATCGGGGTGTGCGATGACTGGGCAAGGCTCTCGGCACCGGTCTAAGGTGCCATCCTGAACGGCACCGCCGCCATTTGGTCGTCGAACCAAATCGTGAAGTCGCCGCCCTGCTGGGTCATGTTCGTAAACGTGATGATGAGCTGGTCGGCCGACCTCGGGATGGTCTGCACGGACATGGCGGTGCGCAGGACGTCCCGCTGGTCGGTGTATCCATACGAGCCCCACAGGGCGTTCGGGTTGTCCTCCTGAAAGGTCTGCTTCACGCGCCAGGTGGAGAAGATCAACGTCCACTCGTCCTCCTCCAGGTCCGCGAAGATGGTGTATTCGCCGGCCGGAAGGCGCTGGTCGCCGAACATCAGATCCACCCCAGCGTGGAAACGCGTCGACTGGTTGGCCCCGATTCTCCAATTCGGCGCTCCGAGGAGGAAGCCGTCCCCATATGTGGGACCGGACCCGAACATGTTTTCGCGCCCGCGCAGAATCGGGCGACCGTAGTCCACCACCAGCCACCAGCCACCCTGGTATTGGCCGTTCGCGTCGTATCCCCCGCCGATCTGAGTAGTCGCTTCTCCACGCGGGCTCGGTAGACGGGCCTGGCCCTCCAGGCCGATGGGGAGAAGGCACAGGAAGGCTGCGCAGGTGAGCACTCGAAGCATGGTCATCTCTCCTTGGTGCTGGCTTGTCGACTTCATGAGTTGGTGCTGGGCAACATCCGAGAGGAGGCCGGTAGGCGCAAGCAGAAGCCCGGCCATCAAGCCGCGTCCTGTGGGAACGCTGGGTAGGGGGAACGAGGCGCCCTAGTTCGCTCCCTGTGCTTCCATTCTGTCCTGATAACGCGCGCCCCTCATGATGTTTTCGAGCCCGTAGTTGCCCTCCTGGCAGGCGTACTCATAGAGCCGGCCGTCCAGGGCCGTCATCGGGACCTGTCCTCCCCATCGCTCCGTGTAGATGGTCGGATCGTCAACCGTGAACTCGTACAGGACCGTCCCTTCGTCTACCCGGCTGAAGCGTTCGGTCACCCTCATCTGCGCCGAAGGGCGGGGGTCCTCTGCCCCGAACAATGTCGCGAGTGCGTTGGCAGAGAATTCCTGGCGTGGATGCATGTTCGTGGTCTCGACCACGAGCACATCACCCTCCCAATGGCCCCACGAGTCGCCGAACCACGGCCGGATGTGTGGGGGCAGCCTCGGGCCGTCACCTATTCGTATGATCCGCACGTCGTGGACCATCTCCGTCATGATCATCACATGATCGGCCGTCTGTACGATGACGTAGTTGCTGTTGTAGCCCCCGGTGGGGATCATGGGTGGTCCGGCGGGGGAGCCGTACGAAATGAGGCAGCGCTCGGCGATTGGTCTCACCTCCGGGTGGTCGAATTCGCCGAATTGGCCCTTCAGGTCCCGGGACGCCTGGATCCGCCTCTCGCCCTCTGCGGTAAACGCAGGAATCCGGCCGTCGGACGGAAGCGTGACGAGCGACGTCCTGAGTTCACCGTTGACGACCGCCACGCGGGAGCCGAGCTCGAAATACACGCTGTTGTAAGCGCCGACATCTCCTCCCGCTGGCGGGGCAGGGCGGTTCGGATCGCTCGGCTCGGAGCCGAAGGCGACACCGGCCGCAGATCCTCGTTCGAGCTGGGCGGCTTGCTCGGGCGTGTAGACCGGACCCTGGCCACGTTGACGTTCGAGGGGAGTCAACGTTTGGTTCGTCCAGGTTCCCTGAAGATCCGGATGGCCGTCGGGTGTCCTGGGGACTTCCCACTCGGCGTCGGAGCCTCTGTTCTGCGCCGACGCGGCCGAGACGACGCCCGCCGCTGCGGTTGCACAAAGAACGGCGAGAAGTAGTGCAATGCGACTGCTCATTTCGACCTCCAATCCAGCGGAATCCACGACAGCGAACGGCGACTTATCTAATAGCCGTGGGACTGTCCGTCTAAATGTGAAGGGCACCACCGAAGCGGTCAATGTGCTCCGCATGCTGAGGGAGCCGCGGTGCGCTCAGTCGGTATCTTGCAAACTTGTCTTATAAGTTTCTGTCAGCATCATCACCGAGAGCAATGTCAGCACTGAAGCAATAGCGATATACACGGATACCCAGACAATCGCGTATTCCGTCCACAGTATGGTCGCAATAGCCGGTGCAAATGCACCTCCGAGAATTGCACCAACCTGATAACCCAAAGAAGCAGCTGAATATCTTACTTCGGTGCTAAATAGTTCGGTAAATAACGCTGCCTGTGGGCCATACATCATGCCCACGAAGATCAGGCCGCCACTAATCGCCAGCACCATCATCCAGAGACTGCCGGTATCAATCAGCGGGAACAGGGCAAAAGCCCAGACTCCGGTGAGTACCGCACCCAGCATAAAGACGCCACGCCTGCCGTGTCTGTCGGAATAGGCCGCGGCCATGAACTGGACTAGTATTTGTAGGGCGGAACCCACTAATATGGCGACGAGCATATTGTCACGGGACATCGCGGCCCCGTTGGGATCGCCGCCATAGGCAAGTACGAAGCCAATCAAGATATAAAAGGAAACCTGAATGGAGAGAAAAGCCCCGGCTGCCAAAGCAATTCTTTTTGGATATTTAACGATGGCTTCCAACACCGGCGAACGTTGAATTGGAGCAGCCGTTGGTGATTCTGCCTGCTTCTTTGCTTTCAATGCCTGCAGCTTTTTGAACGCGGTGGTATCCTCAATACTGAGCTGCACATACATGCTGATACCAATCAGCAAAACACTGGACAGGAATGGAATTCGCCAACCCCATTGCATGAATGCCTCTTCCGAGACCGTCGCACTGATGATGATAAAAGCCAGGTTGGCGAGAATGACACCTACCGGGGCTCCTGCCTGGGCAAAGGCTCCGTAATATCCTCGTTTATCTGCCGGTGCACTCTCGGTAACCAGCAACATCGCACCGCCCCATTGACCGCCAATGGCAAGACCCTGGGCGAAACGCAGCACACTTAACAGAATTGGGGCGGCTATGCCGATGGTGGCAAAGGTTGGTAATAAACCAATCATGGTTGAGACCACTCCCATGAGCATCAAAGCAATTACCAGGGTACGCTTGCGACCCATGCGGTCGCCGAAGTGGCCGAACAAAATGCCGCCCAATGGACGTGCTATGAAACCGAATGAAAAAGTGGTGAATGAAAGAATCAGTCCAACCGTTGGAGAACTATCGGGAAAGAATGCTGTCGGGAATACCAACGCAGCCGCAGTTGCATAGAGAAAAAAGTCGTACCACTCGATGCTAGTACCGGTAAGCGCGGTAAGCGCCACCTTTCGTATATTGGACTTGAGGTGGGTTTCGTCAGCAGGGCCACTATGCATGGGAGTATTAATATCAGTCGTCATGTCCCTTCCAGTCTCAAGCTTGTTATCGTTTTGGAGCTGTCCCCCCCCACTCGGGGGCGGGAAGCTTCCCCTTCGTAGCGGGGGAGTCAAGGGGGACGTTCGACCGCATGGGTCGGTCACGCGGCGGCTTCATCCAGGAAAGCGAAAACCTCTGCAATTGCAGAGGTTACGCGAATGGAGCCAGCCGGGATCGAACCGGCGACCTCTGGCTTGCAAAGCCAGCGCTCTCCCAACTGAGCTATGGCCCCTCGGTGGCGCTTTCGTCCCGTAAGTAAGCGGATTATCCGTTTCCGCTCGACCCCGCCGAAAAGCGAGTGTGCACGTTGGTGTGCACGTTGGGGGGTTCACCGGGCCTCCCTAAGTTCGCCCGCCCCAAGAACGACACGCAAGGTAGTCTCGGTATCCGCTTGTTGGTAGGACGTTTTAAGGCTCACGGTAGACTTCCATCCGCCGGCCTGAGCCACATCCACGTCCGGCATGTGCTTCCGCTCTGTCGCCCACTTCCGGCGGTAGCTGTGCCACAGAGTACCCCTCAGCGACCGGGCTCTACGTCGGACCCCGGTCAACCGGGCCCCGGTGCCCCCGGCCACCCCTAGGCCCCTGGACAGGGTCCGGAACCGCGCACGGGGGTCGGGAGGGACGGCCCCCGCCCACGTCATGGGACCCGACGCGGAAGGACCCGCAGGACGGTGACCCGCTTCCGGCCTGGTGTGTGCATGGACTCGCGCCGGATGGCGTGGTCGTCGAGTGGGACGTGAGGGCTGGAAAGGGGAGAGGCCGAAGCCCCTCCCCGATCTGAAGGTGTGCACGTTGGTGTGCACGTTAGCGTACTCTAACCCCGCGTATCCGCCCCAAAGCCGCACTCTGGATTAGTGGACGAATCCCTTTTACTTACTGGAGAATTGCGAAAATCGGGGTCTGTCCGGCCGGCTTCCAAAGCCCCCTCAAGACTCGACCAGACCCTGATGGACGATTGACTCCAGCAGTTCCGGTGCGCTCTCCTCGAGATGCCTGGCGCTGGCGCTGAGACCCCATACCGGTTGTCCGTTTCGGAGCTCGCCCGTCCTCTCCACTAGCCCGAGTCGCTCGAGTTCTAGCAGAGCCCGGAGCGTTGACCTTCTTCGTGGTGTGGCACCGAATCTGATGTCTGCGGAGGTCATTCCCCGTCACCGTTGGTGGGTTCACCGTTGAGTAGCGCCGGATCGCTGCGCACGTACTCGAGGTTGGCGAAGCGGTTCGTAAGTTCCGTGGCACGCTCTATCAGTTCCTCGTCACCCATGGTGCGGACGGACGTCGTCATCTCGCCGCTGTGCTCGACGCCATGCGATTGCCTCGGCGGGGCGAGCCGCTTATCAATCCGTTCGAGCACCTTCCAGGCCGTCGCCACGTCGCCTTCCTTGACCACCTGCATCACGGTCGAGCGCGCTTCGATTTCGAGTTGCTGCATCCACCGATCGACCGCTTCACGGCACGCGGTGGGCCACCATTCAGAGAGCTCCCAGCGGGCGAGTGTGCGCTCCCCGATTCCGACGCCTTTGGCGGCTTTCTTTTGGCTCAACCCCAATAGCCGTAGGTACGCTACCGACACAGCCTTATCCCAGCTCTGCGGCTTCTTCACGACGTCGATCTTCTCTGCCAGTTTCATACGGTCACTCCCTCGTATTTCTGTTCTTCCGCTAGGTCGAATGCGGCCGGGCACCCCGAAATTTATCCAAGTGACGGCGTGAAAATAAGGCTCGAACGTGCACAGCAACGTGCACACTGCGGGGACGGATTGGCCTAGCTACAGGACGAACGGGGGGCTGTGCGCCGGCTATAGTAGCCGGAGACGGGCGTAGTCGTGGCGCGCCCTTTACTCGAACCGAAGCGCCTCGAGGGGATCGGTCCTGGAAGCCCGCAGGGCCGGCAGATACGAGGCGAGAAGGGCCACCGCAGTCAGCAAGGCAGCCACCACTCCGAACGTGACCGGGTCCGTGGCCTCGACCCCGTACAGCAGCGATGACATGAGCCGCGTGAGTCCCACGGCCGCCACGAGCCCGACTACGACACCGATCCCGGCCAGGATCATGCCCTGTCGCAGAACCATCCGGCGGACGCCACGACGATCCGCTCCGAGTGCCATTCTTACGCCGATCTCCCGTGTGCGTTGACTGACGATGTACGAGATGACGCCGTAGATCCCGACCACACCAAGCGCGAGCGCGACCGCGGCCGCGATGGCGAGCATGACTGATATGAACGATGTCCGCGCCATAGCCGGGGACTGGGCGAGGATGTCGTCGAGGGTACGCTCTTCATACACTGGGAGGTTGGGGTTTACGGCCCTGACCGCCTCCCGGACCTCGGGGAGCAAGCTGAGGGGTCCAGGCCGGCTCGTTCGGACCGCGAAGGTCATGACTCGCCGAACGAATAGGCCGTCAGCACGCTGGTTCGGGGACCCCGGAAATAGACCCGCAGGACGGTTCATGGCCATAGGCCAGAAGATCACCGTGGGGGCGGGCTGACTCACGCCGTCTTCACGGACGTTTCCAACGACACCGATGATCTCCCGCCATGTCGGGGTCGCGGAATCGTTGAGCCGGATCCGCTTGCCGAGGGCTGCTGCAGGACTCCCCCAGCGTTCCTCCGCGAAGTTCGCGGTGACCACAGCCACCGGGGCGCGATCATGGATGTCCGGCCATTCGATGGGACGCCCCGCGAGAAGAGGGATCTGCATAGTCTCGAAATAGCCGGCCGTGATCCTCTTGCTCGGGATTATGGGAGGAGACTGGGGGGGGATGACGGGAAAGTCCTCGACCCGGATCGTACTGGGGGCACTGCCGACATCCATGGTCAAGCCGGTCGCCGCACCGACCGACGTAACGCCAGGGATCTCCTGGAACCGGCGCCACATGTCCTCGTAGGCCAACACGAGCTCGGCGTGGTCTTCGATTTCGCCCGAACCGATCCCGATCCGAAACGTCAGGACCTCTTCAGGATTCGAGAAGCCGGGATCCACGCTCCGCAGGGCCTGGAAGCTGCGGATCAAGAGCCCCGATCCGGCGAGCAGGACGAGAGCCATGGCCATCTGAGCGACGACCAGCGTATTTCGCACGCGGTGCCGCTCTGTGCCCGTGCTGCCTCCGCGTCCGCCCTCCTTGAGCGTGGACACCAGATCCAACCGACCTACGCGGAAGACCGGAGACAGCCCGAACAAGAGACCGGACAGAAGTGAAATCCCGAGCGTGAACGCGAGCACCGTGGGATCTAACGCGATCTCGTCCATCCTGGGCAGGGTCTCCGGACCCATCCACGTCAGGAGACGCACGCCGCCGAAGGCGAGGCCGAGGCCGACCAGTCCTCCCATGAGCCCCAGCACCAAGCTCTCCAGGAGGAATTGACGGGCGATCTGGCCACGGGAGGCCCCCAGGGCTGTGCGAACCGCCACCTCCTGCTGACGCCCTTCGGACCGCACGAGGAAGAGGTTGGCCACGTTGGCGCACGCGATCAACAGGACGATCCCGACGGTGCCCAGGAGCACCCACAATACGTTCCCGATGTCTCCGATGTAATCCGGTTTCAGAGGACGGACGGAGGTAACCCACGGCGTCTCCTCGAGGCTGGCGAGCGGGGGTGCATAGGAAGACTGCTCCGCCCAGATGGGCACCATCCGCTCCAGGTCGGCGCTCGCCTGTTCGATGGTGGAGCCGGGCGACAGTCGGGCGATGACCGAATAAATGGGGACGTTCCGCGGGTTGGCCCGATCCAACTGGCCCGGTCCGTAAATCGAGGCTTCCTGCTGCGGGAGCGTAAACTCGGGCGGTAGCACGCCGATGATCTCCACCGGAAAGCCGGACACGTAAGGCGTCCGTCCAACGATGGCGGGATCGGCCCCGAACTGACGCTGCCAGTAGGCATAGCTCAGCATAATGGTATACGGGGCACCCGGGGAGTCGTCCTCCTCGGTGAAGCGACGACCGATCACGGGCTGAACACGAAGGAGCGGAAGGAGCCCGGCCGTCACTAACGTCAAAGGCACTTGCTCGGGCTCTGCCACGCCGGTGACCGTCACGTCTGCACCGCCAGAGAAGGCGCCGATGTCCTCGAACACGCGATTCTCATCCCGGTACGTGAAGTACTGCTCCGCGTACAAGTTGAATCCGTTGTTCCGGACCCTCACGAGCTCGTCGGGATCGTCGAAAGGCAGCGGCTTCAGAAGCACGCCGTTCACAACGGTGAAGATGGCCGCCGTGGCGCCGATCCCCAGCGCAAGCGTGCCGATCGTGATCGCCGTGAAGCCCGGAGCCCGTAGAAGTCCCCGCAGCGCGAATCGTGCATCGTTCCAGAGTCCCGTCATCTTCATCGTCCCCTCTCCCCTTCGTTCCCCGTGGCTGACGGCCCCCTCGAACCGAGAGCGTCCTCTCTGGACGCCCCGGCGTCTGCCGTGACGCAAGAGCTGCCATGCGAATCCGATGACCTGGCGTGTGTACCACCGCCCCGCAGCTGCCGAGCCCCTCCGGGTGCACTCGATCTCGTAGAGCTCTCGTACCTCGCCGAGCACGGATTCGCGGTCATCGTCGGCCAGCAGCATCGAGAGAACCGCCTCGGCCAACTTCGGTGGGGTGGTCCCTGCGCCTCGCCGGCTCATCGCCCCTTCTCCAGCACGGGGTCCAGTCCCTCCCAGAGACTCACAAACCGACGCTTGGACTCCCTCAGCTGAGACACACCGTCGTCGGTGACCTGGAAGTATCGGCGGGAGCGACTACCCTGGTCGTCCGTCGGGCTCCTGAGGCTCGACTCTGACAGACCCTTCTCCTCGAGCCTGCGCAAAGCGATGTAGACGGCCGCCGGGGCGATTTCGCGCCCGGTGCGCTCCTGCAGCTCGAGGACGATCGGGACGCTGTATGCCTCACCACCGCAGCGGAGCACCGTGAGGAGGACCTGGTGCTCAAACTCCCCTAGGACTGTCTTGGCCATCACGGCCCTCCATCACCTTAGCGTTGTTAGTGTTCGCGAACGTATGAACACTAACGGCGCTAGTCAAGGGATGTAGAAGAGGGCGTAGACGCGGCCCCACCGCGCCCTGCTACTCGAACCGAAGCGCCTCGAGGGGATCCGTCCTGGAGGCCCGCAAAGCCGGCAGATACGAGGCGACGAGCGCGACTGCGACCAGCAACGTGGCTACCACCCCGAACGTGACCGGGTCCGTGGCTTCAACCCCATATAGCCACGAGGAAATGAGGCGTGTGAGTCCGACGGCCGCGACGAGTCCGACCGCGACGCCGACGCCGGCCAGGATCATGCCCTGTCGCAGCACCATCCGACTCACGTCACGACGGTCCGCTCCGAGAGCCATTCGCACACCTATTTCCCGAGTACGCTGGCTCACGACGTACGAGATAACGCCGTAGATGCCGACCACGCCGAGTGCGAGCGATACTGCGGCCGCGACGCCGAGCATGACGAGCATGAACGACCACCGCGCCATGGACTCGGCGAGGATGTCGTCGAGGGTACGGACGTTGCCCAGTGCGAGGTTCGGGTAGAGGGCCCCGACCGCCTCCCGGACCTCGGGGAGCAAGCTGAGGGGTCCAGGCCGGCTCGTTCGGACCGCGAACGCCACGGCCCGCAAAACATATAGGCCATCAGCACGCTGGTTCCCGGACCCCGGATGTCCTCGTAGGCCAAGACGAGCTCGGCCTGGTCTTCGACTACGACGTCGGGGATCCGGATCCGAAACGTCAGGACCTCCTCGGGGTTCGAGAAGCCGGGATCGACGTTCCGTAGGGCCTGGAAGCTGCGGATCATGAGCCCCGATCCGGCGAGAAGTACGAGAGCCAGGGCCATTTGAACGACGACCAGCGTGTTTCGCGCACGGTGCCGCTGCTTGCCGGCGCCACCCCCGCGGCCTCCCTCCTTGAGCGAGGACACGAGGTCCAGCCCGCGGACGCGGAAAACCGGAGACAGCCCGAACAAGAGACCGGAAAGGACTGAGACCCCCAACGTGAACGCGAGCACGGTGCGATCCAACGAGATTTCGTTGAGCCTGGGCAAGGTCTCCGGACTCATCCATGTCAGCAGCCGCACGCCGCCGAACGCGAGGCCGAGGCCGGCCAGCCCTCCCAAGAGCCCCAGCACCAGACTCTCGACGAGGAACTGACGGGCGATCTGGCCACGGCCAGCCCCCAGCGCGCTGCGGACTGCGACCTCCCGCTGACGCCCCTCGGCCCGTACCAGGAACAGGTTCGCCACGTTCGCGCAGGCGATCAACAGGACGATCCCCACGCTGCCCAGGAGTACCCACAATACGTTGCCGATGTCTCCTACATAGTCCTGTTTCAGAGGACTGGCGTAGCCAACTGACCCCGCGTCCTCGAGCACGGCGAGCGTGGGTGCATTGGAAGACTGCTCCGCCCAGATGGGCAACATCCGCTCCAGGTCGGCGCCCGCCTGTTCGATGGTGGCGCCGGGCGACAGTCGGGCGATGGCCGGATAATTGCGGCCGACCGGCGGGTTGGCCCGATCCCACCGGAACGGTACGTAAACCGAGGCTTCCTGCTGCGGGAGCGTAAACTCGGGCGGTAGCACGCCGATGATCTCCCCCGGAACGCCCTCGACACGCAGCGTGGTTCCCACGACGGCTGGATCGGCCCCGAACTGACGCCGCCAAAAGGCGTAGCTCAGCATGATGGTCCACGGGGCATCCGGAGAGTCGTCCTCCTCGGTGAAGCGGCGACCGATCACAGGCTGCACACCCAGGAGCGGAAGGAGCCCGGCCGTAACCAGCGTCAGAGGCACTCGCTCGGGCTCTGCCAGGCCGGTGACCGTCACCTCAGCGGGAATGAAGACTCCGATGTCCTCGAACACGCGATTCGCGTCCCGGTAGATTAAGTACTGGTCCGGGGCCATCGGTAAGCCGTACATGTTGTTCCAGATGCCAACGAGCTCGTCCGGATCCTCGAAGGGAAGCGGCTTCAGCAGCACGCCGTTCACGACCGTGAAGATCGCCGTCGTAGCGCCGATCCCGAGCGCCAGCGTTCCGACCGTGATCGCAGTGAAGCCCGGCGTGCGGAAGAGTCCGCGCAGCGCGAATCGCGCATCGTTCCAAAGTCCTGTCATCTTCATCGTCTCCCCCGTCGTCTTGCCACCCCTGGCCCAGAACCCCAGTCCCCAGAACATGACGCCGATCTGCAGGGCCTCGATCGAAGTGCTCAGCCACCCCAATGGCCCAGCGCGGCGCCTGTGCGCCTCGTCGAGATCACCGATCATCTCCTCTCGGCGATCCTCTCCAACGGTCACGCGCAAGAACCACCGCGCCCACCTCGGAGCGTTCCGATGATCGCTCAACCCACACCTCCCAAACCGGGCAGATCCCGCCACATATTCTGGAGCGCGGACTGCGCTTCCCGGATCGCTTCGAGTCCAGCGGGCTCGACTCGGACGCTTCGCCGAGCCTTGCCACCGCGTTCGGGACGCGGCTCGCCCAGCCAGGTAGTCACGAGCCCTTTAGCCTCGAGCCGTTGGAGGGCGGTGTATACCGCCGCTCTACGGACCCGTCGTCCCGTACGCTCGCCGATCTCGTCGACAATCGAGACCGCATAGGCGTCCTCATCTCCAAGCCGAAGGACAGCCAGGAGGACGAGAAGCTCGAATTCACCCAGACTTCGCTTTCCCATACCCATCTTCCATTAAAGTCTTAACGCAATCATATTGCGAAGTCGGGAATCGCACAAGCTCTCCGTCGCACGACCGTTCTCCTCGAAAGCCTCCCGCGAGGACCCTCGCATTGCTTCACCTCTCCCCTCTTGACGGGACTGATCTCAGAACCTATTAAGTCATATTGTGACTTAACCGGAGCGCTCTGATGCCATCGGAATCTCTTGCCGAGTTTGAGCTACTCGTGATGCTGGCTTCGTTACGGCTAGGGCCGGACGAGGCCTACACCGTCTCGATCGCAGAGGATATCAAAAGGAGAACGGGGCGGTCGGTGAGGCGTGCCAACGTCTACACGACGCTGCAGCGGTTGGAGCAGAAAGGACTCGTATCGACGCAGCTCGGTGACCCCCGACCAGAGCGAGCCGGAAGGCCACGGCGACTTGTCTCGGTCACACCGGAGGGAGTAGCCGCAGTCCGGGCCACGACCGGCGTGATCCGGGCCATGGTCGGAGACCTAGGCGACGTGATTGGAGAAACCGGGTGACCCTTCCGCGGTGGGTCCGGGCGCTCCTCACGCGTCTGGCTCGGCCCGGCGAAGCTGAAGACATACTCGGCGACCTGGAGGAAGCGCACCGGGTGCGACTGCGCGGCCATTGGCGTGTGGTGGCAAATATCCTGATCGGACTCGAGGCGCTGGACATGGCGCGGGTGCTCCTTCGAGATCGGCGGGCGGCAGCACGATCCATGAAACGTGAACGGCGTCGGGGACGCCTCGACGCCAGGGACCTATGGAGTTGGGAGGGATTCGTGGACAAGCTCACGTTCAACGTTCGATACGCGGTGCGTCGGCTCCGACAGAGCCCCGTATTCACCCTGGTCGCGATCGTGTCGCTCGCGCTCGGCATCGGCGCGAACACCGCGATGTTCACCTTGGTGAACGCCTTCCTCATTCGTGACTTACCGTTCGAGGGTCCTGAGACGTTGGTCAACGTCTACGAGTCCTCTTCGGGCTGTTCGTTCTGCGCCCTGTCGTATCCCAACTACGAGGACCTGGCCGAGGGCTCCACGGACGTCTTCGCCGGGATTTCAGGAATGCAGTGGACCCTACTTCAGGCCGACGTCGGGGACGGTGTGGAGGCGCTGTGGGGTGAGGCGGTGACCGGGAACTACTTCTCGCTCACGGGCATCCAGCCGGTCCTTGGCCGCTTGATCAGTGACGAGGATCACGTCGCACCGGGTGCCCATCCGGTCGCCGTGCTCGGGTACGGGTACTGGGAGCGGCGCTATGGGATGGACCCGGCTGTCGTAGGCTCCCAGATCCGTTTGTCCCGGCGCCAATACACGATCATCGGGGTCGCGCCCCAAGCGTACACAGGTTCTATGCAGGGCATTGTCGTGAGCGCCTACGTACCGATGATGATGTTCGACGAGCTCATGGGCGGGGACAACACATTAGAGGCACGGAATAACGACGGTGTATTCGCCAGGGCGAGGCTTCTCCCGGGTGTCACGATGGCCCAGGCCGAGACGGTCGTTACCCGCATCTCCGCTGACCTCCGGGAGAACTACCCGCTCGTTTGGACACCGACCAAGACATTCGCGCTCGTACCCACGGCGGATGTCATCATGGACCCGTCGCTCGACACCGGCCTCGTGCTCGCTGCCGGCATGCTGATGATCGTCGTCGGCCTCGTCCTGCTGATCGCGTGCGCCAACCTCACAAGCTTTTTGCTAGCGCGCGCAGCCGGATCGGCGAGGCACAGAGGCCTAATGTGTTCCTCAGTCATCGCCAGAACTTCTCCTCGCCGATCTCGATCGTCGCGCGCACCAGTGGCGACGCCGACGTGCTCGCGCTCGAGATGTTGACCGCTGCCCGGGCGCTCGACCCTGAGATCTTGGTCTTCGACAACACCACGATGGAGAGACACTTGTCGGTCATGATCGTCCTGAGGGAGATGGGCGCCCTCGCTGCGGCCGGCTTCGCGTTCCTCGCGCTCCTTCTCGCCAGCATCGGTCTGTACGGGGTCGTGAGCTACGCAGTCTCGCGTCGCGTTCGTGAGGTGGGCATTCGACTTTCACTAGGGGCCGAGACGAGCTCGGTCGTGTGGATGCTGACAGGGGGGGGCATGAAGCTGGTTGGCGCGGGCCTCCTCGTCGGACTCGTGGCGTCCGCCGCGCTCTCGCAGCTCCTGTCCCAGCTGCTCTTCGGCGTGCCGGCGCTCGATCCGCTCACGTTTGTGGGTGTTCCTGTGGTCCTAGGGGTCGTCGCGCTCGCGGCGTCGTGGATTCCTGCCCGGCGGGTCACTCGGATCAGCCCGGTCGGGGCGCTGAGGGCTGAGTAGCAGGCCACGGTGTGCAGTCGTGAATGCGCACTCGAGCAAGGTCGAAACTTGACACACCACTTCTCGTACGGGAGGAGTATCCATGCCACCCAGTCAACCCGAAATGCGCTGGACTCTCGAGATCCGCGAGCCGCTGAGTCTCTTACCTCGACCGAAGCCAGGGGAAGAGATGCCCAAACGCACCGTGAAGCCCAGGGCGCCCGTAGCGATCTTACTTCTGCTGTTTGCTAACGTCGTGCTCGGCGTCGCCGCCTGCACATACACCACGGTCCCGGCAGCTGCGCCGCCCCCGACGCCGCCCGCCGCCGACACCACGCCTCCGGCCGCTGAGGAGGCAGCACCGGGTCTCGTCGGGGCCAACGAGGCCGAGACGCTACTGGACGCCGGCATAAACACAGGTGGCTTCGGTGGGCCGCTCGTCAAGTTCACCGAGATGAACGACGAGTTCAGCGTCATTGTTGGGGGGCGCGGTGGCGCGATCTATAATGAGTCGTTCGTTGTGGGCGGTGGTCTTTACTTCCTAGCCAACACAAGCCACATCCGCGATCCGAGCCTGGGTCGCGAGAACCTCTGGATGTGGTACGGGGGGATCGAATTCGAGTATATCACACGACCACGTAGCCTCACGCATCTGTCGTTTTCGGTGCTGATGGGCCCCGGTTTTGCAGCGTGGAGCAACTTCGGCAACAGAGATCTGTTCTTCGTCCTAGAGCCTCAGCTAAACGGTATCTTGAACATCACTCCGAGCTTGCGTGTCGGCCTGGGGGCGAGCTACCGGCTCGTGGGGTCTGTGGAGCTAGAGGGACTCAGCAACGGGGGAGTCGGCGGCCCGGCGGGTGCCATCACGTTCCAATTCGGCGGCTACTGAAGACCTCTCGAGCAGGATGCGGGCGTGCTGAAGGGACCACACGCCAGAGAATTCGGGGCTAACTAAGGGGAGAAGCCGAAGCCCCTCCCACACCCGAAAAGTGTGCACGTTGGTGTGCACGTTAGCGTACTCTAACCCGGTGTATGGGCTGAAAATCGTACTCGAGGTTAGTGGACGAATCCCTTTTACTTACTGGAGAATTGCGAAAATCAGGGTCTGCCCGGCAGGCTTGCAAAGCCAGCGCTCTCCCAACTGAGCTATGGCCCCTCGGTGGCGCTTTCGTCCCGTAAGTAAGCGGATTATCCGCTTTGGTTAAACCCCGCTGATGGACGAGGGTCCATACTGGTGTGCACGCTCTGGATTCACCGGGCCCCCTGAGTTGGCCCGCCTCGAGAATGACGCGCAGGGTAGTCTCGGCAGTTAGACGGGCGCGAAAGACCCTAGGCGACCTTGCTCTCGTCCGCCCCTCGGCGAACGGCGCTCGCTCATCAGCGCGAGAATCTGGCGATTCGCGTGCCGCCGGCGATGCCGCCCACCCAGATCTCGTCGCCGACCTCGATGGCGACGGTCCCCAGGATCAAGAGGTCGTTCGACGGATACCGGACGATCTCCCGGGCCGTGAGCCGATCGGGGTCGACTCGCGTGACCATGTTTCGCACGCTGTCACACCCGCTGCCCTGTCCGAGGCACTGGAAGATGGAGTTTTGCTGCTCACCGACATGGCCGGCGGCAAGCAGGGATCCGTCCGGCGCCCAGCGAACGTTGTCGACGTGGTGACCGACATCGACGGAATTGACCTGCGGCGGCGTCTGCCCGCGTGACAGTCGAATCAACGACTGGGTGGCCCACCCCCCGATATAGAGCCAGCGTCCATCGTCCGACGCGACGATTCCATTGGGACCGGCCATCTCGCTACCAGGCACCAGTTCCCAGCCCTCCCCCGGCTCCCATTCCCAAAGCTCGCCGGCAGCCATCTGGAAGTTCGTGACGACGAATCCGCCGCCGGGCAGCGCGGCGACCGAGTTCATGCTCACGCCCTGGGGCGCAACCACACATCCGACCCATACGAGGGTGGGCGACGCCGCTCCGACATCGACCTCGAAGACCTCGATCGCTTCGCGCTCGCCGTGGCGGACCACATAAAGCGTGTGCGTCGTGTTGTCGCCCGGCCGCAGGCTCAAGCCGTGCGGTCTGAAGACACCGGTCACGGGCCCGGGGCATGAGCCATAGGTCGCGCGGTCGTGGCGTGGCTGCGCCATCCGTGTGGGAAAGAGCACGTTCGAAGTGAAGTCCTGCACGTTGGTCGCATAGAGGTAGCCGTCGTCCTCCATGCCCGACACCATAATCCAGGGCGACCGTGGCACAGGGGCCAGGTCCTCGGGGCTCACCGGCCCGCAGACAAATTCGACGTCACCGTCCGGGTCGCACTGCGCCTCGATCGGGCTCGCCGATCCCACAAGGCAGACCACAGCCAACGGCAAGGTCGGGAAGATTCGGGGTCTCATGGTGCCTCCTGTCGTGCTAATCGGCCGGGTCGTGGTCGACCCGCTGCCCACGGTGGGCAGACTAGGCGGTCAACATCCGAAAGTGAGCCGGTGGGCGCAAGCGTACGTGTTCGACCGGGACGCGTGTAACTGCCACGTAAACAAAGTCTCAGGCCCGGACACTGTCCAACTGGAGCCGCTGCCTCTGGGCTGACCGATGGTGGCCCAGCCGCTCACAAGGGTTCGGGCGGGCCAGAGACGCGTAGGCGCCCCGGGCCCGCCCTAGGCCCGCTCGAGGTCAGCGCGGCAGATCGATGGCCGGATTCCGGTCGAAGAAGCCGGCTGGAACCAGATTGAACCCGTGAATCTCCAGCGGGAGGATCGGCCAATCCTCCGGACGGGCAATGTGATGGAAGCCTATCGTGTACCAGAGCACGATATCGGTGTTCTCGATCTCCCGATTGGCTGCGGTCCACTGAGGTAATCCCTCACCAGCGGCACTATTGGTGGGATAGTCACCCGCCGCGAAGAGCTCCCGTGGGTTCATTGGGGTGGCCCAGAGCGTGTGTTCCGTGAACCCGGAACGCTGCTGTAGGTAGTCGTCCGGGCTCAACAGACTCTTGATGCCGTGTCCCTCGAGCATGTAGCCGCTCGGGTAGCCGGTGGGACCGACCCGAGACGGGTTCACTACCCGCCAGTATTCCGGGGCGGTCAACGAGCTCGTGCGCTTAGCGTCCTTTTCGCGCTTGGCTACCTCGGTTTCGGGCCGCCAGACGCTGCGCCGGGGGTTGTCGTCGCCTTGGCGCTCCGTGACGAGGCGATCCACGAGCAGGCTGTTGTTCTGCCCATCTACGTCGAAGTCGAACCTGAAGTTGAACAGGTGGCTGTGGTTCACGGCCACCAGGTGGGGCGCCACGAAACGCCCGTACCGATCGTCGCGATCCCCCGAATCCTCGGCTGCGCTTCGAGCTGCCACGGACTTCATCTGGTCGATTCCCGTAGCGGCCACGTTCACGCGGATCGCGCCGTTCTGCATGAACACCCAGTCGAACAGGTAGTCGTAGTTGCCGGCCCCCATGATCATCCGCAGGACCAGGTCGCGGCGGGCACGGCTCTCCACCACGCCACCGTCGCGGCTGTGACGCCATGCCGGCTCGGCTCCGGGCTGTTCGAACAGGCAGGCCACGCGCTGGCGTTCTCTCGGCGAGCCACTGCTCTGGACGACCCACGTGTCGAAGAAGGTGGCGTAGGCCGGACAGTCCTGTCCTGGCTCCAAGGCACTAGCCACGCCCCCGAAGCTCGAGGGATAGCTGCCGAGGTCATAGTAGGCCTGGTGATTCCAGGGCTCCGCGGGATCATGATACGGGACGAACAGCTCGGACAGGGATGCCTGGTAGAGCACCGACCGGAACTCTGATCCGTCCTGATGCCCCACCTGAGAAAGCACGAGGCCCCGGCGCTGGTCCACCCGGAAGTGAAAGCGCCAGCCCTCCCAACTGACCTCGTGGCCGTCGAGCTCGTAGCCGGGTCCTTCGGGTTGGGAGATTATGAGAGGAGGTAGGGGCTTGCGGGCTGGTCCGACCGCCTCGGCGTGGTGTTCGCCGATGGAAGGCGCGAGGGCACCGGTGGGGCCGTCATCAATGACCCGGAGCACGTCGCCGCTCTGCTGGTCCACGACTGCGACAAGGTTCTCGATGGGAACACCGAGTCCGGAAACCCGTCCAATCCGGTTGGTGCATCGGACCCGGCCCAACCTCCGTCCGCGCTCTTCTTCGGTATCGAAGTAGGCATCGGAACTGACGTTACATTGCACCTTGTCCAGGTCCGTGATTCCCCGGGCCTCGAAGGCGGCGGCCATGTCCGGGTGCTCCTTGATCCCGGAAACGCCACGCCGGTCCATGGGCCCCCTCATGTATTGACGGTCGGTGACCTCGGCAAACTCGAGGACCGTGCGGTTGGCTACATCCACGACGGCCTCATAGCCAGTTTGGGATTGGACGAAATGGACCCGGGCCTGCCTGCCGAACGGCTGGCCCGGCCGCCAAGCCAGTATCGCCGCCTTGGACGGCTCGTTCAGGCCAGCATAGAGGAACTGGACGTCCTCCTCGACGCCGTCGTGGTCACGGAGCGTCTCGTAGAGCGCCCAGTGCTCCGCTGCGGTGAGCTCGTCGAGCGGGTGTGTTGGTTGCTGGCCGAGGACGGGAAGTGGCAGGACAAGGAGCAGTAGAAGGGCAGAGCGTCGCATCGGAACCTCCAGTATGTTTCGGCCGACTCGCGTAGGGTCGAGCCGCGTGCGTGCTAGAACGTCGCGATCGGATTGATGGGCGAGCCCATCCCTTGTTCGATTCTCAGCGGCGCCGCCGTGAACAAGAACTCGTATCTGCCCAGTTGCCTGGCTACTTCGACAACCGCCTCGAAGTCGAGGTTGTCGAAAATGCCAGTGCCGAGCGATGCCAGCGCGAGACTGTGCAAGGGGAGGAACTCATCGCTCGAGAATTCGTGGGGAGAGACATCGTTCCACATGTCGTGGCCGATGAACGACACGCCGCGCGCCTTCATGAAATAAGCGACATCGGCGTGGTAGCCGGCCACTCCGTCGGCTATGTTGGTCGGCCCCGTTGCGTCCCGCCGCTTCCAGCGGCCGGTGTAGAGCAGGATCACGTCGCCCGGCTCGACTCTCACGCCCTGGATCTCCTCCAGGGCCTCGAGGTCCGCGGCTCGGATCGCAGTCCCCGGTACGACCCACCCTTCGGGGGTAGCGTTGCCCGGCAAGAGCGTCGCGTCGAACAAGATGCCGCGCGTCACGATGCCGTCCTTCAGGGCGTTGATGCTGCCCCGCGGACAGCCACCCGCTTCCTCGATCTCCTCCACCGATACTCCGTTGTACCCCTTGCCCTCGTACATGATGTGGCAATCGACCGCATCGAGGTGGCTGTGGATGATGCCGTGATAGGTCCCGGTGTACTGATAGCGGTCGGACGCGCCCGTGGGACTGACCGCGACAACCTCTCGGTTCAGAATTGTTGTGGCATCGAGCGCCCTTTCCTGGACGACATCGTGCGCCAGCGAGACACTGATCCCTTCGGTCACGAGCCCGGCTGCCGCCCTCCGCTTGGCGGGCGTGATGAGGTTCGCCGTACCCAACTCGTCATCCGGGCCCCAGCGGCCCCAGTTGGACAGCTCGTCCATGGCCCTGTGGTAATCCGCCACGGTCGTCATCGCCAGGTAGCCGGGGGTCTCGGCGGTGGGCATCGGCGTCGGGGCATCTTGGTCAACGGCTTCGGTACTACACGCGAAGAGCGCTATGCCCAGCAGGAACGCCGCTCCGACCTTTACCGACCGCAATCCGTATCGTCTCATGTCTCCTCCTCGTCGGCCGCCCCGTCACAGAGAGACGGGGTCGGGCATGGCGCACTCCGGGATCTGACCGAGGTCAACATCCGAGAGCGAGCCCGTAGGCGCAAGCAGAAGCCCATCACACGCCCTCTGCTGTCTCGGAGTATGCTCCGGGGCTCGCGGGCCGGGCCCGCGAGCGGCATGTTGATCCGTTCTCGGCTGCCCGAGCAGTGAAACGGCTCGACCCGCTTTACGGTCGTAGTCCTCAGAGTCGAGGAAGAGGTCAAAGAAGAAGTCAAAGAAAAGGAGATGTCATGCGTTCGACGCGACTCATGATCGCAAGCGGGGGCGCACTGCTTGCAGTCGTTCTTGTCGGGTGTGCCGGACAAGAGGGTGGGGCACCGACCCACGAGGACTGGCCGATGTATCGCGGCGACCTGGGCGGGACCGGTTATTCGCCGCTCGACCAGATCACGACGAGCAACGTGGCTGACCTAGCTCGGGATTGGAGCTACTCGCTTCGCAGCGACCCGACAGCAGCCGCCCCGGGCCAGGGCGGAGGCCGCAATCCTAACTCTCAGGCGACACCAATCGTCGTCGGCGACGTCATGTATCTGCCGGCCGTGGACCGCGTCGTCGCGCTCGACCCAGTGACGGGGTCGGAGCTCTGGCGGCATTCGGTCGTCGGTGGCGCGCCCTCGCGGCGCGGGGTCGCCTACTGGCGAGGCGAGGGCGACACGCCCCCGCGCGTCATCTTCACGGCGGGGGAACGTCTGATCGCGATCGACGCGGCGACCGGCGCGCCGGCGACCGGCTTCGGACAGTCGGGCGAAATCGACATGGGCATTCCTTACAACTCGGTTCCGCTGGTCTACGAGAACGTCGTCGTGGTCGGCGCGAACACGCCGCGTGGGGCGCCGGGGGGCATCGGAAACGCCCGCGCCTTCGACGCTCGGACCGGCGCCAAGGTATGGGAGTTCAGCTCCGTTCCACAGCCGGGCAGCATCGGACACGACACGTGGGAGGGTGATAGCTGGATCGGCCGCCTCGGGGCCAACGCCTGGCCGTTCTACTTCACGATGGACGAGGAGCGCGGACATCTGTACGTGCCTCTGGCCTCGCCCATCCCCTTCGCTTACGGGGGAGACCGGGCGGGCGCCAATCTCTTCGCGAACTCGTTGGTCGCGGTGGATATCCGGACCGGGGAGTACGTATGGCACTTCCAGACGATCCATCACGACCTGTGGGATCACGACCCGCCTGCCGCGCCCGTATTGTTCGACGTTCCGAGCGATGGAGGCACGATCGCGGCGCTCGGGGTGACCACCAAGTCCGGCTACCTGTATATCCTCGATCGCGACACCGGCGAGCCTGTCTTCGGTGTGGAGGAACGGCCGGTCGCCCAGAGCGAAGTTCCCGGCGAGCAGACCTTTCCGACCCAGCCGATTCCGGTGAACCCGCCGGCCCTGTCTCGCGTCAGCTACGAGCCCGCCGACCTGGTTTCTGCCGATGACACTTCCCCGGAACACGCGGCAGCCTGTGCGGATCTGGTCGAAGGCCTGGGAGAGATCTACAACGCCGGCGCGTTCACGCCGTGGGTGTATCGCGCCGACCCAGCGTCGGGCAGAACCACGCTCCTGTTCCCCGGATTGGTCGGCGGCCACAATTGGGGCGGCGGCGCATTCGATCCGAACTCCGGATACGTCTTCGTCTTCTCCCAGGATATCGGCACGCTCGGCTGGATGGAGGACGCCCCGGAAGGAGCACCCCTTCCCTACCAGAGGAGGGGTCCTCGCCCTGCGAACTTCGATGTCCGCATCGGGGATTCACGCTTGCCGTGCCAAAAGCCGCCGTGGGGTCGTATGACCGCTGTCGACGCCTCGACCGGCAACGTGGTGTGGCAAGAGCCGATCGGCATCACCGAGGAGCTTCCGTCGGACCGGCAGAACACCGGCCGGCCCGGACGCGCGGCGGCCATCGTCACTGGTGGTGGTGTCTTGTTCGTGGCGTCGACCGACGACGACCGCCTTCGTGCCCTCGATGCTACCACGGGCCGGGAGCTCTGGGTGAGCAGGCTGGACCAGAGGGGCAACGCCAACCCCATGACCTACCTGGGGGCCGACGGCAACCAATACGTGGCGGTGGCCGCGACCGACGCGGTGGTGGCGTACCGCCTGCCGTGAACCGGTCGGCGGTGAGTCGCCACGAGGGTACGGTCTCGCAAAAAGGCGGTGTATTCGCCATATTGTAGCTCATTATGGCGACACTACCTCGATTTTTCGACGCTCCTGCCGGGAGTTTCTTCCTCCTCGGCCCTCGCGGTACCGGTAAGAGCACATGGGTGCGGAACGTTCTTCCGGATGCATTGACGCTCGATCTGCTGCGGCCCGAGTTGTATCGAGAGCTGTCGGCCCGGCCGGAGCGTCTCAGGGAACGGATACTGGGATCGCCCGACCGACCTGATGTGGTGATCGACGAGGTCCAGAGGGTCCCCGAGCTTCTCAACGTTGTTCACGATGTCATGGAGTCTGGGCCACCGCGCCGCTTCGTCCTTACCGGGTCCAGCGCACGCAAGCTCAGGCGCGGCGGCATGGACCTCTTGGCCGGGCGTGCCACCGTAAGGAGCATGCATCCGTTCATGGCGGCGGAGGTGCCCGATTTCGAGCTCGACGCCGCGCTCCGGGGGGGCATGGTCCCGCTCGTGCTGTCGGCGGCCGATCCCGCGGATACCCTGGCGGCCTACGCCACGTTGTACCTTGAGCAGGAGGTTCGAGCGGAAGGCATGGCACGGGACGTGGGAAGCTTCGCCCGATTCCTCGAGGCGGCCAGCTTCTCCCATGCCGCCGTCCTGAATGTGAGTAACCTTGCCAGAGATGCCCAAGCCAAGCGAAAAACCGTCGAGGGATATCTCGAGGTACTGGAGGATTTGCTCCTCTCCTTTCGCGTTCCGGTCTTCTCGCGCCGCGCCAAACGCCAGGTCGCGGCCCATCCGAAGTTCTTCTACTTCGACACGGGCGTTTTTCGCAGCCTAAGGCCCGCTGGACCGCTGGACAGCCCCCAAGAGATTGACGGAGCCGCTCTGGAAGGACTGGTAGCACAGCATCTTCGCGCTTGGATTGCCTATGGGGGAGGCGAACATGACCTCTACTACTGGCGCACACGGTCCGGCGTCGAGGTGGATTTCGTCGTCTACGGGCCCGAGGGGCTCTCGGCAATCGAAGTCAAGAACACCGGCAAGGTCCGGAGCCAAGACGTCCGGAGTCTGCGGGCGTTCCAGGACGACTATCCGGAAGCGGGAACGCTGTTGCTCCACCGCGGCGACGCGAAGCTCGTGGTAGCCGGCGTGAGATGCGTTCCCGTGGACGACTTCCTCAGGGCTCTCGAGCCGGGGCGGAGACTCTTTACCTAAGCCCTCCGAAGAACGCGCGGAGGTCGTCGACCATCAGCTCTGGCTCCTCCAGCGCCGCGAAATGCCCCCCGCGCGGCATGACCGTCCAATGGACGATGTTGTAACTTCCCTCGGCCCACGTACGCGGTGTGAAAGTGATCTCCTTCGGGAAAATCGCGGCGCCGGTCGGCACCTCGATGTAACCCACCCGGCGGGTCGCCGGCGTGTTCCCCGATTCGTAGTAGAGGCGACTCGCAGACGTGATGGTCTCAGTCACCCAGTAGAGCGTGATATTCGTCAGCATTTCGTCCTTCGTGAACGCGCTCTCGACGTTGCCATCGTTGTCGCTCCAGCCGTGGAATTTCTCGACAATCCAGGCGGCCAGCCCGGCAGGAGAGTCGTTGAGGCCGTAGCCGACGGTCTGGGGCTTGGTGCCTTGAATCGCCTGGTACCCACGTCCGTCCGAGAAAGCCTGGGCACGCTCGCGTCTGCGCTCTTGGTCTTCGGCAGAAACGCTCGCGTTTCCGCCCGGTGGCGGCCCAGCCGTCAGGAAGTTGGTGTGTAGCCCGATGAGGTGCTCACTGTGATTCCCGGCGAGTAGCCGGCTGATGATGGCGCCCCAGTCGCCTCCCTGCGCGCCATACCGCTCGTATCCCAGCCGCTCCATCAATCCGGCCAGGACATCCGCCATCCGCTCGGGGTTGTAGCCCGTTTCGGTGGGCTTGCCGGAGAAGCCGTACCCGGGGAGCGAGGGAATGACCACATGAAACGCGTCTGACGGGTCGCCCCCGTAGGCTGCGGGGTCGGTCAATGGACCAATGAGGTTGATGAACTCGACGAACGAACCGGGCCATCCATGCGTGAGAAGCAGCGGTACGGCGCCATCCTGAGCCGACCGCTGGTGGATGAAGTGCATGTCGATCCCGTCGATGACGGTCTTGAAGTGGTCGAACTCGTTGAACCGTCGCTCTTGGGCACGCCAGTCGAACTCGTCCTCCCAGTAGGCCAGGAGCTCCGTCACATATGCCCGATTCGCTCCCTGGTCCCATCCCGTCCCGGGGCTCTCTTCGGGGAGACGGGTCCGGGCCAGACGATCCCTGAGGTCCGTCAATACGTCGTCGGAGATCTCGATGGTGAACGGCCGAATGGCTTCGGGGTCCGGGCTAGCCATTGTGTCGGGCTCCCCGGACGGTTCGGCAGTGCATGCGGCCAAAGACATGATGACGAGTCCGGCCAGCGAGCACGCTATGGCCCGCATGCTTGCGCGCGGTGCAAACCTGATGGCGTGACGGCCCGTACGGGCCACATCGGGGCGGCTATCGACGGCGGTGTTCATGTGGACCTCGAGGCTGCGTTCAGTGGGATGACGGATCGACCACGGCGGACAAGATGCCTCTAATCGGTACGAGGCGGCAAGCACCCAACGAGCCAGAAGGCTCTTCGCGACCCAAGCCTTCTATCGCCGAGACGCTACCGCCAACCGCTTCACCGAGCGAGCGGGTCCGGCCGTAGCTGGAAGTGCACCACCTTGCTCGGCGTCCCCGCGCCGGTCTCAGTGTGGAACGGCGCCCGAGTGCTGTAGGTCGCCCATATCCCCCTGCCCTTCCAGCCGGCGTCCGGGTCGTCGATGCGGCCGTCCATCCACTTGGTGTAGAAGCCGAGCGGGTAGGGCACACGCAAGACGACCCACTCACCGTCCTTGAGCGCCAACAGGCCCTCCGACGCATTTCCCGTGTTGATCGGCACGTTCTCACCCAACCCAAGCGTGTTGAACTGATCTACCCACGTGTAGTAGCTCGACTCGGCACTGCCGGACTCCGTCACATTTTTCATTTGTGGAGCCGGCTCCGGGTACAGGGTCCAGCCCTCCGGGCAGTGTTGCCCAGTGGCGGTCGGACCATTGAGCGGCCCGGTGCACTTGCTGCGGTCGAAGCTGGCCATGTGTCCGCTGGCGAGCGGCGTCCAGACAACGCCGTTGCGGTCGATGTCCATGCCGCGTGGCGAGTACCCGGACATGGCTGCAGCCGGATGGTCCAAAGGCGGCTGGAAGACCTCAATCAGAGCGGTCGCGGGCGGGTTCGTCCCTGGATCGAGCCGGATAACCGCACCCGGGAACCCCAATGAGGATCCCCAGATCGTGCCATCCATCGGGTTATAGGCGACGCCGTAGTACCCTGATGTGACCCGCTTGTCCTTAGTGGGGTCGACGGGCTCGTTCGGCTCCACGTACTCGTCTTGTGTACCGTTCCCGTTGGTGTCGAGGATGAGCGGGGCCCAGCCCTGGGAGGCCTCTTCGTCACCCGTCTCGAGGTACATCCTCGTGTTCAGCCAACCGATCACCTGGCCGCCACCACTGGTCCAGAGTGTGTTGTCTTCATCCTCGCCGAAGATCAGGTGGTGGGTGCCGAAGCAGGTACGGATGAGGCTCATCTCCTCCGTCTTGGGATCGTACATGGCGAGGTGGCGGCCAGCCCGTTGAGTCGGAAAAAGCTTGGCCGATGGATGGTCCGATCCCTCTCTGCAGAAGTCCGGATTGGCGCCCGGGCCTACCCTCGACGTGAGCCAAACGCGCCCCTCGCCATCGAGCATGGGATTATGCGCGTTGGCCTTGCTATCCCATATCGCCTCGTCCCCCCAGTACGGGGACGACGCGAGCGGTGGTCCCGACGCGACCGGCGTGTTCGGATCGCGGACGGGCAGCGGCACCTGACTCGCCATGTTGCTCACTGGGTCCAGAACGGGCACGTAGTCCGCGCTGGCCTCGAGCGCGCCGTAAATCGGCCCGTAGGCATTGACGGTGGGATCGCGCTTGTCCGTGGAAGCCTCGTCGTGGAGATACGCCGTCGGATCCGCCCAGTCCCACTGCGTGATGACGACGTTTCGCTCTTCACCCTGAGGCCGGGGCGGCGCCTCTGGCACTTCGCCCGCCACGATCCGATCGGTCCAGTCCGCAAACATCTCCAACGTCGCGGCTCGTCCCATCCGATTGAGCCCGCCCACCATGCTGCCACCCGCTTGTCCCGACTGAATGCGCCGAGCCCAGGCGTCCTCGGTGGTCGCGAACTCCCCGAGCGCCTCGGGAATCTCCCGCGTCGCCTTGTTGCCCAACCCATGACACGCCATGCAGCCACCGGACTTCAGGCTCCTCAGCCACGCGGACTGGCTCCCGAAATTGGGCGAGATGCCGTTTCCTTCGGGTCCCGTTCCGGGGAAATCACTCTTCTCGGGCACCTCGATCAGGGAGAACCAATACGCAGCCGGGTAGTAGTGCGCGGCCGCGACTGGGTCGGGCGCCAGCACGGCCGTCAGATCCTCGTTCGAGCCTGGTGTGGCCCGGACCTTCCTGGAATCCACCAGCCCGTAGCCACGCGCCCAGACGTCGTAGGTCGCGTCCGGAAGGTCGGGAATCAGATAGCGGCCCTGATCGTCCGTCACCACGCTCTTGATGTAGTTGGTCGGTAGGTCCGTCGTTTCCGCAATGACCCAGACTCCGGCCTCCGGCCCGTTCGGGCCGCTCACCACTCCGCCGATATCGTCGCCGTCGATCTCGACCGACTCACTGGTCTGTCCGCAGGCGGTTAATCCGGCCACCAACACCGCAGTGAAGAAGGCGGCACCAGCGTGCACGACACTCCGGAATTCGACGCTTCTGGTCATGATGTCCACTCCCCACGGATAGCGGATAAGAAGACGCAACTGTGCGACTCCGTCAGGCGGGTCCGAACTTCAACCAGAATAGTCACAGTGTCGCGAGCCCGATAGGTGGCCCCGAGGTTCCCTGTGCACCCCAGCTCTCGGTGGGCGCCGCGGCCGCATCCGGTGGTCGCACTTCGACCGCAACCAGCCCCATAAAGCAAAGCGCCCCCGGCCGAGAGGCCGGGGGCGCTGCCTACTTCGGGTCGCGCGATTCGCGCGCCGCCGACCGATCTATACGGTCCCGGCGGAGTCGCCCTCGAACAGTCCGGCAACCGGCCGAACGAAGTCCTCGAACGTCTCTTCGAACAGATGCTCGAGTCCGTCGAATATGGCCTCCACTGCATCCACCTCCGCAGCGGTCAGCTCACCGCCGACGCCGTTCTGAACCGTCAGCGTGTCATTGGTAACGGTGATTACCGCGAAGAGGTCCCCGTCGACGTGAACCTCGAAGGTTCCACTCTCCGACTCCTGCCCCGGGACCTCGCTCTCGACGAAGTCGACGTGACCGTCGACCGTGACCGTATGGGCACCCTGCATGAACGACGCATCGACGTCTAGCGAGCCCTGGAGCGTCTCCTCGTTGAACTCGAAGACCACTGTGGCGTCCACCTCGAAGTCCCTGGAGGGAACCGAAATCACGTGAGCGACCGTAGCGGTCGAGAGGGGTGGGGTTTCGGCGAACGTCACCGAGAGTTCGACATCGACTTGGTTCGTGCCGTCACCGATGAACCCGGAAACGGTGAGCGTTACCGATTGATCGCCGACCACCGCCGAAACGGTATAGTCGATGCGCACGACATTACTCGTCACGACTCGCACGCGGGCGACGTACGCATCGTTCGTGCTCTCGTCCAAGAGGTCGACCCACCCGATCTCTTCGGTGATGTCAGGCTGCTTGGTGACCGGATCGGCCAGGTACAGAACAAAGCGCACGCCATTCGCGGGAGCGTCCGTGCGCGTCTCATCGCGCACATAACCCTCGACCCCGTCAACGCGGACCCATGTAGAACCGCGGTAAACGTCGGGAAGCAGGGGCCCCGAGGCCGGACCCGCCGTGAACGCGTGAGCTGCGGCTTGGGCCTCCCAATGGCTGCCTGCACTGGCCGCCGCCACGCTGGCGTGCAGCAGTGCCACGGGGAGCGGTGCGGTGTCCGGCACCAGGTTGAAGTCCCCGCTCCCGAGGGCGAAGCTCTCGAAGGCTTCGGCGGCGAAAGCGGCCTGCACGGCCGACAGGTCTGCGGCCGATGCGTCCGGATCGAACGGTACATCGTCCAGTCCGGTACCGTCAGTGCATGCGGCCACTGCAACGGTGAGGGCCATGATGACGGCCGACAATCTATTCATGCGTAACACGTTCAACCTCCGGATTTGTACAGAAAACTGAGGAGAGCGGACGGCGATCGAGGCCATTCGTCTCAATGGATGTCGGCCCTATTAGGTCAAGAGCCGTGCCGCTCTCTTTGGAGGTTCAACGCCTACAGGGGGAAACGCGTGAATGCCCGCTCGGGATCAGACTTTTTCAGACGGGCGGCGGGGGGGTCGAAGACGGTGAATTGCGCCAGAATCGTTGCATTTTGAAACACTTTCTAACCGAAAGGTGAAAAAGTGTCTAGTCGCCGGCCCGGAGCGCCCGAGCAATCCACACGGTCCTGAAGATGGCCGTTCCGACGGTCCCCACCGCCACGAGCCCCAGAATGGGCACGAGCAACGTGCCGACTCGGCCGTCTCCCCAGAGCCCCGAAACCGTCGGGTCGAGGAGTCCGCCGAACCCTAAGAGGAGCAAGCGCTCAGCTCGCTGCATGACCCCTAGCTTGCACACGACGCCCTGACTTTCCCCCCGGGCGCGAGCATAGCTGACCAGGAGCGATCCGCCCATCGCGGTGACGGCCAGAGTCAACGCGAGTGAGGAAGACCGAAACAGTACCGCCAGCCCGACAAAGGCGCCGACTTCGGCAAAACGGTCGAGCGTGGAGTCGAGGAAGGCGCCGGTGCGGTCGGCGAGCCCCCGAACCCGCGCTATCCGGCCGTCGAGAACGTCTGCCGCACCACCCAGAAGCACTCCCACCCCCCCCAACGTCACTTGGCCCGATGCGAACGCCACACCGGCACCAATACCGAATGCCACACCAAGCAGGTTGTAGAAGGTCGGCCCAAGGCCGATTGCAAGGGACATGCGGACCACCGGGCTGATGGCCCAGTAGAACCAGCCCCTCACGAAGGAGCCCAGCATGAAGTTACCCTGGGCATCCGACGCGAGCGGATCCGGACGCTTGCTGGCTCCGGTCGACGCATAAACCGGCATCGACAGGACCGCCGCCGCCAACACGCCGAGAAGGATCCAAAGGCTCGTCGTCACCTGTCCCCCTCGGGCCCGGGAGGAAGCGCACGCCCGGCCGCGGCCTCATCTGCCGGCCGGTTGCGAAGCACCCGAAACAAGCGAGGCCATAGAAAAATGAGGGGCAGACGCCTCTCCAGAACGGTCAGCTCGACCCTCATCCCGGTTCGGCGCTCCACCTTGCGTACCACGTACGGGAGCCAGTTTTCGAATGTCAGCACATGCTTTAGCCATCGTGCGGTAACTCTGAGCTTGCTGACGGTGAAGTACGCGGATCTTCTGAGCCGAGCCATCGGCCCCGGGCGACTCGCGGACCGGTACCCGTGCCCTTCGCTCACGACTAGCCCTTCACTCAACGCCTTTTCGAGCAGCTTCTCGTAGGTATCCACGAGATAGGCACGTTGAGCCTCGAAGACCGAACGGGCCCGTGCACCCGACTCCGGGCGGATCTCGGTTCCATAACAGATGGCGATCATCTCGCGGGTCAGCTCTTCGGCGTTGAAGGGAGCGGCCACGTAAGGCGCCGCCCAGTCGAGAACCGTTCTCCGTGCGGCCTCCAGGCCGCGATCGAGCCACCGCTCCTCGGCCGCATCTCTCACATAGAGGACACCAACCTGCTGAATCATGCGAGAGACCATGAAGTGGTCTCGTGACCGGGCCGAAAGCTCGCGCTCGAAATCGCGCGCACTGATGATCAAGCACTTGGCAATCGGCCCGTCTTCACCCTCTGGTGAATAGGCGATCACGTTCGGGGGCAACAACCATGCGAGCGACGCCATGAGCCAGGGCGGCCGGTGGGTGAAGCCACGGCGGCGTAACTCCCGGTACGTCCCGAGGTACTCCTCGACCACGACCACCAGATCGAATGCGCTGTACCGGTCGGGCGCCGCCTTGAACAGATGAGACCCGTACAGCAGCACGGCTCGGACTTGTGTCCCGGCGACTTCGACCAGGGACCGGGTCAACCGTTGTGCGGGCTCCCCACCGGCATGGGTCATCCCAGGCCCTCGGTCCCGTCGGACTCCGACTCCGGTCCGCTCTCCGTCGATCCAGCTGCCTCCGCTATGGACGTCTCGGGGGCCCGGTTCGGGACCGCTGGACCGTCCCGCAGCTCCGCGAGATTGCTCCGCATCCGGCGCTCCATTTCCGCGAGCCAGGTGCGAAATTCCTTTGGGTCGGACGGTGTGTCGAAGGGTCCGGAAACATTCACGCGGCAACGGACCGTACCGACCCCCTGGAGTATGTCCTTGAGGCGGCCACACGGTAGAGTCCCATCCGCCGTCACCAAATACACGTTCCACTGCCGGTGCCGCAGGAGCGTTTCCACCGCTCCCCGCCGAAAGGGGAGCAGTTCGCCGTCGCGCGAGCGAGCCCCCTCCGGATACACGACAATCGGAACTCGGGGGTCTCGGGCCACCGACCGGAGCACCTTGAGCTGCCCCTTCAACCCCTCTTCGGGATCGATGACCGGATATTCGTAGAGCTGGATCATCTTCGAGATCAGGGGTACGCCGTGGGCGTACCGCTTACGCGTAACGATACGAGAATACCCCCCCTCAACGCATCGGACGACGATAGGGATGTCCAGGAGCGACTGGTGATTCATCAACACGAGCACTCCCGGAGCGAAAGGGATCGTCGGCAACGGCTCGAATTTGCCCCCTCCGATGAAGCGGACCATGCCGATCATCGAGGCCGCAATCCCCCGCAGCCAGACTGCCAACAGGCGGCCCTTCCGGCCCGGAGCCACCCACGCCAACGGCACGACGACCAACCTCTGCACCACGCCGGCCAACGCCAAAAACCCGCAGGCGGTGGCGACGGTCAAAAACCCTCTTAGTTTCATAAGGCCAAAGGCTAACGGATAAGGGCCACGGACACGAGGAGGAATGTAGGGTTATGGAGTTGACGGAATACGGCTTCAAAAACGCTGTCGGTGCCTTCTTCGAAATGCCCACGAGCGACGCGCGAAAAATACTCCCGGCCCACCTCCAGCCGTTGGAAGTCCAACACGAGCGGAGCATCCTCGCGATTACTGCGTTCCAGTTCACCGAGAGCATGGTCGGAGAGTACGACGAGGTCGTTCTTTCGGTCATCGTCCCGCCGATTCTGGAGGCCGGCCGACCGCTTCCGAAGGCGGCCTTCTATCCTTTCGTGGTGGGTGTGACCACGGATGCGTCACGCCAGCATGCCATCGAGCGCTGGCACCTTCCACACTATATGAGAGACCTGCAGATGGAGTTCACGGAGACCGACGACGAGCTATCGGCGAGCATCACCGACGAGGGTCGACCCGTCCTCGACCTGCGTGTGACGAACTTCCCTGGCGCCCCCGAGACCATCCTCTTCAACGCGTTCACGGTCAACGAAGAAGACCGCTACAAGGTGAACATTTTCATGGATGGCCAGCACACCGAGCACGAAGAAGAGGCCGGCTCGCTCACGCTACATCCCCACGAGATGACCGAGGGGCTGACGCTCGACGACATCTCGTCCGTTCCGTTCCGGGAACAGTGGTTCCACGGCGGGCTACAGACGTTCGAGGAGCTGGAGCGGATCTAGTTCGCGGTCAGAAGCGCGAGGAACGAAGCCAGACGTCGGACCGTGCCCAGGAGGTCTCGAGAACCTGCGCGGTCTCCTCGGCCTCTCCGACCTTTCCTTGGGCCCGGAGCGCCTGCTCGAGCCCAAATAGCGACCACCCGTTGAACGGATGGTCCTCGACGGCCGCACGGTAGACGTCTTCCGCCTCGGCCGGACGGTCGGCCTCCAGGAGAATCGCCCCCAGCCAATCCCGGACCGCGAAGGGCAGCGGCTCGGGCTCATCGTAGCGGAGCCCATCTTCGATTTCGACCGCACGCTCGAACGATGCGATGGCCTCGTCGATATCCCCCTCTTCCCGGGAAATCTCACCGGAGAGGATGCCCTCCACGATTCCGAGAAGATCCGATGCGGTGTGTCCCCGGAACTGAGCGTTCTCCGAAGCCGAAGCCCGTCCCTCTTCAATGGCCTCCAGGAATTCGCGCGCAACGTCCACGTGCCCGGCTCGAAGATGAGCGTACCCATGTCCGAAGTCCCAAAACCCCCTGAAGATGGGATTCTCGGTGCCGTCGTCCTCCATGGCGAGAATGTCGTCGAAACGCCCGAATCGGACCCTCGTTAGCACCTCGTAATACTGGGCCCCACCCGTTGCGGTCGTGTAGTCGGCTCCGGCCTGGATGGCCACCGCACCCTGTCCATCGTTGGAGGCGGCGAAGAGGAGCATGTGCAGGTTGTGGGAAGTGTAGATGGCAAAGCCCTCACCGTACTCGGCGGCCTGGTCGGAGTGCCACGCACGCTGATTCGCGCGAACTCCGTCACCCCAGCGGCCGACCTGATTGTACGTGTGGGAGGGCATGTGGTTGATATGGCTCGCCCCCGGGATGGATTCTCCGAGGAGGTCCGCACAGGCCTCCGCCTTGTTCGCCTGTGTCGTGGATTCCGTGGCGTGTATATAGAGGTGGCAAGCACCGGGATGGCTGATGTCCCTGGCCAGGACCTCTTCCAGAATGCCATGGATGCGCTGTATCTCGGGTCGCTCGATATCCCAATTGCCCCTCCGGGGCTCCAACAACATCAGACTCTCGGCAGAGAGGAATCCCACATCCAGGTCGGCCTTGTGGGCCTCGTAGACCCGGCCCATCGCTTCCGCGTAGACCGTATCCACTGCGATCCGAGGCGTCCGATCGGTCCGCCCGACATATCGCACCGCCATCGCTTCGATAAGCTCCCGTTCCACCTTGCTGGCATGATTTGGGGCGAGCTCCAACGCCTTTTCGATGGCCGCCTGTGCGCGCGGAAGGGCGCCCCGCCCCATGGGACCGTTCATGTAGGCCCCCCACGCCCAGGCCTCTCCGAAGTAGCACATCGCACAGTCGGGGTCGCGGAGCTGTGCCTCGCGAAAGGAGCGCGCGGCGTCCATGAGCGTGAAGGAGTAGGTGAGCTGAATGCCCTGGTCGAAAAACGCCTGCGCCTCGGTGGAGTCCGTGGTGATCGTCCGGGAAAAGGGACCGAGCCCAATCGTGAAATAAGGCATGGGCTCGTTGAAGCTGGCCGGCATCTCCGGAGAGGAGTCCTCCTGGCCCGCAGCACCTAGCGCCAGCGATGCCAACAAGACGGCCGCATAGAGGGGCGAACCCGTGATCCTCCGGTCCATTACGATGTCTCCTCGATAAGATCGATGCCACGACGCTTCAAACGCGAGGCATCAACGTCCGTCCCGGTGTGGCTCCAGGTCAAGGTAGGGCTCCACATGTACCAACGCATCCAAGATCCGCAGGTCCGAGTGAAGGAGCCCGGCCTTGACCAGATGCGCGATCTCGTGACCCGCCCGCACGGAGATCTCACCCTCCACCTCGACATGAATGTCGACCCACAGCGCCAAGCCGCTCTGCCGGACCCGAAGCAAGTCTATCCCATCGACGCCGGGCACGGATTCGGCGATCTCCCGGATGCGGTCTCGAACCTCCTCCGGAGCAGCCACGTCCAGCACTTCGCGGAGCGAGGCGCGGAACAGTCGAACGCCGTTGAACGTGATCACAGCGCAGGCGACCAGGGCTGCCCAATCGTCGGCGCTCTCGAAGCCCTCACCGGCCGTCAACGCCACGCTGATGCCGATGAACGCCGCGAGCGAGGTCAGCGCGTCGGAGCGGTGATGCCAGGCATCGGCGTTCAGGGACTTGCTTCCGATCTCCCGCCCCCGGGCCGACAACACGCGAAACATCACTTCCTTGGCGATCAGCACAACGACCAGGACCACCAGCGTGAAACTCTCCGGGATCTCCTGAGGGCTCCGGATCGCTTGGGCGGCACCGATTGCGATGCCCACGGCAGCCAGGAGAAGAACCGTGGAGACCACGAGCGAGGCCAGGGGCTCCGCCTTCCCCAGCCCATATGGATAGCGCTCCGATTGGGGCAGCGCGCTGACCCGCAGCCCACCCCAGACGAGAAGCCCGCTGAAGATGTCGAGCACCGACTCCACGCCGTCCGCGACAAGCGCGAAGGAGTTTCCAACGACCCCCGCTGCAATCTTGGTGGTCGCGAGAAACGCGCTCGTCACGACGCCGATCGCCGCTACGCGGGTTCCCTGTCGAACCGCCTCGTTGAGTTGTTCAGGCGTGCTGGAGCTACCACCTACGTGATTCATACATGGAAGGTGTAACGCCGGCGAAAAGGTGCCAACCGGTGAAGCACGGTAGAAGCACGGTGGGGGCCACGGTATGGACAACCTCGATGGGCCTTTTTAGAATCCTCCGCCGCGTTCATTCGTGTAAAGGGAAGGAATGATCTCCGTTGAGGGCGTAACCAAGCGATTCGGTGAGCTCGTCGCCGTGCAAGACCTCGACTTCGAGGTCAACATGGGTGAGGTCGTCGGATTTCTCGGGCCCAACGGAGCCGGCAAGACGACGACTATGCGGATGCTGACGGGTACGCTCGAGCCCGATGAGGGTCGCGTGCTCTACGACCATGTGCCGATCAGCCAGAATCTCACGGCCGCCAAGGAGCGCCTGGGATATCTTCCGGAAACCAACCCTCTTTATGAGGAGATGCTGGTCGCGGAGTATCTGGAGTACGCCGCTCAGCTCCGTCAGCTCGCCCCTGATACGGCGCGCTCCGCCATCTCAGATGCGGTGGACGAGACGGGCATCGACGAGGTGTTCTTTCGCCCGGTTTCGGAGTTGTCGAAAGGTTATCGACAGCGGGTCGGGCTCGCGGCGGCAATCCTTCACCATCCCGAAATCTTGGTGCTCGATGAGCCCACGGAAGGGCTCGACCCCAACCAACGAGTCGACATCCGGAATCTGGTGAGCGAGCTGGGCAAGGAGCGAACGGTGTTGCTCAGCACCCACGTCCTCCAGGAGGTCGAGGCGACGTGCACCCGGTTGCTCATCATCAACCGCGGTTCGCTCGTAGCCAGCGGTACCGTGGCCGAACTTCTCTCTGCGGGTAAGGGCATGTCGCAGTATACGGTCGAGGCCGAAGGCGACGGCGTGGCCGAGGCCCTGAGCCGGCTCCCCGGGGTGAACTCTCACACAGCGGAGCAAGTCGAGGGCCGCACCCGAGTGGGGCTTGCCGTGGCGGGGAGCGATGAGCTTCGGCCCGAGATTTTCCGCATGGCCAATGAACGCCAGTGGGTGCTCTGGGAGTTGCATCGAGGCCAGGCTTCGCTCGAGCAGCTCTTCCGCGAGCTAACGGCCGATGCAGTGGAAAGCGGAGAGCAAACGTCCGCCGAGACCGCAATCGAGGCCGAGACGGACGCGGCACCGGCTGTCTCCGAAGAGGACACAGAGGCGGAATCGTGAGGCGAATTCGGACCGTCGCGCGGCGAGAGGTAGCGAGCTTCTTCGATCACCCGACGGCCTACATCTTGGTGGTGGCGTTCCTGGGGTTAGGGCTCTTCCTCACGTTCCGGACGATTTACGCGGCCGGGATCGCCACCCTCCGGCCCTTCTTCGATCTGCTGCCGTGGCTCTTCGCGATCTTCGTCCCGGCGATGACGATGCGCTCGCTCGCCGAGGAGCGGCGAAGTGGCACGCTGGAATGGCTGCTCTCCCATCCGATTCGCGAGGCCGAAGTGGTTTTGGGCAAGTTCATTGCCAACTGGGTCCTAGTGCTCGTCGCCCTCGTCGGCACAGTCCCGACTGCCTTTGGCCTGCTCAAGGTATCCGAGGCGGATGGTGGGATCATGATGGCCGAGTACATCGGTGCAGGGTTACTCGCCGCCCAGGCTGTCGCCATCGGCCTCTGGGCTTCGAGCCTGACGCGAAATCAGATCACAGCCTTCATTCTGGCGGCCTCGGTCTCCTTCACGCTCGTGATCATCGGGACCCCCGTCGTGCTCGTCGGACTTCCGCCCGCGCTGGCCGCTGTCGTGTCGAATCTCTCCGTATTGGGACACTTCGAGAACGTGGCCCGCGGCGTGGTGGACCTGAGGGACGTGCTCTACTTCCTGTCGACGGCGGGGCTTTTCCTGTTCATGGCCGTCGGCATGATGAGTCGCGAGCGGCTGAGCACGGGACGGACCTCTTACCGGCGGCTCAAGACGGGCACCGCTGCACTGATCGGGGTGGTGGTGGTGCTCAACCTTCTCGGGGGGAATATCCGGGGTCGCCTCGACCTCACGCAGGAGGGCCTCTACACCCTCTCCGACGGAACCCGAGAGATCCTGGGGGAGCTCGACGACATCGTGACGCTGAAGCTGGTGATCTCGGATCAGCTGCCTGCCGAGCTCCAGCCGATCCTTCGCGACGTGGCGGACTTGGTCGCGGACCTCCGCCGGGCCGCGGGCGGACAACTCGTGGTCGAGGATCTGAATCCCAGCGACGATGAGGAGGTGGTGAGGGAGGCGCGCAACCTGGGCATCATGGAAAACGAGTTCAACGTCTTGCGGGACGACGAGTTCGAGGTGCGGCGTGGCTGGTTCGGATTGGCGCTTCTCTACGCCGATCAACGCGAAGTCATTCCGTTCATCAACCGTACCGATGATCTCGAGTTCCGGCTCGTCTCGGCGATCGCCTCGATGACCACGGAACAACGTCCAGGCGTGGCGTTCCTCACCGGTTTCGGCTCTCAGGGATCCGGGACGTTCCCCTCGTTTACGCGGGCAGTGTCAGAACGGTACGACCTCCAAACGATCGACCTCACGGTAGACACAGTGCCCGATCTGAGTCGCGACGCGTTGGATATCGTGGTGGTTGCCGGTCCCCAGCAGCCTCTCGGTGCACCCGCAGTGGAAGCCATCGGATCCTTCATCGACGCTGGAGGATCCGCGCTCTTTTTGATCGATAAGCACCAGGTATCCCCCGAGTCACCCATGTTGTACCCCGTGTTTACGGGTTTGGAGGGGTTCCTCCAGGAAAAGGGAATCGGGACCGACGCCGGTGTGGTCCTGGACCACGGCTCCAACTCGAAGATCGAGATGGGGCAGCAGTCGTTCTTCAGAGTCGTGCGCCCCTACCCCCTGTGGCCCATAGCCGTGAAGGGGGACACGCACACGACGACCCGCGACTTGAGCAACTTGAGCCTCGGGTGGGTGACGGTTCTCACGGTCACGGACAGCGCCGTTCAGAGGCTATGGGTGACCACCGAGCTCGGCGCCATCCAGGCCGCGGGCGGAATCTACATGCCCGATGCGCTTCTGGAGCCTAATCCGGACGATTTCGAAACGCTGACGATTGCCGTCGCTGTGGATCCGGCGGCGGCCGAGGATGGCGAGTCTCCAGGGCGAGATGAGTCGGCGAGTGAGGGGCGGATCATCGTCATAGGCGACGTGGACTTCCTTCAGGAGAACTTCGTCCAGGCCAATCCCCAGAATCTGGTGTTCACCCTGAACGCCGTCGATTGGCTGGCCCAAGACGAGGCCCTGATCGGGATTCGCTCCAAGCTTCGGACACCACCTGTCATGGCGTTCACGTCTGAGTTCCAGAGAGCGGCGCTCAAGTGGGGCAACCTGGTCGGCGTGCCCCTGCTCTTCGTCCTGCTGGGCCTGGTCCGTGTAACCGGACGGCGCAGGCGGACGGAAGCGCGCTGGAAGGAAGTCGAGGCGTGAGCGACCAGACGCTGAAGAGAATCTTCGGAGCGCTCGCCATTCTGGTCATGTTGTGGGTCGGCTCCGTCCTCCTCTCGGGGAGGGGTGGGGAGGGGCCGACGACCGATGGCGGTATCACCTCGTTCTTCGAGGGCCTGGACGCGACGACCGTTGATGCGGTTCGCATTGCGGGTCCGGACCAGACCGCGGCGCTCCAGCGGAGCGGCGACGCTTGGACCGTCAACGGGAATCTTGCGGACTCGAGGAACGTGACACGGTTCTGGGACGCCGTTGCGGGGGCCGAGGTGGGGGGAGTCGTAGCCAACAACCCCAACAACCACGAGCGCATGGGGCTGTCCACGGACAGCGCCTGGACGGTGGACTTCACCCTCGCCGACGGTGGCATGACATCCATGCTCGTAGGAAAGGGCGGGCCGATTCATCCGAGCGGATATGTGCGGCTGCCCGATCAGGATGCGGTTGTGGTCGTGTCCGGAGACTTCAGGCCGGCCGTGAACCTGACCATCTCGCAGTGGCGGGACAAGACGATCTTGCGGGTCGACACCGCCGCCGTTGCCCGAGTCGTGCTGGAGACCAACGAGGGGATCCACGTGGCCGAGCGGGCCGACAGCACATGGTCGGTCGATGGCGAGCCTGCTGACGCCAACACGATGCGTGCGATCCTGGACGAGCTCGCGGACCTGAGGGCCTTGGGGTTCGTGGAAGATGGCGAAGCATTCGAAGAGAATCCCAGGCGGGTCATCGCGCTCGGGGCGGGAGCCGACACATTGGGGATCGTGGTGATCACCGGGGAAACCGGCAACCCTCACGCGCGCACACCGGGAAGCACCACGGTGTTCGAGCTTCCGACCTTCCGGGCCGATCGCATCACGCCGGACATCGAGGCCCTCCGGGTGGAGGACCCCGGCGGAGCCTGAGGCTCGGAGTGGACCCGCTGTACTTCTCGAGCGGTCTTGCGTGGGCGGGACCCGCTCCGCTCCACCCGGGTATTGCGAAGACGACCGGCGGCGTAGCCGCTCAACGGGCGGCATGGCCGCTCGACGGCGGCCTCGGGTCCAGCACCAGTGCCGCCCACTTCAAGGTTCGTAGGAGAATGCTCGTGTTAGGCTTCGTTAGACTTCGAGCGACACTGACCCTGCCCGCCGCTGCGTCCGCCGTCCTGGCCACGGCGTCCACGGTCCTGGCCGTGACGTCCGCCGTTCTGGCCGTGACGCCCACCGTTCTGGCCGCGGCTCCAGCCCTTGCCGCTCAGGACCGAGACGCGTCCAATCCGGACTCCGTGGCGCTTCATGAGGAAGCCAAGGAGGTCCAGGCACGCTTCGAGCGCTTTCGAGAAGAACGCATCCCCCCTGAGCTCGGGGGATTCGGGCGTGGGTGCGACGAGATCGTTGGCCGGTTTTGCCTCCGCTTCGAGAGCGGCGAAGACGAGAGCGAGTGGACTGTACCCGAAGAGCCTGTCGAGTTCGGCATGGCGCGAGTGCAGGTCCTTCGGGAGTTGGCCGACATCCACGCCCAGATCCCTCGAGATTCGTGGATTCTGGGCCAGCGTGTCTTCTACATGGGGGAGGTCGGTAATTGGCAGGGCGCGGAGAATCTCCTGACCGATAGGTGCGGCGGTGGGAACTGGTGGTGCACCTCGCTGCTGGGGTTCGTCAGGCACGCGCAGGGAGATTGGAACATGGCCGCCGACCTGTTCGCCTTGGCCGTCAACCAGATACCCGAGGGCGAAGACTTCCTCTCCCTCGGGCTTCTCCTGGATCCCGACGCCTATGACGTCTATGAGAACGCATCCGACCAGGCTGCAGCCGAGGAGCGGCTTTGGCTCCTTTCCGACCCGCTCTATCTGGTGGACGGAAACGACCGGATGACCGAGCAGTACGCCCGGGCGGTTCTCATCCGCATGCGGCGTGAGGCCGTGAACCCGTATGGCGTCGAGTGGGGCGACGACATCGAGGAGCTCACCCTCCGCTATGGCGCCGAAGGGGCGTGGGAGCGCAGGCGGGCCCTACCGAACGGCACGCTCCAAGACACTCGCAGTATTGTGGGCCGGCATCACCCGAAGAGTCAGGAGTTCCTTCCGCCGGACTTGGCTCTCGACGATCCGGCACTGGTGGCGCCCGGTGATTGGACCCTGGAGCAGCGTCGCCCGTGGACCGGATACGCACCTCCTTATGCGCCGGATCTCAACGCCCTGGAGACCCAGGTTGCTCGCTTCCGGCGGGGGGACTCGCTGCTCGTAGCTGGGGCCTTCGCGCCCGAGGAAGAGGATGCGTTTACGGACAGCCGGCGGGAGACGATGAACCCGCGCATCGTCGATCTGCGCGCGCAACGGGACGTCGACCGGGCCGACCAACAGGCCCGCCTCAATCCATTCGGCACGATCCCCGAGGAGCCCCAGCCGTTCATCGTCGAGGAACCACAGCCGGAAGGGCCCGTCCAATCCGCCCTCTTCCTGATCGACACCGAGAGTGGCGCCAGGCACGAAATCCACGGGGAGGGTCCGCGCGGCGCGTTCCGGCTCCAGGTGCCGAACGGACGCTACGTGGTCGGTATCGAGGCCTTTAGCCCCGACGCGAAGGAAGCCTGGCGGGACCGCCACGGACTGTGGCAGGATCCGATCGTCCCCGGTCTGGCAGCGGTTTCGGATCTACTGATCCTGTCGGGTGGCGGAGAGATCCCGACCTCCCTCGACGAAGCGCTACCAACCGCGCTCCCTGCGGTTCGCATCCAGGTCGGCCAGCCGTTCAAGGTGGCCTGGGAGCTATACGGACTCCAGATCGGCGAGTCGGCGAACGTGCGGATCGGCGTGGACCAGGGCGGTCCAGGCTTCTTTCGGCGAATAGGCCAGTTCCTGCGCGTGCTCCAGCCTGATTCCCCCGTGGTGCTGTCGTTCGCGGACGCCGCGCCCGACCGCTTGGGTACGGTCTTTCGTGCGGTTCAGCTCAACCTTCCCGACCTGGAGCCGGGAGAGTACGTACTGACTGTGGAAATCGAGCTTCCCGGCCGTGAGCCCATGACAGTCGATCGACCGATCGTCATCGTGCCGTAAAGTCCTCAGCGTGCGGTCACCTAGTGTAGTGTCGCTAAATTATCTTGCATGATATAAGGCTACGTGGTATTGTATGACATGCCACTACCCATACGTGTTATGCCACTGCGCCGCGGGGACCGCGCGCGCCTCGAATCGCTGGTCCGATCCCGCACGACCCCCCAACGCGTGGTCGAGCGCGCCCGCATTGTGCTCGGGTCCGCTGCGGGGGACTCGGGCTCGACTATTTGTGGTGATGTCGGCGTCTCGCGCCCGACCGTCACACTCTGGTTGGATCGGTATGAGGCTGGCGGGCTTGCGGCCCTCCGGGCCGACCGCCCGCGGTCGGGACGCCCGAAACGTATTACCCTGGCCGAGGAAGAAGCCATCGTGCACCGCACGACACAAACGACGCCGCCCACGGGCCGCGGCACCCATTGGAGTACGCGGCTGATGGCCGAAGTGACCGGCTTGCATCACTCCACGATTGCGCGCATCTGGAAGGCCCATGGGTTGCGCCCCCATCGGGTCCGGTCGTTCAAGTTGTCCACCGACCCCGCCTTCGTAGAAAAACTCCGGGATGTCGTCGGGTTGTACCTGCAGCCGCCTGAGCGGGCGATCGTCTTCTCCTTTGATGAGAAGAGCCAGATCCAGGCCCTGGATCGCACCCAGCCAGGCCTGCCGCTGAAGCGCGGGCGCGCCGGCACCTTCACCCACGATTACAAGCGCCATGGCACGACCACGCTATTTGCGGCCCTCGATGTGGCCACCGGCCACGTCATTCAGGAGTGCATGCCGAAGCATCGCCATCAGGAGTTTCTCAAGTTCATGAACACGGTCGTGCGCACGACGGCCAAGGATCTCGACATCCACGTCATCCTCGACAACTACGCCACGCACAAACATCCCAAGGTGAAACAGTGGCTCCAACGTCATCGGCGAGTCCATTTCCATTTCACGCCCACCTCGGCCTCGTGGCTCAATCTTGTCGAACGCTTCTTCAGCGAACTCACCGAGCGACAACTGCGGCGGCTCGCCGTTACCAGCGTGGACGAGTTGATCCAAGCCATCACCGACTACATCGAGTGCCGCAACGAAAACCCCACACCTTTCACATGGACAGCCACCGTCCGCCAGATCCTCAAGAAGGTCAACAAAGCCAATGAGACTTTGGCGACACTACACTAGCATCAAAATTCGGGCGGCACGTGCGGAAATCGTGGAGCAGCCGGCGTCTAGGCCCTCTCTATCGCCATAAGAATGGCCGTGCCCTCGGCGCATCCCCCACACGCCTCCGAGGCCGGCCGTTCCGACTCCGCCGCAAAACCCTCGGCCTCGTAGATCGATCGCGCCCGATCGTTGAAGTCATACACGTCCAGCCAGAGTCGGCGGGCGCCCATTTCTCCAAAAACGACCTCTTTAACGAGGCGCACGGCCCGGGTGCCATAGCCCCTGCCCTTCTCCGATATGGCAATACGCCTGAGCTCGATGACCTCCGTCTCCAGGCCCCTCAGGATGACGAAGCCGACAGGTGCGTGTTGCTCGACGTCTTCGACGATCCAGTGAGCGACACTGGGATCGGCGATCCCCGCCTGGTGTTCTTCAATCGGCCAGGCGTGAATGAAGGGCGCCGTGTCGGAGTCGGCCTCCAGGTGGAGCACGAAATCGATATCCGTTTGGAGCGTCGGGCGTAGCTGAACGGAGTTCATCGCTTGGCGCCACCGTCGGACCTACCCGTGTGGCCCGCCTCCTGGAACAGTCCCGCCTCTTCAATAATCTCCTCGCCGATTCTCACCACCTCCTGAACAAGTGCGTCGAAGTCCTCCCGGCGACTTCCCCTAGGCCTCCTTCTTCCCGAAGTCGACGTGAACCGTTTCGGATTCGTCTCGCCGAAGCTCCTTGAGTGCGTCGTGAATCCCCTGCGTCAGTTCGCGCTCTTCACGGAGCGCTTCGAGGAGCCCCTCGGCTTCCCTTGCCTCGACGCTCAACCGCCCCGACGTAGAGATCACGCGATCGATCACCGACCTCTGACTGGTCAGCGACTCGAGGCCGATGCGGATCTCTCTGAATAGCGCATCGGCATGCTCGAGACGCACCTCTGCCTGCTCGATCTGTTGCTGCCGTACATCGATGCTCTCGAGCGCCTCGGTCATCGCATCCGCCTTGCCCCGCACGGCCTCCAGCACTTCGCTGGCGCTCTGTACTTCGTCACGCGCCGCGGAGATGGCCCTCACATCCTTGAGCGTCTTCTCCGACGCAGCAAACAGCTCCTGCACGTCGCTTCGGACCTGATCGACGCTCTCCTCTCTGGCGAGCAGAGTGTCAATTGACTGTTGGAGCTCCTGCTCCACCGCGTCGAGCCGCCCGAGCTTTTCCTCGAATTGCGTGATGCGCTTTTCGGCAAAGCGGAGGCTGCCGGCCCTGGCCTCCAGCAAGTCGGCCCGCTGCCCAATCTTGTCGGATTGCTCTTCGGCGATGACGAGCCCCTCTTTCACTACTCGGATCTGATCCATCAAGGACTGGACAGCCTCCGCCGCCTCCTTCCGCAGGGCCGACAGGCCTTCGAGCTGCTCCACTGCCTTGGACAGGGCTCGCTCCCCCCGCCGGATATCCGCGATCACGCGGTCGGCCCGCTGGGAAAGCAAAGTGAGAGCCTCGGAGCGCTCGGCCGCAGAGTCGACGCCCTCGCCCAACTCGGCCATTCGCCGCTCGGCCTGCTGAACAGCAGTCATGATCCCTTCGACCGTCACACGCACGTCGTCCGCCTTGTCGGCGTTGCGCGCCACGGCCTTGAACCGCTGATCCGCGTCGGCGAGGCCGCTGAGAAGGTTGCCCGTGCGTTCGTCCAACTGGGTACCGATCTGCTGGAGCTCCGACATGCGGGCTTCGAGCGCGTCGAACGACTCGCGACGCTCGTCCAGATCGGATGCCGCTGCCACGACGCGATCCGCATTCTCGCGCATGTACTCGATGTTCGACAAGAGATCGTCCAGCTGCGCGACCTTCGTGCGAAGCTCCAGAATCGATTCGTGGGTCCCGACCAGCCAGGTGCCCGTCTCCGACTGCCCCGCTTGCAGCTTGTCGATCTCTGACCTCGTAGCCCGCAGGGTCTCCAAGGCATCGGCGACCTCGGCCCCGGCGCCGCGAAGCGTTTGTAAGTCCTTCATGCTCTCCTGCACGTCGGAGTGGCGGGCCTCGAGGCTCGAGAGCAATCCAGCCACGTCGGCGGCCGTGCGCTGGGCCTCCGACATCCCTTCCCGCATCCCTTCGACCAACTCCACCTGCTCGCTGATCCGGCCCAAATCGCCCGAGAGCGATGTGATACGCGCCGACATATCGTCGACCTTGCGGCTGGCCTCGTTCACCAATGGGCCCGTCTCCTCGAGCCCGCCGAGACGCTTCTCGAGGTCGGTCACATCGGCCCGGAGAGCGATGACCCTCTGTCCGTCGGCTTCCAACGTGCTCTGCTCCAGCTCGAAGCGCTTGGTGGTGCGCCGCATCTGCTCCTGAAGTCCGGCCAAACCCGCTCTCAACGTCTTGCTTTCCCGTTCGACTTCAACCTGCTCTGTCCGCAACTCGCCCGACCGTTCAGCCACCTTGACGTTCAGGTCGCGAAGGTCGTCGACGCTCGAGTGGATCTTCTTCAAGTCTTTGATCTGCACCCGGGCTTCCTTGAGCTTCGCCTCGAGCTCCCAATGGAGGTCGGTCAGCGCCCGAGCTTGCGCCTCGGTCCGATCCAGCGCCTCGCGCTGCCGCTCCACCGACCCGGTCTTCTGGTTGATGTGGTCCGACAGCGCCTGGAGTGCGTTCAACTGCCGCTCCGTTCGGGCTCTGAGCTCCTCGGCCTTGGTGAGGTCCATCTTCGCCTTGTCGACCCGTGCCACGTTGGCGTTCGCTTTGTCCACACCCTCGGTGACCGCTTCGAGCTTGGACCGCATTTCCTCGTACCGCGAAAGAACCCCCTCTTGTGCTGCCCGCACGTCGGCCTGATCCTCGCGCACCGGGCGACTTCCTGCCCGTAGGATAACGACTGCTCGCGAGCCTCTTCGACCTGCGCTCGGACCTTTGCGAGCGCCCCGTCCGGCCCGACGAAGCCTTCGAGCTCCTGCTTTACGAGCCCCGCGGACTGGAGGCCATCGCCCAACTCCGACACCTTCTTCTCGGTCTCGACCAACTGCCCCGACACCGATTCCAAGAAGCGCGCCATCAGTTTCTGGCCCTCCTCCAGCTCACCCGCTTGCTCGGATGCCCCTACGAGGCGTTTCTCGACCTGGCCGAGGGCTTCGGCTCGCCCCTCGAACCGACCGGCATCCGCCATGAGCGTATCCATGTCGGCACGGATCTTGGTGAAGCTCCCTGTCGGACCCACGAGGTCCGCAATCAGCTTCTCACCCTCGTCCTTCGCCGTAACAGCACCGTCGAACACGGTCCGAAGGTCATCGACCTTCGTGGTCAACTCTCTGATCGTGCGGGCTGCTGCTTCCAAGGTCGATACGTGAGCAGCCTGCGATTCGGTGAGACGGGTCGCCTGTGAGGCGACGGTGTCAATCGTGGAGGCAGATCCCTCAAACGCTTCGACGCGCGCCTGCAAATCCGACATCTGCGCATTCAGGGACTCGGAGGTGGCCTGCATAGCCTCGAGCGGGTCCACGAGGCTCTTGAACTGTTCTTCCGCCGTTTCAGACTTCTTCAAGAGCTCGCGCAGCGCTTGACTGTCACGCTCTACTTGGGCGAGCAGCTGGGTGAGTTCCTCAGGGAGCTCCGCGAGCTCCCCGCTACCGCGCAGCGACTTGAGCCAAGACATGAGGCCTCTCCATGGATTTCATCAATTCACTATGGATCAAATCTCGTCACGAACCATGATTCACGCCATAAGAACGTGGAGACGGCGCTGAGCACCGTTGAAGGAGTACGGCGACTGCCTCAACAGCCTTCTACCGCCCGGGACGCGCGAGCGCGCCTCCGTGAAGATCGTCGTAAAAGTCGAACATCTCCCGGTCGTAGTCCGCCTTCCGTGCCTGCTCGAACGGCTCGATGATCTCGAAGAGCATCTCGAGACGTTGAGCCATCGTAAGGTGATCCCGAAGATCCTCGGGTGCCAGGAATCCACGGCTGCAGAACTGCTGGGTCTTCCGGAAACGGGACTTGATAAAGCGGCGGGCCGCGTTCGTGCGCTCCACGGTTCGGCGCCGCTCCTCGGGCAAGGTGCCCACGCGATCCAGCTCGCGGAAGAGATCGCCGGCCCAGTCGACCTCCACACTATCACTCCAGGTCCGGACGAGCTCGGCCGCCTGGCGATATTCCTCCGACCAGAACTGGTCATGGAGATGGGAAATCAGCAGAGCTCGTTCGGTTGGCTCGGTCGGTTCGGATCCAGTCACTTTCCCGCCGCACTCCTTCAACAGCCTTCATGGCTCATGAGTCCCGTTCGCGGAAGACGTCGGCGCCCGCGAAGGCACGGATCGAAAGTGCTCCACAGCCCAAGCACGCAGCAAGGGCTGTGAGGACGTCAGGAGCCGCGGCAGAAGCCGTGTTAGCGCCGGATGCAGGGCGTGCCCCGGGAGCCCGGAGGCAGTAACGTGTTCGATTCGGAGCATCGGCTGTGCACTGTGCAAGCCACTCGGACTTCTCATCGACTGAACCATACCTCGCCCCGGGGGCACCCCTGCGCCAGCGACTTCTAACCAGCTTGATGGCACTCCTCGTGACGGCTGCGTGTGCCGCCGAACCTCCAGCCTTGACCATCGATGACGTGACCTTCGCCGAGACCGAGCTCCTTGGACTGAGTGACGCGCGCCGTGCCGAACTCGCGGAGATCACTGCCTTCGGGCTGGCCACGGCGCGCGAAGAGCTGGAGCTCAGGTTGGCTCCGATGCTCGAACAGGCCAGAGACGCGGCACTCCTGAGGCAGTTTGCCGCCGAAAGGGTCCTGGCTGAGACCGGAGTGGATGACGACCAACTCCGCGCGTACTACCTCACCAACCCCGCGCTCGAGCTGACCGTGCGCCACGTCCTCTTTTTTTCGGAGCGCTGGCGCCCCGCCTCACATCGGCAGCTGGCCCGGAGAAAAGCGGAGGTGGCGATTGCGCGCCTAGAAGCAGGTGAGGGTTTCCCGGCGGTGGCGGCAGAGCTTTCGGAAGAGCCTGGGGCCGAAGGCCGCCAGGGGCTGCTCCAACCGGGGCGCGAAGGCTCTTGGGTCTCAGAGTTCTGGCTCGCTGCCCTGGGGTTGGAGCCGGGAGAGATCAGTCCGGTCACCGAAACGCAGTACGGCTTCCATGTCCTCCGCCTCGAGGACCGCCAGCTCGTTTCATTCGAAGAGGCTCGCCCCACGGTCGTAGGGGAAGTGTCGGCATTGATTGGATCGATCGAGGACGCAGCGGGGCGCGTCTCCATAGAGGAGGCCCGAGCTTCCGCAATCGTAGTGCCCGAGGCGCAGCTGGCCGCCATCACCCGAGACTTCGAGGATCGGACCCTCCGGTGGAGCACGGCCCTGGGATTCGCTCCGGGGCTCACGAGCGCCCAGGTGAAGGAAGCCGCTCGCACGGCCCTGGGCGCTACCGAGCAACTTGCGACGATCGCCCGCAACGAGCTTCGAGACGTGGCTCCCCTGCTCCAGGCGGCCTATGCCATCACTTTCGGAGACGGCGGTTGAAACCGAAAAGCGGCGTGGAGAGGGAAACACTCGGACCACCTCAGCCGTATTAACCCAGATATGGATGCACACACCAAACGTAAGATCACGTTCCTGATCGGGTTCGCGGCGTACTTCAGCGCCATTTGGTACCTGTGGGATACACCGGTCGTGTACCCGCTCAAGGTGTTTGTAGTGCTTCTCCACGAGATCAGCCACGCCCTGATGGCGGTCGCCACCGGGGGCAGGATCGAGCGGATCGAGCTGAACCCCAATCAAGGCGGTGTCTGCTACTGCGGGGGAGGGATCAGGTTTCTCACTCTGTCGGCGGGGTACCTCGGAAGCCTCGCTTGGGGGGCGCTCCTGGTTTCTGCCGGCCAGATGAAGCGCATTAACACCCGGTGGGTCACGGGCGCCGTGGGACTTCTCGTAGTCAGCCTGTCCCTTGCCTACGTCCGCCCTGCCCTCGGCTTCGGCTTCTGGTTCGGCCTCGCCTTCGGGTCTGCCCTCGTCCTCGGCGCATACCGACTTTCAGCGACCATCAATCAGGGGATCCTGCTGACGTTGGGACTCACGAGCTGCCTTTACGCCATCCTCGACATCAAGAGCGATGTGCTCGATCGTCCCGAGTTGCAGTCGGACGCCGCCATGCTCGGAGACCTCACGGGGATCCCTACCGTGGCGTGGGGCATCCTTTGGATCGCGGTGGCCGTCTTGGCTAGCGCATGGCTTTTCCAGTGGTCGTATCGAAAGGCTTGAGTTGACCGTGGCCGACCGATACCTTGGCGTTGGCCGAAACACTGGCCTGGGCCGCCCCCAGCCTCCAATGAGGGGGCAGGGACGCGGACCGCGGGTCTGAGAGCCCGCCGGCGCTACGCCCAAAGTCGAACCGAAAACAGGAGGTGATCAATTGTCTAGTCCAAGTAGTCGGCCCAACCTGGCGAGGGCAAGCGATCGCTGCTTCGGTATGTAGGAGCCGAAACGGCTTCAGCTGTCCGCACCGTTAGCGGCCTTCGCGCCGGGTTGCGGCAGACAAAAAAAAGCGCGCCGTCGGGGTAGTCGACCGGCGGCGCGTTCTCTTTGCCCGTTCTTCGGCAGCCCGGATCTGTAGCCCGCGGGGCCGAGAGTGCCCGACTCCTTTCCCCGCCCAGCTCGCCCAGTCGGGCGTTGGGGCGGAGATCCAAGTGCTCAAGCTTGCGAGGAGGTTCTTCTTCAGAGGAAGGCTCTGCGGCGAGCGCCTTGAAGCGCCGCCGTAGTAGCGGAGCCCTCAGCCCGATCGCGTACCCACACGCCCGAGGGCGTAGCGGCCTTCCGTTGAAGAAGAACCTCCTCGTTCCTCAGCCGAAGTAATCCGGCTCGTTCCCTGCCTTCCACTTGACGTTGCACCCGATGCTGGGACGCTGGTCTGGTGAGATGGGCTCATCTTCGACGAGGGCATCCACCGCAGCACCCAGGTCGGCTCCGGTCACCGGGACCTCGTTCCCAGGCCGGCTGCCATCGAACTGCCCTCGGTAGACCAGGCGACGGCCGCGATCGAACAAGAAGAAGTCCGGCGTGCAGGCTGCCTTGTAGGCCTTGGCGACCGATTGGGCCCCATCGAAGAGATATGGGAAGGTATACCCGAACTCCTCGACTTCACGGGCCATGGCTTCGGGGCCGTCTTGGGGAAAAGTCTCGGCGTCGTTGGAGTTGATGGCCACCACGGCCAACCCCTGATCCTGGTATCGCCTCACCGAGCGGGCCAACTCTTCCCGGATGTGTTTCACGAACGGGCAGTGGTTGCACATGAAAACGACCAACAACCCGGGGGCGTCGGCGAAGTCGCCCAACACCACGGTCCGCCCGTCCGTATCCGGCAACGCGAAGTCCGGGGCCGCCATGCCCAACGCTGCCATCGTCGACGGGGTTTCTGCCACACGCCCTCCATTGATCTCGTAACGGTGAACTCATCCAGGAGCGACCGAAGGCCGCTCACACTACTCCTTCCCGACCTCCAACTGCTCCGGCAGCGTAACGAGATCGAGAACCTTGAAGCGTCGCTCGCCCACGGGAAGCTCGATGATCACCTCTTCGCCCTTGCGAGCACCCAGAAGGCCTCGGCCGATCGGAGAGGCCATCGATACCTGTTCGCCGTCCAGATCCATGAAGTCTCCCGCCACGATGGTGAAGTTCGCTACTTCGTCCATCGCTACGTCGTGAATTTCGACACGAGACCCGAAACCGACACGATCGATGGGCATGGCATCGACATCGATCTTCGACAGCTCCGACAGACGGCGGGTCAGATGCCCAATCCTGACCTGTACGAATTGCTGCCGCTCGAGAGCCGACTTGTACTCAGCGTTTTCCCTGAGATCGCCCAGCTCGACGGCCTTCTCAATCCGTTCCGGGATGAGAATGTTGAGCTCGTGAGCGAGCTCCTCGATCTCCCCCCCAATCTTCTCCCGAATCTCGTCAAGCATAGGCGGGTCCTGGAGATCCTTCGTCACTTGGGAAGCCCGAAATGGGCAGAGCGATCGGCGCTCTCTCCTTCCACATCCACCAGGAAGGAGCGGCCTTGGGGGTAAATTACTCCTTTCGAGGTTTCCAACAAGTAGCACCCCGTCGGGCCTTTCGGCCGAATGGCGTAGAGCCCCCCCGAATCTGAGTGCCAGTCCCGCAGGGATTTCCTACCCTACGGCCGGGCCTCCCGACTCCCCGGTGCGGATTCGGTAGCACTCGGCCAACTCCACTACGAAGATCACCCCATCCCCGAAGTTTCCGGTTCGAGCGCCCTCGATGATCGCCTCCCGTGTGCGTTCCAGGAAGTCGTCGTTCACGGCGATCTCCAGGCGGACTTTCTTCCGAAGTACGATTTCCAGCTCCGCACCGCGGTAGGTCTCCGTATATCCGCCCTGTTGCCCAACGCCCTGCGCGTTGGCAACCGACATCCGCCCAACACCTACGTCGGTCAAGGCCTGCTTCACGCTGTGAAGAGCAGCAGGCTGTATGTATGCGATTACGAGTTTCATCAATTTGCTCCGTTCTTATTAAGCCAGGGCCGTCAGCGAGTGATCACGATCTGGTAGTCGGGATACGCCTCCATATTGTGCTCCGCCAAATCCAGCCCACGGCGTTCGTCTTCCTCGGAGACGCGGAGTCCCATAATCGCCTTGATCAGGGCGAAAATGACAAACGCAGCGGAAACGGACATGGCTCCGTAGGCCAGGACGCCGATCAGTTGTGTGACGAAGGAGTAGTCGGCGCTGAATATCCCCACCGCCAGGGTTCCCCAGATCCCGCACGTCAGGTGCACCGAGATCGCCCCTACGGGATCGTCCATCTTGATTCGGTCGAACAACATCACCGAGAAGACCACGATCACACCGGCAACCAATCCGATGATCGCCGCGCCCATAACGCTGACTACGTCGGCACCCGCAGTGATTCCCACGAGGCCCGCCAGCGCGCCGTTGAAGACCATCGATGCGTCGGGATGCTTGTGGACGGTCCACGTCGTCACCATCGCCCCGATGATCCCCGCGCTGGCGGCAATGCACGTCGTCACCAGGACCAAGGATACGAGTCCCGGGTCGGCGCTGAGGACGGACCCACCGTTGAAGCCGAACCAGCCGAACCAGAGCAGGAACATCCCCGCGGCAGCCAAGGGAAGACTGTGACCCGGGATCGGGTGAATTCGTCCGTTGACGTACTTGCCCACGCGAGGCCCGAGCAGGAACACGCCGGCCAATGCGGCCCACCCGCCAACCGAGTGTACGAGCGTCGAGCCGGCGAAGTCGTGAAAGTCCATCTCGGCGAGCCATCCGCCCCCCCACACCCAAGAGCCCACGAACGGGTATACAAACCCCACGTACAGGGTGGCGAACACCAGGAACGAGCCCAGCTTGATGCGCTCGGCTACCGCCCCGGAGACGATCGTGGCGGCCGTTGCCGCGAACATCGCCTGGAAGAGGAAGTCGGTCCAGTAGGTGTATCGACCCTCATTGTACTCCGAGGTGAGACCGGCGGCGTCGGTCGCGATGCCAAAGCCGCTGAACCCGAAGAATGTCCCGATCGAAAACTCTGTCGGGTACATCAGATTGAAGCCGACGATGGCGTAGGTGAGTATCCCGATCGCGATGATGCTCGTGTTCTTGAACAGGATGTTCACCGTGTTTTTGGACTGTGTCAGTCCTACCTCGAGGAAGGCAAAGCCGAGGTGCATCATGAATACCAAAAGCGTGGCAACGAGCATCCACGTGTTATTGACCGCGAACATCGCGTCACCAGCGACCTGTGCAGCCGCTGGCGCAGGCGCGAAAGCGGCGTACAGCAGCGGAAGCATGAATAACGATTTGCGTGAAAGCAGCATGGGTGGTTTTTCCTCCATCCGGTCCCAGGGCAAATACTGCATGCGCGAAGACTGCATGCGCGAAGACGCGCACATGGAACCGCCATTGGCAAGGCGTGTGCCATGAAACCCAAGACTGGAGAAAGCCCTTCTCTTATAAGGGTAATCCCAGTTCTTGGGGACCTTCAGGGGAGTATCTTGGGGACGGAAAAAACCTACACTGCGGTAGGACCAGGAAGCGAAGCCACAAGAATGTAGGAGTCCTTGTGAATACGATCAGGCTAGCCCGCTGAGGCCTCCGTAGCGGCCACGGGGGTGACGGCCGCCGTATCCTTGTCTCCAGTTCGGATTCGGTAGACCTGATCCACCGGGCACACGAAGATCTTCCCGTCTCCAACCTCGTCCGTGCGCGCGGAACGCAGGATCGCCTCCACGACCGTCTCCGTGAACCCGTCCGATACGCCGATGTCCAGTAGGACCTTCTCTCGCAGCTCCATCATGACCGTCGTTCCCCGGTAGGTCGCCACTGGAGTGGTCTCACCACCGTGACCCTCGACCCGGGACACCGTGATTCCCCGCACGTCCGCCTGGAATAGCGCCTTCATCACGTCGTTCAGCTTTTCCGGGCGAATGATGGCTTTGATCAACTTCATCTGGGTTTCCTCTCTGTGTGGGTTCAGACTGTGTCCGCGGGGGACGCAGAAGCTGTAGCGCTCGACGCCGGTGCCCCCGAGGAGGGCTCCGCACCCGGCCCGCCATTCATCTCCTCGTCGAGAAGGAGGATGGCCCCGCTGGCGCTTGCATAGGCTTCCTCTCCGTGGTTCAGCAGATCCATGCCGCGGGCCTCCTCTTTCTCAGTAGGCCGAAGCGGGGCAACGAGTCCGATCACCTTCAGGATGATGAAGGTCATGACTCCGCAGTAGGCGGCGACGGCGATCACGGCGATCGCCTGTGTGACGACCTGTCCCGGATTGCCATAAAAGAGCCCGTCAGCCACGCCGCCGTTTATCGCGGCGCTGGCGAAGACCCCGGTGAGGATCGCACCGCTCATGCCGCCTACTCCGTGCGCCGCGAACACGTCGAGGGAGTCATCCAACCGGGTGCGCGCACGCCATTGAAGGATCACGTAGCTGGGAACGGCCGAGACGGCGCCCAACACGAGCGCCCATGCCGGAGAGATGAACCCCGACGCCGGCGTGATCGCCACCAACCCCACAACGATTGCGGTCGCTACGCCCACGGCGGTGGCCTTCCCCGAACGGAAGTAATCCAGTAGCGCCCAGACGACGAGCGCCGCACCGGGGGCCAGAAGAGTATTCACGAAGGCCAGCGTCGCGATGCCGTCCGCGGCAAGCGCGCTCCCACCATTGAATCCGAACCACCCGAACCAGAGGAGCCCCGCGCCGAGGAGCACGAACGGAACGTTGTGAGGCAATAGCGCGGTTCGCGCGTACTCAGTGCGGCTTCCCAACACGACGGCAGCGACGAGCGCGGCAACCCCCGCGTTGACATGCACGACCGTTCCCCCCGCGAAGTCCAGCGCACCCAGCTCGCTCAACCATCCGCCACCCCAGACCCAGTGCGCTACCGGGGCGTAGACGACGAGGCCCCAGATTGCGATAAAGGCCACGTAAGACCCGAAGCGCATGCGACCGATCAGAGCGCCGGAGATGAGCGCCGCGGTGATGATGGCGAAAGTCGCTTGGAACGCCATGAAGAGCATGTGGGGGATCGTCCCGTTGGGCTCGACGCCGACTCCGTTCAGCAGCGCCATCGAAAAGTCACCCACGAACGTCCCGCCCTCCCCGAAGGCGAGCGAGTACGCCAGCACCGCCCAGAGCACCGCAGACACGCCTAATGCGACGAAGCTCATCATCATCGTGTTCAGGGCGTTCCTGGAGTTCACCAAGCCGCCGTAGAAGAAGGCGAGCCCCGGGGTCATGAGGAGAACCAGCGCCGTCGACATCAGCATCCAACTTGTGTCGGCCCCCGAGATCGCGCCCTCCTGGGCCGCGACCGAAGCGGGCGTCACAATGAGGGACAGCAGCGGGAGCAAGAGCAACGACTTACGTGAAAGTGCCATGGGTGGTTTTCCTCCATCCGGCCCCGTGGACGATTACATGAGCGGAACGAGCCCATATAAGTATCGCTCGGTACCACCGTTGGCAATTTCCGGGGACCTTCGGGGCTTCGGAGGGCTCAGTTCAATCCGTATTTCTCGACACGAAGGCCCATGATCCGCTCGGTGATACCCAGCTGCCGTGCCGCAGCCGCACGGTTGCCCTTGTTCACTTTGAGGGAGTCGATGATCAACTCCTTTTCCAGCGTGTCGAGCTGGATGTTGAGGGGCCCGGACCGCCCATCGTCGGCCTTGGCCATCTGTAGGCTGGGCGGGAGCAATCGAGCGTGGATGACCGTTCCGTCGGCGAGCAGCACAGCGCGCTCGAGCGCGTTCTCCAACTCTCTGACATTTCCCGGCCAATGATAGGCCATCAGTAGATCGATCGCGGGGGTGGACAGCCGTTCGATGGACCGCTCGTGCCTCCGGCCGTATCTCTCGATGAAATGGTCCGCCAAGAGGATGATGTCGGTGCGGCGATCCCGCAGCGGCGGTACATGGATGGGGAAAACGTTGAGGCGATAGTAGAGATCCTCGCGGAACCGACCTACTTCCATGTCCCGCTCGAGCGGACGGTTCGTCGCGGCGACCACACGGACGTCGGCCTTCAAGACCTTACTGCCTCCCACTCGCTCGAATTCCCGCTCCTGCAGGACCCGGAGAAGCTGAAGCTGGATGGAGCCCGTGAGCTCCCCGATTTCGTCGAGGAAGATGGTCCCTCCCGAAGCACGTTCGAACCGCCCCAGCCTCTGCTGCACCGCACCGCTGAACGCGCCTTTCTCGTGTCCGAAGAGCTCGCTTTCGATGAGGCTCTCCGGAAGCGCAGCGCAGTTGACCCGTATGAAGGGGCCTTCCGACCGTCGACTCCCGTAGTGAACCGCCTGCGCGATGAGTTCTTTGCCGGTTCCGCTTTCACCCCGGACCAGCACCGTCGCATCACTTTGGGCGACCTGTCCGATCATCTCATATACCGGCTCCATCTCGCGCGAATTGCCCACGATGTTGGCCGGCCGGTAACGGTCCGCGAGTTCCCTCCGCAGGCGCTCGTTCTCTTCCATGAGCGCCTTCTCTTCCTCGGCGAACTGGCCGAGGCGTACGACATGGGCGATGAGAGAAGCAAGGATCGAGAGGATGCGGATGTCCTCGTCGAAGGAGTCATCGTGCCCGTACGGCCGTTCAGCGCTCAGGGCTCCGATCGTTTCGTTGCCCAACCGAACCGGTACGCAGACGAAGGCCATCTCACTTCCAGGGCGATCCTTGAGCGGACGGGCGCGGCCTAGGAAGGCAGGCTCGGTTGCGATGGAGGGTACGACAACGGGCTCGCCCGTCTGCACGACGCGCCCTGTGATCCCCTCGCCCAACCGGTATCTCCCACGCTCCCGCTGATCTGCAGAGAGGCCGATCGCCTCGTGAACCAAGATCTCGGAGGTCCGGCGGTTCAGCACCGTCACGGTCGCGCACTCCACATCCATGTGACGTGAGAGCGCCTCGAGAATCGGCTTCATGGACATGCCCATGTCCGAAGCGTCGTCGAGGAGTGAGCTGGCTTCGTGAAGAAGCGACAGCGAACGGGATTGTCCAACAGAATTCGCCAACATCGGCCTTTCCCTACATCCGAAAGCGCAGCCCGCAGAGTCCGTCTGCTCGCAGCCACCGACGAGGGGTACGGAGGACGGGGGCTGCTGTGAACGCATCAAGCTACATAAATGTAGGGGTCGGCGCACGCCGTGGGTCGGTTGGCCCGGGGAGTCCGAAGGGCCGATTCGGGGGGCGGTGCTATCCTTCTGAAGAAAAACGGGGCCGCCCGATCCGGTAACGGATCAGGACAGCCCCGGCCAGGGTTAAGAACAGTCGAGCGTCAGTTGAGATCGATACCGAACGTGTGACTGATACCGAAAATGATGGCGTGGTCGTCATCGGGACTTCCGAGGATCGTATCGGTGCTGTAGATCCAAGACGCCGTTACGTCGAAAGCCCCTACCGATACGCCGTATCCGCCCTCGTAGTATTCACCGTCATGGTTGGCCCCGTCAGCATCGTCACCGAACATGCCGAAGGTGGCGAATAGCCCCCATTGCTCCACCGTGCCGGACAAGAACCAGTACTCATTGGCGTCCGGATCCGTCCTATGAGTGCCGTAGGAGAACTCAGCGGAAATAAAGTCGTACCCCACGTTTAGGTTACCCTCAAGGTACGTGTCGCCGTCCGTGTAGAAATACCCCGTGCCACCGACGCTGACGCTAAAGTCATCCATCTCATGGGCAAAACCGGCGTAGACATCGACCTCGTTACCGGCTGCCACACCCGCCGCCCAAGTGCCGACATAAACTTTGCTGACTGTGAAGTCCAGGCCCCCACTGGCGGAGGACTGCCCCTGGGGGATCCCGCGGTAGAAATAGTCGGAGGAAAATCCCACGTTCGCCGATAACTCAGGATCCTGGGCGACGCCGACCAGAGGCGAAACCAAGACCCCAACCAACACCACCGCACCTATGCTCGATTTCATTCGTTAATCTCCTCGAAACGTGATGGAGCGTACGAGCGGTGACATCCACCATTCGGGCGGCTCCGGAACGATTGGAAGCACCACTATGCGAGTCTCGTGCCAAGAATCGCTAGGCGCAGCATGATAGGCACTATCACGTTGACTGACAATGACCTGGATATGTCGGGCGACGGGCGGTGGGGCCGTTCCAGTCATACGAGACGGTGGGACTGTCGTCTTTCCCTACCAAAATGTAGGACTCCCGCACGGGGCCCTCAGTTGCATGACCCTCAAGTCTCAACCCGGTTCTAGCGCAGGTCCCCCAGAACCTCCCGGAGCGTGCCCAGGACCTGGGCGGCCTGGGCCTCGGAAAACACGAGAGCCGGCCGCAGTCGAACGGACCGTGGTCCGCACGAAAGGATCGCCAGGCCCCGGTCCCAACACGCCTGCACGAACCGGCTCCGCATCTCCCCGTCCGGCAGATCGAAGGCCACGAGCAACCCCTTGCCGCGCGCATTCGAGACGCTCTCGAACTCTCCGGCGAGGGCTTCCAGCCCCTCCTTGAGGGCCGCGCCCACACGGGCGGCATTTTCCATAAGGCCGTCCTCCTGGATGATCTCCAGGTAGCGGGCACACCGGACCATGTCGGTGAGGTTTCCACCCCAGGTGGAATTGATGCGGCTCGATACGTGGAAGACATTGGATTCGACTTCATCGATCCGCCGCGTGCTCATCATGCCGCAGACTTGAGTCTTCTTTCCGAAGGCGATCAGGTCGGGCACGACGTCCGTATGTTCGTAGGCCCACATCGTCCCGGTCGCGCCCAACCCCGTCTGAACCTCATCGAAGATGAGGAGCGCCTCATGACAGTCCGCGTACTCCCGGAGCTTGGCAAAGAACTCGGGCCGAAAGTGATGGTCGCCACCCTCCGCCTGGATGGGCTCGATGAGGATCGCGGCGATGCCATCCGGATCATGCTGGAAGGCGGCCTCGATTTCGGCACACGCCAATTCCTCCTTGGCCGCGACGGCTTCCTCGTCCATCGGAAAGTCGATGTAGGGGCTGGAAACCCGAGGCCAGTCGAACATGGGGAAGTCATCTGTCTTGGCCAGATCCGTATTGGTGACCGAAAGCGTATAGCCGGTCCGTCCGTGGAAGGCATCCCGGAAGTGGAGAATCTTGTCCGCCCCGCCGTCCGTCCCGCGCGCCCGATTCTTCTGAGCCTTCCAGTCGAACGCGGCCTTCATGGTGTTCTCCACCGCGAGGCTCCCACCCGCCACAAAGAAGAGGTACCGGAATTCAGCCGGCACGGCCAAATCCCGGAACGTCTCGACGAAGGCCGCAAGCTCCCGGGAGTACATATCGCTGTTCGACGGATTTGCCAGAGCCGCCGTCATGAGAGACTCCCGAAACCCCTCGTCCCTCATCTTGGGATGATTGTGACCCACCGGGAGCGTGGCGAAGTATCCGTAGCAATCCAGATAATCCTTCCCTTCCAGTGCATCGACGATGACCGCGCCATGGGGCTTCTCGAGATCGATGACCACGTGGAATCCGTCCACAAGGATGTTCTCTTTCAGGACCGGGAAGACCTTGTCGGCAGGGATTTCGACCCTGGGCATATCGCTCTCCTAGAAGGCTGTTGAAGGAGTACAGTGGGGCCCCCCGTGCTCCGCACGGGTACCCGGGATGCGATCGAAACTCGAAGGCAGCGAGAACGAAGAGGCTCAGTCGCTCTCGCGGGGGTCGCCCTCATCCAGCACCTGCTGGGTGCGCCCTTCTCGGTATTTTCGAACGGCTTCCCGGATCTCGGGATACTTGTTTCCGAGTATTTCGGCGGCGAGCAGCGCGGCGTTCGTCGCCCCGGCATTGCCGATGGCGAGTGTCCCGACCGGGATGCCTGCCGGCATCTGCACGATCGACAGGAGCGAGTCGAGGCCATCCAGCGCCCAACCCTTCATCGGCACGCCCAGAATGGGGAGGACCGTCTTGGCAGCCATCATACCCCCGAGGTGGGCCGCCCCCCCCGCTGCGGTGATGATCACTTCCAGACCTCGTTCCTCGGCAGTGGCTGAGTACTCGATGCAGAGGTCCGGGGTGCGATGGCCGGAGATTATTCGGACCTCATGGGAGATGCCGAGCGTGTCGAGCGTTTCCGATGCACGCCGCATAGTCTCCCAATCCGACTTGGATCCCATGACGACGCCCACGAGTGGTTGAGACTCGTTCATGGCAGGAGCTTGTATAAGCGGCCCGGCGTGGTCAAGGGTCGGGATCCGCTAAGCCGTGGGCCTGTTCGGTGGCGCTTGGTCCCCCCCACCGATCCCCCAATTCCGGCGCGGAAAAAGAAACACTTGTTCCGGAGCTTCCCGGTCCGCATCTTTCACCTGATCAGATGTGTTTCGACTCCCCGAGGAAGAGCTCATGGATCGCACGATCATGTCCGCCGGTGTACTCCTCGCCAGCCTGCTGGTGGCGATGCCGGCCCTGGCGCAAGACTTCGCATGGACTACCGACCGCCCGGACGGGCATGCCCCTGCGGGGGTCAAGGCGGACTTCATACTCCCTGCAGGTCAGATTTACTTTGGCTACCGGTATTTTCAGGATTCGTTCGAGGGCACGCTCTTCTTCACCGACCCGGTGACCAGCGCCGACGTGCTGGATCAGGGGTTCATTGTCGCCACGCCGAGCTACGAGCGCACGATACATGAGCTGGATGTTCGCTTGGGGCTAACCGACTTCCTCACGGTGCAGGGCTCGGTACCCTTCTACCGGAACACCATGATCAAGGAGACGTCCACCACGTTCTTCGAGACTTCGTCCGATGTCGTGGGTGACGTCAGCATCCGGGGGTTATTCCGTCTCCTCGAGATGGATGAGCATCGGCTGCACCTTACGCTCGGCGCCACGGTGCCGATAGGAACACTCGGTGAGAGGGGTCCCACGGCCAGTTCCACATCGGCGGTCTTACCCTTTACGATGCAGGGAGGCTCCGGCAGCCCGGACTTCCTGCTCGGCGGCACGTACCAAGTACAGAATGACGTCGCCTCGGTCGGGGCCCAGGTCAACACCGTGCTCCGCTTCCTGGACAACAAGCAGAATTACCGCCTCGGCAACCGTTACGACTTTTCCGTCTGGGGCGCCTACAAAGTCTCTGACTGGGCAAGCTTCTCCCTCCGAGGTCTCTTCGAACATTTCAACGATATCTCCGGATCCGATGCACGCACGAACCGTGTGGAGGACCCGCTCGCGGAACCCTTCTTCCAGGGGGGAGAGCGGGTCGTCATCCCGTTCGGCTTCAACCTTTACCTCCGCGACGGCGCCGCGGCAGGACACCGGCTCTTGATCGAGTACTACTACACGGTCCACGAAGACCTGAACGGGTTCCAGCCGTCCTCCCGCCGGACACTGGTGGTTTCCTGGCAAACCCTGTTGTTTTAGTGCTGCGTCTCTGACGCAACGGATCAAAACGTCCCGCCCGCTCAACCGGCGGGACGTTTTTTCTTGGTGACGCGGGAACGGTTCCTGACGCAGTGCCAGTTGTTCCCTACACGACGCGCACCAGGTGATAGTTCTTCTTGCCCTTCCGAAGCAGCAGGAATCTCCCCTCGATCGCGTCGTCGATCCCGACCGCGGCCTCAACGTGCTCGACCCGGACGTTGTTGATCGAAAGACCTCCGCCCTCGATGGACCGCCGGGCTTCTCCCCGCGACTTGCACAGACCCGCATCTGCAAACAGGTCCAGGACTCCCGTGCCGTCACTCTCCAGGCGGGATCGGGCGATCTCACTCGACGGGACGTCCGAGAAGACCTCTGCGATGTCGTCCGCCCCGAGTCCGGCTATCTCGCCACCGAATAGCACGTCGGTAGCGCGCTGCGCACTCGCCAGGCCATCGCCGCCATGGACCCGCCGCGTCACATCTTCGGCGAGCGCACGGTGGGCGCTGCGCTCATGCGGCCGCTCGGCATGGGTCGCTTCGAGCTCGGAGATCTCTTCGGGACCCAACAGCGTGAAGGTCCGGAGATACCCGATGACGTCCCGATCATCGACCGTCATCCAGTACTGGTAGAACCGGTAGGGCGACGTGAGTGCCGGGTCGAGCCAAACGGCGCCGGCTTCGCTCTTGCCGAACTTGTGCCCGCCGGCCCCGGTCAGGAGGGGGTACGTGATGCCGTAGGCCTTCACTGCTCGCATGCGGCGGACCAAATCGATGCCCGCCGTGATGTTGCCCCATTGGTCGCTGCCGCCCGTCTGGAACGTGCATCCGTATCGCTCATTCAACTGAACGAAGTCGTACGCCTGGAGGAGCGCGTAGCTGAACTCCGTGTAGGAAATCCCCGTCTCATCGTGCTCCACACGCGACCGCACTGACTCCTTCTTGAGCAGCGCGTTCACCGAAAAGTGCTTTCCGACGTCTCGAAGGAAGTCGACCATGGGGACCTCGCCGAGCCAATCCAGATTGTCGATGGTCCGAGCCGGGTTGGAGGATCCGTCAAAGTCGAGAAAGTGCTCCAACTGGCGACGGATCCCCGCCAGGTTCTCAGCTGCCTTCTCCTTTGTGAGGAGTTGTCGCTCCTCGGTCCTGCCAGAGGGGTCTCCGATTAGCCCGGTTCCACCACCGACGAGCACGATCGGATGATGCCCACCCCTTTGCAGATGCACGAGGCCCATGATGGGTACGAGATTACCCACATGAAGGCTTGCCGCCGTGGGATCGAAGCCGTTATACGCCGTTACAGGACCCTCGGCGAGCGCGGCCCCCGCTCCCGCCGTGGAGTCCTGCAGCATGCCCCGCCAGCGATATTCTTCGAGTAAGCTCATGTCCCTCGGTCACGTGTGGTGTTGCCGAATCGGAATCGCTGGAGACCCGGCGTGGAAGCCGAAAGATGGGTTCCCATCAAGCGCCGTCAAGCGAGCGAGACCCCCGAAAAAGCCGCACGCACCGCACCTCGATCGGTCTTCCCGTTCGCGTTGACCGGGAGCGTGTCGGCGAATTCCACGTGCCTCGGTAACTCGGAGGCGGAAAGCCGCTCTCGGGCCTGCGCCATCAATGCCTTCGGATCCGCCCCCACCCCCGGCGCGGGCACGATGAGCGCGACAACCGCCTCGCCCCAAACGTCGTCCGGAATGCCCGCGACCGCCGCAGCGGAGACACCAGGTAGGCCCTCCAGCACGACCTCCACCGATCGTGGATCGACAGTCGTCCCCCCCGTCACGATACGATCGCTGATCCGGCCGGTAATCCAGAGGTGGCCATCACCGTCGATCCGTCCCAGGTCGCCGGTCGCGAGCCACCCCCCCTCGTCCACGGCACCGGGGGAGACCGTGCCGCCCCGTGCGCAAATCTCTCCGTCCTCCCGAATCCGGAGCTCGAGGCCGTCGATCGGAAAGCCGACCGTGCCGGGCTTGTCCACCACGAGGTCAGGCGGCGCTGTCGCCACCTGCGAACACGCCTCCGTCAGCCCGTATGTCAGCGCGACCGGATATCCCAGCTCGAGAGCGTTCGGAACGAGCGCACCGCCGGCCGCCGCACCACCAACCAGGAGGCACCGCAGCGTCGAGGGAACACGCTCCCCTCCCCTTACGTCGAGCAGCCGCCTCAGCATGGTGGGAACGAGTGAGGCGTGTGTCAGGCCATCCCGATTGATCAACTCAGCGAGCACCTCCGCCGAGAACCGCCCCCGAACCAGCAGGATGCATCCCACGTGTGCCGCCCGATGCACGAGGGCGAGCCCTCCGACGTGGCCGAGGGACAAGGAGGCGTACCAGCGATCCTCCCCGGTGAGATCCAAGCGGGCGACCGAGGCGCGGGCGCTCGCGTCGAGGGCCGACGCAAGGATCGGGACCGCACCGGGCTCACCGGATGTGCCGGAGGTCCAGAGGAGGGCGAAGGGCCTCGGGTCTGGATCGGGCACCGGGTCCGGCGCTGTTGCGTCGTCTGGCTCGGCACGCCCTTCACTCTCACGGCCCGCCGGCCTGGGGAGATCATCGAGCGTCGTAACCCAGTCCGCATCGAGCGCCACATCACCTAAGTCCGTGTCCGTGCTGAGGATCAGGTCAGGCCCAACGGCATCGAGCGCCGCCTCCATGCCCGCCACGCCCAAGACAGGATTGAGGGGGGCGAGGACGGCGCCGGTGCGCGGGATGGCCCATACGGCCTGGACGGACAACGGACTCGGGTGGGCCACGAGCGCGACGGTCGAGCCGGGCCCGGCCCCGAGAGGTGCGAGGCGGCGGGCCATGCGGCCCACCGCGGCGTCCAGCTCGGCGTACGTCCATACACGACTGCCGTCGTCCAGTGCGGGAGCGTCGGGGCTGGCGTGGGCCGCCGCCCTGAGTGGATCACTCATCCGAAAGCCAGTCCCGCCGCCAAGAGCAGACCGTAGAGACCGACCACACGGGCGGTGCCGGCCAGCGCCGGGATCAGCTCCCGGGGGTCGTCCCTGGTCATGATGAGGGTCAGCGGCGAGACGGCAGCCGCCCCCGCAACAAGGGCGATCAGCGCCGCCGTCGGCCACTCGTATACGCCCACCCCCAGGACCGGAATGGTGAACCCGACCGCCATCAGGACGGCATACTCGACCCGGGTACCGTTGCGGCCCAACCGCACGGCCAGAGTACGCTTGCCTGCCGAACCGTCGGTTTCGAGATCCCTGAGGTTGTTGGCCACCAGAATCGCCGTGCTGAGCGCGCCCATGGCCGCCCCGGCAAGGAGCACATCCCCGGGGACGGCGAGCGCCTGTACCCAGTATGTGCCACCGACTGCGACGAGACCGAAAAACACGAAGACGAACGGATCGCCCAGGCCGTGATATGCGAGCGGATAGGGTCCGCCGGTGTACGCGACGGCACAAAAGAGCGACGCTGTTCCGACCCATAAGATCGGCCACCCGCCCACAACCACCAGGTAGACGCCGACCGCGGCGGCGGCAGTGAGCACAACCACCATACCCCGCCATACCTGGACCGGCGGAATCAGCCCCGCCTGCGTCACGCGCACCGGGCCGACCCGGTTCGGCGTGTCTGCACCTCGCACGAAGTCGTAGTAGTCGTTGGCGAAGTTCGTCCCTATCTGGATGAGAAGTGCACCGGCAAGAGCGGCCACCACCGGAAGCAACGCGAAGGTTCCATGCGCCTCCGCCAGGCCGGCTCCGACCAATACGGCCGCGGCGGCGGCACTCAGAGTCTTGGGGCGTGCAGCCTGCACCCAGGCCGAGGCCCGGCTCACGCGACGAGGGTCCAGCTCACGCGACCTAGGCCCTGTTCATGCGGCGGAGACCCGGCTCATCCCTACCAGGGCAACCATGGGAACTTGCGAAAGTCCGGCTGGCGTTTTTCCAGATAGGCGTCCTTCGCCTCCTTCGCCTCTTCCGTGTTGTAGAAGAGGAGCGTTGCGTTCCCGGCGAGCTCCTGGATTCCCGCCTGCCCATCGAGGTCGGCGTTGAAGCTGGACTTGAGCAAACGGATCGCGAGCGGGCTCTTGTCGAGGATCTCTTGGGCCCACTGCCACCCCTCCGCCTCGAGCTCGTCCAGGGGCACCACCGCGTTGACCATTCCCATCTCGAGCGCCTCGCGGGCACTGTACTGGCGGCACAGGTACCAGATCTCCCGTGCCTTCTTCTGACCCACCATGCTAGCCAGGAATGACGATCCGAAGCCGCCGTCGAAGCTCCCGACCTTGGGGCCCGTCTGGCCGAAGACCGCGTTGTCGGCGGCGAGCGTGAGGTCGCATACGACGTGCAGCACGTGCCCGCCCCCGATCGCATATCCGGCCACCAGGCAGATCACCGGCTTGGGCAGGCTCCGTATATAGCGCTGCAGCTCCAGCACGTTGAGGCGGGGCACGCCGTCCCCCCCGACGTAGCCGGCGTCCCCGCGTACCCTCTGGTCTCCACCCGAGCAGAATGCGTAACCGCCGTCCTCCGCCGGCCCCTCCCCGGTAAAGAGCACGACCCCGATGCGCGTGTCTTCCCCCGCATTCCTGAAGGCCTCCTGGAGTTCCAGCAGTGTCTCGGGCCGAAAGGCATTCCTCACCCGAGGCCGGTTGATGGCGATGCGGGCCACCCCATCGGCCTTCTTGTAGGTGATGTCCTCGTACTCCTTGACGATCTCCCACTGCGGCTCGCTCATCGTCGTTCCCTACGTCGAAGTCGTTCCCTGCCCCGAATCTGCGTGCGTTTACAATAGCGCCCTAACCGCTCGGCGCACGGCCTCGGTGACGGCCTCGCGGCTGCGCTGGTTCTGGTCGCGGTCACTCAGAACCTCCAAGATCCGCGGTCCGGTACCAGCGAGCACCTCCCGGAGCGCATGAGCGCCGCCGGTCGGATGGTCCACTCGTCGATAAGGGATCCCGTACATTTCGGCAACATGGCGAAAGTCGAGCCCATGCGGAGCCGCGAAATACGTCGTGAATTCGGGTTCGTGATCCCGGATCGGGAGCATATGAAAGATGCCCCCGCCGTCGTTGTTGATCACGACGAAGACGATGTCCAGCCTATGTTTGGCGACAGCGAAGAGTCCGTTCATGTCGTGGTAGAAGGCGACGTCTCCAACGACGGCGACGACCGAAGACGGCCCGCCACTCGCCGCGGTGATCCCAGCCACCGTGGACACGATCCCGTCGATTCCGCTCGCCCCCCGGTTGCCGTATACGCGGAGACGCTTCCCTCCCCCGCCTGACGCGTCCAAATCCCGGACCGGCATGGAATTGGACACAAAAAGTGCCGTGTCCTCTGGAACCTCGGCGACTACGGCGGCCAACACGTCGCCCTCGAAAGCATCCCCAGCTTCGGAGGTCTGAAAATCACGCACCGCTTGACTGGCGGCCTGATCAATCCTTCGCCACCGCTCGCACCAAGACGGAGGGGCCTTGGCGGCGGACCACTCATCCGTGACGGCCCGGACGAACGAGGCCACCTCTGCTCGGACGTTGAGCGAAGCCACGCCCAGGTGATCCTTCCAGCAATGGCGCGACGTGATCCTCACCTGGGGCACGTCAGCGAGCTCGCTCAGAAACGCCAGTAATGAAGCAGACACCGGTGCGCCCCCGATGCGGATGATCACGTCGGGTCGGAGCACTTCTCGAGATTCGACGTCGAGAAAAAGGTCGTACCGCATCACCGCGTGCTCCGCACAGTGCTCGCTGAAGCGTGCTCCGGAGAGAGGATCCGCGAGCACGGGAAACCCTGTGGCGCGAGCCAGATCTCCGATGGCCGGCCCTACAGTCTCGGGATCGTTGACCGGGCCCGCGACGATCAACCCGCGCGAGCTACCCGCCAAGGCGGCCACAACCGCACGAACCTCGTCCTCGATCGGGGCAGCCCCCGGCTCCACGACCGGGACCATCGGGACTCCATCGTCGTGGCCGTCGACCCCGACCGGATCCGCCGAACGGAGACGCGCCACCTGCTCCGCGCTGAGCTCGGCGGGCTCCAGGGGCTTGTCGAGCGGAAAATTCACATGGACGGGGCCAGGATCAATTCCCCCCGTCGCTGCGACGGCCTGGCACGCGAGCGTTCGCACGCCCCGGAGGTCATCCGCCGAGGGCTCACCGGCGTCGAAGCTCTCCCGCACGAACGAACCGTAGAGACGGGACTGGTCGATGGTCTGGTTCGCGTCGGTCCCCCGGAGCGCGTGCGGCCGGTCCGCTGTGAGCAGCAGCAGAGGCACTCCAGCCTGCGACGCCTCGATGACCGCTGGAAAAAGATTCGCGGTGGCAGTGCCGGACGTCGTGATCACTGCCGCGGGACGTCGTGTGGCCTTCCCGAGCCCAAGGGCGAAGAATCCGGCGCATCGCTCATCCAGATGGACCCACATTCGGATCCGAGCATCAACAGCACAGGCCATCACCAAGGGTGTCGATCTGGACCCGGGAGCAAGGCAGACATGCTCCACCCCCATGCGAGCCAATTCGTCGATGAAGGCCCTGACCCAGGCGGTGGTGACCGCCGGGTCGCTCACCTTGCTCCGCTCGCCGCGAGGGCCCTCAACATCGGCTCGAACTTGATGCTCGTCTCGTCCCATTCGAGGCCGGGATCCGAGCCCTCGACGATTCCGGCCCCCGCGAAGAGCCTCCAGCGAAGATCCTGGACCACCGCGCAACGAAGTGCCGGCACGAACACACCATTCCCATCCAGATCGAACCACCCCACGGGGCCCGCGTACCAACCCCGCTCGAAAGGCTCCTTTTCGTCGAGAAATTCCAGCGCGGCATCACGCGGAAGGCCGCACACGGCGGGGGTGGGGTGAAGGGCCTCGAGCACCGTGAGCGCCGACGTGCCCTCAGGAAGCCGAGCGCGGATCTCCGTCTCGAGGTGCTGAAGCCGAGCCAGAGTAAGGACGTGGGGCTCCGGCTGAGCCTGAATGTCTTCGGCCAGTGGGCCCAGCCGGGCGACCATGTCATCGAGCGCGATGCGATGCTCCACGCCCTCCTTCTCGCTGGCCAGCAGCCGCTTCGCGAGCTGCTTCTGCTCTTTCGTTGTCTCCCCTCGCGCCACGGTGCCCGCGACCGCCGTGGCGTGGAAACGACCTCCGGCGACCGTGGTCACCGTTTCGGGCGCGGCGCCGGCAATCGCACATCCCTCTTCCGGCTCGAAGTAGAATACGTGACTGCCGCGGTTCTCCTGCCAGAGATGATGGACGACCTCTATCGGATCCAGACGATGCTCGGTGGTCAGGTCGAGGGTCCGGGCGAGAACAACCTTCGAGACTCGGCCCTCCCTGATCGCGTCCAGGGCGTCCTTCACTGCGGCGTCCCAGCCGGCTCGCTCCGTTTCGTCCCTCGTGAAGGGAACCCGGGGGGAGGGTCCGGCCCTGGAACCCCATCCCGTTGGATCTACGGACCCGTCCCCATCCGCCGGCGCGAGCTCGCGGCAGATTCGCCCCGTATGGGCCAGCAAGCGGGTCAGAGTCGATTCGGCTCCGCCGTGCTCAGGGTCGACGGGCATCCGCACGGTCAGCAGAGGAACCTCTCCAGCAACGCCCTCTAGCTCGAGCGCAGGGACATGGAAGAGAGCCGGCGGAAAACCCGACCAAAGGTCTGCCGTCGGGTACTCCGGGAGAAACGCGAAGCCGCCAAAGAACCTCAGGCCCGGAGCGTTGCCCACGCCCTGGACTGTGCCGGGATCGAACAAGGCCAGGGCATTCGCCTCGATCCCGGAGAAATGTGCGCCCGGGTCAGTCCCTTCGGCAGCTACCGTCGCCAGAGCCCCCGAGTGGGCGATCCAGCGATCTGACCTCGCCCAGAACCCTCGCGGACCGGGGCCGGCACGCCGCAGAAAGCGCATCGGATCGGCGCCAACGGCGGGACCGGTCACGGTCAGCACTCGTGCCTGTGCAATCGCAGCGGTGTTCACCGGGTTTACGGCTCCGGGGTTTCGGACAGGCGTGCAACTTCTCGGTCCTTTGGTGGGCCCACGCCACGTTCTTATGCAGAGCCAATATACGGGAATGAGGCGGATGACCAAGAAGAAGCCCTCAAACGGAGTCCCTGATATATTTAGCCAGTGCCCCCGCGTATTCATGGGGACCTGTCAAAGGCGGCGTCGGTACCGAGGGGGTTGCGTCAGAGCCGGTTCCGCTATTAACGAGGTGAAGTCGGATTCCGTCTCGAGCAGTGGTTCTCTTTTACCCTGGTTTTCAGGCTGGCGCTCGTTCTCAGGTCAGAAGTCGGTCTATGGTCGAAGGAACTTCATCGGAAGGAACCCCGGTGTTTCTCCGGGCGGCGGTTATCACGCTTGCCCTCCTCGCGCCGCTCCGTTTGGAGGCCCAGGACCCCCCTCGGCCCACGCAGGAGCCTGTGGACACCGTCCAGGTACTGGAGCCTCAGGACACGCTCCAGGTACTGGAGCCGCAGGACACTGTCCTAGGACAGGAGGGGGAGGACACCGTTCAGGTGCAGGAGCCGGAGGACACCGTCGAGGTGCAGGAGCCGGAGGATACGACCCCGGTGCCTGTCGGACCTCCGCCGCCGGAGATCTACGTAGCAGATCTCTCGGTCTTCGACAACCTGCATTACCTGGGCCCCCTTCAGAAAATCACCAACGGGACGAACGCCTACGACAATCAGCTGATGTTCACGCCAGACAGCCGCTCGCTTCTGTACACTACGGAACATGGCTATGGGCAGCGGGTCCAGACCGAGATTCACCGCTACTATCTCTCTTCCAGACGCGAAACCCGGATCACGCGCACCGGCGAAAGCGAGTATTCACCCGCGCCCGTCCCCGGAGATCGAGCCTTCTCGGCCATCCGCGTCGAAGCAGACTCCACCCGGCGTCTTTGGCGGTTTACGATGCAAGGGATGGACGGCGAGGCGCTGTTCCGGAATCTGAACGCTGTCGGTTCCCATGCATGGGGCAATGAGTCGACTGTGCTCCTCTACGTGTTGGGTGACCCTCCTGACCCTCCTACCGCCCGCATCGGGGATCTCACAACCGGACAAAGCGAGGTTGTGGCCCGAGGCGTCGGACGCTCCATGAACAAGATTCCTAATCGGAACGCCTGGAGCTTTGTCGAGCGGATCTCCCCCGTCCAGGCGCGGATCAACGAAGTCAATATCGGGACGCGCGAAGTCCGGGAAATCATCCCGACCGTCGGAGGCGGCGAGTTCCACGCCTGGACCCCGGAGGGCGTGCTACTCATGGTCCTGGGCAGCGTGATCTATCAGTGGGACCCCGAGGTGGACCTGGATTGGCGTCGTGTCGTGGATCTGGAGGACACGGTGTTGACGGTCACCCGCATCGCCGTGAGCCCGGACGGATCCAAGATCGCGATCGTGGGGGACCCGATACCGGAGGTCGAACCGGAAGAGCCAGCGGTGGATTCGCTGCAAAGTAGGTAGGTCGACCGGAAGTAAGACGGCGGTACCTTCAAGAATGGCTATGAATAAAAAGAAGGTGGTCATCGGCGCGGTACTGCTCAGCGTCGGCCTGCCTTTGGTGCTGGTCCTGATCGCTGTCGTGTCATTCTACTTCACGTTCTACGTCTCGCCTCGCGCCAACGGCACGATCGTTTCCTCGGGCCAGGAGCGGGAGTACCTGCTCTACGTCCCGGAGAGCTACGACTCCGCCAAGCCGACGCCGCTCGTCATCAGCATGCACGCCGCGGCCATGTGGCCCGCCGCTCAGATGGAAACGAGCCAATGGAACGATGTGGCCGATCAGCACGGGTTCATCGTCGTCTACCCGTCGGGGAGGACGCTGAGGGGCAGCGGCACCGGTGTGTTGCCCAGGGTCTGGCACGCGGGTACTGAAGCCGTGACGGCGGATGTCGCCTTCATTTCCGATTTGATCGACACACTGGATGCGGCCTACACCATCGACCCGACGCGGATCTATGCGAATGGGCTCTCCAATGGCGGACGCATGGCTTTTGAGCTGTCCTGCAGACTATCCCATCGAATCGGCGCGGTCGGGACGGTGGCTGCTGCTCAAGACCGGCCGTGGAACTCGTGTGCAGACACCCTGCCGGTGCCGATGATCTCGTTTCATGGGACCGCCGATCGACTCGTTCTGTACGAAGGCCGCGATCCGTTTTGGCTGTCTCCCCGACCGTTTCCGAGCGTCACGGAATGGACGGCGAATTGGGCTCGAAGAAACCGATGCGCACCGAACCCCATCGAATCCGTGGTGGCGGCGGATGTCACCCGCCTCGAATACACGGACTGTGCTGACGACGCGGCCGTGGTGCTCTATACCGTCCAGGGAGGAGGCCACTCTTGGCCTGGCGGCCAGCCGATGCCGGAATGGATAGTCGGGCCCACTAGCCGCAGCATCGACGCAACACGTCAGATGTGGGCGTTCTTTAGTGAGCATGGGCTTCAGGGGAAGTAGCAACATCGCGCGACACCCTTGTCTCCGGGGCGTAAAAACCGCATATCGCTCATCAGAGGTGAGCCGCTGCCTGGCCTTGCCAGCAGCGGTTCGGTCAGCGGGAGCCTTTCCCGCCGTAGTACTCTCTGAGAGGACAAGACAATGACGCACATCCGACCCAATCCTGGTGGGCTGCGATGGCTCGCCGCGTTGCTCGTGGGCGTGGCTTGCGCCCTGCCCACGCACATTCTTGCACAGTCCGATGGTCCGCAGCACGAGGACGTGGTGTACGCGACCGTGGACGGCAAGGACCTCGCGCTGGACATCTACATGCCGGCCGGCGTCGAGTCGCCGCCGCTACTGGTTTGGGTGCACGGTGGGGCTTGGAGTCGCGGCACGAAGGCGCAGGCCCGCCTGGAGTTCGTCGAAGACGGCATCGCCACCGCAAGCTTGGATTTTCGGCAGTCGACCGAGGCGCAGTTTCCGGCGGCGATCCATGACATCAAGGCGGCCATCCGGTTCCTGCGGACCAATGCCTCCACCTATGGGTACCGCGCGGACCGGATCGCCATCAGCGGGAACTCGTCAGGCGGCCATTATGCCGCGCTCGTGGGCGTGAGCAATGGGCATCCGGCGTTGGAGGGTGACGTGGGTGACCATCCGAACCAGTCATCGGACGTCCAGGCGATCATATCCTACTACGGCGCCTCAAACCTCACGACGATCCTGACGCAGTCGACCCCATTCGGTCTAGGGGTTCGGGAGCCTGCGCTCACGCGACTCCTGGGCGCGCTGCCCGACGACGCCAAAGACCTGGCCGAGCTTGCCAGTCCGGTTTTCCACGTCGACCGAGACGATCCGCCGCTCCTCCTTTTGCATGGGGATCAGGACCCACAGATGCCGATCAACCAGGCACACGAGCTGGTGGGTGCATACAAGCAACAGGGGCTGGACGTCGCGTTCGACGTTGTCCACGGTTCCGCGCACGGAGGACGCGCGTTCCACCGCGATGAACATCTCACGAATGCGTTGGAGTTCCTGTATCGGACGATCGGCCGTTAGCCGCACCTGGTGATGCGCGCCCACGGTCGCCTGGTGACCGTGGGCGTCGGCGCGACAACCCGTCGTCACCCCACTGGAGGAGCGCCATGCGATTCGCGCTTGTGATTTTCTCCGCTGCGTGCCTGCCGGGGGTCGTGTTGGCCCAGGCGCCGGACGCCGTATTTCTCGAAGAGCTCACCTGGACCGAGGTGCGCGACGCCCTGGCCGCAGGCACCACCACGGTGATCATCCCGACCGGCGGGACCGAGCAAAACGGGCCCCATATGGTACTGGGCAAGCACAACTACCTGGTTCGCTACAAGGCGGGAGAGGTCGCTCGACGTTTGGGAAACGCGCTGGTGGCCCCGGTCATGGCGTACGTACCGGAAGGGGACGTCGACCCACCGACGGGGCACATGCGCTTTCCGGGAACGATCACGACACCGCCGGAGGTATTCGAGCAGGTGCTGGAGTTCGCGGCCCGAAGCTTCAGGCAGCATGGGTTCCTCGACATCGCGCTGCTCGGTGACAGCGGGGGCAATCAGACGTCGCAGGCCGCCGTGGCCGAGCGACTCAACCGGGAGTGGACGGCCACGGCAGTCCGTGTGCACCACCTGACGGACTACTATCCCGGTCCGGGCGACGCCTGGCTGGTCACCCAAGGGGAGCGCGAAGAGGACGTCGGGTCCCACGCCGGGATGCACGACACCGCGAGCCTCATGTTCCTCAACCCAGCCATGCTGCGGCTCGACAAGCTGGCGCCCGGCACGCGCGGCGACGGCAGCGGCGTCGTAGGCAACCCCGCTCGCTCGACAGCTGCCTATGGCGAGCAGATCCTGGAGATGCAGATCGACGCCGCCGTTCGCCAGATACGCACGCTTCGTGAACGCAATCGAGAGGACCTTCGAGAATGAAAAGAGTACTCATCGCTGTTTTCGCCGGCGGGGTCACCTACGCTCTGCTGGGCGCTCTGATTTACGCATTCATCCTGGCAGGCTTCTACGAAGCCAACCTGGGGTCGGCCACGGGCGTCCTGCGGGAGCTGCCCGTCACGTGGGCAGTGGCCGTTTCGCAGCTTGGACTAGCCGCTCTCGTCACCTACGTGTTTCTCCATGCGGACGTCGCGACGGCGTCTGGCGGCTTCAAGACTGGGGCCATCTTCGGTCTCCTGTTCGGAATCGCTTTCGCGTTCAATCTCTACGCGGTCACCAACTGGTCGAACGTTACGGTCGCGTTCGTCGAACCCGTCGTCACCGCCGTCAGATTGGCACTCGGTGGCGCGGTGATCGGGTGGGCGCTCGGGATAGGAAAGGGACGAGAAATCGAATCGCCGTTGGGGGCCTAACAGGGGTTTCGGGTACCCCTCTGAAATAGGGCCTTACCTCACTTTACGGGCCTGCTGGTCGACGCCGCTCTGGTGCAGAATCAGGCCGGTCACCGCTCCGGAATCGTCCTTCGTGAAGGAAACCTGAGCGTCGATCGCCCTCAGGAAGAACTCCGTCTCCGCCTCGGCGAAGAGGGCGAACCTCTCCTGATCGGTGGCCTGCGCGAACAAGCCACCCTCCTCCACCGTCACGGTGATTACGAACGTGGGCGCGAGCTCGTACTCCCCGACATAGGTCTCGAGGATGTCCTGGTCCACCTCGACCTCGATTCGCCCGGCCGAAGGATCCGGCACGCTACTCGGCCCTGGCGGACGTACGAAGAAGCCTCCGATGGCATGATCGTCATCCATGTACACCTGCACGTCGAACGTGCCCGTGGAAAAGACACCAGTCAGGACCACGAGGTTCAAGCCTTGGTCCAAGGACTGCTCCCTGGGCTCGAGGGAAGTCAACTCTCCGAGTTGGGGACCGAGCTGGGCCCATGCATCCTCGAGCACCTCCGCACTCATCTGAGCGGCTACCGCTTCGTGTGCCTGCTCAGCCGCCTGCTCGAACTCGCCCTCCACCACCAGATTCACCCAAGCGATGGCGGCCTCGTAGCGGGCTGCGACGACTTCCTGGCCCGGCGCCACGGGCGCAGGCGTCAGCGGCACCTCCGGGTTGATGAGGTGCATGCCGATGTCGTCCGCACTGTATCCCGAGTTTGTAAGCACCACGGCCCCGACACCCTTTTCCGGATCGAAGCCAATGAAGGTACGGAAGCCGGCGGTGCCTCCGTTGTGCCAGACGATCTTTTCTTCCCCCACGCTCTGCACCAGCCAATTCAGGCCGACACCCGTCTGAGCGTTCATGCTCTCCCGGACCTCGTGATTCGCACGCATAGTGCGCTCGAGCCGCGACTCGGGCGGGCCCGTGTTGGCGTCGAGGAACGTCAGCATGTCCTCGATGTCGGACCGAAGTGCCCCCGCGCCGGCGAGCGTCGGCAGATCCCAGAGCGGTGCGACATCGCCCCCCTGGTTGTGCCCCTCCGCCATCCAGTCCCGCATGTCCCCCTCGAGGGTGATGCCGGTCATGTTCATCCCGAGCGGCTCGAGGACGCGCTCACGCACAACGTCCTCGTAGCTCCCGCCTCCGACCCGCGCGAGAACGTGGCCGAGCAGTCCCACCGCAAGATTCGAGTACTCGAACTCCGAGCCGATGTCTCGACGCAACTCGTGGCCGGAAAGGAACGCGTACATCTGCTCGACGGTGTAGTCCGCGTACGGATTCGCCCGATTCGCGGGCGACATGTTGTCAGGAAGCCTCGGCAGCGCCGAGTGATGAGTGGACAGGTCGAGCAACGTGATCTCCCGACCGCCGCGAGAGGGCATAGTCACCCGGTCGGGCAGGTGGTCGGACACCGGATCGGAGAGCGCGACCTCACCCCGGGCGACCATGTCCCCCAGCAGGGTCGCCGTGAACACCTTCGTGATCGAGCCGATCTCGAAGAGCGACCTGGCACCCAGGGGGCGGGCAGTCGGGCCCGCGTCCCCATACCAGACGATGCGCCTCGAGCCATCGGCCTCCAAGACGCCGAGCACGATGCCGACCGCTCGGTCCTCTTCGACGCGGGACCGGATCAGCGCGGTGAGGTCGTCGTCGGACGGGAAGTGCTGGGCTCCGACGGCGCCTGGAAGCAGGAGCGCTGTTGCAAAGAGAACGAGGGTGATGCGGATTCGCATCTTCATGTTACGACTCCCGGCGGTAGGATCCGATCGGCACGGTGCCAATGTACAGTCGAGCACTCGTTCGGTCATCCCGGGTACGCGCCGGACCGCTGAAAACTTCGTACGGCCCTCGGTTCCCGAATCAGTACACATCGGGCACTCCTCCGAGATCGGAGTCCCTGAGGTCGGCCAGCCAACTCTCTAGATCCTCTCTCAATGGTCGAACGTTCAGCCGCGCGCTGCGGTGATTGGAGAAGGCGAGGAACGCGGAAAGTACGATCGCCAAGATGGAGAGTTGGACCCAGCCGGCCGACACCGGGTCCCCGGCCGGCCAGTCAAAGACGCCTGCCATAGCAAGGATCGCTCCCACTACAACAGGAGCTAGGTACCGCCATCCGATGGTGTCTAGGTACCGCTCCCAGGCGAGGAGACAAGCCACCTGGGCCTCGACGGCCTCGCTCACGGGTAGGGTGGAGTCTGGCGTTGCGCCCCGTAGCTTGCGCCATTCGATAGCCAGGCTCACACCCGAGATTGCGACGATGACAAAGCCCAGACTGGAGACAGGGTATCCACGCATGATCCCCAGAATCACGGCGAAGGTGTAGACAGGGATCGCAACGATCGCCCCAACCGTCGCAAACCGCGACGAACGACGCGCCACGGCGTCGAGTTTGGCCACGCGGTCACGGGCCGTCGAGAGATCCTCGACACGCGTCCGCCGGAACTCTCCCGTAACCTCTTCCTGCCAGATTCGTCCCACTTCGTCGAAGTTCATGGTCTCATCGCTCCACGAATCTGTCGGTGAATGTCTCTTTCATCCGGTGTAGGCGCACGCCCACGGCACTGACGCTCAGTCCTGTTACGTCGGCGATCTCCTGGTAGGAGAGTCCTTCCATATACAGCAGGAGCACCGACCGGTCCGGCCCGCCGAGACTGCCAAGAAAGTCAGTCAGAATGGCCGTCTGGGAACGTTGCGAGTCGTGGCTCGCGGCCGGTACTCCGCCGGGAAGGGGCGGACTTGCAGCACGCAAGGATGCGCGTTTTGAGGCTTTCCGTCGCCAGGTAAGAGCAGTGTTGAGGGCAACTCTGTAGAGCCAGGTTCCCGCCGTCGAGTTTCCGCGGAAACTGGGGAGGGACCGCCAGACCTGCACGAGGATTTCCTGATAGAGGTCCTCCTCCTCCCCGTCCGCACCAGCGTAGACACCGGCGATGCGTCGCATCGCGGCGGCGTGGTCCTCAAGCAGTGCCAGGAGAGTTTCCTCTTGCGTCACGCGGGTACCGGGAATGTGAGGGTCAAGCGTTTGCGCCCTATATTCACTTAGTCGCGCGTGGGGGGCCATCCTTACATTGCGGCACAGATATCAGCCTCGGCCTCCGACCACTTTTTCCTAGAACGCGATCGAGGAGGTGGGAGGTCGCGTCAGGTGCCCGTGCCCTATTAAAGTGGTACACAGAAGAATCGCTTCATCGTTGGATGGACGGAGGTAACTGGGTGCGGCCGCTCGTGTTGTTCTTGTTGGTGCTGACCGGTTGTGTGACGACTTCGGGCGGTACGCGCGCCGGCGGCGACAACTGTGCGTGGCGGGTGTGCGTCAGGGCCGTGAACACAGCCGCCGGCCGCGTCTATCAGGCCGTGAATCGAGAACCGGTACCAGCCACGATCGTGCTTCAATTCCGGTCCCCGGGGAACCTACAACCCGGGGGTGACCGTCCGATCGAGCAAGTGGTTCCACCGGAATCGAACAAGATCCTCGTCCTCATGAGCAGGATCCTCTATGATCCCACGGTCGGCGCCGATCTTTCGATTTCAATCGACCTGGGCGCAAGCACCACTGAGGCAGACGCCGATCACCTCTACGCGGTCCCGTTCGGCGGCGACCGTGCCCGTGAGCTGATTCAGGGGTTCGACGGAGGCGGTTCGCACTTGGGCAGCATGCGCTACTCCCTCGACTTCGCGATGCCGGCGGGCACACCGGTTCTTGCAGCCCGGGCGGGAACCGTGTTCTACCTGCAGGACGGCTTTACCCGGGGAGGTGCCGACCCGGACCTTTTGGAGCGGGCTAACCTCGTGGTCGTGGCACATAGCGACGGCACGATGGCGTCCTATGGTCATCTCACGCCCGGCATTCGAGTGTCGGTGGGTGACACCGTGGACGTCGGACATTGGCTGGGGTCGAGCGGTGCAACCGGCTACGCAGGCCAACCGCATCTCCACTTCCACGTGGGCAAGCGGTTGCTGGGCGCCCTTGGGCGTACCATCCCGATCAAGCTGAAAGACCGCGACGGGCACGTCGTCGCACTAGACGTGGGATCCTTGACCGAACCCGGCTTGGAAGCACGTTAGACGGCCGTAAGCGACTTCCGGTCCGTAGATGTCCTTGCAGGGGGTCGCGCGATGCAGCAGAGGATCGCATGTTGCACGCGTACCAGGTGCAGTAGACTCGTGAAGCGCTAGGCGTCACGCCGAACACAAACCCGACACGACGGGGGACGAAATGTCGAACACCGCTCGTAATCTCTGGCTCGGCTTCGTAGTGGCGGCGTTTGCGCTGCCTTTGGCGGCAGAGGCTCAAACGGCCGATCCAGGCGATGTTGGCGTCACACCCGATGTGGTCTACGGACACAAGGACGGGATGGCGCTCACGTTCGACGTTCTCCGACCCGAGAATCCCAACGGAGCCGCTGTTCTTTTCATGGTCAGTGGCGGATGGGTATCGCGGTGGAGCGACCCGGAGCGGGCGGCATCGTCGGGGAATTTTTCCAGTCTTCTCGCGGAGGGCTTCACAGTACTCCCGGTGCGGCACGGGAGCTCGCCTCGGTACAAGGTTCCTGAAGCGGAAGCGGACGTGAGGCTCGCGTTGAGGTACGTGCAGATGCACGCCGACGAGCTCGGCGTGGACCCCGATCGCTTAGGTGTCTTCGGGGGAAGCGCGGGCGGGCACCTGTCGCTCATGCTGGGCCTCGCGGCTCATGACGACGGTCGGGACGACGATGCGCTGAGGGCGCCGAACCAGGTCGCCGCCATCGTTTCATACTACCCTCCGGTGGATCTCCGGCAGCTGACGGGGCCCAACGAACGCTTTCCGGCGCTCGACTTTTCGCAAGATCAGGCCGCTGCGATATCTCCCATCCTGTTCGTGTCCCCGGACGACCCACCCACCCTGCTGATCCATGGGGACGCGGACGGCCTCGTGCCCCTCAGCCACAGTGAGTTGATCTACGAAGCACTGCAGACCCAAGACGTCGAATCCAAGCTGATCGTTATCCCAGGCGGGGACCACGGCTTCACGCGTGCAGCGGACCGGGTGCAGGCGCAGGAGGCGATGGTCGCCTGGTTCGTGCAGCAACTCGGAGCTTCCGCGCGGGGCTCCGCCCAATCGGCACCCGATCTCGTCGGCTCCTGGCGGCTGGAATCGTGGATGCTCGGGGACGATAGGCCCCGCTGCTCCGAGGAGGACGGCGGTGCGTCCGGCCAGATCGTCTATTCTGCTGATGGGCACATGTCTGCCCAGCTCGGCTGTCAGGACGTGGATATCAGTGACCTCAGCGGCCTCAGCCCGCAGGCGGCGGCCGGACGGCTGTCGAATCGGCACTTCAGCTACTACGGGGCCTACACGTTGGACCGGTCGGCAGGGACAGTTACACACCACGTGGCAGGCAGCTCGTCCGCACCCTTCGTCGGGAGCGATCAGGTGCGCTCTTTCGTTTTCGAGGGACCCGATCGTCTCGTGCTCTCGCCTGGGGGCAGTCAGAAGCTGGTTTGGCTGCGGAACCGCTGAGATCCGGGACGATCGCCCCCCGAACTCTCGATTGGCGGTATCACCGCCCCGGATGACAGAGCTGCAACCGCACGCAAGAGTTTCTTGCGCAGCACGGGATCCACGACGGCGTGGTGCAGAACGCAGCGAAGGAGCCGGTCGCCGGCGACGGCGCGCTGCAGGTTCTGGAGGGGATCGAACGTCTTCACGTGGCCAAAGGGACCAAGGTCGTTCACTTCGATCTGGCACACACGAGGCCCTCAAACGACGAGCTTCTGGGCGCGCTTCTCGGCCGTTCGGGAAAGCTGAGGGCACCGACCATCAGGGCGGGAGCCACGCTCTTGGTAGGGTATAATCGCGAACTGCGAGAGAGCGGCTTGTTGTAGCGGCATCTGATCGCATGAGCGACTGCGGTCCCATTACTCCAAGGGCACGCTAGATGGCGCACACTGAACACCTCACTCTAGTCCAATCGGGGGTCGAGCTCCTTGAAGCCTGGCGAAAGGAAGACGGAAACTCGGACGTCGTGCTGGACCTCAGAGAGGCGGACATAAGCGAGGCGAACCTCAACGAGGCGGACCTCCGCAAGGCCGACATCCGAAGGGCATACGCCCTCCACGCGATCCTTAGCGAGGCGGACCTCAGCGGGGCAAACCTCAGCGGGGCGCACCTCTCCTATGCCAATCTCAGCGGGGCGAACCTCAAAGGGGCGAATCTCAGCGGGGCGAACCTCTCCCATGCGAACCTCACAGGGGCGAATCTCACGGGGGCGAATCTCAGCGGGGCGAATCTCACCGAGGCGGGCCTCCGCGACACGTTCGTCCACGCGCATGGACAGCTGTCCACCGGCATGGCGGACCTCACAGGGGCGGACCTCAGCGGTGCGGACCTCAGCGGGGCGGACTTCCGCGGGGCGGACTTCCGCGAGGCGAACCTCAGCGGGGCAAGACTGAACCTTCGCAGGGCCAAGCGTAGCGGGGCGAAGTTCCACAAGGCCGAACTCGGCGGGATCGTCGACGAATTGAGGCTGCCACGTGCTGCGTCCGAGCCTGGACCAGATCGCGGGACGCTACCTAAGGCATCAGAGGTGCAAGTGGATGACGAATCATGAACACAGCCCACGCCTCCCGCTCGGTCTCCTCCGCGAGCGCCTCCGGAGGCGTCAGACGTTGAACAGCACGTGCACTATGTCACCGTCGGATACGACGTAGTCTTTCCCCTCCACCTGTAACCGCCCTGCACCCTTCACGGCCTGCTCGGATCCGAACTCCATGAAGACCGAATGGGGAATCACCTCCGCCCGGATGAAGCCCCGCTCGAGATCGGAGTGAATGCGGCCCGCCGCCGGACGGGCGCGCATCCCGCGCCGAATCGTCCAAGCACGCACCTCGTCATCGCCGACGGTAAAAAACGAGATGAGGTCGAGCAGTTCGTACGCAGTCCGGATGAAGCGCGCCAGCGCCGGCTCGCTGAGTCCCAGATCTTCCAGGAACGCGGCCTGATCCAATGGCTCGAGCCCCGCGATCTCGGCCTCTGCGCTGGCCGAGAGCACCATGCCGGCCGCGTAAAGCTCCTCGAGCCGAGCGGCGATCCCGTCGGGCAAGGGCTCGGCTGCCTGCGTCTCGTTACGATTCAGGGTCACGAGCAGTGGGCGGTCGGTGAGCAGCCCGTAGCCCCGTGCGTAGTCTCGATTCAATTCCTCTGCCGTGAGCAGCCGTAACGGGCGCTCGTCTTCGAGGGTCGACTTCATCACCTCGAATGCCGCCACCTCCTGCGCCTCGGCGCGCTCCTTCTTCGCCCGCTCGAGCTTGCGTTCGACGATCTCGAGATCGGCGAGCACGCACTCCGTGTGGAACGCCTCCAGATCCACGGCGGGATCTGGATCCCCGTCGATCGCAGGGTTCACGAAGTCCCGCAAGACCAGGCAGAGCGCCTCCTGGTCGCGGATCTGCTGAAGCCCCCGGGGAGACAGCCCCTTCTTCTCGGCTCCATGCTCGCCGGGAACGTCACAGAAGCTGATCTCGGCGTAGGTCGTCTTCTTCGGGGAGAAAACAGCGGACAGCTGGTCGATCCGCTCGTCCGGAACTCGTACGATGCCGAGGCGCAGCTCCCCGCCGAAGCCCACCGGTACGTCCATACCGGTCATCGTGTTGAAGACGGTCGTTTTGCCGGAGCCCGCGAACCCGACCAGTCCTACTTTCATTCATGCTCCCGGGAGTCAAGGCCCGCCATTCATGGGGCCGTCAGGTCATCGAAACGTCGGCCCGGTGAAGCGCCGGCCACAGTATAGCACAAGCAGGACTGGGGGTATCGGCGACGCCCCCTCGGACCAACCCGTAATTCGTGCGGCGAGGACTGCACCTGAACGAGCACGACCGGATCCGAAGAAGTGGCGACATGATTCCAAGCCTTGTCGAGGCTTGACAGCGTTAGGGGCTTCTTCTATCTAAGCAGTTGTTCGCGTCGCCTAAGAATTGGACGGCGCCCTATACGTGGACTTTACCGGTGAAGCACGCAGCGACCATGTCCAGAATCCTCTCCACTCTTGGAAGTCTTCGACTTACGGAGCTTACTCCTATGGGGAGGGGGCATCGGTCTCTGGGACTCAGCACCGCCTGACGACGAGACTGACACGCGGCACGCGCGGGCCCTCTCAGCAACGAGGGGCCCGCTTTTATTTTGACATAGGACTCGAAGCAGGGTAGGCACGATCATGGCCAAGATCACGATTTTCGATACGACGCTGAGGGATGGCGAACAATCGCCCGGGGCGACGATGTCCACGGCCGAAAAGCTCAGGATGGCGACCCAACTCGACAAACTGGGCGTGGATGTCATCGAGGCCGGATTTCCCGTAGCCTCCGACGACGACTTCGAGGGCGTGCGCTCTATTGTCAAGGAGGTCCGGCGCCCGGTGATCGCTGCTCTCGCACGCGCAGGCGCCTTGGACATCGATCGTGCGGGGGCGGCAATCGAGGAAGCGGCCAGGCCCAGAATCCACGTCTTCCTCGCGACCTCCGATATTCACTTGAAGCACAAGCTGGAGATCGGACGCGAGGAATGCTTGGAGCGGATAGGCGAGGGCGTCGAACGCGCCAAGAAGCTGGTGGACGACGTGGAGTTCAGCCCCGAGGACGCCACTCGGACCGACGTGGCCTTCCTCTGTCAGGTGGTTCAAGTGGCCGTCGGAGCCGGCGCCACGACCATCAACATCCCGGACACGGTCGGGTACACGCTGCCCAGCGAATATCGATCCCTGATCGAGACCCTGTTCCGCGACGTGGAGGGTCTGGAAAACACCGTCGTCAGTGTGCATTGCCACGACGATCTCGGCCTCGCGGTGGCAAATTCGCTGGCCGCCTTCGAAGCCGGCGCCCGACAAGTCGAATGTACGATCAACGGGATCGGGGAACGTGCCGGTAATGCCTCTCTCGAAGAAATCGTCATGGCGCTCAGGGTTCGGAAGGATCTGACCGAGCACCATACGGACATCGATACCACGGAGATCTACAAGACCAGTCAGCTGCTGTCGCACATCACGGGCATCCACCCGCAGCCGAACAAGGCGATCGTGGGCCGCAACGCCTTCTCTCACGAGGCCGGCATCCACCAGCACGGCATGCTGAAGGAGCGCATGACCTACGAGATCATGACTCCGGAGCTGGTCGGCGCTCCCGGCACGCAGTTGGTCCTCGGAAAACACTCCGGGCGGCACGGCCTGCGCAACCGGTATGAGCAACTCGGCTACGACCTGGACGACGACCAACTCGATCGCGCGTACAAGCTGTTCACATTGGTCGCGGACCAGAAAAAAACGATTGTCGACGAAGACCTCCTGGTCATTCTGCACCACGGGGCCATGAAGGACACGCCCGAATCGTTCCGGCTCGTGGAGCTTGATGTGAACTGCGGAGGTAAATGGTCCACCGCACGCGTCAGGGTTTCGCGCGGGGGCGAGCCGCCCATGGAGGCGTCCGGCAAGGGCGACGGACCCATCGCCGCGGCCTTTTCGGCAATCGACGAGGTGGTCGACGCCATGGTAGAAATCGAGGACTTCGAGATCGTGGCCGCCACACCGGGTCGGGATGCGATTGGAGAGGTGAACCTTCACGCCCGCGTCGGCGGACGGACGTTCGTTGGACGCGCCGCGTCGACCGACGTCGTGGACGCCGCCGCCCGCGCCTACATCAACGTGCTCAATAAGGCTGAACAGGCCGAGGCCCTCGAGGGGGTGGAGTTGGAGACGGGGAGCTCGCTCGGAGGCCTGTCTTGAACTGGCAGATCGCCGTTCTCGGTGGAGACGGGATCGGTCCCGAGGTCACTGAGGCCGCTCTCCATGTGCTGCGAGCGACGGCTGCGCGTTTCGGCCATGAATTCACGCCCGATGTGCAGGACGTGGGTTTCGTCGCATACGAGAGGACTGGGCACCCTCTGCCGCCGGAGACATTGGCCGCCTGCCGCACCGCGGACGCCGTGCTTCTCGGAGCCGTGGGAGATCCGCGCTCCGAGGGCGTGCCCGTCGATCTGCGTCCCGAGGCCGCGCTCCTGACGCTCCGTAAAGAGATGGGCTGCTACGCCAATCTTCGTCCGGTGCGGCTCCTACCCGCCCTGGCTTCGGCCTCTCCGCTACGGCCCGGGATCGTGGACGGCACCGACCTCGTGATCGTCCGCGAGTTGGCCGGTGGTGTCTACTACGGCGAGCCGCGAGGGCCCCTCGACGAGGGACGGGCCGCCGTGGACACCATGAAGTACCATCAGGACGAAGTGGTCCGCATCGCGCGGGTGGCCTTTCAGACGGCGCAGGAGCGCAAGAAGCGCGTGCTCTCCGTCGACAAGGCCAATGTGCTGCACAGCTCCCGCCTCTGGCACAGGGTGGTCGACGAGATCGCCAAGGAGTTTCCGGACGTCGAGTGCGACCACATGCTGGTCGATCGCGCGGCCATGGAGCTCGTCCTGAACCCCTCGAGCTTCGATGTCGTGCTGACGCCCAACCTGTTCGGCGACGTGCTCAGCGACGAGGCCGCCGCAGTAGTCGGATCCATCGGCCTGCTGGCATCCGCGAGCATCGGCAGCGGCGGCGGCATCTTCGAGCCGGTACACGGGTCGGCTCCGGATATTGCCGGCACGGGCACGGCCAACCCGCTGGCGATGATCCTCTCGGCTGCGCTCCTGCTCCGCCACGTCTACTCGCTCGATCAAGAGGCGGCGGCCATCGAGGCGGCGGTCGAACAGGTGCTCGGAGAGGGGCTCCGCACGATGGACCTCGCCCCCCAGGGCGGGGACACCGTGGGAACGACAGAAATGGGGGCGGCGGTCGCCCTCGCAATCGCAAACGTCGAGGTAGCCGCCGATGCCTAGCACCATGCTCGACAAGATCTGGGATGCACACCTGGTGCACAGCGACGCCGACCGGCCGGACCTGCTGTACATCGACCTGCACCTCCTCCACGAAGTCACCTCGCCCCAGGCGTTCGAGGGGCTTCGGCTCGCCGGACGTCAGGTGCGCCGGCCCGACCTCTGTGTAGCCACTGTGGACCACAACGTGCCCACGACCGACCGGTCCCTTCCGATCGTGGACGATCTGGCTCGGACCCAGATCGAGACACTACGGCAGAATGCCGAAGAGTTCGACGTCACGCTCTACGACATCGATAGCCCGCATCAGGGGATCGTGCACGTGATGGGACCCGAGATGGGGCTCACGCAGCCCGGCATGACGATCGTCTGCGGAGACAGCCACACGTCCACGCACGGTGCTTTCGGAGCGCTCGCTTTCGGTATCGGAACGTCCCAGGTGGAGCACGTGCTGGCGACACAATGCCTCCCGATGTCGCGCCCAAAATCGATGGAGATCCGGGTGAACGGCGATCTTCCTCCGAGTGTCACCGCCAAAGACCTCATCCTGGCGATCATCAACCAGATCGGGGTGGGTGGTGGGACCGGATACGTGATCGAGTATACGGGAGAGGCCGTGCGGGCCCTGTCCATGGAAGCCCGCATGACGGTGTGCAATATGTCGATCGAGGCCGGCGCGCAGGCCGGGATGATCGCGCCTGACGAGGAGACCGTGCGCTATCTGCGGGGCCGGCCGAACGCTCCACAAGGCAGCGCGTTCGACGAGGCGGCGGCCCGATGGGTCGAGTTCCGAACCGACGACGGAGCCATGTTCGACCAGACCGTGGAGATCGATGCCACGTCATTGGAGCCATTCGTGACCTGGGGCACCAATCCGGGGATGTCGGTGGGGGTGACGGGCGCAGTACCGGATCCGGCACAGGAAGCCTCCGCCGATGATCGGGAGGCGGTAGAGAGGGCGCTGGAGTACATGGCCCTCGAGCCGGGAACGCCCATCCAGGAGGTCGAGATCGACCGCGTCTTCGTAGGCTCCTGCACCAATTCACGCATCGAAGACCTTCGCACCGCAGCGCGCGTCCTGGACGGCAAGCAGGTGCACGAAAGGGTTAAGGCGATGGTCGTTCCGGGCTCCGCCACCGTCAAACGAATGGCCGAGGAAGAGGGTTTGGACCAGATCTTCCGCGACGCGGGCTTCGAGTGGCGTGAAGCGGGATGCTCGATGTGCCTCGGCATGAACCCCGACATCCTGGCCCCCGGCGAGCGCTGCGCCTCCACGTCGAACCGGAACTTCGAGGGACGGCAGGGTCGTGGAGGCCGGACTCACCTCGTAAGTCCGGCCATGGCCGCCGCGGCCGCGGTATCAGGGCGTTTCGTCGACGTACGGGAGTGGGCGTAGCGATGGATCCGTTCACACGGCATACGGGCAGGGTCACGCCGCTGGACCGCGTGGACGTCGATACCGACCAGATCATCCCCAAGCAGTTTCTGAAGCGCATCGAGCGGACGGGATACGGACAGTTCCTCTTCTACGACTGGTGCACCGGGGAAGACGGTTCTCCCGACCCCGACTTCGTGCTCAATCGGCCCGAGTACGAGGGGGGATCGGTTCTGGTGGCGGGGCGGAACTTCGGGTGTGGATCCTCTCGGGAGCACGCGCCCTGGGCGCTCATGGACTACGGCTTTCGAGCCGTCATCTCGTCCAGCTTCGCCGATATCTTCAGGAGCAACTGCTACCAGAACGGCCTCCTGCCCGTCGAGCTCGAGGATGCCGATATGGCCCACATCATGACGGCCGCAACCGCGGGTGACGGCTACCAAGTCACCGTGGACCTGGAAGCCCAAGAGGTCAGTGATGGGAGCGGTTGGAGCGCCAGCTTCTCGATCGACCCCTTCCGGCGTCACTGCCTGATGAACGGCCTGGACGACATCGGCGTTACACTCACGCTCGAGAGTGAGATTCAGGCCTTTGAGAAAGCGATGGCCCAGCACCTCCCGCGATAGGAGATCGCCCATGAGACACCGCCTGACCGTACTGCTCCCGCTGCTCACCGTCTTCTCGACGGCCGGCGGTGCGTTTGCGCAGTCGCTCTCCGACGACCTGCTGCAAGACTGGCAGCGCATGAAGCAGACCATGATGGGCATCGCGAACGCGATGCCCGCGGACCGGTTCGACTACGCATCGACGCCAGAACAGCGCAACTTCGGCGAGCAAATCCTTCACGTGGCCGGCGGCAACGTCATGCTGATGGGGTTTCTTGGAGCGCAGGCATCGGGCCCGACCATCGATCGCCGCGATACCCGGACGTTCGGTTATACCCAGACGTCGAAGGACGATATCCTGCAGGCGCTCAGTGACTCCTTCGATTACGGGGAGGCGGCGCTCGCAGAGTTCGATGACCCAGCCCTGCTGGAGCAGGTGCGAGGACCGCCGTTTCTGGGGGAACCCACACGGGCCAGTCTCGGCTATTTCGTGATCGGCCACGCGTGGGACATCTACGGTCAGCTGGTCGTCTACTTACGTCTCAACGGGATCGTGCCCCCGGCGAGCCGCCGCGGCGTGTAGCGGCGGTCGCGTCAATGAGCGAGGAAGTTGAGCGCCTTACTCAGCCTATTGGCGGTTTCCAGCCGAAGTGTATGTTGCGGTTGTCCGCGCTCTGCACAGCCCCCAGGGATGTGGCCAGCCCGCAGCGAAACTAGAAGACGGAGAAACATCATGAAGAAGCTCGTCCTCGGACTCACACTGTCGGTCGCGCTTTCGTTTTCCGCCTGTTTATCGTCAGCGGATGCGCAGGATGCGCCTGCTCGAGGCGGTGACGCCTGGCCGTCGGTCACCGATTTCGCCGCGAGCGGACCATTCGCGATCCAGCGGGAGACCAACGTCGGTCCAAACGCCGCCTACGACATCGTCCGGCCGATGCAGCTTGGAGAGGGGGGACGCGAGCATCCGATTATCAGCTGGAACAACGGGACGCTTTACCAGATCGATCGATACCAACACCTATTGGACCACTGGGCGTCACACGGGTTCGTGGTCATGGGCGCCCACACCAACAGGACCAGAGGCGGGGCAGTTCACAAGGCCGCGATCGACTGGCTGGTCGCTGAGAACGGGCGCGCTGGTAGCGTGTACTCTGGAATGTTGGACCTCACGAAGATCGGTGCCGCCGGGCACTCCCAGGGCGGTGGCGCCACGATTACCGCGGGAGCCAACATTCCCGGCCCGGCCGGAATCGTCACCACCATGCCGCTCATGCCGATCTCGGCTTTTGAGCGTCCCCAACTTGCGCAGCACACGGCGTCGATGTTGATGGTCAGCGCCACCGACGACCCACGAGCCAACGGAGTCGCCGATCAGGCACTCGCCGACGTCACGACGGAGTTTGTCGACGCACAGTTCGTGGGCGTCCACGAGGACGCCATGAACCCTGGAATCCAGGGGGCAACCGTGGCCTGGTTCCGATATCAACTAATGGGAGACGTCACCGCGAAGGCCCAGTTCTATCCGCCGACGAGCTGCGGCCTGTGCGGCGACGCCGCCTGGATGCGCCTCCGCCACAAGACTCCCCCGCAGTAGGCGATCCTCAACAAAGGACCCCTCAACGCGCGGTGTCAGACGGCGCTCAGTTCATGAATGGGTCGTACGGCATCCGGGACAGTTGCCGGTACTCCGGCCCCATCCGCTCGAGCACCCTACTCCAGAGCAAGTCGGGCGCATCGGTGAACACGTCATCCTCGCGCGCCGGCTCGATGATCCAACTGTCGACGGCCATCTCCGACTCGAGCTGGCCGGGCCCCCATCCCGAGTATCCCGCAAACACCCGTGCTCTGAGAATGCTCGGCTCGATGTCCGGCGAGACCACGCCCACAAGAAAGCCCACGGACCCGAACACCAGGATATCCACTAGCTCGGGGTCCGCGAGCTCAGCAAGGAGCACGGCACTGGCCGGCTGGACCGGACCGCCCTGGAAGAGCGGCTCGCCGGGCGGCACCAAGTCGCTCAGGAGCGGAAGCCGCTCCTCGACCGTGCCGTTCAGGGCGTGGTTCAAGACAACGCCCAGCGCTCCGTCGGCGTTGTGCTCCCCAATCAGGACCACTGTGTGGCGGAAGTTCGGATCGTACAGGCCACCGCTGGAGATCAGCAGACTGCCCCGCAAACTCTCCAATTCGTTACCTCGTTTCGACGGTCAACTGCCGCCTGCCTCCTCATGGCAACGTAGAAGGCGTCTAGTGTAGTGTCGCTAAATTATCTTGCATGATATAAGGCTACGTGGTATTGTATGACATGCCACTACCCATACGTGTTATGCCACTGCGCCGCGGGGACCGCGCGCGCCTCGAATCGCTGGTCCGATCCCGCACGACCCCCCAACGCGTGGTCGAGCGCGCCCGCATTGTGCTCGGGTCCGCTGCGGGGGACTCGGGCTCGACTATTTGTGGTGATGTCGGCGTCTCGCGCCCGACCGTCACACTCTGGTTGGATCGGTATGAGGCTGGCGGGCTTGCGGCCCTCCGGGCCGACCGCCCGCGGTCGGGACGCCCGAAACGTATTACCCTGGCCGAGGAAGAAGCCATCGTGCACCGCACGACACAAACGACGCCGCCCACGGGCCGCGGCACCCATTGGAGTACGCGGCTGATGGCCGAAGTGACCGGCTTGCATCACTCCACGATTGCGCGCATCTGGAAGGCCCATGGGTTGCGCCCCCATCGGGTCCGGTCGTTCAAGTTGTCCACCGACCCCGCCTTCGTAGAAAAACTCCGGGATGTCGTCGGGTTGTACCTGCAGCCGCCTGAGCGGGCGATCGTCTTCTCCTTTGATGAGAAGAGCCAGATCCAGGCCCTGGATCGCACCCAGCCAGGCCTGCCGCTGAAGCGCGGGCGCGCCGGCACCTTCACCCACGATTACAAGCGCCATGGCACGACCACGCTATTTGCGGCCCTCGATGTGGCCACCGGCCACGTCATTCAGGAGTGCATGCCGAAGCATCGCCATCAGGAGTTTCTCAAGTTCATGAACACGGTCGTGCGCACGACGGCCAAGGATCTCGACATCCACGTCATCCTCGACAACTACGCCACGCACAAACATCCCAAGGTGAAACAGTGGCTCCAACGTCATCGGCGAGTCCATTTCCATTTCACGCCCACCTCGGCCTCGTGGCTCAATCTTGTCGAACGCTTCTTCAGCGAACTCACCGAGCGACAACTGCGGCGGCTCGCCGTTACCAGCGTGGACGAGTTGATCCAAGCCATCACCGACTACATCGAGTGCCGCAACGAAAACCCCACACCTTTCACATGGACAGCCACCGTCCGCCAGATCCTCAAGAAGGTCAACAAAGCCAATGAGACTTTGGCGACACTACACTAGCTCGTCGTCGCCCCCGTCGCCGCCGACGAGACGAGCTTCGCGTACTTGGCCATTACGCCCGGCTCGACCCCTCGATCGATCGGCGTCCACTCTGCCGCCCGCCTGCTCAGCTCCTCGTCATCGACATCCACGCTCAGCGTACGTTGTTCGATGTCGAAGGTGATCTCGTCTCCGTCCCGCACTCCCGCTATGGGGCCACCGGCGACCGCCTCGGGCGCCACGTGCCCGGCCATTATCCCGTGCGTCGCGCCTGAAAAGCGCCCGTCCGTCAACAAGCCGACGGACTCACCGAGGCCCGAGCCGGATAGGGCGGCCGTGACCGCCAGCATCTCCCTCATGCCCGGTCCGCCGCGTGGGCCTTCACCGCGGATCACCACGACGTCTCCCTCCTGAATCTCACCGTTCTGCACGGCCTCGAAGGCGGCCTCCTCACCCTCGAACACCCGGGCCGGACCCTGGTGGAACGTCCGAGCGGTCCCGGCGATCTTCAGCACGCAGCCGTCCGGCGCGAGGTTGCCGTGGAGCACCACGAGGCCACCCTGCGGCTTGAGCGGATCGGCCAGGGACCGCACGACCTCCTGGCCCGGCGCTTCGGTGGCGTCCTTCACTTCCTGCTCGAGCGTTCGTCCGGTCACTGTCATGGCATCACCGTGGAGGAGGCCGGCCTCGAGCAGGCGCCGTAGCACCAATGCCACGCCCCCGGCCTTATGGAGATCCGTGGCCACGAACCGCCCACCGGGCTTCAGATCGGCGATCAGCGGGGTCCGCGCGCTGATTTCGTCGAAGTCACGAATCTCCAGTTCAACATCGGCCTCGTGGGCCAGGGCCAGGAGATGCAGAACCGAGTTGGTCGAGCCACCGGTCGCCACCGCTGCCGCTATCCCATTCTCCAGACTCTTCCTCGTGATGAGGTCGCCCGCCTTGAGCCCGGACTCGACCATCTCCACGGCCAGCCGGCCGCACGCCCGTGCGACATCCTCCTTGGCGGGGTCGATGGCGGGAACGGACCCGCTCCCCATCGGCGAAACACCCATGGCCTCGAACACGGTGGCCATGGTGTTGGCCGTGAACTGGCCTCCGCACGCGCCGGCGCCCGGACATGCGTCCCGCTCCAGCGAACCCAATTCCTCCTCCGTGATCCGCCCAGCCGCACAAGCGCCGATGCCCTCGAAGACGTCTTGAATCGTGACGTCCTTGCCGTTGTGGCGGCCCGGTTGGATGGAGCCCCCATAGAGCATGAGGGATGGCCGATTCAGGCGGGCCATCGCCATCACGGTTCCCGGGATCGTCTTGTCGCAGCCCGAAAGCGTCACCACGCCGTCGAAGAAGTACGCCCGTCCCACCAACTCGATGGAATCCGCCACGACTTCCCGGCTCACGAGGGAGGTGGTCATCCCGGCGGTGCCCATCGTAATCCCGTCCGAGACGGCGATGGTGTTGAACTCGAGGGCAACGCCGCCGGCCTCGCGAACGCCCTCTTTGACCCATTCGCCGAGATCTCGAAGATGGGCGTTACACGGCGTGGTGTCGGTCCACGTGTTCGCGATCCCGATCAGCGGCCGACCGAAATCGTCGTCCTCGAGTCCCACGGCGCGGAGCATCGCTCGTGCCGCTGCACGGTCACGTCCGAGAACGAGCTGGTGGCTGATCAGGGGGAGCGTCAGCGGCCCTTCGCTCAAAGAACTACCTCGCTCGGGTGCTTTATGGGCTCGAGCCATCCATACCGATCCGGACGTTCGCCGGTCGCGATCCCGAGGTATTCCTTTTGAAGAGACTCCGTGACCGGACCCACGCCACCACCCCCGACCTCGATCCGGTCGACGCTGCGAATCGGTGTGAGCTCGGACGCTGTTCCGGTGAAGAATAGTTCGTCGGCGATGTACAGCATCTCTCTCGGGATCGACTGTTCCCGCGCCTGAATGCCGAGGTTCGCGGCCAGCTTGAGGATCGAATCGCGCGTGATTCCATGGAGGAGCGTGCCATCGATGGGTGGCGTGTAGAGGATGCCGCCGCTGACCAGGAATAGGTTCTGGCCACTCCCCTCGCTTACGAGCCCGCTAGGGGCGAGACCGATCGCTTCCGCGTACCCGTTCTCCTCCGCCTCCATGCGCATGAGTTGGCTGATTACGTAGTTCCCACCGGCCTTGGCGAGCGTCGGCAGCGTGTTGGGGGCCGGACGGGCCCAGCTCGAGACGCAGACGTCCACCCCCTCCTGGAGGGCCTCTGTGCCCAGATACTGTCCCCAAGGCCAAGTGAGGATATACGTCTCGACTGGACTCTTGCCGGGATGGAGCCCGAGCGCCCCAAGGCCCCGGAGGGCCACCGGCCTGATGTATCCCGACTTCAAGCCGTTTCGGCTCACGACCTCCCGGCAGGCCTCATTGAGCTCATCTATGGTACGTTCGAGGTCCATTCGGTAGACGCGTGCCGAATTCACGAAGCGCCTGATGTGGTCTGTGAGCCGAAACGCGGCCGGTCCGTTCGGCGTGTCGTAGAACCGAATCCCCTCGAAGACGGACGACCCGTAGTGCACCACATGGCTCATGACGTGGATTTGCGCGTCGTCCCACGGAATCATATCACCGTCGTACCAGATCCACTCCGTCTGCTCGGGAAGTGGATTGCCCTTTCCCTGCCCTCCCCTACTCATAGCCAGGACATGCGCCCGCGAAGCGCATCGCCAGTGGTTTCGAGGATGTGGGTGCGTTCAGCTTGCCGGCGGCGCTCGAAGTTCGGCGCACCACAACGGGCCTCCTCGATCCATTTCTTGGCAAAGGCGCCTGATTGGATTTCGTCGAGAACCTCGCGCATGGCCGTTCTGCTGGCCTCACCGATCACCCGGCCGCCGCTCTCGTAATCTCCCCACTCGGCGGTGTCACTGATCTCGGCCCGCATCCCAGAGAGTCCCTTGGCATAAGCAAGATCGATGATCAGCTTCATTTCGTGGAGGCACTCGAAGTAGGCGAGACGCGGATCGTACCCCGCGTCGACCAGCGTCTCGAATCCAGCTTTGACGAGCTCGCTCAAGCCACCACACAACACCGCCTGCTCGCCGAAGAGATCCGTCTCCGTCTCCGCACCGAACGTCGTCTGAAGAACCCCTGTACGCGTGGACCCGAGGCCGGCAGCATATGCCAGGGCGAAGTCGAGAGCCTTTCCGCTCGCATCATGATGCACACCCACGAGCGCCGGAACGCCGCGGCCGGCCACGTACTCCCGCCGAACCATCTGCCCGGGCGACTTCGGTGCGATCAGGATCGTATCGACGCCCTTCGGTGGGTCGATCTCACCGTAATGAATGTTGAATCCGTGCGCGAACACCAGGATATCTCCGTCCGACAGATTGGGCTCGATGTCGGTATGATAAACGGCCGCCTGCTTCGTATCCGGAATCAGGATCGCAATGATGTCGGCCCACTCCGCGGCCTCGGCCACCGTCTTGACTTCAAGACCCTGCTCACGAGCGGCACCTGCGGACGGGCTTCCTTCGTAGAGTCCTACGACCACGGACGCTCCACTGTCGCGCAGATTCAGCGCATGGGCGTGCCCCTGACTCCCGAACCCGATGATCGCCACCCGCCGATCCTTCAGAAGGGAGAGGTCTGCGTCGCTCTCCTCGAAAAACCGTGCTTCCTCCGCCTGTGCACTCATATCGTGTTCCTTATTTCCACTTGGGCTACAGCGCCAATAACGTTCTCATCATCCACTTGGGGAAAAGTCTGTAATTCTGTAAGGTCTTGGGCCCCAAGGCAAACCGGTAGGGCGTGATTTTCGATCAAGAAACTCGAACGCGGCTCTGTTCACGCATGAACTGCTGAAGATAGTAGGGTCCGCCCGCCCCCGCCCCGGTCGAGGCGCTGCCCTTCCACCCGCCGAACGGATTGACGCCCGGCCACGCACCTGCCGTCGCTCCGGCGCGACGGTTCACGTAGACGGTTCCCGCCTCGATTCCGTCGAAGAAAGCCTGAATCTCGGACTCGTCTTCGGAGAAGATGCCGGCTGTCAGCCCGTATTCCGTCTGGTTCGCAAGCTCTAAAGCGTGATCGAGGCCGTCGATCTCGCCGATCATGGTGATCGGCAGAAAGAGCTCCGTATGAAACAACTCGTGATCGAGCGGCAGGCCGTCGATCACAACAGGCTCCACGTAGAACCCATGGTCGAACAGCCCTCCGGACAGACGCTCTCCGCCGGTCAGGACGTTCCCGCCGTCCTCCACGGCCTGGGCAACGGCCGCACGATAGCGCTCATAGGCCGCCTCGCTGATCACCGGTCCGAGCCAAACATCTCTCTCCAACGGGTTTCCGATAGGGACGTTCAGCGTCTTCTCGACCAGCGCCTGCGTGAACTCTCCGCGAACGCCGCCCTGCACATACACCCGCGAGCACGCCGAGCACTTCTGTCCTTGAAGGCCGAAAGCGGACGCCTTCACACCATCCGCCGCCTTGTCGATATTCGCGGACCGCATCACTAGGGCGGGATTCTTTCCACCCATCTCCGCTAGGAAAGGCCGGGGTACCGGGCGCGTAGCGTCCTTCCGCATGAGCTCCATCCCGACCTGGTAGGAACCCGTGAACACTACGCCGTCAACTCCGGCACCGACCGCAAGCTCCCGGGATACGGTGTCGTTCCCCCCGGTAACGAGGTTGAACGCCCCCGGAGGCAGATCACACTCCGCGATGATCTCGGCGAGCCGAGACACGGCGAAAGGGGTGATCGGGGACGGCTTGGCGACAACAGTGTTGCCGGTGACCAGAGCGGCGGCCACCGGACCGGCTGTCAACGCCATGGGGAAGTTGAAGGGAGAGATAACCGCGAAAACACCGTACGGGCGGAGCACGCTCGTGTTCATCTGGTCATCACTCGTTACGCCCATGGGTGTAACGAACCCAGCGTGCTCCTCCATGCGGTCACAGTAGTAATCGATGAAGTCCGAACATTCCTCGACTTCTCCCACGGACTCCAGGCGGTTCTTCCCTACCTCGTATCCCAGCACGACGGACAGCTCCCAGCGCTGCTCCCTGATCGCTTCCGCCACACTGCGCATCCGGTCCACGCGTTCCTGCCAGGGCAGGAGACTCCACCCAGGAAGCGCCTTATGCGCCGCGGCGACCGCGTCTCGCACGTGTCCAGCGACTCCGCTCTGGAATCGCCCCAGGACGATCCGATCGTCTATGGGGCTACGGTCTTCGAACTGTTCAGCGGCCGCCACCCGATCATCGCCGATGATCATGCCGTACTCGTCCCCGAAGGACTCGGGGGCACTTTCGACCGCCGCGTCGAGCGCCCCGTGCACCTCGTCGAGGCCCTCGCCACTCAGGGTCGCATATGTGATTTTCGGAGCGTTTGTTTGGCCCATGATCTTGCTCTCTACCGCTGATGCGTCCGTATCTCATTGAATCTCGAATAACCGGACGCCGAAGGGAACTGAGGGCCAATTCGGAGTGTGCACTCGAGTGCGCCGCGGGCCCCCGAGGATCGCCGATCGGGGCTATATTCTTCGTGCCTGAACACGACTGGCACACCGATTTCGAACCGCTTCGTGTTGGCCGAGAGCTTTCGATGGCCTGAACGCCGAAAATCCTCAAAGAATCCGTAGGGAGAGTTTATATGGCGTCAGGCACGACGTCCCTTCCGGTCCGCAGCACTTTCGGACAAACGGCGCGGCCGGATGCGTGGTGGGTGCAGCCCGTGGCGGTGTTCGCGGGTCTAGGCTTGTGCGGCGCCTACCTGACCTGGGCGGCGTTTCAGGGAGAGTACTACTCGTTCGGGAACTATCTTTCGCCGCTTTATTCGCCCGAGCTCTTCGGGGATACGCCTCACGCGCTTTTCGGACCCAAGCCCAGCATATGGCCGGAGTGGCTTCCATGGTCGCCGGCGTGGCTGATCCTCTGGGCGCCCGCGGGCTTTCGCCTGACTTGCTACTATTACCGTGGACCTACTACAAAGCGTTCTGGGCCGATCCGCCCAGCTGTGCGGTGGGAGAGCCCCGGAAGTCGTACCTGGGTGAGGGATCCTTCCCGCTCATTATGCAAAACGTGCACCGCTACTTCCTCTACTTCGCTCTGCTCATCGTCGTGATCCTTTCGTACGACGCGTGGGGGGCACTCTGGTTCGTCGACCCGGCTACAGGGGAAGAGACGCTGGGTCTCGGCACCGGCACCCTGGTCCTGACCCTGAACGTGATCCTCCTCGGGGGCTACACGCTAGGCTGCCACTCTCTGCGCCATCTGGTGGGCGGCGGATTGGACGTGCTCTTCGACAAGCCGGTCCGCCGGACTGCCCATGCGTGTGTCGGATGCCTCAACAGGCAGCACATGCTCTGGGCGTGGACGAGCCTCTTCTGGGTCTGCTTCACGGACTTGTACGTACGACTGTTGGCCATGGGTATCTGGGCGGACTGGCGGATCTTCTGATGGAGTACTCGCGGCACGAGCACGACGTCCTGATCGTCGGCTCCGGCGGCGCCGGCCTGCGGGCCGCCATCGAAGCTTCAGCAGCTGGCGCGTCGGTCGGCCTTGTCTGCAAGTCGCTGCTCGGCAAGGCCCACACTGTCGTGGCGGAGGGTGGCATCGCCGCTGCTTTGGCCAACGTGGACGAGCGCGACGGGTGGGAAGTCCACTTCGCGGACACGATGCGTGGAGGGCAATACCTGAACAACTGGAGGATGGCGGAAATCCATGCCAAAGAGGCACCGGCTCGAGTCCGGGAGCTGGAGGAGTGGGGTGCGGTTTTCGATCGGACCCGAGAGGGGAAGATCCTTCAACGAAACTTCGGTGGTCATGCCCACCCACGGCTGGCCCACGTCGGTGACCGTACCGGCCTGGAGATGATCCGGACGCTTCAGGACCACGGCGTGCATCAGGGCTTCGACGACTATCAGGAGTGTACCGTCACTCGGCTCTTCAAGGACGGAGAACGCGTCATCGGCGCCTTTGGGTACGACCGGGAGAGCGGCCACTTTAGAGTCTTCCATGCCGGCACGGTGATCCTGGCCACCGGCGGTATCGGCCGGGCCTTCAAGGTGACGTCGAACAGTTGGGAGTGCACCGGGGACGGGCACTCGTTGGGGTACCAAGCGGGGGCGGAGCTGATCGACATGGAGTTCATCCAGTTCCACCCGACAGGCATGGTGTGGCCACCGAGCGTCCGAGGCATCCTGGTCACCGAGGGCGTGAGAGGAGAGGGCGGGGCACTCAGGAACTCGGAGGGCCGCCGTTTCATGTTCGACGACATCCCGGCGCTCTATGCGCACCAGACGGCGGATACGCCCGAGGAGGGGTGGCGCTACGTGATCGGAGACACCAGCGCCCGCAGGCCCGCAGAGCTCCTCACGAGAGATCACGTGGCTCGCTGCATCATCCGGGAGGTCAAGGAGGGCCGTGGCAGCCCGCACGGGGGCGTCTTCCTCGACATCGCCTGGATCAAGGAGAAGGTCCCGAACGGCGCCGAGCATATCAAGAGGAAGCTTCCCGGCATGTACCATCAGTTCAACGCGTTGGCCGGCATCGACATCACGGAGGAGCCCATGGAGGTCGGGCCGACCACGCATTACGTCATGGGTGGTATTCGTGTGGACGCCGACACACAAATGTCCACCGTTCCGGGGCTGTTTGCGGCGGGTGAGTGCGCGGCGGGACTCCATGGCGCCAACCGCCTCGGAGGGAATTCGTTGTCCGACCTCGTCGTTTTCGGGAAGCTCGCCGGCGAGCACGCTGCCGCTTATGCCAACGAGCACGGGAGGGGTACGCTGGAAGAGGCCCAGATCGAGGACGCCCACGGGGAAGCCTTGGCTCCGCTTGAGCGGCAGGATCAAACCGACGGCGCCGGGCCGTATGCCGTGCAGTTCGAGCTGCAAGACATGATGCAAGAAAAGGTCGGAATCGTCCGGGAGGAGGGCACGCTCTCCGAAGCCTTGGAAGAGATCGCCGCTCTGGCTCGGAAAGCCGAGCGTATCGGAGTCAGCGGCGACCGCAAGTTCAATCCGGGATGGCATACCGCCTTGGACCTTCGGCACCTCCTCAGCAACTCGGAAGCCTGCGCCCGCGCCGCGTTGGAGAGGAAGGAAAGCCGTGGTGCGCATTCCCGCATCGACTTTCCCGCCAAGGACGAGGAGTGGGGTGGATCCATAGTGGTCCTTAAGCGGGGCTCGGACGGTATGGAGGTGCGCCGAGACCCGTTACCTCCGATCCGTGAGGACCTTCAGAAGATCATCGAGGAGCAGGGCTGATGGCGACCGCGACGTTCAGGATCTGGCGTGGCGACGCCGACGGAGGGGAGCTCAAAGAGTACACCACGGAGCGCACCGAGGGGATGGTCGTGCTGGACGCCATGCGCCAGATACAGGCCGAGCAGGCACACGACCTGGCCATCCGCTGGAACTGTAAAGCGGGCAGGTGTGGCTCGTGCTCCGCCGAGGTCAATGGACGACCGAGACTCATGTGTATGACGCTCCTACGTGACCTCCCCACGGATCGCTCGATCACGGTCGAGCCACTCAAGGCGTTCCCGCCCGCCAAGGACCTCGTGACGGATGTCTCTTGGAACTACGAGGTCAAAAAGCAGATCCGGCCCTTCAAGCCGCGCCCACCGGACTTCGAGGACGGCACCTGGGAGATGCACCAGTCCGATGTCGACCGGGTCCAGGAGTTCAGGAAGTGCATCGAGTGCTACCTGTGTCAGGACGTATGCCACGTGCTCCGGGAGCACCACATGCACGACGAGTTCATCGGACCCCGGTTCCTCGTGCACAACGCCGCCCTGGAAATGCACCCGCTAGATACCGAGGACCGGCGCGAAGATCTGAGAAAGTCACAGGGTATCGGTCTGTGCAACATCACCAAGTGCTGCACGCAGGTCTGCCCCGAGGGGATCACGATCACGGACAACGCGATCATCCCGCTCAAGGAGCGGGTCGTGGACCGTGCGTACGACCCCGTAAGAAAGCTCGTCCAGCTCGTAACCGGACGCTAGGAGTGTCATCGGAAGTACAGACAGCCTTCTAATCGAGGTGTTGTAGGTCATAGACGCCGGCGGCGGCTACACCCCCGAGGAGGGGGCCGGCCCAATAGATCCACAGCTGGCCGAAGGCCCCATCGCCCGCGAGGGCATCTATCAGGATGGGTCCCGTTCCGACCGCCGGATTGAAGACGCCCCCAGAGGTGCCTCCGACCGCGAAGATACCCACCATGACGGTGAATCCGATGGCGAGGCCATAGTACGAGTTGCCGGCGGTGGCATCGTCGGTCGCCACGTTCAGGATGACGAGAGCCAAAGCGAAAGTGAACAGACCCTCAGCCAGGAGAACCATCACGAGACCCGCCTCCGCGGCCGGTGCCGGAGCGAAGGTGTCCCCCGCGAGGAACATCGCCGTCAGGCTGGCCAGAATCGCGCCGATAATTTGCGCTGTCACGTACGGGATCAGATCGCGGGCCTCCATTTTGCCGCGAATCAGAACCGCTACGCTCACGGCGGGGTTATAATGCGCACCGGAGATATGTCCCCCCATATACACCATGGCCATCAACACCGAGCCTATGGCGATGGGGGCCAGTGCGGTACCGTTCATCACCGTCAAGGCGATCGTGAGGACCAGAAAAAAGGTCCCTACGAGCTCGGTCACATATCGACTCATAATGGTTAAACTCCGATCCTTTCGTTGTGACTCATTAACGGATGATTTCGACTCAATGCTGGCCCATCACCCCTTCATGCACGACACCCGGCGATTCGTGACGCAGTTTGCAGACCGGCAGCGCACGCGGCAAGCTCTAGATCCCTCAACCGGCCTCTAGCATGGGCACGTCTTCCAAGGGCACTTCGGTCGGACTGCACGTCCTGAAGTTTGGAGGCACCTCCCTGGGGAATTCAGACCGGGTACGGGAAGTGGCGTCCATCATCGCCGCCCAATCCGAGAAGGGCCCAACCATAGCGGTGGTTTCGGCGCTCGGACATGTCACCGACGAATTGGTCGCCGCATCGGAGTTGGCGACTGCAGGAGACAAGCGTTATGCCGCCAAATTGGAGGACCTCCGCCAGCTCCACGTAGAGAGTGTCGAGGAGCTCACCGGGCCTGAAGATCGGAACAGCGTTCGGGAGTCGGTAGACGTCATCCTGAGCCGCCTGGAGGAGCTTCTCCGCGGCGTCTCGCTCGTCAAGGAGTGCACTCCTCGCACCCAGGACGGCGTCTTGAGCGTGGGCGAGCAGCTTTCCACCCTCCTCGTGGCCGCGGCTCTGCGCGCGCGCGGTACGCATGCGGAGGCGTGCGACACCACGGATCTCATCGTGACCGACGCCAACTTTGGCGCTGCTTCGGTGAATCTGGCGGCTACACGGGAGCGCGTGGTGCCGCACTTCGAGCAAGCCGACTCCCTTCAAATCGTCACCGGTTTCGTCGCCGGGACCGCCGCGGGCGAAACCACGACGCTGGGCCGAGGCGGGTCGGACTACACGGCCACGCTGCTAGGGGCGATCCTGGACGCCGAGGCGGTAGAGATCTGGACCGACGTCAATGGAGTCATGAGCGCCGATCCGCGGATCGTGCAGGAGGCGTTCTCCCTGGAGAGCCTCAGCTACGACGAGCTCATGGAGCTCTCCCATTGGGGTGCCAAGGTGATGCACCCGGCGGCCGTACAGCCCGCCAGGGAGAAGGGCCTTCGGGTCCTCATTCGCAACACGCTGAACCGCGAGTTCGAAGGCACCGAGGTGCGAGAGGTCGCTCCGGCCACACGGGGAGCCGTCAGAGGCATTGCCTCGATCAACGACGTCTCCCTGCTCCGGCTCGAAGGCACCGGCCTCCAGGGAGCCCCGGGCACTGCCGAACGCCTGTTCGGCGCTCTGGCCCGCGAGCGCATCAGTGTCATCCTCATCACTCAGGCATCGAGTGAGCGCTCCATCTGCTTTGCCGTGGAGCCAGGCAAGCTGGAACAGGCGGTCGAAGTGATCCATCAGGCGTTTGCGTTGGAGCGCCAGGCGGACCTCGTGGAGGACCTGGTGGTGGAGGAGCGCTGCTCGATTCTCGCGGCGGTCGGAGACGCCATGCGCGAATCGCCCGGGATCGCGGGCCGGATCTTCGATGTTCTCGGCCACCACCGCGTCAACGTTCGAGCCATCGCACAGGGCAGCTCGGAGCTCAACATTTCCTTCGTGGTCACACAGGACGATGAAGAGCGCGCGCTTCGGGCCATCCACCGCGCCCTGTTTCGTCCGCCGGGCCGAAGTCTCCGCCTCTACGTGAGCGGTGTGGGTCGGGTCGGTGCAGCGTTGCTGGACCAGATCGACGCGCAAGCCGAGAAGCTGCGTGCGGAAGGAGTAGAGGTAGTGCTCGCCGGGCTTGCCCGAAGCAAGGGGGCCGTGCTCGACCCGACCGGGCTGAACTTGAGCGATTGGCGCAGTGCGAGTGAAGCAGAGATGACCACCCAGGCCGACATGGTCGAGACCGCAGTTCGCTCCGATCATCCCTGCCGGGTCTTCGTCGACGCCACGGCAAGTGGGGATGTGGCCGAGGATTATGAATCCCTCCTCGAAGAGGGTGTGGCAGTTGTGAGCGCCAACAAGCTCGCATTCTCGGGTGCGATGGAGCGGTTCGAGACGCTTCAACGCCTTGGGGGGCAAGGGATGGGCCTCTTCTTCGAGACTACCGTCGGAGCGGGGCTGCCTGTCCTCAAGACCATCGAGGACCTGGTTGCGACCGGCGACGAGATCGAGCGGGTCGAAGGGGTCCTTTCGGGAACGCTGGGATTCATCAGTGACCGCCTCATGGCCGGAACATCATTCAGCGAGGCGCTTAAGGAGGCCGATGACCTGGGCTTCACGGAGCCCGATCCGCGCGAGGATTTGGGCGGACGCGATGTGGCCCGAAAGCTCGTCATTCTTGGACGGATGGCAGGATTCTCCTTCGAGCTCGACGATGTGGCAGTCGAGCCACTCTTGCCCGGCGAGGGATGGGGGGACATGAACGTAGACGAGTTCTGGAAACGCCTCCCCGACGTGGACGCGCACTTCGTGGAGCGCCGCGAACAAGCCCTGGCAGCCGGCAATGTCCTTCGCTACCTCGCGTCGGTCGATGGCGGTCGGGCGTCCGTTCGGATGACCGAGGTCGGGCCGAACCATCCCTGTGCGAGCCTCGCCAACAGCGAGAACCTCGTGACCATCACCTCGACGCGCTACGCGAACACACCGCTGGTCGTCCGGGGGCCGGGTGCGGGACCGGAGGTCACGGCTGCCGGGGTGTTCGCGGACATCCTGAGAGCGCTGGCGGAGTCATGACGTCGAACACCACACCAGCTCGCGCTTTTGCGCCGGCCACGGTCGGCAACATCATCTGCGGCTTCGACATCTTCGGACTCGCTCTGGGAGAACCGGGAGACGAGGTAGAGGCCCGGCGGCGGAACGAGCCGGGCGTGGTGATTTCGGCCGTCCACGGGGATGAGGGACGGCTCCCGACGGAGCCTGACCTTAACGTAGCCGGCCTGGCAACGATCGCCGTTCTGGAAGAGAGCGGGATGGAGGATGTCGGCATCGAGATCGAGGTCTGGAAGGGTCTGCCGATATCAGGCGGCATGGGGGGCAGCGCCGCCAGTGCGGTAGCGGCTGTAGTCGCCGCGGATGCGCTCCTCCAAAGCAACTTGTCGGCAGAAGTCCTACTCCGGTGCGCCTCCGAGGGGGAGCGTGGCCCAAAGGGAGACACCCACCCGGACAACATCGCTCCGGCGCTGCATGGGGGCATCGTCATGATCCGGCCCGAGGAGCCCGGGATCGCCATACCGCTCCCCGTCCCGGCCGGGCTTTCTGTCGCATTGGTCCATCCCGATCTGGAGCTCGAGACGAGCGAGATGAGGGGCATTCTCCCGGACATGCTCCCGCTGAGCCAAGCCGTACGACAGTGGGCCGACTGTTCGGGCTTTGTGGTCGGACTATATGAAGAGGACTGGGATCTCATCGCGCACTCGCTCGTGGACCGTGTGGCGGAGCCGCATAGGAGTCGCTTCATTCCCGGGTTCGACGCCGTGCGCTCGGCCGGCATCGAGGAGGGCGCACTGGGCGCCGGCCTGTCCGGTTCCGGACCCTCGATGTTCGCGCTCTGCCGCACGATCACCGAGGCCCAATCGGTTGCCGCGGCCATGGCCGACGCGTTCGCAGGGGTCGGCCTCGAGGGCGCCGATACCCATGTGTCGGAGGTGGGCAACACGGGCGCTCACGTGATCGAGAACCCGGCGTGAAGTTCGTCAGCACAGGCGGGGACAGCCCGGCCGCTGACCTTCGCACCGCGCTCTCTCGAGGACTCGCGCCGGACGGGGGGCTCTACCTGCCGGAGCGGATGGATCCGATCGACGCTTCGGTTCTTGAAGAGCTACGCGGCCAATCCTTCTCCGTGGTCTCGCACGCCGTGGCCCGACAGCTCCTGGGCTCGATCATCCCGCCGGATGATCTCGAGCGCATCGTCGATGCCGCTTTGGATTTCGAGGTGCCGCTGGTCGCCATGAGTGACGATGGGTCTGCGCACGGGTCTATGGATGACCTGCACGTACTCGAGCTCTTCCACGGCCCGACCCTGGCGTTCAAAGACGTTGGCGCGCGCTTCATGGCGCAGCTCCTGGGCTACTTCGGCAGCGAGGGCGAGGCTCCGCTCACCGTCCTGGCGGCCACGTCCGGAGACACTGGAAGCGCGGTCGCCCAGGCGTTCTTCGGCATGGCAGGCATACGAACCGTGATCCTGTTTCCGAAAGACAAGGTCACACCGCTCCAGGAACGGCAGTTCACGACGCTGGGTGGAAACGTTCATGTGCTCGAGGTCGACGGCACCTTCGACGACTGCCAATACCTGGTAAAGTCCGCATTTTCGGACCCGCTTCTCAACGACGCCGTCCGTCTCAGCTCGGCGAACTCGATCAATATCGGTCGCCTGCTTCCGCAGATGTTCTATTACATCCACGCGGCGGCGCAGCTGCGGAGAGGGTCGGCTCCAGTCTTTTCGGTCCCCTCGGGAAACTTCGGCAACCTCACAGCCGGGTTGATGGCCCAGAGGCTCGGCATGGCGAGCCGAGGGTTCGTGGCAGCGACCAATGTGAACGACGTGGTTCCGGAACACTTACGGACCGGGGTGTTTCGACCCCGCCCTTCCATTCCCACCATCTCGAACGCCATGGACGTGGGGGATCCGAGCAACTTCGCTCGTATCCTCGCTCTTTATGAAGGGGACGTCGATCGCCTCCGGAAGGACCTGGTCGGGAGCGTTCACGACGACGACGAGACACGGGAGTGCATCGCGGAAGTATACCAAAGAACGGGCTACGTCCTGGACCCGCATTCCGCGGTCGGTTACCTCGGCGTTGACGCGGGGCGCCGAGCCTTCGGCCACGGAGCGTGTATCGTGCTCTCTACCGCCCATCCCGTGAAGTTTCGAGAGGCCGTGGAGCCCGCCATCGGAAGCGAGGTGCCCGTCCCAGAGCGCCTGGCGGCTTGCCTGGAGGCGGAGCGGCACGTGACGCCGATCCCTTCGGAGACGTCCGCTCTCAGGGATTTCTTGCTCGCGGATTGACGGCCCGACGAGACGCGGCGGTTGCGATCCTAGCCGAACTCCTCTTCACTGAGCCGGAAGCCTTCGGCCAGCTCGGGCTCGTTGTCGATGCCCATCACGCGCCTGGCGATGTACTCACCCAGAACCGGGCCCTGCTTGAAGGACTCCGCCGATCCACCGCCTGCGAGCCACACGTTGTCGAAATCGGGGTGCTTGTCGATGATGAAATTCCGGCTGACGCTGGATTCATAGTGGCAGGCACGGGTCTCATTGATCGGCTGATCCACCAGACCCGGGAAATGGTCGGCCAGAACCTGCCGCGGCCGAGCGTGATATTCCTTCGGGATCCATCGATCGCTGACGTCGGGATCCTCGGGCCCGCGCCCCCCGGTCCGTACGCGGAAGCCCCGATGGTCACGTCCGAGCGCGGGCCACCCCGTGACGCCCGGGAAGCCATAGCTGGGAAGGTTGGGGTACGAGTAACTGTTGTCCCCGGGAGGCACTGCGAAGTAGAACGTGTGCCCCATGGAGATCCTCAAGCGTTTGCCCATGAGCTCCGGAAACACCTTGGGGAACCACGGTCCACACGCGAAGACGTACGTCGCGGCCGAAATCCGCTCCCCAGGCTCCAGATTGAGTGCATCCAACTGCCTTCCGTCGCGGCCGCCCATCTCGGCGGCGGCGATCGTCACCTGCCCACCCTCCTTCCGGAACACTTCGGCCACACCCTCGATCGCCCGGCGGGCGCGTACCACACCCGCCGCCGGCTCGTACAGCCCTACCCCGACGCCCTCCGGGCCGATCACAGGCCAGCGGTACCGAATCTCCTCGGGCGTGAGAACCTCGTAGGGAACGCCTAACGTATCCCAGTCCGCCATCGTATCCTCGAGATACGAAGACATCTGGGGACGGACGATCAAGTCACCCGTATTGAAGAACAACTTGGGCAGGAGCTGCCGGCCCCACTCCTCGTCCCACAGCGTCCAGCGGTTGATCGCCTCGTTGGCCCACCGATTCCAGAGAAGTCCGGTGGATTGGCCGCCGTAGGAGGACCGGACGCCGCGGGTCTCTCCGCCCGACGTCGAGCGTGAGTTGCCCGGGCCGTACTTGTCGACGACGGTCACGTTGGCCCCGAGCCGGGTGAGGTAGAAGGCCGTCCACATCCCGAAATTTCCCGCGCCGACGACGACGACGTCCGGAGCGGCTTGTTCGGATCTGCGGGATCCGTCGCTCAAGGGCCGTGGCGAATGGATCTCACCGGCTGTGGGCGTGAACCCAGCTAGGCTCATGCCGGCGCCGGCAGTCGCGGCCTTCAGGAATGTCCTACGATCCACGCCCACGTCAGGCTCACTCATCCTTGGTGGTCATGGCCGGTCGTCATGCCGGTGGTTACGCTCAGTCGTCGGCGCCCGTAAACATCTGCATCTGCATCAGCGCATCCAGCGACGTCGGCAGTTCGGAATTACCCGTCGGAAAGTCGTTCAACCGAAGCATATACGCGACGATGTCGGCATAAGTCTGCTCAGGCAGGCCGCCGGGATTGTCGTCGGGCATGGAGTAGAGAACGAACTCATAGATGTCCCCGACCGCTCGGTTGCGCCACCGCCGCTCGAAGGAAGATCCCGTGAACTCGGACGAAGCATGGCAGCTGACACAATTGTCGCGGAACAATCCCTCGCCACGGGAAGCCTGCTGGCTCGTATAGAACGCCCCAGCCGAAGCCGTGGCCTCGGGAGCAGCAGCGGGTGGAGGAGCGGCACTGGCGGGCATTCCCTCGGATGTGGAAGCACATCCCGCGAGCACGAACATCAAGGCGGAGGTGAAGAGAATCTTTTTCATTGACGTCCCCTAAAAGGCTGGTGAAGAAGTCAAGCTTGCTAAAACAAGAGGCAGGTGGCAAGGGGAGAAGGTGCCGGTCCCGGAACACGGACCGTTCCACTAGTCTATTGACTGTGAACTTTGAGTAAAACCGACCGGAACTTTGTGTAAGACGCCTTCGTCGACAAACCGGTGCATACTCACATCTGAACTTCTGAGGGGGGAGCAGTGCGGCAATCGAGCGCGAAGTGGGTCTTTCTAGCCTTGGGCCTTCCTCTGGCAAACCCCCTCGCGGGGCAGGCTCCCCTCGGGGGGGGATACGGGGAGTCTCTAGCCGTCGGCGGCGGTGACGTGATCGTGGGGCAATCCCTGAATGAAACCTCCCCCGGGTACGTCTACGTATACCGGAAGGATTCGGGCGGTGCCTGGGCCGAGGTCCAACGATTCGAGGCATCCAACTCGGCTCCCGGGGACCATTTCGGCCGAACCGTGACGCTCTCCGGGGACCAACTCCTGGTCGGCGCGACCCTTCTCGAGGCGGTCTACGTGTTCGAGAAGGACGGAGACGACCAGTGGCGTGAAACGCAAATCCTGAGGGCGAGTGACGCGATCGAAGGAAACTTTATCGGTCGGGTCTCGGCGGCGGATGGGGACCGCTTCTTCACGGCCTCGTGGTCGAATTCGGAGGGCCGCGGCGCGGTTTACGTGTTCGAGCGGGACCCTGCCACGGGTCGTTGGAGCGAGACCGACAAGCTCATGGGCAGCGACGTCGGGCCCAATGAGCTGTTCGGGATGTCGATCGCCGTGGAAGCCGACCTGGCTCTGATCGGAACGGACCGGAAGGACAACGGTGCCGGAGCGGTTTACATGTTCCGGCGTGACGAAGCCACAGGGGACTGGTTAGAGCAGAGGAAGCTCACGGGCCCAGGAACCGGGCCCAACAGCGGTTTCGGCGGCGCCGTGGGGCTCGATGGGGGAATCGCTCTGATCGCCGCCGCCAATGTAGATGTCGTGTTCGAGTACGCCTACGACGACTCGACCGGGGAGTGGCAGCCAAACTTCATCCTGAGAACCTTCGATGTGGGTTATACGGGCATAGGGTTCGGGGCAGCCGTGCACTTCGATGCCGCCGAAGCCTGGCTCGGCGCTCCGGGTACGTCCGCCTCGGAGGGGCGGGCATATTTGATGTATCGCGGCCCTGATGGGGAGTGGACGGGATCCAGCAAGCTCACCGCTGCCGACCTCGCATCCGGTGACGAGTTCGGCGTCGCCCTCGCGGTCCAGGACGATGTGGCCGCGGTGACTGTCCTGTCGGACGACTTCGGGCTCGGATCGGTCGCGATTTTCGAGCGTCAAGGCGGAGAGTGGTCGCAGACCGGGAAGGTGTTCGGAGAGCCACCCGCGGCTTTCGCGTCGATCACCGGCGGCCAAGTGGATTGCGAGGGGGGGGCAGCGAACGAGTTCGGCTGCAGCGACGTGGACCTGCTGTCGTTCCTCTCCGTCGTGGACCTGGGGGCGAGTCACCGAGGCGTCGAGGTGAACGATGTTTGGGGATGGACCGACCCCGCCTCGGGTCGGGAATACGCGCTCGTCGGGCGCTACGACGGTACCTCGTTCGTGGACGTCAGTGATCCCGTGAACCCCAGGTACTTGGGGGACCTGCCGCTCACCGAGGGCGCAGGTGTCAACGTTTGGAGGGACATCAAGGTCTACCGAGACCATGCCTTCATCGTAGCCGATGGCGCGGGTGCACATGGGATGCAGATCTTCGACCTCACCAAGCTGAGGGACGTCAGGGGCGACCCGGTGATCTTCGAGGAGGACGCTCACTACAGCCGGCTCGCGAGCGCCCACAACATCGTGATCAACGAGGAGACCGGCTTCGCCTACGCGGTGGGCGCGGGGGAGGGCGGTGAGACCTGCGGCGGCGGCCTCCACATGATCAACATTCAGGACCCGCTGACTCCGCTCTTCGCCGGCTGCTTCCAGGCTATGGGCACGGGCCGTTCGGGCACGGGTTACAGCCACGACGCCCAGTGCGTCATCTACCACGGCCCCGATGAGGCGCACCAGGGCCAGGAGATCTGCTTCGGCGCCAATGAGACGGCGTTGAGCATCGCCGACGTCACGGACAAGGCCAATCCCGTGTCACTCTCGACGGCGACGTATCCCAACGTCGTCTACGCCCATCAAGGGTGGCTCGATGAAGACCACCGCTACTTCTACTCGAATGACGAGCTCGACGAGACCAGCGGCAGCGTCGACCAGACACGTACCCTGATCTGGGACATCGTCGACCTGGACGATCCGATTCTGGTCAGAGAGTACTTCCACGACAACGCGTCCTCGGACCACAATCTCTACATCCTGGGCGACCTGATGTACCAGTCGAACTACATAAGCGGACTTCGCATCCTGGACATCTCGGACCGGGAAAACCCTGAGTTGGTGAGCTTCTTCGACACGGTTCCGGGGGTTGACGAGCCCGCAATGGAGGGCTCGTGGAGCAACTACCCGTTCTTCGAGAGCGGGATCATCGTCGTGACCAGCGGGAAGGAGGGGGTCTTCATCCTGCGGAAGCGGGACCGCACGCTTCTGCAGTGATTCTGGCGAAGGGCTAGGAGGCAGCTGCTGAAGGAGTACTCCTTCGACCTTCTAGACTCCCACCCACTCCTCGGTCCGCGCCCAGAGGCGCTCGGCGACCCCAGCATCCCGGGCCTCATCGCTCGCGGGTTTCGGCTGGCAGTCGGAAAAGTATCGGCCCGCAATCTCCTCGAGATGGAGATGCGTGGCGCACACGATCGACGTGGCTGCGCCCTCGCTCAGACCCTTGGTAAATGGGCTCAGGAGCTTCATCACGAGAGAAGCCAACCGCGAGCTCCGAGCGATGTTAGTCGCGACCATGGTCCCGGGATGCAAGGAGCATGCGGTGAGTCCCTCGGCTCCGTGACGGCGCTGAAGCTCTGATGCGAATAAGACGTTGCACAGCTTCGCCTGGCCGTAGGCGACGAACCCGGAGTACTGAGCGGCGGTCAGCGGGAGCCGATCGAAGTCGAGCTTTCTAGGCGAGCGATGTGACTCGCTCGCCACCATGACGACCCGTCCACCACGCTCAGCGAGCAGCTTGGGCAGCAAGGCCCGCACCAACAGGAAGTGCCCGACATGGCACACACCCACCGTTCGTTCGATCCCTCCGTCGACCTCCTGGTAGCCGCCACCGAAGAGACCTGCATTGCCTATGACCGCGTCTATCGAATCGGCGTCGATCCGCTCCGCGAAGTCGCGAATGCTCTGGTGAGAGCCGAGATCCAGCAAACCGACCTCGGCCATGGCTCCAGGGTGTGCCGCAAGCGCACGCTCGACCGCATCAGTCCCGGCGGCGGAATCGCGGCACGCGAAGATCACACGTGCGCCCGCCGAGGCGAGGGCCCTCGCGGTGTGGAAACCGATCCCGCTGTTTGCACCGGTCACGATCACGAGCTGCCCCGACAGGTCCAGGTTGGCCACGGCCTCGTCCGCCGTGGTGCGCGCTCCGAACGTACCACTCCAGTCCTGCATGGATTTCGCTCCCGGATCGTCCCGACGTGTTTCGCCCATGCAAGTCTGGGCTTCTGGGGGGACGCACGCCACCCTGCCATCCTCGACACGCGGCTCCACACTAGTGACCTGCAGTACGGCAGAGGTTTCGTCCCTTCAGTCTACTCGGTCCTCAGGGCCTGGCCCCCGACAAGAAATCGTCGACGGCTTCGAGGACGCTCTGCCGAGACAGGGATGGATACCTGGCGTACGCCACGTCTGGGATCTGTTGGACCAGAGCCCGAAAACGTTCCGCCTCCACCATTCCGCTGGCGAGGAAGCTCTCGGCGTCTTGTAGGTCCCGGCTGAATCCTCGAACCACCTTGGAAAGCAACTGGGCGTAGGGATCATAATGATAGAAAGTCACGTTCCCCACGGTCTCGATGAAAATGTGGCGGTTTTCGCTGCCGACGAGCGCGGGGACGAAGTCCTCTGGCCGCACGAGCTCCACGTTGAGCTGGAGGCGCTCCTTGATGCCCTGGATGTCGCGGAAGACCTCCTCTCGGTCACAGTGCAGATCAGCGTCGATCGTCGAGGCCCTCCAACCCGCGTGAACCGCCGTGCCGCCGCCCAAGAGGAAGACCCGGTACGGCTGCCCGCTGGGAGATGTACGCGCGAGTTCCTTCATGAGCGCCTGCAGTGCCTCGCGTGTGAGGCTACGGCGCACGTCGGCCTCGATCGAGGCGGGCCACGTGACAGGCGTCCGCGAAGGAGACCGCCTGTCGCAGGTACGCGCCGTACCGAGCGTGAGCCAGATCGCCCTCCGTTTGCGAGAGCAGAATGTAGAGGCGATCCTCGGGATCTGAGTGAGTCTCGCCGAGCGGGACTCCCTCCCTGCGCAGCCGTGGGGCGGCCAGGGAGACCACCAAGCTCTCGGCCGTCGTCTTTCCAGCGGCGAGGTCGGCAAGACCGGCATCGACGATGTCTCCCCCGGGCAGGCCCAGTGCTTCGAAGCTCGAGGCCCCGAATCGCTCTCTGATCCAGCGGGTGGTTGCGGCTCGGCGCGCGACCGCCCTTCTCTCGTCGGGTTCCATGCGGGCTGCGCGAGCCCGGCCACCGGCGCGACCGTAGCGGCGGAACTGATTCCGGATTTCGCTTGGCATGTCCATACTGTAGAATATACTTAGGGGGTAAGCATTATGCCAGTGGCGCGTGTGACCCAAGCGGTGCAGTCGCCCCGCCCGAACCCTTGACAAGAAAGGACCTTGTTCGGTTACGTCTGATTTACCTCTGACGAGAGGGGCCCTCGCTGACTGCTTTCCCCATGAAGGGACAAGATGCCCAACCCGATCGACGCATCCGCTCTCGCCGAGCACTATACGCGCTTTCACGTTTCGGAGCGCCTGCTCCTCACGGGTCACTCACACCAAGCGTGGCCCGACGTCGCCTTCGAGGCTCAGCAACAGGCATGGCTCGACGCAGCCCGGCATGTGGATCAAAAGTGGGTATTCGCCGAGGCAAAGGCGGAGCGGTACCGGAAGGCCCTCGCTGCGCTACTCGACGATCGAGCCGGTTTCGTGGCCCTCGGACACAGCACGCACGAGCTCGTCACCCGCGTCATTTCCGCCCTCCCGCTGGCCGCCCGACCGCGTCTGGTCACAACCAGCGGTGAGTTTCACAGTATCCGGCGACAGCTCGATCGTCTGTCCGAGAAGGGGATCGAGGTGGCCAAGGTCGCGGCTCTTCCAGCCTCCACGCTGGCCGAGCGGCTGATCTCCGAAGTAGACGATCGCACGGCGGCAGTGCTCGTCTTGAGCGTCCTCTTCCGGAACGCACATATCGTTCCAGGGCTGGGTGGCGTCCTGGAAGCCTCTGAGAGGGTCGGCGCCGAGCTGCTAGTGGACGCATATCACTCCACGAACGTGGCTCCAATCTCGTTGCCCGAGGAAGGGCTCGAGGGCGCGTTCGTCGTGGGGGGTGGCTACAAGTACATGCAGATGGGCGAAGGAAACTGCTGGTTGAGATTCCCCGGGGACTGTCGGCTCCGGCCAATCCTCACTGGTTGGTTCGGTGAATTCGACGCCCTGGCCGACGTAAAGGCAGAGAGCGGAGGGACGGTTGGGGAAAGCCGTGTCGCATACAGCGACGGTCCCGCCCGCTTCGCCGGCGCGACCTACGATCCCACCAGTCACTATCGAGCCGCCGCGGTCGTGGATTTCTTTGCGGAGCAGGGCCTCACGCAAGACCGCCTGCGCGTCAGCAGCCAACACCAAATCGGGCTTCTCGCGGCAGAGTTCGACGCGCTCGATCTCGATCCGGCGGTGGTTGACCGAGACCGCTCGGTCCCCTTGGAATCGCTCGGCGGATTCCTCGCTCTGACTTCTCCGGACGCTCCGCTTGTCAAGGATTCCTTGGCGGAGCGCGGCGTCCACGTTGACCACAGAGGTCACGTCATTCGGGTCGGACCGGCACCCTATCTGACGGATGAGCAGCTACGGGAGGCAGTGCGCGTGCTGGGGGAAGTGGTGAGCTGACCCCGCGCATCAATCAGATGATCATCTGCGGAGCGCACCAAGAAACGTAGCGAACCGCTACATGCGGCCCAAATCGCTACGTCGCGGGGCTCTGAACAGGAGCCCGACAGCGAGCCCGACAGTGAGCCCGACAGCGTCGGCTACGAGGCGGGAGAGGCCCCTCCTGATTACCCGACCCGGCGCTCTCGGCCCTCCCAGAACGGCTCACGCAAGTCGCGCTTGAGGATCTTCCCTGCCCCCGACTTTGGGAGTGGCTCGTCCGCCGTCCGGACGTTCACCGACCGCGGGACCTTGTACCCGGCGATCGAGGCCCGGCAATGCTCGATGATCTCGTCGGGTTCCACCGACTCGTCAGGCCTGAGCACGACTTCCACGTGCACCGCCTCTCCCCATTCCTCATGGGGGATGCCGAAGGCTGCCGCCTCTAGAACTGATGCGTGCGAGTAGATCGCGTTCTCGACTTCGGTGGTGTAGATGTTCTCGCCACCCGAGATGATCATGTCCTTTGCGCGGTCGACGATGTAGAGGAATCCACCCTCGTCCGCGTAGGCGACGTCGCCGGAGCGATACCAGCCGTCGACTAGAGCGTGCTCGGTCTCCTCGGGCCGGTTCCAGTAGCCCTTCATGATGTTGGGGCCCTGGATCCAGATTTCGCCGGGTTCACCCGGATCGGCGATGCTGCCATCGCTTCGGCGCACTTCTACGCGAACTCCCGGGACGGGAGAACCAGCCGAGCGAAGCCGGCTGGCCCATGGCTCCTCGCCCGCGAGGCCGCGTTCGTGCGCTGCCTCGTCCAGGAAGGAAACGATGGGCGCAGCCTCGGTCATCCCATAGGCCTGCATGAAGTCGCAACCGAACGCAGGAACCGCCATGCGCTGCACCTCCGCGGGCATCGGCGAAGCCCCGTAGATCATCAGGCGCATCGCTGAGAGGTCCGCATCGGCAAGGACCCCACTCGCCACGCACATCGTGATCATCGTGGGGACGAGAAGCGTCGCGGTTATGGCCTCGTGCTCGAGGGCCTCCACGACACGGTGTGGGTCGAAGGCAGGGACGAAGACATGTGTGCCCCCCACCCACGTGAGTGAGTAGGCTAGAGCCCCGTCCGCAATGTGGAACTGCGGCGCGGCATGCAGATACCGGTCCCTCCACGTGAGACGGCCCATCCCGATAATGCGGAGTGCGTTAGCCGTGAGGTTCCGATGGGTCAGCATCACGCCTTTCGGTAGACCCGTTGTTCCACCCGTGTAGAAGATCGCCGCCACATCCTCCGATTCGGGCTCGGGAAGATCGGCCGGTTCCGTCGCAGCGAGTGTGTCGTAGGCAATCGTCCCCTCGGGCGGGTCATCACCGATCCCGAGCCAGATGAGCGTTTCCAGCGCCTCACACCTACTACGTAGCGCCAGGCCGGCCTCGAGAAACGTGTCGTCGACGAAGAGGAGCCTGACCTGCGAGTCGTCACAGATGAAGCGAAGCTCCTCGAGAGCGAGTCGGAAGTTCAGATCGTTCATGACCAGCCCGGACGCAGGGATCGCGAACCAGAGCTCCAAGTGTCGTGCGGAGTTCAGGGAGAGAATCGCGACGCGATCGCCGCGGTCGAAATCGAGGCTCGCTAGCGCCGACGCCACGCCGTCCGCGCGGCGCTTGACCTCGGTCCAGGTCCGGCGCTCACCAGTACCCAGATCGATGGTCCCTTCCTCTGCCGCCCGCTCCCGGGCCGCACGGTCGAGCGCCCAGCCGATTCGGGGATCAGCGTTTCCCACGGGATTCTCCCTGCCAAGTTGAAGGGGCGTGATATCCCATCACGTAGTGGCGATGTCTCCCTTGGTTCAAACGATCGGCTTATCCCGGTACCTGTCGAACCACGCCTTGATGTACAACTGGATCATGAGCCTGTGAGAGACGCTCCGTGTCCCGTGATACTCACCCGGGAGCTTCACATGGAGCGTCTCCTTGTCGAGCACCTTGAGCGCCCGGTAGAACTCTTCAGCCTGACCGATGGGGGTCCGTAGGTCCTCCACGCCGGATAGCAACATGGTGGGCGTGGTGACGTTCGCCACGTAATGAAGGGGGGAACGCTCGGCGTATTCCAGCGGATCTTCCCAGGGCATGGACTCGAACCGCCGATACCAGCCGGATCCATCGGTCGTACCGACGAAGGAGTGCCAATTGATGACCGGTCTTTGCGAAACTGCCGCTCTGAACCGGTCGGTGTGGCCGACGACCCACGCGGTGAGCACGCCCCCTCCGCTGCTGCCGGTGACGAAGAGGTTGTCCTCATCGATGAACCCACGATCGATCGCGGCGTCCACCCCGGCCATCAGGTCGTCGAAGTCCTTGCCGGGATAGAGGTAGTTGATCCCGTTCACGAAGTCCTGGCCGTATCCGGTGCTGCCTCTCGGGTTCATCCACAGCACGGCATATCCATCGGCCGCGAAGTTCTGCCAGTTCCAGTTCCAACGTACGCTGTACATGGAGACCGGCCCGCCATGGATCCAGAGCAGCATGGGATATTGCCTGCCCGGCTCGAAATCGGCGGGCTTCATGAGCCAGCCCTGCACCGGGAGACCATCAGAGGACTGCGTCCAGATCTCCTCGACCTGACCTAGCTTCACGCCGTCTAGCACATCCTCATTGAAGTCGACGAGCGTCGTGATCTCGTCCGGGTCATCGAGATAAAACGTCACCAGGTAACTCGGCCTGTAGAACGTCGAGTTCGTTGCCGCGACACGCCCATCGTCGGCGATCGAGATGCCGGAGATGAAGTGGACACCTGATGTGATCTTGCGGATCGCACCGGCCGTCGAGACGAAATAGACGTTCGACGACCCTTCTTCGCCCATCGTGTAGAAGAGCCCGGAGCCGTCGCGCGCCCACGTGACGTTTCCCGGCGAGTTCGGTAGGTCCCCGGTAAGCTGACGCTTGTCGCCTCCGTCGCTGTCCATCAGATACAGATTCGAGAGATTGCTGTAATTCTCGTTCTGGTCGTATCCGGCGTAGGCGATCAGACCCCCGTCGGGCGAAGGGCTCGGTCCCGAGTCGGGGCCCAGCCGGTCGGTCAGCGTCGTGATCTCGAGCGTGGCGAGATCGATGGAATGGATCTCGGAGTTGCTCCGGACGTAGCCTTCCTCGTCCTCGAGATCCCCACCGAAATAGAGCTTCGTCCCGTCGGGTGACCATCTGGGATTGCTGTGGGAGTCCTCTCCAGAGGTGATCTGGCGGGGCGTGCCACCCAACTCTGAATCGATGATGAAGATCTGAGTGTTGCCCTTCTGGTTGTAGCCTCGCCCGTCGCTTCTCCAGGCGATCCGGTCCTCCACCACGGCGGGTCTGGCGAGCTCGGCCCCCCTCGGGAACGCGGGAAGCCTGATGGGCAGGGGCGAGCCGGTGTCGGGAATAAACGATGTGAAGGAGATCATGTTTCCGTCCGGCGACCACCTGATCCCACCAGGTGACCGGTCGACGTTAGTGAGCTGGACCGTTTCGCGCGTGTCGAGCCACATCATGTGGATCTGGTTGGTCCCGCTCTTGTCGGACAGGAAGGCGATCCGGGCGCCGTCAGGAGACCAGATGGGCGATGACACGGTGAAGTTTCCCGTGGTCAGCTCTCTTATGCGCTCCGTTTCCAGATCCATGATCATCAGGTTGCTCTGGTTCCGGTCGTTCATCTTGTCCACGCTACCGCGCGTGAAGAGGATGTGGCCTCCGTCAGGAGAGATTCTCGGGCTCCCGACCGATTCCATTTCCAGGTAGGTATCCATGCCAAGAAGGGTGCTCGTCTGCTGGAGAGCGGCCGCAGGGAACGACGTCGCAGAGACCAGCAAGAAGCCGACGGCGGAGAGCATAGGGAACAGGTGTCGCATGATTACCTCCCTGAATGTTTCGAGCCCGCCCGGCATTATGGCTGGCCGCGCGGGGGTGTCGTTGCCGGATCAGATAACGTGAAGGGGTGGTCCAGACCCGTCAACTCGTTTGCCGACGGATAGGTGGTCGGCCCCAACGTGATCGGCTACGGGTGAAGCAAGAAAACTGCTATTGTCAGCTGAAAGAGCATAAATAGTTGCGTATCCTATGGATTGCCTTATGTTTTGGCCTAAGAGAGCATAAAAAGTTGCATATAGATACCATAAGGGTACGAAACAGAGCGTTCGGAGGTAGGAAAGTCGCGACATGGAGAGTGAATTCCTCAAAGAACACGCTGTTGCTGTCTTTCGCGGTCGATCCTTGCCGGAGCTGGCCTGGCCGGTCGGCTACGCCCGTCTGGTCGAGAAGTATGCACTTCCCGTCCCCCTGCCCCGCCGGCTGCTGGCCATTTCCTCCCGCTATCGCAAGTCTGCCGCAGACGACTGGCAGCTGCTGTCCTCAAAGACTCCGGCTTCTGATACTCTGGCGTCACACCTGTCCCTCGCGCTCAAATGGGAAGGGGTGGATCTCGGTGTTCTGGCGGCCTTGTCCAAGGTCGTGGACCGGGACGAGCTCGTAGCTTTCATCACTGACAAGCCGAGCGGTGCCTACACTCGACGAGCATGGTTCCTTTACGAGTGGCTAACCGGTGAGCGCCTTCCACTGGACGACCTGGGGAAGTTGAAAGCTGTTCCTGCGTTGGACCCCGAGGCCCAATATGCTATTTCTGGGGGCGAGTTGTCCGCGAGGCACCGCGTCACCAACAACCTCCCTGGTCCACCTGAGTTCTGTCCCCTGGTCAGCCGGACTGAAGGACTTCGAACGTATGATCTCGAAGACCTCGCAAAAGGAACTCAGGAGATCATCGGGAGGACACATCCGGACATCATTCACCGGGCCGGGGCGTTTCTGGTGATCAAAGACAGCCGAGCCAGCTTTGCGATCGAGGGGGAGCGCCCACAGGCGTCGAGGCTCGAACGTTGGGGCCATGCGATAGGCGAGGCCGGGAAGACGGATCTCACCGCGGAGGAGCTCCTCCGTCTCCAGAGGGTGCTTCTCGGCGATCCACGGTTCATCCGATTAGGGCTGAGAACGGAAGATGGATTCGTGGGATTCCATGACCGCGAAACACAGCGCCCGATTCCCGATCACATAGACGCTCGTCCAGGAGACCTTGATGTGCTCGTGGCCGGGCTCGTCCATTTCGTCAATCGTGCGTTGAGGGGCGGGATCGATCCCGTAGTGGTCGCTGCCGCAGCGGCATTCGGGCTGGTTTACATCCATCCCTTCGAGGACGGGAACGGACGAATACATCGATGGCTCGTCCACCACGCTCTCGCAGCGGGTGGACTAACCCCTCGAGAGCTCGTATTCCCCCTGAGTCATGTGATCCAACGCCGAATCGCGCAATACCGGGCAGTTCTCGAGTCGTACTCGCGGCCTCTCCTCCCGCTGATCCAGTGGGAGGAAACGGAGGACCACAACGTGCGCGTTCTCAACGAGACGGCGGATTTCTACAGCTACTTCGACGCCACGCCTCATGCCGCGTTCCTGTACGCCTGCGTGCAAGAGACGATCGATGTGGACCTTCCACGGGAAGTCGGGTTCCTCGAATCCTTCGACCATTTCGCGAGCGAAGTGCAGGACATCGTGGAGCTGCCGCGAAGAGTCGTCGATCTTCTGGTTCGCTTCCTGGAACAGGGCGATGGGAAGCTCTCGGGGCGGGCGCGGCAGAAGGAGTTCGCCGCGCTCACGGAGGCGGAAATCGAAGAGGTCGAAACACTCTACGAGAATGCGTTCCGAGGGTCGCACGACCCCTGACCTCGCCCTTGCTGCTCACGGCTTGGCCGCGCATGGTGGTGGGGTCGAACTGTCAACCGTGCACCATGACGATTTCGTGACAACTCCTACCGGTTCCTCTCGTACATGAGGTTTCGCGGAAGGAACTTCCACTCGTAGTCCCGTGTGTAGAGCTCACCACCGGCCACGCGAATGTCGGCACGGGTCGTCGCTAATGTCGCGCTGATCCTGACGCCGAGGATGTCGTCGAAGTCGTTGGTGTTGTCCGCGTCGTTTGGGTTGCCCTCGTCGAGTTCGTCCAGGTCGACGAAGATCATCTTCGCGTCCCAGGACTTCACGTCCCACGCAATCGGTGACGCGATCAGGTTCCCGCTCACGTCCAGCTGGTCGGAGCGGTAGAGGGTCTCGTTCTCGACCCAATAGACGATCGGCCGGAGTTTCTGGACGATGGTGCCGAAGCGATCCAGCAGCAGGCCGCCCGACATCGCGGACTCGTAGTGCAGCAACGTGGAGACGGGTGAAAAGGTCAGCTCCACGGTAATACCCATTGACTGTACGTTCGTGACCAGGATCACCCGCCGCTCCCCGTTGACCTGCAAGCGGGCGATGTCGCCAGGCACGATGTCGAAGTTGGAGCTGGGGTCCTTGTTCAGGTCGATGCAGTAAGTCCCACATGTCCCACCGGGGTCGAGCGGGTTGTTGGTGCCGGTCGGCGGATCGATCGTGTAGGGATACGCGTCCGTGGGCTCCCATGGGACGTGGAGCACGACGAGCGTGTCGCCGAACGTGCTCAACGTACCGAACCCGACTTCGCTCGCGATGTTTACGCCCGTTGTCTGGATGTCCCGCTCCAGGGCCATGCCGATGAAGCGGGCGTTTCGGTAGACCTCCTCGCGGAGCGTGTTCCCCTCGGACCCACGGAAGGCCGCGATCGCGAAGCTGAGGGAGGCTCCCATGACCACCACCGAGATGACCGTCGAGATCAGCAACTCAATGATCGTGAAGCCCTCGCGACCTGCCGAGACCCGCTTGGCCACTTCAGTACACTCCATCGTAGATCCACGTCACGAGCGTGACAGGGTTGGATTGGGGCAACGTGACGATCACGATGGCCTCGAAGACGTGGTCACCCGCCACTGTTACCGTGAGCTCGCGTGTGAAGGACCCGTTGCTGTCAGCCTCTCCACGGTCGTTCACCTGAACAGCCGATTCCGACGCAAGTGTGAGAGGATCGCGGCCCTTCACCTCCTCCATATAGGAGCGAGCCACGTCGAGCGCCGTCGTGCGCATGGCGACGATCGTATGCATCGTCACCGACTGAGTGAGAACCTGTGAGATGCTCGTCACGCCGATCGAGAGCAGTACGATCGCGGTCAACACCGATATGAGGCTGTAGCCGGCGTCGTGTCGCCGGACGGTCGGCTCATGTTTCCGTTGCGGCATCATCGCCATTCCCCTCCTTGCCAGCGCCAGGCCTTGAACGAGCCCGAGGATGCGATGGAGATGGCTGCAACCACGTCATGGTCGTCCCTGTGGACGAGATACACGGTTCCGGCGGTCCCCCACGGGTCGGGCACACCCTGAACGCTCAGGTCGAGCTTCGAGATCCCGCCCGTATTGTTCGGGAGCGTCACGGCCCACGACGACGAATCGCCCGGGATCATCGAGGCGTTTCCGCGACCGAAGTCGATCAACCTTTCGAGGCGGCGCACCGCGAACTCGGGGAATGCGGTCACCTCGGCGAAATCCTCGGTGACGCTGTCGTCTCGGTCGTGGTCCACATATGCCGTGTAGTTTCGGGACTCCTCGTCGAAGACAACCCGTGTCAACTGGCGCTGTCCTAGAGCGTGACTGCGAGCCAACTCCAGGTGCGCCACCATCTGCTGGGCCATGCCCTGGACCTGCCGCGTGGGGCTCACCTGCAGGCGCGGTGACACGATCCCGACCACGATGATCATGATGACCATCACGATGACCAACTCGATGAGGGTGAAGCCTGGCGCGCCTCGGCGAGGGCACGCGCGGTTGCCGTTGCCGTTGCCGTTTGCGATGGGGAGCATTCCTCGAATCCGCTAGAAGATTGGCCGGAAAGCCGTGTGGATCACGTTACCCACCACTGGCGTTCCGGGCGGCATGTTCTCGGCCTCGTTGAAGCGCGAGTCGAACTCCCAGTCACGGACTGGCGGGTTGTAGTAGGCACCCCCCCATAGGCCCGTCGACTGCTGCGCAAAGGTCAGCGACACGAGCGAGCCCCGGAACATCAGAACCTCTGGGTTCCAATCCTCCAGGAAGCGGGGGAAGTTCTCCAGCCCCCCGCCGTAGGGGACCGTGGCGGCGCATGGCGACACCTCGTGGTCACACGGCGTACCGGAGTGGCCGGCCATGACGGCCGCGTATATTTCCGTGTCCGCCGCTGTCGGCTCGATCTGCACAGCGTCTTGGTGATCGGCATCGTCCCACACTGTCGACAGAAACGTGATCGCATCACCGACGAGCGCCGAAGGGTACCAAGTAGCATCATTGTTGTAGTGGCCCTGCACATAAAGCGGGTGATTCGTGGCAAAGGTGATGGGGGCGCGAAGTCTGTCCGCGTTGACGAGGCGGATCACGGGGTAGGTGCCATCGCTCTCTGGATCCAGCACAGGATTCGTCCCGTCTATAGTGACGAATACGACGTCCGTCGTCTCACCTTGGGCGTCCAACCAGGTGAACAGCTGGTCGACGTCGATGTCGACGACGTCCACATAAAGCTCCTCGCGACCTTCGTACCACTTGTCGTAACTGAAGGAGAAGATGTCCGCGCACTCGGTGGAGGTCGGAACGCCCGCCCCGAGGGGTCGTGTGTGGGTGATACCGTTGTCGCACAGGGGGGAGCCGCCGCCGCCGCCGCTCTGGCCGTTGCCTCCCGAGTTGATGTCCGATTTGATCTGGTTGATCTCGGAGATCAGGGCTCCCTGTTCCGATCCTGGCAGCCCAGAAGGAGGCCCAGGAGCGGCCTGGACGGCGTCCTTGGCTCCATCCAGTTTGCCCAGAGCACAGGGCGCGTCCGGAACGTCGATACATATCAAGGCGTCGGTGACCTGCACCAGGGCGTCTTCTAGCGCGTCGGTGACCGGCCCCGGACCAAAGGAGGTGATGAGGGCCTGAAGATGGTTGATCACCACGTCGAACGGTGAATCCCCCCCTCCGGCCCCGGAGTTGCCACTGACGTTGCCCAGGTCCACCTCGATGTACCAGTCCGACTTCCACGAGAACTTGGCCTGCCGCTCGAGCTGGGTGTCCGTGCCGTCTCGCGGGTCGACGAGCACGGCCGGATCCACTCCATCTGGCAGCGGCACCTTCAGCGAATCGACGTCATACGCGCTCGTCTTGACACGGTTGTCGAAGCTGGCGTCGCTTGCAGCTCGAAACGCGTTCGGATCCGGGGTGTCGCGGCTGTCGAAGTCCAGCTGGACGTAGTTTGCGGACGCATCGGCGATAAACGTGCCAGTTAAGCCGTTATGACTGTCCTTACGGTCGTGATATAGGCTGTTCGGCGTCGTGATGACGTCGCCGAAGTATTGGTTGTTCGAGTTCAGGAAGATGTTGCCGTTCGAGTGCACCCAACCATCGAAGTCCATACGCGGTCCGTTGGTGATCTCCAGATCCTTCTCGAAGAAGACGCCGAACTGGAAGATCGGGATCGCCTGCGCCTTGGCGGTCACCATGATCGCGGAACGGGTGTAGTCGGGGCTTACGGCCTCGGCGGTGATCTCCACTACCTGCGTGAGAGAAAAGAGACCGGAGAACGGTCCGTCCGTGATCTGCTCCGTCACGACACCGCCCTTCCTCACGACGCTGAAGCTGTCATAGGTGAAGCCATCGATATCGGGAGGGCCGATGGCGGCTAACTCCGAGTCTTCGATCAATGCATCCTCGAGGACCCCCGCCAGCTGCGCCATCCCGGATTCGGCGGCAGCCTCGGCTGCGAAGTAACTACGGGATTTCTCCAGGTCCGTCATGCCGGAACGAAACGACGCCATCGCGTTTGCGAAGACGCTTATCACCAATGCGGAAAGAAGGGCGAGAACGCCTAAGGTGGCGGCCATCGCGAACCCCTTCTTCGAACCCAGATTCGTGATCTCGTAGCGTGCTTGCATGATGTTATCCCTTCCAGTCGGCCCTGGGGCTTAGTGCAGCTGATCTACTGAACTCCCACACACCTCGAAACGCAAGACGTGTGCCGGTAGGCCAGGGCATGTGGAAAACCGGGGATAGGCCTGTTATTCCGGGGGTTATCAGGAGTTTCTCGCCGGGCTGGCGGTAAGGGAAGAGCGGCAAACATTTCCCATTGTTTAACATTATTAGCTGACCATCGCTGGCATGGCCGCCTCCCAGGCAGGCCGGGGTACCGACGAGCCCGACCCGTAGGCCGGCCCCGAAGAACCATCCGAGAGCGAAGTACACTTCAAAACAGCGCCCCCACCAAGATGGTCTCGGCGGGGGCGCTGGGTCAAGCGAAATGGGCGGGGTGTGGGCGGAGTCAGTTCATCGCCTGGCGCCACGCTCGTTCTGACGCGGATCCGCCGCCGCCCGGGGTGGTCGACATACCGTTGGCCTCCAGAGCCCGCTGAACGACGCACTGTGAATAAGTGATGTCACCCCCGTCAAAGGCGGCATTGGTAGTTACGATGACGGATCCCAACATGTTGAAATTCGTGTCCGCGATTTCCAATCCCTCACCTCCCCCATTGAGCCTGGTAATGATGATCCCGTAGAAGTTGAACGTCCCGCACAGGCCCTCAACCTCCATGTTGCCGTTTTCGACCAGCCAGATTCCTTGCCCGGCGCCACAGCCGTCGAATCTTTGGACGGCGGCGCTGTTCCAGTGAATGATGGGGAAATGGTTGAAGCACTCACTGCTCGGATCTTCGGGGGCGCCCCAGTTGTTAGCTACCCCAGTGTCGCAGTACGGGGGGGGGGCCGCTGCCCACGGTCGGCTCGATCGTGGGTCCGTACGAGCTGCTGGTGATAACCCAGTGGGCCATCGCCGCCAGCGAGTCGAAGTCGAGGCCCCCGAAGTCCAACAGGCCCGCCGTGGTCAAGGTAGCGTCCTCCACCTGATCCGGGTTTCCCATCAGTTCACCTGCGCTTTCTCCCGTTACGTCGGTCGCGTCCTGCCAGATGATTCCGGGCTTATCCACGGGTGGGTCGCATATGCCTTCGCTCACCCAATCCGACGGAATCTCATCGGAACCACTGACCGTGGACCCCGACTGGAAATCCGCCGTGCCATTGTCGGAACCGCCCTCGACGGCCGCATTGCCCGCGTCGAACAGGGTGTAGGGCGGCGCCCCCCACGACTCCCCGATCTCGCGGAAGATGGTGCTCGTGCCGCCAAAGCGGTCGTCTCCCAGTCCGACGATTCGTAGCGAGTGTATGGTGCCCCCGGCGCCGCCGCCGTCCACACGGGTGAGGACCGCACGGTATCGGTCTCCGTTCGTTAGCGTGTCCCAGCCCAGGTCGGCGCTGTCGCCGGGGCTGGACGCGAGGGTGTCGTAGCTCTCCGACGCCCAATCGCCCATAACCACGTTCAAGCCCGCCTCGGCCGCGTAGAAGGAGCGGGCCGACGCCCGAATGGCCAGGCCGGACCTCTGCGCGTTGCTGCTGCCGCTGAGGAGAAAGCCGGTCAGGGCACCGAGTACCACCAGCAACACGAGGACGGCCGCGAGGGCGAAGCCTCGCGTGTCCTCGGGCGAGGTGTGCGAGCCGCCTCGGCGGGTGATATCTGCAAATCTCAACATCCTTCAACTCCTTTTACTATTATTCACCGAATGCTTCTGCATACTTGCGTTTCCACGGTCGTCTATGGTCGACGGCAAGTGTGGCCGATCCTTGACGGGCTCATGGGTCGGTGTTCCTCAGGAACACCGTAGTCGTCACTGAGTCCGCCAAGGTACCTCCACTTGCACCCGCCGGGGCCGAGACTTGCCCGTAGCTCTCCGAGCGCAACGTGAACTCCACCCGCTCCACCAGCGTGGGATCCGTGGTCGCGACGCCCAGCGAGTCGTAGTACGAGAACGTGAGCCCGCCATTGCTCGGCGAGAGCGTGGGGCCGGTCAGGATTTCCCATCCACCACCGGCCTCGCTCCGGCTCAGCCACCACCGCCCGTCCTGGCCGGAGAGTCCGTACTTCGTCCTTCGGAAAAGGTGGACCGGCCCCCCCAACTCCAGTTCGGCAAGCGTTGCCAGTGTATCGAGCTGGATCGAGGCTTCGGGGCGCGGCACCGAGGTGGTGCTGTCTCCCCAGAAGCAAACGGGGGTGTTGGTCCACGCGGCCGATCCGTTCCATGCGTCGCTCACGTTGAAGGCCGACCAAGTCGAATTCGCTGCGGAAAGAACCATGGCGCTGTCGTTCGTGGTGCCGGTGAAGGTTCCCGACGTCTGTCGGAGCCCGTACTTGCTTTGGCCGGATCCTTCGACCCACGAACAGATCACGCCCGTAGCCCGAACGGACCGAAGTACCACGGAGTCTGGGCTAATGACGTACAGGTCACCGCCGGACGCCGCCGCGGACTTGAGCTCCCAGGCGAGAAGCGCGGCTCCTGCCCGCACGCTCTCCGAGGCATCGATCACCTCCTGCTGCGTCGAGAGGACTCGGGACTGTGTGATGAGAATCTGATAGACCCCCAGCACCATGATGCTTCCGATGATCGCGACGACGAGGAGCTCCACCAGGGTGAAGCCGGCCTCCTTCGGCTTGGCTGTGCGTTCAGGTTTCATGCTCACAAATCCGCAGGATCCGCCAGGTAAGTGACGAAGGCCTGAGCCTTCTTTGCTTTCCCCTTGTAGTCCTTCTTATCGATCGTGACGGTGATCCTCTTGGGGGAATTCCCGTTTATCTTCCAATCCACGGGGTGACCTTGGATCGTATCCTTGCCGTTCGAGAGGTTGTCGTACCCCATGGCGATCAGTGTCTCCATCTGGTAGGTGGCGATCTCCCAGACCAGCACGTCGCTTTGACCTTCCTTGATCTGGTCGTTGGCCACCAGGCCAGCGCTCATCAAACCCCCCATCATGAGCGAAAAGAGCAACAGGGCCAGAATGACCTCGATGAGCGTGAAACCTCGTTGGTCGTTCATCGCAGTATTTTCCCCAAGGTGGTGGTCAGGATCGTGTCGGCTTGGGTGTCGTAAGCGAAGGAAATCGTCGCCCCTGTCGTCGCGCAGCCGGTCGCCAGGCTGGGCATTCCTCTGCCGTCGAAGCAGAACAAGCTCTGGGTGCTCGACAGGGTCACTCCCTCGGCCCCGACATCGACGATACTGCCGATCGTATCCATCACCCCCGAGCCAGCGAGCGTGGTATCCACCTCGACCCAGAACCGATCGTTCGTCGCGTCGATGTGTAGCTCGGCCACCGCACCCTCGCGAATCGCAATGGCCCGGGTCATCGCATAGGTGCTCATGAACGCCATTTTAGCGCCCCGCAAGGCGAACCTGCTCTGGACCCCGGTGATCCGGGGGAACGTGATGCCAGCCAGCAGCCCGACAAAGGAGATCACGACGACCATTTCTATGAGAGTGAATCCAGCCCGGTTCATGCGCCCCCGTGACGTCGGCGATTGGAAAGGCACGGCTACCGATTCCTCGCGTAGATGGGTCAAGGTCTTAGCCTGCTTCAACGTTGCTGTCCTTTCGAAATCCTGCCATGAATTTGTGTGCAGCTGAATTGCTGGATTCTCCTACGTACGAAACGCAAGGGGTATGCCCATCTCTCGAGGGGATGTGGAAAACCGGAGAAAGGCCTGCTAGCTAGTGGGCTATCGGCCGCCTATGTTCTGTGCGGAGGCGCGGCAAAAGCGGTAAACATTTCCCACTTCTTGACCTTATTGCCGTTACCATCCAAAGCCCTTCACCAGGCACCGATGGTGCTTGGAGCTTCTCGTTTCCTTCCCACGTGAGGAAACGCCGCTATACGAAGTAGTCGGACACGTTGATCAAGTACTTGTCGGGGTCCGTGACTTTGATGATGGAGCGGCTGAACGAGCCGTCGGGTTCGGTTGCGGCCAGGTCCACGAGCGGTGGATCATCTAGCCATGACCCATCTGCGGCACCGATGACACGAACGATGGGTCGATGGATTTGCGTGTCATCGGAGTTGGCGGCATGGACTAGGCCGATTTCGAACGTGTCGAGTATGACACACGTCCCCACAGGGTAGATTCCCAGGAGGTTGATGAGCGCCTTTACGAGGACGGGATCACAGCCGTGGCTCGGATCTCCCCAAAGCTCTTGAAGCACCACGTCCGGCGACTTGGCGGCGTTATGACTACGGGCGCTGGTGCCACTGTCATACGCATCGGCCACCGCGACGATTTTCGAAAATACGGAGAGCTCCCAGGGTCGCTGCACCTTGGGGTAGCCTGAGAAGTCCACCTTCATATGGTGCTCGAACGCGGCGATCATGCCCCGGAAAGGGATCTCGCCAAACTGTCGCAGGCTGAACGCGCTCAGAGCGCCGAGCCATGTGTGGGCCTCAATTCGGCTGAATTCCCCAGCGGAGAGATTCTCTTGCTTCGTGATTACCTCGATGGGGACGCGGCTCATGCCGACGTCGTGAAGAAGCGCGGCCATCCCCAGGTCAAACAGACGAGACTTGCTTAAGCCGAGCCTTCGGCCAATGGCAAGGCTGAAGATGCATACGTTGACCGTGTGCGTGTACGTGTAGTCGTCATGGTCCCTGAGCGTACTGAGCCCCATCATCGTCACCTGGTTCTCCAGCACCTGATCGACGATGCCCCGGACGGCTTGAGTGATGTGCCGGAGTCGGGGCGTGCGACCCATGCGGGCGCTCTCGAACAACTCCTTCGTCACGGAGACCGACTGCCGGTATGTCCGCTTGGCGGCCAGTTTCTGCGCTGATTCGTCCCCGAGGTCAGCTTCTCCTTGCGAAGGCGGTCCTACCGTGATGTGCCTGACGCCGAGGCTCAGAATCACCCTTTGGAACTCTTCGGCGCGGTGCTCGCCGTGCGACGTGGGCTCGAATCGGAGCAGCTCGGCCACGAAGGCCTTCCACTCCTGGTAGCCAGGGTCGGCGTCGACACCGAGCACGCCGATCCCGGCTTGGGAACAGGTCCTTAGGACCTGACCAAACGAGGCGAAGTTTTCCAAGTCCAAACGCAGCCGTGTATCGTTCACGTAGATGAGTTCGGCGCTCATCCTCACGTCCAGCCCGCCGTCGACCTCGAGAATCGCAGAGGTCGTTGAGACCAGCTCATCGAGACTTTCTCTCACCTGGGCGTTTTCGATGGGGTAGAGCGTGATGCTCCTCATCGCCTTATAGAGCGCCACGAGGAAGCTGCGGCCTCGAACGCGCAGCCCGGCATCTTGGACTTCCGGTTCCTCCGTGGCGGCGGCTACCTCGTCGTACCCGCTGGTCGGCTCGGTCACCTGGAGTGCCCTCGGAGGGCTCTCATCGCAGCGCTCCGCACCACGGGATCCCGATCCTTCGTCGCTCGTTGAAGCACGACCCGAGCCGACTGGCTGTCCACGTTTCCCAGGGCCACGGCCGCGCACGCACGGGTATCCGCATCCTCGGGCCGCCAGAAGCCGTTGCGTAGGAGGATCCCCTTCAGCTTGGACACGCCCGCCTCGCCGGCAATGATCCCGTAGGCCTCGAAGAACGCCTTTCTCTCCGTCAGGTCGCGCGCCCGTAGCCCCTTGCCGAGAACAGCCTTTTCGAGCACGGGCAACGCGCCCTGGAAACGTTTCACGCCCAGGGCCCGGGCGGCAGCGGTCCGTACATCGGGATCGGTGTCCTCCATGAGCCGTAGCAGTGCTCTCATGCTCTGAGAAGTCGGCGCCGCGGCGAGGGCCGGAACCAGGGCGTTGCGTATGCCGACGTCGTCGTTCTCCACCAGGCCAACCACCTCATCTCCGACGCCGTCAAGGCCAACGTCTTCGACCAGTCGGAGGGCTTCGATGACGACGACTCGATCCGACGACTCCAAGGCGATGCCCAAGGCATCCGGTCTCTTCCGGGCCATCCGGTTTACCGCCTCCTCCAGAATCTGACGCACCTCGTCCTTCGAGAAGCGCTCCTGCCACTTGAGGACCGTGCTCAAGACCGCCGGCCTCAGGTAGGAGAACAGCTCCTCGATTTCATGGGTCGATGGCTCGATCGCAGCCATGTACAAGGCGTCAAGGAGCTGCTCAACAGCCTCCGGGCTGGAGAACGTCATCGTGAGCCCAGCCATGCGCCGCCGGTGCTCCTGGATCATGTCAGCTCGAGTAAACACGACATGTGTTTCCGACATGACGAAGGCCACGGAGCGAAAGTCCCCGGAGTTCAGCAAATGTGGAACAAGATCTTCGAGAATCGAGATGATCTCCGAGCGGGCGTCCTCGACGGGCTGTTGCTCGAAGATATCGAAGAGCATCGAGAGTACCTTCTTGGCGAGGTTCTGCTCGTATTCACGCCGGATCTCATCCTTCAGATAGTCGATTTCCCCCTTTTCCAGGAAGTAGAGCGTCGACTCGAACTCCTCCAGGTTGACGGGGGCGTTGGGGCCGGTCGCATCGCTTTGGCCGTCCGCACCCTGGTCGGCTGTATCCTCCTTGATGGCCTCCCGGACTTCCTCCGGCGTCGGCCTGGGAGCGAGGCCGGCGGCCACGGTGCCTTCCATCGGTTCGTCGCCGCCCTGTTCCAGCTCGGCCACCTTGTAGCGAATGAACTGGAAGTCAGCGGACCAGAGGAGCGTACGGAGGTCGTCTTCGTCTTCGTCCGTGAGGGTCCGGGCCCGCTGAACGAGGCCCAGGAAGGTGATGATCTCCTCCAATTCCACTCCGGGGGAGAAGGCGATCCACCTGATTCCCTCCCTGAAAAGGATCCACGCAAGGCTCTCCGACTTTTCCCCGATGGGAAGGACGATCTCCGACTCCCATTCGAGGCCTGTCTCGAAGACCGTCAGCCTCAAGTCCGGAAGCTGTTGCCAGACCCCCGAGAGGCCTTCCCGCAGCGCGTCGATGGTCTGTTGGCGTACGGGGTTGTTGGGGAGGTACATGGAGAGGGTTCGCAGGCCCTTCTCCCAGGACTGAAGAAGACCCGCCAGAGCGGATGCGTCGGTTATGGTGGAAGGAGCCATTTCCCCCTCAGGCTGGGGCATCCTTGGCCGGGAGGGGGGCAGGCCTCCCCGCCCCGCATGGATATCGTCCCCTATCTGAAAGGTTGGGATGATTCCCGGGCAAGTCGAGGATTTTGCCTTGAGTAACCTCCCGAGGGAGATTGCGCGCGATGCTTGCCTCGCGATGCTTGCCGCGCGCCATGATTTACATGCATGTTGTCCGGATCATGAGAACCGGATCGTGAGAACAGGAGAGCGAGATGCGTAAAGCCGCTGGTTGGTTCATCCTCCCCGGACTTGTACTGCTTCCCGTCATCCTCGTCGGGTGCGGTTCTACCGGCCAAGGGTCGGCAAGTGTGGAGCTCGGTGGCGTCGTCATGGGCTCGAGCGGTCCGGAAGCGGGTGTCTGGGTCGTCGCGGAGACCTCTGATCTCGGCACCGGATTCCAGAAGATCGTGGTCACCAACGACGATGGGCGATTCCTGGTTCCGGATCTTCCAGAGGCGAACTATGACGTTTGGGTGCGCGGGTACGGCCTGGCGGATTCGCCACCGCAGCCGGCCCGGCCCAGCGAGGACATCACGATCTCCGTTCATGACGCCGCCTCTCCCCAGGAGGCCGCGAAGATCTATCCGGCAAACTACTGGTACTCCCTCCTTCATGTCCCCCCGGCGGCGGAATTCCCGGGGACCGGAGCGGACGGGAACGGGATGTCGCCAGGCATGAGGACCCAGGCGCACTGGCGTTCCGCGCTGCACGACGGATGCGAGCTCTGCCACCAGATGGGAAACCCCCCTACGCGGGAGCTCTTGTACTCCGACTTCGAAGACCAGGGCAGCGACGCGGAGCCGGTTCTGCGCACCTGGGAGCATGCGGAGGACCTGGGAGGGGGCGAGGTCGCGTTCGAATCGATGAGTGACGCGTGGGGTTACCGGCTCCAACTCGATGGCTTGATGTTCTCCACCCTGAACCGGATGGGCCCCGACCGGGCGCTGGATCTGTTCGCCGACTGGACACAGCGGATCAAGGAGGGAGAGGTGCCGCCCGCGCCTCCGCGGCCTCAGGGCATCGAGCGTAACGTCGTGCTCACGATGTGGGATTGGGGCGCATCAGGCAGCTACCTGCACGACCTGGTCAGCACCGACAAGCGTGATCCCTCGTTATATGCGGGGGGACCCGTCTATGGAGCGGACCTTCGACGGGGAATGCTGACCGTTGTGGACCCGGTGTCCAATACGATAGACGAGATGCAGATCCCGATCCGGGAGGATTTTGGTCGGCCGGGTGGCAGCTACTTCGGAGGAGTCTTGGGCCGCGCCCGCTCCCCCTTCTGGGGAGATGAGGGTCCCCAGTACAGCTCGGTGAACGTGCACAACCCGATGATGGACCACAAGAACCGCGTCTGGCTGACGTCCGCGTTCCGTGCGTCGAGGGATCAACCGGACTGGTGCGGAGAGGGCTCGGATCACCCGTCCGCTCGCTACTTCCCGATGAACTCGAGCAGCCGTCAAATCTCGATGTACGATATCAACGCCGAGACGTTCAGCTTGGTCGACAGTTGCTTCGCGACCCACCATCTGCAATTCAGCGAGGACGAGGATCACACCCTTTGGTTCAGCGGTGATACCCAGGTGATCGGCTGGCTGAACACGAGGCTCTGGGATGAGACCGGAGACGATAAGATCTCACAGGGCTGGTGTCCCACGGTGATCGACACCAACGGAGACGGGCGGATCACCCGGCCATGGAATGAAGGGCGCCAGGCGTTTGATCCTGCGAGGGACCTGCGGACCAGGGGATTCGCGTACGGAATCAACTACAACCCGGCGGATGGGTCGATCTGGTTCGCGAGGCGGGGTGTGCCAGGGGCCATCTACCGCTTCGAAGCAGGCGAAAATCCCCCCGAGACCTGCATCACCGAGATCTACGAGCCCCCGTTCGAGATCCCAGAGGTGGACGCGGATCAGTGGGGTCACGACCCACGGGGCGTCGACCTGGATCGCAACGGGGTCGTATGGACGGCGCTTAGTGGAAGCGGTCATCTGGCCAGCTTCGACCGAAGCAAGTGTAAGGTGCTCAACGGGCCGACGGCGACCGGCCAGCACTGTCCCGAGGGCTGGACGCTCCACGCATCTCCGGGGCCGCAGTTCCAGGGTGTGACGGCGTCGGGCAGCGCCGACTTCCATTACTACAACTGGGTGGACCAGTTCAACACGCTTGGGCTCGGCAACGACGTGCCGATTGTGGCCGGCAGTGGTTCCGACTCCATGCTCGCATTCCTCCCGGAGAGTGGCGAGTGGATCATTATGCGGGTTCCCTTTCCGCTCGGGTTCTATACCCGCCTGGTCGATGGTCGAATCGACGACCCCGACGCCGGGTGGAAGGGCCGAGGACTGTGGGCTACCTACGGCACGGCGGCCAACTGGCACAACGAAGGTGGGCGGGAGCAGGTACCCAAGGCCGTTCATTTCCAGATCCGACCGGACCCCCTGGCAAGGTGACCATCAGATCGTCTCCAGCGCCCCCACCGGGACCCAGCCAACCCGCCCATCCTCCAGGGCGACCTCGGCCCACTCCTCGGCGAGCTGATCGATCCGAACCTTGGTCCCCTCGTGCACGGTGAAGATCGTCAGGGTTTCGTCGTCCAGCGGCGCGCTCAGCACGTCCACCTGCGGTTGGAGGACGACGGCCTCCTCGGCCTGGCCCAATTCGAGCTCCCGAACGGCCAGGTTGAGCCCGAACAAGAGGAACACGGCACCGGAGGCTAGTGCGATCCGCCTGCCCCACAACGCCACCGGCGCGCCCCTCTTCAGGATGACCAAGAGGACGACGCCCGTCCCAACCAGGTAGGAGGCCGCGACCACCGCGATGAGGAGCGTCCTAGGCAGTAGCCCGACCCACCACTCCACGGCGCTGAACAGCCAAAATCTCGGAAGGGGCTCGATCTCGTCCACCGTCAAGGACCGCGCGAGATCGAGGTTGGCCTGAACGTCCTGATCCCCGGGAAGCAGGCGGCGAGCGCGCTCGTAGTACAAGATCGATTGAGCGACGGCACCGAGCTTGAAGTACGTGTTGCCGATGTTGTAGTAGACTTCGCCGCTCTCGAAACCGGCCTCTTCCAGTCGCAGGTAGCTGGCGAGCGCCTCCTCGAAGTCCCCTTCCTGGTATAATCGGTTCCCTTCCTCGTAGAACGCCACCTGCGTGACCGCCAAGAGGGGCGTCGCGAACGCAGCGAAGACCAGGGTACGCATCACGAGAGTCTTTCCTGCACCGCGGTCATCGCCTCTGCCGCCCGGCCGAGGAATTCGGATCTCTCCTCTGCGCTGGCACTCGGAGGAGCGAAGCGCGCACGGTCGCACTCGCCCAGGCAAGCGAAATAATTCCTCCTGGCTACCCCCGGGACGCCACGGCTCCGGAGCTCCGCCTCGGCAACCTCGGACATGAATCCGGCCTCTGCGACGTTGAGCTTGTCGGCAAGGAAGCCGCGCAATGCTCGCTCGACTTCGGCGTAAAAAGCACGGGCGTCACCCTCCGACATCACCCGGCGTGCCTGGGCGAGCCGCTTCTTGGCGACCCGCCCTGCTCGACGCCCCCTCGCATAGGCTACATCGCCCTCCAGCCGGTCCCAGTGCCTTCTTAGGCCCAAGGCCCCGAGCAGAGCCACGAGAGGCAGCAGAGCGACGATCCAGAACCCCGAGCCATCAGCGAGCGAGCCTCCGGCCACTCCGAGGCTCGGAGGACCGATCTGTATGAACCGGATGTCCTCGCGCAGCGTCTCCACGCCGGCCCGCCCCATGGGGGCCGCGATGACGGCATCGCCCGTCACCTCGAGCCGAAGCGGCTGCGAGGCCGAAGTGGCGTAGAGGGCACTCTCGGCGTCGAAATAGCTCATCTGGACAGGTGGGATGGTCTTTTCTCCGGGGGACCTCGGAATCAGCACGTATTCGTAGGTTCTGCTCCCGCGAACGCGGGAGTCACGACGATCGATCGACTCCGTAATCTCGGGGGGAAAGACCTCGAAGTCTGAGGGGAAGTCGATGATCGGGTCCGCCAAGCCCTGGAGATTGCCCTCACCCTCGACGATCAGCTCCAGCGTTACCGCATCGTTGGTCTCGACACTGGATCGATCGATGGAGGCACTGACGTCCAGCCGCCCGACAAGCCCGGTGAAGCTCCGAGGCCTCCCCGCGGCGGGAAGGGGCAGGACTTCGACCTCCACGGGGGCCGACGTGATTACGGTCGGCTCCTGCGATGGGAAGAACCGACTCCCACTGAAGAGGTCATCCAGAAGGCTCCGCGCCTGCCGCCGAACGCGCACACTGGCCTCGACGCTCATGGGCTCGATCGTCTTCATGCCTGGCCCGGCGGGAAAGAGAACGACACGCCGAATCACGGCGGTTGTGTAGGGTTGTCCGCCAACGACTCTCTGTTCGACGGGAGCATTCCTTGGACCGGGGACTTCCTCCGCCCAGAAGCCCTGGTTTTCGGCCAGATCAAAGAGGCTGTAAGAGCTCACGTTCACGCGGGTGAAGAGTCGGTAGCTCACCTCGATCGGCTCGTTCTCGTAGACACGCTTCTTGCTGACTTCCGCCACCATGAAAAGGCCCTCGGCGCCGATTCCGGACGGGTCGGACCCAACTCCGGCCGCGTCCACCGCCGTGGACACGGTCAATGTGACTGGTCGCGTCCGGTGCACCTGGCCCCCGGCCTGAACCTCCACGCCTCCGATTTCGAATGTGCCCTCCCGGATCGCTCGATATCGGTATTGGATGGTCAAAGAGACCATCGTCACACCACCGATCATCTGCATGCTCGTGGACGAGTTCCGGCCAATGTAGCGGGAGAAATCTCCCAACTCCGGAAGTGAGGGCTCACCGTCCATCTGATTCGTGCCCCTCAGTTCCACCTGGAGCGTAAACTGGCCATTCAGAGGAACGACGGTTGGGGAGACCGTGGCGCTCACCTGGAGCTGCGGGGCGGCCGCATCAAGGGGTGCGGGCACACCCGAAATGATGATCGCAAAGAAGACGGACGCCATCCAAGCCAACCCACGCATTTTCTGTTTGCCTACCAAGGCTTGGTGGGGCGTCGCCCCCTCACGGGGGCTTGGCGTCGGTTGACCGAATCGGGGTTCTCCTGGACCCCTTGAAGCAGCCGCTCGGCCTCTTCTCGAGTCATCTCGCCGGGCTCGGGCTCGGGCTCCTGGGGCGACTCAGGCTGCTCTTCCTCGGATTCCTCGGGCGGCGGACCTTGTTCCGGGTCTTCAGTGGGATCCTGCTCCTGGTCCTCTTCACCCTGGTTTTCCTCTTGGTTCTCCGGCTCCTGGTCCCCCTCTTGATTCTCCCGCTCCTCGTTCTCGTCGTTCTCTTCCCCATCCTCCGACTGCGGGTCCTGCTCCTGTTGCTCTAGCTGCTCGAGGGCCAACTCGAGATTGTGCTTGTAGTCGATCTCTCCCGAATCGATCCGGAGGGCCTCCTTGTACGCGTCGAGGCTCTCCTGGAACCTCTGCTGGCGGTAGAGGGCGTTCCCCAGGTTGTACCATGCCGGTCCTGCGAGCGCCGGGTCGCCCGATTCGATCGCTCCACCGTACGCATCCAGAGCCCGGTCGTACTCATCCGACTCGTACAGCGCGTTCCCATCGTTGAAGAGAGCGAGCGGCAGACCAGGAGCGTTTCGCAGGGCCTCCAGATACTTCTCGTGGGCCTCCCCGAAACGGCCCTCTTCGTAGAGGCGGTTTCCGTCGTTGAGCTCGGCACGGCCTCGCTGGGCCGCAACGCCGCTCGGTAAGGCGCCGATGAGCACGCCCGCCGCAAAAAGCGCGCCCGTCCATTGCCGCTGCCCACCACGTCTCATCGAGATCAAACGTCTCACCGAGATCAAAAGTCTCACCGAGATCAGACGTCTCATCGAGATCAGACCTCTCATCAAGATCACTCTGCCGTTCATGAGAACCTCCCGGCCCACGCCTCTTTCTTCCTGCGGCGTTCGGGAATCAACCCCTCAGCGAGGAGTAAGAGCAACGCGAACCCGAGGAAGATCTGGAACTGTTCCTCGAACCGCGTGATCTCTCGCGCTTCAAGCTCACGCCCCTCTCCACCGGCTACCTCCTCGACCAAGGCATCCAAGTTGGCACCGGGCCCCAAGGCTGGGAAGTATCGACCTCCCGTGGCCTGGGCGACACGCTGGAGCGTCGATTCATCGAGCCGCGTCGTGACGACGGCGCCCTCATCGTCTCGGACGAAACCGCTCCGTTCGCCCTCGGCGGTGAACTCCGGGATCGGGACTCCGTCGAGCGACCCGATACCGACCGTATGGATTTGTACCCCCTCGTCGAGGGCACGCTCCAGGGCCTCTTCGATCTCACCCTCGTGGTCTTCCCCGTCGGTGACCACGACGAGCACCCGATGGTCCCTCGTTCCCTCCTCGAAGGCATCCAACGCCACGGTGAGCGCCTCGCCAAGGTTGGTTCCCTGGACAGGGATCAGATCCGTGTCCATGGCATTCAGGAAGAGGGCGGCCGCCCCGTAGTCCAAGGTAAGCGGGCTCTGGACGAAGGCGTTTCCGGCGAACGCCACGAGGCCGATCCGGTCTCCGTCCAGGCCCTGAAGGATGCGCATGATTTCCAGGCGCGCCCGCTCCAACCGGTTGGGAGCCACATCCTCGGCCAGCATCGACCGCGACACGTCGAGCGCCACCATCACGTCCTGTCCTTCACTCGTCACGGTCTCCACGCGGGTGCCGAACTGCGGACGAGCCATGGCCAGAACGAGGAAGGCGACCGCCAGGAGCATGAGTACGCTCTTGGCCGCCCGCGCCCTTCGGCTGAGCGTCGCGCTCAATTTCTGTACCAAAGCGAGATCGCCGAACTGGGCGAGCGCCCGTTTTCGCGCCCGGCGCGTGCCCCAGAAAAGCGCACCCAGAACCGGGACCAGCAGCAGCCCGAAGAGGATCTCGGTCGAGAGGAAGCGGAACACGCGGTAGGGTCTCCTTAGAGGGGCGGTTGAACGGCTAGGGCAACGTGCGAAGGACGGATTGGCTGAGGCCAACCTCGAGGAGCAAGAGCAGCAGACCCGCAGCGAGAGGATAGTGGAAGAGCTCCCCGTAGCTCGTGAAGTTCTCCACTTCGATCTCGGTGGTCTCGAGAGCGTCGATCTCCTCGTAGACTTCGCCGAGCCCCTCGCGGTCGGTCGCCCGGAAATATCGGCCGCCTGTGGTCTCCGCCACCTCCTGCAGCGATTCCTCGTCGATGTCGACCTCGACGGTGGCGTACCGCTGACGACCGAAGCTATTGCCGACCGGCACCCGTGCCAGGCCCCGGCTGCCAGCCCCGATCGTGTACACCCTCACACCCAGCGCCTGAGCCATCTGGCCTGCGGTGACCGGGCCGATCTCTCCCGTGTTGTTTCGCCCATCCGTGAGCAGGACGACCACCTGTGATTGGGCGTCCGAGGCCTGAAGCCGCTTGACGGCCGTCGCGAGTCCCATGCCCACTGCGGTCCCATCTTCGATCATGCCGACCTCCATCTGGCCGAGGAGGTCGGTGACCACTGAGTAGTCGAGCGTCAGAGGAACCTGCGTAAACGCCTCTGAGGCGAATACTACCAACCCGATGCGGTCGTCGCGTCGGCCCTCGACGAACGCCGCGGCCACGGCCTTCGCCGCCTCCAGACGGTTGGGCTCCAGATCCTCGGCCAGCATGGAGCTCGACACGTCGATCGCGAGAACGATATCGATCCCCTCTGCAGTCACGCTCTCACTGGTGACCCCGGTCTGCGGGCGAGAGAACGCAACGATGAAGGCGGCCAGCGCCAATACGCGCAGGGCGAAGAGAACATGGCGGTTCCGGCCGGTGCGTCGTGCATCGGCCCGTTTGAGGGACTCCACGTCCGAGTATCGGATCGCTCCGGAGCGAAGGCGACGACGCCTTACGTACACATACACGAGGGCCGGAATCACCAGCATGAGGCCCAAGAACTGGGGATCCGCGAAACGGTTCATCACGCCCCCTCACCTTGAGGCGGGCCATGGGCAGGCGCCGCTCCCACCGGTGTCTCCTGCGTACCCTCTGCATCGCCTGCCTCAGCATCACCGGCCTGACCCGATTCCGCGAATTCGGCTCCGTCACCCGAGTGCGCACCTCCACCATCCGAGCCCACACCCCCGTCGCGGTAGTCTTCGCGCGGCCGGGTCTGATCCACGAACGCACGGGCGGCCTCGAGTACATCGAGACACGCATCGGGCCCGGGCCGAAGCTTGGCGAACTTCACGAGGTCGCAGTGGCTGCCGAACCGTCCGAAAGCCTGGATGGCATCCTCCGGAACATCCGCGCCACGAAGGCCCTCGATGACCTCCCGCGTAGTCAACTCCAGGGCGTACACGGCGTATCGGCCCTCGACGTAGGTTCGGATGATCTCCGAAGCGATGATGTGGTACTCCTTGATCTCACCGCGCTCCACCAGGCCGGATGCCTGAAGACGATCGAGGGCTTCGTACGCGTCCTCGTGAGGAAAGCGCGGAATGACCACCGACCGGCGCGGGCTGGCCTCTGTGGGTCGGCGTCTGACCCAAAGCCAGTAACCGAGCCCAACGAGGAGCGCCAGGAGAAGGACCCAAGGCAAAACGTAAATGACACTCAATGGGATGCCGAGCGGCCCCCGGATGGGACGGATGTCCCCCCCTTCGTCGAGCCCGACGCTTTGAACCGTGATGACGTAGGGGTCCGTTGAAAGCGTGCTCGAAGAGCCATCAGGCGCGTCCACCCGGATGTCGAAGCTCTGAAGCTCGAGGTCTCCGAGCTCGAATGCCGCCAACGTGAATCGCGCTCCCGTGATCGTCCGCCCCGCCTCGCTGGCCGGTGAAAAGAGCTCGGCTCCAAGCACTTCGACAGGGCCCAGATCAAGCGGGTCCGGCCAGACCACGGATTCGGCCCGATCGTGCTCCACGCGTACCGTGAGTACCATCCGGTCACCGACCGAGACCAGCGTTGTGTCCAGCTCCGTACGGATCCGGGGAGCCTGGGCTCGAAGGGGGGCCGGCACCAAGGCAATCGCCAGTAGGATCGCAAGGGCGCTCAGGACTGCGGGCAGGAAGACTCCAGCCGAAACGCGCCGACGAGCGGCCCACCGCACGTGCAAACTCATCGGAAACGCCCCTCGCGTTCCTTGAAGAAGCGCATCAGTGGCTGCACATACGGCTGGTCGGTCTCGATGTCGATCACGTCCACCCGGCTGTGCTGAAAGGTCGTTCCCAACTCGGCCCGCTCCCGGGCTGCTCGCTTCTCGAACTCCGCCCGGAAGCGAGGGTCGGCGGTATTCACCGTATGCAGCTCACCGGTCTCGGCATCCTCGAATTCCATGTATCCGAGCGCGGGGAGTACGGCCTCCCGGTGGTCTCCCATGCGCACCGCAATCAGATCGTGCCGCCTTCCCGAGACCGACAGCGGCTTCTCGAACTGGGGAGCCTTGAAGTCCGACACGAGGAACACCACCGCTCGACGCTTGATCACACGGGTCAGGTACTCGAGCGCGCCCCGGATATCCGTTCCTCGCCCCTGGGGCTGGTGGTAGAAGAGCTCGCGCAGCACGCGGAGCACGTGAGGCCGGCCCTTACGGGGAGGCACGAACTTCTCGATGCGATCGCTGAAAATGATCAGGCCGACCTTGTCGTTGTTCTTGATAGCGGAGAATGCCAGCAAGGCGCAGATCTCCACCGCCACCTCGCCCTTCATCCGCTCACGCGTCCCGAAGTCCCCCGATGCGCTCACGTCCACGACCAGCATGACCGTGAGCTCCCGCTCTTCTTCGAACACCTTCACGAAGGGGTGGCCCGTGCGGGCCGTGACGTTCCAGTCGATGCTGCGGATGTCGTCGCCGTACTGGTATTCCCGGACCTCGGAGAAATTCATCCCCCGTCCCTTGAAGACGGAGTGGTATTCGCCCGAGAAGACCTCGTTCACGAGGCCTCGCGTACGGATCTCGACCCGGCGAACCTTCTTGAGGATCTCCCTCGGGATCATCGACACTGCTCCGGCGAGGTGGGGTCAGCCAACGAGGTCATGCACGCTTCTCCTATGCTCCGACAACACGCCTGGAGGCGCTTGCCTCTACGGCACCTCGATACTGTCGAGTACACGAGTCACCACGTCTTCCGGCGTGACCTCCTCGGCCTCGGCCTCGTACGTGAGAAGCACCCGGTGGCGCATCACATCGAGGCCCACGGCTCGGACGTCCTCTGGTGTTACGTACCCCCGGCGTCGGAGGAAGGCATGCGCGCGCGCGCCCTTGGCCAGGTTGATCGTCGCGCGGGGCGAGGCGCCGAACTGGATGAGGTCCACCAGGTCCGCGAGACCGTGCGCGGCAGGATCACGGGTCGCGAAGACGAGCTCGACGATGTACCGCTCCACCTGGTTATCCATATAGATCATCTGGACAGCGTTGCGGGCACGCAGGATCTCGTCGGGTGTGATGACGGGGGAAACTTCCTGCGCCGGGCCACCCGCAACCCGCCGCAGAATCTCCACTTCCTCATCTTTGTCGGGGTACCCCACCGACAACTTCAGCATGAAGCGGTCGACCTGGGCCTCGGGGAGCGGATAGGTGCCCTCCTGCTCGATCGGGTTCTGCGTGGCCAGAACGAGGAACGGGTCGTCGAGCGGAAACGTGTTCTGTCCGATCGTAACCTGCTGCTCCTGCATGGCTTCCAGCAGCGCCGCCTGTACCTTCGCCGGCGAGCGGTTGATCTCGTCCGCCAGGATGACGTTCGCGAAGATCGGGCCCTTCTTCGTCTGAAACTCCGAGGATTTGGGGTCGTAAATCAACGTCCCGATCAGATCAGCCGGCAGGAGGTCGGGCGTGAACTGAATGCGTTGAAACGAAGTCTCGATCACTTTGGCCAGCGTACTGACCGTGAGCGTCTTCGCCAGCCCGGGAACGCCTTCCATGAGAACATGGCCATCCGCCAGTAGACCGATGAGCAAACGCTCCACCATGTACTCCTGCCCCACGATCACCCGGGCCACCTCGTCCTGGAGGCGGCTTACGAAGGTGCTCTCCTCCTGGATCTTGGCCTGGATGACCTCGATGTCCGCATGCATCGCAGGTGAGGATCGGGCTTCAGGTACATCGTCTATCACGTCTCGGTCTTCCATCACCTCTTGATCCGCCATCTGGATCCTTCCGTCTCTCCGTATCCGGTGGATTGATGCCGGGACGATCCTACTGTCCTGGATGCTTCTGGAACAGCCGGGAAAATATACTAGATGATGTGCGCTCGGGGTCCCCGAGGACATTAGAGCTACGGCCGTAGCGCACGTGACGCGGGCCGAGGGTCCACAGATGTCGGATTCTGCGGGTCTATGGATGTCAGATCAAGAAGGCGCCAAAGACGTTGCCTTGATAGCGCCTCCTTTTACGTGTAGAAGGGAGATGGATCGACGGTCCTGGGCGGGAGTGGCGACTCCTTTTCTTGCGTGGAGAAGGGAGAGGAATCGACGGTCCTCCTCCAGCCAGCGCTTCGCTCCACCGCCTTCGGCGGCGGACTGTCTTCCGGAGGACCATCGATCCCTCTCCCTCAACCGTGTTCTTGGAGCCGAACACTGCCCGCCCGGGCTTGGAGGGCTTTGGCAGGTGGGTGGGCCAACGCCTCGCTCGGCTTCGCCGGACACGGCCGCCCCCACGCAGACGGGATGATCTTGCGGGTAGGTGGGAACGCGTACCTGCCCCCCGAGCTGACCGGACGTTGGCGCGCAGGTGGGAATGATCTTTCCGCCAAGCCCACAACGCCCCTTGCAGCGGTCCGTTGGCGCCCTACAACATGCTGACGTGAAGAGGGGTTCACCGTCCCGCGTAGGACGGTCTGCGGCGAAGCCGTAGAGCGAAGCGTCGGCCGGAGCGGGACGGTGAACCCCTCTTCCACCTACGAGCTAACGAGGCAGGCGCCCCCGCCGATCGGTCAGAGGAAAGTCCAGCCTGTTTTCGCTCAGGAGCTGTCCCATCCCTGCCGCCTCAAACTCATCGGCGAAGGCGCCACCGTATACGCGGAATGCGGTGCCTCCGGCGGAGTAGGCGACCTGCAGGACGAACGCCGGAACACCAAGATCCCCGAGGTCTTGCACGCGGGTATTCGCCAGTTCCAACCCTTCGAACTCACCGAAAAAGAATGAGTACGGAACTTCCCGGACGGTCCAGCTTTCGGGATCGGGATTCAGAAGGACGAAGGCCCTCTCCAGGGGGTCCTTGAGGGCGGTCGCCTCTACCGCACTGTACGCAGGACCTACGACGAGAGCGTATCGCAGCTCCCCGTCGATCGAGAGAGCAGTCACGAAACCGAGGAGGTCAGGCATTTGCTGTCGGAGCGCAGAGGCCCAGGTCAGCGGTGTCCCCACCTCTCGCCAGGAATCGACGACAACCACGTGGCTCATCACCGGCGTCTCTGGCTGGGGGCCGGGCAGAGTGACGGGCGCCGCAACCTCCACAGGGGACCGGTCCAGTAGCGAGAAGCTGGGGATCTGCACGACGTCGAAGTACGCCATTGCGAGTCCTCCACCGCCGAGCAAGAGGACGGCCGTAGCGGCGGTCACTACGCGTCGTCCCCCGGACCGCTTTCTCTGGCGCTCCAACCGGTCGAGACCCGAATATGTCCGTGCTTCGCCGTCGGTATCGGTCAGCAGGTCATCCGGCCACTCATCGGCAGGCTCGCTAGTCCCGAAGTCATCCCCGTCCCCGAGAGTGGGCAGATCGCCATCCCCGACTTTGAGAGTGGGTCGAGCATCATCCCCGTCCACCGGGAGGTCCCGGTCAGCATACCAGTCTACGCCAGGCGCTGCCCCACCCTCTCCGTCGGCATACCAGTCCGTGTCACGAGCTGGCCCACCCGCTCCCGCTGAGCTCGCCGTCTCGGCTTTAGCCGAATCGACCTCATCGAACGTGCTCGACTCGACCTCCAAGGCCTCAATCTCGAGGTCCCCACCCGGCTCATCCGGTGAATCCTCGAGATCGAAGCCGGCACCGGTCTGGAACCCGTCCATGTCGAGCGACGTGTTCGCCGCCGCCGCCAGGGCATCTTCATCTCGCTCGATGACCGCCCCTCTCTCAATCCCGGGACCAGACTCGTCCACATGGGGTCCTTTACCCTCTCCGCCGCCGCCCGGCTTGATATCTCTGAGCGTGGGCTGAAACGGGTCCACGCCGTCTGCGGATCCGGATTCTCCGTCTTCAGACACCAACGTGCTCCTCTCATCGGGTCGCGCGTCGAAACCTCGATCGAGAGCCACCCCACCCAAGGTTCAAACCACGGGAGAGATCTGGTCTCTCGGCCATGTATGAAGAATCGGCAGGAAGACCCGCTGCAGGAAAGCTTTATCTTTCGCGCAGAAATCCCGGGGGGGGCGTCCCGGGACCCGTAAAGCCTCGCGGCCCTAAGCCTCGGAAACAGCCTTCAGAAAATGGCGAGCGGGTTGAGAGGCGATCCGGTGCCGCCCTCGACCGCGAGGGGTGCCGCAACCAGCATGAACTCCCAGCGACCCTGGCGGGCCGCTTCGGCGGCCACCGCTTCCAGGTCCAAGTTGTCGAACAGGGGAGTTCCCAAGGCCACGAGCATGAGCTGATGGACGGGCTGGGTGTGCCCCTCGACAAGCGAGGGTCGCACATCGTTGGTGTCATCACTTCCCAGTATCGCGACCCCGCGCTCGCGGAGCCACGGGACCACGGAGGCGTGCAGCCCCGCGGCCTCGCGACCCGTCGCCCAAGGCCCGACTTCGGCACGCCGGGCCCACCGCCCGCTGCGCACGAGCACGACGTCTCCGCTCCCGACCCGAATGCCGGCCGCTCGCTCCCAGGCCTCCAGGTCCTCCACGTAGATTGCCGTCCCGGGTTCGAGGTACTCCACGCCCTTGAGCCGTGCGATGTCCATCAGGATCCCACGTGTGACGATCCCCTGCTTGAAGTTGATGATCGCCAGCTTGTCGCATCCGCTCTCCGTCACCTCGTCGTCCCGGACGTACCCGTTGTAGAGCCGACCCTCGTGCATCATGTGGCACAGGGCGTCCAGGTGAGAGTGTGCGTATCCGTGATAGGAGATGCTGTACCGGTCGCTTACGAACGCACCCGGACCTCCGATCCCGGACATCTCGTGCACGAACGGAGAGGTCGCATCCGCAGCCCGTTCCTTGAGATAGTTGTGCGACATCGACACCGACGTCCCGACCCGTGCCAGGCCAATCGCCTCGAGACGTTTTTCGGGGGTGATCAGGTTGAGGGTTCCGAGTTGGTCATCGTCCCCCCAACGGCCCCAATTCGACAAATCAGTCATCCACTGCTGGACCATCGCCTCCGTCACCACGGGTGCGGCTTGCCCCACGAGGGGTTGTTTCGCCAGGCCCAAGAGCAGGAACACACTACACAGGGTGGTCAGAGTCGGGACAAGCATGCGGCGTGTCGTCATGAGTCTCTCCAAGGTGTGAAACGCGAGGGCGGGCCGGTATCGCCGACCCGCCCCCTTTAGTGTCACCAACGCTCTGCGCTCAGGTAGCCTACGGCGCTCCTACCGCGATAGATACCTCCGCAGCATCCGGGGACCGACCTCTGCACCGTAGACGTTTCCTTCGTTGTCGACCGCGACGCCCTCGGCTGCACTCGTTCCGCCTCCGGGATTCGGATCGGGAATGAAAGCGACGATGTAGCCGCTGTCGAGATCCATCACGCGGATTCCGCGCTGGAACCCAGGGTTGCTCCGGTAGCTAGACTCGGAATCCGCCACGTAAAGCTTATTGTTGTGGATCGCGACGCCGCTGGCCCGCCCCATGTTGTAGAAGTCGCGAACGAACGTGCCATCCTGCTGGAAGATCTGGATCCGGCGATTGCTGCGGTCTCCAACGTAGAGGAGGCCGTCGTCATCCATGGCAAGCGCGTGCGGCGTCCGGAACTCCCCTGGGTTGGAGCCAGTCTCGCCCCACTCCATGAGATACCTGCCGTCACTCGAGTACTTGACGATCCGGTTGTTTCCGTTCCCGGGGTGCCCGTCGGCTACGAAGATGTCCCCGTTGGGCGCAACCAACACATCGTTGGGTTGGTCGAGCGTGGTCCGGGTCCGCCCCGCCACACCAGCCGTGCCCAGACGCAGCAGGACCTCGCCCTGGGGGCTGAACTTGATCACCTGATGGCCCCGGCGGCGCTCTTCGTTGCCCCGAGCATCCACCACCCAGATGTTGCCGTCATCGTCCACCTCGATCCCATGGGGCCATTCGAACATTCCGGCTCCAAACTGGGTGAGGATGCGTCCCTGCTTATCGAACTGAAAGACGATGTCCAGGTCGTCGTGACCGACGCAGCTGTTCTCTCCGCACCGGTCTACGGCCCAGATGGTTTCGCCGTCTGGGGAGACCTCGACCAGGCTTGTCGCACCCCACTCCCGACCGTCGGGAAGCGGCGCCCAGACGCCGGGCACGGTCCGATACGGGTTGGGCGCACTATTCTGGGCCTCCAACGCTGCCGCGGACGCGGCAACTCCGGCCCCAACGAAAAGAAACATCAAACCGACTCGACTCGCATACGACATGGAAACTTCTCCCTAGGCGGATGGACGTGGAAACGGTGCCAATAGGCACCAGCGTTCGGGGTCCCAAAGTGGGCTAGTGAGCCCAACCGACTGAGACCATAGGGGGGAGATATTGAACGGGCAAGTGCCCATACAGCAACAAGTCTATCGCCTTCTCGAACCACGTCTGGCGAGGGTCGAACCAGGTGCATACCTTGGCTGGCCGGTGACGCCGATGTCGGCGTGGCCGGTGACGTCCCGTCCGTTGTTTCCCTATCCAGTGAGCGTGATCGAGCCATGTTACAAGAGAGCCGCTTCTATGCCGTGTCGGTGATCGCCGTCGCTGCCCTGACCTTACTCGTGGGATGTGCCGAGGAGCCTCCGCCGGAACTCGTGTCGTCATCGGATGACCTGGCGCCGGTGAACGACGTCGCCAATCCCTACACCACCATCGAGGGGTGGGCCCAGCTGGAGGGCGGAAGAACCTGGGGCTCGAGCAGCTCGGTCGACCTCGACCCCGACGGGGTGAGCATCTGGGTGGGCGAGCGCTGCGGCGGCAACGTCGGCGCCTGCACGAACAACCCCGACGTGGATCCCATCATGAAGTTCGATGCCAACGGGACGATGCTGATCAGCTTCGGGGCCGGGCTCATCAACTGGCCACACGGGATAGACGTCGACGCCGAGGGTAATGTGTGGGTAGCCGATGGGCGCGATAACCGCCCCGGACGCGGGCGTGGAGGTGGACGCGGCCGTGGGGGTGGCGGTGGCGCTCCTCCACCACCGCCTCCGGACAACCTCTATGGCCACCAGGTGACCAAGTTCAGCCCAGAGGGTGAAGTGCTCATGACCCTGGGAATGCCGGGCGGGGGACGAGGCTCGGACTACTTCTTCCAGCCGAACGACGTTCACATTGCTCCGAACGGGGACGTCTTCGTCGCGGAGGGTCACGGGAACAATCCGGAAACCGCCCCCGCCAGAATCCTCAAGTTCGACAGTGAGGGCAACTACCTCATGGAGTGGGGCAGCATGGGCGACGGTCCGGGCGAGTTCCAGCAGCCGCACGCGTTGGCGATGGACTCGTACGGGCGCCTGTTCGTGGGCGACCGCAGCAACAACCGCGTCCAGATCTTCGACCAGGACGGCAACTTCATCGCCATGTGGTACCAGTTCGGCCGGCCCAGCGGGTTGTACATCGACCCGAACGACGTGCTTTACTCGGCCGACTCGGAGTCGGGCTCCGTCAGCCCGGCCCATGGAGACTGGCTGCGAGGGATTCGCGTCGGTAGCGCGATCACCGGCGAGGTGGACTATCTGATCCCCGATCCGCAGGCCGACTGCCGGGGCACATGCACGGCGGAGGGCGTCGTGGCGGACAGGAACGGCGTCATCTATGGTGCCGAAGTCGGTCCCGTCGGCGGGATTAAGCGGTACGCGAGATAGCACCAAGCACGCATTCGCACGAGAGCCCTCCCGTTCCCGCCAAGCACCGGGGCGGGAGGGCTTCTAACACAGGCAAGCGTATGAAACGCCGCGACTTTCTGCTGCTCAAGACCGAGCGCGGGATCCGCACCGTCGAGCTCTCCTGCCAGCGACTCCACATGCACTGCCTCGAGAGGCGTGTGACGAGCAGTCAGCTGGACCAGGATTTCGATCCGGCAGCAGAGGGCGAGCCGCCCACGGCCTTCGATAAGCCTACGACCGAGCAGCTCTTCGAGAATCTGGGACGGGACCTGGCCGGCGTGGACATTCTGCGGGTTCTAGGGCACCGCTGGCTCTCAGAGGGGGACGAGGAGCTGCAGCGCAGATTCAATGAGCTGGTCTCGTCGTTTCGGGCCCGTGGCGGGCGTGTGGAGTTCGGCTGAGCCCATGTCCGACGCTGTGGAGTTCGGCTGACACCCATGCCCGGCGCTACGGACCTTCGACCGCCGTTCACAGCCTCACCGCTCCAGCGCCGTACCTATACGGTCATCTTCGGCCACGATACGCCGGCGGGCCGGCTCTTCGACGTCCTCCTCATCGTCGCCATCGTCGCCAGCGTTATCGTGATCATGCTGGAGAGCGTTGCGTCGGTTCGTGAGGAGTACGGTAGCCTACTCCGTGGTGCGGAGTGGTTCTTCACCGTGATTTTCACCGTCGAGTATGCGACGCGCCTCTGGTGTGTGGGGCGTCCGCTAGCGTACGCGAGGAGCTTCCTGGGCCTCATCGATCTCTTGGCGGTGCTTCCGACATACCTCTCCTTACTTCTCCCGGGGGGGCAGGTCCTCACCGTCGTGCGAATCCTGCGTGTGCTCAGGGTCTTCCGCATCCTGAAGCTGGGGCACTACGTCGGGGAGGCCCGCATTTTGGCCCGGGCATTGAGGGCCAGCCGTCACAAGATCACCATCTTCGTCCTTACGGTCATTACGATCACCGTCATCGTTGGCTCTCTCATGTACCTGATCGAGGGGCCCGACCGCGGCTTTACCAGCATACCGCGTGGGGTCTACTGGGGCATCGTCACGCTCACGACCGTGGGTTTCGGCGACATCACACCGCAGACCCCATGGGGCCAGGCCGTGGCCAGCGTGGTGATGATCATGGGGTACGGCATCATCGCCGTCCCGACGGGAATCGTGACGGCGGAGCTCGTTTATTCCGCCCGGTCCGAGGCTGGCCTCACGTGTCCCGAGTGTGGTCGAACGGGCCACGACGCCGACGCCCAACACTGCAAGTGGTGCGGAACGAGGCTGCGCGGGTCGGCGGGCCCGGCGCCGGCACCCCTTGCCGACGTCGACGGAACGTCCTAAGATCGCGACCCGAACAAAAACCGATAGTCATTCTAGTCATTTCCCAAGGAGGCCCCATGTCGAAGGCACAGGCGATGCTGGAGAAGTTCAAACAAGAGGCGGGCGGGACGCGCAGGATGCTGGAGCGCGTCCCCTTCGACAAGGCCGAGTGGGCTCCTCACGAGAAGTCCATGACCTTGGGTCGTCTGGCCGGGCACATCGCGGAGATGCAGGCCTGGGGAGCCTCGATCCTTACGACCGACGAATTCGATATGGCTCCGGTCGACGGTGAGCCGTACACCCGACCGGTGCACGAGTCCACCGATGATGTCCTGGCGGCCTTCGATGAGGGGGTCTCAGCCGTAGAAGCGGCCCTTCCCGGCGTAACGGACGAGGCGTGGATGGAGCACTGGTCTCTGAAGTCCGGTGGTGAGGAGGTCCTCGGAGGCCCGCGAGGTCCGTTCTTTCGAGACCTCGCTATCAATCACGTCATTCATCACCGGGGGCAGCTGAGCGTTTACCTCCGCCTCTGTGATGTCCCCGTTCCAGGGATGTACGGGCCCTCGGCCGACGAGCATTAGGGCGAGCAGTAAGGCGAGTACTAGGCCAATCAGCCGGAACCCCTCGCTAGCCCGGCGCATCGTTAGGGGCGAGGCGCATGAGCTTGGCAGTCTCCAATGCCTCCAGCGTCACGCCCCGAGCGGCCAGGTGCCCATCGGGGCGGATGAGGAGCAATGCTGCTCCCTTCAAACCCAGCAAAGACCCGGCCTGATCGGTGGGATGCGGGAGGTGGACGATCTTGCACCGGGCCGACTCCTGTGGAGCTTCCATCCCAACTGCAAGGATCGTCGGACGAACCGGATCGAGAAGGCGGTGCAGCCAATCGTCACCGATCGGTATGTCCGGCATCCTGTCCCCCGGAAGAAGAGCACCGGTGAAGTGTCCGCCATCCGGGTCCGGTCCGGAAAGGGCACTCCTGCGGTAGCGAATGCCCAGTTGCGTGATCCAAAACAGGAGCCCACGCCGAAGAGACGAGATCCGGCCTAGCGTGGGAACGAGCCAGGGCGCGATGAACATCCGGGCCAGCTGCGAAAGCCATGAGGTACCGGCCACGAAGCTGAAAGCCCGGTCGGTCGTCCGGATGAGAATCTGTCCAACAGGGCGTCGTTCGTCGTGGTACGTCTCGAGTATTTCGTCCGCGGCGGCGGGGTCACCAGCCCGAAGCGCCCATGCGAGCTTCCATCCGAGATTCCACGCGTCCTGGATTCCGGTGTTCATCCCCTGACCGCCGACGGGGCTATGGATGTGGGCGGCGTCCCCGGCCACGAAAGCACGTCCCATCCGGAATCGGTCGGCGATGCGGTGGTGAAGGTGGAATCGGGCGATCCAAGACGGATTCGAGATGCGGGCGTCATAAGGCACCAACCGGTCCAGCAGTTCTTCGAAGTCCTCCAACACAGGAGTGCCGCTGTCTTCCCTGTAACGCCCCCGAGCCGAAATCAATCGTGTCTGTTCACGCAGGGGGAAGAACACCATGAAGCCGCCCCGCTCGACAAACGCCTGAAAGTAGTGCTGTCCCTGCCCCCACTCGAGCTCCACATCGGCAAGCATGAAGTCCTGAGCGTAGGCCGATCCGGGAAAAGCCGTGTCCATCCCGTTGCGAACCATGCTGTGCGCACCGTCGCAGCCGACGATATACCGGCATTCCACCTGATAGCTGCCGCCGTCGGCATCGCGGCACGTCGCCCTCACCCCCTCCGCGCCCTCATCGTAGTCCATCAACTCATGATCGAAGAGTGGATGGAAGCCTGAGCCCGCCAGGGAGGCGTCGAGGGCAGCCTCGGTTCGGTTCTGCTCTACGAAGAGGGCCTCGGAGAATCGGCATCCGTCGTACTGTACCTCAGAAAAATTCAATTCCAAACGGAGCTTGCCGCCGATGTGAAGTCGCACCACCCGGGCTTGGTTTCCTTGAGCCAGGAGACCCTCGAGGGCGCCCAAACGATCGAGTATTTCAAGGCTCCGCGGGTGGATGACCAACGCACGCGAATAGGGGGACCTTTGCTCCGCCTTGTCGATCAAATGGAAGGAGACCCCCGCCCTGGCGAGCGCGCATGCCAGCGTCGCACCGGACGGGCCGGCGCCGACGATCAATACGTCAACTCGGACGTCGTCCATCAATAGCCTCGTGGAGACGGCTCTTGGTCCAGTCCGCTTACCATGGAGACGGCTCCTGGTCCAGCCCGCCTACTCGGGTAGCTCCAGCAGCTGTCCCTCGGGGCCGACGTTGAGTATGAGGGTCCGTCCCACCGTAGAGCGCTCCCCCCAACACCCGTGAATGTGCCCGCACACCACCAAGCGCAGCGATGCGCGCTGGATGGTGTCGAGCACCGCGTGGCTTCCGAGCTGCCGGCCCCCGGCCTTGTCTACGTGCCCGTGAGGCGGTGAGTGGCTCACGAGCACACCGTCCTCCGGGCATTCGGCCAGCATCTCATCCGCTTCGTCTTCGGTCAGATCGAAGCTCCACTCTCCGAACGGCGTCACCGGAATGCCCCCGCCAATCCCGTAGAAGGGGACCCCTTCCAAGGTGACACCCTCACCGTGGAGGACATGAGCCGAGGGCCACCCCGCACAGGCCTCCCGCAGCTCGACATCCGACTCGCCGTTGCCCGGCACCAGAACCGCCGGTTTGTCTACTTCTTTGAGGATCGCGATCACGTCGCCGACGCCGTGCCGCATGACGGCGAAGTCCCCGGCGCCGATGAGGATGTCCGCCTCGGTGGAACGCTCCACCAGGGATCGAGCCGCGTCTTTATCCCGGTGCAGATCGCTGAAGGCGAGGAGTCTCATTACTGGTCGTCGGTCAGCGGCGGCTCCCCTTGGGCGCTCAGGTTGCGGTAGTGCATGATCGTGTTGAACACCAACCCGTAGGAGCCCAGCGTCTCGCTCCTCCAGAAGGGGTTGAAGCTGAACATCACCACATGGCCGTCCCCGAGGGTCACGTCGAGAAGGGCCGGTGAGCCCGCCAGAGCCTCTCCGTTCATCAGGCCACCACTGATCAGAAGCTCCTCCACATCGCTCGCGTATCGCATAACCGTCCTTATGCGATCCGCCGAGCCGGAGCTCGACTCCTCGTCCTCATCCTCCTCGTCTTCCTCCTCTTCGGCGTTGAAGGCTGCCACGCCCGCCACCCCGAGGTCACCTCTGCGTCCCTGTACGACGTCCGTGTCGTCTAGTCCACCCCGGCCCGTCCTCCGGGCGGTGGTGCTGCCAAGCTCATCCTGGCTCCCCTGCCCGAAGCCACCGAAGCCCGCGAATCCTCCGAATCCCCCGCCGCCGGTTCTGAAGACCGGAGCCGTATTGAAGTAGACACCCAGGTCATCGCCGTACCCATAGACGATGGGACTCTCCTTGTCCGAAATGGCGGCCCTGAAGACCCCCCCTCGTGCCCACAGATCGGGTGTGCTCCGGATGGACACGCCCCGCGTCAGCCCAAAGTGCGTGGGCAGCGAAGAAGAGGACGACAGCGTCACGAAGACGCCTCCCGACTCCACGAACGTCTGGAGATTCAAGACGCCCTCGAGACCGAGCCCGCCCCGCATGTCGACCGTCGACGCCTGGCGCCCGATGTTCGGCGTGATATCGGACGCCCGCCAGGGCACCGGCTCGTCTCCCTGAAGCCCCTCGATAATACTGAGCGCATCAGCACTCGACGGACCGAACAGGATGACGTCGTAACTGTCCCGCAGAACAGGGTCGTCCCTAACGTCATGCACCGAGATGTAGTCGAAGGGAATCCCATGCTGATCCAGCCCCACCCTCAACCATCCTTCCGTCTGGGTGGTCGTCCAGGTGTGCATGACCGCCACACGGGGCGTCTCCACCAGATGCGTGGGGACGTCCGGAGCCGAGTCGACTCCATACGCCGTAAAGCCGTATTGGCGACCGGCTTCGGCCAGCGTCGACCGCAAGACGTTTGCTGCATCGGCGCCGACTCCAACCCGTCCACTGGCCCCATCCACTCGAATGATGAACGAGCCCGCGTTGAAGTCTCGGTCCTCCGCCGTGAACCCCTGTTCCGCCGCCTCGATCGTGAGCTGGGGGTAGGCAAACGCGAACGACGCCAAGCCGTTGTCCGCGTTGTAGTTGATGACGTAGGCCCGCGGCGAGCCATCACCCGCCACTCCGCCCGGCGCCGCGACTCGGTCCTCCATCAACGTAATCGGGACGTCCAGAATCGCGGTCTCCTCAACCCGGACGGTCTCGACGTCATAGAGCGCTCCCTGGGTCCAGCCCACATCGTCGTACGGGCGCGGATCGTTCGGGTTGTAGTACTGCTTGTCGAGGAGCATGTCGGCGCCCCGGGAGAAGGGCTGATCCATGCGGACGACGTAGCTGCCCCCTCCGTACTCCGCCTCGCCCACCTCGAAATCGTCGTCGGCCTGGTGGATCTCGAAGCCGTGCTGTTGAAAGAGCGCGAGAAGCGTGGCCTGCTGCCCCTGCCGGCGCTCGTCCGCCGGAAAGACGTATGCCGCCGGCCCCTCGGCCGTCGCCTTCGCCACGGAACGCTGGGACTTTCGCCAGAAGTTCGACATGAACTCCTCGCGATTGTTGGCCACCTCGTTGAGCGCGATCATGATCGCACTCTGCTGAAGGTTGACGTTGTTGCGGATCGACCAAACGACTTCGGGGAGCGGCGTGTTGGGCCGATGCCACTGACGCTCCACGTTGGTTCGGATGACCCTCGTCGCCCCGCTACCGGCCCCCTGCGTCTCGTAGAACCGACCGATTCCGTTGTGGAGGTGCGCAACCCACATCATGTAGTTGGGGGCCCACCCATCGTAGAAGTCGTGCGTATAGATGCCGGGCACGCCCAGAGCGGTCATCTCCTCGACTTCCTTGTACGCAAGGCGATTCCACTCATTGATCACGATTGGGTCGATCCACGCGTTATACGGCCCTCGCCCGGTGGAGGTGTATAGATGGGACGCCGACTCGTGGAGGTCGTGAAAAATCACCGGCCGGTATTCCAAGTAGGTCCTCACGACCGCCTTGGAGAGCTCCAAGGACAGTCCCATGCCGTCCCGGTTGTTGTCGTGGGCCACGTACTGGCCCCAGAAGAGCGGGCGGGTCGGCAGATTCACGTCCGGGTCCTTGCGGGGACCCATATGGAGATCCACCACCTTTGCCCGGCCGTCCACCTCGATCACCGGCGTGGCCATGAAGATCACGTTGTCGCGGATCGCGCGCACGAACTCCGTGTCTTCGACCGCCAGACGGTACACGAGCTCCATGAGCATCTCGGGAGAGCCCGTCTCGGGTGAGTGGATCGCACCCGTCGCCCAATACATCGGCACCGTGGAGGAAATGAGGCTCGCCGCCTCGGCCGCGCTGGTCACCCGCGGGTCACCCAGCCGGGCCGTATTCGCCTTGTGAACCTCGAGGTTCCGGAGGTTCTCTTCGCTCGAGGCGAGTACGAGGATGAGCTCTCGCCCTTCCTCGGTGCGTCCCATCGAGTGGACCTGCACACGGGGCGAGGCATCCGCCACGGCCCGCATATACTCGTAGATCTCCTCCGGGTAGCTGAGCACATCAGCCGCGCCCACGATGTGACCTAGAATGTCGAGGGGGGTCGGGACCGTCTCCGACGCCGGCAAGTGATCCACATAAGGCGTCGAGAAGAACTCCTCGGTGGTGAATTCAAGGATCCGAGCCGTGTACTCCTGGTCGATAGCCTGTTGGGCATGGAGGCCGGTCTGAGGTGTCGAAAACGCGGCGAGCACCATGAGCATCAGCCCCATGGCGGTCGGTCGTACCGTGGCGAAGGACATGCGGTCGCTCCTTGGGCGTCGGCTTTGGGCGGCGGGGCGCTTCTTTCTCGTCGGTTTGGACGATCGAATAAAGGTACCACGCCGCACGCCGGGCCACACGGGTCCGACCCTGATGTGGCGCTAGACCGAACGGCCTAGCGGACCTCACATCACCGATATGTCAGAGCCGATACCGGATCTACCTTGGTTGCCCTTCGGGCGGGAACGACAGTTCGACTAGGCCCTCGTCAGTTCTGCACCTGAAACGTGATGGGCAGCCGGATCCAAACCTGGACGACCTGTTCCCGGTTCAGAGCTGGCGAAAATCTGAAGACATCCGCGACGTTGAGGGCCGCCGCGTCCAATGCCGCTTGACCTGAACTCTCAGAGATTCTCCTGTCCAACACCCTGCCCTCTTCCGAAATGAAGAACCAAACGACCACCTGCCCGCCGATTCCGGTATCGCGAAGAGCGGCAGGATACTCCCTGATCAAAGCCGTCTGAATCTCAGTCCTGTTGAGGATTTCCGGCGACACGGTCATGGGCGTGAACACCGGGCCCGCACGGACTTCCGTGGGCGTGGGAGGCTCGAACTGACCGGCTGCTCGCAGGGCCTCGGCTGCTGCCTGCAACTCCGGGTTCGCCCGGATGATCTCGGGCGTTAGAGGCTCCAACCGACTGGCTGCCCGCAAGACCTCGATTGCTGCCTGCACCTCATCGACTTCTTCCGGATCCGGCTGAACCGCCTCGGGATCCGTGTCGGTAGTCGGGGAGGCCTCCTCGACCCCGACGTCGTCGCTTGGCGTGACGACGACTCGCTCAGTCCCGTCGATGGCCTCCAGGCGGGCGTCGCCCGTCACTTGCTCCGGCTCAACGACCGTCGCGGGTTGCTCTACCTGACACGAGGCCACGACGAGGAGAGCCGCGAGAACCGTCAGTCCAGCCGTGCGGATATACCTGGGGTCGTTCCGAGTGTCGGTCATGGCGAGGATCCTCCGTTCAATCGGTGGGGTTGGGCGAGCGAAGGCCAGCGCGCTCAGTCGTGAAGCCGTTCCTCGAGCGCCGATCTCGACGAGAAGTCGGGCATAACGCTTTACATCAGCCAACCGGCGAAGGACTCGCTCGTCGCAATCGATCTCGATGGCCACCCGGAGGCGGTGAACCTGCCACCATAGAGGGAGGTTCCACGGCAGGAGCGCCAGGAGAAGAAGCGTGACGCCGGCCACTCGGGTATCGCCTGCACGGCAGTGCTCCGCTTCGTGCCGGACCATCAACTCTCGCTCCTGGGGGGACATACGAAACGCCCAGCGCGGCATCACGATCGCCGACCGGATCCATCCCACTACGCCGGGGCCGAGATCTTCCGAGACCAGAACTGCCCAGCCATCGAGCTCCGATGACGTCCAGGTGGACCGGTCCGAACGTAGGCGCAAGTGGGCCCGCACGAGGACCGAGACGACCGCCAGAGTCAGTACCACCCAAACCACACCGAGAAGCGTGTTGAGGCCAGTGCCCGAGGGTGACGCGTCCAACCGCGTAATGGACTCGACGACGGGGGTGAGAAGAGCATCGAGTGGAGTGGCGATGACCGTCCCGAATGGCTGCGAAGAGGTCACGGGGCGCATGATTGCCGCGAGCATGTACCCGAAGGACCCGGCCATCGCCCCAGCCCAGATCCACCGTGTGGGAAATGCGAACACCCGCACCGCCCGTTCCAAGGCCCAGGCCGCCAGGCCCAGTAAGAGGCTCACGGTCATCACGTAGACGATCAGGTTGAGAAGCATCAGTCTTCCTCCCCTTCCGAGCCCTCGCCCAGGCGCTCGTCGACCAACTGACGCAGCCTGCGGAGCTCGTGTTCGTCCATGCCACGGTCGGAAACGAGTTGGACGAGAAGCAATTCGGGCGAACCCTTGAAGACCTTCTTCACCAACCGCCGCAGTTCCTGACGGCCGGCGGCCGTCCAGTCCACGAGAGCGTAGTAGCGGTAGGCCCGCCCCTCCGGCTCGTGCCGCACGAACCCCTTCTCCTTGAGTGTCCTGAGGACCGATAGCACGGTCGTGTAGGCGAGGGGGTCGGCGATGCGCTCCTGGACCTCCGCAACCGTCGCGGAGCCCAGGTCCCAGAGGATGGACATCACGTCCAGTTCACGCGGAGTGAAGGCGTCTGGGGGCATCGTCAAATCCTTTATTACGGGAATTCTAGTAGCAACATGGGGAGCACTTGCGTGCTTGTCAACTAGAAAACCCGTAGATGAGTCAAAAGCCTCTCCGAAACGTCCCGGAGCCGATGCCTGTAGGGTCGGACGACTGGCTAGAGACCTCTGTCTCGTTCCGCATCCTTCGCGCCCGACCCGTAGACCTCCGGGACCCAATTCAGTGAGTCGATCGGCGGGCGGCGGTAGTCGGGGTCTCTCTGGAGGTCCGGGAGCTCGACGGGCTCGTCCGGGATGTCCTCGTGCGGAACCGAATGGAGCAGGTGGCTGATACAGTTGAGGCGCGCGTGCCGCTTGATGTCGGTTCCGACCAGGTGCCAGGGCGCCTCTTCGACGTCCGTGTGCCCAAACATCGTGTCCTTAGCCCGGGAGTAGTCGGTCCAGCGGCCGCGGGAGGCGACATCGATGGGACCGATCTTCCAACGCTTGGTCGGATCACTGATCCGCTTGCGGAAACGCCGCTCCTGTTCCTCGGGACTGATGGCGAACCAGTACTTGATCAGGATCATCCCGGACTGGACCAGCATCCGCTCGAAATCCGGACAGGACCGAAGGAATTCCTGGTATTCATCGTCGGTGCAGAATCCCATCACCCGCTCCACGCCCGCGCGGTTGTACCAACTGCGGTCGAAGAGCACCATCTCCCCTTTCGCGGGCAAATGCGGGACGTATCGCTGAAAGTACCACTGGCTTCGCTCGCGCTCGGTCGGGATCCCGAGGGCCACCACCCGGACGATACGATGGTTCAGCCGCTGCGTGATCCGCTTGATGACGCCCCCCTTCCCCGCGGCATCACGGCCCTCGAAGATCACGGCGACCCTCAGCCCCTTTTGCTTGATCCACTCCTGGAGATCCACGAGCTGAACTTGAAGCCGGAGTAGCTCACTGTCGTAGTATTCGTCGGTGATCCGGCCGTCAGCGCGATACTCGCTCACCATTCTGTTTCCTTCTTCCGGGATCTTCGCGCCCCAGTGGCGCAGCAGCAGCCGATCACTACCCAGGTAGCTATGCTCCTCCGCCCTCGACGTCGAAGAGTGGGTCGAGGAACCGAAGCGTAACGTACAAGTCATCGCCTTCGAGCGGAGGATCGAGGTGCTGAGCACCGACAAGGGCGAGCTGGAAGATCTTGGCCAGCATCCCCGCCGCGTCAGGATCACGCATCCGCTCGGTACAGAGCTCGATCAGAAACTCGAGCCTCTTCCGGTCGACTCGATCCTGGGCGTGACGCGCCTGGGGCTCGCGGGCCGCCCAACCCCGGATTGCTCTTTCCAACCTCGCGTTCCTGAGCTCCGAAGCCTGCTTGTTGACCGCGCGCAACCGCTCCCTTACCGGAGCGTCGGAGCTGCCGGAGGCGATGATGCGGTCCGTGGCCTGCCGCTCCCATTCGGCCAGGAGGTCCTCGACGTATCCAGGACGACCCTCGAAATGGTGATAGAAAGATCCCTTGGTGCGCTCGAGGCGCTCGCAGAGGGCGTCCACCGTGAGTCCTCCGTCGCCCTCAGTGGCCAGAATCTGAAAACCCTCTTCGATCCAGTCCTTTTGCGATCTCCTGGCCATCCCAGTCTCGCTCCACCTGTCGTGCTTTGTCCCGACCGTGCGCGGCGTGCAACTGTAACTCAGGCCAACCCCGCGGGCCATCGCGATCCGGACCTCAGTAGCCCTCTCCTACCATGATGGCAAAAAGGACCGCCACCGTAAGACCGACTGCACCAGTGGTGATGAGCGCGGGCACACTCCCTGTCCCGACTCCGATGGATAACGCGTGCTGCGCTCCGCCGGGATCGTGCCAGGTGCTCGTGGACCGGTCGTAGGGATCGTGAGAGATGCCGGATCGACTGGCCACCGGCAGCATGTCCCACCGGACATAGAACGAGCCTTGGTCACGGACGTTGAGTCGCAGCGCAGCAGTCCCTCCGGCGCCGCCGAATGTCGTGCCTCCGTTTGCGTCGTTCCACAGTAGCCCCCCTTCGGCTTCTAGGCTCAAGTCGGAGTGGAGCCAACGTCGAACACGCAGCTTCAGGCCCGTGAGAACGTCGCCGTTGCCCGTGCCGGCCGTGACCACGCCCCCGATGGCGTACCTTGAACCCATATTGACCATGTGGCCCAGGTTCCACTCCAACTGGCTGGAAAAGGCCTCTTGCGCGAACCTAGGGCCACCCGGGCTTTGCACGGCGCGTGATGTCTGCGCCACGGGTGCGCTTCCCTGCATCTCGACGATCCAGAAGCTCTTGCACGCAGGAAGAGGGCGGCCCCGAAAGCAACCGATCTCTTGGCGTCCCTCCGGATCACCCTCCGCTTCACCCTCCGCTTGGGCAACGATCGATGCGGGCAGGACCGCCCACGTCAGCATCGACACCAAGGCACCGCTCCAAGTTCGCATTGTCATGCCTCCGAAGATGGTCACACTGGCTCTGCAGAATCGGCGTCTCTCTCTCTCATCCGAGATTCGGCGCATCGATCACCGCAGGTGCATCGGGCCTCAAAACATACCATACTACATGGTATGTTCCTCTGCAAGCATTTCGCCACCATCCCTGCCCGCGGGAACCCGGCTTGCCGGATACTGCACGAAGGTCCTAGCATCCAGACGGTCAGTCATCGGGTAGGAATCGGCGAGCGTATTACCGAGATACGGGGGTTACTTCCATGAGCGGGAAAAGAAATGAGATCGGCCGGCGGGACTTCGTCCGCCACAGCGTAACGGTTGGGGCGGGCGTCACCGCACTAGGGCGCCTCCCTAAATCGGTGACCCCCCAGAGGCAGAGCGCGGAGGGTGCTCCGCTGGTCGTCACGAGCCACACGAACGAGACCGGCCGGGAGGCCATCCGACAGGCCTGGGAGATCCTTGAAGGAGGAGGCACCGCCCTCGATGCGGTCGAGCGCGGCGCCAACGTGATCGAGGTGGACCCTGACGACTCGAGCGTCGGATACGGGGGCCTTCCGAACGAGCAGGGCGTCATCCAGCTGGATGCTTCCATCATGGACGGCAGGACCTACAACGCGGGGGCCGTTGCGTCGCTGGAAAACATCAAGACCCCCTCGTCGGTCGCCCGCCTGGTGATGGAGCGGACCGACCACGTCATACTGGTCGGCGCCGGCGCACTCGAGTTCGCCCGCTCGTTCGGGTTCCAAGAGGAGAATCTGCACACCGAGCGCTCGCGAGCCGCTTGGCTGCGCTGGCGCGAGGAACACAGCAACTCGGACGACTGGGGTCCCCCCGATCACTTGAGAAATCTTCCCGACCCGGGATTGGATGGGCGAGGCGCCAACTTGGTGCCTGATGGCTCCAACTCGGTAGCCGGCCCCCGCAGCGCCAGCTCAGCGAACGGTGATGAACCCCTCGACTTCCATTACGGAACGACCAACGTCCTGGCCGTCGACTCGAATGGCGACATCTCCGGCATCACAACTACGAGCGGTTTGAGCTGGAAGGTCAACGGACGGATCGGCGACTCTCCGATCATCGGGGCCGGGCTCTACGTCGACAACGACATCGGCGCCGCGGGGGCCACCGGCCGCGGAGAGGACGTCATCAAGAGCTGCGCCTCGTTCTACATCGTCACGCGCATGGGTCAGGGGCGCTCACCCCAGGAGGCCTGTGAGGACGCGTGCGAGCTGATCGTCCAGAAGTACCGGAACGTGAACCCGAACTTCTTCCCTCGGGAAAAGTTCGTTGCCATCAACAAGGACGGCGCGTACGGCGCGGCGTCCATGGGCCCCCGCCAAGGACGGCCCCAGATGACCGTGCGCAACGTGGAGGGGCTGTTGATCCACGAGGGGACGGTGCGGTACACGGGCTGACCTTCAGCGGGTCGGCCCGAAACGCGCCCGGTGCAGAGGGTCCAGTTGGCGCCGGAGCGGCCGGTGCCCTAGACGGTCGGATCAACCGGCTCCAGAAAGGGGAACCGATGGAAATCCGTGTCCTGGGTGTAGATGACCTTGATCCCGTGCTCTCGCATCAGAATGGCTGTGGTCGCGTCGTGAATCAGGTTGCCTCGAATGTGGGGAACCTCGCTGAAGACCTCTGATGCGACCGAGGCGTGTCGCCCAGTGGGGAGCAGGACTGAGAGGCCTGGAGAGGCCAGAAGGGCCTGAAGAAAAGCCCACGCGTGTTTCACAGTCCAGGGCTGTTCCAGTACCCGCCGATGCGTGACGACCCGCAGGAACTCGTACGCGATCCCCCAGGTGATGTACCAGGCGGATGCTCTACCCCTCCACGTCTCGATCTGGGATCGCGTCGCCTCGTAAAAGGGCGAGTCCCGGTTCGCACCGTGGACCAAGACGTTGGTGTCCACGACGAACACTACTCAGTCTCCATCCTATCGAAGAGTTGGTCCCGGTTCGCGATATCGACCTGGTAGCTTCCCCCGCTGAAGCACGGTAGAGGAGGCAGTTCGCGGGACTCGTCGGGAGCCCGCAGCAGCACTCTGAGAGCCGATTCGACCAGGTCGGACATCGTCCTACCCTGGCGGGCCGCTTCTGCCTTCAGGTCGCGGAAAACGGTATCGTCTATGTTCAGCGTTGTTTTCATATGGAAAAACATATTAGATAGATGGAAATATGGGTAGCCTGGGAGAGGGATCGTGGATCGAACACCAGAGCGGCTGCGTCGGTATAATTGGCGTATGAGGTGGTGCCCCCTCCTGGGAGAAATTACTTGAAGGCCACATCAGGCTTTGTGATCTGCCTATCGTTCCTGGGCTCGGGCCTGGCCATCGGTGGGCGTGAGGCTGCGGGGACCCCTCACGACGACAACGCCCGCCTGGCCATCCCCTACGCGGATGTCCAACGTGTCCTGGACGGGAAGTGCACATCCTGCCACGCCGGCGCTGACGCCGCGCGCGGCCTGCGGCTCGACTCCTGGCAGGCGCTGATCGCGGGCTCCGACCACGGCGAGGCGATCATCCCGTTCGACGCCGCTCGCTCACTGTTGATCGAGTTGACGACCAAGCTCGTGGGCGGGCCGCATCCGGCGGAATTGGGTGCTGAGCGCCTGAACCCGGCCGAGGTGGCGCTTCTGGACGAGTGGATCGATGAGGGTGCCCCGTCGGAAACCGGGGAGGTCCCGTTTGCGGACGCCCAACACCTACTCTATGCGGCCAATCAGAGCGTCGCCCTCGTATCCGTGATCGACATGGAGACCAACCAGGTGATCCGCACCGTGGACCTCCAGCAGCACGGACTCCCGGAAAACGCATCGCCCCACCACATCGCCGTCGAGCCGGACGGCTCTCATTGGTACGTATCGGCCATCGCCGCCAATCAGATCCTCAAGTTCGACCGCGACAACGCATTGGTCGAGCGCAACGACTTCGAGCGGCCGGGCCTCCTGGCCCTCGATCCCGACGGCGAAAGCCTCTACGCCGGCCGCTCCATGGCGGCCGTCTCACCGCCGCAGGCCATCGGCGTGATACGCCGGTCCGACATGACGCTCGAGGAGGTGGGCGTCTTCCTGCCGAGACCCCACGCGATGGCCGTACGGCCCGGTACGGGCACGGTTTTTACGGCCAGCCTGGCGGTCAACCAGATCGCGACCTTCTATCCGGAGGATGAGACCGTGGAGCTCGATGAGCTCGAGGGGGACCGCCAGCACACCATCGTCGGGTTCGCGGTGTCGCCGGATGGACGATGGATGATCGGAACGACCGAGCTCACGGGCACTGTGTTCGTGTTCGATCTCGATCGGGCGCCCGTCATGACCCCGGTGGATACGATCGCTGTAAACGCCGCTCCGTGGCATCCGGTTTTCACGCCGGGTGGGCGCTGGGTCTACGTGGGTAACAATCGGGCCAATACGGTCAACGTGATCGACATGGAGACGAGAACGTTCACTAAAGTGATCGAGGGGAACGGGCTCGCGCAGCCCCACGGAGCTGCCGTATCACCGGACGGGCGCTTCGTCTATATCTCCAGCCGGAACCTCGAGATGGCCGAGGACCAGGGCAGAGGCGGCCACCTGTATGCGCCTCGGTACGACCTGGGCGACAATGCACGGGCAGGCACGGTGGTCGTTATCGATACGGCGAGCCAGGAAATCGTGAAGGTCATCGAGATCGAAGGATACGGCTCGGGGCTGGGGACGGCCGCGCTGAACTGAGCCGAGGCGCCCTTACCACCGACCGCCTCACTCCACAGGCGCAGGCTCAGAAGCTTCCAGGGGCCGCATCGACACCTCCACCCCACCCTCTCCGATCCGGCTCCAGGATTCACGCGGCACCGCATCGGTCTCAGGAAAGTCGAGGCGCGCATGCAGCCCACGGCTCTCCTCTCTAGCACGGGCGGATGTCGCCATGATGAGCCCGGCGAGTGAGAGATTGCGAAGCTCCGCCAGGTCCGATGACGGCTTGCTCGTCCGGTAGAGGTGGTCCGACCACTCTCGCATTTCCGACAGCCGGGTCACGGCGCGATCGAGCCGCCCGCGGGATCGGACCAGTCCCATGTAGTTCAGCATCAGGCTTCGGACGGCGTCCCACTCGTGGTCCAGGATCACGCCCTGGTCCGGTAGTGGGGGGTCCGTTCCCGGTGGGGGAGACGGCGGCGGCTCCGGTCTCTCGCCGGGCTCAGGCTCGATGGCTCCAGCCCGCTCCGCCAACACCGAGGCCTCGAGCAGGGAGTTGGACGCCAGCCGGTTGGCTCCGTGCACACCCGTGAACGCCACCTCACCTGCGGCAAAGAGCCCCTCGATCTCGGTACGCCCGTCCAGATCCACAGCCACGCCGCCGCACATGTAGTGCGCCGCGGGAACGACCGGGATGGGGTCCCGGCCCGCGACGATCCCGTACTCCTCCAGGCGCGCCGAGATCACCGGAAAGCGCTCCCGAAATCGCTCTTCACCGATGCTCGACGCATCCAATAAGACGAACTTGTCGCCTCGGCGCTTGGTCTCCCGGTCGATCTCGCGGGCGACCACATCGCGAGGCGCCAGCGAGCCATGCGGATGGTGCTCGTTCATGAACTCCTCACCGGCGAGGTTCCGGAGGACTGCACCTTCTCCGCGAACTGCCTCCGAGATCAGGAAGCTCTTTGCATCCGGATGATGAAGGCAGGTCGGGTGGAACTGGACCATTTCCATGTTCCCGAGCGAGCATCCGGCCCGCGCCGCCATCGCGACGCCGTCCGCGGTGGCGATGTCGGGGTTGGTCGTATACCGGTAGACCTTTCCACAGCCTCCGGTGGAGAGCATCGTATGCTCCGCTCGAACCAACCCGGTCGCTCCGGTCTCCTGGTCGAGAAACGACGCGCCGTAACAGCGGCGGCTCTTGCCATCTGCGCCTACCCAAAGATCGAGCGCGAGGTGGTGCTCGAGGACTCCGATTTCGGCGTGCCTCGCCACGGCGGCGAGCAACGTACTCTCGATTTCTTGACCCGTGCGATCCTTCGAATGCACGATTCGTCGTCGGCTGTGCCCCCCCTCCAGGCCCAGATCGAGACCCTCGATATCACCGTCCGTGTGCGCAAACGAGGCGCCCAACTCCGTGAGGCTGCGAACCAACGCGGGCCCTTCACGTACCACGACCTCGACTACGTCCCGCCGGCATAACCCCGCCCCCGCCTCGAGGGTGTCGGCCACGTGTAGCTCGAAGGAATCGGTCGGATCGAGGACCGCGGCGAGCCCACCTTGAGCCCGGTTCGTCGAGGAGTCGCTCCGGGATTTCTTGGTCAGAATGAGAACCGGACCGTGCTCGGCAGCACGAAGCGCATAGGTCAAGCCGGCCACGCCACTACCCAACACGAGTGTGGTGCAGTGGTGGGCAACGGGTTGTCCGCTCATGATCTCCGTCCTATCCCGGAGAGCCCGCAAGCGCGTCGCGGACCCGCTCCGTCACCGCCCCATACGGGCGTTCTGAACCAGCGCCCCGACGCTCGACAGTACCGACACCAAATAGGGCACGATCACCGTGAGACCCATCTTTACGTAGTTGGTCCGCGTGAGCTCCCCGGCCAAGATCGCATCCCCGTGATTGATTGCGATGAGGATCGTCCCGACGACCAAGCAGAACTTGAGACCCCTGAAGACCACGGATTTTCGGCAGGCAAGAGCGCACCATTCCCGAATGGTGCTCGGATAAGCCACGGGAAGGCTCGTCGGGTCTTGCTCTGGCATCGACGTTCGGCTCCGCGTATCTGTACCCAAAGTCATCCACTCTCCTCATGCCGCGCAGTGCACGCGGCGTCACATGTTCCTTGAATCGCCAGGGACGCGCAATGGTTCCAAATTCGCGGAGCGACATCGACGCCCGGAAGCAGGCCGAGGCGCTAGTGGACGAGATGGCGCACTTCCCCGACATGAACCCGGGCCCCGTCCTCCGGCTCGACATGGACGGCACCGTCCGCCGGAGCAATGTGGCGGCGCGAGACCTCTTCGGTCCCGATCTCGAGGGAAGTTGTTTCTGGGACGTATGTCCCAGCTTTCCCGAGGACGCCCGCGGCCGGGCCTTGGCTGGAGGCGAGCTGGTTCACGAGGACGTCGCAATCGGAGACCAGTGGTTCCGCCTCGCGGTCACGCACCCGTCGGAAATGGATCAGATCTTCATCTACGGTACCGACGTCTCCGTCCAGAGAGCCACCGAGCAGGAGCTGGCCGAAAGAGCCCGCTTCCCGGCCATGAACCCGGGGCCCGTCGCCAGGCTTTCGGCCGATGGCACGGTCTTACGGGCGAATCCGGCGGCGAGTCAACTGTTCGGAAGGGAGAGCATCAACGACCTGTCGTGGCTGGAGTTGTGCCCCGGGATCGACGAAGCGCTTTGGAAGAAGGTCTTCAGTGGGGGTGAGCTGGTCCAACACGAGGCCGCGGTGGGGGACCGATGTTATTCCTTCACACTTCGCCACGAGTCTTTGGCGGATCAGGTCTTCGTGTACGGATCCGACGTCACCGAGCTGAAAGCGGCCGAGCGCGCTCTGGCAGAGCTGGCTCGCTTCCCAGACATGAATCCCGGACCGGTTTGCCGGCTCGATCGCCAAGGCAATGTACTGTTGGCGAATCCTGCAGCAGCAGCCGTGTTCGGATCCGATGACCTGACGGGGAAGAGTTGGCTCGATCTTGTCCCAGCCGTCGATGACGACCAGTGGACCCGCATCCTGGCATCCGACGACCCCATCGCAGTCGAATCCAAGATCGGAGACAGCTTCTTCGTTCTTACCCACGCGGCAGGGACGGAGGGACTATTCGTCTTCGTTTACGGATCCGACGTCACGCGGGAGAAGGCGGCGGAGAGCGCTCTGCGGCAGACCGAAAAGATGGCGACTATCGGCACGCTGGCCGCCGGGGTCGCACACGAGCTCAACAACCCGGCTGCGGCGGCGCAGCGCGCGGCCGAGCAGCTCGAGTCCTCATTCGCCGCACTTCAGCAGGCACAGATCGAGCTGCGTGGCGCACAACTTTCGACTGAATCCGAACAGGTGCTCGACGAGCTGAACGACAAAGTCCGGGCGGCAGCGACGTGCCCCTGTCTCTTGACGCCGCTTCAGCGTTCCGACGCGGAGGCGGAGCTGGAGGATTGGCTCGAGGACAATGGGGTCCAGGATCCGTGGGATATCGCGCCCGTGTTGGTCGAAGGGAACGAAACCGTCGATGATCTCGCCGCCCTCCGCGACCGCGTGGGCGCAACGCACCTCGGACAGGTGGTGTCTTGGCAGGTAAGCGCATATCGGGTGTACCGGCTCCTGGAAGAGATCAAGCAAGGCACGGGACGGATCTCGGAGATCGTCGGTGCCATGAAGGACTATTCCTATCTGGGGCAGGCGCCGGTTCAGAGCGTGGACGTCAACGAGGGGCTCCGGAACACGTTGGTCATTCTGCGAAGCAAGCTCAGGGAAGGCGTCACCGTGAAGGAGGAGTTGGCTCCGGACCTCCCCGAGATCGAGGCGCTCGGAAGTGAGTTGAACCAGGTCTGGACCAACTTGATCGACAACGCCGTCCATGCGATGAACGGCCAGGGACAGATCCGACTCCAAACCTCTCACTCGGGGGACAGCATCGTCGTCGAGATCGAGGACGACGGACCCGGTATCCCCGAGGAAAACCAGTCGAGTGTGTTCGATGCATTCTTCACCACGAAACCGCCCGGCGAGGGGACCGGTCTCGGTCTCAACACCACCTACAAGATCGTCGTCGAGAAGCACGAGGGCTCGATTCGCCTCGACTCGGAACCGGGCCGAACCCGGTTCACCGTGGAGCTACCGCTGCGCTTTGCGGGGCAAGCGGAGGGGCCGGGGGACGGAGCCGGTGATGGGGTCGAGCCTTCGGCGACAGTGTAGACCAGCCGGCCCCGGAGCCACACATTCAGGGCTTTCGTTCAGCAGTCGCGGCACACCGAGGATCCCATGGCCAAGAAAAGCTCGTTCGATGTCTCCACCGGAGTCGATCTCCAGGAGGTCGACAACGCGGTGAATCAGGCGCGTAAAGAAATCGCCACCCGTTACGACTTCAAGGGCACGGACTGCACGGTCGAATTCGACCGGGACCGCGGGGCGATCAAGCTGGAGGCGGATGACGAATATCGCCTGACGGCCGTCCTTCAGGTGGTCCGAGAGAAACTCTCGCGGAGAGGCGTTCCCGTGAAGAATCTGGACCAAGGCAAAGTCGAGACCGGCGGTCTCGGGCGCGCCCGCCAGGAGATGGGCCTAAAGCTCGGGATCGACCAGGAGACTGCACGAAAGATGGTGAAGGCGGTCAAGAGCCACGGATTCAAGAAGGTCCAGGTCCAGATCCAAGAGGACGAATTGCGGGTCACGAGCCCCTCCAGGGATGAGTTGCAGCAGGTCATGGCGTTCCTCCGCAAAGACGACTGGGGGATGGAACTCCAGTTCGGCAACTACCGTTAGGGACTCGGTGGGTACTCGGTGGGTACCCGGTGGGTGCCCGATGCGAACCCGGCGGGTGGCTCGGTGGGTGGCTCGGCGGGTGGCTCGGTAACCAGGATCCGATTAAGCTGCGTAGCGGTTCACTTAGGCACCAACAGCCTTCTACGGGAAGAAGGGGCTTCGCGATATGGATGATCGCGCCACTCGTTTGTACGAAAAGCACAACTCCAGGCCGATCGGAAATCGATAGGAATATGAAGAGGCGCTTCGGTCCCGCCTTCCTTGCCGTGGCAGGCGCCGCCTTCCTCGGCATCGCCGCCGCCACCCTGGCCCTCCTAGGTGTTCCGTCGCCCTCCCATGCACAGGAACTGGCGTGGGGGCTCACGGCGATCCCCGGTCTCAAAGTCGGTCACTTTACCCTGAGCGAGCGCCCGACCGGTTGCACGGTGGTGCTGGCCGAGGGCGGGGCCGTGGGGGGTGTAGACGTCCGTGGCGGCGCACCGGGTACGAGAGAGACCGATCTGCTCGATCCTGTGAATACGGTGCAGGAAGTGCACGCGGTCGTGCTCTCCGGCGGCAGCGCGTTCGGATTGGACGCCGCGAGCGGAGTCGTACGGTATCTGGACGAGCGTGACGTCGGCTACCGGACTAGCGGAGTCGTCGTACCGATCGTGGTCGGAGCGATCCTCAATGATTTGTCGGTCGGTGATGACCCACGCATCCGGCCCGACGCAGACTGTGGTTATCGCGCGGCGACCCACGCCAGCACGGAGACATCCGCCGAGGGCAATGTCGGCGCCGGCGCCGGCGCCACGGTCGGGAAACTGCGTGGCATCGCCCGCGCCATGAAGGGCGGGATCGGAACGGCCTCGGTCACGCTCGACGACGGACTCACGGTGGCCGCCATCGTCGCGGTCAACGCAGTGGGAGACATCATCGATCCGGAGACGGGGTCGGTCATCGCCGGGGTTCGTACGGCCGATGGACGCGGGCTCGCCGATGCGCGTGTGCTGCTTCGGGAGCGAGCGGCTAACCAGCCGGAAGATGGCGACAACACCACCATCGGAGTCGTCGCAACCAACGCGGCGCTCACGAAGGCCGGGGCCACGAAAGTCGCGCAGATGGCCCAGGACGGCCTGGCGCGTACGATCTACCCCGCCCACACGCCTAGCGACGGAGACACGGTGTTCTCTTTGGCCACGGGCACCTTTTCTGAGTCCGCTTCGGTATCGACGATCGGAGCCCTGGCGGCCGACGTGATGGCGGAGGCGATTCTCCGGGCCGTGAGGGCGGCAACCGGAGTCCCGGGGTTTCCCGCCGCCGCCGACATAAGCACGGGCAGGTGAGAGACCCCCTTCCAAGCTGCCGCCTTTGAACGCGACCCTCTTTCTTATACTCGTCTATTCGGCGGGGCTCATCGGCCTCGGCTTGTGGATCGGCCGCCGCGTCGAGACCAGCCGGGGCTTCTTCGTGGCCGACCGCCGCCTGAGCGGGGTGCTCCTCTTTTCCACCGTCCTGGCAGCGAACATAGGTGCTGGAAGCACGGTTGGAGCTGCTGGGCTGGGCTATCGAGACGGTCTCTCCGCCTGGTGGTGGGTCGGGTCGGCCGGCGTGGGGACGCTGGTGTTGGCGTTTTGGATCGGACCGCGGATCTGGCGGATCGCCAGAGAAAAGGGCCTCTATACGGTCGGCGACTATCTGGAACTCCGCTACGGGTCCTCGGTTCGGGCCACGATCACCGCGCTCCTCTGGATCGGGACCCCTGCGCTCTTGGCGGCTCAACTCATCGCCATGGCCAAGATCTTGACCTTCGTCGCGGGGACGCCGCACTGGGCGGGCGTACTCATCGGCGGGATCGTCGTCACCGCGTACTTCACCGCTGGAGGACTCCTCACGTCGGCGTGGGTGAACCTGGTGCAACTCGTCGTCCTCGTGGCCGGCTTCGCGGTGGCGTTGCCGTGGGCGTGGGGGGTGGCCGGGGGCTGGGACGCAGTGGTCGATGCGGCACCGAGCACGCCGGACTACCTGAACTTCTGGCAGGGGGGCCGCTCCGGATGGATTTATCTGGCGCTCATCGGTCCGAACTTCATGGTCTCGCCCGGCTTGATCCAGAAGGTGTATGGAGCGATCGATGAGCGCGCCATTCGGATTGGCCTGGCGGCCACGGCCGTGGCTCTCTTGTTGTTCGCTCTGGCTCCCCCGCTCCTCGGGATGATCGCCCGTACCTTCGACCCCGCCCTGGCGGACCAGGAGCAAGCGCTGATGTTGGTGCTCACCGCCGGGCTTCCGATGCTATTGGGCAGTCTGGGCCTCGCAGCCGTGTTCTCGGCGGAAATCAGCTCGGCCGATGCGATTCTCTTCATGCTGTCCACATCCCTCTCGAAGGATCTGTACAACCGATTCGTACGCCCTGACGCCAGTGACGCTCAGGTGCTTTACGTGGCTCGCGTGGCCGCTCTCATGGGGGGGGCGCTTGCTATGCTCCTGGCACTCGTGTTGCCTTCGGTCATCGGCGCCCTCAGCATCTTCTACGCCCTGATGGCGGTCTGCCTCTTCGTGCCTGTTGTGGCCGGCCTGTACTCCCGTCTACCTGCTGTGCCCGAGGCCTTGGCCGCCAGCGGGACTGGGGTGGCCACGCTGATCTCAGTCCAGCTCTACCAGGCCCGCCTCGCCGACCCCTCCGGGTCGTCTCCTTTGTTGGACCCCACGCTCTGGGGGATCGGCGCTTCAGCGGTAGCGTTCGTGGCGGTGGCAGCATGGCGCTCTTCGAGGTCCACTGCAGCGAAGGAAGCCTAAGACACCAGCCCCGGCGTCATCCGGCTATACGTCCCGCCCCCGCATAGACGTTGAAACCGTCCGACTTCGTGAAGCCGAGAAGGCTCATGTTGAAGCTCCGCGCCAGGTCCACCGCGAGGCTGGACGGTGCCCCCACGGCGACGACCAAGGGGATGCCCGCCGCCAAGGCCTTCTGCATGATCTCGAACGAGCTTCGTCCTGAGACCGTCAAGATGCTGCGTCCCAAGGGAAGCTCACCGTCCAGAAAAGCCTGGCCCACTACCTTGTCGACTGCATTGTGGCGCCCGACGTCTTCGCGCACCGAGACGAGCTCGCCTGATTCGTCGAAGCAGCCCGCGGCGTGGATGCCGCCCGTGCGGTCGAAGAGCCCCTGTTCGGCCCGGAGCTTTTCCGGTAGGCCGCGTAGAATCGCCGGGTCCAGGCTCAAGCCCTCGTCAGGGAGCTGCTCGCACCCTCGCACTTCCACCGCCTCCAATGACGCCTTCCCGCACACCCCGCAGCTCGAGCTCATGTAGAAATTTCTAGAAAGCGCGTCCGGATCGAAGGGAGCTCCGGGTCGCAGCTTCACGAGGACGATGTTGTACGTCTGAGGCTCGTCCGTCTGGCAGTAGCTGATCTCGGCGACATCCTCCCGGGTTCGCACGAGTCCCTCACCATACAGGAATCCCGCCGCGAGCTCGAAGTCGTTGCCGGGCGTTCGCATCGTGACCGAGACGGCGACGGTCTCGCGCGCTCCGTTCCGGGAGAACTCCACCCGGATCTCGAGCGGCTCCTCCACCGTCACGACGTCCATGCGGTCGGCGAGACGGCCGTCGGCCAAGCGAGAAACCCGGACCCGTGAGAAACCCTTCCCCGGTGAGATCACGATCAGGATCCCTCGGATTCGTAGGGAACGAATGCCACGATCCGAAGCGGACCACCACTCCCGCCCGCGACCTTCATGGGCAACGCGACCACGAAGGCGCCCGCCTCCGGAAGCTCCTGCAGGTTGGCCACATTCTCGAACCCGGGGATGTTGGCGCCATAGATGATCACGTGCGCCTCGAACCCGGAAGACTGGCCATAGTCGATGCTGGGCGTGTCGATACCCACTGCGGCGACGTTTCGTTGATCGGTAATCCAGCGGGCCGCGTCAGGATGAATGCCCGGAAAGTGGAGTTCCGCGACGGCCTCCGCCCCCGCGCGCTCCGTTCCCAAGTAGCTGAGCCGGTCGGGCCAGCGCTCTCCCCACCCGGTCCGTAGAAGCAAAATCGCGCCGTCCGGAATAGGACCGTGGGCTCGCTCCCACTCCTCCAGATCCGCCACGTCGATCAGGTAGTCCGGAGTGGCGCGCGCCGATACGTCCACTACCACGGCTGGGGCGATGAGTCGATCGAGCGGGATCTGCTCGCTGGACATGCCGCCGCGAGAGAAATGAATCGGCGCGTCGAGATGAGTCCCGCCATGCTCCGCCGTCGAGATATTGTACGCACTGTAGAAATAGCCCAACTCCGTTTCGCCGTACGCGACTTCATCCAGCCGGAATCCGTCGGCGGTGGGCCAATAGATCGTCTCTTCGGAGTAGGTGTAGGTGAGGTCGATCCACCGTCCACCCGACCCATCGAACACTGCCGAATAGTCAGGTGGGCCGGAGGAGGCCTGACAACCCACGAGCACGATCAGGCTCCCTACCGAGACGAGCAATCGACGCATGACTCTCTCCTTTGGAAACGGAGTTCGGCACCTTCTTCGCGGAGCGGAGGCACCCAAGAAGCCTCCCTTCGCGAGGCCGGCCCAGGGAAAGGTGCACACCAGCCGTGCGCCCATGCAAGGACGAGACGAGCCCCTTTCCACTTGCGCCGAGCCTAGGGGACCGGCTGGCGCGCCAGCTCCGACCGGAAACCTTCTCGCCAGCTCGGATAACGTGGCTCCCAGCGAAGTAGCTTCTTCGCCTTCTCGTTGGATGCACCCCTCTGCTGGGTCATGAAGTAGAGTCCGTAAGCACCTGCTCCCGGCCAGGCAACGAGCTTCGGCACCCGCAATGGCCCGGCAGCACCGAGGAGTTGAGCGTAGGTCGGCAACCAGACCCGTACAGCTGCCGGATCATCATCCACCACGTTGTACGCACCGGGCTCCCCGTGCTCCAGGGCAAGCAGGGTTACAGCGGCCGCATCGTCGACGTGAACGAAGGAACAGACGCCTTCGCCATCGCCGACAATCGGGACGCGGCGACGGCGAACGTCCTTGGCGAAACTCCCGTCCGATGCATAGATCGTCCCTGGACCGTAGAAGTAGCCATATCGGAGAACGATCCCCGCGACCCCCTTGGCGTCCAGGACAGCGTGCTCAGACGCGTTGATGGCGCGGACCATGTCACTGAAAGCTGCGGGAGCACCATGGTGGAGTGGTTCGTCCTCCGTCGCGAGCACTGCACCCTTTGGGTCATAGACGAACGAGATACTCTGACTGATCACTCGGTGTGCTCCAGCCGCCCGGGCTGCTTCAACCAGCGTTCGCGTGGCCTCCGTGCGCAGTCTGTTCGTTTCTGCCATCTCCGCCTTGATACGACGAGGATTGAGCCGTTTCGGGATGTTGGTCAGTTGGTTGATCACGACCTCGGGTGTCGCTTCAGCGAGCGCGTCACGCAGCCTCCCGGCATCGAACGCATCGGCTATCACCGCTTGAGCTCCACGCGCGAGCAGTTCCCGGGCTCGACTCCCAGAGCGAGTCATGGCGGTCACCTCATGTCCGGCGCGTGCGAGCAGCGGAAGCAGCCGACGGCCAATGACGCCTGTCCCACCAGCCACAAAGACCCTCATGCTAGACAGAATGCTCTCACGAGTCCTCCCCCCCGGTGCACCGTCCCGTCGCAATGCGGCGCGACGGCTGTCATCACGGTCTTCTTATACCATGCCTTCCCAATGCTATGCCTTCACACTTTCTGGACCAGACCTCCTGGCATAACCGTTGCACCCTGGAGCCAGAAGCAAGGCCAAAATACGCCCCGACACCTCTGTAGCACGCAGGAGACGACTCCGACGTGAAAAAAAGTGCCGGAAAACGGGAAAAACTGCTGGGTTTGAGGGCCCAAAGCGGCCAACCGCCGAGGCTTCGCACCATCGACGGGTTCACTTTGATCGAGATGTTGGTCGTGGTGGTCGTCCTGGGTGTTCTCGCCACCATCGGCAGCAACGTTATTGGGGCCCGCGAGAACGCGTATCGCGCCATGATGAAGGCCGACCTCAAGAACCTTGCGACCAAGCAGGCGCCACACTTCACCGACAACTATCAGTACGCCGATGACCTCAGCGACCTGACCTTCACACCCAGTGAGGGGATTACGATGGAGCTTCTCGGGGAGGCAGAGGGCTTCACCGCGCGGACCACCCACCTCCGCTTGCCCCGTGCCCGTTGCGCCATCTTCATGGGAACGGTGAGCTCGATCTATAGTCCCGCCATGGAATCCGGCGCCATCAGGTGCGACGAGGCGGGAGGCGGAGGCGGCGGTGGTGGCCCCTAACAGAAAAGGAAACTAGCCATGTTTGCAGAGCTCTCGGTCCATGAGGATTCTCGCCCTCGGACCATGACGAATCGGAATCGAAACGCACGCACGCTAGCGAGCTACATACCCGTGGTGACCGCGCTTGCGGGTATCACGATCGTGGTCGCCAGCGTGGTCTTCTTCTTCGTCGAAAGCGACATACGAAGGCTCATGGCGGTCACTGTTGGGCTGGCGATCCTCACTGTCAGCGTCTGGTTCGCCGCCAACCCCTTCAGAAGAGGCACACGCCGTTACAAGCCCTATCGCAGGGAAGTCGAAGAGTTCCTCCAGTTGGCGCAACTACTCAACAAACAGGTTGTGGAGGAGGAGGGGCCGGAGGCCGTGGCACGCACCACGACCAAGATGCACGAGGCCGTGGACCGCATGGTGGCCGAGTCTCACAAGACGAGCTAAGAAATCGTGTGCCTGGGAAGCGTCACCGCATCCGCAAAAAATGCCGAATCTTGGCAACATGTATCGGGTTTTCAACGCTCTTCTTTGCCAAGAAAGAACAGGGAATAAGCGCTTCTCACCTCTGGCACGGTTTTCGCGATAAGGTGTGGCACGAATAGAGAACATCCCCCACCGACTGACCTCGTCTCAGGCTGGTGCGTAAGGGGGGCCCCTTGAGGAACGGAGGCCCGACCCGGCGCCAGTCTCTTTTTTTGTTCGACTGACCGACCGGCCGGCGGGGAGTTAATCATGACAGCTGGTGATCCAGTGATCACGGGAAGGCGCCCCAAGGGCGCAAAGACGAGGCTCGAGAAGAACGGCAACGCGGGCCTCACCCTGAATGACCGAGGATTCACGCTGATCGGCCTCATGATTACCACGGCCATCATGGCCGTGCTGGTGTCGATCGCCGTCCCGCCGATCGGAAACACGATCCGATCTGTGCGCCTACAATCGAGCACGTCGGACCTGGCGGGAGACCTCGCAATGGCCCGGATCGAGGCCCTGAAACGCAACCGGGTGGTCATCGTCACGTTGACCAGCGAAACCGAGTACGAGATCGAGTTCGTCGGCACGAGGAAACTCGGGAACGGAGCCGCTTTCATCGAGGGACCCGACACTATCCAGTTCGCTCCCTTTGGCCCCATGCTGACGGGTCCTGCACAGTTTGTCGTTGGGCTCGGCAATGACACGAGGACGCTATCCCTCGCCGCATCCGGGCTTCTGGTCTCCGATTGAGTATGCATAACCGCAGTTGTGGGCAGGGCGAACGCGAGCGCCAGGGAAGGTCGGGGTTTACCCTGATCGAGCTCATCACGGCCCTCGTGATATTGGTAATGGGCATTCTGGCGGCCAACGCCCTCGTCATCGGTGTGTCGCGGACCCAACGACGGTCAACCGTCCGTGCGGAGATGACGGAGGTCGGACAGAACAAGCTCGAGGAGCTCAGGGCCTACGGCAGCATGGCAACCGCCGACACCGTTCAGTTGCTCGTGGGCGGCTCTCTCACCACCTCGCAGACAAATCACGCGGACACCGTGAACGGCGGCAGAGACCGACAGTTCATCCTGCGTTGGGAGGTGGAGGGGGGCCCTTACGACATCCGTGAGGTGACGATTCGCGTCGTGCCGCTGGATGGTGCACCGGATGACCTGGCCAAGATGGACTTTCACACGCGGCTCATCATATGAGCACGACCATGGAGCGGCGGACGTCGGAGCGGGGCTTCACCATCGTCGAGTTAATCGTGTCGATGGCGCTCCTGTGGGTGGTGTTGGCTGGTGTCGTCAACTCAGTCCTCACGACGCAGCGGATGTACACAATTCAATCGGCCATCGCCCGAGGCCAGGAGTCGCTCCGTTCGGCGGAATTCACGATCAGCACTGTGCTCCGCACGGCGGGGGCCGACCCCAACGGTACGGGTGCGACTTTGGTTGATCCCGACCCGCTGGCACGGGGCAGCTTCGACAATCTCAGGGTCGTGTCGGACTTCAATCCCGCCGACGGAGACACCAATGACGCTCTGGAGGACATCGCGGTCTGGGTCGACTCTGCCGACACCCTCCGGATCCGGTGGAGTGCGGGAGGAGCAGCCGAGGCCATGGCGTATCCGGTCACCAGCCTCGAATTCCGCTACTTCGCGAATGACGGAACGGAGCTCGCGACCGCTGCGGACGTGGCAACCGGGGCCACACAAGTCCTGTTTACGATGGTGGCCCCCCGGGATCCGAGATCACAAGCAGTAGAGAGGAGAGAATCGTGGGTTTATTTGAGAAATCGCTAGAGCCGGTCTCGAGAAGACCGTACGGGGGAAGAGATGGGATCGCCTTGCCGACGGCGCTTTTCGCCCTGGTCGTCGTGAGCGTTCTGGCCCAGGGAATGTGGACCATCACCCGACTGAACAACTTCTCGGCGGTCAACCGTGAAGACGCTGCACGGGCTCTGAACCTGGCTGAGGCCGGCGTAGCTCACACCCTGGGCCTCCTCCGTAGCCCCCTGGAGGCCACGAGCCTGACGAACCTCTTGATGGGCTCCGACTCCGCGGGCGGCACTGGGGATGACGGCCTTCTCATCGGGTACGGGCTCCCGGGCACCGACGAGATTCCCGCCGCGGGGATCGCGATGGAGGGAGGCACCTACTATGTCACCCTGATCGACGATGCGGCAGATCTCGACGGAGACCCCCTCACCGACTCGAACAGCCGGATCCTCGCGCGCTGCACGGGCGTGACCGACTACGAAGGGTCGGCGTCCATCGACGTGGTCATCGGCATCCCCTCGTTTCCGGCCATGGCGTCGAACGGCGACCTCATGATCAACGGGAATCCGGACATCCTGGGCCCTTGCGGGGGCGCGCATGCCAACAACGTCGTGATCGTCAGTGGCAACCCCACGGTGCAGACCCAGATCTCCGCTTCGGACTCGGTCGAGGTGAGTGGACAGATCAACCAAGCCGGGGGGGGGGGACATCCACCCCGCTTCATCACCAACCCCCGGTGGAGATCCCCCTGCTCGATGCCATGGACTACTGCGATGAGTCCGACTTCATTCTGCGAGCCAACGGCTACTTCGTCACCGTGGGACCGCCGAGAGACAGCGTCGACGCCACCAGCGACGAGGTCAACGGATGGAAACGGGGGAGTGACGACCCCGTGGAGTGGAATCTCAGCGGCAACTCGACGGTCGGTGGAAGCTATTGCGTCGAGGGGAATACAGTGATCTCGGGCAACCCTGACGGCCCCGGGAACACCCCGCTTCCTCTGTCCTTGTTCGCCGACGGGTCGGTAAAGTACTCGGGGAACCCGACGGTAACGGCGGCCCATCCCAGTGGCGCACTCATCATCGCGAACGGGGACGTCGAAATATCCGGAAATCCCTCTGGGTCCTCAGATAATTACGACGGCCTCGTCTACGCGCTAAGCCAGTGCAAATTCAACGGAAACCCGTCCCTCGATGGGCAGATCCTCTGTTACGACGCACCCAATCCGCCGGACAGCGATAACTTTGTGGACGAGAACAGCATCAGCGGAAACCCGACCATCACGTACAACTGCGGGGGTATGCTCGTCGGGGCGCGCCGGATCCTCTCCTGGTATCAGTCGCTGGGAGGCTCCTGATATCATGACGATTCGGAAGCCAGGCACCCGCATCCGAACCAATTTTTTACCAGTTGGTTCCGCGCTTGTGGGTGTCACGCTCGTGGTCACCAGCGTCGTCTTTTTCTATATCGAAAGCGACCTGAGCGGGATCGTGTCGGTCACGAACGGGCTGGCGGTCCTCGTCATCAGCGTTTGGTTCGCGGCCAACCCACCCAAGAAAGGCATACGCCGTTACAGGTTTCTTCGAAGGGAAATCGAAGGCTTCATTGGTCTAGCGCAACTACTCAACAAGCAGGCCGTGGCCGGAGCCGACCATGAGTTCGTGGCACGCACCAAGGCCAAGATGCACCAGGCGGTCGATCGCATGGTGGCCGAAGCCGACAAGACGAGTTAGGCCACTCGTCCTAGCCGGCATCCGCGAAGTGGGCGAAGGTGACCGCGTTCCCACCCGGCTCCCGGACACCGATCTCTTGGGCCCCATAGAACGTGGTGCGCCTGGGAAACGTCACTTCGGCCCCTTCCACCGCTGCTTCAACGGCATCGAGGTCGTCCACCAGGATGAAGAGCACATTGCCGCCGATGGGAGTGTCTGCCAGGCTCGGGACGTCGTTCTCCACACTGACGCGGGTCTGGTACATGACCTCCACCGAGTCGCTCCGTAGGATCACGAATCCGAGACGGTCCCCCTCAGGCACCTGAGTAATGACCTCGAATCCGAGTTTCGTCCAGAACTCTAGGACGGGCTCGATCTCCTCCACGTAAACCACGGGCGTGAGTTTCTTCATCTCCATCGTTTGCTCTCCGGTACATGCTCTCGAAACATGCACCAACATAGGGTGACGGGGGCTCGGAGCCAGGACCCGCCGGTTTGCCGGTCCACCATTCGCCTTCCTATTATCAGCCCGGTGTCCCCGGCTACCAACGAAGGGTCCTCGGCCGCTACGCATCCCGGCCTTGCGACGCGGGGGCGCACGTCAACCCGAGGGGGAGAACGATGAACGTGAGGTCGATAGCGTCGGCACGCATGTCCCGGTCGGTAGTCACGTGCGCGGCCATAACGCTCTGCTTGGGCGCGGCAACTGCGACCGTCGAAGCCCAGGAGGCGCGGGCTCCGCGCAACCTGGAGGAGTACGACGCGATGTTCCGCGAGCTCTCGAACTGGGGACGGTGGGGTGCGGACGACGAGCGTGGGACGCTGAACCTGATTACGCCGGCCAAGACCCTTCAGGCGGCCGCTCTGGTCCGAAGCGGGATCACTGTATCCCTCGCGCACAATCCGATGACCGAACAGGCTCCCGACAATCCGGCCACGGCGTTCGAGCACGTCGTAGGCCAGAATCTCCGAACCGACACCTACCGCTTCACCTATCACGGCTATGGGGTCAGCCACATCGACGCCCTCTGTCACTTTGCCCACAACGGCCGCCTCTACAATGACGTCCCCATGTCCGCGAACACGTCCGACGGGTGCAGCAAGAGCGGTATCCAGAACCTCAAGGGTGGCATCGTCACTCGCGGTATCCTGCTCGACTTCCCGCGCCTCAAGGGCGTGCCATACCTAGAGCCTGCCACACCGATCTACATCGAGGATATCGAGGCCTGGGAGCGACAAGCCGGGATCACCGTATCGGCCGGAGACGTCATCTTCGTATACACGGGCCGCTGGGCGCGGCGCGAGGCTCTCGGGCCCTGGCGGATCTCAGGAAGCAGCGCCGGCTTGCACGCGTCTGTCCTCCCCTGGATCAAGGAACGCGACGTCGCTGCGGTAGGCAGCGACGCGTCGACGGATGTGGTGCCGTCGATGGTCGACGGTATCGCGCTGCCGGTCCACACTCTTCTGATTGCAGGCCTGGGCTCGAACATCTTCGACAACATGGACCTCGAGGCGCTCGCCGAGACGGCGCGCCGTCTGAACCGCTGGGAGTTCATGCTGACGGCGGGCCCGATTCCGGTTACCGGTGGCACCGGCTCGCCGCTGAACCCGATCGCGGTGTTCTAGAGCGGGATTGTCCGTGCGTTCTAAAGCGGGATTCTCTGCCCCTCGGTAGCGATCTCGAAGCCCCGCCGTCGTACCTCCGCCGCCTCCCGGCTGTCTTCGAAGAGCGCCGGGTTGGTGTTGTTGAGGTGCGTGAATACGACTCGATCGCCCGCATCGACCCGACCTTGAAGTCGATCCATCGAGCGGGGAATCAGCGGGTGAGGGATGTCTTCGATGTTTCGACCGGGCACCTCGTCGCCCGAATAGAACGAACCGTCGAGCAGTGCCACGTCCACATCAGCAACCACGTCTTGAACGTCGAGCTCCCAGCCCTCCCACGAGTCGATGTCCGGCAAGTACAGGATCGTCCGGGTCGGTCCGCGGAAGATCCATGCGACGGTATCCGAGTACTCGGGACGGTGCGGGACGAGGAGCGCACGCGCCTGGAGCTGGTCGTCGATCCGGGTCCACTCGCCTGGGACTACCGGGCGGAGGTCGAGGCGGCCTTCACGGACCATCAGGCTCCAGGGGCCGTTGTTCGTCAAGAAATCGGCCATCTCGCGCGTGCAGTACGTCGGCGTCGACGCCATCCCGAGCCCCTCGCGCCCCAGCACCGCGAGACCGCTGTAATGGCCAATGTGGGCGTGCGTCAGGAAGATGCCGTCGAAGGGCCTCCGCTCATTGGCGCGCGCCCGAAAGCCGGGCTCCTCCATCAGGTCGAGCTGACGCGTGATGTCCGGCGTCGCGTCGACCAGGTAGTAACGATCCTGATCCGGGTACACGAGCGACATGGACGCCGCGTAACGTGGGCGCTCCCGGGCACGAGCACGATCGCACCGTTCGACGTAGCAACCCACCTGCGGCATGCCCGCGTCCTGAGCGATCCCGAGAATGAGCGCGTAGGGGCCGGCGCCTTGAAGCGCAGCCAAAGGTTGACGCGCATAGAAGGTTGCAGGGCCGTAGACGGCCAGGGCCGCCGCATTGGCAAGGAATTTCCGTCGTGAGCTCATCGCACCAATAGAGGGGAACACATCGAGATCGGCGAGAGGTCGTTACCTTTCCGCCTTCACAGGCTACGCCTTCAAAGCCACGAACGAAATGCTCTCACGCTCCATCGCCGATATCGGTTCCGCCCTCCGCCGCAGCGAATTCTCGGCAACAGAATTGATGACGGCGGCCCTCGATCGGCACGGCCGGTTCGGGGAGCGTCTGCGGGCGTACAAGCTCTTCGATGCGGAGGGCGCACTCGAATCGGCCCGTGCGGCTGACCAACTGCTGGTGAGCGACCCTGATGCCCCGCCCCTGACCGGCATCCCGATGTCCGTCAAAGACCTCTACGGTGTCGACGGCCTCCCTACGTTTGCAGGAACGCCCAAGCAGCTACCCGACAAGTGGTCACGGGACGCCTGGCTCGTCGCTCGACTCCGCAGGGCCGGCGCCATCACGGTCGGCAAGACGCATATGGTGGAGATGGCCTTCGGAGGAGTGGGCATCAATCCGCACTGGGATACCCCCCGGAACCCATGGGACGGCGAGACACACCGCATACCCGGCGGATCGTCATCAGGCGCGGGCGTGAGCCTGTGGGAGGGCTCGGCGCTCATCGCCCTCGGCTCCGATACTGGAGGGTCCATCCGTATCCCGGCGGCATTCACGGGCACGGTCGGTCAAAGGACCACGAGGGGTCGGTGGCCGACGGAGGGTGTCGTGCCGTTGAGTCACACCCTCGACACCGTCGGTGCGCTCACCCGCACCGTCGAGGACTATATCTACTTCTTCGGATGTGTCGACCCGCAGTGGGGTGACCCCCGCATACTGTTGGAGCGGCTCGCTACCACGGAGCTGGGGACTGTTCGTATGGCGGTCCCGAGGTGCGCAATCTGGGATGACTGCGAGCCCGACATCGTCGGCAAACTCGACGGAGTGCTCTCTCGCCTAGGCGGCTACGCTGGAAAACTCGTCGAGATCGACGGCGGACTCCTCGACGACGGGTTCGGGCTGTCCACAGGACGGCGTCCGATCGCCTCGAGCGAATGCCGCGCCTTCCTCGAGAGCGAGTTGCCCGGATGGATCGACACGCTGCACCCGATCGTGGGGAGCCGCGTGGCTCAGGGGCTGACACTCGAGGACCCCGAGTACCAGACCGCGCTCGCGGAGCACCGTAGGTTGGCGAGCCAGGCCGACCAACTCTTCGATGACGTCGACATCCTCGTGTTGCCCTGCAACATGATGTCTCCACCACCAGTGGCCGATCTCACCGACCTCGATCGATACGGAGAAGCGAACACGGCCATCCTCCGGCCGACCTACCCGATCAGCGCGCTCGGGCTCACCGCGATCAGCATCCCGGTCGGAGTCGACGGGAGCGGCATGCCGATCGGGTTGCAGCTCGTGGCACCGGGTGGACAGGACGAGGCGCTTCTAGGCGTAGCGCTCGCGGCGGAACGGGTGTTCGGTACGGCTTCGCAGAGCCTAGGTCGCCCCGCCCTCCTCGACGACTAGGCGAGCTTTCGCACTAGCCCGAGTTGCGTGTTTGCAAAATAGAAATAGATTTCTAAAATGCAAAACATGGTCGGCCGAACGATCGAACAGCTCCTCTCGGAGCGTCTTGAAGTGTACCCCGCCGTCGCATTGGTCGGTCCGCGCCAGTGCGGCAAGACCACGCTCGCACGGGCGATGGAGGGGACCTACTTCGATCTCGAACAGGAACCCGAGCGCCTGCGTCTGGACCTGGAGTGGGATAGTCTCGTAGCCGGAGAGGATCTGGTGATTCTGGACGAGGCCCAATGCTGGCCCGAGGTCTTTGCCCGGCTACGCGGTGCCATCGACGACGACCGCAAGCGCATGGGCCGTTTCCTCCTCCTGGGCTCCGTGTCGCCCTCGCTCATGGTAGAGGTCTCGGAGTCGCTTGCAGGCCGTCTGTCCCTGATCGAACTAACGCCGTTCCTCCTGACCGAACTGAAAACGCAAGGGTCCGACAAGCGGCACTGGTTGTGTGGGGGGTATCCCGATGGCGGAGTGTTGGAGTCCAAGCGCTTTCTGCAGTGGCAATTGGATTACCTTGCTGCGCTCTCTCAACGTGAACTCCCGACGTGGGGCCTGCCCGCCAAGCCGCAGACCACAGATCGCCTTTTACGCATGCTGGCGGCTCTCCACGCTCAACCCTGGAACGGTTCGGGGGTGGGCCAGAGCCTCGGACTGTCCTATAAGACAGTCAACACCTACGTCGACTATCTCGTGGGAGCTTTTCTCATCCGGCGGCTGCAACCCTATCAGGCGAATATCAGAAAGCGACTGGTAAAGAGCCCTAAGGTCTACTGGCGCGACAGCGGCCTGCTCCACGCCCTGCTCAACGTCTCAGACCAAAGGGCCCTGCTTTCCCAACCCTGGGTCGGCGCGAGTTGGGAAGGCTACGTCATCGAACAGGCCCTCGGCCAGTTGTCCGCGCGGGGAAGGGTCTTCCAGGCGTACTACCTCCGAACGAGCGATCGATTCGAACTCGACTTGGTCCTGGATTTCGGGACGACGCTGTGGGCAGTTGAGATCAAGCTGACAGCGTCGCCCGGGCCGCAGGACATGGCGCGACTCAACACAACGGCCGACATGATCAACGCTTCGCGGCGCTTTCTGGTCTCGCAAACCCGTCGGTCGAGCGACGACGGGCGGCGCGTTTCCTGCAACTTGTCGGACTTTCTCAATCACCTCGCTACTTTTTAGGACTATGTCGATGCGCCGGCGAATGGATTCCTAACTAAGATGCGCCTAGGTGTAGAGCGAGCGAACACACAGTAGAGGGCCATGGCAATGAGCCTTGTCCATCCCTTTCTCGGGACCGAGCCGACAACCACCGCCGAAGTAGGCGGCAAGGCGCGCTCCCTCATCCGTATGTCACAGGCAGGAATGCCTGTTCCACCCGGCACGGTGCTTTCCACGTCGTTTTTCCAACCTTGGTTCGGCGAAATCGAGGCGTCGCCCACCTGGCTGTCACTGACCACCAGCAGGCGCGAGGAGTGGCACAAGCTCTGCGCAGACCTCAAAGACCTCGTTCCTGATCTTCCCCTCACCGGAGACCAACAAGAGGCCCTCGACTCTGCGCGCAGCAGCCTCGCGTCTCCGGACAATGACGCTCTGCTTGCGGTGCGATCGTCATCACCCGAAGAAGATCTCGCGTCGGCGTCGTTCGCCGGCGGTTACGAGACTTGCCTCGGCGTGCGTCCAAAGGATCTCGAAGACGCCGTGCGGCGCTGCTTTGCGTCGAGTCTCGATGAGCGCGTGCTCATCTACAAGCAGGAGCAGGGCTTTGACGCCTTCACACCGCGCATCGCCGTGATCGTGCAGCAACAGATCGACAGTGAAGTCTCGGGCGTCGGCTTTTCGCTGAATCCCATCACGAACGACTACGACGAGGCGGTCATCGACGCGAACTGGGGTCAGGGAGAATCGGTGGTGGCTGGCCTCACCTCCCCCGACCATTACGTCGTCAACAAGGTGGATCGCGAGATTCTCGAGAAGACATTGGGTGCGAAGCAGGTGTCGACCTGGCTTGCGGCGGATGGTGGTACCGAGGAACGACGGGACCATCGCTCGGCGGAGCTCACGCTCAGCGATGCCCAGATCCACGAGCTGACCGACACGATGTGTCGAATAGAATCGCTCTACGAACAGCCTATGGACATCGAGTGGGCATTCGCGGATGGTCAACTCTACGTGCTGCAGGCACGGCCCATCACAACGTATTTCCCCCTGGCCCCCGAGATGAGGACGCGTCCGGGCGAGCGACGGCGACTCTACGTGGACGGCGCCCTTTCCGACGGATTGACGATCAATGCTCCCATCTCGCCAATGGGAGAGTCCTGGATGGACGATCTCATGGCGGCGTTCTTCGAGGCGTACATCGGAGAATCGGAGTTCGACACGTCACCCGAGTACGGGGCCATGTTCAACGCCGGCGGTCGACCGTACGGGAATCTCTCCGAAATACTGTGGATAATGAGCCCGAAGCGACTCGCGGCTGAAGCCTCGGCCATGAATGCCCTCATGGCAGAAATCCTCGCCAACGTGGACGAGAAACGATACCGCACGGTCAAGAGACCCGCGTACCAGCGATTTTGGATGGTGCGGTGGCTTCCGATATTTCTCTGGAACATGCGCTCGCTTTTATCGACCACGCTGAAAGGGATCTTGTGGCCCGAGCGCACTCATGCGGCCTACAAGAAACGGGTAGAAGCATGGGAAGCCGAGATGACCCAGATCGACTACGCGCTACCCCTGAATGAATTCCGAGCGCGCTATACGGAGTCATGGATGCCCCTGTTTCTGGATGTGACACTGCCCGCCCTGACTTCCTGGCTGGTCGGCAGTCTAACCGCGGTCGATCGTGTCTTTAAGAGAGCACCCGGAGACGTGAAGACAGAAGCGCAAAAACTCCAGCGCGGCTTCACGAACAACCTGGTCGTCGAAATGGGCATTGCGCTCTACCGTCTGGCGAAGCTGCTCGAGCCATCCGACTACGACGACCTGGATCGACTGAAGGCACGCATCGAGGGTCGCCAGATGCCGACGGAATTCCTGGATGCATGGGATGCATTCATGGAGAGGTACGGCTGCCGCGGACCTCTCGAGATGGATCTAGCGAGCCCGCGTTACGCCGATGACCCCACACTTGCACTGCGACAGATGTCCTTCATGAGCGTCGACGATTCGAGCTTTGATCCCGAGGCGGCCCACGAGCACAACATCGCGGAACGGCGCCGAGCTTATGAGGAGCTCATGAGCAGCTCCGGTTGGTTCAGGCGTAGAAGGCTCCGCCGCATCCACCGAATCACCGAGCTTTTCGCCGGTACGCGCGACACACCGAAGCACCACTTGGTCATGGTCAACCATGCCACGCGTAAACGACTCCTCATCGAGGGAGAGAAGCTGGTCGAGAACGGTCGTCTGGATGACGCCGAGCACGTCTTCGATCTGACATTCGATGACTTGGAGAAGGCCGACGAAGATGCATCGCTCGACCTGCGTCAGCTCCGCGAGGAGCGCACCCGCTTCCTCAACGTGCTGAAGGGTCAGGTCACGGAATTTCCGCAAATCATCGACTCGCGGGGCCGCATTCTGCGTCCACCCCCACGCGAGGAGAAACCCGGTGAGATGAGCGGCATGGCCGTATCCCCCGGTGTCGTGTCCGGCCCTGTGAAGGTACTTCACGATCCCCATGAAAAGCCCGTCGAAAAGGGTGATGTGCTAGTCGCTTACACGACCGATCCGGGCTGGACACCGCTGTTCGCAAACGCTGCTGCCGTTCTTCTGGAGGTCGGAGGCATTCTCCAGCACGGTGCGGTGGTTGCCCGCGAATACGGCAAGCCCTGCGTGGCGGGAATCGACGGATTGATGACGAAGCTCACCGACGGCCAGTTGGTCGAGGTGGACGGAACCGCTGGTGTAGTTCGCACGGAGCAGTCGGCACCCCAATAGTCCTCCAGCGTCACGGGTAGCCTCGATCCGGTTCGGTTGACATCGGGCTTAACCGTCGCGAATACTGGGCATTCTAGTACATTGCAGGTGGCGCTGGCGGCCCCAAGCACCAGCGTGTGTCGCGAGCGCCAGCCTGTCTCGCGATGGAGTATCTGGATGCGCAAGACGCCTCGAGCGTGGTTTTCTGTGACCTGTGCGTTCTTTATCGCTGTGCTCACGTCGGCCGCCGTTGAGAACCTGGCGGCACAGAACGTTCAAACCGCCTCACCGGCCCCCGAGGTCCCCGGGCTGGAGCTCCTTCAGCAGTACTGCTTCCGGTGTCACGGGGCTGATACGCAGAGAGCCGGACTCAACCTCGAGAGCCTGACCACCCAGCACCCGCTCGTCCGCAACAGCGAGACGTGGGAGCGCGTGATCAACATGGTGGAGATCGGCCGGATGCCGCCGGTCGATGCCGATCAGCCGACCGACGCGGAGCGCGCTGGCCTGCACGCATCGTTGAGCGAGGCGATCTTCGAGTTCGATTACAGCACGGTGGACGATCCAGGGTTCGAGCGCATGCGCCGGCTCACGCACCAGGAGTACGACAACACCGTGCGGGACCTGTTCGGCGTCGACCTCAAGCCGACCGATCGGTTTCCCGACGAGCTGAGCGGGTCCAGCGGCTTCGTCAACTCGGCCAACACGCTGTTCCTGGAGCCGTCGCTCATGGAGCGGTACATCGCCGTCGCAGAGCGAGTCGTGGAGGTCTCGTTACCGCCGGCCCCCGAGGCGACCAGTGCAGTCCAGGAGCGCACGCGCGACCTGATTTTCGTCGCCAGGCCGGGTAACGGCACGAGCGAAATCGAGGCCGCCGAGCAAGTCCTCGAGCGCTTCCTGACCCGCGCATACCGACGGCCGCCCTCCGAAGAGGAAATTTCGCAGGCGACCGCACAGTATCTCGCCGGGCGAGCGGCGGATCTGGACCACGAAGGCTCGATCAAGCGCGTGTTGCAGGCCGTGCTGATCTCGCCGAAATTCCTGCTCCGGGTCGAGGCAGGCAACGAAAGCGCGGACGCGTTCCCAGTGACGGACTGGGAGCTGGCGTCACGTCTCTCGTACTTCCTGTGGGCGTCGATGCCGGACGACGAGCTCTTCGAGCTGGCGGCCCGAGGGGACCTTCGTGAGCCCGAAACGGTGGACCAGCAAATCGACCGCATGCTGGCCAGCCCCAAGGCCAACACGTTGGGTGACGTCTTCGCGGCGCAGTGGCTAGGCTTCCAACACGTCGGCACGCGAATCTGGCTGGATCCGATCGACCAGCCCTGGTGCACCGCGACGCTCATGACGGCGATGCGAGACGAGACGTCGATGTTCTTCATGTCCCTCCTCAGGGACGACCAGCCGATCGGTCGGCTGATCGACGCCGACTACACCTTCTTGAACGAGGAGCTAGCGACGACGCTGTACGGGAGGGACGACATCCAGGGCGAGCACATGCGTCGTGTGGAGCTGATCGACCCGAACCGCGGAGGCATCCTCGGCCAGGCCAGCGTGCTGGCGCTCACGTCGAACTACACACAGACGAGCCCGGTGAAGCGAGGCATCTACATTCTCGAGACGGTGCTCGGGACACCGCCTCCCCCTCCGCCGCCCGGCGCCGGTGTGCTGAGCGATTCGGTCGACGACATGCGGGGGCTGAGCTTCCGCGAGAAGCTCGAGCTGCACTCCACGGATGAGACCTGCCGCGGGTGTCATAGCAAGATCGACCCCATCGGATTCAGCATGGAGAACTACGACTTCTTCGGGCAGTGGCGTGATACGTATGACTTCCGGCGCCGGGTCCGGAACCCCGAGGAAGCCGACGAGGTCGTCGAGATCAACACCGAGACCAGCCCGGACCCGATCACCCTGTACTTCAAGACCACGTCGAGCCCCATCTCTGTGGACGGCTCGTTCCCCAATGGCGCGACCTTTGCGGGACCGGCCGGGCTCAAGCAGGCCCTGCTCGAGCACCGCCATGACGATCTGGTCCGTCAGACCGTGTCGAAGATGCTGGCGTATGCGCTCGGTCGTCAGCTCGAGTACTACGATGAACCGGCCGTCCGCGACATCATCGCCCGGCTCGATGGCGACGACTATCGATTCCGCACGCTGTTACAGGCGGTGGTCGAGAGCTATCCTTTCCAGTACAAGAAGAATCCGGAGGAGTCGAACTGATGACAGGTCGCCATATTTCCCGCCGAACCGTGCTTCGCGGGCTGGGCGCGACCGTCGCGTTGCCCTTCCTCGACATCATGAAGCCGCTTGCCCTGGCTGCGCAGGCAGTCGCCCCGATGGCGGATCCCGTTAAGCGCCTGGCCTATATCTACTTCCCGAACGGCATCCCCCGAGGCACCTGGTACCCGGAAGCGGTCACGGCCGATGGACGCTTGGTCAAGCTGAACGAGTGGATGAGTCCGCTCGAGCCCTTCAAGCAAGACATCCTGATCCCGAGTAACCTCTGGACACCCGAGGGGAATGGTCACGTCGACGGACCCCCGACCTGGCTGACGGGTCGGTCCTACAGATCGCGCGCCGTAGACGCCGGTGGGGTCTCGGCCGACCAGCTGGCTGCGCGCCATCTGGGAGACGAAACCCTCCTCCCCTCGCTGGAGCTGTCGCTGCAGGGCGAGGGATTCTTCTCCAACTCGTTGCCACGGAACGCCATCTCCTGGTCGGCGCCCGACCGCCCGATGACACGTGAGATCGAGCCGCGCGCTGTGTTCGACCGGATGTTCCGGCCGCCCTCGGGTGGCGCCACCGACCGCTCGGTGATGGACGCCGTCCTCGCGGATGCCAGGTCCCTGCAGAGCTACACCAGCAAGGCCGATCGGTACCGGTTGGACGAATATTTCGAGTCGATTCGCGCACTCGAGCGCCGGATCGAGTTCTCGGAGGCCCGGTCTGGCCAGATGCGGAGCGACGGTGCGCTCACCGACACGATGATGACGCCGACGCCCGGCATCCCTGCGGACCATCAGTCATACGTACGTCTCATGCTCGACCTCATGGTCGCGGCGTTTCAGTCGGACGCCACGCGGGTGGCCACCTTCATGCTCGACCACGGGCAGTCGAACCGATACTTCGACTTCATCCCCGAGGTAAGAGGGACGTGGCACGCGCTGTCGCACTACCAGAACGCGTCGGGCAAGACCGAGGACGACGACGGCGTCACGACGTGGGAGTCGGTGGAGTCGAAGCGCGAGATGTATGCCGAGGTCATTCGTTGGCATCACGCCCAGGTGGCCTATCTGCTTGGCCGTATGAAGTCGATCGTGGAACCCAACGGCGGCTCATTGCTGGACAACAGCATGGTCGTGTACGGCGCCAGCCTCGGAGACGGCAACGAGCACGATGCGAACGATCTGCCCACGCTCGTCGCTGGTCGCGGCGGAGGCACGATCACACCGGGTCGGTTCATCGAGCACTCCGAGCCGACGGATCTCTCGGGCCTCCATCTGGGGATGTTGCAGCGGATGGGTGTGCCGATCGACGAGTTTGGGACGGCTCAGGCGCCGTTGGGGGGATTAGCGGTCTAACCGCCGAACAAAAACCCGCCCTTGATGACGATCGGCTCGTTGTCGAAGTCCGGATTCCCTGTCACTTCCTCTTTGAACTCGTAGACCGCCTCGAGGAAGAGGGCAACACCGAAGCCCAGCGAGACGCCCAGGCCAATCATGGCTCCGCTCTCTGTGGTGCTCGTTCCCGCAGTGCTCGTCCGGCTCCACTGCCACCCGCCGATCGCATAGGGGCTTATCACGGGCATCGAAAGTCGGAGCTGGGCTGCGAGTGAATAGGTCAGGTAGTCGTAGTCGGCGGCGTCGGGGAAATAGTAGACGGCTTGGCCGATCAGGCCGATCGGCAAGGCGGGCGGCTGGAGGGCCGCACGGGCGCCTAATCCGTACGTGCTGTTCAGGTCAGGCGCGCCGGACACAACCGTGCTCAGGTCGTCGACGCTGGTGATGAGGGCACCCTGGACGCCGAACTTGATCTGCGCGTCCGCGGGCACGGCAAGCGCCCCGAGCGCGAACACCGCCGAGAGGGTCAGAAGCACGGGGCGCATCGTCGATATCTCCGAAAGAGCTTCCGTAAGATCGCCCTCAGGATCCTCCGGACGCCGAAGAAACGAACGCTACCATACGGAGCGGCACCCCATCGGCCCCCGAATGGACGAGTGCGATCCGGCTACCGTCCGGCCTAGTGAGCTGCGCGCAGCAAATGCCGAAGGTCCCCGGTGCTCGCGATGGCTGACCAACGGCCCTGATCGCGTCACCAGGCTTGATCGTTTCAGGGGTCCAGCCACTGCGGGACATCATCACGGCCGGGCCCATTTCGACTTCCCACTCCACCGTCTCACCATCTTCGTTCTCCCCCTCGATGACGACGAACGAGTGTGGATTCACGAAGCGGAAGCTTGTGACGACGCCAATCGCCTCAACGCTCTTCGTGTCATCGTAGAACGGCGCGCTGGCATGGTGTGCCTCCGCCGGGAGACCCGCGATGACGAGTCCGGCGACGACAACGGTGGCGAGTGACGATATCCAGAATAGTGGCTTCAACGGTCTGTCTCCTTGATGTAACGCTATCCTTCGCGGAATTCCCTTATCGGTATTTCGGAATCATGAACTTCACCGCACGACGCGCTTCTTCCGCGTCACACTCGTACGGGTTGAGCTTGTAGCCCTCAGGGGCCGGGAGCCAGCGTGTCGTGTATGACGCAGGCTCCCTCAGGAACAATGGATCCTCTAGGGTCAGGGTCATGCGCAGATCGTCCCCGTCGCGCCAGTACCGCTCGGTCACCTTCTTGCGTTGGGACGACGGGATCCCGTTGTAGTCGTCGAATCCTGTGATATCGAATACGAACTGCGTCGTTTCGACAATGAGCGCGTCCCCTTCGTATCGACCGACCGAGAAACCCTGGACGGTGTATTCGTTCAGGGGAGGCTCGCGCCCATCCAGCCACACGCTACGAAGCACGTCGTCCTTCTCGTACCGGAACATGACCCGATCCGGCCACTGAACGACCTCCATGGAGTACGGGTCGTATTGGATCGCCGGCGACGCCGATGGCACGCAGTCGTACTTCGGTGCAATCGCCTCATCGAAGACCCCCTGAAAGGCGAGCGCACGCTCGTTGAGCACGGGGAAATTCTCGGACGTCCAGGGCATATTCGGTCCGTTGACCGGACGGGCGCCGAAGCCGCCATTCCAGACTCCCACCAGATCGGGAGGCGCGGCCGCGTCTGTTTGGGCGGCGACCCCCACGGGAGCCCCGCCGACGGCGATCGCAAGCAGGGCAGCCGTTGTGGCCAGGCATGCGAGTGGTCGAGAAAGCACTTGGCGGTCCGTCTCTCTCATCTCCCTCTCCTTGATTCCTGCGATCGGTGAGTACTTGCGATGCCGTCATCCATCTCGGAACGCAACGCATCACGCCCCAACGTACACGGGCTCCCGGCCAGGGGGTAGGTCGCGCCTCGAGCCGGCGTCGTACCGAAGGGTGGCGCGGTGGGGTTCCGTCAAAGAGCCCCCCACCTAGTTGGACCAAAGTCCAATGTCGGCTCCAAACGGCCTCCTCTATGATTCACGTTGCTTCGCCCGTCATGTGGCGGCGTTGCAAGAGCTCGAACGAAGAGGTGACAGATGTGTCGATTCCCATGGCGGTGCCCCAGGTGAAGAGACCGGCCGTGAGGAACACGACGCCGCCGGCCGCCATCAGATTACGTCGTAACGCGAGCCCGGGCAGCGTGCCCATCGCGGCGCTCACAGCCGCGATGCCTGCTGAATGGCAGAGTGATGAATAGCAGAGTGATGGAGCGTATGTCGCAGGACAAGAAACAAGACGCGGCCGGCCGTGTCGTGAAAACCGCACCGCAGGTGTACCTTATCGACGACGATGAGTCCGTCAGGAAGAGCGTGGCGCGGCTCCTCCGAATAGTGGGCTATCAGGTGGAGGCATATGCCTCGGCCGATGAGTTTCTCGAGACGTGCCGAATGGCCGAACACGGTTGCATCGTTCTCGATCTACGGATGCCCGGACTGTCCGGAGAGGGTCTTCAAGATAGGCTTCGGACCATGAAGGAGGCCTTGCCCGTAATCATCATCACCGGCCACGGCGATGTACAGGTCAAGGCCAGTATGATGAAAAAAGGAGCCGTTGCTTTCTTGGACAAGCCATTCGACGATGAAGAGCTTCTCGACGCGATCGAGGTGGCCCTGGCGAGAAACCGCACGGACGTGGAGGAGCGACGCGAAGCCTAACGGCTGGCGCTCCAAGCTAATGTCGAATCCTCCGGTGACGGTAGACCCGCTTCCCATCGATCAGCCCCTTGCCCTCACGGTGCTGAAGGCGAGCGCGCTCGTTGCGGCCGTGAGCGTGCTCGCGGTGTTCAGCGTTCGCCTGGCCGATCCACTGCTGACACCGTCGGCTTGGCCGTGGCTGGCTACCGGCTTGCTCGTCGGGTATCTCCTGGCCGATCTCCTGTCGGGGACCGTCCATTGGTTTTGCGACTCTTTCTTTGCTCCTGATACGCCGCTGATCGGCCGGACCGTCATCCACCCGTTTCGTGATCACCACGACCATCCCGAAGCCATCGCCGAGTACCGGTTCCTCGAGCAGGACAGCACCAGCTACCTCATCATCATCCCCCCGTTGCTCTTGGCTCTGCGTGCGGGCGGCCCCGAGGTCACGAGTCCAACAGCCGTTTTCGTCCACGGGCTCTTGTTCGCCTTCGCGGTCGGCTCTCTGGGCACGAACGTCTTCCACAAGTGGGCGCACGCCCGGAATGTCCCGCCTGGAGTCCGGTGGCTACAAAGGCGTGGCATCATCCTGTCGCCCCAGGCGCACGACCTGCATCACAGCGCGTACACGCACGGCTATTGCGTCACCCACGGCTGGATGAACGTCATTCTCGATCACGTCGACTTCTTCGGGAGGGCCGAACGGCTCATCCGTGCGGCCATCCGCCGCCCACGGCCCGAGGATCGTGAGGAAGTCGCGCCACGTCGTGAGGCCACCTCATGAGTGGCGAGCACACCCGGGACTCTTCGCTCGAGGACTCGCTACTCACGGACGCGTCGTTCAAGGAAACCAAGCCCGAGTTCAGGTTCGGCGAAGGGAAGATCAGCGGCGTGTTGTCGGTTTTCCTGGGACTCCTGTCGCTTGGGGCCGTTCTGGCACTGCGCTTCCCGGGGATTTTCTCGACGCCCGACGCCCGGGCTAGCTACCCGATGGAGACGATCCGCCTGCTCATCGATCTCGTGCTTTTCTCCGCTTTGGCCCTCGGTGTCATCAGCTTCATCCTGAGCGAGCGGAAGTCACGCGGATTGGTGGGTGGGGGCCTCGCCACGCTCGCTCTCGCTCTCGGGGGCTCGCGCGTTGAGATCGAGGGTCCCATCGCCGAAGGGCCGTTCCTGGGCCTCGACTGGTTCCTCCTCTCCATCTTCTTCCTGGCGCTCATCTTCGTTCCGCTCGAGCGCTTCTTCGCCAGACTTCAGGATCAGCGCGTGTTCCGAAAAGGGTGGAGAACCGACCTGGCACACTTTGGAGTGAGCCACATCCTGGTGCAGGTCACGGTCCTCGCGACCATGCTTCCGGCCGTGGTGTTCTTCCGCTGGGCCATCTCTGATGCACTGCAAACGTGGATCTCGTCCCAGCCCCTATGGCTACAGTTCATCGAGGCGATGTTCGTCGCCGATCTCTTCGCCTACATCGCGCACCGCATGTTCCACGAGTTCCCGCTGCTGTGGCGATTTCATGCGATACACCATTCGAGTGAGCTTCTGGATTGGCTCGCCTCGTCCCGGCTCCACGTGGTGGATATCGTCGTGACGCGCGGCTTCGGCTTCATCCCGCTCTATGTTCTGGGCTTCTCGGACGCCGCGATCGTGGTCTATCTCACCTGGGCTTCCTTTCAGGGAATCCTCAATCACGCGAACCTGCGATTCGGGTTTGGCCCCCTCCGCTATCTGCTGGTTACGCCGCAGTTTCACCACTGGCATCACAGTGCCCGATTGTACAACCGCAACTTCGCCGCCCACCTGCCGATCATCGATTGGATTTTCGGGACGTATCACCTTCCCGGGGACGACTGGCCGGAGGAGTACGGTATCGTGGGGAACCCCGTGCCGGAGGGGTACATGCGTCAGCTCGCATACCCGCTGGTTCGGCGCAAGTCGGAAGCATCTCCCGAAGAGTAGGAGGGGGATCACGGCTTCCCTTTGACATTCGACAGGAACGGCCGTACGATGTTCCTGTCGAATGTCTAGGAGAACGAGCCCACCGGGGAAGAAACGATGGTCCAGTCGAATGCCGACGTGCTCCAGGGAACGCTGGACATGCTGATCTTGAAGACCCTCTTGCTGGAGCCCATGCACGGCTGGGGCGTCAGCCAGCGGATCCAAGCCATATCGAAGGACGTCCTCCAGGTGAACCAGGGCTCCCTTTATCCGGCCCTTCACCGCCTGGAGGGTCGTGGCTGGATCACCTCCGAGTGGGGGAAGTCCGAGCACAACCGGAGGGCCAAGTTCTACCGGCTGACGGATCGAGGCCGTAGCCAGTTCCAGGCCGAAGAGGAGTGCTGGAGGCGTTTTTCCGGCGCGGTGAACCTTATCCTGGCGGCGGATGAGGGGGCGGCGTCATGAGCATCTTGAAGGGAGTCTGGGTCCGACTCCGGGCGCTCCTGTTCCGGGAAGCAGTCGAAGAGGAGTTGGACGACGAAATCCGCTTCCACCTGGATAAGGCCACCGAAAAGCTGATACATGGCGGCCTTTCCCCGGATGAGGCACGCCGAAGGGCGCTCCTCGACTTCGGCGGCGTGGAGCGCTTCAAAGAGAAGACTCGCCAGGCTCGCAGCCTGCCCCTCACGGAGGATCTGACGCGAAATCTGCGCGTGGCGCTTCGTCGCCTCGCGTCCCATCCACTCCACACGCTGGCCATCGTTGGAACGCTAGCCCTCGGTATCGGCGCGAATACAGCGATTTTCAGCGTTGTGGACGCGGTCCTTCTTCGCCCGTCCCCCTTCCCCGAGCCCGACCAGCTGGTCATGGTCTGGGAGACCGACCGGGCCAGCGGCACGATGCACGAACCTGCCTCGTGGCCCGACGTGGTGGATTTCCGCGAGCGCACCCGTGCGCTCTCGGACTTGGGGACCATGCTTGCTTTGACCATCACCGTCACGGAGGGAGACACCCCCGAGCGTGTGACCGGGCTCGCGGTGACGCCCGAGCTTCTGAAAGTCTTAGGTGTTGAACCCCTGGCGGGTCGCCTCTTCGCTCCGGACGAGGGCTCGACAGGCGCGCCGTACAGGACCGTGCTCCTCGGAGAGGCTTACTGGCGCGCGCGCTTCGAGGCCGACCCCGACATCGCCGGACGTACGATCGCCCTGAGCGAGGGTCCGGCCACCATCGTGGGCGTCCTTCCAGCCGAGGCGGACCTGGGCGTCCATCAGGTCCATGCCAGGGCCGACTATTCCGCCGAGTTCCGGGGAGGAGGCGTGGCCGTCTGGGTCGCGATGCGGCCCACCGCTGCCGCGTTCCACCGTACCACCCACCCCTTTCTCACCCTCGGACGTTTGGCCCCGGGCACAGATCTCGAGACGGCCCAGGCGGAGCTCACGGCGATCGCAGCCGAGTTGGAGGCGAGTTACCCTGAAAACGACGCTAGGGGCGTAAACATCGAGGCGTACTCGGACGTGGTGTTCGGCCCGGTCCGGTCCGCCCTGGTGGTGCTTCTTGGAGCGGTGGCTTTGGTTCTTCTGGTCGCGTGTGCCAATGTGGCCAACCTTCTGCTCGCCGAAACCTCGGCCCGGATGCGCGAGGTGGCCGTGCGCCAGGCCTTCGGTGCCACCGACGGCGTGATCCGGAGGCAGTTCCTCGTGGAGAGCCTTCTGCTCACGGGTCTGGGGACGGTGGCGGGAGTCGCCCTGGCATATGGGGGCCTGGGGTTCCTCGTGGCGTTCGCGCCCGCGGACCTTCCTCGACTCGCAAGCGCCGGTTTGGATCTCCGAGTGCTCGTCTTCACGACGGGGCTCGCGGGAGCCGTCGCTCTCCTCTTCGGACTTCTCCCATTCATCCAAGCCCGCAGTTTAAAGCTGCATGAATTTCTCAAGGTTCAGGCCAGTCCCCGCGGGACGGCGGGCCGAACGGAACGGCGGTACCGATCGGGGTTGGTGGTAGCCGAGATCGCCCTGGCCGTGACCCTGGTGGTGGGCGCCGGAATCCTGGTGCGCAGCTTCTGGGAGCTCCAATCCGTGGACCTGGGCTTCTCGACCGTGGGCATCGTGAAGGCGCAGTACGACCTTCCGACCAGCCGGTACCCCGAGATTTCTGAGATGAGCGACTTTGACCGGCGTTATCTCCAAGAGGTCCGCCAGATCCCTGGCGTCGAGGCCGCAACACTGGCGGCTCAACATCCCCTGGACCCCGGATTCACGAATTCGTTCGTCATCACTGGCCGTGAGGCGGAGTCCCGGAACTTTCCGGAGATCCGGACCCGCTTCATCTCCTCGGGATACCTCGACGTCGTGCGAGTCCCCCTCCTGGAGGGGCGAAGCATCGAAGACGGAGACGCCCTGGGGGAGCCGAACGTGGGCGTGCTCAACCAATCCGCGGCATCCCGGTATTTTGGGGAGGCCAGCGCTCTCGGCCAGGAGTTCCGCTTCTGGGGCCGCCGCTGGCGGGTCGTCGGCGTGATGGGTGACGAACGCTTTCGCGGCCCGGACCAGGCGAACGAGCCGGCCATCTACTTGCCGCTGGCCCAGATCTCCTGGAACCAGGTGACCGTGCTCCTCCGCTCGGACCGAGAGTCGTCGGCGTTGGCTGGGGAGGCTCGGCGGGTCCTCCAAGGGCTGGATCCCGAGTTGATCCTGTTCGGCGCCGAGCCCCTCACGGCCATCGTAGAGGAGAGTGTTTCCCGACCTCGCTTCACCGCCACGCTCCTGGGCGTGTTCGCCGGCGTTGCCATCCTCCTGGCAATGATCGGCGTGTATGGGGTGCTCAGCTATGCGGTGGCCCAGAGAGGTCCTGAGGTAGGAATCCGCCTCGCGCTAGGCGCGAGCCGCGGGGACGTCTTCAGGGAGGTCGTGGCAGAGGGGCTGCTGGTGACCGCGGTTGGTGCCGTTCTAGGCGTCGTAGCCGCCCTCGCCACCTCACGCATTCTCAGTGGGCTGGTCTTCGGGGTCAGCGCCACCGACGCTCCGACTTATGTCGTGGTCATCGGTGCCGTCCTGTCCACCGCCGTTTTGGCCAGCCTGCTGCCCGCCCTTCGGGCTTCCCGAACGGACCCGGTGGCTCTTCTCAGGGCTGAGTAGCTTCTCGATCACATTCTCCGGCTCTCTCATGTTGCCCGACCATTCGTAATGCTGCAGGCTCGCCATTACGTTCGCCGAGTCAATCTCACCGAGGGAGGGCTGAAATGTCCGATCAGGGGACCATACCCGAGGCGCCGCCTGCCTACGACTACGCACCGTACGTAACTCTGGACTGTCCGCAGTGCGGGCGCAGGGGTTCCTACGCCGTCTCGAGAACGCACAAGAGCGCCGTGGAATATGCGGGCGTCTGCGATGGATTGTTCGAGGCGGGCCGGTGGTGTGGCACCGTACTCAACGTACAGGTCACGACCCACGTTTTCCCGGCCTGATCATGTCGTGCCAAGGGGGAAATCACCCGAGCGTACGCCATGCCGAAGATTGATCCCACCGAGCGAGTTGCCCGGCTCCGAAGAGCACAACCCAAGAGGAAGCGCGAGCTAGACGACCGACTCCCGGAGGGGCAGTTCGTCACCGAGAAGTTCCCCGTACTTACCTACGGCCCGACGCCAAAGATCGAACTCGATACGTGGCGGCTTCGGATCACGGGGCTCGTGGAGGAAGAATTCGAGCTCGACTGGAAGGAATTCACCTCGCTACCCACCACTCGAATCGAGGCGGACATCCATTGCGTTACGCGTTGGAGCATGCTGGACACGGTGTGGGAAGGAGTGGCGGCACTCGATCTCGCCCTCCGGGCAAAGCCTCGGCCTACAGCGCGATTCGTCATGCAGCACAGCTACGGAGGGTACACGACGAATCTGCCGCTGGACGAGTTCGTGGATGAAGACGTGCTGCTCGCCTATCAGTTCGGCGGTGAGCCACTCGCGGAAGAACACGGCGGTCCAGTGCGGGTCGTGGTTCCTAAGCTGTACTTCTGGAAGAGCGCGAAGTGGGTGAACGAGCTCGAGTTCATAGCCGAGGATTCACCAGGGTTTTGGGAAGGCTACGGATACCACAACCACGGTGATCCCTGGAAGGAGGAGCGCTTCAGTTAGACCCCTTCCGGCTCGTAGACCTCTCCGTCCAGGTCTTCCAAGCGCCGCTGCATGAACACGCGCGCATCCTGAACCGCCTGGTTGTAGATCGGAGGACCAAGGGCGCCAAGAGCAAAGTCGAGTACCTGTTCGGCACGAAAGCGGCTGAGCTCCTCGTCGAATTGTTCGAGGAAGAACGCCTGCAACTGACCGATGAGCTCGTCTTTGCGGGCCTCATCCATCTTGATCGTCACGTGTATCTCCTCAGTCGCCTGTATCTCCTCAGTCGCCATTCTCCGGGAATTCGACTCCGTATTCTCCGGCGAACTCGACATACCTTTCGGGCTCAGCGCCCATCTTGGAGAACATCCCCTCGATCCCTGCCGGCGCGAAGAGAATCAACATTCGTGCATCCTTTTCACTCGTGTTTCGGAAGTTGTGCACGCACCCGACCGGGACGTTCAGGAAGGTACCGGGTCCGGCCTCGACTTCCTGACCGTCCGCCCAGAACGTCACAGTCCCCTCCACAACGTAGAAGCCCTCGTCCTCACGGGTCTGGATGTGCGGCGGAGGACCTCCACCGGGTGGCACGAGCGCCTCCATCATGAAGTATCCTCCGTTGGTTTCGGCTCCGGTCGCCAGGTATCGATACTCGTCTCCGGCCCCCCGAATCACCGTCGCTGCGTCGTCGGGACGCACGATTTTGGCCGGGCTCAAGCTTCTACCGGCGCAGTCGGATACGAAACCATTTTTCTTGAGGATGCCGACCAGCTTCGTCCAAACCTATCGCTCCACTGTGACCGGGGCGACGGCTCCAGTGGCATCGCGTTTGCCCCCCCACCCCTACCCTTCCTATTATCAGTCTGCCTCCTCAGCCACCCCGAACCCGCCATGTCGCCGGACATCTCTCGACTATGACGCCGAACATCTCTCGACTATGACGCCGAACATCTCTCGAAGAGACCTGCTAAAGGGCACTGCCCTTGCGAGTGGGGCCACTCTCGTCAACGCGCTGGGCTTCAACTTGAAGCCCGCCTACGCGGCCGCTCGCGAGCTCAAGATCTCCAACGCACGGGAATTCAAGACCGTGTGTCCGTACTGTGCCGTGGGATGTGGGGCGATAGCATACGTGCACGGGAGCGGTGGTCTGAACACGGTGAACTCCATCATCCACATGGAGGGCGATCCGGACAGCCCCATCAACGGCGGGACGTTGTGCCCGAAAGGGGCGGCCCAGATGCAGCTCGCCATGAGCCCGCGCCTCGAGAAGGGTCCCAAATACCGTGAGGCGGGCGCTTCGGAGTGGACCGACGTCACCTGGGACTTCGCGATGGACTGGTTCGCGAGGAAGTTCAAGGACTCGCGAGACGCCTCGTTCGTGGAGCAGGACGAGGACGGCCGCACGGTGAACCGGTGCGAGGGCATCGGGTGGGTGGGCAGCGCCACGGTGGCCAACGAGGACGCTTACTTCATCACGAAGACGATGCGCGCCATGGGGCTGGTCTACATCGACCACCAGGCCCGCATATGACACAGCCCCACAGTGGCCAGTTTGGCCGCAACGTTCGGGCGGGGCGCCATGACCAACCACTGGAAGGACATCAAGAACACCGACGTGGTGCTGGTCATGGGCGCCAACCCTGCGGAGAATCACCCGTGTGGGTTCAAGTGGGCGCTCGAGGCCAGGGATGAGCGCGGCGCCCGGATCATAACGGTCGACCCGCGTTACACCCGCACGTCCGCCGTCGCCGACCATCACCTGCAGATTCGCCCTGGCTCCGACATCGCGGTCCTGGGCGGCATGATTCACAAGATCCTCGACGAGGGACTCTTCCACGAGGAGTACGTGCGGCTTCACACCAACGCCTCGTTCATCGTAGAGGAGGGCTTCGGATTCGAGAACGGTCTCTTCGCGGGATTCGACCAGGCCCAGGGCGCGTACGACCGGACGGCCTGGGAGTACGAGCTCGGCTCGGACGGGTTCGTCCGCCGGGACATGACCCTCCAGGACCCGCGCTGCGTCTTCCAGCTGATGAAGAGCCACTACAGCCGGTACACGCCGGACATCGTCGCCCAGATCGCGGGCTGCTCTGCCGAGCAGTTCATCGCGATGGCGGACATTGTCTGTTCCACGGGAACCGCCGACCGGGTGGGCACCATCATGTACGCCGTGGGCTGGACGATGCACACCGTCGGGAGCCAGATCATCCGTACGGCAGCGATTCTCCAGCTCATCCTCGGCAACATCGGCCGGCCGGGTGGGGGCATCAACGCACTCAGGGGTCACGCCAATGTTCAGGGCGCGACCGATCACGCCATCGTCGCGGGCATTCTTCCCGGCTACCTGAGTGTGCCGAGCCCGGATCAGACGTCGCTGGACGGCCATCTCACGGAGTCCACGCCGAGGCCGCTGGTGCCCGACACCGTCAACTACTGGGGCAACTATCCCAAGTTCATGATCTCCCAGCTCAAGGCGTGGTTCGGTGATACGGTCGGGCCGGAGAACGAGTTCGGATATCACTACCTGGGCAAGCCAGGGGGCGACGCCACGTGGCTCTCCATGTGGGACCAGGCCCATCAGGGGAGGCTCGAAGGGCTCGTGGCCTTGGGCTTCAACCCGCTCCTGGCCGGACCCGATGTGCCCCGCCTCCTGCGGGCCATGGCGAACCTGCAGTGGAAGGTGGTCATCGATCCGTTCATGCTGGACTCCGCAGAGTTCTGGAGGGCGCCGGACGTAGATCCCGCCGAAATCGACACGGAGGTGCTCTACCTTCCGGCCTCGCACTGGGTCGAGCGCGCGGGCTCGTTCACGAACTCGGGCCGCTGGGCCCAGTGGAAGGAGCAGGCCATACCAGTGCCGGACGGGGTTCGATCCGACACCTGGATCCTCTCCGAGCTCTTCTGGCGTGTGAAAGAGCTGTACGAAGAAGAAGGCGGAGCGTACCACGAGCCGATCCTCAACCTCCAGTGGAACTACCTGAACCAGCGCGAGCCGCGCCTGGAGGAGCTGGCGCAGGAGATCAACGGGTCCGACCTCGAAACAGGCGAGCTGCTCTCATCCTTCGGCCAGCTCCGGGACGACGGCACGACCACGTCGGGGAACTGGCTCTACACGGGCAGCTTCACGGAAGAGGGCAACATGATGGCCCGGCGCGGGACCGACGATCCCTCCGGCATGGGGTTCCATCATGACTGGGCGTTCAGCTGGCCCGCGAACCGACGCGTGCTCTACAACCGGGCTTCGGCCGACGGGGACGGCACGCCCTGGGACGGCAGCCGTGCGGGAATCCGATGGACGGGGGAGCGGTGGATCGGTGACGTCCCGGACTACGGCCCGACCACGCCGCCCGATGAGGCGGGCGCGTTCATCATGACCGAGGAGGGTGTGGCCCGGCTGTTCACGACCTATCTGGTGGACGGACCGTTCTCCGAGCACTACGAGCCGGTGGAGAGTCCCTCGCCCAACATCCTGCACGATGACGTACCGACCAATCCGCTGATCCATTGGTACGACGGTGTCCAGGAGACGCTCGCCAACGGCACGGACGACTACCCTTACGCGTGCACGGTCTACCGCGTGGTGGAACGCGAGCATTTCGTCACATCCCACGTCCCGTACCTCGTCGAGCTCATGCCGGACTTCTTCGTCGAAGTCCCCTATGGTCTCGCCGAGGAGAAAGGGATCGAGAACGGCGAACGGGTCCGCGTGTGGTCCAAGCGCGGTGAGGTTGAGGGTGTGGCAGTGGTCACGAAACGGATCAAGCCGCTCACCGTAAACGGGCAGACGTGCTGGACCGTCGGCATCCCCGTTCACTGGGGATTCAAGGGGATCACCACCGGTGCGATGGCCAACAACCTCACGCCCTTCGTCGGGGACGCCAACACGAGCTGCCCCGAATTCAAGGCCTTCCTCGTGAATCTGGAGAAAGCCTGATGGCCCCGGACGAAGGCATGCTGACCCAGGGCGCGCCGGCCCCTCAGGGCGGCCTCCGCGTCAGGCGGATCTCGGCCACGCCTGGCCACTCGCTCGAGCTCGGGCCCGACGGCGCGCCCGCTCCCCGAACGGGACCCGAGTACGCAAAGCTCATCGACATCTCGCGCTGTATCGGCTGCAAGGGGTGCGAGGTGGCATGCAAGGAGTGGAACGAATTAGGTGTGGAGCCCACGGAGAACTTCGGGAGCATGCAGAGCCACCGTGACCTCGGCCCGGACACATGGCTCCTCATGCGCTTCAACGAGATCGAGGTCGCGGATGACCTCCAGTGGCTGATCAAGAAGGACGCCTGCCTTCACTGCGAGGAGCCCGGTTGCTTGTACGCGTGCCCGGCTCCGGGGGCGATCGTCCAGTACGAGAACGGGATCGTCGACTTCAACCAGGAACAGTGCATCGGGTGCCAGCTGTGCGTGTCGGGTTGCCCCTTCGACATCCCCCGGTTCAATCCCGAGACGAAAAAGGTCTACAAGTGCAACATGTGCGTCGATCGGGTCGAGGCCGGGCTGGAGCCGGCGTGCGTGAAGACGTGCCCCACGAACGCCATCTCCTGGGGCACGAAAGAGGACATGGTCAGGCTGGCGGAGAAAAAGGTGGAGGGTCTACAAGGGCGGGGCTTCGAGAACGCCACCCTCTACGACCCAGCCGGCGTAGGCGGCACGCACATGATGTACGTGGTGCCGCACGGGGACCAACTCGGCGAGTACGATCTACCGGCTGATCCCACGGCCGCACCGGGCGCCCTCGCGGCCCTGGGAAGCCTCAGGCAGGTCGGCGCCTCCGCGCTCGGCCTCGGACTCCTGGCCACGGCGCTGCACTACCTGGGGTTCGGGCCTCAGGAGCCTGAGCCGGAGGCGGTAGGAGCGGGGACGTCCCAGAAGGGAGTCGGCGCGGCGGCAGGGCCAGCCCCCAGCGGCACGGCGGGCGGCGACACGGCGGGCGGCGACACGGCGGGCGGCGGCACGGCGGGCGGCGACACCCCCGGGAGCACCGACGCATGAACGACCGCGGCGATCTCCAACGATTCACGTACGCCGAGCGGGTCACCCACTGGGTGGCCGGCCTCTCCTTTGTGTTTCTCCTCTTCACCGGTCTGGCATTCTCTCACCCACGGCTCTTTTGGATCACCAATCTCGTCGGTGGCGGATCGACGGCTCGCGCCCTCCACCCGTGGATGGGCGTTCTCTTCACCGGCTCGATGGCCGTCATGTTCCTGATGTGGGCCAAGGAGATGGGGATTCAGGCTCGGGACCGGGCATGGCTCAAGGCGATCAAGCACTATGCGGTCCACGACAAGGACAACGTCCCTGAGGCGGGCAAATACAACGCCGGTCAGAAGCTGTTCTTCTGGTCCATGGCCCTTCTCGGCATCGCGTACATCGTGTCGGGGATTCCCATGTGGCTGCCTGCAGGCGTCTTGGGCGTGGGTCCGTTCTACGGCGGTGTTGTGAACAGCATGCGCTTGGTCCATTACCTCTCCACGGTGGCCGGCGGCGGGCTCTTGATCGTGCACGTGTATCTCGGCACGATCGCATATCCGGGGACCCTCCGGGGAATGCTTCACGGCAAGGTGTCACGTGCCTGGGCCAAGCTCCACCACCCGCTTTGGCAGAAGGAACAATCCGGGCCTTGAGCCTCCTTCGAGTCAGTGGATAGCCTCTAGGTGGGAAATATCTGGAGGGTCCGTCGTGCCCGGGCGATCCGTCTTCTCACCAAGACTCCGCACGCTGAGGAAGTTCTCAGCTTCTTCGTGGGGCTCGTCGAAGCTCAGGAGGCCGTAGCCGAGGGCGTGCCAGCGGGGAGTTGGCTTGGCACTATCCGGTCCGGCGAGGGAGACTTCCCTCGGCTCCGAGCGGAGAGGCTTCCGCTCGACGAGCTCGCCCCTCCCTTCCGCCACTTCCTCTCAGAGTTGGCGGAGTTAGGAACCGAGACGATCAAGGAGGGCGCCCGGGCCCTGGTTTCAAGTGATGATCAGCGTCGGCAGGAAGCGCTTCAGGCGGCGGTCGACGCCTGGCGCAAACCGGACGATGCCGGAGAAAACCGCGACGATTTCTACGCTCGCGCGTTCCTCGAGCCCGTGATCACCTCGATCGCCCTAGCGGACGCGAGTCAGCCCACAGAGTTGACCCAGACGCTCTGCTTCGCATGCGGGCGGCCGCCTCAGGTGGCCGTGTTCCGAGATCTCCCCGACGCCCTTGGTCACCGGAGCCTGACATGCTCCATGTGCGCGACGGAGTGGCGCTTTCAACGTCTCACATGCCCCAACTGCGGCGAGACCCAGGCAGACAAGCTTCCGGTGCATACCGCGGAGTCCATCGCCCACGTCCGGGTTGACGCCTGCACCACATGCTCCCGCTACATCAAGACGGTGGATCTACGAAAGGACGGTACGGCCGAGCCCCTCGTCGATGAGTTGGCCGCCGTCGAGCTGGACATCTGGGCGCAAGAGCAGGGGCTGACGAAGCTTCGGGCGAACGTGCTGGGACTCTAGCTTCGGGCGAACGTGCTGGGGCTCTAGTGTAGTGTCGCCAAAGTCTCATTGGCTTTGTTGACCTTCTTGAGGATCTGGCGGACGGTGGCTGTCCATGTGAAAGGTGTGGGGTTTTCGTTGCGGCACTCGATGTAGTCGGTGATGGCTTGGATCAACTCGTCCACGCTGGTAACGGCGAGCCGCCGCAGTTGTCGCTCGGTGAGTTCGCTGAAGAAGCGTTCGACAAGATTGAGCCACGAGGCCGAGGTGGGCGTGAAATGGAAATGGACTCGCCGATGACGTTGGAGCCACTGTTTCACCTTGGGATGTTTGTGCGTGGCGTAGTTGTCGAGGATGACGTGGATGTCGAGATCCTTGGCCGTCGTGCGCACGACCGTGTTCATGAACTTGAGAAACTCCTGATGGCGATGCTTCGGCATGCACTCCTGAATGACGTGGCCGGTGGCCACATCGAGGGCCGCAAATAGCGTGGTCGTGCCATGGCGCTTGTAATCGTGGGTGAAGGTGCCGGCGCGCCCGCGCTTCAGCGGCAGGCCTGGCTGGGTGCGATCCAGGGCCTGGATCTGGCTCTTCTCATCAAAGGAGAAGACGATCGCCCGCTCAGGCGGCTGCAGGTACAACCCGACGACATCCCGGAGTTTTTCTACGAAGGCGGGGTCGGTGGACAACTTGAACGACCGGACCCGATGGGGGCGCAACCCATGGGCCTTCCAGATGCGCGCAATCGTGGAGTGATGCAAGCCGGTCACTTCGGCCATCAGCCGCGTACTCCAATGGGTGCCGCGGCCCGTGGGCGGCGTCGTTTGTGTCGTGCGGTGCACGATGGCTTCTTCCTCGGCCAGGGTAATACGTTTCGGGCGTCCCGACCGCGGGCGGTCGGCCCGGAGGGCCGCAAGCCCGCCAGCCTCATACCGATCCAACCAGAGTGTGACGGTCGGGCGCGAGACGCCGACATCACCACAAATAGTCGAGCCCGAGTCCCCCGCAGCGGACCCGAGCACAATGCGGGCGCGCTCGACCACGCGTTGGGGGGTCGTGCGGGATCGGACCAGCGATTCGAGGCGCGCGCGGTCCCCGCGGCGCAGTGGCATAACACGTATGGGTAGTGGCATGTCATACAATACCACGTAGCCTTATATCATGCAAGATAATTTAGCGACACTACACTAGCTTCGGGCGAACGTTTCTAGGACTCTAGGGGGGTAGGTCCGGCTCTACCCCTGTTTGAAAATCGAGGAAACGCTGGGGATGTCTTTCCAGCGAGTGCGAATGGATTCGGCTCGTTGAAGGACCTGCTTATGTAATTCACTGCTTTGTAGGTCTTCTTCGTCTGTAGCACCCTTGCCATTGTTTTTCCCATTCGATCTGCCGTCGAATAGACCCATGGGCTCGATTTCAAACTTCTTGAGGCGTTTTTGGATCTTGCGCATGGTTTCACTTGGATGGCGCAGATACTCGGAGCCACGGACACGAATGAAACGCCAACCCAATCGTTCCAATGTCATTTGCTTGTTGAGACCGGCTTCCAGGTCTTCCGAGGTAATGGCCCGGTCACCATCACATTGAATGGCCACTCTATTTCCGCGCTTGCCGACCACAACCAGGTCGATCGTGAATTCTCCCACCGGGCATCCGATGATGGTTTCGTACTTGGCGTCGACCAACTCTTGATGAACCTGTTTTTCCAATTCTGAATTCAACTTGCGCTCTTCTATTTCAATATTTTTTGGTCTCAGGCCCGCAGGATTCTCGGCGTGAGTGATCATTTTCAAGCGTAGATCATTGGGTTTCAAATCTTTTTGCGGATCCAACGAGTGAACGATCCACAGCTGATCGCGGGCTCGACTCGCGGCCACATTAAACACTTTCCGGGCGTCGTCGCGTGTTCTCAAGTGCAAAGGCCTGCCGGACTCGGTGGGACTGTTGACCATCGAGATGAATATCACATCCCGTTCATCGCCCTGAAATTGGGAAGCGTTCCCGCAAAGAACGCGCCGTCTCTGATACTCTGAAACAGTCAGTCGACGCCGCAAAATCGAATCGATGTAGACAGCTTGCTGGGTACCAACCATCGAGATAACGCCAATGGTGGAATCCTGGTATTCATCGAGTCGAGTTACGGCAAGAACCAGCGACACCAACTCCAGCGCTTCTTTCTTGTTGATCTTGTTGTTTTCAACAGCACCTTCCACACGGTGAGCGATCAAGTGGGGGGTGAAGGGGCTAGCTGAAGCTTCGCGAAGAGGTTTTATCTCGCCGCCATAACACATCTGATTGCTGAATTGGATGATGTCAGGCACGCATCGGAAATGCTCAACCAGTCGAATGGTCCCACCAAATGACTGTCGAGCCAAGGCGTAAACAGAAGTCTTGGCGTCATACAGCGTCTTATTGGGGATATCTATCAGGATTTCATCAATGAGCTCGTGGATCTGATCCGTTTTGAATCCAACGGCATAAGGACTCACCTGCTCATGATCTCCCACAACCACTACTTCTTTAGCCAGGGCAAAGGCCACCAGGCCCAGCACATCACACTGACTGGCCTCGTCGATAATCAGAACATCGAAGCGAGTCGTTGCGATATCGAAGCTTTCGACCACTCGAGAAAGGGGCATAATCCAGACAGGCACGGCCTCACGACACTTCGCCAAGGTCTTCTTGGCCTCTTCCTTGAGTAATCGAACGTGCTTGCCCGTTCCTTTCCCTATCTTCTTGTGCAGACCCAGCCAACCATTCAAAGCCTGTTGTTGCTCCAGCCCTGTGCGTTCAAGCTGGGCTAGCCAAGACAACTTTTCCACGTACTGACCCGTTAGGTCTTGTACGTCTTCTGTGAGCTCATTCAGCTTGCTTTGCAGTTGATCCAAATCTGTTTGCGCTCTGTCCTCCAATACCTGTTCCCAGACGCGGTGACTCCAAGCGGCCTCAGGATCACCGGGAAGCTCTCCACTGACGTGGGGCTTCTTGCGTGCCTGGATTTCTTCAACCCATTCTGGTGCAACGGGTTGCAGCGTTTCCAACAGATCTAGCCGGCGAAGATGTCCATCCCTCAGATCGTTCAGCCTCAGCAATTGATCCCACGTTTGTCGGTAGGTGTCGTAGTCCGCTTTACGGACGCTGGAGCGAAACAGCTTGATGATCGGGTAGGAATCAGCCTGCCGTGAGAAGCTATCCAGGTACTCGACCCAGTCATCTTGCCGCGATTCCAACCTTCGCCACGCAGCAAACTCGCAACGAGATTCGAGTATGGGAATCAACAAATGCGCAATAGTCGATCTCAGGGCGCCATGCTCGTCGTCTTCAGAGTGCATCGTTGGAGCCGCTCGCAAGAGACGATCCCAGTCCAACCCGCATTCTTCTTCCAATCCTGCCTTGACAGGCCCCCATTTTTCCCGATACCAAGTCACTGCCATACGCATTTTCTTGGCTATCGGTCTTAACTTCTTCTCTGGTTTCTTACCTGGGTCTTCTAGTGGATTGTTGTCCAAATGCTCCGTCTGACGGTTCCAGCGCTGAACCAGACTATCACGGGACATCTTGATCTCGAGCATGCTTCGGAGAGCTTCGAAGTGAGCGTTCTTCGACGGGTGACCTGAATCGACCTGCGAATTCTCAATAAGGTCTTTCCAATCCCGGTGGAGCATGGTGGAAAGAGCTTTCAGCTTTTTTCCACTCTCCAGATGAGCGAGAATAGCCTCACAGATTTTCAGATTTTCCGCGTCCGAGCGCTCGTTCTCGATCTTGGGACCATGCGATAGTACAATGCCTTCTTTCTTGGGAATTTCAGTGGCCAACTCGTCAATTTGATCGAGAATTTCTACCCAAGGTGTCTGAATAGCCTTTTTTTGGCGACCGATTTCCAAGAACTCGTCGACCCAAGGTTCTTTGGCGCCAAACACTTCCGCCGCAAGCTGGACGCGGTCGATGAGCTTCTTGAGCCTCTCAGGGTCCTGGTCGTCATGAGTCCAAAACTCTTCGCCCACCTTGTTATCCAGTGCTTTGACATTGCCCAGACCATCAAAGTGCTCAGCAAAGACCTCGGGAGTCGGCAGTCGTTCTTCTTCGGGAAGCTCTGAGAGCAAGAAGGCCTCGTCTTCGGCCGAAATCTCTCCATTGAGCTTGTAGAGGTCTTCCAGTTCTTCTTGACCGACGGGGCACTCATTGCCCGTTACCGGCCCTGGAATCCACGCATCCGTTTCAGCGTTTTCAAGGAGCCAACGGGCCGCCTCGGAGGGGAGCATTTCTCGACTGCCTACCTGATTGGTCTTGTACTCCTCTTCGGCGGCAAGAAGCAGGGCCTCTCGAGTCTCATCCAACTCCTGTTTCAGATTCGTTCGCTTTTCTCTGAGTTCTTCGATTTGCTTTTCCAGCTTCTTCTTACTGGTTGTCGAGAGGTAGTTGATGATTCCCGAAATCGATTCTTCCAACTGTTTGTTGTTGGTCTCATCGTCCTCAAGCACACTGACACAAAGGGATTGAAGCGATTCAGCCACGTGATCTCTGACGACTCTCAGGGCCTTCGATGTGTGGCTGGTTACCAGAATACTCTTGTTTTCTGCCAATAGATGCCCAATCAAGTTGGCAATCGTATGGCTCTTGCCGGTGCCGGGAGGGCCTTGCACGAGAACGGCGCTCGTGTCTTCCAGACGATGTAGAACCCGTTCTTGCTCTATGTTGGCGAGTTTGGTGAGGAGCAGATCTACGTCTTTTAGCTCTTCGTCGGTTCTTTCGCTTGCGCCGCTGTCGATACCGACAACTCGGAGCAGAGATTCGGGAAAGTCTTCGAATTCAGGAATCAGCTCAATGTAGCTTTCGATCGACTCGGTATAGCCATAGGAACGATTGCCCAAGAACAGCAGAGGTTTTCGGTAGAGGTAACTGCTGCCCGAGGCTTCTGCCGCCTCGATTTCGTTTTCGAAGTATTGCCCATCACTCCAAATCCGTTGCACTAGATCCCGTAGGTAGTTACTGGTGTCTTCGCCTCCAAAAGGATGAAAATGCCCCTCTTGCAGCTCCGTTCTGAGCCTTTTCAGGGCCGAGCTTTCGACTCCTGCAAACCTGAGCAATGCGGAATTGATCTCCGGCGGGTCATCGTTATCTCGGATAATGAATTCGGGGCCAGCCGCATTGAAATCCAGGACGATTCGCTGCAAGAGAACCGGATGGGATATGGTGTCGTTTCCGGCTGATGTGACCAGGATTCCATCGGCTGCGTAGATCTGATACTTCTCCGACTCGCGCTGAATTTTGCCACGCAGGTCGAAGAGGTGCTCAAACGCGGCCATGGCCTCCAGGGTCTTCTTCTCAGAGATCTCCCACTGGCGCTTCGTGCTGAGCCAGTCCTCAAAGGCTTCGACCCGACCGGAAACATGATCGAACTCTTCGGCCTTGCCGGTCTTTGTCTTTATGCTCTCCCGCAGAAACTCGTCAGGATCGGCCCCAACGTCGGTGTAGCCGGGCCTCAGCCAGTTCTTGAGCTTGATAGAAGGCTCGGGACACTCCGATTCTTTGGGCCGCCCAACCTTGAAGATGTAGTTACCACTCGTGACTTCCGGCGCCGGTTCTTCCAACGAACCCTCGGCCGCACTCAGAAGATGCAAATTGCCGAAGTCTTGACCACGCACAATTGTGGAAAAGCGAGGAAGGCGATCTAGCCAGAAGAGCCATTTGTACTGTTTGACCTCAATGTCTGGGGGAGTCTTGATACGGTTTAGCTCGCCCAAGTATTTGAAGACTCGCTTAATCTTTTTTCGGGCTTCTTGCAAGTTGAATTTTCTGGCCATTGATTTGCTTTGTTTGAGATTTTTTTCCTACCACCGCCAACCTAGAGGTTGCGGCGTGGGCTCACCCCCCATCACGAAATCCAGCTTCGCGCTGATCTCGTTGTCACCTAGCGCCTGGAGATCCGTGATCAGGGCGGAGCTTTCAGGATTCAGGAAGTCCTCGCGGCGAAACAATAGATTGTCGCCGTTGTTGTACTTCTCCCAGAGACTCGGTTCCAGCCTAAGGGCGCCGATGGCAATCTGGATGACGGCGTCCGAAAACTCGTCGATATCGGCATTGAAGTCCTTCTCGGTTCTGCGGGGGTCTGAAAAATCTGGGTGCCCCGTTTCGTTGGCCTCCTCGCCCTCGAGCGTCGGCACCCACATCCCATCGTAGTCGATCAGGCGAAGATGGCCGTTCGGTAACACCAGGACGTTGCCGTGCTGTAAATCGCCGTGCGCCATCTTGAAAGCTCGGAGATCCGGGACGAGCCTGGCCCACCGCTTCTTGAGCTTTCCGAGCATGCGCGCGGGCGCGACAGGTTCTGCTCGATGAACGTGTTCAATTGGCACCCGTCGACCCACTCCATCTTGACGAGCGGAAACGACTTCCCCTGAACTTGAATCCCCCGTCGCTGGTACTCGAACGTCACGAAGTACCGGAGCCGTCTGAAGTACAGGTGTTCAGCTATCCTTTCATAGCGCTGCTGCAAGTTCGGGATGTTCCGAAGGAAGCACTTCACGGCCCACCGGGTGCGCCCGCTGACCAGTTCGTAAACGCTCGCGAACGTGCCGCAAAGCGGCCGCGGCAAACCGAGGTTGTTCTCCACAGGAGTGCCGAACCGGAGGTCCGAAGAAGGAAACGCCGCGGGCGGGCATTGAAGTGCGTCCTGATAGTCGACCATGCTCGGCCAGTAGTCCGGAGTCGACATCGACTAGGCCACTTCCACCCGGAGGAGGGTGGTGTCGTCGTTGTGTAATCCGCCCTTCTCACGCAGCTCCGCTACAAAAGTTAGGAAGCATCGGTGTGCCTCATCACCGACACTGGGATCATCGGCCTGTCTCAAGCCGCGAAACATCTCCCACGGAGACCGACCGGCCTCGTGCTCGCCGAGCGTCCACTGGGCGAGAGCATCGGTAAGCAAGTAGAACGAGTCCCTCGGCCGCCATTCTCCCGAGAACTCCGTAAGTCGGGACTCACCCAACCCGAACGAGGTGGAAGTATCGGTGGAAACAAGATGTGGGCTGTTGTCGAATTCGTCGGATTTGGACATCGGCACCACCGTGAGAAGCTCGTTGCCTCGTACATGAAAGAAGCAGCTGTCGCCGACGGCCAAAACCTCCCAGGAGCCTCCGAAGGGCTCCGAGGGTTGGCCGTCGCGAATCGACAGCCCGACGAAAGCAGCGTGGGCTCCCCTTCTGACTTTGGCCTCGAGGTACCACGGCGCTTGCAGGCGGGTCGCGAACCGCAACCACCAGCGCTGCAAGCTCTCGAGGGTTACCTGCCGCCGGCAGTACCACCGAACGAGGAGCCGAGCCCACTTCCCCGAGAACGCGGACTCCGATGCGCCATCAGCAACGGCGCATCGGAATTCGGAGAGATCTCGCTGGAACACTCCGTCCGGAAAGAAAGCGTCCTCGTACTCGCTCTCTGGGCTTCCGCGCTTCGGCAGGTGAAACGCATGCGTAGAGATCCACACTAGAACGCGGCCCTAGCGGGGTTCTTTATCGCTGCCACTCCAAGCGAGCTCCGGCTCCTCCGGCTTCTCGTCGTCTGCCTCTTCGGCTTCACTGACGGTGTCCGGCTCCTCCGGCTTCTCGTCGTCTGCCTCCTCGGCTTCACTGACGGTGTCCGGCTCCGGCTCCTCCGGCTTCTCGTCGTCTGCCTCCTCGGCTTCACTGACGGTGTCCGGCTCCTCCGGCTTCTCGTCGTCTGCCTCTTCGGCTTCACTGACGGTGTCCGGCTCCTCCGCCTTCTCGTCGTCTGCCTCTTCGGCTTCACTGACGGTGTCCGGCTCCTCCGGCTCCTCGTCGTCTGCAACGACCGCTTCGGTCTCCTGGACCGGGGCATCCATCTGGACATTGCTCGGACGGGTGCCGATATCAATCGCCTGGACCAGAATGACCAAGTCAGCGTTCAGAACGAAGCAGCGAGAATCTTCCGACGTCTCGAAGCCGTGTTCTTTCGCTAGCGCACGCATGGAGGGAGTCAACAGGCTGGCTGTCTCGAAGAGCATCTTGGAGTACGCGTCCGGCAGATCGTCTGCGGAATCCGGGAACGATACGGGCGTGGCTTTCGGGTTGGCCGACAGATGGATATTGAAGAGCATGGCGTCGCCGTCGGATGTCGACAGGCTCTTGAGAGCGTTCAGGTGATCCGTAGGATTTCCGTCGGTCGCCTCGCCATCCGTGATGTGAATGCATGTGGGAGGAAAGCTGTCCGGATGTTCAGCGATCCAGCTCCCGAGAACTCGCTGGGCTTCCCCAGCGGCCCCGCACATGGGGGTTCCACCATTGGCGATAGGATCGAACCACACGGGTTTCCGGATCGACTGCTCCACGAGCCCGCCGGCTCCGTCGGGAACCATGCTCGTGGTTTCGTCCAGTCGCGCGGGGTTGTCCGCGATCTCGCTGATCGGAATCAGCTCGCGGCCCTCGATCGGACCCACGAAGCTGGGACCCACATCCTTCCCGTACCCGAATACTCCCACGTTGTAGTAGTCGCGGATGCCTTCCGACTTCGCGCATTTGATGGAAAGCTCCTGCAGCCACCGATTGATACTGTCGGCGACACCTGTGGCCAACGACTGAGTGTCTTCTCCAATGGAGACTTCGTCCTCCATCGACTTCGACTGATCGACCAAGAAAAGAAAGCACGATGGGTTGTCTCGGCTGATTTCTGCTTTGTACGACATCTATCGCCTCCGTCACTCCGTTGGGACCCGCTGGCTCCGGGTCCATGCCTGTAGCTCCGCACCGCTGGCCCACGAGGACCGCTCCACGGCATGTTTCGTCACGCGAAGCGCGCGACTCTGGGGGGATACGCCGCCTTGGGCTTGCGTCCAACCGGCTGATCGCCACCGTGGCAGAGTGACCCGGCAATCGTCGAAGAACCCTTCAACGCCAGGCCTGTTTTGGTCTACTAGAACGATGTCAGCGAAAGCACCGAGGTACAAGAAGTTTTCCGGGGCTGACGAACCCGAGTTCATTCTGGTTTCAGAACTTCTTCGAGGAGCTGAGGGAGCGGGTGGGGAACTAGAAGCTGCTCTCTTTGAATCAGCCCTCAGCGAGCCTTGAGAGGAAAGCGCTCCGGGTGCTCAATCGACTCGATCCCCAGATCCACGTCCAGGTCGGGCCAGAAGAAATGACCGGGTGTCGGCTCCTGTACGTTGAGTACGTTCCCAATAGGAGCGTCCCTGAACCACGGGAAATCATCGAAAGCCAGGAAAAACTCGCGATCGTCCGTCAACAGCCAAAGTCCGTGTAAGGACACGTTTGTCACTTCAACCTGCGAAGTGTCTTTTCCAAGCTTCCGTGAACTCATCGTAATGCGCCTCGATAAGGGCCTCGACCTCCGTTAACTGTATCCTAGTCAATCGGTGATTGCGAGCCAGAGCGATCTTAGGCTCCAACCAAAACTTGGCTTCGCCGGTGGTAGCGGAGACGTGAATGTGCACTCTCGATTCTTCACGTGAGAAGAAAAAGAATCGGTACCCCTTCTCGCGCAGTATCGTGGGGCTCAAGCGCCCACCACCTTGAATCCCTCGAGCCGCGCGGCCTCGGCAAGCCGCTCATCGCCCGTACAAAACGGATGCCCGCTGGGCCGGTCATCCGCCCAGACCATGGCCGCCCCGATCTGCAGGGCGTCCCCCGCGCCTAGAGGATGGCGGAGCAGCAGACGACCGGCGTGCTCGCGTACACCGTCCGTGGGGAGCACCTCGGTCCACGAAGCGGCGAGCGTCTGGAGAAGATCCCGCGCCGAGTCTACCTGCCCGTCGGAGATGATGCCATCACGCCCCACCCGCGCCAGGGCCGAGGCGCACTCGACTGAGGTTCCCCACCAGACGACCATACCGGAATCCCGCTTCCATACAGCACGCAACGGGCCGGTTTTCGGCTCATCAACGATCAGCGGGAGCAGCGCTGAGGTGTCCCAGAAAATCACCAGCCCTCGGCTCGCTCCTGCACGACTGCGGCGCAGCAGCAGCCTGAGGGATCCTTCGGTCGGGGGCGGCTCCAGAAATCCTCGGGCAGCGCCGCAATGGGCGGACGAATCAGTCCCTGTTCGACGAGCACGTTCATGGCGCTCTCATACTCACCCTCGGGCAGGGGCGCCACGATGGCCACAGGAGCCCCCCGGTCCGTAACCACGAGCGTGTCGCCGGCACGCACCCGTCTCAGGAACTCGGAGAGCCGAGCCTTGAGGATCGAGACCGAGACGCTAGCTATATGACTAATATAGTCATAATAATATGATCTAACTAGTTGATTAACGGAACGGGATCGCGGACGGTGCAGCGAGGGGTGCCCCCTCTTCCCTTCCCGGAGCCTTCACCCTACGCTAGGTCACGAATCGCTCATAGGTCACCAAAAGGAGCCGCTCCATGTTGCAGCGTCCACTTCGAAAAGATCAGTGGAAAGATCATTCGGTAGTCATTGCGCTGGTCACTCTCGTGGCCGTCGTCATGCCGCTCGAGCCCGTGGCCGGCCAGCAGCAGGACGGCCCTGGAGCAATGGAGTTGCGGGAGGCGGCTCCAGCGGAGTGGTTGACGTACGGTAGAGACCAGGCTGAGACGCACTACAGCCCGCTCGATCAAGTCAACTCCGACAACGTCGATCGGTTGGGGCTCGCGTGGAGCTGGGAGATCCCCGTGACCGGAGCCAGGCTCGAGACGACACCGCTGGTCTCGGACGGCGTGATGTACGCGACGGGACCACACAGCTTCGTCTTCGCCCTCGATGCCCGCACCGGAGAGAAGATCTGGCAGTGGGACCCGGGGATTCCCGATGAGAACCAGGGGGGCCCGAGCGTCTGCTGCGGAGACGTGAACCGCGGTGCCGCGATCTACGGAGACAAGGTCTACGCGGGGCTCTTGGATGGACGGCTGGTCGCGTTGAACAGAGAGACCGGCTTGGTGGAGTGGGTCGTTCAGACCACACCGCCCGGACACGACTACAGCATCACGGGCGCGCCCCGAATCGCCGCCGGGAACGTGATCATCGGCAACGGTGGGGCGGAATACGGCATTCGCGGCTACGTCACAGCCTACGATACCGAGACGGGCGAGCAAGCCTGGCGCACGTACACGGTTCCCGGAAATCCGGCGGACGGATTCGAGAGCGAGGCAATGCGGGTGGCCGCAGAAACCTGGAACGGCGAGTGGTGGGTGGTCGGCGGTGGCGGCTCCGCATGGGACACGTTCGCGTACGACGCGGAAGCCAACCTGGTGTACGTGGGCACCGGTAACGGCGCGCCCTGGAACCGGGACATCCGCAGCCCCGGCGGCGGTGACAACCTCTACCTCTCCTCGATCCTGGCCCTCAACGCAGACGACGGTGAGCTGGTGTGGCACTATCAGACCACGCCCGGGGACGATTGGGACTATACGGCGACCCAACCGATGATGTTGCTGGATCTGACGATCGACGGCCGGGAGCGCAACGTCATCGTTCAGGCACCGAAGAACGGCTTCTTCTTCGTCATCGACCGCCTGACCGGCGAGTTCATCTCCGGGCAGCCGTTCGCCGACGACGTGACCTGGGCAACGGGAATCGATCAGCAAACGGGTCGACCCATCGAGGCGCCTAACGCCCGTTACGGGACGACCCGTCAGGGAGCCTGGCTGTCACCCGGCCCGACGGGCGCACACAACTGGCGTCCCATGTCGTTCAATCCGACCACCGGCCTCGTCTATCTGCCGGCGCAGAACACGCAATCATACTACGAGATGGTCACAGACTTCCGGTACACCCAGGGACAGTGGAACACGGGCACGACCCTCTTTGGCGGCGGCGGCACCCGGCCACCCCGGCCGGAGCGGATCGGTCCCCTTGCGATGCTCGTGGCGCGGGATCCAGTGACCAACACCGAAGTCTGGCGCGCCGCATCTTCGGGAGGGAACGGCGGCACGATGTCGACCGGCGGCAATCTGGTGTTCCGTGGCTCGGGCAACCGACTCATCGCCCACGATGCGAGTACGGGTGAGGAGCTCTGGGCGACCGAGATCGGCGGCGGCACCGCGACACCCATGACGTACGCCCTCGACGGTGTCCAGTACGTGTCGATCGCGGGGGGAAGTGGCCGCCAGGGTCCCCGGATGTGGACGTTCGTCCTGGACGGAACGGCAGAACGCCCGGGCGGGAACTAGGCGGTTGAAGAGACTGAGCCTTGCGGGCGTGTTGTTCGTCCCACTCGTCGTAGTCGCGGCCTGTGGGCCGGATCAACCGGGCAACCCCGGTTTCGGGTTCATCGAGCGGGTCGACCCGCGCTTCGACGACCTGGTTCCCCTCGACGCCCGCATCGAGAGGCTTGCCGACGGGTTCGTCTTCATCGAAGGGCCCGTTTGGATCCAGGACGAGTATCGGCTGGTGTTCTCCGACGTGCGGGACAACATCATCTATCAGTGGACCGAGGACGAGGGGGTGAGCCCCTTGATCAGCCCGGTGTTCGAAGGCGACCCCACGGGCCTCAGGTCCGTCAGTCCCAACGGCCTGACGCTCGACTCGCGGGGTCAGCTCATTATCTGCGAGCACGGGAATCGGCTCATCTCACGGCTCGAGCCGGATGGCAGCCGCACGACGCTCGTCGACAACTACCAGGGAAGACGGCTGAACAGCCCGAACGATGCCGTCTACGGCCTGGACGGTTGGCTGTACTTCACCGACCCCCCATACGGGCTGGAGGGGCTCGAGGCGTCGCCGTTGAGGGAACTAGACTTCAACGGCATCTACCGGCTCGGTCCCAACGGCGAGCTACAGTTGCTCAATGCGGATCAGAGCCGCCCGAACGGCATCGTTCTCTCGCCCGATGATCTGACGCTCTACGTGGCGAACTCGGACGAGAACCAGATGGTCTGGTACGAATACGACATCCTCGAGCGGGGCCTGTCGGAGCCGCGCATCTTCTACGACGTGACCGACCGCCCGGGCACGGGCGTTCCCGACGGTATGACCGTCGACCTCGCGGGGAACGTCTTCGCTACGGGGCCGGGCGGCGTCTGGGTCTTCTCGCCCGACGGCACCCATCTGGGAACCATCCAGCCCGATGAGGTGCCGGCCAACGTGGCCTGGGGCGACGACGGGTATACGCTCTATATGACCGCGCGCTCGGGCCTGTACCGAATTCTGCTGAATACGGAAGGCCAGATTCTATGAACCACTCCATGTAAACGGCTAAGCCGCTCTACATGGAGTTTCGTGCCACCCCGCCCCTGACAGGGGGAGACGGACACATGCGGCCGGTTCCCGGCCGTTGCCAGTCATGGCATGAATCAGCGCAACCAGGGCTGCGTTCCAATCGCGGTCCAGGGTGAACCCACAGTGTGCGCAGTGATGGATGCGCTGCGAAAGCGACTTCTTCGTCGTCTCCCAACACCGTGCGCAGCGCTGCGTGGGTTTCAAGGACCGTGTGGGCACCTCCACGAACTCGGCACCAGCTTCTTCCGCTTTGTACCGAAGCATCGAGAGGAACACTCCCGGTGCGGTGTCCAGGATGGACTTGTTCAGTCCGGCCTTCTGCCGGACGTTCGTGCCCGGAACCGCCTCGGTGCCCCGGGCTGACTTCGTCATGTTCGCCACGGCCAATTCTTCCGTGGCCAGAAAGCCGAAGTGCTGAACGAGATGGGTTGTTACCTGATGCAAGAAGTCCCGACGCTGGTTCCGGACCTTCCGGTGCAGCCGGGCCACTTCGCGACGGGCCTTGTTTCGGTTCCTCGATCCCCTCGTCTTGCGGGCCAGAACCTGCTGCGCCTGGGCCAGTGTCTCTTCTGCGGACCGGAGCAGTCTGGGATTCTGGATCTGGGCCACACCACCCTCGGCCGTGGCCACCGTGCCGAAGGTCGAGACTCCCCAGTCAATGCCTGCAGCCTGGCCGGTCGTCTCCCGCACAGGAAAGCACAGGAGCGTAACCGACGCATACCAGCGTCCGTCTTCCTGGACGATCTCGCAGGTCTTCGGGATGCCATAGGTACGCATCCTGCCGCGGGCGCGCATCTCCCCGATCCCACTGATCCGTAGCGTGCCGTTTCGGATCCGATGGCGGTGATCGATATCAGGTGTGAAGCGCCAGCCAACTCCGTGCGTCTTGTATCCCCAGCCAGTAAAGCGACTCAGCGATTTGTACCGGGGGAAACCCGCTTTCACTCCCTGCTTCAGGCGACGGAAGAAGGCCTTGAAGGCTAGATCGACGCGTTTCGCGGTGACCTGCATCGACTGGGCATTGAACTTCTGCCAGAAGGGGGCCTCAGCTCGCAGCCGGGTGATCTCCTGGCACTGATCCGTAAAGGACAGGTGCCGCCGCTGCTGCCGCCAGGCACTGCGCCGCTGCTCGAGCAACGCGTTATGTAGATCCCGGTGCCCGTGAAAGATCAGCCACAAGCCCTGGACCTGTTCGCTGCTGGGATAGAGGCGGTACGCTACCTTTCGGTATCTCTTCGGCATCCTCTATCGTCGTACAAACAGCATCGGCATGCAAGCCCAGTACATCAATCAGCAAGATCGGCCGCAGTAGCTGGCCGACCAGCCTACACGCCACGCCCCTACACTGGGAGCACTGGCTGGAGTTCGGTAGATCGCGAACCCTACCTCTGGTTCTCGGCCTCCAAACGCTCCTCGTAGCGCGCGCCCCGCAGAATGTTGCCTAGGGCGTAGTTCCCCTCGTGGCAGGCATACTCGTAGATGAGGCCGTCCAGCCTCTTCATCGGCACCTCGCCTCCAAACTCCGCGGTGTAGGCCCCCGGGTCGTCGACCGTGAACTCGTAGTTGATCGTGTTCTCGTCCACCCGCGTGAGGCGCTCGACCACGCTCGACTCATCCGAGCCACCAGGGTAGGTCAACGTCCCGTTGAGCTGTTTCGCCGGGATGTTGGTGGTCTCGATTACGAGCGTATCACCCTCCCAGTGGCCCCACGAGTCGCCCATCCAGGGTAGCATATGCTCGGGCAGCGGCACGCGCTCGCCCATGCGGATGATTCGCAGGTCGTGGACCTGTTCCGTGAAGATCATGATGTGGTCGGGCGTCTGCACGATCGTGTAGTTGTTGTTGTAGAACCCGTTGGGGAGCATCGGCGGACCGGCGTTGGACCCGAACGACATGATGCAGCGCAGGGCGAGATCCAGAGTCTCCGGATGGTCGTACGGGCCGAATTGGCTGTTGCGCTCCCTCACTGCGGCGCGCCGCTGCTGAAACTCGGGCGTAACGGCGGGCAAGCGGCCGTCTGCCGGGCTCGTCACGAGTGAGCTACGAGGCTCGCCGTTGTAGATGGCGACCTTATCGCCCCCGTCGATGTAGACGTAGTTGTAGGTTCCTGTTCCGGCGTTGAGCACGTTTCCGTCGAACGCTGCGCCACCGGCCGGCGGGGCCCCGCGATCGGGATCGCTGGCCGCGGTCTCCCGGTCGATGAGATCCTGACGCCGCCCCTCGATCTGTGCGACCTGCTCCGCCGTTAGTACCTGATCCTGTCCTCGTGGGCGCTGCATCGGTGTGATGGTCGCGTTGGTCCAGTTCCCCTGGAGGTCCGGCCGGCCATCCGGCGTACGGGGCACCTCCCATTGCTGAGGCGCGGCCGCTTCCGCGGCCGCTGACGACGGCGCCACCGCCATGGATGCGCCTGCGATGAACAGAGCCAAAAATGAAGCAGAATAGCGCACGATCATCTTACCCTCCTCTGAACCGGCCAACATTGCTCGATAATGTCACCCTCGACGCGATCCGGCTAGTTGACGCCCGCCAACCGATACGGCAACCAACCGAAGCCCTCCGGGTCTAATTCTGGTTCTCCGCCTCCAGGCGCTCCTGATATCGCGCGCCGCTCAGAATGTTGGCCATGGCGTAGTTCCCCTCGTGGCAGGCGTACTCGTATATGAGGCCGGGTAGCGCCTTCATCGGCACCTCGCCTCCCCACTCGGTGGTGTAGGTCGCGGGATCGATGACGGTGAACTCGTAGTTGATCGTGTGCTCGTCCACGCGCGTGAGGCGCTCGATCACCTTCATCTCCTCCGAGCCACCCGGGAAGACATAGGCGTACGAATTGAGCTGCATCACCGGGATGTTCGTGGTCTCTATCACGAGCGTATCGCCCTCCCAGTGGCCCCACGAGTCGCCCATCCACGGACGCATGTGCTCCGGCAAGGGATCGGGCTCGCCCATGCGGATGATGCGCACGTCGTGGACCATCTCCGTCATGATCATGATGTGGTCGGCGGTCTGCACGATCGTGTAATTGTTGTTGTAGAAGTAGTTGGGGAGCATGGGCGGACCGGCGTTGGACCCGAACGACATCAGGCAGCGGTCGGAGAGCGGTCGATTCTCTGGATTGTCGTACTCACTGAATTGTCCGTTGAACGCCCTCACCTCGGCGGCCCGTTCCCTCGCCTCGGGCGTCTGGGGCGGAATGCGGCCGTTCTCGGGCCTCGTGACGAGCGAGCTTCGCGGCTCGCCGTTGTAGATGGCGACCCGGTCGCCCCCATCGATATAGACGTAGTTGTAGCCCCCCGTGCCGCCGGAGGCCGCGTCGAAGAGCAAGTCTCCTGTGAATATGCCCCCCGCCTGCGGCGCCTCGCGGTCCGGATCGCTGACGGCGTTGGCGTCCGCGATGTACTCCTCGCGCGTTCCCTCTATCGTCGCCACCTCTTCCGGTGTCAGTACCGGGCCTTGTCGCAACGGACGCTGCATCGGTGTGATGGTCGCGTTGCTCCAGTTCCCCTGGAGGTCCGGATGACCGTCGGGCGTACGGGGCATCACCCATTGCTGCGCGTCGAACGTGGGCCCCACGGCCGCCGCGGACGACGGGGTCACTCCCGCGAATGCTCCCGCGAAGCACAGCGTCAAAAGCGAAGCAGAATAACGCTGAATCATCTTACCTCCTCGAAGCCGGCACCTTCTCGTCCGGGCTTTCCTGATAGCGCGCGCCGCGCAGTATGTTGTCGAGGGCGTAGTTCCCCTCGTGGCAGGCGTACTCGTATATGAGGCCCTCGAGCGCCGTCATCGGCACCTCGCCCCCCCACTGGCTTGTGTAGGTCCCGGGGTCGATGACCGTGAACGCGTAGTTGATCGTGCTCTGGTCCGCCCGGCTGAAGCGCTCGATCACCTTCATCTCCTCCGAGCCGCCAGGGTAGATATACCCGTGCTTGTTCAGCTGTTTCGTCGGAAGGTTGGTGGTCTCGACCACGAGCACATCGCCCTCCCAGTGGCCCCACGAGTCGCCCATCCAGGGACGGATATGCTCCGGCAATGGCACGCGCTCGCCCATTCGGATGATACGCACGTCGTGGACCTGTTCCGTGAAGATCATGATGTGGTCGGGTGTCTGCACGATCGTGTAATTGTTGTTGTAGAAGTAGTTCGGGAGCATCGGCGGGCCGGCGTTGGAGCCGTACGACATGATGCAGCGCTCGGCGAGCCCCCGATTCTCTGGATTGTCGAACTCACCGAACTGGCTATTGAACGCCTCCCGGTCAGCGACCCGTTGCTCAGCCTCTGGTGTCCGCGAAGGAATGCGGCCGTCTGCGGGGTTCGTAATGAGCGAGCTTCTCGGCTCACCGTTGTAGATGGCAATCCGGTCGCCCCCGTCGATATAGACGTAGTTGTAGCCCCCCACACCACCCCCAGCCTCTGGCGCTTCGCGATCGGGATCGCTGGGCGCGGAAGTCGTCTCGATGAGTCCCTGGCGCCGCCCTTCCATCTCTGCCACCTCTTCCCACGTCAGTACAGCGTCAGCATCCTCCGGGCGCTGAATCGGTGTGAGCGTCGCGTTGCTCCAGTTCCCCTGGAGGTCGGGACGACCATCGGGCGTGCGGGGCATCACCCACTGCTGTTGATCAGGCGTGAACTCAACGGCCGCCGCAGACAACGGGGCCACTCCCACGGATACGCCTGCGAGACAAAGCACCAAAAACGAAGCAAAATAACGCGCGATCATGTTCCCCTCCTCTGAATCGGCCAGCATTACGCCCAAGAATATCACACTACCTCTGCCCCTGCGCCTCCATACGTTCCTGATAACGAGCGCCGCTCAGAATGTTACCGAGGGCGTAATTCCCCTCGTGGCAGGCGTATTCGTATATGAGGCCTTCAAGCGCCTTCATCGGCACCTCGCCTCCCCACTCGCTGGTGTAGGTCCCGGGGTCGATGATTGTGAACTCGTAGTTGATCGTGCTCTGGTCTGCCCGGGAGAAGCGCTCGATCACCTTCATCTCCTCGGAGCCCCCGGGGAAGAGATACCCGTACGCATTGAGCTGTCTCGCCGGGAGGTTGGTGGTCTCGACCACGAGCACATCGCCCTCCCAGTGCCCCCACGAGTCGCCCATCCAGGGACGGATATGCTCCGGCAACGGCATGCGCTCGCCCAGTCGGATGATGCGCGTGTCGTGCACCATCTCCGTCATGATCATGATGTGGTCTGGGGTCTGCACGATCGTGTAATTGTTGTTGTAGAAGTAGTTCGGCAGCATCGGCGGGCCGGCGTTGGATCCGAACGACATGATGCAGCGCTCGGGGAACCCCCGATTCTCCGGATTGTCGAACTCGCCGAATTGGCTATTGAACGCCCTGCGTTCAGCGGCCCGTTGGATCGCCTCTGGCGTCAGGGGAGGAATGCGGCCATCCGCGGGGTTCGTGACGAGGGAGCTGCGCGGCTCATCGTTATAGATGGCAACTCGGCTGCCCCCGTCGATGTAGACGTAGTTGTAGCCCCCCGTCCCGCCGGAGGCCCCGTCAGCCAGCGGGTTTCCTGTCCAGATGCCACCTGCCGGAGGCGCCTCGCGATCAGGATCGCTGGGCGCGGAGCCCGCCTCGGCGCCTCGCGCAGCCATCCCCTCGATCATCGCCACCTGCTGCTGCGTCAGTACCGGGCCCACGCCCGGCGCACGCTGAATCTGTGTGAGCGTCGCGTTGCTCCAATTCCCCTGGAGGTCCGGCCGGCCATCGGGCGTGCGGGGCATCACCCACTGCTGCCCGCCAGATGCGGCCTGCTGGGCCGCCACGAACGACGGCGCCACTAACGCGGATACGCCCACGAAGCAAAACGCCAAAAGCGAAGCGGAATAACGCACGATCATCTAACCCTCCTCTGAGCCAGCCAACTTTGCCCTAATAATGTCACCCTCGATCTGATCCGGCTAGTTGACGCCCGCCAAGCGAAGTGGGACACTAACCGCGCTCCATTGTGCGCTCCGATACTCCGAGGGATGAATCCGATACTCCGAGGGACGAAAATGATCCGTAAATCAACGATTGCTCTCGCTCTGTTCAGCCTGTTTGCGGCACCCGCAGCCGCGCAGGACTTCCCACACGTCGTGCCCGAAGAGGTTGGACTTTCGTCCGAGCGCCTCCAGCGCATCGACGAGGTCTTCGGTAGCTACGCCGAGGAGGGGCGCATGGGGGGTGTGGTAGGCATGGTCCTGAGGCATGGAAAGCTAGCATACACAGGGTCGTGGGGCATGAGGGACGTGGCGGCCGGTGACCCCGTAGAGGCGGACGACATCTACCGCATCTACTCCATGACGAAGCCGATCACCAGCGTGGCGGTGATGATGCTTTATGAAGAGGGGCGCTTCTTCCTCAGCGATCCCGTGGGTCGGTATCTACCGGAGCTCGCCAACCTCCCCGTGGCCCAGCTCTCCGAAGCCAGTTCGCCGGATGACATTCCGACCGAGCGGGCGCGCAGACCGATCACCATCCAGGATCTGCTCCGTCATACGTCGGGCCTGACCTATGGGATCTTCTCAAACTCCGTCGTCGACCAACTCTACCAGCGCGGGGGGGTCATGGCTCAGCCGACGCTCGCGGACATGTTGACCGAAATGGGCAAGATCCCGCTGATGTACCAGCCCGGAACGGTCTGGCAATACAGCCTTGCCACAGACGTGCTCGGCCGGCTCGTAGAGGTCGTCTCGGGACAGTCCTTCGACGACTTTCTGCGAGAGAGGATCTTCGAGCCCCTCGGTATGGACGATACGGGCTTCCACGTGCCGGCCTCCGATCACGATCGTTTCGCCCGCATCTATGGGCACCAGGGAGCCGAGCGGACGCTCACATTGGGTGACACGATAGGCTTCACCCGGCCTCCCACGAACCTCTCCGGGGGTGGTGGACTCGTCTCCACCGCGCACGACTATTCCAGATTCGCCCAGATGCTGCTCAACGGCGGAGAGCTCGACGGGGCTCGGATCCTCGGTCGGAAGACGATCGAGCTGATGACCATGGATCACCTGCCGGAGGGGGTTCCCACCGGGTTCCTGTCACCCGGCTGGGGCTTCGGGCTCGGCTTCACGGTGAAGAACGAGGCCGGAACGGACGGAATGCCCGGATCGGTGGGGAACTTCTACTGGTTCGGCGCAGCAGGGACGTCCTTCTGGGTCGACCCCGAGGAAGACCTCGTCGGCATCTTCATGATTCAGATTCGTCCGAATCGTGACGTCATCACGTTCAGGCAGCAGTTCAAGAGGCTCGTGTACCAGGCGCTGATCGAGTAGGATCAGGGATTCAAACGCAATAAGGGATTCGAACGGAGGAATACGGGATGAAGTACATCAATCGTGACAGCGGAATGCTGGCAATGGCCGTCGTGATCGCCCTCGCGGGAGCGGTCGAGGCCAGCGCGCAGAGCCTATCCGGCGCCTGGACTTTCACGGTAGACGTCGACGGCGCCATCAGCAACCCGGCCGTAACGCTGGAACAGGACGGAGAGGAACTGACTGGGCGCTATTCGTCCGAGGCGTTGGGTGAAAACGACCTGACGGGGACCGTGAGTGGATCAGACATCACGATCACGTTCACGGCGGATTTAATGGGCATGGTCGTCGATGTCGTATACGCCGGGACCATCGACGAAGACGGCATGATCTCCGGGACGTTGGACCTCGGTGGGTTCGCGGGGGGGACGTTTACCGCGGTGAAGGCGGACGGGTAGGGGTTTCTCCTTCTAGTTGTACGTATACGAAGCGATCAACATGAGTTGACGAGGCGGCCCCACGTTTACGTTGCCGCCAGTCGAGTTCCCGGAGCTGAAGTACCGTTCGTCGAGCAGGTTGTGGGCGGCGAGCGTGAACCGCACAGGCCCCGGCGACCACCACACACTGGCATCGAGCAGCTGGTATGAGGGCAGAAGAAGAATGTTGTTCGCTTCGGAGAAGAAGTCACTGATGTACTTGAAGCGCGCGGTGACGCCCACGTCGTCAATCGGTTCGTAGCTGCCACCCACATTAAAGATCCTGTCGGGAACGGCGGGCAGCCGGTTGCCGGTTAGGACAGTCGGCGTAGTGCCTGCAATGACGAACTCGCCGTAACGGTTGTGATAGAAAGCCGCGTTGCCGAAAAAGCTGAGGTTCGGCATGGGCGCCCAGGCCGCCCCCACCTCCACCCCCTCGAAATCCTGCTTTCCGGCGTTGCTGTCTTCGATAAGCGGCCCCACCTGCGTTCTCACAACCACCCCGTCTCGGTTCATGTTGAAGTAGGTGGCTTGCAGGCTGGCCCGGCCGTCGAGGAATGAGCTCTTCACGCCCACTTCGTAGTTCTTGATGTTCTCGGGGTCCAGAGTCGGGTCTGTGCCGGGAGGGTTGAGTCCCGAGGGTACCCTCGGTGGCTTGAAGGCCTCTGAGTAAGCCGCGTAGACGTTGACGTTGACCTGGCCCAACGACCCCACCTCGGTGCCGTCCACGAGTTGGTACACGGCGCTGAACTTCGGGCTGAACGCGTTGAACGTCTCTTCCCCTACCTCACCCCCCTCAAAGATATTCACGTTCTTGAGTTCGAGTCGATCGTAGCGGCCGGCAGCGGTCAGTTGAAGTCGCGAGAGCGGCGCGATCTGGTACTGGGCGTAGGCGGCGTACGTCCGAAGGCGGTAGTCATCTCTCGCGAACTCGAAGTACTCCCAAACGGACCGTGACGGCGGCTGAAAGTCGAGGTAGTTGATGGGGAACGCTGCGAACTCGTCCATGGGGTCCGGGGAGATGAAATCACCGAACCTGAAGCCCGAATTATGCTCGAAGGAACCCCCGACAAGCAGCTCATCCTCGATGTCTCCAAAGGTCGGGAGGTACGCGAAGCGGGCTTCGTCGTAGAAAATGTGCTCGTCGGACTGGATCTGGAATGGGAACATCTCGATCTCTTGGGAAACCGTATCGACACCTCCGAGGAAGTCGCCCGATTCCACGAACTTGTACTGGATGTCCCTATAAGAGAACGTGTTCGTAAAAGTGATGTTGCTCCCGAGATCTCGGGTGTAGAACGCCGTCAGCCGCAACTCCTCCTGATGGTAGTTGGCGGTCGGCAGGTTGAAGTTGGTGAACACGTCGACGGTCGGCTCGAAATCGCTGAGCGGTACGCCATTTGCGGCATCCACGATCGGCATGTTGGTGGGTAGCGAATTATCCGACGTGACACTGTTGACCGAAATCCACGCATCCGACCTGTCGTCCGGCGTGATGGCGAACTTGGCGAAGACCGCAGTTTCGTTCACGTCGTAGACGGGGCCTAAGGTGTCGGGGCGTGGGGTGTAGAACCCTTTGTTGCCACTCGAGGACCAGGACGTGAAGTAGCCGGTCTTGTCCGAGAGTGGCCCCGACGCGGTGACTGCGCCCCGAAGATGGTTGAATTCTCCGACCTGCAGCTCCGCATTGACTCGGGGCTCAGCCGTGGGCTTGCCGGTGAGGATGTTGATCGCCCCACCTATGGCGGTCCGGCCATAGAGCGCCGAGTTGGGGCCGTTGACGAGCTCTACGCCACTGGCATAATCGATGGGGAGATTGATCACCCGGGCGCTGTTCCTCGAATCGGTCTGGGGTACGCCGTCGATGAGCAGCAAGGTGGTCTCGAACTCGTTCCCCTGTCGTGGCATTCCCCGGAGCTCGATCGATTCGAAGGAGTTGGCTTGGGCCGTGTGAATGAGGCCAGGCGCACTCTCAACCGCATCGACGAGCTCGACATTACCCCGTGCTACGAAGTCCTCGCGGTCGACCACGGTGACCACGGCCGGAACCTCCAGCGTGTTCTGGGCCGTCTTCGTCGCCGTCACGACGAGTCGCTCCACCATCAGGGGCTCTCTCTCCAAGGTGATGGTGACGCTCGTCGCGGCGTTGCTGGTAACCGTCAGCGGGTCGGTCTCAAAGCTCTGATATCCCAAGGCCGTGACCTGAAGCTCGCGGGTTCCCGGAGCTACGTTCTCGATCCTGAACCGTCCGCTGGCGTTCGTCGTCACCGAAATGTCGGTCCCGGCGACCCGTACGAGGGCAAGAGCGATGGGCTGTAAAGATGCTCGCTCGGAGACCGTACCGGTGACGACACCTTGCGCGGCAAGTCCCAGGGGGCTGCCGGCGGCTAATACAATCAGCGCGAACAGCACGCGCACAACGGACACGGACATAGGCCTACCAAGATCCAGAGCCCTGGAGCCTTCCTATTTGGTCAAGGGTGATTTTACCCGCGAGGTGGGGGCGGGACCACCTCGTGCGTCGCCCCCGTCACTCGGAGGGGCCGGTACAGTTTCTCACGGACCGAACATGGACACCGCAAGTGTTACTGTCAAACGACTTTGGGTTGCCCCGGCAACTCGCACGGCTCACTGTGGCACGCCGGCCTGGCGGTTGCGTATCACATGGAGAAGGGAGGAACACGGATTCATGGGGGGAAGACGGATCGAATGATGGCTCAGTTCCGGAAGTGGTTGATCCTCTCGCATCGGTATTTGGGGATTGCGCTGGGCCTGCTGATCGTGGTCTGGTTCGCAACCGGCATCGGCATGATCTACGCGCGGGGGATGCCGAGCCTGACGGATGAGCTTCGACTGGAACGACTGGAGCCGCTGGATCTCGAATCCGTCCGGGTGACACCCTCGGAGGCCGCTGAGCGGGCCGGCCTCGGTGAATTCCTGGGGAGAGTCTCGCTCCTCATGGTGATGGACCGGCCGGCGTACCGATTGAGTGGCCGGGGCACGGCGACGGTCTTCGCCGACACGGGTGAGCAGATGGCCGGAGTGGGCCCCGTCCCGGCACGCGAGGTAGCGGGTCGATTCATGGACCTTCCCTCGGACCGCGTCCGCTACGAGAGGCTCGTGACACAGGCCGACCAGTGGACCCTCACGCAGCCCGCACTGCTCCCACTCCACAAGCTGAGCATCGACGACGACCGTGGCACTCAGCTCTACGTATCGCCGGCGTCCGGAGAGGTAACGCTGATGACCACACGAGCCAGCCGCGCTCTGGCCTGGGTCTCGGCGATCCCCCACTGGCTCTACTTCACTCCGCTGCGGGTCAGGCAGAACTTGTGGACGAACACCATCATCTGGGCCGCCGGGCTCGGCTGCGTTCTCGCGATCCTGGGAATCACCTTGGGAATCACGCAGTTCAAGTACTCACGACCCTTCCGGCTGTCGCGCATCGGCTCCCACATCCCCTACGCCGGCTTGATGCGTTGGCACTACATCGCCGGTTTGCTGTTTGGCGTTCTCGCTCTGACCTGGGTCTTCAGCGGCCTGCTGTCGATGGAGCCATTCGGATGGGCGTCTGGGGAAGGCCTGAGCACCGGAGAGCTTCGGCGGACGCTCGTCGGTGGACCACTCGACGCGAGGGGCTTTCCACAGATCGACGCTGAGGCTTGGAACGACGTCCTGCCAGGCCGGAGCATCAAGGAAATCACGTACACGCGGATTCTGGGAGAGCCGTACTTCATGGTCAGGAGTACGTCGGCCGAACCCCCGTCGGCCGAACCCCCGTCGGCCGAACCCCCGTCCAGCCGAGTGCTGGTCTCAGCCGAGACCCTCGAGGTCCGGGAACCATTCGCCGTGGACGTCTTGATGGATCGCGTTCAGGAGAGTTATTCGGACATTCCGATCATCGAAGTCAGCCTCCTCGAAGAGTACGACTCCTACCACTACTCGCGCCCCTACTCGGGGGACCAGCTGGCGCCGTTGCCGATCCTGCGCGTCAAGTTCGACGATCCGGACCAGACATGGCTCTACATCGACCCGGGATCAGGGCAGCTGTCGAGGAGCGTCCACCGCCTCGATCGGGTCGAGCGCTGGATATACCATGGCTTCCACAGCCTGGACTTCGGCTTCTGGTACTACAAGCGCCCGCTGTGGGATATCGGTGTCATACTGCTCAGCCTCGGTGGGCTGGCTACCAGCACAATCGGGCTGTACGTCGGGATTCGCAGACTCTGGCGTGGTCGGCGGTCGGCTTCCAGAACCGCCCGGACCTCTTCCCAGACGGCCCAGACGCCTTCCTAGGCGGCCGACCCCTCTTCCTTGAACACCACGTGGGCGGCGAGGGCAAGGAGGGCGAGGTTGGTGCAAGCTCTGGAGTACGCCTCGGCACCGATCAACATTATGTTGCCCGTGTAAGCACCTACGACGGCAAGGATGAACGTGATCGCGGCGAGGAGGACCAACAGCTTTGCGATACCCGGCATTGTGCATCTCCTGCTGAGAGTTGCGTGACGACCGTCGCTCAGATGGCGGGACGCCGACCCCATGATACACAGCGGCACACAGGAGGGCCAACGCTTTTCGTAAGGCCGTTCACACCAGCACCAGCCTCACATTAAGCGCCCTCGATCTCCCTTCGGGCCCTCCACCTGCAGCCGGACAGGAGACCGCTCGTCAGCGGTTACCGTCGACCGGCCACGGGCGCCCGGGGCATTCTCCCGTCGCGCATCGCCGAGTGGTAGAGAACGGACGCCATCACGACCGCAGCCTGCTTGAGGTCCTCCTCCTGGACACGCTCGAACGTGTCCATATTCGTGTGGTGCGTTCGAACATCGTACCCGGTGTAGTCGTGGATCGCCTGGAAGCCTGGCAGTCCAGCCCGGATGAACGAGAGGTGATCGGTGCTCCCGATCTGAGCCATCGTCGAAATATTCGCACCCAGATCCTCGAAGGGCTCGAGCCAATCCTCCATGATCTCCCTCGCCTCCTCGTTGGCCTCCATGTAGAACCCGTAAATGGGGGCGAAGCCGTTGTCCAGGTTGTAATAGACGGAGAATTTCTCGTGCGCCTCCGCATTGTCGTCGGCCTGGAGGTGGCGGCGTACGTACTCCCTGGACCCGAGCAGGCCCTGCTCCTCACCCCCCCAAAGGGCCACCCGAATCGTACGCCGGGGCTGGACATCGAGCGCCTTCAGGATCCTGAGTGACTCCATCACGATCGAGGAGCCATCCGCATTGTCGGTCGCGCCGGTCCCCGTGTGCCAGGAGTCCAGGTGCGCCCCTACCATGACGACCTCGTCGCCAATCTCAGGATCCACCCCCTTGATCTCGGCAATCACGTTGTAGGCGTTCGTATCGTCCTCGTAGTATCTCCCGGTCACCTCCACCGCCATCGTCACCGGGATCTGCTGCTCGAGAAGCCTCGCGATCAGGTTGTAATGTTCTCCCGCCAAGACGACCGATGGGACGGCGCCCTCACCTGGATCCCGTCCCGTGACGAAGAGCGTTCCGTGCTCTCCGCGGGTCGGTCGGAGCCTAACGCCTGCCCCTCCGCTCAGGATCACGTCCGCAAGAGCGCGCGAGGCTTCTTGCTGTCGGCTCCGCTCCGCTTGCTGGGCGGCCGACGGCGGCGTTGACGGAGCCTGAAACTGTCCGCGTGTGGGTGGATCGAATCGATCCTCAAACTGGGGCTGAGGGCGATCTTCACGGATGAAGTTGGTCCCAATCGGGCTGCTGAGAACGATGGCGCCGTTGAGACGGCCCTCGAGTGAGCGCAACTCGGCCGCGGACTTTCCGCCCAGCATGATGGGCTCGGAAACCAGCCGACCCCGGGTCGACGCCGACCATCCCTCGGGATACCCGATCATCGGCAAATAGCGGGGCTCGAGCATCTCGACCGAGAATCTCTCGAGACTCCACCCGCGCCCGAACTCCCACGACTCGAGGTGGACGTCCTCGAATGCCCACTCGGTCATCTTGTCACGCGTCCACTCGACCGCCTCGTAGTATCCCGGGGAGTTCGTCAGCCGGGGGCCGATTACGTTGGTGAGGTGGTTGAAGACCTCCATGACGTGGGAGTTTTCGAAGCCTTCGGCCCTGATCTTGGCCACCATGTCTCGGTCGATTTGCTCTTGGGCGGCAAGGGGGGTGGCAACCAGTGAAAGGGCCGATCCGAAGGCGATCAGGAGGGACAGGGCGATGGAACGCGTCATGGGAGGCCTTCCTTGGTCGGTGGTCAGGACGCCGTGTTGCGGGTCCCGGGTGTTTCTTACCGGTGGAGGATAAGCCGACCGGGCGGGATGGCGCGAGGGGTCACAAACGACAAGACGGCCACCTCCGAACGATGGGGGTGGCCGTCTCGTCTATGGGGGCGTCGTCCTATTCAGGGCCCGCTGTGCTCGGGAGGCGGCCCATGGTCGCCGAAGCAGTTTTCGTGGAACGTGTTTTTCCCACCTTTGTTCACATCGATGCATACAGGGGGGCCATTGCCGGTGATCTCGGGGGGCGGCTCTCCATCGTTGAAGCAGTCATCGTCGAACGTGTTTCCCCCCCCCTTGTTCACATGAATGCAATCCGGGGTTAGTGGAGGCTTAATGCTTCATTAATCCTCGACTCGGAGTTGCGTGCCGATGATCGAACTTCGTGCTTTAGGAGGTCTGCGACTCCGCGATTCGGCGGACGGCCACGAGATCCTCTCGGTTCTCGCACGGACCAAGCCCTCCGGCTTGTTTCTCTACCTGGCACTCTCACCACCGAACGTCAGCCACAGCCGAGACAAGCTCCTCGCACTTCTCTGGCCGGATTCGAGCACCGAGAAGGCACGGAACTCCCTGAATCAGGCGCTTCACGTACTGCGGCTTGGACTCGGGATCAACGTCAGAAGACGTGTACGTATCTTTACATCGTGAGTATACGTATGAACAACCACGTAGCGCGGCACCTCTCAGTACGCTCGGGAGCCACTCGTCAGCACGTCTCCCCGGTGACGAACCAGCACCGAGATTGAGGTGATGTCTTGAAGAAGGTTAGTAGCAAGCCAGCAGCCTTCCTTACACCTTGCGGGCCTAGGTGGGCGCGATCTTGGTAGTCCGCTCGAGACCTGAAGAGTCCGTCCAGCGGGGGTTCACTCCGTCAGCCCAGAGGTAGGGACCCCACCCTATCCAAGGCACCGCAGTGTTGTAGTTCAGGTCACCCGCACGCTCATCGACGATTGTGCCCCCGTTGGCCATCTGGTACTGCGATCCCCTTCTGGTTTTATGAGCTTCGCGCCCACGGATATCCGGCAGGGGCCATGGAATTGGCGGACCGGACCGTGAAATGGTTTGAGGCCAAGACCTCCGATTGGAGACAGGATCCCAGACAAGCCTACGTATACGGAAGCTTTCTCAGTCGAGCCGAACGTTGGGATGAGGCGCAAGCAGTCCTGGAAGACCTATTGAAGGTTGATCCGAAGCTCTTTGCTCCACGCTAGGACTACGACAATGCTGCCTTGGGGCTGGCGTATGTGTTGGGAATCCAGGGACATCGTGACGAAGCCTACAAGGCGGTCGGCTTAGCCGGATGGTCAGATAGCCCCGGCGTTCAAGCCTGGGTCGAGGGCGCTCTAGGTGAGCGGGAGCGAGCGATGGAGCTACTGCATGAAAGTGGACCCTGGATGCAAAGACCTCACGAAAGGACATACCCCATCCTCCGTTTCTGAAATTTATCGGAGCGACTGGGTAGGCGGCCGAGTTCCTCTTTGGAGACGTGTACGTATCTTTGCATCGTGAATATACGTACGTACGAACACGTAGCGCGTGATCTCTTGGTTCCACACGGCAGCGGCAAGCCTGTATTTCAAGCTCCTTCGGCGTTCGCCACCGCATCCTTGTACCTGCTCACTGCATCCTTGTAGGCTCCTGACGCCCTTAGCCCGTCTCCTTCAGTGAGCGCGTCCTGAGCGCTGGCGATCTTGCCGCCATCGCCACCGCGGGCAATGGCGTCATCGATGGCGGCCACGGCCAACTGTCGAGCGATCGCTGCTAGCCCGTCCATCAATTCATCGCCCTCAGTCGGGTCCAGCCCCGCTTGGACGGCGGCCTCTAGGTCGCCGACTGCGCCCTCGATATTTCCCATCGCGGCCTGGTTGTCGGGTGGCGTCTTGTTGAGTTCAGTGACCACCGTCTCCAACTTCGCGATCACATCGTCCACCTTATCCGCCAGCGGCGTACCGGGATTCACAGCAGTGATCCCTTTGAGGTCGCCAATCACCGCCGCCACGCTCTCGGACGAAGGCAAGCCGCCCCAACTCGGGAAACCGTCGATTCCACCCGTAGACGCAATTAGTGTCTGCCCGGATCCGTCTGCGTTCATCACATATATGTCTTGGAGGCCCCGAGCCACAGATCGGTGAAACGCGATCTTCGTGCCATCGGGCGACCACGTCGAATTACCGTCCCGCACGGTGTTTTGCGTGAGACGCGTCACCCCGGTGCCATCGGCCCTCATCACATAAATCTCGATAAATTCATGGTCACGCGTACTGCTAAAAGCGATAAATCTGCCGTCCGGCGACCATGCCGGCGAGCCGTCAAACGCCGGATCGTTGGTGAGGCGCTCCACGTTGGAACCGTCCGCTTCCATGACGTATATTTCGCGGTTTCCGCTCCGCGAGCTGGAGAACGCCAACTTCGTACCGTCCGGTGACCAGTTGGGACTGGTGTCGGTCCCCGGGCTATTGGTGAGGTTGGTCTGCCCCGAGCCGTCCTTGCCCATAACCCACACTTCCGCGTCGCCGCCCGGGTCACGCATGTAGGCAATGCTCTCTCCGTCCGGTGACCATACCGGCAACGTCTCGAACTCGGTGTTGTTGGTGAGGCGGGTCGGGTTCGACCCATCGACGCCGATCGTGTAGATCTCCGACTCGCCCGGATCTCTGAGGGTGAGGAACACCAGCCGCGTTCCGTCGGGCGACCAGTCGGAGGTGGCATCGATCGCCCCGTTATTGGTGACTCGGGTTTGGTTCGACCCATCGGCATTCATGAAGTAGATCTCAAAATTGCCGTCACGAGTGCTGTGGAACGTGATGCGCGTCTCGGCGAGGGACACCGCTGCCGCAGCGATCCCGCTCTGAGTGATTGGCATCGACGTCGGCGGATCCGTAGCGAGGTCGCCCGAGCAGGCGGCGAACAAACCTGCGGAGACAAGAACCACGGAAAGAGCACACTTCCGGGAGAGCTCCCCCAGCGATTCAAGAACGTCGGACGACACTCCGATGGGTTTCATTTTGGATGCTCTCTACGCCGAGATTCGAGAGGGTGCCCCGACCGCCCAGGGGATGCGATAAGCTGAGGTCCGGATTTCAGGCCCGCAAGCGGAGGAGCCCGAGGGCAAGAGCGCCACCTCCGATTGGAGACAGGTTCCCAGCCAAGCTCGGATATATGGGAGGTTTCTCGGTCGAGCGGAACGTTGGGACGAGGCGCAGGCAGTCCTGGAAGACATTTTAAGGACCCTTCCACCGGGCCGTCCACCGCACAACAACATTGCATTGGAGCTGGCGCATGTGTTGGCAAGCCAGGGCCATCGTGACCAAGCCTATGAGGCGGTCGGCGTGTCCAATTGGCCAGACGACCTAGTTGTTCACGCCTGGGTTGAGGGTGCTCTAGGTGAGCCCGAACGAGCGATGGAGCTATTGCGTGAAAAGGGACGTTGGGGCGGAGAGCAAGGGATTCACGGACTTGCCCACTACTGGCTATGGTCGCTGCGGGACTATCCTCCGCTTCGGGAGTTCATCGAGGCGGGGGGGTAGGCGGCAGCCCCCCCCGCTCGACCTCCTTCATCTTTGAATTTGTTTCCAAATTCTGTAAATTTGGATCATGGTGAAGCACGTCAGGGAACCCATCCAGGTCTACCTCTCGAGTGAGGAGAGGGCCGAGTTGGATCGCGCCGCCGAGGAGCTCGGCGTCTCACGGTCCGAAGTGCTGCGTCGAGGTGTCGAGGCGGTACGGTCACGGCCACTGTCGGGCCTGCTACGAGACGTCGCGGCGGAGGGCCTCGTTTCCCCGGCGACCATCGGTCCGGGTGATCCTCCTCCCAGAAAGCCGGTCGTTTCGCTCGCCGAGCTCCTATGCGAGATGGAGGAGAGCCGCGAAGACCGGTGATCTACCTCGACACCTCGGTTGCGCTAGTTCATCTGTTGGCGGAGGACTGTCAACCACCGGACGACCTGTGGACTGAGGAGCTCTGGTCGAGCGGGCTGCTCGAGTACGAGCTCTGGAATCGCATCCACGCATGGGATCTCGCTCGTTCGCACGCGGATTTCGTTCGACTGCTCATCGCCCGAGTATCTCTGGTCGAGCTCGACCGCACCGTGCTCACTCGTGCACTGCAGCCGTTCCCGATGCCGACCCGCACGCTCGATGCACTGCACTTGGCCTCGGCGAGCTATCTGCGGGAGAGAGGTGCGGATGTGAGGGTGGCGACGTACGACGAACGGATGGCGGAGGCGGCGGAAGGGATCGGGTTACGGCTGTACCCGGTGTGGGTGTGAGTGTGAGTGTGAGTGTGCGCTGCCGGGACAGGTGGTCGTCTTGATCAGCTTCTACCCTCTCGAGGGGTCGACGACCTGAACTTCTGCGAAACGAACAAAATCTCGGTCGGTCGTGCAGACCCTCGCGCCTTCCTCGATGGCCATGGCCGCTAGGGCCGCATCAGTTACGAGGGGACCAGACCTGAGCCTCGACTAGCAGGTTCCTCAAGATCTCCCAGTAACGTTCGCCCGGCACCACCAACCACACGGCGGCCAAATCGAACCATGACGATGCGATCGAGGCGGCTTCTTTCATCGTGAGCGGTTTTTCGAACGCGCGAGGATTCGTACTAATGCTAAGGAATGCCCAGATGGTGAGCTAGGGAAACCCGATTGGTGACGGCGCTGAGAAGTTCTCCTCGATCCACAGACGGCAGGCCTTGTGAAGCTCCGATTGGGGATGGTACGCGTGGAGAACGATGTTGGCGTCGACGAGAATCACCGGTGGACCGGGCCTTCGAGTTGCTCCAAGAGATCGCCAACGTTGTCCAGACTAAGCCCGGAACGAAGCGCGCCCAGATCTCGCGCTTCGACACTAAAGGGCCTACTGGGCCGCTGAGTTTTCTTCGTGTAGAGCCCCAAGCGGAGACACTCGTTCACGATGTCCTTGAGAGACCTACCGCTACGTCGAGTTTCCGCTTTGAGCTTGGCGGCCACGTCATCGTCCAGAGTCAGAGTCGTTCTCATGCGTTGATCATATTAGTGGACATCATGATGTCAATCGTATCACATCCTGATGCCAGCCATAGAGAGGACCGGTCAGCATGAAACGGATTACGGTGATGGGCGGGACTCACCTCAGTTCAGCCTACAGCCGGGACACCTTCCCCGCGAGCGCCGCAGGGGCGCCCGGGGCAGTACGCTCGAAGTCAGGGTGAAAAGGGGCGGCCCCGAAGGAACCGCCCCTCTTTGCTCCCGATGTCACTCAGTCGACCGTGACCGTGGCCTCCCAGTCTATGCCATCCCGCTCCCGGTGCATCGCATGAAACCTGATGAAGCTGCGCTGGTCGGATCATGCGTGTACACCCGTCCAGGTCAGGTGTCTTCATAGATCCTGTGTAGGTCGACAAGCTCGACATCGTTGCGGCTTGCAGCGAGATCCCTGAGGGCTTGGTCAAACCCCACGAGCCCAAACAGTAAGTACCGAAGAGATCGTGACATCGACTCACCGCGTTTTTCGAGATCCAAACGAATACTCTCCAGCCGGTTCAGGTCCGCTACAGTCCGTACACTAGTCGTCCCCTTTGCCTCTCCGATCACCTGGAAAACCTTTTTCTTCCGTGACGCAGATGACCTGGTGGCAGCCACGACATCTAGTTCAAACTTGCGCCTCGCTCGCTTATCGTTGATCTGCAGGGTCTGCGGGTGCCCGATGGGGCCGCCCAAGGTTTCATCGGCGGCATATCTTGTAGTCCATGTTCGAGCAATTTCCTCGAAATGGGGTCCGAGGATCTGGGATCTGAACGTGGGCTCAGCTCGAGTCCACAGGTCCTGGACTCTTCGCTCCTCACATAGGTCCTCATTGCGTCGTGTGATGAGTTCATGAAACCTCACGATCGGGTCAGCAACCCGATATGTCGGTTTCCTTTGAGCCAGGAAGTCCTCGCCCTTCTCCAGGAATCCTGCAGAGATCAACACCCGAAAAGGGTGGTCGAGATCAGTTGCCTTCTTTCCAATTCGCGACCCGATCTCGGAGGGTGTGGTCGCCCCCGTAGCAATCGCATTCAATATGGAGTAGTAGAGTGATTGCTTTGTTACGCGCGGATCTTCCCGGAGGAGATAGGCATCTTCCCGATACAGAGCGTGAGACGGATTGAGCACGTTGGTCCCCAACCAATCCACTATTGCGTCATCAGTAGTTGGCGGCGCAGACGCCGAGGTCAGGTCTCGGTATCCGGGGGCACCCCCGATAACGGCGTGAAGCACGAACGCCGCCCGGATATCGTCGATACCCCAAAAGTCCCTCGCCTCGCGATAGTCGAAGGGACTGAGCGGCAAGTCGACAACCGCTCTGCCTCGAAGGGGTGATGTTCCGCTGAGGATGTCTGTCATGACCGACATTGCGGACCCACACAGGATCACGGTCACCGTTCCTTTCCAACCGTTGCCGAATGCCCCATCTGCCGCGTCATCGATGATGGCCTGCAGCACTGAATCCAGTTCCTTGCTGGTGGCTTGCAGGTATGGGTACTCATCGAGAACGACGACATGGCTGCCAGGTCGTTGGCCAAGTTCACTCAGTAGATACCGCATGCCAGAATCCCAGTCTGGGAACGCCAACGGAGGGGGCGTCGCGTGTAGCGTCGCTACCGATGCCGCGAACCGTTCAAGAGCTGGTCGTTCCTCCTGTTCGAGCGCGAAGTGGTACAGCCCGCCAACCTGCTGGACGAGCCGTCGAAGCAGAAAGCTCTTACCGAAGCGTCGGCGACCATACACGACACCGAGCCGCAATCTGGGCCGCTTCGCCTTTACCTGCCCGACCAGGTCACCCCATTCGGTTTGTCTGTCGTACAAGTCTCCTGGACGCTCCATCGCGGCAATCCTCATTTATTATAACTACGATTAGTATATCTATAGTTATACTATTTGGAAATGCTGGCCGTGGCAACCCTAGGCACGTACTTCAAGGCGATCTGCACTGATCAGCCTACAGCCGGGAGACCTTCCTCGCCCGCTGCCCTGGCCAACGCCTGGTCCAATGTTGCCAAAGGGATCCCCAGTCGCACCGCTACCTCCAAGTAGGACGCGTCGTATGTCGTCAGCCCATGAGCCCGAGCGAGGCGCGGGATGTCTTCAAAGGCTCGGCGGCGGTCCACAGGATCCACAACAATGGGAAGCGCGACGAGAGTATTCCGGGCCTCGGCCGCCTCCGCTGGGTCAATGCGCTTCTCCCGCAGGGCACTGTGCAGACCGTTGGTCACCTCCATGGGCCAGAGCGGTGAGACGATGGCTTCCCCACCGGACAGCTCGTCCAACACGCGCATTGGGTACCCGGCCCGTTCGTCCTCGAAACACCAGGCGAGCGCAACAGAGGCGTCGAGCACGAAATTCATTCGCGTCCGAACTCGATCAAGTCCCTGACCGTCAGGTCCGGACCCAGTGTCCGCCCCTTCCCGAACTCACGCATCCGGTCCACAGCCTCGCTGGGCGTCAGGCGCACAGCTTCCTCAATCGGCACGATCCGCGCGATGGGGTGCCCGTGGCGCGTAATCGTCAGTGTCTCACCTGCTTCCACACGTTTCAGTAGAGCAGGGAGATGCGTTTTCGCTTCGTAGGATCCGATGGTGACCACGGCTGCTCCTAGACTAGTCTGCCACTAGTCTACTCTATCCAGCCGAACTCCACCAGTCGGGGCTCTCCTGCGCCTCCATCCGCTCCCGGTAACGTGCACGACAACGCCGAGGCGCACCGAGTTGCTCGTCCGAGAAGTGTACATATGTTCATATCGTGAGCACACGAAGAAACAAAACACGCAACGCGCTACCTATTGCTGTTCTGCTGGTCGCCCCCTTCGTGCTCCTCGGCTCCCCGGCCGCCGCGCTCGCCCAGAACGACGTAAACTCCGTGGCGTGGCTCAGCGGATGCTGGGTCGCCTCCGCCGGCGACGTCCGCACGGACGAAGTCTGGATGGAGCCCGAAGGAGGTCTGATGGTGGGCATGGCACGCACCGTGCGCGGGGGCGTGGCGACCGCGTACGAGTCTCTTCTGCTGCAACTGAAGGACGGTCGCCTCACATACTCGGCCCATCCCTCCGGACAGACTCCGACGGACTTCAGGGCCACCGACGCGTCGACCGAGCGGGTGCGCTTCGAGGCTCCGGAGCACGATTTCCCGCAGGCCATCGAATACGAACGGACTTCGCCCGACTCACTTACCGCCAAGGTTTACGGGGAGATCGGATCGAGCGAGCCCGCCTTCGTTCTGCGCTACGCGCGGAGAGGCTGTTAAGGTTCGCCACCCCCCGACGTCACGCTTGCTGGGCTTCTTTCGCGAGCTCTTCGCGATCACGCCCCGTTTCAGGAGTTGATGAGGCCGACGCGGTAGGGCGGGACGCAAAAACCCCGAGCGCCGTTAGGACGCTCGGGGCCCCAAGCATTGTTCAGCTATGGGAAGCCGATCTTCTTGATCAAACTGGTGGGACGACGGTCACCGTCACAAGGTTTGCGTCATCTGCAGCGCCATCTGCACAGGCTATTGCACGACGGCCCCTTTTGCCCTTTCGGCCGCCAACCCCGTCCGCCGCCACCAAGATCGGGCCGGTGAAATTGAACACGTCCACCCCCGAGAGCGAGCTGACCCACTTGATCGTGGCGGGTCCGACCCAGCCGAACCGGATCTGGATCTCGTCGTATTCGAAGGCGAGAAGGTATCGTCCGGCCGTTGACTCGATTGAATTGCCCACTGTCAGGCCGGTCTTGTCGATCTCCAGGAAGAAGGCATCACTCCCTTCCCCCGCTTGGAGTTGGCTCTCAAGGTAGGCTTTGACTTCGGGCTCGACGGCTGCGTCACTGCTCCCGTTCTCCCCAACGAAATCTGTGCAAGTCTGCGGTGGGAAGTTCAACTGGATGTCGCCATTGATGTTGTTGGCGCTCAGGGCGACGGTGGTTTCGTCGAACTTCCCGGTGAGCTGTAGGGGCACCGTGGTCATCATGCCGTGTTCTAGGGTCACCGTGCCCGCTACGCCGCCGCCAACATCCCCGCCATCAGGGCACTTCGGATGATTGGGCTTCTTTTCGCAATTCACCCCGAACTGCGGCCCCAGACCCTCCGACTCCACCACACCCGTTCCCTGATCCTGACAGCCGAGGATGAATACGGCGGACAGGAATGCGAGTGATACCTTCGTGAGATGCCCTCTCATTTCTTCCTCCATCGTTATCGACGCGGATAATTAGCGACCGGTGAGTCGCTCGGCTGATGTCAGCGGCATGGTTGCGCGCTCCTGGACCCAGACGTCACTTTTCGAACAAATACGTCAACACTCTAATCGGTAGCCGTGAAGTGGCCGTGAGATGGCCGTGAGACGCCGTTTTCATGCGTGTCACACCGGGATCTCGCTCGATCCTTTAGCCGCTCTCCGCTTTGGCTAGCGCATCCTTGTATTTGCTAATCGCATCCTTGAACTCGCTCGATCCCCTGTGCGCATCCGCATCGGCCAGGGACTGCTGGGCGTCTGCGATTGCGCTCGGATCACCTCCGCGAGCAATCGCCTCATCGATTGCACTCACGGCCAACTGCCGAGCGATCCCTGCCAGTCGATCCATACATTGGTTCAGCACTTCCGCCGAATACAGCCCGTCATCGCGGGCCGCTTCGACATCGCCCACCGCACCTTCGATATTTCCCAACGCCGCTTGATTGTCGGGCGGCGTCTTCTCGAGTTCCTCCGAAGCCGTAATCAGATAAGCGATTGCATCCTCTAGCTTGTCCGCCAGCGGCGTGCCCAGACTCATATCGACGATCTCTTGGAGCTCGGCAATTTTCGCCTCGAGCAGCGGCTCCGTCTCCTGTACGCCGGAGAACTCCGAGGTGTTGCCGTCCGGGTCGGTGGCCGTGGCCGAGATGAATTGGCCGGCCGGGACAGCGGCGGCGAAAGAGACGGAAAAGCTGACGTCCCCCACGGCGTCGGTGGTGACGTCGGTGGCACCTACAAACGTCTCCCCCTCACCGTGGCCCGTCGGATCCATCACCGAGTTGGCGAAGAACTCTAGCCGGAAGGTCGCCGAGGCGGTGCTATTGAGCGTTCCCTCGACCGCGACGATCCCGCCACCGGTGAGAGAAGCGGTGACCACCGGGAAGTTCTGCAAGTTGTTGCCGCCCGTGTCGCCATCCCCCGGATCATTGGGTGTGACACCATCCACCAAATTGTCTGGTGTCAGGTCTATACCCAGGCCTGCGAGGCTGGTGGCAGGGACGTTGGCGAAGATGGCATTGGAGAGAATGGAATTACCGGTTGAGGCCGCTCCCCTCACAGCCACTCCAGCCTCGGCGTTGTAGGCTACGATATTTCGCGCGCCGGGCACCATACCGCCGATCGTGTTGCTCGGCGAGTTGCGGATGTGCACCCCCAGACTAGAATTCCCCACATCGAGGCTGCCGGTTTCATCCGTACCGATAAAATTTCCTTCCACCCGGTTGCCGGTTGTCCCGCCTGACATATTAACACCAACGCCGTTCCCCGAGATGACATTGCCTGCGCCCGACGCTGTGCCCCCGACTGTGTTGTTGTTCCCAATGAAGATAGAAACGCCCTGTCCGTTTCCCAAAGCCATGGTGCCTGTGACATCAGTGCCAATGAAGTTCCCTTCCACGCGGTTGCCATTCGCCAGGCACAGCAAAACACCATCACGGCCGTTCCCCGAGATGACATTACGCGCCCCAGGTGCCGTCCCGCCGACCAAGTTGTTCGTGCCTGCCGGGCAACCCAAGACCACACCAAAGGAGATGTTTCCGAGGGCGACCGTGCCCGTGACGTCAGTCCCAATGAGGTTCCCCTGGACGAGATTCCCATCGGTATCTCCCAGCCCCATACCGCTAGTCGTGTTGCCCGAGATGAGGTTACGCGCCGCGGGCGTCGTGCCACCTATACGATTGTTCCCCATCCCGACGCGCACACCATTGCGGTTTTCCAAAGCGATGGTCCCGGTGACGTCGGTGCCGATGAAGTTTCCTTCTACGATGTTGTTGCCACCCAGCGGCAATTCGCCGACGTCGATCCCAAAAGTGGTGAATCGGTTGATTACCAGCCCCCGCACGGTGGTATTGACGGTACGGACGACCAAAGCGATCGGGGTAGGGCTCCCTACCAGAAGGCTGCCGTCGATTTCAATCTTGAGGACAGTGTTGAGACCGAGGTATGACTCGACGGTATTCGTGTTGGGGCTGGCCCCCGGCTGGGTGTAGCCATCGACAACGACCGGGTCGGTGATAGAGGGCAGGTTGGATACTGGCTGGATGGTGCAGACACCAGTGCCGGTGTCGCAGCCAGCGTCGGCCGCTGCCGCAATGCCGAACTCGATCGCATCGAATCCGGGGCTGGCGTTTGCGGCGTTGATCGCTTCACGCAAGCTGCAGTGAGCCGCGTTACATGAGAGGTCATCACCATCGTCAGTTGCGGTGACGGTGAAGGTGGCCACCGGTGCACCCATGTTGGCTCGGGACACCTCCGGTGTCGTTAGCTCTGGCTTTATCGCGTCCTGACAGGCGGCGAGAACCAGAGCTGCGAGCACGACAAGAAAATGGCGTTTCATCAGCCTGAACGTCCGAAAATTCATGCGTCCCTCCATCGGCCCCTATGGTTGCCCCGTCTTGGACCCAGCCGTAAGCTTTTTCGCTTAGTAGCGTCAGCACTCTAATTGGTGGCCGTGAAATTGCCGTGAGATGGCCGTGAGACGCCGTTTTCATGCGTGCCACACCGGGATCCCCTCGACCCTTTAGGCGCTCTCCGCTTTGGCCAGTGCATCCTTGTACTTGCCAATCGCATCCTTGAACTCGCCCGATGCCCTGTGCGCATCCCCATCGGCCAGGGACTCCTGGGCGTCTGCGATGGAGCCCGGATCACCTCCGCGGACAATCGCCTCATCCACCGCACTCACAGCCAACTGCCGAGCGATCCCTGCCAGTCGATCCATACATTGGTTCAGCACTTCGGCCGAATACAGCCCGTCATTGAGGGCCGCTTCGACATCCCCCACCGCACCTTCGATATTTCCCACTGCCGCTTGATCGTCGGGCGGCGTCTTGTCGAGTTCCTCTGAAGCCGTAGTCAAAGAGGCGATCGCATCCTCGAGCTTGTCCGCCAGCGGCGTGCCCAGATTGTTGTCGACGATCTCTTGGAGCTCGGCGATTTTCGCCTCGAGCTGCTGCTGCGGCATCAGCCCCGGCTTCGCCTCCTGCAGGCCGGAGAACTCCGAAGTACTGCCGGCCGGGTCGGTGGCCGTGGCCGAGATGAACTGGCCGGCCGGGACAGCGGCTACGAAGGAGACGGCAAAGCTGGCGTCGCCGCTCGCGTCGGTGGTGACATCGGTGGCACCTATGAACGTCTCCCCCTCACCATGGCCCGTCGGATCCGCCGCCGCGTTGGCGAAGAACTCTAGCCGGAAGGTCGCCGAAGAGGTGCTGTTGAGCGTTCCCTCGACCGCAACGATCCCGCCAGCAGTGAAGGAAGAGGTGACCACCGGGAAGTTCTGCAAGTTGTTGACGCCCGTGTCGACATCCCCCGGATCATTGGGTGTAACGCCATCCAGCGAGTTTATTGGTCCCAGGTCTATACCCAGGCCGTGCGGGTCGCCGAAAAGCGGTACGTTGGCGAAAATGGAATTAGAGAGAATGGCGTTGCCGGTTGAGGTCCCCTCCCTCACCCACACGCCCGCCTCTCCGTTGTAGGCGATGATGTTTCCCGCGCCGGGCGCGATACCGCCGATCGTGTTGTTCGGCGAGGCGAATATGGTCACCCCGACAGAAACATTCCCCAGATCGAGGCTGCCGGTTTCATCCGTACCGATGAAGTTTCCTTCCACCCGATTGCCGGTCCCCAAAAAAATGGTAATGCCACCGCCGTTCCCCGAGATGACATTGCGTGCGCCCGGCGCTGTGCCCCCGATTGTGTTGTTTTCCCCATGGATAGAAATGCCGGCGCCGTTTCCCAAGGGCAGAGTACCTGTGACATCAGTACCAATGAAGTTCCCTTCCACGCGGGTGTCATTCGCAACGGACAGGCCAACACCCAACCTGCCGTTCCCTGAGATGACGTTGCGCGCCCCAGGTGCTGTCCCACCAACCAAGTTGTTCGTGCCTGTACCGCTGAAGAACACAGCATGCTCTATGTTTCCGAGGGCGACCGTGCCGGTGACGTCAGTCCCAATGAGGTTCCCCTGGATGACGTTCCCATCGGTAGCTGACCCAGAGATCACCATACCATGCGACGTGTTGCCCGAGATGAGGTTACGAGCCGCGGGCGTCGTGCCACCTATACGATGATTGTCCCCCGTCCCGATCCCCACACCAATGATGTTCCCCAATGCCAGGGTCCCTGTGACGTCGGTGCCGATGAAGTTTCCTTCTATGATGGTGTTGAAGAATGCCGGCCCGTGCCCTCGCATGTCGATGCCCAAGCCACAACAGGGGGCATTGGAAACCCGGTTGATCACCAGCCCGCGCACGATGGTATTGTCGGCAGTGATGACCAAAGCCCCGGAGCCTCCTGGACCTGCCAGAAAACTCCCGTCGATTTCAATCTTGAGGACAGTGTTGAGACCGAGCCCGACAGGATTGGTGTTTGGGAAGGCCCCCGGCTGGGTGTACCCATCGATAACCACCGGGTCGGTGATAAAAGGCAGGCCGCCCACTGGCCGGATTGTGCAGACTCCAGTGGCAGCATTGCATCCGTCATCAGTCGCCGCCGGGATACTGAACTCGATAGCATCGAATCCGTCGATGGCGTTGGCGTCGAGGATCGCCTGGCGGAGCGACCCCGCACCGGCATCGTTCGTGTTCGTGACGGTGAAGGTGGCCACCGGTGCACCCATGTTGGCTCGGGACACCTCCGGTGTCGTTAGCTCTGGCTTTATCGCGTCCTGACAGGCGGCGAGAACCAGAGCTGCTAGCACGACAAGAAAATGGCGTTTCATCAGCCTAAACGTCCGAAAATTCATGCGTCCCTCCATCGGCACTTGTGGTTGCCCCGTCTTTGACCGAGCCGTAAGCTTTTTCGCACAAGTAGCGTCAGCACTCTAATCGGTAGCCGTGAGATGGCCGTGAGATGGCCGTGAGATGGCTCTTTCCAAGGGTGTCGCACCACCGAGGGAAATCACTTTGAACGGTTGTCACCCCGCACCATGATCAAACTTCGGACGTTGGGAGGACTCGAGCTCCACGATGCGCGGGGGCGTGAGCTTCGCGTGATCCGTGCGTCCTCGAAGCCGGCCGCCCTGCTTACCTACCTCGCCATCGCCACCCCCCACGGCTTTCACCGCCGCGACACGCTGCTGGCACTCCTTTGGCCCGAACTGGACCAGGAGCACGCCCGCGGTGCTCTCCGACAAGTCCTGCGCGTCATCCGTCGTTCCATGACCGCCGGTGCGTTGCTCACTGAGGGCGACGAGGTAGTCGCCGTCGACCGGGACGTGTTTTGGTGCGACGCAGTGGCCTTCGAGCTGCTGCTGGACGGCGGAAAAGAGGAAGAGGCGCTTGATCTCTACCGAGGCGCACTGTTGGAGGGCTTCCATCTCTCGGGTTGCCTCGAGTTCGAGCGCTGGCTGGAGGATGAGCGTCGGCGATTAGAGCAGCGGGCGGCGGCGGCCACCTGGTCACTCGCTGAGAAAGCCCTAACCGAAGGGCGGACGGCGCAGGCGAGGCTGTGGGGCCGGCGAGCCCTCGCGTTTTCTCCCAACGACGAGAGCGTGTTGCGGCGCGTCATCGACCTGTTGGACCAAGTAGGCGATCGGGCCGGGGCGATCCGGGAGTACGAGACGTTCGCGAAGCGGCTGCAGGAAGACTACGAGGCGGATCCGGCGCCGGAAACGACGGAACTGATCGCGGCCGTACGGACCCGGGAGCAGGCGAACGACAGCGTGCTACCGAGTACAGCGCTAGCGAAACAGCCTGTCGTCGCGGCGCAGGCCAGTGTCGCGACCCAACCACGCACTTCCCCGCGGACTCGTAGTCGTGCGGCGGCTGCGATCGTGGTGCTGGGGGCGATCGCGGTGGCCGGCACAACCGTCATGAGGAATGGCCGAGGCGACGCGCCTGCACTCGATCCCACGCGCGTGCTCGTCGACATCTTCCAGAACGAGACGGGTGACCCTGCCCTCGACCCTCTCGGCCGCATGGCCACCGACCGGGTGACTGCCGGCCTCACCTATACCTCCTTCGTAGACGTCGTGAGCCTCGGTACGCGACTGCTCTCGCTCGAGCCTGTCGCCGTAGACGCGGCTTCGCAGGAGCGGTACGGTCGCTTACAGGCCCTCGCTCGCGCCAACGGGACGGGGACAGTGGTATCGGGCAGTTACTACTTGCAGAACGACAGCTTGCATTACATCGCCCACGTGACCGACGCCGCCACGGGTGAAGAGCTGGCGATCATCGAGCCGATACGCGAGGCGGTTGATGCTCCCCTTGCTGCAATCGAGCGCCTACGCGACCGGGTGATGACTACGCTGGCCACGCTCACCGATCCCCAACTGGCCAGGTGGATGCGTAATGCCAGCCAGCCGCCGACGTTCGAAGCATATGCAGAGTTTGCCAAGGGAGTCGAGTTGTACGCGCATCAAGAAAGGCGCGGGGAAGCGCTTGGGCACTTCCTGGCAGCGGATTCCCTGGATTCCGACTTTACGATGGCATCGCTTTGGGCCGCTGACCTCTCCCGTACCTCGCGGCAGGCCGATTCCATCCGCCAGGCGCTTAACGGTCGGCGTAGTCAACTGGCCCCTCTGGACCGCGAGTTTTTGGATTATCAGATGGCCCGGCGAGTCGAGGATTACCATGGGGCTCTGGACGCCATGCGCCGCCTTGTTGAAATCGCTCCCGGCTCTGAGTTCCTCTGGAAGGCCGGACAGGCTGCGCTCGAACTGGGGCGCTACGGCGAGGCAATCGAATTCTTGACGCAGGTCGATCCCGAAAGCGGATGGTTACGCGGGTGGTGGATGTATTGGGAGGTTCTCACCTCAGCCCATCATTGGCTCGGCGAACATCAAGAGGAAGAAGAAGCAGTCCGTCGGGGTCTGAGGCAGTTTCCCAATGGCCTACCGCTAGCGGAGATTCGGGCCCTCGCAGCGCTGGGACGAATCGACGAACTCCAGGCAATGCTCGAGAAAGAAAGGATACTAGGCCTGTACCAGCAAGCTGCTGACGAGCTCCTCATTCATGGATACAACGGGGCCGCGTCCCAAGTGTTGGACCGTGGAATGTCGCGGCAGCAAGCTTTGCCGTACCCGCCGCAGGAGCCTGACGGGCGAGTAGGCGCCATGGGAGTCGCAGAGATGCTCTTCCTCAACGGACGCATCGACGAGGCCCGTGATTCGCTCGAAGGGTTCGTTGCAGAGTGGGTTGCACGGTGGGGTGACAGGCCTGCCCCACTTCAGTATATCGCGTTTCTCGGAGTCATCGCGGGCATCGAGGGCGATCGACAACGAGCGCTGGAGATCCAGCAGTACGTTGGAGAGCAAGGGTGGCGAGGAGAGTACCCCCAGTTCATGCAGGCGTTGTGGCAGGGCCGGATCGCGGCATCCTTGGGCGAGATTGAAAGGGCCTACGCTCTACTTCGGCCGGCTTTTACGGGCGAGGACCCAGATAATGTTCACCATCAATTGCCGCTTACCTTCGAAATTCTGAGCGATTATCAATCCCATCAGGAGTCGCTGAGGCCGACTGGCAGTAGCCCCGTCCCCAACTGACCCCCGATTACCGCCGATTGGCTTCCTCCCCTGCGTCCAAGCGCTCCTGATACCGCACACCAAGCCCTTCGCCATTTGAATTTGTTTCCAAATTCTGTAAATTTGGATCATGCCGAAGCATGTCAGAGAGCCCATCCAGGTCTACCTCTCGAGTGAGGAGAGGGCCGAGTTGGATCGCGCCGCCGAGGAGCTCGGCGTCTCGCGGTCCGAGGTGCTGCGTCGAGGTGTCGAGGCGGTGCGGTCACGGCCACTGTCGGGCCTGCTCAGAGACATCGCGGCGGAGGGCCTCGTTACCCCGGCGACCATCGGTCCGGGTGATCCTCCTCCCAGGAAGCCGGTGGCTTCACTGGCCGAGCTCCTATGCGAGCTCGAGGAGAGCCGCGGAGACCGGTGATCTACCTCGACACGTCGGTTGCGCTGGCGCATTTGTTGGCAGAGGACCGCCAACCACCGGACGACCTGTGGACTGAGGAGCTCTGGTCGAGCAGGCTTCTCGAGTACGAGCTTTGGAATCGCCTCCATTCGCTTGATCTGGCTCGCTCGCACGCGGATTTCGCCCGCCTGCTCATTGCCCGAGTATCACTGGTCGAGCTCGACCCGACCGTGCTCACTCGTGCACTGCAGCCGTTCCCGATGCCGACCCGCACGCTCGATGCGCTGCACTTGGCCTCGGCGAGCTTCCTGCGGGAGAGGGGCGCGGATGTGCGGGTTGCGACGTACGACGAACGGATGGCTGGGGCCGCCGAAGGGATTGGGTTACGGCTGTACCCGGTGTGGGAATGTGGGTGAGCTAGCGAAGACTCACCTCAGTTCAGCATACAGCCGGGACACCTTCATCGCTGGCTGCCCTGGCCAACGCCTGGTCCAATGTTGCCAAAGGGATCCCCAGTCGCACCGCTACCTCCAAGTACGACGCATCGTACGTCGTCAGCCCATGAGCTCGAGCGAGGCGCGGGATGTCTCCAAAGGCTCGGCGGCGGTCCACAGGGTCCACAACAATGGGAAGCGCGTTGAGAGTATTCCGGGCCTCGGCCGCCCCCGCCAGATCAATACGCTTCTCACGCAATGCGCTGGACAGACCGTTGGTCACCTCCATGGGCCAGAGCGATGAGACGACGGCTTCCCCACCGGACAGCTCATCCAACACCCGCATCCCATACCCGGCCCGTTCGTCTTCGAAACACCAGGCGAGCGACACCGAGGCGTCGAGTACGAAATTCATTTGCGTCCGTACTCGATCAGATCCCTGACTGTCAGGTCCGGGCCTAGTGTCCGCCCCTCCCCGAACTCCCGCATCCGGTCCACAGCCTCGCTGGGCGTCAACCGAACAGGTTCCTCAATCGGCACGATCAGCGCGATGGGGTGCCCATGGCGCGTAATCGTCAGCGTCTCACCCGCTTCTACCCGTTTCAGCAGAGCGGGGAGGTGCGTTTTCGCCTCGTAGGATCCAATGGTGGCCACGGCTACTCCTAGACTAGTCTGACACTAGTCTAAGTCTTCCGGTGGGACTTGGCCACCCCCGACGCGGCTCTGCTCTCAAGGCCAGATGAAAAGGGGCGTCAAGGCCAAACCCCCCAGCCTTTTGGTATACCTGGCCCTCTCCCCGCCGAACCTCGTCCACGGCCGCGACGAACTCTTTGTCTTCTTCCGGGTGCCTCGCGAGCGCTTCGTGCTCCCGTTCGGCGATCGGGACGACTTCCGGCTCGGGTCCTGGCGTGGAGCTCCCTCACCGCACGCCGATTCCATCCGCCAGGCGCTTAACGGTCGGCGTAGTCAACTGGCCCCTCTGGACCGCGAGTTTTTGGATTATCAGATGGCCCGGCGAGTCGAAGACTATCATGGGGCTCTGGACGCCATGCGCCGGGTTGTTGAAATCGCTCCAGGTTCTGAGTTCCTCTGGAGGGCCGGACAGGCTGCGTTCGAACTGGGGCGTTACGCCGAGGCGATCGAATACTTGACGCAGGTCGATCCCGAAAGCGGATGGTTGCGCGGGTGGTACTTCTATTGGGGGGTTCTCACGTCGGCCCATCATTGGCTCGGTGAGCATCAAGAAGAACTAGAGGCAGTCCGTCGGGGTCTTCGGCAGTTTCCCAACGACATGAAGCTACCGGAGATTCGGGCCCTTGCAGCGCTGGGACGAATCGACGAGCTCCAGGCAATGCTCGAAAAAGTAGAGATACTAGGCCTGTACCTGGTAGCGGCTGACGAGCTCCTCATCCATGGTTACCCCGAGGCCGCACCCAAAATGTTGGACCGTGGCATATCGCGGCAGCAGGCTGCGCTCTCCAAGCCGCCGGGGGAGCCCGACTGGCCGGTAGACGGCTTTGAGTTCGCCCAGATGCTCTTCCTCAACGGACGCATCGACGAGGCCCGTGATTCGCTCGAAAGGGCCGTTGAGCGAGTTGCAGAGCGGAGTGACAGGCCCGCCCCAGTTCAGTACATGGCGTTTCTCGGAGTCATCGCGGGCATCGAGGGCGATCGACAACGGGCGCTGGAGATAGAGCAGTACGTTAGAGAGCAAGGGTGGCGACGAGAGTACCCCCAGTTCATGCAGGCGTTGTGGCAGGGCCGGATCGTGGCATCCTTGGGCGAGATTGAAAGGGCCAACGCTCTACTTCGGCCGGTTTTTACGGGCGAGGACTCAGAGAATGTTCACCACCAATTGTCGCTTCCCTTCGGAATTCTGAGCGACTACCCCGCCCATCTGGAGTCAATGAGGCCGACGGCTAGTAGCCCGCTTCCCGACTGACTGTTGACCCTTTCGCCACTAACCGCTCGATCGGCCGGGCGGGTGGCAGGGCCCTCGTCCCATCCAGCCATGTTGTTGCCACTGGACCCGGCTCACTGTCGGGGATGCACCCCACGTCACGCCGTGTACGAGTCAGCCCTCGATTACACCCACACCATCCTCCGATCTTTTCACTTTGACGCCATGTACTATATACGGTACATTGTATTCTGCAAGGTACACTGTCAGGGCTGAAGAAGCTCCAGGTGCTCCTTCACGGCTTCGTGAAGAAGACTCGAAAGACGCCGAAGCCTGACCTGGCCCTTGCGAGGAAACGAGCAAAGGAGATCACATCGTGAGCAAGAACAAGGGACGTATCGGATCGTCCTTCGAGAGCTACCTCCAGGAGCAGGGGACCCTCGAAGAGACGACGGCCATTGCTGTGAAGCGCGTCTTGGCCTGGCAGTTGGAGCAGGCCATGGAAGAAAAGCAGCTGAGCAAGAACCAGATGGCGAAGGCGATGCAGACCAGCCGGAGCCAACTGGACCGGATACTGGACCCGGATAATGACCGTATCCAGCTTGCCACCCTCACCGCAGCAGCGCGCGTTGTTGGCCGTCAGCTGCGCATCGAAATGGTTTGATCGAGACGCGGCGGGGTCAGGCTTCTTGTGTAAACCAATAAAACGAGCGATTTTAGGATCTAAATTTAGATCTAAATAAAGGTTGTTTAAAATGAAATCCGTCAAGGTTTCACAAGACATTCTGCCAGTCGGAGAGCTGAAGACGCACACGTCGCGCGTGCTGCGTCGGTTGCGGAATGCGCAGCGACCCATCGTCATTACGTTGAACGGCAAGCCTGCCGCCGTGTTGATCACACCTGAGGAATTCGATCGCCTCTACGAGCGTGAGCGGTTTGTGGAAGCAGTGGGCAAGGGCCTTGCCGATGCCGAAGCCGGGCGAGTGGTGGACGACGAAGCCTTGTCGGGCGAGTTGGATGCGGAATTTGGCTCGCATGAAACCTGATGAAGCTGCGCTGGACGGATCACGCACGTCGTGATTTGCTGGCGATTGGCCGATACATCGCGCGAGACAACCCCGATGCGGCACGCGGTTGGATCGAACAACTGCCGGAACGGGCGCGGCTGGCTGCCGAGAACCCACTCGCGGGTCGGGTGGTTCCCGAACTCGGGCGCGATGACGTGAGAGAAGTCTTTCTACGATCCTACCGCATCGTTTACAGCGTTGGGGATGACGCTGTCGACGTACTAACGGTGTTTGAGGGGCAGCGTCTGCTCCCAGAAGGGTTGATTCCTGATACTGAGCGTCAGCTACCGCCGGTTGGACTCCTCCTCCGCCTCCATCCGCTCCTGATAACGCTCCCCACTCAGGATGTTGGACAGTGCGTAATTCCCCTCGTGACACGCATACTCGTACACCCGGTCGTTCAACTCCCTGAAAGGAATCTCGCCTCCCCACCGCTCCGTGTAGGTCGTGGGATCGTCGACCGTGAACTCATACAGGATGCCCGTCTCCACCCGCGTAAGACGCTCGGTCACCTTCAGGTCCTCCGTGGGAGGGATCCCGCGGAACGTCTGCTGGGGGTTGATGTTGGTGGTCTCGATGACGAGCGCATCGCCCTCCCAATGCGCGCGGGAGTCGCCCATCCACGGACGCACGTGTGGCGGAAGCCTTTCACTGTCACCGATCGGGATGACACGGGCGTCGTGGACCATCTCCGACATCATCAGGATGTGGTCGGCCGTCTGCACGAAGATGTAGTTGTTGTTGTAGAAGTTGTTGGGCATCATGGGCGGACCGGCGCTCGACCCGAAAGACATGATGCACCGCTCCCCGAGTGGCCGAAGCTCGGGGTGGTCGTACTGGGCGAACTGGCCCCTGAATGCTCTACGCTCCGCCATCCGCTGCTGGCCCTCCGCCGTCAGGGCCGGTCGACGACCGTTCGACGGACGGGTGATGAGCGAGCTCCTGTACTGGCCGTTGACGACGGCGATGTTGTTGCCCCGATCGATGTAGACGTTGTTGTACCCGCCGACGCTCCCGCCGCCGCCAAGTCCGCCAACCGAGGGCGCGGATCGATTGGGATCACTGGGTTGAGCGCGGCTGACGACTCGGGCCACCTCATTATCCTGGAGCCGCTCGACCTCCTCGAAGCTGAGAATCGGGCCGTCCCGGTCTTCCGGGCGCTCAAACGGCGTGATGGTCACGTTGGTCCAGGTCCCTTGGAAGTCCGGACGGCCGTCCGGCGTCCTGGGGACTTCCCAATCAGCGCTCGATCGGGACTGTGCCGCAGCAGAGGTGACCAGCCCATCGGCTGCGATCACCAGGCAAAGCGCCGTAAGTACGGTGGAATAACGTGCGATCATCTTAAGCCTCCTCTGAGCACCTTACGATTCTTGATCGGTCCGCCCGCATATAATCTCACCTGCAGCTCGATTGTGCCAGTTCAGCCCTCTCGGCCCCTACCGGCGGTTGGGCTCCTCCCCCGCCTCCAACCGCTCCTGATACCGCGCACCACTCAGAATGTTGGACATCGCGTAATTCCCCTCGTGACACGCGTACTCGTAGACCCGGTCGTTCAGCGGCAGGAATGGAATCTCGCCTCCCCACGACTCTGTGTAGGTCGTCGGATCGTCGACCGTGAACTCGTACAGGATGCCGCTCTCCACTCTTGTAAGACGCTCAGTCACCTTCAGGTTCTCCGTGGGAACGATCCCGCGGAAAGTCTGCTGGGGGTTGATGTTGGTGGTCTCGATGACGAGCGCATCGCCCTCCCAATGCGCGCGGGAGTCGCCCATCCACGGACGCACGTGTGGTGGAAGACGTTGACTGTCACCCATCGGGATGACACGAGAGTCGTGGACCATCTCCGACATGATCAGGATGTGGTCGGGAGTCTGCACGAAGATGTAGTTGTTGTTGTAGAAGTTGTTGGGAATCATGGGCGGACCCGCGCTCGACCCGAAGGACAGGATGCACCGTTCCCCGAGTCCCCGGATCTCCGGGTGGTCGTACTGCGCGAACTGGCCCCTGAATGCTCTACGCTCCGCCGTTCGCTGCTGGCCCTCCGCCGTCAGCGCAGGCCTACGGCCGTCTGAAGGACGGGTGATGAGCGAGCTCCTGTATTGGCCGTCGACGATGGCGATGTTGGTGCCGTGATCGATGTAGACGTTGTTGTAGTTGTACGCGCCGGCGCTCCCGGGGCGGGTAAGAATTCCCCCAACCGGGGGCGCGGCCCGATCAGGGTCGCTGGCCCGAGCGCCCCTCTCGATCTGGGACTCGGCGTTCCCTTGTAGCCGCTCTACCTCCTCAAACGTGAGAATCGGGCTGTCCTGGTCCCGTGGACGCTCAAACGGCGTGATGGTCACGTTGGTCCAAGTCCCCTGGAAGTCCGGACGGCCGTCCGGCGTCCTGGGGATCTCCCAATCAGCGCTCGATTGGGACTGCGCCGCGGCAGGGGTGACCAGCCCATCCGCTGCGATCACCAGGCAAAGCGCCGTAAGTACGGTGGAATAACGTGCGATCATTTTCAGCCTCCTCCGAGCACCCTACGATTCTTGATCGGTCCGCCCGCGTACAATCTCACCCGCGGCTCGTTTGTGCCAGTCCACTCGCTGTCCTGGCGTGGTCGTAGCTCTAGAGCGGCGAACTCCAGAGCCGATCCATGAGATCGTTACCGGTGGCGGAGCCCAGCAGCCCGTCTTGCACAGCCGCTTCGAGATCTCCCACCGCCCCCTCGATGTTGCCTACCGCAGCCTGATTGTCGGGTGGGGTCTTTTCGAGTTCTTCTATTGCGGTCAGCACCGTCGCAAGGCCGTCCTCCGTCTTGTCCGCAAGAGGCGTGTTCGGATTGGCTTGGATGATCGTGTTCAAGTCGTTCGCGACGGACTCCAGCAAGGTGAGCGGGTCCGCGATCCCAACCACGACAAGCACAAGATTATTCCCGGTCAGGTTGGGCTCGAATGACAACCCGAAGCCAAGGTCCAGACCATTCTTGGCGGCGAAGTCGCCTGTGGCGGAGCTGAAGGTCATAACCTCAAAGGTTTCGCCCGGGCTCGGGCTGAACCCGCCGATCAAGCTGATATTGAGCGTGCCGTCAAGCGCGGCATTGCCGGTGATGTTGAGCTGATCGAAGCCTGTTCCGGGCGCCAGGCCGCCAACCTCGACGTTGAGCACGCCGGTTGGGGTTTGGGTGTAATTCCCAACAATCTCGAGGATGTCGGGCGAGAAGCCAGGGTTGACCTGGCCTGCGTTGGAGACATTACCGGTGATGGTTCCGAAGCCGGAGAGGCTGCCGCCCTGGATGTCCATCGTGGTGGTCGATGCCAGGTCACCGCCATTCAGAATGGTGCTACCTGCGGCCTGTGTGTAGCCGTTAGCAAACCGCAGGGTGCCGCTCTGCACCTCCACCGTGCCACCGCCGGTGTTGTTGACGGACAACCAAAGCGTCGCTGTGCCCGCACCGCCCGACTTGCGCAGCGTCCCGGTGTTGTTCAGCGTCGAGACTGTGGTGATGAAGGCCTGGCCGCCCGCGTCCCCGATGATGTCGATGATCCCGGTGTTGTTGAACACTGCCCCGTTGCCGGCGAAGAATATGGGGGGGTCCCAGATCGCGGTTCCCGAATTGTCGATGGTCCGTCCATCGAGGACCACAGAGCCGGGGCCACTCATCAACATCCCGCCGTCGGCGATCGTCTTGCCTGTGCCGCTCATCGTGCCGCCCGACCAGGTCAAGAGACCTTCGACTGTCCGATCGCCGGCTCCCGTTAATGTCCCCCCGGTGATCGATACCGTACCTGGCACGGTCATGTCGACTCCGGCCTCCAGCGAGAACGTCCCGCCGCTAAACTCCAGGCCGGCGCTAGCCAAGACGTCCAACGGCGAATCCGTAGTGCCCCCGTTAGCAAACCGCAGGGTGCCGCTCTGCACCTCCACCGTGCCACCGCCGGTGTTGTTGACGGACAACCAAAGCGTCGCTGTGCCCGCACCGCCCGACTTGCGCAGCGTCCCGGTGTTGTTCAGCGTCGAGACTGTGGTGATGAAGGCCTGGCCGCCCGCGTCCCCGATGATGTCGATGATCCCGGTGATCTACCACAATCGAGCAAATACAACACCCTGTGGCCTGGCTTATGGCAAACCGTTGTTTTTGCTGTCACCCCTGGACCCTCTTTTCGATGTACTGAACGGCGGCCCGGTAGGTGTCAGGAATAAGGTGGGCGTAGGTCTCCTCGACGACCTTGGTCGTGTCACCTAGTGTAGTGTCGCCAAAGTCTCATTGGCTTTGTTGACCTTCTTGAGGATCTGGCGGACGGTGGCTGTCCATGTGAAAGGTGTGGGGTTTTCGTTGCGGCACTCGATGTAGTCGGTGATGGCTTGGATCAACTCGTCCACGCTGGTAACGGCGAGCCGCCGCAGTTGTCGCTCGGTGAGTTCGCTGAAGAAGCGTTCGACAAGATTGAGCCACGAGGCCGAGGTGGGCGTGAAATGGAAATGGACTCGCCGATGACGTTGGAGCCACTGTTTCACCTTGGGATGTTTGTGCGTGGCGTAGTTGTCGAGGATGACGTGGATGTCGAGATCCTTGGCCGTCGTGCGCACGACCGTGTTCATGAACTTGAGAAACTCCTGATGGCGATGCTTCGGCATGCACTCCTGAATGACGTGGCCGGTGGCCACATCGAGGGCCGCAAATAGCGTGGTCGTGCCATGGCGCTTGTAATCGTGGGTGAAGGTGCCGGCGCGCCCGCGCTTCAGCGGCAGGCCTGGCTGGGTGCGATCCAGGGCCTGGATCTGGCTCTTCTCATCAAAGGAGAAGACGATCGCCCGCTCAGGCGGCTGCAGGTACAACCCGACGACATCCCGGAGTTTTTCTACGAAGGCGGGGTCGGTGGACAACTTGAACGACCGGACCCGATGGGGGCGCAACCCATGGGCCTTCCAGATGCGCGCAATCGTGGAGTGATGCAAGCCGGTCACTTCGGCCATCAGCCGCGTACTCCAATGGGTGCCGCGGCCCGTGGGCGGCGTCGTTTGTGTCGTGCGGTGCACGATGGCTTCTTCCTCGGCCAGGGTAATACGTTTCGGGCGTCCCGACCGCGGGCGGTCGGCCCGGAGGGCCGCAAGCCCGCCAGCCTCATACCGATCCAACCAGAGTGTGACGGTCGGGCGCGAGACGCCGACATCACCACAAATAGTCGAGCCCGAGTCCCCCGCAGCGGACCCGAGCACAATGCGGGCGCGCTCGACCACGCGTTGGGGGGTCGTGCGGGATCGGACCAGCGATTCGAGGCGCGCGCGGTCCCCGCGGCGCAGTGGCATAACACGTATGGGTAGTGGCATGTCATACAATACCACGTAGCCTTATATCATGCAAGATAATTTAGCGACACTACACTAGCAGGGTGGCGATCACATTGAGCGGAACGCCGTCCTGGGCCAGCCATGAGGCGTAAGTGTGACGACCCGAATGCAGCGTGAGCCCGTCGCCCTCCCTTCCGTACTTGATCCCGGCCAGCTCGAAGGCGTCCTGGGTCCAGCGAGCCGAGGTGCCGGCCGTCACAGGCTGGTCGCCGCGATGAGGGCTCACAATCAAGTACCGCTCCCCGGCATAGCCTCTGCGGAGGTGGTCTTCGATGATCGTGACGAGGCTCTCGGTGATCGGCACGTCCCTTTCCCCCCGCCGCGTCTTCGGCCTCCAGGAGTAAACATCCTTTCGGGACTGGACGCGGATGAGCGGTTCGGGGCTCTCCAGGAGCACATCCACGTCGGTGCGCAGATGCAGAATCTCGCCTTGGCGCAGTCCGGCGAGGAACGCAATCGCGATCATCGCCCGGCTGGGGATCCCGACCATACTGCGGTCCAGGTCCATCCACTCCGGTGGAGTCAAGAACACAGCCCGTGTGGGCCGGACCTCGGGCATCTCGACGCCCTTCCAGGGGTTGCTACGGATCGCGGGCTGTACGTTGCGGCGAGCGAGCAGGTCGGCCTCCTCGTCCATGACCATGCTCCAGAGTGCCCCGCACACGACCTGGCAAGCCCCTTGGCTGGCAGGTGCCCACGGACGCCCCGCTGTGCTTGCTTTCGGGCCGTGCAGGTACGCGCGCGCCTCGTCGACCGTCAGCTCTTCCATAGGGAAGTCCGAGCCAACGTCTCTCTCAAGGTGCCCGAGAACGGTCCGATACCTCTTGATGGTGGCCCTGCTGCGTGTGGCTTCTTTGAGCATCAGGAATCGTTCGATCGCTGGCCCGAGCCGGGGCGAGTCGGAGCCCATGCGCCTGAGCTTGGTGGCGTCGCCGTTACGTAGCGCGGCCTGAGCGTCGGTGATGTGCATGTCGCCACGGCGGATCGCCTCAAGCACGCCCCAGTCGCCTCGGTCCATGAGCTGAGTCAGGACGGTATGACGCTCGGTGGCCACATCCCGATCGCCGGTCCTGAGCGAGATCGCGAGCCGCCCGCCGTTGAACCGTGAGTGCCGACGGTCGAAGTAGGCGCGGCCAGCTCGCCATACGAGGCCCTTGGGGGCACGTGAGCGCTTTCTAGGACCCACTGCCCACGAGCTCCTCACACTCTTGGACGAAGCGATCGACAGCCTTCGGCGAGATTCGGTAGCGTGCCTTGCCAGAGCGCGACACGTTCAGCACCCCGGGGGGCTTCAGGTGGCCTTCGTGGATCATCTTGAGGACGAAGCCGGTGGACATCCCAATGCACTTGGCGGCCTGTCTGGTACTGAGCCAGTTGTATGCGGCCTCGTACTGCTCCGGCGTCTTCGTTCTGCTCACCTCACCACGCCTCTACGGCTTCAGTAGCCCGGGGAGCCGAACGCACGATCCGCTCCTCTGCGCCCCGCTCCACCATCCGCCGGAACAGAAGGACCGCGCTGTCTTGCAGTGCGCGTTTCGTGCGCTCCAGCGCGGCCCCGGCAGCGGCCCCGGCGGCGGCCCCGGCAGCGCTCCAGGCAGCGTCCCAGGCAGCGCTCCTGGCAGCGGCCCAGGCAGCGGCCAAGGCAGCGGCCAAGGCAGAGTCCCTGGCAGAGTCCCTGGCAGCCTCCCTGGCAGCGTCCCTGGTGGCGGACGCCGACTTGCCGGCGGCATCCAACACCTCCTGCGCGTAGCTGCGTCCGCGATCTCGGGGAGCGCCTGCAGGCCGTCGGCCTCCGAGTCCAGGCCAGCCAGCCGAAGCCATGCGGGCGTATAGGTACGGACGATCCAATCCATCGCCATGAAGCCGCGAGCCTCGGCGTGGCCATCGCTCGCCGTGCCGACGAGCGCCGGGATGAGTGGCTTCAGCCGTTGCCGCCGCTCGACGTCCAGACGGTCGTTGAGGTCGCGCCCGAACGCGCCGAGCACCGGGCAGACGCATTTCGGGTCATCGCTGTGCGGCTCGCGCGCCAGCCATGCGACGGCCTCCATGAGGCACACGCCTTCGTCCGGGCCCTGGTGCGATCCATTTTCCAGCCTCAGGCGCCCGAACTCATCCGCGCTCCGCCAGAACCACGGTTCGCTACGTGTCTCTCTCATCATTGCACCTTCCTTGTGTGTAATCCGCCCCCACCTGCGAGCCCGCGCCAACTCATCTGTCTATGTTCTCCGCCACGGCCCTAGAGCCGCCCACGCGCAGCGGATCGATAAGCTCGGCTTCGATTCGATGCCGTCGAGCCGTGTGAGCGAGGTGTCCACACACGTCTGAGCGAGGTCGCGGAACCCCACCGCGCTTTCGGCCAGCTGTGCGTTGTGCACCTCGGCCCTCCACCAGCCGACGGCCGTGAAGAGCAGACCCGAGAGCAGCAACCACCGTTTCAGCGCTTCGACGTCGATCATCGGTGGTGAGCCTCCTGGGTCTCGGACTCCTCGTCTCCCTCGCTGTTCTCGGCCCACGCGAGCCCGGCGAGCAGCGCAAGGCACAGCAGCACCACGTCGAGCGCTATCCACTGGGCGGCGGTCATTGGCCTGACCTCACGACCCAGACGGCGCACCGCCGTTCCTCCCGGAAAGCCACGGCCTGCTCCATCAGAACTCGAGCCCCGCCAACGTGGGCGCATGAACCTTCCATCCCCAGATCGCTGTCCACGCGGCGTCGACCGCGTGGCTACTGATGCCGTCTGGCCACAAGCGATCCAAGTTCTCCGTCCACCAACTATGCAGGGCCGCCTCCATCTCCCACTTCTTTGCGCGGCCGCGGTCGGTCGCGAACTTCTTGAGCGTCGAGACGTTGACGCCGGCGTACTCAAGCCCGAGCTGCTCGCAGCGCATCTGCACGATCGCGCCCATCCGGACCTGTACGAGTGAGCCTCGCATCTTCGGAACAACGAAGCGGACGTCCTCGAACGTGACCAGGTCGGGGCGATCGGCGAGCACCTCGTCGAGGCGATTCTGGAGGCGCTTGAACATGGCGCCCTCCGTATCGCCCGTGCCCTTACGGGCCTCGAACGTGCCCCACTCGACGGCCTCGAGCAGATCGGTGTCGAGCTTGAAGAACCCCCCGACCTGGCCCAGATCGATTCCGGTGATTCGCAACGGTCAGTCCGCTTCGTTCTCGAAGATGTCGGCGAACGGCAGTTCGCGTTGCTGTGCCGACACGACCGCGGTCGCGAGACGGTGATCCTCAGGCGACGTACCGGTTCCGAAGAGCTCGAGCTCGTCGTAGAAGCCCTCGAAGTGGTTCGGGATCACCGTGCCGTTCTCGTCGAGGCAGCGGAGCGCCTTATAAATCGCGCGCACCTTCTGCCGGGTGTTCAGCGTCCGGAAGATCTGGAAGTTGACGATCACCGCGGCGTTGAATCCGCCCGAGTGGTGCGCGAGCAGCGCGCCGTAGGACTTGCCGAGGGCGTGCACGGCCGCGCCACGCTTCGTCCAGGTCTTCTTGTTCCGCCACAGGAACCCGACCTTGCGCCCGCTGATGTCGATGTTCGGGCAACCGCGGCAGAGTAGCAGCCCTATGCGCTCGACGATCGGGGCGTGCCGGTACTCCTCCCTGGCCTCACCCGGCCACTGCGCCGGGATCGTGAGCTCGGGCAAGACGTCGACGACCGCGATCAGGGAATCGATCACCGCCTCCGGCTTCATGTCCTGGGCGTCGCTGTCGAGCTTCTTGAACACCTGCCCGGCATTGCTCAGGTCCTTCTTCGACACGTCGGGCCGCGTCCAGATCGGAGGCGGCTTGTCGGCCGGCGGCTCCTGCGTGGCGACGCCCTGCTCTCCGGGCTTGGACGTCACCGCAGCGTCGCCGTTCGGCTTGGCCTTGCCGTTGGGCTTCTTCCTGCCCTTCGACTTGTTCTTGAACTCGGCCTCGGCCTGGAGGGCCTCCTGCTCAGCCGCTCCCTTCAGTGTCTCTTGTTCCATGTGTCTCTACTCCTTGGGGTTGTGGTTGTGGTCTTCAAGCCGACTCCGCCTTGCGCGCAGCCAAATCCAGCACGCCCTCGTCGTCGTCCTCGAGCTTGGGCTCGTCCTCACCGAGCGCCTCCACCATTCGGCGCACCGACTCCCACGAGAGATTCGGCCGCTCGGGCCCCAGCTCCTTCGGCCAGCCGATGACCTCCACGCGGATCGTGAACTCGCCGGACTTCAGAATCATCGGCCCCGCGCCGGCGTCGATGCCTTTAATCAAGAAATTGCTCGCGTCGCAACGTTTTTCAGAGGCCATAACAGGGGTCTCCTTCTTCGTGGGTGCGGCGTGCGCTTCAGCGTCCATGGGTCTTCTTATCGGTCCAGAGCAGCGCCGCGATCAGCGCCAACACGCCGCCGAGGACCAGGGCTCCGGAAAGAAATTTCAGATAGAGCATTCAGTGCATCGTCCACGGGTTCGGTGTCTTCACTCGCTTCAGGCTCCGGAGCCACTTCTGCCATTTCTGGAGCCTCGGCAGCGGATCTACGGGGTGCTTCCTGTCGGCGCACTCGACTGCTTCGAGCTGAGTAGCAGGGGCGGGATTCGAACCCGCGACCTCCGGGATATGAGCCCGGCGAGCTACCGCCGCTCTACCCTGCGATAAGTCCCGGCCGTCGCCGGGCGCCACCTGGCCGTCGCCAAGCCGTGCCGATTTATCGCCTCGCACTCTCCGGCCACCGGGGGGTTCATTCATCGTCAGAGTTCCAACTCCAGCGCCTTCTTCTGAAGGTCTTTGATCGCGGTACGGACGCCGGGACCGTCCTCGTCGCTGATCATCCGTTCGAAGCGTTCCGCGTCCTCAAACTCGACGTCGTACTTATCCATGAGTTTGCGGAGCTTCTCGATCTCCTTGGACGTTGGGGGGGAGGCACCCTCTTCCTCTGCCGGCACCTCCTTCTCTTCAACGACGGTGGCCAAGGGGACATCCTCGCCGTCGAGCGCGGCAGCCAGGTCCTTCACTCGGTCCTGCGCGCTAGGCCCGATGTCTTCGACCTCATCGGCCGTGTACATCCCGAGCCCGATCTCAGGGCAGTAGACGCGCGTCCAGAAGCCGCCGGCCCGGTACATGAGCATCTGCTCGGGCATCGTCTTCCACTTGCTGCCGCTCTTCTCATACCAGCCCTCGTCCTTCGCCAGCTTGATCGTGATCAACGCGCCGATGCACTCTTCGCCCGCTTCGTGATCGACGGCGACCGCTCGGCACCCCCAGTCGTCCGAGCCCTCCGTGCCCTCGAACCGGAAGCGCAGCGGCGAGAACCGGCCCGAAGCGTTCACCGTGGCAATCAAGAACTTCGACCTCCAGGCCGGGCGGCCGTGGATGATGTCTAGGTTCTGCATCACCATGAACACCGACGCGCCGGTGCGGTTGGCCAGCTCCATGGCGATGAGGCAGTTCGGGAGGTTGTCCTGGTATTCCTTGGGGACCAACGAGCTTTTTGTGAGCGCCATCCCCATCCGCTGTGCAGCCTCGAAGTTGCCCTCGCTGGCGAAAGCTCCGATCGCTCCGCCCTCGTCGGCTTGGGATTGGAATTCGTACCCGTCCGCTCTTGTGGCCACTGCTGTTGCGTCATCCATCGTTCAACTCCTGGTCTTGCTCAAACGCCCACAGGGGCATCTTGAGCGTCATCATTTCATCGCCGTAGCCGGGCCAGTGATCGTCGCCCAGGCACATGGCGTATCTATTCAGGTGTCTCGTGATCTCTCGGTTGGCTGCGGTGAGGTCACCCTCGTCCAGCAAGTAGACCGCCACCGGATAGGGTGGGGTGTTCTCCGGCACGATCAGCACCGACGAGTTCCGCTCCCGGCCCAACGCCGCGCAGCCGCGTCGATAGAACGCCGCCTTACGGTGGTAGCCCATCTTGGCGGCGTCCCGTCGGAACCCGTGTGGGCTCGCATCGCGAGCGGACTTGAGATCTGCGATGAGCAGTGAGCGCTCGACGTCCCGGTCGATCCGCATCTTGCAGAGCACGCCCGATTCCTCGTCGCGCCAGACGCCGGTCAACTCGTAATCGCCCCGTCCTTGGAAGAATGTCCGAGCACGGGGATGCGCCTGGATCGCCGCGGTCATGCCTTGTAGGTCCGCCATCGCGTCCTGGGACAGCACGTGGACGCCCGGATCTATCGGCTCGCCGTCGTATGGGTCATGCCCACGGACACCGCAGTACGAAGAGCCGTCGCGGTAGACGCTGCCTTGGTTCTCGCATGGGAAGCCCGACCTCTTCTGCGCCTCGCACTCGCCGAGCGTGACGTACTGGCCCTCGAACAACAGCGGCTCGAGCAGCGCCATGTGCAGCGCCGTGCCGAGCTCCATTGCCGGCGTCGACGGCTTCGGGTTGTCCCGGTAGTGCTTGAGGTGCACCGGGCTCTTGCGTAACTGCTCGATCCCTGAGGCGCTCATCGCGTCGATCGCGAGGTACTCCTCTATCGTGAGCCCCTCGTGCCAACCCACTACTTCGATCGCGGTGGTCGGCTCTTCCATCGTCGCCGTGCTCATCGAACCGCTTCCCATTGGCCGATAAAGTCTTGCCAGGTGGGGCAATCCCTGAGCTTCACTGAGCGCTGATGCAGGGCAACCCAGGCCGCGACCTTCGCCTCCGATCCGTAGCATGAAGCCGGCGGCACATTTCTGAGCCAACGCAGGATGTCCTCGATGCAGTGCCGATTTCGGTCGTCAGCGCTCCGAAAGGTGCCGAACAGATCGCCCACGAGCACAGCGTAGAGGAACGAGCCGACCGGCCTGCCGTGCTCCACGTACATTCAGGCCTCCAGCCAGCATCCGTTCCCAAGCCTCGGTGCCCTCACGGACGTTGTCCTCGTACTTGAGGATGAGGGCGCGGGCGCGTGACAGGGGATGCTCGGGCGGGTCCGTGTACGCTTCGCCCGGCTGGAAGTCTCCGTACAGGGCCACGAGGTCCCTGGCCGCGTCCAGCAACTCCCCCGCCACCTCGAACAGACACGCATTGGCCAACGCCTCATCGTCGCGCATCGCCGGTCCCACCTCCGCGATCGACTCCATGCCCCGGAGATCGTCCGTCTTGGCCACGAAGAGTTCGGCGTGGTGCAGCGGGTCGCGGGGCCGGTACGGGGCGGGAGAGTGGGCGCTCACGGTCATGGCGGGCTCATCTCAGGCTCCCGGCTCTGTCTCGGGCGTGATTTGTGCCTCACCTTCGGCCCTCAAGCGCTCGCCGGCGTCCTCAGAGGGACGGAACCGTAAACCCCGCCCCCCGAAGCCACCAGCCAACACAGCTGACCTCACCCGCGAGGAGTCGATCAGGGCGAGGGGGACGAAGCGGTCCCTCATGCTAGACGTCCCACCCTCGCCCTGCGCTCTCGATGCGCCTAGCTTCGATGCGCCTAGACTCTCGGGCACGCTGGATATGCCCATCGCCAACCCACATATGAACGGCGACGATCAAGAACGACATTACGACGGCCCACGCGAATACCAGGACTTTCAGCACGTGCAGGGGGAGATCGAACACAAGGGCCGCACCGATCCCAACGCATACGAGCGTCCCAACGACTGCGATCCACTTGGGGAATCCTACGGTCTCTTCGCCCATATGCTCGAACAGGAACTCCTCGGTCACGGCCGCACCCCCGAGGAGCTGCAGACCGCCTTCGAAGACGAAGCCCGGAAGAGGTTCTCGTAGAGGGTGGGCGCGTGACGCCCGACCCACTGAACCGCCTGGTCCGTGGTCAGGTCGGGGAGCGTCTGCCCCCAGTAGTCGAAGTAGGCTCGCACGTACGCGAGGCAGAGATCTTCGGGGGTGGCGTCTGCGCTCCGGCCGCAGAACACCTCCCAGATCGCATGCATGCGCCCGGCCGCCTCCGCGGCCTCCTGTATTCCGGCCAGAACCGATGGGGCCCGCTCGGACTCCTCCTGCGCCGCGAGGCGGGATTCATAGCTCGTCGCCGAGCGTGCCAGCACCCGCTCGCGGGCATCGTGAGCCGCCGGATGCTCGACTCCCTGCGCCTTGGCCAGCGCCGCGCGGGCGAGTTCGGCGAGCCTCCAGTGCTCCTGAGCGCTGCCCCACCGCTCGGCGCGCTCTGTGTCACCGCCCCAGTCCCCGTACTCCGGTTCCGTCTCAGGCGCGTCCCGGACGATCTCGCGCAGACACGCCAGAAGCTCCGGCGCGGCGGCGATCAGCCGGGCGTTCGCCCTGCAACGCTCCAGTGACGCGGCTTCGGGGGTCGGAGTGCAGATCGAGCAGTCGGCGAGCAAGATTCCGTCCGGCCCCAGAACGCTCTCATGTCCAACATCCGGATCGGTGCTCCACGGCCCCGGCGTGTGCGCGCTCACGACGACGCCTCCGCATCCGTGCCCTCGCGGACGTGACCGCCGGGCTCCGCAGAACACTTCATCCAACGGCGCACCGTGCGCTCCGAGACGCCGAAATGCTGCGCGATGTCCTCTAGCGTGGTGTCAGCTCTGTGTCCGTCGATGTCTGTCATTGTCACGCCCGGTCCAGTAAGGTGCTTGCGGTATTCGAGCCTGACCCGAAGACCAGCCGGAGGGCGTCATGGTCTTGAGCGAAACCGTGGGACAGCGTATCAGGAGATTGCGGAAGGCCCGACAGCGACAACTCGGTCGCAAGTACCGGCGGAAGGAGTTGGCCGCGGCGGTCGGCGTCGTTCCAGCCAAAATCACCGCTTGGGAGGAGGGGCGAGAGGACCCCGACGACGAGACCATCTCTAGGCTCGCAGCGGAGTTCGGACTGTCTGAGGCGTACATCCGGTCCGGTGACAACGGGGTCCGGTATCAGGCACCGGGCATTGACGAATCCCTCTTCGGCGAGCACGCAGCGTCGGTCTTCGCGGCCATCGGCATGGCGCTGTGGTTCATACAGAGCCTCGAGCAAATTCTCGCCGACTGCGAGATCATCTTCCTCGATGGACACATGGGCATGGGGGAGGAGGGGAGGCCCGCAAGGAACAGTCGGCGCGAGCCAAGACGACGCTCGGCGGTTGCGTCAGCCGCCTCACGGAGGAGTTGGTAATCTCGGACGATATTGTACAGAGAGCCCGCCAACTGGTGGACGAGCGGAACTGGCTCATCCACAGGTGCCGGTCGGACCACCGCCACGCTGTTCGGCCCGGGCGGTCTGCTGACGCTCTTCTCGAGCGGTTGGACCGCATACACGAGCTCGCGCTCCCTGTCTACCACGCGATCGGCGAGGCGGTCCGGCAGTACGTGCTGGCTCATGGCGTTGACCCGCTGGAAATCGACAGGGAGTTCTTGCGCGATCTCTTTGGCGACGAGAGATAGGCGGAAATCAGCGCACGGACCCACGCGGCCTCAATCTCAGCCACCGTCAGAAAGTCGCCCCGCTCTCGGGCCCTCAGCAGCGTCACAAGTAGTTCCGGATAGTGCTCGGCTAGCCAGGAGTCGAGGCGCAGGTCGGCGGACATCGAGCCGGCTCCGTCTCTCCCGTGTGCGCGTACCGGATGGTCGCAGTTCGATCTTCGGTCGCTCGGGCCGGGCCCCCTCACGACACCCCCCCCTCACCCGCCAGCACCCGCTCGCTCATGGACGAGAAGGCTCCCCTGCTGATACGATCAGCGTCGCCAAACAACCGATCAGCCATCAACGGAGGAGCCGAGCGTTCTGAGCACCGGCGAGAAACCGATGGACCGCGAATACCAACGTGAAGTCTTGGCCAGGCTGCGAGAGGCCTATCCCAACCGGGTCAGTGCCTCCCAGCTGCCTCCACGAGATGAGACGAGCCTTGGGGCTACGCTCTACTATCTCGACGAACATCAGCTCATCGATCTCAGGCGAGCGCCTACTATGGAGAATCCGATCGCAATCCTCGATGCGAGAATCACTGCCAAGGGTCTGGACTTCCTCGCCGACGACGGTGGCCTGAGCGCCATTCTGGGAGTCGTGACGATCAAGCTCGACTCGGACGACCTCCGAGCCCTGATGGTCTCGCGGGTCGAAGCGTCTGACCTGCCGCCCAAGGAGAAACAGCGCCGCATTCACGCTATTCGTTCCTTTTCCGCGTCGGTGCTGCGGGACGCGACGGTCCGCTGGGCAACTGAAGCACTGGTCCGTCTGCCGGACGCAGTTCAGCTATTTCAAACAGGTGCTGGGCCGTCGTGAGCGCGACATCCTGCAGGGGCCGCATCCGCAAGTAGCCGATCGGGCGGTGTGTGGCCTTGATGCTCGCGAGCGTCAGCCAGTGTTCGCCCTCTCGGTTCACGTTCTCCACGATCACCGTCGCCGTGCCAAACTCCGCGTCCTTGACGATCTGAATCCGGCCATGCTCGCCCGCACTCACCCCGCACCCCCCGCCAGCACCCGCTCGCGGGCCTCGGTGGCCGCCTTCTCGGCGGCTTCGAGCTTGTCGAGGGTCGCGTTGACCCGCTCCACGAAGTCGGGGGGAGCTGGGCGTATCCCGTTCAGGATGCGGCTGAAGAGCGTTGGGTCGTAGCCAGCGGTAAGAGCGACTCGCTCTTGGCTGATGCCCAGCTGGAAGATCCGAGTTCTGATGGCGTCCACCCTAACCTCCGGCTTGACGTGATTGCTACTCACCCATCGTAGGTGATTCTAAATCACCTGTCAACACTCATGTCGCTGTTAGGTTGTTGTCATGCTTGTTCAGCGGCTCACAGAGGCTCGGAAGGAAGTTGGCCTGTCCCAGTTTGACGTCGCGATGAAGCTCGATTGCGATCGCACGCTCATCACCCATGTCGAGTCCAACCGGGTCGGCCTTTCAGCCGACAAATGGGTCCGAGTTGCCCATATGCTTGGGGTGTCGGTTGACTACCTAGCGGGCCTCACCGACGACCCGGCTCCAGTGGACGACCGGGTGCGCGAGGAGGAGCGGAAGCGCGAGGAGCTGGAAGCCGTGCTACAGAGCAGGGATCAAGAACTCGACCGCCTGCGGGCTCAGGTGTCAGGAGGCCCCGAGACCCCGGACCCCGACGTGTCCCCGATCCAGTCCGCGCCGGGCTGGCATGACGAAGACTACGAGTCCGTCAGACGCTACGGGTCCGAGGATGTCCGGCTCGCGGCGGGAGTGGGAGCATTCGCGGACCAAGAGCCCGTCCCGAGTGAGGTCAAGTTCCTGAAGAGCTGGCTGCGCGACCACCACCTCAGGGCCAAGGACCTCTTCCTGGCCGATGTCTTGGGCGATAGTATGGAAACGACGATCTTCGACGGAGACTCAGCGCTCGTTGATGAGACCCACACGTCGCCACGCAGCGGCAAGATCTACGCACTTCAGGCGGGAGACGGTCCACTGGTCAAACGGCTGCGGAAGCGCGACCATCGCTGGTGGGCGGACAGCGACAACGAAGAGTACGAACCCCAGCCGCTCGATGATCGAGCCCGAATCATGGGGCGCGTCGTCTGGTGGGCGCACACGGATTGAGGGTGAGGGCGGCCGCCTATCCCCCCCTGGTGGAAAACGAATAGGAGGGTGTCGTGGCACTTCAACCATGCCGCGAGTGAGGCAAGGAAATCAGTACCGAAGCTACCTGCTCCAAGATCGCTTCCGCGTTGTCGCAACCACAGCAATCGATCGCATGCCGAGTTATCTGAGCGGCCAACCCGCTCTAATTCTCCCTCGACCCCGACCGTAAGAAGCCTACGCTGACTACCCGCCCAAAGGAGCCCCAGATGTCTGAGAAGCACAACCAGACACGGTCTGTCCTCCGAAGCCTGATAGTCTGTGCTGTCGGCCTTCTCCCAGGCATGGCGTGGCCCTGGGCAACGCTCACACCCCAGGTCCCCTCCGACGCTCCCGTGACCACGGACGCGCATTTCCATATGCTCGACTTCCTACAAAACGGTGAATATCTGGACGACGGTAGCCTGGTCTATAGTTCTCCAGCCAACACCCTCCCCTCGGGCGAGCGGGGCAAGCGTATTGAGGCCGTGTTTTGGGCGATGGATCAGGCGAACGTGAGCCACGCGGTCATCATGGGCATGCCGTTCCTAAAGAAGTGGGGATTGAGTGATGCCTTCCGACCCCAATACTACCTCGACAGCAGCTCACGCATGGTGCGTGCACGCGACACGGACTACGTCTTGGCTCTGGCCATTGAGGACTACCGGCGCACGCACGGTACCGCAGCCGACGCTGAACTTGCCCGTTTGTTTCCGTCTATCTCTGGGTTCGATGGGACCGACCTTGGAGCTGTTGATATGATCGTCAAGCGCATCAAAGAATTCCCTGGTGTGTTTAGGGGAATCGGCGAGGCCATGTCGCGCCATGACGACTTGACGAACCTGACCACAGGAGAACGACCCCGAGCAGACCACCCCGCGTTCTTCCGAATCTTCGACTTCGCCGGTCGTGTAGGGATGCCGGTCATTATCCATCACAATATCGCCCCCATCTCTGCAAGCGAGGGGGTGAAGGACCCTGACTATCTCCCCGAGATACTGAGAGCGTTCGAGGAGTTCCCCAACACGACTTTCATCTGGTCTCACGCCGGAATCAGCCGTCGTATCACGGTGGCTGACCTTCCTGGTATCCTGGATTCGATTCTCGACCGGCAACGGGACCATGTGTACATCGGTCTTTCGTGGGTCGTATACGAGGACTATGTATTGAGAGACTTAGACTCTTGGTCAGAGCTCATCCGTCGTTATCCGAACAACTTTGTGATCGGATCGGATGTGGTGGGACGGTACGACGGGTATGCAACAACGGTCCGTAGGTACGACACGCTTCTCTCGAATCTCGAAGCAGACGTGGCCGACAACGTGGGGCGTGCTAATCTGCTGAGAATCATGCCGCAGGATGGGATCACGCTAGATCGCGAGTATGCCTATCCTGAGAACGCGTACACCGGCAACCGGAATTGAGACGGACGGGGCCTCGATGTCTTGCAAGACCACCCCTGAGTGGCTCGATTCGAGATTCTCTGGTGGGCGCACACGGATTAGGGGGTGAGTGTCAGTGCACCCTTGCCGGACGTGATGGGAGGGTAGTGTCCTATATTTGAATTCAGGCTCTCCGACAGTAGGTCGCCCAACGTCCAGAGCCGGTTGGTCACTCCGACGGCCATCGCCGGTGGTCGTCTTCATCCCGCCCCGACGCTTCGTCAACGCGCCGTGCCGGCGCACGAAGTTGTAGTGAGCGAAGTGGAGAAGAGATAATGTTACGAGCGATTGACCTATTTGCCGGCGCTGGTGGATTTGGTCTTGGATTCGCGCAAACTGGATTCCATGTCGAGCATGCAGTCGAGTCCGATCAATGGGCGTGCGATACCCTGCGGCGGAACGACCCCGAGGAGCGAACGCGAGTTTGGCAAGAGGATATTCGGCGGATCTCGGACGATAGAATCCGTCGAGAGATCATGAGATACCCTGATGTCATCATAGGCGGTCCGCCATGTCAGGGCTTCTCGCACGCTAATAATGGTCGTGATCCGAAGGACCCGAGAAATAGTCTCTTTTGGGATTTCCTGCGATTCGTCGGGGCATTGGAGCCGCGCACCATTATCATCGAAAACGTGACAGGACTCCTACGCTCCAAGACGACAGAGGGCCGAAGGGTTATCGAGATTGTTGGGGAGGAGTTGGCCGCGCTCGGGTATACAGTCCGTACGGAAGAGCTCCGGGCTACAGAGTACGGTGTCCCGCAGATGCGCCGCCGCATCTTCATCGCTGGCGCAAAAGGATCGACCTTCGTTCCACGGCCGGAGCCGACGCACGGAGATTCACTACCGTTTTTTGAGAAAGAGAATGCACGAGCACTTGAGCCCGTGCAAACGCTCTGGGACGCGATCAGCGATCTTCCCCAAGTAGATGTAGGGGATCGACGTGAGCCGATCCCCTACGACCAGGACGCCGAGAATGAGTACCAAGTTGAGCTCAGGCGCGGCGCGGACGAGATTTGGAATCACCTGCCCATGCACCACTCAAAGCGCATCATCGAGCGCTTCAAGCAAATCAGGTGGGGTGAATCGCAGTCAGACGTACCCGACGAACATGCTCCTTGGGTTCGCAATTCCAACGGGAAGCGAAGCGGGAAACGGTACGACCAGAACAACAGAAGAATGCGCCCCGACCGTCCGTGCCACACGATTCCTGCTTCGTTCTATGCGAACTTCGTTCACCCTTTTCTGCACCGAAACTTCACGCCGCGTGAAGGCGCCCGTGTGCAGAGTTTTCCCGACTGGTACGTCTTCGAGGGCAAACCGACGGTGGTGAGTGACAAGCTCCTGGCCAAAGAAGGAAGACATTCTGAGCGAAGGCTCTGTCAATACAATCAGATCGGCAACGCGGTGCCGCCCCTGCTTGCGGAGAAATTGGCCGAGCACTTGCGCTTGACGTTGGAGATTTGATTTGGAGATCCCGCACGACGAGCTGCCCCACCGCAAGAATATTCTAGCGAAGAAGGTCAGCCGTAAGTACAGCAGCGAGGAACCCCAGGCTCTCTTAGCCGAGATCGAGCCGAAAGAAGAAGAGTGGCATCAGGCAAACGCAGCCCTGACGGAATGTACTTACGCCGTAGTTGAGGAGCGGGTTGCCATTTTCAATACCTACAAGGACTTCCTGGACCAGCGACGCTACGCCGAAGGCTTCGATTCGCGCTCCAGGCTGCACTCCTCGGCCCTGGAACAGTTCTGTTACTACTTGCTCAAGGATGCGGTCAGAGAAGTCCTAGAAGGGGCACGAGAAGCAGGGATAGACCCAGTGGCCCCCTTAGTCGGTGACGGCACGAAGACCTTTGAGGATATGCACTTCGCTCCGTCCAGCTTTCGGGATATGCTAGCGAAGCCGCTTTTGAAGTTGAAAGTAAAGGATCATGATTTCATCATCGGCCAAAATGTGATGGCCGTCATAGCCAACATCGGACCAGACGATTCAATCCTCGGCGGTGACGACCCCGAGCAGCGAAGCCAGCTGCTACACCTTCGTATTCCGGCCGTCTTAATTGAGTGCAAGACCTACCTTGACAAGACGATGCTAGATAATGCCGCCTATGCAGCGGAGCGCCTGAAGGCGTCCAACCCGCATTGCCTCTTTGTCATCGTATCGGAGTTTCTGAAATTAGATGCCGAAGAGAATCCTAGGATGACGAAAATCGACGAGATTTACGTGTTGCGGCGCCAGCCGAACACTGACCGGGAATTCCGTTTACTTGAAGGAGCCCGAATCATGGGTCGCGTCGTGTGGTGGGCGCACACGGATCGGGGGTGAAGGCCCGAGTGATCTGCCCGGTGGCCCCATGAACAGCCTCTACTACGGGGATAACCTCGACATCCTGAGGCGATACATCGCTGACGAGTCTGTCGATCTGGCCTACCTCGATCCGCCGTTCAAGAGTAGTCAGGACTATAATGTTCTCTTCCGCCATCAGGAAGGGCATCCGGCGGCTGCACAAATCAAAGCCTTCGAGGATACGTGGCGTTGGGACACGGCGGCAGCAACAGCATATGCGGAGACGGTCGAGGCGGGGGGGCAAGTCTCTCGGGCGCTTCAGGCGTTCCGTACGCTTCTCGGGGAGAGCGACATGCTGGCCTACCTCTCGATGATGGCGCCGCGCCTCGTGGAGCTTGGGAGAGTACTCAAGCCTACCGGCTCCATCTACCTCCACTGCGATCCTACGGCCAGCCACTACCTGAAGCTGTTGATGGACGCCGTGTTCGGGCCCGAGATGTTCCAAAACGAGATCGTTTGGAAGCGGACTTCCGCACATAGCGATTCTCGACGCTTCGGCCGCATCCACGACATCCTGTTCATGTATTGGAGCACCCAGCAAGCAGCCTTCAACGTCCTGCGCCGGCCCCTCGACGAATCGTACGTCAACAAGGTCTACACCCGTGTTGACGAGGAAGGCCGACGCTATCGCCTCGATAACATCATGGCACCCGGAGGCCGTGGCCCGGTCTACGAATGGCACGGCGTGACTCGGGCGTGGCGGTACACACGGGAAAATATGGAAGAGTTGTTCAAGCAGGGCCGCATCAAGCTTCATGCCGATGGTCGTGCAATGATCAACGCCTACGTTCGCTATCTGGACGAGAATGAGGGCGTCGCAATACAGGACTGGTGGGACGACATCGGCGTCATCGCAGCTCCCGCCAAGGAAAGGCTGGGCTACCCAACCCAAAAGCCCGAAGCGCTTCTCGATCGCATCATCGAAGCCAGTAGTGACGAGGGAGACGTTGTGCTCGATCCGTTTTGCGGTTGCGGGACCTCCGTGGCGTCCGCGCAGAAGCTAGGCCGTCGCTGGATTGGAATCGACATTACACACCTGGCGATCAACCTCATCAAACACCGCCTCCAGGACGCCTACGGACCGGACATCACCACGAGCTACGCTGTGATCGGCGAGCCAGTGTCGGTGGACGGCGCGGAGGAATTGGCAGCCTCAGATCCATACCAGTTTCAGTTTTGGGCGCTTGGCCAAGTTGGCGCTCGCCCGCACGAGGAGAAAAAAGGCGCGGATCGAGGTATCGACGGTCGCCTCTATTTCCACGATGAGGGGCCGAAGGGCAAGACGAAGCAGATCGTTATTTCTGTCCAGGCTGGGAACACTGGTCCGGCCCACGTCAGAGACCTGCGGGGCGTGGTGGACCGGGAGAACGCTGCCATCGGGGTCCTGATTTCGATGCAGAAGCCAACCCAGAAGATGCGCGAAGAGGCCGCCTCAGCGGGTTTCTACGAATCTCCGTGGGCGAAGCATCCACGGCTCCAGCTTCTGACAATCGAAGAGCTGTTCCAGGGCGGGAGGATCGATTACCCCTCGACACCCGGCACGAACGTCACGTACAAGCGGGCACCGAGGAAAGAGAAGCAAACCGCCGAACAGCTGCGTCTCGGAGAAGGGGAATGAGGCATGCCGCCAGGCCGCGTCGTCTGGTGGGCGCACACGGATTGAGGGTGACATCCCCTAGGATCTAGCGAAGGATCCTTGGTCGCTTTCCCGGGGCCCCAGCGGGGCAAGGCGGTGGTGGCGCTGGCCCCGGGACGGCGGCCACTAACTGGTTGCCCGCCACCTCTCACAAACGATGTCTAACCCACTACCCGTGAACGAGGTTTCGATGAAACGATCTCTAATGATCTCCGTGCTACTTCTGGGCGCTTTCGCTTGCCAACGTGCAGAACCCACGGCGCTGCTCAATGACGTGAGTGCCAATGACATAGTGTCCGATGACGCGAGTGCCCCTATCGGAGTGTCCGATGAGGCGAGCACCGACCACGTGATGGCGCAAATCGCTCGGAGCTTCGCGACTGCGATGGCCGATGAGGAGGTGCGTCTTGACGTTCGCGATGCGATGCGACGTTCTCCATGGGGGCAGCACGTCGTAGACCTTAGCCAGTTCCTCCAATCATCAGGCGGTGCTACGGCGTCCTCGCGGATGTCGGCGGTCCGCGGTGAATCCGTCGAGCAATTGCACAGTAGTGTAGTGGGGTTGCTCCAACCACTCGATCTTTACATTCCGTCTGGTGTGATGCGGCGAACCTGGAGTGGGAGTGCTGACATCGGGGTCTATGCATCCCTTGACTTCGAAGACGGCGCGGTCTTCGGTTACGACACTGACGGGCGTACACTCACATATCAACCCGGCACACACGAGGCCCATTTCCTCATCGGGCCGGCTCTGCGCCGCACAGAACGCTACGACATCGATGCCGGCGACTCAACGTTCGTTGAGGGTCCCAACGAGATTGCCATGTACTACAGTTGGTCCGACGCGGATGGCAATGTCATCGAAGAACACACTTACGCCGACCTGGTTCGAGAGGGGAGAATACCTGGAGCGGGCGGCCCGCAAATGGCCCCAAGCAACGGGGATACGAGGGTCACTCGGATCGGAGTTGACTTCTGTGACGGGGTTGGGGGCCTTTCAGGAGATCTTGAAATCCGGCTGGACGCTCGGTTCTACGACGAGACCGACTCGTTCATCGGATCGGGCATTTTCTTCGATGCAAATCACCCTGGGCCGGATAGTTGCGCCCTCACCGCTACGGACTGGGGCTACAAGACCTACTTAGCCCCCCTCAATGTGCTAGTCCCGTGGGTGCTGCCTCCCGGGCAAGACCACTACATTACAGTCGAGATGGTGGAGGAGGATGGGTGGAATCCTGACGACGACATCGGCAGCGATGTGCTCACAGTGTCCGATAACGAAGCAGTCTTCGACTACCAGAACCAGGGAATATGTCACTTTGGTGTTAGTTGCGGTTCGGCCGAGTTCGATTGGCCTGTGTTGGCTACTGCCGTTCACACGTCCACGGTCCTCCCGGTTGTTGCTCCCCAAGTTGGCAACTCTCAAAACATGTCGGCCTGGGCATATGATCAATACCAATTCCGAATCTTAACGACAGGGTTTTCTGCGAGTGGGTGGGGAACTGGGGCTTCGTGGATTGCGACTGCTACGGGCATTGGAGGTGTCAGGGTAAGAATCACCGGCGTCAGCGAAGGTCAAACCACCTATTTCGGGACCGTCAATGGCATTCAGGGAACTGGTACCGTGTTAGTGGTCGGTTGTGAATGGGATCCAGAAGAATGTTTGTAGGGCGATGACCGCTCAGTCGTGCCGAGCAGCGCGACCAAGGATCAAGCCTGGTGGGGCGGACATGGTCCCACCGGGCGACTCGATACGATAGAGTGGGCAGCTGTCTCTGGATGGAGAGACTCGACGTGAGATCTATCGGCCAATATCGAAGTGTGTGGCTCCTACTGAGCCTGGTTCTTCTTGGGGCGGCTCTAGCTGCTCCAGTACTCGGACAGGACCTGTCGCGGATTCGGCTGGCAGCTGGTGCCGCAATGATCGGTGACTATCGAACGGGTTGGGGCGGACACGGATTGTTGGAGTTCTCGGCCAGCCCTGGCACTCGATTTGATCTGCGGGGCAGCGGATCGGTCGTGGTAAATAGGGGTGACCCGGCGTTCGGACTGGACGTCCTTGGTGTGGTCGCGTTGGGCTCCGGCAACAGGCCCTACTTGGGTCTCGGCTTTGGGTATTCCCACACTGCCTTCGACGCGCGTCCCCTTCACGATCTCGGCTGGTCGGCAGCAGCGGGCTTCGAATGGCAGACTTGGTTCGTGGAATCCCGTGTGCGCTCGTTCGGCGACATATTCTATAGGCAGGCCAGGCCGAAGGAGTTTTTGCTGTTTTCCGTCGGACGGTCTTTGTGGTGAGGCTAGGGAAGTCGCTGACAGGCGTGAATGGTCCCTAGCGACCACGTGGGGCTGGTGGATGATCGTGAAGGATCCCGTGGCACCTAAAAGAGCCAATCAAGCAGCATCGAGCCACCCTGCGTGACCAGAAGCGTCGTGCCCCCGACGATCAGCCCCTCGATGGTGGAGCCACCGAGGACGTTGGTCGTGACGAGGTAGCCACCGGCTCCGAGGGCTGCGGACTCAAGCGTACTGAAGCCGTCGTGGCGCAGGTCTTCGAGTAGCGCGATCTGTTCGGTGGCGATGACGAGCTCGGATTCGAGGCCGGATATGAGCGTGTCGCGTGCGGTAATCTGGCCCAGCAGTACGTCGGCGGCATCGCGCTCGGCGTCGATGACGATGTTCAGCACGGCGACTTCGGTCTCGTGCATCCGTTCCCGGCGTTCGACCAGCGCTCGGATCTCTGGCATCGAGTCGGGCACGGCCTCGATGATCCGGACGTACGTCTCACGCCCTTCGGCGGACACTTCACTCGCTCGGCGTTCCGCGTCTTCGACTACCGCGTTGAGCTGGGCGATCGAGTCGGCCGCGATGCGGTCTATCTGGTCTTTCGCGGCGCGGAGAGCGTCGTTCTCGCGTTGGGCCGCTTCGCGTTCGGAGCGCACGAGTTCGAGCTCGGCTTCCTTCGCGGCTACCGAGTTGACACCGGCTCGCCACAGTCCAAAAGCGGCCATGCAGATCACGGCCAGGAGCAACTCCGGACGGGTCGGGGCCCTCATGCCGCCCTCGACACCTTGGGCAGCAGCTGGCGGATGTCGTCGACGGACAGGATCGGGTTGTTCGGGTCGGCGCCTTCGGGATCAGTCTTGCGGCCGCGTGGCCAAGCTTCGCTGGAGTGGCCGACGATGCGCCACGTGTCTCTGAGGTTCCAGCCGTGTTTCTCGTAGTAGAGACGGCAAAGGAGGGCCGTGGTGAGCATCTGTAGAGGGGTGACGTCGTGTTTTCCGCTGGAAGCGATGGCGATGCCGTAGAACGCCGAGTTGGCGTCGCCGTAGTGGAGCCTGGCCGGATCCGACGGCCTGCAACGGCCCGCATGCCAGGCTCGGACGTGATCGGGCGCGATACGGACATAGGAGCCGTCGTCGAGCCCGAGCAGGTTGTAGGAGACCTTGCAGCGCTCGTCGGCGAACCACTGGACGGCTCCTCGGTCTGAGCCGCTCCCGTCATAGTGGAGGAGGATTCCCTGGCGGTCCTCGCGTAGCGTGCCGTACTGCTTGTTCGGGATCTCGCCTGTGAGCGTCGGCGTCCAGACGAGCTGGCCGGTCATCGCTCGTCGTCCTTGTAGCGGTCGTCGGTGCCGGCGTTGCGGCGTGTGGCGGCGGCGACGGCCGCTGCGACACCGCCGAGCTGCGGGCCGACATACTGGGCGATGCGCGGCCCGGCGGCCCAAGCCAGCAGCCCCGTGCAGACCGTTCCCATGAGCACGTATGCGGGGCCGGGCACGTTCCAGGCGAGCGAGTCCAGCACGATCAGCGCACCGGCGAAGAGCAGCGCGCCGATCAGCAGCAACCGTGCCGAGGATCTGGAGCCGCGCTCATCGTGGAGGAACCCCGGTTCCTGGCTCATGACCCGTTCCCGCCGCCGAACCACGGCACTGACTTCATCCTGAGTTTGGCCGACTTGACGAAGAACTGTGCGTTGCCCTGAAACGAGATCGCCTCCTCCCAGAACATCGCGACCGTGACCGTCATGATGAGCTTACCGGCCGGATCCCAGCCGAGGATCTCGAAGGTCATGCCCTCGATGAACGCCGCCATGATGACCACGAGGAAGATCACGAGCAGCTTCAGGACCCCATTCCTGGCTTTGTCGGCGCGCAGTTTCACCTTCGAATCCGCGATCGCACGTAGCACTCCGGTCGCCCAGTCGACGCACCATGCGCCGAGCAGGAACCAGAACGGGATGCCGAATGCGCCCTGCATCTGCGCGAGCACGGCCACGAGCGCGCCGATACCGACCTTGGGGACCGGCGAATGCGTGACGGTGTCCTGCACGTAGTGGCCGAAATAGACGAAGAACGACTGAGCGGTGTTGATCTCCTTGCTTGAGTCGATCGGTCCGACCCATGTGCCCTCGCCGAGGAGGCACATGGTCAGTTCATCTCCCCGGTCTTGGGCTCGTTCCCTGCGACCAGCGTGCTGCCGTCGCGGCAAGCCTTTTCGACCGTGTTATCGAGACGCCTGATCCAATGCGTAGGTCCGAGCAGACGGCCCATCGGAATCTGGGCAATCCAGTCTCGCCGCTGTCTGCCTGGGAAGCGATCGCGCAGTCGCTTGGGCGCGTCAGCCCACCGGTAAATGCACAAATCGCTCATAGCACCGTGTGCCCGGACTCAACGGCCAGTGCGATCAGCTCCGCTTCTTGCTCATCCTCCGGGATCTCCCAAATGTTCGACGGAGCGACGCGTTTAGGCATCGGGGATCACGTATCCAGCAGCATCGGCGAGGTCGCGGAGCTCGCTAACCTGCTCCGCCAACAAGCGGAGCGATACGCGGAGCGAGCGCACCTCCTGTGCGATCTTGCCGATGATCCTGGTCTGTGCGTCGATCTGTTGGATGATCGCCTCCATCTTGCCGCGGACCTCCATCGTCGGTTCCTCATCATCGGCGTCGTGTACCAGCCCGCGCACGAGGGCGAGCTGCTGGCCGAAGCCTCCGACGATCGCGGTTGTATCCTTGATCCACCCCTTCACCTCGATCGGTTGGCAGATCGTCGGAGCACAGAGCTCGTCGATGAGTTTCTGCGTTTCTGTTGCTTTCGGCATGGACTGGCTCCTAGTAAACAAAGGCGTAAGAGGGGCGGCTATAGTCGATCTTGATCCCCCGGAACCGAGAATCGGTAGCCGCTACGGTGGACTCGAGTATCACGTAGCAGTAATAGACATTGTCTGCGTCGATCAGTTCGGAAAGTGTCCCGGCCTTCGCCTGCCAACCCGTCGTGTCGTGGGTCACTGTGACGATCGCAGTCCCGCTCGTGGCCGTCGGTGCCACCTTGTAGAGCGTCGCGTTTGCCTTATCTCCAACGGCATTTCGGTAGGCGACGAGCTCCACGTCCGTAGCGGTGACACCCGGAGGAAAAACGAACGCTCCATTGAAAACGATCGCCGTGACTGAGCCGGGTCGGACGTAGCCGCCAGTCGAGACGATCAAATAGTCAGTTGTCTCGGTTTGAGAGATCAGGTCCGGGAACGGGACCATTATCGAGCCCGTCGTCGCCTCCAGGTTCACGACTTTGAACGAGTCGCCCACCGTCTGTGTGTTGCCGTCGAGGTCGGTGAACTGCATCCGCCACTGCACTTCGCCCTCAAGCCCAGCGGCCACGGGCACGTTGATCACGCGTTGTAAGGTTGTGCTCGCGCCGATCGTGCCGGTCGTTGAGGTCCAAGCTGTCTGCCAAGTCGCGTCGAGCGTGTCGCCGCCCTCGGAGCCGTCGCGTTTCTTATACTCGATGGCGGTGACGCGTAGGTCCGGATCGATGATGTCGATCGTGATCACTGAGGTGCCAGAAGAGCGCACCTCTTTGACGAACGCCGTGGGCCGACGCTCGGACACGTCCCCGAAACTGTCGTTCCAATCCACCCCGTCCCAGCGGTACGATTTCCCATCGTCCGTGTCATGCCACAGATCGCCTACACCCTCAGCTGTGGGAGCGGACGCTTGGTAGAACGTCGTGATCTTGCCGTCTGCGGTGGTCTGCGCGTTGAGCGCGTCCGAGATCGCTTGTGCGATGTCATCGTCTTGGACCTCGACCCAAGCGGCCCCGCTCCATCTGTAGAGCTTGTTCCCATCATCGGAATCGAACCAAAGATCACCCGTGCCATCGGCCGTAGGAGCGGAGGCTTGTATGAAGGTGACGACCTTGCCATCGGCTGTGCCTTGCGCTGTGGCGGCGTCGGCAATGGCCTGTGTGGCATCGGCTTGTGCTGTCGCAATATCGGCGTCCTGAACGTCCACCCATGCGGTTCCGCTCCAGCGATAGAGGCGATCGCCGTCATCGGAATCAATCCAGAGATCCCCGATCTGCGTAGCGGTCGGAGCTGACGCCTGACGGAAGGTCGTGACCGACGACGACGGAGCAACGACGTTCCCACGTGCGATCCATGGCTTGATGAACCCGGCCGGCTTGCCCCTCGTGCGGATGAACGTGTCGATGTGGCCAGCGCTGAACTCATGGCGGAAGCCCGTGATACCGAACGCCTGATTCGCGCTGTAGTGGACGGCATTGCCGTTGAACTGGAAGTAGTCGCTCAGATGGACCGGCCAGAAGCAGAACGTCTTGATTTCTTGGCCGGCGATCGGGTCCTTGAGATCGAGCAGGGCGCTGTCGATCATCGCCTGCGCTTCGGCGGCGGTATCGATCGGAGAGTCCGACGCCTCCTCGATCTCCATGAACTGACGGCCATATTTGGCGATCGAGGTGGCGTCGGAGGCTGTGACTTGCCTCCGCACGCCGCCCGTGTCCGTGTACCACAGCGACAGTGCGTCGCGGATATGCAGCCGGTCGAACGAGAAATCCGGGACCGCCTCGTAGCGGTTGGCCCCCCACGTCCATTCGGTGATGACCGGTGTGCGCTCAGGCTCGTACAACGTCAACCGGAAGGCACTCGTGCCGTCGTCCCACCTCGGCTGCACCACCCAGCCGACGAGCGCGGCGAGTTGCTGGAGCGCGTCCATGACGGACGAGCGTTGTTGCGTGTAGGTCGTGACCAGGAAACTCGGCGACGTCGGCGTATAGAGCGTGAGCGACGACGTCCACTGCGTGAGGATGTCCTGCATGACGTCTTCGATCGCCCTGCCTGGCCCGCTCCCGTAGTCTATCTCGGTCTCGATCCAGCGGTCCGCGATCTCGGCGCCGATCGCGTCACGAGCGATGACGTTGACGAAGTCGTTTTCCACCTGGTAGCGGTCGATCGCACCGTCGAACGCACGTTTCCAATCGCCGCCGGCCGGGCTCGAGCCGATCGCGACGGTTGCGAGCTCGCACCGGATGCCGCGGCCCACGTCGATCAGCGGAGCGTAGGCGGCCATGGCGTCGCGATTCAATGATGAGTTCCGGTCGAGCGGAGCGAGCGAGTTGCCGCCTTCTTGCTTGCGCCAAAACGTGAAGTCGCCCGTCGCTACGATCTGGTCGATCGTCTGGGCGATACGCCCCGACTGCACCCAATCGAGCGAGTCTTGGTTCGTAAGGTCCCGGTAGGTGCCATCGGCATCTTCGACGAGGACACGCGCGAAGGTCGCGAAGTGCGCACTATTGAGAACGCTCTGCTCGGCTGTGGTGACGGTGCGCACGGACTCAAGCCTCGTGCACGAGGAAGCTCAACCGTACGAGGCCCACCGCCTTATGCTCCCTCTGGATGTCGCCCACGAGCACATTGATCGAGCCCGTCAGATCGCCTGAAGCCGCGAGCGGAGGCGTGCCCTCGAGCGCGGTGACGATGGTGTCCGCCGAGGCGCTGGTCATATAGGCCGTCACGATGGACCACTCGCCCTTGCGCGCCCTCACGCTCGAGCGTGCGGAGCCATCGAACGCGCGCCCGCGTAGGCCGATCTCAACGCGAGGGCCCACCGGCCCACCGACCTCTACGGGGATCGTCTGGCTGGCGATCACGAGGAACGCCATCAGCGGCGCATCTCATTCTTGGACGGTATGACCGACGCGCCCGTACGGGCCCGCCATTCGACCTCGTCCTCGAGCTTTCTGAGGAACTCGCGCGGGTCTTCAACGCCCTGCACAATGATGTCGCCCTTGATCATGACCCGCGCGGAGCGTGCCATTTGCCTATCGGACGCACCGACGTCAGACTCTTCCTCCTCTGGGGTTATAGGGTGGGAGGGAGGGAAGACTGGCGGCACTACCGGCGGCAAGAAGATGTCCTCCGGATCCAAGGGAGGCGGCACAGGCGGCAGTATCGGAGGCAGTATCGGAGGATCCGGTAGCCGTGCCTGGGGGAGTTCGGGGTCTGACGCCGTGAAGCGGGCCAGTGCTACCTTGAAGCCGGCCGGCGCGTTACGAAGCGCGGCTGTCGCCTTGTCGGTCTCCGTAGCGAGCCCGTCGAGCGCACTCTCGGCGAACCCGATAGCGGTCAGGAACTGGTCGAAGTCGAGCTTACCCAATAGCTCCTTGTCGAAATCCCCGAAGCCGTCCTGGAATTGCTCGAGGAACGAGTCGAAGTTCTCGGGCGTCAGCCCCTCGAGCACCGCGGCGAAGCCGTCGCTGACCTGGGCAGCGAGCAGGTCCATGACCGACGCGAATTTCTCGCCCGGGCCCTCGATGTCGAAGAGCGCGAACTGCTTCTGCAGCAGCCCGAAGTCGCGGTTGAACGTGTTGAGGTTTTCGAGGGCGACGAGCAGGGCATCCGCGTCTCTGGCGATGCTATCGAACGACGCGATGCCCGTGGCCTCGATGATCGCGTCAACGTCGCTGACCGTCAGGCCGAACTCCTTCATCACGTCGACCCACTCGAATGCGATGCCGGACTCCTCCAGCTCATCCAGGTCGCGCTCCGACCTCGGTTGCCTCTGCTGATACGTTTCGACGGCGGCGACGAACCTGTCGAACGGCAAGGCCACGGTCGCGTTGCTCAACGCATTGAGATTGTCCCCGAGCCGGTCCGCCGCCTCCATGTTCTTCCGTACGGCCTCGGTGTTCACCCGAAGCGCTTCGGCCGCCGCGAGCTGGGCATCGCTTGGACCGAACAGCCCACCGAGCGCGGACGTGAGCCCGGACATCACCGTCGAGATACCACCGCTCAGGAGGTTTCCGAGTGCGGAGGAGGCGATCTGTGTCGGGTCGAGGATACTCTTCGCTTGGCCCTCCAATCCTTCGAAAAATCCAACGCTCTTGCCCAAGTCTCTCGCTGCCTCGGCCGCGTCCTCCTGCGCCTTGGTAAATCGGAGAAGCAGGTCAAGAGTGCGCTGATACTCCTCGTTGGCCGGTCCGAGGCCGAGGTCGATCATCTCCTCGAGCGCGGCTCGGAAGATGCCGACCTTTGCGCTGACGAGGTCGAACCGGCGGCCGAGGGATGCCTCGAGCTGATCGGCTTTAGCGAGCTCGGCGTTCATGTCCTCGATGATGGCCAGCGCGGGAAATTGCTCGGCCAGGCCGACGGCGGCGATGTCGGCCTGCTTCCCATCGAGCATCTTCTGCCAGTCCGAGGAGATCGCGCCGTCCACTTCGATGATATGAGCCTCGAGCCGGTCGTATTCGAGTTGCATGTCGTCGACGGCGGTTTTCGTCATGGCGACCATCTCGTCTTGCAGCCGCTTCGCGAGCGCCGCCTGCTTGTCTAGGGACGTCTGCGCGGCCTGCCCGTCTGGGTCGATCAGGGGCGTAGCACCGCCGCTCACGCCTGGGATCGTCGTGCGGCTCCGCATTTCCTCGCGGAGCTTCCGGAGGGCCGTTCCTGCGATGCCGGCCCGCCTAGATGCCTCGGTGAGCTGTCTCGCGAAATTATCAAAGAGGGGTGTGTCGCGAGCGGCAACAGCTGCACTCGCGAAGCGTCTCATGTCGTCCTGCAACGATTCCAGCTTCGCTGCTGCCTGCCGCTCCAACGCTTGTAGTGCTTCTCCGGATTTGTCGGCCAAGCCGGCGCTGAACGTCTCCATCTGGCGTTGGAGATCGGCGACCGACCTCGACGCGTCGTCGGCGCCTTTCTTGGCGAGCAGAAATCCGCCAGCCAACAAAGCCAAGCCGGCAAGAATCGGAGCTCCAGGCAGCAGCATCGCACTCAGCCCGCCGAGCGCTGCCGTTCCACGTAGTATGCCCAACGCAGTGGTGATCCTGCCGATGGCGACCAGAGCAGGCCCGAGGACGGCCGTGAGCGCCACCATACCGATCGCCGTCGTCTGGATACTCTTCGGCAGCTCACCGAAGCCACGGATCATGTTACCCAGGACTTCGAGCACCGGCTTCGCGGCGTCCACCATCGCGAGTAGAGCGGGTGTGAGGTTATCGCCGAGCTCGGCGGCCATATTGCGTACTTGGTTCCATGCGATCTTGAGCTGGTTGCCGGTCGTCGCGTAGGCTTTCTCGGCCTCGATCGTGAGCGCGGTATTCTCCTGCCAGGCCGTGCTGCCGAGATCTAAGCTCTTGCGCATCAGGTCGCCTGCGCCGGCCGCACTCAGCAACGCGCGGCGCACCCGGTCGTTGCCGAATTCGACGGACTCGAGGACCTGGAAGACGTTGACCCCTTCGTCTGACAAACGTCCGAGCCCTTCGACGAACGTGACCAGCGCGTCGGCCGCGTCCGTCTCGAATGACTCGGCGAACTCCGCGCCGCTCATGCCCGCGATCCGGGCGAACTGCTCTAACTTGTCGCCGCCGTCGCCGACGGCGATCGCCATCTCGGCCATCACCTTGCTCAGAGCGGTACCGCCGGACTCCGCCTCGATGCCTACCGAGGACAGGCTTGCTGCCAGCGCGAGGATTTGATCTTCGGTGAGCCCGACCTGGGTGCCCGCGCCGGCCAGTCGCAGACCCATCGCCACGATTTCTCGTTCTGTCGTGGCGAGATTGTTGCCCAACGCGACGACGGTAGAGCCCAGCCGATCGAACGCGTCCTGTGGCATACCCGTGATATTGGCCAGGCGCGCGAGATCCGTGGCCGCTTCTTCGCTTGTGAGGTTGGTGGCCACGCCGAGATCGGCGATGACGCGTGTGAAGCCGAGGATATTGCTCGTCTCGATCCCGAGCTGACCTGCCGCCTCGCCGATGTTCGCGAGCTCCGTCGCGGCGACCGGAATCTGCTCGGACAGAGCTTTGAACTCATCGCCGAGGGCGGTGATCGTCTCGGCGCTCGCATCGACCGTCTTCGAGACGCCGGCCATCGCGTCTTCGAATTTGATCGACGAAGCGACGGCACCCGCGCCGAGCGCCAAGATCGGTGCCGTGACGTTGAGCGACAGGCTGCGCCCCATCCGGTCGAGGCGCTTGCCGACCTGCTCCATCCGGCGACTGGACTCGATGACCGCTTTGTCGAGCTCGCTGTTGTCGGCCCGGATCCGGACCATGAGGTCTTTCAGTCCCATGCCGTTAACGCAACCTCCTCAGAATGGCGCTGTTCGCTTTCATCACCCTGAGCATCTCTTCCGGCGTCTGTTCACGTTTCTTGCCCGCTGGAAGATTGGCGAAAAAGTCCTGGGGCTCGTACGCTTTGGCGCCCACCGCTCGTTTCGCGAAGAGGTTGGCGATCAGAGCGAGCACCTTCCCGAAACGCAGATCGTCTAGCGTACGTTCGGACTCGGTGAGTTCCCGCTTGCGCTCGAGGAGGCGCAGCATCCCACGTGGCGAAGACCGCCAGAAGTCCTGCTCGCCGAGTCCTAGGTCGACGCGAGCGACGACCCAAAGCCCCATCTCGTCGAGAGGCTCTAGGCGCTCGCCGCCAAAGGGTCGTCATCGTCCTCAGTCCCCTCCTCTTGGTCCTCTTGGTCCGTGATCGTCGGTTGCTCGGGCAGAGAATCGACGATCAAAGCGAATACTTGGCTCAGGATGTCCACCAGATTGCCCGGGTGCAGCAACTTCGCGACCGCGTCGATCGTCAGCTCCGCGTCTTCGTGAACCAGGAACGCCCACACCAACTCGGCGACGTTGTCCTCGGCCACATTGTCTTGCAGTTCGCCCCTCAGCAGGCTGATCCCCGTTGCGTTCTTGAACAGGCGCATCGCATGCATGTCGCAGCGCAGCGTCCTCTCGCGGTCGAGCACGATCTTCGCCTCGGGAGCGGGCGGTCGAATGGCCTCGGTCATTCTTTTGTGACTCCTATGTCCAGGTGACGTCGCCGGAAATTTTCAGCGTGCCAGAAATGGGAAGTACGCCGTCGATCGGCGCATCGCCGACCTTCACGTTCACCAACGAGGCCGCAAATGACGCGGTCGTCGTGCCCGCGTCGGGCCAGATGATCTTGAAGTTGTGCGGGCCACCCGTGCCTTCGCCCTTCGAACGCAGACCGGTCGCATCATCGTGCGTCGCGTTGGCCTCGTCCCACAGACCTTCGAACGCGATCTCGCCGTCTTGTCCGGGGCATCCGCTGAAGTAGCCAACGTCTTGACCCGATGCTCCACGCGGATCGTGAGAGTGCGTAGCACGCTCGGCTCGTCGTGCGTTTCGAGCGCCACGGTCTCGCCCAAGTGGTAGACCGCCATCGCTGGCATGTCGTCGCGGTCGAGGGAGCGAGCCCGGAAGCGGTGCACCGTGAGTTCGGCGGGCTTGCCAGCGCCGTCGAGTGCCGCAGCGATGGCCGCCATGATCGTCTCGCGGATCGTGTCGGCCATCAGGCGTTGTCCCCGAGCCAGAGCCGCGTCTCAGCGCCGTCATTCTCGACGCGGTGGTCGGTGATCACATACGTCGTGCCACCCACGACGATCGTCGCATCTCTATCGAGGTTCGGCAGTATCCCGGTCGCGACGAGAACCGTGCGCACCCGCGCCACGGTTGTGAGTTCGCCACCCTCGAGGATCTCCTCGTCAACGTAGTCGACGTGGCCATAGGTCGTGACGCCGCCGAATACGACGGTGTCACCCCCCGTATCCTCGATCATGGCCTCGACTTCCGCGGCGGTCTGGAGGGCCATCGGTCTTCCCCCCTAGCCGAGCTCAGCCAGGATCTTCTGGGCGGTCTTCCTGCCGACGCCCGCGATCGCCACCAGGTCGTCGACACTCCTGGGGACTTCTTCGACCCAAACCAGACCCGACTCCTCAAGGGCCTCGCGACCCGGGAAATCCATCGGTAAAGGAGTCAAGGGCTCGTCGTCTTCGGTCCCGCCTGTCTCATCCGAGCCCTCAGTCTTCGCGGCCGGAGGCGGAGGTATTTCACGCGACATACTGGATCCGCTCACGGACTCCACGAGATCGCCGAGCGTGAGGCCGCCCGCCGCTGGCTCGTTGAGATCCTCGGCCGTGAGCTCCAACGTCTCTGAATCCGTCCCAGGAACGTGAAGCACCCCACGCCGCTTGATGCTGTTCCGTGCGCGATAATGCTTGCCCATCATTCACTCCTTCAAGAAGGCTCAAGGGCTAGGGGAGGGGGACGTCCCCTAGCTCGATGGCATCTGTGGTTGGACCTAGAGGACCGTCGCGGCGAGACTCGCGCCTGGGCGATACGGCACGACGAGCGGCGCACTTTGCAGTAGCAACCACCGCACAGCGGGGTCCTCCTCGAGCCAGCTCTTGATGAAGAACCGGTCCGATTGGTAGCCCGCCTTCTCGTCCTGGATCGCGCCATACGCGCGCGCGCCCTCGATGTCGGGTCCGCCCATAATGACCGTCCCCGCGGGCATGACCTTTTGCGTCACGTCGGCTTCGTCGACGTATGACTGCTGGTAGACCCAGATTTCGAAGTCGCCGATGCTGCCGACCATGCGAGCGATGCGACCGTCGAGCGGACCGGTTTCCGCCACCGACGTTGAGCCGCGGCGAGTGTCGAGAGCGTCTTTGACTTCCGCCTTCGCGCGGAACGCTTGCCATGCCGTCGGCTCCATCACCACACTCGTCGGCACGGAACCGCTGTCGTCCTGGATCAGCGTCGCCCAAGCCTCGAGATCGTCAAGCGGAGCAGAAGCTGGCTCGTCGATATTCCACCGATCGTCGCCCGTCAGTGTGAGCGTGAGCGCTGCGGCTCGGCCATAGTTGACGACGACCGTGTCGTAGCCCTCGCCCGATACCGTGACTTGACTGAGGCGCAGTGCCTCGGCGGCCATCACCTCCTCGCGCAGCGTCAGCATCCGAAGCTGATCTTCGATCGCGAGACGGAGCGACATGTTGCGTCGGTCCATGGCGGACATGGAGCCGCCGATTTGCTCGCCCATCTGGCGCCGAAGCGGATGGTCTGGATCGAATTCCCGCTTATCCTTCGCGTACGCGGGAGTGAATGTCTTCGTGTCGAAGCCCTGACTCTCGACGACCTTCCCGGCAACCTTTGGGGACACAAAGGGCGTGACCCGACGCTTACGGTTCTCTACATCGAAGCTGATCTTCTTTTTTCCGTCCGACGTTTGGACAAATGGGAAGAAGCGATCGAGAAGAAACGAGGCGGGTTCCTTGAGGTTCGCCACGACCCCACGCAGAACGTTCGTGTCGTAGATGTCCACGGCCCCAGCTTCCCTCCACTGGGGCGACATGAACCCGAGGAACGTTTCGTTGAAGCTCTTGGCGACGCCCCCGAATACTCGGCCGAGGGCGATCAGGGCGGCACTCGCTCCGTTGAGCATCTTCGCGTACCGCCGCTTCGCGAGCTCGTGCTCGTTGAACTTCATGACGGGCGGAATCGCAGGCGGCATCCGCAAGCAAAGCAACGCCACCGCCGCCATCAAGAATGCGATGAGATACTTCATGTCCATTAACTCCTTTTAGGGGCGATGGTGGGCTACCGCGCGACGGTTGTCCGCAGGATGATCCCCCGAGCTTCGAGGTCCGCTCTCACCGTGGCCGCCGAGTGACCGGCGCCGAAGGTGAGGGCGCTTTCGTTGAACTCGCCCTCCATGTAGACGGGCCCTTCTCTGGCCCCGAGCGTGGCATCGATCGCGTCTGCCGCGATGTACTTCGGCCTGTTCGAGCCGTCGGCGGCCGCCGCAGCGGCAGCCAAGAACTCGCCCGACCCGGTGACCGTCACCGTGAACTTGTCGCCGAGTGCGAAATCGGTCGCGCCGTCCGCGATCGTGAAGTTCAGGTGCGGCGACGTGTAGGCCGCGGCGACCACCGCGTCCGATCCAACACGGTTCCCATCCGGATCCACGACCGAGAAGATGCCGCCATTGGCGACGACCTCCACACACTCGATCGTGTAGATCCCGGCCATGGTCTCGATTCCGCCGGTGACGGAACCCATCGTTCCGTTGCCGGTGTTACCTGCGTCGGCCGTCGCGGTCGCGGGAACAGTTGAGGCCGTACGTTCTCCCAACACCGTCCCGGCGACGACGTTTTGGCCGGAAACGATGGTGACGTCCTTGGTCGTACGAGGCTTCTCGCCGGCGATGAGCCGGTCTGGGTCGCTCGTCGCGCTCTCGAAGCTCGGATCCGTCATTGCTCAAATCTCCCCTTGATTGGTTCCGGCCGAGGTCGTTAGGACCCGGCACCCATGATGGCGGCCACCGCTGTAGCCACTTCGTCCGCGTCGCCCGTCACGGCTGGACCGGGAGCTTCGAGCTTCGCTTCCGTCGCCTTGAGGGCGTCGATATGCGCCAGGCTCTTGGCGTCCGATCGCTCCTTCTGGGCCGCAAGCACCCGTAGAGCGGCCTCGCCAGCGCTACAGTTCGCGTCTAGCTTGAGCTCTGCCTTGAGCTGCTCGAGCCCACGGGCTTCGATGGCCTCGATGGCGAGCAGGCGCTCGCGCTCCGCGTCCGCCCCCGCGATGCACCCCTCGCCATGGATCTCGGTGACCAGGTCGGAATGATTCGCGTTCAAGAACGCCCGATCGATGACCGGCTGCTGCGCCGCCGGCGTTTTCCCCTCTTCCGTCTTGTCCATGCCTGAATCTCCTGCCTGTGATGTGGAGTCCCCGCCCGCGGCGAGACTCTGGGTGCCGCCATCGCGGCGGCTGTGGTTCTCTCGATGGTCTTGGATGACGCTCTCGAGAGTCCCGATGCGATCCACCAAACCCGCCTCGAATGCGGCTTCGCCGACGAACGTCGCGCCCTGACCGAAGTCGGCGAGCGCTGTTTCCTCATCGACCCCGCGATTTCGCGCCACGTCCTTCACGAAGACCGCACCTATCGCATCGACCTGGCTTTGAAGGTCAGCTTGGCCTTCGATGGAAAACGGATCGAGTCGCTTCTTCGGTGACTGGCTAGAGACCATCTCTAGGCGTCGCGCGTCCCCCCGACCCTTGAATTCCACGACGCCCAAAACCGCGCCGAGACTACCTATTCGAGAAGTTGGCGAGGCGACGACTTCAGCCGCCGCAGTCGCCACCCACAGAGCAGCCGACTCGGCCCTGTTCGACACGAAGGCGGTCAGCGGTTTCTCATCTCGCGCTGAGAAGATCAACTCAGAGAGCTCGTGGCTACCGTTCACCTCACCACCAGGGGAGTCAACGTCCAGGACGATCGAGTTCACGGCGGGATCCGCCAGAGCTTCCCCGATAGTTTTGGCCAATATTTCCGTCGACGTGGCGCCGCTAATCGCCGTCATGAGGTTAGCCCGGCGGAACATCGGACCCGTGACAGGGATCACGGCAACACCGTTCACGACTGTCGCCGCGCCTGGCGTAGCCAGCCGCTCGCCTTCCCGCCGCTGGATCGCGTTGATGAAGCCTTCTTCGTCGTTCAATCGATCCGCGATGTCACAGATCGTTTCCATCGCTTCCTCGGTGATAGCCCACGGCGTACGTGCGATGTGCTCGCGTATCCTGCTCATGCGACCGCCTCCTCAGGATCGGATTCCAGTCCCGACTCCCGCCTGATCCGTACTTCCTTCGCGCGCTGTCTGTTGAGGGTCTCCCAGTCCTGTCCGGAGAGCTCGGCGGTTTCGATCGAAAGGGTCGAGACGCCCAGTTCGACTCGCTTCGCGGCCGCCTGTACGCCCTTCACCTGGTCGATCATGCCCGGCGGATCGCCGGACCACGACGTCGCGAGCCAAGCGCGTTGGATCACCGGGTTGTCGAAGAAGCCGGGAGCGGGCAGAGTGCCGCGTGCTACCGCCTCGGTGATCACCGCCTCGTAGGAGAATTGACAGAACTCCGCGGCCAGTCCCGAGCGCCCAACTTTGAACGCGCGCCAGGCTTCGAGCAGCGCACCTTTCGCAGCCGAATAGCTGGACTGGAAATACTTCATCAGGACTTCAAACGGCATCTCGAGACCGACACCGACCTGGCGCATGATCGCGAGGAAAAACGGTTCGAAATCCGCGTTCGGACGACTCGGATTGGCGGTCTCGATGTCCTCGCCGGGAGCGAGACTCAGTACGGCGCCAGGGTTCATGAAGAGGTCGCCGCTGTCCTCGTCCGCCGGTGCCTCTTCGCCCCCGGGAGCCTTGGCCAGTCCCGTGTCGCCCATCTCGGTCTTGACGAAAACGGTGAAAAACGACGCCACAACCGCCGCCATGAGCTCGGATTCGGTGTAACGCTCAAGTTGCTTGAGCGGCTCGATGACAGGAGCGAGGTAGGGCACCCCTCGCCGTTGCCCAGGCCGCTGCTTTTCGTAGAGCAACTTCGAAAGACGCACGCCGTTCGGACCCCAGGCCGGAATCATCGACCATGTATCGCCGCCACGATGGATCCCAAATAACTCGCCTGGATGACGATTTCTCACGTGGTAGCCGATCGTGCGGCCGTCTTCATCGAACTCCACGCCACCGACCACGCGATCGGTATCCATCTGGTTGTTCGGATTTGAGATGCGGTCCGATTCGATGAGTTGGATCTTTGTGCCGAAGAGATCGCCCGCGCTCGGCTTGAATCTCATGAGAACGAGCACGTCGCCCGACTCCAGCTTGGAGCGAAGGACGAGACCCTGTTGGGCCGCGTACGTGAGCTCGCCCTCGATGTCGAGACGGTCCTTGGCGAAGCTCCAGATACGCTCGGCCTCACGCTGCCATGCTTCGGCCTGCTCGTCCGAGAGCCCCAGGAGATCGGTGTCGATTTGCGATTGGACACGGAGCCCGGTCCCTACGATGGCCGTCACGTTCGTACGTATGGCGCCCGACGCGATCGGGGAGTTGCGTGCGAGGTCACGCGATCGACTGCGTAGCGAATCCTGCTGGGGAAGGTGGTCCGAACTCGCGCTCCCACCGAAGGGTTGCCATTGCTGCATCGACTTGCGATCGGAACGGCCGCCGACATAGCCCGATGCGCCGAAGGACCGTTCAGCCATCCGAGCCTGCGTTCGCGCCTGGAGCCTACGCAGTCCCCTCTCGGGGGAGACGTAGGAGACAATCCGGTCGATGGGATTGCCGGAGACCAGCGATCGAGCCGTGGACCACCAGGATCTGGAGATAGGTCCCGCGGACGCAGGCACCTCCGACACGTGGGAGATCGTCACCTCAGCCACGCGGCACCACCTGGTCGAGTTGCAGGCCGCCGCCCTTCACACGGGCGAGCTCGGCCTCAAGCTGGTCGCGGACCGTCTTCAACTGCGAAAGTTCAGCGCGACGGTAGCTGCGCCCGTTGACCCTGACCTCTTGGCCCTTCGTGATCAGGGCGATGATCGCCGCGTTCGCGGCGTCCACCATCGGCTGTAGTGTAGCTTCGCTGGCCATCGATCGCCCGGCATAAATGAAAAAGGCCCCTTACCCGGCCTTTTGCCGGGTGGAGCCTCTTATGCGGGCGATACGTCTTTCGAGACGAAGCCTTCCCGTCCCACGAGACGATTACTACAACCTCTCGTGGGTCACGTCAAGGACGACCCCAATCAGCGCTATCGTCAGGCGGCGAAGTGGAAGTGCTTGACCTGAATGTCGTACGTGGTGTTGCACGACCTGATGTGGCATTGGTATGACTCCACGAAGCGTTCCGGATCCACCCCCGCATCCTTCAGGAAGGCGACCCACTCCATGGAGGTTCGGAGTTTCGGAGTCGCGCCGCACTCAGGGCATCGCACCGCGAGACGCAGGATTGTAATCGGCGTCATCGCTGCACACCCTTCGATCGCACCCGCCGACCCTTCGGTATAGCCACCAAAGAACTGTGGCCCTTGCTCGCTTCGTCGGCCATCTCCCCAAGCCGCTTCACGACCACGTCTCCCATCGTGTAGAGCGCCGCAATATTGCCCGCCTCGAGGTCGATGCTCTCGTTCCTGGCGCGTACCTGCTTGAACACCTTCCGGAACCGGCGGCCTTGACGGACAAGCCTTAGCTGCTCGGCCGCGAATTGAGCGAAGTACTCCGCATCGGCCCCAGTGCGGGTGGGCACACAGAAATGCATATATCCCGGCCCGCCCGGCTCGGCCGAGCCCACGGTCACGCGCAAACGCCTGAAGAGGATAGCCTTGAAGTGGTGCGAATCGACCGTCCAGGGCTTGACCCGGTCGCGGTTCTTTCGGGTGGCGCGCGACAGCGTCTCTCTCAGACGTGAGTCCGAACCTTTCGCCGAGTACACGCCACGCAGCTCCCTACCGCGAACGAACCGGTGCACCCGATGCGGCAGATACCCAGAATCGATCATCGCCACGCCGATACGCAGCTTCGCGCCCGACTCGTGGACGTAAGCTCGAGCAAGATGATGTTCTAGTTCCGACCATAACTCGTCCTGTTCAGGATCGCCGTAAATCCTGTGATGGCCGATCAGCCACGACTCCTCACGCTCGCCCCAGCCGCGGATCGAGAGTTCGAGGCGATCCGCTTGGACATCGACGAAAGCCGTCAATACGCCCACACCATGAGGGATCTCCTCCGGGTACTTCTCGGCCCTGCTAGCGAGGTCCGTCGGCTCGAACGCTTGGTCGCGCTCCTCCCACGGCTCGCCGAGCTGCAGGTTGATGAACGTCTTCAGCTCCTCGGGGCTGCGCTTCTTCTCGAGCCATAGCGCCGCGAGCTCCGCCCACGTGACCCACGGCGAGTAGAGCGCTGAGAGATGGAAGCCGGGGAAGCGCCCGTCCGGGTTCGTCGCACACCACTCACCGAGCTCGAGCATTCGGCGCTTGTCCACTTCCTCGATGATGGCGCCACAGTTCGCACAGACGTAGACCGCCGTCTCAGGTCTGTGGACGTGAGCGCCGTCGATCGCGTCGCTCTCCCACTTCACGTTCTTCCAGATGAGCACCTGGCGCTTAGAGCAGTGCGGACAGGGCACGAAGTAGCGGCGCCGATCCGATGCGAGCCATTCCGGCCAGATGCGGCTCGTATCGAGGTCGCCCGGCGAGGAAACGTACAGGATTTTTCGATTCCAGAAATTTCTGGTACGCTGCTCGCCGAGACTCAACGGGTCGCCCTCGGTCCCAACTGACGACGGGTACCGATCGACCTCGTCGAAGAGCACGTCGCGGATCGGGCGAGACGCGAGGCCGGATGGAGAATTCGCTCCGACGATCGAGAGGTGGCCCGCAGGGAAAACCTTGTGGAGAACGGTATTCCCAGAATGGCGCGCCTTGGCATCGGCGACCTTACCGCGAAGGCAAGGCGTGTCCCGGATCATGGGAGCCAACCGATCTTTCGACCAGGTCTTGGCTATCTCCAGCGACGGCTGCACGACCAGAATCGGGCCGGGGTTCTGATCGACAGAATGCCCGACGTAGTTATTTAGTAGCTCCGTTTTGGCCGACTGTGAGCAGGCGACCCAAACAACTTTTCGCACGAGCGGATCACCGAGAGTGTTCATGATTTCGCGGAGGTAGGGCACACGGCTCGTGCGCCACGGCCCCGGCTCAGGAGATGATTCAGGCGAGAGCATCCGGTATCGGTCCGCCCACTGCGACACCGTCATGCGGACCGGCGGCTGGAGACGGGCACGCAGCTCTTCCGCGCCGACCGCATGGGCCCGGGCGCGGGAGTCCGCGACCACGCTCACGCGGTAGGCTCCATCTCGTCCACGATGCGCTTGGCCAGCTTCGGCCCGATGCCCTTGATCCGGGTCACTTCCCCAAGCGCGCGGAGCTGGGCGAAGGTCTCCACCCCCGCAGCGACAAGCGCCCGATACCCTGGAAAGTCCTCCGGGAGGGGATCGGCCGCAGCTTCGCCTTCCAGTTCGAGCGAATCAGCGACGCTCGCCATATCCCTGAGCAACCCCTCGCTGCACACCCGCATCGCTTCCGTCCCTTCCGCCGGCGTCGGGATGCCCACGATCTGCGGGCCCCACGATCCGGGCACAGACAACAGTGCCGCACGGAACGCGTCAGCTACCTTGCCCACGACGGTGCGATGGTCAGCGATGGCGATGAGTTCGCCCTCCGCCTTCGCCACCTCGATTCGACGACGCCGCACTTCGAGCTCCGCCTGCTCGAGCTTGGCACGGTCGAGGCCTGACTCATTCGTACGACTCTGCCTGCGGACCTCGCGGATGTACCAAGGCACGACTTCGACCAGGTCGTAGACCCGCCCTCGGCCATCCCCTGCTGGCCGCGAGGGGATCCCCGCCTCGTCGAGGTTCCGGATTTGGCGCGTCGTGAGACCGAGAACGGCCGCCGCGTCCCTCTGGTTCACTTCTATGGGCACCGGAAACGGAAGTGCATTTTCTTGGACCCTGTCGCTAACGAAATTCGGCACTCTTGCGTGACCCATCGAGGCTGCCCGCCAGAAGGACCCGCGGCGATCTGACCGTCAGTCCCGCGTCATCGCGCAGTTCTCACCGCTCGATCGAAGCTCGCCTCGAAGTTGCTCGCGAAGCTCCGCTCGAAGACGGTCCGGGCCGTGAGCTCGAAGCGGAGCGACGGCTCGACTTCGGCTTGCGGCGTGAACGAGAACAGCATCCTGAGCTTTCCGACGCGACGCTGACCCCGTGGCTTACGCCTTCCCCCACGCCGTCCAAGCCGCTGCAATATCGCCCCGGTGCCGTCGGACTTGCGGATCATGAACGTGCGCTTCTTGCCCCTGTCGACCTCCGCCTTCGGGCCGCTGCCCCATCTCTCGAACTCGAGACGCCGGGGTCGCATGACCCGCGACACCACACCGGTCTTGCCCCGTCGCACTTCATCGGGCACGGCCAGGCGTGTGCCACGAGGCCGCACTGTCCCTCCCTCCTCGAACTTGAACAGGAACTCGCGCGTCGGATCGATCTCGACGATCGCCTCCAGGTCCCGCTTCGTGCTGAACTTGCTGACCTTCACGCCCTGCAGCACGTACGCCCGGCGGATCGTGAAGCGCTGGCGCATGCCCGCACGCTGCTCCGTCTGGATGCCCCTCGCGGTCTGGTTGATCGCGAGCGACGTAGCGAACGGCACCTGGTCGCGGAACAGGAAGCGGAGAGACCGCGCAACCTCTGCCGCGTTCGTGTCCACGTCGATTCTCATGCCACAGCCCTTGAATGAAAAAACCCGACACCTCGATCCCTTGCGCGCTCTGGGGGTCGTGGTGCCGGGGTCCCGGTATGGGGTGCCCGACGTCGCTTTTACTGCCTACAAAGCTAGGTGGTTGCTTGCGATTCGGTCAAGCTCTTAAGCTCATCCGAGCACGGCTCGCATAGGCTCTGCCAGGTCTCCGTAACGGTGCCGTCTGTGTGCTCCTGCCGAGAGCAACCGATCCTGCTCGCCTCCTTACCGCACTTACGACATCGTCCCTTATCCTCCAGGGCAGCGATCGTAGACTTGATGCCGTCCAGCACCTCATTTTTTCTCTTTATTAGATCGTCGAAGTGCTCGGGACCCACTATCACATGACTGCTGGATTCGGGGTGCCGCCGGCCGATTTTTTTTAGATCGTACGTAGCAAAGCGGCGATTCTGGTAGGCTAATGGGATTTTCTCCATCTCAAGCGTCGAAAGCAACCCGATGCTGGACAGAAGAGATTGATAACTCTCGTCGGGAAGAGGCTCGATACACGCCGTCAGGATCCCTGTCGGGTTGGCCTCCATCTTTTTTATTGGGCCTGCCGTGATCGTCTCCAAGGTCGCCAGCTCGGCACCCAGGACCTTCCGCATCGAGTCGCATTCGCGCTCTAGCTCTTTCTTCCGGGTTTCTTCTTCGTGTTCCCACTGGCTTTCCTGCGCCTTACGGGCCAAGCTAGCGTTGTGCATCAGCGTCCAAATGACACCTGCGAAGCCCATAACGAGGCCGAACAGCTCAACGCCGATCCCCCACCAGTCGGTCATTTGGTTGGTCTTCCTAGCCGAACGGTTCGGCGGTCGCATTCGAGGAATCGTCTCCCGCTTGGCGAAGTACAACCCCGTCATGAGCCGGCGGGTCCTGCGACCACGGTTTCCCGCTCCGTGTCCCCTCGCTCGTCCGTGCTGTCCAATGTCCGCCATTCCACGGTCCGGATACGGCCCACTTTGAAGTGCACGTACAGGTGGCCCGTGTGCTCGTTCTCCGGCAGCAGACGTAGCCGTTCCGACACGATCTCCTGGAGCACCCTGCGGACCTCGGTGTCGCTGCTCACCACCCCAGGCCCCCGAGTATCCAGCGCCAGGCCCAGACGTTCAGCGCGATCACCGATAGCAGCAGCCCGCTCAGAAGGCCGACCAGGATGAGCGTCGTCATGAGACCGTAGAACGTCTTGCGGATGCGGGTGCCCGGGGGAAGCTCTGGCTTCATCGTGGTCATGCCGTTGCTCCTCATGCCACTTCCCTCACGTCCCGGTAGGCCCGGATGAACGCCGCGGCCAGTTGCGGGACGATCGCGTTGCCGTAGGCGCGCAGGCGTCCCACGCGGTTGGGAACCCCATGAGCCAGCGGGAATGTGCCGGATTCAATGCGCCGCGCTTTTCCGTCTCCGCACGGGATGTACTCGCCTGCCCAGGCAACGCCGCGACCTCCTCGATGCTCCGCTCGTCCACGTCGCCGGGCGCGATCAGCCCCGCCGCGATCAGGTTGCGCAGCCACTCGGCGGCATACGGCTCGATCTCGTTGTAGTAGGCCGTCACGTGCCCTCACCGCTCGCCTCTTGCATCAGTCGCCCACCGCTCAAGAGCGGCACCGCGCTCGCCAAGATCTCCTTCGCCTCGTCGCTGAGTGGAAGCGCTGTGCGCTGCTTCTCCCGCTGGTAGATCTCCTCCGCGTCGCCGAACAGCTTCAGGAAATCGCGGCGCACGAACTGGACCTCGTCGAGTTTCGTGTTGCGCAGCCTGTCCGGCCCGCCGAGCAACTGCACCGTGCGCTTGCCGGTGGGGCTCATGTGCATAAACGCCTCCCTCGATCCCGTCATCACCTGTCCGCACAATTCCCACTGTTCCAGCGCCTCCGCTTCCACGCTCGGCCGGATCGCCTCGATGAAGGCCGCTGGCTCGGGGAAGAACTTGCAGGTCGCCCACAGATGGCGGGCGGCTTCGAGGAACTGATCCGTGTCCATCCGCTCCGATAGCCAAGCGCGGTAGTCGGCCGCCTCCTCGGCATCGAGGTCGCGCCGGAGCCGTTTGCAGAGCATGCGCCAGGCCCGGTTGAATTGCTCCCGGTCGATCATGCCGTACCCTCCCTCTCCGGCCCTGTCATAGCCATGAACTCCTCCTCGAAGCGCCGGGCCTTCAGCTCCGGGTGATCCCTGGCGGCAGCCACCGCCTTCGAGAACTTCCGGTCCAGGTCGGACAGGTCCCACGGCTGGTTCTTCGGAGGGCAGTGCGGGAAGAGCTGCCCGATGCCGACGAACGCAACCATGACCTGCTCCCGGGTGTGGCCGTCGGCAATCCGGCGGGCAAACGGCTTCTGCTTCCTCCGATCCGCCGCCGGGACCTCGATCGGCTGCGCCGAGGCCCAGGCTTCGAGCACCTGGCTGGCACTCATCCGCTGGCCCGGGTGCGGTGGATCGAGGCCGCCAACGCTGCCGGGCGGATCGCTCCCGCTGGGCAGACCACCCCCGGCAGAGGAATCCTCGCGCGCGGGCGCGCGTTTCGGTTCTCGCTCTTCGGTATTCGGTATTCGGTATTCAGTACTCGGTACTTCGAAGGGGGTACCCGGAGCTTGATCTACCCCTTCGAAGGGGGTACCCGGAGCTTGATCTACCCCTTCGAAGGGGGTACCCGGAGCTTGATGCACCCCTTCAGAGGGCCTTCGTAGGGCCTTGCTAGGGCCTTCGGTGGGCCTTCCATGGGCCTTTGAAGGGGGTGCGTCCAACCAGTGCAACAGGTCGACCGGAGCTGGGTCCAGGGGTTTTGGGCTGTTCTTGGCGGTGACGGATTCCCCAGCCTCGAACCACTGCCGGTAGTGCCGGACGAACTCGCCGACAATTTCGAGCCGTGGAAGTCCCTGGAGGTGTCGCCAGATCGATTTGCGGTGCTTTTCATCGTCCCAGGACATGTGGGGATCGTGTTCGAGCTGTCCGACAATCCAAATGACATTTCCTTCCCTGTCGATCCACCCACGCTCTTTGAGCGTATCCAACGGCCCGGGCACCGCTTCCAGGGGGATACCGGTCTTGGCAGACAGCTCGACCTCCAACGCGCCTGGGTATCTCACCTCGATTCCCGTTGGCCCGAACGTCAGCTTGAGGGTTTGAAACAGGTGCCTGGCCCTCTCTGGCAGCTGTTGAAAATCCGGCCCGTCCAGCAACACGACCTTGATCGCCCTATACGTCCCCCGATCAGCCATTCCTTCGCTCTCCTTCCACCTTGAATTCGTCTCTACCTGGGAACACGGCGCCGCCGGAGGGGCCCCTACGGCTCCTGCCACTCGCCACTCTCCAGCAGCTCCAGCGCCCGCCTGGCGATCGCCTCGAAATGCCTGGTACGGTGCCCGAGATCCCGCATCGCTTCTAGCCGCTCCATCAACTCGCCATACGTCCCGTGCGGACAGCCCGTCAGCAGCTGCCGCGCTATACGCTCTAGCTCGCGTGGCACCAGAGGCTGATGCCTCATTCACTCGCTCCCCTTCGGCAGCAACCGTAGCGCACCGCTTCCGGGTTGCAGCGACATCCGACGCGCTACCAGCTCGGCCATCGTGACCACCTCGTCGGATTCATCGTCCCACACTTCCACGTTCGCCATGAACGCGCCCGCGAGATCGAACAGCCCCGTCTCTACGGCGAGCAGCGACTGCTCCACGAAGTCCCGCAGCTGACGCCACGCGATCCAGTAGGCCAGCTCTTCCTCAATCCAGGCCCGGTATTGCTCTTCGGTTCTTCTCATCCGGGAGGAGTAGGGCTTCTTCTGTCGTATGATCTCGGCCACTCTCTCCACTCGCGCTTCCAGGCGGACGGGGACCTGTCCTTGCGGTGTCTGGATCGTAAAGCGGACACCCCGCAGGCCGTGATCTCCCCATATCATCTCGAAGCGGGTCCCTCCATACGCTCTGACGAGCTGCATGATCTCCGCCGCGCTCTGCTCGGGCTCGACCGTCGTGGATTCGTACTTGATCGCCTGGCTCATGAGGACACCGCCACGTCGGCCAGGAGCGGGGCGTCGCCGTGGATGCGGTGCTCGGCCAAGATCCGGTCTATGAGCTCGCGGAAGCGGTCCGAAGCGGACCTGCGCGAAAATGGGGCGTTGTGAAAACCGTTGACAAAGGTACCGACCTTCGGGACCGCTTCGGGCCTGTAACGACGCGATCCGCTACCCTCGCTACCGTGCGTATTAGGCGTATCTGTACGGTTTAACGGCTTCTGTGAGGTTTCTGGGGAGGAACCCGGTGTTGTTGAACACTGCCCCGTTGCCGGCGAAGAATATGGGGGGGTCCCAGATCGCGGTTCCCGAATTGTCGATGGTCCGTCCATCGAGGACCACAGAGCCGGGGCCACTCATCAACATCCCGCCGTCGGCGATCGTCTTGCCTGTGCCGCTCATCGTGCCGCCCGACCAGGTCAAGAGACCTTCGACTGTCAGATTGCCGGCTCCCGTTAATGTCCCCCCGGTGATCGATACCGTACCTGGCACGGTCATGTCGACTCCGGCCTCCAGCGAGAACGTCCCGCCGCTAAACTCCAGGCCGGCGCTAGCCAAGACGTCCAACGGCGAATCCGTAGTGCCCCCGTTAGCAAACCGCAGGGTGCCGCTCTGCACCTCCACCGTGCCACCGCCGGTGTTGTTGACGGACAACCAAAGCGTCGCTGTGCCCGCACCGCCCGACTTGCGCAGCGTCCCGGTGTTGTTCAGCGTCGAGACTGTGGTGATGAAGGCCTGGCCGCCCGCGTCCCCGATGATGTCGATGATCCCGGTGTTGTTGAACACTGCCCCGTTGCCGGCGAAGAATATGGGGGGGTCCCAGATCGCGGTTCCCGAATTGTCGATGGTCCGTCCATCGAGGACCACAGAGCCGGGGCCACTCATCAACATCCCGCCGTCGGCGATCGTCTTGCCTGTGCCGCTCATCGTGCCGCCCGACCAGGTCAAGAGACCTTCGACTGTCCGATCGCCGGCTCCCGTTAATGTCCCCCCGGTGATCGATACCGTACCTGGCACGGTCATGTCGACTCCGGCCTCCAGCGAGAACGTCCCGCCGCTAAACTCCAGGCCGGCGCTAGCCAAGACGTCCAACGGCGAATCCGTAGTGCCCCCGTTAGCAAACCGCAGGGTGCCGCTCTGCACCTCCACCGTGCCACCGCCGGTGTTGTTGACGGACAACCAAAGCGTCGCTGTGCCCGCACCGCCCGACTTGCGCAGCGTCCCGGTGTTGTTCAGCGTCGAGACTGTGGTGATGAAGGCCTGGCCGCCCGCGTCCCCGATGATGTCGATGATCCCGGTGTTGTTGAACACTGCCCCGTTGCCGGCGAAGAATATGGGGGGGTCCCAGATCGCGGTTCCCGAATTGTCGATGGTCCGTCCATCGAGGACCACAGAGCCGGGGCCACTCATCAACATCCCGCCGTCGGCGATCGTCTTGCCTGTGCCGCTCATCGTGCCGCCCGACCAGGTCAAGAGACCAGCCACCGTAAGCTCCCCGGCGCCAGTAAGCGTCGCACCACTCAAGGTCAGAGTGCTATTCACCGTAGACGCAGCAGAGATTGCGAAGGAGCCACCGGATAGGACCAAGGCTTCCTCGCTGCTCAGGCTGTAGATCGAGGTGGTGCCGGAGGAGTGCGTGACAGTGATGTCTCCGACAACGTCGATAATGACACCGTCTGTAGGGCCCGGGAGCGCGTCGGTATCCCAATTAAGGGGGTCGTTCCAGTTAAAGTTACCGCCTCCGCCATCCCAATTCACGAACGCGGCGGCGGCAAGCTGGGGTGCGGATTGCTGAACGGTGAGGACCAGCTCTGAGGATACGCCGTCGGTCGTCGCCGTTACCTCCGCTGATCCACTCGCCACAGCGGTGGCGAGTCCGGCGTCGCTGACGGAGAGGACGGTGGTGTCAGAGGATTCCCAGGTGAACGACACCTCGCTGATCGCGTTTCCGTTGGCGTCCTCGGCCTCGGCCTCAAGTTGCAGCATCTCTCCTACAGCGGCGAGTGTCAGCTCGGGGGCGGTTAGCTCGACGCTGGTCGCGGATTGCTGAACGGTGAGGACCAACCCCGAGGATACCCCGTTGGTCGTCGCCGTCACCCGCGCTGATCCATTGGCCACAGCTGTGGCGAGCCCAGCGTCGCTGACCGAGAGGACGGTGGTGTCAGAGGATTCCCAGGTGAACGACATCCCGCTGATCGTGTTTTCGCCGCCGTCCTTGGCCTCGGCCTGAAGCTGTACCGTCTCTCCGAGAGCGGCGAGTGTCAGCTTGGGGGCGGTTAGCTCGACACTGGAAGGGGAGGGCGGACCTGTCGGCGAGTCCTCACCGCACGATGCCATTACGACCGTGGCCAGAACGGCCAGCGGGAGAGCGATCGCCGAAGCCAATCTCTTCATTCTTTTCCTCATGCCTATCCGTCCTGTCTTAAAGGGCCCCCTCGCCGCAGCCCACCGTTCCCAGCCCTGGGATGAGAAGGCTCATCAACCAAATGGCACCAAGATGGCTCTTCATTGTTGGGCCCCTCTAGTACTTGGCATCCTGCCATCTCATTGTCAGTAGAATGCGGGTCGCGTACGTTTTCGCGGATCGAAGGTTAGCAACCGCTGCGCTTAATGGTGGATTAAGCCTCGACTCGGAGCTTCATATCCGATGATCGAACTGCGCGCTCTAGGAGGTCTGCGACTCCGCGATTCGGCGGACGGCCACGAGATCCTCTCGGTTCTCGCCCGGGCCAAGCCCTCTAGCCTCTTGGTCTACCTGGCGCTCTCGCCACCGAACGTCGTCCACGGCCGCGACAAACTCTTTGAGCTTCTCTGGCCGGATTCGAGTACCAAGAGGGCACGGAATTCCCTGAATCATGCGCTTCACGTGCTGCGGAGCGGTCTCGGGCCAGGTGTGATCGAGACCACTGAGGGTGGCGAGCTTTTCCTCGAAGCCGGCGCCGTTTGGTGCGACGTGGCGGGGTTCGACGAAGCCTTGGCCGCCGGCCATCCGAGGGAAGCACTCGAGCTTTATGGTGGTCACCTGTGGGATGGCTCCGACCTCAATGGCAGCCCGATCTTCGACCGCTGGCTCGACGGAGAGCGACAGCGCCTGCGCCTGCAAGCCGTGGCGGCCGCGGTGACGCTGGCTCAAGAGCTTAAACGGGACGGCAGCTTCGTGGATGCCGCCCAATGGCTTCGACAGGCCAGGGATTGGGCTCCTTACGACGAATCAGTCGTTCGGCCTTTGCTGAAGCTGCTACACGGTCTGGGCGAGCGCGACGCGGCAGTCAGGGAGTACGACGCCTACAAGGAACGGCTGGCCGAGGTGGAGCTGACACCTTCAACCGAGATGTCCGATCTCATCGAGAAGATCCGGTCCTCGACGGGAGAACCCCCGGCAGTGGGACCCGAGCCGGCAGTCCTAGCCGTGATAGAAGCAGAACCTACGGGTGTTACCAGCCCGACCGAGGCGCATAAGGGTGGTTCCAGGGCGCTCGCAAGCGTCACGACCCAACGACGCGCCTCCTGGCGCACTCGTGGTCGTGCGGCAGCTGCGATCGTGGTGCTGGGGGCGATCGCGACGGCCGGTGCAACCGTCATGAGGAATGGCCGAGGCGACGAGCCCCCGCTCGATCCCACGCGCCTGCTCGTCGACCTCTTCCAAAACGAGACGGGTGACCCTACCCTCGACCCTCTCGGCCGGATGGCCACAGACCGGGTGACTGCGGGCCTCACCTACACCGGCTTTGTAGACGTGGTGAGCCTGGGTACGCAACTGCTGTCGCTCGAGCCCGTCGTCGCAGACGCTGGTTCGACGGAACGGTCCGGCCGCTTGCGGGCTCTCGCTCGCGCCAACGGGACTGGGACGGTGGTATCGGGCACCTACTACATGCAGAGCGACAGCGTGCATTTCCTCGCCCGCGTCACGAACGCGGCCACGGGTGAGGAGCTGACGACCATCGAGCCGATCCGTGGGTCGGTCGATGAACCCCTTGCCGCAATCGAGCGCCTACGCGACCGGGTGATGACCACGCTGGCCACACTCACCGATCCCCAGCTTGCCAGGTGGATGCGCAATGCCAGCCAGCCGCCGACGTTCGAAGCGTATACAGAGTTTGCTAAGGGAGTCGAGCTGCATACGCATCGCAAACCCAGGGAGGCGCTTCCGCATTTCCTCGCCGCGGAAGCCCTGGACGCCGACTTTACGATGGCCTCGCTTTGGGCCGCTTTCTCGTACGAAAACTCGGGTCGGTGGCGGCAGAGAGATTCCATCGGCCGGGCGCTGAACGAGCGGCGCGGCCAACTGGCCCCACTGGACCGCCTGCTGTTGGACTATCAGTTGGCCTATCGGGTCGCAGACTACCACGGCGCTCTGGACGCCATGCGTCGGTTCGTCGAGATCGCCCCGGGGTCTGAGTTCCTCTATAAGGCCGGACAGGCTGCCGTCGATGCCGGCCGCCCCGCCGAGGCAATCGAGTTCATGACGCAGGTCGATCCCGAAAGCGGATGGTTGCGCGGGTGGTGGCCGTATTGGGACGTTCTCGCCGCGGCCTATCACGCGATTGGTGAGCATCAGGAAGAGCTCGTGGTGGTCCGTCGCGGTCGCCGACAGTTTCCCAACAACTTGCGGCGGACGGAGATCGTAGCCCTCGCAGCGTTAGGGCGGACTGACGAAGTCCAGGCAATGCTCGAGAACCACGAGAAGATCGGCCTGCACCTGGATGGTGGCGTCGAGCTCATCATGCATGGTCACACCGAAGCCGCGTCCCAAGTGTTGGAGCGTGGCATAACTCGGGAGCAAGCTTGGCAGTCCTCGCCACGACCGGAGACCACCGGCCAGATGAGCGCAGGCACTTCGAAGTTCGCCGATATGTTCCTGCTTAGCGGCCGAATCGACGAGGCCCGCGATGTGCTGGAACGGGCCGTTGAGGAGCGGTGGGGTGATAGGCGCGTCCCGTCTGACTATCTCGGAACGCTCGGAGTGATCGCAGGCATCGAGGGCGATCGAGAAAGGGCGTTGGAGATCGACGCGTATTTCAGACCCGCAGCGCTGCGGTGGCACGCCCGGATCGCGGCATCGCTGGGCGAGATGGACAGGGCGAGCGCGCTCCATCGAGACTACGCCGGCGAGAACTCAGGTGACGTTCATTCGCAATGGCCACTTGCTTTCGAAGTTCTGGGGGATTATGCGGCCTTTCAAGAGTTGATGAGGCCGAAGGGTAGTGGCCCCCTCCCCAACTGAGCCCCGATTACCGCCGGTTGGGCTCCTCCCCCGCCTCCAACCGCTCCTGATACCGCTCACCACTCAGGATGTTGGATAGCGCGTAATTCCCCTCGTGACAGGCATACTCGTAGACACGGTCGTTCAGCGGCCTGTACGGGATCTGGCCTCCCCACGGCTCCGTGTAGGTCGAAGGGTCGTCGACCATGAACTCGTACAGGATGCCCTCCGCCACCCGTGTAAAACGCTCGGTCACATGCAGATCCTCCGAAGGAGGGATCCCGCGGAACGTCTGCAGAGGATAGATATTGGTGGTCTCGACGACGAGCGCATCGCCCTCCCATCGAGCCCAGGAGTCGCCAAACCACGGACGTACGTGAGGCGGAAGACTGGGGCCATCCCTGAGGGGGATGATTCGAGCGTCGTGGACCATCTCGGACATGATCACGATGTGGTCCGCGGTCTGGGTGATCGTGTAATTGTTGTTGTAGGCGGTATTGGGGATCATGGGCGGACCGGCGCTGGACCCGAAGGACACGATGCACCGTTCTCCGAGCGGCCGGACCTCCGGGTGGTCGTACTGCTCGAATTGGCTCCTGGCTGCTCTGTACGCCGCCACCCGCTCCTGGCCCTCGGGCGTCAGGTCCGGCCTACGGCCGTTTGCCGGAATCGTAATGAGCGAGCTCCTGTATTGGCCGTTGACGATGGCGATGTTGATGCCCCGATCCATATAGACGTTGTTGTAGCCCCCCACACTTCCCCCGGCCCTTGGCGCGGGCCGATTGGGGTCGCTGGGCCGGGCACCCCTCTCGATCCGGGCTAAAGCACCACCCTGGCGCTCCTGGACCTCCTCGAAGGTGAGAATCGGGCTCTCCTGGTCTTCCGGGCGCTGGAAGGGCGTGATGGTCTCGTTCGTCCAGTTCCCCTGGAAGTCCGGATGACCGTCGGGCGTCCGGGGAACGACCCAATCGGCGCTCGTTTGGTTCTGTGCTTCGGCGGATGCGACCAGCCCCTCGCCCGCGATCACTAGGCAAAGCGCCACGAGTATGGTGGAATAACGTGCGATCATCTTACCCTCCTGTGAGCACCTTCGATCGGATTGGATCAGCCAACCCATGATTTCACCCTCTGCACTTTCACGCGCTGCCCGTTTGGGCTAAAGAGCTATCGTTGCTGCGAGACGGGCTCGACCCCGGCGCGGGTCATGACCCCACGGATCGCCGCGGCCGTCGGCGCGGACTTGAGAATGTTCATCCCGACGTGGATGCCGCCCTCCACGATGTCGAGCGGCGTCCAGCCTCGGGCGTTCTCCTTGTTCCACACGTCGATGTCGGCGCCCGCCTCATAAAGAAACTCGACCACTGCGGGAAAATGCTTGTAGGCCGCGCCGTGCATGGCCGTCTCGCCGTTGTCGTCGACGGCGTTGAGGTCGCCACCCAGCTCGAGCGCGAGGGCGACCGCTTCCAACACTTCGGGCTCGGTCCCTGGATCCTCGCCGGGCGAGGCCGTGCCGAGACCCGCCGCGACCATCAACGGCGTCGAGCTGTTGGTGTTTCCGATCAGAGGATCGGCGCCCAAGTCGACCAACAAGCGCATGTACTCGGCGTCGGCCGTCCTGGCGGCGAGGAGAAATGGCGTGCCTCCCATGAAGTTCAGCCGCGTAATACCGGCCGGCGGGCGCTGCGTCACCAGGGCGTTCACGTCGGCGCCTTGAGCTACGAGCTTCCTGGCGAGCTCGAGGCTGCTCATATCGCCCGACCCGGCAGGGGCGGGGTTGTTGCTCCCGGCGATCCCGGCTTTGCGGACCCAGGAGAGCTGATGCAGGGCCGTCCATCCGCGGGGGCCCGTGTTGGGATCGACTCCTCTATCGAGGAGCATGGCTGCCAACTCGTAGTGCGCGTTGGCCACGGCAATCAGAAAGATGTTGATGCCGGTCGGCGCCCTCTCCGCGCTGGTCCCGGCGTCGTCCCGTGGTCGCCGGTCCAACGGCAGCCCCTCGTTCAGATCCCCGCCGGCGTCGAGCAGCACCTCCACCACGTCGATATGGCCCTCCCGGGCGGCGAACAAGAGCGCCGAGTAACCTCCTAGCGAGCGGGCCTGGATGTCGGCGTCGTGGGTGATCAGCGTCGGGATGATGGCGGCGTGCCCCTCGGCGGCGGCCCACATCAGCGCGGTCTGACCGCGATAGTGCTCGACGGCGTTCACGTCGGCCCCGTGGTCGAGCAGAACCTCGACCGCTTCCAGCTTGCCGGTGCGCACGGCCGTCATCAACACCGTCTCGCCTTCACCCTGCACGGTGTTCGGATGTGCCCCGACCGCCAGCAGCAGCTCGATGAGGGCGGCGTTTCCACCGACTGCGGCGAGGGAGAGCGGCTGGACGCCGTAGCGGTTCTCGGCGGTCGCATCAGCGCCCGCATCCACGAGGATCTCGGCAATCGCCAGGTCGCTGCGGTACGCCGCCCAATGGAGCGGTGTCGTACCGTCCGCCTCGCCAGCACTCACGTCCGTGCCGGCCTGGATGAGCGCACGCACGGCCACCTGGTCTCCCGCTTTGACGGCGTCCGACAACTGCGCGCCGGCGGGCGCGGCTACGGCGACAGCCAGGACGAGGGCTAGGGTGCCTGCCCGAGTGAACGGTCCAGCCACGACGTCCCCGTCAGAGCGACAGCGGCTCGAGCACCCCACCAGCCCGGCCCGTGCTGTCCACGAAGCTGTCCATTTCGACGCCCATGTGATCCAGGAACGTCAGGTGCATGTTCGCCAGCGGCGTGTGCTCGTCGAACACGACGTGCCGCCCGTCGTTCATGGAGCCTAGACCGCCCCTCGCCACGACGATCGGCAGGTTGGTGTGATTGTGGACGTCCGGGTTCCCCATGCCGCTACCCAGCACATACGTGGTGTGGTCGAGCAGCGAGCCGTCGCCGTCCTCGGTGGTCCGAAGCTTCTCGAGCAGATACCCGAAGAGCGACACGTGGTACTCATTGATCTTGGCCAGCTTCTCGAGCTTCTCGGGGTCGTTCACGTGGTGCGAAATCGGGTGGTGCGGCTCGGGCACGCCGATGTGCGGATAGGTTCTGGTGCTTCCCTCTCGCGCCATCTGGAAGGTGATGACTCGGGTCAGATCCGCTTGCAGCGCGAGCACTTGCAGGTCGAACATCAGCTTGACGTGGTCTTCCCAGTCCTCGGGCACGCTGGTCGGACGCTCCAGCGCCTGTAGTGGCGAAACGTCGGCCTGCTGCTCGGCCCGCTGAATGCGGCGCTCGACCTCCCTGACGGTCGTGAGATACTCCTCCATCCTCGTGCGGTCCCCGGGACCGAGCTCCCGCTGAAGGCTCGACAGGTCTCCCAGCACCCAGTCGAGGATGCTGGAATTCCTTCTCATTTCTGCGAGCCGTTGCTCGGGCGTGCCACCGTCACCGAACAGGCGCTCGAAGACGACACGTGGATCGGCTTCCATGGGAAGTGGCGTCGTGGGCGACGACCACGAGAGGCTGTTCATGTAAACGCACGCGAAACCGTTATCACAATTGCCGACTTGAGCGATCAGGTCCGTTCCGAGCTCGAGCGACGGGAGGGGCGTGTCATTGCCGATCTTCCGCGCGACGATCTGGTCGACGGTCGTGCCCAACTCGTAGTCGCTCCCCTCGGTGCGCTTCGCGCGGGCGCAGCTCAGGAACGCCGAGCCGGCCGTGGCATGGTTTCCGCCCGTGACCGCTGCGTTGTCGACCTCGAGGTTGGTGACCACGCTCAGGTGATCCATGTACGGCGTGAGCGACGAGAGCGAAGGCGTCAGCTCGGTCAGGCTCCCTTCAGTCTTGGGAGTCCACGGATCCGGGTTCATGCCCATCGGGATGTAGACGTACCCGAGGCGGCGCACGGGATCGGCTGCGGCGGCGGCCTGAGCCGACCAGGCCGGCAGCATGGAATCCAGCATGGGCAGCCCAACGGCGGCTCCCACACCACGCAGGAACGTCCGCCTCGGCATAGCCTTCTGGGTGAGGATCATAGCGACCTCCGCATCTGGAACGGGGAACTCTCCACAATAGCAAGAATGAGTGAAGAGAACGAGTAGTCGTCACGGGCGGCCGTCCGGACAATCTCCCGGACCGCCGGGGCATCGTGGTAATCGACACCACGGCCCAACCCGTAGGTAAGCAGTTTTTCAGTCATCCTCCCGACGAACACGTCCGGCCGCTCGAGGACGGCATCACGGAGTCCCGCGACGCCTTCGAAGGCCTCGGTGCCTGGCAGGCTACCGGATGCGTCAATGAGCGACCCATCCTCGCTGCGCTCACGCCAACGGCCGATGGCATCGAAGTTCTCCATCGCGAGCCCCGCCGGGTCCATGAGCTGGTGGCAGACGGCGCAGGCCGGGTTGACCCGGTGCTGAATCATCCGCTCCCGCATCGAAGCCGGCGCCTGCCCCGCGGGGGGCTCCTCCAGCTCCGGCACGTTGGCCGGCGGATCGCCCGGGGGCATGCCGAGAAGATTGTCGAGGATCCACTTGCCCCGCAGCACCGGTGACGTGCGTGTCGCATAGGACGTGACGGTCAAGACGCTCCCGTGCCCGAGCAGGCCGGCGCGGGGGCTGTTCTCGGCCAGAGCCACTCTCCGGAAGCGATCACCGTACACGTTGGGCACACCATAGTGCTTGGCGAGCCGCTCGTTCAGGAACGTGTAATCGGCGTCGATCAGGTCGAGGACGCTGCGGTCCTCCCGATGGATGCTCTCGAACAGCAGCTCCGTCTCTCTCCTGAAGCCCTGCCGCAGGTTGTCGTCGAAGTCCGGGAACAGCCGCAGATTCGGCGTCACGGCGTCGAGATTCCGCAAATGGAGCCATTGTCCGGCGAAGTTGGTCGTCAGCGCCTCCGCACGCGGATCTGCCAGCATACGCCGCACCTGAGCCTGCCGCACCGCCGGATCCGAGAGCTCTCCGCTGGCCGCCGCGGCGAGGAGCTCGTCGTCCGGGACGCTGCTCCACAGGAAGAACGACAGCCGTGACGCAAGCTCGAAGTCACTGATCCGATACGCCGTCCGGGCCGCTGTTCCGTCCGGATCCCGCTCGATCCGGAACAGGAACTCGGTGCTCGTCAGCAGCGCACGCAGCGCCATCTCGATGCCCGCCTCGAACCCGCCGTCCGCGTAGGCATCCGCGTAGAACCTGAGCAGCACTTCGAGGTCCTGCTGCGTTACCGGCCGCCGGTAGGCGCGCTGCGCCAGCGTCGAGATGATCTCCCGCGCGCAGCCGGTCTCGTCCGCCGGCGTCGCCGGGAGGCACGTGAAGATGCGATCCCGACTGGGTGTGTCGCCCGGCCCGAACTGCTCGAAGGGCCCGGCGACGGCGACCGAATACACCGCCGGCTGCTGGCGAGGGTGCCGGTCCATGTTGAAGTGCGCCTGGTAGGGCTGCCGGGTGGACTCGATCAGCGCCGCGCTCCTCCTCAGGAACGTGACACCCACCGTATGCGGACCCGATGTGACCGGAATCTGAACCTCCAGCCCAGCGTCGACTCCCTCATCCGCGTAATAGCCACCCAGCCGGTTCCGGTTCGGGATAATCGTGAAGAGCTCCAGCCGCTCGCCATCGAGCAGGATCTCCATCTCGTGTCGATCGGTCAGCCCCTCGACGTTTTCGTTGCGGTTGCGCGCCAGGCGCACCGTGATCGTGTACTGGCCATCGGTCGGGAAGTTGTGGCTGAACGTTGTGCCACCACGCGTGCCGAACGGGAGACCGTCCAAGTGATCTTCCTGCGTCAGGTCCACGGGCACCACGAGCACCTCGCTTCCCGGCGCCGGGACCAGACTGCCGACGGCCAGTCGGCTGGTCTTTTGGGCTGCCGACAGATACCGCTCCATCAAGGTCGGTGACAACCCGGCCAAGCTCACGTTGTCGAACCCGTAGCTCGCATCGTCGCGGGGGAGCAACGCGGTCACGTCGACGTCCAGTGCGAGCAGGTCGCGGATGGCGTTCCCGTATTCGGTGCGATTGAGCCGGCGGAAGGTGTCGGTCCGACCCGGATCGGGGCTGGCGGCGGCGACACGGTCGAGCGCCGTCTCCAGGTACGAGAGCATTATCGCGTAGTCGGGCTCGTCCGGCCTCGGCCTATCGGCCGGCGGCATGGCGCGCGCGCGCAGCTTCCGTACGGCCTTCTCCCAGATCTCGACGTTCTCACCCACGTTCCCGACGTCGATCGCGTCGAGCGCCAGGCCGGCGGTGAGGCGCTGTTCGTTGTGACAGCGGACGCAATACTGACCGATGAGGCCTGCGGTCTCGCTGGACTGAGCCGCCGAAATCACGGATGGCTGTTGGGCTTCGGCTGGCCCCGGATCTGTGGCAAACAGCGACAGGGCTACTAGCCCGGCCGCGCCGTACACCAGCCAAGGTCGCGTGCTCGTCATCCGACCTCCGAATCCTTGAGCCTTATCCGTCTGTTGCTATCCTACCCTCGTTGCGCTGGGGCGTCCAGCCCGATATAGGTCTCGGGGGGCAGTCTCTCCTCTACGATTGGCTTCGACCGAGGGTTCTTCCCGGAAACAGTGGCTTTTGAGCGGCTGTGTTCGGGACCTTCGCGGCCAATTCACGGATCTGCATTTGGATCGTCGCCGATGAACGTCTCAACTCCAACCAATTCGGGACTTTGGGGCCTTTTTCTGGTCGCATCAGGCGGGACCTTGCTGGGCGCAGCGCTCCCGCTGACGGCCAGCGAGCTCTTGCCAGGGCTCGCGCTCCCTGTGGCGGCGCAGCAGAACGTGGCGGCCGAACCGGAGGAAGACAGAGACGGAGAGGCCCTCTTCGGGACCTACTGCGCCACATGTCACGGTGCAGCGGACAACGAGCGTGCGCCCTCTCCGGAAGCCCTCGGCGCTCTCTCTTCAGACTACATCGTGATTGCCCTCACGAACGGGCCCATGAGGCTCGAAGGATCGCGCATAGGGGGATTGGAGCGGAGGGCCATCGCCGAGTTCCTGACCGGCCGGGACTCCGGCGGACGCGTGGACGGCGTAGAGACGGGCTGGTGCGAGGTGCCCGTGCCCTTCGGAGATCCTTCGGCGGGCCCCTCCTGGACGACTTGGGGCGGGAACTACGGAAATAGCCGGTTTCAAACGGCCGAAGACGCTGGTCTCACCGCCCAGACCGTGCCAGGACTCACGCTTCGATGGGCGCTGGGATATCCCGACGCCACACACAGCTGGGCCCAGCCCACCGTAGCCGGGGGCCGCGTGTTCGTCGGAAGCCACGGTACGGTCTATTCCCTCGGTGCCGAGACGGGGTGCGTCCACTGGACCTTCGTCGCGGGGGGCGGCGTGCGTACCGCGATCGTCATCGCCCCGGCGCCCCAGGGCGAGGGCCACGCCGTCTACTTCGGAGACACCAACGCGACCGTTTACGCGCTCGATCCCGAAACGGGCGAGGAGTTCTGGCGAAGCGGCCCCCTCGACGATCACGCCTTGGCACGGGTCACGGGCACGCCGGCGGTCCACGACAGTCGCATCTTCGTGCCGCTCTCTTCCTACGAGGAGGTGGGCACGGCAAGTCCCGACTACGAGTGCTGTACGTTCCGCGGAAGCGTCTTGGCCCTCGATACCCGGACCGGCGAGGTACTCTGGAAGACGTATACCGTGGATGAGCCACGCCGCCGGGGCGTGAGCACTGAGGGCGCCCCGCTCTGGGGGCCGTCGGGCGTCGGGATTTGGGCGCCGCTGACGGTCGACCCCGCGCGGGGCGTGGTCTATGGCGCCACGGGCAACACGTTCAGCGAGCCCTCGGCACCTCTGGGTGACGCGGTCGTCGCCTTCGACATGGAAAGCGGTGAGATCCGCTGGGTCAATCAGGTGACCGCAGTCGACGTCTACATCGGCGGGTGTCAGCCGAATTCCACCAACCCCAATTGTCCAGAAGAGCTGGGTCCGGACTTCGACTTCGGAAACGCGCCGATCCTGACCACGCGTCCGGACGGTAAGGAGGTGATCGTCATCGGGCAGAAGTCGGGGATCGGCTTTGTCATGGACCCCGACGACGATGGTCGCACGCTCTGGCAGTACCGTGCTGGACGAGGCGGCGCGCTGGGTGGCCTGGAATACGGCTCCGCGGCGGATGAGCGCAACGCCTATTTCCCGGTCTCCGATATCGGGCAGCCCAATCCGGGCGGGCTCCATGCCGTCGATCTGATGACGGGTGAGCCGGCCTGGCACACCCCTGCCCCGCCGCCGCTCTGCAACGAGCCTCGCGCGTGCGACGGCGCCCAAGCCGCCGCCGTGAGCGTGATTCCCGGAGTAGTGTTCTCGGGCTCGAACGACGGGGGCATCCGCGCGTACTCGACTTCGGACGGATCGATCATCTGGACGTACGACACGAACCGTGAGTTCGAGACGGTGAACGGCATTCCGGGCCGGGGAGCGTCTATCCTCGGGCCGGGCCCCGCGATCGCCGGAGGCATGGTCTTCGTGAATTCGGGATACGGAAGCCACCGAGGTCGCCGCGGGAACGTGCTTTTGGCGTTCGGTCTTCAGTGAAGAAAACAGTGAAGAAAACAGTGAGGGAACAGTCATGAGGAAACGGACAGCCGTCGCCATACCGATCGTAGCACTGACCGCCTTCGCGATGCCGGCCGCCGCTCAGCAGGGAGCGACCGACGGACAGTGGCGTACGTTCGCCTCCGACGGTGGTTCGAGCAGGTACTCCCCGCTGGACCAGATCACCGAGGACAACGTTCGGGACCTGCAGATCGTCTGGACCCGGCCAGGCGTCGATCAATCGATCGTCGAGCAGGCGATCATCGATCCGGCGGTCGCCGAGCGCTCGATCGCGGACCAAACCTCCAGCATTTTGCGCCGTTCCCTGCTCGCGGAACCTCTCATGGTGAACGGCATCCTGTACGGCTCCAATGGCGTGGGGCTGGTAGAGGCGTTCGATCCGGGCACGGGTGAGACGCTCTGGGTTCAGGAGCCGATGGATGAGGGACCGGGCGCCTATCTGGCGGGCGGCTCCAGTCGCGGTGTGGCCTATTGGGCCGATGGCGCCGACCGGCGAATCCTGATGCACCGCCAGCAGTACATGTACGCCCTCAACGCCCTGACAGGACAAGCGATTACCGATTTCGGGGACGGGGGCCGGGTCGATCTGACCACGGGGCTCCAGGAAGGCGCGAGGTATGGCTGGCCCGGAGCACCCATGGTTGTCGGAGACGTGATCGTCTTCGGCCAGGCGATGGGGGACGTCGTCTTCGAGAAGGAGGGCTTTCGCGGAGACGTACGCGGGTTCGACGTGCGGACCGGAGAGCTCCGGTGGACCTTCCACACCATCCCACAGGCCGGGGAGTTCGGCAACGACACGTGGGAGGACGGCTCGTGGGAAGGCACGGGGAACGCACCGGTATGGGCTCTGTTCGCCGCGGACCAAGAGCTCGGCTACATCTACATGCCCATAACCTCAGCGACTAGTGACATGTACGGTGGTCATCGCCTCGGTGACAACCTCTTCACCCAGAGTCTGGTCGCCGTCGACGCAGCGACCGGGGAGCGAGTCTGGCACTATCAGCTCGTCCATCACGGATTGTGGGATTACGATCCGCCGGCCGCTCCGATTCTCATGGACCTGGTCGTGGACGGGCGTCCGATCCGGGCCATTACGCAGATCACGAAGCAGGCGTTCGCCTACGTATTCGACCGGGTGACCGGAGAGCCGGTCTGGCCCATCGAGGAACGCCCGGTTCCCCAATCGGAGACACCCGGCGAGCAGACATCACCGACCCAGCCGTTCCCGACGAAGCCCCCGGCCTTCGACCGGCAAGGCGTCACCGTCGACGACCTGATCGATTTCACGCCGGAGCTGCGCGCCGAGGCCCTCGAGATCGTCGAGCGCTACACGCTCGGTCCGCTCTTCACGCCGCCTTCGATCATCGAGGACGGGCCGAACGGCAACCTCGGGACGATCCAGCTACCAGGATCGCAGGGCGGCGGCAACGTTCAGGGCGGGTCGTTCGATCCCGAGACGAACATTCTGTACGTGCCCTCCATCACGACGCCATTCGTCGCGGGCCTCGTCGTGGGTGATCCCGAGCGCACGAACCTGCGCTACAGGCAGGGGACCCGTGAGTGGATCGGTGGGCCCCGAGGACTGCCGCTGCTCAAGCCTCCGTACGGCCGGATCACGGCCATCGATATGAACGCCGGCGAGATCCTCTGGCAGGTGGCCAACGGGCACGGGCCACGCACCCACCCCGCGATCAGACATCTCGACCTGGACCCTCTCGGCAGCCCGGGCCGCCCGTCGCCATTGGCCACGAGCACGTTGCTCTTCGCTAGTGAGACCGGCCGCCTGCAAGCCGGTGGTTCGAGGGTCCCGGACGGGATGCCGATCGAAATCTCCACCAATTACGGTGAACCGATATTCCGCGCGTACGACAAGACAAGCGGAAACGTGCTGTGGGAGATGGAGCTGCCGGCGAGAACATCTGCGTCGCCCATGACCTATGCCTACGAAGGGAAACAGTACATCGTGGTGGCTGTCGGGGACCGTGACGTGCCGGCTCACTACGTGGCGCTGAGCTTGCCCTGACGGCAGCTCCCGACGAGACCTTTCGGAAACGACGAAGGCCGGCGGGCCACCCTCGCGGGCAGCGGCGCCGGCCTCCAACGCCGACTTTGTCCTAGAGCCAGGTCAGGCTAGTCCAGATCGACCATCAGCTTCTGGACCCGCCAGTTGTTCATGTCGGCGACCCAAAGGATGCCCTCATCCAATTGCGAGCAGTCCAGCCCGTGAATCCAGTTGAACTGCCCATGGTCCCGACCCGATTCGCCGAGCCAACCCAGGATCGTTCCATCGAGCGTCATGCGGTAGATGCGTCCCGGATCGGCGTCCGCCACCCAGAGCTCCTGCGGTGACGACTCGGTCAGGCACATGGCCCAGGGCTGTGTGGCAGGAGCCACCCGCCTGTTCGGGTTGACCGCAGTGAAGGCCGGCTGATAGTCCGCGGGGTACGGCACGTTCATGGTCAGCACGCGCTTGAAGTTGCCGTCCGAGTCGAAGACCTGGATACGCGCGTTCGATCGATCGCCCACGTACACGTCACCCATGCGATCGACCACCATGGTGTGGGGCAGGCGGAACTGGCCGATCTCGCTGCCGAGCGATCCCCAGTCCATGAGGAAGTTCCCGCTCTTGTCGAACTTCGCCATGCGGGAGTTCACGTAGCCGTCACTGACGAAGATGTTGCCGTCGGGGTCCCACGCGACGTCTGTCGGCCCGTTGAAGTAGCCTCCCCTGGCCCTCGCCTCCTGCGGACTGGGAATCTCCACACCCGCGCCCGGGATGCCGTGGTAGCCCTCTTCCCTGCGTCCCAGATTCATGGTGACGTATCCGTCCGGATCGAACCGGATGACGGTATTCGCCGCTTTGTCCACGATCCACAGATTGTCGTCGTCGTCGAACCGGATCTGGTGAGCGTACGCGAGGCCATAGACGCCCTTTCCGATCTCGCGGACGAACTCGCCGTCCTCGTCGAACTCGAGTATCTGCGTGGTCGAGTTCATCCAGATCGGGCCGGCGTTGGCGCTACCGGGGTGGTTCAACACCACTATGTGGCCTTCAGAGTTCACCGCCACGCCCAGAACCTCTCCGAGGTTCATATCTGGGGAGTACGCGAGCGGGCGGGGAACCGACTCGAATGGGATCTCCGGCGCGATTTGCTGGGCGACCGCTGGAGTGCCGACGAGCACGGTAAGCATGGCGACGAGAGTGAAGTGCTTCACGTGGACCTCCTGAACTCGGACAAAGTGGCGAACGGTTGACGGCTGTGGTACACGGGTTCCAATTTGCTAGGACTCAGTATTTTAGGACGCAGGCTAGGATTTGGCGACCCTGCCACGCAAGGGCGACGCCAGGGGACCGCAAGGAGGACCGGATGCCGATCTACGAATATGAATGCCGGAAGTGCCAGAACCGGTTCGAATCGCTGGTGTTGGACTCGACCCCGCCCGCCTGCCCCGAATGCGAGGGCACGGACCTCGAGAAGCTCATGTCCCTTTCCTCGGTCAGCTCCGATGGCACACGGCAGCGAAATCTCGAGGACGGGCGCAAGAAGGCGCAAAAGACCCAGGACGAAAAAGCCCACGCCGAGCACGAGGCGATCCACCACCACCATCACTAAACCGTTGTCAGGTGACACCAGCATCTCAGAGTATCCTTGTGCTAATCACCGCGGCCTGTCTAGCGGTTTGGAGTGTGCAAACCGCGCAGGCCCAGCAGCAAATCACGGATCGTTGGTCACGAATGGCCGACATGAACGCGCCGCACGAATACCATGCGGCAGTGGCGGTCGATGGGAAGATCTACGTGGTCGGCGGAAACACCTACATATCCAGAGAACCGGCAGCGTTTGAAGAATTCGATCCTGAGACGAATACCTGGAGAACACTGCCCGAGATGCCCACGCGGCGCGACTTTCCGGGCGTAGCAGCTATCCAGAATAAGATTTTCGCCGTGGGCGGCATGAGTCTTTCTGTTGATGCACACGCCACGGTGGAAGCGTACGACCTCACCGAAAATACCTGGATCCAGGTTGCGGATTTGCCCAACCCGAGAAATCGGCTAGCCGCCGTTGCCGTCTCCGGAAGGATCTTCGCCATTGGTGGCATGAACATGGATCAAGATACGGGCATCGTGGAAATGTACGACCCGGACGAGGATAGCTGGGAGCGAAAAGCCGATATGCCGACGCCGCGCCATGGACATTCGGCGGTGGTCGTCAACGGTAAGATCCTGGTCGTTGGCGGTCATCGATTTACGGACAGTCTTACGCCTTTGTCCACCGTGGACGAATACGATCCGGCAACGGATCGATGGACGGCCAAGGCGGATATGCCCACACCGCGTGGATTCTTGGGGGTAGCGGTGGCGAATGGGCATGTGTATGCGCTCGCCGGACGTGTCCCGCGCATTGCTCCGCCCGTGGAACGCTACGATCCAGAAACGAACACCTGGGAGCCTCTGGGCACGATGCCCGAGGGCTTTCGAAATCGTTTCGGCATCGCCGCCGTTAATGGCATGATTTACGTTCTCGGAGGTGAGTTCCAGGGGGATGCACAAACCCCTGTCAGCGTTCTTCGATTTGAACCAGAGGACGGTCGTTGACCAGTCCTATCAAGTCGATCTCACCTCTCCCCTCTCCCTTCTTACCTTCCCAAGGCGACTGACCTTCCATCCAAGTTCCACGCTGGATCGATCTCCACTCCAAGGTGTGTCAACGCGGTCACGGCGATGTCGACGATGTTGGGTGCGGTCTCAATCGGCTCTCTGACAACCGATGGACCGTGAGCGAGAAAGAAGATTGTCCGCTCCTTATCCGAGTCTCCTCCGTGCCCCCCTTCGTCGGTTCGCCCATGGTCGGTACACATCAGGATGAGCCAGTCTTCGTCGGCGTACGTAGGCCGGGCTCGAATCGCAGCAACGAGCCGACCTACGAGCGCGTCCGCCACCTCGATGGCGGTTCTGTACTCGGGCGCGTACGTACTAGTGGCGTGTGCCACTTCGTCGGTGTCGCCGATGTAGACGAACGCCGCGTCGATATCTTCCGCCTCCAGCCGATCCACGCCGGCATCGACCGACAGAGAATCCGCCCGGCCGTATCCCTCGTCACCACCGTCGAAGAAGAGCAACTCGTCGATAGCGTCGCTGAACAGCGGACCGCCTGATGCGGTCGTGCCGAGTGGCGCCCAATCGACCACCGCGAACGTGTTGAAGCTCGGGTCCACCTGCTCGAGTCGGGTGAGGAAGTCGGGGTACGTCGTGTAGTCGTTCCCGGTGAAGTTGTTGCCGTCCACGAGGTGCTTGTCGGTGCGCGCCCCAGTGAGCATGCTCGACCACCCGGGGCCGCTCACGGTCCGCACATTGGTACGGGTCTGGTCGTTGAAAAACCCCTCGGCAATCAGTCTGTCGATGTTGGGTGTGGTGGCCTCGGCGAGGATGTCGACGCGTATGCCGTCGAGTCCGATGACGAGGACCTTCTTGGCGGCGTCGCCGCCACCGCAGGCCGCAAGCCACGGCATCAATCCAAGACTCACGGCGAACAGGCGGCCCTTTGGCCTGAACCACCTATTCCTATCGTGGCGAGTATCCATAGTCTTGTCCGAAGGACTGTCCGGTGGCGTGCTCCAACGACTGGCGCAATCTAGGGCTACCGCGAGAGAAGGCGCAAAAGTATAGGCGCTCCATCTGACCTTTTGGCTTTGGTGCACATCCCGATATAAGTTCGGTGGGTAGCGTACCCGAAAAAGTACGGTCCGCAACGAACCGGAATAGGTTCAGTTCCCAGCCTACCTGAAAGGGAGTCCGTGATCATGCGAAAGCTGCTCGTTCTCTGCCTGATGCTGTTCCCTGTCGCTGCTTCGGCTCAACAAGGGAGCATACAGTTCGATCGTGCGGTGCAGTTCGACTACGACCTGCTGCCGGAAGCCCGCGCAGCGCTGCGCGACCAGATTCCCCCTCAGACCATCACTTCGGTGATGTTGCTTTTCAACGAGTCCGAGTCACTCATGAAGGGTGCCCCGAGCGTTGAAAACGATGCGCCGGCGCCGGTAGAACAGAATATCCGGGCGCAGCGGTTGGTCACGAGGCTGAAGTCGCAGTCGACGTCCCGGAGCGACCACGAGATCTTCCTGGAGGCCTATGTGGACCGCGAGAACGGTACGATCACGGAAAGACGCGAGTTCATGGGTCGCGAATTTCTCATAACCGGCGAGCAGCCCGCGTATCCTTGGAGGCTCACAGGTGAGCAGAGTGAGTTCCTTGGTTTCGTGGTTCAGAGGGCGATCGCCGTGCAGGACAGCACGACCGTCGAGGCCTGGTTCACCACGGAGATCCCGATCTCGGCCGGCCCGGCGGGGTACGGGGGATTACCGGGAATGATCCTTGTCGTCTCTGTCGATAACGAGCAACTGGTCTATTCCGCGACTGAGGTCTCGGAGGATGCCCCACAGGCCAGCTCGATCACGGCACCGGAGGACGGAAGTCAGGTCACCCGTGACGAGTACGAACAGATCGTGAAAGAGAAGCTGGAGGAACTGAGACTGGAGCGCCTGCGCGCACCGCCCGTCTCGGATCGCGCTGTAGACCTCCCTCCGGTAGACGCCCTTAGGTGAAGGTCTTTACGTCCCGTGCTGTGATACGGGGGATCGCCGCGTCTGCGATGACCGTCGTTGGGGTTTTGCTGGCCGAGCCCGCCCAGGCTCAAGACCAATTCGATGTCGCGGGGGTGATCGCCGACTCCGCGGGAACCAGCCTGAACGGGGCCATGGTCGTGGCACTCACCCAGCCAGACTCCGTGTTGGCCAAGTTCGCGCTGAGCGACGGGGACGGGGGGTTCTCATTGAGTCGGCTCTCGCCAGGGGAGTACATTCTCCAGGTATCCTTGGTGGGATATCAGACGGTCCGGCAGGACTTCTCAATCAGCGATACGGACGTCGATGCGGGCACGGTCAACCTGGACATACTGGCGTTCGAGGTGGACCCACTGGTCGTGAGCGTCGAGCAGATCCCCTTCGTGAACAGGCGCGACACGCTGGACTACAACGTGCTCGCATTCCCGACTCGCCCCAACGCGTCGGTAGAGCAGCTGCTCGTGAGGCTGCCCGGCATCGAGGTCGATGGCGATGGCTCGATCAAAGTGATGGGCCAGGACGTGGTAAACGTCCTCGTCGACGGCAAGGAATTCTTCGCGAGCGATCCGACCGTCGCCACCAGGAATCTGCCCGCAGATGCGATCGAGCGGGTCCAGGTCTACGACAAGCAATCCGACATGGCGGAGTTCACCGGCATCTCTGACGGTGACGAAGAGGCAACGATCAACCTGTTGCTCAAGGAGGGGGCGAAGAGCGGCTACTTCGGAAGCCTGGAGGGCGGATTCGGAGCAGAATTGGGCGCCGTCGAGACCCTCGATCCGAGTGGGGGTGATCGGGCTCGCTTCGACGAAGCGTTCAAGATCAACCGATTCACAACCACGACCCAACTTGCCGCCAACGCGAATTTCAACAACGTGAACGGCGGCCGCGAAAGCAGCGTCGGGTTCAACGAGACGCTCACCGTGGGCCTGAACGCGAGCCACGACTTCGCGGCCAGGAGTTGGATTCGGAGCAGCTACGCCCTGAACAACAGGGACAACCAGCTGAATAGCTCGGTTCAACAGCAGCAATTGCTCGGTTCCCTGGTGTCCTCGTTGATAGACCAGACGAGTAGGCAGAGAACGGACAATCTCATACACCGGGTCAACCTGAACGCCCAGCACATGTTCGCGGATGGACACGACCTGAGGTTGCGGGCAAACCTGAACGCGAGTTCCTCGTCGCTCAACAACGCCAACTTCCGCGAAACTCAAACCGCTGCCGGGCTGACTCAAAACACGGCGGCCACCGTCTATACCGCCGACGAGGACAATCTGGGTGGGAACGCCAGGGTCACGTGGCGCAAGCGGATCAGCGAAAGCGGTCGCAGTATCGTCGCCGAGGGTTCGGCCAACCTCAACCAACCCGACCTGTCGGGTGGCCTTGCGTCCCAAACCGAGCTCTACGACCTGGGCGGTGTGATCACGTCCGACCAGATCCTGCAGGATCAGCTACGCTTCGGCCGAACGCTGAGCCATTCGGCGCGGCTGTCGATCACGGAACCGCTCGGCACCGGTCGGGTGCTGGAGCTCTTTGGTGAGCGAAGCGTCATCGACGAGGACCAGACCAAGTCGTTCTATGATCTCGAGACCGGCACCCCGATCTTCAACGATCTGCTGAGTTCGGAATTCGAGAGAGTGTATGTCTACCTGAGGGGCGGTCTGCGTTTCAACCGCAACACCCCGGACACGCGATTCATGCTCGGATTACAGGTCCAGGGTTCGGATCTGGACGTCGCCGTGCTGGATCGGGATGAGCAGGTCAAGAACGGGTACACCCACCTCCTGCCCTCGGCGAACTTCAGAATCCAGTTCGATGAGGGTGAGAACCTGACACTCCGTTACACGACGTCGACGCGAGAGCCCACCATGATTGAGCTCCAGCCTTACGCCAACAACGTCGATCCGCTCAACGTCTACGTGGGCAACCCGAATTTGACGCCAGAGTACAGACACGGATTGAACACGGAGTATCGCTTCTTCGACCAGTTCAGCTTCGTAAGCCTGTTCGCCTCTCTCGGGGGCACGTATACGAAGGACGACATCGTCATGTCACGGACTGTGGATCAACAGGCTCGCCAAGTGGTCACCCCGGTCAACTCCAGCAAGGGATGGTCCACTACCGGCAGCGTCAACCTCGGCACCCCCATCCGACGCATCGGGGCGAGGTTCAACCTCGACTACAGCGCCACGTACTCCAAAGGGTCGGAGTTCGTGAACGATGCCGAGAACGTGGCCCGGCTTCTCCAGAATACGATCGACGTCGGTCTGGAGAACCGTGCCAAGGACGTCTTCGATATCCGCGCCGGCGGACGGTTCATTTTCAACAACGTCGACTATTCGCTGAACGAGGATCTGAACCAGGGCTTCCTCAACCGCACGTTCTACGCGAGCGCGACCTACTACTTGGGGGATGCCTGGACGTTCAGCACCTCTGTGGACTATCAGCTGTTCGACCAGGAGGTGTTCGGCCCAGGCCAGAACGTCGCGCTTCTGGGGGCCTCGATCTCACGCCTCGTCATGGATGACCGAGTCGAGGTTCAGTTCGTGGGGTTCGACCTGCTGAACCAGAATCAAGGCGTGAGCATCACCGGTTCGTCGAGCTTCATCCAGGAGGAAAGGATCCAATCGCTCGGTCAGTACGTGATGCTGAAGGTCAACTACCGCCTGGGGCCACAGCTGAAGCGTTGAGCGGCGTGGGCCAGGTCACAGAGGCAGAATAAACCCACCGCGTCCCCCATCCTGGCAGGTATATTTGTAGATTAGCCTGTCATGCAGTAAGGGGTTCGTATGAGCCACAACCACAAGAACACGGTCACCGAAGCGGATCATCAGCCGCCGATCTCGGAGAGCTGGCTCAGCCGCCATGCGCCATACGTTTTGCTGCTCGCTTATCTGTACTATTGCACGCAGATAGGGATGGAGATCTTCGGTGACCGGTTCGGCTGGGTATCCGAGATGCTGCCGCTTGCGGAGACCTCACTCATCGTGTTGATGGCGGCGGCCACGGTCGGAGTCGCATCAAGGGTCGTCGGCCAGGTCGTCCGCCGAGCCTCGCTGACCACAATCCTGCGGGACATTCTCGGAGAGCCCACCTGGTGGAGGACGTGGTATCCGCGCGCCTTGCGTAGTCCGGCGAGCCTTTGGGACCGCCTACCACACAGCCTTAGAGTGACACGAACGGCCATCTGGCTGGGCATGTTGCTGTTGCCGGCCGGCTTCCTACTGACCGTCTTTGTGCTCCCCACCTTCCAGACGGTGTACGAGTACCTCGGATTTCAGTTTCCTTCGATGCTGAGCATGTACACAACCGCCGTGACAGCAGCGGCTTACGTCCTGCCCCCGGTCATATTGGGCGGCCTCGTGCAAGCCTCGCGTTGGCACCGCAGCCACGGCTTGTCTCGCTTGGACACGTTGAACGCGTTGTTTTCCGGCAGCCGAGACGTCTGGCGGGATACCGATGCACGGAAGCTACTCACGCACTGAATTCCCAGGTGTCGCCGGCCAGGGCGTAGCAACTCGTCCTGATCCGAAGCCTCGATTTCTCTCTCTCCGCGCTGGGCAAGCTTCGCGGTCTCTTCTCGCCTTCCGGTGATCCCGGAGCAGCTTGCCTCTCGGGCATCGTAGGCGCGAGTTTTAGGGAAGATCTGGCCTCTGAATCCTGGTATCAACATGCGGCTGCGTATAGCACCTGTTCGGTTCGCATTTCTGGTCGCGGTGGTGGCATGCACCGGGCCAGCGCCGACCCGGACTGAGACTCCCAGCCCTTTCGCACGAACCGAATGGGAACGAGCGATGCCGCTGGACAGCCTGGAGGCTACGCTGTTCGTTGAGCAGTTACGCCAACAACTGCCTCTGGAGCCGGACGGCGGGTTCTACCGAAATCTCGAGACGCTCACGTTCTATGTTTCGATCGACCCGCCGGGACTGGAGTCTCCGTGGGGCGACCCGGAGTTCGGTTGCACTCCGGTGGCCTGTGAGATCCTCGCGGACGAGCTCGAAGGTGGAGCACCCCCACTCGACGCGGCCTCCTTCGCCATTCGGTGGGCGATGGACCCGCTCACCTTGTCCGACTCACTCCTGACGCGAGCAGACAGCACGAGCCCTATGTTCCCTCAGGCGCGCGAGATCGCACTTGCGGCTCTCGCGACGCCGGGCACTTCCCCTCACGCCCTCCCCGGGCCAAACGCCTCCTGGCGGGAATGGCGAGATTGGCGGGGCACGTTCGGCTCCGATCGGGGGGCCCACTACAAGATCGACCTCGCGCTAGCGCTCACCGGTAGAGACATCCGCTCGGAAATGGCGCGGCGCTTCCGTGACGCCACTGCCGACTCGGCACGCTTGGAATTCGGGTTCCGGGCCATGCGGCTCAACGTCGTTGACGTGACGCTCGAGGACGCGCTTCAGGATCTCGCTTCGGGGTCACCCGCCCTTGAAAAGCTCGGATTCCACGAGGTAGCCGAGCTGAGTTACACGGCCCCGGCCGCCGAGCCGGTCCTCGCGATGGAACTTCAACTTCGCACGCTGGAGATGCTGCTGGACGGCACCGAGCCGTGGCTGGCTCACCCGCTCTACACGCCCGCCTACCGCGCCGGAGGGTTGAGGCAATTCCCCACGGGACGATCGAACGAACGACGATTGGTCATCCTGGCTACGGACGATCTCCTTCCCGACGTCGCCACCCACTGGGCGAGGGACGCGGGGGTGACCCTGATGTCGCAGACTGAGATCGACGGCCTGGACGAACCCACTACAACGATCACAGTTGACCGGGTAATCGCCCTCGAACCGTTCGCCTGGATATCCGCTGAGGCGGTGTACGACTCACGTCGCGCCGTGCGCCGGTCAACCTTTGGTAACTACGATTCCAGAAGCTACCGTATCACGTTGATGAGGACGGCGACCGGGTGGCAGCTACTCGCCGCGTCGATCATTATTGCCGAGGTGTAGGAAATCAGACCGGTCGCCGAATCGAGTGCTAGCTCCCAACTTCAGTAGCGATCCGTCGAACCACGTCGGCACTAGGGACCGGAAGCCATTTGCCAGTGCTCTCGAGGTAGTTTCGATTGGCTTCCGTGAAGAACCACGGCACGTCATCGACATTCGTGTGGCCATCGATGTCGGCCAGCTTAAAGAGAGCGAGCATTACGACTCCACGCCCGTCCGAGGTTGGATCCCCGTCCGAGGTTGGGTGGATGTTTCTGTCCAGTTTCGCCCAGGACTTGGGTCCAGGCGTTTGGCTCGTCCGCTGATGCTGTACGTACCACGCATAAGGGGTGTCGTGCTCTTCGACGAGCGCCATGATCTCGTGTCGATTCGGCCAGTCTTCTGGAATTATTTCTTGGGCGGCCATGACTCCGACGATGGGATGTCGCTTCTTCACTGACTTGCCCGTGAGTGGATGCGGAATCTCAGCAGCCTTGTCCTCACTGGGTTTGCCGATGTCGTGCAGTAGAGCGACCGGGACGAGAATGTTGCGAAGGAACTCGAGGTCCAGCCCCAAGGCTGCCAGGGCCGCGTGGAGAACCTCCAAGTATTCCCCCTGAGGAGGCTCGCGGAGGATGGTCTCGACGTTGCGATGCACCGCCGACAGGTGATCAGCGAGCGCGACGCCCTCGGATGGAGCGTAATGTCGATCCGGCGTGGATGATGCCGTCTCCCACCAGGTCGACCACCTGATCGCCTGGATTACCGCCTCAGTGGACGAGGCGCGTCTCAGGAAACTGCGCGTACCATCCGAACCAGAACGCACGGTGCGAAGGTAACCGCCGTAGAGATGTCTGGTCGGAGCTGGTGAGGGCGGCTTCAGTCAGCGTCCAACGCTGGCCAGATTCGTCCTGGACCGCGTCTTGACCGTCCCAACTGGAAAATCGCCTGCCACTCGTTTCGTACACGCGGCTCGCGCCGCTCTGGTCGGTCAACACGACGAAATCGACTGATCCGAGCGAATCGTGGTACACGGTCCGGCCCGCAAGGAATTCGACCGATATGGCCAGCTGCTCCATAGGAGCTTCACGGAGCCGCAGCGCCAGAACCTCGTCCTTGTTCCTGAGCCGTGTGTCCAGCTCGGGCACGGTGAACATGAGCTCGTCGGTGCTGAAGTAGTCGCGGTACGCCGCCCCCTCGCTGTAGTCACGCTGATGGCCGGTCTCGATCGACAGCACCTTCGTCTGTGGATGGCGCCGCCGCCATTCCCCCCATGTCGTGGTGACGACGTAGAGAGGCTCTAACTCGATGTCGCGCTCCGCGAGCGGGCCCACGACCGGCCCGCCGGACAGTGTGGACCAAAGCGACCGAGTCGCATCGTCGTACATCAATTTGTTGGAACGGTAGAGGAATCCGCTGGTGCCGAGCTCGTGGTGCTCCCCGTCGATCGTCGACCGGTAAAGGATCATCGAGCCGCAGAGGGTGCAGTACACGCCCGTGAAGTGCTCACCACGGATGGTGTCCTTGAACATCTCGTGCCAGGCCAGGATGCGCTTGGGGTATGCGCGTTCATCCCCGTTGACCGCAATGCCGAACACGATGTTGTCATCGTCCAAGTACCGGGCTTGACGTGCGTCGGTTAAAGCCGGCAGGTCGAGCGGTGGGATCCCATCGCGCCTGACGCCTCCCCAGCGGATTTCGTCGAGACGGATGTTCGCCGGGAGGCCGTCGTCGAAGTAGTCGTTAAAGCTCGGATCGATATTGGCGTATAGCACCGCCTTGAACGTCGAGTAGTCGGGATGCGTACCGGGATTCGTCGCCCAAATCCAATCCCACCACTGATCCATGTCTTGTCCGAAGGACTGCCCGGTGGCGCGCTGTAACAACCTCACGAGGCTGGACCGATCGAGCCTCTGGGCAAAGCTGTTGAGCTCGACAAGCATGGCGGCGTGGGAATCGTCCCACCCGTCCAGGATCGCTTCCGCCGCATCACCCGCTCGCTCGAGATCCCCGCGAACGAGGTCGAAGAACAACTCGATATCGGTCGCCTGTCCTCGAAGCGACGTAGGTATCAGCACAGGTATCAGGAGTACGAGCAGGCGTACGGATCTGGCTACCATGATTGGCCCCCTCATGCGAACTACGGAACATGCACCAGGAACTGTGGAACGTGCTCGTCCTGTATCTTGGCGAACATCAGATGATCTTGCCAGACCCCGTTCGCTCCCGCTCAGTACTTGACCCGAAGAGGGGACCACCATGAGATAATTGATTTATAAACAGTCACAGTTAATATTTCCATATGGAAATAACTCGGAGCGAACACATTCGAGCGTTGCACGATGCGCTGGACCGCGCACCCGTCGTTGCCTTGCTTGGCCCCCGCCAGGTCGGAAAGACCACGCTGGCCCGTCAGGTGATCGCCTCGGCCGGGGAAAACGCTACCGTCTTCGACCTTGAAGACGACAGGGACCTGGCGAAGCTGGTCGACCCCTACCTGGCGCTCGACCATTTGGATGGCTTGGTGGTCATCGACGAGATCCAACGGCGTCCCGATCTCTTCCGCTCGTTGAGGGTTCTTGCCGACCGCCCGAGGCGTCCGGCACGCTTCCTCATCCTGGGCAGCGCGTCACCGTCGCTCCTACGGCAGGGATCCGAGTCTCTTGCCGGTCGCATCGCATTCCATGAACTTGGCGGCCTCGACCCGGAGGAGGTGGGCATTGATTCCGTTGACCGCCTCTGGCATAGAGGCGGCTTTCCCCGCTCCTTCTTGGCAGAGTCGGACGAATACTCACGGAGCTGGAGACGGGATCTCGTCCGGACGTTTCTGGAGCGTGACCTTCCGGCCCTCGGCGTGACCATACCCTCCACCACGCTGAGGCATTTCTGGACGATGCTGGCCCATTATCACGGCCAGAAGTGGAACGGCGCGGAGTTAGCTCGCGCCTTCGGCGTGTCTCAGCCTACGGTCCAACGGTACATGGACCTCCTCGCCGGCGCCTATGTGCTGAGAGTCCTCCGCCCGTGGTCGGAGAACGTGGGCAAGCGCGTCGTGAAGTCGCCGAAAGTGTACGTACGCGACTCCGGAATCCTGCACACGCTTCTGGGGCTGGGAGACGCAGAGGCTCTCCTCGGTCATCCGAAGGTGGGAGCGAGCTTCGAGGGGTTGGCGGTTGAGCTGCTGACTCGGCGACTCAGGGCAGAGCCGGAGGAATGCTTTTTCTGGGCCACTCACGCAGGTGCGGAGCTGGACCTCCTAGTGATTTCAGGAGACAACCGCCTAGGATTCGAGGTGAAGCGAACGACCTCGCCCAAGGTGACCAAGTCCATGAGGAGCGCCCGGGAGACGCTTGGCATAGAGCTGGTGCGTATCGTACACGCGGGCCGTGACAGCTATCCTCTTCAAGAGGGTTTCCGCGCGGTGTCGATCCACGATCTTCTCGACGAGGTGCAGCCGCTCCCCCACCGATAGGTTACGAGGTGACACCTATGCCGGCCGCCGTTATGGTCGAACTGAAGACGCTCGGCCCTCAGTTTCGCTCCGCTCGGTATCAGTAGTAGACCCGAAGATCCATCCCGGCATAGAGGCCGGCGACCTGGTCGACGTATCCGTTGAACAGCAGGGTCTCACGTCTGCTGAACTCACCGAGCCGCCGCTCCTGCGCCTGGCTCCACCGTGGGTGGTTGACCTCCGGATTCACATTGGCGTAGAAGCCATACTCGTTCGACGCAGCCCTTTTCCACGTGCAATCCGGCTCTTGCTCCATGAACGTCATGCTCACGATGGACTTGATGCTCTTGGACCCATATTTCCACGGTACGACGAGCCGGATGGGCGCACCGTTTTGGTTGGGAAGATCCTGACCGTAGACGCCGGTCGCCAGAATTGTGAGCGGGTGGCGAGCCTCGTCCAGGCGTAGGCCCTCCACGTAGGGCCACTCCAGTACGCTCGAACGCTGACCGGGCATCCGCTCAGGATCGTGGAGCGTCTTGAACTCCACGTAACGAGCGCTCCCGAGCGGTTCGGCCCGGTCGATCACGTCTCTGAGCGCGAAGCCATACCAGGGGATGACCATGGACCAGGCCTCTACACAGCGCATCCGGTAGATGCGATCCTCCATCGTCCCGGGCTGGACGAAATCCTCGAGCCCGTACAGGCCCGGATTGGCGCACATCCCTCCCACCTCGATCGTCCAAGGGCGGGGTTCGAGGGTGTGTGCGTTTCGGGCCGGGTCGTCCATCTGGACTCCGAACTCGTAGAAGCGGGTGAAGGAGGTCACGTCCTCGAAGGGCGTCAACACCTCGTCCAATTCCGTGCGCACAGCGCTCCAGTCTCTCTGGCCAACCTGGGCCGTCTGAGCCGCCGCCCGCTTAGGCCGGCCCGCTGTTGCGCCTCCGACAACGCCGCCGATCAGCGCACCTCCGGCAGCTCCCCCTAAGGCGATCCCAGCGCCCTTCCCAATGAACTCACGACGATTGATGTAGACGCTCTCGGGCGTGATCTCGGACGATGGAATGTCGCCGGGCTTTCGAATCAACACTGTCGTACCCTCCCATCGGGCGCGTACGGCCAAAGCGCATCAGCTCAACTCGTTGTGAGTCTGCGCCTCCATGCATTCCTGAATGCGCGCACCGCTCAATATGGGCGAGAGAGCATGATTCTAAGACGCTCGGTCACCACCAGGTGTTCCCCTTGAGGGATCCCGCGCTACATCAAGTGGGGCCGGTCATTCGGGGCGCGTCCCCGTGAACGGCTGGTCGCCGCGACCGCCCCGGATGGTCCCCTCGATGGTGTCACCGTCGACGGTACCCGAGTAGATCTGCTCGATGGAGTTCCCGCCGAAGCTCAGCGTGACCGTAAAGGTGAACGAGTTTCCTTCGAGGGTCCCGTCTGAGACCGGGAAGGACTGGGGGCCGCCGCCACCGCCACGACCCTGGAAGGCGAGGGTCCCAGTGACCGTCGAGCCGTCCACCATGAGCGTGAGCGTTTGGGTGAACGTGCCGCGTCCGGTCACCCGCGTGATCTCCCACTCTCCGGCCAGGTTCTGAGCCGAAACAGGTGCGGGTGCCATGGCCAGCACCGCTGAAGCGAGCAGGGCAGTAATGAGAGCGCTGTGTTTCATAAGGGACTCCTTTTCGAGGCGTCACAAGGGTGAAATAAAGACCCCTGAGGCGCTCTGAACGTTAAGCTGACACGCCGCCCTCGCCACGGTCGCGATTCTCGCACTAGCCGGAGCGCCTCGTAAGCGCTCGGCCGGCGCGGGCCGTCAAACGTCGGAGAGGTGCGTCAGCTGTCCGTTGCTGTCGCCGAGCTGTTCCGTCGGAACGCCGACCTTGTCCAGCATGGTCAGCTGCAGATTCGTGAGTGGCGTCTCTTCTTCGACACGGATATGACGGCCGCCCCGTAGCCGTCCGCCCGCCCCGCCCGCGAGCACAATCGGGAGATTGGTGTGCAAGTGCTGGTTACCGTCACTGATGCCGCATCCGTAGAGCGCCAAGACGCTGTCGAGCAGCGTGCCTGATCCGTCCGGCGTGGACTGCAACCGGTCGAGGAAATAGGCGAACTGCTCGACGTGATGCAGGTTCACCTGGCGGAGCTTTTCCATCTGACCGGGTCTGTTTCCGTGGTGCGACAGCCCATGATGGGGGTCGGGGATGCCCAGCTCCGGATAGGTCCGAGGGCTGACCTCCCGCGACATCATGAAGGTGATGACCCGCGTCATGTCGGTCTGGAACGCCAGCACCTGGAGGTCAAACATCAGCCGCGCGTGCTCTGCGAACGTGTCCGGGATGCCGCCGGTCGGCCGCACCAGCTCTGGCAGCTCGACGTCGCCCTGAGCCTCCGCCAGCTGGATCCGCCGCTCGATGTCCCGGATGGCCTCGAGATATTGGGTGATCTTGTCGCGGTCCGACTGCCCCAACGTGCTCCGGAAGCTGCCGATCTCGCGCAACACGGAATCGAGAATGCTGCGGTCCTCGCGGAGACGCGCTTCACGGGCCGCCTGGCTGGTGTCGTCAGCGTCGCCGAAGAGCCGCTCGAAGACCGCGCGGGGCTGATTCTCCATGGGCAGCGGCGTGGTCGGATTGCGCCACGAGAGTGTGTTCGCGTAGGCGCAGCTCCATCCGGCCTCGCATGCGCCGATCAGCTCGTTGGGGTCGAGGCAGAGCTCGAGTGACGTCAGTTGTGTGTCCTGACCAATCTTCTGAGCCGCGATCTGGTCCATCGAGACACCACCGCGGATGTCCGGTCCCTCTGTCTTCTTTGGGTGCACGCCGGTCAGGAACGCGGCGGCCGCACGAACGTGGTCGCCCGTGCCCTCGCCCGGCAACGGGAACATGGGCTCGCTGGCCAGCCCACTGATCACGGTGAGTTGGTCCTGGAACTGCTGCAGCGGCGCCAGCGTCGAGGGCAACTCGAAGCCCCCGCCCACCGTCGTGGGGGTCCACTTGTCCATGATCACACCGTTGGGCACATAGCCGATGAACAGCCGTGGCCCCGGCTGGGCCTGGGTATCCCGCAACGCCGGCAGCATGGTGTCGAGCAGCGGCAGCGCCACACTAGCGCCAACGCCTTTCAGAAACGTCCGCCGGGGCAACGCCTTCCTGGTAATGATCATGGAGCAGAACTCCTCATCTGAAAGGGCACGCTGCGGACGATCCCGGTGATTAGCGTTGACCAACTATAGCCGGTGACTGCCGCCTCGCGCACTACCCGTCGGACGGCGGGGGCGTCGTAGTACTCGACACCTCGTCCGAGCCCGTAGGTCATCAGCTTCTCGGTCACAGTGGTGACGAAGTTCTCCGGCCGTCTCAACAGGGCATTCCGCAGCGAGACTGGCCCATCCACCGGCGTCCCGTCGGCGAGCTCCCCCGACGCGTCGATGGGCGTCCCGGCCTCATTGGTGGCGCGCCACCGCCCGATGCCATCGAAGCTCTCGAGCGCAAAGCCGAGCGGATCCATCAAGCGGTGACAGCTCGCGCACACAGGGTCTGATCGGTGCGCCTCCATCCGCTCTCGAAGCGACAGGAGCGGTCCACCGTCCTCGGCTTCTTCCACGAGCTCGGGCACGTCGGGCGGGGGTGGGGGCGGTGGAGCCCCCAACACGTTCTCGAGCAGCCACTTGCCCCTCAGGACGGGCGACGTGCGATGTGCATACGACGTGACCGTCAGCAGACTTCCCTTCCCGAGCAATCCGCGCCGCCGATCGAACTCCCCGCTCAGCGTGATGGGGCGGAAGTGATTCCCTGTGATGTTCGGGATGCCGTAGTGCTCGGCGAGCCTTTGATTGACGAAGGTCCGGTCCGACGTCATCAGCTCGAGCACGCTGTGGTCCTCGCGTATCTGGCTCTCGAGAAACAACTCCATCTCCCGTACCATCGCCACCCGCAGGTTCCCGTCGAAGTCCGGGAAGGCGTAAGGGTCGGGCGAGACCAGATCCATGTTCCGGAGATAAAGCCACTGTCCACCGAAGTTGTCGACGAGCGCCCGGGCTCGAGGGTCTGCCAGCATCCGGGCGACTTGTGATCCAAGGACACCAGGACGGCGTAACTCGCCCCGCTCGGCCAGGTCGAGCAGCTCCTCGTCCGGGATGCTGCTCCAGAGGAAGAACGAGAGACGCGAGGCCAGCTCCAACTCCGTGATGGTGTACGGGGCGCCTGCTGCCACCCCCTCGGGGTCAGTTTCGCGTCGGAACAGGAAGTCCGGACTCACGAGCACCCGCCGAAGTGCCATCTCGATGCCCGCGTCGAAGTCCTCGGTGGCGCGGCCAGCGTGGAAGAACCCGAGCAGCATCTCGAGATCGGCCTCAGTGACGGGCCGGCGGAAGGCGTGGCGGCCGACACCACCGAGAATCTCACTCGCGCAGGCCACTTCTTCCGGACCGGACGCCACGGCGTTCGCCGGTGGGCGGCAGGTGAAGATCGCGCGCCGGCTCGGCGTGTCTCCGCGACCGGTGACGTTGTAGGGCCCGGACAGCTCTACGCGCCCAACGCCGGGGTCGACGGTCTGGTCACCGGCGTATTCGTAACTCGTGATGGTGTAGTGCGGCCGTTTCATCCCCTCGAGCACCGCCGCTCGGTCGACGAAGCTCACGCCGAGGACGTGCGGACCGGCGCTCGCGGTGAAGCGGACCTCCTGTCCGTCGTCGGGCACGTTTCGGTAGTCGCGCCGGATCGGACGCCCCTCGTCATCTTCGAGCGGACCGCCAACCTCGAGCTCAGCGACCAGCTCCCCGTCGAGCCGGATCTCGAGCTGGTGAGGCTCCGACAGCCCCCGGACGCGCCCGTCGTAGGTGCGTAACAGGTAGACCTTGGCGACGTATTCGGCATCTAGCGGAAACGTGTGCCGTGCGGCCAGTCCACCACGCGACCCGAACGGCAGATCGTCGCTGACCCGGGCGCCCTGGTGCAGATACTTGTTGACCTCGAAGATCTCAGTGGTCGGCGCCAGCTCGGGGTCGCCGACCGCCAGGCGACTGATCTTCCGCGCAGCCGAGAGATACCGCTCCGTCAGCATCGGCGAGACGGAGAGGACATCGGCGATGTTGTCGAAACCGTAGCCCGAGTCGTCGGCCGGCAGGAGCACAGCACCATCGACCTCGAGCGCGAAGAGATCGCGGATCGCGTTGGTGTACTCGGCTCGGTTGAGCCGATGGACCGCCGGACGCCGGCCCGGATTGGGCGCGGCTTCAGCGGCTGCGTCGAGTGCCGTCTCGACCCGGGTGGCAACGCGCTCGTACTCCGGTTCCGACGGGCGCTGTCGGCCCGGAGGCGGCATCGCGCGCGTGCGCAGCTTCCGGACGATTTTTTCCCAGCGCCCGGTTTCTTCCGAGTTCTCGGCGAGGCGCGTGAGATCGGCCCTCTCGAGCGACAAGCCCGCCTCCACCCGACGGTCATTGTGACAAGCGACGCAGAAGCCGTCGAACAAGACCTGTTCCGGCGTGTCGGGCGTCTGCGCTGTTGCGTTCCCGCCGCTCGTCGCCACGACGGGTGTCTGCGCGAGGGCGCTCCCGCCGCTCGTCGCCGCGACGGCGAAACCCACGAGGAACACGGCGCGGTTAGCTGTCATGCTGGTCTACCAGGTCACCTGATCGTTGCGCTGCCGACCCGACGAGATTGTCACGGAACGGCAGACGTCGCATTATCGGGATGGCCTGTCGCTAAAGCAAGCCGATTCGGCCTCTGAGGCTGGTGCCCAGGCCAGTGTGGTCTCGCAGAAATTCGCTTGAGGTGAGTGGATCATGTCGAGCTGGTGCAAAACGTTGACCGTCGAAACGTTGACCGTCGTGCTCGCGATCGGCGTGTTGCCGCCTGTCGTCGGGCGAGCTGCCGCCCAGACCGTGATCGACGGACCGGCGCTGATCAACGGGCCGGCGTTGATCAATGCGGCACGCCGCGCAGACGGCGAGGCTGTTCGCGCCCTGCTCGCGGAGGGCGCCGACGTCGACACCCGGTATGGCGACGGGACGACGGCGCTGCACTGGGCCGCGCACCTCGATTCCGGCGACCTGGTCGCCCTGTTGGTCGCGGCGGGCGCCGATGTGAATATCGCCGACGACCACGGCGTCACGGCGTTGTCGCTGGCCTGCCTGAATGCCAGCTCCTCAATCGTCCAAACCCTGCTCGAGGCCGAAGCGGACCCGAACGCGGCGCGCACGAGTGGCGAGACCGTGCTGATGACCGCCGCCCGCGTCGGCAACGTGGAGGTCGTACGGTTACTCCTGGCCGCAGGAGCCGACCCCAACGCCACCGAAGCAGTGCTCGGGCAGACCGCGCTGATGTTGGCGATCGCGGAGAATCACACGCCGGTGGTGAGCGCATTGCTCGAATCAGGCGCGGCGGTCTCGGCGCGTACCAGCAATCGCTTCACGCCGCTGCTGTTCGCCGCACAGCAGGGCAACATCGACGTGGCCCAGCTCCTGCTCTCGAACGGCGCAGACGTCAACGAGTCGGCCCCGGACGGGATCGGCGGCAACACGAACGCCCAGAGGCGCTTCGTCCGCGATACCGACGCCCATGCCTTGCTGGTGGCGATCGACAGCCGGCACGCCGACATGGCGTTGTTTCTGCTGGACGGCGGCGCCGACCCCAACCACGCCGGCGCGGGGCGCACGGCGCTGCATTCGGCCGTGCAGCACCAGATGCCGGAAGTGGTCTCGGCGCTGCTCGAACGCGGTTCCGACCCGAACGCGCTGCTCGAGCGACCACTCCCCTTCGTCTCGCGCCGTATCACCCAGGACAACGGGCTGACGCCCTCGGTCATTGGGGCGACGCCCTTCTTCCTGGCTGCCTCTTTCGGGGACCTCGAGAGCATGCGATTGCTGATGGGGGGAGGGGCCGACCCGACGCTGACGACCGAGGACGGCACGACCGCTCTGATGGTGGCCGCGGGGGCCGACTATGTCGAAGGCCAGGACAAGTACGGGCGTCGTTGGTTCACCGACAATCTGCCGCTTGAAGAGTCGGCTCTCGCGGCGGCCGAGTATATCCTGGACCTCGGACTCGACGTCACCGCCGTGAACGACGATGCGCAGACCACGTTACACGGGGCCGTGTATCTGGGTGGAACCCTCCTGGTCCGGTTCCTGGTGGAACGGGGTGCCGACATCGACGCGATCAACGACCGGGGTCAGACCGCCTGGATGATCGCAGCCGAGGGCGAATATCGGGCCGGCTCGTTTTACACGCACAAGGAGACCGGTGATCTCCTGGCGGTGTTGGGAGCGGACACCTCGTTGGGCGAAGACCTCGGTCGAGACTTCCGAAGGATCCTGAACGACCGTCAGAACGACGGACGCTGATGGTCGACACTCGGACCAAGAATCTGGTGACTATTCCAGGAATCGAGCACTACGATGTCTAAGGACCGTATGAAAAGAAGCGGACTTCAAGCGGCCGCGGCAGCAGTTGTCTCGGGCGCAATCGCGGCGGGCTGCGGATCCGAGTTCCAGCCGGCCAACCCGGAGGTGCAGATCCCGCCCCCGGGTCATGTGGTGACGGCGGCCGAGTACGAGGGCTGGAAGACGGAGCTGTCGAACTGGGGACGGTGGGGCGAGACGGACGAGCTCGGAGCGCTCAACCTGATCACGCCAGAGAAGCGTACGCAGGCCGCCAGGTTGGTGCGGGAAGGCGTTTCGGTCTCCCTCTCGCGTGACGCCGATCTCGAGGAACGGGCGAGCGGAGCGCCCGGCCCCTACCAGCGGATCATGACGCAGGTCGGAGCGACAGGAGCGGGAGATCGGCTGAACATAAACTTCCACGGCGGTGTGGTGACGCACATGGACGCGTTTGCTCACCGGTTCTTCGACGGCCAGATGTGGAACGGCTTCTCGTATGAGGAGATCACCCGAGAGGACGGCGCCGCGAAGAATTCCGTCTACAACGTGAGGAACGGGATCTTCACGCGTGGCGTCTTGATGGACATCCCCCGGCTCAAAGGCGTGGACTACTTGGAGCCCGGCACCCGCATCTACCCCGAGGACCTCGAGGCCTGGGAAGAGCAGGCGGGCGTCAAGGTGTCGGCCGGCGACGCGCTCTTCATCTACACCGGGCGCTGGAAGCGAATCGACGAAATCGGCCCGTTGGCACCGGGCACCGGGGGAGAGCCGGGGCCGGATCCCACCATCATCCCTTGGCTGAAGCGACGGGACGTTGCGATTCTGGCCGGGGAGTTCGCGCAGGACGCCGCACGCCAGGAGGGCATGCCGGGCCTCGCGGTCCACGACTTCGCTCTGATCGTGCTCGGGATCCACCTGTTCGACAATACCCGCATGGACGCGGTAGCGGATGTCGCGGCGGAGCTCGGTCGCTGGGAGTTCCTGCTGACCGCGGCTCCGCTGGCGGTCCCGGGAGGCACGGGCTCGCCGCTCAATCCGATCGCGACGTTCTGAGAGAACAGGCCGGTTCTGAAGAACCGGTCAGCGACGCGGAAGACCCGGTTCAACCACCGCGGACGCCTCTCACTGTCAGGAACCAAACGATGACTGCCGCGGCAACGACATGCATCAGCATGAGCACTCCGACCGCTGTGGGCGTCGCCCCCGGAAAAGCACCAGCAGCTCCGTCGCTCAAGAGCCAAAGGTCCGGCAAGGACGACAGCAGCAGAACCCCGAGGGCAATCCAACGAAAGAGATACTCGGGCCGTTCCGAGCGTCGACGAAGGACGCCGAAGACGGCGGTCGCCCCAAGCGCGCCCATAGTTGTGAAGAAGATCGTCGGGCCCGGTCCCGCCAGCGGAGGAAACTCGGTCGGAATGTCGAGCGTGGCCACGGCCGCCCAGCGAACCGCGAGGGTGGCGATGATCGCCCCGGCAAGCGCCTTGAGCCCTGCCACCCACAGCCTGTCTCTTCGGGTCATGAGATCTCGACCGGACTCTCGGGGTTGTTGCCGTACTCGCCCCACGAGCCGTCGTAGTTGCGCACGTTGGGATATCCCAGGAGCTCCTTCAGGACGAACCACGTGTGAGCGCCCCGGACGCCACTCTGACAGTACGTGATGATCTCCTTGTCGGGCGTGAAGCCCGCCCCGCCGTACAAGGCCGCCAGCTCCGCGGAGGACTTGAAGGTTCCGCCCGAATTGACCGCCGCCGTCCACTCCACGTTGATCGCCCCGGGGATGTGGCCCCCCCGCTCCGCTCGGACGTCTCGGCCCAGGTATTCCTCCGGGCCCCTCGTATCACAGAAGAGCGTCGACGGATCGTCGGTGTGGTCAACCACGTACTGCCAGCTCGTCCTGATCTCCGGGTCCGCCGGACCCGCTTGATAGTCGGACGGCTCATACTCGACCATCACCGTACTCATCGTCCGCCCATCCGAGGTCCACTTGGGCGCCCCGCCATTGTAGATCCGCACGTCGGCGTGCTGGAAATACTTCAAGACCCAAAAGGCCCTCGCTGCCTGGAGATTGTTCCTGCGGTCGTACAGGACCACGGTCTGGTCCCGTTCGAGAGCCACCCCCGAGAGGGCTGTCGACACCTGGGCCGCCGTCGCGATTTGGCCCCGGATGGGATCGTCGGGGTTGGACAGGCGCCCCATGGAAAGAAAGGACGCACCCGGAAGGTGGCCCTCGCCGAAGGCATCAGCGTTCCCACCCACCTCCAGCACGCGCACGCTGGGGTCCTCCATATGGGCTTCGATCCATTCGGTATCGACCAGGACGTCGTTGGCGTAGGCCCGCTCGGCGGTTTGACCGGTGTCGCTCGTGCAGGAGACGGACGCGGCGCCCAGCAGCATGATCCACAGGAGCTTGGTCCACGGGAGCTTGGTCCACAGGAGCTTGGTCGGTGAGGTTCGATCGTAGATCATGATTCCACCTGCGCTTCCGTACGTGTGATGGTGAGGCGCCATTCCGAGGCGCCCGACTCTTCGATGTCAGTCCGAAACCCCAGGCGAGCGGCCTGGGTCGGAATCGTCTCGAGCGCAGGTGGATGGTCGGTGACGACCTCCAACGCCCGCTCATCCCGGGGGAGTTTCTTCAGCGCGCTGACCGTTCGCATCATCGGGTAGGGGCAGATTTCGCCTCTCACGTCCAACCTCATGGGCGTCAATGGTTTCTCCACGTTGTATTCGATCCGGTCGATGAATCTAGTCGATGCGCTGGATGACAAGAGTGCCGATCCACGCTCCGAGTGCAAGGAACCCCGCGAACACCCATCCATTAACAGCCAGGGATGGGATCGCCGAGAAGAAAGCTCCTAAGGTGCATCCCATGCCGATTCCGGCGCCGTACCCCATGAACACCCCGCCACCGAGTGACTGGGCATACCGTACAGGGCGCTTCGGAACTCTGAGCTTGAATTCTCCGGCACCGACCGCCGCGGCGAAAGAGCCGAAGAACATCCCCAACACCAGGAAGAGCATATGGTTGAAGAACAATCCGTCCGAGGGCACCAGAACGCACCCGGGTAGCGACTCCACGCCGGCAAGGGGACCGGGTGCGGTGCCGACGAGCGAGGCCATCCCGACGGACCAGCGCGACACCTCTCCCGTGAACCCCCAAGGCTCTCTGGCCGTGAAGAGCAGCACATTGAGGGCGCCCAGCACGGCCCCCGCAGGAAGCACCGGCCATCCCTGAACGAAGAGCCGCCTCAGAGTTGATCTGAGATCGTCGGCCACGCTCTCAGTTTTTGGCCGGACAGCTTGTGGGCGGGCTCCCGACGGGGGGACGACCATACCGGCCCGATGTTCTATCGACACGACCCACACGTAGACCGCGGCCAGAGCGAGCAACGTGACGACCAGTGCGCCCGGGTGCCCGAGCCAGTGAGGGAGCCAGAAGCGCGGGGTCGCGGCGATGTGGGCTTCCCACCACCAATTCCACGTGAACGCCGACACCAGCAGGCCACCCATCACTCCGGCGAAGGCGACCCAGGAGGCGACATAGCCCTCCCCCATGCGGTAGATGCTGCCGGACACACATCCACCAGCCAGCACCATGCCGACACCGAACAGGAGCCCGCCGAGTCCGGTGTGGATTCCGACCGGCAGTACGTTGGCCGAAGGCGGATAGACGCCCAGTCCGGTCAGGGGTACCTGGCGGCTCATGACCAGCCCAAACCCGACGGACCCCACGGCGAGGCCCAGGAGGACCCCCTTCATGTTGCGGGCGTGGCCCAACAGGAAGATGTCCCGGAACGCCGACGCGAAGCAGAAACGGCCTCGCTGAAGCACGAATCCGAACGCTAGACCGAACACCCAGAACATCGAAAACTCGGTGTCCACCGCGTGAGCGGCCACAAAGATGACGGCCGCCGCCGCCCAGGCCGTCAGCCCAAGGGCCACGTTCACGTCGACATCTTCATCGGTCATCCATCTCACGATGACCGGGTGCGTCTCTCATGCTCCACTCCTGCCAAGAACCATCGTACAACCGCACTCGTGGAAAGCCGGCGTGCCGAAGCACGATGTACGTGTGTGCCGCCCGCATGCCCGATCTACAGTAGACGACGACCTCCTCGGACGGATGCACCCCGAGCGTCGCCAGCTCTGATCGGAGCGACTCAGCGTCCCGTGAGCAGTCCCAGGATCCAGTCGGGACCGCGTTGAACCAATCCCAGCATATTGCCCCAGGCAAGTGCCCCTGATCGAACTCGGTGGGGGGCCGTGTGTCCAGAAAGACGACGTCTTCACGAGCCACGCGGTCGGCAATCCACTCGTAGTCGGCCGCCGCGTCTGGGTTCGGGTGCGCCTCAAAGCGGTGAGTTCCCTCTAGCGGAGGAGTGTCCGCTTCCAGCGGAGGACGATCTGTCCCGTCCGAAGGCCCCGCTTGGCTTGACCCACCGGTTGTGGGCCGTCCCTCCTCCTGCCAACGGTCCCAACCGCCGTTCAACACGCCGACCGACCGTTCTCCGTAGAAGTGGAGGGCCCAGATGAGCCGGGCGGCGGGCAGCCCCCAGTGGGCATCGTACGCCACGATGGTGTCGCGGTTGGAGATCCCCAGCCGCGCCATGAGGAGCTCGAAATCGGCCGGGTCCGATACCACGTTCTCGCACCCGTCGCGGTTCTCACCGAGGTCTACGAGATCCAACTGGACGGCCCCCGGGATGTGCCCTTCGGCATACGCTTCTCGATCCCGGAGATCCACAATTCGGACACGCTGATCACCGATGTGGTCCCCCAACCAATCGGGATCGACCAAGAGCCCCGGCAATACTGGCCCTGCCTCACTCAGTATGCTGATCTCCAGATTGGGAGTCGATGGGGTCTTCGCGTAGGTCCGTACCTATGGGAACAGAATGAGCGGAAGCCCCGACTACGACACCTGAATCGCCCCGGCTAGCCGAGTAATGGCTCGATGAGTGCGACCAGTTCCTCGTGGCTCAGGTCGCCTGGGTTGTACCGCTGAACGATGCCATCGCGATCGACGAGGACGAGCGTCGGCGTCGTACTGACGCCGAAGTTGATGAAGTTGTCGGCGCCGATCGGTGCACTCATGAAGGGCGGAAGCGGGTACTGGGCCACGTAGTCGCCCTTGAGATACGCCGTCTCCTCTTCCGGCGTCGCCGGCGTCCCGCGGGAGATGTAGCCGTAGAGCTGCGTCGGGCCCACGATTTCCAGACCCTGGTCGTTATACTGTTCGTACAGCTCCCTGAGTATGGGCTCCTGCCGCTTGCAGTCCGGGCACCAGTGGGCCCAGAAGAAGAATAGCACGACTTTGCCCCGCAGCTCCTCCATCGTCGGGGGCGGCGGACCCACGTAGTCGTCGACCGCAAGGACCGGAAACGGCTTCCCCTCCAGGCTGAGCAGGAGCACGTTCTTCTGGATTCGCATTTCGATCGACGTGCCCGCGAACTCCTGCCGGGAGCCAGTCAGAAAATTGACGGCCCGGGCGCGGTCCCCTTGGGCGTCCCACGTGTGACCCAGCACCTCAATCGAGGCCCCAAGAGCGGTGGGCAAGAAACGTTCCGCGTCGAGCGGCCGCTCTTTCATCAATTCGAGACTACCCTCGTACGCTTCGCTCGCATACCGCTCCGCGAGGTCCCACCGCTCCGCGAAGCTCGCCCCACGCGCCATCCAGGAAACGGCGGCGAGCCATTCTGGGGTCGGTTGCTCGCTATCGACCCGGCTCGCCTCGAGGACGGCTCTGGCCCTGTCGACTTCTCCCGCCCAAGCCAGATCGCTCATTTCCGAAACGAGGCTGCGCGACTGGCCGACCAAGGCCAACGGCGAGACCAGGCAAATCAGCAGGAACGGTATGGTCAGAATCTTGGACTGTCTCATGGCACCCTCCGATCGGTGACTCTAGGCACCTGGGTTTGGGGAGTCAACGTGGTGGGACCCCCACCACCCGAAGCGGTGGCCACTAGCGGGGTTCCCCCGGTTCGACTCGCAGATGCCATTCGACCGCTGCGGTCGCCGGCGCAAAACAGACCCTGTCGTCGCATGCCTGGTATAGAAGGCTCCCGGGCACGACGATGTCGCCCGGTGAGACATCTGTGTCCAGCGCCAGTCGCACCGCAATCGTGAACTCATGCTCGAAGACCGCCAGCGGCTCATCCCACCCCTCGAGGAGAAAATCCGTGGACTCCGGATAAGTGATCTCCTCCACCGTGACTCCTTCGGGCAGCGTGAGGGTGAGGAGAGTCGGAATGACGAACGGGTCCCGCGGCTCGTCCGACTGCACGTGAATGTTCTCTGGGAGCTCGACCCCAAGTACGAGTGTCAGGGTCTTCCCAGGCTGGATTGCCTGCTGCTCGACCGTGGGCGTCAGCTCCGCCGTCGGTTGGCGGAACTGTGCGCTGGTTGAGACCCCACTCAGACCGAGCCCGACAACCAGAAGGCCAAGGGGAACGACGACGATGCGTGTCTTGGGCATGCGCGAGCCGATATCAGTCGTTGGGACCGTTGTACGTAAGGAACTCCACCACCGAATCGTACCCCCTCCCCCGAGCAGCCTGAAGTGCGGTTCTGCCGTTGGGGTTCCGGGCTTCGACTTCGACACCGAGGTCCACCACGATCCTGACCGCCTCGAGGGTCAGGGCTTCGCGCTCCAGGCGGCCGGGGGTCGCGAAGCCACCGGCGACGCCGCCCATTCCGACCGCAGCCATGAGAGCCGTCGTTGCGCCCTCCTCCTGCCAAGCGAACGAGGGCCCTCCCCCCGCCCAGTACTCAGGCTCGTGCACGAAGAGCGGATCGGCGCCAGACTCGGTGAGAGCCCGCATGATCCCCGGCTGAACGAACCGCGCAGCCAGCCAAAAGGGGCTCGCTCCCACAAAGGCGGGGTGGAAAAAGAAATCGAGTGACTGCCGACGAGTGGGAGAGGGGGCGAGAAGCGGCGCGTTGGCATCCGCCCCGTGGGCGAGCAGGGCCCGGACTGCGCGCTCGTTCCCCCTCAAGATCGCAGCGTGGAGCGCGGTATATCCCCCGTTGGAGGCATTGGGATCGGCACCACTCTCGAGCAAGAACTCGACCACATAAGCGTGGTCGCTGTGAGCAGCGAGTGCGGTCGCGCTGATCCCGTAGGCGGACTCCACGTTCACATTAGCGCCCGCGGCCACAAGCATCTCAGCCGAAGCCAGATCGCCGGCTCGGACGGCGAACATCAGTGGGGTATTGCCCCCCTGCTGGATCCAGACTTGATAGTCGCCATGGCTGGCCTGCTCGAGGTCGGTCTTATGTAGCTCACTCCAAACGTCCGAGCGTGCGTGGACGTTCGCGTCGTACGCAACAAGCGCCTCCACCACCTCCGAATGCCCTTGCGCAGCCGCCCACATGAGGGCCGTCTGTCCTCGGGCGGCACTCGGCCTAGGATCGGCGCCCTCGGCCAGCAGTTGCCCGACGACATCTGCGTTGCCGGAGCGGGCGGCCGTCATCAGCACCGTCTCGCCCACAATCAGGGCCGCATCAGGGTCCGCTCCAGCCTCCAATAGGCTGCGTACCATCGCGGGGCTGCCGTTCAGAGCAGCGTTGAACAGCGGTGTGGCGCCGAGGTCGTTCGCTGCGCCAGGGTCGGCGCCCTCGCGGATCAGCAGCTCGGCGCCCGCGACGTCATCCCAGTAGCTGGCCCAGTGCAGAGAGGTCGTGCCATCCGCGGCGGCCCCGTTGACGTCGGCACCTTGTTCGAGGAGAACCCGGACCGACTCCCAATCAGCGTTCTTCGCCGCGTCCACAAGGGGTGGCAGCTGGGCGTCGTACGCGGCCCCCAGAAGGGCAGAGGCAAGGGCCAGAGCGAACAAGCCGCGTATTCGGGTCACAGCCCCGCAACCACGTCGATCGGGAGCGCCCCTGTGCTCCCACCGATCTTCTCCACCGGCACGTCGAACTTGTCCATGAGGGTTACCAGCAGGTTCGCCATCGAGGGTCGTTCCGAATAGGTGAGGTGCTGGCCGCCTTGAAGGCGTCCCGCCCCACCACCCATCACCATCACGGGCAGGTTCACTCCGGAGTGCCGGGTGCTATTCGAGATGCCCCCGCCGTACAGGATCGTCATGTGATCGAGCAGGTTCCCGTCGCCATCAGGCGTCGCTCGGAGCTTCTCCAGGTAGCGGGAGAAGAGCTCGACGTGATACCGGTTGATCCTGGACATCTTCTCGACGAGCTCAGGCTGGTTGTTGTGGTGCGAGAGCGGATGGTGAGCATCGGGTACGCCGATCTGAGGGTAGGGGCGCGCGCTCTGTTCCTTCCCCATCATGAAGGTGACCACCCTGGTGAGGTCGGTCCGGAATGCCAGAAGCTGCAGGTCGAACATCAGCTCGAGGTGGTCTTCGAAAACGGGCGGGGCTCCTTGAGGCTGTTCCAAGACGGGGAGCTCCACGTCGATCTGCTCCTCGGCCCTCTCGATGCGCCGCTCGACGTCACGGACGGCGTCGGTATACTCGTCCACGATGGCGCGATCTTCCGGCCCTATCTGCCGTCGCAGGTCGCCCAGCTTCTCGTTCACCCTGTCCAGTATGCTGGACTGCTCACGGAGCCGCGCTTCACGCGCCGCGCGCTCCGTGCTACCGGTGTCCCCGAACAACCGCTCGAACACCACACGCGGATTGTACTCCATCGGCAGCGCCTGCGTGGGGCTCCGCCAGGAAATCGTGTGAGTATAGACACAGCTGAGGTTGGCCGTGCAGGCGCCGGCGTTGGCCGGTGCGTCCATCGAGAGCTCGAGGGAGGCCAACTGGGTCTCACTCCCCAACTCCCGTGCCAGAAGCTGGTCCATCGAAATATCCGCCAGGATCTCCACTTCGTTCCGTCCCCCCCGCGTCGCGCCCGTCAGGAACGAGCCAGAGGCGCCGGCGTGGGCGGTCACCCAGTTAGCCCGGATGCCCGAGAAGACGAGCATCTGATCCCGGAAAGACGCCAACGGCTCCAGGATTGGTGACAACTCGAATTCCCTGCCCTCCCCGGCGGGGGACCAGTAGGGCATGGCCATGCCGTTGGGCACGTAGACCGTCTGGAACCTGTGGATCGGGTCTGCCGCAGTTTGCCCTCGGAGCCCGAATGCGGGGACCATGGCGTCGAGGAATGGGAGCGCCACCGCCGCACCGAATCCCCGGAGGACGGTTCGCCGAGACAGCGCCTTGCCGGTCATGATCGTCATTTTCGTGTCGTTCGTCATGCTCGTCGTCATATCCGTTTCCCCCATGTGATCCTGGCTCGCATAAGAGTCTCTATTCAATCGGGGATCGAAGCCGTTGTCATCAAGAACGAGGGGCTCTCGACAATCCCCAAGATGATCGAGGACCAACGGTAGTCGTCTGCTTGCGATCTCTCCACGATTTGCCGGACAGCAGGTCCATCATAGTACTCCAGCCTACGCCCTAGCGCGTAGCTCATCAACTTTTCGGTCACGGTCCCAACGAACCTCTCCGGCGGATCGACCAGCATCGCCCGAAGGTCCGAAAAACCATCGAGATTCTGCCCGCCAGGCCAACTTCCGACGGCATCGATCGCATTGCCCGATTCATCAGAGGTGCGCCAACCGCCTAGTACGTCGAAGTTCTCCAGCGCGAACCCAAGCGGATCGATGACCGAATGACAGGTGGCGCAGACACGATCGGCCCGGTGTTGTTCCAACCGTCCACGTACCGACTGGGGAGTGGTCCCGGGTTCATTCTCAGGAAATTCGGGAACGTTCGGAGGTGGTGAGGGCGCTGGCGATCCCAGCACGTTGTCGAGTAGCCATTTTCCCCTCAGAACCGGCGAGGTTCTGCCCGGGTAGGACGTGACCGCCAACATCCCTCCCTGGGCGAGCAAACCACCACGTTGATCGAGGTCCGGCAGTGTGATCCTACGAAAACGGCTGCCGTAGATCCCCGGAAGACCGTAGTGCCGTGCCAACCGCCCGTTGACATACGTGTAGTCCGCCGTCAAGAGCTCGAGGACGGAGCGGTCTTCACGGAGGGCACTGCCGACGAACAGCTCGGTCTCCCGCTGGAAGGCTTCGAGGAGGCTTTCGTCGAAGTTGGGATACACCAGCGGGTCGACAACCACCTCTCCGACTCGACGCACGTTCAGCCACTGAGCCGCAAATCCATCTACGAGCGCTGATGCGGCCCTTGGATCCGCCAGCATGCGCCTCACCTGATCCTCCAAAATCTCTGGATTCGTGAGATCCTCCCTCTCGGCGAGGTCGAGAAGCTCCTCGTCGGGGATGCTGCTCCACAGGAAGAACGATAGGCGGGATGCGACGTCCAGATCACTCAGACGAAAGACCTCTCCCGCGTCCGTGCCTTCCGGTTCCCGACTGACGCGCAGCAAGAAGTCGGGGTCGCTAAGGAGGTATTCGAGTGCGAACTGGATCCCCGCGTCAAAGTTGCCTCTGGCCTCTCGCCCCTCGTGAAAGAACTCGAGAAGCGTTTGGACGTCCCGGCCGGTTACGGGGCGGCGATAGGCCCGCCGAGCCAGCCGAGCGAGGATCTCGGCGGCGCACGCTTCCTCCTCGGCGCCGCGACTGGGGTGGCATACGAAGATCTCACGTCTGCTATCTGTGTCGACCGCCGGTCCCGTGGCCTGGTAAGGCCCTCCAATCTCGACGGAGTGTACGCTCTGATAGTCCATATAGAGCTCGTCATTCGCCAGGAGCCTGCCCCGCTGTATCGGCTGTGGAGCGCCTCCGGGTTCCCACAGCTCCCTGACGAACGAGACTCCGACGATCCGGGGGCCGGCCCCGACCGGAAGCTGGACCTCAAGCCCTTCGTCGCCCGTGAGCATGTAGACTTCCCACTCGGGGTCGCCCCTCTCACCTGGCCCCGTAAAGCTCATCGGCGCGGGCCTCCCAGGGGCTTCGCCTCCTGTTGTGAATCGGCGCACTAACTCGCCGTCGAGTCGCACGTCGATCTGTTGAGGCCAGCCCATGCCCATGATGTAGTCCTGCCAATTGCCTCGTAGGCGGACCTTGACCACGTAATCGCCGTCGACGGGGAAGTTGAAGGGAACCGCGATGCCGCCTCGGGACCCGAAGGGCAGATCTTCGCTCTGCCGTTGGTCCTGAACCACATGAAGAGGAACCTCGAACGTCTCCACCACTGGGTTTTCAGGCGGCAGGCCCGTCGCGAGCCGCGTCACCTGACGTGCCACAGACATATACCGCTGCATGTGTGCGGTGGAGATGGAGAGGACATCCGCGAAGTTGTCGAAGCTTCCGTCGGCCGTCTCGTCGCCCGGAAGAAGTGAGGTCACGTCGACATCGAGGCCGAGCAAGTCACGTACGGCGTTGTTGTATTCGACGCGGTTGAGGCGGTGAACCGCGCTCACACGGCCGGGCTGCGGATTGGCCCTCCATTCCCGGTCGATCTCATCCTCGAGCCAGGTCGCAACCACCTCGTACTCGGACTCGTTTGGGCTCGGAGAGCCACCCGGAGGCATGGTACGCGTGCGGAGCTTGCGGATCGTGCGCTCCCAGGCCTCGGGGTTGTCCGCCGGGTTTTCCACGTCGAGCACATCGAAGGCGAGACCCCCCGACTGACGGGTCTCTCTATGACACGTCACACAGAACGCATCAAGGATCTCTCGCGCCACCTGGGGATCCGCGGGTCGTGCCGAAGCGGTGGGCGCTTGCCCCAACCGGGCCATGGCACCGTGGGCCCCCAATATGGCCATGGAGACCCCGGCTCCCAGTAAAAGCGCCAGGAGGGGCGCGTACCCGGCGCTTTGGCGTGCCAAGGGCACTCGATCGCAACTTTTCTTGGGAGCCGGCATGGAGACCCTCCACGTAGGGCACGCTTCAAGATACGTTTCGCCGCCCCCAATGCCAGGAACGTGGGATCCTTGGTACCGTTGCCCAGCGAATCTCTCCCCTGTAGGATCCGCTAAACGCGCTCTGTCGAAGAGCGCCGCCGATATCGGGATCTGAGCAGGTTAGAGTGACGAACGGGAGCGGCTCGATGATGAAACCGTTCACGGCAGGCAGTTTAGCGTTGGCGCTCATAGTCTCGAGCGGGACAGCGGTCGATGCCCAGGTGCGTGTCCCCGGCTGGAATCGTGTAGCCCCGCCCGGAGGTCATCAGAATGACCCACAGCTTGTCCGGCCCACCGGTGGACCTGTAGTCCCCATTTTCGAGGGTTGGTTTCCCAACCCTGACGGCTCGTACCAGCTCTGTTTCGGTTATTTCAACACGAACACGGAGCAGGTGATCGATCTCCCGATCGGTCCGGACAACTTTATCGAGCCGCGCGAGTTCGATGGACTGCAGCCGACACACTTCCTGCCGCAACCCGATGGGGGTCGAAGGCACTACTGTGTTCTGAGTGTAAACGTCCCGCAGGACTGGGGTGATCGCGACCTGATCTGGACGCTTCGCGACGAAAGGAGCGGTCAGTATTTCAGCTCCCCGGGTCGCATAGTACACAGTACCTACCGCCACGACGAGCCCTTGCAACTAGAGCGGCGGAACAGCCCGCCGAAGATCAAGTTGGATCCGGAGGGTGCGGAGTCGATGGGTCGGGTAGGGAGCACTACCGGCACGATCGCCGGGCCGCTCGAAGCCACGGTGGGAGAGCCTCTCCTGCTGACCGCCTGGGTCCGTCGAGACAACCCTTTCCGGGAGAGTGACGGGAGGTCCATTCGGGTCAGATGGTTCAAGTCTCAAGGACCCGGCGACGTGATCTTCACGCCGGATTGGCCCTCCTGGAAGGAGAGAACCGTGGGGTGGGTAGACTCGGCCACGTGGCTGCAGTCTGCCGACGCCTACGGCCAATCGGCCACGGAAGCAACCTTTGGCGAACCGGGCGAATACCTCTTGCACGTCCAGGCTTACAATGCCTCGGGTCGGGCCGCGTACGAAGTCTCGGATTTTGAGTTCTTTTGCTGCTGGACGAACGCGTTCGTGAGGGTCAACGTAAGTCGATAAGGGTCAACGTAGGTCGATAGAGGAGGAGCAGGCAGATGGGGGACCCGACTAAGGCTGTATTGTACAATTGTACAGGTGATCGACCACTCCGCGTGCCGACGAGATGCGTACGGACGAGGGTGCTCTGGAGCCGTACTGCCGTGATCGGCGGCGTGCTTGCCGTGCTCGCTCTGTCTGGTCCTGCTTCTGCATCCGAGAGCGGGGTGACGCAGGGGGATCAGCGGGGTGCTCAGCGGGGTGCTCAGCGGGGGGCTCAGCGGGTGGTTCAGTCGGTTGCTCAGCATGCCGCCGATCCCCCCACCTTCTCCAACGAGGTGGTCCGGGTTCTCCAACAGAGCTGCCAGCGGTGCCATCAGCCCGGGGGAGTCGGACCGATGCCACTCGAGACGTACGAGCAGGTGCGCGCGTGGGCTCCGATGATCAGGGACAAGGTCATACGGCGGATAATGCCACCGTGGTACCTCGACCCGACCATCGGAATTCAGGAGTACAAGAACGACTATTCCTTGAGCGAAGAAGAGATCGAGACCTTGGTCGGCTGGGTCGACGCCGGCGCGCTGGAGGGTGATCCGTCACAGCTACCCCCCCCTGTGGATTGGCCGAAATGGGAGGAATGGGAGCTCGAGGCCAGGCTGGGTCCGCCAGATATGGTGTTCGAGACCGGCGCGATCCCGATCCGTGCGGATGGCCAGGACTTTTGGCCCTCTGTAAACGTCGAGTGGCCGGCCCTGGATGAGCCTCGTTTTCTGAAGGCGGCCGAGATCAAGAACACCGTCCAAGGCCGGGGGGCCCTGCATCACAACAACGTCTCTTTGAACCTCGAGAACGGCCCATCCGGGCGGGTGGTCGGAGCCGGTGCCGGAAAGAGGTGGGATTACTTCGGCGAGGACACGGGAATCAGATTTGGGACGGGTCCAGGAACGATCAACTTCGGCGCGCACTACTTTCCGATCGGAGAGGAGTTCGAGGACAACATCGAGGTTGCCTTCTGGTTCCATGAGGAAGACGATCCGCCCGAGACCGAGGCCAACGTCGAAATCCACCACCTGGTGGATCAGTTTGATCCGAGTCAGCCAAGGGGCCGGGACATCCTCATCCCGCCCCACGGGACCCAGACGATGTATCGGACCTGGGTATTAGACCAGCCGATCATGATCAATAGCTTCCGCGGGCATATGCACCTGCATGGGATCGCTATGTCGATCGAGGTGGTCTGGCCGGGGAGAGTACCGGACTACTACGGACCTGGCGCGAACCGAAGGGATGTCATCGCTTCGATCAACAACTACGACCACAACTGGCAGACATCTTTCGTGTTGGAAGACGATGCACGGCCACTTCTGCCAAAGGGCACCGCGCTAGTTATGCGCACTCACTTCGACAACACGGAGAACAACCCACTCTCGATCGATCCAGATCAGTGGGTTGTCTTCGGGGGCCGGAGCGTCGACGCGATGTCGCATTTCCATATCAGTGTTACCTACCTGGACGACCAGGAGTACGAAACGCTGCTGGCCGACAGGAAACTGCAACTGGCCGAAAGGAAGGAACGGGAGGGGAGTTTTGGGACGGCCCTGCTGAGTGTCGCGCCGGAGCAACGGGCGGAGTTGGACCCTGATGCTGCCCGAGGACGGAGGGCAGGAGGCGGGTGAGCTGACTTTGGGGGAGCGGAATCACATCATCGCAGCTATGTTGGGCTCTTCCGTCGAAGCTCGCGAGCCCCGCGTCCGGCCTTTTCCCATCAGGAGAGACTGATGACCCGTACACCCACCCTTCTGCTGGTCGCAGGCCTCCTCGTGTTGGCTGTGACACCCGCCCAGGCACAATTCGACAACGTGGGTTCCTTCGAGTTCCCCACATCCGCAACGGGTGAAGCCCAGTACCACTTCCTCCGGGGGGCGGCACTGCTGCACAGCTTCGGCTGGATACAGGCCCGCGAGGAGCTTCATGCGGCGCAGGAGATCGATCCGGACTTCGCGATGGCGTATTGGGCCGAATCCCTCTCCTACAACCACCCTCTGTTCTCTCAGATGAACCCGACGGAGCCACGAAGAGCCCTCGAGCGCTTGGCCCCGACCCCAAGCGAGCGACTCGCCAGGGCTCCCACGGCGCGTGAGAAGGGCTTCCTGAGCGCCGTCGAGATCCTCTGGGGAGAGGGTGACCAAGTGGCGCGCAGGGTCGGCTACATGGAAGCGATGAGCCGGCTGTACGAGCAGTACCCCAACGATTCCGAGGTGGCGTCCTTCTATGCGCTCTCGGTGCTTAGCGCTTCCGTGGCCACGGGCGACCTGACACAGCGGATGAACGTAATGGCCGGAACGATTACCTTGAAGCTGTTCGAGCAGAACCGCGACCATCCGGGTGCGGCCCACTATACGATCCACGCTTTCGACAGTCCCATCCTCGCTCCACTCTCGCTGGAAGCCGCGCACGCATTCGCGGAGATCGCTCCCGCAGTTGCCCACGCGCGGCACATGCCGACCCACATCTTCATCCAGCACGGCATGTGGGACCGCGTCTCGGGCAACAATGAGTACGCCTATACCGCCGCGAGGGAATTGTGGCAGCCGGACGAGCCCATGGGAGACGCAGTCCACCCCCTGGATTGGGGCCAGTACGGCGATCTGCAGCTCGGGGACTACGCGAAGGCGAGACTGTGGATCGAGCGGCTCGAGAGCATGGCCCTCGAAGGCCGCTTCCTCGAGGGTGGACCACAAGGCGCGCCTGGCCAGGCCCGGGCGAGCAGCTCGATCCCGCTTCTGAAGGCTCGGTACGTCGTCGAGACCGAGGAGTGGGACGCGCGGCCGATAACATCAGAATCGTCGATGCACGAGCTTCTGGCGACCGGGATGAGCGCCGCGCATGCGGGTGATCAGGCGACCGTTGCTCAGGCGGAGGCCGCGCTCAAGGAGCTGGCCGAGCGGGGTCCGAACGGAAACCGGAACGCCAACATCATGGCGAAGGAAGTGGGCGCGCTGCTCCATGCCGGGATGGGACATGCAAGCGTGGCGACCGGCCTCATGGACGAAGCCGAGGCAATCGTCGAGGCTGGAGCGGATCCACGAGGTGCAGCATCTCCGGTGAAGCCCGTCCACGAGCTTTACGGGGAGATCCTGCTCGACCTGGACCAGCCCGCCGACGCGATCGAGAAGTTCGAGACGTCGCTAATCCGCATGCCGAACCGTCCGCGATCGCTCCTCGGCCTCGCTCGGGCATACGCCCAGGCCGGTGACCGTGTGGGGGCCGCCGAGGCCTACGAGAAGCTGACCGACGTGTGGGCCGGTCGTGAGTCGTTCGACGGGTTCCAGGAGGCGCGTCGCTTCCTGGCGGCCACCGGACAGCCGTAGGGAACGGAGCTTCCCCCCATGCCCTTATCCGCGCAACGCTCCCGCTTCGGTACTCTGGTCGTGAGCTTCGTCGCTGTGGCCCTTACGGGCTGTAGCGAGGAGTGGCCCGCCCCGGAGCCGGTCGTCTTCGACGAGTTCGCCCAAGAACACCAGGAGTGGCGAGCGAATCGCCGTGAGCGCCTGGTGAGGCCGTTTTCCGGCACCGTTCTGTGGATGGGGCTCTGGGAGCTCGCTCAGGGGGCGACGCCGTTCGGCTCGGACCCGGAGCTCCCCATCGTGTTGCCGGAGGACGACGCTCCCCGCCTCGCCGGCACCATCCACCGGTCCGGTCAGGACATCCTGCTCGAGCCGAGCGCCGGCTCTCCGCTCACGATCCGAGAGGGTGAGCGGATCACATCGGCAACCGTGCTCGGAAGTGACCGCTCGGGAAACACGACCAACCTCGCACTGGGGTCGCTGGGCATGCGGGTCCACGGAGAGCCGGGCACCGATCGGCTCTGGCTTCGCGTGTGGGATGAGGACTCCGAAAAGCGCGAGAGCTTCGAGCTGCCCGAGTCATACCCGGTTTCGACGGATTGGCGGGTCACCGCCAGGTTCGAGCCCTACGCGGAGCCGAGGGCCCTCCCGTTTCAGGACGTGACCGGCGGCATGATCGAGTATCAGACGCCCGGCGAGCTCGTATTTCAGGCGGATGGGCGTGAGCACAGGCTGATCGCCGTCCTCCAGAGCGCGCGCAGCAGGTCCTACTTCATGATCATGTGGGACTCGACCGCCACGACCGACACCTATCAGGCGGGGCGCTACCTGAGCGTGCCCCTCGCGGATGAGGAGGGTTGGACGACGATCGACTTCAACCGCGCGTACAACCCCCCGTGTGTGTTCAGCGCCTTTACAGTCTGTGCGCTTCCGCCGCCCCAGAATCGGCTGCGGCTCGCCGTCACGGCAGGTGAGAAGCGACCGGACGAACCGGCTTACTAGGAGACCCAGATGCAGATGATCGAGACGCCGCGAGATAGAATTGGGCGGTTAGGAATCCACTTGTTCCCCGTGTACGCGCTCGCTTTGTTGAGCCTCGTTATCCCCTCGACATCGTGGGCGCAACAGAGCGCGGAAGAGAGCTCGGGGTCCGACGAGCCGGAGGTTGCCCTGTTGTCGGCGGTGACCGGGCCATTCAGCCGCGACATCACAACGGCCTACCCGGATGCACAAGCGTACTTCAATCAGGGCGCCCAGATGATGTATGCGTTCACGATTCCCAATGCGTTGGAGTCGTTTCAAGAGGCCCAGCGGCGGGACCCCGATTGTGCGATGTGCTTCTTCGGCGAAGCGTGGGCACGGGGGCCGTTCCTCAATGGACGGATGCGGCCGTCGAACGCGCCGCTCGCGTACGAAGCGATCCAAAAGGCGATGGTGCTCGCGGCAGAGTCCGGAACTCCATCGGAACGGGCTTTGATCAACGCGATGGCGCTCCGCTTCACGGAAGAGGAAGACCGCGATCGTCGCCCACAGCTCGACTCGATGTACTCACAAGCGATGGCTGAGGTCTACCGGGACCACCCCGATGATTTGGACGTCGCCACGCTCTATGCCGAGTCGTTGATTCTCCTCGACCCCGTGCGCGCCAACTACCGGCTTGGCAATCCTTCGGTCCAGAAATTCCACGCGGTGCTGGAAGCGGTTCTGGCGAAGGACATCAACCATCCCGGCGCGTGCCACATCTACATCCACGCCACCGAAGCCACGGAGGAGCCTGGGAAGGCAGAGACATGCGCGGATCTTCTCGGGGCCTCGATTCCCGGGTCGAGTCACATCAACCACATGCCGTCGCACACGTACAACCGGATCGGGCGCTGGAACTCGGCCGTGCGGTCGAACCTCGACGCGTGGCACTCGGACCAGCGCGTGGCATTCCGGGAGGGTGTCTCCTACGGGGCGACTCACAACCTGCACATGCTGTTGTTCGCAGGATCCATGGCAGGCCAAGGGGCCGTTTCGCTCTTGGCCGCACAAGCGTACGCCGACCAAGTGGGAGGCGGGGTGTTCTATGAGGCGCTCGTCCTTCTTCGGTACGGTTGGTTCGACCAGATTCTAGAACTCGAGGAGGCCCCCACCCCCCAGCAGTCTATCCAGCACGGCCTCTTCCAGTTCGCGCAGGGGTACGCCCACCTCCGCAGCGGAGAAGCCGATTTGGCCGGCGTATACCTCGGGCGGGTCAAAGACGCGGCGGCGAGTCTTCCCGAGAGCACCCAAATCCGGGGGGCGACTGCGGCTCGGCTTCTCGGAACTGCCGGCGGGATACTCGAAGGTGAGATTCTCCGGGAGGAAGGCCTGCTGAACGAGGCGATCGAAGTGTTTGAAGACGCCGTCGAGCTCTACGCCCCGATTCCGTACGCCGAGCCCGAAGCCCTGAATATCTCGCCGCGCCACTGGTTGGGCGCGGCCCTTCTCGAAGCCGGACGCCCAGAGGAGGCGGAGGCCGTGTACCGGGAGGCGTTGGTCCAGCATCCGCACAACGGATGGTCGATTTACGGGCTGGAGCAGGCGCTTCGAGCTCAGGGGCGAGACGGCGAAGCCGACGAAGCCCAAGCCTGGTTCCGGGAGGCGTGGCCCTACACCGATACGCTCATCCGTTCGTCGCGGTTCTAGCCGACCTGGGGACCTGAGCCATGCCTGATCTGAATCGCCGGAGCTTCCTCAGGGCCGGAACGGCCATGGCGGGGTTTGCCGCGCTGCAGGGCTGCGGCCTCCGCGGCACCACCCGGCCCTTGCTGGGGCAAACCACGGCGACGCTCGGTCAGGGGAGCTACGGGCCGCTCCAGACGGCCGGTCCGGACCTGACGCTGCCACCCGACTTCCAGTACCGGAAATTTGGACTCTCTGGTTCAGTCATGAGCGATGGAGTCGCGACGCCACTAGCGCATGACGGAATGGCCGCGTTCCCGTTGCCCAATGGAAACATTCGCCTGATTCGCAACCACGAAGTGCGACGCCGTCCGAGCTCGGAAGAGGTGCCCGATCTCGTCTACGATCCCGGGGCGGGAGGCGGTACCACGTCGATGGAGATCGATCCCGTCACGCACGAGGTCGTGCGCGACTTCGTGAGCCTGACCGGCACCGCGGTCAACTGTGCCGGCGGACCCACGCCGTGGGGATCCTGGCTGACCTGTGAGGAGGTCATTGCCGGTCCCTCCGGGCGCGCGCAGGGCCCGGGAGGCCAGCAGAATTGGCGTCCGATGCGCGATCACGGTTACGTGTTCGAGGTTCCGGCGGCGGCGGAGGGGTTGATCGATCCGGTCCCCCTCCGGGAGATGGGCCGGTTCGTCCACGAGGCGGCGGCGGTGGACCCCGCCACCGGCATCGTTTATCTGACCGAGGATCGGGGGGCCGCCGGGTTCTATCGTTTCCTTCCCAATCGACCATACCGCGACGGCGAACAAGGCGACTTGGCGGCGGGTGGTGAGCTCCAAATGTTGGCGGTCGAGGGTCAGCCCAAACTCGACTCTGCGACCGGACGAGAGGCGGGGCAGCGGCTTCCCGCGCGCTGGGTCACGATCGATGACCCGGACCCGGCTCAAGCCCTGCAGAACGCCAACGCCGTGTTCGAGCAGGGTTGGGATCAGGGCGGCGCGCGGTTCTCGCGCATCGAAGGGTGCTTCCACGGCGACGGCGGCATCTACTTCACCTGCACCGACGGCGGTGACGCAAGACTTGGGCAGATCTGGTACTACCGGCCGGACGGAGACGACGGTGGCGAGCTGATCCTGGTGTTCGAATCGACGAGCCGCGAGATCCTCGAACTTCCCGACAACATCTGTGTCAGTCCACGCGGAGGTGTTGTTATCACGGAAGATGGGCGTGCGAGCGACTTCATACGGGTACTCACTCCGGAAGGCAGAATGTTCGACTTCGCCGAGAACGTCGCCAACGGGTCGGAGCTCGCCGGACCAACGTTCAGCCCCGACGGCAACACCCTGTTCGTCAACATCCAACGTCCTGGTGCCACGTACGCCATCTGGGGCCCGTGGGAGAACGGCGGACTTTGAGTAGTGGGACCTACCTCTCACAACTGTGGGAACACAGTCGTCGCCGAGGCCTGAGCCGGCGTCGCTTCGTTCATCTACTCCTTGCAGGCGGATCGACCGCGGTTCTGAGCGCCTGTGAGCTCGCCGAGGGACCGGAGCGAGCCCGGAACACAACGAGCGTACCGGGGGGGGCTCCATCAGACGATCAGAGCCCCTGGGTAAAAGACCCGACTCCCTTCATCCTCCATCCCACAAACCTCGAGACTCCCCTGAGCAGCCTCGAGGGCCTGATCACGCCCAACGAGTTGTTTTTCGTTCGCAATCACGCTACGACGACGCCAATCCTCGATCCGGTCTCATACCGACTCCGCATCGAGGGCGACGCCATACCCCAACCACTCGAGTTGTCCTTGGCCGAGCTGCGGGAAATGCCCAGCCGTTCCATCGTGGCATACCTGGAGTGCGCCGGGAACTGGCGAAGCTTTTTCGGAAGGGTGCTCGGGAGAACCGCCAGAGGCGGCCCCTGGGGTACGGGGGGTGTAGGCTGCGCGTCGTGGACGGGTGTGCCCCTTCGTGACGTGCTGGCAAGAGCCGGCGTTCGCGCCAATGCGGTGGATGTTCTCCTCGCCGGGGCCGACGATGTGGCGTTCAACCGACCCATGCCCATCGCCAAAGCGCTGGATCCCGATACGATTCTCGCGTACAAGATGAACGGGGTCGATCTCCCGCCTGACCATGGCTCTCCTCTCCGGGGGTTAGTCCCGGGGTGGGTGGCGAGCAACAGCGTGAAATGGGTGACCCGAATCGAGGTCTCCACCGAGACCCTGTGGGTTCGCAACAACACGAGCTCGTATGTGCTCATTGGCGATGAGTGGCCCCCGGAGACGTACGCGCCCGCTGAAGGTGGGCCCGTGACGACTCAGACTATAAAGAGTACGCTGGCGCTGGACTGGCCCGCGGGAGTCCCTGCCGGTCGACAGGTGTTGAGGGGATTCGCCTATTCACCCCACGCCGTGGTCGAGAGGGTGGAGTGGAGGCTGGATGACGAGCGGGAGTGGCGAGCCGCAAGCCTGGTTTCTCCGCCGCTCGAGTACGCATGGCGACGCTTCGAGATCGAGTGGGAGGCGAATGCGGGGTCGCACGTGATCCGCACGCGCGCGACCGACATGGCCGGGAACACCCAGCCCGACGCGGTTCCGTTCAACGAGTCGGGATACCTCCTCAACATCCCGCTCCCTCATCCCATCGAAGTGGCGTAGACGGGTGATCGGAAAGAGGGGCGGGTGGCGCACGTGGATCCCCACCGTTTGAGCAGGCGGGTCGGGGCCGCCTTGCTCGTCATCGCCTCTGCCGCTCTGGCGGGATGCGAACAGGGACCGTCACCGGATGAGCAAAACGCCCTGGGTGCCGCCGTTTGGGAAGCCCAATGTCAGGCATGCCATACCGAGGGAGGGTTAGGAACACGGATTACGCCGCCGGGCCTCGCAGAGTATGGATCCCCAGGTGGCCTGGTGGATTACACCCGATTGGCGATGCCGTATGGGTTGGGCGGAACGCTGACCGATGACGAATACCGCGCTGTCGTTGCCTTCCTGCTCCACGAGCACGGTCTTCTCCCGGAAAATATGGCCGTTGGGGCCGCGAGCACGGATACCCTCCGGCTGGAGCCCTAAAAAGCCCTCTTTTTCCTTGCCGCAAGCACTCGACTTCGTTAACTATCGAGGTGCTTGAATACTCGAGGTGACCGCGCTTCTCTGGAGGCATGACATGCAAGCCACGACCCGTTCTCTGCTCCTGAGTTCATTGGCGATCACGGCTCTGGCCTTGATCGGCACACCCATGGCTGGGGAGTTGGCAGCGCAGCAAAGCCAGGCGAGGTTGGCCTCGGCAAACTTGTCGACGGGCGACACACCCACCTTCTATGCCGACGTCCTGCCCGTCCTTCAAAAAAACTGCCAGATATGTCACCAGGATGCGGGAAGGAACATGGGCGGGATGGTCGCTCCGTGGCCGCTGGTCACCTACGAGGATGCCCGCGTAAGGGCACCCCGGATGGCGTCAGCCGTTCAGGAAGGCCGGATGCCGCCCTGGGACGCCGCGGCTCAGCACAAGGGAACGTTCGCGAACGAGCGCGTGCTCGAGGATGAGGAAAAGGCGACGATCATCGCGTGGGCCGAGGGAGGCACTCCGGCCGGAAATCCCGCCGACGCGCCGCCTGCGCCCGAGTTCCTCACGCGGGCCGCAGCGACGGGTGGTTGGTCACTGGGCGAGCCTGATCTGATCCTTTCGTTCCCAGAGCCCTACTGCCTGACTGACGATGTAGACGACATCTACGTCAACATCCCGGTGCAGATCACCGAGGAGATGCTCCCCTACGACCGCTGGATCGAGTCGATGGAGTATCGCAACGGACCGGCTGTGCACCACATCATTGCCTCTGTCGGGGGTCTCGTGCCGGGAGCCGAGCCTCGTATCAACAAGGAGGGCTTTGGCCGAGTGATGCGATCCGGGCCGCGAGAAGTCATGTTCAACATGCACTTCAACAAGCCGACGGGACCCGGAACGGGGCTCTGCACCAACATCCAGGCGGGGATCCGCTTCAAGCCAAGGGGCGAGGTGATTCGCTTCGTCACGGGCGGTGACCAACTTCGGATTCGCGGCATCGACATACCGGCCGGTGCGTCGAGCTATTCCTCCTCCAAGGAGTACACGTTCGAAGAGGACGTCGAGCTCCTGAGCTTCATGCCGCACATGCACCTGCGCGGGAAGGCCGCCCTCTACGAGATCACGTATCCGGACGGTGTCCACGAGACGCTTCTGCACGTGCCCGACTACAAGTTCAACTGGCAGCACAGGTATCACTTCGCGGAGCCCCCCATTATCCCCGCAGGCTCGGTGCTCCGGTTCACACTCTGGTGGGACAACTCGGAGAACAACCTCGCCAACCCCGACCCGACGGTCGATGTGCGGTGGGGCGGGCCCACCTACATGGAGATGTCGCAGGGGTATATGAACTTCCGACGACTCCAGGAGACCAATTACGTCGTGGGAGACCCGATTCCCGAGGCACTGGGGAGAAACCAGCGGGCAAGGGCCAACGAGGCCAACGAGTAAACGCAGCTAAGAACTGGCGAAAGGCCGGGCCTCCACTACGTGGGGCCCGGCCTTTCTCGTTCGTGCAAACCACTCGAGCGAGCCTTCGGCTCGAGGCCCCCCAGCACAGCCCCTCGATCCCAACTCCGACCCGGATGTCTTTGCTTGCCTACACGTGGCATATTTGTTAACTGATGGGTACGTCGGCAGACGACTTCGGTCGGTCGGCGTCCAGATTTCACGAAAACACGGAGGTCCCTCATGCGAGCCTCGCTCCTCGTCGTTCTGGCCATCGTCTCTTTCGCTGCACAACCAGTGACCGCCCAGCAGGCCGTCGCTACCGCGCTCGTCGTGGCCCCCGAGCCGGGCGCCACCGCGCTCGCGACGCCTACGTTCTACGCCGACGTTCTGCCCATTCTGCAGAACAACTGCCAGACGTGTCACCGGGAAGCTGGCACGAACATGGGTGGAAACATCGCTCCGTGGCCTTTGGTCACGTACGACGACGCGCGCGTGCGGGCCCCCAGGATTGCGAGCGCCGTCCGTGAGGGCCGGATGCCGCCATGGGACGCTGCCGACGCGCACAAGGGAACGTTCGAGAACGAGCGCGTCCTCGAAGACGAGGAGAGGGCGACGTTGATCGCATGGTCCGAGGAAGGCACCCCCGCAGGGAATCCTGCCGACGCGCCACCGACGCCCGACTTCTTGACGGCCGCGATGAACAGCGGGAGCGAATGGACGCTCGGAGAGCCCGATCTGATACTGTCGTTCGATGAGGAGTATTGCCTGACCGACGATATCCGAGACATCTACGTCGACATCCCTCTGCGGCTCACCCAGGAGCAGCTCCCTCAGGATCGCTGGATCAAATCAGTGGAGTACCGTAACGGACCCGCCGTGCACCACATCGTGGGCGGGGTCGGAGGCCTGGTTCCTGGAGCGGAACCGCGCGTGTACGAGGATGGCTACGGCCGCCTGCTTCGAGCGGGGCCGCGCGAAATCAATTTCAACATGCACTACAACAAGACGCCGGGCCCTGGAACGGCGGTCTGCAGCAACGTCAAAGTGGGAATCATTTTCAAGGAGCCGGGCGAGGTGATCCGGCACGTCACCGGCGGCAACGGTCTCTTCATTCGCCCCATCTTGATTCCGGCCGGAGCCCCGAGCTACTCGGCATCTCGGGAGTACACGTTCGAGGAGGACGTCGAGCTCCTCCGCTTCATGCCCCACATGCACCTGCGCGGTAAAGCAGCCCTGTACGAGGTTACCTATCCGGACGGCGGCCACGAGACGCTGCTCCACGTGCCCGACTACAAGTTCAACTGGCAGCACTCGTACCGGTTCGCGGATCCACCCTTCATCCCGGCCGGCTCGGTACTCCGGTTCACGCTCTGGTGGGACAACTCGGAGAAAAACCCTGCCAACCCGGATCCGAGCGTCGATGTTCGGTGGGGCCGGCCCACCCACGCGGAGATGTCGCAAGGTTACATGAGCTTCCGAACGATGGGCGAGCGACGCATCGTGGTGGGTGAGGAGATCCCCGCGGACGTGATAGCCGACTCGTCAGACGACCAGATCGACCAGGTGGACGACTCGAACAACAACCGCTAAGTAGCGTCTAGGCGGTCGGACGACCGCTTAGCACGAGGCTTAGTACAGCAACAGGCCCCGGGGCTGCATGCCCCGGGGCCTGTTCATTTGAACGTCGAAGAGGTGTCAAGTCTCCGAGGACTGGAGCGACCTCCAAGCACTGTCCAGCGGTGACGGCGGTCCTGGAGAAGCCGGTGGAGGTGTGGTTGGGGCGCTAGTCTCCAAACACTTCCTTCGCGATCATGGCGTGAATGCCCTTGGTCCCATCCACGACCTGAGTCACCACCATATCCATGGCCACGCTGCACAAGAGGATCGCCGTCTCGCGGTCGATACCCTTTGTCTCAACCAGAAAGTCGATCATTTCGGCGGCCGCGAGTCTTGCGGCCTCGTCGAGATCAGCATTGAGACCCATGGTCATGTAATGGGTGGGAGTCTCGGCGCGAGGCCATTCGAGCTCCTGGTTCTTATGCAGAAACACCTGGATCTCACCCTTGAGAGAAGTCTCCACGGCCGAACCGGAGATCTCACCATACCCCTGCACTGCGTGACCGTCGCCGACAGAGAGCAGCGCACCGGGATTATGGACCGGCAGGTACAAGATACTGCCCGGCCCGAGGTCGCGATTGTCCATGTTGCCACCGAAGATGTCCGGCGCGCCGCTCCCCACTCGCCCCATTTCCGGAGGCGGCGCAACTCCGATCACCCCCCAAAACGGCTTGATGGGGACCACCACACCAGGCGCAAACTCGACTGTCCGGTTTTCCAAGTCGATCCAGTGGACCCGGGACCCGTTGGAAAAGGTCTCCCCGGGAAAAAGTCGCCTGCCAAGACCCTGGCCCGCGATCGGCAACCTGACGTCAACAGACAGGATGCGGATCTCCAACACGTCGCCCGGCTCAGCCCCGTTCACGAAGATGGGACCATTCAGGGTATGGTCTCCTCGACCGTTCGACTCATACCCCTCATAAACTGCGTACAGCTCGGGCGGGATCTGATCCCGGGGAACGCCCAGGTTTTCGAACCAGCGCGGGTTTCCTGTTGCCGTTTCCAGTCTTACCACATCACCCGATTCAATGCGCAGAACCGGCTCGAGCGAAGCGTCGAAGAAAGAGATGTGGATAGTCGATGGTGAGGCTTTGAGCTCATGGACCACCACCTCGTCGTCTATCGGCTGTCTGGCGTCGCTGCAACCGACGAAAAGGACACTCGCCAGGGAGAAAAGCGCGGTGCGTTTCATTGTTCGATCCTCCGGCTGGGGTCAAGCCCTCAATTCACGGCCAAAGCAACCAGTCGGGGTGGGTTCCCCTGCCCACCCTGGACGGTAACAGCGATGTACTGCGTGCCTCCGACCATGTAGCTCATGGGGGCGCCGATCGCTCTGCCAGGCAACGGGACCTCCGCGAGGACCTCTCCGGTAGCCTTGTCACGCGCAGTCAGTACGTAAGACCCCTCCGCATCAGGCCGTTGCTGGCCTGAGAACAGGAGGGTCTCGGTAACCAACAAGAAATCCCGGCCGCCACCGACGGGTGGCAACTCCAGACCCTCCAGCCGTGGATGATTCTGGATGCTGGCCGGCCCAAGACCGTTGGATTCCTGCCAGATAATCTCTCCTTCGTTGAGGTCGATCGCGGTGATCCTGCCGTACGGCCCCTTGAAGAGTGGCAGACCGTCCGGGCCCGGCGGCGCCCGCATCGGGCCACGCGAGTACCGAAGGGTAGACTCCGGCCCGGGCTCCACCAGACGGGGGATGATCGGCTGTGTTGCCGACGACACATACAGAATGCCTGTTTCCGGATCTACGGCTGCGCCGCTCCAGTTCGCGCCGCCCGTGTAGCCTGGAAGCGCTATTGTGCCCCGGGTCCCATCAGGCGCTTCGTCGACGAGCGAAGGCGGCGTAAAGAGGGGGCCGCTTCGGTACTGCTCCAGAATCTCGATCGCCTCGGCTCGCAGTTCGGGCGTGAAGTCGATGAGGTTGTCGATGGTGGCGTTCTGCCGATCGAACGGAGGGGGCTTCGTCGGGAAGGGCTGCGTGGGCGAGTACCACTCGCCCGGCACGTCGCCCTGCGCAACCGGTCGTTCCTCGATTGGCCACACGGGCTCGCCGGTCTCGCGATCGAAGACGAACGTGAAGGCATGTTTGGTCACCTGCGCGACAGCCTTGATCGCTCTCCCGTCCACCGTGATGTCGATCAGGTTGGGAGCGGCCGGCGGATCGTAGTCCCACAGATCATGATGTACGAGCTGGTAGTGCCAAACGCGCGCTCCGGTCGAACACTCCAGGGCAACGAGGCTGTTCGCGAAGAGAAGGCTGCCCGGCCGATGGCCGCCATAGTGATCATTCGTCGCGTTGCCGACCGGGAGGTAGACGTAGCCGAGCTCCTCGTCGGCGCTCATGAGCGTCCAAACGTTGGCGTTCCCCGTATACTGCCACGCGTCGTCCTCCCACGTTTCGTGGCCGAACTCTCCGGGTTGGGGGATTGTGTGGAACGTCCAGAGCAGCTCGCCGGTGAGGGCGTCGAAGCCGCGGACCCACCCGGGCGGAGCCTCCCGGAACCGGGGTTGGTCCGAGATGGCCGACCCCACGATGACCACGTCCCCGCACACGACAGGGGCCGACGTGACCGAGTAGTTCATAGGGGCTGGAGACCTGCGGGCCCTCGGTATGCCGTCCATCAGGTCGACCCGACCCTCATGGCCGAACGCGAGAACCGGCTCCCCGCTCTTGGCGTCGACGGCGACCAAGTAGGCGTCTCCGGTCCCCATGATCAGCCGCTCCAACTCTCCGTCGGTCCAGTGGGCCAGCCCACGGTTGCTGAAGCCGAGCATCATGGTCGGAATGCCCGACGCATAGGCCCGCGGATCGTTGACCCAGAGCGTCTCGCCGGTGGTAGCCTCGATCGCCGCGATTTGGGACAGAGGGGTGGAGATGTAGAGGACGCCGCCCGCCATCAAAGGCGTCGCCTTGAGATTCGAGATGCGGATCGCCGAGATGTCGTTGGGAACCTGGAGGTTGGGATAGTCCTCTCGCAGTTGGTCCAGATCGAATCGCCCATCGACCGACTCCCACTGCCAAGCGATCCGAAGGTCTGCGAGGTTGTCCCGGTCGATCTGGTCGAGTGACGAGTACTTGGTGCTCCCGGCGTCTCCTCCGTAGCTCCGCCACTCGGGGCCTGCGGCGCCCTGTTGTGCGAGGGCCGATCCCGCGAAGAAGCCCAAGGCCATGAAGATCGCCATCCCGATAGCGTACATGTATATGGAATACGGGCCGTGGTGGTCTCGGTCAATGGCAGCCGTGGATCGATGCCGATTCGCACAGCGTCATCGATTCGAAGCGTAGGGGTGGCGTTTTCACGGGGTGAGAATTAGGAATTCAATAAGGGCGACCCAGTCCCCGGACCCCCTCCCCGAAACCCTCATGGTGGCGTGCCTAAACAAAATGCGAAGCGGAGCCGCGACGGCGTGACCAAGGTCTCGAGCAACGCCGTACAGCCCGATCACTCGGCGGCGATCGCGCGGGAGCTTGGAGCCACGCTACGGCAGGTCCGGGCGACCTCCGAGCTACTGGCGAGCGGGGCCACGGTGCCGTTCATCGCCCGCTACCGGAAGGAAGCCACGGGGTCTCTGGACGAGGTGGCGGTGGCCGCGATCCGGGACCGTCTGGCCCAGCTCGCTGAGCTCGACAAGCGCCGTACGGCGATCCTGGCGTCGCTCTCGGAGCAGGGGCTCCTCGATGACGAACTCCGTGGTCGCGTTCTGGGTGCCGAGACTCTGCCCGCCCTGGAAGATGTCTACCTCCCCCACCGTCCGAAGCGGCGCACGCGGGGAACGGTGGCGAAGGAGCGGGGCCTGGAGCCTCTTGCGAGAGCGCTGTTGGCCCAGACGGGTCAATTGATCAACGTGGCCGACTTCGTGGATCGCGAGCGGGGCGTCGAAGATGAGGACGCAGCGCTCGTCGGAGCCCGTGACATCATCGCGGAGAACGTCAGCGAGGACGTCCAGGTCCGCCGCGATCTACGCCTTCTCTTCGCCGAGCGAGCGCCCCTCGTCTCGACGGTGGTCAAAAAGAAGCAGGCCGACGCGGCGAAATTCCGGGACTACTTCGAGTGGTCCGAACCTCTCGGCCGGGCACCGTCCCACCGGATCCTCGCCGTTTTGCGGGGGAGCGCCGAGGGCTTTCTTCGGGTTCAGGCGAGACCCGACGAATCCGACGCCCGGATGCGGCTGAACCGGCGCTACGTCAGCGGGCGCGACTTCGCCGCGGAACAGATCGGTCTCGCCACCGACGACGCCTACAAGCGTCTGCTTCTCCCCAGCCTCGAGCGTGAAGCCCTGAAGGCCGCAAAGGCCCGAGCCGACGAGGAGGCTATCCGGATCTTCGTCACGAATCTGCGGGAGCTTCTCATGGCGGCGCCCTTTCAGAACAAACCGATACTTGCAATAGATCCCGGCTTTCGAACCGGGTGCAAGGTCGTGGCGCTCGATGCCCAGGGGGCGCTCCTACACAACACGACCGTCTTCCCGACCCAGGGTCAGGGCCGGAGTGAAGACGCGGCACGGTCTCTTCGGGATCTTGTCCAACGCTTCTCTCCAGAGGCCATCGCCGTCGGCAACGGGACCGCAGGGCGGGAGACCGAAGCCTACATCCGAGATCTGGCCCTCGGGCCTCCAGTGATCATGGTGGACGAGAGCGGGGCGTCCATCTACAGCGCCAGCGATGTGGCCCGAGAGGAGCTTCCCGATCACGACCTGACCGTTCGAGGCGCGGTCTCCATCGGGCGCCGACTCCAGGATCCGCTGGCCGAGCTGGTGAAGCTCGACCCCAAGTCCATCGGCGTTGGTCAGTACCAACACGATGTGGACCAGAGCGAGCTCAAGTCGGCGTTGGACGACACAGTGGTGAGCTGTGTCAACGCGGTCGGCGTGGACATCAACTCCGCCAGCGCGTCCCTTCTCAGCTACGTCGCGGGTCTGGGGCCCGTGCTGGCGAAGAACGTGGTCCGGTGGCGTGAAGAGAACCGGGCATTCCGGACTCGGCGAGACCTCCTGAAGGTCCCACGGCTGGGCGCCAAGGCGTTCGAGCAGGCGGCGGGTTTCCTACGCATTGCCGGCGGATCAAACGTTCTCGACGCGAGCGGCGTGCACCCGGAGCGATACGGACTGGTGGAACGCATGGCCAAGGATCAAGGAAGCTCAGTGGAAGAACTGCTCACCGACGGCGAACGCCGAAGCCGCATCGATCCCGATCGATACGTTGGTGAGGGTGTGGGGCGCCCGACCGTTGACGACATTCTGGAGGAGCTCGCCCGTCCGGGACGAGACCCCCGACCGGCATTCGAGGCGTTTTCGTTCGCCGAAGTCCACGCGCTCAGCGACCTGAAGCCTGGCATGGTCTTGCCCGGAATCGTCACCAACGTCACAGCGTTCGGGGCCTTCGTGGACATCGGCGTGCACCAAGACGGTCTCGTCCACGTCAGTCAGTTGGCCGACCGCTTCGTGAAGGACCCCAACGAGGTGGTGCGTGTGCGTCAGCAGGTGCAGGTGCGGGTGCTCCAAATCGACAACGAGCGGAAGCGCATCGGCCTTTCGATGAAGAAAGGTTAGGTCGTCTCGCCCCGCCTTGCGGGGTACTCACCAGCCGGGCAAGATACGGTGCCGGTGGATGCAGGGCGTCCGTCGAGCAAGATGGTAGGGGTAGCGATGAGAATGGGGGATTGATGGCAAGAACCGGAGGGGGCGGACACGACCGCCTGGCGGCCAGCAACCGATGAAGGGCTTCCGGCCCGGAAAAGAGCCCGCGCACCTGAAGAAGCAAATGGCGAAAGCTCGGCTCGGGAGCGACGCCAGCTGGCTCCAGAAACAAACCGTGGAGGCCGTCGCGGGGAGAAGTCCGCAGGCCGTCCGGACTATGGTACGGAACTGGAGAGTTGCTTTGCTCGCGGGGGCGGTGCTACTTGCCGTGCTAGGCGTCTTCCTCTACGCCTGGTCCCTCACGGCCGGGGTGGTGGTCCACGTCCTCACCGTCGGTCTCTTGTTCTTGGCGTACCGCCTCAGGAGGCACGGCCAAAGGCTCGCTGAGTTGGCACAGTCCCTATAGCGACCCGGGGAGACAGCATGAAGGTCAAACGTTTCACTCACATCGCCGGACTCTTGCTGCCCGGCCTACTCGCGGTCGGCCACGCCCACGGGCAATCGATTGGCGTCCCGGTGCCGCCGCTGGGGCCGGGACCGTGGGTCATCGATACCGCCGAGCAGCACAAGATCCGCGTCAGCGTCGTGACCCGAGGACTCTCGCATCCCTGGGCCATAGCCTTTCTTCCCGACGGCGGCATGCTCATTACCGAGCGAGACGGCCGGCTGCGAGTCGTGCGCGACGGCGTGCTCGACCCGCGTGCCATCTCGGGCGTACCCCAAGTCAGAACCGACGGTAACGGTGGCCTGATGGACGTCGCTCTCCATCCCCAGTTCTCCGAAAACGCGTTGGTCTACCTGACCTATACGAAGCCGGTGGAAAACGGCTGGGGCGCCCCGGCGCTCGCAGTGGGCCGGCTCGAGGCGGGGGCGCTCAGGGATGTCAGAGATCTCGTGGTGACGGAGCCGTTCGCGGGCAACTCGGGTCTCAACGGCCGCGTCGCCTTCGGGCGCGACGGCAAGGTCTACATGTCCACGGGCGGTCGGGTCGAGGATGCCGCACAAGACCCGATGAGCCTCCGTGGTAAAGTCCTGCGGCTCAATGACGATGGTACGGTACCGACGGACAATCCGTTCGCCGGGCGCCAGGGCTATCGGCCGGAGATCTACACCCTGGGACACCGCAACACGCTAGGCCTCATGCTCCACCCGGAGACGGGGGAGCTGTGGCAGCACGAGAACGGGCCCAACGGCGGCGACGAGGTCAACATCCTCGTGCCCGGCGCCAACTACGGATGGCCGCTCGTCAGCTTCGGACGCAACTACTCCGGCGACCGCATTACCGAGCACCCGACGCGCGAAGGGATGGAATCGCCCCTCCTGGTCTGGCTGCCGGCGATCGCGGTCGCGGGTATGACGGTCTACGCGGGTGACCGGTTCCCCGCGTGGAGAGGCAACCTCTTCGTCGGATCACTCCGCCAGGGTGGCATACCGGGCACTGGCCACCTTCAGCGGATCGTCTTCAACGAGAGGACCGAAGAGCTGCGCCGTGAGTCGATGTTGACCGAGTTCAGGCAGCGGATCCGGGAAGTGCGCGAAGGCCCCGACGGATTCCTGTACCTCCTCACGGACGACGAAGACGACGGCGCTCTACTGCGTGTGGAACCCGCCCCGTGAGGCGGGTCTTGATCATCATGGGTCGACGTATCTTACGTATCGCTTGACGCTGCGTGGCCCGACCTCGGCGCTATAGATCACACCGTTCACATCGGCTACGATCCCCTCTCCCCCACTACTCGAGCGGTGCGCCCCGTTCGGGTCCGCCGGATCCGGAATGAAAGCCCATACCTCACCGGTCCGCACACTTCCCACCCGAATCCCTCGCTTCCGGCCCGACGCCACGCTCGATTCCGAATCGACGCCGTACAACACGTCATCCTGATCGATGTAGATCCCACTCAAATGCCCGAACTGGTACCACTCCTCCAGGAAGGTCCCTTCCTGATCGAAGATCTGTATCCGGCTGTTGGCCCTGTCGGCTACGAAGAGTCGGCCCTGCGAGTCCATGGCCAGGCCATGAGGCTCACCAAACTGTCCCGGCTCTGAGCCGAACTCCCCCCACGCAGTGATGAAGGTGCCATCCGGCGAGAAACTTGACGATTCGTGCATTGGTGCCTTGGCCATGACCATCAGCGACGAAAATGTCCCCGTTCGGCGCCGTAATGACGTCGGATGGCATGTTGAAGTGCCTCTCATCGTCTCCGGACTCGCCGGGCACACCCAGCCGCAGGAGAATGTCTCCCTCCGGGCTGAACTTCGTGACATGATGACCCCGCCCCGACGCACCACCCGCCTGTGTGAACGGGGCGTCCGTCACCCAGATGTTACCCTGAGCGTCCACGTGGATGCCGTGGGGCATGGCGAACAGACCCCTGCCGAAGCTCCTGACCATGATCCCGTCGGCATTGAACTTCAGGACGGGAGGGACGTCGTTGTCTCCGCAGCTCCGTGGTGCGTACCGCCCATTCATGGAATCTGACCCGCAACGCTCGGCGATCCACACCGAGAGACCATCGGGATCGATGTCCACGGCGCTCACCGAACCCCAAGTCCTGCCGATGGGCATACGGAGATAGCCATCCGTGGTTTGATACGGGTTGGGCATGTCCTCACCGGTGGCCTGAGCCCATAGCGCTTCAGCACCGGCAACGAGCGTCGCGGCGGCGATGACGACGACTACCGGCGTTATGGACTGTTTCATGAGTAGCATTCCCGCGGTTGGGATTGATGTGAATCGATTCACGATTGCGCTCCTAACGACCCGGCACGACCGCCACGCCCTCGATTTCGATGAGCGCGGTGGACGAGTAGAGCGATTCGACGCCGATCAGTGTCGTGGCCGGGAGATTCTCGGCGGGGAATCCATTCTGCTGGGCGGCCCCCAGCACCGCCGCGTCCGCCTGAGAATAATCGGCCATGTAGATGGTGATATTCACCAGATCGGCCGGGGTCGCCCCTGCGGCTTCGAGCTGACGCCTGAGGCCGGCGTAGGCCTGATTCGCCTGGGCCTCGAGGCTCTCACCCGCGCGCCCGACTTGACCGGAGATGTAGATCGTCTTCGCACCGCTCCCCTGCGTGGTGACAGCCTGTGAGAAGCCCGATGTGGGACCGATGAACTCCGTGTCGGCGTCCCCGCCCCCCCCATCGCTCACGACCGCTATGGCGTCGACCTCGATCTCATATTGATCGGTGACAAGTGACTGCACGCCGAGCAACGTACTCGCCGGTAGATCTTCACTGCCGAACGCCTGCGTTCTCGCCGCGCCGTATGTGCGGCGGTCCTCCGGCGTGTAGTCGGAGATGTACGTGACGATTTTGACGAGATCGTCGATCGTCGCACCCGCCGCCTCGAGTCGCTGGGCCACAGCCGCCAAGACCGATGTGGACTGCGCGGCCAGTCCATCGCCTTGGCCGACCTGACCTGAGACGTAGATCGTCTTGGTCCCGTTGGCCGTGACCACCACGGCCTGGCTGAAGCCACGCGAAGCTCCGATGCGCTCGATCGTGACGTTCGCACCAGGGACTGCAGGATCCGCGATGACCGCGACGGCCTCGATCTCGACACGGAGCTGCGCCGTGAACAGTTCCTCGATACCCACCATCGTGCTGGTCGGCCACGCGTTCTCATCGTTGAACGTCCGGAGTCGTGCCGCGCTGATTATCGAATACTCCGCTGGGTCGAAGTCCTTCACGAAGATCCGGATCTTCACGACGTCGCTGGTCGAGGCACCGGCGCTCTCGAGACGTCTTACGACTCCCTGAAACGCCGACTCGACATGCGCGGCGAGATCGGCACCGTTACCGACCTGTCCCGACACGTAGATCGTCTTGACGCCCTGGTCGGCCACTGTCACGACCTGGGTGAACACCCCGGCCGGGTCGATGAACTCCCTCTCGAGCTCTTGGGCACTGACTGGGCTATGGGGGATCGCCATCAACAGCCCAGAGGCGACCGCCATGATCGGCGCCGTCGTTGCTATTATGGTGTTGAACTTCATGTTGTGTACCCCTCCTATCTTTTGACCTAGCGGCCTTTGAGGGCGGCGTTCAGGCGAGTGATGGGTTCGGACACTGCTACCTCTACGGGATCGGTCCGAAGTCGGGAGGCGGCCGGCGGTGCTTTGTCATCGCCTCGGTCGGGCACCCGCAACCTACGAGGCGGAAAGGATGCGCACAGCCCTCCCGGGCCCAACGCCCTCAACGACTTCGCCGCCGTCCACCACCAACACCCCGTTCACAAGAACGTATTCGATGCCGTCGGAAGGGATCGACCCGTCAAGGTACGTCGCTCGATCGATCACGGTCTCCGGGTCGAAGACGGTGATGTCGGCATCGGACCCCACCCGGATTCGACCCTTGTTCCTTAGCGCGGGGACCCACGCCTCCAGCCTTCTCGCGGGCTCGATCGTCATTTTTCGGAGCGCATCCATGAGCTCGAGCGCACCCTGCTCGCGCACATAGCGACCAAGGACTTTCGCGAACGTGCCCGCACCCCGGGGGTGTCCCGCCGGCATGGCATCGCTCGCGACCATCGTGATCGGACTCGTCACCGCGGCCAGCGTCATCTCTTCGGTCCGGCTGTGCATGATCACCGTGCCTCCCTCGGCCCTGTACCGCCCGAAGGTCTCGCGTGTCAGGCGCTCTCCTGTTCGGACCCACTGATACTGGTTGAAGCGGTCGTCCTCCCAACTCTCCCAGTTGTCGAAGAGCGCCGCCTGGATACCGGTCGATGACGCCGCGTAGGGGTACGCTTCAGTCGTGACATCCTGACCGGCACTCTGGGCCGCCTCGATCATCGCTAAAAACCGAACGATGTTCCCGCCACCGCTCGAGTTCGCGTGCACGACGTGGAGAGGCGCCCCGGCGTTCCGCGCCGCGGTGAGCGTCGAGTCGAGCCCTTGCAGCCCACCCCGCATGTGGATGAAGGCGGTCACTCCGGCGTCGGCTGCGACGGCAAAGATCCGCTCGATCTCCTCCATCGGGGCACCGGGTGTGTAAGCGCTCCCCAAGCCCACGCCGAGAGCCCCCTGGGCCAGCCCTTCGCGGATGAGTCGCTCCGTCTCTGCGACCTGCTCCTCGGTGGCCGGCTCTCGGGTCGTGACGCCGCCGAGCCCCGTGACGGGGTCTCCCATAGCAACTGCCCGCGCTCCGATGTGCCCCATAGAGACGCCGTAGTTCACGAGCTGACCACCGTCACGCGCCCCGTACCAGGCTTCGACATCCGCCGTCCCGATCTCCAGCTCGAGACCCGTCGTGACTCCGTCCCGCACCTGGAGCCGATACGCTTGTTCGCTATGCCCGTGCCTGTGCAGGTCCACGAAGCCGGGTGCGACTACGAGACCGGCGGCCTGGATGTGTCGAGCACCCTCGAGGGGCTCGACCGAGATGACATCTATCCGGCCATCGACAATGCCGATGTTGCGGACCGCATCCAGCCCAGACTCCGGATCCATGACGCGGCCACCCTCGATCACCACATCGTATGCCGGGCCGCAAGCCGAAACTCCGGCAGCGAGGACGAGGGCGGCGAAGCTCGGTAGGAGCCCCCTGAGCACGGACGGCAGCATGATCTCTCCTCGCCTGCGACGTGAGTGGATCGGGTACCCGCAACCTACGAGGGGGCAAGCGTGCGGGGCAAAGTGTCTTGCGTTCCGCAGACCTGCTGCGGCTGTCATCGAGTAGACATAGCCATATGGCCCTGTATTGATGCCATGAAAACGATCGCAGCCGTCGCCGAGGACTACCTGGGCGTGTATCTACGCAAGGCCATGCCGGCGGTGAGCGAACCGTAGATGTTCCCGTCGCGGTCTGCAAATACGCCTTCCTGGGTGCCATCCTCGTGAGGATCCTCGATGAAGAGGGTGACCCGACCGTCACGGGCACTGCCCACTCGAATGCCCTCTTCGAATCCCGGATTTGTCGAGGGCGTTGAAGAGGAATCGGTGACATACAACAGGTCGTCGTCATCGATGTACATGCCGCTGGGGCGGCCAAACTGATTCCATTCTTCGAGGAGATTACCGGACTGGTCAAAAACGAGTACCCGGTTGTTGCCGCGATCTCCAACGAACAGTCTGCCACGGGAGTCCATGGCCAGGGCATGGGGCGTGTGAAATTGATGCGACCCCGTTCCGCGGGATCCCCAGGTCATCAGATACTCACCACGCGCGTTGAACTTCACGATGCGTGCATTGGATCTTGGTCCGTGACCGTCGCCGACGAGAATGTCGCCATTGGGTGCGACCAGCACGGCAGAGGGTTGGTTGAACTCATCCGTGCCGTCCCCGGCAATCCCCGGCTTACCCAGTTCCAAGAGCAACTCACCTTCCGGACTGAACTTCAAAACCTGGTGCCCCTTGCCATCCCGTCTCGGGTCCTCCCCATCGGGGCCTTGATCGTCCGTGACCCAGACGTTGCCATCCCGGTCGACGTGGAGGCCGTGAGGGCGCACGAATCGATTCGCACCAAAGCTGTTGACAAGCTTGCCCTGCAGATCGAAGTGCATGATGGGCGCCAGGTCCGAACCCACACAGTCGTTCGCGCCACACCGATCGAACACCCAGATACCGGAGCCATCCGGATGAATGGAAAATCCTGACGTGGCCCCGATCCGACGCCCGGGTGGCAACTGGAAGAACTCGTCGTCGATGACGTAGGCATCGCTGGGTGTGAAGCGTGCATCCGGGACCTGGGGGAACGCGTTTGCAGAACAAGCGAGCAAGGCCACTGCCGCCAAGGCAAGTCGGAATGGCAGGCGATGAGGTTGAGTCATGAATCTCTTCTCCCCTTGCCTGCGACGTGAGTGGACCGGTCACGAGCAAGCTACGAGGCGAGAGGGCGGCCAGGCAAAGGAGGGCGGCCACATGGTGCTAAGCAAGATGGCTCTCCACTTTGTACCGGTCTTTGTAGCGGTCGACCGGTCGAACGGCTGTCGTCCCGACATCATGACGCAACGGAGCCAAGCAATGTCGAGTATTCGTGCTGGAAGTTGGGTCTCGCTGGTCTGCGTCATTTCGCTGGCGTCGTGCGCACCGGACGCTGAGCCCGAACCGGGCATGGACACCGGTGCCGAGGACACCGAGTGGCTCGTGAACCATGGCGACGACGCCGCGTCACGCTACTCTCCCCTCAGCCAGATCAGCCGTGACAACGTCGCAGAGCTGGAAGTGGCCTGGTATTGGGAGTCCATCGACGAGGAGCTCAAAGAGCGCAATGAGGAGGCTGGGCGGATGGGCGGGAGCTTCTGGTACGAGCCGACTCCGCTCTTGGTCGACGGAACGCTCTACACCATCACCGGCATGGGCCAGATCGCCGCGATTCACCCGGGGACCGGCGAGACCATTTGGTCGTACGATCCCAAGACATGGGAGTCGGGTCGGCCGGTCAACCTTGGCTTCATCGTGCGGGGTATTTCCTATTGGACCGATGGGGAGAGGAAGCGAATTCTCATCGGCTCCAACGACGCGTTCCTGATCTCGCTGGATACCGAAACAGGGGAGCCGGATCCCATTTTCGGGGAGGCCGGAAGGGTGGACCTGACTCGGGACTTCGATGTCATGGCCGAGGATCGCGGAGCCTTCCTGCGGGGCTACGGGGTCAACTCGCCTGTGGCAATCATCCGTGACGTGGCAGTCGTCGGCGCCTCGATTCGGGACACGCCCATAAACCGCAACGTCACACCCGGGTATGTCCGGGGCTACGACGTACGGACCGGGGAGCTGCTCTGGACCTTCCACACGATCCCGCTGCCGGGTGAGTTCGGGAACGACACCTGGGAGGACGACTCCTGGCGTACCGCCGGAGCGACCGGGGTCTGGCCGCCGATGAGCGGCGACGAAGAGCTCGGTTATGTGTATCTGCCGGTGGGGACGCCCTCCCACAACTGGTACGGGGGCCACCGCCTCGGCGAAAATCTGTACGCCAACTCCCTCGTGTGCCTCGACGTGGAAACCGGTGAGATCGTGTGGTACTTCCAGTTCGTCCATCACTCCGTGTGGGACTACGATCCTCCGGCAGCACCCAACCTCATCGATATCACTGTGGACGGCAGGGAGATCAAGGCCGTCGCACAGGTCACGAAGCAGGGGTTTCTGTTCGTCTTCGATCGAGTGACGGGCGAGCCCGTCTGGCCCATCGGGGAGCAACCGGTCCCGCCCTCGGACATAGAGGGTGAGCGGATCCATCCCACGCAGCCGATCCCCACCAAGCCGGCTCCTTTCGAACCGAATGGAGCCTTCGAAGAGAACCTGATCGACTTCACTCCGGAGCTCAGGGCACAGGCGCTCGAAATCTTCCAGCGGTATCGTAGCGGTCCTGTGTACACACCGCCTTCGACCCAAGGCACGATCGTCAACCCGGGGTGGGCCGGCGGCGGGAACTGGAATGGGGCTGCGTTCGACCCGGAGACCCAGTACCTCTACATCCCTTCGTATAGCGATTACACGGTCGTCGAGTTGGGTCCGCCGGAGAATCCGACGTCGGACTTCGACTACATCTGGGGAGGCGCTCAGTCCCCGACGGTGGATGGGATACCGATCTTCAAGCCGCCGTGGGGTCGAGTCACGGCCATCGACATGAGCACCGGCGAGCACGTATGGCAGGTTGCGAACGGCCGCGGGCCCCGAGACCACCCGGCCCTCGCCGACCTCGATCTGGGCAATCTGGGAGTCGACGGCGAGAGCTTCCCGCTCCTCACGAGCACGCTGTTGTTCACCACTGTCGACAGGCAGGGATCGCAGCCTGCGATGCTAAACGCGTACGACAAATCGACCGGTGAGATGCTGTTGGAGTTCGAGCTGCCGGGGGGCGTACACGCCAACCCGATGACTTACATGTATGAGGGCAGACAGTACCTGGTGGTCTCGGTGAATGCCGGCCAGGACGGAGACGGTGTCGTCGCCTTGGCGCTCTAGGGACTGGTCACATATCGCGAGAACTTTTCACGGTCAGGCTCGGCCTCTTCACCATAGATGAAGCTTCGATAACGCTCGTCTCCATCGAGATAGAGCTTCAACCAGGCGATGCCGTAGCGCCCGATGGTTGCCAGATCCGTTCCGCGGGTAGTATCAGCGATGTAGTGATCGCCCCCCTCGACCTCCATGTAGACCTTGATGGTCGACTCGGGAATCGATTGGAAGTGCGGCCAGGCCTGCTCATCCACTCCCGCAATCCGATCTGCCGAGCCGGCCATGACCAGAGTGGGAACGGTGATGCTGGTGAAGTCGCCATCCGGCTGCCAGGGCGTGAACGGGATAGCCGCCTGGATTTCATCCGGGTAGTTGTTGGCCGCGATCAGTGTGCCGCCGCCACCCATGGAATGGCCCATGATCGCCATCTTCCCGATGTCGATTCGACCCTCCAGCGGGCTTCCCGCGCGGTCGTTTTCGGCCTTCAGGATCCGCACGGCCGCGATCAACGCTTCGGCCCTCTCTTCGGGCTGGTCCCTCATGCGATCATTGGTATCCAGAGTCAGCACCGCGTAGCCGTGGGAGGCCAGGCGAGGTCCCCACCATTCGATATGGCTCTGGACCTCGGTCCACCCGGGTGCGATCGCTACGCCGCCGATCGGCGATTGAGTATCCACGGGATAATAGACCGTGGCGTCCCCAAATTCCGGCACATCAGGAATGTCGGTGTAGGTCATCACTTCGTAGGTCCCGTCTGCAGAAAGTGAGGCGATGGTCGGGGCAGGACCCAGGTCAGCGGCTACACAGGACGCGAGCAGCAAAGCAAAGCATGGTACGCACCACCTCGCGGGAGACCGTGTCGTCATTTCACACTCCTAGTTGTTGTCGTGGCTAGCGCCCAAGCTCACGGACTCGCGGGCAACGCCAGGGCGATCAATCCGGATTCTTCCCCCGAGCCGTAGGCCATAACGATAAACTGTCTGCCTTCGGCCATGTAGGTCATCGGCGTTCCGCTCGGCCTCACTGGGAGTTCGGTCGCATGCACCACCGCTCCGGTGCCCTTGTCGAACGCTCGTAGAGCGGGAGGCTGCGCGGGGCCACCACCGCGACCGCCGCCGCCACTACCACTCGCCCCCAGGAACAGCAGATTCGGAGTCAGCAGGGGACCCGTAAAGCCGCCGCCCCCCACAGGACCGGGATCGGGTATGCCGAGATCGATGAGCCGCTGGCGGATCCCATCACCGAATGGAACCATCCAGGCACGTTCTCCGGCATTGAGATCGTAGGCGGTCAGGCGGACGTACGGCGGCTTGAACAGGGGCAAACCTTGGGGCCCCCTGAGACCTTGTCCTCTCCCGCGCACGTAAGCGAAGTCTCCTCGTTCGGGATCGCCCTCCACGATCTGTACCACCATCGGGCTGGTGCGCGAGGGCACATAGAAGTATCCGGTCTCAGGATCGAACGCTGCGCCGTACCAATTCGCCCCGCCACCCCACCCCGGCATGAGGATGGTCCCGCGCAGGGACGGGGGAGTGAAGAGAGGACCGTATTCGAATTGGGACAGGATCTCCTCAGCTTCGGCCCTCAGCTCTGGCGTGAAGTCGATCAGGTCGTCGACGGTGACGCCTTGCGGCTCGAAGGCGGGGGGTTTCGTCGGAAACGGCTGCGTAGCTGCGGTGCGCTCCCCGGGAACCGTCGACTGTGGAACCGGGCGCTCCTCGATGGGCCAAACGGGCTCGCCGGTGACTCGATCGAATACGTAGACGAAACCCTGTTTGCTGACCTGAGCAACGGCCTTGATCGGCCGGCCATCCACGGTGATGTCGACCAGCGTGGGCGCAGCGGGAATGTCGTAATCCCATAGTCCGTGGTGCACGAGCTGGTGGTGCCACAGTCGCTCACCCGTCGCAGCATCCACGGCGACGAGGCTCTCGGCAAACAGGTTGTCCCCCAGCCGGTGCCCGCCGTACCAGTCGTTCGTCGGCGTGCCAATCGGCAGGTAGACGATTCCGAGCTCGAGGTCGGCGCTCATTATGGACCACACGTTGGTGTTACCTGTGTAGGACGCAGAATTGTCCTCCCAGGTCTCGATGCCGTACTCGTCCCTCTCGGGGACCGTGTTGAACCGCCACACCTCCTCGCCGGTACGGACATCGAAGCCCCGAATGTCACCCGGTGGCCCGGTCATGTTCCGCGGGCCGTCGGAGATGGATGACCCCACGACGACGACATCACCCACCACGAGTGGGGGCGAAATGACCTGGTACGCTTGTCTGGGGACGGGGCGGCGTAGGCCCTCGGTCAGATCGATGCTGCCGTCGGTACCGAAGTTGCGCAGCGGGCGCCCGGTCCACGCATCGACCGCCCACAGGTGTGCGTCGCCCGTGGCAACGAAGATGTGTTCCGCCTCCGGGCCCGCCCAATGAGCCACGCCTCGAGTATTGAAGCCGAGGTTGGTGGGTCGCCCCGCCTCGTAGCTCCTAGGATCGAATTGCCAGAGCTGCTCGCCGGTGGCGGCGACGATCGCCGCGACCAGACTAAGAGAAGTCCGGACGTAGAGCACCCCGTGGACCATGATCGGCGTAGCCTTGAAGGCCCCCGCACCCAGCCCGTTCTCGATGAGCACCGGTGTATCCGACGAGGTCCACTGCCACGCGACCTGGAGTTGATCGACGTTGGCTACGTTGATCTGGTCGAGTGGTGCGTACTTCGTGCTGCCGGCGTCGCCTCCGTACGCCGGCCAGGCGCCTCCCGGCGCGCCCTGTTGCGCGTAGCCCACGGTGGCCGATGTCAGGACAAGGGCCATGCTCAACACCGTCGCTGCTCTCACGGCTGCCTCCGATCTCCGCTGAAGTGGTCGCGTGATCCTAGTACGGGTGACTCCGTTACGGAAGAGTGGACCCGTTTCACCCCGTCATTTGTTCGCGGTCCGTTATCTTCGTATGGTGGTCTCAGATTACCGACTGGATTCCAACGCTTTGGAGGAATGACGATGCGTGTACCAGTGATGGTTCTCACGGCCTGCGCCACGCTTGCGGGCGCGCTGACCGCGCAGGACCCCCCTGAGGAGACGCGCTCCAGGCAGGAGCTCGAGTCGGAAGCGGTGCGTTCGATGCGACGCATAGGGAGCATGAGCGACCTCATGGTTCACATGATCTACCCGACCACGGACGCCGTCTTCTACATCCAGACCCGCACCCCCACCACAGAATCCGAATGGGGCCAGCTAGAAGCCAAGATTGTCACGTTCGGGGAGGCGGCCAACCTATTGCTGATGCCGGACCGAATCCGAGAACCCGAGGCAGAGTGGATCAGCGACGCCATCCTCCTGATCGACGTCGGCAGGGCCGCGTTGAGAGCGGCTCGAAACAGGGATGTTGAAGCGCTCGCCAACCTGAACGATCAGCTCTATCGGTCCTGCGTCAGCTGTCACTCACACTTCAGGGGCGGTTACGGCTTGCGACCGGGATGATCATCCGATAAGCGCCTGATACACCAGCCTCTTGAACTGATCCCGGAAGGTGATGTCGCTATTCGGACGAATCTGAACCATGAACACGCCGATGAGGTCCTCCTCGGGATCCACCCAGAAAGAGGTCCCTTGGATTCCGATCCAGTTGTACTCACCTACCGATGAGGGTAGTCCATCCATGCCCGCCTCGGTCTTCACCGTGAACCCGAGCCCGAAGCTCCATCCGGGAGACAGGAACCCGGTCGGCATCCCCTCTTCCAGGTGATCGACGGTCATCAATTCGATCGTCTTGCGACCTAGGATCCGCGCCCCATCCAGCTCCCCGCCGTTGAGCAGCATTTGGGCGAACCGAGCGTAGTCCTGAGCGGTCGAGCGGAGACCCGCCCCGCCTGAGAACAGCGTGGGAGGCAATTCACAGATGGAGGTATCGCCCGGTCCGAGCGTCCCGTCCGCCCCCAAATGTCCATAAGTCGTTGCGACCCGATCACTTTTCGAATCGGGCACTTGGAAACCGGTGTCGTCCATACCGAGCGGGTCGAAAATCCGCTCGCGCAAGAAAACATCGAACGGCTTCCCCGAAACGACTTCTACGAGTCGGCCGAGCACGTCTACTGCAACGCTGTAGTGCCATTGGGTCCCGGGCTGATAGAGCAGCGGAATCTCGCCCAGCTGGGCCACCATGTCCTCCAGCGTCGGCTGGTAGAGTATTTCCTGCTCCCGGTAGACCCCGTCGACGACGGTATTGGAGAGATCCCCGTACGTGAAGCCCGCCGTGTGACGCAACATGTCGTGGATCGTCACGGGTCGGCGGGCGCGCTCCGTGGGGATGTCCTGCCCCGCGGACGCCTCGGCGAGGTTGGCGACCTGAAGGTTCGCGAGCTCAGGCAGATACCGACCAATCGGATCGCTGAGGAAGAAGTGGCCCTCCTCATAGAGTGTCATCACCGCGACGCTGGCGACCGGCTTGGACATGGAACAGATCTTGAAGATGTCGTCCTCCTCCATCGTGTCACCGGCCCCGATGTCCCGCATACCCCATGCGTCCACGTACGCGAGCCTGCCCTCTCTCAGAACCATTCCCACGCCACCCGCGATACGCCCCCCGTCCACGTAGTCCTGGAAGACGTCTCCGATACGCTGGAGTCGTTCGGATGACAGACCGACTTCTTCGGGCACCGCGAGAGGCAATCTCTGTGCTGAAACGGAGGTCGCGACCACGCTGCAAAGGCCAAGAGCAAAGGCTGCTTTTCGAATCATCCCAATCCCTCGTCAGTGGCAGGGTGCGATCAGTTCCTTGAGATTAGGCCATGGGCACCAAGAGCGCGAGTCTGGGTAGGTAGTGGAGTTGACCTCGCCTCTGATGCTCGTATAGGTTGGCGTGCCATGAAAACAAGACGATACCATTGGCTCGCAGTGCCCATTCTGCTTTCCGGATGTATGGCAGCCGAGGAGCCTTACACTTCAGTTGCGGATCTCCAGGAACTCATGGCGACGGTCGTTGAGCCGGCGGCCGACTTCTATTGGGACGCGGTGGGGTGGATCACCGACGAGAGCGGCACGGAAGAAATCCGACCTAGCTCCCCCGAAGAGTGGGATTTGGTACGCAACGCGGCATTCCAGGTGGCCGAGTCCGGCAACCTCATGATGATGGGGGACCGGGCCGTGCCGGAGGACGCATGGTTCGCCTTTTCACAGTCGATGATCACCGTGGGACAGAGAGCGATCCAGGCGGCTGAGGCCCGGGACCCGATAGGCGTCTTCGACGTGGGCGCCGAGCTTTATGCCGTCTGCACCGGTTGCCATTCGACCTATGCGGTCGAGGTCCTCCGGCCCAACGCCACCCTCGAGGGCGGCTGAGGGTTGCTGCACCGTATCCTGGAGTAGCCTGGAAACACAGACGGGAGCATCGCTCGAGTCGTCGAGCGGCTATTGACAACCACTGACGCCGCCAGTTTGTTGGAGGCGTTCCCGCCTGTTCGCTATGTCTTCTCCTATAGTCTTCCTCGAAAGGTGTACAATGCGATTCGTCGGCACCGCTCTTGTACTGTTGCTGACCGCGTGCGCGAGCGCGAGCACGGCAGGCCAGCCCGCTCCCGAACCCATGGGGAACCTTGCGCAGGTGATGCGGGGCATCCTGTTCACGAACTCCAACATCCTGTTCGACGTCCAGTCGATCGATCCCGCCAATCCGCCGCCAGCGGCCGCGGGGGGAGGTGCCACGGCGACCTTCTCGGGCATCTACGCGGGATGGCAGGTGGTCGAGAACGCGGCGATCGCCTTGGGCGAGGCGGCCAACCTCATCAACATCCCCGGACGCCTTTGCGAGAACGGTCGGCCGGTCCCGTTGTCACAGCCCAATTGGGCCCAGTTCACAGAGCAGCTGAAGGACGCGGCGGACGTCATGTTGGTCGCGGCGGAGGCCAGAAACCAAGAAGCCGCGAGTGACGCCACCAACGACGTCGCAGAAGCGTGTTTTGTCTGCCACGAGGTGTATCGCGATGCGCCACCACGCTGCACCCCGTGACCGTTTGCCTAGCGTCTGACATCAGCCTGGTAGTCGGTGCCCGAACCGGCGGCGCTGGGCCACACCTCACCTTGTGGGTGAGCCCATGAGTCTGCGTCCCTTGTTCGAGTGGGTGGATGCATTCCCAAGCAGCATCGCCCTGCGCGAGTCGCTCTTTGCGTTCCCGGTCGCGCTGACAGTCCACCTCGTCTCGCTGGCGATGTTCGCCGGGCTCGTCGTGATGATGGACCTACGCCTCGTCGGCGTGGCGTACCGAGGCACTCCCTTCTCTGAGGTCCAGTCGCGGCTCTTTCCGTGGCAGATGGTCGCCATGGTGGTGACCTCCCTCGCCGGACTTCTGCTCTTCTACATGCAGCCGATGCGTTACTTCGGGAAGGTGATCTACTGGCTCAAGATCGCGTTGATCGTGCTGGCGAGCGTGAATATTCTCCTCTTTCACTTCATCACCTATCGCTCGATCGACAAATGGGACCTGACCAAGGCGCCCGTCGCAGCCAAGGTGGCGGGCTGGCTGTCCCTGGCCCTGTGGGGCGGTGTCGTGGCCTCCGGCCGCTTGACGGCCTACGACTGGTGGACCTACGAGTAGGCCTCCGATCTCATGCTACCTCCTGACCTTCTACTACCTTTCTTCGAGTGGTTGGATACCCTCCGGATCGGCGACTGGATAAGTACTTCATCGTGGGCCGCGCCAGTGATCAACGTGATGCACATCCTCACGCTGGTCATGGTGTTCGGCTCGCTGCTCATCGTCGACGTGCGACTGCTCGGCATGGGGATGACGCAGCAGTCGGTGGCGAGCGTCGCGCGAGACGCGCGTCCGTTGCTGATCGGAGCACTCATCTGCATGCTGCTCACCGGCTTTCCGCAGGTCCTGTCCCTCCCCATCAGACAGTATTACAGCCCGTTCTTCTGGATGAAGATGCGGCTCCTTCTGGTCGCCTTGATCTTCACCTTCACGCTCCGACACAAGGTGACCATGGCGGACGAGGCAAGGGTGGGGCCGGTCTGGGGCAAGGTGGTGGGGCTCATGTCCATAGCCCTCTGGACGTGGGTAGCCGTGGAAGGGCGCCTGATCGGACTGCTCTCGTAACGGGTTGAGGAGAACACATGCCGGAGAAATCTGTGGAAGATAGCGGCCCCAACGAGCCTGAGGGGGAGGTGGAAGACAGCGGCCCCAACGAGCCCGAGGGGGAGGTGGAAGACAGCGGCCTCAACGAGCCCGAGGGGGAGGTGGAAGACAGCGGCCTCAACGAGCCCGAAGGGGAGGTGGAAGACAGCGGCCTCAACGAGCCCGAGGGCGAGGTGGTGGAGGGCGCACTCGCGGGGAAGGCGGGAGACAGACCCTTCAGCCGCCTCGTTCTGGTGCTCGGAGTGGGCTTTTCGGTCCTTTTTCTCGCATGGACGATCATGCGAACGATCTCCGAGGGATTCGGCTGGCCGTACTATGGCTGGCCGTCCGGGTACTAGTTCGGATTCTCCGCGTCCAGGCGCTCCTGGTAGCGTGCACCCCTCAGTACGTTGCCGAGCGCGTAATTCCCTTCGTGGCAGGCGTACTCGTATACGAGGTCGTTCAGCGCCTTCATCGGCACTTCGCCTCCCCACGGGGCGGTGTACGTCCCAGGATCGGTGACGGTGAACTCGTAGTTGATCGTGTTCTCGTCCACCCGCGTGAGGCGCTCGACCACCCTCCACTCCTCGGAGCCACCGGGATAGATGTACGAGTGCTTGTTCAGCTGAGCCCGCGGCTGGTTGGCGGTCTCGATCACGAGCGTATCGCCCTCCCAGTGGCCCCACGAGTCGCCCATCCAGGGACGGATATGGTCCGGTAACGGCGCGGGCTCCCCAAGGCGGATGATGCGCGTGTCGTGGACCATCTCTGTCATGATCATGACGTGGTCGGCGGTCTGCACGATCGTGTAATTGTTGTTGTAGCCGTAGTTCGGCAGCATAGGAGGCCCGGCGTTGGAGCCGTACGACATGAAGCAGCGCTCGGGAAGCGGCCGGTCTTCGGGATTGTCGTACTCGCCGAGTCCGATGGCGACGTTCAGGAGCCCCGCGGCCTGTCGCTGCCCCGCTGGTGTCAGCGGAGGAAATTGGCCGTTTGCGGGGTTCGTGATGAGCGAGCTTCGCGGCTCACCGTTGTAGATGGCAACCCGGTCGCCCTGATCCCAATAGACGTAGTTGTAGCATGTCGTCGCCCCATCGAGACAGATCGGGTTGGTGCCACCCGTCGGCGGAGGCGCCCGATCGGGATCGCTTGCCGTGGCGCCCGCCTCGACGATTTGATCCCGCATCCCCTCGATCGCCGCCACCTGGTCGGGGGTCAACACGCGGTCCTGCCCTGGCGGGCGCGTGATCGGCGTGACCGTGACATTGGTCCAGTTGCCCTGGAGGTCCGGATGACCATCGGGCGTGCGGGGCACGACCCACGTCCCAGAGGCGCCGGACCCGACTTGCGCGGCTGTCAGCGAGACAGGAGCCGCCACTGCGGTCGCTACGCAAAGAGCTAGAATTGAAGCACGATAACGCATGATCCCTCTCCCCTTCCCCGGCTAGTTCTGATTCTGCGCTTCCAAGCGTTCCTGATAGCGCGCACCACTCAATATGTTCGAGAGAGCGTAATTCCCCTCATGACAAGCGTACTCGTAGAGCCGGTCGTGCAGCGCCTTCATGGGAATCTCGCCCCCCCAGGTGTCGGTGTACGTCGACGGGTCGTCGACCGTGAACTGATACAGGACCGTCTCCTCGTCGACCCGGCTGAACCGCTCGATGACCGTCATATTTTCCGGCGAGGTGCCGCGGTACCGGTGCACCGGATTGATGTTGGTGGTCTCGACCACGAGCACGTCCCCCTCCCAGTGGCCCCACGAGTCACCCATCCACGGGCTGATGTGGTCAGGAAGTCGGGGGCCCGATCCGATCCGGATGATGCGAGCGTCGTGGACCATCTCGGCCATGATCAATACGTGGTCGGGGGTCTGCACGATCGTATAGTTGTTGTTGTAGGCGCCGTTGGGGAGCATCGGCGGACCAATGTTGCGGCCAAACGAAACGATGCACCGTTCACCGAGAGGTCGGACCTCGGGGTGGTCGTACTGGCCGAATTGTCTAATCAACTGCCGATATTCCCGCGCCGCCGCATCGGCCTCGGGTGTCCGCGAAGGTACGCGACCATCCGCCGGCTGCGTGATCAGGGAGCTTCTGGGTTCACCGTTGACGACAGCCACCCGACTACCCTGATCCATATAGATGCCGTTGTAACCGCCGACATTGCCCGCGCCTCCCCTCGATCCGTCCCCACCCACGGGCGGCGCGGGACGATTCGGGTCGCTCGGTCGGCTGACCCGCTCGATATAGCCCGCAGCCCTCCCCTCCCGACGTTCGACCTCCTCCCAGCTGAGAATCGGGCCTTGGTCTCGCGGGCGCTCAAGCGGCGTAAGCGTGGCCGAGCTCCAATTCCCCTGCAGGTCCGGACGGCCATCGGGCGTCCGAGGCACGACCCACTCACCGGAGGTGCCCGCTGCGGTCTGCGCCGCTACGGATGAGACCGGTCCCAGGAAGGCGATCGCAAAACAAAAGGCGACAAGCGAGGCAGGATAACGCATGATCACCTTCCCTTTTCGGCTAGTTTTGATTCTCCGCTTCCAAGCGCTCCTGATAGCGTGCACCGCTCAAAATGTTCGAGAGCGCGTAATTCCCCTCGTGACAGGCATACTCGTAGAGCCGGTCGTTCAGGGCCATCATCGGGACCTGGCCACCCCAGGGCTCGGTGTAGGTCGACGGGTCATTGATCGTGAACTCGTAGAGGACCGCGTCCTCGGCCATACGGCTGAACCGCTCGGTCACCTTCATCTCTTCCCCAGAATATCGGTGCAGGGGATTGATGTTGGTCGTCTCTACCACGAGCACATCGCCCTCCCAATGACCCCATGAGTCACCCATCCACGGACGTATGTGGTCGGGCAGCCGCGGGCCATCGCCGATCCGTATGATCCGAGCGTCGTGTACCATCTCTGCCATGATCACGACATGGTCTGGGGTCTGCACGATCGTATAGTTGTTGTTGTAGAAACCGTTGGGGAGCATCGGTGGACCCGCATTGCTGCCGAAGGACACGAGGCAGCGCTCACCCAGCGGTCGAAGCTCCGGGTGGTCGTACTGGCCGAACTGGCTCCTGGACTCCCTCCGCTCCGCTCTGCGCGCTTGGGCTTCGGGTGTCAATTCGGGCGTGCGGCCATCAGCCGGATGGGTGATCAACGAGCTTCTCGGTTCACCATAGACCTTGGCCACCTTATCACCGCGATCGATATAGATGCCGTTGTATCCACCGACACCACCGCCTGCCTGCGGGGCCGAGCGATCCGGGTCGCTCGGTTGGCTCACCCTCTCGAGAAAGTTCGACGCCCTACCCTCTCGAGCTTCGACCTCGTCCCAAGTGAGAACAAGGTCTTGGCCCTCCGGACGCTGGAGCGGGGTGATGGTGGCCGAGCTCCAATTACCCTGGAGATCCGGACGACCGTCGGCCGTCCGGGGAACGACCCAGTCTCCGGCATCACGGGCCTGGGCCTGCACAGCCACCGGTGAGACCAATCCAGACACCGTGACCGCAACACACAGCCCTAACAACGAAGCAGCGTTACGTAACATCATCTTTTCTCCCGTACAGTTGCCTGGATCTTATCTGCCAGACCGTTGCCCTAGCATCTCCCGGGGGCGGCTCGCCCACGTTGCTCGGCTCCGTCCGTCGGGGCTCCCGTACCTGACGACCCCAGGAAGAACTTCGTGCCGTCGGTGAACGTCACGTCGCGCCCGTTGGCCCGCAGCAGCGAATGATCCTTCGCCTGATAGCCGTCGACGATCAGCTCGGTGCCGATCGGCAGACACTCCCGGCGGAGTCCGCGCCGCTGGAGCACATTAGGCGTGCCTCCCTCGACCATCCAGACTTCCTTCATACCGTCATCCTTCGTGATCTCGATATGAATCCACGAGTGCGGATTCACCCACTCGACTCTCACGATGTTACCCTGGAGCCGAATCGGGGCGTCCGGGTCGAATTCCGCACCGAAGGCGTGGTGGGCAACCGCCGGCACTGCGTACACCAGGATGGCGAGGGCTCCCGCCACCAACGTCGCGTAAATCAATTTCGCTCGCATGTTACTCATCTCCGGCTGTGGGCCTGTCACCTCGGCTAGTTCTGATTCTCCGCTTCCAAGCGCTCCTGATAACGCGCACCGCTCAAAATGTTCGAGAGCGCGTAGTTCCCCTCGTGACAGGCATATTCGTACAGCCGGTCGTTGAGGGCCACCATCGGGACCTGGCCACCCCAGGGCTCGGTGTAGGTCGACGGGTCATCGATGGTGAATTCATAGAGGACGGCGTCCTCGGACATCCGGCTGAACCGCTCGGTCACCTTCATCTCGTCCCCAGAGTACTGCTGCAACGGATGAATGTTCGTCGTCTCGACCACGAGCACATCACCCTCCCAATAGCCCCACGAGTCTCCCAACCACGGGCGCATGTGGTCAGGGAGCCGCTCGTCGGGAGGTCGCGGGCCATCGCCGATCCGGATGATCCGAGCGTCGTGGACCATCTCTGCCATGATCAGCAGGTGGTCCGCCGTCTGCACGATCGTGTAGTTGTTGTTGTAGAACCCGTTGGGCAGCATCGGTGGGCCCGCATTGCTGCCGAATGATACGAGGCAGCGCTCGCCGAGCGGTCGAAGCTCGGGGTGGTCATACTGCTCGAACTGGCCCCTGAGCTGCCGGCGCTCCTGGCCCCGCTGCCGTGCCTCTTCCGTCCGAGGGGGCGTACGACCATTCGCCGGATGGGTGATCAGTGAGCTTCTCGGCTCGCCATAAACGACGGCCACCTTATCGCCCCGATCGATGTAGATGCCATTGTAACCGCCAACATTCCCCGCGGCGAAGCCCGAGCCGTCACCACCCTGGGGCGGCGCCGGACGATTCGGATCGCTCGGTTGGCTGACCCGCTCGAGATAAGTGGCGGCCCTCCCCTCCCGACGTTCGACCTCGTCCCAACTGAGAACCGCGTCTTGGTCTCTCGGGCGCTGGAGGGGAGTGATCGTGGCTGAGCTCCAATTACCCTGGAGATCCGGACGACCGTCGGCCGTCCGGGGAACGACCCAGTCTCCGGCATCACGGGCCTGGGCCTGCACAGCCACCGGTGAGACCAATCCAGACACCGTGACCGCAACACACAGCCCTAACAACGAAGCAGCGTTACGTAACATCATCTTTTCTCCCGTACAGTTGCCTGGATCTTATCTGCCAGACCGTTGCCCTAGCATCTCCCGGGGGCGGCTCGCCCACGTTGCTCGGCTCCGTCCGTCGGGGCTCCCGTACCTGACGACCCCAGGAAGAACTTCGTGCCGTCGGTGAACGTCACGTCGCGCCCGTTGGCCCGCAGCAGCGAATGATCCTTCGCCTGATAGCCGTCGACGATCAGCTCGGTGCCGATCGGCAGACACTCCCGGCGGAGTCCGCGCCGCTGGAGCACATTAGGCGTGCCTCCCTCGACCATCCAGACTTCCTTCATACCGTCATCCTTCGTGATCTCGATATGAATCCACGAGTGCGGATTCACCCACTCGACTCTCACGATGTTACCCTGGAGCCGAATCGGGGCGTCCGGGTCGAATTCCGCACCGAAGGCGTGGTGGGCAACCGCCGGCACTGCGTACACCAGGATGGCGAGGGCTCCCGCCACCAACGTCGCGTAAATCAATTTCGCTCGCATGTTACTCACCTCTGATTGGTTTGGTCTTGTGCGTTCATACGCTCTTCGTACCGCGCGCCCTTCAAGATGTTCGAGAGGGCGTAATTCCCCTCGTGGCAGGCATATTCGAACAGCTGGTCGTTCAGAGCCAGCATGGGGACCTGCCCTCCCCAAGGCTCCGTGTAGGTCGATGGGTCATCGATCGTGAATTCATAGAGAAGAGCGTCCTCGGCGACCCGGCTGAAGCGCTCGATCACCCTCATTTCCTTCGAGGTGTACTGCTGCATGGGATGGAGATTGGTGGTCTCGACCACGAGTACATCCCCTTCCCAATGACCCCACGAGTCACCCAACCACGGACGCATGTCGTCAGGGAGCCGCTGGTCAGGAGGCCGCGGGCCATCGCCGATTGGGATGACCCGAGCGTCGTGGACCATCTCCGCCATGATCAAGACATGGTCGGGGGTCTGCACGATCGTGTAGTTGTTGTTGTACCACCCGTTCGGGAGCATCGGTGGTCCAGCATTGCTGCCAAAGGAGATGAGGCAGCGCTCGGCGACCGGTCGGACCTCGGGGTGGTCGTACGGGCCGAACTGGCGACGAAGCTCGAAGGACTCGGCTGACCGCTCCCGAGCCTCGGCAGTCCGAGGCGGGACACGGCCATTCGCCGGCTGTGTGACGAGAGAGCTCCTGGGCTCGCCATTCACGACGGCCACCCGCGAACCAGCGTCTATATATACCTGGTTGTAGCACGTGGTCGCCGCATCGATGCAGATCGGGTTTCTACCCCCGGCGGGTGGCGCCTCGCGGTTCGGGTCGCTCGCCTCCGAGCGCTCGTTTACGAGCGCTTCCCGCCCCTGCTCGATCCGTGTGACCTCCTCCGGCGTCAGAACCGCGTCCCGCCCACTCGGGCGACTGAGCGGGGTCAACGTCGCGTTGGACCAGTTTCCCTGAAGGTCCGGACGGCCATCGGCTGTCCGCGGCAGGACCCAGTCGCTGGCATCGCGGGTCTGGGCCTGCGCAGCCACTGGCGAAAGCGCCGACAACACCGACGCCGTCGCAATGGACAACGCCATAAAGCCCGTGAAGGAACGCTTGGTCATCTAATTCCCCGCCGTGCCTGTCGGGGTCTTCCTGTACTGCCCATACAGGAGCTCTTCCACGAACTCGACGCACTTGAATACGCCGATCCGGGCGTTGTCCTCGATGTGCCTGTACAGGGGCAGCCGGATCGTCCACGGACGAGAATACGTCTGCGGATCTTCCATCCGGGCCTCGTACATGATGTGGTTAGGGCTGATCATCTGGTACCGCTCTGTGACCCTGAGCTGATAGCTGTGATGATTCCCTGCACGGTCGAGCCAGGCCTGACCGGTGAATCCAGCCACCTCGACGACGAAGGTGTCGCCGTCCCAATGGCCAACCGACTGGCCCATCCAGGAGTCAACCTGCGCCGGGCCCGGATCCTGGAGATAGACGTTGCGATCCGCACCCGCGAATTCATACGTGATGAAGAACGCACTTTCGCTCTGAAAGATCTGGAACGGGAAGGGCATGTACGTAGCGCGCGGGACCCCCGGCAGATAGCACTTCGTCGCGGGGTCGCGCGTGAGCCAGTTCTCGCGGTTCTCGTTCCTGATGGCTAGCGCCTGCGGCGTATAAGGAATCACGCCGCCTTCGACGATACCCATGCTAGGCGGTATGGCGCCATGCGCCCCGAACGCCACAATTTCCGGCGCCGGCACGGGGATGAGCGGACCGGGCACCAGGGCCAACGCCGCGCTGGCTTGGTGTGGCTCGATATCCCAATGGGCGTTGCCGAGCGCCTGCCAGATGCCACTCAGGTTCGGCCTGCCATCGGCATTTCTGGGAATGTCCTGGGCTTGTCCGTCCGCGGGGACGAGCATTACCGCGAGCAAGGCGACCGCGCACGCCGTGGTTAGCGCACGCACGTAAAGCTTGATGATGGACGACATCACCTGATCCTCCTGGTTCTCGTTGCGATGTAACCGAGGAGTATATGGCCTTCGGCCGCTCCTAGCCAGTAAGAAACCGAGGTGTGTCGCTTTTGCGCGAAACTCGCGTCGGCACGGCCGGGTCGCTCCGGCGAAAATCCGAGCACCGTTTGGGCCCGCCATAGCCATCCTCCTTATCAACAGGGACCGCCCAGGCGGGTTGGGGGAACGACTGAATCTACCGCGTTTGGACTCTAGTGAGAAGGAAACAGCCACACCAAGTGTTTATCAGCGGCGGTCGTGCCTTGCTTGCGTACTGGCGGAAGCGCCCCTCAGATTGCGGGACTCTACAGCCCAGGGCCCGCTCTTGGCGCACCGTCTGTTTCTTCGCGGGCCCGACTCTGTGGGTGTGAGTGCAGGAGCTCAGGTATGGGTGAGGCTGGTAACAACGTAATCGGGATCGTCGGGTCCACCGTCAGCCTGCTACTCGTGGCCACGGGGGTGATGGCCGTCTCCAAGCGGATCAGAATCCCCTTTGCGACAGCGCGGATCACGATTCCGTTCACGGTCGGGCTGGTGGTGACGGGGATTGTGCTGGCGCAGATCGTCCGGTTCGGAGCGGAAGCTTTCCCTCCGATCGCCAACCTTCGGATCTCTTCGGATGTGGCGTTCTTTGTCCTCTTGCCCACGCTGATCTTCGAGGCTGCGTTCAACCTCGATGCCCGGGCTCTGCGTGAGAACCTGTCGGGTGTCCTGACCCTGGCGGTGCCTGGACTGATCCTCTCCACTGGATTGATCGCCGGAGTGATGGTTGTTGCGACACCGCTCGGGTGGGTCGAATCGCTGTTGCTGGGTTCGATCTTGAGCGCGACGGAGCCCGTGTCTGTCTCCCTCCTCCGTCGACTCGGTGCCCCAAAAAGGCTCATCATCCTCGTGGAGGGAGAAAGTCTCTTCAACGATGCGACAGCTATCGTACTGGCACGTATCCTGACCGTAATCCTCCTGGCCGGGGTGGTCGCGAACGGGACCGTCGTGTTCCAGGGCGGCCTGGATTTCCTCGTCATCTTTTTCGGTGGAATGTTACTTGGATGGGCCAGTGCGGTGCTCGTCGGGATGATCTTGGGGCGAGTCGATGCCGACGCCTTTATCGAGGTCACCCTGACCACGGTTCTGGCTTATGTGTCGTTCCTGGTCGCCGAAGAAGTTCTCGGCGTAAGCGGTGTGATGGCGACGGTTGTGGCCGGCATGCTCATCGGCGGCTGGGGCAAGGCGAAGATCTCCCCATCGATCGCCGACTATCTGGAACGCTTTTGGGGATACATGGCCATGGTGGCCAATGCCCTCATCTTCCTCATGGTCGGCCTGGCGGTCGACTTGGGGGCTCTGGCCGACAGCTTCCCGCTGCTTCTCGTGGTCATCGCTGCGATGCTCGCCTCCCGGGCGGTCGTCGTATTCGGCCTTGTGCCGGGAATCGGTCGTCTTCCCGCGTACGATCCCGTCGGCCGCGGTCATCAGGTGGTGATGTTCTGGGGTGGACTTCGGGGCGCACTGGCGCTTGCCGTCGCTCTCAGCCTCCCGGACTTCGGGCGAGAGGTGGCGGGGTTTGGCGATCTCAATCAGGTCATCGTAGCGCTGGTCATGGGCGCGGTTCTGTTCAGCCTGTTGGCGCAGGGGCTCACCATCGAAGCTCTGGTCAGAAAACTCAAATTGCACGTGCCCCCGCTGTCCGACCGATTGGCGCGCCTCGAAGGACTCCTCTCCGCCAAGCAGCGGACGTTGGAACGGATTCCAGAGTTGGAAACAGGTGGGCTTTTCTCGCCCCTCATCTCGGACCAGCTGCGCACGCGATGTGAAGCGAAGATCGAAGCGATGAAGCGTGAGCTGGAGGAGCTCAGAGAAGAGGGCCTGGATTCCGAGCAGACACGGAGACTTCTCTACCTCCGCTTATTCGGAAAGGAGAACATCCTGTACTACCAGATGTTCTCCCGCGGCCATCTGACGGAGCGAACGTACCGCAGCTTGGCCCACTCCATCGACCTTCAGATCGAGGGAATCCGACACCAGGGCCGTCTACCCGAGTACACGCTATACCCTCCTACCGGCGAGCGCATGGAGAGCACCGTCCATCGGATCTTGGATCGGGTACCCGGTTGGGGCCGGTGGGCAGAGAGGCTGCGGGCGGAGCGGACCGCTCGGGATTATGAGATCGCCTGGGCCCGGTCCCAGGTCAGCTTCCAGGTAACGCTTGAATTGGACAAGCTCGATCAAGTCGAGTCGACACCACCCGAAGTCCTTGTCGACCTCCGGGCCACTTACGAGTATTGGCGGGAACAGGCCCGGGACCGAATCGATGAAAGCGCCGAGCAGTTTCCCGAGTTCGTGAGCTCGGCGCAGGAACGTCTAGCCAGGAGAATGGTCCTGCACACAGAGCGTGAAGCCATTGAAGAAAAGGCTCGCGCCGCTCTGATTCCCCAGGGAGTAGCAGAGAGCATGCTCGAAGACCTGTCGGCAGAGCTGAGGGAGATCCGCGCGAGCCAGCCGGAGAAGCTGACGGTCGGTCCTGAGGAGCTCCTGAAGAACGTGCCGTTCTTCACTGATATGCCCGAAGGCGAGTTCTCCGTCGTGGCCGCCAAGCTTCGGCGGAGAACGGTACCAGCCGGTGAGATAATCGTCCGCCAAGGCGGATCGGGTTCCTCATTGTTCCTGGTGGCGAGAGGCGTGATCAGAGTGTCGCGGCAAGAGGGTGGAGCCAGTAGGGACTTGGCGACGCTCATCGCAGGGGAATTCTTCGGTGAAATGGCGCTACTACACGGGACTCCACGGACGGCGACGTGCCGGGCAATGACTCCGTGTGCTCTCCATGAGTTGCGCAGAGATGATATCGACACGGTTCGAAGCGTCTGCCCCGAGATCCAACGCGCGTTGGTAGAAGCGGATCGACAGCGTCGTGCCGAGCACAGAGTGTCCCGTCCGGAGAAGACTTTGCCGATCGAGATCTGACCGATCCCGACTCAGTGCTCGTGTGGCCAAGCACATCAGCCCCGACCGCGGTGCATCACCAGCCCACTTGACCTCACGAACCTCCTGTTATTAACGTATCCGCCATGAAGACTTTGACTCGGCACCATCGGCACCCTCATCATCACCACCCGCTCCCGGGCGGCTGGCTGGGGCTGTGCCACTGAGTCGAATCGTCTGACGACCCAAGCGCACCATCCGCCGGCCTCCGAGGTCGGCGTTTTTCGTTTATGCCTACCTCGGAGTTCCGGCACCACCAACGGAGCTCCTCCATGAGCCGAAAGATTACCGAAAACGATACCCTGCGCCTCGCGCTGCCGAAGGGCCGCATGCAGGACGCCGTACTCGCGTTGCTGGCCGACGCCGGCATCCGAGTGACACCCACGGCCCGCGGCTACCGGCCCGCCGTGTCCCTTTCCGACTGCGAGGCCAAAATCCTCAAGCACCAGAACATCGTCGAGATGCTCGAGCTGGGGAGCCGGGACGTGGGATTCGCCGGAGCCGACTGGGTCCAGGAGCTGGATGCCGAGGTTGTGGAGCTCTTGGATACGGGGCTCGACCCCGTGAGTGTTGTGGCGGCCGCGCCCACGGGCCTCTTCGAGCGCCTCGACGAGATCGGGCGGCCGCTCGTGGTCGCATCCGAGTACGAGACGCTCACCAAGGCGTGGATCGCGCGGCGAGACCTCGACGCCGAATTCGTGCGCTGTTTTGGCGCCACGGAAGTTTTCCCACCGGAAGACGCCGACGTCATCGTCGACAACACGGCGACCGGCAGCACGCTCCGGGCGAACGACCTCGAGATCGTCGACACGGTGATCACGTCGTCGACGCGGCTCTACGCGAGTCCCCAAGCCATGCGAAACGAAGTGAAGCGGGAGCGTATCGAGGATTTGCGCCTGCTGCTCGGAAGCGTGCTCGACGCCCGTAAGAGGGTCATGGTCGAAGTGAACGCCCCCGAAGACCGTCTCGAGGAAGTGGTATCGCTCCTACCGTGCATGCGCGAGGCCACCGTGGCCCCGCTTTACGGAAACAGTGGATACGCCGTCAAAGCGGCCGTGCTGAGGGATGAGCTCCCCGACATCATCCCGGCCATCAAAGCTGCCGGGGCTAGCGACGTGGTGGTCACGTCCATCTCGCAGATCGTCCCATGACCGACCCAGGATCACCGCCGGCCGACCGAGGATCACCGCCGACCGGCCGCGGATCACCCCTCCCTTCGACCTGGATTCCTCGGGATCTCTATGAGGGTCCGGTCCAGCCGGAGCCAGGGGTGCTCAAGCTCGACGGTAACGAGGGGAGCCCGCCGCCACGCAAGCTCCTCGAGAATCTGGCGGCGGTCGATCTGTCGAGACTCCGGGACTATCCCGACGCCCGTCCCCTCGAGGCCGAGATCGCGGAACGACTAGGGGTGGATCCGGAACGAGTCGTCGTCACGGCCGGTGCGGACGACGCGCTGGATCGCGCATTCCGGGCCTTTCTCGCGCCCGGCCGGCGCCTCGTCCTTCCCGTGCCGGCCTTCGAGATGATGTACCGCTTCGCAGCCGTGGTTGGAGGGGAGGTCCTTCCCGTACCGTGGACGGACGCCTTCCCCACGGACGACGTCATCACTGCCCTCGACGACAGCGTGTCACTCGTCGTGATGATCTCGCCGAACAACCCGACGGGCCGGGTCGCCACCGCGGCCGATCTGGAGAGAGTCGCAGAGGCCGCCTCCGGAGTAGACTCTGGCGCAGAGTTTGGGGCGATGGTCCTAGTCGATCACGCCTACGTCGAGTACTCGGATCAGGATCTCACATCGGTCGCCGAGCGGTTCGACAACGTCGTCACAGTGCGCACGTTCTCGAAGGCCTGGGGACTGGCCGGTTGCCGGGTGGGCTACGCAGTCGCGTCGCCTCGAGTAGCGACCTTGCTCCGCAACATCGGTAGCCCGTTCCCGGTGGCCGGGCTCTCGTTGGCGGCGGTTCAGGCCCAACTGACGACGGGTGAAGCGGCGCTAACCGAGCATGTCGAACGCATCCGGCAGGGGCGTGCCCAAATCACCGAGTGCCTGGCTCGGCACGGCATCGAGACCAGCCCCTCTCAGGGTAACTTCGTCCTGGCTGATTTCGGTACGCGTTCGGACTTCGTTTTCCGCGGCCTCGCGGCGCTAGGGGTACGGGTTCGACGATTCCCCCACCGTCCCGAGATCGCCTGTTCCATTCGGATTACGGTGCCTGACCAGGCGGATGACCTGAACAGGCTCCTGGAGGCTCTGGAGATCTGTTTCGCGCCGCAGGCCCTGCTCTTCGACCTGGACGGCGTGATCGCCGACGTCGAGGCGTCCTACCGCCGGTGCATACGCGAGACGGCGGCCGTATTCGGCGTGGAGGTCACCCCCGAAGAGGTGGCCACGGAGGTGCTCGCGGGTGACGCCAATAACGACTGGGTGCTGACACAACGTATCCTCGCCGGCCGAGGCGTCGAGGTTTCACTCGATGACGTCACGAAGGCCTATCAAGAGGCCTACCTCGGCACCTCCACCTCACCGGGGCTTCGAGAATCCGAACAACTGCTGGTTCCCGTGGATGTCCTTTCTCGCCTCGCAGAGCGGCTGCCCCTGGCTATCGTGACCGGACGACCGAGAGAGGAGGCCGAGTGGTTCCTGGATAAAGAGGAGCTGACGGATCTCTTCCCCACCGTCGTGTGCATGGAGGACGGCCCGATCAAGCCTGATCCCGCGCCCGTTCAGCTGGCTCGATCCCGCCTCGCGGTAGAGCGCGCCTGGATGGTAGGTGACACGCCCGACGACATCAGGGCGGCGGCGGGAGCCGGCGTCCTGCCGATCGGGATCGCCGCACCCGGACCCGACCCGACCGCAAGCGCCACCGCCCTCCGCGATTCCGGGGCCGCGACCACACTGAGCGCCATTGACGACCTTCTGGATCTACTTCCATGACTACCATCCTCTCTTCGGAGAAGCTGCCATGAGCCGCAATGCCACGATCGACCGCAAGACCAACGAGACCGAGATCAGCGTGACGCTCGAGCTAGACGGAAAAGGTTCGTCGGATGTCCAAACGAGCGTAGGCTTTCTCGACCACCTGCTCGGCGCTCTCGTCGGCCACGGCCGATTCGACCTCGAGCTTCGCTGCAAAGGGGATCTCGAGGTCGACGACCACCACACCGCGGAAGATTGCGGTTTGGCACTGGGGAGCGCCCTCGAAGAGGCCCTCGGCGACCGGACCGGAATTACACGTTTCGGTTACGCATACGCACCGCTCGACGAGGCGCTCGCGCGTGCCGTCGTGGACATCTCCGGGCGGCCCTTCGCTAGCATCGACCTGGGCCTCACGCGCGAGCGCCTGGGCGCACTGTCGTGCGAGAACATTCCACACGTGCTGAGCTCCCTGGCCATGGCGGCGGGCATCACCCTCCATGTCGACGTGCTCAAGGGCGACAACGATCACCACCGCGCCGAGGCCGCCTTCAAGGCCGTGGCCCTCGCCCTCCGGGCGGCGGTTGGTGCGTCGGGTTTCGATGACATCCCCTCGACGAAAGGCACGATCGGGGGCGTCGCCTCGTGAGCGATTGCCACGTCGCCATCATCGACTCGGGTGTGGCCAACCTCGCGGCTGTCGAGAGCGCGCTGGCGGCTCTGGAGGTCGACCACGTGATCACCGGGAGCCCCGACGCGGTGCTCGAAGCCAGCCACGTGGTGCTGCCCGGCGTGGGGCGGTACTCCGCCGGCCTCGATACGCTCCGCCGCCACGGCCTAGACGAGGCGGTACGAGACGTACACGAGAGGGGGACGCCACTTCTCGCGATCTGCCTCGGAATGCAGATGCTCGGGGAAGGAAGTGACGAAAGTCCGGATACGGAGGGGCTCGGCGTTGTCGCCGGACGGCTACAACGACTGCCCGACTCGGTGCGCGTGCCCCACCTCGGGTGGAATCAGGTCAGCACCGGGGAGGACTCTGGCCTTCCGAGCGGCACGGCCGCCTTCGCCAACTCGTACTACCTGCCGACGCCCCCCACCGGGTGGTCCGCTGGTTGGACCACCCACGGGGAGAAGTTCGTCTCCATGCTCGCCCAGGGGCGGACGCTCGCATGCCAGTTTCACCCGGAGCTGTCCGCCGCCTTCGGGATGGGGCTCATCCGCGACTGGCTCAGCGGGGAGCTCCAGGTGCGCCCAGCCGAGGCTGACACCGGCGAGGGGAGTTCAGCCCCAGGCGGGAGCAACAATCAGGACGCATGGCGCGAAGTGGCGCCCCGGATCGTCCCCTGTCTCGACGTGAAGGACGGAAGGGTCGTGAAAGGCATCAAATTCCAGAATCTCCGGGACGCGGGTGACCCGGCGGACCAGGCCGGAGAGTACGAACGCCAGGGGGCGGACGAGATCGTCATTCTCGACATCGGAGCCTCAGCCGAGGCGCGCGAGACACAGCGCGAAACGGTGCGGGCCGTGCGGCGGCGCATCCACATTCCGCTTACGGTCGGTGGCGGAGTCCGTACCGTAGACGACGCACGGGGTCTCCTCGCGGCAGGCGCCGACAAGGTGAGCGTCAACACGGCCGCCGTCCGCGATCCGAGCCTTCTGGAGCGACTGAGTCAGTCATTCGGCACGCAGTGCGTGGTGCTGGCCATCGACGCCCGCCGCCTGGGCGAGAGTTGGGACACGCTTGTGGTGGGCGGGCGAGAGCCAACCGGTATCGACGCGATCGAGTGGGCACGAGAGGGCACGGACCTCGGCGCCGGAGAGATCCTGCTGACCAGTTGGGACCGGGACGGGACGCGCGAGGGCTGTGACACCGATTTGCTCGAAACCATGCGCGAGGCGGTGGACGTGCCGGTCATCGCGTCCGGTGGCATCGGCACACCGGAGGACGTGGCGACGGCATTCCGGGCGGGTGCCGATGCAGTGTTGGCCGCATCGGTCTTCCATGACGGGGACCTCACGGTCGGCCAGATCAAGAGCTATGTGGCGGACCAAGGATTGGCGATACGCCCATGATCATTCCAAGCATCGACCTCATGGATGGACGGGCGGTCCAGCTCCGGCAGGGCAAGGAGTTCGCCCTCGACGGAGGCGACCCGTTCGAGCGTCTCGAGGAATTCTCCGTGGCGGGCGAGGTCGCGGTCGTCGATCTGGATGCGGCCATGGGAAAGGGATCCAATGCGCCGATCATGCGCGAGCTCGTCCGTCGGGCCCCCTGTCGCGTGGGCGGGGGGATCCGGGACCTCGATGCCGCACTGGCGTGGTTGGACGCCGGGGCGGAGCACATCGTCATCGGAACCGCCGCATCAGTGGACTTCTGCTCGCAGTTGCCTCGGGATCGGGTCGTCGCCGCCGTCGACGCTGAGGGTGGCAAGGTCGTCGTGGAGGGTTGGCAGACCAAGACGGAGCACGGAGTGATCGATCGGATCAAGGAGCTCGCGCCTTACGTGGGTGGCTTCCTGTTGACGCAGGTGGAGTACGAAGGCGGGATGTCGGGCTGGAACGAAGCGCTGGTCGCGGAGGCCGTGGAAGCCGCCGGCTCCGTCCGGATCACCGCGGCGGGAGGGATCACCACGGCCGAAGACGTGGGGCGCCTGGATCGTCTGGGCGCTGACGCCCAGGTGGGGATGGCGCTCTATACGAACCGCATGGGCCTGGGCGAAGCGGTTGCAGCCCCTCTCGTCAAGGCGATCGACGGGCGCCTCTGGCCCACCGTCGTGTGCGACGAGGAGGGGCAGGCCCTGGGCCTGGTTTGGAGCACGCGGGAGAGTCTCGAGGCGGCGGTGGCCGAACGGCGCGGCATCTACTGGTCTCGCTCCCGGGATTCGCTCTGGGTCAAGGGAGAGACGTCCGGGGCCACGCAGGAGCTGCTTCGCGTGGAATTGGACTGCGACCGCGACGCGCTGCGCTTCGTCGTTCGCCAGCACGGCTCCGGCTTCTGCCACACGGGAACCCCCGGATGCTGGCCCACGCCCTTCACGCTCACGGCGCTCTCCGACGTCATCGCGAGTCGGGGCCGGGAAGCCCCGGAGGGGTCGGGAACGGCCAAGCTCATGGGAGACCCGGCCCTTCTCGCATCGAAGCTCCGGGAAGAGACCGAAGAGCTGATCCAGGCGCTGCAGACCGACCTAGCCACAGCCGAGCCCGCGGATGACGACGCGAAGGAGGTCATCCACGAAGCGGCGGACCTCCTCTATTTCACATTGGTCGCAGCAGCGAGCCGAGGCGTCGGTGTGGGTGCGCTTCGCCAGGAGCTCGCTCAACGCAGCCTGCGGGTTCGCCGGCGTCCGATGGCGGCCAAGCCCGACGAGGAGAATCACGAGGACGGAGCAGATCGATGAGTGAGTCTCTGCTCCCCCGCCGCCGGGCAGAGGAATTCCTGACCCGCAACAAGGGCGGCGTACCCCCTGAGATTCTCGAAGAGGCAGCGGCCATCGTGGAGGGTGTACGCTCCGGCGGGGAAGAGGCGCTGCGGGAATACACTACTCGTTTCGGGGACTGTAAGCCCAACGAGCGCCTCTACCTGAAGGCGGAGATCCTCCAGAGGCATCTGGACGAGCTCACCGGGGAAGAGCGGAACCGTCTGGTGCGTATTGCGGAGCGGATCCGGGGGTTCGCCCAATCGCAACGGGCCGCATTAGCCGCGGTGGACACCCCGGTGGACGCTGGGCGAGCCGGCCATCGGATCGATCCGGTCGACGGTGCGGGGTGCTACGCACCCGGCGGCCGGTATCCCCTGCCCTCCTCCGTGCTGATGACGGCGGTCACTGCACGTGTGGCGGGTGTCCGGTCCGTCTGGGTCGCGAGCCCGAACCCAGCCCCGATCACCCTGGCGGCCGCGGCGGTGGCGGGAGCCGATGGTGTCCTGGCGGCCGGCGGCGCCCATGCGATCGCTGCGCTGGCCTTCGGAGTCGGGCCGATCCCCCCGAGCGATGTCGTCGTGGGCCCCGGAAACCTCTATGTGACGGCCGCGAAGCAACTACTCGCTGGACAGGTCCAGATCGATATGTTGGCCGGCCCTTCTGAGCTGGTAGTCGTCGCCGACGCATCGGCCGACCCCGCCTGGGTCGCGGCCGATCTGCTTGCGCAAGCGGAGCACGATCCCGACGCGGTGCCGATCCTGGTTTCGCTCGACGCGGAGCTCACCTCCTGGGTCGAGCGAGAGATCGAGCGCCAACTCGAGGATCTCCCAACCGCTGATACGGCGAGGGCAGCACTCGCCAACGGAGGGGTCATCGTGTGCGAGACCGAGGAAGACGCTTGTCTGGCCTGCGACACCATCGCGCCCGAGCACCTGCAGCTCTCGGTGTCGAACGCCAAAACCTGGCCGGATCGACTCCACCACTACGGCGCCCTCTTCATCGGCTGGCGCGCGGCGGAGGTGTTCGGGGACTATGGTGTGGGGCCCAACCACGTCCTTCCCACGGGAGGCACGGCCAGGGCGCGGGGCGGGCTCTCGGTCATGGACTTCCTTCGCGTGCGCACCTGGATCCAAGCGGACTCGGATCTCGATCCCGAGGTGATCGAGGATGTGGCATGGTTCGCCCGGCAGGAGGGGCTCGAGGCCCACGCGCGGGCGGCAGAGATCCGACGCCGCGAATCATGAGGCATCGAAACGAGAAGCTGCCCCCCTGAGGCGTAGAGTCTAAGCCTTCAGTTCGTGACCGCGACGGCGCGGACCCGGTCTAATCCCCGAGCGGTATGCTGATGCCCGCCACGATCCCGAAGAACTGAGTGTTCGCTCCAGAGATGCTTGCCTGCGTGAATCGCCCTTCCGCCCATCCGGTGAGACCGCCAAGCGGGAAGGCGTAGCCCGCCGCACCCCCGTACGAGAAGCCGGACTCCGTCGACTCCGGGGATGTGTTTGAACTGAACTTATGCCAGAGGACGCCCAACTCCACCAGCACGTAGAAGGTGCGGTCCGCGTCTCGGCCCGAAAAGTCGTATTCCGCATAGCCCACAAAGCCGTACGGGTTGGTCTTGTCTCCGTCAACGGCCTCGTGATTGTTCTGACCGTAGAACCCGCCCGCGCCAACGGACACACCCTGGTCTCCGACGGGGAGACCCGCTCCGGCCAGGAACAGGAACCCGGTGTTCGCAAAGTCCCCGTAGTCGCTCGTGGGGAACGTGCCTCCACCTCCGATATACACAGCCTGCGCGGAGAGAGGATTCGAGGTGGTCATCAGGGCGAGGATCCCGATTGCGGCAACGATCGCGAGCGATTTCATCGGGCCCCCCTGGGATAACAGCCGGACTACCATATGTGTCCCGCAAGAGTACGTGCAGAACCCGCATGCTGCCACCGCTAGACGCCGGCTTATGCCGGCATCTCAGCGTGTCCCCTAGTTCGGTCGAGCGGCGGCCAGGCGCCGCATGAGCTCGATCGTATGGGTCGGCGCCTCGAATTCCGCCTCCTCGAGCGGGGTACGGCCATTCTGGTCGCGCGCCTCGAAGTCGGCGCCGTGGGCGGCCAGATACTCGACGGTCTCATCCTCGCCGAACCGGATGGCCGTGTGGAGCGCCGTGGGGCGGTTGGGTGGGGCCACGTTCACGTCGATCCCCAGCTCGACGAGCATGCGCACGGCCTCGAGTGACCGGCTGCGGGTCGCGAGAAGGACCGCGCCGGCGCCACGGGTGTCCCGATCCTGGGGATCGGCCCCCAGCGTGATCAGAAGTTGCATCATTTCGACGTGGCCATCGGTCGCCGCCAACAGGAACGGCGTGATGCCCCGGTCCGCCCGCGCATGTAGGTCCGCCCCCTGTGCCACCAGGCCCCGGGCCAGCTCCACCATGCCTTGCCGGGCGGCCTCGTGCAGTGGCGTGGCTCCCTCGGCGTTGCGTGTCGTGACGTCGACGCCCTCGTCGAGCAGGAGGCGGGCCACCGCTTCGCTCCCTTCGCCCAGAGCGATGAGGAACGGCGTGCCCCCATCAAGGGCGGCCACCCGGGTGTCGGCTCCTGATGCGAGGAGCGTTTCGGTCAGCTCGCTGCGGCCGTGGAGCGCCGCGAAGTGGATGGCACGGAAGCCGCTCAGCGATGCGGCGTCGACATCGGCTCCACGCTCGATCAGGAGTCGCGTCATGACTTCGTGTCCGTCGGCGACCGCGCGCATCACCGGTGTCTGACCCATCCGAGGCTCGGCCTCGTTGACGTCGGCGCCCCGTTCCAGCAACAGCCGCACGACTGATGCGTCGCCACCATGCACGGCCGCGAGGAGCGGCGTGTCACCGCTCCAGCGGCGGACGTCGAGTGAGGCGCCCGCGTCGAGCAACGCCCGCACGACTGCTGCGTCCCCCCGGGCGCAGGCAAGCAGCAGGGGGGTCTCGCCGTTCTCGTCGGGCGCGTTCGGGTCGGCGCCCACCTCGAGGAGGGCCGTCGTGATGCGTGCGTCGGCCCGTAGCGCGGCCCAGCTGAGCGGCGTGGAGCCGTCGGGGCGGGTCACGTTGACGTCGGCCCCCGCTTCGAGCAGTCGCATGACCTCCTCGTAGTTCACGCGCTGCACGGCTTCCAGGAGGCGGTGGCCCAGGATCTCGCTACGATCGGACTGGGCGGACACATCAGGAGCCGCGATCACGAAGGCCAGGACGGTGGCAAGCCGGAAGAGGTGACGCATCGGCACTAACCCTAGGCTATCATCGGCACGAACGCTACTATCGGTGATCATGGGACCAATCCTCCGTGTGACGTTCTGCATCGTGGGGCTCGCGTGGGCCGGGTCGCACTCTGCCGCGAGCGGCCAGACGCCGGTGCCATCCGGTGCCTCTGCAGGCCAGCTCCTCGACACGACGCTCGACCAGTACTGCACAGACTGTCACAACGACACCTCGCTGAGGGCGGGGCTGAGTCTGACGAGTGTGCGCGGTAACGACGTGGCGGCCCATGCATCGGTGCTGGAGAACGTCCTCAGGCGCCTGCGCACCGGTGAGATGCCACCGCCGGGTCGACCGCGGCCCGCAGAGTCGACGACGGCCCAGCTGGTGGCCTGGCTGGAGACCTCACTCGACCGCGTCGCCCGGGACGCACCCGATCCCGGGGCTCCGGCGATCCATCGCTTGAACCGCGCCGAGTACCGCAACGCCGTGCGCGATCTCCTGGGTATAGACCTCGATCACGCGAGAGATCTCCCGGCTGACGACTCAGGATACGGGTTCGACAACATCGGTGACGTGCTGACGGTGTCACCTCTGCACATCGAGAAATACGTGTCGGCGGCGCGTCGGGTGAGTCGGCTGGCCGTGGGGACCTCGACCCCGCGGCCGATTGTCGAGAAGTATACACCACCCTCCGGGACGAGGAACGAGGCCATCGCGGGCCTGCCTCCCAACCAGCGAGGGGGCACCCTCTTCCAGCACTTCTTTCCCTTCGACGCCGACTACACGATCACGGTCCGCGTAAGGGGCGGACGGGTGCCTCACATGCCGGCACCGCAACTCGACGTCCGTGTCGACGGCGAACGGGTCCGGCTCTTCGAGGCCGACTACGAGACCAACGAGGCCAACCAGGGCACGCGGAACTACGAGGTGTCGGTCACGCTGCCGGCGGGTGACCACACGATCGGGGCTGGATTCCTGACGGAGTATGCGACCGACCCCCAAGACCCGCGAGACCGGAGATCCGCTGGCTATTCGGTGGATTACGTGCTAGTGGGAGGCCCCTTCGACGCCACCGGTGTCGGCCAGGGGGAAAGCCAGCAGCGGATCTTCGTGTGCCGGCCGGAGCGCGGGAGCGCGGAGGAGCCGTGCGCACGGCGCATTCTCACCACATTAGCCCGGCGAGCGTATCGCGGGCCGGTGACACCGCGTGACATCGACCCGCTGATGGCGCTCTTCGCCGAGGGCCGTGCCGACGGGGGCAGCTTCGAGCATGGGATCGAAATGGGGCTGAGCGGCGTGCTCGTCGCGCCCCGCTTTCTGTTCCGGGCACCCGATGTGCCGGACGGGGGACGGCCCGGGGAAGTCTATCGCCTGTCCGATCTGGACCTCGCTTCGCGGCTCTCCTTCTTCCTCTGGAGCAGCATCCCCGACGAGGAGCTGCTGTCGCTTGCCGAGGAGGGCGTGCTCAGCCGGCCGAGCGTGCTTGCCGAACAGCTCGACCGCATGATTGCCGACCCGCGGAGCCGGGCACTCGTCGAGAACTTCGGAGGGCAGTGGCTGCACCTCCGCAACGTCGCCGACTGGGCGCCCGATCCGGAACGCTACCGGGGCTTCAACGAATCGCTGCGCTACGCCTTCCAGCAGGAGACCGAGCTCTTCCTCGAACACCTGATCCGCGAGGACCGGAGCGTCCTGGATCTCATCGACGCCGACTACACGTTCGTCAACCAGCGTTTGGCCGCCTTCTACGGGATCGACGGCGTCGAGGGGGGCTACTTCCGGCGCGTATCGCTCGAGGGTACGAACCGCGGCGGCGTGCTCACGCAGGGAAGCGTCCTCATGGTGACCTCGTATCCCACGCGCACGTCACCCGTGCTTCGTGGGAAGTGGGTGTTGGAGAACCTGCTCGGCGCCCCACCCCCACCCCCGCCGCCCGACGTGCCGGCGCTGGACGACGTCGCAGAGACCTCGGCCGTGAGCCTCCGGGAGGCCCTCGAGCAGCACCGGGCGAGCGCAGCCTGCTCCGTATGTCACGCGCGTCTGGACCCGCTGGGCTTCGCCCTCGAGTCGTTCGACGCCGTGGGCCGGTACCGGACAGCTGACGACGGCGTGATGATCGACGACTCCGGGGCCCTGCCCGACGGGACCCTCGTGGACGGGCCCGGCGGTCTGCGGGACGTCCTGCTGGCCAGACGGGCCGAGGTAGTGGAGACACTGGCCGAGAAGCTGTTGACCTACGCCATCGGCCGGGGACTGGAGCCCTCCGACCGACCAGCCCTGCGAGAGATCCGGCGGCGGGTCGAATCAGAAGACTACCGGTTCTCGGCCCTGGTGGAAGGTATAGTCGATAGTGTACCCTTCCGTATGAGGCGTATTCCGGAGCGATGAGATCATGAAGAAACAGCAGCTCTCCCGACGCACGTTTCTCCGTGGCCTGGGCGCATCAGTCGCCCTGCCCTACCTCGACGCGATGACGCCGGCCTTCGCGGCGGCGGCCGCACCCGTGACCCGGGTCGCCTTCGTCTACACCGCCAACGGCGTCATCATGAAGGACTGGACGCCGACCGAGACCGGCTCGGGGTTCGTGCTTCCCAGCACGCTGATGCCCGTCGAGTCGTTCCGCGACCAGGCTCTCGTCGTCAGCGGTCTCGCCCACCGGAACGGTGAAGCCCTGGGCGACGGGCCTGGCGATCATGCGAGGGCGGGCGCGACCTGGCTGACCGGGGTCCATCCCAAGAAGACCCGGGGAGCCGACATCCGCAACGGTTGGTCGATCGACCAGGTGCTGGCCCAGGGCATGGGCCAGACCACCCCGTTGCCCTCGCTCGAAATCGGTTTGGAGGACGTCCGGATGGTGGGGGGCTGTGACTCGGGCTACAGCTGCGCCTACAGCAACACCATCTCGTGGAGCTCGCCGACCACGCCGCTTCCGTACGAGAGCAACCCACGACGGGTGTTCGAGCGTCTGTTCGGCGACGGCGAGACGACTGACCCGGAGGCCCGGGCCGTCCGGCTCCGTCAGGACCGGAGCCTGCTCGACTTCGTGCTCGACGACACCCAGCGGCTGGCTCCCACCCTCGGAGCGTCGGACCGTAGCAAGCTGGAAGACTACCTGGACTCAGTCAGGGAAGTGGAGCGCCGGATTCAGAACATCGAGCGTCAGGACGCCGTGGAGCTCCCGAGTCTGGACCGCCCCGAGGGCGTTCCGCCGACCTTCGAGGAACACGTCCAGCTCATGAGCGACCTTGTCGCGATTGCGTTCCAGGCCGACCTGACACGGGTCGTGACGCTCATGTACAGCCGCGAGGGTGGCAATCGGACCTACCCGTCCATCGGCGTGCCCGATGCCCATCACGGGCTTTCCCATCACCAGAACAACCCCGAGCGGATAGAAAGGCTACAGAAGATCGACCAGCACCATGTGGAGATGCTCGCCCACTTCCTCGGTAAGCTCCGAGACGCTCCGGATGAGACGGGCTCGCTATTGGATCATTCCATGGTGCTCTACGGCAGCAGCCTCAGCGACTCGAACCGCCACACCCACGATGAGCTGCCGACACTCCTGGTCGGTGGTGGGAGTGGCATGGTCCGGGGTGGCCGACACCTGCGGTTCCCCGACGGGACCCCGATGACCAACCTCCTGCTCACGATGGCCGACGGTCTCGGGGTATCGCGCGAGCGACTCGGGGACAGCACCGGGCCCCTGCCCTCGCTGACCTGATCGTCGGGGAGAGCCGACGAGCCTCAGCTGACGCGGCGGTCGTACCGTATCCTCTACTCGAACCGTAGCGCCTCGAGCGGATCCGTCCGGGAAGCTCGTAAAGCCGGCAGGTACGAGGCGACGAGCGCGACTGCAACCAACAGGGCCGCCACCACTCCGAACGTGACCGGGTCAGTGGCCTCAACCCCGTACAGCCACGAGGAGATGAGGCGCGTAAGTCCAATGGCGGCAACGAGTCCGATCGTGACGCCTGTGCCGGCCAGGATCATGCCCTGTCGCAGCACCATCCGACGGACATCACGATGGTTCGCCCCTAGCGCCATTCGCACGCCGATCTCTCGAGTGCGTTGACTCACGACGTACGAGATGACCCCGTAGATCCCGACCACGCCGAGTGCGAGCGCTACTGCGGCCGCGATGGCGAGCATGACTAGCAGGAACGATGTCTGCGCCATGGATTGAGCGAGGATGTCGTCGAGGGTACGGACTGCGTAGGGTGGGAGGTTGGGGTTTACTGCGCCGACCGCCGCCCGGATCTCGGGGAGCAAGCTGGCGGGTCTAGGCCGGCTCGTTCGGACCGCGAAGGTGATGAGCCGGAAAACGTGTAGGCCATCAGCACGCTGGTGCGGGGACCCCGGATATTCGCCCGGATGACGGCTCTGGGCGATAGGCCAGAAGACCACGTGGGGGGCGGGCAGACTGACGCCGTCTTCACGCACGTTTCCGGCCACACCGATGATCTCCCGCCATGTCGGGGGTCCGGCGGAATCGGGAAACCGGATCCGCTTGCCGAGGGCTGCTGCGGGGCTCCCCCATTTTTCCTCGGCGAAATTCGCGGTGACCATGGCCACCGGGGCCCGAGCGTGGATGTCCGACCATTCGATGGGACGCCCAGCGAGAAGCGGGATCTGCATGGTCTCGAAATAGCCCCCCGTGATCCACTTGCTCGGAAGATACTCCGAGGGAATGGCGGGAAAGTCCTCGACCCGGATGGAGCTGCCGAAGCCGCCGTCGTCCATGGTCAGGTTGGTCGACGCACCGACCGACGTAACGCCGGGGATCTCCTGGAGCCGGCGCCACATGTCCTCGTAGGTCAAGGCGACCTCGGCGTGGTCTTCGATTTCGCCCGAACCGATCCCGATCCGAAACGTCAGGACCTCTTCGGGATTCGAGAAGCCGGGATCCACGCTCCGCTGGGCCTGGAAGCTGCGGATCAAGAGCCCCGATCCGGTGAGCAGGACGAGCGCGAGGGCCATCTGCGCGACGACCAGCGTATTGCGCGCCCGGTGCCGCTCTGTGCCGGTGCTGCCACCGCGTCCGCCCTCCTTGAGCATGGACACCAGATCCAACCGACCTACGCCGAAGACCGGAGACAGCCCGAACAAGAGACCGGACAGAAGTGAAATCCCCAGCGTGAACGCGAGCACCGTAGGATCCAACGAGATCTCGCCCATCCGGGGCAAGGTCTCCGGACCCATCCAGGTCAGAAGACGCACGCCGCCGAAGGCGAGGCCGAGGCCGGCCAGTCCTCCCATGAGCCCCAGCACCAAGCTCTCTAGGAGGAATTGACGGGCGATCCGGCCACGCGAGGCCCCCAGCGCTGTGCGGACCGCGACCTCCTGCCGACGGCCTTCGGACCGCACGAGGAAGAGGTTGGCCACGTTGGCGCACGCGATCAACAGGACGATCCCGACGGTGCCCAGAAGCAGCCACAACATGTTGCCCATGTCTCCGACGTAATCCGGTTTCAGAGGACGGACGGAGGTAACCCACGGCGTCTCCTCGAGGCTGGCGAGCGTGGGTCCATTGGAAGACTGCGCCGCCCAGATGGGCACCATCCGCTCCAGGTCGGCGCTCGCCTGTTCGATGGTGGCGCCTGATGACAGTCGGGCGATGACCGAATATTCGGGGAGCCTCTGAAGGTTGGCCCGATCCCACTGAGCCGCTACGTAGATCGAGGCATCCTCCTGCGGGAGCGTAAACTCGGGCGGTAGCACGCCGATGATCTCCACGGGGAAGCCGTACACATCTGGCGTCCGTCCAACGACGGCGGGATCGGCCCCGAACTGACGCTGCCAATAGGCATAGCTCAGCATGATGGTAAACGGGGCACCCGGGGAGACGTCCTCCTCAGTGAAGCGGCGACCGATCACAGGCTGAACACGAAGAAGCGAAAGGAGCCCGGCGGTCACCAACGTCGCAGACACTTGGTCGGGCGGGCCCAGGCCGCTGATCGTCACCTCAGTGTCTGAACCGCTAAAGAAGACGCCGATGTCCTCGAACACGCGATTCTCATCCCGGTACGTGAAGTACTGGTCCTGGTACAAGTTGTATCCGTTGCCGGTCCCGTTCCGGATTCTCACGAGCTCGTCGGGATCGTCGAAAGGCAGCGGCTTCAGAAGCACGCCGTTCACGACGGTGAAGATGGCCGTCGTGGCACCGATCCCGAGCGCTAGCGTGAGTATCGCCACGGTCGCGAATCCGGGGGCCTTGCGGAGGGTTCGAAGCGGCAAGCGCAGGTCGCGTAGGAGGCCCACCGCTGGAGACTCTTTGTCGCCTCCCAAGCCTCGAGGTGAGCCGCGGACCGGCGACCGTTTGGAGCGGCTCCGTAGAAGGAAGCGCACACCGACGTCCAGGGCGGAGATCCAATAACGGAGACCGGGGACCCGCGACCGCTGCTCGTACTTCTTATACGCCGCATGGAGGTCACCCAGTATGTCCTCACGCACCCGCGGGTCTCGTAAGACGGCCGCTAGGAGCCGCTCCGGGATGCGCGGCGGGCCTCCGCCGATGTCGTTTAAGCCGTCCCTTCGATCGCTCACCCTTCCTCCAGGATCGACTCCTGCCCCGTCCACAAATTGAAGAGCGCGCGACCCGACAGGCGTAGCGCTTCCCGACCCTGCGAGGTGACCGCGAAGTGACGCTTCGCACGACCGCCGCGCTCCGGCGTGGGGTCGCCCATTGTCCAAGTGACGTACCCCTTGGTGAGCAGCCGCTCAAGTGTCGTGTACATCGCGCCACGACTTACACGCCGTTGTGCTTGTGACATGATCTCTTCGCGGATCAGAATCCCTGGTGCATCGTTGCCCAGGCGCACGACCGCCAGAAGGATCATCTGCTCGAACTCGCCGAGAAAGCTGGGCTTGCTCATCGTTCCCTCGGTCACATTGTAGACATATCGATTCGGGTTACAATGTGGTCATATTCGCGGAAGCGCAAGAGGGGCACCCACTGAAGCACCAACAAGTGTACGCGAACGCCTGTCATGTCGTATAATGACGGTCGCGCTCCCCTGGCCTTGAGGCTTTGAGACGGGGGTAGTCGACCTCATCCCATTCGTGAGGAGGTAGAGATGGGTCCGTTCCGCTCATTCATCCCAACCATTGGCATCGTGATCGGCCTCTGGGCCGCGCCCTCGGCCTCGGCCCAGGCGCCGGTCTACCAATCCGAGAGGGGACCCTACCGCGTCGCGACCGTCGTGGATGGTCTGCAGGACCCGTGGTCCATCGCCTTCCTCCCTGGGGGCGAGATGCTGGTCACGGAGAAGCCCGGGCGGCTGCGGATCGTGCGCGACGGGGTTCTCCAGCCGGAGCCCATTACGGGCACGCCAGAGGTCCGGTACCGGGGGCAGGGCGGCCTCATGGACGTGGTTCTCCACCCAGACTACGAGTCCAACGGGCTCATCTACCTCAGCTTCTCCAAGCCGAACGAAGACGGAAGCGAGGGTTCGACCGCCGTGATTCGAGGCAGACTCGAGGGCAACCGCCTGGACAATGTGGAGGAGATTTTCGAGGCGAAGGCGTGGAGTAGGACGGGAGGTCATTATGGATCCCGCTTGGCCTTCGACGCTCAAGGCTACCTCTTCATAACGGTTGGTGACCGGCAGGCGTCTCCGGCGATGGCAACTGCGTATCAGCACCCTGCCCAGGATCTGACCAACCATCAGGGAACGGTCATTCGCCTCCATGACGACGGAAGCGTCCCTGCGGACAATCCGTTCGTGGGTCGAACCGACGCACTGCCCGAGATCTGGAGCTACGGCCACCGCAGCCCGCAGGGCCTCGCCATCCATCCGGAGACGGGTGACATCTTCGAGAGCGAGCACGGTCCCCAGGGCGGAGACGAGCTGAACCTCATCCTGCGGGGGCGGAACTATGGCTGGCCCGTCATCGGCTACGGCACGAACTATGGGGGAACCCGCCTCTTCTCGACGAGGGAGGTCCAAGGGATGGAACAGCCGCTCCAACACTTCACTCCTTCCATCGCCCCCTCGGGGTTGATGGTCTATACGGGCGACCGATTCCCGGAGTGGAAGAACAGCGTCTTCATGGGAGGAATGGCCCATCCACAGGTCGCCCGGCTGCCTCTGATGGGTGCTGGTGAGGGCGTGTACGTGGGGAGGATGGAGCGGCCCCCGTTGATGTTCGGCTTCGGGCGCGTTCGAGCCATCACGCAAGGGCCGGACGGCTTGATCTACATCGCGATCGACGACCGCCGGGGCGGCGGCCTCACGCCGATCGTGCGCCTCGAGCCGGCGGATGGGACGCAGGTTGGAGGTTGAGCTTGAGAATCACGCTGGTCGTCATCTCAGTTCTTCTCCTCCTCACCGGGGCTGTCTGGATTCTGCAGGGGATCAACATCCTGCCCGGCTCGTTCATGACCGGCCAGATTGGATGGGCCTATGCCGGGATCGTAACGGCTCTAATCGGTGGCGGCCTGTTGTGGATCGCTTTGCGTGTCGGTGATCGCGCGGGCTGAGGCGGAGAGTGGGAACAGCCTACTCCTCCCGAAGCGTCGTGGCCGGGTCCACTGAGGCCGCACGTCGAGCGGGCATGTACATCGCGAGCAACGACGCGGCGATCACGCCCGTAGCGGCGAGCGAGAAAACGATCGGGTCGGTCGGGGCGACGCCGAAGAGAAGGCTCTCCAGGAATCGGGTTACGCCCACAGCCGCCGCGAGCCCAATCACCACCCCGATAGCGGCCAGGGCCAGTCCCCGTCCGAGCACCATGCGGATGACGACTTCGGCCGAGGCTCCCAGCGCCATGCGAACGCCCATCTCCCGAGTGCGCTGCGAGACCAGGTAAGCGATCACTCCGTATAGGCCCATCATGGACAGCAACGCCCCAAGGCCTCCTGCCGTCACAAGGAGGAGAGCGCCGATCCGTTGCGGAAGCAGACGCCCCGCCACGACGTCGGACATAGTACGGAGGCTGCCGATCGGGACGTTCGGGTCGATCGCGCGAAGCTCGTTTCGGATCTCGGCCAGCAAGGCCGGAGCCCGCCCAGGCCCAACGCGAGCCAGGAGCGTCGCCTCGGCACTCGGACGCTGGTCCAGAGACGCAAAGAAGGCAGGAAGAGCCTCTTCGCCGATGGTCCTATAGTTGGCATCGGCCACGATTCCAACCACTACGGCGTCGACCCCGCCCGTTCCCCCGAAGCGCATCGTGCCACCCAGAGGGTCTTGGCCACGCCAGAAACGTTCGGCAAACGCTTCGTTCACGATCGCGACTGGAGGAGCGCCCGCCACGTCCCGAAGATCGAACGCCCTGCCCTCCTCGATAGCCATCCCCAGCGTCTCGAAGAAGCCGGCGCTCACTCTGTAGAAGTCAAACTCCATGTCTTCCCCAGCCGCAGGCGTGTATCCACCCACCGCGACCCCCCGGCGCTGGACGGAACCGCCCAGTGGGAGGCGATTCGCAAGAGCGGTGCGCTCCACGTCCGGTCTTGCCTCGATTCTCGACCGTAGCTCGGCAAAGAAACGCATGGCCTCCTCCGGTCCGTACCCCTCCGGGGCGAGGCTCAGCGATACACTAGCTACGTCTTCCGTTTCGAATCCGACGTCCCACCTGGCCGCCGCCCGGACGCTTTGAATGAAGAGCCCGCCGCCCACCAGCAGGACGAGCGATACAGAGACCTGAGCCACGACGAGCGCGTTGCGCGCGCTCAACCTTCGGCCACGTCCCAAGGTCGACCCATCGCTGTTGAGTATGGCAGCAATGTCCACCCGATACGCCTTCAACGCCGGTAGCAGACCTACGGCGATCATCGTCAAGACCGTCACCGCAAGGGAGAAGGCCAGAACACGCGGTCCAACGGACAAGTCGAAGGCAACGGAATCGTTGAAGACAGTGATACGCGTGCTAGAGACGACTCGTGCCAACAGCCACGCGAGCCCGAGTCCGCCCGCGCCGCCCACGGCGCCCAGCAGGAAGGACTCTACGACGGCGTGCCGGGCAACCCGCCCGCGGCTGGCACCCAAGGAGCTCCGAACCGCGATCTCGCGATGCCTTCCGGACCCTCGGACGAGCGTTATCGTCGCCACGTTGGCGCATGCGATGAGGAGAAGAAGAACCACCGCCGACACAAGAAGAGCCGTGAACAGGGCCACTAGGCCCGAGGCCTCTGGGGGTATCCCCTCGGGGGTGACCGACACCCGGCGAGACTCACCACGCACATCCGTCCAGGCTTCCGGATACTCTGAATGAAGCGCGGCCGCGACGGCATCGAGTTGCCCCTGCAGCGTCTCGATCGTCACGCCATCAGCCAGCCGCCCACGGATCAGCCTTCCCCGATTCCGTCGTGTCACGAAGTGGCTGTCGCCATTCATCAGGGCCTCGGTGGCAGGGGGGAGCCAGAGGTCGGGGAGGAGAGCGGGAATGACCCCCCCACTCCCCAACGAAGGGGGGGCGATGCCGACGATCGTTATCGAGTGGCCTGAGATTCGTAGCTGACTCCCGAGGATCGCCGGATCCGATCCGAACATTCGGCTCCAGGTTCCGTGCCCGAGCACCGCGACAGAAGCGCCTGAGTCCCACCGTCCCTCTTCGTCCGTGAACCAGCGCCCGGAGAAAGGCGTCGCCCCGAGCATGTCGAAGTAGTCGCCGCTGACCGACTCGGTCGACAGGATTCGCGTCACCCCGCGGTCGTCCACGACATTGGCGGATCCTGATCGGACCCCCGACGCGGCCTCCAGCGCCGGCGCCCCAGCGATGAAGTCCACGAGGTCAGGGTAGGAGGAGCTGCCAAACTCGGGTCCGCTGAAGTCGGAAGTGTAGATCGCTACTAGGTCTTCGGGATCCTGAACATTAGCCGGAGGGCGAAAGAGGACCGCGTCCACCACGCTGAAGATCGCGGCGTTCGCCCCGATACCGAGGATGAGCGTCGCGAGCGCAACGATCGTGTAGGTGGGCGCATGCAGGAGCGACCGGATGGCCTGTTTGAGATCCATGCCGATGCCATCCAGCGAGGTCCCCTTTGTGCCGACCCCTCGGGCCTGTCGCTCCTCATGGGCGCCCGGGGTTGGCTCAGGACGGGAAAGCGGGGACTGCGAGAGCAAATCCCATGTCACCGCGAGATAGAGCCGCAGCAGGGTGATCTTACTCGGAGTCGGTCCGAGATCCTCCTTCATCTCGTCGAGGAGAGCGCCCAGCTCTCGGCCGTGGCGGTCACGGAACGAAGCCGGGAGACGCCGGAGAAGAAACGCGAAGTAGCGGTCAGGCTTCTTCACGACACACTGCCCGTCTTCAGAGCATCGTGCGCCATGCGCGCGACGGCCTCGAGAGCCTCCGCCTCGGCAGCTAGAGCTCGACGTCCCTCAGGCGTGATTCCGTAGTAGCGACGTCTTTCGTTGTGCTGGGCCACGTCGGGCTCTGGAAGCTCTTCGATGAGGCCACGGGCGGCGAGCTCGTCCAGGCTGCGATAGAGGGTGACCGGGTAGATCCTGACCTCCCCCTGTGTCTTGTCGGTGACCCGTCGCTGAATCTCCGCCCCGTGGCAGGGGGCCTCAGCTACAACGAGCATGATGTGGAACCATGGTCTCTTCATCCCCGCCTCCGCGCCGTCTGTGTCTGTCACCAGGCATCTTGATTGGTAAATACGATTTGATAGTAACGCATAGTATTTACTGCCACAAGCCGGATACCACCTGTATAAAGACATCCCCCTGCGGCCGCTCAGGGCCGCAGGGGGATGGTCGAGCCTGGTGGACTCGGGAAAACCCTACTGGTTGTCGTCCTGCTGGGCCGCCGGACGGCCCTCGTTCTTGTGCTCCCTCCGCGCCTTGCGAATCACATAGAGCGAATGGATGATGATGCCTACAATTGCGACCCAAAAAAGGGCCAGGACTCCCCTGCTCATATCAGGCCTCGCAATCGATGTCAGCTTCCAGCCCTTTGAGTTTTCCTTCGCAGTAACATTTTCGCGCAATCAAAAGGGCACCGGCCATTACCAGGTATGCCCCTCCGAGAACTGTGCCGGTGTGCCAACCCGGTCTCTTTCTAAAGGCATAGAGAGCCGCAACTAAGGCCAAGCTGGCTCCTGCGGCCATAACGTTCACGGCGTGACAGTCACCCTCAACCACTGAGCAGCCGTCCATAGCGGGAGCGGGAGCCTCGGCGTGAGGCAGGGCCTCGGCTGAAACTGGTTCCGCTCGTGCGGGACTCGCTCCGAGGAAAGCGAAAGAGAGAACCAGGACGACTATCCATCCATGCTTAATCAAGACCGGGCTGGGTCCTTTGAAGAGCGTCCCCACAGTGCACCTCTCTAGTGAAGGAAAACGGATCACGCCAAGAGAGTAGGGCTACCAGATGGGCTTGTGGATGGCTGGATGGGACAACCTTACGGCAGACGGCGGAGAAGCTGAGGGGTCAGTTGGGCACCCGGCGTTTCAACTCCTCGACCCAATTCTCGATCCAGATGATTTCGGCGTTGGAATCCCCAGCACCGATCTGAAGCATCACGAATCGCTGATCGTCGGGGCTAACGTCATATGACGCTTGACCTGGAGTTAGCAGGACAGCTGCTGCTGAGAACAGAACCTCCTGCTGGCCCGCCACGAACGTCGGATCTCCAGTGACTTGGACCGCCACAAACTCCTCGGCCCGGTTGAAGTAGAACAACTCCCGACCGCTGTGTGCCCACACCGGATCCGTCCCTCCATCCGTGGACACTTGTTGCAGAGACCCGCCCGCATCCGGGAAGGGACTCACGTAGACCTCATCCCGGCCCGACCGATTGGAGACATAGGCCAGCCAGCGCCCGTCGGGTGAAAGAGAGATAGACCTCTCTGCGAACTCCGTCACCTGCAGTGGCACCGCCGCGCTGTCCATTGGGAGCCGCACCGCGTAGATGTCCGCAGCCTGACCGGTTCTTTCACGAAAGGCTAGCCATTCGCCATCCGCGGAGGAGAGCGCCTCCCAGATGTCGGCTTCCCGATCCAGCACCAGCTCAGCCGTGCCGCTCCCGTCCGCTCGCTTGGACCAGACGTCTCGCTGTCCTCCTCGATCCGACACGAACGTCAGCCGCTGATCATCCAACCAGGTTGCCCTGAAGTTCTCCGACCCTTCGAACGTGAGCCGTGACAGCGGGCCCGTGTCCAACTGCTTTACCCAAACGTCAAACCCACCCTCCGAGTTCAGGATCGTTAGCGAAAGGCGAGTGGCATCGGGGGAGAGCGCGACGGTGATCCGGTTGAAGTCTACCTGTGGTCTCCATCCGGGATCGATTTCTCGGGCCGTTCCGTCACGCTCCACCCATACGGGTGAGAAGCCAGAGAGTGCCCCTGCTGCCGATACGTAGATCAGCGTGCCCGTCTCGGACAGTGCGAATTGCGACGCGGAGCCAGGGTACACGTCTACGTCTTCGAGCAACCCCACTGATGGGCCTGTGACTTCCAACTGCCGGAGGTCGAAGGGTGCGGCTAGGAGCGCACCATCGGCACCCGTGTAGACGATATGACCCGAGCTGGAGTACCGCGCCATCGTCCCAGGGAGGAGTATGCGAACCTCTCCGTCCCTCAACCCGATCACTGCGATCGCACTCTGAGCCGTGGCCCCACGTGTGATCGTAAATAGCAACCCCCGGCCTTCGGGGAGCGCGTCCACCCATGCGTGACGGGTTCCGGGGTCATTCGTCGTCACTGGTTCTGGCTCGCCTCCCGAAGCGGCAACCGCTTGGATTGCCCCGTCGTCGTTCGTGAAATACAACATCCCGTCCGAGCCCCAATCGATGCCCCCCCCGGGGTCCGGTACACCGGACGGGACGACTGTGAACGGTGGACCACCCAGGAGGGAGACCGTCCTTAGGCCGCCCTGGCTCGTGAACGCCACCGAGTTCCCATCGGGTGACAGTACGGGGTTCCTCGCGTCCTCCGTTCCGGGGATTTGCTCGATCTGCAATTGGTCTATAGGGCGCTGCCAGAGCTGGGTGGGGCCTCTGTATAGGATCCTGGAGCCATCCGGTGACAGGGCCAGATTCACACCCTGCCCGGGCGTTATGGCCTGATTCTCCGAGAGGGTCAGTGTGAAGCTCGCAATCGGGGCAGGCAGCTGCGGACGGAGGAACGACCAAGCGAGGACGAGGGTCGTGACAGCAGCCAAGGCCGCGAACGCTTTCGTCAGTCGGTTCCACGGACCGACAGCTGCACCGGTGATTCCGGCCACTGCCAGCTGTCCATACCGGAACCCTGGATCGGTGAGCGCCCTCCCAAACTCCTCTGCCGATGTGAACCGATCCGCCGGTAGCTTCTCCAACGCTTTCCGGACCGCCGCGTCCACGTTCGCCGGAATCGACGGACGGTGCTCCGTAGCCGACACCGGCTTGCCCGCGATGATCTTGCCTAGCACAGCTTGGGCGGTGCTGCCCGAGTAGGGCGGATCCCCGACCAACATCTCGTACAGGACAGCCCCCAGGGCGTACGTATCGGTGGAGGCGCCTATGCCCTGATCGCCGGTCGCCTGCTCCGGAGACATGTAGAACGGGGTGCCCACGCTGAGGCCCGTCTCCGTAAGACGGCTGCCTCCGGCGGCGCCGACTGCTAATGCGATCCCGAAGTCCGCGATCAAGGGCTCACCCCGGCTCAACAGGATGTTGGCGGGTTTGATATCGCGATGGATGATGCCCTGCTCGTGGGCAGTCTGGAGAGCGGCGGCCACGGCCTTGGCCATCCGCACGGCCTCGTCCACGGGAAGTTGCTTGTCGCGGTCGATCCGCTCCTGGAGAGTCTCGCCTTCGACGTAAGGCATCACGTAAAAGAGGAACCCGTCGGCCTCACCGGAGTCGTGCAGCGGCAGGATGTGCGGATGCTGAAGCTTCGCCGTCGTCTTGATCTCGGCCAGGAAGCGCTCGGCACCGACGACTGCCGCCAGCTCAGGTTTGAGGACCTTGAGGGCCACCTTGCGGTCGTGCTTCATGTCCTCGGCCAGGTAGACCGTGGCCATGCCGCCCTCACCGAGCTCACGCTCGATAGCGTAGCGGCCGTCGAGGGCTGCGTTGAGACGGGCGACGGCATCGGACATGGTGGGCAAGATGCGTCCAGGGCGTATGGGGCGGCAAGCCGGCAGGGCTTCGGGCAGAGCCACACTCATATATAGGTGGGTCATTTGCCTCGACATCCGCCAAAACCTTCTACACATTTACGGATGTTGGGGAAGCCACTAATCAAGGCCAGTACGCCGATCGGCTCGTGGAGTGGGCCGACGGACCGCCTTCTCACGACGCCCGAGGAGCTCGCTCGGGGGCTTCGTCGCGTTGGGACCCCCCTCTATGCCGTAGAGCACGGTGATACAGTCGCTTTAGCGGTTGGTGGATCCGTCGAGATCGGCGGGGATCCCCAGGCTCACGGACTTCCTCTCCTCGCTTTGAGCCCCCCTTGCCGACCCCAAGACTTCGGCTCTTCCAGCTTCGCCAGCGACCACGGCGTCAGCTTCTGCTATGCGACCGGAGCCATGGCCAACGGCGTGGGTTCCGCCGAGCTCGTCGAGACGATGGGCCGGGCGGGCATGCTCGCGTTTTTCGGAGCCGCCGGCCTGGGGCCGGACACGGTGGAGGACGCCATCGATCGGATCTCCACGCGTTTGGGCGACCTCCCCTGGGGATTCAACCTGATCCACAGCCCCTACGAGCCTCTGCTCGAAGAGGCGATTGCCGACCTTTACATTCGCCGCGGCGTGACCCGCGCGTCGGCTTCCGCATTCATGGACCTCACGCTCCCGCTCGTTCGGTACCGGTTGCACGGTATCCATTCCGACCCCTCGGGCCGGATCGTGACGCCGAACCGACTGCTTGCCAAGATCTCGCGCATCGAGGTCGCGCGGAAATTCCTTTCGCCGGCACCACCCAAGATGGTGGCCGAGCTCGTCGCTCGTGGAGATCTGTCGGAGGAGCAGGCGCGGATGGCCCAGTCCGTCCCGGTCGCCCAGGACTTGACCGTCGAGGCGGACTCCGGAGGCCACACCGACAATCGGCCTGCCATCGCCCTCGTGCCGGCCATGCTGGCCTTGCGGGACCGAATTCAGGCGGAGTACGACTACGCCATCCCCCTCCGCGTCGGTTCCGCCGGAGGGATCTCCACGCCACACTCGGTGGCCGCAGCGTTCGCCATGGGGGCCGACTACGTCATGACGGGATCGGTCAATCAAGCGTGCCGGGAGGCAGGAACGTCCGACACGGTACGCCGGATGTTGGCCGAGGCGGAGCAGGCCGATGTAACGATGGCCCCGGCCGCCGACATGTTCGAAATGGGTGTCCGGTTGCAGGTGCTGAAGCGTGGCACGATGTTTCCTATGAGGGCTCATCGTTTGTATGATTTGTACCGGGCCCATGGCGGGCTCGAAGACCTGTCCGACGACGAGCGGAAGAATCTCGAAGGAACGATTTTTCGTAAGCCGTTGGAGGAGATCTGGGACGAGACACGACGTTTTTGGGAGCAGCGCGACGTCACCCAAGTAGAGAGGGCGGAGCGTGATCCGAAACATCGTATGGCGTTGGTCTTTCGGTGGTATCTTGGGATGTCGTCCCGATGGGCCAACCGTGGCGAGCCCGGGCGAGAAATGGACTACCAAGTATGGTGTGGCCCGGCGATGGGGGCGTTCAACGAATGGGTTCGAGATAGTGTTCTCGATCCCTGGGAGAATCGGCGCGCGGTGACTGTGGCACACAACATGCTCCATGGAGCCGCGGTCATCACCCGTGCCGTCGCTCTACGTAGCCAAGGGGTGGACCTTCCCGCCGCTTGCGTGGATGTCGTGCCCCGCGGTCCTGGTGAACACGAGGAACTGCTGACTTGAGCGATCGGAAAAAAGATCAGGTCCCCGCGCAGTCCCCCATAGCCATCGTCGGCATGTCCTGCCTATTCCCGGGCGCAGGCAGCCTGCGGGAATACTGGGCCAACGTCCGGGACGGCGTCGACGCGATCACATCAGTCCCGGCGAGCCACTGGAGCGTGGGCGACTACTTCGACGCCGATCCCAAGGCACCGGACATGACCTACGGGCGCCGAGGCGGGTTCATCGACGCCGTCGATTTCGACCCGATGAGCTTCGGGATTCCGCCTCGGGACCTCGAGGCCACCGACTCCACGCAGCTGCTCGGCATGCACGTTGCCCGCGAAGCGCTGAGGGATGCCGGCTACGGGGCCCACGGCCGAGATTTCGACCGCGAGCGTACGAGCGTAATCCTGGGTGTAACCGGGACGCTGCCTCTGGTGATCCCCTTGGGAGCCCGCCTCGGACACCCGATTTGGCGGCAGGCTCTCGCGGAATCAGGCGTCGATCCGGAGACCGGCGAGGACGTCATCGCTCGGATCGCCGATGGATACGTGCCATGGCAGGAGAATTCCTTCCCGGGCCTCCTCGCCAACGTGGTTGCCGGCCGGATCGCCAACCGGCTCGATCTGCACGGAACCAACTGCATCGTCGACGCGGCGTGCGCCTCGTCATTGAGTGCAGTCCATCTCGCCTCTCTCGAGCTCGCGGCGGGTCGGTCCGACATGGTCCTGAGCGGTGGCCTGGACACGTTCAACGACATCTTCATGTACATGTGCTTCTCAAAGACGCCGGCGCTTTCGGCGTCCGGGAACGCCCAGCCGTTCAACCGGGACGCGGACGGTACGATTCTCGGCGAGGGCCTGGGCGTCATCGCTCTCAAGCGATTGGCTGACGCCGAGCGGGATGGTGATCGCATCTATGCGGTCATCAAGGGCGTCGGTTCGTCGAGCGACGGCAAGGGCCAGGCGGTCTACGCACCGTCTCCCGAAGGACAAGCAAGGGCGCTGCGCGACGCGTACCGGAACGCGGATGTCACGCCCGATACGATCGGGCTCGTGGAGGCTCACGGCACCGGCACCATTGTGGGGGACGCCACCGAGGCACGCGGCCTCACGAGCGTCTATGGGGATACCGGCCGTGAGGGATCGTGGTGCGCCTTGGGCTCGGTCAAGTCGATGATCGGGCATACCAAGGCGGCGGCGGGAGCGGCGGGGCTGATCAAGGCCGTGATGGCGCTCCACCACAAGACCCTTCCGCCCACGATCAAGGTCGACGCGCCCAACGAAGCGGTCACCCCCGGAGAGACGCCCTTCTACATCAATACCGACAAGCGCCCCTGGCTGCCTGAGCCCGGTCATCCTCGTCGAGCCGGCGTGAGCGCATTCGGTTTCGGCGGCAGCAACTTCCACTGCGTGGTCGAAGAGTACGATGGGCAGGCATCTCACGTGGACTGGGACGGCCGGGATCAGATCTTCGCGTTCTCGGCTGAAAGCCGCGAGGCCCTGACGTCTACATTGAAAGAGTTCGACGCGGGATCGGAGTGGGCGGAGATCCGCGGGCGCGCGGCTGAAACGAGGGAAGCCTTCGATGCTTCGCACGCGGTCCGGCTGCTCATGGTGGTGGAGCGAGACGGAAAGTCCCCGGCGGACCTCATCGCCCTGGCGCTGGCCCGACTGAAGGAAGCCCAGCCTGCATGGAGCTTGCCGCAGGGAATCTTCTTCGGATCAGGTTCGTCGAAGGGAGGATGGGCCGCCTGCTTCCCCGGTCAGGGGGCCCAATACGTCGGCATGTTACGCGAGCTCGTGTGCCGGTTCCCGGTCGCCGCAGACACCCTGGCCGCCGCGACCGAAGCCACGCCTGGGTTGGTCGACCGACTCTATCCCCACCCCGCGTTCGACGACGATTCCAGAGCCGAACAGGAAGACGAGCTCAGAGCGACCCAGACCGCGCAACCGGCCATCGGCGCCGTGAGCCTGGGTGCATACCGCGTCCTCGAGCAATTCGGAATCGCCCCCGATGCGACGTGTGGACACAGCTACGGTGAGTTGGTCGCCCTTTGCGCCGCGGGCCGCATCAGTTCCGAGGAGTTGCACGAGCTTTCGCGCCTCCGAGGTGAGCTCATGGCCGGGGGCGAAGGCGACAACGGCTCGATGTTGGCCGCCGCGGCCGAGTCCGAGCGCATCCAGGCGCTCATCCAGAGGCACGATCTCGACCTGGTGGTAGCGAACCACAACGCGCCGCGTCAGGTGGTCCTGTCCGGTGCGACAGACAGGATCGATCAGGCGGTGGACATTCTGTCCCGCGAGGGCATCCGGACCAAGAGGCTGCCCGTTTCGGCGGCATTTCACAGTGGGTTGGTGGCCGAAGCCGCCGCACCGTTCGCCCAAAACCTCAAGGGCGTCAAGCTGACGAAGAGCGCGGTGCCGGTGTATGCGAACACCACAGGCACGAGGTACCCGAAGACTTCGGCTGCGGCACGGAAGGTGCTGTCTCAGCAGATGTCCTCCCCCGTGGACTTCGTGCAATGCGTGAAGGCCATGTTCGACGACGGCGTCCGCACATTCGTCGAGATCGGGCCCGGCCGCCGCTTGTCCGGACTGATCGGGGAGATCTTGGCGGACGAGGAGATCACCGTTGTAGCCGTGGACGCCTCGTCCGGACAGCGCCCGGGCCTGGTCGATCTGGCCCGCATGCTGGCTCAATTCGCCGCGGCCGGACACACCGTCGCCCTCGACCGCTGGGACGAAGGTGCGCTCGAAGCCTGGCGGCGCGAAGCAGCCAGAGAGAAACCAGCTTTGACCGTGAAGATCAGTGGTGCGAATCACGTGAGTGAGCGACCCAAGCGGCCCCCCAGGGCTGCGGCATCGACACCTGCACCCACTGCGATTTTGCCGGCCGCGTCCGCACTGCCCGGGTCGGAATCGACCCCCGCCATGGCGTCCGATCCACAGGTGCTCGCCGAGGCCGTACGAGCGAGCCAAGCCAGCCTGGACGCGCTGGTACGGCTCCAGGAAAAGACGGCGGAAGTGCACCGACAGTTCCTGGAGTCACAGGAAAGGACGATCCAAGCCATCATCCGGCACCAGGGCCTTCCGGCTCCGGTCGAGGACTCTACCGCCGCATCAGCGGAAACCCCAGCCGCTGCACCGATCGAGATGCCGGTCGCGATGCCGGACCAAGGACCGGTCGAAGTAATTCCCGGCGTGGGCGACGTGATTCCCGGCGTGGCTGAGGCGCTGCTCTCGGTCGTTTCGGAGAAGACAGGGTACCCGGAGGAGATGCTCGACCTTTCCATGGGCTTGGACGCCGACCTCGGAATCGATTCGATCAAGCGGGTCGAGATTCTTTCGGCATTGCAGGAGCGGCTGCCGGAGGCCCCCGCCATCACTCCGGAGCATCTCGGCGAAATCCAAACCCTCGGCCAGATCGTCGATTTCTTGGGTGGATCCGCGGAGACCCGTGCGGCGCCAGAGCCGAACGAAGCAGGCGGGTTAGCCACGAACGGTGTGGTCGCCGATACGGCAGGTGCGGCCACCGATACGGCAGGTGCGGCCACCGATACGGCAGGTGCGGCCACCGATACGGCAGGCGCGGCCACCGATACGGCAGGTGCGGCCACCGATACGGCAGGCGCGGCCAACGGCGCGACGGATAGTCGTGCGGTAGTCGCCGAGGTGCTGCTGGGCGTCGTCGCCGAAAAGACGGGCTACCCCGTGGATATGCTCGACGTCTCGATGAACCTCGACGCCGACCTCGGCATCGACTCGATCAAGCGGGTCGAGATCCTGTCCGCACTTCAGGAAGTCCTTCCAGAAGCCCCCGTGGTGGCCCCGGATCAACTGGGGGAATTGCGAACGCTGAGCCAGATCGTCGACCTCCTGTCGAGCGAGGCGCAATCCGTTCCGGCATCCGTCCCGTTGCACACTGCGCCCGACGAGGCTGCAGTGCACGTCTCGGAGCCCGGAACCGTCGATGACGGCCGCCAAAACGGTATCGAGCGCTTCGTTCCCACCCTTCACCCCGTTCAGGGTACTGGTGACCCCATCGGGCTCCCGGCGGGCTCCAAGATCTGGGTGACTAAGAGCGGTGATGTGCTGTCGGGCCAGATCGTGGAGGAGCTGAGCGCCCAGGGGTTCGCGGCCGAGGAGGTCGAGCTGGGCGAAAACGGACATGATCCTCCCGACGAGCTGGCCGGGCTCATTGTCGTCGTGCCTCAACAGGTCACGGATGAGGACATTCTCTTCGGCTTCGGTCGCATGCGGGCGATGGCGCCCGTTCTCCGTCGGGCTGCTCTTCAGGGTGGCGCCCTCCTTTGCAGCGTCACGGCACTCGGTGGTGGTTTCGCCCTCGACGCCCCGCCGCCCGACGACGTCGATCCGACCGGAGGCGCCTGGGGAGGAATGTTGAAGACCGCGGCCGCCGAGTGGACCGACGTCAATTGCCGGACGATAGACGTGGATCTGGCGCGGGAGGGTCTTGCGGCGGAAATCGTGCGACATGCGCTGTCGGAAGGTCCCGTAGAGATCGGCCTGGGTCCGGACGGCCCCCAAACCGTGGTCCTCGAGCCCCGATCGGTCGAGCCCGAAGGGGAAGCGTTCCCCGGCTCGGACGACACGGTGTTGATTACGGGAGGAGCCCGTGGTGTGACCGCCGAGGTCGCGGTCGCGATGGCAGAGGCCGGTCAGCCGCGGCTCATCCTCATGGGGCGTAGTCCCGAACCCGAGAAGGAGCCGGATTGGCTGATCGGACTCAACGGCGAAGCCGAGATCAAACGCGCGATCCTGACGCACGTGGGCCCCAGCATCACCCCTCAAGAGGTTCAGGTCGAATTCAACCGCATCCACGCGGGCAGAGAGATCCGCCGCACGATCGAGCGTATCTCGCAGGCCGGATCCGAGGTCACGTACCGGTCCGCAGACGTACGAGACGCCGACGCGGTGCGACAGAGCATCGCTCCCCTCGTCGAGGAATACGGACCCGTAACGGGGCTCGTGCATGGGGCCGGAGTCCTGGCCGACCGAAACATCGAGGACAAGAGCGACGACGATTTTGCCCGTGTCTACGAGACCAAGGTCGGTGGACTGCGCTCGGTGCTGAAGGCTATAGCCGAAGCGCCTCTCAAGGCGATGGTGCTGTTTTCGTCGTCTGCCGCACGGTTTGGGCGGCGAGGACAGGTCGACTACGCGGCGGCGAATGAGGTCCTCAACAAGGTGGCCCGGGCCGAAGCAGAGCGGCGTGACGAGTGTCGGGTCGTATCGGTCAATTGGGGACCGTGGGACGGAGGAATGGTGACACCCGGCTTGAGAACCATGTTCGCCGACGAAGGGATCGAAGTGATCGGCAAGCGTAGTGGTGCGGCCTATCTCCTCGATGAGATCGCCGATACCGATGGACCGGCGGAAGTTCTTGTTCTCGGAGGCGGATCGCAGATTCCTGATGTCGGATCACCCGCAGGCGCACGGGAAAACGGCGTTCACAGCTCGCCCAACGGCGGCCCGGCCACGGCCTCGTCCTTCGTGGCACTGCCCACGGCGTTCGAGCGCACGATCACCACGGACACGCATGAATTCATGATGTCGCACGTGCTCGATGGCCGCGCAGTGCTACCGGCCTCGATGACGCTGGAGTGGCTGGCGCACGGTGCCCTCCACGGGAACCCCGGACTGCGTTTCGTGGGCGTCGACGACCTCCGCATGTTCAAGGGAGTCCTCCTTCAGCCCAACGAGTCCCTGCGAGTCCGGATTTGCGCAGACAAGGCCCAAAAGCGGGGCGACGAGTTCCTGGTCGTGGCTGAACTCTGCAGCGATGGCAGTGATGGCCGCCAGGTTCTTCACGCGCGAGCCGGCGTCGTGTTGGCCACCAAGCAGCCCGATCCAGATGCCGCCAGGGCATCGGACGACGTGCCCGCCCTGGATCGGTCGATCGAGACGACCTACGCCGAAACACTTTTCCATGGCCCGGCCATGCACGGACTGCTGGAGGTCGAGGGTTGTGGAGAGATGGGCGTGGTGGCACGCTGCCGGGTGGCTCCGCCTCCGCGGGACTGGATGGAGGAGCCCGTACGGAACCGATGGATCGCCGATCCGCTCGTCTTGGACAGTGGGCTCCAGGCGATGATCGTCTGGACCTCCGACCAGTTGGGCGAAGTCTCGTTGCCCACTCGGTTCACGCGCTATCGGCAGTTCGTGCCGTCGTTCCCCGAGGAGGGCGCCCGCATCGTCATCGACGTGCTCCAACGGACCAACAGCAAGGTCGTCGCCGATATCGAGTGGATCGGCGAGGACGGAGACTTGCTGGCCCGCCTCGAAGGCTACGAATCCGTGGTGGATTTCTCCTTGAGTAAAGCGTTCCGTCACAACCGACTCGGCGAGAGCGCACCCTCGAAGGCGTAATCCAGAAGGCGGTTGAAGGAGTACAGCGGGAAAATGCCCGAGCCGATTGCCATCGTCGGACTCGGAGGGGTGCTTCCCGGCGCCGCGACGCTCGACGACTTCTGGAGTGTCGTTGAGGCGGGGGTGGACACCGCCTCCGATCCACCTCCCGGCCGCTGGTGCCTCAACCTCGATCAAGCCTACTCGACCGATCAGGCACAACCCGATCGTGTCCATTCTCGGCGTGCCTGCTTCGTCCGCGACTTCGAGCTCGACCTCCAGGGGATCGACCTTCCTTCAGAGTTGGTTGAATCCCTCGATCCGGCAGTGCACTTTGCGCTGCACGCCGGGCAGCAGGCCTGGTACGACTCCGTCACGGACTCTGTCGATCCAGCCCGCGTGGGCGTGATGCTGGGAAACATCGTCCTCCCCACGGCATCCGCCTCCGCCATGGCGGATTGGATTCTCGGTCGACGCTTTGAGCGAGAACTGTTCCGGGAAGCGGACGTGCCCATGCCGCCCGAGACCCGGGTGCCCGTGGCTGCGATCAACCGATGGGTGGCAGGCCTCCCGGCGGCCATGCTTGCCAAGGGGCTTGGGCTCGGGGGTGACCGATTCTGCATCGACGCCGCTTGTGCGTCGTCGCTCTTCACGGTGGAGCTCGCCGTCGACGCCCTCCGGCAGGGGCGCCTCGACGCGGTGCTCGCCGGAGGACTTTCACGGCCGGATTCGCTCTACACGCAAATGGGCTTTTCGCAGCTGCTCGCGGTCTCGCCTACGGGCAGGTGCTCTCCGTTCGACCGCAAGAGCGACGGCCTGGTCGTGGGCGAGGGAGCAGGCGTACTCGTTCTTAAGCGGCTGTCGGACGCACGGCAGCATGGCGACCGGATCCGGGCGGTCATCCACTCCGTCGGGCTCTCCAACGATGTCGAGGGCAGTCTCCTCGCTCCCAGCCGAGAGGGCCAATTGCGCGCCATGCAGGGAGCCTACCGCACCGCAGGGTGGACGCCGAGCCAGGTGGACCTGGTCGAGTGCCACGCGACGGGCACGCCGGTCGGAGATTCCGTCGAGTTCGCGAGCCTCCGGGCCCTCTGGACAGAGGAGGAGTACGAACCGGACCGGTGTGTGATCGGTTCCACCAAGTCGAATACCGGCCACCTTCTCACGGGAGCCGGAGCCGTCGGCCTCCTGAAGACGGTGCTGGCGATGGAGAACCAGGTTCTCCCACCGACCGCCAATTTCGAAGAGTCCGGAGACAAGATCGATCTGGATGGCAGTCCGTTTCGTGTGCTCGCCACGGCCGAGCCGTGGAAGTCCCCCTCCGACCATGCGCGAAGGGCAGCCGTCAGCGGATTCGGCTTCGGGGGGACCAATGCCCACGTCCTTCTCGAGGAGCCGACCGAGCCGACCAGAGGACGGTCGGTGGTGGGTGTCACGGAGCAGCTTCGCGCGGGGCGGTCCCACGCGGGGCAGCCTCATCGTGAGCAGCCTCGCACGGGGGAACCTGATGCGGAGCAGCCTCACACGACAAACGGGGCGAGCGCCGTGAACCCGGCGAACGTAGCGATCGTCGGGATGGGGGCTCGAGTCGGTCCCTGGAAGAACGTCGTTGAAGTCGGAGACCGGTTGATGGGCCGAGGCGAAGATCATCCCACCCGCCCCAAGCTGAATCACTGGGGTCTTCCGGACGCGGCAGCCGGATGGTTTATCGAGGATCTCGAGATTCCGATCGGCCGGTTCAAGATCCCTCCTCGGGAGGTCGAAGAGGCCCTCCCCCAACAGATGCTCATGCTTCAGGTAGCAGAGAGCGCGATCGCCGACGCGGACCTCAGCCGGGTTGATCGTCTCCGGACCGGTGTCTTTGTGGGGATCGAGCTCGACCTCAACACGACGAATTACCACCTCCGTTGGGCCGTTCGATCGCGTGCGGCGGATTGGGCACAGCGACTCGGGCGCTCCCCGCACGGCGAAGCGTTCGAGCGGTGGGTAGACGAGCTCTGCGATTCGCTCACACCTGCACTCAACCCCAACCGCACCATCGGCGGGCTCGGCTCGATCGCGGCCAGTCGCATCGCCCGGGAATTCGGACTGGGCGGACCCAGTTACGTGATTTCAAGCGAAGAGACCTCCGGCCTCTCCGCCCTTTACGCGGCTTCGCGCGCGCTCGGACAGGGCCGCATCGATTGCGCACTCGTTGGGGCGGTCGACCTGGCTGGAGATGTGCGTTCCTTGATCTCGCTCGAGAGCACCTTCGGGTTGGCCAAGCCGGACGATTCGCGCCCGTTCGGAGGGGATTCGGCAGGGATCCTACCGAGTGACGGCGCCGTCGCGCTCGTCTTGAAGCGTACGGAGGATGCTGAGCACAACGGCGACCGGACGTACGCGATCTTGCGAGCCATCGGGACGGCCAGCGGCGATTCGAGCTCTCCGGAGTTCAGCCGCCCTCCTGCGGATTCTCCCGATTCGGGCTCTTCCTACATGGAAGCGATTCGCCGAAGCTGTGAGGAGGCGGACCTCACGGCGCGAGACATCCCCTACGTGGCGTTGCACGGTAGCGGGATCGCGGGCCGGGGCCGAGCCGAAATGACCGCACTCTCCGAGGCCTTCGGTCCGGACACATATCTCGGCGACGCGAAAGCGCACGTAGGGCACACGGGTGCTGCGGCCGGCCTTGTATCGGTACTGGGTGCCGCCCTCTCGCTGTACCGGCATGTCCTGCCTGCGGCCCCGGCGGGAAGCGGCTGGGGGCTCACCTCTTTGAGCGACCGTACACCTTGGGTTCGCGATCGCATCGACGGTCCGCGTCGGTGCGGCGTCCTGGCGGTCTCGCGTGGCAACTCGTGCTCCCACGTGATTCTGGAGGAGCCTGAAGCAGAGGCGGCGGCCGAGTCGCCGCGGACCGGAGCCGACGCGCAGGCCGCCTGGCGGAGCGATCTTGCGTTGAGCGAAGGGCTTTTCGTCGTGGAAGGGGCCGACATTGGAGAAATCGTAACGGGCCTTCGGAGCCTCACGGACGCCGCAACCGACACGGCCGGGCCGGCGGGAGCTATCCATTGGCTTGCAAAGGACTGGTGGGATGGTCACCCCAGCCGTCCCGATGCCCCGCTCGCCATCACCTTGATCGCCCGAGACATCGATGAGCTGAGGGCTCTGGCTCGGTCCGCTGCCGACCAGCTCGAGCGGGAGGACGACCCGTCGGACCGGAGCGCTGGCCGCGTGTTCTTCTCACGCGACCCCCTTGGGCCGAAGGGAGAGTTGGCCTTCGTCTACCCCGGCTCAGGCAGCCAATACGCCGGAATGGGACGCGAGCTCTGTCTCCAATGGCCGGAGATCCTACGTGTTCAAGACCGTGGGAATGAACGGCTTGGATCGCAGCTCAGGGCAGCCCACATCTGGGGAAACCGTTCGGACATCGGAGACGCAAAGACGGTCATACTTTCGCAGGTCGCCCTCGGCACGATCTCGACGGACCTGATGACCGGGTTCGGCGTCCGTCCTGACGCGGTCGTAGGCTATTCTCTCGGCGAGACTGCCGGACTGTTCTCTGCGGGCGCATGGCATGAGCGGGACGAGATGCTCCGACGCGTGACGGAAAGTGACTTGTTCGTCAGCGATTTGACCGGACGCTGTAACGCCGCGCGGAAGGCCTGGGGAGTCGAGGAGGACGCAGAGGTTGAATGGAGCGTAGGCGTGGTTGAGACGCCGGCCACTCGGGCTCGCGAGGTCGTGGAGAAGCTCGACCGAGTATATCTGCTCATCACGAACACTCCAGACGAGTGCGTGATCGGAGGCGACCGATCGGCGGTGCAGAAAGCCGTTGAGAGGCTCGGATGCCCCTTCCATGCCCTGGATGGCGTCACGACAGTGCATTGCGAGGTCGCCGAAGTGGTAGCAGAGGAGTACCGAGACCTACACGTGTTGGACACCCGCCCGCCGGAGGACACGCGTTTCTACAGCGGAGCATGGGGTGAGGCGTACGAGGTGGATCGAGACCGGGCGGCCGACTCCCTCCTGGCCCAAGCGATCCAGGGCGTGGACTTCCCGAAGACAGTGCGACAAGCCTATGACGACGGCGTGAGAATCTTCTTGGAGATGGGCCCGGGCGGATCATGCACCCGGATGATCCAGAAGATCCTCGACGGCGTCCCGTGCCGGGCACGCTCGATCTCCTCCTCCACCGAGGATGAACCCTCCACGGTACTGCGCGCACTTGGAATGCTCATTTCGGAGCGGGTCCCGGTCGACTTGGCTCAACTTTACGCGGAGCGCAGGCTCACCGAGGACGAGTCGGGCCCTGTCACGAGGATTCCGGTCGGGCAGGCAAGCTTCGGACGCTTGCCGCCGGCCCCGCGATCCGACGATTCCCCCGAGGCCACCGACGATGGCCGGGGCCCGTCGAAGGGTCTGTCCCCGGCCTCTCCCCAGGCACCTCTACCATGGGACCCGGGAGTCGCCTCGCCTGAACTGAGCGAAGCCGTCCGAGCCGCGGAGAACACGATCCAGGCCCACGAAGCCTTCCTCCGAACTGCGCAGCGGACACAGGAGCTCGCTCAGGCCGAATATGCCAGGCAGCAAGAGTTGATTCGGGCACTCACGGAGGATGGTACGGCGGTCGCCGTTGGTGGGCCTGCTATCCCAGCAGCGTCGGCCACCACGCCCGCAGCCACCCCCGGAGCCGCGCCCGCAGCCGCGCCCTCGAGCACGCTGGCGATGGATCGTGACCAGCTCATGGAGTTCGCGATCGGGTCGATCGGCCGGGCCCTCGGGGAGCGCTTCGCTCACGTTGACGCACATCCGACGCGCGTTCGTCTTCCCGACGAACCGCTCATGCTCGTCGACCGCGTCACTGAGATCGAGGCAGAGCCCCAATCGATGACGTCCGGGCGGATCGTGACCGAGCACGACGTTCTAGAGGATGGGTGGTACCTCGACGGTGGGCGGATGCCGACGTGCGTCGCCGTGGAGGCCGGCCAAGCCGATCTGCTTCTGTCGGGCTACCTCGGGATCGACTCGGAGACCCGGGGCCTGGCCGTCTATCGTCTGCTCGACGCGGTGGTCACCTTCTACTCGGAGTTGCCGACTCCCGGACAAGTCGTCCAATACGACATTCGTATTCTGCGGTTCTTCCGTCAGGGCGATACTTGGCTCTTCCGCTTCCAGTTCGACTCCACGGTGAACGGCCGGCCGCTCCTGACGATGCGCGAAGGGACGGCGGGCTTCTTCACCCAGTCTGAGCTCGACGCCGGCAAAGGGATCGTCCAGAGCGGCATCGAGCGGCAGGAACAGGCTGGAATTCGCCCCGCCGACTGGCGCGACCTGGTACCGATGCGGGAGGAGCCCCTCTGTGAAGAACGACTGGAGGCGCTCCGCACGGGAGACCTGGTCGGCGCCTTCGGGGAGCACTTCGAGGGCCTGAGCATCACACGGCCGCTCACGATCCCGGGAGAACGCATGCGGCTGGTCCGCCGCGTCACCGAGCTCGATCCCGAGGGAGGGCGGTACGGGATTGGCAGTATCGTGGCGGAGGCCGACATCCGTCCGGACGACTGGTTCCTCACGTGCCATTTCTCGGATGACCAGGTGATGCCGGGCACCCTGATGTACGAGTGCTGCCTACATTCGCTCCGAATTTTTCTCCTGCGCATGGGCTGGATCGCATCGGCCGATAGCGCGGCGTGGCAGCCAGTCGTGGACGTCAAAAGCCGGCTTCGGTGCCGGGGCCAGGTGCTCGCCTCCACGCAGAGAGTTACGTACGAGATCCATTTGCGTGAGCTCGGCTATGGGCCGGAGCCCTACGCGATCGCCGATGCGCTCATGTACGCGGACGGAAAGTTGATCGTGGAGATACGCGACATGTCCGTCCGTCTGACCGGGACGGACCGGCAAAGGCTCGAAGAGATGTGGGCGCACCGAAGCCAAGGTCGTGATGCTGCCCCCGCGAACGTCGAGTCCTCAATTCTCTACGACAAGCGAAGCATCCTCGCATTCGCCAGTGGCAAGCCCTCTGAGGCGTACGGGGCACCCTACCGCATCTTCGACGAAGGAGAACGCCGCATCGCACGGCTGCCCCGCCCTCCGTACCAGTTCCTGGATCGGATCTCGGTGGTCGAGGGGGAGCCGTTTGTGTTGCGAGCCGGCGCGACGGTCACCGCCCACTTCGACGTGCGTCCAGACCATTGGTACTTCGCGAGTAATCGCCAGCAGGAAATGCCGTTTGCCGTCCTCAACGAAGTGGCGCTCCAGCCCTGCGGGTGGCTGGCCGCCTATGTGGGATCGGCTTTGACGTCTGAGGACAACCTGCGATTCCGCAATCTTGGTGGAGACGCGATCCAGTTGGCGCGCCTCACATCAGCCGAGGACGTGATCACGACACGCGCCGAGCTGACGAGCGTATCGAGATCGGGCGGTATGATCATCCAGCACTACACCATAGCCTTGAAGAGCGAACGCCTCGGGCCTCTCTACGAGGGCACGACCTACTTCGGCTTCTTCTCCGACCAGGCCCTGGCGGACCAGGTCGGCATCCGCGACGCGCCTATCCATGAGCCCACCGCGGCTGAGAGGGAGAGAGGCCGCAGTCTGATGATGCCACCCACGGCGCCTTTCCCCGACGAGCGCTTCCGCATGGTCGATCAAATCGACCTTCTCGTGCCCGACGGCGGCGCCGATGGGCTCGGGTGGGTCCATGGTTCGATCGCGGTGGATCCGACCGCCTGGTTCTTCGAGGCGCACTTCTACCAGGACCCGGTTTGGCCGGGCTCTCTGGGCCTCGAGGCGCTCATCCAGTTACTCAAGGTCTACGCCCTCGACCGGTGGGATCTCGGTGAGAGTACGGAATTCGTGTCGATGGCCGGCGGAGAGACCGCCGGTGCGGTGACGGCCAGTGGAGAGTTGACCGGTGAGGGCGTGGCCAGCGGTGAGCTGACCCATGGGGGCCGGCACCGCTGGACGTACCGCGGACAGATCGTTCCGGGTTGCGAGCGGGTAGAGGTGTTCGCCAGCATCACTCAGGTGGACGACGCCCGCAGGCGCGTGCGGGCCGACGGATTTCTCGCGGTGGACGGCCGGACCATCTATGCGATGAACGATTTTTCCTTGGACGTGATCGCGTGAGATATACACGTGTCGTCATCGAGCGCTTCGGATACGAGCTCGCCCCTTGCGTGGTCACGTCCGACGACCTGGAGAATCGGCTCGCTCCGGTCTACGACAAGCTGCATGTCCAACCGGGACAGCTCTTTCAGATGACCGGCATTCAGGAGCGCCGCTATTGGGATCCGGGTTACACGGTATCCCAGGGGGCTACCGCGGCGGCCGAGCACGCGCTCCGTGACTCGCCTGTTCCGGCGAACGCCATCGACGTGTTGATCTACGCAGGCGTATGTCGCGAGCACTTCGAGCCGGCCACGGCATGTCACGTCGCAGCCGGTCTTCAACGAGCCGGCCATCTGATCGACCCGTCGGCCCATGTCTACGACATCAGCAACGCCTGCCTCGGGGTGTTGAACGGGATGCTCGACATCGCCAACCGAATCGAGCTGGGGCAGATCCGAGCGGGCATGGTGGTCAGTTGCGAGACCGCGAGAGACATCGTCGATGCCACGATCACGCGGTTGACCAACGATCCAGTGATGGAGGAGTTCACGACCGCCATCGCCACGCTTACGGGGGGGTCGGCCGCCGTCGCCGTGATTCTGAGCGACGGATCTTTCGGAGATTCCGACCGGCGGCGCCTCCGTGGCGCGGTGGTCGAAAACGCCCCCGAGCATCACATGCTTTGCCGATGGGGGCTGGAAGCCCATCCCGATGGGCAAGTGAACGGAACCGAAGCTGCTTGGAGAGAGTTCGCCAGCACCGACGCCGCGGCCGTCCTCGAGCACGGTGTTGCCCTGGGATCACGTACGTGGGACAAATTCCTCGCGGAGATGGAATGGTCGGTGGAGGACGTTGATCGCACGGTATGCCACCAGGTCGGTGCACCCCATCGGGACGTGATGCTGCGCACCATGGGCCTGTCTCATGAACAGGACTTCGTTACGTATGAGTACCTCGGCAATACCGGGACGGCCGCGCTCCCGGTTGCCGCGGCGCTTGCGGACGAACGCGGATTCCTGGCATCTGGCCACCGCGTGGGACTTCTCGGCATCGGCAGTGGTCTCAACTGCATGATGCTCGGAGTGGACTGGTGAGCGGGCTCTACCCGTTCGCTCCGCACTACATCGAGGTCGGTGGCCGATCCGCAGGCGGCGACACGTCCAGCACTAGCCACCGCATGCACTACGTGGACGAGGGCGAGGGAGACCCCGTTCTCATGGTCCACGGCAACCCGACTTGGTCCTTCTTCTATCGGGATCTGATCGGAGAGCTCAAGTCGAGTCACCGTGTCATCGCTCCGGATCACATCGGATGTGGGCGCTCCGACAAACCGACCGACAGTCGCTACGATTACACGTTGTCGACTCGGGTGGCGGATCTGGGCACCCTCGCCGACTCGCTCGACCTTCGTAACATCACGCTGGTCGTGCACGACTGGGGCGGGATGATCGGGATGGCCTGGGCGGCCAGACACCCGGATCGAATCGCGAGGCTGGTTGTCATGAACACGGCCGCATTCCCTCTGCCCGCCGACAAGAGCTTCCCCGCCTCGCTCGCACTGGCCCGATCTGCCGGAATCGGTGCCCTGCTCGTCCGGGGGGTCAACGCCTTTTCGCGGGGCGCCGTGCGTTACTGCGTAACACGCCGGCGGATGTCCAAGGCCGTGGCCGCCGGCTACTTGGAGCCGTACGACAGCTGGGCGCATCGCATCGCCGTGCATCGTTTCGTGCAGGACATTCCAGTCAAGGAAAGCGATCGCTCCTACCCGATCATGAAGGAAACGGCCGACGCTCTCGTTCACCTGGCCGACAAACCGATGTTGATTTGCTGGGGCCTCAAAGACTTCGTCTTCGGCCAGCAGTTCCTGGACGAATGGGTGCGCCGATTCCCGAGTGCCGATGTCCAACGCTTCGATGACTGCGGTCACTACATTCTCGAGGACGCGGGAGAGGAAATCGTTCCGCTCGTCCGTGAATTCGTCGACAGTCGTCGAGCAAATCACCCAGGCGATCGTCCAAGAAGTCACCGAGACGGTCGTCAAGAAAGTCACCCGGGCGGGCGTGCCGAAACCCAGCCCACGGACAGTTCTGCATGAGCGGAGATGTGGATCGTCCGAAGCCTGAGGCATCCCACGCGGCCGTCGAGCGCTCTCCCGACCACGTCGTCGAGCGCTCTTCCGACCACATCAACGTCGCCGCGTTCCTGGCCGATCTGGCCCGGAGCCAGCCGGGCGCCCTCGCAGTGGCGGTATCCGACGGGCGAAACCCGGACGGGACAGCCCGCTATGCCGAGCTGAGCGCGCTCGAACTGCATCAGCGCTCCGATCGGATCGCCCACGCGCTGGTCGGGGTCGGGATCGGATCAGGCGTTCGAACCGTCCTCATGGTGGAGCCCAGTCTCGATTTCTTCTCTTTGACCTTTGCGATGCTGAAGGTCGGAGCGATCCCGGTCATGGTGGATCCGGGCATGGGGATCAAGAATCTGGCCGAATGCCTCGGCGAAGCGGAGCCAGAGGCCTTTATCGGCGTCTCCAAGGCACAAGCCGCGAGGGTCATTTTCGGGTGGGCGAAGACGACCATAAGAACCAAGGTGACCGTGGGGCGCAGGTTCTTCTGGGGGGGGCACACGTTGAACAATTTGGAGGCGCAGGCGCCGCGCGACCCCTTCCCGATTATCGAGCCGGACCCGGAACAAACGGCTGCGATTCTCTTCACGAGCGGGAGCACGGGGTTGCCCAAGGGGGTCGTCACGCCATTCCGGGTCTTCGCGGCACAGGTGAAGGCACTCAGAGAGGTGTACGGCATCCAGCCAGGGGAGCGCGACCTGGCCACCTTCCCGCTCTTCGCGCTGTTCGGTCCAGCCCTCGGCATGGCCTCGGTGGTCCCCGATATGGACGCGAGCCGCCCGGCGGAGGCCGATCCCCGGCGTCTCTGGGAAGCATTCCGGGATTACGACTGTACCAATCTGTTCGCCTCTCCGGCCCTCATAGCGAAGCTTGGGCGCTACTGCGTCGATCAGGACCTTTCACTGACCTCTCTTCGGCGAGCCATCTCGGCGGGGGCACCGGCCTCGAACCCGGCACTCGAGCGATTCCAGCAGTGCCTTCCGGACGGCATCGAGGTCCTGACCTCCTACGGAGCGACCGAGTCGCTACCGGTTGCCTTGCTTGGAAGCGGGGAGATACTGAGGGAGACACGTCAGCTCACGGACCAGGGCGGTGGCGTGTGCGTGGGCCGCCCCACACCCGACATGGACGTTCGGATCGTGCCTATCCATGACGAACCCATCGAGTCATGGTCCGATGACCTCGCGCTCCCCGTGGGAGAGATCGGCGAGATCGTGGTGCGTGGGCCAGTTGTGACGCCGTCCTACTACAAGCGGCCTCGAGCTACGAAGCTCGCCAAGATTCCCAACGAGAGCGGCGACGTGTGGCACCGAATGGGCGACGTGGGCTATTTCGACGAGCAGGACCGACTCTGGATGTGCGGCCGGAAGAGCCACCGGGTAGACGCCGAAACGGGTACCCTGTACACGATCCCCTGTGAGGCCGTTTTCAACACGCATCCGGCCGTTCGTCGAAGCGCGCTTGTGGGGGTCACAAGAAAAGGCAAGGCCACACCCGCGAGCCAAACCATACCTCTGAGCCAGACCACGCACGAGGACGCAGTCCGGCCATTGGATCATCCAATACCTGTGCTCTGCGTTGAGCGGGCGAAGGGCGTTACGATCGAAAACGGGCGACTCACGGAAGAGTTGCTGGAGATCGCCCGGAGCCATGAACACACCCGTGCGATCGGGACGGTGCTCTATCACCGCTCCTTTCCGGTAGATGTGCGCCACAACGCGAAGATCTTCCGGGAGAAGCTGGCGGTGTGGGCCGGCAACGAGTTGGCGTCCCGGATTCCGGACGGCCCCCCGGACGCCCACTCGTGAAGGCTCTGGTGACCGGAGCAGGCGGCTTCCTAGGGGCAGCCATCGCCCGGGCCCTCCGGGAGCGGGGAGATGACGTCAGAGGCTTTTCCCGCGGAGAGCACCCGGAGTTGGCGGCCTACGGTATCGACCAGCATCAGGGGAACGTGGCGGATTCCGAAGCCGTGGCCGACGCGGTCCGAGGTGTCCACATCGTGTTCCACGCGGCTGCAAAGGTCGGGGCGGGAGGCAGTCGCTGGGACTTCTACGCAACCAACGTCAAGGGCACCGCGAATGTGATTGCGGCCTGTCGGGAGAGCGGCGTGCCGGGGCTCGTCTACACTTCCACACCGAGCGTGGTCTCCGGACCCACTCCTCTGGAAGGTGCCGATGAGTCGGTGGGCTACCCCACCGACTATGACGGATACTATGGTCGGACCAAGGCGGAAGCCGAGCGTCTCGTCCTCTCTGCCGCCTCCGACGAGCTAAGAACGGTAGCCCTCCGCCCCCCCCTCATCTGGGGACCGGGTGACACATCTCTGCTCCCTCGCGTCCTCGAGCGAGCGCGAAACGGCTCGCTCCGACGAATAAAGGGGCCGCCCGCGTCGACGGATATCACCTACATCGACGACGCCGTTCGAGCCCATATACAGGCTGCCGATCGGCTCCTGGCAGGCGGCGACGGAGCCCAGCGCATCAACGGCAACCCCTACTTCGTGAGTGCCGGCGAGCCCGTAGAGATCTGGGATTTCGTGAACGGGCTACTCGAGGCTGCCGGTGTCCCGCCTGTTCAGAAGAGTATATCCCCCGGGGCCGCACTGGTGGTGGCTTGGGTCTTCGAGAAAATCCACGCGCTCTCGCGGGCGAAGGGCGATCCTCGGATGAGCCGCTGGATGGTGCGCCAACTCACGAACTCACGCTGGTTCGACATCAGCGCGGCACGGCGGGATCTGGGGTACGAGCCGCTGGTGTCGCTCGACGATGGGATGCGCCGCCTGAAGGCATGGTTGAACGAGCAGGAGGGTGAGCAGCCACATGCCTGAGCGTTGGCGGCCTGCTCGAGAGTGGGAGCCATCGTCCGACGACGTCATTGACGTCTGGCGCTTCGAGCTGGAGGTCAGTGAGCACGATTGGGCGATCCTGACTCCCGACGAGGCCAAAGCCGCCAAGCGCATCGTCGTTGACGAGAAGCGTGACCGGAGGGCCTCGTCGAGAGCGCACCTTCGCCGTATCCTCGCACGCTACCTGAGCACCCCTCCGCAGGACGTGAGATTTGCCTACGGCCAGCACGGCAAGCCGATGCTCGCCGAGCACGACGAGCCTCATTTCAATCTTTCCGACTCGGAGTCGACTGGGATTGCAGCCGTGTCGCGGGGAATCCGCATCGGAGTCGACCTCGAGTTCGCGCGGGAGGGGCGAGCATTCACCGACATCGCGGACCGCTTCTTCGCCGAGGCCGAGAGCGCCGCGCTGAGAGCGCTTCCGGCCGAGGATCGCCGGACAGCATTCTACCGAGCCTGGACCCGGAAGGAAGCCTACCTGAAAGCCTGGGGAACAGGCCTGAGCTTTGCCACGAACCGGTTTACGCTCGACTTCATTGGAGAGGGTGCAGGAAGCCTCGTGGCCACCGAGATGCCGGAGGACGATGCATCCCGGTGGCACTTCAAGGACGTCGAGTTGGGCCCTGCCTACACCGGCGCGATCTGCTTCGAAGGCCCGGACCGCCCGATTCGGTGGTGGGCTATCTGACTCCCTACTCTGTCCTCAACGCATCGATCGGGTCGACGCGAGTGGCGCGCCGGGCCGGTATGTACGCAGCCAGCAGCGCGACGGCTGCAAGCACCGCCCCCACGGCCACGAAAGTCACCGGGTCTGTAGGCTCGATTTCGAACAGTAGCCCCGAGAGGAACTGGGACAACAAGACCGAAGCCACACCTCCTATAAGGAGAGCAGCGAGTACCAACCACGCCCCCTCTCTCAGCACCATGCGAAGCACCTGCCCCTCCTCCGCCCCCAACGCGAGGCGGACGCCGAACTCCTTGGTCCGCTGTGTTACGGAGAACGCCAGTACGCCGAGCACACCGACCCCCGCCACCAATAGGGCCAGGATCGCGAAGGTGGAGAAGAGGGTGGCGTTCAAACGCTGTGGGGCAATGTCCTCTCGCAGCAGATCGTCTAGCGTGACGACGTTGTCCACCGGCCGCTCCGGGTCCGTCTCATGGATGATTGATGTGATCTGCCGTACGACCGGCCCGGTCTCGCCGGTCGTACGAACAAGCATCGTCTCCGCAGGAAACCCGCCGCCAACCGTTACTCCCAGACCGAAGCCCGGCCGAACAGCCTGACTGATCGGCCGATAGATCACCTGGACGTCCGCCTGGGCGATCCCGGCATCCCTAGTGTTGGCGACCACTCCCACTACTCGCTGCCACGGCTGCCATGCACCGCGGGTGTTTTGCCACCGGATTCGCCGCCCGACCGGATCATCGCTTCCGAAGTATGCCCGGGAAAAGGACTGGTTGATGACCACGACCGGATCGGCCTCGGGCACGTCTTCCTGGTTGAAAGCCCGCCCCCGAAGAACTACTGCTCCCACGGTCCGGAAGTAGCCCTCGCTCACGGTATTGAACAGCCCCGTGGGCGTCGACGCTTGAAGCTCGTCCTGACCCTCGGCCTCGACAGTGAGGGCCTCCGGCGCCGGGCCCTGAAGCGGAGCCCAGGTGGCATAAGCCGCACTCTGTACACCGGGGAAACTCCGCATCCGGCTCACAGTCCCATCGAACATCGCCCGTTGCTCCTCCGAGTTGAGTGACGTGAAGTTCGGCGACTGCAGGGTCACCACGGTCCCCTCGTCGAAACCCGGATCGACACGTTGCAGATTGAGCAGGCTCCTCACTAAAAGGCCGGCCCCGATCAGAAGGGTGAAGGAGAGCGTAAGCTGGCTCACGACCAGAAACCGCTGCAGCTGGCGTCTAGATACGCCCGAAGTGTTTCGGCCACCAGCCCGGTTCAGGGACATTCCGACCTCGGACGTGAACGGAAGGCTGGGTGCCCACGCAAGCAGCATCGCGATCCCGATTCCCACGAGGAGCGTGAACACCAGGACGGCGCCGTCCACGCCGATCTCTTCGCTCCGGATCGTGAAACGGTTGGCGTAGGACACGAGCAGGTCCAGACCGGCGATCGCAAGGATCAACCCCAGCCCGGCGCCGGCAAACGCCAGGATGAGGTTCTCGGTGAAGAGTTGCCGACGGATTCGCCTCTTGCCGGCGCCCAGCGCCGAGCGCACGGCCAACTCACGCTCACGTCGGATCAATCGGGTCAACGCCAGGTTCGCCACGTTCGCGCAGGCCAGAAGGAGCACCATGATGACCGTGCCCATCATGATCAAGAATGTGGGACGGGCGGCCTCGGTAAGGACCTCCTGCCATGGGCGAGCGCTGATCTCGAAGCCGAACTGTTCCGGATAAGCCGCACGAAACTCATCCTGGAGACGCCCGTTGATCTGGGTCAGCTCGGCCTGGGCCAGATCGACGGTTGCGCCCGGTGCGAGCCGCCCGAATACGTTCGTCATTCGGTGCGTTCGGGCGTCCCTCATGGCCGCACCGGTATAGTGATCGTTGGTCGTATAGTTGGTGAAGACGTCCGGCTTCCGGCTCCCTGTGTAATGGCTCCCTGGCTCGAGCACACCCACCACCTCCACACTCTTCGTGGTCAGCTTGACCGTCCTACCCACGATCTCGGGATCGGCACCGAACATGCGGGTCCAGTAGTCGTGCGTGAAGACCATCACGGGTGGAGCGCCTGCGTCGTCGTCGCTCGGAAGCAACGTACGCCCGTACAGTGGCCTCAGGCCGAGGACTTCGAAGTAGTTGGCGGTCACCAAGCCGCCGACCACACGATGCGGGTCCCCGCGTCCAATCACGCTGAAATCCCAATCACCGAACTCGACGAACTCGTCGATCGTGCGGGACGCCGCCCTGTAATCGTCGATCTCGATGAACGAGAACGCCCCCTCGAAGGCCAAGGCTCCACTCGAGGGCTGCTGTACGAACATGATCCGGTCGGCGTCCTGGTACGGGAGCGGCTGCAACAGCACACCGTTGATGACGCTGAAGATGGCCGTGTTCACCCCGATACCGAGGCCGAGGGTAATCACGAAGGCAATCGCGTAGGTGCGACTCTTGTTCAAGCTACGGAACGCGTACCTGACTTCGGCGATGAGACTGGTCATCCCTTCCCCTCTCCACTACTCGAATTGTACATTTCAGCCGGACCCGAAGCCGCATTCGAAGATGCGTTGACCGCAGTACCGCACGCTTGTTCCGCAAGAATAAGGTCCTTTCGCAAGATCAGGTAGTTCTCCTGCAGGGCGATCCTCCACCCCGGCCGCTTGCTCACGACTCGGTCGGGAGCTTCTTTTGGTCGTTATGCAGCCAACGACTCGAGACATGCGATTATGATCATCATCACCAGGCACGACGTCACCGACGAAGAGCTGGACCATATCCGGGAGCGGGTGGAGGCCTTCGGGCTCGAGACCCACCTGTCCCGGGGAAAGCACCGCACCGTGGTCGGCTGTATCGGAGACGAGGAGCTTCTGGCAGGCGTCCCCCTCCTGTCGATCCCGGGCGTCGAGGCCGTTCATTCGGTCATGAAGCCCTACAAGCTGGCGAACCTCCAGTTCGCCGCTGAGCCGACGAGAGTCCCGCTGGGCGGCGCGACCGTCGGCGATACACCCGTCGCGGTGGTGGCGGGCCCTTGTTCGGTGGAAGGCCTGGACATGCTTGCCGATACGGCCCGGCGCGTACAGGAGGCGGGAGCCGTGGGGCTGCGCGGTGGCGCGTTCAAGCCACGGAGCTCACCCTATTCCTTCGGCGGGCTGGGCGAGGAAGGGCTCAAGATGCTCGCCGACGTCCGCGCCGAAACCGGCCTCCCGGTAGTGACCGAGGTCATGGATACCCGTCAGGCAGACCTGGTCGCCGAGTACGCCGACGTGCTCCAGATCGGAGCCCGTAACATGCAAAACTTTTCCCTCCTTACCGAGGTGGGAAGACTCCAACGACCCATACTTCTCAAACGGGGCATGTCGGCCACCGTGGAGGACCTGCTCTTGGCGGCAGAGTACGTCATGAAACAGGGGAACAAGGATGTGATCCTTTGCGAACGGGGTATCAGGACTTTCTCCGACGCGACCCGAAACACCTTCGACCTGGCAGCCATCCCGGTGCTCAAGAAGGAGACGCATCTTCCCGTGGTGGCCGATCCGAGCCACGCGGCCGGCCGGCGGGACCTCGTGGCAGCCCTCTCCTACGCGGCGGTCGCCGCCGGAGCAGATGGGTTATTGATCGAGGTGCACCCGGAACCGGAGCAGGCCGTCTCAGATGGAGATCAGTCGCTCACGTTCGACGAGTTCGACGCCCTGATGGCCGGCCTGGAGCCCGTCGCCAGGGCGGTGGGTAGGAGCTTGTCGCCCGAGAAGGCGTAGGCTCAATTCGACCCGCTGTCGCCACCCGCGGCTTGCCAGCGCAAGTACCTCGTCAATGCCGAATACTCCCGCCTGTCGAGGTCCAAGATTGAAAGCGCCATCTGATGAACCCCCTCCTCACCTTGGTAGACACGAACGACTCGCCCGTGCCCTTTGACCCCTCCACGTTTGCCGGGGAGCTTCAGAACGAACTCGACCATGGAGTCCAACGCGAGCAACTCTCTGCTGGCTAACCGGAGCCCCCGCTCACTGATGTCCACCGTAGAAAACGGCACGCTCTTCTCGCTCAGTGAGCGGATCTCGCCCTCGAGCTGGACCTCAACCCTCGGGAGCGCACGGCGATTGGCCCCGTAGAGCTGGGCCTGGTTTTTCCCCTTGGCCTTGGCCGTATACATGGCCCGATCGGCACAGCGAATCAGATCTTCGGACGACAAGGCGTCCCCTGGATAAGAGGCCACCCCGAGACTCATCGTCACCCCGTCTGTCGGGTGGGACGATGACAACTCTAGCTCGGCGATGGCGAGGCAAACCCGCTCTGCGACCCGCCCAGCATCGTCCTTCCCGGTGTCCGGCATGATGAGTACGAACTCCTCGCCTCCGTACCGAACTGCGACATCCTGGTCTCTTCCCGCACTCTGGAGAGCTTTACCCACCGCCTGTAAAGCCTCATTGCCGACCGCGTGCCCAAGTCGGTCGTTGAAGTCCTTGAAGTTGTCGAGGTCGCCCATCGTGATCGAGAATTCTCCGCCGCTCCTCTCGCACCGCTTCACCTCCCACCCCAGAAATTCCTGTAAGAATCTGAAGTTGTGGAGACCGGTGAGCTCGTCTTTGTACGCCGAGGCACGAGTCTCTTCAAAGAGCTTGAGCTCCATCACCTTCGGATGCTGCATCTTACCGCTCACCTGGACGAAGTAGCTTACCAGTGCGACAGACAAGTTCATCGGGTAGCCAACCGCGTTCTCGAGCTCTTCCCGGTGGTGGAGGATCGCCTCCCAGTGTTCCCGAGCCTCGTCCGGCTCGAAACGCATATGGGAGAGCAGGTAGAGCAGCTCGATGTATACGACCGGGCCCTCCCGCCCCTCTAGCTCCCGGAGCTCCTCCGCGAGGCGGTCGACGCCGAGATCGTCTCGGTACAGAAGGCCATAGATGGCTTCGACAACCTCCGGCCTCCAAGGCTCGGGGCCGTTGTCCGGATACGGCGAAACCGGGCCTGGTCGTTTCAACAGATCTTTGTCAGCAGACATCTATCACTCGCACGCGGTTGTCATGCAAATCAACGGACCGGGAGGTCCACTCGGCCCAAGGACTTGTCCTCGAGTAGCTCGACCGTGAAGGGGGTGACGTATGGCCCGTAGGTCGCCGCATCCGCCTCGAGTGGACGAACTTCCAAGGTGTGAACAGGCCCAGCCGTAATCGGATAGCCCACAATAGGAGCGGGGCCGATCTCTTCTTCGTCGATGAAGACCGTCCCCCCCCGGGTTGGAAGGATGGTGATGGTTCCGAAGGGGGTCACCGCAGCGTTCACAGTGAGACGCTGGGCGGGAGACAGTGTCTCGCGGGTATCGTAGATGGGGATCGTCCAGCCCTCGGACGTGCCGAGAATCTCGATGCGATGGGCAACCCCCTCTACAACCTCTCGATCCTGGATAGGCGCCGGACCCAACGTGTCCCCGTCAATGACCACGATGGTTCGGGGTACAACCGATGCCGGGGTCACCCGTATCGTTAGCCGACCTGGACCACTCGGCCTGACCGGCTGGGGTACGACTCCCACCCTAAAGCCGAATGTATCAGCGACCATGGGAATCCCCCCCACGTCCGTGATCCCGTCTGCCAGCACGAGTCGGTAGAGCCCGGCACGCATTGGCTCGACCGGATCGACGCGAAGCGTGCCGTCATCGTCGCCACAGCAAGTCAGCCCCACCGCCACCTGGGTCCCGCTCTCCGCGATGAGCATTACGGTTGTCGAATCCAACGTCTGCGGATTCATCGGCTTGCTGAACGTAGCGAACACTGGTCCCGCGCCATCGGCACCCGTCGATCCGTCCGCAGGTTCCGTGCTCGCAAGCACCGGCGGATCCGGCGGTACTGGCTGCGTCACGAAGGACATGAGATCCTCGGCTGTCCCCGGCCCGCGAGGCGGGCTGATCTCTGCTCCCGACGAAGACCGAAGCGCGCCAGTCAAGACGATCCGATAGCGCGTCTCGTAGGCAAGCGGTGACAGCGGCATGATGTCGACGGCCAGAGCGTCTCCGGACGCGCTGACCTCGGTGGGGACGAGCGCTCCTCCCGGGCCGAGGAGCTGGACGCTCGCACTCGTGGCCGTGGCCGGGTTGATGAGTCCTGAGAATCCCACCGTGATAATGCTGTCGATGGCGGCCCCTCCCTCGATCGCACGATACCCCGGCGATTGAGCGAACACGCCCCGCGTGAAAACGGCCGGAAGCCCCAAGCTCTCGAGAAGCTGATCCGCTTGCGCCTGAATACCGCCGAGATTCATGGCGACGGCGGCGCCCCCGGCGACGAGGGCCACACCCACCGCCACCCACCGCTTCCTCGAACGCTGTTTTTCGCCCCTCGATTCCCTCCGGTCCTTGGTCGGCACGCGCAGAGCCGGTGCGCGTGGCTCCTCGCCAGCCAAGAGCACGACGTACAACTCCATCGGATCGGGTACGCCCTTGAGGTCCTTCTCGCCGATCGACGAAAACTCATAATGCCGTCTGTGGCGGAGCTGCTGGTACGCAGAGTCCGAGAGGACGACGCCGGCCAAGGGTGCATGCTCCTCGATGCGTGAGGCGACGTTCACTCCACTCCCGTATACGTCGCCATCCTCACCGAAGACGATGTCCCCGAGATGCACGCCCACCCTCAAGGAAACATTGGACTCCTTGACCTCCTCCAGAAGGGGAAACGAGTTCTGTAGGGCGTGGGCCGCACCGACGGCGGAGTCCAAGCTCGAGAACTCCGCGAGCATACCATCTCCAAGAAACTTCACGACCCGACCACCCTTTTCTCCCACAAGCTTCTTGGAGATACGTTGGAAGGATCGGATCATCGCGAACGCGAGGTCCTCATCGTGAGAAGACAGAGCCGTATACCCTGCCACATCCGCAAAGAGGATTGCGGCGAGGCGACGTTCACCACGACTGGCTGGGGCGGGAGCCTCCCGCGGTGAAGCGTCCTCAGACGAAGCATCCTCAAGTGAAGCGTCCGGAGCCTCTTTGCGTGAAGCCTCTTTGGGCGAAGCGTCGCCAGCTGAAGCGTCAGGTGGATCGCCAGGAGGCGGATCGTCAGGAGGTCGAGCGTCAGGAGGTTCGGTCATCAATCCGGGCTTCGCTAAGGGGCTCCACCGTAAACATGTGTTGTTGGGAGCCGCTGGGGCAAGCTTCGTAGCACGTGGACGACCTCACCGAATCCTTCTGACGTTCCTGAACACCTCAACCTGTCCCAGGAAGAGGGTGACGCCGTACATGCCGTCCACCCGTTCGACCATGGCATCAATGTCGAAGAGCGGGTCGAGATCGAGGATCTCGCGATAGGTCGCCACGGCATCCTCGCCGCGACCCGTGTCCTGGTAGGCTCCGGCGAGCAACGCCCTTGCGATGATCTCCTGCTCGGGCATGAGACCCCCCAGCTCGAGGGCTTCCTCACCGAAACTCCTCAATCCGATGATGTCGCCCTCTTGCCATAGCCGGAATCCCTCCCCGAGCTTCGCTCGCGTATCTTCACGGGGTGTAAACACGGCGATCGAGTCCTCGTAGGCCAACCGGAGCTCCTCGACCTCACTCGGCAAGCCGGCGGCATAGTCCGCCAGGAAGGTGAGTCCCGCCGAGTGCCCCTCTGTATCGCCGTCTTGGAGAGCCCTGAAAATGTCGAGCGTAAGGGCCACGGTCACAGCGTCCGTGTAGAATCCTGGCTCGGGGCTCGGGTCCAGCAGTTCCCGGAAGTTGGCGAGGGCCTGAACGCCTTGGCCCTGCGATACCCTGAAGCGAGTCAGCGCCTCGTAGTAGGGCCGCCTACGGTCGCCCGTCACGTACCGAGAGAACACTCCCGTCCATAACTCTATGAGTTCGGTGTCGGCGAGGGCCAAGGATGCCTGAAACGCCACCCAGTAAAGGTCGGGCTGATTGTCATCGTACGCGGTAATCGTTCCCGCTTGGTCCGCCTCGAGGACCACTGTTGCGATCTGGAGCGCACGCCCCGGATTGTCCAAGGCCAGATGTGCCGCGGCTAACCGTCCGAAAAACTCGAATTCCCGATCCGCCTCGATCCGGCCTTGAAGGTCGTCACCTAAGGATATGACCTCCTCGAACGCCCCGGTTTCGAACGCCGCGGCAAGCGCCAGATTTAGCACCTCCGCGCCCGGTTCACCCGACCGCTCTCTCAGCGGGATGACCTGGAATGCCAGGCGGGCGTTCTCCAGAGCCGGACCGTGCTGACCCAGCTCCATGTGGGCGAGCGCCATGAGGCGGTGGAGCTCGAATCCGCGATCCTCCCCCTCCCAACCCTCGAGCGCTTCCTCGCGGGCGACCGCATCGCCATACCTCCCCAGCTCGATCTCCGTTGAGAACCCGTGCCACTGGACCTCTTGTGCTATGTCCGCTGCCAAGCTCAAGACCCCCTGATCGCTCAACGACTCCGCGCTTGTGACAGCGTCCAAAACTTCAGCGTAGGCGTCTCGTTCGGCGGCTTCCCGCGCCACCCGATGGGCTACCGGGATGGGTTGATCCGACGCACTCGCCGTACCGGCAATGCTCACTGGATCCACGCGAAGCCATCGGTACTCGAAATCTTCGTCCAAGACGAGATCGAACGACTCATCCGTCGTGGTGGCCAGCGGTGTGAACGGGCCCTGGCGATCCGTGGCGCCTGAGACCCTGTATCCCCACGCGTAATCGGAATCGACGGCCTCCCAGGAAAAGGCCGCGGCATCGGCGGACAGTTCGACCTGCAGCGTTTCCAACTCGGGCAAGCGCGCGTCCCACCGATAAACCAGAGTTCGCCCCTCCTCGAGGTTAGCGACGTAGACGTTGCCCAGAGCATCCAGCGAAAGGTGCGTCGCCTCTAGCCTCGAGTCGCGTCCGCCCAACCTGACCAGAACCCGTTCCAGGCTGGAATCCAGGACCGTCACGCGGCTCGTCTCCTTCTCGAGGACGAACAGATTTCCCTGGGCGTCGAATTTGATGTCCTGCACGAGACCCGTCAGCCCGGCCGCAACCACCTGGGGAGGACCGTCGGGAAGCGGGATATGCAGGAGGGACAACCCCTCTTCGGACCAGGCGAACAAGGAATCGCCCGGAGAAAGAGCAACGCCCCACGCCTCCTGAAGCGGGAAGGAAGCCAGAACCGCGGTCAGATCCTCGCTGAACACCGCGACGCGATGGTTATCGCGATCTGCGACCACGATTTTCCCGTCGGCGAAAAGCGCTACGCCGACTGGCTTGTTGAGCCGCCGGTCGTCCTCGTAGTCACGGCCGAAGGTTGCTAGCCCATCGCCATTGCGGGCGTTGAATATGGCGACACGATCTTCGTCCGGCTCCGTAACCACGAGCAACGAATCATTGACGGCCATAGCGCCCGGGGACCGCTGGAACCCCATGACCCACGTGTCGGGGCCACTCGTCTCTGGGACCGAATAGGACTGGAACACGTCCCCGAATAGATCCTCATAGAGCACCGACGTAGCACGCTCCACCCGAAGCCCGCGACTCTCGCCCGAGCCCATGACGAAACGGGCCACACCATCCGCCGCCGGTCCCACCGCTGTGACCGCACCCACCGGATCGGGTGGAAGCTGGCTCACGCGGATCGGGTACCCCCACTCCAGCTGCGGCGCATCCCCACCTTCGGCGAGCTCGATGCGCTCCACCTTTCTGAGGTCGCGATCCAACACGACCAGATGCCGTTCGGGGGTGAAGGCCACTCCCACCGCCTCACGGAACCCCGCCCTGCCTCGGCCGGGACCGCCATACAGCGCACGGGTCTGTGTCGCAGCGGGATCGAGAGGCGGCTTCCGCCCCAGAGACGGCCCTGCCTGCCATCCAAGACCACGACCGTACCGGAGCCGTCCACCACGACGGCCGCGGCTTCCTCGATCGCCCCCAGGGACAGCACTTCGGGGGCGCTCAGACCCTGCCACGGCACGTCTGAAAAGGCGGGCAGCGTGAAGACTGGCGCCCCCCGGCTCTTGTCCGCGATAAAAATCCGACCGTCTCCGCCGATCGCGATCCCGCTCGGATCCTGGATCAGCTCGCCCAAGCCCACCTGGCGTACGAACGCACCGTCCCGGGAAAACACGCCGACCGAGCGGTCACCCTTGTCGAGAACATAGACGAACCCGTTCGGACCGAGCGCCAGCGCCACTGGATCATTCAACTGGGATGCCCCGCTGTCGCCTCCGGCGATGGCAAACTGTTGTTCGCCTTCCCCGTTGTAGACCAGAACCTGCTTCAACCGCTTGTCGAGGACGTACGCACGCCCAAACTCGTCGAATGCGATAGCAACGGGTTCGGCCAGACTCATCGCTCCGTAGGCACGCACCGGAGAACCCGCAGGGTCGAAGACCATCACCTGGCCGCGCTTGTCCGCGATGTGCAGCGCCCCGTCGGGCGCGACCGCAATGGCAGCCGGATCCACGGGCGATGTCGGACCCGCGGGCGGAAGGTCGAAGGAACCGTCACCGACGTAGGTCGCCCTGGCAGCGATTTGGCCGACTGCAGAAGCCGCGTTCAACAGCAGGAGGGCCGAACAGGTAGTCACCGTGCGCAACGCTGCGGTCATGACCAACTCTCCTTGTGGCATTCAGGACGTGGTAGTCCGAGGCGGGTCGGACTAAACCTGACCCTCGACACCCTTCTCGAAGCTAAATTCTCCGGTGGGAAACCGCACGCCTATCGTGTTCCCCTGCAAATTGCGTTCCCGGCCGTTTTTTTTCTGCTGGTCCGACCGACGCGCGCTTTCTTGCTTTTCCGGCCCCGCCGCTATTTTCTAGAGCGATGATCTTTGTCGAACTGAATCCCCGGAGCCGCCGCATCATCTCGGCGCCCGCAAATGACATCCGAGACCATCATATCCGATAGCTGCGTCCCCCGCTCCTTCATCCCTCTGCTGGCATTCGTGTTGATCGTCTCCGCGTGCCAAGAAGTCGAAGCGCCCCAAAGGGCGAGCGACTCTGCGGCAGCCACAGACACGGCAGACGCCGGGGAAGTGATCGTGGACATCGATCTCGACGAATACACGGTCTTCATGGACGCCGTTTTGCCGGTGGGGCCAGTGACTCTGAAATTCGCGAACCGGGGCTTCGAGGAGCACAACCTCTTGTTCGTCTTGGTCGAATCTGACTCGACGGTCTGGGAGACCGAGAGCCGCTTGAACCCAGGGGAGCGGCTAACTGTGCAGCTCGAGTTCGAACCGGGCGAGTACAAAGCGGTATGCAATTTTTCCGATCATGAGGACCGGGGCATGCACACGGCTTTCGCTGTCGAGGAGACGCCTCCACCGGAAGGCGGATCCGAACGCTAGGAAGGCTCCCGAGCATCGGTCATTTCGAGCAGGGACTGGATCATCCCTTCGTCACCATACATCTCTGGCACCCCGGAAACGCTCAGGCCCGCGGAACGCGCTGCTTCGGCTGTCGTCGGCCCCACACAGAAGATCTGCACGCCATCGCAATCCACTGCGGACGAAGCCAACGACTTCGCCGCCGAAGGGCTGTACAGGAGAACCGCATCCACCCCCCTTTTGAACGCGTCCAGCGCGGCGTCGTTCGGCGGCTGGAGCAGCGTGTCGTACACAAGCAGCGTCCGGACTTCCAAACCCGCCTCAGTCAATCCACGGGAGACCTCGTCGACCGCGAGCGTCCCGCACGGGAAGAGCACGCGGTCGCCACCTTTTGCCTCGACCGCGATCGCTTCCACGAGAGCCTTGGCTCGGTACTGTGGCGGAATCAAGTCGGCGTGGATCCCCGCCCTTTCGAGGCAGGCCGCGGTCTTCGGACCGACAGCGGCGGTTCGAGCCGTCCCGAAGAAGCGGGCGTCGAGCCCCTGGCGCTCTAGCTGACGTAGGAGTCCCTCGACCCCATGCATCGACGTGAACACCATCCAATCATGGTCGGAGCGCGGTTCCGACAGCTCCGCCTCGAGGTACTCGATCCGGATGAGCGGCGAGTCGATCACCTCCGCGCCGAGTCCCCGAAGCTTCGAAATGACCTGCCGGCTCGCGGAGGACGGACGGGTTACAACCACTCGGCTGCCGGCCAGGGGGCCGAACCCTGGAGACGGCGTGCTGCCCTCCAGGCGGGGCAACCCGGCGCCCGGGCCCACGATCAGCACCATCGGAGCCCGTAGACCCTCCTCACGGACGAGGCTCGTAATGTCGGCGAGGGTCCCCCGCACCTGACGCTCCCCAGGGAGCGTCCCCTCTTGAACGACCGCAGCGGGGGTCGCACCGTCGCGGCCTGCGGCCATGAGGCCCTCGGTGACCTCCTCCAGCAGAGCGCTGCCCATGAGCACGACCGAGGTGTCCAACTTTGCCATCGCGTCGTACGGGAGCTCACGCTCGGGAAGGCCCGTCCCGACGGTCGGCGTCACCAAACTCACCGTACTCGCTTGTCCGCGCAGCGTGAGCGGGACGCCCGCCCGGGTCGGTACGCCGGTCGCGCTGCTCACACCGGGAACCACCTCACAGGGGATGCCAGCCAGGTAGCAGGCCTCGATCTCTTCCCACCCCCGGCCATAGACAAAGGGATCGCCGCCCTTCAGGCGAACTACCTCCTTACCGGCTCTGGCCCGCTCGATCAGAACCTCGTGGATCTGGTCCTGGGGCAGAGTATGCCGGCCGGGCGTCTTGAAGACATCGATCAGCTCGGCATCGGGCCTCGTGAAGGTCAAGAGCTCGGCGCCGGCGAGCCGATCATACACGACGACGTCGGCGCGCCCGAGAAGCTCGCGGCCACGAACGGTGATTAGCCCCGCGTCTCCGGGTCCCGCACCGACCAGCCACACCCGACCGGTCAAGCCCCCGCTCGCAGCGGTATAGACACGGGCGAGCGCACGCGGCCCCCAGGTTTCCAGCCCGGATGTGGCCTGGAGACAGAATCGAGCACCGACGTCCCGCGGCCTACCGGCCGAACCCGCGCGTGCCGAGCCCGAAGGCTCGTGCCGAGCGACTCGGGATGCCCAGTGGCCGAATCCATCGCTTCGAGGGTGAGTGAGGGCAACTCCGGCCACTCCAAGATCGGCGGAAGAACTCTGAGGGTCTCTGTCTCACGGCCGGACTCCGAGGACGTTCGAGGTGCGGTCAAGGCATGGGCGAGATCGACGAGCACGTGTGGACCGCCTCCCAAGAGCAAAGGGACCGCCACGACCGGCCGATCACCGAGTGAGGCGGCGACGTCTACGAGGCGGGGAGATTCATCGAGAAAAGCCGTGAGGACCTCCGTGTGCCGAAGGGCGAAGGCCAGCTCGTCCCGAACCCATCGAGCCGCATCCCCACTCGAACGAACCCGTGTCGTGCCATGCCCCACGAGAAGAACGGCCGGATTCAGTCCACGTCGCGTCATGTCAGTCACCGCCTGTACCACCTTGGTCGCCAAGACGCGCGGGAACGCCTTATGCGTGCCGATCGGAGGGGCGATTACGAACGAATGCGACGGATCCCCCTTCGCCCACTCCTCGGGCAGGCGCCGCCGGGCATAGTACCCACTGCTTGCCATGATGGGCACCACCAGTGGACCCTGCCCACGCAAATTCCGGGCTGCATCCCGGAAGCTCGGTGTGCCCCTCCAAAACGCACATCCGAAGTCCACGCCGGGCCTTCGCGCACGCAGGGCGTCGGCCAGCTCCAGGAGCTTCCGATTGGCCTCCGAGCCGTCGCCGGCGCCGTGCGCCGCGAGAATCACACTCATGACCCCGTGCCGTCTACCCGGCCGCTGAACGAGCTCCGCTGACGAGCTCTTCGAGACTCCATTCCTCGTCGCCCCCCACCCTCACGTGGACCGTCAGCGGCCCCCGCTCGTGACCGACCCTCTCAAACTCGATCGGGTCTCCGCCGTAGAAGTCCGCCAGAACATTCTCGAGCTCTCTGGTGACCTCATCGAAGGCGCTCTCGGTCGCCGGTACGGCGAGACGATCCGTAAAACGAAAAACCAGTTCACGCGTCGCAAACCGCACGGGGTTGTCCTTCTCGGTATCCTGCTCGAGGGCGGCACTGGCCTCGAGCACGCTCACGATCCCCTCCCGCACCTTCTCGGCCAGCGTCCCCGGCCCTCCCCGCTTCAATTCGTACTCCAGCCCGATACGGCCACCCGCTTCGTCCGTACGGAGGTGCCATTCGTGCGCGATCAGAACCACTCCGGGTCCTTCGGGAACGTGCGTGTAGTCGTGCACGTCGATGAGCGTGCCCGGGACGCGGCCCTCCTGAATCCAACTGTGAAACACGTCGATCATCCTGGCCCGGTCGAACGTCTCCTGATCCTTCACAAAGACCTTCACCCCGACCCGTTGGGGCTCCGAGACGACCGGAGACTCGACGTCAGGAGCAGCCTGGCTGCTCATACGGGCACCACCTCGGCAGTCCGAACGTGGTAGGAGTGGGCGGCCTCGATAAAGAGTTGGGCCTCTTCAATGCGCTGGCGAGCGCGTTCAGGCGTCGCCTCGAACCCATTGCTGCTCTCGCCATGAACACGGAACAGATAGTTTCCGAACTTGCCTCCCGCGTAGGGATCGTGGAAAAGGCCGGGGTCATAGAGATGGGTCTTGAAGGCGGCAACCACGTCTTCGGGATTCTCACCGAGACCCACCTCCTTCTCACGTGCCAGAGTCCTCGCCGCGATTAGCATCGCACGGTAGGCGATATCGGCGGCGCCGGAGGAATCCCCCTGATCCAGCCGGTCCTGCGCCTCGAAGATCTCGCGCTCGCTCGCTTGGAGGCCGAACTCTACGGGCGAGACGACCTGGCCCGCACATTCACCGATGCCCATGTCGCCCAGGGTGAACTCCCGCGGGTCCCCCCAATTCGAGTAGAAGCTGCGGTCCTCTTCGTAGAGGGGAACTTCGACCAGATCCTCCAGGAGGGTCCGCAGGCTGGGCTTGCCCACACGGGTGACGAAAGCCTGGAAGCTCTCGTCCCCCTCACGCTCATCGACGTAATACTGTGTGATCCTGTCCGTGGCGGCCGGAATGTTCCGCCCCGGTACGGCAACGATCGCCAAACCGTACGAGCCGGCATTCTCGGCCCATTGGCCTCCGAGCACGACCTGGAAGTGAGGCACGTTGTATCCGTTTCGCTTTCGGCTCACGCCCCAGAAACCGATGTCCGCCATATGATGCTGCCCGCAACTGTTGAAGCACCCGCTGATCTTGATGCGCAACCCCCGCACCACTTCCTCCAATTCCTCGCCTCGCTCATCCAGGTGGTCCTGGAGGACGCGGGCCAGACCACGTGAGGAGGCGATGCCCAGCTTGCATGTGTCCGTCCCGGGGCAAGCGGTGATGTCGGTGATTGTCTCCGCTCGCGGCTCGGCGAGATCTAACTCGTCCAAGGCCTCGTGGAGGGCGGGGAGGTCGCTCTCACGCACCCAACGGAAAGCCAGATTTTGCTCCACCGTCATGCGGACCGTGTCGCCCGTAAAGCGCCTCGCAACGTCCGCGAGGCCCCGCAGCTGATCGGACGTGATATCACCGAGAGGCAGGTAGATCATGACCACCTTGTAACCCGGCTGCCTTTGCGGAGCCACGTTGGCAGCCAGCCACGCCTCCAACTGTGGACTCGGCGTGAGCTTGTCCTGCCTTTCGATCTGCCAAAGCGGCCCATCATGGCCCTCATGAACCCCGTCGAGGAACGCCGTCCACCGGGGATCTTCGGAGAGCTCCGCACGGTCCTCCAGGACCAGGCGCCGGAACTCTTCGATGCCGAGCTTGGCGACGAGGAACTTCAGGCGAGCGCGGGACCGAACATCTTTTTCCCCTAGACGGGCGAAGACTCGAGAGATCGACTGACAGATCGGAAGCAGCTCCTCTTCGGGCAGAAATTCATCGAACAGCTCCGCCTGGTGAGGAACGGCCCCCAGGCCGCCACCGACATAGAACTCGAATCCACGCCGTTCTAGGCCGTCCACCTCGCGGACGCGGGCGATCCCGCCGAAGTCGTGCATCTTGACGAGTCCGCAGGGACGGTCGGCACATCCGGAAAAGGCGGGCTTCGCCTTTCTTCCGAACTCTTGAGCATCCGGGTGTCCGAGAAGGAAATCGCTGACGGCTGCAGCGTAGGGGGTGACATCGAATGTCTGTGTCGTGCAGACCCCCGAGAGGTGGCAAGCCGTAACGTTTCTTACGACGTTCCCGCAAGCCTCATGGGTCGTGATCCCTACAGCGCCCAGCCGCCGCATCAGATCCGGCGTTTCTTCGAGATGCACGAAGTGCAACTGGATGTCCTGCCGAGTCGTCACGTGTAGGATCGCGTCCGCATACTCTTCGGAGACCTCTGCCAGCGCGTCCATCTGATCGGTGGTCATTGCACCGAACGGATTCTTGATGCGCACCATGCCCGGTGCGTCCCACTGCGTGTTGGGTCCCTTGGTGAGCTCGGCATTCGGGAAGACCAGCTCCCTCGAGCTCACCCCATCGTGGCGGTGGCCGTTGTCGTACCGCTGGCCATAGACGCCCCGGCGCAGACGCATCTCCGCGAAGACCTCGTCAGTGAGTTTTCCCTCGCGCTTCTGCTCTATCTGCCCCTGGAAGGCATCGATCTCCCGGGAAAGCTTGTCGCCGAGGAGCGATCCAAGCCTCTCCTTCCACTGCCTGGGCCCGGACGCGCCGGCCTTATCATTCGTAGCCATGGGTTGCCCCTTTTCTACTCCCAACTGTGCGAGGATGACGGGAACGCAGATCGCCAGTCGGCCACAGGAATCCGAGTGGCTAGCGGGCGTTGAGTCGTGTACTGCATGAGGTCTACGTCAGGTGGTGAATGCCACACTCCAAACGTTCGGTTCCCCTCCACCGGCCGGCCCGCTCGTGCTCTTCCTCGGAAACGGGTGTGGTCAGAGGTTGGTCGCCGAGGCTCAGGTAGCCCATGTCGTGTAGCGGGTTGTACGGCACGCCGTTCGCGCGGATGAATGTCCAAACCTCGTCGGCCGACCAAGAGGCCACGGGATTGAACTTGATACGATCCCCAATCTCCACGTGGGCAAGTGTGGAACGGCTGTCCGACTGGTCGCGGCGACGCCCGGTGATCCAGCCCTCCACGCCACGGAGCGCGCGCTTCATGGGCTCGACCCGGGTGAGTCGATGAAAAAGCTCCAGATCGCGTTCCCACAGCCGCTCCCCATACTCCTCTTCGAAGACTTCACGCGAGGCGGCGGGCCGGTAGACTCGCACATCCAGACCGTAATGTGCCTTGACTCGCTCCGCATGTTCCAGCGTTTCCGGAAAGTGGTAGAGTGTGTCGATGAACGCTACGGGCACCTCCGGCGCGATCTCCGATAGCAGGTGAAGATTCACCATCCCTGTAGACCCGAACGATGAAGACACGATCAGCCGCCCCGGCGTTACGTTCTCGACGGCCCAGCGAATCGCTTCCGACGGATGCGCGCCCTCGAACCGATCGTTGAGCCGTATGACGTCTGCCATTACCGCTGTCGCCGCGGTCATCTGCTGACTTCCGATTGCAATTTCGACATGCTCTCTTTCCAGAGTTGAGACCAAAAAAACAAAAAGGCCGCCGGGGGGAACCGGTGGCCTCTTGATCTTGGAACCAATCTCTACAAAAAAAGCCACCGAACGTCTCCGGTGGCGTCTCAGGGAATCTCGTCGTGTTATGCTATGCGACGTCTCCCCGACACCCCACCGGGCTCGGACAAGAACATCGGCAACAACAACTGTTGAGCATCATGACCAGCTTCCCTTTAACTACGATCGCTTTCCTACTCGACCGCTAAAGAACAACGCTAACCGCCGAAAACCCGCTGTCAAGAGCGAAGCCACGAGACGAACCCCCCAAATTGGCCATGGTGTCGTTTGGTTCCCGCCCTTCGATTCGGTCGGGCGCAGTGCCTCGGACCCTCTCGGAACTCCCTGGCGACTCGGGCGTGTTCCACCCATAATTGCGGCACGGCAGAACCGATGGCGGACCGCCGGGGAGGTAAACCACGATGTCTACGGGGGTCTGTTGACGATCTTCAGCCCGATTCACATAGGCGGCTCTCGAGTGCTGGAAGGCACGCGAACCTCACCCCCCGGCCGCTAGTCCATGTCCAAGGCGACCCGGACATCGGGAAAGCCGTTCGACCGCTCCATCGTCGAAGGCCCGATCCCCAGCGTCGTTTGGAAAATCGCCTGGCCGACGATGCTCCAGAACATCCTCGGCGGGCTCCAGGGCATCGTGGACCACGCAATGGTTGGGCAGTTCGTGGGCTTCGCCGGAAACGCCGCCATCGGAGTCGCCTGGCAAATCTTCCTCGTCGTGATGGTGTTCATCAGTTCTCTCTTCACGGGCATGGGAGTGCTGGTCGCACGATTCGTGGGGGCCCGAGATCCGGAAAAGGTGAATCGGACGGTCTATCAGGCGTTCCTCACCGCCGCCATGGTCTCGATCGCCATCCTTGCCCCACTCGGGTACTTCCTCTCGCCCTCGCTTCTTCGACTGGTGAACGCCGCCCCCGAGGTGCAGACGGAGGCGCTGCAGTACCTCCGCATCATGTTCGTGTTCAGCTTCGGTATGATCGTCTACTTCATGGTCGGAGGAGCACTCCGATCGGCGGGGGACGCACAAACGCCCCTTCGTCTCGGCATCATGCTCACGGCGCTCAACATCACGCTCAACGTCATTCTCATTCCGGGGTTGGGTCCGATCCCGGCGTTCGGCACCACCGGGGCGGCCATGGGCACCGTGATCGCCGGCGGCGTGATGGCGGTCGTCTCCATCTACCTGCTGTTTTCAGGGAAATGGGTCGTGGGCTTTCACCGGGCCATGGACTGGAGACCGGACTTCAGCATCATCCGCGAGCTGTTCCGTTTTGGAATTCCGACGGGCCTGCAAGGCGTCGCGATGAACGTCGGAGGCGTCATGCTCCTCGCCTACATCGGGTCGCTACAGCAGAGCGCTGAGGCCCAGGCGGCCTACGTGATCAGCTATACACAGCTCTTCTCGCTGATTACCTGGACGTCGGCGGGCTTGCTGGGTGCCACTGCGGCGGTATCCGGACAGAACCTGGGCGCCGGACGACCGGAACGCACGATCCATGCGGTTCACGTGGCCTCGTTGATCGGGCTCGGGGTGGCCGCGACCGTTGGCGTTCTCTTCCTCGCGATACCCCGTCTCCTCCTGGGATTCTTCGGCGTGGAAGATCCGCTCGTCACACAAATGGCCGTCCGTCTGCTCTCGATCTTGAGCGTATCCGGTCTGTTCGTCACGGTGGCGCTCGCCTACACTGGGGGGCTCCAGGGAACGGGGGACACGCGGAGTCCATTCTACATATCGGTCGTCTCGCAGCTCATCATCCCGATCGGCATTTGCGCCATCCTTCAGGCGGCCGGGCAACTCCAGGCGACCTACATATGGCTTGCCATCCTCACCGGGCACATGACTCGATGCGGACTGAGCGTTGTCCGATTCCGGCAGGGCAAATGGCGTGACATCAAGGTGAGCATCGGGCCAACGCGCTCGTAACCAGGACTTATAACACGGGCCTCGGCCCCGGCCGCAACAGAAACAGCCCTTCCTGGGTGCTGCTCACGACGACCGTGCCGCTCTCGAAGAACGGATAGGCCGTCCACGCGCCCGACATCGTCGGCGGATTCCCGTCATACGGTGTCGTATCGAAGAATCCGATCTCCCGTGGACGCTCCGGGTTGCTGATGTCCAGGACTCGCAGGCCCGCCTGGTAGTTGGCCTGGTACATCCGGTCCCCCTTGATGTACAGGTTGTGATCCGTCGCCGTCGTGGACCCGAAATGTTCGGCCACGAGGACCGGATCGTCCAACTCGGTGACATCCCAGACGAGCGTGCGGGTACGCTCGGCCAGTCCCGTGAGCTCGTCGAGCTCATCGTTCATGTAGTAGTACCGCTGGTCTTCGGTCAGCCATCCCTGGTGGATATAGGCCATGCCGGGATACGTCGCTGAAGCGATCGGCACCGGGGCCTCTTTGTCGGTGACGTCCACGATCCGAAGCGCTGTCTCGTTGGACGCGAAGCAAATCTGGCGTCCCTGAAAATCGTCATGGGGCCCGACATACTCCACACATTGAGCATCGTGGGTCCGACCCGCCCACACGAGGCCCTCGGTATCGGTGTAGCATCCCGCAAAGATCGGCGTCACCGGGTCCCGAATGTCGACCATATGGAGACCTCCGCCGCACGTGTCACCCCCACCCGCCGCTCCGACGGGAAACGCGAATCCACTCTGCGTATCGATCACGAGATTATGCGCGGAGGCGATGCCAACGTAGCGCGCGTCAGCCGTGAGGGTCACCGGGAATTCAGTCACGCCCCGCAGCCTACTGAGGTCGAACACCGGCATGCCCGTGTTCCCGGCCCCAATGAAGAACGCGTGGTCTCTGTAGACCTTGATGTCCTGGGCGGTGCCACCCTCCACCGCCAACAGACCGACATACACGGGGAGGGACGGGTCCGTCACATCGACCACGGATGCCCCCCCCGTACGCCCGACCAGAGCATACTCGCGGTTGGACTCCGGATCCGTCCATCCCCACACGTCGGTTATGCCCCCGGTCAAAACCCGACTGCCTGATGTGAGGCCCAACTCCGAGAGAGGAAGGAACGCAAGCAGGTCGACATCGCTACACTCGAACTGATCGGCCTGACCGTCGGTACAGAGCACTTCCTCGCCCGTTACCATCGGAAGCTCTCTGGAAAGACTCAGCCATTCACCCTCGCCCCACCGCCCGTTGGGCGGCCGCGCAAAGACGGCGGCGCGGCCCATTCCACCATCAGCACCCGGAGCCCCTGCGACCGCGACGTTGCCGCCAACCGCCACCGTCGAGCCTAGAGCGAACCCCGGATCGCCACCCTGCACGGAGAAGATCTCGACCGCCTGCCAGATGTCCCCGCTACGGTTGCGCTCGAACCGGTGAACCCCCCCCCGGCCCTCATCTGTACCGGGCGCACCGACCAACATTTCGTTCTCTCGGAACGCGATGGAAGACCCGAAAAGATCACCGATCGTACGTACCCCCGGCGCTATGCGGTCCTGCTCCGTCCAGATTTCGCGTGCTGCGTCCCAGGTGTACTCCACGACGATGCCGCGCGATTCAGCCGTTCCGGGGTGGCCGATCAGCAGTGCCTCGCCATCGATGGCGATCGCAGCGCCGAAGCCGCTGTTGGGAAACGGGCTGGGGGCAGCGATGAGCGTATCTTGGCTCCATTCGCCGGAAATACGATCACGAGAAAAGACGAATATGGCGCCCGACATCCCATGCTGGGGCGCACCCACAATCGCCACGTCGCCGCTGATACCGAGCGAGGCACCGAACCCGTCGTCGAGCTGTTGCTCCGAACGCTCCAATCGACCCCGCCCGATCCACGAGTCGGAGCCGAGGTTCCACTCGAACACCCTCACACCACCAAACCCCCCAATCTGGGCCACCAGGGCGCGGTCGCCATCCGTATCGACCGCTCGCTGGGGAGGCCGCAGGATCTCCACGAGTGCGGCATAATCCCATTGGCGCTCAACACCACCGGACGCCATCGCCAGTGGCAGGCTCTGCACCCTGCTCCAGGTGCGAAGGGCATTGCGCTCGAACACGTGGGCGCCCCACCGCTCATCGGCGTCGCCGCCCGCCACGAACAGCATGTCCTCGGAAACAGCGATAGACGGGCTCAGCCCCTCACCGGTCGACGCACTCCGCTCCGCGCCGAGCCGATCCACCACCTGCCAAACACCGTCCACGTCCCTCCCGTAGACGAGGGCCGCGCCCGATCCCTGCCCGTACGTCGGCTTGAGGACAACGACATCATCGCCGACGACCTCAACCGCACTTCCGTACCCGCCTTGGGCGGAGAGGGGAATGCACACGATGGCTGGGAGTAGGACCGCAAGGAAAAGAGCGCGGGACATCATGGTTATACGACTCATCCGATTACGGGACACACGCTTCAGCATATTTAACCAAAGGGAGGCGGAGATCAACATCCTTGATCAGGCGGGCCTTTTCCTGGAGGTGCGCCGAGGAGGAGCGCCGAGGAGGAGCGCCGACGCGGCTACCGAAGTATATTCCGCCCGATCCCTGAAGAGTGCCCCGTCGGGGTTGTCGCACGACGGCCTCGTATGTGGCGCAGTATGCGACGGCGTACGCGGTCGAGTACACTGCCGAGTTCTGACCGGGAACCGACGGGCCGGGTGACGGATTGAACTTCTCGGATCAGAGTGACCCAGCGATGCAGTAATGCGAGGAGAACCGTCGAATGAGCGTAAGTCGAAGTGGTGCGATCGGGGGGACATTGGCTCTAGGCGCCGCAGTGGCCCTCGTTTTGGGGACTTGGCTCTTCTTGCGGCCGCCCGATCCGCAACTCGGGTCGGAGCCCGAAACCCAGCCCGAGCCGCAGCGCGAGTTCAGGCTCGGGCCACACGACGGCTTCGACCTTCCGGGAGTCGACACTGGAAGAGTCGCCGTAGGCGATGTCGCGCCCGACTTCTCGCTGGTGAGTTACGCGGGCCCAGTGACCACCCTCTCGGACTTCCGAGGCGACAAGAACGTCGTCCTCCAATTCTATCGTGGGCACTGGTGACCGTTTTGCGCCCGTCAGTTCGGTGAACTGAGCGACCTTCTGTCTGAAGAGCAAAAGGTGAACACCGTACTCATGGCCCTATCCGTGGATGAACGCGAGGACCAGCAGAGGATGATCGATCGGGTCGCGGAAGACTATGATGCGACCATCGATTTCACGTTGCTTGCCGACCCCGACAACGCCGTCATCAATCGCTACGGTGTCTTCAACCCGGACTCCCGGCGCGTGGTCCCGCATCCGACGACGCTCGTCATCGACACAGACGGTGTCGTGCGATGGAAGTTCATCGAGATCGACTACCGGATCCGGCCCACGAACGAGGACATCCTGACGGCACTGGCGGAGCTGGACTAGCTCTCCTCCTCTATCGTCGTGAACGCGATGGCGATGGGACAGATACCTACCGGAATGGTGACGTCGATCTCGAACGAGCCGTCGAGCCTGTTGACCGTGGAGGGGTTCACGCAGTCGGGCGTCAGTGAATAGAGTGTCCCTCCTTCATCGAATCCGAGGCCCGAGGTGCCGGTGCCGCCAGGCTTCAAGGCGTCCGCCGGTGCCCGGATGAAGGCGTCCAGGCTGGTATCCCAAACAGCGACGCCGTATGAGAAGGCGCCCACGAAGGCCCGGGCGGAGGGACCCAGCGCCAGGCTCCCAGGGAAATCACCGAACCCGGCATGATGCTCCACCTCGTTCAGGCCGGTCAAGTTCACGACGGAGAGTGACCCTGTCGCCGATCCAAAAGACCCCGAGTTCACTATATAGAGCAGCCCGTCCGGAGCCACATCGCCCACGACGGCGTTCTCTCCGCTCAGCTCGATGGTGGACGTGACCGTAAGACTCTCGACGTCGATCACGGACACCTTCGCCGGCCCATCGGGGGCAAAAAACTCGTTGAGCTCGGCGTTCAGCACGAACGCCCGCCCACCCTCGACCACGACCGCTTGTGGGAACCGGCCCACCGCGATGTCGCTCCCACGAGTGCCCGAAAGAAGGTTGATCGGCGTGACCGAGTTGAGACCGGGATTCGCGGCGAGTACGATGGAATCGTTCAAGAAGGCAGCGCCCGTCGCACCGGATCCCGGCGGGAGCCCGACCGTCCTGAGAACAACCCCCTCCTTCAGGTCCACGACGGCCACGGCGGGAACGAGCCCGAGCGGCACGGCAGCCAGCTCGCCACGCACGGCCAGTGTGACAGGGCTGCCATCAGGACCGAGGCCGACGACCCGGGTCTGCAGCGGGTTCTCGACCTCGAATATAGTGAGGCTCAGGTCCAGGCTCGACAGTACGACACCTACTTCGGCGGTCTCCGGGGGAAGCGGCTCCATGCCGTCACCAGAGCAGGCCGCAAGGAGCAGGAGTGACAGCAACCCAAAGCGACGAAAGCGGGCTACTGGTGCATCATTCTTCATTTCAGATCCTCCTGTAAGTGATCAGGAACTCGGACTGACCCGGAGCTCCAAACGGAGCGTCCGACCCGGGTCGGGATAGGCGAAGATCAGGGCGTCGGTGACGTTGAAGAGGCGGTCGATCCTCAGACGGCTTTCGGCGCTCCAGCCTCCGAAGAGCCAGCGGCGTCCCACATCGACGTCCGTCACCCAGAATCCATCTAGCTCATTCACGGGCGCGGGCACGGGGAAGCGAGCCCCGGTAAAGCGGGAGGCCAAGCGGAGCGACCACGGGCCGCGCTGCCATCCAGCGCCGACCGTAACCCCGTAACGCGGGCGGTACGCCACCTGGACTTCATCGGACCCGGGCCGGTCGTAGGTGACGCGGGTGAGGCTGAAGCTCCCATCGATCGAGAAACCCGTGCCGGGTAACTCCACCTCCCAGCGTGCCTCCCCCCCCGATCTCTTCACGTCCGTATTCCGGGGACTCCATACGAAGCGGAAGTCCGGGAGCCAGACAATCATCCCCTTCATGTCCCCCCGGTAGGCCTCGGCGGACACCCGTACGCCGGCCCCCAACACTTCCCTTGCCCACGACAACCCGGCGACGAACTCGGAGGGTACGCGCTCAGCGCGAAGGTCGGGGTTCGGCTCGACGCCCACCCCTTCTCTGAAGAACTGGTCGCCGAGCGTTGGAGGGCTGAACGCACTGCGGTGTGCTACACGCAGACGAAAGCGGCTGAGAGGAACGTTGAGGGCCACTTCATGGCTCCCGTGCCACCGATCGGTCCGCCCAACCCAGTGCCCGCGAACGGAAGTAGACAGAGACCACGCTCCCGCGGCGGGCGACCAGGTGCCCGATGCACGCAGCCCCAGATCGCTCCGCGTGGACGGCACGTCGAAGCTCAACGCCTCGGATTCCACGCTCTGTACGTCTAAATCGACGCCAGCGGATATCGCGCGTAGCACTCCGATGCCGGGGATCGTCGCCTCTACCGAGGCCCCTATCGCCTGGAGCACGGTGCGATCGTCATACGGAGCCCCGAACGGCGGATCGGAGTCACGGAAGCGAGTGGACTGTCGAGTGGCAAAGGTCCTTACGCTCAGCGATCCATCATCGAGCAGCCCACCATTCCAACCGACGGATATCCTCGCGCGGCCGAGATCCTGGCGCGAATTGGGTGACGGTGCGAAGCTCCGCCCTGGAAGTCCCCTCACGAGGGTTTCGAGTCCTGCGACTGCATTCAGGTCACCGTCCCAGAGGGGACCCGACCAACCCGTGCTCGCGCTCCACGTCATGAGATCTGCATTGCTGCGATAAGCTTCACCACCTCCCGCTTCGGCCGGGATGGTGAAGCCGAACCCACCGTCGAGTCCCCTGCCCTCCACTCGTCCCACCCACCGGCCATTCCACAGTGCCCGGCCGCCTCCCACGCCGAGGCCGAGCTGCCCGAGGGACCCCGCCCAGGTGGACACATGCCACGGGTCCAGGTCGCCGGAGGATTCGAGCAGGATCACTCCGGCAGCCGCCCGGGGGCCGAAGCGAGCGGAGAGCGCACCGGGTAGCACCGTCGCGCGCGTGAGACTCCGGGCCGAGACGGTAGAGAGGTCGGCCTCGCCGGTGACGGGGTCGTTCAGTGGGATGCCGTCGAGAAGCACGAGAACCCCGTCCGGATTGGCGCCCCGCACACTGACGGCCTGGGGGCCGCCCCTGCTTCGTTCCTGAATCACGATGCCGGGAACGGCTCGGAGTGCATCTCCCGCGGTCCGGGCCCCCGACGCGATGATCGCAGGGCGAGAGAGAACGACTCCTCCGGCGGCCTCCACCGCAGCCGTGATGCCGACGAGTTCGAGCGCCACCGGTATGAGCCCCACGGTGACCCGGGCAACGCCCCCGTTCTGGACCTCAACATCACGGTAGGTGCCGCCGTACCCTAGTCGCCGGACCGATACTCGATACAGGCCCGGCGCGAGCCCTCTCAGCCGGAAGCTGCCGGACGCGTCGGTCGACATTCTCCAGGCGCCCGGCTCGACGACGACCTCGACCGCCGCGAGCGGGGTCCTCGTGAAAGAATCCACGATCCGGCCGGATAGCTCACCGGGCCACTGGACGGCGGAGGCCGTCGCGGGCACGGCCAACGCGGTTGCTACGGCTAAGCAAACACGCCAGCCACCGCGCATCGTAGACCGATATAATGCGAAAACCCGCATCTCTTCCCCTCGAAGAGTGCATGGCGACGCGGGCGCGCAGGTCTACTGACTCAGGGCGGCACTCCCTCGCCTTCCCAGGGCCTTTCGGCTCCAGTGGCGTTCCTTGAGGGGGCCTGTTCGACGCATATGCGCCGAGCCCAACACAGTGGCGGGGCCGTGCCGGATTCTCACCGGCTTCCGAGATGCCTCGCCCGCTAATTCAAGTTGTCGAAGAGCAACCTATCGGGGGCCGTGACGGGCTGTCAAACGAGCGGGTCGCGTGGTGTTCTGCCCCGGGGCGTCCGAGCTAGAAAGAACTGAGGCCCGTGAATTCCTGTATCCGGTAGACCACTCGTTTCCACCAAGCATCGTCGGCCCAGACCTCATACGCGACCGAAAAGTCCCCACCCTGGTTCGACCAGAGACGCTCGAAATAATCCGACGCCTGGGCACCAAGAGCGTCGCCCGCACGCACCAGGAGATCCGCTTCGAGGTTGTAGTCGGCAAGATTTCTGCGTGTGAGGTTGGCGGACCCGCCGAGCAGCGTCGTCCCCTGAGCCGTGTGGAAGGCAAGCAACTTCGTGTGAAACTGCTCGCCGTGCGTATCGTACCAACGTACCTCGATTCCACCCGCTTCCGTTCCGCCCTCCCCATTTCCAGCCTCCGCCGCGCTCACGAGCTCACGAGCCACCTGCCGGTTGGGGATTCCCCCCTTTTCGCGCCCGAACGCATCCTTGTTGGGATCGAGCAGGAGCCGCACCCGAGCCCCCCTCCCCGCGGCGGACTTGATGGCGCCGATCACACGGCGGCTGGACAAGTAGAACATCGCGACGTCCACGCGGTCGCCCGCCCCCATCGCCTCCAGTTCGTCGATCAGCACCGATCGAATCTCTCCCTCCGTCACGAATCGGGTGGTGCTTGAACCCTCCAGTTCGGTCCACGGATCCATCACGTGCGCTGGGACGTCGTGACCGGAAAACATGGCCACTGCCCGCTCGGATTCTAGGATGTCTTCGCAGACCTGCCCCTGAACGCTCCAGGCGATATTCGAGTGGAAGCTGCTCGCGTCGTGCGGATTCGCCGACAACACCATGCACCCGTCCTCCGTGACGATCACCTTGCGGTGGTTCGCCTTCATGTTGAGCAATTTCAGGTACGATCGGAGCGTGACGCGCTGGGCGGTGCTGGTGAGGGGATGCGGCGCGAAGGCCGGACCCGCCGTGCCGAGCCACTGCAGGTAGGTCCGCCACAAGGACGAAAACATCGGGTTCGAATCCCGGAGTCGGCTCAGGTCGGTGACGACGACGCGGACTCCGTCCTCTTCGAGCCTGCCCAGCGCCGTCGATGTGTAGGCGCCATAGAAATTGTTGATCTCGTCCGTTATGAACGTGACGTCCAGCGTCGGGACCGCCTTTCGTCTTGCCAAGATCCGATCGGTGAGTTCACGGGTGATGGGCCGGTAGTCACGGTCGCCCGTATGCTCCTCGTTGAAGAGGAACATGTCGATGACCACGAAGCGGTCGGCCCGATCGATCATCCCAAGCACCCGGTCGAAAATGTTCTGCTCGGAACGCTGCACGCCGTCGCGCAGGTAGGTGACGTCGGTCAAGAGCTCGAGTCGCGCGACACCGTGCTCGGGGCCGAAGGTCGACAACCCCTCGGGGAGAGGCATCCACACGCCCCGGGCCATCACGACGACCCACCACACAGCCATCACGATCAGGGCCAAGCGCACGCGGGTGCGGTGCCGGGCCGCCATAGAGGCGAGCCTCCGGAACGGCCGAGTCATGCGGCGATCCGGACCAGGCGAAGCGTTGTCCGCTTCGGCTGGCGCCAAGGGGTCAGGCGGCGTGGAAATGGGGTCCCCTCCGGGTCGATCCTACCATGGTCAAATCCTCCTCGAATCCCTCTGGGTTCTTCAACCCCTCGGTCCCCGGTCGTGTTCACCGACACCCAAATGCTCGTGGTGCGATCAAGCTCGCCTGGCACGCCCTAAAAACTCGTTGGAAAAAACATCAAGCTGGGGCACATTTGAAATGTTGACCAATAGATTTCCTTCGCGCACTGGATAATTGCCATCAAGGACATTGTCGCCGACATCGGTACGATCGAGCGCCGTGATCGCCAGCGCTGGTGGATCGCGATCCTCCTCATACTCGTCTTGACCGCAGCGCTGATCCTGTCTCATCTGCCCGAGCTCGTCGGCACGAGTGGCGAATTTGTCGAACGAAACAGGACCTATCTCACGGGTCTCATTCTGCTGATCCCACTCTTCTGTCTGTACGTGTTACAGAGCACCGCCCTCTCCCGAAAGCTACGAGCACAGCTCATCGAGAATCAAACCAAGGACGACTTCGTCGCGATCGTCTCCCATGAGCTCCGTACGCCACTCGCAACCATCTCCAACGTTCTCTCCAATTCGCTCGCCGGCGTCTGGGGGGACCTCAGCGACGACGCGCGTAGCGAGCTCGAGACCGGCCACACCAGCGCGAAGAGGCTGGCAAGCGTGGTCGCCAACCTTCTGGACATGTCGACGATCCGAGCGGGCCGCGTCACTCTCGAGAAATCCCAGGTCGACCTGCCGGGACTGATTCATAGCGTCACCCGATCGGTCAAGGCGAACGCGGAAGAAAAGGGCGTCGCGCTCGAGATGGCGAACGATCCGTCCCTCGGGCTCGTCTTTTGCGACCCGGAGAAGATCGTGCGTGTGGTCACGAACCTGGTGGGGAACGCGCTCAAATTCACCGACGAGGGCGGCACCGTTTCCATCGGCATCCAGAACGGTCTCGACGACTTCGAGATCTCTGTAGCCGATACGGGAGAGGGCATCGCCCCGGAGAACCAGGGGCGCATCTTCGGGCGGTTTGAGCAGGTCGGTCGGACGCACGGATCAGGAGAGAAGGGTACCGGCCTCGGCCTGGCCATTTCAAGGGAGCTGGTGGAGCTCCACGGCGGGACGCTCGAGGTGCAGAGTGCGCTGGGGGAGGGCAGCACGTTCAGATTCACCTTGCCCGTCTACACGCGAGAGGCGTTGCTGGAAGAGCTCGTGCACACCGAATTCAAATTGTGTCATCAGAGCGATTACATGTCCCTTATCGTTTTTGCGTTCAAGAAGGCCGAATTCAAAGCACTACAAGAGTCGTGCAGCGTCCCGGAATGGAAACAACTACTGGCTGAGGTCGAGAGAGTAATCCGGCAGGTCGGGCGCAGCCTGCATGATACCGTGATTCAGTACGGCGACGGGCGCATGATCACCTTCTTGCGCGACACGCCGAAATCGGGAGCAACCGCAATGCGAGATCGGATGGTGAGCGCCCTCGCAACTTATGAGGAACGGTGCCCCTTCGCGGCCGCTACGATTTCCTGTCCGGAGGACTCGGCGACTCCGGAGTTTTTGGTTGGTGACGTCGATAACCTAGTTGAGGAGTTGGCCAATGGGTAAGAAGATATTCATCGCAGACGATGAGTCTGGCTTCGTGTCGACCCTGAAGTCGCGGCTCGAATTCGAAGGTTTCGAGGTCACGACTGCCCCGGACGGCAAGGCGACCTTGGAGCGGATCCCGGATGAAGCGCCGGATCTGATCTTGCTGGACATCATGATGCCGGAGATGAACGGCTATCAGGTGTGCCGCGAGCTGAAGGAAGACCCCGACACGAGCTCCATCCCAGTCCTGATGCTGACCGCCAAGTCCCAGGAGAGTGACAAATTCTGGGGGATGGAGGCCGGGGCAGACGCCTATGTCACGAAGCCCTTCGACATGGATGAGCTGATCAAAGAAGTGAGAGCGCTGCTCGACGAGTAATGCTGCTATGGGTTGTTTACAGTCTAGCCGGAGCCATCGCCCTAATGCTGCTGGGCGTCTTCCTCCGGGAGACGTGGCGCGCCTGGCAACGTCGGCGATTTGAGCGGCTGAAAACAGTCTGCACCCGGCGGATACGGGTGCTCAAGTACATGGAGTCCGAGGACCTTGCCGCTCGACTCCGAGGGTCATTTCCCCTTCCCGTCATTGAAAAGTGCCTCGAGGAGTTCGCCGAGGAATCGGCGACATCCATGCGCCAAAAGCTCGTGCAGGTCAACGAAGACCTCGGCCTCGTCGAGGCGCGAATCGAGGCCCTGACAGACGCCGGCACGTGGCCCGAGCGTGCGGCGGCAGCAGAACGGCTCGGACAGATCGGGCATTCCGCGGCTGTGCTACCCCTCATCGCCGTGCTCCAGGACCAAAGCGAAGACAAGCAGGTCAAGGGCGTGGCCAGTTTGGCGCTGCGAAAAATTCGCGATCCGCGGGCGATCAAACCGCTCATCGAGGCGCTGGGGTGGGACGATGGGGCGATTGGCCAGTCCGTCGCCGATACGCTCGAAGAATTCATGCCGGACGCGGTCCCCGCCTTGCTCGCCGTGTTGAAAAGCTCCACGACGGACGACCAGCGGTATTGGGCCGTCAGGATCCTCGGGGGGTCGACCGAATCTGAAACCGTCAGTCCCTTGATCGCCGCGCTGCAGGATCGCAGTGACAAAGTCCGTGCCGAGGCCGCCCGCTCGCTCGGAAGGCTGAAAGCTCGCCCGGCCATTCACCCGCTCACCGACACATTGCTGCGAGATCCCTTGGCGCCAGTGCGGGAAGAAGCGGCGCGCGCCTTGGGCGAAATCGGCGATGAGCAAGCGTTGGAGGCGTTGAAGCAAGCCCTCGGCGAATTGCCCTACGAGGTACGATCGGGCGCGTTGACGGCCATGGAGAAGATGGGTGACGAAGCGGTTCCACTCTTTCTCCAGGCCTTGGACGAGGACGATGAGCGGACGCAACAGCAGGCCGCGACCGCATTAGACCGCACCGGCTATGTCGGCCAACTCATCGAGCGTCTGGCCGTGGAGCCTGGAACGACTGCGGGGTCCTCGTTCCTACTCTTGCTGAAAGTTGCCAGGACCGGTGTCGTCGACTCGCTCATTCAGGCCCTCTCGCTCCCGGACCTGCAGGTACGCGTGCGACTGTGCCAAATCTTAGGCGAGGTCCGTAGCAGGGGAGCGTTGGACGCCCTCACCGACTTGGCGGTGAATGACTCGGAATGGGCGGTGCGGGCCCGCGCCATGGAGGCACTCATCCGGATCGGCGACGACCAGACGCATGCCCTGTGGTTGCGTCAGCTTCGGGAAGAAGAAGAGAGCGTGCGGGAGTGCATCCTGGAGTCGATGAGCGAGCTCCCCCCCACCGTGTTGGAGTCCATGCTGCCGGATCTTCTGCCTCAGCTCCACGATCCCAATGTCAAAATCCGGAGACTGATGGTAGCGCTCATCGGCTCGATTCCTTCGGAGCGGGTCGAGCCCTCGCTCGTCGAGTCCCTCAAGGACGCGGCGCCAGCCGTGCGAGCGCAGGCCGCTGCCGTGTTGGGACGCTTCTCGCAGCAGGGCACTGTGCGAGCCCTCGAGCAGTGTCTCGAGGACCCCGAGTCCCTCGTGCGGGGGAGCGCGGTGCGAGCCTTGGGAGAGATCAAGGACTCCGCCTCCATTCCGGCCCTCGCCCAGGCCTTCGAGGACGCCGACGACAGCTATCGTGACGACATCGCCGTGGCGCTGGCCGCCATGAAGCAGAACGACCTGCTCTCCCTCGCCGATCTGCTCATGGGATTGCGCTCGGCGCAAGCCCGGGCCGGAGTGGCCTTGGCGCTCGGCCTGAAGAAAGACCAGCGGGCCCAGCGCCTGCTGGAAACGTTCCTCATGGATGAGGAGCCTCTCGTGCGGCTGAGCGCAGCACGCGCGCTGGGCGAGCTCGCCTCTCCTGAGACGGGCGCGGTCCTCCTGCCCTTCCTCGAGGATCCCGATGCCCGCGTCCGTGCCGCAGCCGTGGCGAGCCTGGGCCGCTGCCAGGACGGCGAGCTCGCCGACCGGCTCGTCCCTCTACTGGCCGATCCCGACGTCGCCGTGGGTCGCCAGGCGGCGATGGCCATCGGACAACTCGGCCATCCAGCGGGGATCACCCATGTCCAGCGCTTCCACGCCGGAGCCGTCGACCCTATCTCGGAGGCCGCAGCGGTGATCGGTCTGGCACTCCTGGGTGACCAAACCGGTGTGGAGACCATTCTCGAAGGGCTGCAGGATCCCCGGCTCGCTCCACCGCTGCACGATCTGATACGGGCGTGTACCGAAGAAACACAGGAGCGCTTCTTCGCCGTCCTGACGCTCGACCCCAACCTCTTTTGGCTCGAAGATCCGAAGGAGTTTCGCTCCCAAGCGGTGGAACACTACGTGGGCCTGCTGCGCTCCGATCGAAAGCCTTCTGCCCGCATCCGTGCCATGCAGGCGCTGGCCGTGTTTTCGGAACGCCGGTGCACGCCGATCTTGGAGTCCAGCCTCAAGAGAGACCCGAACGCGACCGTACGCGCCCAGGCGCTCGCATCCCTCCGTGGGTTCCTCGAGGTACCCGAGCTCCTCACCCAACTCGTTGGGGCGATTCGAGATCCGGCTGACGAGGTCCGACTCCAGGCAGCCCAGACCCTTAACGGCCTGGACCCCGAAGACGTCAGACCCTACCGCGAGCAACTCGTCGATCTGCTGGAGACAGAGAACGACCAACTCCAGGAGGCCGTCTGCACACTCCTCTCCACCTGCTATCAGCGCGATTGGAAAACGCTGGCGGATCGCCTGATGGGAGCCAAGAAGACCACGAGTCTTCGAGGGCTCATCCGGACACTCAGTCTCATCGGCGACCCAAAGATCGGCGTGCTTTTCTTGCCCGTCCTCGATCACGAGGAGGCCGAAATCCGAGAGCTGGCGGCCGAGCAGCTGTCCCAGGTCGCCTCGAGGCTGCCCCCCCAGCGCTTGGTACCGTACCTGGAAGATCCCAACGAGCGGGTCCGCGCGGCGATCGTTCGGTGCCTGGGCAAGCTGATGGATGCCGGAGTCGTAGCCCCCCTGGTGGAGCGAACCCTGGATCCCTCCCCACTGGTGCGCCAAGAAGTGGCGGCCGCGTTTGGGCGAGCGAGCGACCTCGACGACGAGCAGCCGGTTCAGGTACTCACGACGATGGCCAAGGACGGCAGCGTCCTGGTCCGTGCGCAGGCGCTTGCGTCCCTCATCCGCCTCGGCGTGACGGGGCAACGCAAGGTGTTCGAGGACGCCTGCCGGGATCTGGACGAGGACGACCTCGTTGCGCTGCGCGCCCGCTTGAACAAGGACGGAACGCTCTACCAGGTGCTCGATATCATGAAAACGGACCGCGGCGCGAAGAAGCGAGCCGATGCCCTGTACTTCCTCGCCCAGGCAGACCTCGATCGATACGCCCCAGACATCGTTCTTGCGCTGCAGGACCCTGCCACCACGGTGCGCATCGCGGCAATCGAGGCGCTGGCCCACCTCGAGGACCCCGCCATCCAGAAGGCCATCGAAGCACTGAGCCGCGACCCCGTGGATACGGTACGAGCCGCCGTCAAGCGCCGACGACTGCGTTCGGTGTCGCCGCCAAAAGAGGCCTGATCTCATGGTCGCAGCCGTTCGGGTCCTCGAAATCGTCATCATCGGCTACTTCGTCCTGTACAACACCATCAATCTCTTCCTCCTGTTCGTTGCCTGGATCAAGGTGAGATTCTTCCTCCGCATCAAAGCCCTTGGCAGCCTGGAGAGTCTCTACAGATCGAGCTCGACGCCGGCCGTGTCGATCGTCGTTCCCGCCTTCAACGAGCAGGAAACCATCGTCGAGAGCATCCGGGCGCTTACGCACCTGTATTACCCCCGTTACGAGATCGTCATCGTCAACGACGGATCGAGCGACGACACGCTCAAGGAGCTCAAGGCCGCCTTTGGTTTCACCCGTCGGAACCTGGGGTACGAATCGGTGGTTCCCACCCAACCCATTCGGGATTCCTACGACGCACCGACGACGGGAGACGTGACGCGCCTCGTTCTCCTGGACAAAGAGAACGGTGGCAAGGCGGATGCCTTGAACGCCGGTCTCAACGCGGCGCTCGCACCCTTCGTGTGCTGCATCGATGCCGACTCGATCCTGGGACGCGATTCCCTTCTCGAGGTCATGCGACCCATGGTAGAGGATCCGGAGGGTATTGCTGCATGCGGCGGCCAAGTCGGCGTAGCCAATGGCTGCACCATCAAGGACGGCCGGGTCGTCGACATCCAGCTACCTCGTAGTTGGCTCGCACGGTTTCAGGTCGTGGAGTACATGCGCTCATTCACGGCAGGCCGGACCGCGCTGGTCAGCTTGAACTCCCTGCTGATCCTTTCGGGCGTGTCGGCCGTGTTCCGCAAGAGCCTCTTGTTCGAAGTCGGCGGTTTCTTGAGTGGTCGACTCTCATCGCGAATCGTGGAGGAGTACTGCGGCGGCGGCAAGGAGACCGTCTGCGAGGATATGGAAATCATCGTGCGGCTACAGCGGTACATGTTGGAAAAAAAGATTCCCGCGAAGATCCACTTCCTCCCCTATCCGATGACGCTGTCTCAGGTTCCGGAACGCATAAGGGACTTCGGGCGCCAGCGTGACCGCTGGTTCCGCGGCCTGGGACAGGTGCTGTTTTACCACCGAAAGATGCTATTCAATGCGCGGTACCGTCAGGTGGGGCTCTTTGCCATGCCGTATCAGTTCTTGTTCGAGTTTCTGGGGCCGCTCGTGGAGATCATGGGCTACGTCCTGCTCCCGGTGCTCTTCCTGGCAGGGCTCCTGAGCACCGAGGCCCTCCTGCTGTTCTTCACCGCATCGGTTCTGTACGGCACCCTGCTCTCGATCGGTGGTGTCTTGATGGGTATCTGGACGGAAGGTCGTCTGGCCGACGGGCGCGACTCCATTTCACTGTTTCGTTATGGCGGCCTCGTGAACGCCGCGTCATTGGTACAGTTTGCGACCCTGTCCATGCTCGGATATCGACAGATGCAGCTCTACTACCTGAGCAAGGGGTTTGTGGGATTTCTGAGGGGACGTCAAACGTGGGGTAAGTTCAAGCGTGGGCGGTTCTAGAACAGTGGTTGCGCGCGATTCCTCTAGACCGAGCGCCTTGGCCTGGGCAGTGGTCGTTGCAATGGGCCTGGCCCTGTGGACCCCGAGAGGGTCGCTCGGGGCGCAAGCAGTTCCCGACTCTTCGTCCCAGGCGATCGCACCTTCCCAAGTGATCGTGCTGGCCGACTGGGGCGTGTCGGACGCCTCGGAGATTGGATACCTGCACGTCGGCGTGCTTCATCGGGCCGACGGAGATGCGCTTGCTATCTACAGCGTCCGACAGCGCCCGCCTGTGATCCAATGGCCAAGCGAGCCACAACACCGCACGCCGCCTCTCGACGGGGGCGTGTTTCTGTTGGGGCACTTCGACCGGGGCAACACCAACCGCCTTGGTGGCTACTTCAACGGCTTTGCCCAGGCGCCATCCACGTCGGCGTTGGCTATCGCCCGTGCGCCAGATGACGGCCCGGCCCTGGCCTATTCGTATGACAAGGAGGCCGGGAGTTTCGCCGGGTTTTGGATCCATCTTTTTGATTTCAAGCAACCTCCCACGGAAAGGGTGCTCTTCGACGCCGGTCCGCTTGCCTACCTCACGTTCGCGATTCGCGGAGAGCTCGGGGGGGAGGACTTGGCGCTGCACATTGCCGATCGCGCGTGGGAGGAACGCGAGGGATCGCTGCCAATCGCCGACGTTGCGTCGTTCCTCACCGGAGGACGGATCGAGACGACGTGGCAACGCGTGTGGGTTCCCCTCGACGAGTTGCCTCCCGGATTGAACACGCAGGAACTGGCCAGCCTCGTCTTCCTGACGAACGGGGAAGGAGCTGGGCGGGTTTTCCTCAAGGACATCGCCTTCACGACCAACCGCGACGCCGAAATACCCACAGCCGTGGGCGGCGAGGAACCGGGCAGATCGTTGAGACAGGCGATGTGGGTCTGGGAGACTCCAGCGGTGACGAGTAGTCCGGACGCGCGTCGACGCCTCGTGCAGTTTTGCCGCACCCAGGGCATCACTGATCTATTCGTGCAGTTGCCATATCAGGCGCGGCGCGTCGAGGAACGTTGGACGATCTCGTGGGATCGAGACCGCCTACGTCCGCTGATCGCCGACCTCCACGCCGCCGGGGTGACGGTGCATGCCTTGGACGGGGACCCACGGTTCGGCCTCACCGAGTGGCATGGCCAGGTCATCGCGACGATCCAAAGCATCGTCGAGTACAATCGGGAGAGCCCTCCGGCCCAACGGTTCGACGGCATTCGACACGACATCGAGCCCTACCTCCTGCCCGGATTCGGCGGCGTGCGCCGCCCCGAGATACTGGAGCAGTACCTCACGATCGTGGCCGCATCTCGAGCCTTGGCAGCCCAGGCAGGCCTCGTGTACGGGGTCGACATCCCAGCGTGGTTCGACGAGCGAAACGAGTTCTTCGAGCCGGTGGCGGACGTGGAAGGGCGGCCGTTGAGTGAACTGATCATCGACATCGTGGACAACGTGGGCATCATGGACTACCGAACGCAGGCATATGGCGCGGACGGGACCATCGCCCATGCACAAAGTGAGCTGCGGTATGCGGCGGCCGCGGGTAAGCGAGTCTTTGTCGGTCTCGAGACCGTCGATCTACCGGACGAGACCGATTTTACGTTCAGCTCCGAGGGGTCGGGCGGCTCACGAATCGTCATCGAGCAAATCGACGCGGCGAGCCCGGGGCTCTTCGGAGCGGTGGCCACATCGCCCGCAACAGCGCCCTCTGCCGTGACCTTGACGCTCATCGGGGAGCTCGACCCACCTGTTGTGGACGGGCAGGCGGTTCAGGCAACGTCGGTCTCGGCGAGGTGGCAGTTCAGCTTCTTGGTCAGTTACAACACCGGGGGCGAGCCATTCGCGGGGGCCGTGGACTACGTGATCAACGCCGCGGGGGGGACCGCTCCCAGACTTGCCTCGTCGGTGGCGTTCACCGACTCCGATATTAGCGCGGTGGGGCTCGACGGCTTCTCGATCTACGCTGCTCAGGCGACTGACGCGAGCGGCTTCGCCACACCGGCAGCGCTCGAGCGCCTGCGACTCTCCTTCTTCCGGATTCAGCTGGAAGACAACGCGCGCTTCGATCTCACGAGCTTCGCGGCCACCAGCGTCCTGGCCGTTGGGAATGAAATCTACGTCACCACTGGAGACGACGGACACCTGTACGCGCTGAACGAGTCTGACCTGAGCACAGTCGGCCAGTTCGCCCTCGAGGACGCGCGCTGGGTGGCGCACGACGCGGACAACGGTCGCATCGTGGTGGTGCAGGGGACGCCCGGACGCATTTCCCTTTTCCAGGAGGGCGATTTCCCGGGTGGATCGATGACGCTTCTCAACACATTCCCCTTCCCCGGAGCGGACGTTGCCCACTCGAAGTCGAGCGTCGAGATCGTCGGTGGCAAGGCCTTCATCGCTGCGGGTCCCGACGGCGTGCAGGTGATGTGCCTCGACGACGGTCAGATCGTCGGGTCAGTGCCCCCCCCCGACGCAGCTGCCCTCGGACCGTCGGTCGTCGTTACGAACGCCGTCACCGTCGACGGGGACCTGATGTTCATCTCGAACGGTGAGGCAGGCGTGTACGCCGCAGCGGGGGCCGCGGATTTCGCCAGTACGCCATGCAACGCGCCCCAGACCATCACGGTGCTGGGACACCTGCGCTTCGAGGACCTGACGTCCGTCAATCACGTCGATTACGAGAACGATAAACTCCTCATCGCCGCTGGCCGGGGTGGACTCAAGATCGTCAGGGTCGACATCACGCCCTAGGTGACTCTAGGCGCTTTCCCCGGTAGTGGGACGGAAAGTTTTCATACGTAAACAACCGCGTCCCGGGTATTTTTAGATTGGAGGGTTGTTCAGGTATGAAATATGCATTTGGAAGGCTCGTGTTACTCCTGGGGGTGCTCACCCTCACGTCATGCTTCGATCAAGTCCTAGCTCCGGACGTCGACAGCGACGGGCGCCTCACCGTGACGAACGACGCGGCAGCGCTCGATGAGCGACTCTCGTACGTCGAGGTCGACGTCCCGATCGATCCCGCCAGCCCAGCGCCGGTGGGTGCGGCTTTGGCGCTCACGGGCGCGGCCCCCGCGCCCCCCACGCCATGGTCGGTGGAGCTGACACTGGTCGCGGAGCTCGAGTCACCCGTTGTGAACGGCCAGGTGGTACAGGCGACGTCGATCTCCGCGCGCCGAAGGTTCGCCTTCTTGATCAGCTACAACACACAGGGCAGCCCTTTCGTGGGGGCCGTCGACTACGTTATCAACCCGTTCGGAGTCTCCCCGAGGCTGGTCTCCTCGGTGGAGTTCAGCGACTCCGACATCAGTGCGGTCGGGCTATACGACGACGATGACGATAACGATGGCGACCGCGACGACGACGAAGACGACGACTGGATCTACGCGGCTGAGGCGACAGCCGCGAGTGGTTTCGCCACACCCGCCACCATCGAGCGTCTGACGGTTGCCCCCTCCGGGATCCTGCTGGAGAACAACGACCGCTTCGATCTCTCGAGTTTTGCCGCCACCAGTCTCCTCGCGGTCGACGATGTGATCTACGTCACGACAGGGGACGCCGGACACGTATACGCACTCGACGAATCCGATCTGAGCATAGTTGGCCAATTCGCCCTTGACGACGCGCGGTGGGTGGCAGACGACGAGGACAATGACCGGATCGTGGTAGTGCAGGGAACGCCCGGACAGATTTCCGTCTTCCAGGAGGGTGACTTTTCCGGGGGATCGATGACCCTTCTCAACACGTTCCCCTTCCCAGGAGCCGACGTCCCGCAGTCGAAGTCGACCGTTGAAGTCGTCGGCGGCAAGGCTTTCATCGCCGCGGGTCCTGAGGGCGTTCAGGTGATGTGCCTCGATGATGGAGCGATCATCGGGTCGGTGCCCCGCCCCGATCCGGCCTCCCTCAATCTGGATCCGTCGGTCGTCGTGACGAACGCGGTGACGGTCGATGAGGATCTGATGTTCATCTCGAACGGCGAGGCGGGTGTGTACGTCGCGGCGGGCGACGGGGAGTTTGACGAGGCGCCGTGCGACGCCCCCCTGAACATCACCATGCTGGGGCATCTACGCTTCGACGACTTACAGTCCGTTAATCACGTCGACTACGAGAACAAACGGCTCCTGATCGCGGCCGGCCTGGGCGGGCTCAAGATCGTCAAGGTCAAGATCATCAAATAGGTGCTCTGCCGCCCGGGTCGCTGCTCTGCCGCCCTTGGCCCTGGGTCGCCTCGAAGCTCCGATGCATCGACTGGAAAGACGCGATCAGAACGCCCAGCTCGAGCCCAGGATGAAGGCGGTATATCGGTAGCCTGAATCGCCACTCGCGAAGCTCATCAATCCTGCGGAGGAGTATCCGAACGAGAGCGAGATCTCACGGCCCAGTTCGAAACCATACGCGGCACGCATGTTGGTGCGAGCAGACAAGCCGACGTCACCGCCCTTCCCGACCCGCTCAACCCCAGGGGCGAGCTCGACCTGAAAGGTCCACGGTGCCCGCGCATACAGCCAACGGCTGGTGATCTCCCCAATGCCATAGAAGTCCGGATCGAAGTATCCGTCGTTCACGTCTTTCGCGAACGAGAACCCTCGGAAGCTCACCCCGAATGAAAAAAGCCGACCGACGCGCCGTGACGCCGAGAGAGATGCGCTCCTGCGGCCGTTGCCTTCCGTTCCCTGGAAACTGCCCACGCCCACGGTAGCGTCGACGCGCCATCCCAGCGCCTGAATCCAACGTCCCGCGAGCAACAGTTCCGTGCCCCGCACGCCTCGCTCAGCGAGTGCGGCCGTCTCGTTCAGACCCATCGACACGAGATTCAAAGCCCCGCCGAGTTGGTTCCGCTCCGGAGTCCTCACGCCCAACTGGTACCCGACGATCGAAGGGTCACCCGTGCCGTCGCTCCGACTCCCGCCGAGGCCCCCGTGTAAGCTCCAACCGGGGTGGAGTTGATAGCGACCGGAAACGGTCACACCCTGTGCCGAGAGCCCCAACGCTCCGAAGCTGGTCGTCTGCTCGAGCCGCTTGACATATCCTTCCGCGCGCACCTCCAGTCTCGGGGTCGCGTGCCAGCCCGCCGCGATCGAGGTGGTCACCATCGTGTTCCCGTCCGAGTCGTTTTCGTAGATGACCCTGGGCCGAGCGAGCGGAGCGAGGGCGAGATTCACCGACCGGAGTTGGTCCCGAATCACCGCGTTCGTGGGCGCGAGCTGCGCCGCGGTCTCGAGGGCCTCCTTGGCCGCCGCGTCCCTGCCCTGCCAGCGATACACCTGACCGAGCCCACTCCACGCCTCCGCGCTCGACCGATCGGACTCGACGGCCTGGAACGCCGCCTCCTCGCTCTCCAGGAGGCGGCCTGCCCACGCCAGCGTCTTGCCCCTCCCGGTGCGCGCCCTCATCTCATCGGGAGCGCGGACGAGCACCTCATCGTACTCCGCAAGCGCTCCCGTGAAGTCCTCCGAGAGGGCCAGTGTCCCCGCAAGACCAAGCCTCGCTTCGATGTCGTCCGGATCGCGCGATAGGAGGGCGTCGTAGGCGGCCCTGGAGGCCTCAAACTGCGCGGCCCAAGCAAACGCCTGTGCCTGCTGGAGCCGCGCGCTGCTCCTCCCTGGCGCGATCGAGAGCAGCTCGTCGTAGCCCGCGAGCGCTTCGTCGAACTGACCGACCCAGGCCTGGAAGAGCGCGAACGTCTCCAGGGCCTCGGCATTGTCCGGCTGAACCGCGAGCACTTCGGCCACCTCCTCCTGGGCCGCAGGGATGTTGCCCGACCAGGCACGAACCCGCGCTCGGGTCAAGCGGGCGTCGTAGTGGTCAGGGTGCCGCTCGATCAGACCATCGAGCAGCTCTAGCGCCGCGTCGTAGTCCCCCTGCCATGCCTGCATGAGCGCGACCCTCAGTATCGCGGTCTCGTCCTCCGGATCCGCCGCGAGTCGATCCCCGTAAAGCCGTGACGCGAGCGTAACATCCCCGCGGTTCCAGGCCTCATCTGCACGGTTGTCGTGGACCGGCACGGCTCTGCGCGCGCTGGCCACGCGCTCCAAGTACTCGACGGCCAAGGAGTGTCCGGGGTGGAGCTCTAGAACGGTGGCAAAGTAGTCGTGGACTGCGTCCATATCGCCCGAACGCCATCGTGCCAGACCCAAACCGACCAGTGCGTCGACATTGTTCGGCTCGGCGGTCGTCACCAACGTCCAGAGACGCTCGGCCTCCTGTACGTTCCCGTCTCGCAGAGCAACGTATCCCAGGCCCGACCGTGCGTACTGATCGCCGTGGCACTGTGCGAGCGCAGCCACGAACCGACGCCGCGCCTCAGCCATGTCGTTGTCGGCGTAGGCAGCCCAGCCAGCTTCGGCGTCAGGACCGGAGGCGCGCGGACAGGCGTCCTGCCCCTGGGCCGAGTCGAACAGGATCGCGACGGCCGTCAGGAGAAGAGTAAGCGTCCAAACACGTGGCAAAGGCTTCATCCAGCCTCTCCGGGCTCCGGTAGGTCAGCAGGGCCTGGTCGGTATAGGCCCTCCTGTCAAATTCCCTACTTCCGGAGCGGCCGGGTCAAGGATCTTCTGACCCGACCAAATCGGGGAGACTGTGCGTGGAGAGGACGAGCCGGACCGCCGTCTGTTGGACGACGGTCCGCTTATTCGAGTCCCGAGCTAGTGTGGTGTCACGAAAACCACAGCTAATCCCGCAGCCCAAACGTATAGAACACGTTGCCCGCCGCGATCCCCACATATTGCTTGCCGTCCACCATGTAACTCATCGGCGCCGCGTGTACTCGGGAGCCCACATTGATATGCCAGAGCTCCTCTCCGGTCTCGGCGTCCAGCGCGAAGAAAAAGCCATCGACCGTTCCACTGAAGACGACATCGCCGGCGGTCGAAAGCACCCCCGCTGTGGATCTCGGCTGAATCGGATACTCCCAAACCCGCTCAGCGGTTTGCGGCGAGATGGCACGTATTGCGCTCTGGTAGTTGGCCTGGGGGAGAGGCGTCTGTCCACCGCCGCCAGTAAACGTCTGGCCGGCCACGTATTCCTGGTCACGGATGAAATACGTGGTCTCGCCGTCGTACGCGTTTACGTATAGGAGGTCAGTGCGGGGGCTGTAGCTTGGCGACCACCAATTGCTTCCACCTCCGATTGCCGGCGAAACAGTGGTCCCTTCCACGGTGGGGAACGTGTTCGGAAGGCGGATCGGTCGGCCGTTCTCGTCGAGACGCTCGGCCCAGGTCTGCCTCGCGTACGGCTCGCCGAGCAGGAATTCCCCGGTCTCACGGTCGAGCACATAGAAGAAGGCGTTTCGATTCGGCCATAGCATCAGCTTGCGCTGCCGCCCGTCGAACTCGGAATCGGCCAGGACGGGAATCTGTGTGGCGTCCCAGTCGTGGACGTCATGCGGGGTGAACTGGAAATACCACACCAGCTCACCGGTGTCCGGATTGATCGCCAGCACAGCGTCGGAATACAAGTTGTCGCCCATCCTCACGTCCCCGTTCCAATCCGGACCCGGGTTGCCGGTGCCCCAATAGACCAGGTTCAACTCGGGGTCGTACGAGCCGGTGACCCAGCTCGGTGAGCCCCCTGTACGCCACGAGTTGCCCGCCCACGTCTCGTTGCCAGGATCGTCCGGGCCCGGGATCGTGTAGAGTCGCCACGCGAGATCGCCCGTCGCCGCGTCATACGCGTCGACGAACCCGCGTATCCCATATTCTCCGCCCGCGACCCCCGTCAGGATTTTGTCACCGACGAGGAGCGGCGCCCCGGTTATACTGTAGCCCGTTGCTTCGTCGGCTACTTCCGCGTCCCAGATCAAGTCGCCGGTCTTGGCATCGAGCGCGACCAGGTGTGCGTCGAGCGTGCCCATGTACAACCGGTCACCCAGGACGGCGACGCCCCGGTTGTTCCGACCACAGCAATAATTCAGATCGTCGGGCAGATCATGGTTGTAGCGCCAATACTGACTGCCCGTTCGTGCATCGAGCGCGATGACGTTGCTCGGCGCCTCGGTGACGTACATCACACCGTCGACGACGAGGGGTGTCGTCTCGGCCCGATCCAACGCGCGCAGCTGGAAGGCCCACTGCATCTCGAGCTGGCCCGCGTTCTGGTTGTCAACTTGATCCAGTCCGCTATACCGCTGACTGAAGTAGTTGCCCGAGTAATGGAGCCAGTTGTGGGGCTCTGCATCGGAGTTCAACAGGCGTTCCTGGGTCACCGGTTCGAACGACGGGACGGGTGAGATCGTCTGGGTCGCCGGCGCTCTTTGTTGCGCGGCCGATGCCGGGATCGCGAATAACAACAGGGTGAACAGCACATACCGTTTCATCATCTCGCTCCCTCTTTCCGTTCAATGCACTCGCGAATGGTCAATTACAGGTCGCGCCTGCTCAACCCGTACAGATAAGCCACGAGATCTTCGAGTTGGCCGCCGGTCAGCCTTCCCGAGTATGAGGGCATCGACGACGTCTCGATGCGCTCGCTCTCGCGCAAGTCTCGTTTCAAGAACGACCACAGGTTGTCGTCGCCATCGAGGATTCTGACCGAATAGGTCCCTTCATTCATCCTCAGGCCCTCGACCCGTGTGCCGTCGAGGTGCGTCACGCGCATCGTCCACCAGCCGGGCTGCACCCGTTCGTCGGGATCGACCAGATCCGCAAGGAGCTGATCCGGCGAGCGGCGATCGCCGATGGTCGTCAGGTCGGGGCCGTGCCGGCCACCTTCACCGTCGAGTCGGTGGCAGCTGCTGCAGTTACCCGCCCCACTGTACAGACGCTCTCCGGTCGAGGGGTCGCCCGTCACCGCTACGCGTTCCCCGGCATCTGACAATGAGCCCAGGTACGCCACGATCTGCCAGACGGATTGATCGCTGCGGTTCCGATTGATACCGGCCATCGGCGTGTCCGGGATCCCCTCCGAGATCACACTGAACAAACCACCGTCTGTGCTCGCGTGCTGGAACTCTCCGGTCGTCAAATCCGGGCCGATTTCTCCTCCAGTCCCGTCGAAACCGTGGCAAACCGCGCATTGTCTGACAAACAGGCGCTGGCCGGTCTGCACGTCCAAGGCCGTGGTGAAGGGGTTGTCCTCTTCCTGCGCGGAGAGGCCGGTGGCCAAGCCACCTGTCACCCCGGCGACGAGTACCCACATGACTCCCAAATGAAGATTCTTGCGCAACATAACCCCTCCTACTTCACCAGTTGAGACCTCTCCCAGCACCGTCCACACTTCTGACCACGAAACGAAAGCAGGGTGTAGATCTACGTTGATGCCGACTTCGCCGCCAGAACCCGCTGTGCAACGCTTCCCGTCGGTTACTCTTGATCTCCGGGGGGTATGCAGAGCACCATGCAGTTCCCGACCAGCTCCGTAACAGACCTCAACGGCACCGTCGAGTCCCGCCCACGCCGGTGACCGGTCATGCGGAGAAGCGAGTAGCCGTGATCGCGTAGGAAAGCGACGACGTCGTCCGCGCTTGATCCGAACATCCCGATTCTGTTGGCGTGGATCTCGACGAACATCGTGGGCCGTTGAGTCGAGACGATAGCCTGTGCGCCTTGCAGCACACGCATCTCAGCACCCTCGACATCGATCTTGATCAGGTCCGGCGACGACCTATCCTCGTAGAAGGCATCGAGGGTCACCGCCTCCACCGACCCGAGCCGTGAGGACTCGACTCCATGCCCCCCAACCGAGAGAGCCGGCGAGAGTGAAGTTGCGTCATATCTCGCCACGCCTGGAGAGTCGGTAACCGCTGCGTTCACGATGGTCAGGTTCCCCAACTCGTTCTCGGCTGCATTCGCAGCGATCAGCGGAATGAGCTGCTCGTTCATCTCAAACGCAAACACCCGTAAACGAGCATCCAACGCGGCGGCAATACAGCTGAAGTACCCGAGGTGGGCTCCGACGTCCGCGAAGACCGAGGCGGAGGCCACCCTTCTCGCGATCGCCTTGGTCACCGCCGGTTCATGTTGGTCACCCGGGCCGTAGCGGCTGTGGAACCAGACTCGCGAGTGACGGTCTTCCGTCACGAATCTTACGTGTGCGTCATCGATCCTGACCACGAACCTGCGCTTGTAGCGCATCCGTAGTGCTGCACCAATCCGCATGTTTGACCCCTCGCGTGCGGCCAGCAAAGGGGGCCCGCACGGTTTCCCGCACGAGCCCCCCTCTTTAACCTAGATCCAACCCAGATCCCAGGTATCAGTTGGCAACCAACGTGAGACTAACTTGTGCATCTGGTGATGTAATGATTGGTGCACCTGATGAAAAGGAACCTCCTGCCGGGGCTGGATCAGTGCTGGTGTCCTGGCATTCCATGGTGGATGTGCCACCTAGACTCTGGGCTTCATCCATGGCAAAAGTGGCCACATAAGCGTCCCATGCCAAAGTCTGTGGTCTGGCCCATCCCAAGACACCGTTGGAATCCAAGCCTAAGTAGCCTCCGGCGCGGTTGCCACTTGTGTCTTCTGGAGACGTGGACGCATCCGCAGCCGAGGCTTGGGACGGCACACTTCCGCCGCCGCAGGATGGACTGCCCACATTGCCGCTTTCTAAAAACAGGAATGTGGGTTGGGCGTCGGAGACATAGTAGATGCGGATGTCGACAGAAGATTCGTCAACAGGAAAAATCGCCTCCTTGCGATAGGTAAGTCCGGTTGCCGATGCGGAGTAGTAATTGATTTTTCCCAAATCATTCAACGAAACAAAGACGTGGATGCCTGCCTGTTGAACGGCCCATATACCCACATCAAAAGTTGCTGTACCGCCACCGACTTCTACAAAGACGGCGTGGGTGAGATCACCGATGATGTTGACGTCGATGTTATCGCCCTCGTTAACCTCAACCGAGCTGGCCAAGTAAAAGCTGCCACCCAAGGTGCCCAGCGAACTGGTGAGGGGTACAAACTGCGCGCCACCGGCCGGTTCCGTTGTGGATAGTAGAGTTGCGGACGCGGGATCTGTATAAAGACCATTTGTGTCATCATCGATGAGAACTTGGGTTGTTTCCTCGGCGATGAAACCAATTTTCGTATAGGTGCCTGCTGGAACTTCGATAAGACAGGAAAGCAATTGGGAGAGAGAGGCGGTCAGCAAGTCAAAGGTGACCTCGCAATTATCCACCGTGATCGTCTCACCTCCCGAAGGGCCATCGAGGGTGATGGCAGTGAAGGTGACTTTCACTTGATTGGGTGTGACGACCCATTTGCCATCGATTGCCGGGGCAGACTTGGGCGTGGGGAAAATACCCTGTGCTGCGGCGACGGGTGATGAGGCCACGGTTGACGTGGCTCCATTGAAGGCCACGAGATTGGCTGTGATGGGGTCGGGAGTTCCTGTGATGTCGTCGGAAGTTCCTGTGTCGGAACTTCCACCACAGGCATAGAGGCCGAGTCCAACCGCGATTACCATCTTCCTCATGACCACTTCTCCTTGTTGCTTCGCCGACCTGGGGAGGAGAACGGCAGCTCAGTACTTGCCTAGTTTCAAAGGTTTCCCGCACCTTCCAGTCCGACAAGCAAAACAAAAGCTGTCCGCGCCACTCTGGCGCTCGATGAGCCGGGTAGGTCCCAACCCGCCAAAGGGCTTTTGGTTTAACTATCCCTGGCGTATACTCTGGGCGGACGGGAAGCGATTTTCCGGTAAGCTCATCTGTGGAGGAGACCCATGGGCTCGAAGCAACCTGATCGAAGGAAATTCCTGAAGCGCGGAGCCGCGTTGGCTGGTGGTTTGACGTTGGGAGCGGGAGCGGTAGAACCCGTGATCCGCCAGGCACCAGCATCTGGACAGTCGATCGAGGACCAGTCCCAAGAGGCCCCGGACTATTCAAGTGATGAGCTCATCGCCTACGGCGAACGCTCCCCTCACGTGACGTCGGTACGGGAGCCGGTCAACGGCAGGCCGTCACCCGACGAGTTCGGGCTCGTCTTTCACATAGGGACTCCGATTGGGGACCAGGTGGGCCCGATCACCCCGTCTTCACTCTTCTATTTCGGGACCACACGTGGCTCCATCGTTCCGCACATCGATCCCGAGACGCATCGTCTCATGATCCACGGCTTGGTGGACCGTGAGCTGATCTTCACCATGGATGAGTTGAAGCGTTTTCCGTCCGTGACCCGGCTTCACTTCATCGAGTGCGCGGGGAACCGCTCCAGTTCCCGGCACAGTAAAATCGTCGAATCGCACGGGATGACCAGCTGCGCCGAATGGACCGGAGTCCTCCTGCGTACGCTCCTCGAGGAGGCGGGCGTGCAAGATGAGGGAACCTGGATCGTGGCGGAGGGGGTGGAGGAAGTAAAAGGGGCGTCGAGCCTTCCGATGGCGAAGGCGATGGACGACATCCTGGTGGCCTACGCCATGAACGGCGAACCACTACGCCCACAGCAAGGCCACCCACTGCGGATCGTGGTTCCCGGCTTCGAAGGCATCCTCTCCGTGAAGTGGCTGCGGCGAATCAAGGTGGTCGACCGGTTCTACATGACGTACAACGACTACGGGCATCTTCGTCAGGACTCTGACCAGGCCGCCCTGAGTTATCAGGTCGGACCCAAATCGGTCATCACCTATCCGTCCGCGGGACAAGAGCTGCCCGGCACTGGATTCTACGAGGTCAGGGGCTTGGCCTGGTCCGGTGGTGGAGTCGTCAGCAGGGTGGAAGTATCCACCGACGGCGGCGAGAGCTGGATGGACGCCGACTTCCGAGGGACGCCGCAGCGGATGGCGCACACTGCATTCAGCTTCAACTGGACTTGGGACGGAACAGAGAAGGTGCTCATGTCGCGCTGCACGGACGAGCTGGGCCAGGTTCAACCGACGCGAGCTCAGTTTGAAGGAGGCCTGGACAATTCCATCCAACCGTGGAGGATCGAGAGCGACGGGAGCGTTCACAATGCGATTTAGGCTTCTCCCGTTTCTGATGCTCCTGGGGGCGGGCTCCCTGCAAGCGCAGGGGCCCACCTTTGGTATCGGAAGGACCCCGAGCGCAGAAGAAATCCTTGCCTGGGATATCTCCATCAGTCCTACGGGCGAGGAGCTCCCGCCGGGGAGCGGGACGCCCGAGCAAGGCAGGCGGCTCTTTCTCCAGAAGCAGTGCGCGCGATGCCACGGGCGGGCTGGGACAGATGGCCGCGCTCCCAGGTTGGTAAGAGCCGACAGGGAAGTAACTGACCCCTGGCGATGGGGGCGAATCCTGCCGATCCGCTCGCCTTATGCGACGGCGGTATGGGATTACATCAATCGCGGAATGCCTTTGGGTGACGAAGGAAGCCTCACCGCCGACGAGGTCTACGCGCTGACGGCCTATCTACTCAACGCAAACGGGGTCATCGGGGACGACGAGGTAATGAACGCCGAGACCTTGCCGATGGTGGTGATGCCAAATCGGGATAACTGGGCTCCATTACCGGATTGGCAGCCCGGGCAGCCGAGGCTTCCAGGCTACGCGCACTGATTGATGCGTCGTTAACTTGATGGTCACAAAGAGGCCCCCTTCGCGAGAATCGCGGAGGGGGCGTTCTTTCGCCTAGTGGCGTCAACTACATACCGTCCACCACATACTTCGTGAACGCCGAGCCTGCATCGGCGAGCGAGGCCGGTCCCTCGGCCACGAAGACGTTGCCGTCCTCGTCCACTCCCACGCCCTCACCCGTCACGCCAGAGTGCGGCCGGCTGTCGGACTCCCAAGGGGGAATGAAGCCCACGAGCACGTCCTGATCGACGGGCCCGATGCGGACGCCGTTCCTCCAGTTGATGTGCCGGAGCCGGTTGGACTCGGAGTCGATGGCGTACACCATCTCGTCCTCGGTGATGAAGAGGTCGCTGATGCGCCCGTACTGATAGCGCGAGTCCAGATAGTTGCCATTCTGGTCGAAGATCTCGAGGCGGTGGTTGCCCCGGTCCGCAACCCAAAGCCGGCCCTGAGAGTCGAACTCGAGGGCGTGTGGCGTGCGGAACTGACCGTGATCCGTGCCGATCTCGCCCCACTCCATGATGTACTCTCCGTCGGATGAGTACTTGACGATGCGGCCGGTCAGGCCTGACGCGCGAGCCTCTTCCATCTGTTCGTCTGTCGTCAAGTTCTGACCGCTGTGGCCGTCGGCGACGAAGATGGTACCGTCGGGCGCTACGATCACGTCATTGGGCTGGTTGAGGTGATCCCCGGCGTTCCCGGGCTGGCCGGCGACACCGAGGCTCAGAAGCAGCTCGCCGGTCGGGCTGAACTTGTGGACCTGGTGACCCTTGGTGCCCTCGGCGTTGCCGGCGAAGTCCGTCGCCCAGACGTTGCCCTCGTCGTCCACGTAAATGCCGTGGGGCGTCACGAAAACTCCGGCGCCGAAGTTGGCGAGGATCTGCCCCGTATTGCGGTCGAACTTGAAGATCGGGTCCACGGGGTTGTTGTCGCAGTTGACCCCGGGTCCTCCGGCCGAGCCCGACGCGCAGCGCTCGTACCCCCAGACGTGTCCGTCCGTCGGGTCGATGTCGAGGCCCGCGGTGGAGCCCCACTCCCGTCCATCGGGCAGGGTCGCCCAACTCCCGATACGTGTCGGGTTCGGGTTCGGAAGTCCCTCACCCGTGATCGGGTTCGCTGCCGCAGTGCCCATCGCGGCCGATGGCTCGGACTCGGCGACACACCCCGCGACAATCGCGGCACCAAAGAGCACGGGCATCAGGAGTCGTAACGATGACATGGTCCCCCCTACGCAAATCTCGATTTCCCCACGGCACGGCCGCGGGCGCCGGTCTCAGGAAGATTGGCGGTCAGTTGAGCGGCGCGCAAACGCTCGCCTCCTGAAGCTGGGAAACTCGGCTCAACCGCACTCTTCCGGACCCGCCAAACTTCGGAGGGTCGCCAGGTCATCATCCACGGCGTCCCGCGCTCGGCTCTCGGACCAGTTGAAGCTCTTCCACTCCCCAGGTCTTTCAGGGCCCCACAGGCGCAGGAGCCGGCTCGCCACCACGCATTGTTCCTCGTCCGACAGCTCGTCGAGGCGGGCAAGCAAGAGTGGTGCTGCGTCACTCCCGAGCGAGCCGAGGTACTCCACGTCCACCCCACCCAACTCCGCGATTCGGTCGAGATTGTGACGGGCGACCAAACCGGCAGGATTGATGAACTGCAGCGCACCCACCAGGACGAACGCCGTGACGAGGCCACCAAACGCAAAGCGGTCGCGACGGCCGCTCAACACAGTCACCCCGAACCAGACCACGACCACCGTCAACCACACGAGCACTGCGGTGGCCACGACACGCTCCTCCGTGAGGCCGTAGGCGGTTTGGTAGACCAGCATACGTTGAATCGCAGAGGCCACAATGGCCAAGAGGAGAAGGAGGTGGACGCCCGCGAATGCGCTGAACACCGAACGTGCCTTCAGACTGCGGTCACCGAGGAGAGCGTGGGTGGCGAGGAGCCAGGGGATGGCCAGCGCCACTGCGGCGACGAGCTGGAAGAAGCCGGCACGGGCATAGTCGGCGTACGTGAGACCCGGCGTAACCTCGACCCAAGCTCCCCCTCCGAAGAGGTAGCGGAATTGAACGATCACGAAGCCCAGAAACAGGAGATCCACCAGGCCCAGGGCGGTGGCCACTTCGGCGATTCCGAGAGATGGGCGGGCGGGCTGGAGGCGTCGAATCGACTCCAATCTCGTACCCGACGAAACGCCGACGAGGTAGCCGCAGGCAAGCCAGGACAGGACGGCTGTGGCCACCAGGTGCCCCGCGAACGCCTGCAAGTCGATCCTTACGAATTCTCCAATAATCGTGGCAAACACCTCGTCCGCCGAAATGAAGAGGGCTCCGAAAACCACCAGGGGGACGAGCGCGAGGAGCGCCCCGCCTAAGACGGTTCGCACCACGGTGCGTGCGGTCCCTCGGGATGTGTCCGTTCCGACCTCACCCCAGTTCTCGCGGCTGATCAGGCGAGCGCTTCCGAACGCCGAGTGAAGCCCGGCTCCCGCCACGGCCTCGACAACGTCCAAGATTCCGGACCGCTTGATCCAGGCGCGCCCCGCGTTGAGAGCCGGCAGCGCAAACGCTGTGCACGCCGCGAGGAAAGTTCCGAAACGAAGAAGATTGGAGCCCCGCCACAGCAGAGCGGCACCACAGAGGAGCCCCACGCCAATCAACAACGACGCCTCCCGACTGAGGGGCGATTCACCCCTCTGAGATACGATCCAGACGGAGGCCGCGAGACCTACGAACAACAGGAAGAAGTTGAGGCCGGGGCCCGCGGACGCCCGAAGAAGCTGGTCTCCGGTGAACCCCATCCCGATGCCAGCCGCGAGGATGGCGGTTACAGGCAAGGCACGGTCGGTCATGGTGTGGCCCTCCGTTCGCAAAGCGATAATTCAGTAGGGCGGCCTGGTCCTCGAGAGAGGCCTCCGTATCGCCGATCCCGAGCGGCAAAGGCCTGAACGGCGGAAGCGAGATCGGCGTCGCTGAATGCCGGCCACAGGACGTCGGTGAAGAAGAGCTCGGCGTAGGCCGACTCCCAAAGCAGGAAGTCACTCAATCGCCGTTCTCCGCCCGTGCGGATGAGCAGATCCACGTCGCGCGTACCGCGCGGCGCGTGGATGGCCTGAGCCAGGTATCGCTCGAAGGCGTGGCGGGTGGGAGCACCCTCCTCGGCGAGACGGCTGGCGGCCGCCAGGAGCGCGTCGCGGGCCGAATAGTCGATCGCGACTCGGAGGTGGAGAGACGTTCCCTCGCTGGTTCGCTCCTCGACATGGGTGATCCTGCGTTTGAGAGAATCCGGGATCCGGTCCCGACGCCCTATGACGCTCAGCCGCACACCCCTGTCCGTCAGGCGGGCGCACTCGGAGTCCAGGTGCTTCTGGAACAGAAGCATCAAGTGACCCACTTCGCCTCGCGGACGACGCCAATTGTCCGAGGAAAAAGCGTAGAGCGTAAGAGTGGTGATCCCCAACTCCGGGGCCGATTCCACCGTTCTCCGGACCGCCTTGGTTCCGGCTACATGACCCACCGCCCTGGGTCGACCTCGTTCGCGAGCCCAGCGGCCGTTCCCATCCATGATGATCGCGACATGGAATCGGTCCCGGCCTCCACCCGTCCGCTCAAAGTTCCCAGGTGAGGCTGGTTCCGTCTGTTCAGGCTCCACCCATCGCGATGTCAAAGTACTTCGTATCATAAAGTCTCTCCTGAAAAAAACCCGCCTATTCTCGTACGTGCTCGATCAACGCCTCCATGTGGTCCAGATATCTCTGGAGCGCCTGTCGGCCGGTCTCCGTGAGGCGATAGTCCGTCCGCGGGATCCGACCGTCGAAAGACTTTCGTATCTCGACGTAGCCAGCTTCCTCTAGCCGCCTAGCGTGAACGCTGAGATTCCCGTCCGAGGTCTCGAGACGCTCCTTGAGCTCGTTGAACGTGAGAGACTCCTCCACCGCTAGTGCACTTACGATTCCAAGGCGGACACGCACGTGGATGATCGGGTCGAGTGCGACAGGATTGGTCTTCGCGGCTTGTACATCGATGCTCATGGTCGATCCCTTCACCGGGGCCAGGTTCGGGGCCTTGCGGCCGGCCCGCGCTCCCTCAGCCACCGTGCCTCCTCGCAATAGTGACCCCGAAGACGATCTGCAGCCCCCCGAATCCCAAGGCCATCGAGAGATCACCGGCGGCAGGCATCGCGAGAAGCGCAAACGCTCCGAGGACCATGAAACAGATCCCCATCACGGGCACGATCTTGACCGAAAAGGTGCCGGCCGTGACGACGGCGGCGCCGTAGAGGAGAAGCCATGCCCCCGGAAGCAGTGAGTCAGCTCCTGCCTGCCAAAGCGCTACCGTCAGTACCACTCCAGCGAGAGCAGGAGGCAGGAAGCTCAGAACGAACTTCCGACCTGCTCCGGAAAGGATGGGAAGCTTGGCCCGGCGCGCCTTCCGGTGGATCGCAACCGCCCCAATCGCCATAGCGAGCAACGCCTCGAGAATCCAGACTTGAAGCCATCCCTCAGCAGTCGGCTGGCGTGAAGCGAGCACCGCTGCAGCCAGCGCGGTGAGTCCCATTCCGACGCCACCCCATCCCGGAACCGCCGTGAAGGCGGCGCCCCGCTCCATCGTTTGGCGGATGAAGCGCAGATCTTCCTTGGCTCGGTCGCCCAAGGCGATGGGCTCCGGACTCTGATCGAGTTGAGAGAGTCTCAGCATGATACCAATGTGGTCCGCGGTGTCGGAGTCGTCAAGTACTTTGCATTACAAAGTATGTACCACCCTTCCGCTCGCCAAACCCAAGTGAGGCGACCAGGCGAGCTCGGCTTGCCGCAGCCCGCCGGGCGCGCCAATATGCCGTCGTCCCCACACATCGATGGCCAACCACGAGGATCTGCATGACAACCACCGCACCGTGCCGCCCGACGCACGTCCCGTTCAGCGGGGTGCTGCTCGTCGGACTGGTCCTCTGCCTGGCCTGTTCCGCAACGGCCCATGCGCAGACGATCCGCGAATGGCGATACGTACCCGATCCCGACGGCCGAGCCTGCACGCTAGCTCTGAGGGAGGTGCCTCTCCGAGCGCCTGATGCGGGTGAGATCCAGGTCAGGATGTGGGCGTCTTCCTTCAACGGCCGGGACCGTTACCGCCTCTCCGGTCCCTGCGACGATGTGCAGGTCCCTCTGTCCGACGGCGCGGGCGAGGTCACCGCCGTCGGGGCCGGAGTCACGCGCTTCGAGGTGGGTGACCGGGTGGTCACCACCTTCTTCGCCGAGGGGTGGATCGACGGAAACCAGCCTCCAACGGCCAATCCGTACCGTCGCGGTGGCCCGGGCCCAGGCGTTCTCACTGAGGGCTTCGTCGGCGACGCCGACGGCTTCGTGGCCGTTCCCGAGTACATGACGTACGAAGAGGCCTCCACGTTGACGATAGCCGCGCTCACCGCCTACAACGCGCTGTTCAAGTACGGCGACCTTCAGCCCAATGAGTACGTGCTCCTTCAGGGCACGGGAGGCGTCTCGAGCTTCGGTCTTCTTTTCGCGGCGGCGGCGGGGGCCAGACCCGTCATCACTTCGTCCAGTGACGAGAAACTGGCCCGGGCGGTTGAGCTCGGGGCGGTCGGCACCGTGAACTACCGCCAGAATCCGGAGTGGCAAGAGCAGGTGCTGGAGATTACCGGAGGAATAGGCGTCAAGCATGTCCTGGAGATCGGGGGACGGGAAACGCTCCCGCGGACGCTCCAGGTGCTGGACTTCGGGGCCCACGTAGCCCTCATCGGAGGGCTCACCGGCTTCGGCGGCGAAGTGCCGTTCTTCGTGCTGTTCAACAAGAACGCGTCCGTCACCGGCTACCAGGTGGGCTCACGCGTGGACTTCGAGGCCATGAATCGGTTTCTCGAGGGCCACGAGATCCACCCGCTCGTGGACCGCGTCTTCGAGTTCGAGGATGCCGTCGAGGCGTTCGACTTCTTCATGAACGGCGACTTCATGGGCAAGGTCGTCGTCCGACATTGAGCTAAACCCGCCAGCCACGCATACCGGGGTTAGCCGCCTACCGGAACTGCGTGCCGACGCTGTAGGAGACTCGAAATGGATGAAGAGCAAGAGCCCACTGGCGGGCGATCGAAGCTCATCAAGAAAATCCTTCTGGGCTCCGCGGCCACGGTGTTGCTCGTGGCTTTGGCCGGAGGCAGCTACTGGGCTCTGACCTGCCCCTGCGAGGGCAGACCCGGATTCGTGTTGTTAGGTGAGCTGAACGAAGAGCCGGTGAACGACTGGGGCTTCGCGAACGACGTGCCGCTCTGCCAGATCCAGGTCAGCATGGGGCTGCGGCCCCATTCGGTGAACCTGAACTGCATGGCGTCACCGGACGGAGAGCTCTTTCTGAGCTGCTCGTTCGGGGCGGGGAAATACTGGTGTCCGCGGGTGGGTCCGGATGAGCGGGCCCGCCTCCGCCTCGATGGGGTCGTGTATCCGGTCGTACTGAACCGGGTCACGGACACCGCAACGCTCGACAAGTCTTGGTCGGCCAGGATACGGAAGCTCCAGAAGCCCGAGGTCCTCGCCGTGCAGCCGGGTGGCCGAGGCCCCCCGCCCGACGCCGAGCGGCCGGATAGCTGGTGGACCTTCCAGGTTCGATCGCGGGCTGGGTAGGCGGCGCCGCACTCTCTGGTTCGAGCCTCCGGCGCATCTCGATGCTCCTGAGTACCGCGGACCAGATCGTGGTTGAGACTGCCCGCGACATCCTGGAATGCCCCCAATGTGGTACGCGCATTTGAAGTTCCCCCGTTGGCTTCCGACTGCGCTTATCGCTCTGCTTCCCAGCCTGGTGGTAGAGGGGGCCCAGGCACAGACCGCGACGGTTACCATCCGGGCCGAGACTGCAACTGGTCCGGTCGAAGGGGTCCGTATCCTTGCGTCAGCCGTCATCGGCCTGACCAACGCCGACGGAGTCGCTCTACTTAGGCTTGGGCTCGGCCAACACGTCATCGAGACGGATCGCATCGGATTCGCTCCTGTACTGGTGGAGCTCTTTCTGGCCGAAGCCCGGGACACGACCGTGACGGTGCTGCTCCAGGCCGTGGCGATCGAGACGGACGGAATCGTCGTGACCTCCGGTCGGACCGAGAGACGCATCGAGGACGAACCGCTCCGGATCGAGGCGGTCTCGCGGGAGGAAGTGGAGGAGAAGCTCCTCATGACGCCCGGAGACATTGCCATGCTGCTCAATGAGACGGCCGGCCTTCGCGTGCAGCCAACCGCGCCATCGCTGGGTGGCGCGAGCGTCCGCATTCAAGGTCTAAGGGGCCGATACACGCAGATTCTCACCGACGGTATGCCCCTCTACGGCGGACAGGCCGGCGCCTTGGGACCGCTCCAGGTGCCGCCCATGGATCTGGCACGTGTCGAGGTAATCAAGGGTGCGGCGTCGGCTCTTTACGGCCCGACCGCGCTCGGAGGCGTGGTGAATCTGATCTCTCGACGCCCGGACCGGGCGCGTGAGTTCATCCTGAACCAAAGCACCCTGGACGGGACCGACGCGGTGGGTTGGCTGGCCGATGAGCTAAACGACCGCTGGGGCTACACGCTGCTGGCCGGCGCACACCGTCAGGACTACGCAGAGGTGCACCCCGACGGGTGGGCGGACGTCCCGACCTTCCGTCGATTCTCCGTCCGTCCACGCCTGTTTTGGGACGACGGAAGGGGAGGGTCGGCGGTCCTGACCGTGGGTGGGATGCTCGAGGATCGGTCGGGCGGGACGCTACCCGGCTCACTCACTCCCGAGGGAACGGAGTACGTGGAATCACTCGACAGCCGTCGCGTCGACGCGGGACTCAGCGGCCGTAAAGTCTTCTCGGGCCTTCGGATCCTGTCGGCTCGCGCATCCGGCTCGCTCCAGCGGCACGACCATCGCTTCGGGGACGTCTGGGAGAACGACGAGCACCGGACCGGATTCGCCGAGGTCGCTCTCTCGGGACAGGACGGGCGACACCTCTGGGTTGTCGGCTTGGCAATCCAGCACGATGCGTACGAGCACCATGATCTTCCGACGTTCTCCTTCAACTACACCGTCCCCGCGGCGTTTGCACAGGACGAGTTGGAGGTCGCGGACTGGCTGACACTCGCCGGGAGCGTCCGCTACGACCAGCACAGCGAGTTCGGCGGCTACCTCAGCCCCCGTATCTCAATGCTGGCGCGGGTCTCGGAGTGGGTAGCCCGGATCTCGGCGGGCACGGGTTTTTTCGCGCCGACGCCCTTCACCGAGGAAGTGGAGGCGGTCGGGCTCGGACGGCTCACCGAGCCGGAGGGGTGGGTCGAGGAGCGCGCCCGAAGCGCGATGGTGGACGTGGGGCGTAGCTTCGGTCCGGTGGAACTAAACGTGAGCGCTTTCGCCTCGACGATCCACGATCCGCTCCAGACCGTGCGCAACGGCGATGGCACGCTGACCATCCGCAACGCCTCCGACGGGTCCGTGGACACGTGGGGCACGGAGGTCTTCGCGGCCCTCCGTCAGGGGCCGTGGCGATTGATCGGATCGTACGCCTTTCTGCGCTCGACCGAGCCAGATCCGCAGGCGGACGGGCGTCGGGAGGTACCGCTGACGCCCCGGCACTCCGTGGGGATGGTGGGCGCGTACGAAAACGAGGGGTGGGGCCGGATCGGCGTGGAGGCCTACTACACAGGAGAGCAGCACCTCGACGACGATCCCTACCGGAGTCGTTCCAAGCAGCACTTCATACTCGGCTTTCTCATCGACAAGCGCTTCGGTCGCGTCCGTGTCTTCCTGAACGCGGAAAACGTCCTGGATACTCGACAGACGCGGTACGACCCGCTGCTCCGCCCGAATCAGACGCCGGACGGTCGTTGGATCACAGACGTGTGGGCGCCCCTTGAGGGGAGGGCGTTCAACGGAGGGATTTGGATCAGCTTCTAGTGGACTGAGTCTAACAGGCCTTTCCTGCTTCCTGGGCCTCCGGCCAATGAGCCGGGTGGGTCTCGAACCCACGACCTACGGATTCGGCTTTTTCAGGGTAGCGCCAGCGCCACCCACTCGCTGGTCATGTCGCTCCAGGCGATCGGCATGACGATGTACTGGCGACCGTTGGCCATATAGGAGATCGGTGCCCCGGACGCGCCGCCGGGCAGCTCGACTTCGGCTACTACGGCCCCGGTCGCCTTGTCGTAGGCCTTGAACAGCTTGCCGCCCACGTCCTCCGGCAACAGCACCATCCCCCGGTCGACGCCTTCACCGAGAAACACGAGGGTGCTTGTGACCAGCGGAGACACCCGCGCCGCCTGCCCCAGTGGCGGCAGATCCAGGTGGCGAAGCGCGGGATGGTCCCGCGGACCGTCCCCGTTCGCAACGCGCCAGAGGATCTCGCCCGCGTTGAGGTCAATGGCCACGAGGCTGCCATAGGGCGGCTTGAGCAGCGGCAACCCCTGTGGGCCCTCGGCGATATCGAGTGACTCCATCACGTAGGCGACGTTCGAGCGTGGATGTTCCGATCTCTTCAACCCCACCACGACCGGCGTCCGGACCGTCGGGACGTAGAGCGTGCCACTCTCCGGGTCTATGGCCGCGCCGCTCCAGTCGGCGCCTCCCACCAGGCCTGGGGCCTGTACCGTGCCACGGGTGCCACCCGGCCGTTCATCGATGAGGGTCGGCGGAGTGAAGAGGGGCCCCGAGACATACCCGGCCAGGATCTGCTCCGCCTCGCGGCGCAGCGCCGGTGTGAAATCGATCAGATCGTCAACCGTGACCCCCTGCTGCTCAAATGGCGGCGGTTTGGTGGGGAACGGCTGAGTGGGGGAGTACCACTCTCCGGGCACATTGCCCTCCGGCACCGAACGCTCCTCAATCGGCCAGACCGGCTCCCCGGTCACTCGGTCGAACACGTAGGTGAAGCCCTGCTTGCTGACGATGGCGACCGCCTTGATGTCGCGACCGTCCACGGTGATGTCGACGAGGTTGGGCGCTGCCGGAAAGTCGTAGTCCCAGACCCCGTGGTGCACCGCCTGGAAATGCCAGATACGCTCGCCGGTCCGGGCGTCGAGACAGACCAGACTCTCGGCGAACAGGTTGCTACCCGGCCGGTGTCCGCCGTAGTAGTCGTTCGTCGGTGTCGAGAGGGGCAGATACACGTAGCCCAGTTCCTCGTCGGCGCTCGGCCAGGCCCACATGTTCGTGTTCCCGGTGTACTCCCACGACGCCTGGCGCTCATCCAAGCGGGTGAGCCACGTCTCGTTGCCCACCTCGCCCTCCTGGGGCACGGTGTGGAAGATCCAGAGCTGCTCGCCCGTACGGACATCGAACCCTCGAACGTCGCCGGGCGGCATCTCCTTGCGAGCCAGCATCTCGTCGTTAATGATGTCGGAGATGGCCGAGCCGACGATCACGACGTCGTTGACCACCAGGGGCGCCGACCGCCAGCCGAACTGGGTCACAGTGCGGGTGTCGTAGCCCTGTGTGAGGTCGACTTCGCCGTCGACCCCGAAGTCGGGGTACCGCGCACCGGTCCGAGCGTTCAGAGCGACCAGGGTCGACCCGACGACGGCGATGATGCGCGCGTCTTCGCCATCCTGTCCTCGCCAGTACGCGACCCCACGACTCGAGCTTCCGCGGCGTGTCACACCGTCGGGTAGGGGATCGAACCAGACGACCTCACCGGTGGTCGCGTCGAGCGCGGCAACCGTCCCAAGCGCCGTGCTCACATACAGCCGGCCGTCGGCCATCAGTGGCGTGTTCTGCACCACCGCCGGGGCCCGCACGGTGCTGCCCTGCCGAATCGCGTCGGGAATCGTCGACTGCCGCCAGACGACCTGCAGGTCACCGGCGTTGTCGGCCGTAATCTGGTCGAGTGGAGCGTACTTCGTGCCGGCAGCGTCGGCGCTGTAGGCGCGCCATTCCCCTGTCTGCGCTCCGGCGACCGGGCTCGCCGCGAGCGACAACAGCGTCACCAATAAGAGTGGTGCAATCCGTGACATGTCGGCAGTCTAGACCTCCGGCAAGCCTCGCACCAGGGTCGACGCCCGTGTTCCGCCGGCGGGATATAATCTCCAGTGACTTTCCACACTCATGGAAAATCGAGGCCTCACGCGGTGTTCGCCGTCCTTGCACCCTACGAAAATCCGAAGCAGGGGAAAGGCGCTCAAGCCGAGCCGAGCACGCTTGCCGAAGGAATCCTCTCCTGAGCGGTAGCCGGAGCGGAAGTCACTTCCCGAGATCAGTTCCCCGTGCCGGGTGGGTCTCGAACCCACGAGCGGTGAGTACCGTTAGCTTCCGGTCATGAACTTGACGCCTGATGAGCAACCTGTCGTCCGTCGTGCTGTGGCGGCGTACTACGAGATGAAGAAGGGGCACAAGGGGGTGTTGGCCCTTCTGACACGAGGCGGGGCCGCCCAATCACTCGAACCCGCGAGGCCTCGGAGGCGTGGAGACCTGCCAACGTGAAACTCAGAGGCTATTTAGCCTTATCCCTCGCCGCCGTCTTTCTGCTGGCTGGCGACCCGATTCAGCGCTTTGTCATCTGCCCTGCGACGCGCATGTTTCCTTCGGCCGGGCCACACATGCAGGGAGCATGGCAGCGCTTTCTCGCACGCGTAGTGTTTTTCATCCTAGGCTGGATCGGGGGCGCGGCTCTGCCGGCGGCTCCCCGCATCCCGGGAGAGGCTGGGGTCCTCATTCTCATGAACCACCAGTCTTTCCTAGACATTCCCCTGATCATTGCGTCCCTGGACGGCTCTTATCCCAGGATCGTCACCCGCAGTAGGTATGCCAGGTGGATTCCCCTGATCTCCCACACTCTCAGGAAATTCGCGTACCCCTTGGTGGATCCCGAGGCGAAGGCCGGCACGGGGAGGCGAAACCTCGACGACCTCGCTGAGGCGGCACGCACCAGTGCCGTCCCGCTGGCAATGTTTCCCGAGGGCAGACGCACCAGGAACGGCAAGATCGGTCGCTTCAGGACCGCAGGCCTGGAGAGGATTCTGGGGGCGCGGGATTGGAGCGTATACGTTCTCGTCTGTGACGGCTACTGGAAGCACGCCAGGTTCGCAGAATGCCTGGGGGAGATCAGTGGCATCGAAGGTCGTGTGAGTCTGCGCGGGCCTTTCCCGTGGACGGACCCCGATTCCGACCCGGGCGCGTTCATCGCGGACATGCGCGAGGTCATGGTTGGCGAGTTGGCACGGATGCGGGCGGCGGCCCCCGAGATGGCACTCCTCTAGCCCCTCCGGCGCCCTCGGACTCTCCGTCAAAGGGCTCTTGTTTTCCCTAGGGCACGTGAAGTATTGGCACGGGCGCAGCCAGCGTTCGCCCGGCCGCGCGATTTGCCGCCTTCGCGATTCGGGGATGTCGTGATCTGCCGGGGTCAATCGACAGGAGAACCGCCAGGTGCAGTTGCGGCAGGGTATAATAATATCTAACATTGTTGGCGTGCATCCGCTGCTGTGTTAGATATCCCCCCCCCCGAGAAGGACGGGTTGACCGGGTATGGCTGAGAAACTGAAGGATATCAGTAGCATTCTCCGGCAAGCGCGGACGTCACGTGGTCTCACCCAGGCTGACATCGCACCTCAGCTTGGTGTATCGCGAGCCACCATCGCCCATATCGAGACAGGACGGCGATCCGTGAAGGCCGAAGACTTGCGCCGGCTAGCTGCCTTCTATGGCTGTAGCCTCAGCGAGCTTCTTCCCCCGGCTACCGACGATCAGGAAGTGGATGGCCTTGCCGAGCTGTTCCGCGCCCATCCTGGCCTCGCGGAAGATCAGGGTCCGAGTTCCTTCGCCGGTGTGTGCGCGACCGCGAGAGCTCTCACCGATCTGGAAGCAAGACTTGAGATCGACGCCACTGTGCACTCGCTTCCTTCGTACCGGGTTGAGCACGGAAATATGCCGTGGCAAGCGGCGCGGGAAGGATATCGCATTGCGGAGGATGAGCGGCGGCGCCTAGCACTTGGAGAGGGGCCCATCCGTTTCGTTGACGAACTGCTCATGACGTCGGGCGTTCGTTCGGCCAAGGCGACTCTGCCGACAGGAATCCTCTCGATTTCGATCGGTGAACCGGACCACGGCCTTCTTGTTGTGGTCGAGAAGAACCTTGGTCTCGAACACCGCCGCTTCAGATACGCACACGGACTTGCCCATTTCTTGTTCGATACCGAAGCCCCGTGGCGCGTGTGCAAATCTGGCGGAGCGCCTGAGTTTCCGGAGGTGAGGGCCGACGCTTTCGCCAGCGCCCTTCTGATTCCCCAGTATGGCTTGCGTCGATACGTCGAGACCCTCGGCAAAGAGACACTGGGACGCGCTGGGCCCACAGTGCTCTCCGTGTTTTCAGAAGGCGACGGTCGCGACAAGACGGGCAAGAGCCGTCGCGTGGATGGTCGCCAGCGCAGGGGTCGTCATCCGATCACGTTGTCGGACGTCCTACGGACGGCTCACTACTACGGCACGAGCCCCAGCGTGGCTGCGCATCGTTTGAGAAACCTCCGACTTTTGACAGACCGTAAACTCGATCAACTAAAAACGATGTTGCGAAGTGAAAAGCATACGCCGATCGAAGAGCAACTTGCGCTGCAGGCCCATGAGATGGACTCCCTCTGTTCTCGTCTGGCGGCGCTCGCGGCCAGTGCACTCCATCGGGGGAATATCGATACCCCCAGATTCAATGAACTAGCGGATCTCGCCGGAGTTCGCGTGGCAGACCGAAAGGGTCTCTTGGCCACTACGGCCGCGCCTCCACAACAAGAGCATGGGAGTTCTAGCCAAACTCCCCGCCGCGCTACGTCGGCGACTTCCCCATGAACCTCGACGCGCGGCTTTCCGTCATGGCCAGCGCTCCGCTCCACGACACATCGACGGACTCTCAGGAGATGCTGGCGTTGCTCGGACAGCTTCATATGGATTCGCTACCGCTTCTCGACCAAGTAAGACCTGGGTTGGACCACAGCCAGGCCGTCGGTGTGAATGCCAAGGGCGACGACCAGAAGCCCTTTGACATCGCTGCTGACGAATGGATTCGACAGTGGCTTTCAGAACACTTCGAAAGCGGTGTCGTGGAGTCTGAGGAGCAGACGGGTGCGTTCGAGTTCGGGAGCGGCGAGCAAGGCTACCGATTCATCGTCGACCCGGTCGATGGTTCCGACAACTTCGCGCGTGGCCTGCCGCTGTCCGCCATCTCGCTGGCCATGCTTCCGCGACAGACATCGCTCTCCGTGGACGGAGTCATCTTCGCGTCGGTTGGTGCCACATCGGGCCCTGGAGCCGTCGTCGCGGCACGCGGAAACGGAGCCTACTCATCATCAGACGGCCGACGCTTGCACACGTCGGAGACGCGCCGTCTTCGCGACGCGTTTATCTCCTGCGAACTGAACCATTGGGCGCCGGACGCCTCTCTCGCCGACCTGATGCGGACCTGCGCCGGCATACGCGTCTACGGCTGTGCTTCACGCGCTCTGTGCCTGGTGGCAGACGGAGCTCTGGATGCCCATATCGACGTCAGGAGCCGATTGACGCCGGAGAGTTTTCTCGCGGCCTCGTTAATCGTCACCGAGGCCGATGGCCACATCTGTCGTCTCGACGGCGGGGCGCTCGGTCCATTTGAATCGCTGCAGGATCGCACGACCCTCGTCGCCGCATCGACCAAAGAGCTTACGGAGGAGATCATCAATGCCCTTGCTAGATAGAGTTCCACGCGGAGAAACGGTCGCTCCGCTGGCCGTGATTCTCGCGGCCGGCAATGGGAGCCGCTTGCGGAGCGATCGTTCGGCCGTGCCCAAACCGCTCGTCCACTTGCGAGGTCTGTCGATCGCCGAGAGATCGATAGCACAACTGCTCACGGCGGGTGTGGAGCGATTTGTCGTCGTTCTGGGCTATGACGCAGCGCTTGTCCAGCACGAATTCGAGCGGGTTGCAAGACGACGTCGCTGCCATATCACTTTTGTTGAGGCTGAGAACTGGGAAAGAGGCAACGGCTGTTCCGCGGTCGCCGCCGCTCCGTTGGTCGGCGACAGCCCGTTTCTCTTGGCCATGGTCGATCACCTGCTACCCCCGGAAATGATCCGGGATGTGCTGGCTAATCCACCGGCACAGGACGAAATCGCGCTCGCCGTCGATCATGATACAGAAAACGTGTTCGACCTTCCCGATCTCACCAAGGTCGAGGTGTCAGGAGGATGCATCGCAGCGATTGGAAAAGACCTCGCGAGTTGGAATGCGGGCGACACGGGCCTGTTTTACTGTTCGTCAAGGCTGTTCGAGGGGCTGGCGAGAGCGAACGAGCAGGGCAAGTTTTCGTTGACGGACGGGATCCGAGAATGCGTCGCACGGGGTGGAGTTCGAGCGATCGACGTGACCCCAGCGCGTTGGCTCGATGTGGACACGCCGGAAGCATCTCAGGAGGCGGTGCACCGGATCGACGCGGCCATGGAGAAAGGTGGAGAAGATGGCTTCATCTCCCAATACATAAACCGTCCGCTCTCCCGTCGCCTTTCGGTGGCTCTATCGAGAACGCCCCTGACGCCCAATCACATCACACTCCTATCCTTCTTCATGGGGCTGCTTGGCGCCGTCGGTTTGGCCACCACGGACCCGTGGTTTTGGATCGCCGGAGGGATGCTCATTCAGATCGCCTCTATCGTGGATGGGTGCGACGGTGAGATCGCGCGGATCAAGTTGCTTCAAAGTCCACAAGGTGCCTGGCTTGATACGGTATTGGATCGGTACTCTGACCTGGCAGTCGGGCTCGCCGTGACATTCGCCGCGTCACAGCTGTACGACGCGGCCTGGGTTTGGCCAGCCGGCTTCGCTGCAACGGCCAGCTTCCTCATGGCGAGCTATGTCACCAAGGAATTCCAGATTCGGTTTCAACGTCCGTATCCCAATAATCTCGTAAACAAGCTCAAGCGTCGTGATCTTCGAATTCTTGCCATCGCGGTCGGGGCCGCGCTGGGACACCCGCTTGCGGCGCTCCTGGCCATCGGGTCACTCACTCACCTTGCCGTGTTCCAAATACTGGTGTCTGGCTGGCATACGACTCTCGCGCTCCATCCATCACACGCGCCGTTTGATAGCACTCACGAGCCGAGGACGATCGTCTGAACGCATGCCGCTGGGCATCAGCGTTGGCGCTACGGCTAGCCATACGAGCGGAGCTGCAGACGAGGCAGCCGTCAGACTCCTCCGGGACGCAGGCCTGCACTTTTTCGAAGAGGACCTAGAGATACGTCGCGGCGAGGAACTAAGCCGGTGACGATCCCAAATTAGCTCCGAGGGCTTCCCGACATCCACTGACTCCCCACCGGTCAACCCGAGGTTTTGGGGTCCCACTCGGGGTCCCAAGACCGTCTCAAGCGATCATTGTCGGCCCGTTCGACCCATCACCGCGTTGAAAATACGCACGGCGTGGGGCGGTACCCCCTTCATCTCCACATCGAGCCCCCCCTCTCGAAGCTGGTCCATGAGCTCCCGGAGCACCTGGGCGCCCGTGAGGTCGATTCGACCGAGGCCGTCGAGATGGAGCACCAGCCGTTCCGCCTCCGGAGCGAGGGCCAACCGCCGCGCGACGGCCTCCTCGAGGAAGGCCGCCGAGCCGAACCAGAGGACACCGCTCGGCTTGACGTGCAAAGTGGCGCCCTCGACCCAGAATTCGACACCGGGCTCAAGCTCACGCCAAATATGGACAGCGACCGCCGCGAGGATGCCCAGGACCACGGCCTGCTCGACATGCGGGGAGAGTATGATCGTAAACCAGAAGGTGAGCCAGCCCACCACCGCCTGAGGTAGGGATATTTTCCAGAGTGACACCAAGAGACGCACCCGAATCAGGGGAACGACCGCCGCGATGACGATCGCACTGAGAACCGAGCGGGGGAGCGGCCCGAGGAGGTGCGCGAAGGGGAGAAAGACAAAGACCACCGCGCCCGTCACGAGTCCGCTCCACCGAGTGCGTGCGCCAGACAAGTAGTTCAGGCTGCTCCGAGAGAAGGATCCGCCGACCGGAAAACCCCCGAACAGGCCCGCAGCGATATTGGCGGCACCCTGGCCGATGAATTCCTGGTCGGGATTCCACCGCATCCTCTCCTTGGTCGCATAGATCCTCGAGATCGAAGCGGCCTCGGCGAAGCCCACGAGCGCGATCACGATACCGGGGAGGACGAGAGCGGGGAGGGACGCCCACGGAAGTGCGAGCGAGAGATTCGGAAGCCCCGCGTCGATATCGCCGAGCCGGGCTCCTCCATAATCCGTCGCAAGAGAGAACGATAGGCCCACAACCGTCGCGATCAGCACCCCCGGAACGAGCGGATTCAGCCGTCGGGCCCCCATCACGATCAGCAGCGTGAGCATCGCGAGGACCGAGGAGGCTAGTTCCCAATCCGAGGGATGACGGATGGCCCAGAGCGCTCGGCTGAGGACCCCGTCTCCGCTCGCGTCGACACCGAACACACCCGGGAGCTGCGAGGAGACGATGAGAATCGCCGCGCCCGATGCGAATCCGTCCAACATCGGCCGCGACATGAGGTAGGAAATCCACCCGCCTCTCAGCGCCCCCACGAGCACCCGCACGATCCCGACCACGAGGGCCAGGAGCGCCGCGAACCCCACATACTCGGCCGAGCCCGGAACGGCTACAGGTACGAGGGCGCCCAGAGTGAGCAGCGCTGTGAGGGCGACGGGGCCTGTCTGGAGATAGGGTGACGATGCGAAAAAGGCCGCAGCCAGTGGTCCCAACGCGGCGGCGAACAGCCCGTGACGGGCTGGAAGCCCTGCCAATTCCGCGTACGCCATGCTCTGGGGGATCAGAATCAACGCCACCCCGACACCGGCGATCATATCCTTCGAAGACGGTCTCGGGCCGAGACTCATGCCAAGACCTCCGAGAGCTTCCTGTCAGGCATCGGGTATCCCGGCGAAACGCAGGGCGTTCGTCAGGCCAGTGAGCCGATCCACGGTCATTCTCGTCGTCAAATTCTGCCTCTCGATGAACACCGTTGAAATCTAGTCCGGATCGGGATCTCCGAAGCTACTGCCCTTGGTCTGTCGGGGCAGAGGTGAGGCCGAACGGAGTTCATATCGTCGATTGGGTTCGCTCAGAAAGGCCAGAACCAGGGGATCAAGAGCGTGCCCAGGACCCAGAATATGAGGTTGAGCGGGGCGCCCACACGAACGAAGTCCTTGAACCGGTACTGGCCCGGCCCATAGATCATCGTATTTGTCTGATAGCCGACCGGCGTCATGAAGCTCGACGAAGCCGCGAAAACGACGGCGAACATGAAGGCATGCGGGTCTACGTCGATCGCTAGCGCGGTGGTGATCGCGATGGGAAGTAGCAGCGCCACGGTGGCGTTGTTCGACATCACTTCCGTCAGCAGCATGGTGGCGCCGAAGAACGCAGCCAGCAGCGCGAGTGGACCGAGCCCCCCCACGCTGTCGATCATCCCGGTCGCCAGCATCGTCGAAGCCCCAGTCTTTTCCATGGCGGCGCCCAGCGAAAGCATGCCAGCTAGCAGGAAGAGCACGTTCCACTCGATCGCCCCGTAGGCCTCCTCCGTCGAGACGCAGCCGCTCAGCACCATCATCAAGGCGCCGGTGGCTGCGGCCGCCACGATCGGCAGTAGCCCTGTTGCCGCGACCACGACGACCGCCACCACGATTGCGACCGCCTTGGTTGCCTTGGACCGGTCGAAACGGGGGATCCCGGCTCTGGACACCACCAAGAACAGCCGCTGCTGGGTGAGATGCTCGATCTGGTCGTTCGGTACGTCGATGAGCAGCGCGTCACCCGGCATCAGCGTGATGTTCTCGAACTGGCCATGCCTGAGCGTTCCGTGCTGCCGGATCGCAAGCACCGAGGCTCCGTAGTTTGCTCGTAGACGCGACCCGGCGAGGGACTTCCCGGCCAGCGGTGAGCTGGGCCCCACCACAGCCTCGACCAGTCTGGTATCGGTGGATTGAAGATGCTCGTCCCGCCACTTCAGCCTCATTCCGAAGGTCACTCCGGCGCGGCCCTTCAGCTCGTTGATCGTGCGCAGATCGCCTTGGATGCGAAGCACGTCGCCTTCGCGAAGGATCGTCTCGGGAGTCGGCCGCAGAGCGTCCTCACCCCGTTGGATCTGGAGAACTTCGATGTTGAGCTCTTTCACCAACGGCGCCGATGCCAGCGAATGGCCGACCGACTTCGATTCGGCTTGCAATACGAGGTCGGTCAGGTAGTCGCCCAAACCGAAGCTCGTCGTCAAATCGCCCCGCCCGCGGTGATCGGGAACGAGCCTTCTACCCAGGGTCATCATGTAGGCGACGCCGACGGCGAAGAAAATAACGCCCAGCTTGGTGAACTCGAACATGCCGAAGGCCCCGAGGCCTGCCTGCTCGGCGATCGAGCTCGCCAGGATGTTGGTCGACGTGCCGAGCACCGTGCCCATGCCGCCGAACATGGAAGCGAAGGAGAGAGGCATCAGCAGCTTCGAGGGACTGGTCTTCGCTCGCCGCGCGACGACGATCACGACGGGGATCAGGATCGCCACCGCGGCGGTATTGTTCAGGAACGACGACAACACGCCGACCCCCACCATCAGCACGAACAGCATCAGCCCCGAGCTGTGCCGTGCCAGTCTCCCGAGCGCTCTGCCGACGAAGTTCACCGCGCCGCTCCGGAACACCCCGGCGCTGAGCACGAACATCGCGCCGACCGTGACGGTGGCGGTGTTGGCGAATCCAGCCAGCCCCTCCGCAGGCGTGAGCACACGGAAGACGAGCAGCACGATCATGACGAGAATTGCCACGATGTCGGTGGAGAACTTCTCTGTGACGAACAGAACCACCGCACAGACCGTCAGGCCCAGCACGAACGCGATTTCCCACGTCATTCCCGCCTCCTCCCTCGCTCATCGCGGCACGTTCGGTACGGAAAATCAGACCGGAGGCAGTATCGTATCCGCCCTAAACACGGGCAAGCGACACGGTCCGACTGAAGCTATTGAGGTCCCCTCAGTTCCTCTCCCATCCCCCGAGTCCCCGCCAGGCCACCCGAGTTTTTGGGGTACCACTTGGGGTCCCATATCCCCCGTTTCGCCCCTAGCTCCGGACACCAAAAAGCCGGAAGCCCGCCTACCTAGGGGCTTCCGGCCAAGTGAGCCGGGTGGGTCTCGTTTCCGCCACCGGACTCTACTGACCGTCCCGGATGCATCTTTGCGGCGTCAAGCCTCAAGGCCGTCAAGCTTCGCCAGGGCTTGCGCCTATTTCTCCGGCGCCTCGGATCATCTCACCACCTCTCCGGCTCATGTCGTCGTCGGGTTCTATCCTGGAGAGGTCGTAGTTTTCTTGAACGCGCACCCGATGGGATGCCCATGAGACGGCCCGAAAGTGTAGTCCCCCTCGATACTCGCCCGTTGTCGTCCCGTCCGCTTTGACCTCCGCTACTACATCGCGGCCGCCTGAACCGCCAAGCTGCGCAAACGGCTGGCGAATCGATAGAGTTCCCCCTGGGCCCAGGCGTGCTCGTACTCCCGGTCCTGACCCGTCTCGAGAACCACCCGGAACCAGTCGATCGCATCCTCGAGGCGCCTTTCGCTCTTCGCCTTGAGGCCCAGATAGAAGGCGATCTCGCAACGCCGATCGGGGGTCAGAGCCAGGGCGAGTAGCGAGTCTTCGTCCATCAGCCCCATGAGGTATGCCCCCATGGTGTGGTAATCGTCTCGCGCATCCTCCCGGTAATGCGCCAGCAACGCGGCACGATGCGGCTCATCGGGCTCCTTGGAGTCCACAAACGCGGCGGCGCGCATGAGCCATACGGTGCTGCTGTATGCCCGATCCTCCGGCCGGTCGACCAGAGTCCACAAGAGCTCTGGGTCTCCGTGTCCGTAGATCACCAAGCTGAACGGATTGAGCAGGTTCCCGGGGATCCGTGCCTGGAGCCAGGAGTGCGCTTCTGCCTCCCCCTCCAGATCCCGGAGGTAGCCGTAGGCCCGGAGGGGCATACGATGGCTGCCTACGGCACTGGTGGTCGGGAGCTGGGACTGTATGGCGAACGCCAGCTCGAGGCGGTCGGCGTCGGCGACACCTTCGGAGAGCTCTTCGAGTATCCAGGCCGGAATGCCTCCTCTGATCAGCGCCGCGTGGGCGTCGCGGGCCGCTTCCAGAGGCTTGCCGGCGAACGCCGCGAGGAAAGCCTCCGCGACTTCCTCGCGCCATTCCGTATCGGTGATTGGGTAGCCGCCGGCGCTCAGCACCGCCGAGACCTCGGCGTAGCTCCCCTGTTTCCAGAGTACCTCGGCCAGGACCGAACGTCCCCACGCGGACACGGGATAACGCCGCACCAAGCGCTCGGCCAAGCGTCGTGCCTCCTCGTGATCGCCCAGGGCCTCCAATATCAGAGCGCCGCGACCCATCGCGCCGGCTTGGTTGCTGCTCACGACGGGCTCCACCGAGCGCCAGGCGTCCTCGTACCGACCTTCCTTCTGATACATTCGGGCCATGTCGGTGCGTGCGAAGATCCTGGGGAACCCGTTGGATCCGCCGTCGTGGTCGAAGAAGTCCTGGATGACACCGCGGGCTTCATTGTACCTGCCCATGTCCTCCAAGTACTCGACGTATTGATCACGCACCTCCCAGTCCGTGGGCTCCGCCCGGATGAGCGCCCCGGCGAGCGCGTCGATGGTGGAGCCATCGACGCGGGGCCTCTCGTTGATGAGCACCTCGAGCCCATACACCCTGTCGTCGTGGTCCAGCGTTGAATCCGAGACCATGGCGACGAGGCGGTCGAGTTCACGGTTGAAGCGGGCAAGCCATATCTGCAGCCGGACCTCGTGGGGCGACACCCGCCTGATGCTGCGGTAGTAGGCCTCCGCACCAGCAAGGTCACCGATGTCCAGCCGAGAGATATCACTCAAGGTGAACCGATTGGCCGGGCGGGAGTCGAGACGGCGCATCAACGTCTTCCCAGCCTCATAGAGTGCGAGGCTCGGGTCGTCCAGGTGCCGCTTCAATTCGTCGTAGGTTCGATCGAGGGGCACCCGCCCCAAGTACACGCCATGGGTGATGTCGGCCAGGAGGTCCTGGGTGTTCGGCCGCCCGTTCTCCGCTTCGGCCAGGTGCAGGTACCACCGGTACAGCTCCGTGGAAATGCCCTCCGGAGATCCCTCCAGCTCCTGTGCATAGTTCTCCGCGTATGAGGCGGACGCCAATCCGTCTAGGACATGCCGACCGAGTCTCCACACTCCTGAGTAGAAGTGGCTCGTGAAGTAGGCTCGGTAGCTGCCGGCATCGAGGAATGGTCCTGAGAATTCGGAGTCGAGGAGCGAGAGATCCTGCTCGAAGCGCGTGGCCAGTGTCGCTTGGCTCAGTCCCAAGCCGTCTCTCATGAGGGAGCCCAGCAGACCCATGTCCCCGACGCTGAGACGCTCGATGCGGTGATCCGCCACTCGCCGGAACACCTCGTGGGGTAGGGCGACCTTCCACAGGTCGTATAATGCCACGTACGGCACCCACGCTGCGAGTGCCACATCGTTCTCGAAACGGCCCATGGCCAAGGACGGTTTGAGCTGCGCCAAGCCGAAAACGTGGGGTTCCAGTCCGTAGCGATCGGTCCACTCGAGGAGCATGTCAGGGTCCCGCGCCTCAGACAGACGGAGGGTGTAGAGGTATCGCACGAGGGGTGCGGCGCCGTCGGCCTCAGCCATCCGCTGAAGGAGCCCGTGATCGCGATTCACATAGGCCCGCGCTGGGTCACTCGGAGGCAACCCGGCGGCGATGAACCGCGCGTGGGCGGTGTACTGCATATGTTCGGCCAGGAGTGCCTCTTCCTGCTCGAGGCCCGCGGGCGTGAGCGCCTGAGCCACAGCCACGATGGCCATGGCCCTTGCAGGCAGGGCATCACCGATGTCCAAGCGATCGTACGTCTGGATCACCAGGTACGTGAGGCCTCGGGCTGCGGCCTGGAGGTACCCCGCTCCACGGGCGCCCTCCTGCCAGCGCTGGTCGACGCGCTTTACGGCCTGGGCCACGCTTCCCGCCTCGAAGGCCTCCAGTTGCTCGCGGACATAGTCCAAATGCTCCCGTTCCTGCTCTTGTTCGCCTCGCTCCTGGATGAGCTCCGAGAGGTCATTGGATCTGCTCCCAATCCACCTCCGCAACAGAGCGGCGGCTTCACCGAAGTCCGCCAGCTCCGGCAACTCTCCCACCAACTCCTCTCGGTAGTGGATGATCCACCGCCCGGCCTCCCACGTGATGTGTACCTCGCCTGCCGGAGCACCCGTCACGAGGTGGTCGGCATGGGCGATGGCAAGGAGGAAGCGACGGTCCGGGATAGGTCGATATCCGTCACGCACCGCATTCAGCATCTCTTGGGGAGGCACGGTGAGGACGGAGCGAGCCGGTGGCTGCTCGTGGACCACCGTAGGCTCGAAGGGAGCCTGGACCGCCCCGGCGTCGGCATGATTCAGGTACTCGTCGACCACGCCGAGGTCACCGGTGGCGCGCTCACAGGCGGTGGTGACCGCGAACAAGAGAATGAAGGTCGCGACGGCTACCCGCATATAGGCCTCCGAACGCACAAGCTTGAATAAGGCACCGAAAGGTTGATAATGTGCGCCCTCCAATATTGGGGCGGGGGCGCTAGGAATCGACGTTTCTCTTCCTCCGGACCGTGACCATGGACTCAGTTCGCGCCAGCCAACCCGAGTTTTGGGGTACCACTTGGGGTCCCATAGCCCCCTTTTCGGCCCTACCCCACCGACACAAAAAAGCCGGAAGTCCTCTACCTACAGGACTTCCGGCCAATGAGCCGGGTGGGTCTCGAACCCACGACCTACGGATTAAAAGTTCGATAGCAGCATATACGCAGAGTGGGCGTGAGGTCGTCTAGGTTATGGCGAGTTAGGGTGTTTGGGGGGTCGGTTGTTTTCCTGCGCATCGTTGAGATTCGACCAGCTTGCGCGGTCTGATTCGACTCCGAACACTGTTGGGGTGGCCATCTTCTATTCGGGATCGAACGTGAAAGGTCACCTGCCGGTAACGGTCACCCTGGCGGCCTCGAAGAACGACTCATTGAAAACGGCAAGCATCCTATCACCCGCTGCAAGGCCACCGCTGGCGATCCATGCATCGGCTACGCTATCCGACATGGCATACACCGTTCCGGTCACTGACACGGTTGCACCGGGCTCAAGGACCCCGCCGTCAACAACCACCTCAGGAAGCATCTTCACCAGGGAGGGAGCCCTCTGATTGGGAAGCCCAAAGAAAAAAGCCTGCGATCCGACTAGGGCCTGCACGGGTACACGGCGCAGTGTGATGAGGATGTCCGCTTGTGCCATTGGATTAGCACCGTAGACGTCGAGGGCCACGGGGGTCGCAGCCTGGGCGTTGGGGACAGGAGGAATCGAAAGAATTAGTCCTGCAACAAAAGCCATCCTCATGAGACCCTCCTGTGAATTACTTACTAGGTCGCCTCCTGCTGACTCTATCGCTCAGGAAGGATTAGGCGCAAGAAAACGACCACCCTCCGAACGATGGGGGTGGCCGTCTTGCTGCACGCGGTCTGATACACCCCCAAACGCGCGGAAGCGCCGGATGGGCCGGATGGGCCGGGCAACTTTATTTCGGTGCGCGGCGGCCTACCCGTTGCTGTCGTCGGTGCTGCAAGCCCCTTCACCGTAGAAGAACGCGGCGAGGTCGTTGGTCTCCCCATCTTCATCACAGGGGCCCATCCGGATGTCCTGGTCCCACACGTTAGCGATCCACCACCCTAACACGGACTTGATGATATCGTAGCCAACAGAAATGGCGAGGCCCCATCCCACCTTGCACCAGAATCCACACGCGAATTCCGCGCGCTGCACCTCCACCACGTTCTCACCTTGCGGTGACCAATCACCGCTCCTCTGAGCGGGGGCGGGCAAGGTCGATGCCGAGAGGATCGCAACCGTCAACATGAGTGCGGTCATCCGGCTGCGGGTGTCCCGACCACCGTATTTCCCGCGCAGGATCGGGACCGCGATGATGACCGCAGCCACGCCCAACGCAATGATCTTGGCAGCCGTCCCCGGCAGCAGGTTCCAGAGCACCACGCCCAAGAAGATGGGCAGCACTGTCTTGAGGAAGAACTTCATCGAAATTCTCCTTTGTAGAGGACGCGGGGGCTGAAGGAAATGGTACGCGGGGCATGACAGCGCTACAACCAAGACCACGCGAGCATCCCCACGGCTCACCCCCTGATCGAGAGAACTATCACCTCCGAAAATGAGACGGCTGGATGGGGATGGACATGTCTGGATGGGACAACTTTTAGGGTGGTGTGGATGCCGTGGCGAGGCGAGACGTAGAACGTCACCTCGCTGGGCGGCCGATCCTCGTCGGGGTATTCGCAGCGGATCGTCAGATGTGGAGTGTCGGCCCTGCGGAGAAGCTACGGACTATGATCGGGCGGTGCGATGGGGGATGGGACTACGACTTCGGTCGGGCTCCATGCGGATCAACGGGATGGGTGACTCAGCCCTCCAGGTCGTCCTCTCGACGATAGCGATCTTCCATTTGGAAAAGCACCCGGCGTATCGCGTCGAGTTCAGAAATGCTCAGATCGGCCAGCATGCGCTCGTTGAGCAGGGTCCGCACGCGCGAAGCTTCGGTCTCGGTTCCGGGAAACTGGCACCCGTACCGGTCCAGCCAGTCTATCAGCGTGGCCCGGTCGTCGGTCGGCGCTCCACGATACTCGGCCTTCAGGTATTGCAGAATGCGGAGTCCGTCGAGCCGCTCGTGGCAGGCGCGGACAAATCGGTCCAGTGTCGTGTGGTTATCGCGCAGCGGTTGCCATGGAGCGTCGGGACTGATCTTGTTCCGCAGGAATTCGTCAAGCGGCGTTTCGACCGGTCCGGCGAACAGTTCGGGGAAGGCCCTGGTGGTGCGGCTGATCCGGTCGAAGAGTTCCGGAGCATAGAGTGGATAGCGGTCGGAGTATTCACCTTCGCATGCGGCGACGATGGCTTGACCGGTCCCGACGGGAACGCGCCAGGACTTGCGGGTCGCGGGGGCAACCGGGGCGGCGGTCCAATGGAGTACCCGTCCATGTTTGGTCAGTTTCTGCAGGAAGTAGAAATCCTCACCGCTGGTTCGAGGCGTCAGCCCGCCCACTCTTCGGTAGACGGAAACAGGCAAGGCAATTGCCGAGCCGAGCGCAGTGAAGGAGTAGGGAGACCCGATTCGCCAGAGGTTGAGCGCATAGAAGCGCATGTAGATTTCGTAACCCAGCATCGCGCGGCTGACGGCTCCGTCGTCGGTGAGTGGATGGTAGTAACGCGCGGCGATGGCACAGGCGGCCGGATGCCGGTTGAAGGAGACGATAAGGGATCGCAGATAACCCGGGGGCGTCAGCGTGTCAGCATCGAGGCTTACGATGATATCCCGGGGGGCGGCCTCCGCACAGATCGCATCCATCAACTCCTTTCGCGCGTGCCCAACACCGCTCCGCTTCGGTGCCCAGCCCCGGCCCGGTGAGGAGCGATCGATAATGCGGAGGTCGAGGTCCGTGACGTCGGCGAGCAGATGGAGACAGGCCTGGTTGGCTTCGCACACGCGGCGTCGATCCGGCTCGTGTTGCCACGCTTCCGGTTGGTTTACGCATAACCACGTGACGAATCGCACGCCCTCCTGTTGCCGGAGCGCGTCGAGGCAGGCGGGAAGGCATTCGAGCTCGTCCTGAACCGGAATGGCGATGTGGAGAGTGGCCACAGCTGAACCTCGGCTGACAACTCTTGTCCCCTGGAGGCCCGGCGGCGGGCCGACCTTCGGGTGCAAGAGGTGTCTTCTTGCGTGCGTTTCTCGCGGCAAACTACAACATCGGTGTGGCGAGGGTCAGTCCGTGAGGTCGGACTATCCCCGCCGAGCGTGCCGGAGTATTCTGATTGCACGCACGCCCGCGCCTGTCCCCTCGGAGGAGGAGTCCCGCATGACGATCTCGAGACGCGACGCCATCGCCGTATCCGGGTCCGCATTCGTTGGCCTGTCGGTCGGCGGCTTGGATCCTAAGGAGTTGGCGGCTCAGGTCGCCGGACAGGAGCAGGAGTTCCCGGACCGACTCATCGACGTCGAGCCGCGCGCCACGTTCCCGGTGGACCTCCCGCTGAACCCCGACGGCTCCGCCCCCGAGCATCCGGAGTCGGCCGCCGGCCCGATCCGAGGCCGCCTCATGTGGAGGACGTCGGACCGCAGGGCGCCCGAGATCGAGTACGACTACACGAGGATGGCGATCCGGGTGGACACGCGCGGGCTCGGCACCAAGCGTGGGATGATGCGGTTCAGCGACCTCGAACCCCTGACGAGGGTTTCGCACACCTTCCTCATGCAGTGCGGTGCACCGGAGCCCACCGGTATCGTGAAGTGGACCGGGGTTCGCTTCACCGACTTCGCGGACATGCTCGGCCTCGTTCCGGGCGCCCACTACTGCCGCTTGACCGCGTCGGACGGCCACTACGTGGACGAGTCTGTGGAGGAGTTGCGGCATCCGCAGGTCATGCTCGTCTGGATGATGAACGAGGAGCCGCTCGATCCCCAACACGGAGCGCCCCTGCGTCTCGTCATGCCGTTCCGGTATGGCAATCGGAGCATCAAGGCGATCACCGAGATCATCTTCGGGACGCCGGGGCTGCCACGGCCGGGGACGGGGTAGCAGACGACCAGTCGAGCATCCCGCACCCCCGACGGCAACTACGCCGGCCCTACGTGGACTCCATCCACTTCGAGTCGGTTAGATTGCGTTCGTAGGGGGGCGCGCAATCGACCCCGAACCATCGAGAGGCCCAATGGCTGACAGCGACTACGAAGTGCGTTTGAAGACCACAGGGCGAAACGACCGCTGTCTTTGTGGCTCCGGCAAGAAGTACAAGAAGTGTCACTTGGCCGAGGACGAGGGCACACGCGCCGCAACGCTCAAAGTCCTCGAAGCGGAAGCCATGGCAAAGCCAAAAGCGGCGAAAGACGCCGAGGGCGAGGCCGACACGAAGAACTCGGGCAAGCGCAGGCGGTCGACGAAGCACCAAAAGAAACAGTCCGGGTTCGAAGGGCGCGCCTCGGACGGCAAACCGAAGAACATCCCGCGGCGGGGCGCCGTTTGATGTCGTCGGCCAATGAGCCGGGTGGGTCTCGAACCCACGACCTACGGATTAAGAGATCGATGGCAGCATATACGCATAGTGCCCGTGATGCCTCCTAAGTTGTTGCTACCTAGGGTGTTATGGGGTCGGTTATTCGCGCGAGGGTTGCTGAGATTCGACCAGGACGCCCCGCGAGAGAACGGGGCGTGTCGCCACGCCGGATTCACGACGAGGAAGATGACGAGCGCTAGGGCAATGATGGCGCCCACACCCAGCCCGGCCAGGAATCCACCCATCTTCGGTACGTCTCGCTACGAGTCCTCTAAGTCCGTTCTCTTCCGAAACAGCGACTTGAAGACCGGCTTGTACTCTTTGTCGTTCTCAAGAGCGTTGACATCCACGGCGTAGTTGACAACTGAGAGCAGCCGCTCGTTCATGAAACTCCTGCTGCCATCCTTCGCCTGGAACTCGAAGTAGACACCCAAGACCCGAACGCCTTGCTTGTTGAGCGCTCTGACCAACGGTACGAAATCTCCGTCTCCTGTCACGAGCACGGCAATGTCGATTTTGCCGTCCAGGCCCACCTGAAGGGCGTCGACGGCGAGGGCCACATCGATGCCCTTCTCACCCTGCGTCTGAGACATGGGCAGGTACCTGGGCTCAACCCCCGCGTGCATTAGATCGTGATGCTGATTGCGGTCAAATCGAAGCTGCTCCGTTGTGGCGTTCTTGCTCGTGAAGAGCCCCTGGTGCCAAGCCGCATATACAACCCTGTAGCTCGCGTATCCCTGTTCCTTTTGGGCGATGAACGCCTCGATGAACGCATGAAGCGGCGGATACCTGAGCCAGCCTAGGTCGCGTTCTTGGTAGTAGTAGCGACGCGCATATGCGAAGAAAGACCCATCGTAGAACACCCCGATTCGGCATATCGCGTTGCTCGAGATCATAGAAATCCCCAACCCCATTCTGTCGCGCTAATTGTGCTGCACAGACCTACGTCGGGTAGTCTGCTCACCTTCGCTGTATCCCGCCTCATGACGCAGATCCCACAGGCCAATACAGTTCTGCGAACAGGACTTCCCTCAAGTGAGCCGGGTGGGTCTCGAACCCACGACCTACGGATTAAAAGTCCGTTGCTCTACCAGCTGAGCTACCGGCTCTGGCGGTAAAACTAGCCGCTCCGACCTCCAAGCTCCACGGGCTGGATGGTCGATCATCCGTCAGTCGCTCCCCTATGCCGTCACCGGATCCACGAAGGCCCAACGGCAGTTCGGAACCGGGATCGGGCTCACCATGCACGTCGTTAGAGTGGCAGAAGAGCGTGAATGGAAACATATGTTTCCATAGCAATAATTGCCCCGAAAACCTCCCGTAGGACGGGACCCAACGACCTGTTTCGTAGAGTTGAACGGCCTGCTCGACTGGTCGATCAGTCGAATTGACAGTGGTCACGATTCGCCCGAAGGACCAGTAATTATGCGGTATTACGGGCTATCGATCCCCTGAACCGCATGCGCGCTCGCGATGGGGCCAGCCTTCCGTGTAGTAAAAAATTGTTGCACCCGATGTCACTTAGGTATAAACTTGAATTGAGGATGCGTGCCTCCGCTCCGAGAAACATATGTTTGCGAGCCCCCTCAGGAGGCATGCATGACCGACAAGAATCGTTGGCAAGTACTTGCCGCAGGCCTCACCCTCGCGCTTGTCGCGTGCGAGGAGTCCATCACTGGCATTCCCGAGCCCGTTGTCGAGGTCGAGGCGGTGCAGTCTGTGGCCGCCGCGCACGGTGGGGAACACGATCTGGTTTCTTGGTGGCCGGGAGACGGGGACTGGCAAGATGTCGCCCCACCGAGACCCCTGGACGACATCGTACCGCCCCCGACAGGTGCAAATCCGGTCCCCAACCATATCGCCTTCATTTCCGACGGGGCCGGGGCCCGGACGGCCACATTCGCCGACGGGACCGTCACATTCGGAGCCGGCAAAGTCGGTCAGGCGTTTCACTTCACGGGAGCAGCCGGGGGGGAGAATCAGTTCCTCGAAATCCCCGACCGTGCCGATCTCCGGCCCACGACTTTCACGATCGATCTCTGGGCCAAGCGACTCGGGGACGGTCAGAGGGCGAGCGACGCCGTCCTCATCCAGAAGCCGATACTCGATCACAAGTTCGAAAAATCGGGCGTCTCCTACCACATCTCGTGGAGGGGCACTGGCAACGAGCGGCATATCGAGGCCGACGTGGCCTTTTCCAATGCGTCGATAACAGGTGCCGTCGCCCGACTGGTGAGCGGACCGGTCGAGAACGATGAGTGGGTCCATGTTGCCCTCACGGTGGAGGGCTCGACGGCCAGGCTCTACGTCAACGGATTCTTCGATGAGTCGGATCCGAAGAGCCAGTTCACCCAGCCAGGTGGCTCGCCCGTGTATGCCGGCGGCTCAATCGTCCTCGGCAACAACTGGGAATGGGCTCGTGAGACCACCGGCTCTGGAGGGCCCTTCAAGAAAGGGTTCAACGGTTGCATCGACGAAGTCAGGCTCTTTAGCCGTGCCCTCCCCGCAACCGAAATCGCGGCGATCTACGATTCGGGTGAAGGCGGTGCCTGCGGGCTCGAGCCGGAGCCCTTGCCGGAGCCGGAGCCGGAGCCGACGAATAAGGCACCCGTAGTGAACGCGGGCGACGGCGGGCTGATCGACGAGAGTGGCACTTTCACTAGCTCAGGCTCCTTCGTGGACCTGGACGACGACACGTGGACCGCTACGGTCGACTACGGCGACGGAGCCGGTCCCGGGCACCTAGCGCTGAACGCAGACAAGACCTTCGGCCTCTCCCACCTCTACGTCGACGATGGAGTCTTTGAGGTTACGGTTGCGGTGAGCGATGGAGTGTCTGACCCCGTGTCGGCCATTGCCTCGGTCGTCGTGAACAACGTGGCTCCAGTCGTGGATGCGGGCGCGGACGCCACCATCCTCGAGGGTAGCACATTCGAGAGTGGGGGCTCCTTCACGGACCCCGGAGCGGACACCTGGACCGCGACAGTTGATTACGGAGACGGCAGTGGGATACAACCGCTCCCACTGGCGGGAATGAACTTCCAACTCTCCCACACTTATGCCGACAACGGATCCGGGCCTTTCACGGTTATCGTGGCGGTCGAAGACGGCGAGGAGTCTGGCGCGGGCACCGCGCAGGTTACCGTCATCTATCCCCTGACGATCCGCCAAGCCAACGTCAACTTGGCCACACGGAGGTGGTGGAGGAGACGTGGAAAAGATACGTACAACGTAAACGGCAGTCTCCCGCTAGGCCTACTCCAGCGCTTCGATCCGGACATCGAATCGTTTACCGTCGAGTTCGCGGGAGTGGTGCAGGTGATTCCCCGCGGATCCTTCGTTCGCAGGAACCACAAATGGGTGTTCAAGGCTCCCCGGCGCGCATCGGGTGTCCAGAGGGTCGACCTTCACGATAACGGTCGCTTCCAGATCCACGCGAAGGGTCCGTTCCACTCCGATCTGCGTGACGTCAACTTCAGGGGACCCGTCGACTTCTCCCTGTTGTTCGGTCCCGATATCGGGCAGGCGTCCATTGAATTCGATCGGAGGTTACGCTTCCGGGCCAACGACCGCCGTCGCGACCGCCATGGTGACGACGATGATGATGATGACGATGATGACGATGACGACGATGACGACGATGACGACGATGACGACGATGACGACGATGACGACGATGACGACGATGACGACGATGACGACGATGACGACGATGACGACGATGACGACGATGACGACGATGATGACGATGATGACGACGATCGCCGTCGGAAACGTGGCCGAGGTAGAAAGTAAAGGCAGGGCGTAGCTAGAAACCGGGGCACTCTGCCACCGCTAGAAGAAGGGGCGGTCTCGAACGTGAGGCCCGCCCCTTCTGCGCTCCTCCGCGGCTTGCGAGACACAGTGCAGATCATCGCTGGCGGACAGTGGACGTGGCCGCCGCTACAGCTCCAACCCGTACTGCAAACCCAGAAACGTCTGACGGTGGTGTGGCGTCGATCCCAGCCGCTCCAGCGCGTCACGGTGCTCGGTGGTCCCGTAGCCCATGTTGTGGTCCCATCCGTACCCGGGGTAGCGTGGGGCCAGCTTCGCCATGAGCCGATCCCGACACACCTTCGCCACAATCGAGGCGCACGCCACCGAGTGCACTGATGCATCCCCACCGACCACGGCCTCGTGGGGCCATCGAAGGGATCTCATTGGAAGGCCGTCCACGACAATGTGATCCGGCTTGAGCCGCATCCTGCCGAGCGCACGGTTCATGGCCCACGCGGTCGCCACGAGGATATTGGCACGGTCGATCTCGCGAACGGACGCCGCCCCGAGCGTAACGGACTGTGCGCGCGCCCAGATCAGCCCTGAGAGCTCTTCCCGCTCCGCAGGATCGAGCGCCTTGGAATCGGTTGCGCCGTCGATCGCCACGCCCTCCGGTAGGACGACCGCAGCAGACACCACCGGGCCGGCCAAGGGGCCCCGTCCGACCTCATCGACGCCCGCCACCCCCAAAAGACCGCGGCTCCAGAACCGCCTCTCGTACTCGAGGGGGTCATGGAGCCGTTCGATTGCCGCGTCCTCCGGCGAGGTGGCCGGTGCGCTCATCGTAAAATTTTCGCTTCTCCTAGGAGGTTCGCTTTCTCCTACGGGGTCCGCTTCTCGCGAATACGTGCCGCCTTGCCTCGCAGGCCCCTCATGTAGTACAGCTTGGCGCGGCGAACCCGCCCGCGACGGACCACTTCCACTCCCGTGACGGTCGGCGCATGAAGCGGAAACACACGCTCGACGCCGACCCCCCCGGAGATCTTCCGCACGGTGAACGTTTCACCCGTACCGCCGCCCCGGCGGGCGATGCAGACGCCCTCGAAGGCCTGGATGCGCTCCTTGGAGCCCTCTCGGACGTTATAGAGCACCCGAACCGTATCACCGGGAGCAAAGTCGGGGGAGTCGTCTCTAAACTCCGCCTTCTCCAGCTCTTGGATGAGATCGGACATGTCAGGGCCTCGTGGTTCGGGCGAACGCCCGTTGGTCGGCAGCTTTTAAGATAGTCGACGTCCGACGACCTTTGAAGAGGTCGTCCTGAAAAGGCGTTACTCGCCCTCCCGCTCCGCCGTCCGACGCCTCGCTTCGGCCTCACGCCACTCTTCGATTTGCCTGTGGTCGCCGGTGCGAAGGACCTCGGGAACGGCGTGTCCCCGGTACTCCTTTGGCCGTGTGTAAGACGGCGCGCTCAGCGACGCACCGTCGTAAAAAGAGTCCGTCGCCGCCGAGTCGTGGTCGCCGATGGCACCGGGAAGGAGTCGGACCACGGAGTCGGCAACCGCGAGCGCCCCGATCTCTCCCCCAGACAGTACGAAGCGGCCGAGCGAGATCTCCTCCGTGGCGAGGTGGTCCGCGACCCGTTCGTCGACATCCTTGTAATGGCCGCACAGGAGGGTGAGGTCCCTCTGCACGGCAAATCGGACGGCATCCTCGTGGCTGAATATCCTTCCGCGTGCCGAAAGGAGCACAACCGGTCCCTGCGTGGCCAGGCTGTCGACCGCCTCGAAGAAGGGCTCGGGCTTCATGACCATCCCTGCGCCTCCTCCGTACGGTGTGTCGTCCACCGTCTGGTGCCGATCGGTTGTGAACGTCCGGAGGTCCACCACCCGATAGCGCACGAGCCCCGCCTCGGCTGCACGCCCGGAAATACTCGTCGCTAGAGGCGTCTCGAAGAATTCGGGAAAGATCGTGACGATGTTGATCGTCAACGGATCGTGGCCGCCCACGCTACACCTCCAAGAGGCCCGGGGGCGGATCGAGAACGATTCGGTTCTCCGCTACATCCACCGATTGGATCATCTCGGCGACGTACGGGATCATGAAGCTTTTCTCCGGGCCCCGGATCTCCAGAAGGTCGGCTGGCCGCAGCTCGTAGATCTCGATGACCTCGCCCACACGCTGGCCCTCGACCGTAACGACCTCCATGCCGAGTAGGTCGTGGTAGAAGGTCTCACCCTCCCCCAACTCTTCGATCTGATCCATGCTACGAAGGACGTACCGGCCCAGCAGACCCTCCAGGCCAGCTCGGTCTTGAACCCCCTCGAAATGCACCAGGAACCCGCGGCGATACGCTCGACTCGCATCGATTCGTAGCGTCGGCGGATCGGTCGGCAGATCGCCGTTCGTATCACTCAGGTACAGAACCACCCCGGGAGCGAACGTGCTCTCGGGGTGGTCGGTCAGCGGCCAAATGAAGATCTCGCCCTTGGTGCCGTGGGCCTTGTTGAGGTGGCCCACCACCAAGTGTTGCGGTGCTTCGGTCTTACCCATGACGGTGCGTGAGAGGAGTTACTTCTACTCCTTCTTCGTTTTCTTGGCGGCGGGTTTCTTCTTTGACGCAGCCTTCGCCTTGGGCTCGGCCTTCTTCTTGGCGGCGGGCTTCTTGGCAGCCGGTTTCTCTGCGGCCGGCTTCTTTGCCTTCGCAGCCTTCGCCTTGGGCTCAGCCTTCTTCTTGGCGGCGGGTTTCTTGGCGGCCGGCTTCTTCGTCTTCGCAGCCTTCGCCTTGGGCTCAGCCTCTTCTTCCGCAGCGGATTCCTCTTCGACGGGCTCGGCTTCTGCTTCGGCGGCGGGCTCTTCTTCGGCAGCCTCGGCTTCGGGCTCGGCCTCTTCTTCGGCGGCGGGCTCCTCCTCGGCAGCCTCGGCTTCGGGCTCGGCCTCTTCTTCGGCAGCGGGCTCGTCTTCGGCGACCTCGGCTTCGGGCTCGGCCTCCTCTTCGGCGGCGGGCTCCTCTTCAGCAGCCTCCGCCTCGGGCTCGGCCTCCTCTTCGGCGGCGGGCTCGTCTTCGGCGGCCTCGGCTTCGGGCTCGGCCTCTTCTTCGGCAGCGGGCTCGTCCTCGGCAGCCTCGGCTTCGGGCTTGGCCTCTTCTTCGGCGGCGGGCTCGTCTTCGGCGACCTCGGCTTCGGGCTCGGCCTCCTCTTCGGCGGCGGGCTCCTCTTCAGCAGCCTCCGCCTCGGGCTCGGCCTCCTCTTCGGCGGCGGGCTCGTCTTCGGCGGCCTCGGCGGCCTCCTCAGCCTCTACCTCGGCGGCTGCTGCGGTCGCCGCTTCCTGCGCTGCTGCCGCGGCCGCAGCCGCCTCGCGGGCTTTCCCCTCCGCCTCGCGGCGCTCCTCGATGGCGGCGGCCTTTGCGGCTTTCGCCTCCTCGGGATCGATCTCGCCCAATGCGACCGTGTCGTCGCCTCCCTTGCGGGCCCTGTTCAGTAGTGAGCGGATCGTCTCGGACTGCTGAGCACCCTTGCCGATCCACTCTTCGGCCTTCTCCAGGTCCACGACGAGGCGAGCCGGATCAGTGAGGGGCTTGTAGTAACCGAGAGTCTCTACGAAGCGACCATCCCGCGGTGCCGCAGAGTCGGCTACTACAATGCGATAATGGGCCTGCTTTTTCCGGCCCATACGGCGAAGTCGAATTCTTACGGACATTTGCGCATTCCGGTTCGTCCCTTGTCGCCGGTCTAGCCGGCGGTTTTCAGGAAGGCTGTTGCAATAGCCTTCTAAGTGATCAGGCGGGCAACATACCCTTCATCTGTTTCATGAACTTCTGCGTCTCCTTGAACTGCTTGAGCAGTCGGTTCACCTCCGACACCGGCCGACCACTCCCCTTTGCGATTCGCGCTCTCCTCGATCCGTCCAGAATCTCCGGACTTTCCCGCTCAGCCATCGTCATCGAGAGGATGATCGCTTCCACATGTTTCATTTTTTTCGGATCGATTCCCCCGGCCGGTATCGCCCTTGCCGCACCCGGAATCATTTTCAACAACTGCTCCACCGGACCCATCTTCTGGACCTGCCGCATCGCGGTCAAGAAGTCTTCCAGCGTAAAGCGCCCCTTGAGCATCTGCTGCTGAAGCTTCTCCTGGGCCCCAGCGTCCAAGGCCTGCTCGGCCCGTTCCACCAAACCGACTACATCCCCCATCCTGAGGATGCGCCCGGCCATGCGATCCGGATCGGTCAACTCCAGATCGTCTACTGTCTCCCCCACCCCGACGAACTTGATCGGCTTCCCGACCACTCCCCGAATCGAGAGCGCCGCTCCACCCCGGGCGTCACCGTCCATCTTGGTGAGGATCACGCCGGTCAGGCCCAACGCCTCGTCAAAGCCCTCGGCTATGTTCACCGCCTCTTGGCCAGTCATTGCGTCCGCCACCAGCAGGACCTCCTGCGGCGCCAGATCGGCCTTGAGCCGGCGAAGCTCATCCATCATCGGCTCGTCGATCTGCAGCCGACCCGCCGTGTCCACAATCAACACGGTCCTATTATCACGCCGTGCGACTTCCACAGCGGCTTTCGCCACGGCAACCGGATCCTCACCCGACCCGCCTCGGTGAACCGGCACCCCGACCTGCTCTCCTAACGTCACCAACTGATCGACTGCCGCCGGCCGGTACATGTCACAGGCGACCAGCAGGGGCGCCCTGCCCTCGCCCCCCAACCGCTTCGCCAACTTCGCCGCCGTGGTGGTCTTGCCCGAACCCTGTAGACCCACGACCAAAATCGCCGTCGGCGACGATGACGCCCACTCGAGCGTAGCAGGCCCCTCGCCCAGCAGACCCGCCAGCTCGTCATGCACGATCTTGACGATCTGCTGCCCAGGCGAAACAGACTTGATGACCTTCTCCCCGAGCGCCCGCTCCTGCACACGCTCGAGAAACCCCCGCGTCACTTTATAGTTGACGTCTGCCTCGAGAAGAACCCGCCGGACCTCACGAAGTCCGTCCCGGATCATGGGCTCCGTAATGACGCCCCGCTGCCGGAACTTCCCCAGAACGTTGTCTAGCTTGTTGCCGAGTTCGTCGAACATCGGCGCCCGGTCCTCCTCATTGGCAATCCACCCAATCCCTCACCACGGATGCCCGGGCGAATGGATGCGACAAAGCTTAACAAGATACTCAGACCCTGATGATCTGTCTCCTGCGAGTCCCGACGGACACCATCTGAACAGGCGTCTCCGTAAGCTCCTCGATACGATCGAGGTAACGGCGAGCGGCAGTGGGTAGATCGGCCAAGGTCCGGGCCTCCCCGGTCGGCGCCTCCCAACCCTTGTGCGTCTCGTAGATCGGCTCCGCCTCACCTAGTTGCCATGTGTCGGCCGGAAATTCGTGGGCCTCTCCCAGAGGGGTCCGGTACGCGGTGGCAATCGAGATCTCGGGAAGCGTATCGAGGACGTCCAACTTGGTCACCGCCAATCCCGTCAGCCCATTCACGCGGGCCGCATACCGGGCGAGCACGGCGTCGAACCAACCACAGCGGCGAGGCCGTCCCGTCGTCGCCCCGAACTCCGCCCCCAGCTCACGGAGCTTCTCGTCCATGGCAGGCTCGAATGCAGTCGGAAGCGGCCCGTTCCCCACTCGTGTCGTGTAGGCCTTCACCACTCCGATCACATCGTCGATCACGGTGGGCCCGATTCCCGAGCCCGTAGCAGCGCCGCCGGCGGTCGTGCTCGAGGACGTTACGAAAGGGTACGTACCGTGATCCAAATCGAGCGCGGTACCCTGGGCTCCCTCGAGCAGCACGCGCTTTCCTTCTCGAACGGACTCTACGATCTCGAGACCCGTGTCCGTGGCGAGTTCCCGCAGGCGCTCCGCGGCCGCCAACGCCTCGTCGACCATCGCGTGGACATCTCCGGGAAGCTCTCCCCCCAGGGCGCCCGCACGCCGACACGCCCGCTCGATTCCCGCTTCGACGAGCGAGGCAACTCGGTCGGGGTGGGCGAGATCGGAAACTCGAAGACCCCTGCGGCCCGCTTTTCCTTCGTAGGCCGGCCCGATTCCTCGGCCGGTCGTTCCGATCTTCTGTGCCACCCGATCCTCTGACACCTGGTCGAGCAGACGGTGATAGGGCATCACCAGGTGTGCCTTCTGGCTCACGCCGACCCTCCCCTCGACCGCGATACCGCGAGCCTTCAGTCCTTCGTACTCCTCCACAAAGCCGAGTGGGTCGAGCACCACACCGTTGCCCAGGAGACACCGCTTTTCGGGGTGGAGGATCCCCGAAGGAATCTGGTGCAGGATGAATTGATCGTCTCCGACATGGACGGTGTGGCCGGCGTTGGCTCCACCCTGATACCGGGCGACCACGTGCACGTCTTCAGCGAGCACGTCGACGATCTTCCCCTTCCCTTCATCGCCCCACTGGCAGCCCAACACCACTGTGCAGTGGCCGGACTTTTCACCTTGCGACACGGCATCATTCCGTGTTGGAAAGGCCCAAAGGCCCTTAGATATCAAAGAAAAAAGCCCATTCCGGGGGGAATGGGCTCTGGGCGGTGCATCCTTTAGGAAAAACTAACGGCCCTGCCCCTTAGACGGAAGGAGTCTCCACGGCTTCGAGTCCTGCATGATCCAGCACGCTGGCTACGCTCTCTCGCATCCCATCGGGTAGTGGGTGGAGTGGGGGTCTCGGATCCCCTCCCCTGAGACCGAGAAGATCCAGCCCTGCCTTCACGCCAGGAACGCCCATCGCCGCTACAATCTCCTTATGCACCGGAGCCACTGTTTCCTGCACTCTCCCGGCCTCCGCTGAGTCTCCGGCTGCGTGGGCCGTGTGGATCGCGGCGGCCGGCCCCGGCGCCAGGTTTGCGACACCCAGGATCCCTCCCGCTGCGCCAACCTCGAGGCTGCCGTACAGGGCGGCGCCGCTCCCTACCAAGACCTGGAACGCATCGGGTGTGCGGTCCACCAACTCCGCCACCAATTCGAGGTTTCCCCTCGAGTCTTTGATCCCAGCGACATTGGCAATCTTGGCGAGGCCAGCGACGAGATTGGTGGAGAGCTCCAAGGTGCTCATGCGCAGCGGCACCTGATAGAGAATGACCGGAATCGGAGATGCGGCTGCGACTGCGCGGTAATGCTCCAATAGAGCGGCGTCAGTCATGGCCCCCCGATAAAACGCGGGCGGCTGGACCAGTACGGCATCCGCGCCCATCCCAGCGGACTCCTCACAGCGGCGGATCGTCGCTCTCGTAGACTCCGCCCCGGTCCCAGCAACCACCAGGCCGTCATCTGGAACCAGATCGCGGGCGCCCTCGAGCAGAACCAACCGCTCATCCTCGTCCAGCAATACGGCCTCCCCGGTGGATCCCCCGACGACGATCCCTCGGATCGGGTGGGCCAGGAAGCTCCGCATGTTCGCACGGAAACCCACGAGATCGACCTCTCCCGTGACAGGGTCGAAGGGGGTCGTGCAGGGCACGAAAACGCCCGAGAGATCGAGGCTCACGAGGTGAAGCCACCTATCTCGCCGACAGGCTCACCGGGGCCCTCCCGTCCGCTGAGAATGTTCATCTTGAGGTCGAAGTCGCTCGGGCTGTTGGCCGCAGTCTTCGCCACCTCGAATTCCACCATTCCGCTTTCCACCAAGTCCATGAGGTGCTGATCGAAGGTCTGCGATCCGTATTGTTCTCTTCCTTCATGGATCAAATCGATGATCTCCTCCATGCGCTCCGGATCGATGATGCATTCCTTGATCGTCCCCGTGACGCGCATGATCTCTACAGCCACCACGCGCCCGCCTTCATCCACCGTCGGAAGCAATCGCTGACTGATCACGGCTACAACCGCGTCTGCGATGCGACCGCGGACGATCTCCTGCTCCTCCGGACGGAATTCGGCGATGAGTCGCGAGAGGGTCTGGACCGCGTTCTTCGTGTGAACGGTGGAGACAACCAGGTGGCCAGTTTCGGCCGCCTTGAGGGCCGTGTCGATGGTTTCCTTGTCGCGCATCTCACCGATGAGCATGACATCCGGGTCCTGGCGGAGGCCAGAGCGGAGGCCAGCCGCAAATGACGCAGTATCGAAACCCACGTCGCGTTGCGTGACCGAGGAGTTGAGATCACGATGCAGAAACTCAATAGGATTCTCCAGCGTGATGATGTGCTTCTGCATGGTTCGGTTGATGTACCCGATCATGGCCGCCATCGTCGAGCTCTTCCCGCTACCTGTAACCCCCGTGACCAGGATCAACCCTCGTTCGGCCTTCGATATCTCCTCGAGGACTGGGGGAAGCCTGAGGTCGGCGAACGTCGGAATCTCGAGCGGGATGATCCTCATGACCACGGACAGGACCCCGCACTGCCTCAGGATCGTGATGCGGAAGCGTCCAAGTCCCGGAAGACCCCAAGCACAGTCGTAGTCCATGATCTCGTCGATACGGGCTCGGTCGTGTTCGTGGGGAATGAGCTTCAACGCCAACTCACGGACTTGAGCGTGGGAGATCTTCTGCTCCGTGAGCGGAACCAGATCACCGTCTACCCGGGCTCGGACGAAGTCACCGGCCTTGATATGGATGTCACTGGCCCCATCGGAAATCGCCTTCTTGAACATCTCATTCATGAGCGTCGCACCCTTGGAAATCCGCCGTCAATTTGGAGAACAAGCCTAACCCAGCGCTTCAGAGAACAAGCCTGTTCAAAGTTGTGGACTCACACGGCGGAGCGCCAACTGATTCCCATACGACTCCGAGCCTCAGCAAGTGTCTCCCGAGCCACGTGGCGGGCCCGATCGGCTCCGGCCTCCAGCACGCCACGCACTTCGGCAGGGTGTGCTCGGAGGTACTCGGCACGCTCTCGGAAAGGGGCGAACTCTCTCACGAGGCTGTCGGCGAAGATCTGCTTACAGTCGACGCACCCCCGGGTCCCGGCCCTACACTGCTCTTCGATGTCCTCAATGAGGGACGCATCCGTGACGAGCTTATGGAGCGTGAACACGTTGCACACCTCAGGCCGGCCCGGGTCGTCGCGCCTTATGCGCTGCGGGTCGGTCACGGCAGTCCTGACACGCTCCCGCACGGCTTCCTCGTCCGCCAGAATGCTGACCGTGTTCCCCAGCGACTTGCTCATCTTGGCTTCCCCGTCGAGCCCTCTGATCCGGCCAACCTCGGGGATGATAGCCCCGGGCTCGGGGAAATATTCGCCGTATCGGGTGTTCCATTTCCGGGCGATATCCCGCGTGAGCTCCAAATGCTGTCTCTGGTCGTCCCCCACTGGCACCGCATTCGCCCGATAGATGAGAATGTCCGCGGCCTGAAGAACGGGGTAGTTGAGCAGTCCCACGGGGATCGACTCGTACTGCTGAGACTTGTCCTTGTACTGAGTCATGCGCTCGAGATCGCCCACCGGGGCCACCGTATTGAAGAGCCAGGCCAACTCGACGTGCTCGGGCACGTCAGACTGAACGAAGAGCGTACATCGCTCGGGGTCGACGCCGACGGCCAGGACACTGATCGCCATATCCAGCGTTCGAGCCGGAAGATCGGCGGGGTCCCCCTCCCCGAGAATCGCGTGCAGATCCACGATCGAGTAGAAGCACTCGTATTGGTCCTGCATGTGCACCCACTGTCGGAGGGCTCCCAGGTAATTGCCCAGGTGGACCTCTCCGGTGGGCTGAATCCCACTCAGGACCCTCTTCCGCGTTGTCCCCTCGCTGGTCTCGTTCATCGAGTAACTTACCTGCCGCCCCAACCGATGTGAATGTGCCCGATCCGCCTCGAGTCGACTGACGCGGCCCGAGCCGCTACCCTCCGGCGATGACAAATCTCCTCGCGACCGTGCTCGAAACCGCTCGCCTGGCTGCGGACGCTGCCGCGGCCGTCCACAAGGACCAGGCCACCTCGGTGGGAATCGCCGACGCCCGAGAAAAAGGCCGAGCCGACTATGTCTCAGCGACGGATCTTGCCGCCCAGGAGGCCTGCGTCGCCGTCATCCGCAAGAACCATCCGGACCACATGATCGTATCGGAGGAAAGCGACGAAGGGGATCCGGACAGTATACCGGCGGAGGGAGCAGCCTGGATCGTCGATCCGCTCGACGGAACCACGAACTTTCTGCATGGCCATCCGATGCATGCCTCTTCGGTGGCATTGGCGATCGACGGGATTCCGGCGGTCGGGGCCGTTTCATGCGCACCCACCGGGGAACGCTGGTGGGCGGCTCGGGGCCAGGGCGCTTGGAAGAACGATGCGCCCATCGAGGTGTCCAGAGTCGAGGGGACCGAGCGCGCCCTGATCGGGACGGGCTTTCCGTTCAAAACCGAACACCTCATCGGAGAGCACTCCGCCCAACTGGTCCGCGTACTCAACGCCGCGGGCGGTGTAAGGCGAGGCGGCGCAGCCGCCATCGATCTCTGCTACCTCGCGGAGGGAAGGTTCGACGCGTTCTGGGAGCTCTTCTTGAATCCGTGGGACTTCGCGGCGGGATGGGTGATCGTCGAGGAAGCCGGTGGTGTCATGGGCCGAGTGGAGGGGGGCGCACTACGACTCACGTCAGGCACGGTCATCGGGGCCAACTCACCCGCCATGAAAGAGGCGCTCCACGCGTTGATCGGGTAAAAACGTATGGGCCCGGACGGATCCGAGCCCATACGCTTGTCCGCATCTCGGTTGCGGACCCCAGGTCCGCGACCCCCTTACTTCGTGGTCGCAGCGATCTCGATCGTGCGGCTTTTCGCCTCTGGAGCCTTCGGCAACCGCACTGTAAGGACTCCGCCGTCGAAGTCGGCTCGGATCGCGTCGCTCTCGACCGACCAGGGGAGTGTGAACGCCCGGTGGAAGCTTCCATGCCGGCGCTCACGCACGTGGTACCGGTGCCCTTCGTCTGTTTCCTCGGTCTCTTCAAGCGACTCCCGCTTCTCTCCGCGTATGGTTAGGATATTGTTCTCGATATCGACATTGATATCCTCTTCGCGCATGCCTGGCAGCTCTGCAGTAAGCAAGAGCTCGTCGGCCGCCTCTTCCACGTTGACAGCAGGGAGCCAAACGCCGGTCGGCGCTGGTGTATCCCAGCCGTTGCCGAAGAGGCGGGACAGACGGTTGGAGAACAGGTCGACGTCGGGCCACGACGTGACGTTGGGTGTATATCTCACGAGTGCCATGGATCGCTCCTTGACTGGTTGGTTGGGACTGTTTCTGGTCACCTGTGGGTGCACAAGCCGTGCCACGAGGGAAGTGCGAAAAACGTGTCAAATTGGCATGGGACAACGACTTACGCAGGTAGGAGATGCCGAAATGGCGCCTTCGCCCGACGGGGACCTGTCGCTTTGGCGTTAGTCGCAGCAACCTAGATTCAGTCGCAGCAACCTAGATGTGAGGAGAGATAGGACGTTGGACGATCGTGTTGATGTTGGCGTGCTCGGGGCCACGGGTGCTGTGGGCCAGAGGCTCATCCGGTTGCTGGAGGACCACCCCTGGTTCCGGCTCAGCGAGGTATGCGGGTCTGCGGGCTCGGCGGGCAAGACCCTCGCCGAGCGTCTGGGAGGGACCGCGGACCGGTTTTCTTCAGCGACCGCGGGGCTCCGGCTGCAAGCTCCCGAGGATCCCTGGACCTCCTCGATCCTGCTCTCGGCCCTGCCCTCCGAAGCGGCACTGGAGTTGGAAGTCCAACTGGCAGAAGCGGGCCACCTGGTGGTCAGCAACGCCTCGTCACATCGGATGGGGGAGCGAATCCCACTCCTCATCCCGGAGGTCAACAGCAACCACCTCGACCTCGCCGCCTGCCAGCCGTGGAAGGGCAAGCTGGTTACGAACCCCAACTGCGCCACCATTGGTCTGGTGGTCGCCTTGGCCCCTCTCCACGAAGCGTTCGGAGTCGAGAGTGTCGTTACGACGTCGTTCCAGTCGATCTCCGGAGCGGGTCTTCCGGGCGACCCCGCATCGAGCCTGGTGGACAACGTCATCCCGTTCATCGGCGGAGAAGAGAGTAAGCTCACCTGTGAGCCGCAGAAGATTCTCGGGACGGTCACATCGGAGGGCCTGGAGCCGGCAGCCTTTCCGGTGAGCCCGTCCTGCACGAGGGTCCCCGTATTGCACGGCCATCTACTCGCGGTATCCGTGGCCCTGGCCGGCCACCCGTCGGTCGAGGACGTGACCGTAGCTTTCGAGGGGTACCGGGGTTCAGAGTCCTGCAGGGATCTCCCCAGCGCCCCAGAGCGCCTGTTGCAGGTCCTGCCCGGTGAGGACCGTCCACAGCCGCGCCTCGACCGCGACCTGGGCCAGGGAATGACGGCCTCCGTCGGCCGTATCCGACCCTGTGAGGTCTTGGATACCAAGTTTTTCGTGCTGAGCCACAACCTCATCCGGGGTGCTGCCGGAGCCGCCCTCCTCAACGCCGAGCTTTGCCACATCAAGGGGATCCTCGAGGGCGGATGATGACGGATCGACCGCTCCTCACCGAGGTGTGTGCCACGACCGAACCGGGTGACTTCGGGGCTCCAGGATCGCCGGACGAGGCCGCCGTAGCCATGCCGCGCGTCCACAAGTTCGGTGGCACCTCCGTTGCCGATGCCGAACGACTCCGGGCCCTCGCGGCGATCATTCGCGAACAAGTGGATCGCTCCGTCGTCGTCGTGTCCGCCATGGCGGGTGTCAGCAACGAGTTGAGCGAGCTCGCGGACGCTGCGGTGACGGCAGGCGATGAGTCGGACCCGCCCGATGCGTCGGCCGCTCTCGCGGCGTTGAAGCAAAAGCATCTGGACGCGCTCCAGGTGATCGTCAAGGACGAGGCTGTGCGCGCGCCCGTCGCGGCGCGCTTCGAGGAAATCTTCGAGGGAGTCACCCAGCTTCTCGGCAAAGGCCCTGGCGCGGAGGTCGAGCGCTTCAAGGACCGGCTCATGTCCGTCGGAGAAGACCTGTCGGTCGAGCTGGCCGTCGCCGCCCTCCAAGCCGAGGGCATTCCAGCAGCCGTCGTGGACTCACGAGAGATCGTTTGGACGAACTCGGACTTCGGGGCGGCCGTCCCGGACTTCGAGTCCATCCGAAAGCTGGCCCCCAGCCACATCCTTCCCCTCGTGGAAGAGGGTCAGGTGCCCGTGCTTCAAGGCTTCATCGGTAGTGAACCCGGCGGGGCGACCACCACGCTCGGTCGAGGCGGATCGGACTTCACGGCGACCCTGCTGGCGGCGGCCCTGGGCTCCCCCGAAGTTGTCCTTTGGACCGACGTGGACGGCATCCACTCGGGAGACCCCGGGTTGGTCGGAGAATCCAGGGTGGTTGCGGATGTCGGTTCGGAGGAGGCGGTGGAGCTCTCCTACTTCGGAGCACGCGTCGTCCACCCGGCTGCTGCAAAGCACGCCATCGCGAGCGACCTCCCGCTTCGGATCAAGAACTCCTTCGCGCCGGAGCGACCAGGAACGTTGATCCACTCCGATCGGGGCACTGCACCCGCCTTCGCTGCCGTCGCACACAAAACGGACGTGGTCCTCATTCGCGTGAGGGCATTCCCGACGGCCCTGGCGTATGGCTTTCTGGCGAGGGTCTTCGGGGTCCTGGGCCGGCACGGCGTGCCCGTGGATCTGGTGTCCACCTCCCACAGCAGCACCGCGTTTACCGTAGACCGCGACCACGATCTCACTTCCGTCCGGCGGGCTTTGTCCGTCTTCTCGGAGGTCGACGTGCTGCAGGACGTGGCTACGGTCACGGTCGTGGGGCGAGGCATGCTCAGAGAGCCCGGAATGGATGCTCTCGTCTTCTGGGCCGTCGAGAAGACTCCCGTCTATCTGATCTCCCAGGCTTCCGACGTCAGCATCAGTTTCGTGGTCGACGAGGCCGAGGCTCCAGAGTTGGTACGCAGATTGCATCTTTCACTCATCGAGTTGAAGGGTGAGGCGCGGGAGGAAGCGGCCGGGGAGCAAGCGGCCGGGGAAGCAGAGGCCCGCGAGGGGGAGTCATCGAGGGGAGAAAAGGCGGACCGGCGATGAAGCTGGCTGTGGTGGGATATGGCAAGATGGGTCGAGTGGTCGAGATGGTGGCCGTCGAAGAGGGTCATGATGTGGTTGCCAGAATCGATCCCGTCTTGGGCACGACCAATGTCGACGCCGAGACGTTGGGAGGTGCCGAGGTGGCCATCGACTTTACAGTTCCGGGCGCCGTCGTGGACAATGTTACGGCACTCGCGACAGCCGGTGTCGATACGGTGGTGGGGACGACGGGGTGGCACGACCGTCTCGACGAAGTGGCGGCGGCCGTGAACGACGCTGGGACCGGGATGGTTCACGCAGCCAATTTCTCACTGGGCGTAAGCCTCTTCCTGCGCCTGGCCCGAACCGCTGCAAGAATGGCCGACGCGCTGAGCGAGTACGACGTCCACATCCGGGAAGCCCACCATCGGCACAAGATCGACCATCCCAGTGGAACGGCCATCACCCTCGCGGATATCCTCGTCGAAGAGCTGGCCCGTAAGGAGAGCTGGTCGGCCACCCTACCCGAGGGTGCGCCTCATCCCCAGGTTCTCTATGTGGCCAGTGAGCGGGTCGGGGAGACGGCGGGAACACACATCGTCGGCTTGGAGGGACCCGACGATCGGATCGAGCTGCGTCACGATGCCCGGACCCGCGCGGGGTTCGCGAGGGGCGCGATCGCCGCGGCGGAGTGGATTCGAGGGAGGTCGGGCGTCTTTACTTTGGACGACATGTTAGCCGAAACCTTCACATCTTGAACGAGAGGGCTCAGGACTCTACCCCGTTACCAACATGGAAAGCACCCGGTTTTCAGGTACTGGCGTGGCCCTGGTCACGCCCTTCCGCGACGATGGCTCCATCGACGAGGAAGCCCTCCGAAAGCACGTGGAATTTCAGATCGGTAACGGTGTCGGCGTCATGGTCCCGGGCGGTACGACGGGGGAGGGCGCAACGCAATCGGCGGACGAGCAACGACTCGTGATCAGCACGACGGTCGAGGCGACCCAAGGGAGGGCAGCCGTCCTTGCCGGAGCCGGTGGAAGCGATACGGCTGACGTCGTGCGAAGAGCTCGCGCTGCGCGCGAGGCAGGCGCAGACGGCGTTCTCTCGGTCAGTCCCTCCTACAACAAACCCACACAGCGCGGACTCATCGAGCACTATCGAGCGATCGCGGCTGCCGTGGACTGTCCCGTGATCATCTACAACGTCCCGGGACGCACGGCATCCAACGTACTGCCTGAAACCGTGCTCGCCCTGGCCGAGATCGAGAACATCGCGGGCGTAAAGGAGGCCTCCGGCGATCTCGATCAGGTAATGACGCTCATCCGGGAACGCCCGGAAGGGTTCACCATCCTTTCAGGTGATGACGGGCTCACGTTTCCGCTGCTCGCGGCAGGGGCGGACGGCGTGATCTCGGTCGTGGCAAACGTGGCCCCTGCTTTGATGTCTCAGATGGTCGACAAAGCGCTTAGCGGGGACTACGAGGAAGCTCGGAAGGCGCACTACCGGCTACTGCCCTTGATGCGTGCCCTCTTCGTCGAAACGAATCCGATCCCGGTCAAGGCCGCCCTCGAGATCATGGGGCACGGGCAGGCTCGATACCGCCTCCCGCTCGTTCCACCGACGTCCGAAGTGGAGGCCTTCCTGCGGAGTGCCCTTACCGAAGCGGGCCTCTTGGACGCAGAGAGCGCGACGTGACCCGAGCAAAGGTGCGCGGCGGATCCGCGACCGACGGGGGGAGCGGCCGCCAAGGGGATCACCCGACGGAGGACGATCTCGAGGAGCTCGAAACTCGGATCCTTCGCTGCTCCCAGAACGGCCAAGACACCGATCCGGATGAAGCACGTGATGCCGTCGAAGCCCTCATGGACGCTCTCACTAGGGGCGTGGTGCGCTCGGCGCGGAAGGTCGGTGACGAATGGGAGGCGGTGGAGTGGGTAAAGACCGGAATCCTGCTCGCGTTCCGCGTTGGCCGGATAAGAGAATTTTCGGCCGCTCCGGCACCGTTTTTCGACAAAGACACGTTGCCCCTGCGTGATACCCAGGGCGTCGACGAGAACATCCGTCTCGTTCCGGGCGGTACGTCAGTCCGGTCGGGAGCCTTCCTGGGCAAGAACGTGATCATCATGCCCCCCGCTTTTGTGAACGTCGGGGCTTACGTGGGCCAGGGCACGATGATCGACTCGCACGCCTTGGTAGGATCGTGCGCGCAGGTGGGCGAGCGCGTGCATCTGAGCGCTGGGGCTCAGCTCGGCGGTGTCCTGGAGCCGGTCGGGCTTCGCCCGGTGATCGTCGAAGACGACGTACTGATCGGGGGCAACGTGGGTGTCTTCGAGGGGACGTTGGTGGGAGAGCGGGCCGTGCTGGCGCCGGGCGTTCAACTCACGTCGTCGACCACCGTGTACGACCTGGAACGGGCCGAGTCCTACCGCTCCGCTCCCGGGCGGCCCCTCACAATCCCTCCGGGGGCCGTGGTCGTGCCCGGGTCGCGCCAGGCGTCGGGGCGGTTCGCCGACGAACACGGCATCCACTTGTACGCCCCGATCATCGTGAAATACCGCGACGCCTCGACCGACGCAGCCACGGCGCTCGAAGAGGCACTCCGCTGAGCACAGGAACCTCCTCCACGACTGGCCATGCGTAGAAACCTCCTTCACATCGGCGCGGCGAACCTCAAGTACGAGATCCGCGAGATCGTCGTCACGGCCCACGAGCTCGAGCGCTTGGGCCTCGAGCTCACCTGGGAGAACATCGGAGATCCGGTGCAGAAGGGAGAGATCCCTCCTCAGTGGATCCGCGACACGATCTCGGATCTGTTGAATGAGGCACCTTCGTGGGCCTATTGCGACACACAGGGCGTGGCCGAGACACGTGAATTCCTGGCGGCGGAGGTCAACCAGCGGAGCGGGGTCCAGGTTACCCCGGATGAGATCATGTTCTTCAACGGCCTCGGCGACGCCGTGGCGAAGGTGTACGGCTTTCTGAACCGCGAGGCCCGCATCCTGGGCCCTTCACCGGCCTACAGCACACACTCCTCGGCCGAGGCGGCACACTCGGGGTATAGCCACGTCACGTACGACCTGGACCCCCATAACGGGTGGATGCCGGACGTCGATGACATTCGGAAGAAGATCGAATACAACGATTCCGTCGCCGGCATTCTACTGCTTACGCCCGACAACCCGACCGGGGCCGTCTACCCTCGCGAGATCGTGGAGCAGTTCGCGGCCATCGCCCACGAGAACGACGTGTTTTTGATCGCGGACGAGATCTACGCAAACATCGTGTACAACGGCGCGGGCCGCCTGAACATGAGCGAGTGGATCGAGGACGTTCCCGGCATCGCGATGCGCGGAATCAGCAAAGAGGTCCCGTGGCCCGGTGCGCGTTGCGGCTGGCTCGAGATCCTCAACAAGGGCCACGACGAAAACTTCGCTCGGTACGTAGACAGCTTGCTCGCCGCGAAACGCCTGGAGGTATCCTCCACGACACTCCCTCAGATGGCGATCCCTCGCATCATGGGAGACCCGCGCTATCCGGCGCATCTCGACGGGCGGGCGGACACGTTCTCGGAACGGGCGGACGAGATGAGCGAGGTGTTCGCCGGTTGCGAGCACATCATCGCGAACAAGCCGGGGGGCGCGTTCTACTACACGATCATGTTCAAGGATGGGCTCCTCGACGACAGCCAATCTCTTCCCATCGAAAACCCACAGATTCGAGAAGCGATCGAGGGGATGACGGAAGGCGTGGAGCCCGATAAGCGATTCGTGTACTACCTGATGGGAGCCACCGGCATCGTGGTGGTCCCCCTGACGGGCTTTCAGTGCGAACACCACGGCTTCCGTGCGACGCTCCTCGAAACCGACGACGAAAAGCGCGCCTGGATCCTGAAGTCACTTCGCGACGCGATCGACCAATATGTGGCGAGCTAACTGATGTATCGATGTCTGAACGTTACGAACCGGCACATCCTATAACGCCCGACATCCCGCTCGGGCCTCCGACATCTTAGAGCAGTCAAACGAAGTAGCCTCGCCTTCATCCCGAGCGGTCGGGCCCGCCGTTTGTCGTTTGGTACGACACATGTTGGTGACAGCCGTCCATAGCATCGCTGTTTAGAGGAGCCCCACCTCGTCGACTCCCAGGAACAAATCGCCAAAAGTGACGACTTAATGTGAAAATTGGCCCTCAATACGACAATACTGACGACTTATAACACTTGCGCTGAATAGTATAAATCGTCATTGTTGACGATATATATTCGGGAAAGATCGCTAATTCGACATATTTGACGACTTATAAACACTCCGAATCAACGCGCGGACGAAGCAATCCTGGCTGAGCTCGGTGCGCGCTTGAGCTCCGTGCGCCTTTCTCGTGACCTGACCCAGGCCGAGCTCGCGCACGATGCAGGCGTCTCAAAACGCACAGTGGAGCGAATCGAAGCCGGTCAGTCGACACAACTGACGAGCTTCATTCGCATTCTTCGTACCCTAGATCTTCTAGACGGTCTGGCGCTGTTCCTTCCGCCGCCTCAGCCCGGTCCGATGGACTTGCTCCGGCGGTCCGGCCGGGCACCGCAACGGGCGAGTGGTAGCAACGTACCCACAGATGAGCCCTGGACCTGGGCAGACGGGAGCTAATGGACCTCGCCGAAGTCAGGCTTTGGGGCCGGACCATCGGCGCCGTATCGCAGCGACCCGATATCGGGTACGCCAGTTTCCAGTACGATCCCAACTTCGCCCGGAGCGGCATTGAGATCGCACCAATCACGATGCCACTCGCCCGACATCCTTATGCATTCCCCCAACTCGCTCGACGGAGCTTCAACGGACTTCCGGGCCTCCTCTCCGACTCCCTTCCCGACTACTTCGGGAACGCGCTCATCGATGCTTGGCTGGCGCGACAAGGACGTAGCCCGGGGGACTTCAGCCCGATCGAACGGCTCTGCTACGTCGGCACCCGCGGTATGGGAGCACTCGAGTTCAAACCATCGACGGGACCTCGCCCAAGCGGAGCTCGGACGCTCGAGGTTGAAGCACTCGCGGAACTCGCTTCGCGCATCCTCAGCCGGCGAGGAGACTTTGGTGTCTCGGTCGAATCTGGAAGAGAGGAGGAGGCCCTCACCGAATTACTCCGAGTCGGCACATCCGCCGGCGGTGCCCGAGCCAAGGCTCTAATCGCCTGGAATCCGGACACCAACGACGTCTGCTCCGGCCAAATCGAGGCGGGCTCGGGGTTGGAGTATTGGATCCTGAAGTTTGATGGCGTCTCGCGGGACCGCGAGGAAGAGCTCAGCGACCCGCGGGGCTATGGCGCAATCGAGTACGCATACTCGCTAATGGCACGAGAGGCCGGCATCACAATGTCTGACTGTCGGCTCTTCCAGGAGAAGGGTCGCCGTCATTTCATGACCCGCCGCTTTGATCGCACCGCCGAGGGGAAAAAGCTCCACATGCTCTCCCTTGGGGCGATGTTGCATCTCGACTTCAACGTCGCGGGCGCGCACGGCTACGAGCAGGCGCTGCTCACGATCCGCGAGATCGGTCTCTCCATGGACGCCATCGAGGAGCAATTCCGGCGCATGGTCTTCAACGTGTTGGCGCGCAACCAGGACGATCACGTGAAGAACATCGCCTTCCTCATGGACAAACGGGGACGGTGGTCCCTCTCCCCTGCCTTCGACGTCATCTACGCGTACAACCCCTCGGGCGACTTCACCGCGAGCCATCAGATGACAGTGAACGGCAAGCGCGACGGCTTCACCCGCGCCGACTTCGACGCGGTGGCCCGGGGCGCGTCCATGAAGCGCGGCCGGGCAGCCGCGATCCACGACGAGGTTCACGCCGCTGTTTCTCAATGGATGGACTTTGCGGAACTGGCCGTGGTGGAGGAGCGCCGGGCGGAGCGAATCCAGAAGGCGCTCAGGATGGAATTGCCGTAGTCGCCCCCCCCAGGCCCATCGCCAGCGAACAAGCTCCCCTCGCCCCATCCGGCGAACGATCCCGAGGCCGGCAAGGCAGTGCTTCCAGCGCACGGATCACTCTGAGCCGAAGCGGCCTGTCCTCTTTGAGCAGCCCACCAGCGAGCGCAACCTCTGCTGTGTCCGGCCAGGGATCGAGGAGGCGAACCAGGGTCTGGACGTGCCCTACGAGCTCGTCCACCGCCTCCTCGATGACGGCCACGGCGGCTTGGTCTCCCGATTCCGCCGCTTCGAAGACAAGGGGAACCAGTGACGCCACATCGGCCTTCCGCGCCGCCGCCGTCCACTTGATCAAGTCTGCTGGCCCGGCCAACCCCAAAGCCTTCAGGACCGGATCCCGTAGATCTGTGGTAACGCCACGACCGTCCTCGCCCCGAGCGAGAGCGCGAAGGGCGGTCATCCCGATTCCATAGCCGCTTCCCTCATCCCCCAAGTGCAGGCCCCACCCCCCCGTTTGAAGGCGAGAGCCGTCGGCCCCCCTGCCCAGCGCGATGGATCCTGTGCCCGAAAGCAGCAAGATCCCCGGACCGGACGGAAAAGCGTCGTGAAAGGTCGCCTCGGCGTCGGCACCGACTGACGTACGTGAAGACAGCCCCGCCTCCCGAAGCGCCGTTTCCACAAACCCCCTGGCGGGCTCGGTGCCCGCCCCCGCGATCCCTGCCCAGAGGCCGGCGACCGGCAGATCCGCTCCGCCTTCCGACGCCACCTCGCGGCACAGGTCGGCGATCGCACCGATGGTCGCATCGGGATTCGCTGGATCGACAAGAGTCGGTGGACCCACGGCACGTGCAAGCTCTCGTCCCGTTTCGTCGACCAAAGCCACCCGGGTGCGAGTTCCCCCCCCGTCGACGCCCAAGAAGAAGCTCACGCCACGATCAGGGCGACGGAGGCGGGCCGGCCGGGTCGGACGACGAAGACGTTGCGGCGAGGTCTGGCGACGGAGCCGCTCCTGCAGGGTTCGATCGGGAAGGTGTCGCCCCCTGCCCCAGGACCCAGCCTACGGCCAGGGTGACGGCGGTGCCGATCGGGACGAACCAGGGCCACGCGACGTCCGCACGGGCAAACCACCAGATAGCCGCGACCACGCCGATGCCGGCGGCCATCCCGGCGATGGCGCTGCGTTGATCGGCCCTCCGAGAACGAACCGCCAGGATGAAGGTCCCCAACAGGCCCCCGTATACCACGGACGCGATGGCCAGAGCCACCTCGACGGCCGTGTTGCCCTCACTGAGCCGGATGAAGAACACGGCCCCACCCACAAGTAGTGTGGCCCAGAGAAGTGTGAAGACCTTTCCCGCTCGGAGCGTGCGGGCTTCATCATCTTCGGCACCGGCCCAAGGAGCCCAAAAGTCGTATGCAGTGGCCGATGCCAGCGAGTTGATCGACGAAGAGAGAGACGACATCGCGGCGGCGAAGACCCCCGCGATGATGAGCCCGCTTATCCCCGGAGGGAGCTCTTCCACAATGAACCGGGCAAAAATCTCGTCGGTCGTGTCGAAGGCCCGGCCTTCGTAGTAGGCCCATAACCCGAGACCCACGATCAGGAACAGTAGAAACTGGCCGATCACTGCGACGCCGCTTCCCACCAGCGCCTTCTTACTCGCTGCCACGTCCCGACAGGTGAGCAGTCGTTGGACAAGGAGCTGATCGGTTCCATGAGACGCCATGGTGAAGACGCCACCCCCGAGGACACCCGCCCACAGCGTATACGGAATGGCGAAGTCGAGGGACAGGTCCAGGAACGCCAATTTGCCCGCCTGACCCGCGCTACTAAAAATGCCCGCCCACCCATCCGGCACGAGCACTTGAAGCGCAGCGATCGCCACCACGGCACCCAGGAGGTACAGGCCCATCTGAACGGCATCCACCCAGACGACCGCCTTGATTCCCCCGAAATAGGTATACACCAGCGTCACAACCCCAATCACGGCGATGGATACCGGATAATCCCACCCCGTGACCAGCGCCAGCGGGATGGCACTGGCGAAGAGCCTCACCGAGTCCGCCAGCAGCCGAGTGACCATGAAGACGGCCGAGGCGAATCGCCGGGCCCCTAGCCCAAAGCGCTCTTCGAGGAGCGCGTAGGCCGTGCTCAACTCGCCGCGGTAGTAGGCCGGTAGCAGGAAAATTGACACGACCACCCGGCCGGCCAAATACCCGAACGTCAGTTGGAGAAACCCGAGTGTACCCAGGTAGGAAACGCCGGGGATGCTCAAGAAAGTGAGGGTACTGGTCTCGGTGGCGACCACCGACAGCATCACCGCCACCCACGGAAGCTCCCTGTTCCCGAGGAAGTAGTCCTGCCCGCCGGTCTGCCCACGTCCCAACCACGCCCCCCACGCCGTGACCCCGACGAGGTAGACCAGGAGTACGCCGAAGTCGAGCGGGGTGAAGGCGTTCAGGGGCGCCCCCGGAGCGGAACCTCCCGGTCGGTGATGGCCAATGCGGCAGCATCGTGGATGGCGCGGCGGAGGGGTATGTGCTTAGCGTTGTTCCTCGTCGGATTCACCCGGTTGGTCAGCAGCACGACAAACAGGTCGAGCTCGGGATCGATCCAGATCGAGGTCCCCGTGAAGCCGGTGTGGCCGAACGCATATCGCGTAAAGTAGTCGCCGGCGGAGGACCGATCGCTTGGCGTGTCCCAGCCCATGGCACGCGAGGCTTGGGAATCGAATTGCGTGGTAAACGCTTGCACGATCTGCTCGGACACCAAACGCACCGGGCGCCCAGCACCGACGACACAGATCCTCGAGCCTGAAAGGTCGGCATCGTCCCGCTCGCATCCCGCTACACGTCCTCCGTCGATCAGCGTCTGCGCCAGGACGGCCAGATCGGACGCCGTAGAGAAGAGGCCCGCGTGCCCAGCGACCCCACCAATGGCGTATGCATTTTCGTCGTGGACGACCCCATGTACTTTGGTGTTCCGAAACGTCGTGTCGACCTCGGTCGGTGCGATCCGGTCCTTGAGCACTACGGCGGGCTGAAATCCCGTATCGTGCATCCCGAGGCGGTCCCACACTCTCTCTCTCAAGAACTGATCCAGCCCCTGGCCGGTCACCCCCTCGATGATGAAAGCCAAGGTCATCGAGCCGATGTCCGAATAGACCGTTTGGGTGCCGGGGTCATAGTCCAGGCCCACCTCGCCGATGGCGGTCCGGTACGCCTCCCTGCCTTCCATCTCGAGATAGAACCGCCGGAAAGGAGGTAGTCCGGCGCGGTGAAGGAGGAGATGACGGACCGTCACGCTCTCCTTGGCCGGACCCCCCGCTGCCCACCACGGAAGATAGTCGACCACGGCTGCATCCAGATCCAGACGCCCTTCGTCCACCAGGATCATGGCCGCCGTGGTGGTTCCCACCACCTTGGTGAGCGATGCGAGATCGTAGATCGAACGAGGGTCGGCCAGGACGGCAGACTCGGTCCAATCAAGCTTCCCGTAGCCGCGGAGGCGCACGAACCGCCCGTGCCGCGCGATCGCCAGGACGGCCCCCGGTGCTGCCGAGTCGGCCAGCGCCCCGGCCACAATGGCGTCGAGGTCCGCGAGGCGGCCGGCGTCCATGCCCACAGTCTCGGGATCGACCTCTTCGAAGGAATGAATCACGTCGGCCGGATCCGGCCGCGCCGAGCGCGTGAATCCATCGCCGATTCGGTGGAAAGGCGGGATGGAAACAGGGAGGCGCCCGCTGATGGCCGACTGGCCGAAGAGCGCCCGCACCGCGGCGTTCTGCGAGACCGCATGCGCTCCCCAGGCAATCAGATACCCCGGCGACTCCGGCAAGGAAGTCAGTAGGTAGGGATTGCCGAAAGAGATCACCATCATCGGGCGCTCGGGTCCGACAGTCGCAATGAAGTCCGCCATGTCCCCGGACACCGAGACTTCACCCGTGCCTGACACTGGGGGCACATAGACACTCACAATCACGAGGTCGGCTTCCCTGGCCGAAGCCTCGAGCGAGTCGTAGACCTCCGCCGGCGTCTCGGGACCTACCCTCGCTCGGCGCGCCACTTCAACCCTGCTCGCGAGGGCGGGGTCGAACACGTTCCCGGCGGTGAGATCGTCGGTGCGTGCGTAAGTAAGGCTGAAGACCCTCCTCGCATCGATTGCATTCACGGGGAGGACGGCGTCCCGATCCCGGAGAAGTGTGATGGACCGGGTCGCGACCGTGTCGGCGAAGGCCATGTGGTCGGCTGCCCCAACCACCTCGTCCACAGCATCCAAATCGACCATCCGGCCCCGGTACAGTCCGGCTCGGGCCTTCGTCTCGAGCATGCGACGGGCGGACCTCCGAATCCGCGCTGCTTCGAGCCGGCCTTCCCCCACGGCGGCCATCACGGCTTCGATGGCCTCCGCAGCATCGTCCGGCATCAGAAGCACGTCACTCCCCGCCTCGAGAGCCATTACCGACACCTCCGCCGCACCGTACCGTTCCGAGAGGGCGCCCATGACGAGCGCGTCGGTGAGGAGGAGCCCGCCGAACCCCATGTCGTCCCGCAACAGATCGGTCATGAACCGGGCATCAAACGTGGCCGGCGGTCCTTCCAGCCCTTGCACTCCGGACACGACCACGTGGGCGGTCATTACCGCATCCACACCCTGGTCGACGGCTCTCCGGAAGGGCACGAGCTCTAGAGAGTTGAGCCGATCCAAATCGGCCGGTACCACCGGGAGGTCCACGTGAGAATCCGTCTGGGTGTCGCCGTGTCCGGGAAAGTGCTTCGCGGTCGCCAGGACTCCACCTTCGTGAGAGCCCGCGATGAAGGCGGCTCCGAGACGCGCGACCATCTCGGGGTCCTCGCCGAAGGAACGGGTATTGATCACCGGATTTTCCGGATTGGAGTTCACGTCCAAAACCGGCGCGAAATTGAGATGTAACCCTACCGCCCTCGCCTCCAACGCCGTAATTCGACCGTACTCCCGCGCGAAACGCTCATCTCCAACGGCCCCGAACGCCATCGTGGGCGGGAAGCTCGTTCCACCACCCTGCGGAAGGAGCGACGGTAAGGCGTACGAGTGGTTGATCCGCATACCGGGCCCGCCGTTCTCGAAATCGGAGGTCACCAACAGCGGGATCCTGGACCGAGCCTGCAGCTCGTTGATCTTGGCTGCGTAAGAATGGGGAAGTCCGATCGACAGATAGATGCCGCCGATTTCGTCGTCCTCTATCCACCTCGCCCATTCCTGAAACTCCGGGCTACTGGTCGACGCGTATGATCCGGGCAGCCACTGGATTACGAGTTGGGCGACCTGTTGCCGGAGGGTCAGCGAAGACAGGGTCTCTTCGACCCACCGCTGGGCGTCCGGCCCCAACGGGGTCGTGCCCGGGGTTGCCGGACCGGGGGCCCCATAGGAGGTCCCACCGATTGCGGCCGAGCCACCGATCGGCGAGCCCACCCCACCACATCCACTCGACCACAGAACTATCAGGACCGCCGCCCAAGCGAACGTCCTATCTCCCACTGACACTCACCTTCAGGGGTACCTGGATGCCGTCACCGACCGCGAAGAAGGGGTCCATTCCGGTGGGGCTACGGCCCCTGATGGGGATCCCCCCGAACAGGGCGTCCGAGGCGGCCTCCTGGCTGACCTGCGCCGAGCTCCACGCCAGCAGATATGCCTGAGCATCTGGAAAAAGCGAGATCAGGTAGGGATTCCCGAACGAAATCACGACGTGCGTGATGCTCCTTCTGGCCAGCTCGTTCACAAAATCCACCGTGGCATCGGGAAGCTCTACCCGGCCGGCATAGTTCGTGTAGACCGACACGACCACCAGATTCGACCGTCCCGCCCGCCTGAGGAGGTCTTCATACGCCTCTGAATTCGTATCCTCATCCACCGATCTGGTCACGAGCCGGGGATAGGTCTCGCGCAGCCGCGCGTCGAAGTACCGCCCCGACAGAACGTCACCGGGATTACGGAAGCTCACCGACATTACCTGGGCCCTGCGAGTCCCCAGGAGAGGCAACAGGTCCCGCACGTTCTGGATCAGTGTGATCGAATGCTCAGCAACCTCACGCGCAACTTCCATGTGCTCGGGCACACCCACGACGCGCGGAATCATCTCCAGGGGTACGGCGCGCTCTTCGGCCAGACCCAAGTCCTCCTTGAGGCCTAGTAACCTGCCCACCGACTCATCGATGCGGGCTTCGGTCAGCCGCCCCTCATCGATCGCTCGGATGATCGCATCGACGGCCTGCTTCACGTCTCTCGGCATGAGAATCACATCCGCTCCCGCCTGGATGGCGCGGACTGCTGACTCACCCCGGGGAAAGAGCCGGTCTACGGCGACCATATCCATCGCGTCGGTAAAGACGATCCCGCCGAATCCCAGGTCGGTCCGAAGCAGGCCGGTAAGCACCTGGTTGGACAGCGTCGCCGGTATCGTCTCTCCGCTGATCTCCGGCACCGCGATATGCGCCGTCATGATTCCCCGCATGCCGGCATCGATGGCCGCACGGAAAGGCACCAACTCGACAGCGTCAAGGCGGTCACGCCCCACCCGGATTATGGGCAGAGCCAAGTGGGAATCGGTCTCGGTGTCGCCGTGCCCCGGGAAGTGCTTGCCTGTAGAGACGGCACCATGCTCCTGAAGGCCCCGAACCAACGACACGCCCAAGTTCGCGACCGCATCCGGATCTTCGCCGAAGGAGCGAATGTTGATGATCGGGTTCTCGGGGTTGTTGTTGACGTCCAGGACCGGAGCGAACGGGACGTGGACGCCCATGGCACGGGCCTCGAGCGCGGTGATCCTCCCCAATTCGTATGCATACCGAGGATCGCCGGTAGCGCCGAAGGCCATCAGCGGCGGGAATGTCGTGGCCCCACCAAGCGCGATGTTCGTCGGGATATGAACGGCGCCTCTGAAGCGGAATCCGGCTCCGCTTTCCAGGTCCGCAGCCACCAACAGTGGATACTTGGAGTGCTGCTGGAGGTCGTTGAGCTTAACTGCCACTTCGCTCGGTGATCCAACAGACATGATCACCCCTCCGACCCCCTCCTGCTCGATGACGTCGACGATGCGGTCGTGCGTCTCACTACCCTCGGGCGCGAAATTGCCGAGCACGAAGGGCATCATCAGCTGCCCAACCTTCTCGCGGAGCGTCATCCGTGCGAGCGTCCCTTGCGCCCAGGTAAGGGGGGCAGGCCTGGTCGACGCCGTGGCGGACCGGGGAGCCCCCAGGGCCTCCGGGGCAGGCGTGTTGACCGCCGCTGGGGCACCTTCCTGTTCAACGATCTCTACCGGAGGCGCCGATTGGGGGGCTGGTGTGGGGATTGGAGCCTGCCCGGAACAGGCCGAAAACAGCAGCGCCAGGATCCAGAAGCTGCCCGTAGGGTTACTCAGGGGGAGTTTGGGAACGCTCTCGGTTGTCATCGAGTGAACTCAAAGACCTTTGCGTATATGCGGAGCACAGCCCAAGTGCCTTTCGGAGGGCAAGTTATGAAGTTGTGGAGGGCGCCACAATCCTGTTCCATATTGCTTCTCCTCGCCTGCTCCCGGCCGGACGCTCAACTCGACGCTTCCTTATACCAGGATGACAGCAGCGGGTTCGAGACAATTCGCCCCGGGATCGAGGTCCTACTTGAAGACTCGCTACATCTGGTGGCGGGCCGCAACGTTGGTCTGATCACGAATCAAACCGGGGTGGACGCCTCGGGCCGTTCCTCGATCGATCGGATCCATGAACATCCGTCCGTGGAACTCGTGGCGCTCTTCGCGCCGGAGCACGGAATCAGAGGCACGGCCGACCCGGGAGAAACGGTCGCCGACGACGTCGACGTCGAGACGGGCATACCCATCCATTCGCTGTACGGCGCGGTGCTAAGTCCGACGCCGGAGATGCTCGAGGGAATCGACGTCCTCTTGACAGACTTCCAGGACATCGGCGCCCGTTACTGGACGTACGTATCCACGATGACGCTCGCCATGGAGGCGGCGGCCGAGCTCGGCGTTACCGTGGTCGTCCTGGACCGCCCGAATCCGATCGGTGGCGCCGTACAGGGGAACGTCCTCGATCCTGCGTTCGCCACCTTCGTGGGCAGGTATCCCCTGGCCATGCGCCACGGCATGACGCCAGGAGAACTGGCCCGATATTATCAGAGCGAAGGCGGCATCGGAGGAGACCTCCACGTGGTCCCTGTCGACGGATGGCGTCGGGACATTCCCTTCGCCGAAACCGGACTGCCGTGGGTCCAACCGTCTCCCAACATGCCCGACATAGAGAGCGCCACCCACTATCCCGGGACATGCCTCTTCGAGGGGACCGTCCTGTCCGTCGCGAGAGGGACCGAGGCGCCCTTCCAGCAGATCGGTGCCCCATGGTTGGACGGCGAGGCCCTTGCCGAAGCCATGAATGGCTACGAGTTGAGCGGCGTTCGCTTCGAGCCGGTCAGGTTCGTCCCTGATGAGCCCTCAGATGGGAAATTCGACGGTGTGGAGGTGGAGGGTGTGCGCCTGGTGGCCACGTCTCAGGAGTACGACCCGACCCACGCGGCGGTCGCACTCCTGGTGGAGACGCGCCGCATGTCCGGTAACCGGTGGGGATGGCTCCAGGCCCACTTCGATCGCCTTGCAGGGACCGACCGTCTGCGGCAAGCCATTGACGCGGGCACGGGGGTCGATGAAATCCGCAGTGGATGGCGGGACGAGTTGGAGGCCTTCAGACGGGTTCGCGAGCAGTACTTGATCTATCCATGAGCTTTGGCGAAGAAAGCTCGAAAGTCCGCGCCCTAGGTCCCAGGCGGCTGAGACCTACGTAGCCGCGACCTCGGCCTGCGTCCCCGCTTTAAAGGCCTCGGAGAGCGCCTTCGCGACCGGTCCTACCTCGCCACCTCCGACCGGCTCGCCGTCGAGTCGTACCGTGGGCCGGACCTCGGTGGTGGTGCCGGTAAAGAAGATCTCGTCCGCCCCTCGCATCTCCTCCAGGAGCACAGGCCTTTCTTCGACTGTCAGCCCCAGCTCTCGAGCCAGCTCGATCACATAGGCACGAGTGACCCCGTGCAGGATCTGGTGTGTGGCGGGGTGCGTCGTCACGACACCATCGAAAACCGCGAAGACGTTGTTGTGGGAGCCCTCGAGCGCGACGCCCTCCTTCACCAAGAGAGCGTCCGCCGCATCGGCGTCCACGGCCGCTTGCTGGGCAAGCACGTTCGGCAGGAGGCCGATCGACTTGATGTCGACTCGAGCCCAACGGTCGTCGGGCACTGTGATGGCTTCATAACCGAGCTCCCAACGGGCTGGATCGGGCCGGTGGTACGGTTGGGCGAAGGCGTACACCGTGGGAGGAGTCCCTTCCGGCGGAAAGTGGTGGGTTCTTGGTGCGGCTCCTCGGGTGATCTGCAGATAGACGATCGCGACGTCTTCCGTATCGAGGGCGTTAGCCGAGATCAGACGTGCGTGCATCTCCGGCAGTCCTGCCGGATCGAAATCAATCCGGAGGGCGTCGAGACCGTCTCGCAACCGGAGCATATGCTGCTCTATCCGGAAGAGACGCCCCCGATATGCAGGCGTCACCTCGTAAATGCCGTCTGAAAGCAGGAATCCGCGGTCGTCTACCGAAACCGTCGCCCGCTGCTTAGGCAGATACTCTCCGTTCAGGTATACCGTGCTCATCGTATCCTATTTCGTTGGAAGAGTTTGCTCCCCGAAAAATCGGCCTCCCACGTCGGCTCCGCCAGGCCTTCGAAAAAGTCCGGCGCCGGTCGCGGCATGGGTCTTGCGGCCGGAGACGTGGCACGCCTTCAGGGAAGTGCGGCGTACCCCACCAGGGGTTCCCACGGCCCCCCCGCCGTGCTTCTTTATGAAGTCCAAAAAATCATGGTCCAGGGCGCATATGCCCCGCGATCTAAGGTATACGACTGATGCGAGGAATTTCAAAAGCATGTCACGTCTCTCTCTCGCCTTCGTGGCGATCTTTGTTGTTGTGTCCGCACTTCTCGTCAACACCGGATCCGCGCAAGCCCAGAAGTTCGCGATCGCCGGACAGATCGGTACCACAGGCTTGGGCGGCGGAGTCGTCATCGGTGTAGCTCCCCGGATCAACTTCCGGTCCATGTTCGGAGTCTTACCCACCAATCCCACGGTCAATATCGAAGACATCGACTTCGCGACGGACCTCCCCTCGTTCCTGCTCACGACGGTGGACTTGTACCTAACGGGGGCGATCCATGTGAGCGGGGGTGGATTGCTGGTCACCAACAGTGGGAACGTCGATGTTGTGGGGACGTTCGATGGGGTCGAGGTGGACTTTGGTGGGATGCCGTTTACGGGAGGGCCCGACGACCAACTGCTCGGAACCTTCACCCTGCGACAGTTCCAACCGTACGTGGGAGTCGGGGTCGGCAACGCCCTGGGACAAAGGCTCAGCATCAATTTCGATGCAGGCGTGGGGTTTGGCACCATGCCCACGGTGGAGTTGACCGCCGAAGGTCCGCTGGCCGAAGATCCCGTCACCGGGCCGGCGTACCGGGCCGGGGTCGAGCAGAAAGAGACCGAAATCGAGGCTGCCCTGCCGACCTTCCTCCGGTACTACCCCGTATTTTCGGTCTCTTTCTCGTTCAGCTTCTAGTCGCTCACGACAGAGCTCGAGCCAATCTCGGCCGGGCTCTCAGCCCTTACTCGCTTTTCTCCAGCTTGTCGAACTCTTCGATGAGCGTCGCTTCATGAACGACCGGTTCCTCGGGCGCCGCTGGCGCAGCAGGCTCGGCGGATTCGGCAACCCCATCCGAGCCTTCGGCGGCGGTCTCGTGTTCGACACCTTCGTCGCCTGACTCCAGTTGCCTGGGCTCCTCCTCCTCCGGAGCGGCGATCAATCCCATCTCCTGCTTCAGAGCCATCAGACGGTCGTCGACGTCACCTCCGTCAGTACCGCTCTCAAGCGCCTTGAAGTCCTCTTCGAGCGTTCCGGGGCCAAGCGCCTCATTGACCTCCTGGTGGGCCAGGCTCTCGCGCTCCTGCTCTTCGATCTTCTCGGCCATACGGTTGAACGCGTCGAACGCCGACGTGTTGGAGAGCCCCGACATGGTTTCGTGGATCCGCCTCTGGGCTTGAGCCCGACGCTGCTTCGCCACGAGAAGATTCTTCTTCCGCTTGGCCTCTTCGATCTTGTCATTCAACTGCCGCAGCGACCCTTTGAGCTTTTCGGTCTCCGCGGCCTGCCCCCTCCACGTCTCGTCGAGTGCGCTGGCGCGTCCCTGATGCTCCTGTTGCCTCACCAAAGCCTGCTTCGCCAGGTCGTCCCGGCCCTCCTTCACGGCCAGCATGGCACGGTGCTCCCATTGACGCATCTGCTTGACCTCGGCGTCGAGCGACGCACGGAGCTTCCGTTCGTCCGCGATGGCCGCCGCCACTTCCCGCTTGGCCTTTGCGAGCTGGTCCCGCATGTCCAGAATGATCTGGGTCAACATCTTCTCCGGGTTTTCTGCCCGGGAGATGAGATCGTTTATGTTCGACTTTATGACCGTAGACAACTTCGTAAAGATGCTCATTTGCTTCAGTCCTCTCCTTCCGCAGCGCCGTTCTCGGCCCCATCTTCCTCGACCCCGGCAAGACTCTTGATCTGCCCGAGGTGACTCGAGGCCGCGAACTGGAGGCTCTCCACCGACGCCTGCAACTCCTCGAAATCCAGTGTCTGCAATTCCAAGGTGTCGGTCAGGATCAACTCTCCGTTTTCGATGCCGTACGCCCCGTGCACGACGTCAGTGGCGTTGAGCTCGAGCAGAGTCCGGTAGAGTTCGCCCAGATCCGGTTCGCCGTTGGGAAGGTCCATAACCTTCAGGCGCACCAGCAGCACGGGATCGGACAGGTGGACGACCACCCCTCCGCTCGGACTCTGCACTAAAAACATCCCTTCATCCACCTCATTCCAGTCCATATCCATCCGAATGAGGAAGCTCTCGAGATCGTCTCGAGTTACCATTATCCACTCCGTCCTCTGTGCAGCTCGTTACTGCGGCCGCGGCCAGACAGTTCAACAATAGGCCCCAATCCAAGGGGCTCTTTCCTTACGGACAACGAATGGACGGGGTTTCCACGCCCTCAGGACGCGCACCGCATTCCTCTCGCCGGGCGTTTATTCTAACATGAAGGGCGGGGCCCCCGCGAATCTCTCGGTGGCGGGCAGAGCCCCCGGCTAGCCACTCAGGGTTCCACGCCGGCCCTCGTGCACACCCAGGAGTGGGGCGAGATATCTACCCGTGTGCGAATTCGGCACCTCGGCAATCGCCTCGGGTGCGCCTTCGCCGACGACACATCCGCCCGCCCCTCCCCCTTCAGGACCGAGATCGATAATCCAGTCCGCTGTCTTGATGACCTCCAGATTGTGCTCGATCACGACGACTGTATTGCCCCTCTCCACGAGCTTGTGGAGCACCTCGAGAAGGACCCGGATGTCTTCGAAGTGGAGGCCGGTCGTCGGCTCGTCGAGAATGTAGAGTGTGCTCCCCGTGGCCCGCTTCGACAGCTCGCTGGAAAGCTTTACGCGTTGCGCCTCTCCGCCTGAAAGCGTCGTCGCCGACTGCCCGAGATGAATGTAGCCCAATCCCACGTCCGAAAGCGTCCCGAGCTTGGCCCTGAGCCGGGGCACGGCCTCGAAGAAATCCAGGGCCTCGTCGACCGTCATGTCCAGAACGTCTGCGATATTCTTCCCCTTGTAGAAAACATCCAGAGTTTCCCGGTTGTACCGCCTTCCACGGCATACGTCGCACGGCACGTAGACGTCGGGGAGGAAATGCATCTCGATCTTCACGAGGCCGTCCCCGTGGCAGGCCTCGCACCGGCCTCCCTTTACGTTGAAGGAGAAGCGCCCGGGTCCGTACCCCCTCATCTGGGACTCGGGAAGGCTGGAAAACAGTTCCCGGATGGGAGTAAACAGGCCTGTGTAGGTCGCGGGGTTCGAGCGGGGTGTCCGACCGATCGGCGACTGGTCGACCTCGATCACCTTGTCGATCCATTCGATCCCGTCGATCCCCTCGTGATGCCCGGGGACCACTTTGCTCCGGTAGAGATGTCGGGCCAACGCCCGATAGAGCGTCTGGTTGATGAGCGTCGACTTGCCCGATCCGCTCACGCCGGTCACTGCCACGAAAAGACCGAGCGGGATTTTCACGTCGAGATCACGCAAGTTGTGTTCGCTCGCGCCTCGTAGATAGAGCGCGCGATCCCCGTTTCCCTCCCTGCGCCGACGGGGAACCGGAATCCGTCGCCGGCCCCCCAGATACGCTCCCGTGAGGGAAGCTTCTTCGGCGAGCACATCGGTCAGGGAGCCCTGAACCACGACTTCTCCACCCGCGCGTCCGGCTCCGGGTCCCAGGTCCACGATATGGTCGGCAACCCGGATCGTCTCCTCGTCGTGTTCGACCACGATCACGGTGTTGCCCATGTCGCGAAGCGCCTGAAGGGTCTCCAGAAGCCGTCGGTTGTCCTTCTGATGGAGTCCAACCGAGGGCTCGTCCAAAATGTAGAGGACACCCACCAGGCGACTCCCGATCTGCGTAGCCAGGCGTATACGCTGAGACTCACCACCGGAGAGCGAGTCCGCAGAACGGCCCAGCGTCAGGTAGCTCAAGCCCACATCGTTGAGAAAGCCTAATCTCTCCTGGATCTCCTTCAGAACCGGCGTCGCGATCTCTCCGTGTAGTACATGCCGGTCCGCCCCCGAGCCTATCGGCTTGTCCACCAGAAGACCGCGGAAGAACTCGAGCGCCTCGGAGATAGAGAGGTCGACGACGTCGCCCAAGGACCGCCCCCCGATCGTCACGGCCAAGGACTCTGCCCTCAGCCGACTCCCGTCACAATCCATGCACAGGAGCGTCGACATGTAATCGTGCAGCTGCGTGCGTACCGCGTCAGACTGGGTCTTTCGATACCGACGCTCGATATTGTCGATCACCCCCTCCCAGGTGTCCTCATAGTGGCCCTTGGTGTTTCGGGAACCCGCACGGTAGGGGAAACGGATCTTCATCCGGCCGGAACCGTGCAAGATGGCGTGGCGGGCCTCCTCCGGAAGTTCGCTCCAAGGGGCCCGGGGGTCGAACTCGTAGGCCTCCGCTAGCCCCGTGATCACCGAGCTCCGAAGATATCCGGTGGGTTCGCCCCAAGGCAGCAAGACCCCTTCGAGGAGGGAGAGACTCCCGTCTGCCAAGAGCAGGTCAGGATTGACGTGCTTGCTGGTCCCGAGCCCGCCGCACTCCTGGCAAGCCCCGTAGGGCGAGTTGAAGGAGAATTGCCGAGGCTCGATCTCGGGCAAGTTGGTCCCACAGTGGGCACAGGCGTAGTGCTCGCTAAAGAGGTGCGACACGCGTGAACGACCCTTCGTCTCCAAGACCTCCACCGTGCCTTCTGCGGCCTTCAGCGCCGTCTCCACGGAGTCGGCCAGTCGCTCCCGATCCTCCGGTCGAATGACGAGCCGGTCCACCACGATCGCGATGTCGTGGTTTTCATATCGATTGAGCGCAGGCGGCTCGGAGAGATCGATCATCTCCCCGTCGACGACGGCCCGTACGAAGCCCCCCTTGCGAGCCTTCTCGAAGAGATCACGAAACTCGCCCTTCCGGCCTCGGACCAGAGGGGCCAGCACCTGGATCTTGGCCCCCTCGTCCAGAAGCAGCAATCGCTCCACGATCTGGGACGCCGACTGCCGAAGAACCGGCCTACCGCACTCGGAGCAGTGGGGAACGCCACAGCGAGCCCAAAAGAGCCGCAGGTAGTCGTAGACTTCCGTAACGGTCCCCACCGTGGATCGTGGATTTCGACTCACCGTCTTCTGTTCGATGGAGATCGCCGGAGAGAGGCCCTCGATCGAGTCGACGTCGGGCTTCTCCATGAGCCCCAGGAACTGGCGGGCGTACGCCGAAAGGGATTCCACGTAGCGGCGTTGACCCTCTGCGTAGATCGTGTCGAACGCGAGGGACGACTTGCCGGACCCCGAAAGTCCCGTAATCACGACCAAAGCCCCTCGGGGGAGCTCGACGTCGATGTTCCGGAGGTTGTGCTCCCGGGCACCGCGCACGACGAGAAATTCTTGGGCCATAGCCTTCAGAAGGCTGTCGAAGGAGTACAGTGGGCCGCGTTGCGGATGCCACGGCCCCAGCTCCTAGGCGGAGCGACGACGCCATAGCATTCGCTACGGCTAGGAGCTCCAACAACGGAGATGGGGTCGTGCCACCGCAACCCGTCAACGTGTAAGGTCATTCCCCACATGGTGGTGGGCACATGGCGGTTGTGCGGTTGATCCTGCGTCTCTCCTCCTCGGAGTAGCTTCGCTACGCCTCGTCGTCGTTCCTTGTCTGAACGCGCACAAGCGCCATGTGCGCGACCCGCTGTACTCCTTCGACAGCCTTCAAGAATACCTAAGAGGCCGTCTCGCTTCAAAGGGGGGGTCGAGCCGCTCTCAGTGAGCGCCGAGGAGAGGGGTACGGAAGAGTCGGCGGCTCAGTAGCCCCAATCACGGAAAATCGAGAGCCCAAGCCCCTTCCGGGTCTGCACTCCCGTTGCGCCGAAGCCCAACGCACGACCTCTGAAGAACTGGTCCTCGAAGTAGGACTGTAGCGTGTACCCTCGGGACGCCACCCACTCGAAACGGATTCCGGGCCAGTTGTCGGTGCCGGATCCCTGGGCCGCCGGAGGCCGGAAAAGAAGTGTCAGGAACATGTTGTCGGCCACGTAGAAGCCCGTCTCGACCACGGTCGTGCCCAGAGTCCCTTGGACGTTGGCAGTGCCGACCGATCCCAGCGACCCCAGATCCTGCTGAGTGATGGAAAGGTAATCCAAGAAGTCCAGCCCCAATCCCTGCGTCATCGCCATGCCGAGTCCGCTGCTGAGCGTGCTCAGCCCCAGGGCCCCGGCTGCTCCAAGCGCCTCGCTCTGGTCCGAAGTCAAGGCGTACGACGGGCGCCCGAACCAGAGGTAACTCAGCAGGTCGGCTTCGCTGAACCCCGCCTCATCACTCCTGAGTGCGACCCTGGGCGATACGAGCGTTCCAGTGACTTCGGCGATGATCGTGAGTCGGTCCCCCTCCGGGGTCCTGACGGGTTCGCTTGCGGTGAGGTCGAGGTCGGGATTGATCCCCGGCGTCCCCAGAAAGCGCACCGTGCCCCCGTCCACCTGAAACTGCTTCCGGAGGCCCAGAGGGCCGAACACGTATGATCCACGTACTGCCTGCAGGGCGCCGTCGAGGACCAGATCCTGGCTCTGCCGGTCGTACAGCACGTCGAGTTGGCCATCGAGCTCCACATCCATCACCTCGCTGCGAATCCAAGAGTCCCGTTGGACCGTCAACGTGGTGTTTTCCATGCGGATGTTTTCCAGAAAAGGATTCTCGCTGGCAACGACCGGTGTGAAACCGACGGCCGCCGCATCGATCGGGAACAAGTCCGCCAGCGCCGCGGAGCGCTCGAAGAAGAGATCGGAAACCTCCACGGCACGCTGGAACTCGTCCCAAAAGAGGGTTCCTTCATCGACCAAGAGATCGCCGGACATCACGGGCCTCGAGTAAGACCCCTCGAGGCGAACATCACCGCTCAAGAGGACTGTCACGTCGCGCCGGTCCACCGCCTGAAACCCGTCGAAGCGGATATCCAGGTCCAGTCCCGGATCCAGCAGCGTCGTGAGTGCCACCGTGCCCTCGACCCTGGCCGTTCCCAGAGCACGCGTGCCCACATCTACCTCGAGCCGACCGTCCGGGAACCAATCCAGCGTGCCATCGATGTTCTGATGGCGTACGCCCAGGCCACTAAAAAAGGCGCCCCCGCCATCAAGAGTGAGCTGGCCTTGGGGAGCGAGGCTCCTCGACGTTCCTCCTACATCGACGCGCCCGGATATCGTTCCCACCACATCCTGGAAGCTCGGGAACGGAGCAATGAGCAGTGAAAGCGGCAGCTGGTCCGAGATGACCACCAAATCGATTACTTCTTCAGGAATCCGTTCCTCGACCGCGTTGAACGACAGATTCAAGGGAAGTTCCCCGGCCACCGTGAGCACCTGGAGAGAATCGCTCCACAACTCCACATTGCCGGCAGTCCGTTGGTCTGCGTAGGCCACGTCGGCCTCGAACCGGTCGAACAGATACTCACGGAAACGGAAGCCGTCAGTCGAGACGACCAAAGCCATCACCGGCTCCGTATCGGTGCCGGTCACACGGAGATCCATATCCACCACGCCCTCGAGCACTTCGGCCAACTGAAGGGCTTCTGCGATTCTACGCACATCCAGAGCGTCGGCGTCCAACCGAAAGTCGGCCGCTCCATTGAATGGAAGCCGCCCCTGCGCCTGGAGCCGCATGCCGCCAGATCCGGGCCGCCTCATCCGGAAGTCCTGGAACGTGAGCCCGTCCGGGTCCCACGTAATCGTACTGGGTCCACCGAGATTCCAACGCTCCTCCGGAAAGCGGAAGACCAGCTCGTCCAGGTGGATCGTGCGTATGTCACCCTCCACATCGAAAGCGACGCGGCCCTGATAGCTCTCTTCCAGAGATCGAACCAAAACCACATCCGCGTTTCCGCTGGGCTCGCGATATGTGAAGCTCGCCGAAATCGAAGCGAACTCCCTCTCGATGGCGCGAATCCCACCCGCATCGAGTTGAACGGAGACGTCGCGCTCCGGGGAGAGTAGATTCGTCACCGAGAAGGAGGCCTCGGCTTGCTCCACACCGTCTCCCCTAAAAAAACCGTCTTCGAGCTCGACCCGCCCCGTGGCCGAAAGATTCTCGAACGACCCACCAACGGTCAGTTCGCCTTCCATCCTCCCTGACACCAGCACGTCAGCGAGCGTGGGGAGCGTATCGGGATCGATGCCCTCGAACTCGAGGATCTGGCGCTCGAGGGCCGTCAGCGTGTCGCGTGCGATCACCTCACCAACGAGCAGGAGCGGGCGAAGGCCTTCGAGGCTCTCCGTCTCGAAGCTCACTCGAAGCTCCTCGGGGGAACCGCCGTCTGCCATGGCAAGTTGTCCGCCCCCTTCGACCGACACGCCTCCGATCCGACCCTGCAGGCTGTCCATCGTGACGATCCCGTTCGAGATCAGTAGATCGACCGACGCGGTGTCGACCGTCAAATCGGCGAACTGGGAGTTGCTCAGACTCATGCCTCCGACCAGCTCCGCCGTTCTCAGGTCGCCGCCCTCGCCTACGAGATCGAATGATCCGGACAGTACCGTCCCGCCGGGCAACTGGGGGGCGATCTCCAAGGCATCGTAATCGAAGGCTTCTCCCCGAATCCGGTAAGACGCGAGGGGCGACCGGGCGTCGAAGCTGCTCTCAAGGGTAAGACGGCCGCCTTCGGTCGTCAGATCGCTCCGGAGAACGAAGTCCGACCAAGGCCCCTCCGCTTCAAAGGTTCCCCGCGCCAGTCCGAGCCGGGACAGGGGCGATTCCTCCCCGAAAATGCCCGCGAGCGAGAGAGGGCTCAGTTCGCCAGCGAGAGAGGCCTCAATCTCTCCATCGACTTCCATGAGGACTCCCCGGAGTGACACGTACGACGCTTCCGACAGTGAATCCGGGTAGGTGGCCTCCGCGACCAACCGGATGCCCGTATCCGTCCAGCCGTCCGCCTGGATATCAAGGCTCACAGAGCGGTCCGATAACAGCCCCTCAGCCTCGGCAAACCGATTGAGCAGGCTCAGATCCAAGGGAGTCAGGCGAGCCGTCAGGCCGGTCACGCCCAGAGGACGCCGAAGGTGAAGCACACCATCGATCTCGCCACTCGTCGGGCCCAGGCCCGGTTCCTGTAAGTCCATCCGGCCTATCACCGTCAGCGAGTCCATCGTGCCCGAAAACTCGACGTCTCCGTACAACCGCCCGTCCAATGGCAGCTCTACCGGGATGAATTCCTCCAACGCCGACGCTCGTACCGCGGACACATCTAGCGTCACATCCTGGAATACGGTCGCTCCGCCTGGGACAACCGTAACGGTCCCGTCTCCCTCGACTTCCCCACCGTAGACCGCCAACCGCCCCTCGGACCACATGGCGCGCAGCCCATCCGATCCGAACTCTACTCCGACCCGGGCACTGGCGCGTGCATCGGGAAGGCGCGGCTCGAGCCACCGTAGCTCGGACAGATCCAGATCCTCCACGACAGCGTCGACGGTGAAATCCGGTTCGCCGTCGACAAGCTCGATGAAAGCCGATCCGCCTGCATCACCGCCCAGGAGGCCCACGGTCTCGGCGTTGACCAAGATCGTATCCGCGGCCCAAACGATTCTGCCATCGAAGTCCTGGACCCGAACCGGCTCCTGAAAGACTTCGCCCTCGAAGGTGAGGCCGGTCACGTTCATCCGGATGCCATCCACGGCCGGATCCGCCAACACCGTCCCGTCGAAGCGCCCGTCGATTCCATGGAATCGGAAGACGCGCATGTCGCCCTGTCCTACGGGTCCGGGCTCGGTCCTCAAGAGGGAAGCATCAGGCGCCCCCGACGTCAGTGGGTAACGGACGTCGACGCTACCGTCCCGGATTTCGACCTCATCGAGAAACACCCGCACGCCGGGCTCGACGAGTCCACTCTCGGAACCAAGCCCCAGCTCCCGCGCATCCTCGCTACTGAGTAAGGCCTCCAAGTTGGACGGCTGATCCGGTGCCTCCTTCGTAACGGTGAGTCTGGGCCTCCAGAGAGTGAGGCGCGTCAGAGCGAGATCACCGCGGAGCAACGTGCGAACGGAGTACTGGGCCTCAACCGAGTCCATTGCCAATACCTGACCCCCGTCCGCCGCCGCAACCCGAACCCCAAGCAGAGTGGCCGCTCTGTGGAGTCCCGGAGAATGCAAGCCGGAAATCACGATCTCGCCATTGAGGTTGCCTTCGATCCGCCGGAGCACTCGCTCCACCACGAACGCCTGGCCGACGCTCGTGCTGGTGAGGAGAACGAGGCCGCCCACGGCTCCCAGACCAAGCGTCACCAGGACACCGGCGGCAATCATCAAGGCCTTCCTTCCGGGGAGTCGCCACATCTTAGACACTAGAACGCCTGTCCGATGCTGATATGGAGTTGAAGACGATTGAAGGAGAAGCCACTCTGCGGACCATAGAGTACCCGCGGATCGAGCACCGCGAGCTCCTCCGTGGCCACGTAATCGATCGCTACTTCTTGGCCGCCTTCCTGTCCCCTGATCTTGTCCGCAGGATCGTCGCCTGGCTCGAACGGGCGAATCTGGGTGGTTACCACCTGCAACGGCTCGATGCCACGGAATCGGTAGCCCACGTCCACACGAATGGGCCCGGCGGGACTCAGATACCGGATTCCAACTCCCGGGGAGATTTCGAGTGAGGTCACCTTACCCGAGCCCGGTTCCGTCCAGATCCGTCCGAAGTCGGCATAGATGGCGGCCTCCAGACGCCGCCCCATCGCTATCCGGTACTCGAGACCGCCCTCGAGCACGAGGTCTCCACCAGTAGGGCGCGGTGTTCCGAAGGACCCGTCGTCCAACGGGTTGGCGTTACACATGAGGTCCATGACCTCGGCTGGAGAGCAGGGCGTCACCCCTATGCCGTCGATCGGGAACAGGAGCGACGAAGGATCCGCCGTGAGCACTCTGGGGCCGAGCTGGTTCTGCGCGAACCCCCGGACACTATTGGCTCCCCCCGAGAAGAACCTCTTCTGAGGGTGCACGACTTCGCCACCGAAGGCAAACGTGCCCGCGCTGATCCATCCGCCCCGGACCCGAGCCGCAAGCACCTGGCCACGCCCCGTCTCGACGTAGGCGGTCACTTCGCCCAACGCCCGATTGTACTGAAAGTCGGAACCGGTCAGGGTGGATGCGTGCTCGAAGTTGAGCACGACACGGTATCCGCTAGTGGGGTTAAGGGCGTTGTTGGTGTTCGACTGTACGAGGTTGACGGAGAGGGGGGCCAACCAGCTCGGTTCCTGAAGGCTGGCGATGTCCTCGGGTGCACACACCTGGACCGACGTGCAAAAGAAGACCGCGGCCGCCTCTAGTTTGGTGAACTCCGGGCGGTACGCGAAGGTGACCGACGTGTTCGCGGAAAACGCCCGAAAAAGGGAGATGTTCATACCCACCGCCTCACGCACGAACACGTCCTGGACGCTCTGGCGGTCCCAGAACAGGCTGAGGCCGAGGGACACACTTCGGCGGATCAGCGGCTGCGAAAACTCCGCCGCAACCAACCAGTTCAGACCGCCGAACTCGTTGATGCCGGCTTGACGACAAACGCTTTCCTGCAGTTCGTCAGCCGCCACGTTGGACACTCGCCCCCGAAGCTGGAGTCGTCTCGCTCCGCCGTAGAAGTTTCGGCTCGTCCAACGCCCCTCGGCGTTCAGACACTCCAGCGTACTCCATCCCCCACCGAAGCGCACATTGTGAACGTCCTCCTCCGTGATCTGTACCTGGAGCGGGACCACACTGTCGGGCACGACACCCGCGGGATCCACCGCTTCGACGATCGATGCGCGCTGGATCATCTCGATGGAGAATAGATTACGCTGCGCCTCGAGCGTACGCACAGCGGAATATTCCTGTCCTTCCTCGAAAGGCAGTAGTTGGCGGATCACATTCTCGTCGAGCTGTTCGTTACCGACGAACGTGATGGGACCGAAGACGGAATGCGGCCCCGGTTCGATGTCGAAGGTGACATCTGCCTGGTATGGACTCTCCGCTGGCAGTTGCCACGAACGAGAGACGTCCGCACGGGGGTAGCCTCGGTTTCGGAACCGCTGGATCAGCGTGTCTCGGGTGGCGGCAAGATCCATCGCGTTGAGCAAACCACCCACCTGGGTGGGCAGGTCGGCAGTTGGATCGAAATCCTCGAACGGGTCTGGCCCGTTCACCACGAGGCTCGCGATGCGTACAGGCTGACCTTCTTCGATCAGAAACGACAACTCCACGGCATCCTCGGCCGGACGGGCGATCAACGTGTCGACACCTACCTCCCGATAACCACGGATGTGGTAGAAAGTCGCGAGCCGCAGCATGTCCCGTGACAACTCACGCTCATTGAGCACCTCGCGCTGGACACCAAAGGGGCAGAAGAATCCCAACGAGAAGGAACGACACCTCGTCTCACGATTGACGATGGAGCGCGCCAACGAATCCTTCGAGAATGCCTCATTCCCCTGGAACTCGATGCTTCTCACCTGGACGGGAGAGGCTTGGTCGGAGGACGCTTGCGCGGAGAGCGGTGCCTGCACCGCAAGCAGGACTGAAAAGACGCTAAGGTTCCGCATCCGGCCTATTGCCCAGCTCCTTCGCGCCTGGCTCCGGGGTGGCGTCCCGGCTCGGCTGCCACGTGGGCCACAGCCTTGGTTTCCAGAGCGTCCCGAGCGATGAGCATCCTGACCAAATAAAAGGACAGGCCCCCTACACCCAAGGCGACGGCGAGCGCGGCGATGGTTTCGCGAGCCCCGGCCTCCCGCGGCACGTAGAATCTGGTCACCTGAGGCTCCGCACCGAATTAGACTCACGCGCCACGAAGCCCGACCCATCCCTTTGGAACCAGTACGGAATCACTTCGATGCTCTGGGCGCCGATCTGCAACAGGTTCACACTGTTCTCCCCCTTCTCGGCCGCTCGGCCCCGACTGGATGCGGTAGTCCCGCTGTGGACAATAACGATGTCACCCCGGTCCCGGTGGTCTGGCCGCACTTCCGACGAAACAGTCACAAAGCCGCGATGTAGATGTCCACTGAGAATCAAATCCACTCCCAGCTCCCGGAACCGGTCCAGGAGAAATCCATTTCTCGGGATGACCGCGTCCGACCCACCATCCGGCGGCGGAGCCAAAGCATGGTGCGTCACTACGATACGGACATCCGCATCAGATGTTTCCTGGAAGATGCGTGCCAGAAAACGGAGTTGGCGCTCCACGATACGTCCGTTCACGACTCCCCGATGAGGATTGGCCGAGTTCAAGGCCACGAAAACAGCTCCGCCGACCTGGGTTACGGCGTCGAGTTCCTGGGATATGAACGTCCGGTAATTCCGGAACGGAGCAAAGAGCCGCTCATGCACCCGGTAGAGCGGGACGTCATGGTTTCCGGGGGTGACCACGACCGGCACATCCTCGAGCTCCCCGAGGAACGATCGGGCCTGCTCATACTCTCGGACCTTGGCCCGCTGCGTCAGGTCTCCGGCCAAGACGACTACATCGGGAGCGACTCTTCGCGCCATCTCGAGAAAGCCGTTGGCTACGCTCGGCCGATGGGGTTTCCCAAAGTGTACGTCCGACCCGTGTAGGACCGTCAGCATTCTGTCGTCACCCTGCCCGACTTGTCAGGCTGTGTCTCCTTGGGGTTCCTGTTCTGTGGCCTCCGCTTCCGCGGCCTGGCCTCCCTTCGACCACGTTCGCTGTACCCCCCAAAGACCGACGAGCACGAGGGCCATGGCGATGACCTGAGCAACGGTGAGAGGCCCGAAAAAGCGGTCGTCCTTGATTCGGACGAATTCCACCAGGAAGCGTTCGACGCTGAGCAGGGTCAAGCAAATCCAAAAGAGCCAGCCGGGGGCGTGCTGGTGCACCCTGAGCCTCCAGAGAACGAGAAAGATGAGGGAGGCCATCGCAATCTCGTAGAGCTGAGTGGGGTGCACGGGAACGACCTGCCCGAAGCGCTCGACCAGGGCCGGATCGACCTGAATACCGAAGTAGCTCTCGAGAACATCCACCCGCGTGGGCGGCGTGCCGTCGGGAAACGCGATCCCCACCCAGGACCCGGTAGGCCGCCCGTAGTCGTCGCCGACCAAGAAACACCCCATCCGGCCAACCGCATACCCGATGGCTAGGGTCGGGGAGCCGAGGTCCACGACCTCTCCCACTCGCAGACCCCTCCGCTTGGCCTCGAGAACGATGAGGATAGTCGCCCCCGCAAATCCGCCGTACCACACCATTCCACCCCGCGAGAAAATAGCCGACAGCGGGTTGGCCAGAAGCGCCTCGTAGTTCAGGAGCACATAGTAGATCTTGGCCCCAACGACCCCTCCCAAGACCCCCATGAATACCAGATCGAAGGCCCGATCCGGATCGTGGCCGGCCCGCTCCATCTCGGAGCGCAGCAAGACCCCCCCCGTCACGAAGGCAAGGAACATGAACACGCCGAAGGAAGTGATCGGCGCCCCACCCATGAAGGGTAGCCAGCTCGGTAGATTGAAAAAGATCGGGTACACAACAAGTGTCCTTGGAAGGCTGTTCCTCAGTCAGTTCCTTCCCGGTGGGCGATCGGCTCTGAAGAAAAGCTCAGGCGGAAGCTCTGATCAATCCGGGAAACGACAAGTTAGGGTCAGCCGAGGCATCCAGCGATGCCACCTCTCCCCGCCCGAGACGAAACGCACCTGCCCGAGCCACCATCGCACCATTGTCCAATGACAGCCGCGGAGACGCTTTCAGGAGCACACCATCCGGCTCGAGCCGCTCTGCCAGTGCTTCCCGCAGCCTTCCGTTGGCGGACACCCCACCTCCGAGCAGCACGCGTCGGCAATCCTTTTCTTCCACCGCCCGCATCGTCTTCTCCGTCAGGACATCGACTACTGCCGCCTGGAAGGACGCCGCAACGTCTTCCCTCTCCGGCTCGAGCGACCGATCCGCCTCGATCTCACGGACTAGGGTGACCACCGCCGTCTTCAACCCACTGAAAGAAAAATCGTAGAAATCGTCGTCGCCGGGCCGCTGATCCTTTCGTAGCATCGGTCGAGGCAAGCGGTACCGTGCGTCGTCACCCCGGGATGCCGCGGCTTCGATGGCCGGGCCACCCGGGTACGGCATGCCCAGAAGCTTCGCCACCTTGTCGAAGGCCTCACCGGCGGCGTCGTCCCGCGTCTGCCCCAACCAGTGATAGGTGCCCCACTCCGGCACATGCAAGAGAAGTGAATGGCCACCCGAGACCAGCAGCGCCACGAACGGCGGATTCGCGTCGGGGTTCTCGAGCGACGGGGCGAAGAGATGGGCCTCCATGTGATGGACAGGCACGAGCGGCCTACCCAGACCGAAAGCCGCGGCTTTCGCCCAGCAAAAGCCCACCAGGAGCGCCCCGATGAGGCCGGGCCCCGCGGTGGCGGCAACGGCGTCGATATCGCTCAAGGCACAACCCGCTTCCCCCAACGCCTGGTCGACCACCTCGTCGATGCGCTGGACGTGGGCACGCGCCGCAATCTCCGGAACGACACCGCCATACAACATGTGCTCGTCCTGGGAGTAGATCACGTGGCCCTTGAGGGTGTCCGGAGCCTTCAGTACCGCAGCGGAGGTTTCGTCACAACTCGTCTCGAGGCCCAGAATGAGCGGACCGCTCACAACTCGATCCGTCTACGAACCCGGACCGTGTCGGCCCCCGGCACCGCGGACATATACAAGGGAACGCCTTCCACGACGATCGGGACTCGGCGCTCCTCGGCCTCTCCGAGGTCCCGAAGTGAAGAGGACGGAACGACCGCCCTCAAGATGTCTACGTCCATCGCCGACACGCTGCTGCGCGCCCCCCTCACGGTGACACGTACGGCGGCCGTCAACACCTGGATCGGCCCAGTTCCCACGAGCGGATCCGGAATGACCGGAACGCCGTTAAACACCCGCTCGATGGACTCCTCCGCCGGAATTCTCACTGCGACGACTTGAGGTACCATGCTCAATCCGCTGATGCCCGCCGTATCCACAACGGCCTCCACCGTCATCAGCCCGTTAACGCCGGTGAGGTTCACGGGAAGGACGTCCAAGGAGTCCAACCTGTCTACGAGACTCGCCGGTCCGCTCACCCTGACAACGGAGGGTGTCGAAGAAGGAGCACGGGTCAGTGCCAGGTGCTCCGGCAATCTTCCACGCGTGCTCACGCGAACCGGAATACTCCTCGTGGTCGTGCGATCGAGGTGCACGTTGATCGCTCGCGGAACGATGTCCTCCACCTGTACACCGCGGTATCCGTCCACCGTCACCCACTCTGGCTGGAGCTGGATCACCATCTCCTCATCCGACATCTCCGTGATGTTCACGTCGACCGACACGCCCTCGCGGTCGGTGAGACGGAAGATCTCGCCGGGTGGGCCTCGGAAGCTGACGAGCACCATCTGGGGTTCCGGATCTTCCAACAGGACCCAGCCCGGGTCGCCGAGCTGGATATCGACCGGAACCAGTAGATCACGCAGTCCAGGATTCCCAACGCGGATCAGAACCCAAAGGAATAGAGCCAGTCCGAACGCCGCCAGCTTGAGTCGGCCGTTGCGAGCGAGGCCGCGCATAAGAGGCCGGACGGGCATTAGAAAGTCCTAGGCGAGGGACGTGGAATCACTTGGGAGCGGCCAGTAGACGCTGGATCTGCTCCTGATGCTGGGGCGCATCCCACTCGGTTGGGCCCGCCAACCTCTTGTACAGGATCCCGTCCCTACCGATCAGAAAGGACTCCGGCACACCAGTCGTACGGTACAACTGCTGGATGTCCCCTGACGGATTGTGGAGTATCGGGAACGACAGCCCGAGCGAGTCGGCGAACGCTTGAACATTGCCTCCAGGGTTACCGTCCCGGTCGACTCCGCCCACCTCGGTATCGATGCTGACCGCCATGATCTCGAACGCCTCCTCACCGAGCTCCTGATAGAGTCGCTCCATCGAAGGCATTTCCTCTCGGCAGGGGAGGCACCAGGTCGCCCAGATGTTCACCAAGACGACCTCACCGCTGTGGTCGCTGAGGCGAGCCAGGCCGCCGGCGAGGTTGTTGACCTCGAAGTCCGGAGCGACGGTTCCGGCGGTCACCGGCGGAACGCGATCTTGGTTCATCCACGCGACCGCTATCAGCAGAGCAACCCCGACCAGCGCGTACGCGTAGGGTCGGTTCGAATATCGAGTGCTCGGCTTCGGTTCCACGGTCATGTGTCAGCGGGCCTCGTAGAACTGGAAGGCTTCCACTGTAGTCCTTCAGCAGCCTTCACTTGGTCGAGTTCTAATTTAACGCCCGTGTCCCGAAAACAGCTAGTTTCTCCCGCCGCGCCGGGCCGAGGATCGCCTCCCGACGACCAACCTCACGCGACTACCGGGGCTCACGAGGCTGTCCGGCGGCGGATGCTGCTCGACCACGCGCCCCTGGTCCCGCCCGAACCGGAACCGATACTCGACTTCCGATAGTTCGAAGTCGAGGGAGTCGAGCATGACTTCGGCACTTTCCTGTTCGATCCCGAGAAGGAGCGGCATGGGGATCAACGGAGGGCCGATGCTCACGGCGATTTGGACTTCCATAGGTAGATCCACTTCGGTTCCTGCCTCGGGCGATGTCTCCACCACCTGGCCCGCCGGCAAGTCAGCCTCGAGCGTGTACTCGACGACCGCGAAGCCGCTCGCTTCTAGAACCGTCCTGGCCGAGCTCAAGCCGAGCCGGACCACATCCGGCACGGGCATCCGCACCGGGCCCAGGCTCACGGTCAGAGCGACCGTGTTTGTCGCCGTAGAGAGTTGCCCGGCAAGTGGAGTCTGACCCAGAACTTCATTCCTCAACGCCGTTGGATGCCGAAACGAATCGGTCACGGCGGCTTGAACCCCGGCGCTCTCGATCATGTCCAGAGCCGCCGCGCGGTCGAGCCCCCGGACATCGGGCACTTCGACCAGATCTCCTGGCGGCGACGGCATCGGGAAGAGCAGACGGGTGGTCCCGAAGTACCCGAAAACGAACCCGAAGAGCAGCCCACCCCCCAACACGAGGCCAGCCTCTCGGGAGAGCTTGAGCGGCCCGACACCAACCCACCGATTCTTCTTCGGCCACTCGAAACGTCCGTCACTGCGAAACCGGCGTCGCCGGATCGAGCTTCCTAGTCTCACCGCTACTCCTTCCTCAGACGGGCAGCGAACGCTCCGTCGAACCCGAACGCCTGGGGCGTGACATAGAGGTATCCCCGATCGTCCAAGAAGGCTCCCTCCACGCCATCGCCGGGGTCCATCCGGAAATCCGGCCGACGGGCCATGAAGGCCTCGATCTGTGCCTCGTTCTCTTCCGACTCCAGGCTGCAAGTTGCATACACCAAGAAGCCTCGACTTGGTACCACCTTCGCTGACGCGTCCAGGATGCGGCCTTGGAGCGCCGCCATCTCGTCCAGCCGATTCGGCGTGAGCCTCCAGCGAATGTCCGGGTTGCGTCCCAGCGTCCCGGTGCCTGTGCAGGGGACGTCCAACAAGAGCATGTCCGGTCCGGTGACCGGAGGGGCCGATGCATCCGCCTGCACCGTACTTACCCGAACCCTACGTGGGCCTTGCTCCCTCACTCTATCTACGTTGTCCCGAACGAGTCGCAGGCGCTCGATCGACCGATCTGCCGCCAAGACCGCATTGCCTCGCGCCGCGAGCGCCAACGCCTTCCCGCCCGGGGCCGCACACAGGTCGGCGATAAGGGCATCCGGACTCGGATCGGCATATGTGACCACCAAGGCGGCCGCGGGGTCCTGTACCACGGCCGGAACAACCGCCATCGCCTCTCCCAGGGATCCATGTCCGGAAACCACTACACATCCCGTGCCAGAACCAACTGCGGTGGCCGGAATTCGTTGGGCTTCAAGCGCTTCCGCGGATTTTTCGGGCGAATCCCAGAGGCACCGAAGAGATAGCGGAGGCACGCCGTTATTGGCCTCGACCAGCTTCCGAACGTCCGAGGAAGACCATCGAGTGAGCCACCGCTCTATCAACCACCGGGGATGCGACCCCCACGTGGACAGGAACTCCACGGGATGGGTCTCGGGGTCGGGGAAGTGCTCCGGGCCACCGCCTTCCCGTGCGATGCCCCGAAGCACCGCGTTCGCGAATCCGGCAACGCCCTTCCCGCCCTTCGCCTGCGCGAGGTCGACCGCCTGAGACACACTAGCGTACTCGGGCACGCCGCCCATATACAGAAGCTCGTACAGGCCGATCCGAAGTGAGTCCCGCACACCGGCTTTTACACTTTCGAGTCCGCGCTCAACCTTTCGGTCGAGAAGGTAGTCGAGTCGGCCTCTGAGCCGCTGAATACCGAACACCAACTCTCGGCACCAAGCGCGATCGCGGGGGTCGAGCGAGTGAGTAGCGGCCGCAAAGGCCCGGTCGAGTCTCCGCCCACGAGCCACCGCCGCGAGAATATCCGAAGCGACCAGTCGGCCCTCCGTGGCGGGTGCAGTGCTCAGTCCAACATCCCTCGCGTCGGCGACGACGGAATCCCGATTTCCCGGGCCTCCATACGGCCCGCCAGATACGCCAGCCGCCCAGCCTGGGTGGCGAGCCGCATCGCGTGCGCCATCGCCACTGGATTGGTGGCGGTCGCGATAGCCGTGTTCATGAGCACGCCGTCCACCCCTTGTTCCATCGCGACGCACGCATCGGAGGCCGTCCCGACTCCCGCGTCCACGATGATCGGAACATCGCATCGCCGCTTGATCTCCCGGATGAAATACGGGTTTACGATACCGAGCCCACTGCCGATCGGGCTCGCGAGGGGCATGACGGCCACACAGCCGGCATCCTCCAGACGGAGGGCGGTCACGAGATCATCATTGGTATAGGCCATCACGTTGAAGCCCTCGGCCACCAGCGTCTCCGCTGCTTCCAGGGTGGCCTGCGTGTCGGGTACGAGCGTCGTCTCGTCGCCGATGACCTCGAGCTTGAGCCACTCGTTGAAGCCTGCCGCGCGGGCGAGTCGGGCGTAGCGGATCGCGTCCTCCGCCGTATAGCACCCTGCGGTGTTGGGAAGCAGAAAGAACTCCTCGGGATCCAGGTGGAAGAGGATGCCCTCCCGCTGCGTGCGGTCCAAATCGACCCTGCGCACGGCCACCGTGACCATCGCGGTGCCTGACGCCCGAATCGCCTCCACCATGGTTTCGTTATCGGGATATTTCCCCGTGCCAACGAAGAGGCGGGACTCGAACTCCTGATCGCCGATCCGCAGATTTTCGGTGAGAGCACCATCGACGGCGTGGGCGACAGCCGCTTCGCTAGTTCCCATATCAGCCTCCTCCGACGAAGTGGACCAACTCGACCGCGTCTCCCTCCGAGACCAGGACGTTCTTGAACTGGTCACGGTTGAGGATTTCCCGATTGAGCTCGACCACGATCAGCAGGGGGTTGAGGTCGAAGGATTCCACGAGTTCATGGACCGAGAGCCCAAACTGGACTTCTCGCTCCTTCCCGTTCACGTGCACCTGAATGCTTCCTGGATCACTCATTACAGATAGCTCGCTCCACAGCATCAAGATAAGCCTGGACGGCATTGCGCGGAGAGGGGGCGTCCCAGATGCCTCTTATGGCCGCCACTCCGTAAGCACCGGAGGCGAGAACCGCAGCCGCGCGCTCCGGTGTCACGCCGCCGATTCCGACCACGGGTAGTTCGACTCGCGACGCTACTCCGTCCAGGACTTCAGCACCTCCAGCGGCCACGCCAGGGTGCGAGGGCGTATCGAACAGTGGGCCCAAAAACAGATAGTCCGCTCCCGACTCGGTTGCGTTCACTGCCTCGCTCTCGCTATGCACCGATACGCCCAAGAGGCGACTCCCCCCCAAGAGACGTCGTGCCTCCGTGGGCGGCACCGAGCGGGAGCCCAAGTGGACGCCCGCCGCTCCGACAGCCAACGCAACATCCAGACGATCGTTCACGAGAAGCGTGACCCCGGAAGCGGCGGCGTACCCACACAGAGTCCGCGCCAAGCGAGTGAGACTCCGCCCCGTCGTGCGGGGCCCCCGTAGATGAAGCGCCACGCGACTATCAACCACGCCCCCATCGGTGCGCTCGCGTGTCTCCAATGCTTCACACACCTCGCTCGCCCGGGTCTCGAAATCGGGCCGGGCCAGGATCTCGTCGTTGGTGACGACATGTAACCTCGGGATCACTCGAAGCGTTGGCCGGCTGTCGCGCCGCGCCCCAGAATCCACGCGCCCGCCTCCATCCGTTGCTTCCCCGGCGGTTGGACCTCGCTTATGCGTACGGCTCCTTCACCCGTCGCCAACAGCAGTCCCGAGTCCCGGTCGGCCTCCAGTATGGTGCCCGGTCGAGCCTCCGGGACGACCTCGGGGTTCGCCTCTGGCCTGAAAAATTTGACTGGTTGGCCTTCGAGCTCCGACCACGCTCCCGGCACCGCATCCATCCCTCGAATGAAGTTACTCACGGCGCCCGATTCACCGGCCCAGTCGATCCGGGCAGTGGCACGATCGACCTTGGGCGCGTAGGTCGCCAGCGACTCGTCCTGCTCGTGCTCCTCGATCATATCAGCCTCCAAGAGCACGAGCGCCTCCACCAAGGCTTCGGCCCCGACCTCGGAAAGGCGCATCCTGAGGTCGCTGGCCGTCTCTTCCGGATCGATCGGCTCCTCGGTCTGGAAGAGGATCGGTCCGGCGTCCATTTGCTCGATCATGCGCATCACCGTGACACCGGTCACCGTCTCGCCTCGGACTATGGACCAGTTGATGGGCGCCGCCCCCCGCAGCGCCGGGAGAAGCGACGCGTGCAGATTCAGCGAGCCCTCAGCGGGGACGTCCAGGACTTCCCGCGAGAGGATCTGGCCGTACGCCACGACGACCGACAGGTCCGCCCCGAGGCCCGCGATCTCCTCGACAAAGTCATCACTGCGCGCGGACTCGGGCTCCAGGACTGCGAAGCTCTCGTCGAGAGCCTCTGCCTTGACCGCCGACGCCCGAAGCTCCCTGCCCCTCCCGGCGGGACGGTCCGGCTGGGTCACGACGCCCACGATGTCGTGCCCCTCTTCGCCGAGCGCCCGAAGAGAGGGTACTGCAAACTCCGGCGTTCCCCAGAAGAGGATCTTCACGCCTTCGCCTCCTCTTTCCGGCTTTTTTTCCACTTCTTGAGCAACGCACGCCGCTTGTACGTACTCAGCCGGTCGATGAAAAGAATCCCGTCCAGGTGGTCGATCTCATGCTGGAGCGCACGGGCCAGCAACCCGTCCGCCTCGACCTCAATGGCTTGTCCCTCGGCGTCGAAGCCGCGGACCGTGACACGCACAGGCCGCGTCACGATCTCCTCCATCTCGGGGATACTGAGGCAGCCCTCGGACGCCTTGTCCTCTTCTTCGCTGGACTCGACGATAACCGGATTGACGAAGACCCAACGTCCGCCCTCGGGGTCGTCTTTGTCCTGCAGGTCGAGCACGCATACTCGCCGCGAGACGCCGATCTGGGGAGCCGCTAGGCCGATCCCTTCGGCGAAGTACATCGTCTCGAGCATGTCATCGACCAGCGCACGCAGTTCGTCGTCGAAGGCCTCCACCTCTACACCCGGATCGCGGAGGATTTCTTCACCGAGCAGCAAAATCCTGCGAACCGCCATTCCTACTTCGCCTCCATGCCTATCCGGCCAAGATCACTGCCTACTTTTCCGCAGCTACCGGACGGTCCGCCTGGACCTTGTGGGAGACCCGGCTCCGTTCGACAGTGATCTTGGTCTCGCCACCAGTCTTGATGATCAGGCGGTCCTCCTCTGCTCTGATCACGGTGCCGATGATTCCGCCGTTGGTCACGATCTCATCACCTTTCGCAATCGCCGCTATCATTTGCTTCTGCCGCTCTTGCTCCTTTCGCTGCGGGCGGATCAGCAAGAAGTAAAAGATCAAGACCACAGCGCCCATGTTCAGGAAGAACACGAACGTGCCACTCGCCCCCTGCCGGGGGGCCATCACAACTGCGAGTAAGGCTTCAACCAAAACCGATCTCCGCTCTGGGTTGCACTAGACCCCTGCCTCTTTCGAGCCCCGGTATCGTTCGAGCCAATCCCGCGACCAGGACTGGAAGGTACCATTTGCGATGCGCTTCCGGGACTCCTCAGCGAGCCGGACCAGGAATCGAATGTTGTGGATCGAAACAAGCCGGGCACCGAACAGCTCGCTCGACACACAAAGGTGCCTGATGTACGCACGATCATACCCCCGGCACGCGTAACAGTCGCACGCGGGATCGATCGGTTTCCGATCGCGAATGAAGCGGGCTCCCTTGAGGTTGATCTGACCCTCGACCGACGTCCACGCCGTCCCGTGGCGGGCGTTCCGGGTGGGCGCCACACAGTCGAACATGTCGCATCCACGGGCCACGGACTCGAGAAAATCGTCGGGATACCCCACACCCATGAGGTAGCGCGGAAGCCCGTCAGGAATCTCCGCATGGAGCGCCTCGAGCACTCGCCATGTGTCATCCTTCGCCTCACCCACGCTGAGTCCCCCGATTCCCATACCGTTCCAGTCCCCGAGATCGAGGAACGCCCGAAGGTGCTCCAGGCGGAGGTCCTCGTAGATGTTCCCCTGAAGGACCGGGAAAAGGCTTTGGTTTCCCCCCACTTCATCGTCATCGAGTGCATGGAAGCGATTCCGGCAGCGTGACAACCAGTCCAGCGTGCGCCGATTCCCCGCCTCGGCCTCCTCGCGGCTGACGCCCCCCGGGATGCACTCGTCGAACGCCATCACGACATCGGCACCCAGTGCCCTCTGAATGTCCATCACACCCTCGGGCGTGAAGAGATGGCTGGACCCGTCGATGTGGCTCTGGAAGACCACGCCATCGTCCCGAATCTCGTTGCTGCCCGAGAGCGAGAAGACCTGGTAGCCGCCCGAGTCGGTGAGGATCGGCCCGTCCCAGCGCATGAAGTCGTGAACTCCCCCTAGCTCCCGGACCAACTCGTGTCCCGGGCGCAGGTACAGGTGGTACGTGTTGGCGAGGATCATGGACGCCCCGGTGCCCTCGACCTCCTCGGGAGAGACGCCCTTGACCGATCCGTTGGTTCCCACGGGCATGAAGACGGGCGTCTCCACATCACCATGGGGCGTCGCGAAGGTCCCCGTGCGGGCGGCGCCGTCCATGGCGTGCAGGGTGAAGTCGAACATGGGTGGGAAGCTACTCCGTTTGCCCCATCGACCACACCCTATGATACTGTTGTTCGGTCATCCGGGGACCTCATGGCCGAGCCAGCCCCATGTAGCCAGTATGGACGAGCAAAGGAAGGGCGATTTCAGGATGAAGCTCGGGAGATGACGCTCGGAGTCCGACGGACGCACCCACCCACGAAATGGATGACCGGGGCCCCGGCGGCCTGCCTGATTCTGTCGATCCTGGTAGCACGACCGGCTCAGGCCGCGATCTCGTCGCAGCTAGCCACACCCGCCCAGGACGCACCTGGCGTCCTCGTCTCCGTCGACTGGCTCGCCGAACACCTCCTGGATTCCGCGATGGTTGTGCTTCATGTCGGCATGCCCACCGCGCGTGCCTCCGGTGAGTTCATCCCGGGCGCCCGGTTCCTCAACTACCAAGAGATCGTGCAAGTTCGAGACAGCCTGATCGTCGAGGTGCCCCCGATCGAGGAGGTGATCGAGCCCTTCGAGGTGGCGGGAGTCTCGGACGAAACGCTGGTCATCCTCTACGGCTCTCCGGCGCACCTTCCTGCTCGGGCCTACGTGACGCTCGACTATCTCGGCCACGGCGCCCGCACGGCGGTCTTGGACGGCAGTCTGGAAGCATGGAAGGCCGCGGAACAGCCCCTCGTAGCGACCCCGGCGCAGGGAGCGCGCGGTGTGCTTGCGCCGATAATCCGGGACGATGTGCTCGTTTCCGCCGAATGGATCGAGGAGCGTCTGGACGACCCCGGCATCGCACTCATCGACTCACGCCCCGAGGGCGAGTACAGCGGACGCATTCCGACGCGGATTGGAGGACGGGCGGGTCACATCCCCGGCGCCCGCAATCTCTATTGGGAAGATCTTCTTGTGGCTCCGGAGAACCCGGTATTGCGCGACTTGGCAGAGGTCCGGCTACAGTTCCGGGGGGCAGGCGTCGATGGTGGAACGACCGTGGTCAACTACTGCTGGATAGGCATGCGGGCCAGTTATACCTATCTCATCGCCAAACATCTCGGGTATGACACACGGCTCTACGACGGCTCCTGGAACGAGTGGAGCAGGAACGACTCACTACCGGCCGTGACCGGCTCGTCCCCATTCTAGGCCCCTCGGGCCGCTGCTCAGCCCTCGTGCTGGGAAGCCTGTTGCTGTGGGCCCCGTCCGTCTCGGCTCAGGAGGCGGACCGTCCCGTTCCCGATCCGATTTTTGTGCTTCTCCCGCACTCGGAAGCCCCGGTTGTCGGTGCGGTCCGGGCCTCCTCGAGCATCCAGATCGACGGAATGCCCGACGAGGACGCGTGGATGGCGGCCACGCCCATGACGGTCTTCACTCAGATCGATCCGGACGAAGGGGAGCCGGTCAGCCAGCCGACGGACATCCGATTCGTCTACGACGACGACGCCCTCTATATCGGAGGACGCTTCTACGACTCTGGCCTCATCATGACCCGCCTGGCCCGTCGGGACGCCTTTGTTTCGGACTCGGACCAATTCTCGATCACCATCGACAGCTACCATGACCATCGGACCGCATTCCGCTTCGCGACCAACCCGTCTGGGATGAAACGGGACGCAACAGTGAGCAGCAGCGGCGGCGGCAGCAGCAGCCGTGGCGACGGCGGTGGTGATTCCTCCTGGGACCCCATATGGGACGTGGTCTCGGTGATTACGGATGAGGGATGGTTCACGGAGATGCGCATCCCCTTCAGCCAGCTCCGGTTCAGCCCCGACGATGAACAGCTCTGGGGAATTCAGGTGGAGAGGACCATCCGGCGCAACCAGGAGAGAGCGACCTTTTCCTTCACTCCCAAGCTGGAGCGGGGCGGCGTCGCGCGGTACGGGCACCTCACGGGAATCCGAGGAATCGGTGGGGGGCAAAAAAGGCTCGAGTTGCTTCCGTACATCGGCATGAGCGCGGAGTACATCTTTCAGGAACCCAACTCGCAGGTGCCGTTCGACAATCCGTTCCGGACGGGCTCCGACTATTACGGCCGCGCCGGCGTGGACCTCAAATACCTCCTCGGCTCGAATCTGACGCTGGACGCCACCGTGAACTCGGATTTCGGGCAAATCGAGGTGGACCCCGCCGTCATCAATCTGACTGCCTTCGAAACGCGCTTCCAGGAGCGACGTCCGTTCTTCGTCGAGGGGGCCGAGATCTTCAGGTTCGGCCGGGGTGGTCCCACCGGAAGCACGGGACGGGCGCCCCAGATCTTGTACTCGCGGCGCATAGGTCGTAGGCCGCAAGGCCGCGTCTCGTCGAACGCCGTGTTCTCCAACGTGCCGGTATCCACCACCATTCTCGGCGCCGCAAAAATCACTGGAAGGATCGGAAACGGCTGGTCGGTGGGCGTGATCGACGCAGTGACTGGGCGGGAGTTCGCTCCCTACGTAGACGGAGCCGGGGTAGAGGGCCGGAGCGTATTGGAGCCCACTACGAACTATTTTACCGGGCGAGTTCGCAAGGATATGCGAGCGGGCGAGACACAGATCGGCGTGATCGCCACGGCGGTTCACCGCGACATCGGGGACCCGGTGCTCGCCGGCCGGCTTCGCTCCGCAGCCTACGTCGCGGGAGCCGACCTCGTACACGAGTTTGCCAACCGGAGCTGGAAGGTCAGCAGCGCGTTTGCCACGAGTCACATCCAGGGAGACCCCGCTTCGATACTGAGCGCTCAGCTCTCTTCGGCTCGGTACCTCCAACGGCCTGATGCGACCCATCTGGGCGTTGATCCGATCGCGACCTCCATGAGCGGGGCCTACGCCATGGGAGAGATCAACAAACAGGCCGGTTCGTTCACGGGTAGGGTGGCCACGGCATACCTCAGCCCGGGTTACGAGGTGAACGACATCGGGTTTCAGACCGAAACCGAACGGGTCATTCTGGATACGCACTTTCGGTGGAGCCAGCCCCGACCGGGCAGCTACTTCCGAGATTGGAGCATCCAGGGTGGGCCCGACAACAAGTGGAACACCGCTGGTGACCTGCTCTTCAGTGACGTCAATCTTCAGTTCCAGTGGCGGTGGCTCAACTACTGGGGCGGTTCGGTGCGCGGGGCGGTCCGGCCCGCGACGCTCGACGACCGGCTCACGAGGGGAGGGCCGTTGGCCCGGCGGCCCCGTTCGGTCCAGTGGTCGACCAGTCTCAACTCCGATTCCCGTAAGACGTTGAGCTTCCGGGCGCGATACAACGGCTCGAGTGGCGACGCAGGCTCATGGCGGCACAATGGATCGATCGACTTCACGTACAAGTCGGGAGAAAAGCTGGAACTGCGGCTGGGACCCTCGTTGACACGAAGCTACACCCAGGCGCAGTACGTCACATCGACCTCCGATCCCCTCGCCACGAACACGTTCGGCCGGCGCTATGTGTTCGCGCCCATCGATCAGACGACCTTCTCACTGGAGACACGCCTGTACATCACCTTCTCACCGACCCTGAGCCTGCAGGTATACGCGCAACCGCTCATCTCGAGCGGCGACTATCGGGATCTCGCCGAGTTCCGTGCACCGCGCACATATGGTTTCGCGACCTATGGCGAGGACATCGGCACCAGCGTCCGCCAGGACGACGGGACCTACCTGATCGATCCTGACGGCCCGGGCCCGGCCTCGGAGTTCACAGTCAGCGACCGGAGCTTCAACTTCAGAAGCCTTCTCGGAAACGCCGTCCTGCGCTGGGAGTGGAGCCCCGGCTCGACGCTCTTCCTGGTCTGGCAACAGAGCCGAGCAGACAGGGAACTCGCATCCGATTTCGACGAGACGGGCGCGCTGGACGTCGGGAACTTCGACCTCGGCTACGACACGCGGGAGCTCTTCGGGATCCGGGCGGACAACATCTTCCTGATCAAGGTGAACTACTGGCTGAACCTCTAGGGCACTCCAGCCGGATCTCTGGGGTGAAGGACCGACCTCCCATCTTCCCGCCCAATGAAACCCTTCGGGGGGCTTCGCCGTCTAACTTGCTAGCACTCTTCGATTCCCGACGCTCAAAGAGGTTGGCATGTCTCAACTGAAGCTCGCCCTGCGCTCGCTCACGAAGACGCCTTTCGTCACGGCTGTGGCGGTCCTGTCACTCGCCCTTGGAATCGGCGCGAACGCGGCGATCTTCTCGCTCTTCGACCAGACGCTCCTCAAGACGCTGCCCGTCCAGGAGCCGGAAGACCTCGTCAATCTGGCCGCCCCCGGCCCCAGCCCTGGCTCAACATCGTGTACCCAGGCGGGCGGATGCGACGAGATCTTCAGCTATCCAATGTTCCGCGACCTCGAAGCCGCCCAGAGCGGATTCTCGGGTATCGCGGCCCATGTTGAGTTCGGAGCGAACCTGTCGCTCTCGAGTCAGACCACGAGAGGGCAGGGCATGATGGTGTCCGGGTCTTACTTTCCAGTGCTCGGCCTTCAACCGGCCCTGGGCCGCCTTTTCGTCGCTGAGGACGACGAGATCATCGGTGAAAACTTCGTTGCAGTGCTGAGCTACGAATACTGGGAAAACCAGCTTGGCGCCGATCGTGGAGTTCTGAACCAGTCGATCATCATCAACGGGCATCCGATGACGATTGTCGGTGTCGCCCCTCGGGGATTCGAAGGAACCACGCTCGGCTCGGAATCGGACGTGTTCGTGCCGATTTCAATGCGGGGACAGATGAGCCCCGGCTTCGCCGCCTTCGAGAGCCGGCGCAGCTATTGGATGTACCTCTTCGCCAGGCTGAAGCCAGGTGTCACGATCGAGCAGGCGGACATCGAGATCAACGCCACCTACTCGGCCATCCTCGACGAGGTGGAAGCGCCCCTCCAAGACGGCATGAGCGCGCAGACGATGGAGCGTTTCCGTGCCAAGCAGATCCTTTTGGCGCAGGGCGCGCGTGGGCAAAGCTCGATGCAAGGTGAGGCGAGGACACCCCTCATTATGCTCCTGGCCATCACGGGCATCGTGCTCCTGATCGCGTGTGCAAACATCGCGAACTTGCTGCTGGCCCGTGGAGCATCACGCGGCCAGGAGATGGCGATTCGCGGCTCTCTGGGCGCCGGACGGCACCAACTTCTCACGCAGCTCCTTACCGAATCGTTGCTGCTCGCCACGGTGGGGGGCGTCGCCAGCCTCTTCGTGGCGCGGGCGACGCTTGGCTTCATCGGAACGTTCCTCCCGCCCGAGGCCTTCAGGATGCTGACTCTGGAATTGAGTCCGACGGTGCTGGTTTTCACCGGAGCTCTGTCGTTGGGTACTGGGATCCTCTTCGGCCTCTACCCCGCCCTGCACAGCACACGTCCCGATCTTGTGACGATGCTGAAAGCCAACACTGGTCAGCCCTCCGGTGCGCGCGCCGCCTCCCGGTTCCGGAGTGGGTTGGTCACCGCTCAACTCGCCCTTTCGATGATGCTGCTCGCGTCGGCGGGGCTGTTCATCAGGAGTCTCGTGAACGTGAGCCGGGTCGATCTCGGACTCCGCATGGAAAACGTGGTTACGTTCGCGATTTCACCGGAGCTCAACGGGTACGAAGCCGAGCGTTCGGCGGTTTTTTTCGAGCGGACCGAGGAAGAGCTCGCGGCGATTCCCGGCGTATCAGGCGTCTCGGCGGCGCTCGTACCGGTCTTGGCGGGCAGCAGTTGGGGCAGCAGTGTTCGGGTGGAGGGCTTCCAGTCGGGTCCCGATATCGACGATGGCTCACGGTACAACGAGATCGGGCCCAACTACTTCAGCACGTTGGGGATGCCACTCCTGGCGGGTCGGGAATTCTCCGCATCGGACGGGGCTGGCGCCCCTAGGGTCGCCATCGTCAACGAGGCTTTTACGCGGAAGTTTGGACTGGACAGCCGGGATGCCGTCGGCCGTTTCATGGGATCCGGGAATAGTGAAGAGCTGGACACCCGGATCGTCGGCGTGGTGCAGGACGCCAGGTATTCGGACGTGAAGCAGGAGGTGCCCCCAGTCTTTTTCCGCCCGTACCGCCAAGACGAGAGTCTGGGTTCGATCAACTTCTACGTGCGAACGTCGATAGAACCCAATCAGATCCTCGCCGCGATCCCCCCGCTGATGGGACGACTCGACCCGAATCTGCCGGTGCAACAGCTGAAGACCCTCGAGCGACAGATTCAGGAGAACGTTGTGGTGGACCGGTTGATCAGCCAGTTGTCCGCGGCCTTCTCGATCCTGGCCACGCTGCTCGCAGCGATTGGGCTCTACGGTGTACTCGCATACACGGTGACCCAGCGCACCAAGGAAATCGGCCTCCGGATGGCCCTCGGAGCCGCCGGGGGTCGTGTGAGAGGGATGGTGCTCAGACAAGTAGCTCGCATGACCCTCATCGGCGGCACCCTAGGGATCGTGGCGGCCGTGTTCTTGGGCAGAGCCGCGGAATCGATCCTGTTCGAGCTCGAGGGCTCCGACCCACTCGTGTTGATCACGGTGGCCGTGTTGCTCGTTGGGGTGGCGCTGGGAGCGGGTTACCTGCCGGCTCAGCGCGCGTCCAAGGTCGATCCCATGGAGGCGCTTCGGTACGAGTGAGGGGTACCTCCGACGGCGTACGGAAGCCTAATCCCTCTTCGTGAACACCACGAAGAACTTGTCGTCGAAGAGGTCGAACTCCTGCGTCATGTCGTACCCGGCCACCGACATCCATTCCCTTACCTGCTGGAGGGTGATCAGCAGCTCAGGTTGGCCACTATGAGGCGCCCCAGGTCGATCCCCATGGTAGTCCACGACCACGACGCGGCTGCCGGGCCCCATGTACTTGGCCGTCGCCTGCAGGTAGGCCTGGCGCCCCTCGATGTGATGGATGACGTCGTGGAAGAACGCCACATCGACGTCACGTCGGGGCAGCTTCGGGTCCGTGAATTGGCCTAGAAGGGCGCTGATATTCTCAACCCCGCCGTCCACGGCTTTCTGCGCGATCATGGGAAGGAATCCCGCATCCACCTCAACCGCCAGCACCGTGCCGGTTGGCCCCGTGGCTCGCGCGAGCGACACCGAGAACACACCGGTGCCCGCACCCACGTCCGCAATCACATCGCCCGGCTGGATCCCGATGCGCGAGACCACCTCGGCGATCTCGAGGCCCCCGAGCCTTCGCCCGCTCTCCAAAACGACCGCCCATTGCTCCGCGGGACGCCCGCCAAGCTGAAGGGCCGAAAGCGGGGCCGTGTGTGCGGAGATCGCAAGCAGGCCTAGCGAAGCTACCAGCAGGCCCAGCGGAGCCAAGACTCGAAGATTCACGGAACGCAACATGGGGCTGTCTCCTGGACTGTCGAACTGTACTGGATCGGCGGACAATCTCGTCGCCCGCGCGCTTTCGTGCAAAGCGAGGAGGGATTGCTCCACACCGGGCCGCGGCGTAGCCTGGGCGTCATGAGACGTACGAACCCGATGAACTGGGCCCTGGTCGTCGCGATCGGCTTCGCCGCCGCCCTCACGGGAGGATGCGCACCATCGGATATGGGACCCAGCACCACCTTCCTCTTCGAGGGCGCACGGCTGATCCTCGGGGACGGAGAGACGATCGAGAACGGGGCACTCCTCGTCGAGGGCGACCGAATCCTCGAGGTCGGGAGCGCCGGAGAGGTCATGGCACCATACGGAGCTCCCTCGATCGACCTGACTGGAAAGACGGTCATTCCGGCCTTGATCGACGCTCACGTACACCTCGGCTACGAGGGATACACGAGCTGGGCATCCGACAACTACTCCCGCGAGAATCTGATCGAGCACCTCGAGCGTTACGCCTACTACGGGTTCGGCGCGGTCTTCTCGGCCGGCAGCGACCCCGAGGACCTCGCGATCGAGATACAACGCGCGCAGCGGGAGGGGGAGGTCGGGGGCGCCCGGTTCCTTTTCGGCGCCGGGATGGCGCCGCCCGGTCAGGGGCCGAACAACCAGTTCCTGAGCCATGCGCTGGCCATCGCCGAGAAGACCGGAATGACCGTGCTGAGAGGCGTCGCTTCCGAGGAGGAAGCTCGCGCCTCCGTCCGCGAGGTCTCCGCAAAGGAGATCCCCTTCATCAAGATCTGGGTCGACGATCGAGGAGGGAGCCAGGAGAAGCTTGGGGGGGAGGTCTATCGGGCGATCGTCGACGAGGCCCGGGCGCACGGCATTGCGGTCGTTGTTCATCAACAGAACGCACAGGACATGCCGGATCTGCTGGAGGCCGGGGTGGCCGGGTTCCTTCACGGACGTCTCGGTCCGGCTCTGGACGACGACTTAGCTGCCCAGATCCGCGAGTCGGGAGCCTTCTTGATCCCCAATCTCGGGCTGGGTGAGCTGCGCCGTGAGCGAGTGGGATCTGATCCGTTCCTCCAGGAGGCAACGCTTCCAGAGGTAGCGGCGCGGCTCAGAGAGGCCTATGACGCGCGCCAACCGGGCGGTGGTGCGCAGCAGGCGCGGAGTGCCACGCAACAGGCGGCCGCAGGTGCCGCCGAGCGGGAACGGGCGTTGAGTGAAGCGTTCTCCCGCCTCATAACCGCGGAGGTGGACATCGTGCTCGGCACCGACGCGGGCGCGCTTCCGGACCACTTCTTCGGCTACACGGGTCATCGAGAGTTGGAGATCTTCGTTAGGCTGGGCATGACGCCGATGCAGGCGATCGTTGCTGCCACCAGCCGACCCGCGGAGCGATTCGGCCTGAGCGAGATGGGCACGATCGCGCCCGGAAAGAGCGCGGATTTCGTGGTTCTCGACCAAAACCCGTTGGAAGACATCCGAAACACACAAACGATCTCTCGGGTCTACCTGCGAGGCCGTGAGGTAGACCGCGAGGGCCTGCGCGAGCGCTTGACCGGCCGGGACTGAGATCCGCAGGGGGCGGCTCTGGGTTGGGCGTGCCAGACTGACCTTTAGATATCGCCTTCACGGATGCAGGCCACCAGGTGCTCGCGCCCGCCGTCGTCTGACCTTTCCACCGCATCGGAACCTCCCACCGCCTCGAGGGCCGGAATGACCTCTCTGCACGCATCTATCGCGAACGGGCAGCGGGGATGGAAAGGACATCCGGGAGGTGGTGACACGGCACTCGGCGCCTCGCCCTCGAGGGGTTTGGCCTCGTGTCCGTGTGTGGGATCGGGGACCGGGATGGCCTCGATGAGCGCTCTCGTGTACGGATGGGCGGCCCGCTCGAAGATCGTCTCGACCGGTCCCACTTCAACGATCCTACCCAGATACATGATCGCGATCGTGTCACTGATGTATTCCACCACCGAGAGATCGTGGCTGATGAATACGTACGTCAGATTCCGCTCCCTCTGCAGGCGGACCATGAGATTCAGCACCTGGCTCTGCACGGACACGTCCAACGCCGAGACCGGCTCGTCCGCAATCACGAGCTTCGGTTCGAGCGTGAGCGCCCTTGCGAGTCCCACCCGCTGCCGCTGACCACCAGAAAACTCGTGGGGGTAGCGCCCTAGCGTGTCCTCCGGCAACCCGACGATTTCGAGCAGCTCGCGAACCTTCTCGACCTGCTCGGCTCTCGTGCCGACGCCGTGGACGAGGAGCGGCTCGCGAACGATCTCGCCAATGGTCATTCTGGGGTTCAACGAAGAATATGGGTCCTGGAAGATCATCTGGATGTCGCGTCGGAGGCGGAATAGCTCTTTCCCGGAGGCGTGCGCCAGGTCCTTCCCTTCGAACAGGACCGTGCCTGCGGTCGGCTCCTCCAGGCGGTTCAGGGCGCGGCCCAGCGTCGACTTGCCGCAACCGGACTCTCCGACCAGCCCCAATGTCTCGCCCTCGCGGACCGTGAACGAGACTCCGTCCACCGCGCGGACCTCACCGATCTTCCCACCGAGGACACCCCCGCGCACGGGGTAGTACTTCTTCAACCCGTCCACCACGAGGATCGGATCGCCGCCGTTCGCGCTCACTTCCCTGCTCTCATTCCCGTCCTCGTTCCCGTTCCCGATGACGCTTTCGATCTCGTTCGCGTTCGCGTTCTCGCTCATTGGGCACCTTCCGGAGTGGGCGCGACCAACCCTCCGGTGATGTATTCCAGTCCCCCCAACGGGAAGTGGCATGCCACGAGACCGTCGTCTACAGAGCGAAGCTGTGGATCTTCGCCGAAGCAACGGCTTTGGCCGTCCTCGCCGAGCTGTTGTCGTTTTTCGCAGCGAGGAGCGAATCGACAGCCTTCGGGTGGGGCGAACAGGGACGGGACCACGCCTTCAATCGTGGGCAACTCGGACTTCTTGGCGGTGCCCCGCCTGGGAATGCTCTCGAGCAGGCCCTTCGTGTATGGATGCCTGCTCCGCTCGAATATCTCGACGATATGCCCCTGCTCCACGACCCGCCCGGCGTACATGACGGCAACCTCGTCACAGATTTCGGCAATGACCCCCATGTCGTGGGTGATGAAGATGACCGCAGCGCCGGTGCGTTTCTGAAGATCCTTGATCAGCTGGAGAATCTGAGCCTGGATCGTCACGTCCAGCGCCGTCGTGGGTTCGTCGGCAATGAGAAGCTTCGGCTCGCACAGAAGGGCCATCGCGATCATGACACGCTGTTTCATCCCCCCGGAGAGCTCGTGCGGATACGCGTTAAGGCGCTCTTCCGCATCCGCGATTCCCACCGTTAGTAGCATCTCCGCCGAACGCTCGCGCGCCAACGCTCTTTCCAATCCGAAACGGAGCTTCAGCACCTCCCCCATCTGCTTTTCGACCGTGAACACCGGGTTCAGCGACGTCATGGGATCCTGGAAGATCATGGAGATCTGGTTCCCCCGGATGTCCGACAGCTCTTCGGACGTGAGCCCCAAGATGTCGGTGCCGTCGAACCGGATCTCACCACCGAGGATCCTACCGGGAGGGCTCGGAACCAGCCTCAGGATGGACGACGCGGTAACGCTCTTTCCGCAGCCCGACTCCCCGACGATCCCGAGCGTGCGGCCCGCGTCCACTCGGAAGGACACACCGTCCACGGCGTGAAGGAGTCCGTCCTCCGTCTCGAAGGCGACTTGGAGGTCATCCACCTCCAGAAGAGGAGGTTCGGCGAGAGCGGTCGGGGACCCTGCGCCGCCGGGAGCAGACTGCAGCCCGTCCTCGGACTGAAGCTCGCCTGCGGACTGGGGCTCGTCTTCGGATCGACTCACGGCAGGGAGCGCTCGCGAATCCCGTAATAGTCCTTGTCGAGCTCCGGGTCCACTTGGAACGCTTGCCCGTTCGCCATCGCCTGCTCGAGGGCGGCCTTCTTCTCCGGATCGATCCAGTAGACCATCCAGTCGGTGAGGTTCATGGTCTGATTTCTTCGAGGTAGGTAAAACTCGGGAAACCGCACATAGTCCCAGTACACGAGTCGTGTAAAGGGCGCATCCCAGAAGGGGATGTAGAACGCTTCCTCAAGTACGATTTCGTCGATCCGGTGCATGGCTTCCAGACGGGCCGCGGGATCGAGGTCGTCCTCGTAGATCTGGATCAACGAGTCCACTTCGGCGGTTCCGAACCCCCAAATGTTGTTGTTGTTCGTCGTTGCCTTGAACTCGCTGTGGAGGTACTGCCGTGGTACCGGGTAAAAACTCGTCGTGCGGTTCGTCATGGTCATCTCATACTTCCGCTCTATCCCACGCTCGTACGCTGTGCCGCCCTCGAGCAGCTGGAGCTTCATGTCGACTCCGGCGCGCCGGAACTCCTGCTGCATGACCGTGAGATGGCGGCCCAGGCCCGGCTGCCCGTAGATCAGCGTAAAGCTCGCCTTCTGCCCCTGCTCGTTCACTAGGATGTCGTCGGTGTTCGACCGGGTGAAGATCAGTCCGCGTATCGCGTTCCAGAGACTGCCGAGGATGGTCCGGCTCCGAATCTCGTCGGGCCGTCGATAGCCCGCACGCTCCAGATACTCCTGGGCCAGGACCGGATCGAAAGTGTACGGCTCGAGGTCGGGGCTCGCGTACTCGGACCCGTGGAAGAACGAGACCTGACGGAAGTACTCCCCGAACATCAGGTTGTCATTGAGCCGCTCGAAGTTGAACAGATACTGCATCGCCTTCCGGAAGTCTTTGTTCTGGAAGATCGGGGCCTCGAGGTTCATATGGAGCCCCCCGACACCTGCGGGCGTCTCGAGGAACACTCGCGCCCGTCGGACCCAGCCGTTGCGGACTGCCTCGAAGGTGTACTCCTCGTTCCAGGTTCTGGCTGTGAACTCCAGGTCGATGTCCAGCTCACCAAGGCGGAAATAGTCGAGGGTCCGCTCCAATGGAATGATCCGGAGGTGGATCCTGTCGAAGTTGTATTGCCCAATGAAGTAGCGCTTCCCGTCTCCCCACCAGTCGTCGAGGCGCTCGAACGTGACGGATTCACCGCGGGCCACCTCGGAAACGATATAGGGGCCGACTACGACCTGGTACTCGTTCGTGGTTCGCTCCACCCAGTCCTCGTCGAGGACAACGGCATGGGAGGGCGTCGGCCAGAGTGTTCCATAGTCATAGAGGGGTCGCCAGCTCGGACGGGTGCCCACGATCCGCAGTGTATAGTCGTCGATCTTGTCGACGGACTCGTAGTACTGCTCGGCAAAGCTGTTGAAGAACGGATCGACGATGTGCTCGGACTGCATCATCCTCCAGGTGAACACATAGTCGTCCGCTGTGACGGGCTCTCCGTCGCTGAAGCGGGCGTCGGGGTCCAACCTGAAATAGATCGTGCGTTGATCGTCCTGAATCGACCAGTGGGTCGCCAACACCGGAATGAAGTTGTCCGTGACGGGGTGCAGTGCCACGAGGCCAAGCATCGCAAAGGCCGAATTCCAAGCCCCGAAGAGATTGCTGGAGTTAGGTCCCATCAGGCGGAACGTGAGGGGATATGAGGATAGCGAGTAGTTCAACGTCCCCCCGCGGATAGCGTCCGGAGAGCCGATCAGCGGATCTGCGTTGTTCGTCTCCCACACGACTCCGTCGGGAAGAGTGACCGGGTCGGAAGCACCGGCATCCTGAGACTCCGCGCCCGAAACCCCAAGGATGGCCACGGCAACGGCGAGGCCGACACAGCTCTTTCGCTTCATCTTTTCCTCCCTTGGGTCATCGCCTCATCCCCTCGCCCGCGGTCATCACCCGCCGGCTCACTCATACTTCGCGTATTGCTTGGGATCGAACGCCTCCCTTATCGACTCCCCGATGAAAACCACCAGCACCAACGTCACCGTTAACGCTCCAAAGGGGGCGAGAATCAGCCAGAGCTTGTCCCGGTTCTCCAGTTGCAGCGCCTGATCGATCATCTCTCCCCAGCTAGGTGTCGGTGGCGGGAGACCATACCCCAGATAGTCCAGGCCGGTCAGGGCAAAGATGGCTCCCACGACCGCGAACGGCGTGAACGTGACGAGCGGCGTCAAACAGTTCGGCAAGAGATGGCGGAATATGATTCGGAGATGGGACGCGCCGTACGAGCGGGCGGCGAGGCAGTACTCCCTGGTCTTCTCCCGGTACATCTCGGTGCGCATATAGAACGTGATGCTGATCCACTGGAACAGCGCCATGATCCCGAGAAGCATCCAGAACGACGGCGCAACGAGAGCCGCCATGATGATCACCACGTAGAGAAACGGCACGGCGATCATCACTTCGATCACGCGTTGGCTCAGAATGTCGAAGCGACCACCGAGGTACCCCTGTAGGCTGCCGATGACGGTGCCGATCACCTGGCTGATGAGCACCAGGAAGAGGCCGAAGAACATCGAGATCCTGAACCCGTAAAGGAGGCGCGAAGCCACATCCCTGCCTTGCGAATCGGTCCCGAGGTAGTGCCGCCTCGTGAGATCCGGGCCGGTCGGGGGCACCACGCCGAGCCCCGTTAGGGACGGCATCGCTCCGGTACGGGCCAAGCCGAGTAGGTTCCCCGTGGGGGAGCGCTCGGGATCCGCCGTCATCCCTTCGATATCGCCTGATTCGATCGCGTCGGCCAACTCGACCAGCCGGTCGCGCCGTGCCAATACAGCCGCCCCCTGCTCATCCCCGGCGTCCAGGAGAGCCTGTACCTCGTTCAGGATCTCGTTGTACCAGAAGTCGTTCTGGTAAGGACTCCAGGGGATCGGAGGCATGATGACGAAGCTGCCTCGGTTGGGGTATCGCTCCTCGAGCGCCGCAAGCGCGGCGGGGTTGTCTCCGATCTCGGCCAGCTCTCGGTCGTAAAGTTCTCGCTCCAGCGCCCACTCCCGCTTCAGACGCAGATACTCGGTCTCCAGCTCAGCGATCCCCCAGTCCGGCGGCGGCTCCTGGCCGAACGTCTCCATACTGAAGTATTCGAAGGTCGGGAGGAACAGCCGCCCGTCATGCCACACGAGAATCGCCCTGCTCTCGGACAAATAGGGTGCGAACACCGACAGCACGATGGCAACGCCAAGGATGACGAAGGAGTAGTACCCACGCCTAATTCGGCGGAACCGTTCCAGCCGCTTGCGAGTGATGGGGTCCAGCTTGATCCACCTCATCGGACCGGCCACCCTGCGCGTGCCGCAGCGCTTCTTCCGCAGACTTCCACAGTCGCCTACTCGAAACGAACGCGGGGATCGACGAACGCCACCGCGAGATCCGAGATCAGATTCCCCACCATGAGCAGGACACTCGAAATCACCAGGAAGCCCAGCACCACAGGGAAATCACGTGCTTGGATCGCCTCGAAGGAGAGGAGTCCAACTCCCTGAATGCTGAACACCCGCTCGATCAGAAAGCTGCCCGTCAAGAAGATTCCCAGGAGCGTCCCCACGCTGGTAGCCATCGGGATCAGCGAGTTCCTCAATGCGTGAACGAACACGGTGCGGCGCCAACTCAGGCCCTTCGCCAGCGCCGTCTTGACGTAGTCGGCACTCATGTTCTCGATGAGGCTGTTCTTCATGAGCATCGTGGTGATCGCAAACGCGCCCGCAAGGTACGCAATCAGCGGGAGGATCGAGTGCCACACGATGTCGCCGGCCTGAGCCAGGAACGACAAATCCGCGGCGCCCTCCGACTGGAATCCGCCGAGCGGAAAGATCTCGAATCGGACCGCGAGCAGATTACTGAGAACGGCCCCCAGAGCGAAGCCAGGAATCGCATAGCCCAGGAAGATCAGGACCGAGGTCAGGTTGTCGACGTTCGTCCGGTGCTTGATCGCCTTCAGGATACCGAGAGGGATGCAGATTCCGTAGGTGAAGAAGGCCGTGATGAGCCCATAGTAGATCGAAACGGGAAGGCGCTCTCCGATCACCCGCAGCACGGGCTCGGTGTACCGGAAGGACTGGCCGAAGTCGAGTCGTAAGACATCCCAGAGCCATGAGACGTAGGCCACTGGGAGCGGCCGGTCGAACCCGTAGTACTCGGTGAGCTGCGCCAACTGCTCCTCGGGGATCTCGAGTTGCGCAATGGCCCCACCCCCGCCCCCGCCCGCAAGTTCACCTGCTCCCCCCGCCCCAGCCAGCTGCATCCGGATCTGATCGATCTGCCCGCCCGGAACGAACTGGAGGAGCGTGAAGGTCACCAAGGTGATCCCGAGAAAGGTCGGAATCATGAGGAGGAGTCGTCGGACGACGTAGTCCCGAAGCGCCTCTCCCCTTGATTTCACGTCGACGCCTCCTGGTCCTAGATCGGGCTGAGTTTCGCTCCTTCGGACGAACGCCTCACGCTACGCTGTGGGGCCACGCTGGGCAACGACCACAGACTCTCGACTCTACGGGCGAACGACCGCCTCGATCTCGCTAGCCGAGGGGCGGGCGGGCGGGGCAGCCTCATCGGCCTCGCCCTTGCTTGCGATCGTGACTCGCAGAGCCTTGAGACCCGAAATGCCCGGGAGATCCTCGAGCTCCAACTCCTCCAGCCCCGGGGCGAAGTAGCCCTTGTTCTGAAGGAACTCCACGTATCGCCTGTACTCGGCAGCCTCGCTGGAGGTCGAATACACTATGGCCAGCTGACCAGGCTGGGTTACGCGCTCGCTCGTGCCGCGAATGCGGGCCTTGTCGATCCGCTTCTTGACGATCTCATAGCGAATGTCGTACGCCCCGTCCACGTCGAAGCGCTTCTCGTCGACACGGAACCGGATCGAGAGCGGCTGATGCTGCACGAGGATCAGGTGGGTCCCCTCGAGGGGAACAGTCACGTCCGTCTTGACGCGGGCGAGCTCCCACTCGATCCGGCTCGTGGTCATGAGCTGCCAGATCCGGAGGCTTCGCAGATGCAGATCATCGAAGAGCCCGTCCTCGTGGAGCTCAGTGCCGACGTAGATGCTGTGGTCCACCCCGTCCGTCTTGAACTTCTCGAAGAAGTGGGGGAACATGGCCTGGGCCCGCTCCTCCTCCGCGTCCAGCGTCATCGAGATGGCGTCGTTCAAGGCCGCCACGCTCTCTTCGAAGTCCTTGCGGCGGCGATAGACGATGTTCAGATCCGCGTCGAGTGCCCCGCGATAGGCGGTTACACGCTCCGATACTTCACTCCCGTAGGTCTCGAGTTGTCCAAATAGCGGCTCCACATCACGCCGGAGGAGCTCCAGAACACCTGATTCGTCGTCCGAGCGGAGCTCGGATTCGATACGGTCGAGACGCTGAGCCAGCCGGTATCCCACTTCTTCCAGGGCGGGAAGCGGTCGGATCTGCCCCGCGGCATTGATCACATCAAGGGCCAGTTGGAGCTGGTCCCCCAGATCGGCCCGAATCGCCTCGTTTCGTGTGCGTGATGAGTCGCGCATGTCGACCAGGCCGTAGAGCGGGTACACGTCATGAAAGACGATCTGCTCGAGCTCAGGACTCGACTCCCCCGCCTCCTCCTGCTCCAGGTACCGTCGCGCGGCCTCGCGGAAACGCCATTCGACAGACGAGTGGATCGACGTGTACTTCCGTTTGATGAGCGCCTGCACACGATCCTCGAGCTCGTCCAGAGTACGCTTGAGTGTAGTAGCGAAGAGCGGGACGACGTCTACCAATCGCCGGGCGTTAAAGGCGTTGAGGTCGCCGGGGGAGGGCGACGCGAGCTCCATGAGCCCGACCAGCTGGTTGTCGACATGGAGCGGGTAGAGAAGAAGACTACGGTGCCCGTGCTTCCGCAGGTGGTGTTCGTAGCCGGTGCGTAATTCCATCGCCTTCAGGTCCTGAACGATGACCGGGTCCTTACCCTCGAAGATCCCCGCATAGCAGGATTCGGCCCGGTTCGGGCAGGTGGGGGCACATTCGTCGCATAGCAGGAGGCTCTTGCCCACTGCCCTCGCCCCCTCGATCGCCTCGACGTTGGCTCGCCCGTCGAAGGCGATGAGCCCGAGACTGAGCTCGGGGCAACCCAGAAGATTCCGGATCGAATCCTGGAGGCGATCGATCTTCTCGGGCGATGCCATCGAATCCTTCTCGATGAGGTCGTTCTTGAGTCGCGAGATCACCTCGTGGAGCGTCACGTCCACCGCCGTGATCACCGTCATCCCATCGAACTCGAACGCGTCGGGCGGGAGCACCTCGGTCCAGAGGTCGAGGTTGGTCGGCTCGGCCAGCAGGCGTGAGATGTCCTCCGAGGACGGCTTCTCAATGTCACGAACGAGCCTCACCGACAAGAACCGAGGATCAACGCGCAAGGAAAAGTGTCTGTCCAGGCCGACCTCATCGTCGGGTACCGTCATGACGAGGGCCCATTGAAGATCCACTTCGACGCCCACCCACTCCTCGAGAATAATCTCGTAAGCCCACATGAGCCTCCCGAAGGCAAACTGGTCCATCGGGATGTTGAGCCGCTCCTCGATGCCCTCTGGGTCGCACAGCCCGACCCGCTCCCACGCAGGGGTCTCGTAAAAGGGCACCGTCGTGAAAGGCTCGAGGGCTGCCGCGTAGTAGTCTTCGTGCCGACCGGCCGGGACCATGGCGGTCATCATGAGCTCAATGAGCTCCCGGTGTTCCTCCAGGATGGAGCGGTCGTCGATGATCCCTCGGAACTCTGGAACGTCTTCGAGCTTTTGGACGATCACCGCGGCCAGGGGCGTATGCAGGGAGCTCGGATCCCCATCCTGGCCCTCCCAGAAATCGATGAGGCGCGCCAGGCTCAGGCGGGTCCCGAACGGAAACTCTTCTATGTGTGAAGGCACGGACATGATCGACCTTTACCTCGAGTGGACAAGGCGGGTGCTCACCGCGACAACCCAATACCCCGCGGGTTCCACGGGATCCCAGTGCCGCGGTCCGATCCGTCGGCTCTACCGTCGGATGGGTAGAACGCGCGCTCAGCCCCCAGCCTGGATGTACTGCCTGAGATGTGCGTTCTCGTCCTCGGCGACCCGCCGGAACGCGTTCACTACGTCCCCAATCGTGATGATCCCGGCCACCCTACCTTTGTCGATGACGGGTAGGTGTCTAATCCGGTTCTCCGTCATGACCTCTGCGACCTCGGTCAGCTCGTCATCGGGCGCCACCTCGATCACGTCGCGCGTCATCACCTGACCGACTTCCAGGGCGTGGAGCTCGTCCGGTTTGCACGCCACGAGACGGAGGATGTCCCGTTCTGTGAGCATCCCGATGACCTTCTTGCGATCTACCACCACGACGCCACCGATGTTGTGATCCACGAGAACGCGCACGGCGTGGAGGACGCTGTCGCCCCGGGACGCGGTCACGACGTCGCGCCCTTTGTGGCGGAGGATATCCCTGATCTTCATACCTGCCTCCTGCGGACGGGTGCGGGGGAATCCTCGCTCAATCTCGCGGTTGGCACGCCTCTGCGCCATCTGGGTACGAACCAGAAAGGATACCTGAACCGGAGAGTCTGAACCTATGAAGCGTACTTTGTGTGTCAGCAGCCTCTGTGTGGCCCTACTCGTCGCCCTGGGAACATGCGCCGGCGACTCTGTCGGCATAGGGGATCCCCCTCCCGGACCCTCTGATTTGATAGTAGAGGGCGGCATAGGTTTCCAGGTACCGCACGGAGGCCAGCCCATCTCGGTGGTGTTGCTCGCCGCCAGCCTGAGAGAGGTGGGGCGGCAGACAGGCACGGTCTCGCCCAGCGCGGAAGTCGCCTTCTCCTTCACCTTCCGAGATCTGTTGGTCGAGGGACTCCGCTATGAGATCCACTACTGGATCGACTCTAACGACGGCGGCGGGAGTGTGGGGGCCTGCGACGGGAACGATCACCAGGCGAGCGTGGCCATCTTCCCGGGACAGGGGGACCTCTTCATCGACCTGGATCACGACGACAGCAACATCACTTCGGTCTGCACTACATTCGAGTGAGCAAGGGTCCCCGCGGGTAGATTAGCTCGTTGTCCGCCCGGTAGCGGCGTTCCGTCTCCCGGAATTCGGGACCACCTCTCTTCTCCAGCGCGTGAACTCGGCGGGAGAACGTGTGCGGGAGAGGTACGTGGCTCTGGCACCACCCCACATCCACGGCCGTGCCCTGATGTGACCCTTCCGGCGCATCCCTCGTCTAGTACCCAGCCTCGAGAGGGAAACACATTGCGTTGCAAGGAGAGAACCATGTACAGATCGCCAGCTTCCCGGGGCGGAACCTCCGGAACTCCAACGTCAAAACGTCTCTGGCTTGGCGGATACCGAGTCGATCGCCTCCATGATTTCTTCGGATTGATCTTCCTCATTTGGGTAGCAATCTACGTCAGCGGATGCACCGATCTGCCCACCGACCCGGCCTTCGAGGATGTGCAATCGATGGCCGACTCACAGGTCGAGTTGGCTACGGATCCTGACCTGACCGCGTCCCTCATCGAAGACGTTTCCACCTCCATGACCGGCAACATGACGGCGGCGGCCGCCGCCGAGATCTCGATGGCCGATAGTTTCTTCACCCAGGCCCGCGTCGAGCTGACGCTGGGCGACCACGAACGGGTGCGCTCGCTGGGCGACCAGGCCCGGGATGCGCTGGGCCGCGCCCTCGCGACGGGGCGGGACCATTCCAGCCTGGACGACTTCACCGATCGTGTACGCGACGTGCGCCGGCAACTCGCGGCGAGTGACACGGCCGACTTCGATCGACCCACCGATCTTGAGAGAGACGTCGATCGCCTGTTCGACCAGGCGACGGACGCACTGGATCGCGGCGACTACGTGACGGCCGGTAAGAGGGTCATCGATGCACACCGGCTAGCAGACAGGAGCCGCGTCAGGCGGCATGATGCCGATCCGGAGAGGGGGGCCCGGCTGGTGGTGGCCATGGCCGAACAAGCCGTTGAGCTCGCGAACCGTATCCTGAACGGCACGGTGATCAGCGAGCGCCAGCAGCACCTCCTGGACACATCAGCCCGCCTGGCCACCGCATCGGCCGAAGCCTACCGGAACGGGCACTACCGACGGGCCATCGTCTTGGGCCACAAGGCCGTGCGCGTGTCGCTGATGGCCGTGATCAGGCCCGATCGCGCGACGGATGACAGAATCCGCGCAATCACAGATGTAGCCACGTCCGATTTCCGATTCCTTGTCGAGGTAGCTCGGGCTGAGCTCGAGGCCGCTAAGATGGCCCTAGAGCAGGAACCCAACGAGTATTTCGAGAAGCTACTGATGCGGGCTGTCGCAGCCTTCAAAACCGGTGTCGAGCACTTGCAGAACGGTAACCCCAGAGGTATCCAGCTGATCTGGAGAGCCGGTGTCGTCGGCGCGGTAATCGCGAGTTGAAGCCGCGTATCGCCAGACGGCAACCGTGTCGTCGACCGCACGACGCCACGGGCACCGCCGGGGGGAGCGTCAAAGCCCCCCGGCGCTTCGCCGTTTCCGTGACTTCCCCACTCGCGTTCGGAGACAACACACCGGCACCACTCCGAGCCCCGTCCCGATGCGAATGTGACCCCCAGCATGTTTTGCTCGTCTTACGTATGGAGTCCCGGAGAACTGTGCCTTACCATCGTTGATACCGGCAAACCGACCCAAGAGCTTCACGCCAACGTCGGTCAAGGAGTTGAGATCGACGGTGCGACGGTCGTCGGAGCCCGCCAGCTGAAGAGACGGCACTCCCCGGACGCGATCGATGTTGTCGACCTCGGTATAGAACTCGTCGAGCACGCCGGCCGCATCCATCCACCACTCGATGTCCCTGCCCCGATAGACGCGGGGCACCCGGATGTGCTCGCCCAACCATCGTCGACGCTACTCACCGCGGTGACGGTGGTGTCGGCCTGGACCGGAGCCGAAATCACCTCGGCATACTGCTCGATGAAGTCGATCGTCTCGGGCATCGTGCGGAAGCCGTCGGGATCGTCGCCCTCGTAGCCGTAGCCCGGCAACCGGCTCTGCCAGTTGGGCGTCAGCAGCCGCAGCGAGTCCCAGCGCTCGGTCTTCCACGAGTTGGCCACCTCGCCCCGCTCGAGGACCACATGGTCGATCGAGCGGTCGGCGAGGCAGCGGCTCATGGCCAAACCGGCGTGGCCGGCCCCGATGACGACCGTAGTTGTGCGGGCGGGACCCGGTCGAATCCCGCTTTTCGGGGTCAGTTGACTTCGACCGTGACGTTGGTCGGGTTCGTGAGAGCGTCGTAGACCGCCGACCGCTTCTGCGACTGAGCGACGATCGCCTTGATCTCGTCGGGTGTCGCGTCGGCATCGATGTTGTACGTCACCTTGATGCCCTCGAAGCCGTTCCGTACGTCACTGTCCATGCCGAGGATCCCCTGGATGTCCATCCCGCCCTCGACGGTTGCGGTGACCGAGTTCAGCTGGATCTCACGGAGCTGAGCGACGGACGCGACGCCGGCGGTGAGGCAGCTGGCCAGCCCGGCCAGCACGATCTCGACCGGGGTCGCACCACGGTCTTCTGACGCGAAGACCTCGGGGTGGTCGGCGTCGAACGTGAATTGGGTTTTGTGATTCTGCTCCTCGCCCAGTCCGAAGAAGCCCTCCACGGTGGAGCGACTTTGGGTGCCCTGCACCCACTCACACTTCGCCCGCCACTGGAACTGGGCGGCCGCAGGTGCCTCGGACAACGCTTTCCGCGCGTCGAGCAGCGCTTGGACGTTCACGCCGTTGTCGGTGGAGCTCATCTCTGGGGTGCTCATCACTGACTCCTTGCCTCAAAGTGTACCGGAGTGGAGAGTCGATCCACTCCGAGCCTGGTTTTGACGGGACCACACATTACGGCATCTGAACGCGACGTCGCAACTCCCCCCCAGGATGAGATTTCTTACTCTTACCGGTAGGAGTCGGAACAGCACGCCCGGGTTTGGCGGGCTGTGGGCGGGGCGGAGATTCCTCTGCGCCGAAGGTCTAGCTCAGGACGTTACCAGCCGCTCTATCTCAGCAATAGCTTCGGCCTCGGCGACGCGACTGGTCTCGATGGCGTCCGCGAGACGGGCAATTTCGGGGCCTTGCCCCCCGGCTTCGGGTAACCGTCCGTTGGCACCGCCCACGGACCGGACGGCGTCGAGGAGGAGGTCATGGAGTCGCCGACGAGACGCTTCAATGGCCTCGATGGCCCCCGGACGCGTTCCGTCGGCCGCGGCACCCTCCGCCGTTTGACTCGCCATCACCCGGCCGGCCTCTTCGAATCGCGCCAGATCGGTTGCAGCGTCGGCGGCAAGGGCCAGGAGCTCGGACGTGTCCTCTACGATGTCGACATCTCCGGTCACCTCGGCTCTCTCCCACAGGAGCCGCCCGAGGCGGACGGCGTCCGAGAGGAGCGTGCGCGGGGTCCCCGCCGGCAGGCTCACGAGGGCCGTCACCAACCGCTCCTCGACGTCGTAGGGGAGCCAAGGCTCGCTCGTACCCCCGCAAGCGGCCGGTCTTCGCAGATGGAATTGAGCCAGGATCCAGAGAAGGCCGGCGTAGAGGGGGCTCGTGAGAAAGAGCAGGTTACCCGAGAGGAGACCCACCAGGGGGCCCACCACCAGCACGGACAAGAGCACAAGACCCAAGCCGGGCGGGATCGGAGCCACGCCCCAGCGCCTTGGAATCACTTGGGTCGGCACGCTCTCGTCGGCGAAGGCCTCGAAGACCTGCTTGGCAGCAGAGAGAGGCACCGAAGCCAGCGGCAGATGTCCCTTGGACGCTAGGTCGAAGGCCTCCCACTCGGCTCCCGGAGGCAGAATGCCGTGCAGTCGCTCGATGATCCGCGCGCGCTCAGCTTTCCGGATGGTTTGGTTCACGAACACGAGACCATCGCCGGTGCGGCTCGCGCAATCCAGGCAGACTGCCAGGCGGAGGGGGTCGGGTCCGTTGCAGAGAACGCAGGAGCCGATCTCCCTCGGAGGAATCGCGACCTCCGTCATTGAGCTTCGATCTCCGCGATCATGCTCAAGGCGCTCCGACGCCAGCCGTCATCCGGATCGTAGTACTCGAGGAAGCTCACGAGGTGCTTATGGGCCCATCCGTAATCGCCCAGGGCGTAGCGCGCGGCCCCCGCGTGATAGAGCGCCATGTAGTGATTGGGCCAGAACTCCACCACCAGCTCCATGATGGGGCCGGCCGCGAGGTCGTCACCGGCGTCCGCAACCGGATGTCCGACGTTGAAGACCACTCCGGCCGCGTTCCATCGCTGATCCTCGGGCAGTTGCAGAATCCGCTCCCTGGCCGTTTCGATGCGCCCAGCGAGGGCGTAGCACGCGGCCTCGTACGCGGTGCCGTCAGCGGATCGGGGTGCCGGGCTCCGGGTGACATGGGTGGCCACCTCCACCGGGTTGCAGTAGGGCTTCATGGAGCGGAACCAGGCCGCGGCGTCCGTGGGGTCGACTTCGGGCTTGCCTTCGACGTTGATGGTGATGGTAATGGGAGGATCATCGGGGACGATGACCGTCACGGGTGGCCCGGGCTGGAAGCCCCTCATGAGGTATACCAAGCTCAAACCAACGTAGAGAAGTCCTAGGAAATAGATCTTACGCACCTTCGCCTCCAGGTCCTGAATCGTCTTGCTGCTGTCTTGGAGGGGGACGTTTGAAGCCCGTTTTCTTGCACACCCCTCCGAGATGCGTGGCTCTAGAGCGCAAGGCCCGTGCCACGTGTAGCGGGATCTGGGGGGCCGAAAAAGCCCGGAATTCGGGGCTGATCAGGGGGCTTTGGCGACTTCGGCGCTGATGTGTCCGGAAAAAGTGGCGAAATGCGGCACGGTGTGGCGGGTGGGGGGCTGGACGGCCACAGGGGCCGCCTAGCACCAGGTGTTAGGGCATCCCATCGCAGAGTCCACCGGCTCCGTTGGCAATCGGCGCCGTGGCCCACGGCGTGTAGACGCTCGCGTCGGGAACGTTCGGAGCCACTGGACCGGTGTCAAATCCCCACCAGTTGCAGGTGAAATCCTTTGGTGCACCCACCCCCAACTCGAGCGAAACACCATAGGCGGTGAAATCACTCCCCGTGATCGTCAAGTCCCCGGATGGAAACGCCTGAACCCCGGTCGCCACGTTGTTTACGTCGTTGTCCGTGCCCGTGACCGTGACGTCGAAGCCGAACTGCAGCCCAATGAACGCGTTCTCAATCGAATTCGCGGATACGGCGGCAACCGCACCGTCCACCACCTCGATCCCCGCGAGGGTGATCGGGTAATGACGGAAGTCGTCCGCACCAAACGCATTGTCCTGCCCCGTCCCGACGATCGTATTGCCTGTGATGATGTGATTTCCCAAATTCACCAGCATGCCGGACGGAATCTGCTGGCTGATATCGACCGTGAGCTGATTGTCACGCACGGTGACGCTGCCGCTCGGCTGCCCTCCCACGATGATGCACGCGGGGCCGCCCCCACAGCTGGTGAACGTGTTGCGTTCGAGGGTCGCTTGGCTCGTTCCGCCGACATTGATGGATCCGGTCCCCTCGAGGAGGTTGTCGAGGATGGTGACGTTCGCTGCGTTTTGCACACTCACCCCAGCCCCAGCCCCGAAGAACTGGTTGTTCCCAATCGTCACGGTAGCCCCAGCTACGAACTGTTCGTTCACGGCAATGCCAAGTCCATCAAACTCAGAGTTCTCCACTGTCACCTGATCGTACTGCTGCTCGATCGCAACGGCGATGCTGCACCCCGCGTTGATGAAGTGTAGGCTATTCACCGCCACCAGGCCGGCTGCGATCCCGTTGATCTCGAACACGAAGCAGTTACCTTGGCCATCCATGATCGGGATCGTGTTCGGATCCGCCGTGATAGTCATCGGTTTCTCGATCCGCACACCCGGCGCGGCGTGCAGGCCGTCGGCCACGGTTATCGTGCCACCCGGAGCCACCAGAGCGATAGCCTCTTGTAGCGTCGCGACGATGTCCGGATCCGTATCTGCGATCGCCGGATCGACGCGCACTGCGTCAGGCGGTGGCCCAGGCATCCCATCGCAGAGTCCACCGGCGCTGTTGGCAATCGGCGCCGTAGCCCACGGCGTAAAGATGTCGGGGTCCGGTCCTGGCCCCGGATCTGGACCAAACACGGAGCCCCACCAATTACAGGTGAGCGATCCCGGGGTGAACCCGGGACCCTGGAATGGCACACCAAAGTTTGTGATGTCGTTCGAATGGATGAACCCACTCCCCACACTTCCGAACGCTTGCCAAGCGACATTGACGCCATCGATCGTGTTGTCCGAGGCCGTCACGGTTCCAACGTTGTTGAACACGATCGCATGAAAGGCTCCCTGAACCGTGTTCCGCGACAACTCCACCGACCCAGTGTTGATGTTGATGCCGGCGAAGTGCATCGGGAAGGTCTCGGCAATGCTGGGGTCGTGTGTACCTCCTATTCCGATCACCGAATTGTCCTCGATAACAACCGCATCTGCTAGGGCGCCCTCGTCGATATTGAGGGCAGCAACGATCGGATCCGAGATATCGACCGTCCAGGAATTGTCGATGACCGTGAGAGAAGAGCCCGCAAACCCCGCAACCTCTACACACTGGCCGTGACATCTCGTAATCGTGTTGCCCTGCATGAGCTCGATGGGGCCTCGCACCGGGTTCGTCCCCTGGTTGTCGAACCCGTTGCTCAGAACGAGCACGCCCGGGGTGGTACCGACGTGCACTCCGACCGCGCCGCCCGTGAATGTGTTGTCCTGGATCGTGATCCCGTTCCCGTTCGCCCCAGAGACGAACACACCGCTCGAGAGGCCGTTCGTGGACGGGAAAAACACGGAGTTCTCAACCACCATGAGGTCGTAGTTGCCCGTGACATGGATGCCCGTCTCGAACATGTTTTGGAAGCTCAGACCGCGGATCGTGACGGCGCCAGCCCCGCTCGTAATCCCGGGAGATCCACCCACGTCGAACCCTCTGACCCCTCCCGTGCCGTCGAGGACCGCCCCGGGCCCCTCGGCTTCGATCGTTATCGGCTTGTTCACCTGGACGTCCTGCACGACGTGCGTCCCGTCGGCGATCAAGATGGTCCCGCTTGGGGCGACCGCACTGACCGCCTCCGCCACCGTGGCGACGGTCACCGGATCCGTCGCACCCGCATCGGCCGGCGACACCCGCACGATGTCAGGCGGCGGCCCGGGCACCCCGTCGCAGAGTCCGCCGGCTCCGTTGGCGACCTGCGCCGTAGCCCATGGCGTGTAGACGGTGGTGGGTGTGGAGGGATCGACGTTCTGCGGCCCGCCAATATCGCCCCACCAGTTGCACGTGAGGTTCGAAGTGCCGCCGCCAGAGACGCAGGAATCTTACCCGGTCGTCGTCCTCATCGTCCTCATCGTCTTCGTCGTCATCACGCGTGCACGGGTCACCCGGTTCCTGCCCCTCTCGTCCCCATTCTCGAGATGCAGTGTGAAGGGTGCTTCGAACCCGGCGGAGCTCAGCGGGCGCTCCTCCGTCCTCGATCTCCTTTCCACACGAAACGTCTCTGGCAGGCCCCCGACTTCCAGCTCTGATTCGCCTGCGATGAGATTGACGGGCTCCACCGACAGATCTACACCAACGGGATTGTCCTTACCTGTGCAAGCGAAGACGGCCAAACAAGCCGATAAAGCGAACACGCGACGCATAGTGCCTCCTACCGCTCAGACATTGTCAAACAACCCTCGGGTACCACCAGGCAAGGGGCGGTGATTGTTGGGTGTCGGGCTCTTGCTGTCAAGCTGTGCTAGGGATATGGCGGCGCAACTGCCGCATCGATTCATGCAGGCTCCACAGGGTGGATTCGTTTGTGGCGGAATAAAATTTCATGGCGGTGTGGATCGGGCGTTCACATCTTTTACACATGGCCAACTCACCGACGTTTCGACTCTGGAGCGCCCTGTGCTCCGCTCTTAGCGTCTCTCTCGCTGCGTGCGCAGGCGGCACATCGTCGGCGACACAGGCGCCTGTGGCGCGGGTCGACACGGTAGTGGTTCGAGCGGCCGCGGACGCCGAGCTCGAACAGCGCGTCGCCACACTCCAGCTCCAGCTCTTGGAACGCACCGCCCAGGTCGACAACGTCCAGCGTCAGCTCGAAGGGGCACGACAAGAAGTGGTGCGCCAAATGGCACGACTGCAGACTCTGGCCAGTCGTGCGGACGCGGCATCGGCGATGGCGGAGGCGGAAATCGGCGTGGAGACCCTGGGCGCTCTCAGGGGAGACGAGGAAGTGCCTGAGGCCGCCGAAGCACGGCACTTCCTGGAACTCAGCACGACCGAGTTCGCAGGGGAGAACTACGCCGGTGCGCTATACCTGGCGAGCCAGGCACGCAGCCTGGCCCGCGGTGCCGAGTTTCGTCTCACCAACGCGGAGCAGGGAGGCCGGCAGGCCGGTGAGGTATCGTTTGCGCTGCCGGTGCCGCTCGAGACAGTACGACGCGCCAACGTGCGTGTGCGTGCGGGGCCGGGTCTAACGTTTCGTGTGGTCGTGACGCTCGATCCAGGGACTCCGTTGGTGGGGCACTCGTACACGGAGCAGTGGGTGCGGATCACCGACGATCAGGGACGCGAGGGCTGGATCTTCCATGACCTCGTCGCGAGCCCGCGCGCGGGCCTTCAGTAGCGGCGTTCAGTAGCGGCGTTCAGTAGCGGCGTTCAGTAGCTAGGACTTCTTCGCTGTCTTCCGTCTCGTCCTCGTAGGCTTCTTCGGCGTCCTCTTCGCCGGTCCGGTTGGCTTCCCATCCGCTTTCTTCATCGTCCCGGTCGGCTCCGGTGTCGCCCCGTTAGTCGGTCCAGCCGTTTTCGCCGTAGCCTTCTTCGCCGTAGCCTTCTTCGCCGTAGCCTTCTTCGCGGTAGCCTTCGCCTTGGCGGCTGGCTTCCCCGTCGTTTTCTTCGTCGCAGCAGTCGCCTTCGTCGTCGCCTTACTCGTGGCAGTCGACTTCTTTCTTGAGGTTGCCGCTGTCGCCCGGTCTCGCTTCGCGCGCTCCACCCGGTCACGTCCAGCATCCTTGGCCTCGTAGAGCGCCTCGTCGGCCGAAAGGATCAAGGACTCGGGTGAGTCCCCGTGGACGGGAAACTCGGCAACGCCGGTGCTCACTGTCAGCTTGATCGACTTGTCGCCGACGGCCACGCTGCACTCGGCTAGCCGCTTCCTGATTCGCTCCGCTGCCTTGACCCCGCCGGCGATGTCCGTACCCGGCAGCACCACCAGGAATTCTTCCCCTCCGTAGCGCGCGACGAGATCGACTTCGCGCAGCCCATCCTGAAGAACCTCTGCGAGGACCGTGAGGGCCTCGTCCCCCGCGATATGGCCGTGGGTATCGTTGAACTTCTTGAAGTGGTCGACATCCGCCATGAGGATGGCGAACGAGTTCTTCGCGCGGCGCGAGCGTTGGACTTCGTTCTGTAGCCTCTCCATCAGGCGCCGGCGGTTCGAGAGCCCGGTGAGCGGGTCGGTCACCAGCAACTCTTCCATCGTGTGCCGTCCTTCGCGGAGGCGATCGACCATCTTGTTGAACACTTCGGTGAGATACCCGACCTCGCCCTTGCCCACGGGCAGGTCCACCGCGAGGTCACCTGCCGCAACTTCCCTCGCGCCCGTGGTCAGCCGATCCAGCGGGCGCACGATTAGGAGGCCCAGGCCGTACGCGATGCAGCCAACCACTATCAAGAGCGCCATGACGAGGAGCGCGGTCACGTCAGCCAACTGCGTGACCTGCGCGTACGCCTCTGCCTCCGGGATCTCCGCCACGACCGCCCAATCCAAACTCGGAACCCGCTTCAAGGTGCCGAAGACCTGATTTCCGGAAAAATCGTTATACGTGACGGGCAGGCTGCCCTCGCTCGAAAACAGGAGTTGCGTCGTCGCCGGCGTGAGCTTCCGATCGGCGAACGGCCGCGTGTCAGCACGTAAGCTGAGGATCGTGGTGCCATCTGGCGCGATCACATACAGATTGCCCGAATTGCCCGGGGCGAAGACCAGCAGGATGGACCGCACGGCCCGGTACGTGACGTTGGCAACGAACGCGCCCAGGAAGGTTTGGTCCGCGGCAGCGACCGGAACGGCAACGCTCATGAGAGGTTGGCCCAACTCCTCGTCAAAGTACGCGTCCCCGATCACCGCCTGGTTCGCCGTAACACGGTCGAGCCAGTCGGATGGGAGATGAACCTCGCCTGGGTGCTCGGCACTCGTTGCGAGCCGCTGACCCTCGCGGTCGACCACGATCAGTTCGTTGTAGTCCGGGAACCGCTCCCCGACCGACCTGAGGTAGTTGTCGAGCAGCGCGCCCGCTTGATCACGGTCGTCAGTTCGTAGCGCCCGCTCGATGTTCTCGCTTACGACGTAGGAGCTCGCGAAGACCCGCACGTCGTAGAGCCGCTCCTTGAACCAGAGGTCGAGCTCGCGCGCGGTCTGCGCACCCACGCTCTGCAGCTCTTTGTTGACTATGTCGGTCAGTGCAGCACTGTTCTGGTTGTAAAAAACCCAGGCCATCGCAAGGGACGGGACCAGCGTGGATAACAAGGCGAGGCCCACGATCCGACTCTTTATGCTCTGAAGCCGGAATACTTTAGGGACCTGGTCGACGATGCGGCGCTGCTTTGGGGGCATACTTCGAAGATACCTCTCGCCGGAGCGCCCTGTACACGATTATTTGGTGCGGAGGGTATCGTCTTTCCCGACGTCTCTTGGAACCGCCTCGAGACGGCCGAGCCGGAGGTTGGTTGATGAGGCCGGCCACGTCGTGAACACTCACCCCTCCGCACCCGTAGTAGAGGTGGTAGAACCATCTCTCTCTCAGGACCCGCGATGTACAAGACTTGCATGTTCTGCAACCGCCCACTCGGTCTGAACGAGGTGGTCGAGCACTTTCCCGTGGGTCGTCGGTTGGCCTTCGATGCACAACGGGGCCGTCTCTGGGTGGTCTGCCGCAAGTGCGAGCGCTGGAACCTCTCGCCGCTCGAGGAGCGGTGGGAGGCGGTGGAGATGTGCGAGCGGCTCTTCGAGGACACTCGCGTTCGGGTGTCGACGGACAACGTGGGCCTGGCGAAGCACCCCGAGGGTCTCGAGCTCGTGCGGATCGGCCAACCGATGAGGCCGGAATTCGCGGCGTGGCGCTACGGAGACCAATTCGGTCGCCGTCGGAAGCGTGCGATCATCTACGGCGTAGGTGGTTCCGCCGTAATCGGGGGCGTGATCGTGGGTGGCGCAATTGTCGGAGTGGGCGGCGGACTCCTGTGGCAGGCCGGCAACTTCTACAACATCTGGGCGAACGGGCGCACCTTGGCCAAGCTCCGCACCGACGACGGCCGGGTGATCAAGCTGAACAACTCCGACCTTCTCGGTACACGCCTCCGCCCGGCTGAGGACCCACACGGATTCTCCCTAGAGGTCCGCAAAAAGAAGAAGAAGGAGCGGTTCGAGGGAGCGGAGGCGGAGCGTCTCCTCGGCCAGATCATCCCGAGGATGAACCGCAAGGGCGGCAAGAAGGAGGCGGTCCAGACTGCGGTCGCCGAGATCGAGCACCACGGTCACCCCGACCACTTCCTTTCCGACGTCGTCACCGGAGACCGCTTCACAGACAAGAAGGGCGTTCCGGGATACGTGAACAAGATGCCCGAACCCACGAGGCTCGCCCTGGAGATGGCGCTCCACGAGGAGCAGGAGCGCCGGGCGCTCGAGGGTGAGCTCTGGCGTCTGGAGCGGGCATGGGAGGAAGCGGAGGAGATCGCAGCGATCTCGGACAGCCTTCTGCTCCCCACCGAGACCAGTGACTTCATCGAGAAGCACCGGGAGGACGGCGCGGGGAAGCAAGGAAGAAACCATTAGAAGATTGGTCGTCCCAGGCCTATAGTTGAACATGGCGTTCGATCTACACCATGAAGGTCGAAGACTCGCGACCTACTGAGTCCACTCCGCCACCACGTCTCTCCGGAGTCCGACCGATGCGACCATTCTCCATGGGTGTCACCACCCTGGCCCATGGCTTGTTTACTTCGATGGTCTTGCTGGTCCTGGCCGACGTAGCGTCACCGACGTTCAACGTCGAAGAGATCCCGGCATGGACCGGGGGTCAGGCCGTGGCCGTATTCGTGTCCGTTCTGACGGTGTCCTTCGCACTGGGAATCGTCATGCACACGATTTCGCGAGGGCTCTTCCACAAGCAGAAGCAGCGGTGGACAATGGATGTCTTGGCAAGCGGGGCGGTGGAACACCGCCTGGCGGACCTCGGTGGCGTTTATCCCGCTCCGGGCGGACCCACCTATGCAGAGCTGTGGGATGAAGAGGGAGACACGGGTGACCGCCCGTGGAGGGCAGCCATGTTCATGCACGGCGTGGAGTACCAGATCATGGTCCGTGCGCCCCACGTCTTCGAGACGATCCAGGCGTATCGAGACCAGTACCGGGTAGCACGGGGCTTCATTCTCCCGCTAGCAGTGCTGGCCCTGATGCTCCCCTTCTGGGACCCCGTCGCCGCGCTCGACGGAGCCGGTTCCATCGGACCTTTTCCGATCATCCGCTCTCAGGTGTTCATGGTCAGCATCCTGGCCTCTGCAGTGACCTTGCAAGCATTTCGAGAGCGGGCGTACCGGTACGTCGCAGCGACGACCCTGGCATGGGTGACGATGGAAGGGAACGACATGAGAGAGCGCGACGCCACGCTGTACACCTCACATCGTCCTCGCCCTATCCGCCGAACGGACGCCGGAGCGCGCTCGATCGGGTCACGTCGGTCGGAGAATCGACCGATCGTTCGTGACGTCGATCCCAAGCCCCAGGCCTGAGGCGAGGCCCAAAGCGTCCTTAGGAGCCATCCGGGAACCAGTCGATCTGCTAGACCACTCGTAGCACGTCTCGTCGCATGCCTCCGGACAATCGAAGCGCCCGTGCGGTGTCTCCCGGCCCGAACCCGTGTATGTTGTCGGACGACTCCCGGGACGATCGCGCCCCGGCACAGATTCGGATACTTCCGCATGAGTCCAGTTCAGACGACGGAATTCAAGATCGCTACGGAGGGCTGGGAGTTCGACCAGATCCACGAGCTAAACTACAAGACCTTCGTCGAAGAGATTCCCCAGCATCCTGCCGAGTCGAGCAAGAGGTTGGTAGACCAGTTTCATCGGGCCAACACCTACATCGTGAGTGTACGCGGTAGGCGAGTCCTCGGGATGATTTCGATAACGGACGAACGTCCCTTCTCGCTCGATAAGAAACTTGAAGACCTCGACTCCTACTTGCCTCGATCGCACTCGATTTGTGAAATACGACTTCTCTCAGTGCAGGCTGGCCATCGGGGAGGCCGCATTCTCAAGGGACTCCTGAAAACCCTGGCGGAGTACTGCCTCAAGCAAGAGTACGACCTGGCAATAATTTCTGGCTCGGAGAGGGAGCAGAGGCTTTACAGCCACCTCGGGTTCGTACCTTTCGGCCCTCTCGTGGGCACGCCGGGGGCGAGGTTCCAACCCATGTACCTGACCTTGGAAACCTTCGCCGCAGAGACGAAGGCGGTACTAGCCGGCTCAGGTTCGGCAGCGCAAAGACAAAGTTGTACCAACTTCCTCCCCGGACCCGTCAACATCTCTGAGAAGGTACGTGAGGCCTTTGTGGAAGCACCTCTATCCCACAGGTCGAATGAGTTCATCGACGATCTGGTTCTGACGAAGCGCCGCCTTTGCCGATTGGTCGGTGCTCTATCGGTAGAGATCTTCATGGGTTCGGGCACCCTGGCCAACGATGTAATCGCCGGGCAACTATCGCTGCTCTCCGGCCGTGGACTGGTGTTGAGCAACGGCGAATTTGGCCAGCGGCTCATCAAACACGCAGGGGCGTTCGGGCTCACGTTCGAAACTCACGAGGTAGATTGGGGCGCCCCGTTCGATGAGGACGAGATCGAAAGCGAGCTCGATCGAATCCCCCACCTGGATTGGATTTGGGCTGTTCATTGTGAAACATCGACCGGCGTCCTGAACGACATGTGCAGCATGGCGAAGATGTGCTCACAGAGGTCCATCCGGCTCTGTATGGATTGCATCAGCTCAATCGGCACAGTTCCCGTCGATCTGTCTGATGTCTACGTTGCTTCCGGAGTCAGCGGCAAGGGACTGGGTGCGTATCCCGGCCTAGCGATGGTCTACTACAATCATGCCGTGAGGCCAGAGCCGGAGAGCATTCCGCGGTGTCTCGATCTTGGTTATTACGCGGTCAAGAACGGCGTCCCTTTTACGATTTCATCTAATCTGGTCTATGCAGTGCAGGCGGCCCTCGAGAAGCTCGGGTCGGGCAATGCCTTCGATGCCACGGACCGCTTATCGCATTGGATAAGGACGCAACTTGGCGACGCAGGCTTTCAGATCGTGGGGCCGGACGAACAATCCTCTCCTGGGGTCATTACACTTGCGTTGCCCGATTGGATCGACTCCAGAGTATTGGGGCAGCGCCTGGAAGAGGAAGGGTTTCGTCTGGGCTACAATAGTTCGTACCTGGTGGAACGGAACTGGATACAGATCGCGCTCATGGGTGAAGTTTCAAAAGAGTCGCTCGAACAACTGTGCAGCCGGCTACCCACACAGCTCTCCACATTTAGTGCCTAGGTGGAGGCTTTGGCTTCATGCGGACGAAGTCACGCCTGACGTATAGGTGATACCAGTACGTGAAGTAACTCCACCGAGGTAGAGGTTCGGCCGTTCGATATTCAAGCAAGTACCACGGAAGAGTGGGTGCTTCATGATGATGTAGATGCCGGTTCAGATTGAAGAGCGTAATCACGACTCTATACTCATTGGAGAATCCCGTGTCACCCGGATGACTATGGTGTTCCACGGCCCCACGAAGTGTAATGGGGACCATCGTGTTGAACACAATCAGGGCCCAGATCTTCCAGATCATCTCCGGACGGCCTACGAGTACCCAAAACGCGATCCACATGCCCGATAGCGCTGCTCCATAGGCCACCCGCCGGAGCCGAACATAGGGATGTTTGCCCTGAAAAGACTCTAGCAAGTAACCTAGATGTCTTACGCCCTGCAGCTTCCCTAGCAGACCCGCGAGCAGGTTGGGGGGGCGTCCGATCGCTTCGTCTTCTGAGCCGGGTTCGTCGTCCGTATTCAACCAGCGATGGTGCGCGAGATGCGTACCGCGGAAGACCTCCATGGACCCAAAGAAGAGCAGCAATCCGTCGAAGAAGCTCAGGACCCGAAGATTATCCTTGTAGCGCTTGAAGGGAATTCCATGCACGTATTCGTGCAGCATTATGCCCACTCGATGGGAAACCAGCGCTGCTGGAAAAAAGGCGACCCAAAAGGGGAGCAGCAACAGGAGAGCAAACAAGGCGGTAACAAGAAGGATCAGGGTACCGTGCGTGATGAGGACGGCATGGCGGCTATGCAGAAAACTCTCCGTGCGATTCGGCACCGCCCGCGGTGCCGGCACACCCTCGGAAGCCGCGGCACTCATGTGGGTCTCGACCGGGGGCCAATCATCATCCGCATCATCAAAGCACTCTGCCTGGGGCCAGCCGTAAACAGGACACCTGACACGCAACAGGATAGGCGCTACACAGAGCCATGGCGACCTGAGTGGTTCACGACGCTTGCGCTGAGCAGATCCGTCGCGCAGCATCGCAGATCCGTTAGAACGCCGACTGCGACGCGCAGCATGACGACAGTGCGAAGGTTGGTCGCGAAGCTGGGCACCAAGTGGTAGGAAGAGCCATGACGTCAAGAAGCCCCGCGCACCCGCTCCGCGGCCTCCTCATCGCCCAGTTCCTGGGCGCGTTCAACGATAACGCCTGGAAGATGATCGTGATCGTCCTGGCCTATCGGGAACTGGAAGGGCCCGGGGGCTCCGTGGCCGTCTTCGGGCAGGAACATCAGAGGATCGCGACGTTGGCGATGGTGGTGTTCATTCTACCGCTCATTCTCTTCTCTCTACCAGCCGGCATCGTAGCAGATAGGGTCAGCAAGCGGACCGTGATCCTGTCCATGAAGGGAGTGGAACTCGTCCTGATGGCTACCGCGTTGGCGGTGCTCTTCGTTTCGCCGACCGCAAGCGTTCCCGCCTACGTGATCATCGGTCTGATGGGCGCTCAGTCCGCGCTCTTCGGTCCCGCCAAGTACGGGATCCTTCCGGAGATCCTCCCGCACAACCGGCTCTCACAAGGAAACGGGCTGATGCAGCTCTGGACCTTCGCCGCAATCGTCCTCGGTCAAGCGGCGGCGGGCCTGCTTCTGGTTAGGGTGGGAGGTTACGTATGGGTCGCCGGCGCGGTCCTGACCGGCCTGGCCGCGGTCGGCCTGCTCGCTGCGCTCTGGGTGCCTCGGGTGGACGCTGCGAGGGGTGAGGGAGGATTGGTCGACACGCTGTCCGGCGCCGCGCGAGCGATCCGAGGAGAGCAGGTCCTGCTGTTCACCGTCGTGGGTCTGGTTCTCTTCTGGGCCATCGGGAGTCTGATCGGTCAGAACGTCCTCGTCTACGGGAGGCTCGACCTGCAGTTGCCGGAAGCCCTCACGGGCGCCCCGATCGCGATACTCGCCATCGGGATCGGAGCGGGAAGCCTGCTCGCCTCGAAGCTCTCGGCATCCAAGGTGGAGTACGGCCTCATTCCGTTGGGTGCTTTAGCGCTCGCCGTATTCATCCTCCTCCAGGGCGGACTCGCACCCGAACTGCCGGGCACCCTCGTGATGATGACCGCTGTGGGGATGGCGAGCGGTCTCGTGGTCGTCCCGCTCGAGTCGCTCCTGCAATGGCGATCTCCCCCGGAGCGGCGAGGCGCGGTCATCGCCCTCGCAAACGTCTTCATAAACCTCGGGACCCTCGCCGGCGCGCTGATCGCACTCGGCCTCGCCTATAGACTCTCAACCCCGGGGATCTTCATCGTCGGAGGGCTCGCCACTCTAGTGGGTACGGCCTGGGCGCTTTGGATGCTCCCCCACACGTTCCTCAGGTTGGTCGCGATTCTCCTGACGAACACGTTTTACCGTCTCACGGTTCTCGGCCGGATCAATGTTCCGGAAAAAGGCCCTGCCCTGCTGGTCCCCAACCATGTCTCCGTCGTGGACTCCCTGTTCATCCTGGCGAGCACCGACCGTTTCGTGCGCTTCGTCGTCGACGAGGAGCTCTTCAAGCACCCGCTGCTGGGACCGCTCCTCAGGCTGATGCGAGCCATCCCGATTCAGTCCTCCGGGGGCCTCGCGCCGTGCTCAAAGCGATGCGCGACGCGGGGGAACACCTCGACGCCGGCGAGGTCGTCTGTGTCTTCCCAGAGGGCGAGGTCACGCGTACCGGGATGCTCCTCCCGTTCCGCCGGGAGTTTGAGCGGATGGTGAAGGGTCGGACGACCCCCATCCTTCCGGTGCATCTGGACCGGGTGTGGGGGAGCATCTTCAGTCAGGAAGGTGGCCGCCTCGTTTGGAAGATCCCCAAGCGGATCCCCTATCCGGTGACGATCTCGATCGGGAGGCCACTGCCGGCCGATACTCCGATCCCCCAGGTCCGTCAGGCCATTCAGGAGCTCGGTGCGGCGGCATGGTCACTGCGCAAGGACAGCCGGCGCCCCCTGCACCGGACCTTCATCCGTACCAGCCGCCGGCGCCCGCGGGCCCTCGCGTTCGCGGATGCCACACGTCCAGACCTATCGCGCTTCGGTGCCCTCGCGGCGTCGGTTGCGATGGCTCGGGCCCTGCGTTCCGTCTGGGCCGCACAGGAACGTGTGGGAATTCTGCTGCCATCGAGCGTCGCCGCCGTGATCGTGAATCTCGCGGCATCGTTGAGCGGACGCACAAGCGTCAATCTGAACTGGACAGCGGGCGTCTCCGCGCTCGAGTCCGCGGTACGGCAAGCAGGTCTCGAGACGGTCGTAACGAACCGGGAATTCCTCGAGAAAGCCGAGGTCCCACTACCGGAGGGGGTCACGCCCGTCTGGTTGGAAGAAGTGACGGGACGTATCCGCACGCCGCAGAAAGCGGTCGCGTTCCTGCTCGCGGCACTCGCGCCGGCGCGGCTTATCGAGCGGATGTGTGGTGCGACGCGCGCACCCTCCGTGGATGATATTGTCGCCATCATCTTCAGCAGCGGCAGCACGGGCGAGCCCAAGGGTGTATGTCTGAGCCACTTCAACATCGACGCCAACGTTGAGGCGGCGGCCCAGGTCTTCCGCCCGCTTCCGAACGACAGGGTCCTGGGCATCCTCCCGCTCTTCCATTCTTTCGGATACATGGCCACCCTGTGGCTCGCGGCCAACCACGGGCTTGGCGTCGCGTTCCACCCGAACCCCCTCGACGGGCCGGCCATCGGCGATCTGGTGTCGCGCTACCGCGTCACCTTCCTCGTTGCCACGCCTACCTTCCTCCAGGTCTACCTGAAGCGCTGTGAGCCGGGGCAACTCGGTTCGCTCCGCGTCGTGCTGGTCGGGGCCGAAAAGCTGCCGGACAGGCTCTCCGGCGCGTTCGAGGATCGCTTCGGGATCCGCCCCCTGGAGGGCTACGGGACGACGGAGTGCTCCCCAATGATCGCCGTCAGCGTCCCCGACTTCCGTGGACCGGACGTCTTCCAGCCGGGATCGAGGCGTGGGTTCCTCGGACATGCCGTGCCCGGTGTCGCCGTCAAGGTCGTTGATCCCGAGCGGTTACCCGAACAGCTGGAGACGCTTCCGGCGGAGGAGCCAGGGATGCTCCTGGTGAACGGCCCAAACGTCATGCAGGGCTACCTCGGGCGGGACGACCTCACTTCGGAGGTGATCCGCGAAGGCTGGTACGTCACCGGGGACATCGCCATGGTGGACGACGACGGTTTCGTCCGCATCACCGACCGGCTCTCCCGCTTCTCGAAGATCGCCGGGGAGATGGTGCCCCATGGGCGTGTGGAGGAGGCGCTGCAACAAGCCGCGGACATCGAGTACCAGGTCTTCGCGGTCACCGCGGTCCCGGATGAGAAGAAGGGTGAGAGGCTGGCCGTGTTGCACGTCGTCGATCCGGACGACATCCCAGACCTTCTTCAGAAAGTGAAAGAAAGCGGACTACCGAATCTGTTCATCCCCAAGCCGGACGCGTTCATCAGAGTCGACGCTCTTCCGATGCTGGGGACCGGCAAGATCGATCTCCGTGCATTGAAGGAGATTGCCTCCCACGGGCTGGGAGACTTGTCGTGAGCCGTCCTTCCGGCGCACTCGCGAAGTGACTGCGGAGGCTGCATGGATCTCCTGATGCGGAAGCAGATCAAGTACGTCTTCAGGCCTCCGAGGTACTTGGCTGCCCTCATTCCGCTTCTGGTGCGGCTCAGTGATCGCTTCTTTCTGCGGGGGAAGTTCAACGTCCAACGGGTCGAGGTGCGAGGCGCCGAAGAGGTGGCGAACCTCTGCGCCCAGGGGCATAGCGTCCTGGTAGCCCCCAACCACGCCGATCACGCCGATCCTCACACGATGGCCCACGTCGGTAGGCGCTGCGGCTTGCCGTTCCATTTCATGGCGGCGCGAGAGGTCTTCGAGAAACAGAGTGCCATGGGTAGCTGGGCCCTGCAGCGGATGGGGGCGTTCTCGGTCGACCGCGAGGGAGCGGACTTGTCCGCGATCAAGACGGCCATGGCCCTCCTCAAGGAGGGTCGCCACCCTCTGGTGATCTTTCCCGAGGGCGAGATCTACCATCATCACGAGCGTCTCGCCCCGCTCAACGAGGGCGTCGCGACCATCCTGCTGCGCTCGATGAAGGGTCGGGAGGCCGGGGAGAAGGAGTCGTATCTCGTTCCTACGGCCCTGCGTTACGCCTACGATGAGGGCGTCGAGAGCACCTACTCGACGAGGCTGAGTGACCTGGAGGAGCGCATCACCTGGAAGCCGAGGGAGGGCGACCCCGTGGACCGTATCTACCGCCTGGGAAGCGGGCTGCTCGCCATCAAGGAAGTGGAGTTCCTAGGGACCAGCCGCCCGGGGGAACTGGTCGAACGCATCGTCGGCCTGCAGCACGCACTCGTCGGTCGCATCGAGAGAGCGCACTACGGCGAGGAGCGTGAGGGCACGATCCCGGAACGGGTCAAAGCGCTTCGGTCCACGATTCGACGTGAGCTGACCGATGAGCCACTCGAAGGAACGAATCCGCAACGCGAGGAGGAGCTCTACGACGACCTCGACACGCTCTTCGTCGCAGTCCAGCTCTACAGTTATCCCGGGCAGTACTTGAAGGAGAGGCCGACCTTACACCGAATCGCCGAGACCCTCGTTAAACTCGAGGAGGACGTCCTCGGCGAGGGTCTGTACCCCACCCCCCGGTCAGTGACGGTGCGGTTCGGCGAGCCAGTCAAGATCGGGGGGTTTCTCGAAGAGCGAGGCCTCACGGTGAAAAGTGCGGTTGCCCCCCTCACCGAGCTCCTCGCGGATGGCATCCAGTCGATGCTCGAGGGGTTGACGAGCGAGGATCCCGGGCCGTCATAACCAGTTCTTCAATTGCTCCGCATAGCGGGTGTACAGCCAGGCGATCCCCACCAGGCTCAGACCCAGCACGAAGAACGCCCCCGTCCGGGCTGTATCCGAGATCCCAATCGTATCAAAGAGGAATACGCGGAACACACACGTGGCTACCACGATGAGCGCGACCCGGCGGTGGATAGAGGACTTGACCGCGAAGCCGAGAGTCATCATCACCGCCGCCACTATCGACCATCCGGCCGTGGTCCACGCCGCCCCGAACGTCGACGACCCGTAGACTGCCACCATTGTGGTAATGGTGGCAATCACCACCAGGACCGCTTGGACCACGCGCTTGATCGAAGCGTTGACTTCCTCCGATGCCCGCTTTGCCAGCGCCCGCTCGGCACCGAGGGTCGCTGCCGCGAGGAGCACGAGAGGCCAGAGAAGCTCGGCCAACTCCGCCCCCTGCCAGGCCAGGGTCAAGAACAGGAGGTGTAATGCCAGGATCCCGACCACGACAGCAGGCAGCGATCGTGGCGTTCCGAGACGCTCCGACCCGAGGACCAGTGCAAGGCCCACCAGTGCCGGCGCGGGAAGCGACCATCCGAACGGGAGCTGCACATTCGCGAACACGGCGAGCAAGAAGAAGCCGAGCCCGTAGATGGCGTAGGCCACCAGACCAGCGTTCAGGAACGGATCGTCCTCAGCATAACCTCCACGGTGGATGCGCCGATCGATCGCGAGGGCCATGACCAACGGTACACCGACGACTATCGACCCGACTACCCAAGAGGAGAGGACCTCGACTGCCAGGCCGGAGCTCGTCAATCGGAGCAGAGACGAGCCCAGCACAACGAGGGCAACACGCTGATAGTCCGCGGACTTGAATCCAAAGCCGGCACGGAGCATCGCACCGGCCAGAATCGACCATGCCGCCGTGGCCCACGCGGCGCCAAAGAGGGATGATCCGTCGATCGCCACCATCGCGGTGACCGCGGCGACACCTACGAGGACCATTTGCCCAGCACGCCTGAGGCGGTAGTCGCGCTCGTCCGTCACCCACCTCGCGACCATACGCTCCAGGGCAAACGTCACGGTAACCAAGAGTGCCAGGGGCAACAGCAAATCTCCGGCATCGAGGCCCCCGGCCGCCCGCGTCAGGAAATACCCGTGCAGAAGGGCCACCCCGACCACGACAGCCGGTACGGAGCGGGGCATCCGGAAACTCTCGGACCGCCAGACCAGAGCCAGACCCATCACCGCGGGAACTAGCAGCGACCATCCGGCCGGGAGCTGGTGCGCAGAGAACGCTCCGAGTAACAGAAACCCGACCGCATAAGTGACGTAAGCCACCAGGACAGATCCCCCGGCCGGCTCCTCGTCCGGACGATCTCGATCATGGATCCCCCGGTCGATCGCGAGAGCCAGAGCCAGCGGGACGACGGTGATGATGAGCCCGGCCCACCACGCGGAGAGTACCTGGGCCGTCAAATCAGAGGGCACGAACAACCCACTCCACACAAAGAAGAAGAGTCCCTCGCCGAAGGCCTCGGGCCGTACGACGAGGAAGTAGTAATACCCTGCGAGAAGCACTGCATAACCCGCGACGAACAGGGATCGGCTCGTGCGAATGCCGGCGGCCATGAGGATGACGGTCGCCCAGCCGGCCACCCAGATCGGTGCGGCGATCACCGTGCCCACGGCCCGCGCGGTCAGAGCGATTACGAGCGCGGAAACCAGCAAACACATGAGTGTGGTGACGGCTCCGTAGCTGGCCTTCGCCTCTCGAGGCGCCTCAGCCATCATGGGTTGAACGGCAACGCCGGCGCGTTCCAGGAACACCAGGAGGAGTACCGGTAAGACCAGCCAGGGAAGGTGTCCCGGAAACTCGACAGGTGACGCGAAGAGTGCCATAAGCGCACCTACGAGAACGAAGGCGACGACGAAATACGCATGCCGGGCCGCGTCCCGTGCCTCTGAATCGCTGAAACGACCCGCCGTGAAGTGCACGAGAATCAGAGCGGACGTAGCGAGCCCTCCGAGAAGCAGCAGCGTGGCCAGCGCACCCGGGATGAGCCACACCAAGAACAGAACTGACACCGCGATCACGCTGACGGCGTACAACAGGGCGACCCGGCTTCGGACGAGAACCGTCGCCACCAACAGGAGCTGTACGGTCGAGAGGAAGAGGACCATGGAGATGTCCGGGTCTAGATAGCGGACTGCCTCACGCACCAGAACGAACCCGCCCAAGAGTCCGTGAAGGGGCGCGAGCCGCGGGGCCACGCGCGCGAAGAATCTCGTGAACGCCCCGGCCAGGCCCTTGTCGATGTCGTCCGTGCCTTCGCCGCCGAACCACTCCTCCGGACTCCCGTCACCGTACCAGATCTCCTCGAGTGAAGCCTTGAGTAAATAGACGGAGGCGACGCCCAGCCCGCCCAAGAAGAAGGCCAAGGTGACGGGTGATGGTGACGGATAGGCCAAGTAGTGGATGAAAGCGACGAACATCGCTGCCTGCGCCAGGCCATGGAAAATCCAGAGCCGGGTCCGGTGAGCGGCGATGAGCAGGAGCAAGGCCTGCGAGGCGAGAACGAGATTCAGGGCTAATGCGTCGAGCGTCGCAAAGAGCCCCAGCGTCCACAGCACGGTTCCGAAGGCGGGATAGAAGACGAAGTCGCGATGGTTCACATCCCAGTAGAACCATGCGAGGGCGCCCTGAACGACTCCTAGGGTCAGGAAGAACCACTCGATGGTCTCGAGGCCTGCTCCGCTCACCACGAATACGAACGTGGTCACTGACACGTACAAAACCAGGTTGGTCGGTCCGAGCTGCCGCGCGCTTCTGACCTGCGCCGGGGTGAGACTCTCCCCCTGGTCCTCGTGGTTCCGACGCCACCACAGTACGTCGGCAATCAGGAAAACGACGTAATAGGAAGTGAGGAAGGCAAGGTTGATCCAGAAGCCCTGATCGCCAGGAATGGGGTCGCGCTCGGCGAAGATCCAGAGGAGATGTGATCCGTACGATGCCGCCACGGCGAGCACCCCGAGCGTCACCCATCGGTGTCGGAGTAGTAGTATGACCGCCGTCAGCGCGAGAAGCCCGATCATGACGAGCGAATACGTGTCGGCGTCACCTCCCGACACGTAGGCCGAGATTTGGCCGAGAAGAATCGCCAACCCCGCGGTGGGTTGGGATTGCCAACGCTCCGCTGCGACGAGCACGGCGATCATGCTCGCCACCATCCACACGATTGAGACGGGCAACGAGACCGCCTGCATCGCAGGCACGAAGTATGCTGCGTATGCAACGAAGAACCCGAAAGCCAGGCCGCCTGCCATCACGGGCCGCGCGAACTTCTCCAACTTCGCCTCGAAGAACTTCCCGGTGCCGAAGAACGCGAGAGCCCCCGCATATGCCAGGACGACCTTGGCCCAGGGAGGCAGGTCCGGGACCACGCTGCTGGCGAAAAGGGCAAGCGAGATCGCCAGGATACCCAGCCCTATGCGCAGGAGCCACGTGCCTCCGATGCGTGCCTCCAGGTCGACCGCGGCCTTCTTGCGAACCTTCTTCTTGGTAATCGGGCTCTTCGCAACAGCCTCGTCCGTTTGGTCCAGCTCCGTGGGGGTCGGCTTCTTTCCAAGCCACCAATCCCGCACAATTTCTTGGGTCTCTTCCGACGCCGGCTCCTCAGAGACTGTTTCTTGGGTAATGGCCCCGTCAGCGCCCGGACCTTCCTCGCTTGGCGGCTCGGGCGTCGGCGTACTCGGCGCCGTCTTGAACGGAGCGGGGCTTCCTGGCGGTGCCCGCCACCGAAGCTCGGCCCCGACCAGGTCGCTCAAGGGGCCCAGGGCCGGGGCGGCAGGGTCGACCGGCTCGGCCTCGGGCTCAGCCTCGGGCTCGGACTCGGGCCCAGCCTCGGGCTCGGCCGCCACCGCAGCCGCTGCGGTTCCTCTCACCGCATCCTCTGCCTCGTCGTATCGTTCGGAGCGCTCGATCCTCGTGCGAAGCCACTTGACCTGGCGGCTCAGGGTCTTGAACTCGTCAGCCAGGCGGGCGGTCCTAATCTGCGCGCCAACGGCGACAATCAGGGCCACCACAAGCAGAAAGGTCATTTCCCAACCGGAGCATGGGATCTGGTGCTACTTACTCCCGGTGCAGCACCTTAGAGGCAACATAGTCCCTGCCCTACGACGGGGATAGCCGCGGCCGCGCAGCCGATCGCGCAGCGGACGAGTCGTCCCCTCGTACCCACCGAACGCTGCCACCAGCATTAGGACCGACGACCATCTCGTCCTACGCCTCCGGACAGTCGAAGCGCTGATGCCGTGTCTGCCGGGCCGAACCCGTGTATGTTGTCGGACGAGTCCCGGGACGATCGCGCCCCGGCACAGATTCGGATACTTCCGCCCAAGGGAGAGCTTGCCGTGAAAAAGAAAGGACTGACCCGCCGGAACTTCGTCCAAGGCGCTTCGACGCTCGCGTTGGGCGGCATGATCGTGCCGCGACACGTCCTGGGTGGTGTGGGATATCAGGCTCCGAGCGACACGCTCAACGTCGCCATCGTCGGAGCGGGAGGGAGGGGCAAGGGTGACGCCCAGGAGCTGGGAACCGAGAACATCGTGGCAGTCTGCGACGTGGACTTCGACTACGTGACGAGTGAGGTCGCCGGCCTCAGGACGGAGAATCGCGATGGAACCGCCCGCCCCAAGGTTGTGCGGTGGCAGGAGCAATTCGCATCCGCCACCCGGTACAGTGACTTCCGTGAGATGCTCGAGAAGCAGAGCGACATCGACGCCGTCCTGATCGCCACACCCGACCACACACACGCGGTCATCGCGAAGGCGGCCATGGAACTGGGCAAGCACGTCTACGTGGAGAAGCCGCTGACAGCTACCGTAGCCGAAGCCCGGATGCTGGCTCGCGTCGCCAAAGAGACCGGTGTCACGACCCAGATGGGAAACCAGGGGCACTCGAGCGACGATGCGCGTCTGATCAACGAGTGGGTCAACGCCGGTGTGATCGGTGACGTGAGCGAGGTGCACATCTGGACGAACCGCCCCATCTGGCCCCAGGGGCTCCCCGCACCCGTCGCCCCCGAGGAGGTGCCCGACAGGACGGACTGGGGGCGGGGCGACATCAACAGACGAATCGCATCAGCCGTGGACCGCGGCTACGAGCAGCCACCGGCGCTCGACTGGAAGAACTACATAGGGCCCATCGCCGAGGACATCGCGTACCACCCCATCTACCACCCCTTCAACTGGCGGGGTTGGACCGCCTTCGGTGTGGGAGCTCTGGGCGACATGGGGGCGCACCTGGTGGACCATCCGTTCTGGGCTCTGGATCTGGGGTACCCCACCAGCATTCAAGCCACGTCCACCCCGTGGGGCGGACCCCGGGCGGCACCGGTGACCTACCCCGTGGCCATGACGGCTCATTACGAGTTCCCGGCCCGTGGAGGACGGCCGCCAGTGGACATGCACTGGTACGACGGCGGACTCATGCCGCCCCGCCCCGAGTTACTCCCTCCGGATGTCCCTATGGAGAGGGAGGGAGGCGTCATCTTCGTAGGGAGTCGCGGAATCCTCATGCACGAGACGTACGGCGACAACCCGGTTCTTTTCCCAAGCGAGCTCCACGAATGGGCGGCGACTGTGGATCAAACCTATCCACGCATCGAGGAGAGCCACGTGATGAACTGGGCACTCGCTTGCAAGGGAGAGGCGACGGCGACGACGCCTTTCGACTATGCGGCCCGACTCACCGAAGTGATGCTGCTCGGGATCGTGGCGCTGCGCACGGGTCAAGGGCGGAAGATCGAGTACGACGGGGAGAATATGCGGGTCACCAACGTCGAGGAGGCCAATCAGTATCTGACGCGCGAGTACCGACCCGGGTGGTCGATGTGAGTGCGGCCGTGAGGACTAACGGATTCAGGGGCAGGCACAACCGGCTGCTCTCGGCTCTAGGTGTGGCGGCGTTGGGATGCACGCCGCTCGCACTCGCCGGGCCGGCCGACGCGCAACAGACCCGCAGTGAATCACCGATCAACGCGCTGTCAGACGCCGAGCGCGCAGCGGGCTGGGAGCTCCTCTTCGACGGGAAAACGACGGACGGCTGGCGCGGCTACATGATGGAAACAATGCCCGACGGGTGGCAGGTGGTGGACGGGGAGCTAACGCGCGTGGGACGAGGTCCGGACATCATTACCGTGCAGCAATTCGAGAACTTCGATCTGACAATGGAGTGGAAGGTGGAGCGCGGCGGGAATAGCGGCGTCTTCTTCCGTGCAATCGAGGGCCCCGACCGGATTTACTACGCGGCTCCTGAGATGCAGATCCTAGACGACGAGAACCACGCCGACGGTCGCTCGCCGCTCACGTCGGTGGGGTCCAACTACGCGCTCCACCCGGCTCCCCGCGGCTTGGCCCGTCCCGTGGGGGAGTGGAACTCCTCCCGCATTCTCGTGGACGGCAACCACGTGCAGCATTGGTTGAACGGGGTCCGTACCGTGGAGTACGAGCTGGGCAGCCCCGATTGGCTGGAGCGGGTCGCGGCCAGCAAATTCAGCCAATGGCCCGAATACGGGAAAGCCTCCAACGGCCACATCGGGCTGCAGGAGCACGGCGACAGGGTGGCCTTCCGGAACATCAAGATCCGGCAGCTGCCGTGAGCAAAGCCCAACAGCAGTACGACGTCATCGTGGTGGGCTCGGGCGCCGCCGGTGGCATGTGCGCCTATTTGCTGGCGGTAGCCGGGGTGAAGGTGCTCTTGCTCGAGGCGGGCAGGAATTACGACCCCGTAACCGAGACACCAATGTTCCAGCTCCCCAAGGACGCACCGCTCAGGGGAGCCGGGACGCCCGAGAAGCCTTTCGGTTTCTACGACGCGACCGTTGACGGAGGCTGGGACGTCCCAGGCGAACCGTACACCAGCGTAGAGGGCACCAACTTTCGCTGGTGGAGGCCGCGCATGCTGGGCGGCCGCACCAACCATTGGGGCCGCATCTCGCTGCGTATGGGTCCGTACGACTACAAGCCCTTCTCGAGGGATGGTCTGGGCTTCGACTGGCCCATGTCCTATGACGACATGGCGCCCTACTACGACAAGACCGAGAGGCTCATCGGCGTGTACGGGTCGAACGAGGGGCTCGAGAACACGCCTGATTCGTCCCCTGGAGTCTTGCAGCCTCCGCCCGCCCCGCGCGCGCACGAACTCTTCGAGCAGCGCGCCTGTGCTGAGTTGGGGATTCCCGTGATCCCGTCGCATATCGCGATCCTTTCCGAGGTCCAGGACCACGAGACGCTGCCGGGACTCCTACATCCGAACAACCCGCTCGCCCAGCGGGTGCTCGGAGAATCCATGCGCTCTCGGGCGGCTTGCTTCTGGGCCACGCCGTGCGGGCGGGGGTGCTCCATCAAGGCGAACTTCCAGTCAACCACCGTCCTGATTCCGCCGGCCTTGGCGACGGGCAACGTAGACTTGATCACGGACGCCATGGTGCGTGAGGTCACGATCGACGAGCGGGGAAGGGCGACTGGCGTCCACTACATCGATAAAAGCACCGGCCTCGACGAGCAGGCCAACGCGCGCGTCGTGGTGCTCGCCGCGAGCGCCCTCTCGTCCGCCCGGATTCTCCTCAACTCCAAGAGCAACTTGTTTCCCGCCGGCCTCGCCAACGGAAGCGGACTGGTGGGGAAATACATCATGGACACCGTGGGCGCCGGAGTGCAGGGCCAGATCCCGGCGTTGGAGAACATGCCGCCCCACAACACCGACGGCGCCTCGGCCATGCACATGTATGTGCCTTGGTGGCTGTACGGGGAGCAGGCGCAGGGTCGTCTGGACTTCGCGAGGGGTTATCACATCGAGTTGGGCGGCGGACGGCGCATGCCGGGGGGCGGCACCTTCAATCGGTTGGAGCGCTTCACGGGCGGGTCGTACGGATCAGCATTCAAAGAGGACTGCCGTCGCTACTACGGATCGTTCGTCGGCTTCGCAGGCCGGGGGGAGATGATCCCCAACGAGGACTGCTACTGTGACCTCGATCCGGACACCGTGGATCGGTGGGGCATCCCGGTCCTTCGCTTCCATTGGAAGTGGTCGGACCACGAGCTGAATCAAGCTCGCCACATGGAGCACACGTTCGCCGATATCATCGAATCGATGGGTGGTCGGGTGCTCAGCACCATCAACGATGATGGCGCCGACGCCATCGCGCCCCCGGGCGACATCATTCACGAAGTGGGCGGCGCGTGCATGGGCGACGATCCGTCGACGTCGGTGCTCAACTCCTTCTGCCAGTCGTGGGAGGTGGACAACCTCTTCGTGACTGATGGCGGATGTTTCCTGTCCAACGCGGACAAGAACCCCACCTTGAGCATCATGGCGATTGCGTGGCGGGCGACGGATTACCTGGTGGATGAGCTCCAGCGCGGGAGCATCGGATGAGCAAAAAGGCAACGAAAGCCGCGGGGACTGATCTGGACCAAGCCAAAGAGTTGACCCTGCCGATGCTCATCCCAATGGATCGCCGGATGGCACTGAAGGTCATGGCTGTGGCAGCGGCAGCCCCGGGTCTGGTGTCGTGCGAAAGCGGGGCGGAGGACGGGGCCGATGGGTCCCTTTCGCTCGGTACCGCCGGCCCAGCCGGTACGGCGTGGGACCCGGATCTCCTGTCACCGGTCATACCTTGGGAGCGCATCCTGACTCAGGACGAGCTGGATACGCTCGGCTCACTCTGCGACGTGATCATTCCGGCCGATGAGCGCTCTCCGTCGGCGAGTCAGTTGGGCACTCACCACTACATCGACGAGTGGGTGAGCGCTCCCTACACGCGCATGGGCCGTGACCGCGTGCTCATCCAGGAGGGACTCGTGTGGCTCGATGAAGAGACCGGTCGCCGCTTCGGGCAAGGCACACGCTTCCGGGATCTGAGTCCCGAGCGGAAGGACGAGATCTGCCGCGATATCGCCTACCGCCCGAACGCCGCGCCTGAATTCGAGGCCGGAGCCCGCTTCTTCGCGCGGGTCCGTGACCTCACGTCCGGTGCCTTCTGGACCACCGAGGAGGGGATGCAGGACCTCCAGTACATCGGCAACGTACCGCTGGAGCGGTGGGATCCGCCGCCCCCCGAGGTTCTCGAGTATCTAGGACTCGCCTGATCATGACCGACTCCCCTCCGGGCCCCGACTCTCCTTCAGGCCCGGACTCTCCGATGATGTACAAGCGGGACCGCCACGGCGGAGGATACGTCGTCGAGCGGATCGGAGCTTAGGAGGGTGAGTTGACTGCCGTCCGCTACGGCATGGTGGGCGGCGGTCCCGACGCCTTCATCGGGCCCGTCCACCGGATGGCCGCCGCCCTCGACGGCCAGCTCACCTTGGCGGCAGGTGCGTTCTCGTCGGATGCGGAGCGCTCGCGGCAGGCAGGGGACGAGCTCGGACTCGATCCCACGCGGACGTACGCCTCGTATGAGGAGATGGTGCGGGCCGAGGCGGCGCTGCCGCCCGACGAGCGCATCGAAATCGTCTCGATCGTGACCCCCAACCACCTTCACTTTCCAGTGGCTTCCGTATTCCTCGATGCGGGCTTCGATGTGGTGTGCGACAAGCCCCTCACGACCACCCTGGAGGATGCCGAGACCCTGTGCCGGATGACCGCCGAAGCGGATCGCGTCTTCGCCGTGACGCACAACTACACGGGCTACCCCATGGTCAAGGAGGCCCGGGAACTGGTGCGCTCCGGCTCCCTGGGGCCGGTTCGCAAAGTCGTCGTGGAGTATTCCCAGGGATGGCTCGCCACCCTGTTGGAGGCGGAAGGGCACAAGCAGGCCGAGTGGCGGACGGACCCGAGCCGAGCGGGCGTCTCCTCGGCACTCGGGGACATCGGGTCGCATGCCCACAACCTGACCCGGTATGTCACGGGGCTCGAGATCGAGAGCCTCTTTGCCGACCTCGGGACCCTCGTATCGGGCCGGGCTCTCGAAGACGATGCTGCGGTCCTCTTCCACTTCGAGAGTGGCGCACGAGGTGTCCTCCTCGCATCGCAGATCTCCGTGGGCGAGCGCAACCACCTCCGCCTCCGGGTCTACGGGACGGACGGAGGGCTGGACTGGAATCAGGAGATTCCGGATCGCCTCAGGCTGATGGCGGCTGACGGATCCGAGCGTCTACTTCACGTCGGGGGCTCCGACCTCTCTGCACGTACCCAGGCACACACTCGACTCCCCGGGGGGCATCCAGAGGGGTTTATCGAGGCATTCGCGAATCTCTACCGGAACGTCGCCCGCACCTTGCGTGTCCGGAAGGGAGCTGGCGAGCCCGGTCCCTTCGACGACGACTTCCCCACCGTTCAGGACGGGGCCTTCGGTGTGCACTTCATCGAGACGGCGGTGGAAAGCGGTCGCCAGGGTGGGTGGGTTTCCGGATCATACGAGCCGCCGGCCTCGGCCGCTGCGTCGGCCGTTTGACCATGCAGATCCGAGGCACCGGATGACGCGACCTGTGAGACTCTCCATCCGGGGCATGGCATGACGCGACCTGTGACGCTGTTCACCGGACAGTGGGCCGACCTACCCCTTGAGGAGCTCTGCCGAAAAGCGGCCGAATGGGGATACGACGGACTGGAGTTGGCGTGCTGGGGTGATCACTTCGACGTGACACAAGGGGCGGAGGACGCGGACTACTGCCAGGAGCGCCGCAAGCTACTCGAAGCACACGGGCTCGGGGTGTGGGCCATCAGCAATCACCTGGTAGGCCAAGCCGTGGCAGACGTGGTGGACGACCGCCACCGGGACATCCTCCCACCTCATGTATGGGGGGACGGAGATCCGGATGGCGTGCGTGCCCGTGCCGCCCAGGAGATGAAGAGGACCGCCCGGGCGGCGGCGAATCTGGGCGTCGAGGTGGTAAACGGCTTCACCGGCAGTCCCATCTGGCCGCTTCTCTACGCGTTCCCGCCCGTGAGTCCGGAGACGATCGAGCACGGTTTCCAGGAGTTCGCAGAGCTGTGGAACCCCATTCTGGACGTTTTCGACGAGGTGGGGGTGCGCTTCGCCCTGGAGGTGCATCCCACAGAGATCGCCTTCGACATCGTCACCGCAGAGCGGGCGCTCGAGGCTGTCGAGTACCGCGAGGCCTTCGGATTCAACTACGATCCGTCCCATCTCGCCTATCAGGGCGTGGACTGCGTTGCGTTCATCCTCCGATTCGAGTCGCGCATCTTCCACGCCCACATGAAGGACGTCTGGTGGTCCCCGACGCCGATGCCGTCGGGAGTCTTCGGAGGGCATCTACCGTTCGGAAGTCAGGATCGTTTCTGGGATTTCCGTTCCTTGGGCCGCGGGCGGGTGCCCTTCGAGGAGGTCATCCGGGCACTCAACCGCGTGGGATACCAAGGGCCTCTCTCGGTGGAGTGGGAGGACGCGGGGATGGAGCGGGAGCACGGGGCCGCAGAGGCATGCCAGTACGTACGAGATCTGGACTTTCCGGCCTCAGACACAGCCTTTGACGCGGCATTCCAGCAAGACGACTAGGAGGATGGCCTTCTTATGAAGCGGCGAGCATTCGTAACCGGGGCGGCGAGCGCCCTGGCGGGCCTGGGCGCCACACGGCCCCGAGAGGCGTCCGAGTCGGAGACCACGCCCGGTCGCCTTCACCAATCCGTCTGCCGGTGGCCTTTCGGCCGCATCCCCCTCGAAGACTTCTGCCGGGAAGCCCGGGCCATGGGCCTCGAAGCCATCGACCTGCTGTATCCGGACGAATGGGCCGTTGCCCAATCTCATGGTCTGGCCGTGTCCATGGGGTTCACCTCCAGACGCCCGCGGTACAACACGGAGGGCTTCAACGATCGCCGACTGCACGCTGTTCTGATCGCAGAGCTCGAGGAAGTGATACCTGTGGCAGCCGGCGCGGGAGTCCAGAAGCTACTCGTCATGAGCGGCAATCGGAGGGGTCGGACCGAAGCGGAAGGCATCGCCGCCTTTGCCGCCGGGCTACGGCAAGCCGTGCCCACCGCGGAGCGCCACGGTATAACGCTGTGCCTCGAGATGCTCAACAGCACGGTGGACCACCCAGACTACGATGCCGACTCGACCCGGTACGGGCTCGAGGTCGTGCAGAGGGTGGGATCACCGAGCTTTCGTCTTCTCTACGACATCTACCACATGCAGGTGATGGAGGGGAACGTCCTCGCCACCATTCAGGCGAACCGCGAGGCCATCGTCCACCTCCACACGGCGGGCGTTCCGGGTCGTCACGAGCTGGACGACTCACAGGAGCTGAACTATCGGGGCATCGCTCGAACCCTGGCCGAGTCCGGGTTCGATGGATACATAGCGCACGAGTTCATTCCTACCCGCGAGCCCATCGGGGCGCTGCGCGACGCGGTGGGCGTTTGCAACGTGTGACACCCGCGCTCATGAGTCGTAGACAACGCTGGAAGCTCGGTCGCACCGTCTAGTGTAGTGTCGCCAAAGTCTCATTGGCTTTGTTGACCTTCTTGAGGATCTGGCGGACGGTGGCTGTCCATGTGAAAGGTGTGGGGTTTTCGTTGCGGCACTCGATGTAGTCGGTGATGGCTTGGATCAACTCGTCCACGCTGGTAACGGCGAGCCGCCGCAGTTGTCGCTCGGTGAGTTCGCTGAAGAAGCGTTCGACAAGATTGAGCCACGAGGCCGAGGTGGGCGTGAAATGGAAATGGACTCGCCGATGACGTTGGAGCCACTGTTTCACCTTGGGATGTTTGTGCGTGGCGTAGTTGTCGAGGATGACGTGGATGTCGAGATCCTTGGCCGTCGTGCGCACGACCGTGTTCATGAACTTGAGAAACTCCTGATGGCGATGCTTCGGCATGCACTCCTGAATGACGTGGCCGGTGGCCACATCGAGGGCCGCAAATAGCGTGGTCGTGCCATGGCGCTTGTAATCGTGGGTGAAGGTGCCGGCGCGCCCGCGCTTCAGCGGCAGGCCTGGCTGGGTGCGATCCAGGGCCTGGATCTGGCTCTTCTCATCAAAGGAGAAGACGATCGCCCGCTCAGGCGGCTGCAGGTACAACCCGACGACATCCCGGAGTTTTTCTACGAAGGCGGGGTCGGTGGACAACTTGAACGACCGGACCCGATGGGGGCGCAACCCATGGGCCTTCCAGATGCGCGCAATCGTGGAGTGATGCAAGCCGGTCACTTCGGCCATCAGCCGCGTACTCCAATGGGTGCCGCGGCCCGTGGGCGGCGTCGTTTGTGTCGTGCGGTGCACGATGGCTTCTTCCTCGGCCAGGGTAATACGTTTCGGGCGTCCCGACCGCGGGCGGTCGGCCCGGAGGGCCGCAAGCCCGCCAGCCTCATACCGATCCAACCAGAGTGTGACGGTCGGGCGCGAGACGCCGACATCACCACAAATAGTCGAGCCCGAGTCCCCCGCAGCGGACCCGAGCACAATGCGGGCGCGCTCGACCACGCGTTGGGGGGTCGTGCGGGATCGGACCAGCGATTCGAGGCGCGCGCGGTCCCCGCGGCGCAGTGGCATAACACGTATGGGTAGTGGCATGTCATACAATACCACGTAGCCTTATATCATGCAAGATAATTTAGCGACACTACACTAGCTGGGTCGCCCGATACATCGAGGTCAGACCTCGAGCGTACTCAGGTATCGGTAACTGGCCTCGATGGAACGGAAGGCTCCGTCCGGGCGATCATGCTCGACCAAGAAGTGCCTCATCCCCGCGTGATCGATGTGTTGGAAGAGGCCTGGCCAGTCGATGACACCGGCACCCACGTCCACCATGTCGCCCTCCGGCGTGCGATCCTTCACGTGGACCAAAGGGACTCGTCCTGGCCACCGGTTGAAGAATGCGACGGGATCACCCCCACCGTGAATGATCCAGAACAGGTCCAATTCGATCTGCACCAGCTCGGGATCGGACTCCTCGCAGAAAACGTCGAAGGCCACCTGGCCATCCATCTCGACAAACTCGAAGTCGTGATTGTGATAGGCATACTGCAGACCCGCCGCCCGGGCTCGCTGACCTGCTCCGGTCATGGCCTCGGCCGTTCGTCGCCATCCATCGAGATCGGCCCTCATGCGCTGCGGGATGGACGCCACAATCACGTACTCGTGGCCGGCTTCGTTCGCGTCGTCCAGGACCCGTGCCCAAGCGTCGGTCTCGAAAGTGGGTTGGATGTGATTGGCGGGGGCACGTAGCCCGGTCCTTGTGAGCATTCCCCGGATCTCAGTTGGGGAGTGGCGGAAGTATCCTGCGAACTCGACCTCCTGGTATCCGATCGAGGCCACGCGCTCGAGTGTCTGCTCGACCCCGTTCTCCATTTCCGAGCGTACCGTGTAAAGCTGAACACCGAGCGGCTGCAGGGGCGTCGTGACAGACCCGCTACTCGCGGCGGTCATGGATGCCTCACCCAGGGCAGCCTCACCGGGAACGGTCTCCCCGGCGCAACCCATCGCTGTCGCCCCCGCCGCACCCGCCGCCAACCCGCCCAGGCGTCGCAGCGCCTCTCGTCGATTGAGCATCAAAGTTCTCCTCGGTCGATCATATCGACAGCATAGTTCGCGGCTCGCGCCGTGAGCGCCATGTACGTGATACTCGGGTTCTGATTCGCGCTGGAAGTCATACAGGCGCCGTCCGTCATGAATAGGTTCGGGACGTCCCACGTCTGGTTCCACTGATTGAGGACGGAGGTCCCCGGGTCGCGCCCCATTCGTGCCGTGCCCATTTCGTGGATCGTGAGCCCGGGCGGATTGTTGTCGACACGTGGCGTTACGCCGCGGGCTCCGACCGACTCCAGCATTTCGGCGGCTTGCACCGCCATCTCCTCGAGCATCTTCAACTCGTTGTCGCTCCACTGGCAGTGGATGCGCAACGCAGGAATCCCCCACTTGTCCACCACATCTGGGTCGATATCGACGTAGTTCGACTCGCGCGGCAGGCACTCGCCGAAGCCACCCAGGTTCAAGCTCCATGGCCCCGGAGTGCGGAGTGAGTGCTTGAAGTCCGCTCCGAATCCCGGAATCGAGTAGCCCCTCGTCCACCCGGAGCGTGACGCGCCGCCTTGGTAGGCATACCCGCGCAGGAAGTCAGGATGTTGATCAGCGTCCGTAAGATTGGCGAAGCGCGGCAGATAGATGCCATTCGGGCGGTCACCGTACTCACCGAGGTCTTCGTTCCCCGGCATGATCCCACGGGCTCCGCCGCCCATGGTGTGGTCCATGAGGTTCTTCCCGAGCTGCCCAGACGAGTTGGCGAGTCCCTCTGGCCAGCCTTCCGTCTTCGAGTTCAGAAGGATACGGGTGGACTCCAGCGCCGACGCACACAGGAACACGAGGCGAGCGGTGTACTCGATGGTCTCATACGTATCGGCATCGATGACTCGCACGCCCGAGGCCTTGCCGGAAGTCGGATCGTATATGACGGAGTGCACCACGCTCGTGGGCCGCAGCGTGAGTCGTCCCGTCTCGAGCGCCGCCGGCAAGGTGGCTGCCTGCGAGCTGAAGTAGGAGTGCGTCGTACAGCCCCGCTCGCAGGTACCACAGAAGTGGCACCCCGCGCGCCCATTGTGTGCCTGGGTGAGCACGGCACACCGCCCTATGGTGATCAGGCGGTCTCCGCCGTAGGCGTCGGTCAAACGGTCTCGGGCGAGCTGCTCCGTGCAATTGAGCGGCATGGCGGGCAAGAACTGTGCGTCCGGAAGCTGAGGCAGCCCCTCGGCACGGCCGCTCACGCCGATGAAGCGCTCCACGTGATCGTACCAGGGCTCGATGTCGGCGTAACGGATCGGCCAATCCACGCCATGCCCGTCCTTGGCGTTGGCCTCGAAATCGAGGTCGCTCCAACGGTAGACTTGCCTCGCCCACACGAGCGAGCGCCCACCAACCTGGCGGCCCCTGATCCAGGAGAAATCCGTGCCGTGTCCCGTGGTGTAGGGGTTCTCGTCATCGCGGACGAAGAACTGCTCGCTCCAGGCGGTGCAGGCGTAACAGGTGCTCTGGATGGGGCGTTCTCTGGACTGCCCCGCGCGGTCGCGACGCCCCCGATACCGAAGGTCCCACGGGTAGAGGGTCATCGTGTAGTCATTCGGCGTCACCGTCCCGCCTGCTTCCAGGACCAATGTGCGCAGACCTCGCTCGGTCAACTCCTTGGCGGCCCATCCACCGCTGATCCCCGACCCGACGACGATCGCGTCGTAAGCCTCTTGCTTACTCATTGGAGGCCCCTCCGGCTCGAGAGATCTCGCTGAGGGGAGCGTAGCCGTCGTACCGCCCGGGAATCCCGACGAACAGCAGCTCTTCCTTCATGCCGATCTCAGATGTGTAGTACCCGTGAAGTACTAGTCGACGAGCCTGATGGAAGAAGGACTCCGGAGCATCGAGATCGGCCTCCATCAAGGCTCGCCCCTCCGCCTCCATGCCCTTCAGAATCGCCGTCTGACGCTCTTCGTCGGCGTGAGCAAAGCGCACTCCGGTCATCGACTCGGTGTGCTCGTCCAGGTGGGCCAAACCACGCATGAATCGCTCACGCTCTCCGGGGTTGTACCACTCCGACACGATCAGCTCGATGTACTCAACCACGCCAGCCTCGACTGCCCCCGGCGTGTCGGTCGTCGGGATGATGAGATCGCTGAACGCCGTGATCGCCTCCCGCTGGGCGTCGGTAAAGAAAGCCATATCAGCGCGGAGCATCCCCCCTGGGGTCAGCAAGGCTTCCAATTCTCCGGGGGTCCAGCCCGCAAAGGCGGCCGTACTACCGAGCAGCTTCAAGAGGTGTCGCCTGTCCATTCTCGGGCTCCTTGAGGAGTGCACGGCCAACTTAAGGGATAGTCAAAACAAAAGCACCGGCGGTGGGTCGCCGAAGGGGAGGCTCGACACCAAGCTAGCTGGTGGCTCCGGAGCCTCACCACCCCCCCCTTACCCCACCACCATCGCGTCCCCGTACGAGTAGAACCGGTACCCCTCCTGGATCGCCGCGACGTACGCCTCCATCGTTCTCTCGTACCCGCCGAACGCGGCAACCAGCATCAGGAGCGTCGACCTGGGCAGGTGAAAGTTCGTAACCAGCCCGTCCACCACCTGAAAGCCGTACGGCAGGCGGACAAACAGATCCGTCACACCACTCCCCGCCCCCACCACCCCCTCGCGGGCTGCACTCTCGAGCGTGCGCACCACGGTCGTGCCCACCGCCCAGATGCGACGCCCCTCCCCCCGCGCGGCGTTGATCGCCCCCGCCGCCTCGGCAGACACGAAGTACCGCTCGCTGTGCATATCGTGCTCGGCGGGATCGTCTGTCTCTACGGGCCGAAACGTCCCCACGCCCACGTCGAGCGTGACCGCCACGCGCTCCACCCCCTTTTCATCGATCTCCGCCAACAGCTCCGGTGTGAAGTGTAATCCAGCAGTTGGCGCAGCCACCGCGCCGGGCACACGGGCGTACACGGTCTGGTAGCGCTCTCGGTCCAGCGGCTCGTCGTCCCGTTCGAGATAGGGCGGGAGCGGCATGTGACCGTGCCGTTCCAGAGCCTCTCGCACGGAACCCTCGACCACGAGCCGCACTACGCGGCCGCCCCCAGGGGCGGAGTCCACGATCTCCACGTTGAAGCCCGGCGCGATGTTCACCACCCGCCCGGGCTTGAGCTTCCCGCCCGGCCGCACCAGCGCCTCCCAAAGCGTTGCCTCGTCGTGGCTCGCGCCCGGCCCCGAGCCCGATGGCAACTCTGAACCCAAGGGCACATCCGAGCTCCCCTCATCCCGACCGGCACATGGCCCCAACAGCAGGATTTCCGAGGGCGCCCCCGTGGGTTTTTTTCCTAGCAGCCGAGCAGGCGTCACCCGGCTCTCGTTCACCACCAGCACGTCGCTGGGGTTCAGCAGGTCGACCAGATCCGAAAACACGCGATGCTCGAGTGGCTCACCACCCCGCGGCACGACCAACAGCCGGCTCTGGTCTCTGTGCTCCGTCGGATAGCGGGCAATCCGTCCGGGAGGGAGCTCGTACTCGTAGTCGGAGACCCTTGAGCCGTCCTTCATGCGGTTAGCCGCCGGTCGACACATCAAAGCGCCCTAAGAGCGCCTATGCGTTCCCGCGGGAACGTCCAGCGCCCTCACTCGAAGAGCGACGACTGCCCACCGCCCACTTCGCGCTCGGCCCCGGCTGCGCCGTCAGTGGGCGGCTCGTACCCGAAGCGTTTGTAGGCCCTCACCGTCGCCACGCGCCCGCGCGGCGTGCGCATGATGAAGCCCTCCTGGATCAGGAACGGCTCGTAGACCTCCTCGAGAGTAGACGTGTCCTCGCCCATCGCAACGGCCAGCGTCTCGAGCCCGACCGGGCCGCCCTCGAACTTCTCGATCAGCGTGTGAAGCACGCGCCCGTCCATCTCGTCCAGGCCATATTCGTCGACGTCGAGCATCTTGAGCGCTTCCTCGGCCACATCAGCCGTGATGACACCCTCCGCCTTCACCTGGGCGAAATCGCGCACTCGGCGAAGCAGCCGGTTGGCCACTCGGGGAGTTCCACGAGCTCGACGGGCGAGGATTTGCGCCCCCTCCGACGAGCACTCTACGCCGATGATCTCCGAGCTCCGGGTTACGATCACCGCCAACTCCTCGGGCGGATAGAAATTGAGCCGCTGGATGATCCCGAAGCGCGCCCGCATGGGCGCGGTGAGCAGCCCGAAGCGGGTGGTCGCACCCACGAGCGTGAAGTTCTCGATGTCCATGGTCATGGTCTGCGCCCGGGGTCCGTCGGCCAGGCGGATCTCCACCCGGTAATCCTCCATGGCGGGATATAGAAACTCTTCGATGATGGGGCGGAGCCGGTGGATCTCGTCGATGAAGAGGACGTCTCCCTCACGCTGATTGGTGAGCATGCCCACGAGATCAGCCGGCTTTTCCAGCACGGGCCCCGACGTGGACTTGAAGTTCACACCCATCTCTCGTGCGATCAGCGACGCCAGCGTGGTCTTGCCGAGCCCCGGCGGGCCATGGAAAAGCAGGTGGTCCAATGGTTCCCGGCGCTGCTTGGCCGCCTCGATGGCGATGCTCAACGCCTCGCGGACCTTGTCCTGGCCGATGAACTCCGTGAGACGCTGGGGCCGGAGCGAGGGCTCGGCCACGGCGTCTTCTTGAAGGACCTCTGGCGTCGTGATTTCGCTCCTGCCGGTCATCGGCCAACCCTCATCGCTCGTCGCTCACTCATCGACAACCCTCACCTCTTCACCAAGGCCCGGCGGACCAGCTCGTCCGTGCTCTCCGCCTCGCCCTGCGTAAGCGCGCCCCGAACCGCCGCGTCGGCATCCACGAACGAATACCCCAACGCCACGAGCGCCGCCACTGCCTCCTGGGCGCCGGGCCCTGGCCCTGGACCGGCGCCGTCCGGTCCGGCGGCCTCTACCGCCAGGTCCGTGACCTTGTCGGCCAGCTCCAGTACGATGAGCTCGGCGGTCTTCTTCGCGATGCCGCTCACCTGCGCGAGGGCGCTCACGTCCTTCTCGGCCAATGCCTGCACGAGGCGCCTCGCCGAATACGTGGAGAGCATGTCCAGTGCCTTCTTGGGCCCCACCTTCGGCGCCCCGAGGAGCCGCGCAAAGAGTTCGCGCTCGAGCGGCTCTATGAAGCCGTAGAGCGTGACCGAGTCCTCCCGCACCACCTGGAGCGTGCGGATCTCGAAGTCCGGAGCCGGCGGCTTCGGAAGACGTTCTAGGATCGACAGCGGGATCTTTATCATGTAGACGACGCCCCCGGCCGTCTCCACCTCGACGTGATCCAGCTCCCGGGAAATGAGCGTGCCCCTGAGGCGGCTGATCAACGGAACGCCCTCATGCCCCGAATCAACGGAAGGCCCCCATGACACAGTGGCAGAGCGCCGCGGCCACACCGTCGGCTGCGTCGGCCGGCGAGGGCGGAGCCTTGAGCCGGAGCTGCTGCTGCACCATGAAGCCTACCTGATCCTTGGTAGCGTTACCGTTTCCAACCACGGCCTTCTTGATCTCCCTGGGTGAGTACTCGACGATCGGAATCTCGCCGAGGGCCGCCGCGAGCAGTATAGCCCCCCGGGCGTGTCCGAGCTTGAGGGCACTCTGCACGTTCTTTCCCTGAAATACATCCTCTACCACCACCACCGAGGGCTCGTGGCGGGTGATCAATGCAGTAACCTCTTGGTAGATCTCTCGAATCCGGACCGCGAGCACCTCGCCCGACGACGTACGAACCACCCCGCACTCCACCAGGGAAACGACGCTGCCGCCCTCCTTGGCGACAACGCCGTACCCGGTGACGGCCGTGCCGGGATCGATCCCGAGAATCAGCTCGGTGCTCACTTAGAAGACTGTTGAAGGAGTACAGTGGGCCGCGCTGCCACTACATGGCCTGGGCGAGGATCTCTTCGTCGATATCAGCGTTGGACGAGACCTGCTGAACGTCGTCGATGTCGTCGAGCGCCTCCAAGAGCTTGACGAGCTTCTCGGCGTCCCTGCCCTCCACGCGGATTTCGTTTTGAGGGATCCACGAAAGCTCGGCTCGCTCGAACTCGATCCCCGCGGACTTCATGCCGGCCTGTACCTCGTGGAACGAGCCGGCCTCGGTCGTAACGATGAACTCATCTTCCATCGCTTCGACGTCGTCCGCTCCGGCCTCGATGGCGGCTTCGAAGACCGAGTCTTCGGTGTAACGCGAGGCCTCGACATAGATCTGCCCTTTGCGGTCGAACTGCCAGCCCACAGAGCCCGTCGTCCCCAGGCTACCGCCGAGCTTGGTCAGCACGTGACGCACGTCGGCCACGGTCCTTTTCTGGTTGTCGGTAAGGGTCTCGATGTAGAGGGCCACCCCGCCCGGGCCGTAGCCCTCGTAGGCGATTTCCTCGTAGCTGACGCCCTCGAGCTCCCCCGTGCCCTTCTTGATGGCCCGGGTGATGTTGTCCGCGGGCATATTGCCGGACTTGGCGTTGTCTACTGCAAGTCGAAGGCGCGGGTTGAAGTTGGGGTCGCCCCCACCATCGCGGGCCGCCACGGTGATCTCTCGGATCAGCTTGGTGAAGATCTTCCCGCGCTTGGCGTCGGTCGCCGCCTTCTTGCGCTTGATGGTCGCCCATTTGCTATGTCCCGACACCGCGACTGCCTCCCTCTCTTACTGCCTTTTCGGACGCGTTTTCCCGATACCTAATGAGCCGCAGCAGCCTCCTTCGAGGCGGCGATCACCTTGGGCACCTCGTGTTCCGGAACCGGCTCGTACCCGGAGAAGCTTCGGCTGTGGTGCGCCCGGCCCTGGGTGATGGCGCGCAGCGACGTGGAGTATTTGTAGAGCTCCGCTTCCGGCACCAAGGCCTTTACTGTGGTGCGTCCCGCGGTGGGGTCCATCCCCAGCACCTTTCCACGTCGCTGATTGACGTCACTCATGACGTCGCCCACGTAGTCGTCGGGCGTGGTCACCGTAATCTCGATGATGGGCTCGAGGATCACCGGACGGCACTTCTGCGCGACGCTTCTGAAGGCGGCGGAGCCGGCCAGCTTGAAGGCGATGTCACTCGAGTCCACCGAATGGTAGGAGCCGTCGTAGCACTGCGCTTCGAAGTCGACGCACCGAAAACCGGCAAGGACTCCCCGAGCGGCCGCCTCCTGGATGCCCTTGTCCACGGAGGGGACGTACTTGGTCGGGATCACCCCACCCTTGATGGAATTGACGAATTCGTATCCTTCGCCCGCCGCCCGTGGCTTGAGCCGAATCCAACAATCTCCGAACTGGCCGCGTCCGCCCGACTGCTTCTTGTGCCGCCCATTTCCCTCAGCCTCTTTCGTAATCGTCTCACGATAGCCGATCTTCGGCTGCTCCATGAGCACGGACACGCCGTACTTTCGCTTCATTCGCTCCATCTGAACGGCCAAGTGCAACTCGCCCAGCCCCCGGACCATCGTCTGGTGAAGCTCCGGGTCGAACTCGGCCAGAAACGTCGGGTCCTCCTCGTGCAGCTTGGGAAGGACCACGCCCAGCTTGTCTTCGTCTCCACGGTCCTCGCCCCGAATCGCCATGGCGATCTCCGGCTGCGGGAAGTCGATCTTTTCGAGGATCACTGTGCGGGACATGTCACAAAGCGTGTCGTTGGTGTGGGCGCCCTTGAGCTTCGCGACCACTCCGAGGTCCCCGGCGTGGAGCCTGGCGACCTCGAGGCGGTCCTTCCCCATGGATACCGAGAGGTGGTTCAGCTTTTCGACGCTTCCGCGCTCCCCGTTCTTGACCTCCTGCCCGTTTCCGACCGAGCCGCTCACGACTCGGAAGTAGGACATCTCTCCAACATGGGGCTCCGAGGCAGTCTTATAGATGAGTGCCGAGAAGGTCTCGTCGTCGGAGGGCGACAGGTGCACCTCCTCGTCCATACCGGCGCGCTGGGCCGTCTCGCCGCCAGCCTCCGCAGGGTTGGGGCAGAGCTCGACGAGCTTCTTGAGCAGCGCCTGCATCCCGTAGGAGTGTTCCGCGGATCCACAGAACAGCGGGACGATGTCGCCACTCGCCACACCGTTGTGCATGGCTTGGATGGCCTCTTCCCGGCTGATCTTGCCCTCCTCGAGATACTTGTCGAGCAGCGCTTCATCGGTGGTGGCGAGCGTCTCCTGAAGCTCGGTCTCCCAGTCCTCGAACTTGGCCTGGAGCTCCTCGGGAATGTCGACCTCGTCGTACTCGCCCTTCTCAGTCCCGGCCTTGTAGATGTGGGCCCGCTCACTGAACAGGTCGATGATGCCGCGGAAGTCGGCGCCCTCCCCAATGGGAATCTCGACGGGCACCACCTTTTCGGTGAGCCGAGCCTTGATTTCCTGGTAGACACGCTCGAAGGAGGCGTGCTCCTTGTCCATCATGGAGACAAAAAAGAACCGGGGTATTCCCCGGTCTTCCGTGTGTTCCCAGACGGTTTCGGTGCCTACCTCCACGCCGGAGGTGGCGCTGACGACAATTACGGCGGAGTCCGCCACCCGGATCGCCGCCAGCGTCTCGCCGACGAAATCCATGAAGCCCGGAGTGTCCAACAGGTTGATTTTGGCGCCCGAGTGCTCGCAGAACGCCGGCGTGCACTGAAGCGAAATCCCGTGGCTCGCCTCCTCCGGCGTGTACATCGTGAGGGCGCTTCCCTCGTTGACGTTCCCCTTTCGTTGTGAGGAACCCGCGGTGTAACAGAGGGCGTCGATGAGGCTGGTCTTTCCGGCTCCGCCGTGGCCCAGAACGGCAACATTCCTGATTTTGTCCGTCGTGTACTCTTTGGCCGACGCCATCTATGCCTCCTACCCGATGTGCAAGGTATCGTTTTTCTCGGGGTGTGGTGCACCACACCAGGGGAGGGTGATTGTAGGCCGAACGGCCGATCTCGTCCAGATGAGGACGACGTCACAAGAGGCCTGTTGAAGGAGTACAGCGGGTCGTTGCCAACGGGGACTGCGGCGACGCTCAGTTCGTGCGGTGCTTCTTCGACACTTCGTCGAGCAGCTGCCTCTCTTGTTCTGTGAGGGACGCCATTCCCTCGGCCGAGATCTTGTCCAGCACTCGATCGACGGCGTCCAACTTGGTTGTCTCGTCCGCAGTGTCGCTCCGCCGAGGCTGGCTACTCGTGGCCTCTTCCCGCTCCTCCCGCGGAACGATCGCGAACCGCCTGGCGCGAGCGGCCTTGCCCATACTCTGAATCGCCTGCGAGGCACGCCAATCGGTCTTCAGATAGATGAGGCCCGCAAGAAGGCCGCCGAGATGGGCGAAGTGGGCGACGCCGCCGCCCCCACCGCCAAAAGCGCTAGAGAAGCTGATCACAAAGAAAAACGCAACGAGCCACTTCGCCGGCACCGGGAAGATTCCCCACACATATATGGGAGCGTTGGGCCACGCCATGGCGAACGCCAACATGATGCCGTAGACCGCTGCCGACGCGCCGATGATCGAATACGTTACGAAGAGGAAGCTGAGTGCTACGCCTCCGAAGCCGCACACCAGATAGTACCGGATGAATTCCTTCGAGCCCCACTTCGACTCGAGTGGCGGGCCGAAGAAGAAAAGCATCAGCATGTTTATGAAGAGGTGCCAGAAGTCGCCGTGGAGGAACATGTAGGTGAACAGAGTCCACGGACGAATCAGGATCCCGGTGGGCTGGAAAGAGAACCATTCGAGGACGAATTCCCGGCCGATTACCCAAGTGAGCGCAAATACGACCACATTCGCGATCAGCAGCCGCTTGACCCATGGGGTCAATTGATAGCTGAGGTTCATCCCGCCTGCGCGGTCATATCCGACACCTCTCAAGTTCCCTCTCCACCTCTAGAGTACGGCAAAAACCATAGACCCGCCGGGCCCCGAACTCAAACCCCCGTCCTTACGAGCAGGTTCCGGCGAACCCCTGCCGGGGCGCCACTGCCGCCCGCACGATACGCCAACCCGAATGATACGCCAACCCATTGCCATCTTAAATATAGGGCATCCTCACGGTCCGGCCCTTTCGGCGCGCTCGGCGGCCATGCGAACGATCCGATCACACAACTCCGGAAAGGTCATGCCGGCTGCTTGCGCGGCTTTGGGAAGGAGGCTGGTCGCCGTCATCCCCGGCAGAGTGTTGGCCTCCAGACACCAAGCCTCGCCGTCCCCGTCGACCATGAAGTCGACTCGCGAAAAGTCCCTCAGCCGTAACAGGCGGTGCACCTCGAGGGCCTGTTCCTGAAGCGTGCGGGCTAGAGCGTCCGGGATCTCAGCCGGAAAAATCTCGTCGGCCATGCCAGCCTGGTACTTACATTCGTAGTCGAACAGCTCGTGGTCGGAAACGATCTCGCCCACGGGCAGGGCCTTCTCCCCCAGGATGCCCACGGTGAACTCACGCCCGGCCACGAAAGCTTCGTACATCATGTCCGACGCCTCGCCGCTCTCGGGGGTGCGGGCCGCTTCCAACCTGATCCTCTCCTCCACTTGGGCAGCATCGTCGAGCAGGTACAGCCGGACCGACGAGCCGCCCGCCACCGGTTTGGCGATGATGGGCAGGCCGAGCCGCTCGACCGCCTCCTTCGCGGTGGGGTTCACGAGCCAGTCCGGCGTCGGAACTCCGGCGTCCCGCAGGATGCGTTTCGTGACGTCCTTGTCCATGGCGAGGCCGCTTCCAAGCATTCCGCTTCCTGCGTATGCGACTCCGCTGAGGTCGAGCAGGGCCTGGAGCGTTCCATCCTCGCCCATGCCACCGTGGAGCGCCGGAAAGACGACGTCGGCCGAAATGATCTCCTCGCGACTCGAAAGCGCCGTCCCAGGAGGGGCACCGGAAGGGGCCGACCCAGCATCCGAGACCGACATCTCCTCACCAGAAATCTCGCCTGGCGGTAAGCTCCCCACACCCTCGGCGAGGGTCTTGGCCTCGTCCGCTCGGGTCAGTGCCCCGCCTACGGGGTCAAACGCAACCACCTCGTGGCCGGCCTGCCGCAGAGCATCGGCTACCTGGCAGCCGGACGAGAGGGAGACGTCGCGCTCCTCCGACTCGCCCCCGAGCAGTACGACGACCTTCATCGGCAGCGCGGCCGTGCGCTCACGGACGCAACATATCCGACTCTTGCATCAGCTCCGACTCTTGCATCAGCTCCGACTCTTGCATCAGCTCCGACTCTTGCATCAGCCGGCCGAATCCGTCAGGTCACGGATGAGGTCGTACCGTGTGAGGATCGCGCTGATCTCGCCCTCGTCCCGGACGAGGACTGCCGAGTTTTTCCGAGTCAGCAGCTGGGCAGCCTTCTCCGCGTCCATATGGCTGTCCACGACCGGGAAGGGCATATCCATGATCGACTCGACCGGGCGGTCGAGGAGCTCCGGATCTTCGATCACGGAGGACATCAGCTCGCCGTCGTACAGCGAGCCTACGCATTCACCGTCCGACATTACCGGCAACTGCGACACGTTGTGCGACGTGAGCGTGGAGAGAGCGACACGCACCGGTGTGGTGGGTTGAACCGTGACGAGCTCGGGAAGATCGCGGTCCTTTTCGGCCATCAAGTGATGGACACCGTGGTGCGCCCGCTTCATGAACCCGTTTTCCCGCATCCAATCGTCGTCGAAGACCTTGGTGAGGTAGTGCTCGCCCCAGTCCGAGAGCATTGTCACGATTACGGCGTCCTCGCCGGACTCCTCCGCGATCTCCAGGGCAGCGTGCACCACCAATCCACTCGAGCCCCCCGCGAAGAGGCCCTCCTCGCGGGCGATGCGGCGTGTCATCGCGAACGACTCGGCATCGGTCACGGTGATCCAACGGTCCGTGACGCTCATGTCCAGGGCACCCGGGATCTTGTCGCTGCCGATGCCTTCCACCTTGTACGGCTCACCTTTGGTCAACTCGCCCGTATCGAAGAAAGCCTTCAGGATCGACCCTTCGGGGTCCACACCCACGATCTGGACATCCGGGTTCTGCTCTTTGAGGTATCGACCCACGCCGGTAATCGTCCCCCCGGTGCCGGAACCGGCGAGAAAGTGGGTGATTCCTCCTTCTGTCTGTGCCCAGATCTCGGGTCCGGTCGTCTCGTAATGGGCCTGCGGGTTTGCCGGGTTGTAGAACTGGTTGGCGAGTATCGCCCCCGGGGTCTCACGAGCGATTGTCTCGGCCTTCATGATGTAGTGCTCGGGGTGGTCGGGCGGAACGGCGGTGGGCACGATGACCACTTCCGCCCCGAAGGCGCGCAGGAGCTTCACCTTCTCCTGGCTCATCTTGTCAGGCATGGTGAAGATGCACCGGTAGCCGCGGATCGCGGCGACCATTGCCAGAGCCATTCCCGTATTGCCGCTGGTCGCCTCGACGATCACCCCTCCGGGCTTGAGCGCCCCTTCGCGTTCGGCCGCCTCCACCATCGCCAGGCCGATGCGATCCTTTAGGGACCCACCCGGATTCATGAACTCGCACTTCACGTAGATGGTCCCGGGGACGTCCCGAGCGACGCTGTTCAGCCGGATCAGAGGTGTCCTACCCACCACCTCCGCGACGTTGTCGTAGGGGCGGGGGTGGCATTCACTCACGGGCGCGGCCTTTTCGAAAAATGAACGGGCACGTGGGCCCAGACCTCGATGCGCTTGTCCCCCTGGCGGGCGGGAAGGAACCTGAGGGTTCTTGCTCCCCGTACGGCCGAGGAGTCGAAGGCGGGGTATCCGCTGGACTCCATTACGACCACGCTGTCCACCGCGCCCACATCCGTCACGCGCACCCTCAGCATGGAGCTTCCCTCGATGCCTTGATCCCACAAATCCAACGGGTAGTCGATCGGCACCGATGCGCTCAATGGTGATGGGCTCTCGATTTCCTGATCTCCGGAACAGCCCGGCATGCCGCCCGCAATCAACGCAAATAGCGCCAGGGCACCGCGTCGGCTCCAGCGCGGCCTCAACCGTCCTCCACCGAACGAGATTCCCTATGCAGTTCGAACAAAAGGTCCAGAGCCTCCTTGGGCGTCATCGTCTCCGGATCAATCGCCCGGAGTTTCTGCAGTAAGGGCGCGTCACCAGCCGAAAAGAATGAGAGCTGATCGAGCGAGAGCTCGGAGGCCGGACGATGTGCACCGAACCGGCCCAAACCCGCTCCTCCACTGGTGTGTGTTCCCTCCAACTCGGTCAGAAGTTCCCTCGCCCGGGCAAGTACGTCGCCCGGGAGCCCCGCCAGCCGGGCGACCTGGATTCCGTAAGACCGGTCGGCACCACCCTCCTCGAGCCTGCGCAGGAAAACGATCTCCTCTCCGACCTCACGTACGGCCACGTTCATGTTCGTGACTCCGGGAAGCAGGTCGCCGAGTTGGGTCAACTCGTGATAGTGCGTGGCAAAAATCGTTTTCGCTCCAACTTCTTCGTGTAGGTGCTCCGTGACTGCCCAGGCGATGGACACCCCATCGTATGTGGAAGTGCCCCGACCGATCTCGTCGAGGAGGACAAGGCTCCGCTCGGTGGCGCCATGGATGATGGAGGCGGTCTCGTTCATCTCCACCATGAAAGTCGACTGGCCGCGAGCCAGGTTGTCGGAGGCGCCCACACGGGTGAAGATCCGATCGCAGACCGGAAGGCGGGCCCGGTCCGCCGGAACGAACGATCCGACTTGCGCCATCAGGTGGATGAGCCCCACCTGTCGGAGCAGCGTGGACTTTCCCGCCATGTTGGGTCCGGTGAGCACCACGATACGGCGGGCCTCGTCCAGAGCCACGTCGTTCGGGATGAACGATTCGGTGGGCATCATCCTCTCGACCACCGGGTGCCGGCCCGCGACGATTTCCACGTCATACCCCGTGTGGACCTCGGGCCTTACGTAGCCACGCCTTTCCGCGACGTGGGCCAAGGTGGTCAAGACGTCGAGCCGGGCGGCCCGGCCTCCGGCCTCTTGTATGCGACTCACCTCGGCGGCCACCCGGGTCCGTACCTCACTGAAGAGCCCGGCCTCGAGCTTATTCATGCGATCCTCGGCACCGAAGACCTTTTCCTCCCACTCCTTCAGTTCGGGAGTGAAATAGCGCTCCGCGTTGGCCAGTGTCTGTTTGCGGACATAGTCCTCAGGAACCTTATCGATGTTCGCCCTGGTGACTTCCAGGTAATACCCGAACACTTTGTTGAAACCGACTTTTAGCGATGAAATCCCGGTGCGCTCGCGTTCTCGGTTCTGGAGCGCGGCGATGAAGTCGCGGGCACCGTCTCTGGTCGCTCGAAGCTCGTCCAGCTCGGCGGAGTACCCCTCGCGGATGACCCCTCCGTCCTGGAGCGCGGCGGGGGCATCCGGTGAGATGGCAGTCTCTACCAACTCCCGAACATCCTGCAGGAGATCCATTTCGCTGACCAGGCTCTGCAGAAGTGCGCTCTGGGCGCCCGCACCCGCATCTTGGATCTTGGGAAGTGTCGCAAGTGACCGGCCGAGGGCGAGAAGCTCCCTCGGTGATACGCGCCCAGCTCCCACCTTCCCGGCCAGGCGCTCCAGATCGGTCATTCGCCCGAGGGCATCACGAAGGCGGGCGGACGAGTCGGGATCGTTGAAGAGCTCGCTGACGGCCTCTTGCCGTCGCCAGATCTCCTCCGCATCCACCAAGGGGTTCAGGATCCAGCGCCGGAGCGCACGCGCACCCATGGACGTCACGGTTTCGTCGAGCACCCAGGTAAGCGTGCCACCCTCCTCGCCTGCCCGCAGGGGCTCGACCAACTCCAGGTTGCGGCGGGTCATCTCGTCGAGGAGCATGGCGCTCCCTCGACGAACGATCTGGGGTTGGCGCAGGTGCCCTACTCCGCCAGGCCGGATCTCCCCGACGTAGGTCAAAAGCGCTCCCGTGGCCTGCACGAGCAGGCGGTCCTCCCGTTGGAAGCCGAACGCTTCGAGGCTCTGGATCCCGTAGCGGCGCTTCATCTCGTCGGCCGCAGAGGCGAAGTCGAAGACCCAGTCGTCGCGGTAAGTGCGGAGCCGTCCCGAGAGCGCATCACCCCAGGAGCCCAGGCCATCTCCATCTGGTTCGAATAGCCGTTCGTACAAGCGCGGCAACAACAGCTCGGTCGGATCGAGCCGGCCCAACTCGGCTCTCAGCTCAGGGACCGGTACGTCCTGGACGGACAGCTCGCCGGTGGACAAGTCCAATGCGGCGAGCCCTAGGCGCTCATCGCTCGGCTCCGTCAGAGCGACCAGAAAATTGTTCCGCTCGGCAGTCAGGAGCGCGTCATGGAGAACGGTGCCGGGGGTTACCGTCTCCGTGACTTCGCGCCGAACGATCCCCTTTGCTTCGGCGGGATCCTCCACCTGGTCGCAGATGGCCACCTTCTTCCCCAGCGCGACCAGCCGTCCCAGGTACTCATCCAGTGCCTTTGCGGGAACCCCTGCGAGGGGCACACGAGCCGCGGCTCCGTTGTTTCGAGACGTGAGGGTCAACCCGAGGAGCCGGGATCCCTCCTCGGCGTCCTCGAAGAAGAGTTCGTAGAAATCGCCGACCCTAAAGAAGACGAGAGCATCCCTGTGCTGGGACTTGACCTCTCGCCACTGGCGCATCAGTGGGGTATCGTCAGCCTGTGGCATTGCGTGGGGTTACAGGGCTCAGGCACGCTTTTGGACGAGCTACTATGCTCAAACGGCCGAGACACTCTTGGGACACCACACATAGGATACCGGCCGGCCGGAACGCGATCAACCGACCGAATCGTGAAGAGGACTTCCCATGTCTCGCCAGAAGAGGGCATCGCTGCGGATCATCGCCCACAACGGTGCATCCGAGTGGGGGGGTGGGGAGATCGCACTGGTCGATCTCCTGCTCGGTCTGGCGAACCGCGGCCATCGAGTAACGCTCCTCTGCAGCCGCCGGCTGGTCGCGCAGGCGGCCAGAGCCAGAGGAGTCGAGACGCGCCTCCTGCGGTTGGGAGGTGACCTCGCGGTACACGACGCGCTTCGCCTGGGCCTGCTGCTCCGGCAGAAGCGGCCGGACGCATTCATCGTCGGGACCTTCCGTAAGCTCTGGCTGGCGGCAGCGGCGGCCAGAATGGCCAAGGTCCCCAACCTCGTGGCGCGCATAGGGCTCTCGACCGATACCCCGAGGAATTTCAAGTATCGGTTGGTGCTTAGGCGCTGGGTGCACCGCGTGGTCTTCGTGGCCGACGGGATGCGAGAATCGTATGCCGAAGTCCTCCCCGAGATCGATCATCGGCTGACCACGATCCCCAAAGGTATCCCGCCACTGGGTCCGCGCCTCCCGATGAGAGCCGCGAGGCAGGCTCTCGGCCTACCGACCGATGTGCCCCTTTTGGCGAACGTCAGCCGGCTCGTGTCCCAAAAGCGCTTGGACCGATTGCTGGAAGCCCACGTGTTTCTACATGAAGACACCCACCTGGCCATTGCAGGAGACGGTCCGCTTCGCGCTGCCCTCGGACAGCAGGCCCGCACCCTGGGACTCCGTGACCGGGTGCACTTTCTCGGCTTCCAGCAGAACATCGGACCCTTGATGGACGCGATGGATGTTCTCGTCATCACGTCGGGCCGGGAAGGGATGTCGGGGGCCATGCTCGAGGCCATGGCCAGAGGCATACCCGTCATCTCCACCGATGTCTCGGGAGCGCGCGAGGCGTTGGAGCCCGAAGCCGACGGTCGGGCGCCCGGACTGGTCACGGGCTTCGCCCCGCCAGAGATCGCGTCGGCCCTGAACTCCGTGCTGTACGATCGGAAACTCTTGGAGGAGATGGGGCGCGCCGGTGAACAGCGCTCTCAGAAGCACTTTTCGTACGAGGGGATGCTGGATGCCTGGGAGTCGGTGCTGTACGGGAGTCCTGATGCCTCCCCGAGCTGAGCCGCCCCAGCGGTGCGCTCAGGCCTCTCCCGAGATCCAGAAGTACCAGACGATCCATATGATCGCCAGCACGGCGCCCACGTTCACCAGAACCACGTCGACGGGCATCACGCGGGCTCGGTCGGTCCGGTCACCTCGCTCACCTCTCGAGGCCTTCCGGGCTTGAAGTGCCGCAGGCGATTGGCGTTGGTCACGACGGTCACCGAGCTGAACGCCATGGCCGCCCCTGCGTAGACGGGCTGCAACAGTATGCCGAACAAGGGATAGAACACGCCCGCCGCTACTGGAATCCCGAGCACGTTGTAGATGAAGGCCCCCACCAGGTTCTGCCGAATATTGGTGAAGGTAGCCTCCGAGATCTCAATGAGCTCGACCACACCCTCCAAGGATCCGCCCATGAGCGTGACGTCGCCGGCTTCCATCGCCACATCCGTTCCGGTCCCGATGGCGATCCCGACATCCGCCTGGGCGAGCGCGGGCGCGTCGTTGATGCCGTCCCCCACCATAGCCACTCGGCCACCCCGCTTCTGTAGCTCCGCGACGCGCTGGGCCTTCTGCTCCGGCAGCACACGGGCCATCACGGCATCGACCCCGACCTCGCGGGCCACGGCCTGGGCGGTCGCTTCGTGATCACCGGTTAAGATCACCACGTGCTTGCCCAACGCCTGGAGCCGACGAATGGCCGCCACCGAATCCGCCTTCACGGGATCGAAGATTCCGAGGGCCCCCAGGGGCCTCCCGTCCGCCGCGGCCAAGATCGGCGTGCGCCCCTCCGCCGCCAGCTCAATCGCCTTCTGCTCCAGCTCGTCGGTGTCTACTCCAGCTTCCGCCAAGAAGGACGCAGTGCCCACGAGCACGGTCTTCTCACCGACCGTGGCGCGCACGCCCAGCCCCGGAACGGCTACGAAATCCGTCGCCCGCTCGGACTGGATTCCACGGGCGGCTGCGCCATCGACCACGGCCTTCCCCAGCGGGTGCTCCGAGCCCGCCTCGACCGCCGCCGCCAGCCCGAGAAGGTCTTCTTCGCCGATGCCCTCCAGGGGAACCACATCGGTGAGGGTCGCCGCACCCTGCGTCACCGTGCCCGTCTTGTCGAGCACGATCGTGTCCACATCACGGGCCCGCTGCAACGCGTCGCCGTTTCGGATGAGGATCCCGTGTTCGGCAGCCTTCCCGACGGCCACCATGATCGAGATCGGCGTGGCCAGACCCAGCGCACACGGGCAGGCTATGACGAGGACAGCGACCGCCACGACCATCGCGTAGCTCAGGGAGGGCGCAGGACCGAACGTGTACCAGGCGGCGAATGAAACCACCGAAATGATCATGACGGAGGGCACGAAGTAGCTGGCCACTACGTCCACCACCCTCTGGATCGGCGGCTTGGCACCCTGTGCGTCTCTCACCATCCGGACGATGCGTGACAAGACCATCTCGCTTCCGACCCGCTCGGCCACGAAGTGGATCAAGCCGGACGCGTTGATCGTGCCGCCGACGACCTCGTCCCCCGGGGCCTTCTCGACGGGGATGCTCTCTCCGGTGACCATGGACTCGTCCACGGCGCTCCGACCCTCGTGAACACGCCCGTCAACGGCAATCTTCTCGCCGGGGCGGACCACCACCATCTCACCCACCCTCACCTCGGCAGCCGGAATCTCCACCTCGGCATTGTCGCGGATGACCGTGGCGACCAGCGGACGGAGGTCCATTAGGCGCCGAACGGCTTGTGAGGTCCTGCCCTTCGCGCGGGCCTCGAGGGCCTGGCCGAGCACGACAAGCGTGATGACGACGGCCGTCGCCTCGTAGAACGGGTGAGCCGTCCCCTCGGGAAAGAGCCCGGGAAAGGCGACCGCGAAAGTCGAATAGAGCCAGGCCGCCCCCGTCCCCAGAGCGACCAGTGTGTCCATGTTGGCGTCGTGCCGCCGGAAGGCCGACCATCCCCCGGTAAAGAAGCGGCCACCGACGTACACCATGATCGGGATGGTCAAAAAGCCACTCAGCGTCCACAAGCCCCGCATCACACTTGGACTCAGGTCCTGGAGGCCGGGGATGAACTGAGCATGCCCTATGAGCACGACGGGCACCCCCAGCAAGGCTCCGATCTGGAAGCGACGGAGAAGCCCTCTCGTTTCCGCTTCCCGTTCCTCGTCGCGCCGCCGGAGGGTCTCTTCTATGGCTTCCGTCTCGGCGACCGAGTCGACGTCGTAGCCGGCCGCGAGCACGGCCTCCCGGATGGCATCCGCCTCCAGGGCTCCAGGAGCGTACTGCACACGGGCGGCTTCGGTGGCGAGGCTGACCTCGACCTGCGCGACGCCGGGAACGCTGGCCACCGCATTCTCCACACGCCGGACGCACGCGGCGCAGGTCATGCCGGTGATGGGAATTTCCCGGGTGAGGAGCGTGGGCGCCGAACCGGGCTCTGCAGTAGAGGGAGCCGGACCGACCTCAGGGAAAGATGAATCCACTTCTTTAGCGAGCCTCTTAGAACGCCCCCGAGAACTTCCCGAAGAAGTATAGCACGACCAAGGCTCCCACGACGGCCATCCAGCGTAGCACCTTGACCGCCGTCGTCGACGTGCCCGACGACTCTCGACGAATCACCCCCAAGTCGGTGAGGCTCCGAAGGAAGGCAGAAAGCCTCGCCTCGAGCTCAGCGGGGTCGTGCGGCTTCTTGATGAAGTGATTGGCCCGGAGTCCGTAGCTCTTGGCCATATCCTCGTCGCGGTCGGACGATGTGAGAATCGCAACGGGCACTGATCGGAGCGCGTCATCCCCTTTGATCTCCTCGAGAGCCTCGTGCCCCTCCATGCCCGGCATTTTCAGATCCAGCAGGAGTAGATCGGGCACGGCATCCCGGAGCAGGGCGAGCGCTTCGACGCCTGTGCGCGCTCTCCGCATCTCTACCGGGACCTCGGCGGCCTTCTCGAGAGCTCGTTCGACGACACTAGCGTATTCGTCGTTGTCCTCCGCGAGAACGACGTGCAACGCCGTTTTCTGCGCCGTCTCGACTACGCTCTTCGCACTGGCCGCGCCGGAGTCGACCCCGAGCCTGCGCCGGCCGACGTCGAAGAGACTCCGGATCATGTCGACCGTCACAGCGACGGCTCCCAGGGCGACGGTCACGGCGGCGGTCTGGGCAAGGGTCTCGCCGTCGACCCTGGCCTGGAAGGTCGTGGCGGTGCCGACCGTCTGGCCCGTGAAGTCGGCGGTGTAGGTGCCGTCGCCCTGGTCCGTGACGGCGGAGATGTCGCCGGTGCTGGTACCGCCTGTGCGTACGAACACCACATTTGTGAGCCCGGCCAACAGATTCCCCCCGGCGTCGCGGGCCGTGAGCGTCAGGGTCACGGCCCCACCCGCCGCCACGGTGGCGGCGGAAACCACGACTGTGGAGCTGCTCAGCGAGAGCGGGCCAAGCGTCACTGTCAACGTCGGGAGGGTCGACGTCAGAGCCTCACCGTCGATGGTGGCCTCTAGAGTCGTGGCGGTGCCGGCGGTCTGGCCGGTGAGCGTGCCGGTGTAGGTGCCGTCGCCCTGATCCGTGACGGCGGAGATCTCACCCGTGCTCTCCCGGCCCGTGTGGGCGAACGCGACCTTGGTGAGGCCGCTCAAGAGATTCCCGCCGGGATCGCGGGCGGTGAGCGTCAGGGTGACGTCTTCACCCGCCACAACGATAGGAGCCGACACCTCGACGGTGGAGAGCGCGAGCGACGGCGCCCCAACTGTTGTGGTCACATCGACGGGCCGGGCGACGGTATCGCCGTCGACGGTGGCGTGGAGGGTCGTGGCGGTGCCGGCGGTCTGGCCGGTGAACGTAGCCGTGTAGGTGCCGTCGCCCTGGTCCGTGACGGCGGAGATGTCGCCTGTGCTGGTACCGCCGGTGTGGGCAAAGGCCGAATTCGTGAGGCCCGCCAACAGATTGCCCCCGCGATCGCGGGCGGTGAGGGTCAGCGTGACCGTCTCCCCGGCCGCCACAGTGGGTTCGGAGACCGAGAGGCTCCAGCCACTCAGAGAGACCGCCCCCACCGTGACGGCCACATCGGCGGTCTGGGCGACCTTCTTGCCGTCGATTGTGGCGCGGAGGGTCGTGGCGGTGCCGGCCGTCTGACCGGTGAACGTGGCCGTGTAGGTGCCCTTCTCCTGCTCCGTGACGGCGGAAATGTCGCCGGTGCCGGTACCGCCGGCATGGGCGAAGGCCACATTCGTGAGGCCAGCCAACAGATTCCCCCCGGCGTCCCGGGCCCTGAGGATCACAGTGACCCGCTCCCCGGCCTCCACAATGGGTTGGGATACCGCGAGGCTCGAGCGGCTCAGAGAGACCGCTCCCCGGGTGACGGTCACGACGGCGGTCTGGGTGACGGTCTCGCCATCGACGGTGGCCTGGAGGGTCGTGGCAGTGCCAGCCGTCTTGCCGATGAAGACGGCCGTGTAGGTGCCGTCGCCCTGGTCCGTGACGGCGGAGATATCGCCGGTGCTGGTACCGCCGGTGTGGTCGAAGGCAACTTTCGTGAGGCCAGCCAACAGATTCCCCCCGGCGTCCGCGACCGTGAGGGTCAGGGTGACCCTCTCCCCGGCCTCCACAGTGGGTTCGGAGACCGCGAGACTCGACCCGTTCACTGAGACCGCCCCCAGGGTGACGACCACATCGGCGGTCTGGACGACGGTCTCGCCGTCGATGGTGACCCGGAGGGTCGTGGCGATGCCGGCGGTCCGGCCGGTAAAGGTAGCCGTGTAGGTGCCGTCGTCTTGATCGGTCGTGGCCGAGGTCTCGCCCGCCCTCTCCCCACCCGTATGGTCGAACGCGACCTCGGTGAGGCCGCTCAACAGATTCCCGCCGGGATCACGGGCGGTGAGCATCAGAGTCACAGCCGCACCCGCCGCGACGAGCGCGGCGGAGACCACGACCGTTGAGTTGCTCAGCGAGGGCGTGCCAAGCGTCACGGTTATCCTTGGGGCGGTAGACGTCACGGCCTCGCCGTCGATTGTGGCCTGGAGAGTCGTAGCGGTGCCGGCGGTCTGGCCGGTGAAGATGGCGATGTAGGTGCCGTCGCCCTGGTCTGTGACGGCCGAGATCTCACCCGTGCTCCCCCCGCCCGTGTGGTCGAACGCGACCTCGGTGAGGCCGCTCAAGAGATTGCTGCCCGGGTCGCGGACCGTGACAGTCAAGGCCACGACTCCGCCCGCCGCGACGGTGTCGGCGGAGACCACGACTGTGGATTTACTCAGCGAGGGCGTGCCAAGCGTCACGTTCATCGTTGGGAGGGTAGACGCCACAGCCTCGCCATCGATGGTGGCCTGAAGGGTCGTGGCGGTGCCGGCGGTCTGACCGGTGAACGTGGCGGTGTAGGTGCCGTCGCCCTGGTCTGTGACGGCGGAGATGTCGCCGATGCTGGACCCGCCGGTGTGACCGAACGCGACGTCGGTGAGGCCGGCCAACAGATTCCCCCCGGGATCGCGGGCGGTGAGCGTCAGGGTGACGTTTTCACCGGCCGCAACGGTAGGAGCCGACACCTCGACGGTGGAGAGCGCGAGCGAAGGCGCCCCAACCATGACGGCCACATCGGCGGTTTGGGCGACGGTCTCGCCGTCGATGGTGGCCTCGATAGTCGTGGCGGTGCCGGCGGTCTTGCCGGTGAACGTCGCGGTGTAGGTGCCGTCGCCCTGCTCCGTGACGGCGGAGATGTCGCCGGTGCCGGTACCACCGGTGGAGCCGAAGGCCACATTCGTGTGGCCGGCAAACAGGTTCCCCTCGGCGTCCCGGGCCGTGAGGGTCAGGCTGACCGTCTCCCCGGCCACCACAGTGGGTTTGGAGACCGCGAGGCTCGAACCGCTCAGAGAGACCGCCCCCAGGGTGACGGTCACATCGGCGGCCTGGGCGACGGTCTCGCCATCGACGGTGGCCTGGAGGGTCGTGGCCGTGCCGACGGTCTGGCCCGTGTAGGTGGCCGTGTAGGTGCCGTCGCCGTGGTCCGTGATGGCGGAGATGTCGCCGGTGCTTGTACCGCCGGTGTGGTCGAGGGCCACATTCGTGAGGCCGGCCAAGAGATTCCCCCCGGCGTCCCGGGCCATGAGGGTCAGGGTGACCGACTCCCCGGCCGCCACAGTGGGTTCGGAGACCGCGAGGCTCGAGCCGCTCAGAGAGATCGCCCCCAGGGTGACGGCAACATCGGCGGTCTGGGCGACGGTCTCGAGTTCAATTGTGGCCTGGAGAGTCGTGGCGGTGCCGGCAGTCTGGCCGGTGAACGTGGCGGTGTAGGTGCCGTCGCCCTGGTCCGTGACGGCGGAGATTTCGCCGGTGCCGGTACCACCGGTGTGGCTGAAGGCCACATTCGTGAGGCCAGCCACTCGATTCCCGCCGGGATCGCGGGCCGTGAGCGTCAGGGTCACGGCCCCACCCGACACGACGATCGCAGCGGAAACCATCACTGTTGAGTCGCTCAGCGAGGCCACCCCCGCATCGGAGGCGGCTCCCTCCTCGCCTTCGCTAGCGGCCAACTCCAGCGACTCATCGACCGAGAAGGCCCCCGGCGCCTCCTCCTCCAGCAATCCAGCAATCCGGGCCCTCCCTCGACACCGAGGACGTCCTGGGTTGGAGCAGCGGCGGCCTTCAGTTCCGCGAGTGCATCCGACAGAGAAGCCAGCCCCACGAGAGGCTTCTCCACGACTCCGTCGACCGCCTCCTCGGGATCGGGGAGCGTTGTGTCTAGTAAGCCGGAGACGGAGGGGCCTCTTCCGTTCTCCGGACCCAGAACCGCGATCAGCGGACCCCATTCGCTCCCGACGACGGTGTCCACGTCCCGCGATGACGGGGCGAGCACCAGGATCCCCTCCGCTCGTTCGGTCAGAGCCAGCGCACCGGGTGTTCCGGTCGACACGTGAAAGACGAGAGTCACTCCCGACTCCCTACACCCACGAATCACGGCGTCCCATCTCAGGTGCGTCAGAACGTCGGCGACTCGAGCGACCGGTGTTCCAGCGGGGACCAGGTACAGGCCCTCTCTGACAAGCCGGGCGATTCGCGGAACCGATGCCCCATAGAGCACCATGTCGCACACCCCCTCGCCATTCTCGACGCCCGCCGACAGGTGGAGCACCGGACGATCCAGGCACGCATCCAGGAGGATGACTCGGCGCCCCGACTCAGCCCATCCCCTGGCAACCGCCAAGCTCGCTTGCGCACCCCAGCCACGGTCGATTTCTGAGTCGACCAAAACGACGACGCATGCGAACGCGGAGTCCCCGTCACCAAGGGCAGACTCGAGTCCTTCCGGCAGGCTCTCCGCCACGGGATCTAGGGGCCGCCAAGTCCGATTCTCTGGATTCATCCGCGCGTCCTCGACGTGACGATTACTCCGCCACCTCGGCCGCTTTTCGATGATCAGATCGCCCGCGAGGCGGTCACCCGCTCAACATGGGTAAAGATACTCCCCCCCCAAGTAGAGATCCATCGGCCTATGCACCCGATCATACCGGAAAAAGGGAGGGTCCCCGTCGGCCGGGTCACGCCGGCAATTGGATCTCCTGGGTGAGGAGCGTCGCCTTCTAAAACGCCCCCGACACTCTTCCGAACAAGTACAGCGCGATCAACACTCCCACGACCGCAACCCAGCGTAGCACCTTCATCACCGCCATCGACCCGGGGTCCACAGCGCTGACCGCCGTGGTCGACGCTCCGGTCGACCCCCGACGAATCGACCCCAACTCCGTGAGGTTCCGAAGGAGGCCACGAAGCTTCTCCTCGAGCTCTAGAGGATCGCTCGGCTTTGTGATGAAGTGATTGCCTCCGAGTCCGTAGCTCTTGGCAACATCGCCGTCCCGGTCGGACGACGTAAGAATCGCTACGGGAACCGAACGGAGCATGTCATCCCCTTTGATCTCCTCGAGAGCCTCGTGGCCCGCCATCCCGGGCATTTTCAGATCCAGCAAGAGCAGATCGGGTAGGAGATCCCGGAGCAGGACAAGCGCTTCGGTGCCTGTGCGAGCCCTCCGGATCGCCACTGGGACGTCTGCGACCTTCTTGAGGGCTCGTTCGATGACAATAGCGTAGTCGTCGTCGTCTTCGGCGAGAACGACCTGCCACGCCGTCTTCTGCGCCCTCTGGACCCCGTTCACTGCATCGGCTCCTCTTGGGCTACGTCCGCCGCAATCGTCGCTTCGTGTCCCCGCCCCCTCACCCGATCCATCAACTCGACGGCTCCTGTCCGATCGAGAAAGTCCCCAATTCTAACGCGCAAAAGCGGACTCCCCTGGACGCGAACGATCCGTGCTCGGAAGCCGGAAGCCCTCACCGACGCCAGCAGGTTTCTCGCGCGCTCTTCGCTCTCGAACGCCCCCACCTGGACAGCATAATGGGCCGACACTGTCACGGCACGCTCCGGAGGCTCTACTTCGGGTTCCAAGGCGTCGACAACCGCGGCCTCCTCCTGGGCCGTAGTCTCCGCCTGTTCGTCCGCGGACTCCGCCTCCCGGGCCGTAGCTTCCGCCTCCCGGGCCGTAGCCTCGGCCTCTTCAACCGCCACCAAGTGCTCGGAGAGCCACTCCTCCGCCTGCCGGCGCTGCGGACTCCTCGGGTAATCCGTCACCAGCGTTCGGAAATACCCTGCTGCCCTCGGAAGATCCTCGGCGGCGGCCGAGATCAAACCCAGGCGCAGCATCGCCTCATCGGAATGCGAGCCACCCGGATACTCCAACACCAAGCGCTGAAAGTCGAGGCTGGCCATGCGAGGATCCACAGTGAGAATACCCCTCAACCACAATCCGCGCTGCCGGTCGCTCCGGCTCGATCGCAGCCGCCCATTCTCCCACCAAGACTCGAGTGTGGTCCGGGCTTCGTCGGCCCGGCCGGCCAAGGCCAGTGAATCCACCACATCCAGGCTCTCCTGAGCGCCCACCGGAACCGCGGCGCCCACCGCCAGGATCAGGGCAGATAAAAGAACTACGCCGCGACGTCTTCGCGGCTCATCAACGTGAGAAGCCATTCTTCCAGGTGGTGTTCGTCCGAAAGTGAACTCGCCTTCAGTAAGCGATCGACCCGAAGCAGGCCTAGTACCGCCGACCGGATCGTATCCGCGTTCCATCCCGCAGCCTGCTGGCCGATCTGCCGTGACAGCCACCGCTGGTGAGGGGGAAGCACCTCCTCCAGGGCCCGCGGGCCGCTCTCCACCGCCAAGCCGATTCTCAACAGGTGAGTCGACAATCCAGTGGTTAGACCGACACCGCTCTCACCCTGGTTCAAGAGTACTCGAACACCCGGTACAGCCTCCCGGAAACGGCGGGAGCCCACGAGATCGAACCACTTCCAGCGATCTTGCTTGGGTAAGATAATCCCGGCCGCCCGAACATGCTCCAGGGTGATTCGATCTTCATCTCCGGCAACCGCGGTGAGCTTTTCGAGTTCCCGTGAGAGGATGCCCAGATCCGCCCCGATCGCTTGGCCCAGCGCCCTCGCGGCATCGGGCTCCATGGTCGCCCCGAAGCGGGCCGTGGCCTCCTCCATCAACCACCCCGGCACGTCATCCGGCGAGATCATGGCGAACTCCACCGATCGAGCCCGCTTGATCAGAGTCTGATAAAACTTCGCCTTCGAGCGCTCGGGAATCCGCGCCGAGAGAATCAGGGTGAGATCCGACGGGGGATTTTCGACCAGAGCGAGGATGAGGTCCCGAGACCGCGCCGCACCGGCGAAGGCTTCGGTGCCCCTCACCACAACTACCCTACGCTCGGCCATCATCGGAGGGGTGGCCAATACTCGGGCGAGATCCTCGACACCCACGTCGGAGGCCTGCACGACGTCCAGGTTGAAGTCACGAGTCCCCGGATCCAGATGGGCTTTTACCAAGGCCTGAACGGCCTCCCCCTTGCGATGCTCGTCTTCTCCATAAAGAAAGAAAACCCCGCCCCGGGATTCCTGCGCGAGAACCTTCGGGAGAGGGTTATTCATGGCGGGGGCCGATGCGTTGGCTGCGTCCGTCCGTTCAATCGAGACCCGTTCTTCGGAGTACTCGTTCGTCAGGATCCTGCTGGCCACGATACCGCTCGCCCATCGCAGAATACTCGAAAAGGAGGTCGTCCGGGTCGGACCAAAGCCCTCCAGGGAACAAATCAGAGGAGACCGGTCTGGGCCCGAGCGCGTCGGCTTCGAGAAACGGGTCGGGCGCCTGCGGACCCGATACGATGATCGCCGGAAGATCGACTTGCGGAATCCCACTCCCCATTCTCGGCGACCAGGCCACTGCTGTGAGGAGGATCGCCATCCCGAGCACGGTCACGGCCGGTATGGCAGAGCCTCTGCCAGGCCGGGCCGCCGATCCGCCGTCGTCCAGGTGGAACAAGCGGTGTTGCAGCCGCGGCCGGAAACTCTCGCCGAGCTCGGCCCTGGGCATCAGATGGAGTAACGCCACACTCCGGGATACGACCTCTCGGTATCGAGCACACTTTGCGCACGCCGCCATGTGGGCCTCCGCTTCCTGCCGCACCGGAGCTCCACAGGGGGCGTCATAAAACTCGGAAAACCGGCTTAAAAATTCCGAGCAATCCATAGCGTGAGACGGACTCCTGATCCAAGATTCTGCACGGCACACGTGGTCGAGCTTGATTATTACGTGCGCCGGTCGGCGGTGTTCCCTCAGGAAGCTTCCCTTGGGAAGCTCGAGTGGGAAGCTCGAGGCCGTCGAAGCCCCAGAGCTATGGGAGATGGTACCTGGAGAGTGGAAACGAGGTTCCGGAAGGTCAGTCGAGCGTAGGCGCGATCACGCGAGCGAAATTGTTGCGCGCCCGGTTCAGGCGGCTCTTCACCGTGCCCAGATTGCATCCCGTGATTTCCGCGATTTCCTCATAGGTCTTACCCTCGAGCTCGCGAAGCACGAACACGATACGGTGATGCTCGGGTAGCTGTGTCACCGCCTTTTCGACCAAGTCCTTGAGCTGCCGCTTGCGGAAGAGATCGTCGGGCTTGTAGGTGGAGTCCTCCCACTCGAGTGGCCTGTGATCGGCCTCCCAGTTCTTCCGTATGGTCTGGAACAGCACCAATGGATTCCTCGAACGATTCCGCAACTCGTTCTTGGCCAGGTTCCCCGCGATCGTGTAGATCCACGTCGAGAATTTCTTGGTCTGGTCGAAGCGGTGCATATGGCGGTACACCCTGACGAACGTCTCCTGCACCAGATCCTGTCCTCGCTCACGGTCGCCGACGGTGCGATAGACGAAGTTCAAGAGGCGTCCATCGTACCGCTTCACCAACTCCCCAAACGCGCGCTCGTCACCGTCAAGGAAGGCCCGGACCACATCACTGTCGCCGAGCTGCCCAAGCATCTTGCGATGCTCCTTCGCAGCACCTCCTGGCAGAACCCGGATTTCGGCTGTGTTTTTCACGTCTCGAATCCCCTCACTGCGTAGCGCTCACCCGACCGCGTCGGGCTATGCCCGAGCTCCGTCGGGTTATACCCGTCCCACCGTCTTGGCACCGCACGTTTCGTGCCAATTCGCCGCACCTAAAGTAACCCGTCCGATGCCTTTTCGGCGAACCGGCCCGTCCCACTTTGGGGACGCTGCATCTCAAAGCGGGGACACATCGGCCAGCCCGGTCGGTACTTCCCCGTTAGGATCGCCCCGCACGAACCGGTCCGTAAAGAGAATAGTGGCGATGCTCTTTGCGTCCACGATCCGTCCGTCCCGGACCATTTGCAGCGCCTCTGAAAAGGAGACTGTCACTACCTCCATGAATTCGTCCGGGTCTCTCGAGAGTTCCCCCGGTTCCAGATTCGTCGCGACGAAGAGCCGGATCACCTCGTCCGTAAAGCCTGGTGTGGTATAGATACTCGTAAGTGGCGCCATTCTTCCCGCCTGCATCCCGGTTTCTTCTTCCAATTCCCTGTGCGCGCATTCCGCCCAGCTCTCCTCGGGGCCCGCCGGTAAGCCTGCCGGGACTTCATAGAGATAGCCGTCGGTCGCGTACCGGTACTGCCGAACCAACAGCACCTCGGGGTCCGGATCGAACAAACCGCCCAGGAAAGGCAACACCGCCGACGCGCCGGTATGCCGTATCACCTCGAGTTTGCCCTCACTTCCATCGGGGAACCGAACGGTGTCGACACTCAGTCGAACGACCCGTCCCTCGTATACGAGCTCGCCGCCAATCCGGCCAGGCGTGACCCGCCCCCCTTGCCGGTCACCCTTCAAGGGTCAGCCTCGACGGTCACGGGGGCCCATCCGAGCTCGTCCAGTGGGCCCTGAACCTCCTCGGCGTCCCCACCGACGACCACCGTCATCTCGTCCGGCCGGATACAATCGCGAGCGGCCTCGCAGGCCTCTTCGAGCGTCACACTGCGAATACGATCTCGATAGGCTGCATAGTAATCGTCCGGGAGATCGTAAACGAGAAGCTCCGCAATCCGGGCCGCGATCTGACCGGTCGTTTCCAACTCGAGCGGGAAAACGCCGGCAAGATAGTCCCGGGCCGCGTCAACCTCTTCTTCCGTTGGCCCCTCCGCGACCAGGGTCGTGATCTCGGAGACGGCCTCGCGCACGGCGTCGGCGGTGACGTCGGTACCCACCGCGGTGGAAACGCACCACGGTCCCGCCGCTCTGCGGACCAGGAAGCGGGAACGAACGCCATACGTGAACCCGTGCTCCTCCCGGAGGTTGAGGTTGAGCCGGCTTGTAAAGGCACCGCCCAGAACGGTGTTGAGAACCCTCAGCGGGAAGTATTGCGGCGTGGATCTCGCCTGGCCCACGTGACCGATACGGATTTCGGATTGAACGGCCTCCGCGCGATGCACCACCACGATCTCCCGCTCGCGCGTTCTGGGTTCGGCGTCGATCTCGGGCCGGCTCTCGGTCCCGCCGGTCCACGCGCCGAAGTGAGTCTCCACAAGCGAACGCACCTGCCCGGCATCGACGTCGCCCACGACGACCAACCCGGACCCTTTGGGACGGTACCGGGCCACCACGAATCCCGCGGCGGCGTCCGGATTGAGCGGACCCACAGACTCCACCTTTCCTCCAAGCGGACGCCCATACGGAACACCCTCCCTGTAGGTCAGACGGCGAGACGCGGTTGTGGCGATTCCGACCGGGTCCATCTCCCTCTGACGTATCGCGGCCAAACGTTGACCTCGGATCCGTTCGACCTCGTCGTCGGGGAAAGAGGGCTGGAGGACTACCTCCGCGAGGAGGCCCATGGCCTCATCCAGCCGGTCGGCAATGCACGACAGCGAAACGGCCGTCGAATCCCATCCGGTCCCGATGGAGAGCCCGGCTCCGATCGTCTCCAGCGCCTCGGCCAACTCCACCCCGCTCCTCTGGGCGGTGCCCCCCTCCAGGCAATCCCCCGTCAGAACCGCGAGGCCAGCCCGGCTGTGGTCCAACAGTCCCTCTCCGGCGTCCAACACCAACATGGCCGTGACGATGGGTAGGCGCCCGACCTGCACGGAGCGGATTCGGAGACCGTTATCCAACGCATCGGCGTGGACTGGTGGAAAGTCGAAGCTTCGGACCGACCCCGCAGGCGGCACCACGGATCGAGATGACTCGCTCACGGCGCATCAGGCGTTGGCGTGTTCTCCGCCGCGGGAACATATGTCAGGATCGCCCGATTCTCGGCACCGAAAAACCTCTCCGCACATGCGGACACATCCCCGGGTGTCACGGCCCGCAGACGATCCAGCTCGCCGTTCAATCGAGCGGGATCATCGAAGAGCTGGTCGAACATCGACACCAGGTCGGCTCGTTGACCCACTTGTTCGATCTGCCGCACCAGAGCCGTCTCAGTGAGCGCTACAGCCCGCTCGATCTCGTGGTCCGTCACGGACGTGAGTCCTTCGATCTCTGTGGCCAGGGCGTTCTCGATCTCGCACGGATCCCCCTCGGGGAAGCCGGTCGCCCAGGCGAGCAACATCCCGGCGCCTGATGTGAGCGGAAGTACGAAACTGGTGACATCCTTCGCTACACGTTGTTCACGAACCAGCGAACGGTATAGCCGCGACGCCCGCCCGGTCCCGAGTACGCCCCCCGCGACGTCCGCCGCGTAGAAAGCATCATCGGTATACGGTGGCACGCGGTAGGCCATGAGAACGCGCGGGAGAGGCACCTCGGCCTCGACGCGTTCGCGCACGGTCTCCCCGATGATGGGATCGAGATTCGGATCCCCAGGGATGGCAGGGATCTCTCCACCCGGGGCGATTTCTCCGAAGTGACGCTCGATGAGGGCCAGAGCCTCATCTCGACTGAAGTCCCCACACACTGTCAGAACGGCATTGTTGGGTACATAGAACGTCTGAAAGAAATCGGCGACATCCTCGAGGGTGGCGGCCTCGATGTCCTCCATCGATCCGATTACGGTATGGTGGTAGGGGTGGGATTCCGGAAATACCATCGACTGAATCCACTCGTCCCAGTCGCCGTAGGGCTGGTTGTCATAGCGCTGCCTTTTCTCGTTTATCACGACATCGCGTTGATTATCGAGCTTCTCCTGAGTCATCGCCGGAAGCATCCACCCCATTCGGTCGGACTCCAGCCACAGCGCGAGCTCCAGGTGGTGTGAAGGAACGGTCTCGAAGTAGTTGGTCCGGTCGAACCACGTAGTCGCGTTGAGCGATCCCCCCGCCCTCTCGATCAACTCGAAATGTCTGTTCTTGGGCACATGCTCGGAGCCCTGGAACATCATGTGCTCGAACAGGTGGGCGAATCCGGTCTTGCCCTCTCGTTCGTTCCGCGACCCCACGCCATACCAGAGGTTGACGGCCACGACCGGGGTCGTGGCGTCATGGGAGAGGTTCACCCGGAGGCCGTTATCCAGCGTAAACCGCTCGATCGGGATGGTCAGCATGTCACGCCCCGTACTTGTCGAGCCGGCGGGCATGAGCGAGGGCCAGGGACATCAGATCCTTGCCCGGCACGACCCCGAGATCCCCTCCCTGGCAGGACGACTCCCCGAACACATCAGCCGAAGGCCGCGTCCAGCTTGAAGCGACCAGCGTCGGCACATGGTGCCATGAGTGCTCACCGTAGAGCGCCGGCGTCGAGTGGTCCCCGGTAACGATGAGCACGTCGGGGCCCAGTGATGTGATCCGAGGGAGTAACGCATCCACTTCTTCGATGGCTGCGACCTTCCCGTCGAAATCGCCGTCATGAGCCCGCGAGTCCGTGTCCTTGAAGTGGATGAAGTAGAAGTCGTAGGTGCCGAAGTGCTGCTCGAGCATCCCGACGGTGCCTTCGTTCGAGTCGGGCACGCCGTCGACCGTCATGCCGACCAAGCTCGCCACGCCGCGATACATGGGGTACCTCGCCACCGCGACCGCCCGGAGGCCGTAGCGCGTCTCGAACGCGGGGTACGGCGTGAACGCGGCGAACCCCCGCGCTAGGAAGGAGTTCGCCTGAAGCTCGTCCGCGAGGATCTCCCGAGCCTGGTCGAGGATGCCCTGCACGATCCCAGCCGTCCCCTCGGACGCCTGATCCGCCCCGGTCGACGTAGCCGGCACGGGTGGAAGGCCGGTGCGCTGCGGATCGGTGTCGGTGATGCCAGCGCCCAGACCCTGACCCCGGAGCACCAGGACCGCACGGTGCTCCTTTTCATGCATGAGCGTCACCTCGACTCCCGCTGGGGCGCGAAGATTGTCGCGGACCGTTTCGATCACGCGCCGCCCGTCCTCGTCCGAGGGACGTCCGGCCCGACGGTCCGTCACGATTCCATCAGAATCGACCGTAGCCAGGTTGAGACGGGCCGCCACATCTCCCTGATGCAACTCCAAGCCCACGCCCAGTGCGCTGAGTACGCCCCTCCCGATCATGGACTCAACGGGATCGTAGCCGAACAGCGCGAGGTGCCCCGGCCCGCTTCCCGGCGTGATCCCGTGCCCCACCGGAGCCACCATCCCCAACGAACTCCGGGCAGCTGCTGCGTCGAGATTGGGAGTCGCGGCAGATTCCAACTCGGTTCGGCCCGAGTCCGGATGCGGCAGTCCACCCAGGCCATCCATGACGAGCATGATGATCGTTCCGCCACCATCGCCGTGGAACGCGAGGTCATGTGGGAGCGAGACGTGCGACATGATTCATCCCGAGAAGTGTGTGAAGAACCAGTCCCTTCGCGAAAACATAGCGGGACCTTGGAGCCGTTACGATGTTTGGGGGTTAATTTGCTGGACTCCAGTTTGGGGTCCCGGAAGGAGCCTGTACGTGAAGTACCATCCCTTCATCATGGAACGGTGGCAATCCACCTACGAGCACCGGGTTCGCTTCAACCTCTCGGAGAGTGGGGTACACCCGCTTTCGGTGACGGAGCTGCTTTCGTTGGCGGATCTCCCTGCGGACACGCTCGATGTCCGTCTCGGATATGGACAGTCCAACGGCAGCGACGAGCTCCGAGACCTGATCTCGAATCTCTATGCCGGTGCGACCGAAGCCTCGGTGCTGGTGACCACGGGTGGAGCCGAGGCCAACTTCACAGCGTTCTGGGAGCTCATGGAGCCAGGCGCCTCGGTCGCCGTCATGCTTCCCAACTACATGCAGGTCCCAGGACTGCTCGAGAGCTTCGGGGCACACGTCCACCCGTTCCACCTGGTGGAAGAGAACGGCTGGCAGCCCGACCTGAACGAGTTGGAGACGGGCCTGAAGGACGGCGCGCGCTTCATTCTCATCACCAACCCGAACAACCCCACGGGAGCAGTCCTCGATGACAGCTCCATGTCCGGGATCGTCGCACTCGCCGACCGCTACGGGGCGTGGATTCTCGCCGATGAGGTCTATCGAGGCGCCGAGCTCCGTGGTCCAGAGACTCCCTCGTTCTGGGGTCTCCACGATCGGGTCCTCGTCACGAACTCGTTATCCAAGGCCTACGGATTACCCGGGCTTCGGATCGGCTGGCTGGTCGGGCCCGCCGAGATGAGGGAAGCCCTGTGGGGCCGCACGGATTACACGACGATCGCCCCGGCAAGCGTTTCGGACACGCTGGCCTGTGCGGCCCTGGAACCAGCTACCAGACGCAAGATTCTGGAACGAACGCGCAGAATTCTGATCAACAACCTGGCCCTCTTGTCGAGCTGGATGGAGGCTCAGGACGGGCGGTTCCGGTACCGGCCTCCCGACGCGGGCGCGATCTGCTATGCGCACTATCGCTCATCGATCAACTCCACCGAGCTCGCCGAGACACTTCGCACAGAGATGGACCTGCTCGTAGTTCCAGGGGATCACTTCGGGATGGACCATTATCTACGGCTGGGGTTTGGCCTGCCGGCAACCGAGCTGGAGGAGGCCCTGGAACGCATGGCCACCGCTTTCGATGCCGTCGAGCACCGATCGAGGAGTATGACGTGAGCAAGATCGATCCGGTTGGGGTATGACATGAGCAAGATCGATCCGGTTCACGATGTGGTACTGCTGGTCCGTTCGGGGCACCAGTTGCTTCATCTCGATACTGACGAGGAGGAGCGGGTGTCCACGCTCCTCCTCCACGTTGCCGACCGACTCGACCAGCCCTTATTCACCTGGACTCGCATCCGGGGGCTGGGCCGAGTGGACCTGCCTGGAACGGTGTACGACACCGATCATCCCGCGAAGGCGTTTCGGCATGTCGCGGCATCCGATCAGCCCGGACTCTACCACTTCAGGGATCTCGGGCCACATCTGGACCAGGACGCCATGCTGGCCGCCCAGATGAAGGAGGCCGCCGTGAAGCTCAGGAGCGTCGGCGGGGCGATTCTCGTAACTGGGCAAAGTGTTCCGTTCCCCGACTCGGTGGACCGGATGGTGACCGTCGTCACGATGCCGAGCCCGACCCCGGAGGATTATATAGACCTACTCTCCCAGATCGTCCGAGACGTGACCAAACGGCGGCACGTCGACATGACGCTGACCAACGACGAGATCAAACTGCTGGTTCGGCATCTGGCCGGACTGACGCTCATGGAATCGGAGAAGATCCTGACGAAGGCGATTATCGAAGACGGAAAACTCGCCGTAGACGACATTCGCCACGTGATCGAGGCGAAGGCCGCCATCGTCGAGAAGGATGGTCTGTTGGAGTATTATCCCGTTGAGGCGGCGCTCACGAACATCGCGGACCTAGGCAGCCTGAAGGCGTGGCTGGCGAAGCGGAAGGCCGTGGTCACGCAGCCGGGGCGAGCCGAGGAGTTCGGGCTGGACTTTCCCCGAGGCATGCTGCTCTTGGGGGTGCCCGGATGTGGCAAAAGCCTGTCTGCCAAGGCGGTCGCCGCCGAATGGCAGATGCCGCTTCTCAGGCTCGACCCATCCAATCTCTATAACAAGTACATCGGAGAGAGCGAGCGGAACTTCAAGCGAGCCATGCGCACTGCCGAGCAGATCGCTCCCGTCGTCCTCTGGATCGACGAGTTGGAGAAGGCGTTTGCGGCCGGGGGGAGCGAGGACGGGGGCGTCTCCCAACGGATCCTCGGAAGCTTTCTCACGTGGATGCAGGACCGCACCGGCGACGTGTTTGTCGTGGCCACCGCCAACGACATCAGTCGGCTCCCTGCCGAGTTTCTACGGAAGGGCCGCTTCGACGAAATCTTCTTCGTCGATCTCCCGGATACGGCGACCAGGGCGGAGATCTTTCGGATCCATCTGGAAAACCGCGGAAAGAACAGTGCGTCGTTCGACTTGGAAGCACTCAGTGGGGCAACGTCTGGGTTCAGCGGCTCGGAGATCGAGGAAGTCGTGGTGTCCAGTCTGTATTCCGCATTTTCCGCCGGGGGCGCCATCACGACCGAATCCCTGCTGAAGGAGGCCTCCGGAACCGTGCCCCTCTCCGTGAGCCGTGCCGAGCACGTCGACGAGCTACGCGAGTGGGCGATGAAGCGAGCCAGGCCTGCCAACTAAGACACAGGCTCGATACACTCCGGCACGTCGTTCGCCGGCGAGTTTACGAGGGTCGACACAGGATACGCCTCCAGCACCCCTTCGTATGGCTCGAGTAGGCTCAGAGCATCCCCAATCGGCGTTCCAGTGTCGAGCCAGGCGGTACGGTCCGCGACAGGGATAATCGCCGGCATGCGATCGTGCAGATGCCGGATCCGGTCATTGGCGTCCACGGTGATGATGGCCACCGAGTAGACCGGCTCCGGGCCTCGGGAATGCCAGCGCTCCCATATGCCAGCCAAACCCATTGGCTCTCGGCCCGGAGCGTGAATCCAATACGGAACCTTGTGATCGCCCTCCTTGGCCCATTCGTAGAAGCCGTCAGCTGGGACCAAGCAACGCCGAGCGGCGGCCGCCTCCTTGAAGGCGGGCTTGTCCAGCAAGCTCTCGGCCCTGGCGTTGATCATTCGCGAGCCGATCGAGGGATCGTCTGCCCAGGCGGGCACCAGGCCCCAGCGCAGAAGGCCCAGCCTCGTGCCGCGGCGGTCGGAAGCGACGACCGGCACATCCTGTGTCGGAGCGATGTTGTAGCGCGCACGGTAGTCGAACGTCACCGGGGGAACGTCGAAGACCTCGACGAGATCGTCCTCCGGCGTGGTCAGGCTATACCGGCCGCACATGACACAAGGACACCCCTTTCCCGGCTAGGTTGGCCACGTTATTAGCCTTTCTCCACTTCCCTAGCCGATCTCATTGTCAAGAATAGCCGCTTCTAGGCACCGCCGCAGCCGCAAAAAAGGGTGCAAGGCCGGGGAATTACGCACAGTCCAAAATTCTGAGCGATGCGCGGGCTTCGACGAGAAATCTGTCCCATCCAGACATGGACAGACTTGGGCGTGCACATTCGGGCGGGTCCGGGACCTCAGTGCCACTGCTCCCTGAACTCCGTCAGATGGCGTGTGGGCCACACGGCGTCGTGCGGCCTCACCCGATGCTCTGCCGACGCCCGTTCGGCACTCTCGCGGCCCGTGAGAGCCTCCCAAATCCCACCGTTATATTGTGACATAACTTGTTGTCGTCACTGGATTTGGGAGGGGTCATGGGGAGGATGAATCAGGACGCGAGGAGCCAAGAACAGCAGGCGCTGGAGTCCGATGCTCGCATCGAGCGTATGGACCGGGTCGCTGTACTGTTCGGTGAGATCACGGCCGCGACCCGGGAGTTCTTGGCGGCTCTCGCGCAGTCGGATCGACACCGGGACTGGGAGGACGAGGGCTTCGGCTCGTGCGCCGAGTGGCTCGCATGGCAAATCGGCATCACGCGCGGCACGGCGAACGAGAAGGTCAGGGCCGCTCGAGCGCTCGAGGATCTGCCGCTCATTTCCGAGGCGATGGCCAGGGGAGAGTTGTCGTTCACCAAAGTGCGGGCCCTGACCCGCGCAGCGACACCCGACAACGAGGGCGATCTGCTTGAATTCGCCCGTGCGGGTTCGGCCGCCAACTTGGAGCGTCTGGTGAGGGGGTGGAAGAAGCTGAGCCGGTCCGATGAGCAGCAGACGGAACGGAACAGGCACAGCAGGAGGTGCTTCTCCGTCTTCCCGGACGAAGACGGGATGTACGTCGTGCGGGGCCGGTTGGATCCGGAGGTCGGCGCCGCCCTGATGCGAGCAGTAGAGGCAGCGAGCGACGCCCTCTTCACGCAAGCGAGCAAGGACAGCGACCAAGCGCGGCACAGCCGGGAAGCGCCGGAGCCCGCGCAGCTCCGTGCGGACGCGGTCGGGCTCCTCGCCGAGCGAGCGCTTGCGGCCGGATTTGGGACCGGGTGCGACTCCGGGTCCGGCGACACCATACCCGTCAGCGGCTCCCGGGCCGAGCGTTATCAGGTCGTGCTTCACGTCGAAGAGGCGACGCTCAAGCAGGAGGGCGAACCCGGCCTCTCCGAGTTGGAGGACGGCACCCGAGTTTCCGCGGAAACTGCACGGAGGCTGGCGTGCGACGCGAGCCGCGTCGAAGTCGGCCGCGTCGAAGTCAGCCGCGGCGGTGTTGGCTCAGCCCACGGCTCCGTGCTCGACGTGGGTCGCAAGACCCGCACGATCCCACCGGCGCTTCGCCGAGCGCTCGATGCCAGAGACCGCGGCTGCCGCTTCCCAGGCTGTGGGCTCCGCTTCACCGACGCCCACCACATCGTGCACTGGGCGGATGGCGGAGAAACCAAGCTGGGCAATACCCTGCTGCTGTGTCGCCGCCATCACCGGAGGGTCCACGAGGGCGGCTACCGGGTCTGTAGCGACCGGAACGGCCAGGTCGTGTTTTTCACGCCGAAGGGGAAGGCACTGTTCGAGGTGCCGCCGATGCCCGAGCTGCCTCCGGATCCGGTGGAGGCGCTGGTGCGTGGCAACCGAGAACGGGGCATCACGCCCGACTACTCGAGTTGCTGGCCCAAGTGGAGTCGAGACAGCTACATCCCGTGGGCGATCGAGGCGGCGGCTAGGGAGGCCATCGATCCGTGGGACGAGCCGAAACCGGACGAGCCGAAACCGGACGAGCCAGCCGCGGAAGCTGCCTGAGGGAGGCCCGTCGCCGCCCGCACCAGTTTCCGCGGAAATTGCGTCAGACCCAGCTGCCGTGTAGACCCAAGAGGTAGAGCCTCACAACCACGATATATGTACAATTGTACAACTGCGTCAGAGTGCAGTGAACTAACCCAAACGGGCCATAGCCCTCCGAATACAGGCCGACCGACTATTCTTCCTCGGCTGCCTTCAACTGCTTCTCCAGCAGCTCGTATGCGATCGGCATGAAGTCCGCTTCGGTCACGAGCCCCACGAGCTTTTCGCCCTTCAAGACGGGCAGGCACGACACGCTCTTCTTCCGCATCAGGTCGATAGCGTCGAGCGTGGACGTCTCGGGGGTGACGCTCACCGGATCCGCCTCCATGATCGTCTTTACGGGAGTGGTCGCCTTGTCTCCGTCGCTCCCCATATCGGAAGCCATGCGTAGGATGGACCGGTACGATACGAGCCCGACCAGCCGATGCTCATCGTCCTCCACCGGCACATGGCGGATGTGGTTCCGCTCCATCAAGAACGCCACCATCTCGAGCAGCTCATCCTCGTGCACAGTGAAGAGCTGCGTGGTCATGTAGTGCTCCACCTTGACGTAATTCTGGGTCCAACCGCCCGCGTCTTCCAGACGTGCCAACGCCCACTCGTGGCAGGGCTTTCGCTCCAACTGCCGACCGGCGATCGCGGCGGTAAGCGCCGTCATGCGTTCGGAGCGCGTACCGCGATCTCCCATCTCGGCCAACGAGTGCATCATCCAATCGGAGCCGGTCCCGCAACCCTCGACCCGATCGTGAATCACACCGAGATACTTGTCGATCTCGGATTCATCGACGTGGTCCTCCAGTCCAGCCCGAGCCAACGGAATCAGCGTTTCGAGAATCAGCTTCGGCGCGGTGACCGTCTCTCCATCGACCCAGTGAAATCCGGCGTTGAGTCCCTGCCGCGCGGCTGTGAGGAAGTTGTGCTTCACGTCGTCGAAGCTCAGCCTCTGCGTGATATCGCCGTACTCGCTTCGCATGCCGAGGACCAAGCCGATCCAGAAAGCCGCGTTGGCAACCTCGTCCAGCACCGTGGGGCCCGAGGGTAACACGCGGCACTCGATGCGTAGTTGGGCTTTCCCGTCCGAGACTCCGTAACACGGCCGGTTCCACCGATAGACGGTGCTGTTGTGAAGTTGGAGGGCCTGCAGCCGAGGGATGTCCCCGGCCGCCAGTTGTTCGAAGGGATCTTCCAACGCTTCCTGGGCCAGCAACACCCTGAACTGGGTGATGTCTTCTTCGAAGAGCTCGGTCACGGACTCTTCCAACCACCGGTCACCGAATCGCACACGGGAGCTGAAATCACGCAGATGGACCGACGTGCTTCGCGTGTCGATTGACTGGCGAAACAGGGCGATCCGCGTCTCGGCCCAGAGACGCTTGCCGAAGAGGATGGGCGAGTTGACTGCGGCCGCCAGGACCGGTCCGGTGATGGCCTGGGCCACGTTGTACATCGCGGCGAAGTCCCCCGCGTCGACTTGGAGGTGCACCTGACAACTGCAATTGCACGCCTCCATCATCACCGAATCGTGTTCGATCTGGAGCTCGTCGTAACCCTCGAGCTGGAGCCTGTACGCCCCCCCACGCATCTTCGTCAGCGACTCGTTCAGCGCATAATAGCGCGGCATTGGAGAGATGTTGTCGAGCGTGAGGTCGGATTTGCCGAGTGTCGGGAGGATGCCCGCGAGAACCACTTTTGCGCCTTCCTCACTCGCGGCCTCACGTACCATTTCCAAGAGCTCTTCGATGCTCGCCTGGAGCGCGCTGAAACAGCCCCCGCCGAGCATCATGGGCTCGAGGTTCATCTCGAGGTTGAAGCGCGCTAACTCCGTGGTGAACGCTTCTCCGTCGAGCCGATCGAGGACCTCCATGGCGACCGGGGCGGGGCGCCAAGACTGGTTGACCAGGAACATTTCCTGTTCGCAACCAAAACGCCGCACACCGGACTCGATCAGACCGTCCTCCAGCATCTTTTCGAGGGCCTGAAGGTCTTTGAGGAGGGCCTTCGTAAAGACTCGGACCGAGCCCTCTCCCATCTCGGAAGCGACTGCCTGATCCATGATCGCTCGTCTAAAGGCTGGTTAAAGAAGTGGGTCCGCCGCTGGCTCGGCGCCTCGCTCTTGGCGTGTCCGAACTATTCACCCACGGCCGCTTCGGATCAAGCATCGGTGTCATTCATCAAGCATCGGTGTCATTCATCAAGCATCGGTGTCATTCAATGAAGGTCGCGATCTCCTCCAACGACTTCCTTCGGAGCTCCGGCACAGTCGTGTCGGACGCAGGGTGGCCGACCACCAGGATCAGGAAAGGTCGCTCGTTCTCGGGCCGTCCGAGTATCTCATTAAGAAAGCCCATCGGCGAGGGCGTGTGCGTCAGTGAGACGAGACCTGCTCTGTGAATGGCTGTGATCAGCAACCCGGTAGCGATGCCCACGGACTCGGTCACGTAATAGTTCTTTCTCTTCTCGCCGCTCTCTTCGACCGCATAGCTCTCAGCGAAAACGACGATCAAGTACGGGGCCGTATCCAGGAACGGCTTCGTCTCATGGGTTCCGAGAGGCTCCAGGGCCTCCAGCCAATCGTCTGGGGCACGCCCCGCGTAGAACGCCCTCTCCTCCTCTTCGGCAGCTACACGGATCGCTCGCTTGATCTCCGGATCGGAGACCGCCACGAAGCGCCATGGTTGTCGGTGGGCTCCGTTGGGGGCGGTTCCAGCGGCGAGAATGCACGTTTCGATGATGTCTCGGGGAATCGGTCGATCGGAAAAATCCCGCACGGTACGCCGGTCCTGAGCCTGCTTCAGGAACGCACGCGCCCGCTCCCGCATCTCATCCGTAGGGAGCTCAGTGTAACTGGACAACGGAACTTGTGGTCTTCGACTGTTCACTGATGCGATCCCCGTCCGATCTCGAAGGCCGTGGAGGGCCGTGCAGGTCCGATGGAAGTCGAATGGAAGTCCCCGAAGTTCTCGGTGTCTCCAAAAGGGTACGGTACGTCTCCTTCAGGGGTCCCCATACGGCCCTCGCTTCTAATCCTCCACTCTTGCCAAACTTTCGCGATGTGCAACGTCGTGGACGGGCCTTCAGGCCAGTCAGGGGGGGAATTCCCCCTTTGGCATGACTCTTGAAGTTACAAGGAAGTCCGCCAGTATCGTATCGGCGGCGCCTTCGATTCGAACGAGGAGGAGGTCATGAGCGAGCAGAACAGCAACACGTGGGGCCGAGGCCTCCCGGCGGGTACGCCCGCGCTTGAGGCCGTGTCTCATGTCGCCGAAAACGCTGAAGAAGACACCAAGTCGGATCTCTTGATCGACTTTACAGACTCACATGTCGTTGATTTTGAAGGACTTACGCTCCTTCTTACCGCGCAGCGCCTCGCCCAGTCCGAAGATCGCCGGGTATGGCTGATGGGGCTGCCGGAGCATGCTTGGTCCGTGCTTAAAGCTATGGGCCTGGCCGATCTCTTCGTGCGTGTCGGTTCCCCGGGGGGACAGCCGAGCTAAAAACCGCTTCGGTTTACCTCTACGTGCCCCTCGCCATCCAGGGTGGGGGGCATTTTTTTCCGATTAGTGGACCTAAATGCCGCAAGCGTAGCCTCGAAAAGGCCCCTCCGCCGCCTTATCCGCAGCGCTACGGGTCCAATACGATCTCCCGCCGACTTTCGGGGTCCCATTGCGGGCGCTCCGGCCGGTTAGCGAGCTCGAATCCGAGATAAAAGATCAACTGGCTGACCCTCGCCGCCTTCTCCGCGTCGATGCGATCCACCTCGTCGTCTCGCCCGTGATAGTCCTCGTGCGTGCCATTGAAGAAGAAAAGGACGGGGACTCCCTTTTTGGCGAAGTTGTAGTGGTCTGAGCGGAAGTAGAACCGCTCCTCGGGCCAAATGTCGTCGATGGCGGTCATCCCGAGCTCCGGATGCGCTTCACTCACGAGCACGAGTGTCTCTCCTAGGTCGGAGTGCTCCATTCCGATCGCTGCGATGGTGTCCGGCCAGTTGCGCCCGACCATGTCGATATTGAGATCGGCCACCATGCGGTCGGTAGGCACGGGCGGGTTGTCGGCGAAATACGCGCTCCCCCACAGACCCTTTTCTTCACCGCTCACCAACACGAAGATCATCGAGCGCTTCGGCTTCGTGGCTAGCGACGCGTAAGCCTCTGCGATCTCGAGGACGGCCGTCGTACCGGACCCGTCGTCATCGGCCCCGTTGTTGATGCTGTCGCCGGCCGCGTTGGGGGCACCGATCCCGATGTGATCCATATGGGCGCTGAACACCACGTACTCGTCTTTGAGGACGGGGTCGCTGCCTTCCAGGATACCAGCCACATTTGGCGCCGACCGGCTTTCAACCTGAGCCGCCCCGCCATCCACGTCCGCAGAAGGCCCAACCAGATCGGGCCGGACCGTCTCGATCGCGTAGCGCTGCACATAGGATCCGTCATCGCCCGCGGGGACCAAACCCATTCGTTCGAATTCGCTAGCGATCCACGCAGCCGTCATCTCCAGGCCCGGGCTCGGTGTATCCCGGCCGCCCATGCTGTCGTGGGCGATCACGCCGAGCTTCTGCAGATAGTCGTCCGGGTCGATGGACGAGGCCGCGGCCATCACACCGTCGCTCAGAGGCTCGAGTCGGCCGCGATTCTGTTCCTGGGCACAAGCGGAGCCCGAAGCTGCCCCCAGGCAGATGACAATGGACACAAGATACCGTGATTTCATCAGACCCTCTTGGATGCTCGCCAAAGACGTGGTCCACGGCCCCGCTCACGCAAACGGAGCGGCACGGTCGGCCATAACTTACCTACCGAAGCCGAGTGCGCCAGCCGCACATAGGACTTCAGCGTGGCCCCAAGGCGCGATCCAACAGCTCCGCCAACTCGCCTGTTGTGAGAGGTCCCGACAACACCGCCAGACCTCCAGGTACATCCCGGATGACCCTACCCCAGTCCGCCGCCTGCGCACGGCCCAGGAGGTCGTTTCGCTCTTGAAGCGTCTCCTTGAGCGCCGCATCGCTCCCGGCCAACGGAACGAACTGAAGCTCGACGACGCGACCGTCTTCCAGCTCTTGAGTCACCACCACCGAGCTCGGCCCTCCAGCCCGGCCATCGGCTTCCGTAGCCAACCGCACATCGAGGACTGGGAGTCCCGGTACCAGAAACGAGGTCGTCGAGAGCGAGGCAGCCGCCGAGGCTTCCGGCGCGGCGTTGTCAATCAACAAGGCCCGGCCCCGCTGATCCACGGCGGAGCGACGGAGCTCGTCCGAGGCCGCTTCCTGTCGTGCAGGTACGGCCGCCACCTGATCCAGTACAACGTCGTCAGCGGATGCGCCGGCGCCCCGATCGGCACGCACCCCCCCGACTGCCGCGGCAACTTGCGACTCGGGCGGCGTCTCCGCTTCGGCGAGCCCCCTGACCGCCGCAACTTGCTCCGGGGGCTGTGCGTCCGCGTCGGCGAGCCTCCTGGCCACTGCGGCTGGCGGCGCGGGTAGGTCTTCCGCTTCGGCGAAAGCCCCAACATTGTCGCGCTCCAAACGCTCCCGATCCGCGCTCTGCTGATCCGCGGCGGGTGGAGAGTCGATCTCGCTGACGACCGGCTCGGAGGCGGGTGCGCGCGCAACATCGCCCGCCGGCCCGGTAAGATCCCGGGCCATCCAGCCGGCCCCGAGTGACACCACAACCATGGCAGCCCAACGAAGCGAGCGCAGGCGACGGCCAAGTAAGGGTCGAGCCCTTCTCGTCCGCTCGGAGCCCTCAGCCCCTTCAGACCGCTCCTGCCGATCGGGCTCCGCAGCCCTAGCCAGCAGCTCCTCGAGTGGATCGAGCTCTACCTGTTCCGGTGCCGAAGCCGCGAGGATCGCATCAGCCTCCTTCCGCAGGCGCCTTTCATCCTCGAGCAACTGGGCACAATCGCGGCAGGCGTTCAGGTGCTCCCTGATGTGCCTGGCGGCCTCCTCCGGATAGGCGCCCAACGCGCCGTCCAGGTAGGCGTGAACGTCTCCCTTATTGATGTGCGACATCATCTTGCTCCTGCTCTCGATGTGCCTTCACGAGCCGCTCGCGGGCACGGGCGAGCGTGGTGCCGACCGATCCTGCCGAGATCTCGAGTGCTCCCGCGATCTCTCCGTAATCGAGGCCCGCGTCCCAGAGGAGGAGGGCCTCCCGATCTCGCTCGCTCAACGCCTCGAGCGCCCGGCGAACCACGACCTCCCGTTCACTCCGCTCGAGCTCCGCTGCTGGATCGACGGTCACGGCATGTACCTCCGCTTCCGTTTTCAGCAGTGTCAAGTGGCCCTTCCTGCGAATCGCCGTTCGCGCTTCATCTCTTGCGAGGTTGGCCGCAACCGTGAACAGCCAAGCCCGCGGATTGTCCGGGCTCTCTCGGAGCGCCCGGACGAAGGTATCCTGCGCCAGATCCCTCGCGCGCTCCATGTCCCACACCTTGCGATGAAGGAAGCGCACCAGATCCGGCAACGCGGTCCTGTACAGTTCACCCCAGTCTGCGGCCACGGCGTCCTCAACTACGGCGTTCTCGATCGATCAAATCGGCCTTTGCAAATCTAATGACGAACGAGTGCCGAAATGTTGCACACCGGTGCGTGGCGGGAAGTCGGGGGGACGTGGGAAGTCGGGGGGACGTGGGTATATGGAGGAGACGTACGAGGTGCGTGCGGGTGCGCTAACCCTCTAAGCCGCTACCCCATGGCGGACGCGTGACCTGCGTGCTCAACGTCCTTCTCGTCCACGACCTGACCGTCAAATAGGTGGACCGTCCGCTCCGCCACCGCAGAGTAGCGCGGATCGTGCGTCACCATGCAGATGGTGGCCCCCTCGTCGTGTAGCTCCTTCATCAGCTCCATGACGGCGTTGCCGTTCTTGGAGTCGAGGTTACCCGTTGGCTCGTCCGCCAGGAGAATGAGCGGTCTGCCCACGATGGCCCGGGCTACCGCCACACGCTGCTGTTGACCGCCTGACAACTGGCTCGGGTAGTGCCTCATCCGGTGTGCCATCCCCACCCGTTCGAGTGAAACTTGCACTCGCTCCTTGCGCTCACTCCCACCCATGCCTCTGTACGTCAAAGGAAGCTCTACGTTCTCATATACGGTTAAGTCACCGATCAGGTTGAACGCCTGGAAGATGAAACCGATGGCCTGGTTCCGGATCTTCGCCCGCTGGGACGCGCTCAACCTCGCCACCGGATCCCCATCGAGTAGGTATTCCCCTCCCGTTGGAGAATCCAGGAGTCCGAGGATCGAGAGCATGGTCGTCTTGCCGCAACCGGACGGGCCGGCGATCGACACGAACTCACCCGGCGCAACATCCAACTGGATTTCGGACAGAGCGTGGGTCTCCACCTCTTCGGTATAGAACACTTTACTCAGCCCATTCAATCGGATGAGCGGTGAATCTTGGCTCGAATCCCTGGTCTCCATCCCGTTCCTCCCAGTCTTTCAAAAAATCGGACGTCGGGCCCCGCGCCCACCCGTCCATGTCGGGGACAGCCCCCGCACCTCTCAGATATAGACGAGATCTCGTCGTCAGAAGTTGCACGGGCAGTGCTCGGTACCGCGGAACGATCCGCGGCAGTGGCCCGGAGACCAACGATGCCAGCGGAGAAAGCGCTGCGCCCACGCTACCGCCTGCCAACGACAGCCACCCCACCACCGGGCCTCCACCGACAGCTACCGACCGCTCCCTGCGCGAAATAGGACCCGGCCACCAAACGTCTCGGCCTCGATGTTCGCTCCCCCATTTCCGATCGTGAAGCTGTTCCTGGCCCCTCTCTCCAAGTCGGGGGTCCCTGGAAAGTCGGACGAGATGTTCCCATGAATGGTCGCGACGGTCACCGAGACGTTGGAAGCCTCGGGGATTGAGATGATGACCGTTCCTCCGTGCGATCCGAAGAAGTAATCAGCGCCGTCGACCACGGTACCCTCGAAGGACACGCGCCCCCCAACGGATCCGGCCTCAATGACTGTGGCAGACATGCCCTCAAAGATGATCGAGCCACCCACGGTCTCCACGTATACCTCTCCCGAGGAATTCGAGATGCGTATGTCCTCTGCAACTGAGTTGGCCTCGACGACGCCATCGGCACCGTCAATGCTGATTTCACCCGATATCGTCTCTACATTGACCGACCCACTTCCGCCCAGGATCGTGATGTCCCCCTCTAAGGTCTCCACGTCGATCTCCCCGTTGGAACCCTCGATCGTCACATCCGCCGACCAGCCCTCGAAGGAGAGGTCGAGAGAGGCGGGAACGGTGAGATCGAAATCGACAATCATGGCGAATCCCCCACGCACCGATTCCGCTCCCATGGAGATGACGCCCGAATTCCGCCGTCTGATCTCGATCACCGACCTACGGGAATGGTCCGCCTGAATTCGGATCTCGGGGCGGTCCCATGTGGTCACCGAGATACGCCCCGCGGAATTGTCGATGTCGAGCCGGGTGGCACCATCCAACGCGATCACGGTGTCGGTCTGCTGAACTAGGCTGAGGGCCATCAGGGCCCCAATCATGGCTCCACTCATGGTCTGTCGCTCTCTGTCATGGTCGAATGCGTCATCTTCGTCGATTCACCTGCTTCTTCGATGTACTGCGTCACATCTGTACGGCCGCTGATGCCTGGCGGAGCACCCTCAGCTTGGCCTGTTGGTTCTTGATCAGAAGCCGATTTAGAACGTGGTTGCTTGGATCGTCCCCCAAAGCCCGGCGCGCCTCCTCGATGGCGCGGTCGATGGCTGCCAAGCTCGTTTCGATGATCACGACGGTCTCGGGATCCAACTGGTCTCGCCCCTGCTCGAGAAGGGACTCGAGGCTCGCGATGGCTTGCCGATATTCGGTGGTCGCCGCCCGGGTGACGGGCAGGATGTTGCCCAACTCACCGAGGGCTCCAGCCACCGGACTGATGTCGGTCGCACCAGCCGTGTCTTGGTTCGCCCCACCGGTCAGGGCCATCCACACGCTCCCGCCGGACAGGAGAGTCAAAACGACGGAGGCGGCCACGAGTTGTGCCGCCGAAAACGAAAAGCGTCGGGTTCTGTCGGACCGCCCGCGCCAAATCGGTACGGCGACGCCGTCATCGGCCACGGTGTCCTGCGTCTTTTCTTCATGGTGGCCCTGTTCCGCCTTGATCTCAGCCCGAACGCCGGACCACAGATCACGGGCCGGCGTGGCGTCGCCTGGTAATCCAGCCAAGTCCGAGATGAGCAGGGTCAGGGCCTCCAACCGCCCCGAGCACACCTCACACTCCGCCAAATGCCCATCTACTTGCCGTGCGACATCCTCGGTCACGAGTCCGTCGAGGTAGTCGTTCAGCCGCGTATCATCGATGTGTTTGTTCATCGCTCCAGCGCCTCTTGGACCAGAGCCCTGGCCCTGTGGATCTGTGCCTTCACCGTGCCAAGGCTCACGTCTTTGATCTCGGCAATCTCGCGGTACTTGAAACCCTGTACGTCCCTGAGGACGAGCACTTCTCTCGCGCCCGGCGGCAAGCCGGCGATGGCCCGTTCGAGGTCCACCTTCGTTCCGGGCATCGCCTGGGTCACCGCCGTCGCATAATCCTCAAGATTCTCCACCGTTTGCTCCCGAGACTCTCTGCGACCCCGTGATCTCCGGTCCTGGAGAACCACATTGATGGCCAAGCGATGTAGCCAAGTCGAAAACCGGCTCTTTCCGCGGAAGCTCGAGAGCTTCTGCCAGGCCCTCACGAACACATCTTGCGTCAACGACTCGGCTTGCTGCACGTCGCCGCTCATACGCAAACAGAGCGCGTGAATCCGGCCGACATGGGCCCGGTAGACGCCCTCGAACGCGTCGGCATCGCCGGACTGTGCCCGGCGCACCATCTGATGCACCAGGTCGATCGGGTCGTTCACTTCAGCGTCGATCCGTGGCACTGGCGCCAGTTCCATTGCGTCTCGGTCTGTGGTGTGTTCTCGCCTTCATCCGCTGAGATGCCGGCGGATGTGCCTTTGTTTGAACGGCATCCATCGTCGAGCCAATCGAAATTGCGGGCCTCCCCTCTTCTACGCACCCCGCCCGACGTACATACTTGTGGGATGTTAGAGCTCCTCACCAACCCTGAAGCGTGGATCGCGCTGGCCACGCTCACGCTACTCGAGATCGTTCTCGGCATCGACAACATCGTCTTCATCTCCGTCCTGGCCGACCGGCTTCCAGAGAAGGAGCGCCCGAAAGCGCGCCAGATAGGACTGGCGCTGGCGATGATCACGCGGATCCTGCTGCTCTTTTCCCTCTCGCTGATCATCCAACTCACACAACCCCTGTTCAGCGTCTTCGAGCACGCCGTGTCCGGGAGGGACCTCATCTTGATCGTCGGTGGGCTCTTCCTCCTGACCAAGTCCACGCGCGAAATCCACCACAAGATGGAGGGGGACGAAGACGAAGCGAGGCGGGCCGGTAAAGCAGCGACGTTCAGTGGGATACTGATCCAGATCGCGATCCTGGACATGATCTTCTCGCTAGACTCGGTCATCACGGCCGTGGGCATGGCCGACGATCTGGCTGTCATGGTCACGGCCGTGATCCTGGCCGTGGGCGTCATGATGATTTCGGCTGGCCCGGTCGGGAACTTCGTATCCGCTCACCCCACGGTGAAGATGCTCGCCCTGAGCTTTCTGCTTCTCATCGGAACGAGCCTCATCGCCGATGGCTTGGGTTTCCACATCCCCAAGGGCTACATCTACTTCGCGATGGGGTTCTCCGTCTTGGTGGAGTTCTTCAATCTCAGAGCTAGCAGAGCCCATTCGAGCGGGGATGGCATGGGGACCACGCAAAAAGGCGCCGCCTCCAACGAGGCAGCGCCCTAGGGATCAACGGCAGCGACTTCTTACTCTTCAGGACACTTGGTCGATGGAAGCGTCTGAAGTCCTCCAGCCGGAAGAGACTCTGCAGCTATTTTCCGGAGCACCTCCGCCACGTGCAAGTCTCCTTCCCGTTCGACCCGGCATGCGGCACGAAGTAGTTGCTGGACTTTCTCCTCTGTGCTCATCTTCCGCCTCCCTCCTCACCGGACCGCAAAAACTCGGTCCTTGCCCCTCATCCTCCTGCTTACGTAATACGTCAGGCGGCAAGAAGTGTTTCACGATTCAGCTCACCAGAAACCGTCCGGCGGCCTGTAATTAGGAGAGAATGGGGGTATCCATGTAAGCGGACCAACGAAGCCCCACGAGGCCACCTAAGTCCTCATCTGCTCAGCACAAACGCAACGAAGCCTGCGGGGAGCGCCCATCCGCCATCGTGCCGCTGTACTCCGGATCGTGTGGCGACAACGCCAGCCGAACGTCCAGACGCCTCAATGGTCTGAAAGGCGCGCCCCCAGCCTCTGTCGACGAACTTGGACTCGACGCAGCTCGCTGAGAAGGACGGGGACACGAAGTCGATTTCGGCACCGGTCCGTGACCGGTAGTAGAGCAGTCGGTCATGTCGGATCGCGGCCCCCGGCGACTCCTCTTCCAGGGCCCGCAGAAGTGCGACAGCAAGTTGCTGCTCTGAGAGAGTTGTGGCGTCCGGGGGACTGCCGGCGCCGAAATCGGCAGCAAGCCTCGCCAGGCGCGGGTCGGTGAAGTACCACTTCGACTGTGACTGAGGTTTCGGCGCGAGCCCCTGTTCGCGATGAGTCGGGAACGCCACAAAGGCTCGGCGAAGAGCATCCAGCCGGTTCTCCGCAGTCGCGAAGGCCACACCAACCGCAGTGGCGAGACCTTGGACGGAGAAGAGGGAACCAAGTGATGAGGAGAGGGACCGAAGAATGGTCTGCGTCTGAGTGTGCGTGAGCCCCACCCCCTCGAAGGCGTCCCCATGGATGACGTCCCATAGCGCTTCAGTGACGACGGCCGCCCCCCGGTGTCCCCCTGGGCCTTTCAATTCCGCGGCGACGGCCTGCGGATACCCGCCCACCGCCAGGTAGTGATCCCAGGCATCGACCAATGCCGGAATCCACGGGCGGTACTCTGAAATCGCGGCTTCTACCGCTGCGGCGTCGCAGAGATCCGCGACACGCCAACTCGGCGATCCGGGTAGTTCCACCCCCAGCGCTCGGGCCACCTCGGTGAATCCCATCTGGAACAGGGTCCGATCACTATGATCGGCGTTTCTGCGGCCCGCCAGCAGCTTTCTCGCCTCCTCGAACTTGGCGGCCGAGGATCCGGTAAGGACCACGGTGTCTGCCGAGAAGGCAGGATCGCTGTCTCTCAAGCGCTTGATGTGTTCCGGCCACGCCCCCTTTACACCCGTGATCTCGTCGATGACCCACAGCCGCTCTCCGGGGTCACCCTCGAGCCAACTGGCCGCACCCCTGCGCACGATGTCCACCAGGTCCTGCGCGCTTCGGCCCTCGACTGACACATGGAGAATGCTCCTGGGAGGGGAGCCGCTCCTCAGCCGCTCCGCGATCAACTGCTTCAGGGCGGTCGACTTCCCCACGCGACGCGGCCCTCTGAGGATGAAGAGCCCGCCCGCAGTGACGCCTCGAAGGGGGCGCGGATCATAAGATAGGGGCGACTGACGCGCCGCTCGTAGCTGCACGTCGGACTCCTCCCAGTTCTCGGGATCGCGCCACCATGGGTTTGAGGCCACGAGTTCGGTATCTATCTCTGCTACTCGCATAGGTGCCGTAAAAGTATAGTTGTCCCTCACTCGTCTGAGATATAACTATACTTACATTCGAGCACGTCGCAAGGAATCCGGACGGGCTACCGGTGTCCTGGCAGCACGGCGCCAACTCTCAATAGCCGTCAGGGGCGGTAGCCAGGCCCCCGCACGATCATGCCCGGCTTGGCGCCCGTGTGCTCGCCCCCACGAACGACGGCCACGCCGTTCACGAAAACGTCTCGGATTCCGTCCGAGACCTGGTGTGGATCTTCGAACGTGGCCCGGTCGATGACGGTCTCGGGGTCGAAGACGACGATGTCGGCGTAAAAGCCCTCACGGAGCACACCGCGGTCGTGAATCGAGAGACGTGTGGCGACCGCTGACGACATCTTCCGGATGGCGTCTTCGAGGGGCACGACACCCTGCTCGCGAACGTACCGACCGAGGATTCGAGGGTAGGTACCATACGACCTCGGGTGTATCAGAGCCGTTGTGGTCTCGGGATCCACCCCTCCGGCATCGGTCCCGAATTTCATCCACGGCTGCTGGATCTGAAGCCGCACGTTGTCTTCGCTCATCATGAAAAAGACTGATCCGATCCGCTGGCGTTCGTCGAGCACCAGGTCCATCGCGGTCTCAATCCAATCCTTGTCGAGCTCTCGAGCGACGTCGTCCAGATAGCGGCCGGAATACTTGCGCCGGTTCTCCGCGTTGTTGAAGCCGAGAAGAAGCACCTCACTCGGCCCGGCGAGCGCACAGAGGTTCTCCCATTCCTCGGTTTGGTTTTCGATCTCGGCCCGCATCCGCTCTCGTGCCTCGGTGTCTGCAAGGTTGCGGAAGAGCCTACCGTTGGCCGACGCCGACGGAGGGAAACAGGATGTGAGCCCAGTGCTCCCCGCCACGTAGGGGTACATGTTGGCCTGAATGTCGACACCGGCCGCCCTCGCCGAGTCGATCTTCATGATCGCCTGGGCCGCCTTGGGCCAGTTCTCACGGCCCCCGGCCTTGAGGTGAAAGATCTCCACCGGTACTCCGCCAAGGACTCCGATCTCGATGGCCTCGTCGATCGCCTCGAGAAAGTGGTTGGCCTCCGAGCGCATGTGCGTGATGTATACGCCACCGTAAGGGGCCATGGCCCGGGCGATCTCTCCCAACTCCGCGGTGGAAGTAAAGTTGCCAGGCACATAGATCAGCGCTGTCGCCACCCCGAAAGCGCCGTCTTCCATGGCCCTGCGCACCACCGCTTTCATCGTGTCCAGCTCGGCGGGACTGGGTGCCCCCATTCGCGATCCGACGGCATAGGATCGGAGCGTGCCACCCCCGAGAAAGGAGCCCTGGTTTACGGAGGTGCCCCTGGCCTCCATGGCGCGGAGCCACTGATCGAAGCCCCGCTCTCCCGAGAAGAGCCGGGCCTGGCGGTCGGCCGGCGACTCGTCGTCGGCGTGAGGGGCGAGATAGGCAGGATTGACCGGAGCGGTGGACGTCCCCTCACCCATGATCTCGGTCGTGATCCCCTGAGTGACTTTGCTGATGACACGGCTGTCGCCGGACAGCAGGGCGAAGCGGGACTGGCTCTGAATGTCGATGAAGCCCGGCGATACCACGTGACCGGCGGCGTCTACCCGCGTGGTCGCCGTCGCGCGGCCCAGGAAGCCGCCAGGTGTGATCCGAGCGATCCGGCCATCCTTCACGGCAACGTCGCCGTAGAACCAGGCACTCCCCGTGCCATCCACGACCCGGCCATTCTCGATGATGAGATCGTAATCGACGCCGGGATCGACCTCGACGGGCGCCGGCGGCTCCGGCTCTGGCAGGGGCGCAGCTATAGGCGGTGGTGTAGACCCGGCGCAAGCACTCAAAAGGGATACTGCGAGGAGGGTCGCAAACGGTCGTGCTCGACGCATTGTCACCTCCGTCCGGCCGGGGGGGTCGCCTCGAGGAAGCCTCCTCGGGTGACCATGCTTGGAACTCCTATTTCGGGGAGGGCCGTAGTCTCTACCATGATACGAACGAACGAGGAGCTAGTACATCCTGTTCGTATCCAGCACGTTCCGGAGCGGTTCGCCCGCAAGGTACCGGCGAAGGTTGTCGCAGAAGATCTCCGTAATCCTCTCGTTCTCGCGGTCGGTCGTCCCCGCAGAGTGCGAACAGACGAGCACATCAGGCATCGTCCACAACGGCGAGTCGGTGGAAAGCGGCTCCTCCCGAAACACGTCGAGCGCCGCCCCTCCGACATGACCCGATTCGAGGGCGTCGACCAAGGCGGATTCGTCGATGAGCGCGCCGCGCGCCACGTTGACCACAATCGCCCCGGGAGCGAGCAGCGCCAGCTCGGCCGCCCCTATCAGCCCCTCCGTCTCCGTCGTGTGGGGAGCCGACAGTACCAGGTGCTCGGCGCCGCGGAGGGCCGTGTGGAGCTCATCGGGCGCATAGAGAGCCTCCACGTCAAGAGAAGCGGGCTCGACCCCGGCCAGGGTCCGCTTCACGCCGATGGTCCGCATTCCGAACGCTGAAGCGTAGCGAGCTACGGCCCGCCCGATCGAGCCCATCCCCACGACGGCAAGACTCCGCCCGACGAGATCGCTCGAGGCGAAGCGCTCCCACCGACGTTCCCGTTGATCGGCAAGCATCTTCGGGACACTCCTCCGGAACATGAGGATGGACATCAGGGCGTACTCGGCCAGCGGTATCGCGTGGACCCCACTGGTCGTCGTGAACAGCACTTCGGGCATTCTCTTCGCGTACCGATGCTTGGCCACGAGCTGGCCGATTCCGGCGCTCGTCGCCTGAATCCACCTCAGCGAGGGTGTGCACTCGGGTAGATCTTCGAGGTGGGTTCGGTCGAAATCGAAGAGTACCTCGGCCTCGGCGAGCAGAGATTTCCAGCGACTCTCGTCATCCTTCGGACGCTCGAACGCGTGCCCCACATGGTCTGCCACGTAACGGGGCCGCGGAAGCAGATGAGGCTCGTACACGACCTCGAGGCGTGGATTCACCGCTCTTAACCGATCCACATGGTGTGGCTCCAGATAGCTGGCGATCACGATCCGGACGGGGTGCGGGGATTCGCTCATGAGGGAGGCGTCGGATTCCGAAGTTCCTTGAACACACGAGTGCCACCGTAGAGGTACCCGACCCCCACCATCGGAATCAAATAACAGACGTGCTGAAGCAGGCTCAGCGTGAGGGCGTGCTCCGGGCTGACACCCGTGAGCCGGTACGCAGCGAACGACGCGGCCTCGAACACGCCCAGGTTTCCAGGTGTGACCGAAACGATCGTCGCGAAGTTCACGCTCGCCAGGACCAGGAGTGCCGTTCCAACGGGCAGGTCCAGCCCAAGCGACTGCTGAATAGCCAGGATTCCCCCGAGCTCGGCCGCTTTCATGCCCAGCGCGAGAGCGACTCCGACCGCGAACACGCGGGGTGTCCGAAGCCCTTCGAGAGAATGGGCCCACCGGGCTCCGAAATGCTTCACTCGGCCCAGGGCATCCGCGGGCCGAACGGCAGCGGGAGGGTGTCGAAAACGAAAGGCAAGGACGACAAACGTCACGCCGAGCACGGACACAAGCACGGCGAGACCCTGCACAGCACGAGCGAGTCCGGCGGGCAACGGGGCAAACAAGGCCACACCCACGACGACCGTGAGCTTGGCGATCCCTTCGGCTACCTGCTCCATCGTATAGACGGACAGCGCGGAGGCGTGACCGATGCCCCCATATCGAGCGAGAAGCAACACCCCCGAGGCCTGGCCGATCATGAACGGAACCGAGTTCGAGATCATGGCCATCGCTGAGACCACCAGGAAGATGTTGGCCCATGTCACTGAGCCTTCCCCCGGTACCAGAACCCTCCACTGCAACGACCACAGAACGATGATCGACGCGTTCAGACCGATGGCGAGGGCAAGCCAAGGAAGGCGGAGCGCTCGAAGAAGCTGGAGAAGCCGCTCCCAATCGATGTCCTGCAACGCAACCACGAGCAGCAGGGTCGCACCGACGAGGATACCACCCCGGAGGAGGGCCGGGGTCCAGGCGAAGCGCGTCAAGCCCGCCGCAGTACCAGCGTGGCGTTCGACCCCCCGAAAGCGAACGAGTTCGAGAGGGCAGCCTCGAGATCTGGAGCGTCGCGGCCCACGCTGGCCACACAGTCGAGATCACAGTCCGGATCCGGAACGGTCAGGTTGGCCGTCGGCGGAATCCGGTGCTCGTGCAGCGCCAGCGCCGTAATCGCGCACTCGAGCGCTCCGGATGCTCCCACGAGGTGTCCATGCATCGACTTGGTCGAGCTGATGGCCACCCCCTGAGCAGCCGCCCCGAACACCCGCTTGATCGCCTCGATCTCGACCGGATCACCCGCCGGAGTGCCCGTCGCGTGCGCATTGATATAGCCCACAGCATCGGCCGGGAGGCCCGCATCGTCCAGAGCATTCCGCATGGCGCGCTCCTGACCGTCCACCGACGGCTCCGTGAGCTTGTGCGAGTCGCTCGATGCGCCAAATCCGACGATCTCGGCGAGGGTCTCGGCCCCCCGAGCAACGGCCCGTTCCTCGCTCTCGAGAATCAGCGTGACAGCCCCCTCTCCCAGAACGAGGCCGGTTCGCTCCAGGTCGAACGGACGGCAGGACGCCTCTGCACCATCCGTGTGCTCCTTGGCAATCACGCCGACGGCCTCCCATGCAGCGACGGACCCGTCGTTGAGCATAGCCTCCGCTCCCCCGGCGACGACCACGTCGGCGTAACCGTCTCGGATGGACCGGAAGGCTTCACCAATCGCGACGGACGAAGATGCGCAGGCGACCGCATACGTGTGCGCCGGCCCGCGAATCCCGAAGCGCATGCAAACCTGAGAAGCCGGGCCACTGGCCATGATCAGGGGGACCGTCGTCGGCCGCACCCGCCTGCTCTGCTGCTCGAAGTAGGTACGGTAGGATCGCTGAAGGATTTCTGCCCCTCCGAGCCCACACCCCATGTACACTCCAGCTTCCTGAGGCCCACTTCCGTCGGCCATGAGACCGGAGTTCTCCAGAGCGTTTCGTGTGGCGACCACGGCCATTTGCGCCGCCCGCGCCATGAAAAGCCGGTCGGCCTTGCTGATTCGGTCGCCCGGTTCGAAGTCGATGGCGGCGAGAAGCACATCGGCCCCCAGATCCGGAGTGCCGGATCGGATCATGCGAATGGCAGATTCCCCCAGGCAGATCTTCTCGAAGACCGCCACAGGGTCCTCTCCGTGCGGGGATACGAACCCGAGCCCCGTCACGAAGACGCGGCGGCCACCCACGGGCGGCTCAGCCTCCCTTGGCTTGGACGAGCTCGTCCACCAACGCCGCGGCTTCCGCAAGCGTTTCGAAAGTAGCTCGCTCCTCGGGGACCTCGATTCCGAACTCGTCTTCAACGTCGAACAAAAGCTCGACGACCGTGAGGGAGTCGAGACCGAGCTCGGTCAACGTCGCCTCGGGGCTGATCGTTTCTCGAGCGACGTCGTATTTGTCGGTCAACACGTCGGCCAAGAACGCATAGGAGCTCACGCGCTCACCCCCGCCCGTACCCTCCGAGCTCATTGGGCCGGCGCCTTGCGCAGTACCAGGGTCGCGTTGCTGCCACCAAACGCAAATGAGTTCGAGAGGGCATACTCCAACTCCGGAGCCTCCCGGCCGACCAGCGGCACGCAATCCAGATCGCACTCCGGGTCGGGATCGGTGAGGTGTGCGGTTGGCGCGATCCGGCCGGTCTGCAGCATGCGAACCGTCAACGCAGCCTCCAGGGCACTCGCGGCCCCGATCAGGTGGCCGTGAACCGACTTCGTGGAGCTCACCGCCAGCTCGTCGGCGTGCGAGCCGAAGGTGTTTCTGATGGCCTCCGACTCCACTCGATCTCCGAGAACCGTGCCCGTGGCGTGTGCATTGACGTACCCGATGCGCTCGCCCCCGACGGACGCGTCCTCCAGCGCCAGGCGCATTGCACGAGCCTGACCGTCTGGAGAAGGCTCGGTAAGGTTGTACGCATCGCTGGCAACACCGTAGCCCACGATTTCTGCCAGTGGCTCCGCACCTCTGGCTCGAGCTGCATCATCGCTCTCGAGCACCAGGACGATCGAGCCCTCGCCGAGAACCAGGCCCGTCCGCTCCGTGTCGAACGGCCGGCTGGAAGCTTCGGCGCCGGCTACATGCTCACTCGCGAGGACGCTCAGCTCCCTCCACCCGGCCAGCGCCCCAGCGTTGAGCTGTGCTTCAGCGCCACCGGCCAAGGCGGTATCGAGGTATCCATGTCGAATCGCCCGAAACGCCTCGCCGATCGCCACTGCCGAGGAAACGCAGGCGATGGAGTAGGTCATGGTCGGGCCGGTAATACCGTATCGCATGGAGATGTGGGACGCCGGACCGCTCGCCATGATCATCGGCGTGCTCGCGGCTCTCAGCCTCTTGGGGGGATCCGACAGATAACGCTCGTAGTGAGCCTGGAGCTCGTCGGAGCCGCCCAGTGCACACCCAATGTAAATGCCTGCCCCCGTCGGTCCAGCACCGGATACCAACAGGCCCGATGCCTCGAGGGCCCGATGCGCCGCAACGACGGCCATCTTGGTCGCCCGTGTCATGAAGCGTCCCGACAGGGTGGGGATCAGATGGCCGGGCTCGAAGTCGACGGGTGACAGAAGCATGTCGCAACTCGACCCGTTGGCCTCGACCCGCACCTTCCGAACCGAGGATTCTCCGGCAAAAACCCGATCGAACACGTCGTCCAGGTCGCCCCCGTGGGGAGAGACGACACCGATCCCTGTGACGAACGTGCGGCGAACGGCCACGCGGCTCAGAGTCCCTTGGCCTCGATCAACTCATCGGCTAGGGCTGCCGCCTCACCCAGGGTGGAGAAATTGACCTGCTCGGTGGAGAACTTGATGCCGAACTCCTCTTCCAGCTCCCTCACCATCTCCATCGTGGAAAGGGAATCCAGGCCAAGCCCCGCCGGCGAGGCGTTGGGCACCAATTCTCCGGTGTTCACGCCAAACTCTTCTACCAAGAGCTTGACGAGAAAATCGTAAGACTTCAACGGAGCCTCCAACCTGGTTTTGAACAACAGTCACGGGGGGATCGGAAGTAACATATCATCCCAGAGCGATTTCCGCCCGTTAGACTCTACAACCAACCCTCGCGGCGATACCATGCGCCGGTGATCCGTGTTCCCTCCTCGAAGGAAATTTGAGGCTTCCACCCAAGCGCGGCTTGCGCCTCACCTGAGTCGCACACCCAGTGTGGAGCCAAGAGATCATTCAGCTTGTCGCGTGTCAACATGACTGCACGTCCCATGATCCTTCCGTAGACTTCGCTACCCAGAGCCGCCCCATACATCAGGAAGCGGGGCACCCGAACTCGTAACCAGGCGCGTTTACCGAGTGCGCGTTCGATATGGGCGATCATTCCGTCGAAAGACTCCAGGCCCCCGTCCTCGACAAAAAATGTAGAGCCGCTCGGTACCTTCACCTCGAGTGCCTTGACGCACGCGGCGGCACAGTCCGTGGCGTAGATTGCGCTCAACATGGAGCTCGCCGAACCCGTCAAAGGCAGCACGCCCAGCTGGACCGATTTGAAGAAGGGGAGAATCTCCCGATCTCGAGGTCCGTAGATCAAGGGTGGCCTGATGATCGTGATGGGAAGCGCTGATGCCTCCGCCAGAGCGGCTTGTTCTGCAGCCAGCTTGCTCCGTCCATAGTGGGTCACGGGATTGGGGGCCGCATCAGCCGGGAGAGGACGTCCATCCTGGCTGGGCCCCATCACCGACAGCGACGAGACCAACACGAAGCGATCGATATCGGGAGCGTTGTGTTTCACTGCATCGAGCAGGTTGCTCGTCCCCCGCTCGTTCGTCTCGTGGAAGTCGGCCGGCTGCCTCGCCTTCACCAAGCCGGCGGCATGGATAATTCCGTCCACACCCTCCGTCACCGCGAGTAAGCTGTCTTTGTCGCTCAAGGTGCCGGACTGAAGAGTCACATGCGCGAGCTTCTCCAGGAATCGGGTGTCACTCGTCGGCCGGACCAATGCACGGACATCGGCACCCTGGTGATCGAGTTGCTCGGCAATATGAGAGCCGAGGAACCCGGAAGCTCCGGTCAGCAGGATTGGCAAAGACTGTCGCCTCCTTTTGGCCGATCGTCCGATCCCGTGGACGCCCGATACGCCGTCGAGCGGATCCGACGACGATTCAAATCACCCCGAGCTCCGTACCAACGCTCCGGAGGGCTTCGAGGCCCCGATCGAGGTGTTCGCGCTCATGCGTGGCCATATAGCTGGTGCGCAACAGCGAGTGCCGCGGCCGCACGCCCGGCGAGATGAACGGATTCGTGTACACGGAGTAATCCTCCAAAAGCGTTCTCCAGAACTCCAACGTTTGCGAATTATCACGAATGTAGATCGGGATTACGGCACTCTCGGTGTCACCCAACTCGAAGCCCATCCCAGTGAGCTCGTCCTTCATGTAGCCGTAGTTCTCCCTCAACTTGTCAACCCGCCACGTCTCTTCCTGCATTACGTCGAACGCGGCCATCGCGGCCGCGATACTGGACGGCGCACCACTGGCCGCAAACATGAAGGAGGGCGCAAAGTGTCTTACGTAATCCAGCACCTTGCGTTCTCCGACGAGATACCCACCGACACTAGCGAGGGATTTGCTGAAGGTGCCTCCAATCAGATCGATATCATCCTCTAATCCGAAGTGGTGCGGAGTTCCGCGCCCTCCGGGTCCGATGACTCCGAAAGCGTGTGCGTCGTCCACGAAGAGCCTTGCACCATGCTCCTGGACCACAGGGATCAACTCGTCGAGCTTCGCGATGTCGCCCTCGACGCTGAACACGCCGTCGGTCATCACGAGTGCGGATTCATTGGCTTTCAGCTTCGAGAGTGCGCGGTCCAAGGAAACCGACGCGTTGTGCCTGAACCGGACCATCCGTCCGCCGGCCGCCTGACCCAGCCGCACACCGTCGTAGATCGACGCATGCACGCTTCGGTCGACCACGGCCACGGTGTCCTCCGCACCGAGCAGGGCAGAGCCCAAGGCGAGGTTCACCTGATAACCGGTGGTGAAGACCAGGGCGGACTCCCTCCCATAGAACGAGGCGATCTTTTCCTCGAATTCTCCATGCAGCTTCATAGAGCCATTCACGAAGCGCGATCCCGTCATGCTCGTTCCGAACCTGGCGATCGCGGCGACGGCCGCCTCCCGAACCTTGGGGTGCGTCGTCAGACCCAAGTAGTTGTTGGAGCCGAACATCGTCACACGTTTGCCGTCGATCACGGCCTCGGGTCCGTCGTTGTAATCGAAAGGCTTAAAGTAGGGGTAGACGCCTTCCCTTCTGGCGTCGTCCGCAGCATGGAACTCGTACGCCTTGCTCAACACGTCGGAGACGCGTTCAGACACCTTGGGGGCGGGTTCAGACACTTTGATGCCGGCGGTCGATGGAATTCCCGAAGAGAGAACGGTTGTGGTGAGTCATATGTCACAGGACAGCTGGGGTTCGTCCCGGGAGCTTAGGGTCGTCGATCGCCTCGCGTCAATTGGACCAAAGGGCAGGCCGCCTCGACACTGACAATCAGAGGAAGCTGTATAGCAGCACGGCGGAGACCGCGGCGCCCGCCGCGAGCCACTTCCAGTTGTCGTGGAAGAAGTTGATCACCCGAGTGTCCCAGGCCGCCCAGGTGTTCCCTCGAAGGTGGCCCACGTAGGCGGCCTCCGGGTCACCGTGCCCGTGCTCTTCCAGCGTAAGGATTCGCATGCCTTCTGTCGTACCGTGTTCTCGCAACCGCCCGGTCAGGAAGAGAGGGCCCGCCGTCGTGAGGACCCGCAAGTGTCGCGGCCACACCCTGCCCCACTTCGCGTAGGCCCGCGGAAGGGAGGCGACCGCATGGTGGAAAAACGAATGTCCCTCGACCGAAAGCATGAATTGGCCCGACACGCCGAAGGGCGTCGTCCTCGGAAGCACCACCTCGGCGTCGAGGAGTCCGTCGATCGGGCGGAGGCACACCAGGTCCAGGTCGGCGTACAGGCCTCCAAATTCTCGGAGAATCACATACCGCGCGGCATCGACCCGCTGAATGGCTTCAGGATAGGCCTCATACAGGGGGACGAGCTCGGGCGCACGCTCGTGCACGAGTGCTGCCAGGTCCTCGTCGGTCCAGAAGCGGTACTCCCAGTCGGGGTGAGTCTCACGCCAGCTTCGCTGGGCATCGAGGAACCGGACCGGGACGTTTCGATCCTTCCAGGTCTGGTGAATGATGCGCGGAATCATGGCGAGCCCCCGGGTGTGGCCTCTAGCGACTTCTCGTAGATACGCCATCGCTTATGGGGTTCCAGATCCATCCCCTCGAGGGGAGCAACAAGCGCCTCGTTGTCCTCGAGAATCCACGACGCCTCGGCCCCTTCGGCCCCAATCTTTTGCGCACGGCGAGCTACCTCGAAGGCGAAGAGCGGGAAAAAGCCCCGGTTCCGGTACTCCCGCCTGAGGCCCAAGGCGACGACCCTCCCGCTGAGGATCTTCGGGAGTCCGAACAGGAGACGGGCAATATTCCACGGCCAGAGCCTTCCCGACGGCATCCGCCGAAGCACCCGGTTCATGTCACGTGCGATCATGATGAACCCGACCGTCTTGCCGTCGAGCTCCGCTACGAAGGCGAAATCCGGATGTAGGACGGACTTCAGATCCTTCGCGATGTGCCAGAAATCCTCCCATGAGGGGGGGACGAAGCCCCAGTTCCCCTCCCATGCCTCGCAATAGAGGTCGAAGGCAACTCGCACCTCCTTTTCCATCGTGCCGAAATCCCACTCTCGAAACCTGAGGCCGGTCTTCAGAAGCGTTCGCTCCGCAAGCCGACACACCCGATCCGGAACCGCGAATTGGTCCCCGGCGGGCACATTGTATCCGAGGAGGTCCCGGGCCTTACCGTAACCGGCCGCTTCGATCAAACGACCGTAGTAAGATGGATTCCACGGCGTCATGATCATCGGCGGTAGGTCGAATCCGTCGACGAGCGCACCAACCTCATGGTTCATCGACGGGTTTACGGGACCACGCACTGAAGTCATCCCTCGATCGCCGAGCCACCCTTCCGCTCGCTCGAAGAGCCCGTTCGCGGCCTCTTGATCGTCACGACAATCGAAGAAGCCGAAGAAGCCGACTCGATCATCATAATGGTCGTTGTGCCTTCGGTTCTCGATCGCCGCCACCCTCCCGATGGCCTGGCCATTACGCTTCGCGATGAAGAGGGCCCGCTCCGCCTGCTGATAGAACGGGTTTCCACTTCGATCCAGGCCGTCCCTCACGATCGCACGGAGAGGTGGAATCCAACCGGAAGAGACGGGTTGGTCATGGACCCTCCAAGCTGCGTCCACGAAACGCGACATGCCCCGCCGGCCCTCCACCTGGGTGATCTCGAGAGACGAGCTCACTTCGAGGCACTGCCGAGTCGACGAACCGACGTGAAGTAGTGCATGTCCGATTCGCTCCTGAAGAATCGGATAAGAGAGTCCACCAGCCAGTTGGACAGGTCGCTGTGGACCTTGGATCTACTCGCCACGAGCACGCCGTAGATCCATCGAAACAGAGGCTTCAAGAAGGGCAGAACGATCAGACAGTAGTCGGAAGTGCTCCGGGACAAGCCGGACGAGGGCGATTCGAAAAACGTAAGATCGTCACCGTGCTGGTCCAGCCCGCGCGACGAGAAGAAGGCCTCGATGTCCTCGTCACTCGTATGATTTCCCACCTGCTCGCCGATGGCATCGAGAATGGTTCGGGTCATCGTACCGTGCCCGTCGCGATTCACCAGGGTCGGAGTGATGGGGCCCTCAGCATCGAGAAACTGTGCCAGCCGCACTCCGAACTCGGCCTCCTCGATATTCATGACCAGAAGCTTCCCCTTCCGGTCACCGAAGTAGCACATCACGTGTTTGTGATATGAGTTCCGGATCCGGATCCAACGCATCACCGCTCGCTCACGGTTATCGAGGACCCAGCGGTTGATGACCCAGGCAACGAATCCGAGTGGAACGTATTGTGTGAGGGCCCAACGAACGGCCGTCCGGGATCGCTCGACCGCCTTGTGTCGGCTGAGCACCCAGTGCTTCAGCGGTCTCGTGTTGAGGACGAAGAGAGCCTCGGGATAGAGATCATCCAGATTTCTGATCGAAGCACACTCGCCATCGAAGAACGCCTCGAATTGGTCCAGTCGGTCCCGATTCTTCGTGATCGACCAGTCTGTCCACTCTGGCGTATGGGCGGATCGATAGCCGAGCTGATCGCAGAAAATTCTGTGCAGCGTGACCGTACCGGTCTTGTTGAAGCCTACGCAGAAGACCTTGGGGTTCCCCCGGTCGCCCTCGTCAGCCATGCCTATCCCTCACGATGGTACAGAAGGTCCCTCGCACAAAGCTCCTCTGGTTCACAGGGTCCTGGAGTTCGGTCGGCTTGGAATCTGAAAGACACTGCGTACTGAGGCAACGCGGCAGCAAGCGTGCCGGTCCAAGGCCCGAGCCCGGTCGTTCACGACCTCGGTGAGTGCTATACTCAGCGTTGGAAGAGACTCCAGTACTGCAGATGGTCACCTAGAGGTCCGACGTCCGCATGGCTGCACCGCAAAAAGAGATACGAGCGACCCCCTTTGGCGTCCTCCGCCACTACTGGCGGGTAGCCGAGGTCAAGGCATGGCACCTCGTCGTGCCGATCGTCTTGATTCTGATCGCATCTGCGTTCGAAGGAGCGTCGTTCGCACTTCTCATCCCGCTCACGGACGCGGTGGCGGTAAACTCCTTCGACTCCCTTGGAGAGTCGAGATGGTGCGGATGGATCCCCGGGCTTGTGCCAGACGGGCTAGACCCGTCGGCGCGAGACGCGTACCTGGTGCTCTGTATCGCCGTCCTGATGATTCTTGGACGCGTGGGGAAGCTTGGACTCGGATACGCGGCTCAGCTCGTCGTGACACAGCGCAACGAACGGTACCGGGTTCGCGTCGGGAAGGAGACGTTCGGGAGGGTCCTCGGATTCGGGCGGCAGTACTTCGACGGCCAAGCGATCGGCAGAATCGATGCGGAGATCGGCTGGTCCAGTTCGGTAATCGGGCTCCTGACCGCGGCTCAGGAGCTCTTCCGTGTCGTCGTCTCATTGTTGGTCAAAGCCGGCGTGATGATCGCGATCTCGCTCCCCCTGTCCATCGCTTTCATCGTTACGCTGCCGTTAGTGCAACGCCTGGTGGTCGCGGTCAATCGAGCCGTGAAACGCATCTCGGACGAGGGAGTGGAGGTAGACCGCCAGATACGCGCACAGACTCTCGACATCCTGGGGGGCATTCCGCTCGTAAAGGCGTTTTCGCAGGAAAAGACCGCCTCGAAGATGTACGAGAAGGTTCTCCGTAAGGGGAAGCGTGTGGCAGTACGGCGCGACCGAGCGATCGGCATTCGTTACCCCATCGAGGAGATCACAATCCTCCTTGCGATGCTCCTCGTTCAGGGCGTGTTCATCTATGCAACCGGCGATTTTCGTCCAGCCGACCTGGCCGCTTTCGGTGCCTTCCTCATCATACTTCAGCAGGCACTTCGCGACTACAAGGTGATCAGCCGCTTCAGCCTGCTCATCTTCGAGGAGCTTCCTCGCTTGGAAGCCGTGGCCGGCCTCTTTTCCGACGAGGGCAAGTTCATCGTGACCTCCGGTGACAAGACGTTCGGGGGGCTCGAGCACGAAATCGACGTGCGCAATCTGAGCTTCCGGTACGTGCAGGGTCCCGAGGCGTTGGACGACCTGAACGCGACGATCGCCGCCGGCAAGGTCACGGCGGTCGTCGGCTCGAGTGGAGCGGGGAAAACGACCTTCGTCGATCTCCTCGCTCGCTTCTACGACTGCGAGCCCGGCACAATCCTCTTGGATGGCACCGACATCCGGGAGTACTCCCTCCCGTCGCTGCACTCGCGGATGGCGATCGTCAGCCAGGATGTGTGGTTGTTGAACCGGTCCTTGCGTGACAACCTCAAGTTTGGGCTCGAAAGGACGGTGCAGGACGAGGAGTTGATCGGAGCCCTCGCCGACGTCGAGCTCGACGGTCTTCTCGGAGGCTTGCCGGACGGTCTCGACACGGAGGTAGGCGACAGGGGAGTCCGTCTGTCAGGAGGCCAGCGGCAGCGGATCGCACTCGCACGAGCCCTCTTGCGAGACCCGGACATCGTGATTCTCGACGAAGCGACATCGGCGTTGGACAGTGTAATCGAGCAAGGTGTAGCGGACGCGATCAAGAGACGGCTGGCGGGGCGCACCCTGATCGTTATCGCGCACAGGCTCTCCACCATACGAGACGCGGACCTCATTCTCGTCCTCGAAGGTGGCCGAATCGTCGAACGCGGCACTTGGCATGAGTTGATCGAACGCGGTGAAGCTTTCTACGAACTCTATCGGGCTCAATCCGAAGAGGACGCGCCAGTTCTCCTCAAGTAACCGTCGATCTGAGCCTGGACCCCGAGCAGTTGGATGGCCTCACGCGTGAACCATGAACGGTAGGGTTTGTGGGCCATCTTCTCCCCGTCACCACGCGGCACCTTCGTCGTGGAGACGCTGCCGAGACGCCTTCCCCACACATTCTTGTAGGGTAGATCGTAGGCTTGTGGCAAGGCGCCCGTCCTCTGAATCGACAGGAGCGAAAGGAAGATGTCCTCTCCGTTCCACTTGGGCACGCCGCGCGCGATGAGCCCGGCGGCGGAAGGCTCGGCCTCGAGGAATACGTCCGCGTAGGAACGATGCATCATGAGGCAGCGAGTCAGCACGAGGGGTGTCTCGCCCTGCTCGTACCCGTCGTAGGAGTATTCATAGGCCGGGCTGATACGACGTCCGAAAATCCCGTGCAGCGTCTGCGGCGCGGCATCGAAGGACGCCTTGAGACCCGTGATCGAGCGCCCCGCTACGACCAAGTCGTCATCCAGGATCAAGACCGCGTCGTTCTTGACGTCCTTCGCTGCAACGAAGCGTAGGGCCAGCCCGTAGCGATCGTTGAGATCCCAGTCGTGACGGTGGATGATGTCACAGCGGGGGCTCTCAAAAGAGAAGCACGTCCGCTCGCGGCCGTGAGATATGTGAATCTCATCGACGAGAGGATGCCGAGCGAGCAGGGGCAGAATTACACGGCGCAACCATAGCGGCCGATTCCAGTTCAGGATGACCGCGCTGACGCTCAAGGTGTTGCCTTCCGCTCGAACTCGGAAGCGTCGGGATAGTAGACGTCGAGGAACTCGCGCACGCGGTCGCATACCCAGGGATCGGGATTCTCCCCCTGGTCATCGTTGAGACAATAGAACTTGGGCCGCATCTCTACGAGTCCTGCCAAGCCTCGGGCCTGCTTTTTTCGGTTGTTGTTTATCCGGTGAAAGCGGTGGTACTTGAGCAGCTCGTGAGCCCTTACGACCTCGGCGTGGCGCCGGTTCGGCCCGAGCATCCACATCCGGTAGAGTCGATCCATGCGCAGATCCGATCCGGTCCGGAAACGGTTACTGCGGGTCCGATGCAGCGCTTTCCGATTGGCCTCCAACATGGCCTCCCAAAACGGCTTATAGACGAATCTGGGACAGTGCTCGATGCGGCCGCTGTTGTAGAACTTCCATCGTTTCCGATAGATCCGGAAAGGAAGCCAGATGCCGAAATAGGTCCCAAAGACCTTGTGCTTTCCGGTGGTCGTCAAGAAATCCTCTCGCGCGGAGGGGGCCCCGAACAGAAAGTCGTCGTTCAAAGAGAGGAAGTGGTCTGAGAGACCGGGGACGGCATGAACGAAGCTTTCGATGACGGTCGAGTTGAAGGTCGGAAGGTATGGACCAAAGTCACTCAGCTCATCGTGATGCACGACGTTCACCCGTGGATTACCCACATCGAGCCACGACGGGACCTGCGGGCGACGCGTGATGATGTGGACCTTTCTGATCCAGGGCGCATAAATGTCCGCCGACCGGAGACTATATCGCAGCAGATCGTACGGATCGCGCATCCGCTCGGGGTTGAGCTGCTTCGGACCGGAGGCGTATTCGCGTATGTCGGCCTGAAGCTGTGCGTCGTCCCCGTCGACCCATGTGTATACGAGATCGACGGCAGGCCCCCCTGAAGTCATGGTTGCCAGTTTGCTATTCTTCCAGGGGAACGGCAACATCCGCTGACCGAAATGGGCTCCCTTGCTAGTGTACCGCGATCGGCGGATTCCTTGAGCATTAAGCACGCAACCTTCATCGTCGGCCACCCGCGATCCGGCACGAGTCTGCTACGGGCGCTGCTGGACAGTCATCCTCAACTCCTCGTGGTCCCGTTCGAAACACACTTCTTCGACTGGGCCAGGTCTGGAGACCCGGTCACCGCCTTACTCGACCGGACTTACCTTTGGACCACGATTCACCGGCACCGGCCATCCATGTCGAGGGAGGAAGTCGAGGAAGTCCTCGAGAGCGCGTTCCGTCAGACACGGGAGCCACGGGCCCGGTTGCTCGCCCTTGTGGAGGCATGGCGCGAGCTCACGGGGGCACCCGAGAACACCCGGTGGGTGGAGAAAACTCCACGCCATCTGTACGAGTGCGACATGCTCCTCAGATGGTTTCCGGAAGGGGCAAGAGTTCTAGTGATGCGACGGGATCCTCGCGACGTGATCGCTTCCGCCCTGAAACAGAAGCCCTCGCGTACCATTTTTCAGATGGCACTCACCGGACGGCTCGCCCACCAGATCGTGAGCGAGCACGAACAGGATCCGCGCTTCTTCGTGATCACCTATGAAGAGCTTGTGCGGGACCCGACCGGGGTCATGCAAACGGTGTGTCGGTTTCTGGATGTTCCGTACGACCCGGTCGTCGTGACACCCACCGTTCTCGGGGCGGCGTATTCCGGAAACTCACGGTTCGACGCCGATCTGAATGGCGTCTCAGAGGCGGCCATGGGTCGTTACCACGATGTCCTCTCGAGGTCTCAGCTGGAGAAGACCGAGGCCCTTCTGGCCCCGGTCCTCTCGGCGGGCGGATATGCGCCCACACTCCAGGGCCCACGGAGCAGCTACGCCGTGGCGCGAGCGACCATCGCCATGATCATCGGGTCGCAACTCTGGCGTTTGCGCACCCTCAGGGCCCCCTTCAGAAAAGCATAGATTCGACGGGAGCCTGGATGAACACTCCGCCTTTGCGCGGTCTGCGAGGTTGGCTCGCACGACGGGGCATCTCGCCACAACGCCGAGTTTACTCTCGGTCGATCTGGGGGGTGCAGAAATCCGACGTCGGACGGACGGAGGCGATTGAACACGGACAGTCGCCCGGGTGCGACGCCTGGCCCATTCACGTCGTGCTCCGAGAACTGGACCAGGGTCGGGGGTTCGGATTCGCCCACTTCAACGACGGTGAGTGCCGTTGTTTGATCGAGGGGTCACATACGAACAGGGATGGCGTCGAGATCTGTCCAGAACATGTCAGGCTTCTTCTCGAGGGCTGTGTCGAGCGCTTGACGACTTCATCCGATTCGAGGATCCGCGAGAGGTTTCTGGTGGGCTTACCGTGTCCTCGTTGCCATGGAGTACAGGCGGAGGACGTGCTGCGGAAGTTTCCCGGGCTCCAGGACCACCACCGCTTGCCCGCGACGCTCTTCCATCACGCGATGCGTTGGAGTCGTGCGCGGCTGGCGGCCACCCTGGCCAAGCGGGACGGTGAGGCGTTTCTCGTATGCAGTACCGAACACGATGTCGACGCCATCGAGCGTCTGCTCGGCTTCTCTTTCCGGGCGGTGCTGAGAGTCGATCGCTTCAGGGCGCACGAGAAACCTGAGGTGTTCGACGCGTGGGCCGAGGAGATCGGATGGGGGCAGAATGCGACCGACCTCCCAGCGGATCCACGGACGATGCTACTCCTTTGCGGCATCATGGGCCGGTGTTGGGCCGTACATGCGTTCCTGTCCGATCCCGAGAGTCTTACGCTGTGTCTGGGCAGCTACTTCGACGATGTGGGTCTGGGGCGCGTATTGAGATACGCCGGAGGTCGAGACCTCCGCTGTGAGCGGTGTCTGCGCATGCGCTAACCGTCTGGGAGCCCCCCTCGGTGGTGGGCGCCCAGGGTCGTGGACTGCTCTCTCCGCTTGCGGCCAGGCACACAGACAACGAGACTTGCGATGACCTTTTCGGGCCGCCGGGGTACGATCGACTGCCGTACCCCGATGCCAACTTGATCCCGCACAACCCGTAGGCGGCGCGACATCGTGAACGTCTCGTCCAGACGACACCTTCTTTCGACACTCGGGGCCATCCTATTGGTGGTGCAGCCCCTTGCGGCGAGGGAGATCGGGGCACAGACCAACACTGATTCTCGGACGTCCCCCGGGGCGGGCTCACAAGCGAGCGCGGACGCAGCCCCATCCGAAGTCGACCCCAGGATCCCCGAGGCGCACGACCTCTTCGCCGACCATCAGGTCGTGGAATCGCTTCAACTCTTCGAAGAAGTCATCGACGAGTATCCGGAGATGTACGAAGCGCTATGGGGTGCGGCGCGCTCCGCCATCGCGCAGGGGTTCCTAGCCGGTGGGAGGGAGATACAAAAGCAGTGGTTCAAGATCGCGGAGTCCTACGCTCGTCGGGGCACCGAGCTCGAGCCAGACAGTCTCGAGGCGCTGTATTGGTTCATGAGCGCGAAGGGTCTCCGAGCCGTCCGGTCAGGAGGCGGAGAAGCGTCGGACCTCAGCGGTGAGGTGTACGACCTGGCCCATCAGGTCTTGGCGATGGATTCGCTCCATGCCGGCGCCCACCACGCCCTCGGTGTTCTCAACTACAGGGTGCGGCGACTCTCCGGGTTCGAGCGTTTCATTGCGAGGAACTTTCTCGGGGGACAGGTCATCGGCTTGACCAGTTGGGAGGACGCCGAGCGGTACCTCACCCGTGCCACAGAGCTGAGGCCCGAATACATCCTGTTCCATCTGGACCTCGGGAGGATGTATGCGCACCGCAACCGGATGGAGGAGGCCCGAGTCCAGTTCCGGCGGGCGTTGGAGCTGCCGCTTCTGGAACCGCCGGACATCCGGTTTCAGGAGATGGCGGAGCGTCAACTCGCGGAGACGTTCAACTAGATCCCAAGCCCAGCGCGCGCCGGACCCCCGGAGCGAATCGAAGCATTCCGTCGTCTTCGACATCGTTGCGCGTGCGGTTTCGGCCATCGAACTGCTCACGGGTCCCGCGTCGCGAGCGCTGGTCGTTCTGGCGGGCCTGGAATTCCTCGAAGGACTTGGTGAAGTAGTGATTGATTTGGAGCGTCTCCACGCGGTCGGGTGACACCAGCGTTCCACGCTTGTGAAGGCGGTACGACCACCCATGGGCGTCCCGGCGAAAGTAATTGCCGGACAGCTTTTCGGCGTTTGCCATGTCCTTTTGGCTCGACCGCGTCGCTTCGCGCCTCAGATAGCTCTCGATCACGAGCCCAGGCGGGCGACACTCGTGCCCGTTGTGGCCGAAGTTGAAGCGTGGCACCCGGATCCCGCGAACCCGGTTGTGGTCGTACGCCCGGAGCGGCGCGATCACGTCGTCGCCTGCCAACGGGTAGAGGAATTCGTCCGCGTCGATCTTCTGCGCCCAGCGCACGCGATTGCGCAAGTGGCGCGCGAAGTGCCGATGCGCCAGGGCGCTCTTGTTTTGGCGAACGGGGCCCCCTCGGTCCAGGCGCGTTCCCTCGTAGTGGGTCCACGGAATGCGAGTCACGACGCCGGCGTCCTCGTAGGGCTCGAGGATACCGGCCAGACCCTGTCCTCCGTCCATATCGTAGAGGAAGAAGTGCTCAACCCCCACCAAAAGGTGGTACTCGAGCCACTCCCGGATATAGAGGTCCTCGTTCTTGATTCTCGTCACGAAGGCGAGGAACCAGTCGGGCTGGCTCATCTCTTCGCCTTCATCCGGCGCCCCCACGTGTGCACGACCATGCCGTCAAACTATGGCTTGGTAGAGCATGATCCAGCGCCGCCCGGCCAGGCAGTGCAAATCGTAGTCCAAGAATCCTGCAAATCGTAGTCCCTAATTTATGCAAATCGAAGTCTCATGCTGTCGCAAATCGTAGTATGAGCCTTGGGCGCTCGGCTCTGATTCGATCGTCATCTATGATTCACGGAACGCACGGCCGAAGCGCGTCCGGGACCGGATCGAGCCGAAACGAACGACCGAATTCACCGGCAGTGTCCAACCTCTCAGACGCAACCGCGTGGACAGCTCCGCCGCTTTTTTCGCCGTTTCCGCGGAAGTGCGCTTTCCCGCCTCGGCTCGAACCTAAAGGGACGAGTCCGCACCAGGACCCAATAGCGAGGGCTCCAGGGGATCCTCAATCGGGCCTTCCGTCCGCCTAACACGGCCCCCCCAAAGGCGGTGAAAACCGTTGCGACGCAAGCCGGGGCTTCAGGGGAAGCCCAACGTTCACAATCAAAGGTTGTTCGTAAGCCTGCGATAGCTCGACCTCAACGCTCACGGTTAAATAGCAAGGGTGCTCTAGGGTCAACACGTAGCTGCCCTCCTCCAGCACTGCGTTGATCATGTAGGTACCGTCCCCGCGGGTCAGGGCTCCGATCTGAAAACCGGCGAAGAAGACTTCCGCACCCACGACGGGATTCTGGGTCTTCGCGTCGATGATTACCCCGACCACCTCTCCAGCGTAGTCGTTGTCATCGGGGCCGACCGTCTGGCCCCCCGGTGTGGCCAAGAACGCGATCAAGGAAACCGCCAACGCCGTTCGATTCATGAGTGTAGACCTCCGATTAGGAGCCTGAGGTTAGACCACGTTTGAGAGCGATCCTCCTGCGAAGGCCGCCAGGCCCAACTAAAGTTTCTCTCCTGCGCCGGCTGATCGCAAGCCTAGTAACGGTACGGCCAGATGGACGTCGGGAGTGGATTGGACGATCTCGGAGGATTAGTACTCGACTCCCCGAAATCGGACCACAACGGCTTCGTCGAGGCTTCCCTTCGTAATACCCCACACCGCATCGGTGGACGACTCTACCAGTCTTACGGAGGCGGGCCCCGAGACTCTGCGCTCCACATCACCATCTCGACCAAGAACTATGTACGTTACCGTAGCCGAGTCACCCGGCGGGGCCGCAGCAGCCAGCCATGTTCGATGATTCGAGTCGACGAACACGCTTCTGATCGGCGGAAAGTGCGAGGGCGTATGTAGGGCCCGTGAAACGGTACTTCTGAGCTGCCTCGCCGAAACCGCCGACTGCGGCACCTGTAAGCTGAGTCTATCGATCAGGTCACTCACATACTCCTCCACATCTTGGCTTCGGAGCGGAATAGGTTCGTACGTCATGTGGCGGTCAAAGAAAAGGCTGCTGGTGACTCCGTCGCGAGCGATTACGCGAAACCGGGAGTCCCCCGACGCTAGACCACGATCTACGAGCACTTCTCGCATGCCATCGGCGGAAACCTCCCACAACTCATCGTCTGCGTATGGTTGAGCCATGACGATGGCCACCTCCGTGCCCTGCATCTCGAATGGGATTCGGAGGTGAGAATCGTCTCTCGACAAAGCATGGATGGTGTCCATCGAACTACCGTTCCCGGAAACACGGAGGACAGGCAAGGGACCCCTCAGTGGCGTTGTGGAACTCAGTGGATACTCGGGAATCACCAGGAGTCTTCGCTCGGGGAGAACCGCGGTCGGGCCAGACGGAATCAACGGGTAGTGCTCTAGATCCACGATCGACCGGAAAGAGGCCAAGAACTCGCCATCAGTGCCGAAGAGACTCGTGCGGGCCAGACGTTGGTCGAAGACCCACAGCGTGTCGGCGAGCCACCCTAGGCGTATGGGGTTTTGGAACTCACCGGGGCCTTCCCCCCGGCCGCCGAGCGTGTATAGAGGCCGCCCGCCCGCATCAAAAACCTTCACTACGCTTTCCATGGGCTGCGCCAAATAAACATTCTTGTCTTGATCGACGACGAGGTCAGTCACAATCGTGAGGTCAACACCACTGCCATATTCGCCCAACCTCATCTCTTCCACGAGAGACTGGCCTTCGACACTTCGAGTCAGGCATAAAAGACAGAGAGAACCTAGGACGAGGATGGTGCGGTATCGGTTCATGTCCGTTGCTCAGTCTGAGGATATCCGAGGGTGGTTAGCTTGGACGGAGGGCGAGGTCCATCGCGAAATCGCTATCTTCTCCCGGAACTCACAGGACTATCAGATCGGTGCTCTCGCGCACTCGGTGCATCTGAGAGTCGGCGTAACGACGTTGTACTACCACTCCGTGGCATGCGCGGACTAATGTCGTCCCCGCTACCATATTGTGCGGATCTGGTTCTAACGAGTTCATCAGACCTACCATCCGAAGAGTGGCTGACCCCGACAAGAAGGCGTAGACCGGAGGGTCTCCTTCTCCACCGTCTTCCCAACATTCACCGCCGGTTATGCAAACATTCGTTCCTTCAATCGGTAAACAGGCCGCGATCCCATAGAAGTTTGAAGGATCGTCCTCATAGCAAATCGCTATTTCCCCGCCAAAAGTAGTGCAGAAAAAGCAGCCTTCGCCTTCCTCTGCTTGTGCACGCGCCGCGGACGGCATCACAAGAAGGCTTCCGAACAGCAATAAGAACAGTTTAGTGGATTTCATCTTTAGAACCTCCTTCTCTTAGTTGGAGACCACGCCCTCCGTCCATTTCCATCGGTAGATTACGAGTTCTATGCCGTTACCATCACGGACCGCGTATATCGTTTGCTCGTCCCAGCTAGCTTCGACGACCCCGAAGGGTGCGTTCAAAGCTGTCCTTCTCAACGGTACACCCTCAGGTGAGTAGGTGATCAGCAAGCGACGATCGCCTCTCAGGTCGGCAAGAGTCTGGACAAACCCCTCTCGAAAATCCACCATCCCCAGCGAAATCCATATGCCTTCGGGTCCATCCTCCATGAAGCGTCCGAGGTTGCTGTCGTCGAACGGACGTAGAGTTTGAATCGAGCTTCCCGTCGAATTGATAAGGAGAGCGGAGAAGGGAGGATTTTCTCGGGTAAGCAGTATTCCACCCTCGGTGCGTGAGAGCGAAGGACGCGCGTAGTATGCACTACGCTCGGGCTCGACCACGCTATGGACTAGGTGCACAACACCGTTCGCGTCGACTCGGTGGATCTCTATCTGGACGCGGCCTGAATCTGGGTGCGAGGCGACATACCAGTCCCCGTCAGAGTGCTGGGCAGACGCCAGAGTCAGGTCCTCACTCAGCTCCACGATGCCCGTGATCTCGCCGTCCTGACCCACGGTAAGTAGCCTCGACGAGAAGCGGTCGGCAAATTCAATTCGAAGCGGAGACGTGGAAACGATCCGAGCGCCAATCGGAGCGCCAGAGAGCGGTGCCACCTCAATGAATTCTGACGCCGGGCGCTCGGTCACCAGAAGTGTTCCCCGGCCCTCGCTCCACAAGACTACCCAGTTGTTGGTGCCAACGTGCAAACCTGTCGGAACCCAGTCCTCGGGGATCTCAAGACTCTCGATCTCTGTCAACTGGAGTCGCTGTTGAGACGGCGAACCGCTGGGAACGAGAATGGAGAGGGCCAATGAATACGCTATAGCGACTAGGCCCCGGTACCACCAAGCCTGTGCTGGGCGACTCAAGCTTTCAACGACGGGCCGCTGAGTGAGGTTGCGGAGGCGGATCGAGCCAGACCGGGAACGGAGGAGGATGCTCGGGCATCCGCGTCGTCTGAGCGGGCGAACCAACGCAATACCTCCAAACGTGTCGGTGGCGCCCTGAGGGGGCAGGCATGGTAACTGTTGTACCCGCTGGTCGCAAGCCAGAGTTTGAGGGCCTCTGCCAGCCACCGGCGCGACAGCGACCTGACAAGCCGGCCACCCCCATCGTTCGGAGGTGGCCGTCTTCTCGTTCAGGAGGCGCCTACGTCACGGATCAGGCCTCCGGCATCCATGGCTGCTTGCCCTAGCGGGTCACGGCGATACCCGCGTAAGCTGCGGATGCCCTCCCTGCTCCGAGACAGGAGGCCGGGATGCCCGCGCCGATTTACTCGCGTTCGCCGGTACAGCCTTCGCAGAGTAGCACCGTCTCTACGGCTCTACCGAGCTCGGGCAGCGATCAAAGCAGCCTGATCATCCTGTGGCCGATTGACACCAGTTCGTCGGCCGGAAGTCGGGCCGACGATACCGGTTAAGGCGTACCACGAGTCCACAGCCATCGCAGGGCGTGCCCGAGTACAAGGCCACCAACGGGGAGAAGATCGCGAACGTCATCGCAGACGGTCCGTCAAACTGAATCAAGTGAGCGGCCCGCCGTGTACTTGAGGGGGGCGCTTCAACGAGCGTGTTCACGTCCGGGAGTCCGTCCAGTCCGGAGGGTCGCGGGGTGCTGGTTCCGCTTTCACGAGGGTTGTGGATGCCGTAGGAAGGCGACAGGCGGAATTTTTCATCGGAAACTCCAGTCTGCCACGATCACCACGCCTTCCACGAAGACGCGAAGCCAGGGGATCTGAGCCTTCAACTTTATCTTCGGTGCCAGGCTAGCCCGGAGCGTCCTCGTGGCTTAGAGGGCCGCCTAGCCTTGTCCAACCCGCAGCGCGATCCACAACAGGCCGCCCCCGATTAGAGCCGCTACGATCCCGGCATAAGCCCATCCAATCTGGCCGGTCATGAACGAGCCGGGCAGGATGTCGATCCCTTGCAGAATCCAGACAGCCCCGGTGAGGAGGAGAAGAACTGAGATGACGATCAGTGTGATTCTCATGTCTTCCAGTGCGCAGACTTGCTTAGTTTTCCTTCTTGCGTCCGGCGTTCGAGTGCTTGAGGTGTTTCCAGGTGTCTCCACGCCTAGCAGCTAGAATCGTACTCGGTGCGACCTTTAGAAGCTTGGCCCAGTGTCCGGCGGAGTTGCGCCAGTAGCCGTTCTCATCATCCCAGTCGTCCAACACCTCCCGTACCTGTGTTTCGTCCAAGAGAGCGTGGGGCGACTTCTCCCCTTGGAGCCAGGGGTTGTCGGACCAACGCCTGCGCTCTTGTATTGGACCCGGAGCGCTGGCACCGGAGTTCCCGAGACAATAATGCCGGATCTGACTAGCCGTATAGTCAGGGGAACCCTTGGCGATGTCGGTATAAAACCGACCCTCTTCAGCAAGGTCTCTCCACTTCACGATCAACGGTAGGGGGGGCCTAGTCATGACTTATCTCAGTTGGAGGGAGAGCGGCTGGTGACTTTGCTGCGAGATGATTCTATCGCTGCACCAGATTAGACGCAACGGTCGCGTCTGTGGATACCTTCGCCTCTCCCGAACGAGTAAGACGGCCACCTCCGAAAGCAGGCCCTTGATCGCCGAGTGGCAGCCCCAGCGCGAAAACCGCCGAGGTGATGATGACGCTCACGAAGCCCGTTCTGAGCGGAAGCCTGGAACGCCTCTTGAATGCTCGGGGGTGGCCGGTCTTCACTCCCCATGGAGCCGCTAGGCGGTCAACACGTCGATGACGGCCTGAGCGGCGTCGATCAACCGTTGGCCTTGAGTCACCGTAAGTATTCCAGAATTCACGAGCCCCTGCACCTGATTGATGAAGGCCTCCAACACGTTGATAGCTGCGCCCACGTTGTCCTTGTCAAGCTGGCGTAACGCACCATCGAGCTTTGCGATCAACCCATTCGCCGGCCCCGACGGGAGCACCTTAGAAGCGACGAGATCCTGCACGCTCTCAATGATGGCGTCGACCTGTTGCTCCGCCGAGAGTTGAGGCGTGACGGCGAGGCTGACGGCGCACCCAGGGCACCCGCCCAGGAATACCCGGCTCACGACCTGGCGGGTGGCGGTTTCGATCACTTCTAGCCAGGCCGCCGCTGTCACGTAGAGGAAGGCGCCGTCAGACGTGATGGCCACAGCATGAGGTTGGCCGGACCCAATCTCAATGGCGGCGACCTCGGCGTGAGTCGCGGTCGAGAACACCTTCACGAAGCCCCGTGTAGTTGAGAGGCGCGTGGCCACATAGGCGAAGGCTCCGTCAGGGCTCACCACCACCCCGGGCAACCCGGCAGTACCTCCGATGGTTTCTAACGCGGCCACGACCTTGTTGGTGGCGGTAGAGATCACGCTGCCATTCCCGACCGTGCTTGCCACATAGGCGAAGGCGCCGTCCGGCGTGAAGGCCACACTGCCCGGGCGGGGATCCACTGCGACCGTCGTCACCACCTTATTCGTGGCGGTCGCGATCACCGACACCGTGCCGCCGCTCGCCACATAGGCGAACGCCCCGTCCGGCGTGATGGCCACTCCATACGGAGCCTCAGGGAAGGGGACCGTCTCCACGACGGTATTAGTGGCGGTCTCGACCACCATCACAGCCGGCCGGCCTTTCGCTCCGAACCGTGTTGTCACATAGAGAAATGCCCCGTCAGGCGTGATGGCGATCCCCCTTGGGAAGAAGCCCAGGAAAATCGTCGCTACCACCGTATTGGTGGCGGTGGAGATCACTGATACCGTTCCCCTGCTCCTCATGACCACGTAGGCCAGAGACCCGTCGGGCGAGACCGCGATGCCCAATGGTCGGTTGCCCTCCACGGAGACCGTCGTCACCAGGGCATGGGTCGTGGTCGAGATGACCCGTACGTCCCCGAAAAAGTCTGTGACCGGCGCGTAGACGAAGCCGAGGCCTGATGCCTGGGCCAGAGCCAACCGGGGCAGTAGTACAGCCTCCGGCTGGGTGATCTGCGCAGTGTCCTGGCAAGCAGCGAGGAGGATAGCGACGAACAACCCGAGGGAGCAGCGTTTCATAAGACCTCCGGGGGCGAGGGTTACCGAACTTAAGGACTAGGCTAGCACCCACCGCCCTTAGTGGCACATTAAGCCCGAACGATGGGGGTGGCCGTCTCGTTGGGGTACTAACCCCCTCCACCCAATTCGTGTGAATCACGATCGAGCCGCCACTGACCTGGATCTCGGAAAGGAAGCGTTCGGCCCCGACAACCGCAGCCAACTCCGGCTTCAGGACCTTGAGAGCCACTTTGCGGTTGTGCTTGAGGTCGTCGGCCAAGTAGACCGTGGCCATGTCGCCCTCGCCGAGCTCACGCTGGATGGCGTAGCGGCCTTCGAGGGCTGTGTTGAGACGCTCGGCCATATCGGACATGGGCGGACTCCGGGCTCAGACCGAGCTTAACATCCGTGCACGGGCGGGTAGGCGCAAGCAGCGAGGCCACCGACTAGGTAAGTAGGGAACGGCCCTACTCCACCATCACGCCCCGTACCGTCTCGCTCCAGAACGAAAGCGGCGGCTCCCCAGCCTGATCCGTCTCGACCTCGAACTCCTCGTGGTCCCGCAGCATGCGTGGGAATTCATGCGTATAGCGCCTAGTCAGAACACGACAGCCTCTGATTCGCATCATGCGCCATAAAGGTAGTCATCTTCCAGCCCTCTTCTTTCTTCTGAAATACATAAGCCATTCCACTGCGGCTGATCTCGCTACCATCTTCCCGGTAGCGGATGAACTGACCGCTGGCGAACCCGGAACCGCTGCCTAGTACACAGATCTGCGGTGACGGCATCGACGACCTCACCCAGCCCTGCTCTTTAAGGTTCGCCACCAAACCTGTCAGCATGGTGATGATCTCTGCACGCGTACTCCATACCGTAGTGGCGCCGTTGTTGCCGACAGACAGCAGAGGCATGCCGTAGATCTGGTCTGCCATTTCAGCAGGCGTTCCGGTAGAAAACATGCGGTGGTAATTGGTCAAGGCATTGGCAACTTCAGTTGAAATTTCTCCTCTCTCGGTATCACTAATCTGAGCGATCGTCTTCGTTGCAGTGAACATGAGCAGGAAAACGATCAGGCTTTGTCTTAGGATTTTCATGTCAATCCTGCCTTTTAGAGGATCAGAGAGAGGGCTGCTGTTACTGTATCGCGTTTTCTATTCCTCATGTAGCCATCCAGTAGTGGCCATTTATCTTTTCGAATTATTGCGGCAGTGGTCGCACCGCGATTCACCGGCTTGCCAGTTGAAGCACCATCACGCCAGGCCAGTTTCCCCAGATGCCGCCCTCGCCCAGCTCACGCTCAATGGCGTAGCGGCCCTCTAGGGCGGCGTTTAGGCGGGCGACTGAATCGCACATGGGCGCACTCCGGGATCAGACTGCGCTCAACATCCGAGAGTGGGGCGGTAGGCGCAAGCAGAAGGCCCGCCACACGCCTGTAAAAGCGCCTGCGATCGTGGGTAGCAGTGGTATCTTGAATCATAGGGGCTGGAGCTGGTCCCTCACGACCCGGTCTCCGGACACCTGTCGCAGATCATCCGAGAAGTTGCGGAGGGAACGAGGCCGCAGCCCGCGAGCATACACGACATTACCTGAGCGTTGTCAGGATGTTTACCCCACGGAGGAGCACGATGGCCGAAGCCGCAGCCGGATCGAGAGCCCGCACCGCACTGATCATCGCGGTGCTGCTGACCGTGGCGCTCTACGTCATTCCCTATGGGCGTTACCTGGCCTGGCCGTTGATCTGGTTCTCCACCTTCGCCCACGAGATGGGGCACGGTCTCGCTGCGGTCCTCCTGGGAAATGAGTTTGTGCAATTCCAGATGTGGCCGAATGGCTCGGGCGTGGCCCACCACGCGGGCAAGGTCGGCCGCCTCGGCAGCGCTTTCATCTCAACCGGCGGCCTCGCCGGTCCCGCGGTCCTGGCGGCGGTGTTCTTCGGGCTCGGTCGTCGAGCGAAGCTGGCCAAGATCGGCCTCTTCATGTTCGCGGCGGGCTGCGCCATCGCCTTTGTGTGGGTGGTCCGGAACCCCTTTGGCTGGGTGTTTGTTAGCGGTCTCGTCGTCGTGTGTGGAGTCATTGCCCACAAGGGCTCCGCGGTGATGGCCCAGGTCTCACTTGTCTTTCTCGCCATCCAGCTCTCGCTCTCGGTGTTCAGCCGAGGGGACTACCTCTTCACCGACGTGGCGGAGACGGCCGGCGGGACCATGCCCTCGGATGTGGCGAGGATGGCCGAGGCCTTGATCCTTCCCTATTGGTTCTGGGGTGGGGTAGTGGGCCTGCTGTCCGTGTTGGTGCTCATCATCGGGTTGTGGTCGTTTCTGAGGGCTGCAACGGCAGACATGGCGGACTGAGCACCCGTCTCGGCGGTCGGCATCCAGCCTGCTTTTGCAGGAGACACCTCTCCGCCTCGGCTCGAACCAAAGCAGCGAGTCCGCACCAGGCCCCAATAGCGAGGACCCCAGGGGAAACCGCGTCCCCTAAGGCCCTCTGCAGTACGCCCGACAGGATTGACCTGCGGGGGCCCTAAAGGGCCTCCTCGGTCGTCTCGGCGGTGGGCATCCAGCCCGCCGTCGGCGGAAAACGCTCTCCCGCCTCGGCTCGAACCTCAGGACGAATCCGCACCAGCCCTAATAAAAACGACCCTCGGGGCTAAGCCCCGGGGTCGTTTTCAGTACGCCCGACAGGATTCGAACCTGTGACTTCTGCCTCCGGAGGAACGCTCGGAGACACCCGATTCCGGTGAATTCCCCTTAGAATCTAGGGTTTCTGACCGTTCTCGACCGGCGAGAATGCATCCGATAACCGTTCTTAACCAGTCTGCGGGATGCAAAGATTGGTGTGTCTGCCAAGTCCCACGCACGACCTCCGACTCAGGGCGGTCAAGCCGTAAACTCATCTACGGATTGGGTCTGATGGTAACGTCGCTGTCGATCGTGAACTCATTGACCTCGATACTCCTATAGCTCTCATAGGACGCGACGGCCGACTCGGGGACCGTGAGCCGCCTGAGGTTCTCACCGTCCGAGTCGATCACGTAGAAGTCCTGATCGCCGTCTTCCGTTCGGCGTGAGAAGTAGATCCGCTCGGAGTGCCTCCTAGAAGAAACGGCTCAGGCTGAACGTCAGGAAGTCGTCCTGTCGCAGCGTGTGCAGCGGTGCATTGATGTCGGTGTTGAGGAACAGGCGCATCTCCAGCGCTCCGACCCAGCGCTCGCCGAGGCGACGCTCGGCCTCGATAAACGCGATCGTTTCGCCGTGCTTGAGATCCACGATCGGCCCGCCCAGGATGGACGTGCCCTGGACGTCATTGAACGCCCACCGAAATCCCACAAACACGTCGTTGTCGAACGCCGTGTAGGGCGCGTCGTCCCCGCGCCCGTCCAGCATGACCTCGGCCAGCAGGCCCAGGTCGGCCGCCCCGGGCCCCACGCTGAAGAGCGTGTGCTCCACCCCGAAGACACCCGCGGCGAAACGGTCTCCGTGCCCGCCGCGCGTCAGGGCCTCGAGCTTCCACAACGTGGCTCCCCGCGTGTATTGGGCGTCCACGCTGAACTGATCGATGATCGTGTAGAACGGCTGTAGCGCGAAGCCGCCCTCGACCTCGGTGGGCAACAGGTACGGTTCCCGGCTCGTGCCGTAGAACCCAGCTACACCGAGGTCAACGCCGCCCAAGCTGCGGGACCAGCGCGCTGCGAAGTCCGGGCGCCACCGCCCCGCATCAGACTGGTAGACGGCGTCGTCCAGCACCGACACGGGGCCGCTCAAGCGGCCCTCGCTGCCGGGAAACGTGCGCTCGCGGAAGAACGGCATCACGAACAGGTCCAGCGCCCCCCAGTCCCGCTCCAGCGTGAAGTTCACCATCGGCTGGCCGAGCTTGTCCTCGCCATCGATATCCTCAACGCCGTCGGTCTGATTCACGATGTCCACCAGGTGCACCGATTCGGTGGTGCCCTAGAACACCTTGCCGACACCTGCCATGAGCGTCCATCCGTCGCGCAGCCACAGGGCGCTGGCCTCGCGCAAGTCGAAGTGTGTGCGACTCGCGTCGTGCGCGTCCAGGCGCAGCATGGGGGACAGGCGCAGCTCCGGCCCGTCCCCGTCCATCCACCAGATGAACTCTGGCGCAAGCCCGATCGACGGAGAGAAGACCGCGTCGCTTTGGTCAGCGAACAGCGGGTCGTTGGGGAAGATCCGGGTCTCAACGAAGACCGAGCCCCTGATTTCCTGACCGGCCACAGCGTCAGCCGCCGGGGGCGCGACGCCCCCGGCGAATACCGCGATCAGCGCCCACATTCGGGCGCGCTCCCTTGGGTTCTTCATGAGCACAGCCCCCTACCTCCCGCGGCGAAGACGCGATGGCGTGAACTCGCCGTCGGCGAACCCGTTATCGAACGTCCACTCGCTGAACACCAGGTCGGTGCTCTTGCCGTTCTGGTGGTTCTCCATCGCCATCAGATTCGGGCGCCAGTACTGGCCGAGGTACTGCTCATAGTCATGGTAGATGAGCGTCTTCAGCAAGGCATCCTTGCGATCGTAGAAATCGATGCGCTGCGCGCGGTATTCGTCCTTGTCCCACCACACGATCTGCTTCGTGTAACCCGAGTTCTCGTACAGCGGCAGGCGCTCAACCACGTAACACTCCAGATCGCCGCATGCCTCCTCGCCCACGAAGCGGTAGTCGTACTTGTCGACCTCCTGGGAGACGAGGTCCTCATAAGCGAACTCGCTGCCCACGAACGGCCCGGACTTGTTGGCCGAGGAGATGCGCTTCACGCGCTTCAGGGCCGGTAGGAAGAGCCATCGCCGCAGCCATCAGAGCGGTCGACATCGCCGTCCGCATCATTTTCGTCTTTATCGTCGCATTCATCGTTCGTCATCCTCTCAATTGGGGTTTCGTTGTCATCAGGGAAATCAGTCCGCGCCGGACGCGACGGCCACGAGGGCGGCGTTCGGAAGGGGGTACTTCACTGCACGCCGGTCGAACGTGAGCAGGATCGCCGGCAGGAGAAGGAAGTCGACCACCAGGGCGCTCACCACGGTGAGCGAGGTTAGCAGGCCCATGTAGGAGGTCACGCGGAATGTGCTCAGTCCGAGCATTGCGAAACCAACGGCCACGATCAGCGTGGTGCCGACGATGGCGGGCCCGACCATCCGGAAGGCGTACCGCACCGCATCAGATGCGTCCATCGTGTGGCGGGCGTACTGGTACTTGCTGAGGAAGTGCACCGTGTCGTCTACGACGATTCCGATGGACAGGCCGGAGACGATCGATACCGCGAAGCCGACCTGGCCTACGAGCATCGCCCACACGCCGAAAGCCATCGCCGCCGGAAGCACGTTGGGCACCAGGCTGATCACGCCCAGCCGCACACTCTTCAGAGCAATCATCAGGATGCCCGCGATGAGAACGAATCCGAGGCCTGTGCCCAGCAGCATGGAGGCGATGTTGCGTCTCGTGATCTTGGCGAACATCAACGGTGTGCCCGTGGCCCGCGCCGACCGCATTGTCGCCGTTCCGTTTCGGGCCAGCCACGCTTCGGCCAACGCCACTTCCTGCTCGACAATCTTCACGTCGACATCGCCGTAGGTGACGTCGACCCGAAGCGAGCTCTTGTCCAAGTCGATCTGGTCGTTGACGTCCAGGCCGTAGGGGAGCGACAGCTCGTACAGAAGCAGGTATTGGGCACCCAGCTCCTGCTCGGTCGGCAGCCCGTACTCGGCCGGATCGTCGGCATGCATGTTCATGTTCAGGCGCTTCATGGTTCGTGTGAAACTGTTCACGTGCACCACGTTCGGACGGGCGTCGAGCCAGTCCGCGAACTCGTCGACCGTCGCCAGGTACTCGGGATCACTCACCTCCTGCGAGCCACCGGCTTCGAGTGAGAACGTTGCGCTGTAGAAGCCCGTCAGGTTGTCGATCCCGAAGTCGCTGGCCCTGCGGATTTCGAGCGAGGGGGAGAAATACTCGATGAAGTGGTCGTTCACTTCCAACGTGGTCACCGCGAAGGACAGACCCACGGTGCCCACAGCCATGCCCGCCAAAACCGTCCGGTGACGGGCGACCATCATCTCGCTGAGGCGGTCGAGCCACGCGTTCACGCGGCTACCGCTCTCGCGGGGCTGCTTGACCGGAAGGATGGCGACCATCGCGGGCAGCAGCGTCATCGAGGAGATCCAGGCGAAGACCACGCCCACCGCGGTCAGGTTGCCGAGCAGCCGGAACGGTGGCGAGTCACTGAAGTTGAGCGTCAGGAAACCGACGACCGTGGTAAGGCTGGTGAGAAAGACCGGCTTGGCGTTGACACGCATCGCCTCGACCAGAGCGTCCAGCTTCGGGTTGCCCGCACGCATCGACTGGAGCAGCGACACCAGGATGTGCACCGAATCCGCCACCGCAAGCGTCAGAATGATCGTGGGCGCCGACGCGCTGGTTGGATCCAGAAACACGCCCATGTGCCCCGCGATTCCCAACGCGGTCGCCGTGGAGAATCCGATCACGCCCAGCGTGGCCACCAGCCCGGTGACGGAACGCAGGAAAAGCCCCATCGTGATCGTGAACATCAGGAACATCAGTGGCATCACGACGGGCAGGTCCCGCATGGGCGCCTCGGCGAAGGCCCAGTTGAGCATGGAAAGGCCGCCCACCTGGATCTCCAACTCGGGATGCGTCTCGCTGTACTCCGTGACCAGGCCACGAGCGTACGCCACGGTCTGGGCCAGTTCATCGACAGCTTCACCAGGCAGCGAGATGCGTACGTTCACGCCGGTCGTGCGCGCGTCGGGCGCGATGAGCCGTCCCGTCAGCAGTGGTTCCGCGAGCGAGACGCGCCTGGCGCGCGCCACTACCTCCGACGTGATCTCCCCACGCCCCACGAGGTCTTCGACGATCAGCTCGTCGCCGTCCGCCCAAGTGTGTTGGAAGTTGGTGATGGCGTCGACGCGCGTCGAAAACGGGATCTGCCATGCGTCTTCGGTGAGTGATCGGATCACCTCGAGATTCGCCGCCGTGAACACCTCGCCCTCCCTGGGTCTCACGATGAACAGCACGTTGTCGTTCTTCGTGTAGATGTTCTCGACCGCTTCGAAAGCGTTCAGATCGGGGTTGTCTTCGCTGAAAAAGACGCGGTAGTCGTTCCCCAGCCCCAGCTTGGACATGCCCATTCCCGCGGCCATCGCCACAAACAGGGTGCTCAGCACGACCCACCACCTGTTCCGGATTACCCAGCGCGTGTAGCGGTCTGCGCGTCCGGGGGCGGGATCTGTCATCATCTCACTCATCCTATTTCCCCTCTAGAAACCGACTGGTTGGTATGTTACGGGTCCAACAAAAACCCCGCGACGAATTTCGCGGGGAGCGTCCTACGGTCTCAGTCCTTCCAAAAGGTCTAAGAAGATCGAAAGTCCTGCCGTGACAGCATCCTGATCGTGCGAGGTCTTCACCGAACCGATGAGACCCTGGTACGTGGCGAACACCAGGCTCGCCACAGCTGTGGTATTCACATCCTTGCGGACGTTTCCGGCCTCCTGACCGCGCTCGAACGCGGCCCGAATGCCTGCCCTCCACTCGTCCGCAATGCGGTCGAGATGTTTCCTGAAATTTTCATCGACGGCCGCGAGTTCCTGCGTGAGGTTGTTCAGCGGACACCCGTAGAGCAGCTCTTCAGGTGTGGCCTCCGCCATCATGGCTCGCGTCGACTCGGCCAGCGTGCGGATCGGATCGTCGGATTCGCTCAGCGACGCCAACCACCGGTCCACAACCATCGGCCGCACCGCATCGTCCATGACCGCGTGCAGCAGGTCGGCCTTGCTCTTGAAGTGGTGATATAGCGCACCCTTCGTGACACCGGCATTGGTGAGGATGCGGTCGAGGCTCGCTCCCCCGTAGCCGTGGGCGTGAATCTCGCGGAAAGCAGTCTCCACGAGTAGCGCGCGAGTGCCCTCGGGGTCGCGAGTGCGCCCTTTGGCCCGGGGTGTGGTGGTCACTTGCGTTAACATACCGACTAGTCTGTATGAAGTGAGCGCCGTTGTCAACCCCCTTGTGCGCAGAACGCTGTGGATTATCGACCTCCCGCTTTTTAGGCGGGAGGAAAGCGTTGCAGACAGCCGCCGTTCGCATTCCAGCTTGGAAAGCGCTCTAGGCCTGCTCGCCCAGGGAATCACCCGATTTCACACCCGCTTGCATCCCATTTGAATCCCCTCGGCTCCAACCTCAGGACGAATCTGCGGAAGGATTATTCCCACCGCCCGACAGGATTGACCTGCGGGGGCCCTAAAGGGCCTCCTCGGTCGTCTCGGCGGTGGGCATCCAGCCCGCCTTCGGCGGAAAACGCTCTCCCGCCTCGGCTCGAACCTCAGGACGAATCCGCACCAGGCCGAAATGGAGAGCGCCGCCTCCGGCGGAGAAGACATTTCCGCCTCGGCTCGAACCAAAGCAGCGAGTCCGCACCAGACCGAATTGAGAGCGCCCCAGGGGGAAACAGCTCCCCCTGGGGCACTCTCAGTACGCCCGACAGGATTCGAACCTGTGACCTCTGCCTCCGGAGGGCAGCGCTCTATCCAGCTGAGCTACGGGCGCAACGTCGGACGCGCGGAATAAGCCGAGTTCTGTCCTCCGCCGAAGCAGCGGGAGGGTCATTTATCTGGGACCGTCATTGCTGACGGCCTCGAGCGGCCTACCCGGGACTCAGGTGGAGCGAGCGACTCCTCATCCCTTATTTGGCCTTGCTCCAGGTGGGGTTTACCGTGCGACCCCCGTCTCCGGCGGCCCGGTGCGCTCTTACCGCACCCTTTCACCCTTGCCTGTGCCCCCGAAGGGGCCATCGGCGGTTTGCTTTCTGTGGCACTTTCCGTCGCCGGCCGAAACCGACGCCCGGGCGTTACCCGGCACCCTGCTCTACGGAGCTCGGACTTTCCTCCATCGGTGCCCCTAAGGACCCGACGGCGACCCTCACTCGCACATCCTTGTGCTCCTAGTCTACCTGTAAGGATGGTCGGGAACAACGGCGCGCGGTTCGACTCGACTACTTTTGGGGATCGGGGCTTTCATGTAAGCTGAAGAGGTCACGGGACCGGCCTAGCGGCCCTTTCCCGTCCTCCACGCACCCTCAGATGAGGCCAGAGTGAATACAGTCGCGACTCCTGAAGTCCGATCCGATGTGCTGAAGGCCCTCCGGTCCCTCAAGGGGCGGGGCACGCTCGGCGATGTGGTCTCGGCCGTGGGCTTACCGCGCGACGAGGTCGAGGGCATCCTCAATGGCCTCCTGGAGTCTCACCAGGGGCATCTCGCCGTGTCCGAGTCGGGAGAGTTGATCTATATCTTCGACCGCAAGCTGATCCGGCGGGACAAGGTCTCCACGTTCGAACGACTCGAGAGTGCGACCAAGAGGTTCCTCACCGGGGCGTTCAAGGGCTGGATCGTGGCGATGCTCGTCATCTATTTCGTGGTTTTTGTGGTGCTTGTCATCTTGGCGCTCGTCGCGATGATGTCCAGGGGCGGCGACCGCCGGAGTGGCGGGAGCTTGGGGCGCGGCGGCGGCCGGCATGGGCACTCCCACTTCCCGAGTTTCTGGCTCTGGTACTACATATGGACGCCGCGTTGGCGCCTGGGTAGCCCCTACTACGGCCGCCGCTGGGAGTCCACGCTTGAAAAGGACAGCCGGCCTCCGTTCTACAAGAAGGTTTTCGCGTTCGTCTTCGGGGCCGACCGGCCGGAGCCGACACGGAAGCAGCTCGACCGCGGCACGCTACGCCTCATCCGCGCCCGGAAAGGGGCGCTCACTACGGCCGAGCTCGTCGAGCATACGGCACTCGCGCTGCCCGACGCGGAAGAGGAGATGGGACGGCTCCTGGGATCGTACGCGGGAGAGCCCGCTGTTTCCCCGGATGGGGAGCTGGTCTACACGTTTCCCGAGCTCATGACGAGCGCCCACGGAGCGGTGAAAGCCCGAGAACCGAACCCGGCCTGGATGCGGATGGAGTATCCGCTGGAGCTTACAGGCAACGAGAAGAAGCATGATGCCGTCATCATCGGGATGAACGGGTTCACCTTGGTGGCAGGTGCCACCGCACCGTGGTTCATCATTCCACAAGTCGCCTCCTATTACCCCTCGCTCGCCTGGCTCGGTGGCACCGCTGCGTTCTGGGGGCTGGTCATCGTCCCAGTCGTTTTCAGCGTCCTCTTCTTTACGGTCCCGCTGCTCCGCGTGCTAGGTGTCCGCAAGGAGAACCGCGCCCGAAGGGCCCGCAACGTACGGCGTCTGGTCCTGGGCCTCGTGTACCGCGAGGCGCTCGCCGGAGGCGGCTCCGTCACGACCAAAGCTGCGGTCGCGCACGTGCAGGCGAAGATGAAGGATCAGAACGTGGATCCATCGGAAGTCGAAGCCGCCCTTCACCAGCTCGCGGCCGAGTTCGATGCGGACGTGTCGGCTGGGGAGGTCGGTCCGTCGGGCGCAAGTGGCCCGCTTCGTTTCTCCTTCCCCGCCATTCGAGACCAGTTCCTGGCCAGCGAAAGGGTTCGGCAACGACTCAAGCTCGAGGACGGTAAGCTCGGCGACATCGTCTACTCGAGCGCGGATTCGGGGGAGGAGGCGTCCGAGCGGGATCAGGCTGCCTTCGACCGCGAGTTGGCGGGAGACGTCGACCTGAGCGCCTATCTCCCCTCACCAGACCGAGCTGGGTTCGAAGACGAGTACGAGATCGTCGCGTTCGAAGAGGAGCTCAAACGCCGAGGCTCGGGCAAGCCTTAGACCGCGCGGTGGACCCGGTAGTCACCAAGGCCCAGCGTAAGTGAGGCCCGGCGTCGATGGGCCTATCGTAAGTCACGACCGGGATCGATGGGCTGGGCGTAAGTGAGGCCGGCGTCAGCGGGGCCCGGCGTCAGTGGGTCAGCGCGTATAGGACGATGTTGATCCCGAGCGCGTAGGCCTTGGGAGAGAACAGGAAGAAGAACTCCTCCTCCTCCCCCTCTCTCTCCCAGCCATCGGCGATGTCGGTGTTGTGGGACATCAGCACCATGATGCGCCCCTGCGCATCCTGAATCCCTCTCAGGTGCGGGATGGCACTGTCCGCGCCCTGCTCCGATGTCGACGAGCCCCGTCCGCTCCGGCGCCAATGTTGAATCGACGGCACCTGGGGCACGTCGTATACCACGTACAGCGCGTTGAAGATCGTACTGCCCGGGGGGATGTCCTGGATCGGATACTCGCTCTGCGGAAGCACTTTCCCGATCTCACGGACCCAAGAATTCCACGCGCGCGTACCCCAAAAATCGTCGACCCAGAGGAACCCTCCCCGCAGGAGATAGTCGCGGAGACGGTCCGCCTCCTCAGAGTCGAACGCCATCGTCCCGACATCGGACATGAAGATGAACGGGCACTGAAAGAGGTCGTCATCGGTGAATTCCACGACGAGATGCTCGGGGCGCCCCTGTGGGTTCGTCCTGATCGGTGTCCTCGTGAGTTGGGAGAGCCGGAGCATGAGGTTGCGGTCGGCATCCGGATAGTCGGTGCGCCAACCCTGCCCCAGCGGCTCGGTACGCACCTGCCGGTAGGCGACCCGGCAGAAAGTGAAGGCTCGCCCGGACGGGTCCGCAAAGCCCTCGATGCTTCCGGAAAATCCGCGGGAGGCCCTCAGGCGCTGGTCGATCCCCTGGGCGGCCGAGACGCGAGCCGTCCCGAGTGTCAGAGCCGCCAACCCAACCGCCACCACGGCGCCCCTGATCCATCCGCTCCGTCCCACCTCAGTCATTCGCATACCTCATCTTGTCCCCATCGTACGGTCGGATGCCCGCGCCGCTCTACACGCTGTTCCGGACGAAGCGCACGCCCGCTTGAACGACGCACCTATTTATAGAGTATTGGAATCGTGACGCCAGGTTCACAGGAAAAAAATCTTCCGACGTCCCCGAAGAGATGCCCTCACGCCGTGTACCGATCGAGCCCTCTCGACCTCAGCACCGTCTGGTCCTTCGTAACGATCATCCCTTCGATTCCGTCGAGGCGGTCGAGAAGCTCCATCCCCTCCCGGGGGCCGAGCACCAGGGCGGCGGTCGACAAGGCGTCCGCGGCCATCGCGGAGGGAGCCACCACGGAGACGCCGCTCGTATGCACGGGTGACGATCCCGTCCGTGGGTCGAGGATGTGGTGCAGGCTCATATCGGGCGTTAGGTACTGCATATAGTCACCGGAGGTGGCGATGGACTCCCCTCTCAGCTGGAGCACTCCAAGGCTTCCATCCGGTACGCGTGGATCCTGAAGCCCAATTCTCCAGGCGTCGCCCCCGAGGCGCTCCCCGGCGGAGGCCATGTCGCCACCGGCGTTGACCAGCACCCTCTCGGCACCGCGTTTCCGGAGAACCTCGACGGCCCTGTCCACGATGTATCCCTTTGCGATCCCGTCGAGCGTCACTGCCATCCCGACCTTCTCGAAGGCGATCTCGCGGTCGCTCACCTGGACATGCCGGGACCCGACGAGCGCCAGGGCCCGCAGGACCTCCTCTCGAGGAGGCGCGACCCCCGCTTCGGAAAAACTCGCGCGATAGAGGTTGAGCAAAGGAGCGATCGTAATATCGAACGCGCCGGCGGTCAGCGCCGAGTAGTCGAGTCCCTTCTGAACCACTTCCAGCACTTCCCGAGGCGGAGCACGAACCACCCCGGCATCGTTGAGACTCCATACGGGAGTGCCGACGCGGTAGCGGCTCAGCAGGCTCTCGAGCCGTTCGATCTCATCGAACGTGTCGGTCACCATCACTCGTGCGGCCTCCGCGTCCGGATGCACTGCGGAAATGGTGACCAGCGTGCCCATTTGGGTTCGCGTGTGCCGAACCCGATGCAGTCCTGCACGCTCCAGAGCGGCCCGCAGCAGGCCTCCGCCCAGGAGCGCTGATGCGCCCACTGCCGCGGTGATCCGCAGAACCTGGCGCCGTGGGAGGCTGCGACTGGATGCGTCCGACATTCGACCTCCCTACCGCGCCGAAGTTTCCAATTGGACCAGCCGGGCCCGAACGAAGTCCATGCTGTGTCGACACACACCCGCCTTGGTCAACAGCTTGGTCTCGCAGACGTTACATCGGACGCACTCCTTGAAATCGATCTCGGGTCCGCGGATGGCTCCGGTCGGACACGCGAATTCGCACACTTTGCAAGGGGCGCACTGCTCGACGCGCCGGATCCGGAAGATCGCCAGGAAGGAGGCGACGCCCAACGCGGCCCCCAGGGGGCACACGTACCGGCAGTAAAACCGCGGCACGACGGCCGACGCCGCGAGAAATCCACCGGCGATACTCCACAACAGAACCGACGAGCTCAGATAGAAGACCGTCCCGAAGGGCTCGAAATATTGGTAGACCGCAATCTGGGCCGGCACGGCGGCCAAAACGACGATCAAGAGCAGAATCCCGTACTTGAGGTAGATGGCCCGGTCGTGGACTCGCTGGGGAAGGGCCCGCTGGAGACGGGTGGGCACGATCCACGTGATGAAATCCTGCAAGGCTCCAAACGGACAGAGAAATCCGCAGAACACTCGGCCCCAGAGAAGGGTCGTGACCACCGTAAACCCGACTATGAGCAGCAAGGCCATATCCCTGAGGTAAACGCCCGGACCCGCGGTAATTCCACTGGTGATGTGCGAGACGGATAGGAAGCCGCGGTCGAAGAACCCGAGATAGATGAGCGTGACGGCGAGAGTGAAGCTCCCAATCCGCCCACTCTTCGCGAAGAAGGCGTACAGAACGAGGCCCAGGAGGAGAACGAGGCGAATGACACGACCCCACCGGGTCTCGAGCAACAACCGAGACAGAGCCGTCTCGTCCTCGAAATCGTCAAAGTTCGAAAAGTCCAGATCGGGAACGGCCTGGGGTGAAGCAGGCGGAGGCGCAGCGGAGGCTGACAGGTCGAGCGACCCGTCCGCCAGATCCACGCCCGGCCCGGCGGTCGATTCCGGTTGCGTCGGTTCACCCGTCGGAGGGGGCGCTCCAGCGGGCTCGGCCGCATCTGGCGCCGCAGCGATCGCGTCCCCGCCGGTCGCGTCCCCGCCGGCCAAGGCCGCGGCAGCGGATCGCTCCTCGCGGGAAGCCGCTGCGTCGTCGGCGATAGCCGTATCCGTACCAGGCGTCTCTGCAGTGGCTGGCTCCGTGCCGCCCGCCACCACCGTTACCGTCTCTACGGTGGCTGGCTCTGCAACCTCAGGTTCGGCACCAGCAGGATCTGCACTTGCTGGCTCCTCGGGGGCCGGCTCCGCGGCTGGCTCCGCGGCAGGCTCTGCGGCGGCCAACGCCGCGGACGCCGCCCGTTCGCGGACACCGGCCAATACCTCGGGCGGAACAACATAGTCCGCCAGACCAGGGTCACCGGCCCCATCGTCGTAAACAACCGCGAAGGGACGCTCGAGATCGACAGCGTGGTCCATCCTCATGATCAGCGTATATGTGACCTGATTGGCTGCCCGACCCTCGTACGGGACTCCCAGGAAGGTGATCCTCCTGCTCGGAACCGGATAAACCTCCCCGTCTTGGTGGATCGAGAGCGAGTTGCTGCGGAACCCCGCGACAGCGCTACCGTCGATGCCGACGAGCATGACGTGATCGTCGCCAATCAAGCCGTCTATCCGCTCGCTTACGTCTTGGTACCTCACGATTCCCATCAGCAGGGCTCCGAGCGACCCGTCGCCCATATACGCGAACGAGAGCTCCATGCCCTCCGCGTTGAATCTCTGGATCGGCATCGTTCGGACGTAGCCGGTGGCGATCATCTCGAGCCACGTGAGCTCCTCGAGCGCCCCAGCCGTCTCGGGCGCGGTCGACTCACTGACCAGCAGATACGCGAGCGCCACCCGCCGGGCCGAGTTACGGATACCACGGAACATGGCGTTCGCAGATATCGAGGCGCCGCTGACGCCGTCCAGATCCCTACCCACCTGGAACCGCTCGCCAATGTGCTTGTCGACGACCTGCGGCTCGAGGCGTGCACGCCTCAGAAAGTCCCCGCGCGAACTGATGAGCGACTCGCGGTAGTCGACGATGTGCATGCCCGTGAGACGCCCCATCACGTCCATCCCGACCAAGACATCGATCCGGCCGCTGTAGCCGAACTGGATCGGTGGCACGTTCGCCGTCAGGTACACGTAACCGACCACGCCTGGCGTCCCGTCCGTGCCGGTCCCGTACGCGGTGTAGACAGGTGGGAGGCCCGCCTTCGCGGAAAAGCTATCGGCCGCGGGCATCACCGACTGGATCATCTCGGCGGTGACTTCCTGGCGCATCTGGGCGGCCGCGGAAGAGGGAGAAACGAGGAAGGGGGATGCGGAGAGGAGAGACCCCAGCGCCCACACAACCTTCGCTGGCCTTAGGTGATCCATCGTCCTCCGTGGCTCGCCCTCATGGAGCTTCTCCGGGAAGTTTCGCCCGGGCGGTGTGAGTTCTAGGCCCCTCTCATCGGCTAGTCAAGCCGAGGGGGCGCCGCCCTCGCCTGCTTGACTCGGCCCCGTGCGTCGACGATGATTCCCGCCTCATGCGACGATCACGATCTCATAAGTTGATGTCGGGCCTCCTGTTGGTGGTCCTCGGGGCGTTGGGCACTGGCCTTCCGTCCCATAGTCACCAGATGGATGACGCCGGTCCCCTCGAGCTCGTCCCGCCGGATCATCATGGGCACGCGGTCATCCTGACGGATCAGTCCGACCGGATCCCAACAGTGCCCGGCACGTTCGCCGTGCCGGCCACGACGACGGCGCTCGTGGCGGTCCCGATCTTCACAGCCGTTGAGATCCCGCCGCTCCAGCGCGACGCACCGCATGAGCGCGCGCCCCCTTCCGCCTCCCCACGCGCCCCGCCTCTCCCGGTCTGATCCGAGCGCCTTCGGCGCCCGGCCCCTACCCGTATAGCCTAGAACCGAGACGCTTCGGTGCCTGTGTAACCTCGTGGCATCGAGCCGGAACACGACCCGGGAGTCGCGACCGTGAACAGTCCGACCAGAATTATCCTACTTCTCGCCGCCCTGAGCCCATGGCCTACAAGCATGGGGGCGCAGGAGACCATGACACGGGTGAGCCTCGACGAGGCGCTCCGACTCTTTTCCGAGAACAACCTCGAGCTCCGCCTCGCACGGTCCCGCGCGGCAGAGGCGGCGGGGCTCGCGCGACAAGGGAGGGCGTTTCCGAACCCGATCGTCGACCTCAGCCATGAGCCGCTTTCCCGGGGTGCCGAAAGCTACTCGGAGACCTACCTCAACCTGAGCCAGCGCTTCGAGGTCTCCGGGGAACGGGGAGCCCGGGGTGAGGCGGCAGACTGGCGCTTGGCTACCGCCGAAGCGCTCGTGCGAGCGGACAGCGCCCGGCTCGCATTTACGGTGAAGCGGGCGTTCGTCGAGGCGGAGATGACGGAGGACCACCTGGCGGTGACGGAGCAGGCCGTCCAGATCTTTCGTGGAGGCGAGCGTAACGCGGCCATACGCGAAGCAGAGGGGGACATTTCCTTCTACGACCTACAACGGCTGCGCATTGAACGAATGCGTTACGAGAATCTGGTGGCCGAAGCGGATCTGGCGGCCCGGGCCGCTCGAAGAAGGCTGGCGCTACTGATCCTTCCGGAGGCAGCAGGATCTTCCCGGACGGTCAGGCAAGAGATCGCCCCTGGCCAGCGAATCGCGACGTTGCCCACGCAGCCGGTGTTGGAAGCGGCTTTCGACGCTTTCGAGCGGGCTGTCTCGCGGCGACCGGAGGTCGAGGCCGCATCAGCGGAAGTTCGGGCCACTCAAGCCAGCGAGCGGGTCGCCCGTGCCGTGCGCATTCCCGACATCACTGCCACCGGAGGCTACAAGCGCCAATCGGACGGTTTCAGCGGTGCCTTCCTGGGACTCTCCGTTCCCCTTCCGCTGTTCGACCGACGCTCTGGCGAGATCGAAGCTGCGGGGGCGCGGCTTCGGGGCGCCGAGGAGCGTCGGGGGCTGACGCGACGTCGGATAGAGGCGGATCTCCGCAACACCATTGAGGCATACAGGAGTTTGAGAGACCGAAGCGCCTTCTTGGAGGACAACAGCCTCGCCGACGGCCCGAACATCCTCGACATCGCACAGGTGGCTTACGACGCCGGTGAGATGACACTCGTGGAGCTCTTGGACGCGGCAGATGCGCTTCGGAACGCTCGCATGGCGGAGGCCCGGCTCAGCGCCAATCTGTGGATCGCGCTCTACGACCTGGAACGGGCTCAGGGCGGTCTCGATGTCGCGGCCCCTCAACAAACCACCTCGACCGGGGGCGCACGATGACTCCCCATACGGTTCGGCGCTTCCGGAGGCCGACGGCCGCGGCGTCGTGGCTCGTGTTGACGATCGGCTCGACCTTGTGGGCCGTGGGCTGTGGCGATTCGGGCGCCGTCACCGAGGAGGTCGAGATCGGCGCGGTCGTGGTCACGCAATGGAACGACTCGACGGAGCTCTTCCTCGAATACCCCTACCCGGTCGCGGGAGAGGCGACCGGAAACTGGGCGATTCACCTCACCGACATGGAGGACTTCAAGCCCATTCGCTCGGGGAGCCTGGCGGTCCACTTCACGAGCGCCACGGGTTCGGCCGAGACATTCGAGATCGATGCGCCGGCCCGGGACGGGATCTTCCTCCTCGATCCGGTCGTGTCGCGGCCCGGGAACTACCGGGTCGAGCTCGTGCTCACGAGCCCACAGGTGAGCAGCCGACACTTTCTCGACCAGGTGGTGGTCCATTCCAGCCTCGAGGAGGCAACAGCGGTCGAGGCGTCGGAAGACGGGGGTGGGATCGGTTTCCTGAAGGAACAGCAGTGGGTGATGCCGTTTTCGGTACACCCAGCCCGTGAGGGCGAGGTGCATCGAACCGTGGCGGCTCCAGGAGAGATCGTTCCACCCGATGGCGCGCTCGTTCAGGTGAGCGCGCTGGTGGAGGGAATCGCCCCCGCCGAGGGGAATCGTGATGCCCCCTCGGTCGGGGAAGCGGTTCGTGAGGGCCAGGTCCTCGTGGTCCTCGCCCCTACGGCTCAAGAGGGAGGCTTCGCTCAGGCGCGGGGCCGGGTGGAGCGGCTGGAACGGGAGGTGGGGCGGACCGAGCGGCTGTTCGAGGCCGGAGCAATCCCCAGTCGACGTTTGGAAGAGGCTCGTCATGACCTGGAGATCGCGCGAGCCGAGGTCGACGCCCTGGGTGGCATGACGGACGGTAGTTACCAGCTCAATCTGCGGGCCCCCATCTCGGGCGTCATCGCGGAACGAAGCTTCGTGCCGGGAGGACGTGTGGAACCGGGCGTGCCTCTCTTCACGATCGTCGATCTCACGACGGCCTGGCTCAGGGTCCAAGTGCCGGCCTCGACCGCGACCAGCATTCCCGACGGTGCGCAAGCAACCTTCACCGTGGAGGACTCCGACCGCGTCTTCGGCACATCACGGCTTCTGTCAATCGGAAGCGTCATCAACCCCCTGACCCGCACGGTGCCCGTGGTCTTCGAGACCGAGGCGTCCGGCGGTCCCCTCACCTTCGGACAGCTAGCGCAGGCCGACATACCCACGGGCGGCACGGTTTCGGGCATCGTACTCCCGAACGGCGCCATTCTGGATGACAACGGAACGTGGGTGGCCTATGTGCAGACCGGAGGTGAAGCCTTCGAGCGGCGCATCCTCACTCTGGGCGCGCGCGACGGAGTGTCGTCTCAAGTGTTGGCCGGGGTCGACCCCGGAGAGATGATCGTGACCACGGGTGCCTACCAGGTTCGCCTCGCCTCGTTGTCCGGCGGCGACTTTGCCGGCGCACACGCCCACTAGCGGTAGGACTTCGGGGGAGACGACGATGCTACGCCGGGTGACACGGGGACGACGATGCTAGGACGCCTGATCCGGTGGTCCATCGACAACCACGTCTTTGTTCTGGTCGGGACGGCCGTTCTCTTGGTGGCCGGAACCATCACCGCGGTTCGGATGCCCGTCGACGTCTTCCCCGACCTTACCGCTCCGACCGTTACGGTTCTGACCGAAGCCCACGGGATGGCGCCCGAAGAGGTGGAAGCCCTCGTCACCTTCCCGGTCGAGACGGCCGTGAACGGTGCCACAGGCGTGCGCCGAGTGCGTTCGACCACGTCGCAGGGCATCAGCATCGTGTGGGTGGAGTTCGATTGGGGAACGGACATCTTCCGAGCCCGTCAGATCGTCAATGAGAAGCTCCAGCTCGTTGCTTCGGGACTCCCGGAGGGCGTCGGGGCACCTGTCCTCGCCCCGATTTCATCGATCATGGGCGAAGTCATGCTGATCGCCCTGACGGGTGACGCATCCGTCTCCCCCATGGACCTGCGTTCCGCTGCCGACTGGACGGTCAGGCGACGCCTCTTGGCGGTGCCGGGGGTCGCACAGGTCGTCCCGATCGGGGGTGAGGTCAAACAGTACCAGATCTTGGTGGAGCCCCCCCGTTTGGCCGCCCTGGGAGTGAGTCTCCAGGACATACTGCTCGCCGCCGAGGGCTCCAACATCAACGCATCGGGTGGGGTCTTCATGGAGCGCGGACAGGAATACCTGATCCGAGGGACAGGTCGTGTCCAACACCTCGACGACATCGCCGGGACCGTGGTCGCGGTGCGAGAAGGAACGCCCGTTACGATCGGCGATGTGGCCGAGGTGCGCGTCGGGCCGGCCACCCGCCTTGGGGAGGGATCCGCCAACGCCCGTCGGGCCGTAATCCTCACGGTCCAGAAACAGCCCGACACGAACACACTCGAGCTCACGGAGAGGATCCTTCAGGAGTTGGCGGATATCGAGGTGGGCTTGCCGGCCGGAATGGAGATCAACCCCGGCATCTTTCGTCAAGCAGACTTCATCGAGACGGCCGTGGCCAACGTCATCGAGGCGTTACGTGACGGAGCGATCCTCGTGGTGGTGATCCTTTTCATCTTCCTCTGGAGCCTTCGCACCACGCTCATCTCGGTGCTCGCGATTCCCCTTTCGCTGATCACCGCCGTCTTGGTTCTGAAGCTGCTGGACATCACGATCAACACGATGACGTTGGGCGGAATGGCGATCGCCATCGGAGCGCTCGTAGACGATGCGGTGATCGTCGTCGAAAACGTCTTCCGCCGCCTGCGGGAGAACCGGCACCTCCCGCCGGAGGAGCGACAGCCGGTCCATGACGTGGTTTTTAGTGCATCCAAGGAAATCCTGGCGAGCATCGTCATCGCTACGTTGGTCATCAGCGTAGTCTTCCTGCCCATCTTCTTCCTGTCCGGGGTCGAGGGACGGATGCTCCGGCCGCTCGGACTGGCCTACATCGTTGCGATCCTGGCTTCGTTGCTGGTGGCACTCACCGTTACGCCGGCGCTCTCCGCCTACCTGCTGCCGTTCTCGAAGGCTATAGAAACGGACGAGGAGAGCCGAGCCGTTCGAGCGCTCAAGGGCGTGTATTCAACGACGTTGAACGCCGTGCTGCGTCATCCCCGCTTCGTCATGATGGGCACTGTGGGCCTCATTGCCGCGTCGCTGGTGGTCCTTCCCTTCCTCGGCCGCTCGTTTCTGCCCGAGTTCCAGGAGGGCTCCCTCGTCATCAGCGCGCTTACCGTGCCGGGCACGTCCCTCGACGAGTCCGACGCCATCGGCCGTAGGATCGAGGAGATCCTTCTCGCTCACCCCGCCGTCGCGGAGACGGCCCGGCGCACGGGCAGGGCCGAGCTCGACGAGCACGCGCAGGGCGTAAACGCTGCTGAGATCGACGCCCGCCTCGAGCTGAGCGGGTACGACTACGACACGGTGCTCGAAGAGTTGCGCGCGAGCCTCGGCCTCGTACCGGGAACCCAGATAACGATCGGCCAGCCCATCGGTCACCGCATCGACCACATGTTGTCCGGCACGAGGGCGAGCATCGCCATCAAGCTCTTCGGACCGGACCTGTACGAGTTGCGCCGTTTGGCCGCCCAGATCGAGGGGGTAGCGCAGCAGGTCGAGGGCACCGTGGATGTCGCCGTCGAGCCACAGGCCGACGTACCCCAAGTGCGGGTTGCCATGGCGCGGCCGGCGATGGCCCGTTACGGCGTGACGCCGAGACACCTGGCAGAGGCCATCGACGTGGCCTTCGCGGGGGAGGCCGTCTCTCAGGTTCTGGAAGGCGAGCGCGCCTTCGATCTCGTCGTGCGTTTCGCGCCCGAGTACCGAGGCAGCCTCGATGCCGTGCGCGCCGCTCGGATCAACACCCCTGTCGGGGCTCAGGTCCCACTCGCGTCCTTGGCCGACGTCCGCCAGGACCTCGGCCCCAACGCGGTCTCCCGGGAGGACGTCCAGAGGCTGATCGTCGTCCAGTCGAACGTTGCCGGACGCGACGTCGGCAGTGTCGTGGATGACATCCGGGTAGCGATCGAGGCGGCGGTGGACATGCCGTCGGGATACCACGTCGAATACGGCGGCCAGTTCGAGTCCGCCAGTGAGGCCACGCGAACCATCGGCCTGATGAGCCTGCTTTCGTTGGCAGCAATCTTTCTGCTTCTCTTCGCCGAGTTCGGCTCCGTCCGTCAGGTGCTCCTCGTCATGGTAAACCTGCCCTTGGCCCTCGTCGGCGGAATCCTGGCCGTGTGGCTCAGTAGTGGCGTACTCAACGTGGCAACCCTGGTCGGATTCATCACGCTCTTCGGCATCGCGGTGAGGAACGGGATCCTCATGGTGAGCCACTACAACCATCTGCTCGGAGAGGGAGTGGCGCTGCGGCAAGCGGTGGTCCAGGGATCCATGGAGCGGTTGAGCCCGATCATGATGACCGCACTCACTGCCGGGCTTGCGTTGCTACCGCTCGCGCTGTCTGGAGGGGAACCCGGGAACGAGATCCAGAGCCCCATGGCCGTCGTGGTGCTGGGAGGAATCCTCACCTCCCTCGCTCTGAACATGGTCGTGGTGCCGGTGCTCTTCCTCAGGTACGGAACTGCGAACGGGCGCCCTCTTGCCACCGGGGGCGAGGCGGCACATGCTGAAAGTCATGTCGTGTAGGCGAATCGCCCCCCTGGCGGCTCTGCTCATCGCCCTCGCCGAGACTTCCTGTGCCGGAGTGACTCCCCGGAATAGCCAATTCTACCTCCCGGGGGATTACAACTACGCGTTCTACGACACCCATAATAGAGCGGCTCGGTCTTTTTACGCGGCCCATGTGGCCCACTTCGGCGTCTATGAGATCGCGCTCACGAAGGGCGAGGACGCGACGGATGCGTTCGCAGAGTTGGAGACTCGCGTTCGGCGGTTGGTTGCGGAGCCGCCCAGGTTCGAGCCGCGTGCGGAGCTCATCGCCCCTGCCTGGATGAGGATGGCTCATCCGACCGGGCGGAGCATGGACTGGACCCACCACCTCCACAGCCAGCTCTACGACATACTCACGGATGCGTCGGTAACCGAGAAGCAAACGGCCGGGGAGCGGGCTACGGCGTATTATCTGTCGAACGCATCAGCTGCGTTTTCGACTCGCGGATACGGGCATCGGTGGATGATGGGCGGAGGAGCGTGGGCCGGCACTTTCGCTCGCAAGTATCCGGAGATCAATGGGATCCTGTGGGCATATCACTGGCACCACGCCGCCGTTTACGAGGCACTCATGGAACCGACTCCCGAGGCCCAGGAGCGAGAGCTCGATCGAGTCATCGACCTGTTCGCGGATTCGGTCCTCGCCAACCCCCCTGAGTATATGCCCCTGACAGCGGAGGTGGCCCCTCGCTTTTCCAAGATGTTTCCGGCCGCCGCGCACATCTTCGACAACCTCCACATGATGCACGACATCACCAATGACATCATGGTGGACGGACGCCTGAGCCGGGCGGAGAAGGAAGCAGAGATCCAACGGATGCTCCGGAACCAGACCTATGCCACGCAGGACTCCATGGTGGCGCCGGGAATAGCGGCGATGGCGGACAGCGCGATGGGGCCAAGCTCGATGCGCGTTCCGACACGACTTCCCGATGGATCGTGGCTGCCACAGGGCCACCCCGAGTCGCAGATGGTTCCCATGAGCCAGTTCATGACGCCCTTACTGCCGGAGGGGGTCGAAAGATGACCGGCACATCGTCGGTCCGGGCTTTGCGGTTGTTCGCTGTCGTTGTCGTTGTCGTGGCCGGCCTTTCGGGACGCGAAGCGACTGCACAGGAAGACTTTCTATCCCTGGATGCGGGCCGTCCTCTCAAGGTCACGGACGCGTATCCGAAGAAGTATCTCGAGTGGGAGTTTCGGTTCGGGCTACAAGCTCGTTGGACAGACGAGGGCCGGAGATTGTTCGCGGGTCTCATCGAGTTGGAGACGGGCCTGTTTCGAAATTTCGAGATCGGCGCGGGCCTGGAGGTGGCCAGCGAAGGCGGCGGGACCAGCGACCTCCTTGTTCATCAACATCGAAGTGAGGACCTGCATGGGCTGGGAGTCGAGGCCCTCTACAATCTCAAACACGAGGGGTGGACGTGGCCGGCCATCGCCATTCAGGTCGGCGTCAAGGTTCCTACAGGAGGCCACCTCTCCCGAGGAGGTTCGGCTTCGTCGTTGGATCTTCTTCTCACGCGGAGCTTCGCCAGCCGCCTCCGGATACACGTCAACGGCGGGTATGTCGGAGCAGCACTGTTGGACGGCGATGATTATTGGAGGGGCGGTGTTGCCTTCGACATCCCCATGGGATTGAGCAGCCGGTTAATCATGGGCAATCTATACGCGGAGTTTCCCGCTTATTTCGGCGCCACTCGTGCCTGGGCCGAGCTGGGTACCCGGATGCAGGTCACCAACCTCTCGGTAATCGATGTGGGGCTCGCTACCCGGCTCGACGAGTGGGATCGCGGGGTGGCGAACGTGAGGCTCATCGTCGGCTTTAGCCGTGTGTTCGGGATCGGTGGTCTGGTTCGAGTCCCCCAGTACCCTGATCCGAGTGTCCGGTAGTATGCGGCGTCGCCGCTTCAGTAACGAAGCAGATACTGAAACTTCACGAAGATCGCGCGATTCGTCCGCCGTAGATTTCCCCTGAAGAAAAGTTGCTCGTCGATTCCATTGCCGTCCAGATCTCCTCGGATCAGGTCGGCCTGTTGGTAGTGGTCGTCGTAGCCAAGGTAGAAAACGGTCCCGGCATTGATCCGATACGTGGCGAGCAAATTGAAGTCGAGCCTCTTATTCAGCGAGTCGAACTCCGTGATGTTTCGGAAGCCCAGTTTCTCGGTGAGCTGATAGGTGGTGGTTGCACGCAGGATCTTGACGTCGAACTGCTCAACGCTACCAACCTTCAGTCGGGTGGTGCTCAGGCTGAGTCGCGTGGAGAGACTCGACGTGGGTCGCAGCGAGGCATTGACACTCCACGCGACCTGGTGGCCAAGGACCGGATCGGCACTGTAGAGAATCTGGTCACCCACCCGGACGTTCGCGCCGAACGACAATGAACGGTTGGCATTCACATTCGTCCGTACCGAGAACCTCGTTTTTTCGAATTCCGTCCCGAGGAATCGCTCCATGTTTCGATTCACGTCGCCGCTCAAGCTGATATTGCCGGCAAGAGAGAAATTCAGACCGAGACCGAGTTGGCGGTCCTGGAGATTTCCGTCGAAGTCCCAATTCCGACCGACGGACACTCGGGGGCCCCAATTGATGATCCGCCCCTCCGGCCAGAACCGGTACGAAACGTTGGCGCTGACAAACCGCTCGTCCGTTCGGCGTACGAATCCGACGTCGGTGCCGAAATCAGGAGAGATCTGATAGGAGGCGAGGAACCAGCTCAGGCTTCGCCCGTTTCGGCGGATGCCTGCGTCGAACATTTCGCCGGTACGTTGGACCCCGCCCGGATCCCGCCGCCAAGTCCGAATGGCGTGCCCCGTAATTACGGTGGTCGAGCCCAGCCGGAAGTTGGCATCCGCCCCGATCAAGCGACTAAAGCCGTCCAGGAACTCTCGATCCGTGAAAATGGCGCCGATGTTGGACTCGGAATACAGGTTGTACTGGGCGCGGCCGATGTACGTGTAGGCGTGCTGGCCGAACGCGCGGTCCGACTCGTTCTCCACTAGACCGGGCGCGCGGTCGTTCGCCGCCAGCACACCGAGCGAGAGGCCACCCACCTTTCCCGTTACCTTCGCACCGAAGTCCGGATCGACAATGGTGCGGGTGTGGACCAGGGTCACGACGGGTGAAAAGTCGAAGATCTCCGCCCCCTCTACGAAAAAGGGCCGGAGCTCGGGGTAGAATATGGGGAAGCGCTGGTTCACCTCGATCTGTGTGCGATCCGACTCGATTTGCGAGAAATCCGGGTTCACGGTCAGGTCGGCGGTCAGGTTCGACGTGATCCCGTACTTGACGTTCACCCCCGCGTCGGGATCGGTGTCCAGGTGGACGAAATCGGGAACGGTCGGATCAATCGCGCCGTACCGGATGGCCGTGAAGGTCGGCAGTACCTCGAGGTTCCGGCTGTTGGAGAGGTTGACCATGCCGTCCAGCACGCCCATCTGCGCAAAGAAGCTCGACTCGTCGCGAGACATCGGCGCCCAGACCTGGTTCTCTTGATCTTTGCCCCAGACCTCGCGAACGATCTGGAACCCCCACCGGTGCGCCTCGTCCCGAGCCCGACTGGGGTACCGTAGGCTCTTGAACGGGATCGCCATCTCTGCGGTATATCCGTCCTCAACGATCTGACCGCCGGTCTCGAACAAGGCGTTCCACGAGCGATCCGCAAACGGAATGCGGCCGCCGGAACCCCCTCCACCACCGCGACCGAAACCGCCCGAGCTGATGATTCCATCACCCTGCACCCCATAGGCGTTGACGTCGAAGTCGTACCCGCGTTGCTGGTCCAAGAACGTGTCGAAATAGACCGTCATGAGATCGTCCAACATCGCCCGATCGCGATCCACACGGTTCGCGCGCATGATGGAGGGGTCCTCATAGTGTGCGTAGAACCCGAAGTAGAGATTGTTCGCGTCGTAGGCGACGTAGACCTCGGTCTTCTCGGTCGCGGGCGCACCGTCGAGCGGAGACTGCTGCACGAACTCGGTGATCAGGGCGGCGGTTTTCCACACCTCGTCGTCGAGTCGGCCGTCGATCTCCGGAGGCGTGTCGGTTCGAGTCGGACGCACCGTCGGTCGGTTGGGAACCAAACCGGTATTCTCCAAGCCCGTATCTATCACGCCGGCATCTACTACGCTGCTATCTACCGCGACGGTGTCTACTGCGATGGTATCTACTGCGGATGCCGGCGTGCGCTCCCGTTGGTCCTGGCCAGCCACTTCGTTGGGCATGAAGACCAGGATCTGCCCCGTCACAAGGGCCACACCGAGCCCCATCTCCCACGCGTTCTTCCGGGGTCTGCCGTCTTTGGGCCGACTATCTATAGACGCACTGGAACTCAACACAGTCCTCGTAACAAAGCACAGTAAGGCTGAATGGCGGAAGAACGGAAGAGATCCGTTCCCATGAATCAACCGCCGAAGAGGACTAAACATAACGTACCAAAGGCGCCCGGCCCACAGGTCCCGCGCAGCCTGCCGGGTCCGTCCTCCACGGCGGAAGCCGAGGGGGCAAGGCCCCCTCGGCTTCTCGGCACTCGTGTCTCGATCAGGCGAATCGCGCCGCCCGGTCGATGTCCCTACATTTTCAGGTGGGCCAGCCCCTGCTGCGCTTCCCTCGTCGCGATTTCCGCGTGGTCCATTCCACCATGCGTGATGGCGGACTGCAGGCCCTCGATGGCCATGCCGATGTGAGGGCTATCCGAGACTTCGGCGGCAGCGCGGGCATGGGTCAACGCCATCTCGGCATGAGTGACCAACACCGAAGCATGGCCCATGTTGCCGTGGTTGACCGCCTGCATGCCGTGATCCAAGGCTTGGTGGACGTGGACGGCAGCCTGGAGGCTGGCCACGCCCGTGTTCGCCATTCCGGTCGCGATCGGAGCATGATCCATGTTTCCGTGAGTAACGGCATCCGTCAGGCTCGCTATCGCGGCCACGGTGTAGGGGTTGTCCTGCGGGGCCATCTTGGCGTGTGTCAAGGCCACGTTGGCATGCTGTACCAGGACCTCAGCATGGCCCATTCCGCCGTGATTGGCGGCCTGTTGCGCATGGTCCACCGCTTGCGCGAGGTGTTCGTCCTGCGCCAAAGCGGGTTGGACCGTGAGCATGAGAAGTGCGGCTCCGGCCATTAGGCCGACGTTCAGAGTACGGTACATGACGGGTTCCTCGTACGGGGACAAAATTCGGCGTCCGGGGAACGTACAGTTCGGTGGCGCGCTGGGCTAGGGGTGCGTGAGCAGCCCCGACCGAGGCGGCCCCAGCTCACTCTTGACCACTACATGCTCGCGAAGACCGAGGCCATCTCTGTCTCGGTACAACCCAGGAGGATCTCGCGGACGTAACCACCTACCTCCCTCACGACCTCGTGAGCCGCGATCGCCTCCTCGCACCCTTCCTCCTCAACGAAGCACTCCCACCACTTGTCGGACTCTCGCGTGCCCTCGGAGACCTGAAGGCAGAGCGCCGCCGTGGGGACCTCCATACAGCCAGCGTATTCCGCGTCGTCGCCGAGGGCCGAGACCCTTGCCGTGCAGTCCGACTCCTCGAGATACGTGGTTTCGGTCAAGTGCAGCTGAGACAGTTCCGACATCATGATGAAGCCCGTCCCCAACGGAGCCGTCGTGGAGGCCACGGTCGAGGGGGCGGCGGCATCCTCGGGCTGTCCCCCGGACGGTGTGCTCGAAGCTTCCCCTGAAGATTCGGAGCCACCACATGCCGTGAGGCCGAGTACCACAAAGGTGAGAATCGAGACGCCGAAACCAGCGGGTCTGCGAAGCGTCGTTCCTAGGACTGGCGGGTTCATCCCTCATTTCCTCCATATAGAAGCAGGCGGGGCACGGCCACATGAGCCGTGCCCCGTTTCTTCATTGCCGTGCTGCCGGCGAACTTCGCTCGGCGAGACCGCGTACCTGGCCTATGGCGCCCCGATGTAGGGCGTCATGAGGTGGGCCTCGTCCGTCCCGGCCGCCATTAGCCAAGCGCCACCACCCCTGGGACTCTCGGCAAAACCGGAGCTCGCCTCGGTCGCACCAGGCATAGCGACAGTCATATGAGTATTGGCGCCCGCCCGATCCGCGCCGCTAAGGGCGAGCCACACCGAGCCGAACACGGGCGCGATCCGTGTGCCGTTCGCCGAGGCGGCGGCCACCAGCGCGCTAGACCCCGCCCGGTCTCCGCCCTCTGCCGCAAACCGCCGGTTTTGCGCGACCCTGTCCAGGTTCCCGAGCACCGTGCACGCCATGGCGAATGCCGGCCGGCCGGGATCTCCGGATCGGTCCCAGCAGACCATCTGACTCGTGCCCTCCCTGACGGTCTGGTAGGTGTGATTGGCGTTCCATTGGATGACTGTAGCGGCGTCGCGGCCCCGTGCGGGGTGGGCCATTAGGGCACGCTCGATCGTCTGTGCGCTGTTCTGTGCTTCCGCGCCGGCTGATACGGTCAGCACGCCGAGGACGGCGAGAATGATTCGCTTCATGAGTGGCCTCCATTCGACCGTTGGTTACAGATCCCACTACAGCCTAGATGGCGTCGGAATCACGGCAAACCGGACACCCATGCTACGCACACAGGCCAGGGTTGTCCACCAGCATCCTCGGGTTGGGACAAGATCGCCCTTTGTTCGATCAGACCCCGGCTTTCCAATATCCATCGGGCACCTAGCTTAGGCCCCCATGCGAGTCTCTCTCTTCGTCACCTGTCTCGGTGACCGCTTCTTCGCAAAGGCGGCAGCCGACGCCGTTCGCCTCCTCCGCTCGTTGGACGTGGAAGTCGACTTCCCCAGAAATCAGACGTGCTGTGGGCAGCCGGCGTGGAACTCGGGCCACATACCCCAGGCTCGCGAAATGGCTGAGCACACCGCTGCTGTTTTTGCGAACGCCGACTACGTTGTCCTGCCCTCCGGAAGCTGCGCCGCCATGCTGCGCTGCACATACCCTCGGCTGCTGGACTCTCCAGCGGTTGCCGAACGCTCCTACGAGCTGGCCGAATTCATCGTGGACGTCCTCGAGGTCACCGAGCTCGGCCGTGGCCTGGAAGGACGTCGGCTGGCCTACCATCACGGTTGCCACGCGCTGCGAGAGCTCGAGGTGGAAGAGCAGCCCTTGCGGCTTCTCGAGTCCGCGGGAGCCGGGGTCGTCCCGTGGGAGATGGATCAGGAGTGTTGTGGGTTCGGGGGACTCTTCTCGGTGAAGGCGCCCGAGGTATCGGTCGCTATGGCCGATAGGAAGCTGGACACACTTCCCGATGTGGAGACGGTCGTGTCGGCCGACGGCGGGTGCCTGCTCCAGCTGGACGGTCGCGCCCGACGCCGACGGATGCCAATCCGCTTCCGGTCTCTGGCCTCGGTCCTGTGGGAGGCCCGCCGTGGAGGTGCATAGCCGGGATTACCGGGCTCGAGCCCGCCGTATCATCGAGGAGACCCCGGACGCACGGGAGGCGGTCACTGCGGCCACCCGAACGTTCGTCGATAATCGACTGAAGGCCTTCGCCGACCTCGATGGGCCGGCTCTGAGCCGATGGGCCGAGCGAGTGAAGAGCCACGCGCTCACCCACCTCGCGGACTATCTCGAAGAGGCGGAGGCTAGGCTGGTCGAGCGGGGGGCCCATGTCCACTGGGCCGAGACTGCTTCGGACGTCCACCGCATTTTCGAGCGCATAGTGCGCGAACGCAGCGTTCAGAAAGTGGTGAAGGCCAAGAGCATGCTCAGTGAAGAGATCGGGCTCAACCCCTTCTTGGAATCCTGCGGCGTGGAGGTGTTCGAGACCGACCTCGGCGAATACATCATCCAGCTCCTCGGCGAGCCACCCAGCCACATCGTCGGCCCTTCGATCCACAAGAGCCTAGACGACACGCGAGCGATCTTCCACGAGCGGCTCGGTACGCCCCGGGATGCGTCACCGGAACGCCTCGCAGAAGCCGCCCGAGACCTTCTGCGAGACGCCTTCCTTACAGCCGAGCTGGGAGTCAGCGGAGGGAACTTCCTGGTTGCGGAGACCGGCTCGATCGCTCTGATCGAGAACGAGGGCAACATCAGGCTGTCGACGTCGGTTCCGCGGATCCACGTCGCGCTGGTCGGGATCGAGAAGGTGCTCCCCAGATGGGCCGATCTCTCCACCTTCCTCCAGGTCACCGCCAAGTCGGCGACCGGACAGCCGGTGGGGTGCTTCGTCTCGATGATCCAGGGGCCCGGAGGCGCGCCCGGGGGTGAGCCCGACGGCCCCGAAGAACTACACGTTGTGCTGGTAGACAACGGACGCACGCGAATGCTGGCGGATCCCGAGGTCTGGGAGGCACTGCGCTGCGTACGCTGCGGGGCGTGTCTGAACATCTGCCCCGTGTATCGTCAGACGGGCGGGCACGCGTACGGCTATGTCTATTCCGGCCCGATCGGGGGCATCGTGGGCCCCGGTTTGGTCGGCCTGGAGGAGACGCTGCCCCTGCCCTTCGCTTCCTCGGCCTGTGGAGCGTGCGCAGACGTGTGCCCGGTCCGGATCCCGATCCCGCATCTGCTTCACGTCTGGCGCCAACGGGCGGTCGAGCGGGGGCTCACCAGCGAATTGGAACGCTCTGCGCTGGGTCTCCTGACCTCCACGGCGACACGCAGCAGACTCTTCGGGTGGGCAGAGAAGGTGGCCGGACTCCTTCCGGAACAGGTCGTTCGACGCCTCCCGATGCTCCGTGACTGGAGCGCCGGCCGTGAGCCCCCTCGGGCGGACGGTCCGACCTTTCGTGAGCTCTGGGACGAGGGTATCGAGTGAGCCGAGATCCTGACGAAGGCATCGAAACGAGCGGGGACGCCAGAGGGCGTATCCTGGACCGGATAAGGGAGGCGAACCGGGAGCGGGAACCCGTCCCCCACCCCGGTGCGCTGCCGGAGACCGTCGAGCCGCCATGGGCCTCCGGCGACGCGGGCGGAGCCGACCCCATCGATGCGTTCGAGAACCGTCTTCGGGACGCAGGAGGCGAGGTCGTCCGGCTCGCCGACGAGGAGGAGGCTCGGAAGTGGCTTGAACATTTTGAGAGCGAATTCGAGAGCGCGTCGGTCTGCACAGGTGTACCCGACGCTCTGCAACCGGCGCTCCCCGCGGCCCCACCTTCCGAAGCGACGCTCGGGGTATCGGTCGCCGTGGGAGCCGCCGCTCAGACCGGCTCGCTCGTTCTCTCCTCCAGGGAAGGCCGCCGAGCGCAGCTCCTCCCCCCGGTTCACCTCGTCTGGGTGCGAGCCCGAGACGTAAGAGCCACGTTGGGCGACGCGCTTGATGCGTGCCGTGAGGATCTTCCGGCAACCCTTGCGCTCCACTCCGGGCCGAGCAAATCGGCCGACATCGGCCAAATCCTCGTGACCGGGGTCCACGGCCCGGGCCGAATCATCGCGGCGATTCTGGGCGCCCAGGACGAGGCCTAGCCTGACTCCTCAGTTTCCCCCACCTGTGTTGAGAACCACCACGTGTTTCCGCCGGGGCCCTTGACTCCGCTGCGGCGATCGGGGTCTCCCATCTGCACAGGTTCCTGGACCGAGTCGCCACCGTTCTCCAGCGCCGCCGCATAGGTTGCATCCACATCAGGTACATAGATATGGAGGTGACAGGGGACTGCATCCCAGCCCTCCGAGGCTTCACCGATCATCACCACGCTGTCGTCGATCCGAAGCTCGGCGTGCCTGACCCTGCCGTCTTCGTCTTCGTGCCGTCGGAGTTCGGTGGTATCCAGCGTGGCGTTCAAGAAGTCGATGACTTCCTGCGCGTTCTCGACAACGAGGTACGGTGAGACCGAGTTGTAGCCAGGGGGCTTCCACTTGTCCGTCATGAGTCCTCCAAAGGGGTTATCGCGCCTCAATCTGGCTCGTCTACCATATCGGGTCGTATCATGTACGGCGAGGAGGTTCAAGCACTGTGAGCGAAGCACACCCCCCTGAAGGGATCCAGTCGAAGCGGGAAGCCACGATCGATCGGCTCCGGGAGCACTATGCCCTGGACGACCTCGGGATCGAGGAGTTCGAGCGGAGGGTCGACGACTCGCTGCGCGCTGCCTCCATCGCCGACCTCGAGAAGCTGGTCACTGACCTTCCCACTCCCCCACTTCTGGAGACGCTCCCCCAAGTCGCCCCTGAGCTGGGGCTGCCCATGGTCCCTCCGGACCGAGTGAGGCAGATCGGGTTTAACATGGCGTTTCTGGGGGGGAGCGGACGGAAGGGACGCTGGTTCCCTCCCAGAAGGCTCTTTTCCCTTTTCTACTTGGGAGGGGGCGAGCTGGACTTTCGCGACGTGCTCGGCGTGCATCCAGTGACAGATGTGTACGTTATTGCGTTCCTCGGTGGAATCAACATCGTCGTCCCCCCCGGCTATGCGGTGGAGATCAACGGCATCCCCTTCCTTGGCGGATGGAGCTGCGGGGATGACGTGGGCGTAGGGGCCAGTCCCTCCTCGCCCCTCCTCAGGGTCCGGGGAATCTTCTTCCTGGGGGGCGCTAGCGTCGAGATGCGCTACCCGGGTGAGTCCGAGAAGGACGCGAAGGAGCGACGGAAAGCCGAGAAGCGGGCGCGCAAGCGCCTCCGGGCGGAGGCAGAGCCCTGACCGCTGGTTCGACTCGGGTCCAGCCATGTTGAACCCTTTCTTCCGCGTGAACGCTACCCTCATGGACCGTGGTCAGACGTGCCCGGCACCCGCGACGCCGCGTCTCGCCCCCGGCCTCACCCCCGGCATCTCCCTCGGTCTCGCGCTCGGCATCACACTCGAGTTCGCACTCGGGTTCGCTGCTTCTGCCTCGGCCCAAGAAGAGATTCCGATGCCAGTCGCGCCGGAGGTCGTCGCCCGGGACGATCAGGGCCGAACTACGGTCCGTGCTACACGGTTGACCGAGGAGATTCGGCTGGACGGGCGACTCGACGAACCCGTCTACCAGACTGTGCCGCCGATCAGCGGTTTCGTCCAGCACATCCCGGACGAAGGGGCCCTCGCCAGCGAGCGGACCGACGCTTGGGTGTTCTTCGACGACACGAACCTCTATGTGACGGCTCGCGCCTTCGATTCGGCGCCGCCCAGCGAGTGGGTTGCGAACGAGATGCGTCATGACGTCATCCAACTACGGAACAACGATTCATTCTCACTCCTCCTCGACACATTCCATGATCGCCGGAACGGCGTGGCGTTTCTGGTAACGCCCATCGGCGGGTACTCCGACTTCGCCATTACGAACGAGGGGACCGTGAACACCGATTGGAATATCGTCTGGGACATGCGGACCGGCCGCTTCGAGGGCGGCTGGACGGTGGAGATCGCGATCCCATTCAAGTCGCTCCGGTATAGGCCCGGACAGACCCAGGTGTGGGGCATTCAGCTTCGCCGCATCGTTCGTCGCCTGAACGAAGCGGCCTACCTGACGGCCGTACCCCTCGGCGCGGCCCGTGGAAACAATCTGATCACGGGACTCTGGCGCGTGTCCGCGGCCGCTACGCTCGTAGGGCTCGAGGTGCCTCCACTGAGTATAGATGCAGAGATCAAGCCCTACGGGATCGCCGGGTTGACGACCGATCGCCTCGCCAGTCCACCGATCGAAAACGACCCGGATGCCAACGTCGGATTCGATGCGAAGTACCGCGTCACCCAAAACCTGACCGCCGATCTCACCGTCAATACCGACTTCGCTCAAGTTGAAGTCGATGAGCAGCGGATCAACCTGACGCGGTTCAGTCTATTCTTTCCAGAGAAGCGTGACTTCTTCCTCGAGGGACGGGGCAACTTCGACTTCGCTCGGGGCGGAGCGGGTACGCCGACGGTTTTCTTCAGCCGGCGGATCGGTCTGCAAGCCGGACAGGTCGTTCCGATCTGGGCCGGCGGGCGCATGACCGGGAAAGTCGGACCCTTCGATCTGGGCTTGCTCAATATCCAGACCGGCGATGAGCCGACCGCGGGCGCAGCGTCTACCAACTTCACGGTCGTCCGGGTGAAACGGGATATTCTGCGTCGAAGCACCATTGGCGCGATCTTCACGAACCGCTCGGCCTCGCTCGTCGGAAACGGGTCCAGTCAGGCCTATGGCGTCGACGGCAGGCTCGCTTTCTATGACGATCTCACACTCACGGGATACTTCGCGAAGACGCAGACCCCTGCAAGGGACGGAAAGGACAACAGCTACCAGGGCAGCTTCAACTACGCGGGAGACCGCTACGGTCTGAGCTACAATCACCTCGTAGTGGAGGACAGATTCATCCCCGAAGTCGGATTCGTCGCTCGGGACAACTTCCGCAGGAACTCTGCCTCGGCGCGCTTTAGTCCACGACCCGCGTCGATCGACCTCGTTCGGCGCTTCGTCGTGAGTGGTCGGTTCGACCACATCGCCGCCGCCGACCGAGGTGAGCTCGAAACACGTGAAGCCCAGCTCCTCCTCGAGTCCGAATTCGAGAACAGCGACCAACTCAGTTTCTTCTTCAACGACCACTACGAGCTTCTGACGAGGCCGTTCACCATCTCGCCAGGCGTGACGCTTCCAGTCGGCGGCTACGATTTCCGAAACTTCCGAGTGAGGTACCGATTCGGTGCCCAACGGCCCGTCAGCGGCCAGATCAGCTTTCAGACCGGGGGCTTCTGGAGCGGCGACAACACTGCGGTGTCCATCAGCCAAGGGCGAGTCGAAGTCACCCCTCAGTTCTCGCTCGAGCCCAGCGTCTCGTTCAACTGGGTGGATCTGCCGGAGGGGTCGTTCACGACCCAACTCGCAAGAGCCAGATTCACCTATACCTTCACGCCGCGGATGTTTTTCAGCGGGCTGCTCCAGTACAGCTCCAGCGGGGACTCGTTCAGCACGAATCTTCGGTTCCGTTGGGAGTACAATCCCGGAAGCGAAATCTTCGTGGTCTATTCCGAAGACCTGAATACGAATCCGCTGGTCCCCAACCGTTCCACACAGCTCCGCAACCGTGGATTAGTCGTGAAGATCAATCGGCTGTTCAGGTTCTGAGGGCACGGCCGAAACCAAGGCTGCCTGCACTCGTTGACAACGTAATACTATCAAGATAGTATGATCGCTATAGTACGGCGCACTGTCAGCATCGACCCTGATGACGAAGGCAGACATCATGACTGAGCCGAACGCCGCGACCGCCAAAGCCACGCGCAAACGATCACTGACTCCCCTCGGCGAGACCGAGATGGAGGTGCTCCACCACGTGTGGGAGTTGGGGAGCGCGACGGTGGCCGACGTGCATGAGCGCATACTGCGAGAGAGGAAGGTCGCCTATACCACGGTCATGACCGTGATGAAGAAGCTCTCGGAGAAGGCATTCCTTCGCTTCGAACGTGATGGCGCGACCTACGTGTACTCCGCGGCACGCTCGCCGGACGACGTTCGTGATAGTCTCCTTCAGGCGCTTTTGGAGAAAGTGTTTCAGGGCTCTTCAGCCGCTCTCGTACAAACGCTCGTTCGCCGGGAGGACATCTCCGCGGAAGAGCATGAAGAGATACGCTGCATGGTGGAAAACATGGTGACGGAGGGGACGGACGATGATCACTGAGCTCCTGATCGACCTGGGCCGGGCCGGTGTCACTTGGATCTGGCTACCGACGCTCGTGTGGACGGCGCTTGCGGTCTCGATACTGGTGATTCTGCGCCTCGCCCGCGGCCTTCACCCGCTGCCCGGATATCGCCTTCGGCAGGCGCTGCTGTTCGCTCTACCAACGACCGCGCTTTTGTCCCCTTGGATGCCATCCGGCGTGAACCCGGTCCCCTTGCCGCTACCGTCGATGCGAGCGCTCCCCGTGTTGGGCGAGGTGGCGGCGCGGCCGACGCTTACTGGGTCCCCGGACGTCCTAGGCCTGTGGGTCGGCATCGTTACGCTCGCGGTGCTGGTCCTGGCGCTGGGGCACGCCGTCAATCTGCTCCGCCACCTCGTCGCGCTCAATCGGCTGCGCTCCGGGTCGGCGGCCGTTGAGGAGCCGGTCCCGCTCGCGCTTCTCGGCGAGTTGACCGATCGACTCGGCGTGAGCCGTGCGGTCATCCTGCGGGAGGGGCCGGAGGACTGCGTGCCGTTGACCTTTCACGCCCTCGAGCCGTCGATCGTGGTCCCAAGAAGTATGCTCCAAGACCACTCAGCGCTGAGGATCGCGCTGGCCCACGAGCTCATTCACGTACGCCGTGGCGACTACGCCTGGGCGGTGGCGGAGCGGGTCGTGGCGGCCACGTTCGCGTTTCACCCTCTCATTTGGGGGTTACGGCGCTCCATCGAGCATTTCCGCGAATCCTCCTGCGACGCGGAGATCGTAGCCTCCGGCATCACCCCTCCGCACGCCTACGCCGAGCTGCTCCACGACCTGAGTGGGCGCACCCCCCTTCAGCTCGGGGTCGCGGCCGGCATGGCGACCCGAACATCGAACCTCAGACAAAGGCTGGAAACGATGAAACGTTTCACGGAAACACCGACCTCGCGGCCGTTGCGGAGACGGAGCTCCCTCACCGCTCTGTTGTTGCTGCTGGGCACAGCGCTCCTCGGTGCGTGCGCTGGGCAAACGAGAGACGTTGACTCTGAAGACTATATCGAGGGTGTCGCGATCACGTCTCAATTCGGCGACCTGGCCGAAGGAGCTCGCGAGGTGGCACTCGAACGGCTGGAGGTCCAGCTCCAGTACCTGCTGAACGAGATCGACGGCATCGACGAGATGGTGGCGACGCATAGGGAGGTCTATTACGAAGCGCGGGACGCGGGGAGAGCTTTGCCTCCCGATATCCCTCCCCAGGTGTTCCGTCGCCACACCGCCCTCAACGAGCTTTACGACCAACGCGCACGCACGTTCGAGCTCCTGAGGATGGACGTAGAAACCGAGCGACGGCTGGGAAGCGGACGCTGAATACAGAGCCCCCTTTCGGAGCGTCGGGCCAGGCTATGAACTGATCCACGTTCAGCGTCCCCCTTGACACCCGTCCTGCATGTAGACATTCTACCCCTTAAGATGTAGACTGCCTACACCCTAGGGGGACGCATGTCAAAGTCGGGAAAAGTCCTGAACCGGATCGAACTTCTGCAGGGGACGCTCGATCTCATCGTCCTTCAGACCCTCCTCTCGGGGCCCCGCCATGGCTACGGGATCGCGCAAATGATCCGCGCGAACTCCGAGGACGTGCTCAATGTGGAAACGGGATCGCTCTACCCGGCGCTGCACCGACTGGCGCGCAAGGGGTGGATCAAGGCCGACTGGGCGGTCTCCGAGAAAGGCCAGCGGGTTCGCGAGTACCGGCTGACCGCTAAGGGCCGGAAGCAACTCGCCATGGAGCGCAGTCGTTGGGACCAGCTCTCCGAGGCGATGGCCCGCATCCTCCACGAGCCTGCGGAGGTCGAAGCATGAGCCCCTTCTTCTCCCGCTGGCGCCGCGAGCAGGATCTGGATGAAGAAATCCAGACCCACATCCGCCTGGCGATCCAAGAGCGAGTCGCTCGAGGGCAGACCCGCGCCGAAGCCGAATACGCAGTCCGACGTGAGTTCGGAGACGTGACCCGGGTCAAGGAGGTCACGAGAACGATGTGGGGTTGGGTGTGGCTGGATCACCTCTTTCAGGACCTCCGATTCGGCGCCCGCTCGCTCGCTCGAGATCGTGGGTTCGCGGTCGTGCCGGTCCTGACGCTCGCTCTGGGTGTCGGTGTCACGACGGCCATGTTCACCGTCGTGAACGGCGTCCTGTTCCGTCCGCTTCCGTTCTTCGAGCCGGACCGGCTCGTGGCGGTCGGCATCGAAACGCCGGGGCAGACAAGCGGGGACCCCTATGTCATGGATGAGCACTTCCTCGAGCTCAGACGACAATCGTCTCCCTTCGCTGAGGTAACCACTTACATGAGCTACCCCCCGGTCACCCTCTCGGGCGCGGGCGAAGCGGCACGAATGAGTGCAGCGTTTGTGACCCCGGGGTTCTTCGACGTGTTTGGCGTCAGACCTGCCCTAGGGCGTGGCTTCGCAGCTGCAGACGACCAGCCCGGTGCGGGCCTCGTCGTCGTCTTGGGAAACAACCTCTGGCACGATCGTTTCGGGGCGGACCGATCCATCCTGGGGACGACCGCGACGCTCGACGGCGTCACAGGGACCATCGTGGGTGTCATGCCGCCGGGCTTCAGTTTCCCCGACCGCGCCGACCTCTGGCTTCCCCATTCGGCAAACCCACTCTTGGGAGAAGGGCTCTCGTACTCGAACCCGGTCGTAGCGCGTCTTGGAGAGAACATGGCCGTGGATCAGGCAGCCGCTGAGCTCTCGGCACGCGCGGTGGCCTCCGATTGGCGTCGTGGGAGAAGCCAGGTCAGCACGCGCATCGTTCCACTCAAGGACGTGGTTGTGGGCGAGAGCCGGTATCCCTTGCTGATCTTCACGGGTGCGGTCGGGCTCGTCCTCCTCATCGCGTGCACCAACGTCGCCAACCTGCTGCTCATGCGTGCGGGTACACGTGAGCCGGAGATCGGCCTTCGAAGAGTGCTCGGGGCAGGCCGGCCGCGATTGGTGCGACAGCTTCTCACCGAGAGCGTGATGGTCGCGTTGCTCGGAGGGGCCCTCGGCATTCTGGTTGCTCAGTTCGGTGTACAGGGCCTCCTTGCTCTGGCTCCGCCTGATACCATCCCACGGGGCCAGGAACTCGGGATCGACCGCGCGGTTCTCGCTTTCACCCTGATGGTCTCCACCGTGACAGGCATAGGCTTCGGGCTCGCCCCCGCGTTCAAGGCGACGCGCCGTGAGCTACGGGATACCGTCGCCGAAGGTACTCGCACACATACACCTCGCCGAGGGATCGCGCGAAGCGCGTTGGTGGTGGCAGAGATCGGTCTTGCCGTGGTGTTGCTCACGGGCGCGGGGCTGTTGCTGAGAAGCTTCCAACAGATTCGGGCCATCGATTTGGGCTTCGAGCCCGACAACACACTCACGTTCTTTGTCGATCTTCCGGAGTACACCTACGCCGATGTGGAGCCGATACACGCCCTACATCGCAAAGTCCTGGACGGCCTGAAGGGGATTCCGGACGTTGAGGCAGCGGGCGCCGCGAACTACGAGTCGTTTGGACCGCTTTTCAATACTACGACCGTCCATGTCGAAGGCGGAACGCAAGAGGACTCACCAGCGGGCTGGGTGATCGCAAGCCCAGGTTACTTCCCGGCGATGGGCATCCCGGTGCTTTCCGGCCGGGCGTTCAGCCCGCAGGATGATGCATCCGCTCCGGGTGTCGTCGTGATCAGCAAGGCGATGGCCGAGCAGCTGTGGCCCGACGGTGACCCGATCGGAAAGCGCCTCTCGAACGGCGATTCGTGGCTGACCGTCCTCGGGGTAGTCGAGGACATGGTGCGCGGCGACGTCACCGAGAATAGGGGCCCCTTGATGTACGTGCCGCTTGGGCAGATCGACCGGGCCGACTATCTCGGTCACATGAGCTACGTTGTACGCACGTCGGCAAGCCCGCGTGTCGTTGCTCCAGCGATGCGCGAGGTCCTTCGGGACGTCGACGCGAACCTTCCGCCAGGGACGATCTCCACAATGGACGACGTCGTCCTGGCTTCCATGGGGGATCGTATTTTCCAGACGAGAATCCTCGGTATCTTCGCGGCCCTCGCGCTGCTGCTGGCTGCAGTGGGCGTCTACGGAGTAACGGCCTACTCCGTGAGCGAACGAACGCAAGAGGTCGGGATTCGCATGGCCTTTGGTGCCCGTGCGGACCAAGTCGCCAGGATGACGCTCGGGCGGGTGCTGACACTCGTCATTCCCGGTCTGCTGCTCGGATCCGCCGCGGCCCTGGCGGCCGGCCGACTGATCACTGCGTCCCTCTACGAAGTCACGCCCGGCGATCCCGCCACGTTGGTCGGGGTGGCGCTATTACTCGGTGGCGTTGCGATCATCGCGGCCCTCGTGCCGACGAGACGTGCGATCCGGATCAATCCGGTCGAGGTGCTGAGCGCCTAAACGAGGAGTTCGACCCGCGAAGACCTACTCCACCCGGAACGCCACCATCGGATCCAGACGCGCCGCCCGCTGAGCCGGGACGACGCTTGCCACAACGGCGACAACCGCGAGCACCCCAACGATCGTCGCGAGGGTAACGGGGGCGGCGGGGCTGGCTTCGGCGAGTATGCTCCGAAGGAGCATACCCACGCCGGCTGCGCCAAGGAGGCCGATGGGAAGGCCTATCCCCAATTGGATCAGGGCCTTGCGAAGCACCAGCCAAGTCACCTGGCGAGGCTGTGCACCGTGCGCGACCCGGATCCCGATTTCCTGGGTCCGCTGAGTAACCGAGTGCGCCGTGACCGAATAGAGGCCCACCGCCGACAGAAGGAGGGCGATCCCCGCGAACACGGAGAACATCAAGCCAAATACGCTGAAGGGCCATCGTTGCTCGGCCAGGAACTGATCCATCGTCATGATGTTGAAGAGCGGCAGGTCGGGCTCGACCGCGCCCATGACATCGCGGATGAGGGGTGTCGCGCTGCCCGGGTCGGCCGAGGTCCGTACCAGTAGTCCGACCGATCTGACAGGGTTGGAGCGGAGAGGCAAATATGCTACGGGAACGTGCTCAGGGTTCTCTATCCCCCCCTGGCGGACGTTCGGCATCACGCCCACGATCGTGAGCCAATTGACCTCAGAGGAGTCGGCAGCGGCGGCCGCACCGAAACCAAATCGGATGCCGCGGCCCACAGGATCGCCCCCCTGCAAGTGTACTTCTGCGAAGCGCTGGTTGACGACGACAACCTCCGAGCCCGGAAGGCCGTCGTCAGGGCCCAACCAACGACCGCGCACGATTTCCAACCCGAGCGCGTCGAGGTAGCCATCGCTCACCCAGATCATGGCGCTTCGCGGAAGCACCTCGCCGGTGTCGCCCCCCATGCCGTCGATCTCCACGGGTTGGGACCCGGCCCCGTTGAGCGGCGGTGCCGTCGTGAGCCCGCTGGCCTGGATCGCACCGACAGCCCCCAATCGCTCCTCGAGGTCCTCGTAAAGCTGTCTGCGAGGATCGGGCTCCGGATACTGAGTCAAAGGCAGATACATCTGCATGGTCAGCAGCCGCGACGTCTCGATCCCGGGATCCATCGTGGAAAGCTTGAAGAAGCTGCCCATCATGAACCCGGCTCCGGACAGCAACACGAGCGTCAGCACGATCTCACCGATGATGAGGGCGTCGGCCCACCGACGGGCGCGCCGCCCGCCGCTGCTCCCACGCGATCCCTCCTTCAGGACCTCGTTCACGTCGGTCTTCGAGACCTGCAGCGCCGGCGCCAGACCGAACAGGACGGCCGTCGCGAGGCACACGCCAGCCATGAACACGAACACGATCGGGTCCATGGTGAACTCCATGTACCAGGGCTTCCCGATCCCGTCGCCCTGCGTGACCCCATCGAACCACCGAATTCCGTACACCGATATCGCGAGCCCCACACCCCCCGCGAGGATCGCGAGGAGGACGCTCTCGATCAGAAGCTGCCGAACGATCCGCCCACGGGTGGCGCCAAGCGAGACTCGCACGGCGATCTCCCGCTCACGATCCGCCGATCTCGCGAGAAGCAGGTTCGCCACGTTTGCACATGCCACCAGCAGCACGAAGACGACGGCTCCCAACAGCATGAGGAAAATCAGCCGGATTTCACCGTCGCTCTGTTCTCTCTGAAAGGACTGCAGGTCGAATCCCGCTACGTCCCGGTTCGCCTCAGGGTACGCGTCGGCGAGACGCCGACCGATGCCACCGAGCTCCTCGCGCGCCAGTTCGACCGAGGAGCCGCTGGCCAACCGACCGAAGACGTTGAAGCCAGTCGGATCGCGGTCCTCGACCCGAGACTCGGGCGGAAGCATGTGCAACGGGATCCACAGGTCCGTGTTGTTCGGGAAGCGCATTTTCGGGCCCATCACGCCGATCACCGTAGCGACCAGACCGTTCACTCTGATCGAGAGCCCCAAGACGCCCGGGTCCCCACCGTAGCGGTTTTGCCAGACGGAATGGCCGAGAAGCACGGCCGGCTCGGCGCCCAACCGATCGTCCTCATCCGTGAAGTCCCGGCCCAAGACGGGCTGCTCGCCGAGCATGCGAAAGAAGTTGCCGGACACGTAACCGCCTGCAATCCGTTCGGGGGGCTGCCCGTCATCGGCCAGGTTGACGGTGGAGTTGAGGATCGCCGCAAGGCTTTCCAACGTCCGCGACTGGTCGCGCAAGTCCAGATAGTTCGGGTGGGAAAAACCGGACCGCTGATTCTGCTCGTTCTCGCTCCAGACGAACATGATGCTTTCGGGATCGTCGAACGGGAGCCCGCGGAACAGCACCGCGTTGACCAACGTGAAGACGGTCGTGTTGGCGCCGATCCCCAGAGCCAGGGCCGTTCCGGCTGCGAGCGTGAACCAGCGGGCCTTCACCAGAAGACGCGCACCGTATCGAATGTCGTGCCACAGATCCATGCGGCCTCCTCGCGACCAACAGCCCCTTCCCTACCCCAACAACGAAGGAGAGGGGCCGCCCGCGGCCCCTCGTTCTCGGGGAGACTTGGGAGGCCTTACGCAAGCACACGGACAGAGGATTCAAGACGAGCAGTGCAGCTCCCGGGTGGGACACATGGACGCGACCTCGATGGGGGAGTGACCGAACAGATTGGGCTTTGGCCGCTGAGAAACTAAACGGGCCCTTTCCTCGTCCGGTGGTGTAGGCATTTTCTACGATGACTCAGACGCTGGAGACCTGTGGATCATGATGGACCTAATAAGCTGGTACCTCGAAGGCGTCTCCGCTTTCTTTGTGAGCCTGGCCAGTGTCGGAATCTTCAGGCTAATCCTGATCGCGTGTCTCCTTTATTGGATCTTCGGTGGACGGAGGCGATGGCGCTGCCGTGGCGGTCGTTGCTCGGTCTGTGGATGCTGGTGTGGCAACTGTGCGTGTGAAGACGACGACGACGAGGACGGGGACGACGGGGGCGGGGACGACGAGGACGTGGTAGACGCGGAGGTAGTAGAAGAGTAGTGCCGCGGCTCCGTCCGCTAGAATCTGGCCGTCCTATCCATGAGGACTTGCCGGATGGCGGGTAGACGTACATTCTCGAGGTGACGCAGACTTCACCCGCCCGTCGAGCCCTACCCGAGGGAAAACCATGACGATCAATGCGAAAACCGGAAGCGGTCTAGCCGTTGCCGCGTGCCTCTTGCTACTCGTGGGGACTGCCTCAGCCCAGGACGTGACTTACGCGGAGCATGTCGCACCCATCTTGATGGACAACTGCGTCACCTGCCATCGACCGGGTGAAGTCGCCCCGATGTCCTTGCTGACCTACGAGGACGCCCGCAGGTACGCGAGAAGAATTGGCGAGCAGGTGAGTCAGAGGCGGATGCCTCCCTGGCATGCGGCGCCTGGCCTTCAGGAATACACCAATGACCGCAGTCTCGACGATAAGGAGATCAACACGATTCAGCGGTGGGTCGATGCCGGCTCGCCCCAGGGCGACGACGCCTTGACGCCACCGGTTCCCACCTTCAATGACGGCTGGCAGCTTGGCGAGCCCGACCTCACGCTCACCTGGGATTCTCCATATCAGATTGCGGCCGAAGGTGATGATGAGTATCGCTGTTTCGTGCTCGACCCCAAGCTCGAGAACGACCAATGGGTCGACGTCGTCGAGGTAATCCCCGGCAATCGGACCGTGGACCACCACATCGTGATCTATGTCGACCAAGAGGGGTCAATCGCGCCGCGACGGGATGAGGCCGAGCCGGGTGAGGGTTATACCTGCTTCGGTGGGCCCGGCTTCCAGGCTTACATGGTGCCGGGCTGGGGTCCCGGATATGTGGCCGCCGCGACACCGGAGGGATCGGGCTATCTCCTAGAAGCCGGCTCGAAGATCGTGGTGCAGATGCACTACCACAAAAACGGCACAGCTCAAGAGGATCTGACGCGTGTGGGGCTGCGATACGCCCGGCGACCCCCCCAGAGAGTGCTCTACAACGCCTATGCGCTGGGCGCGATGGGCTTCGGGCTGCGGATTCCGGCGGGAGACCCGAACCACGTGGTCACGGGCCGGTATCCCATCACCGAGGATATCACCATCCACTCGCTCGTGGCGCACATGCACTACCTCGGTAAGGCCATGGACATCTGGGCGACCCTGCCCGACGGCACGCGCGTCGACCTGGTCACAGTGCCCCGCTTCGACTTCTATTGGCAGACCCAGTACGCGCTGACCGAGCCTCAGCGTCTGCCCGCGGGCTCAGTGGTGCACATGGAGGCGACCTTCGACAATTCGCCCGAGAGTCCGTATCAGCACTCGAATCCGCCTCGGGAAGTCACCTTCGGCGAGGCGACAACCGACGAGATGGCCGTGGCTGTGTTCTTCCATACCCGCGACGCGGAGAACCTCAACATCGGCTCTTCGTCACGGTAGCTACAAGGGAAGCGGTCGCCACGAGTGAAACGGCCGCCAGCAAGTGGAGCGGCAGCCACAAACGAACTGGAGAGTGTGATCATGCGACGCATGATGTCCGCCGTACTCGGTCTGTTGGTCTGCCCCGCACTGGGCTCGGCCCAGAACTTCGACAACATCGAGATTTCGATCATCCCGGTGACCGAGGGCATCTACATGCTCCAGGGGAGCGGCGGAAACATCGGCGTCTCGGTCGGCGACGACGGAACGTTCATCGTCGACGACCAGTTCGCTCCGCTGACCGACAAGATCGTCGCGGCCATAGCCGAGTTCACCGACAACCCCGTCGAGTTCGTCGTCAACTCCCACTTCCACTACGACCACACCGACGGGAACGAGAACTTCGGGCGGGCCGGAGCGCTCATCGTGGCTCACGACAACAGCCGGAAGCGGATGGCGACCGACCAGGTGTTGTCAGGGTCCAACCGCCCCCAGCCCGCGTATGAAGAAGTGGGGTTGCCCAAGATCACGTTCGATGAGTCCACGCGCTTCTACTACAACGACAACGCCATCGATGTCATCCACACGGGCCCCGGGCACACGGACGGCGACGCGCAGGTGTACTGGCGTGACGCGAACGTCATCCACACTGGGGACATGTTCGTTCGGTATGGGCTTCCCTACATCGATCAGGGCAACGGAGGATCGACGGACGGAATGATCGACGCGTTGTGGACCATCGCGGGACTGATCGACGACGACACGATCATCATCCCCGGCCACGGTCAGCTCTCCACGCGCACGGACCTCTTGGAGTTCCGAACGATGCTCGTGACGATCCGCGACCGGATCAAATCAGGGATCGCTCGGGGACTCTCCGCCGACCAGCTCATCGCTTCCAACCCCGCCCGAGGGTACGCCGAGCTCCCTGGGGCCACGGGCTGGTTGAGTGCCGCCTACATGGAATACTCGGCACAGCGCTGACCCGCGAACACGACGATCAGCTCAACTCCTCCGGAGGACGATCAGCTCAGCTCCTCCGGAAAACGGTCAGTTCAGCTCCTCCGGAAGCAGCGTCACCCGTACGCGGTTGTCCATGTCGAAGTAGCGGCGCGCAATCTCCTGGATGGTGGCCGGCGTCACCGCAGTGAGCGACGACTCGAACGTCGGCAGGGTGGCGAGGAGAAGGTCGCCTGACGGGTAGCGGCCGTCGCTCTGGTCGAGCAGATACCGGTAGCGGCCGTCGAGCACATTGAGCCACCAGGAGTTCGATTCCTGATTCTCTTCCCACGTGCGACGTTGGGCCTCGCGGACGTCGTTGACCTCGTCCTCGGTGGGAGGCGAGCCCTTGAGGCGCTCGATCTCTCCATACACCGCCTCGAGCAACTCATCGGCACGCTCCGGATCGGAGCCGAAGGTGACCGACAGGCGATATTGGCCCTCCGGCCGCCAAGAAAAGGTCGACCCAACCGAAACGCTGTACGTGCCGCCCAACTCTTCACGGAGGACCTCACGCAGCCTAGTGCGCAGAACCCCCGTCATGACGGCGATGCCGAGCCTCTGGCTCCTGTCGCCATAGTCGAGCGAGCCGGTAAAGAACAGCCGCGTCTGGGACTGTGGCTCGAGGCCCCTGCGTACCGTCTCTTCGATCACACCCCTGGGTGGACGGGTGCCGAGATCGCGCCACGTCTCGACCCGATTCGTCGACGGCAATCCGCCCAGGTACCGCTCGACCAGGGGCCGCACGGTGTCGAGGTCGATGTTGCCTACGAAGATGAACGTGAAGTCGCTCGCATCGGCGAATCGATCTTGGTAGAACGCGAGCGAGGCGTCGAGGTCGGTGTGATCCAGCGTCTCGACGGTCACCGGACGCGACCGTAGGGCGTCCTGCGTCATGATCCGGTTGATCGCATCATTGAACGCGACAGCAGGGCTCGCGTCACGGTTCTGCAAGCTGGTCCGGTTCCGCGTGTTGAACACTTCGAAGTACTCTCGATCGGCACGAGGCGCGGTGAACGTCAGGTAGATGAGCTGAAACAGCGTCTCGAGGTCCTGCGGAGACGCACTCCCCCTGACGCCTTCCTCGAACGACGAAATGAACGGGCTCGCCGTGGCGACCTTGCCCGTCAGAACCCTGTTCAAGTCGATCGGGTCGAACGCACCCAACCCCCCACCCCGGATCACAGCCGTGGCGGAGCTCGCCGGAATCCACTCCTCGTCGCTCGCCAAGGACGTACCCCCCGGGCTGAACCCCCGGAACAGGATCTGATCCTCCCGAAAATCGGTGGGCTTGAGCGCGACCCTGACTCCGTTGGCCAACTCCCACTCCACGATGCCCTCGGCGAACTCACGCGTGGCGACGACCGCCGATCCCTCCGGAATCTCTGCCAGGAGCGGCTGATCGATCACCGTTTCTTCGTAGGCCGTGATTTCCACCTCCGACACGCCGGCCAGCACGGCCAGGAGGGCCTCTTCGCTCGGCATCTCGAGACCTTCCTTCTCGGGCCCGGTGACGACGATGACCCGGTTTTCCGGACGGATCCAATCGCTCCCGATCTCGTTCACCTCGTCCAGTGTGATTCCGGGTATGAAGCGCTTGTAGAGCTCGTACTCGTACTCGATTCCAGGGATCGGCTCACCGTCCAGGAAGGCCCTGGAGTACTCGGCGGCATAGCTGGCCGACCTCCGGTTCTCTCGGTTGGTGTATGAACGCTCGATACCCCTGAGTACGTCGATCTTCTGGCGCTCGAGCTCGGAAGCGGTAAAACCGAAGCGCGCCACACGCTCCGCCTCGGTGAACACGACCTCGAGCCCCCGCTCGATCCCGTCCTCCGCCACAGTGGCGCTCAGAACGTACGCACCCTTCGAGCTCACGAGGCGCCCCTTGCTCGCGCCGGCACCCAGAAATGGTGGATTGGGCTCCCGGGCAATCTCGCTGAACCGGAGATTGAGCATGCCGTTGTACAAACGCTCCACGATCCCTCGGCGGTACGCGCCGATCGTCCCCTCCTCATCCAGTTCCAGGTTGTGATACACGGCGACGTTGGTCGACGTCAGCTCCTCGTCGGTCGTGATCGCGAAAAGGGTCTCATCATGGTCGGGAACCAAATAGTCGGTACGCTCACGCGGGCTCTCGGGAGCGGAGATCCCTTCGAAGTGCTCGATGAGAAGGGCCTCCACCTCGGCCCCGTCGAAGTCGCCGACGCCGATGATCCCCATCAGGTCGGGCCTGTACCAATCGCGGTAGAAGCGCGCTAGAGCCTCGTGCCCGAAGGTCTCGAGGCTCTCGACCGTTCCGATCGGGCTGCGCTCCGCATACCGCGAGTCCCTCAAGAGCACCGGGAACTGCTCGTCTTGAACTCGCGCGCCGGCGCCACGACGCATCCGCCACTCTTCGATGATTACGCCTCGCTCTTTATCGATCTCCTCGGGATCCAACGTGATTCCGTGGGCCCAGTCTTCCAGGATCTGGAGGGTGTTGGCCATCACCTCGGGGGAGTCCGTCGGGATTTGAAGCATGTATCTGGTCTCGTCGAAGCCGGTCCCGGCGTTCAGGTCGGCGCCCATCCGCATGCCGATCGATGCCATGAAATCGATCAACTCCTGCTTCTCGAAGTTCTCGGTCCCGTTGAAGGCCATATGCTCGAGAAAGTGGGCCAACCCCAACTGGTCTTCGTCCTCGACCACCGAGCCCACCTGGACCACCAGACTGAACTCCGCTCGGTTGTCCGGCTCACTGTTTTCGCGGATGTAGTAGCGGAGACCGTTCTCGAGCTGCCCAACCGTGACGCCGGGTCCGACAGGCATGGTCTCATCCAGGGAGCCGGTTCTGGCATGTTCCAGAGCCGGCTCCTGCGTCTGAATGACCGGCCACACCGCGGCAGCGGCCGGCTGGGCCCCGATTGAGATGAGGGGAAGGACGAGCAGAATAGCCGCCGCCGTACTCACCAACATCGAAATACGAGATCGTGCGCGTGGTCGCATGGTGGTGGTGCCTCCCATCAAGAGCGTTCTCGGGCCGACGGACAAGGTAGGCCGCGATGTGGTGGATGAGCCAGTGGACGCGCAATCGGACACGAGGGCGGCGTGTCTGTTCCCCCCCTCAGGACGTGCTCGTGAGCCGGGCTACGACCTCCTCGATGACCGCGTCCGCGCGCTCCTCGATCTCGGCGGTAGTCCGATCCTGGATCGGGTGTGAAACGAACACTGCCTCCAGGTCGGGTCGCCCCAAGCGGCTCGCCTGCACCCTGGCAGCCGTGCGGAACTCAGATGTGGCCAAGGGCACGGAAGGGATCCCGTTCTCTTCGAGTCGAACGCTGTCGTGCAAACTGCACGTTGTGCAGGAGCCTCAGTCAGCCAGGGCTTCGATCACCCCATCCACGAATGCGAGCCTCTCCAGCAGAGCTCCGGGAGCGGGTTTGGTGTACGTCGGCTTGATCTCACGAACGATCTTGGAAACGCCGTGCCGTTCCTTGAGGAGCTGCTCCAGCCGGTCCAGAAACTCCTTCCCTCGGGGCTTGCTGATGTCGAGGAGGGCGAGCGTCTTGCCCTCGAGGCTATCGAGCCGCGGAGCGGGAAGCTGTCGGTCTCGAGAGCGTTCATCGAGAGGGTTCACCAACGTTGACATGGAGTCTCCTTCTTGGATGTTCGTTCGGTCACCATTCTATTCGCTGGCTATCACTTTGTTCGCGTGCCTACCACTTCACTGGGTAGGTCACAATCTGCGAGCCCTCTGCGCCGGTCAGCCACCCCCCCATGACCGCGGAGAACTTTCCGGCCGTACCACCGATGACGATGATCCGAATCTGTGACGGGTCTTTGAACTTGCGGTAGTGAGGCTCCCCGTCGATCAGGACTTCCTCGTAGGAATCACGGAGCTGGGTGCCCTCCGTGCCCTCGTGATTGAACGCCCGAAGGGGAACGCCGGTGTGCTCGAAGAGGAAGTCCCGCGCGTCACTCTTGGTGAATCCGTCTGCACTCAGAGTCGCCGCGTGCTCGGGGCACAACGCGACCACGGCGTCGACGCGTTCGCACCGCCTCCAGCTCCAGACCATCGAGAGCGTGGCGGCGATCGTGCGGAGCACCCCCGATCCGGTGCGGGCCGTGTGTTCGCTCACTTCCGTGAGCCCGCCGGCGGCGAACAGCGTGACGGTGCTCTCGTCCTCATCGAAGCCGAGCTCCACATGGAAAGGCTCCCACGGGCTGTCCTCGTGATTCTCGGCCACGCAGTACGAAAAGCGTCCCGGGTTCCCCAGCGCCGACATGTCGATCTCACCCGGGAGAGCACCGCCCAGGTTCGCCATCACGAGCTGGAGCGCCCGACCCACGGAACTGTTGGCCCGGGCCACGTTTCCGAACACCCCCGCCCCGCTCGCGAAGCCCAACCGCGTGGCGGCCGGCCCGCTCAGAATGATCAACGGGGTGGCCGCGTGCGTCGTCGCCTGCACCCCGTGCAGGTTGAATCGCTCGTCACAAGCGGCCCTGACCACGGGGATCAGAGCCTCCATGTACTCCGGCTTGCACCCCGCCATCACCGCGTTGGCGGCGATCTTCTCGATCGTGGCGGGCCCATAGCAGGGCGGGACTAATCCCACCACGCGATCCGGTTCATGTGGGATCGCCGCCAAGAAGGCGTCAACGCGCTCCGCGGTAGGCGGGACCACGGCAAGGAATGGCGAGAAGCCGGCACGCATGCAGTACTCGTACGGATCCTCGTCCTCGGCCAGCGTGAGACGTGAGGCCCGCGGTGCTCGCTCGGGGAGGAGGTCGATCGGCTCGGGCGACTCGTCGCCAGACGCTTCGCCAGATCCGTCGGTCACTGCGGGCTCGACAGCCCCGACGGCCACTACCGAGCCGAGAGCCTCGGAAGCCACTGCCGACTCGAGATGGCGGGACACGCACCCGGGCTTCATCAGGGGAGCCCCATCGTCGAGGTCCGCCACTGTCCGCACAGGAAGTCCGAGGCCTGAAAGCATTTTCTCCGCCGCCGAGTTGAGGTCCTCCTTGTGGAAGCCCACCTCGGAGAACTCGATCTGTCCCCCGGGGCCCACGAGGAACAGGGCCGGAACGCTGGGCGGATCGTAGGTGCGGGACGCGTCCAGATCCGCGTCCAGGAGAACCGGGAAGCCCACATCATAGGCCCCCACCAACTCCCGTGTTTCTGGGCCACCGTCCTGCGACACAGCGACCACCCGGTGGCCGCTGGAGCCGAGCGCCTCGGCAAGGCGCTTCAGATACGGCACCGTGAGGCGGCAGGTCGGACAGTCGGTCTCGATGAAGGTGAGCAGGAGGGGACCCTCGGCGGTCTCCTCCTCGAGTCGCCAATCGGTTCCGTCCAACCGGGCGAGCGAGAAGTCCGGTGCCGGATCTCCGGGAGCAAGCATGGTCAAGTCACAGATGAAGGTTGAGGTGCGCAACCGAGCGCCGTGTCACGCGAGCGAGCCCAGTATCCTATGCGCTAAGGGGCGATTCGAGTAGGGGGCGTCAACCCGAGTCAATGCTAGCGTTCAAGGCTTGACCAGGACTAGCATAAGATTACTACTTACGTTACACTTCTATGCAGTAAGAGCGTATAGAGCCGCAATCGGAGCACCTACAGTCATTGACGGAGACCAAGATGCCTCGGTCACTAGGCGTTACGTCGCTTCAGATCCTTGGATCGATTCGGGATGGAGTCACGTACGGGCTGGACATCGTCGCCCGAACGGGAATGCCGTCCGGGACCGTCTATCCGACCCTCGGGCGCCTCAGAAAGAGCGGGCTCGTCACGGCGCGCTGGGAGGATCAACGCGTCGCAGAGCGTGAGGGCCGACCCCGTCGTCGGTACTACGATCTGAGCAGCGACGGAGCTCAGGCGCTCGCTGACGGGGCCGCACGCATAGCCGATCTCGCCGCCGACCTCAGAGCCGAGCCGGCAGGTGGCGCGGGATGATCTCGAGGGTGTCGTTGCTCCTGGTCCGGGTGGCGAGCCTCCTCGTCCCCAAGGACCGGCGAGGCGAGTGGCTGGATGAGTGGCGCGGCGAGCTCGTCGCGTTGAAGAAGGCTCGTGCGTCCGGGGCTCCCGGTCTGCCGACTGCACCTGGATTCGCCGTGGGGGCGCTGCCCCACGCCATGTGGATGAGAACGGAGGGGTGGACGATGGGCAGTGTGTTTCAGGACCTCAAATACTCGGCCCGGGTTCTTCTCCGGGCGCCGGGCTTCACGGTCGTCGCCGCGTTGACGCTCGCGCTCGGCATCGGGGCGAACGCCTCGATCTTCTCACTCGTCAACGGACTCGTTCTGCGAGCACCGGCCGCGGTCCATGATCCAGGTCGCCTGGTACAGATTGCTCGGTCCTACGAATCCGCACCCCGCTGGGACAACTTCTCTTGGCCGGCGATGAAGCTCATCGGCGAATCGGCGCGAACGCTGGCGGCCGTCGCCGGATATCAGAGGGAGGCCTTCGTCTTAGGACGCGGTGCGGAGACGGAACGCGTCCTCGGGCAAGTCGTGACCGGCAGTTACTTCCACGTAGTCGGGGTCGGACCACACCTCGGGCGACTCATCCAACCGGCGGACGATGTCGAGCCGGGTGCCCACCCGGTCGTCGTCCTGAGCCATGCGCTTTGGACGCGGCGCTACGGTACCGATCGATCGATCGTCGGAAGCACGATTCAGATTGGAGCGCAGCCGTACGAGGTGATCGGCGTCACCCCTAAAGGATTCGCGGGAATCGAGAGCATCGGCCCGCGGCCGGGACTCTTCGTGCCGACGATGATGCGCGCTGGCGGTCGCGCACCCCAGACATTCGATTCATGGGGCACGAGCTGGATCAATGTCGTGGGACGCCTCGCCGATGACGTCACGTTCGAAGAGGCGCGTGCTTCGATGCAAGTGGTGGGGGCTCGACTGCGCGAGGCCTCCACCTACAGTGAGGACGTGCAGGTCCTCCTCGCCGAGGGGGTGGGGCTCGATCCCGGCGGGCGGGAGCAGGCGGAGCAGATCTCCTTCATGCTCCTGCTGATCGTCGGACTCGTCCTGCTTCTGACCTGCACCAACGTCGCGAACCTCTCTCTCTCACGCGCCGCGACGCGCCGTACGGAGATGGGCGTACGGATGGCACTAGGCGCCGGCCGGCCCCGGCTGATCCGGCACATTATCACCGAGAACGGACTACTCGCGTTGGGCGCAACACTACTGGCGATCCCGGTCGTGGTCGCGGCAGGCGACTTCCTTCCCATCGTGTTCCCCTTCGACGTCTCGGTATCGCTTGATGCGGACGGTCGCGTGTACATCTTTTTGGTTGGCGTCGGCTTGATCGCAGGGCTCCTCTTTGGAGCCGCCCCAGCATGGGCCGCTTCACGCCGTGACGCGCTGGATGCCCTGCGACAAGGCGCCTCTACCGGTCCGCGCTCGAAGACTCGGCTGCGCGATGCACTAGTCGTCTCACAGCTGGCGCTCTCGCTCGGCCTCGTTGCGGGCGCAGCACTGCTCGGACGAAGCGTCCTCAACGCCCGGATGGCTCAACCGGGTTTCGAGCCCAGCGGACTGGTCGCCGGCTTCGTGAACCTGTTCGGCACGGGTCGATACGACGAGGATAGCGGCAGAGCCCTCTTCGAAGCGCTGCTTGCCGAGGCCGAGCGACTGCCGGATGTACGTTCCGCGACCCTCGCGAACCAGCTCCCGATCGCCGGTGGCCACAGCCGATCCACGGTTCGTCCGGCCGGGCGGGACGACGTGTCCTTCGAAGCGGAGTACACCGTTGTAGGTCCCCGATACTTCGAGACGATGGGCATCCCGATCATTCGCGGCCGGGCGCTTGGCGGCTTCGACGATGAGCCAGAGCGCGTTGTAGTCGTCAACAATGCGTTGGCCGACATGTTCTGGCCGGGAGAGGACCCGATCGGGAAAGAGCTGCAAAGGGCTCAGAACTGGAGGGTCGTCGGACTCGTGCCCGACGTGCAGATGCGGTCGCTCAGATCAGAGGGTAACCCTGGCGTCTACTACCCCGCATCGCAGGTCTACAGCCCAATTATGGCACTCCACCTCTCATCGGAGAGTGGTCGCGCCCAGCTGCCGGAGGCGATCCGTCGCACGGTGGCAACGATCGACCCTGAGCTTCCGGTCTCGTCTGTCGTGGACCTGCAGGCCGCGATGACCGATTCGATGGCCGAGACCCGGACCATCGGCTACCTCGTCGGTGCGTTCGCCGTGCTGGCTCTCCTGCTCGCCTCCGTCGGCCTCTACGGTCTCGTGTCGTACGGCGCCTCCCAGCGCGTCCGTGAAATCGGCATCCGTATCGCCCTGGGCGCCGAGCCGGAGTCCCTGGTGCGACTCATTCTCTCGAGGGGGATCACGCTATCGGTGCTCGGGATCGGTCTCGGGTTCGCGATTTCATACGGTTTGGGTCTCGCTCTGCAGAGCCTGCTGTTCGGCGTTGGCTATACGGATGCTCTGACGCTCGGTGGCGCCGCCGTCGTCTTGATGACGGTAGCGGGGCTCGCAGCGTGGATGCCTGCCCGGCGGGCGAGCCGGGTGGACGCGGCGATTTCGCTTAGGGACGCATAAGGAGGCTCGTAGGAGCGCCCGTCACGAGGCCCCCTCGACGTCCGCCGCTTCCGGCCCGGACAGGAGGGCAGTGAGACGGTCGAGCGCTTCATCGAGCTCGATCCCGAACCTCGCCATGGCCCGGCAGGCACCAACGAGCACAAAGCGAGGGAGACGTCCCTCGGCCAGCATCTTCCAACGGATCTCGGTCCCGCCGTCGAGCGGCTTGAACTCGACGGTGCTCAGCATGCGAAGAGGTCCCCGGCTGAAGCGGACGGTGTAGTAGTCGAACGGGTGCCAGTCTAGAATCTGCTCGACGACCTTCGATATCGAGCAGTGATTCTGCGTCCCGCGGCCGGTTCGTCCACCGGGGCGATCCAACGCCTGCCAGTCCGAGTGGGGCATCCACTGGGATCGCTTGACAGGGTCATTGAACCAGTCCCAGGTGACGGCGGGTGTAGCGTCGAATCTCCTCGAGACGGAGACATGCGCGTCCTCCGCTTCGACGAGGACGCGACGGCCCTCCACCAGATCGACATACCGACCAGCGAGATCGAGCCCGAGCAGTCTGGTCTCGCCCAGATGGTCGTACTCTTCGACGATCTCGTGCATCCCGTGCGACTCAACGCCCATGCGCTCGAGGCTCGCCTCCGAGAAGAGGGCGTAGGCATGCCATCCCGTCTCCTCGGTCACGTGATTCTTGAGCAGCCGGTGAGCGAGGTTCACGGAGGAACCGAGGGGCTTGCTCCTGCCCGCCACGTCCTGCAGGACGAACTCGCCGAAGTGGGTGACGAACTTGAGATCCAGATGATCGATGGTTTGGCATGCTCGGCACGGACACGTTGCGTTACGGCTCATGGTCTGGCGAAGGTCGCGGAACGCCGCATACGTGGCATCCACCAGATCGAAGATGAGCTCCCCGCGCGACACGCCCTCCTCGAGGCCGTACACGAAGACGGCGTCGCCTTCCACCTCGGCCAGTTGAAAAGCCGGTGTCAGCTGCCCAATGATCGTGCGCATGACGTTCTCGAGGACGCCCTGAGCATGATCCAGTTCGGTGCCTTCGAGAAAGGCCGTGAAGCCGGAGATGTCCGCGAGTAGCAGATAACCTTTCTGGATTGACGACACGGGCGCCGAGCTCTATGTGACCGCCCGAGGTGAGTGCCCCTCCTCGCCGTAAGGCACAGGCAAGCGAATGCGAAGGGTGGCACCTCCCTCGGAGTTGGCAACGGAGACCAACTCGCCTCCGTGGGCTTCGACGATGCTCCGGCTGATTGAAAGGCCCATCCCCAACCCCTCCGGCTTGGTCGACACGAACGCCGTAAAGGCATCCTTCTCGAGGTCGGGGGAAAAGCCCGGCCCGTTGTCGCTGACGCTGATCTCGACACGGTGGTCCGACGAGGAAGCCGTGATTACGAGCTCTCCCGGATCGCCATTTCCCTCGGATACCGCCTCGAACGCGTTCATCATGAGATTGAGGACGACCTGCTTCAGCTGAATCGGGTCTCCGGACAGGAGCGGAACATCGCCCGGGCACTCCACGGCTACCGAGCAGCTTCGCGCGATGGCGTCACTGCGGAGCATATCGACCGTTTCCGTGATCAGCGACGGGACGTCAACAGCGTCCTCGCGGCGGGCGCCCTTGCGTAGGAGGTCTCGCATGTGACGGATGACGTTGGCGGCACGCTTGGCGTCTCCGGCGATGTCGCCCAACGCTTCCTCGACCTCCTCGATGTCTGGCCGTGGCATCGCGAGAAAGCGGCTCGCAGCCTGGGCGTTGGCGGTGATGGCGGCCAGGGGTTGGTTGAGCTCGTGGGCCATCGACGCGGCAAGCTCACCCATGGTGGCCACGCGCGAGAAATGGGCCAACGCTTCCCGGTGATCGCGGTCCGCGGTTTGAGCGTTCACCCGATCCGAAATGTCCGAAACGATCACGAAGTATCCCACCACGGCGCCTTCATCGTCGAACTGCGGAACGTGGGATACTTCGACGGGCCTGGGGGTACCGTCGCGTCCCGGAAAGGCCATTTCCGAGTGTTGGTTCTCCCCCCGCAGCACCCCTTCGATTCTAGGCTGTGCGAGGGCGTAGGCTTCCTCTCCCATCACCTCTCGGGCGGTCCGGCCCACCATCTGGGTGGGGTCCAGATCGAACCACTCGCCATAGTTGTTGTTGACGAAGCGATAGCGCTGGTCCGCGTCGGCGAAAGCCATCAGAACAGGCAGCGAGTTCACCATTTGGCGGAGCAGGCGCTCGCTCGCTCTCAGCTCGGCCTCTACGTGCCTCCGGTCCGAGACGTCCCGTACGGCGGCGATCACATGGAATTCTTCTTGGGCCTCAAACGGACTCAAGCTGACTTCCACCGGGAACTCCGAGCCATCACGTTTCCGCGCCAGAAGGTCGAGCCTCTTGCCCATGTGCCTGCTCGACGCCTGCTTGACGAAACCGGCCCGGTGCCTCACATGACTCCAGCCAAAGCGCTCAGGAATGAGACGCTCGATGGGGGAGTCAACCAGCTCCTCCGCCGAGAAGCCGAACATGTCCTGGGCCACCTTGTTGATTCGAGCGATGGTGCCGTCGGCCCGAACGGAAAGGATCGCATCCGGGGCGTCCAGTAAGAGCCTCTGGACCCGGTCGTAGCCCTCTTGGACTTCATCCGACAGCGCTTTCTGTTCGGTGATATCGATGAGGAAACCGCGAAGCGTGACCGGACCGGTGTCCCCCATCTCGACGGAGACGATATCCTTCACCCAAATGACTTTCCCGTCCGACCTTACCATTCGGTAGGCGAATTCGAAGCTGCCTCCCTCCTCGGAGAGGGTCGTACATGTGGTAACAGCATCCGCACGGTCGTCACGATGGATGCTGTCGGTCCAGAAGGACGGATCGTACCAATCCTCGACAGGAAAGCCCAGTAGCTCAGCCGCTTGCGGGCCTACATAGGTGAAGCACCAAGTTTGGGCGTCCGCCACCCAAGGAACCAAGGGCGTCCTTTCCAGGATCTCGCGGTAATCGATGGCAGTCGTTTCGATGGGGGGGCTCCTGAGGGGGGCTGTGCACTGGTGAAGAGATTCTACGACTTAGCCGCCATCGTTGCCAAGGGAGTTGCCGACCTCGTTCCTCGCGTCCTGCTTTGGTTCGAGGCGAACATCGACACCATAATCACCAGCACTATGAACTTCGACGCATTCGACATCGGGGACTTCTACATCAGTACGACGACCAGCACCTTCTTCACCCCCGCCGACGGCGGGCGCTTCCGATTCAACCTCGACGGGCGCATATCGTGGGAGATCTTCAACGATTTCGATATCGGCCTCAACGTGACTGAGAGCTTCGACAGCCGACCGCCGACCCAGAACGCCGGACGGGACTTCCAATACGGGCTGACAATCGGGTGGAGCTGGGGTTGATACGCCCGGACTCGGTTTCACTCCGCCGTTACCGTTGCCTGCCTGGCGCCCCACGATGACATTCAGGCATGGATGACGACCGCCATGGATGACGACCGCCGCCAAGAGCTTGAAATTCTCCGGCGGATGACGCCGAGTAAGAAGTTGGACGTCATGAACGGCATGATACGGCAAGCCGTCGAGTTGAAAGAGGCATGGCTGCGCACCACCGAGCCCGACCTCGACGAGGAGGAGATCAGGTCGAAAGCCAGAGAACTGGTGGCCGGTGGCAGCACCTGATCTGGTCGGCGTCTTCGTCCGGCCCCTCGAAGCGCTCGGGATCCCCTACATGGTCACCGGTGGGGTCGCCGCTGTCATTTACGGCGATCCCCGTTTCACCCGTGACATCGACATCGTGCTCGGGCTGGCTCCGGAGGACGCGCAACAATTCTCAGACGCGTTCGATCCGGAGGCCTTCTATGTACCGCCGCTCGACACGCTTCGTGAGGAGGCCGGCCGTCAGCGACACGGTCACTTCAACGTTATCCACCGTGATTCCGCACTGAGGGCCGACGTGTATATCAGCGGTTCCGACCCGCTTCACGTGTGGGCGTTTGACCGGCGGCAGAGCCTTCAACTCGATCAGGGCTCCGTTGCCCTTGCCCCCCCCGAGTACGTAATCGTCAGGAAGCTCGAGTACTATCGAGACTCGGGATCGGACCGGCACCTACGGGACATTGCCATGATGCTCCGCCTGAGCGCCGATCAGATCGATCAACGGGAAATCGAGCGCTGGGTGGCGGAGCTGGACCTCGGCACCGAGTGGCGAGAGGCCAGGGACCGGGGATAGGGGCTCATGATCTACACCTGGATGCGAATGAACCGGCTGATCCGCCGCACCAACCCGTCGTAGCCCGGGAAGAGCTCCTCGAGCTCCTCGATGCTGTCGATCCAATCGCACAGTCAGGCGATGGTGATGAAGTCCATCAAGCCGCTCAGCGATTTCCAGCTCGCCGTCACCAACGCGACCTCACCGTCCAGGGCGAATCTCCTGGTATGGCGCCCAACGCTCCCAGAGCCGGCGGCGCGCCCTGGTGGCGGATATCCAGACGGATTTGTCAGCCGAATACAAATCCCCCCTCTCGGTAGGTCTGGGCTTTGGTTGGCAGCTCGGCAAGGCCCGTATCAACGCCAGCGGCGAGTGGTTCGACGCGATCGATCCCTACGTGGTGATGGAGGGGGAAGAATTCGTCACCCAGGTTCCCGCAGTGGTCCAGAGCTTCGACGTGGTCCACACGATGGACGACGTCCTCAACTGGGCGGTCGGAGTCGGATACTCGCTCACCAAGTCGATCATCGGGTACGGCTCGTTCGCGACCGACTATTCAGGGGTCACCGATGACATCGAGCGTGCGGATCTGTCAATCGCGCCCGTTGATCTCTATACCGCCTTCCTCGGGACCGAATTCGAGGTTCGGCTTGCTCGGGTGACGATCGGTGCCGGCTATTCGTGGGGCAGTCGGCCGGCGGAGCCTCATAGGTGTAGGACCAGAGTCCACTATCGGCGTCAGCGTTTGCGTGCAAGTTTGCGTGGTAGACGGTGGTGTGACCGACTCCTCACTCGAACCGCCAGCCAAACCATGCACACCTACGACCGCGGGACTCGGGGTCCCGGTTTCACATTCCTGACAGCGCTCTCAGCCACCGCGATCGGCGTTCTGCCGCTCTCCGGTCAATCGGCCGAGACGGACACCTGGGAAATCTCCGTCGGACAGTTTGCTTCCGTTGTCGGGGGCCTCGCCGTCGGGTTCATTCCGACCATCTTCAGCATCAATGATGGTTTGCCGACCTGTGCTCCGTGTGATCCGGCGACCCTTCCTGCCATCGATCGCTGGGTGGTTTCCACAGAAAGGCCGCAGTGGGATCTCGTCAGCGATGTAATAATACTCGTGCTGGGAGCGGCCACATGGTACGACTTGAGCAGGCTGCCGGATGGGAACAGAGACGTGGCTGCGTCGGTCGAGGCTACCGCATGGACCTTCGGTGTGAATCAGCTGGCCAAGGCGATAATCAACCGAAATCGCCCGGTGCTCTACAGTGAGGATGCCATCGAGCACGAGGCGAGCGTGAACAGTCACCGATCCATGTACTCCGGTCACGCCTCGACGGCGTTCGCCATGGGCACGTCGTATTACCTGAGCACGACCGACAAGACGGGTTTCAACAGAACCTGGCCCCTCATTACCGCCGCTGCGATCGCTGGCTTGCGCTTGGCAGCGGCCAAGCACTTCCCGACCGACATCCTCGTCGGGGCGGCCCTGGGGACCGTCACGGCCATCGTCATTAACTCGATCCGCTTCTAGTTGCTCCACCTCTTCCTGCGAGCAGTTGGTGTTGTCGGCTCCGGCTGGTCGGTAGTTCCGCACCAGAGCCTCTCTACCACAACACCGCCACAACTGGATGACCTACCACAGCGCCACTACAGCTGGATGACGAGCGACAGCGTGAGGAAGCTGTCCACCTTCTGACTGGGGATCAGGACTTGGCCCGTCGGCACGACGTTGACGTCGAGCAGGGGAACTCCCGTGAGCGGCGGATCGTTGTTGAAGAGCATCTGGTAGGACGTCTTGAACGCGAGACCCTCCGTCAGAACGACCGCGAGTGAGACGATCAAGTCGAATCTGAAGTTGTCGGTATTGTTCAGATTCTCATCGAGAACGAGAGTCGTTGCCAGGTCCGTCGTTGAAGTCAAGGCGCGCGATGCCTCGATCGTCGCACGGAGACCGGCGAACTCGTCACTCCTCGTCGGATCGGGTTCCACGTCCCTCTGGATCGTGTACGTCACGCCCAAGTCTGTCTTGAAGAGCCCCGTGTCGCTCTCGACCCAGGTCCTGCCCACCCCCGTCACGAACGAGAAGCGGTGGTTTACTCCGGAAAAGGTGTTTCGCTCCCATCCGCCGCCGCCGAAGGCAAACGCGGCGCCCAGCGTGTGGTCGTACCGGCTGCGGGCGAAGTAGTTCGCGGCCGACTGCTCCGTCCGCGTCTCATCGTTGATCACGAAGTCGTCGGGGGTTCCCACCGCGGTTCGGGTCGTAAAGTTCGAGGAAGCCCGGATGCCCCCTAGCTCAAGCTTGAACGTGCCGCCGCTGCCCGAGCCGGTGAGGGTCGACTTCAAGCCGAGCGTCCTGGACGATGCGTTGCCTGACGTTGCCACATAGCTGAACTCGGTGGCGTTCTCCCACCCGAAGGGGTCGTCCTGAGCAGCTAGGGGAAGACCGATCGCGATCATGAAACAGCACGAGAGGGGGTGGAATCTTGTCATGGGTGCAACTCCGGACGGAAGACGGTCAGGTAAGAACGGTCGATGCGGCGAGTTTCATGCGTCCACCACCCGTGGGAGCACCCCGCCGGGCGCCCCGAAGTGCGGGACCAGCCCCTGGCTGGCCAACTCCCCTTCTCGGTCAGGCACGGTGAAGGTCTCCAGTTCGGGGGAGTAGTAGAGGCATCCAACCTCGTCGGTCGGGCCAGAACGGGCGAACGCTTCCGCGTCCGCGAGGGCGTCGAGCCACAACTCCTTGCTCGCCACGGGGTCGAAGGGAACGGCAAGGTTCAGTCGCGCCATGTCCTCGGGCCGATGTCGCCCTCTTCTCCGCAGAAACTCCACAAGAGACAGCGGGGTGAACCCCGGATCCTTACCGACGGCCGCCCAGGTGAGTGCGCTCAACGAGAGCACTCGCTCGTGAACGAAGAGGATATCGACGAAGTCGCGGGGCTCGTCTCTCCCCGCGAGGGCCAGCGTCTTATTTACCGCGAGGTCGACGTCATGAAGTACGAACCCGCCCATCGTGTCCCGGATCGGAGGCATGAACCGCCATGCCGAGTCATGCGCCCAATCGATTCTCGTCGACTCATCATCCCGGCTAACAACGGCACGGATGAATCCCGGCTGGCTGATCTCCACATCGAGACTGTATCCCGCCCCCTCCAGTAGCGCGACATCTTCAGAGAAGGCTGATGCCACCCGCTGCGGCGAGTCGTGGAAGAAGTCGAGATCGTTGCTGTACCGGACCGAATTGGGGGTGAAGTGCAGCGCAGCGCCTCCAGCCAGGTAACTGTCCGGTGCCCTGGTCTGAGCAACGAGCGCCAGAATCGTCTGCTGAAGGTCGGTTAGCGGCACAACGACCTCCCGACTCGCCAGGCTTCGCGGTTCCCGTTCCTCATCAGGGTCTCTGCCACCCAAGCCACGTCGTCGAGCCCTATGTGCAGATCGGGGCGGTAAGACCAGAAACAGGACGTGCGGAATCGACGGTACGCACGACGTGCCTCACGCACTCGAACCATGCTCCTGGCGGTCTCTGGGTCCAGGGTACGGCGGCTTTTCTGGCCACCACGGCGCCCGATCTCAGCTAGGTATTCTCTAATCTTGTCAGCCATGAATAACGTAAGCAGCTTATGATACTTACCGCAATCCCTGCTGTCGTCCAGTGGTGCTCGACCTAGGGGGTTACGGACGAATATCGAGCCTGCCGACCCCCGCCTCGTGCGCTGCCACCCTGGTGCGACGGTCAGTTTTCAGACGAAATCAGATGTGCGGCCGAACGGCCTCTACGACCCTGCGGGCCCCGGTACGGGCTTCTTCGGCATCCTCTCGGGAATAGAAGCCCGACGGCGTGAGATCCTCGGCGCCGTAGAACGCCAGCTCTCGGTCGCGCCTTAGCCGTCGGGAGATGGCCGTCAGCGCTTCGAGATCCGAGTGGATCTCCTCGGGCAAGCGTTCACGCTCGGCGAGGAGGACCTCTGAAACGTCGTGAATCCTCGGCGGGTCGATCCCCGAGACGCGCAGTAACGCCTTGAGCGTCAGCTCGACGATTTCTTGAGATTCCCGGACGACGTCTGCCCAACTCTCGCCGTCGAAGAGGACATCGAGGGAGCTTAGCCGCACCGTGGCCCGGCGTACGTAGTCGCGCGCGAGATCGGGATTTCGCATCAGGGGGCCTCCACCCAATATGGTTGGCCTTGCGACCGGCGGCGTACGAGGCCCCTAGCCAGAATGCGTCGACGAACCCGTGCGAGCAGGCATGAGATCTCGAATTCCGGGTCGAAAAGGACGATGCCTTCCGTGGCGACCTCGGCCCACGCGCCGGTGACCCGGGCATCGTCGTGCGGCAAACGCACAAAATGAGGCTCCACGGGGTGGGAGCCCCAGTGCAACGGAGCCGCATCCCAGGCGCGGTACAATTCGCGGGTGATGGCAAGATCTGGGGAGAGTACGACGAGAAGGTCCACGTCGGACCCTTCGGTCAGTTCGTCCCGGGCCCACGACCCGTACGCGACAACGCCAACCAGTTGCTTACCGAACGTGATCGACGCGTGGCGTATGGCCTCGTCGAAGGGTCCGGCGCTGTGATTCCCCGGAGCCGCAAGCTTCCTGGCGCAGTATTCGTTCAGCGAGAGACCACTCTCCTTGGCGGAACGCCGGAGAGCCCTGTGCAGCTCGGGCTCGATCCGGAGTACGAAACGCCCCGAGGGCGACCTTCGGCCTAGCGGGGTAGCTGTAGTACTATTCATCATCCCCAGATGATACTACATAATGCACGTGACCACAATACGTACTCAGATCCAGTTGACGGATGGGCAAGCTCGCAGGGTCCGGCGCCTCGCCGAAGAGCAGGGCGTGTCCATGGCCGAGTTCATTCGCAGGTGCCTGGACCAGGTCTTGGAGTCGGGCGGACCCGATCGGTCCGCCCTTTACGAGCGGGCCGAGGCGGTTCTCGGGCAGTTCGAGGATCCTTATGGCGCCGACGACCTGGCCCGAAAACACGACCACTACCTGGCAACGTCCTTCGAATGAGCCGCGTGTTCGTGGATACATCGGCACTGCTCGCGCTCGTGGTCGGCTCCGACCAGGCTCACGAGGAGGCCAAGGAAGGATTCGCGAGACTCAGAGCCGAGCGGGCGTCGTTGGTCACCAGTTCCTACGTGCTCGTGGAGACGTATGCGCTCCTCCAGACCCGCATTGGAATCGGAGCTGTACGCATCTTTCGCGACGCGTTTGCACCGCTTCTAGACGTGCTCTGGGTGGACGAAACGACACACGAGCGGGCCCTCGACGACCTGCTGCTTCGAGACGCCAGGAAGGTGAGTCTGGTAGACGCTTCCTCCTTCGACCTCATGCGAGCGAACCGGGTTGATCGAGCCTTCGCGTTCGACGCTCACTATCGGGAAGAGGGCTACACGCTCTAGGAAGTGTGAGTTACGCAGATCGTCAATACCATTTACAATTTGCGCATGACAACACGGCCCGCTCGTGGGAAGATCGGGGTGCCGACGTCGATCTGATCGTCGAGGCGGACGATACCGTGCGTGGTGTGGAGACCAAGTCGGGAGCCACAATTGCCGGGCCGTCGGAAGGGCAAGCGGGGAGATGACGTACGCCGACATCGACGCACCCCGAGCAATGAGGATACGATGAAAGTCAAGTTCTACGGTACCAGGGGGTCGATTCCGGTTCCGGAGCGGCAATTCATGGACTTTGGTGGAAACACGTCGTGCGTACGCCTCACCCTGTCTGAGGGCCAAATCATCATCTTCGACGCCGGGACAGGAATCAGGGGGCTCGGCAAAGACCTGATCGCTTCCTCCCATGAGCAATTCGACTTCATACCGATCGTGCTTTCCCACACCCACTGGGATCACGTCCAGGGCTTTCCGTTCTTCGACCCGGCGTACGACCCGAGGCGCAAGTTCCGAATTTTCATCTGCGGAAAAGATTGCGTCTGCTCGGACCTCGAGGGCGTCTTCGAGGCCCAGATGCGAGCTGATTTCTTCCCGATACCTTTACGGAAAATGGGGGCCGAGTTCGACTTCTGGCAGCCGGACATCAGCGAGTACACGGGCGAGCTCGGCGACCGGTGGCGGTTCCTTCGACACAATCACCCGGGGGGAGCCTACAGCTATCGCTTCACCGAGGGCGACAAGACCATCGTCTACTGCACCGACGTCGAACATGGCGACCTGATAGACGAGCGCGTCGTCGAGTTAGCGAAGGATGCCGATCTCCTCCTTCACGATGCGCAGTATACGCCGGCCGAGTTGAAGGAGAAAAAGGGCTTTGGCCACAGCAGTTGGGAGCAAGCGATCGAGGTCGCGACCAGGGCTGGAGTCAAGCAGCTGGCCCTCATCCATCACGACCCCGAGCACGACGACCAATTCCTGACGGCTGTTGAAAAGGAGTGTCAGAGGGAGTTCAGCGACTGCTTCATGGCACGCGAGGGCCAAGAGATCGAAGTGTGATGGCGCCGACCCTAATGCCCACCCTCCGCAAGATCCGACCCCGCCATCACCGACGCTAGGGCTGCAAAGAGCTCGGCCTGGTCGAACGGCTTTCGGAGACACCAACTGATCCCTGCGGCCGCAAGCCGCTGCTCGACCTCCGGCTCGTCTCGGCTCGTCTCGGCCCGTCATGCAGATCACGTGTAGGGTCGGCGCGACCTCGCTCAAGTGCTCCAACAGTTCGATCCCCGACATCTCGGGAAGGTGGAGGTCGAGCAGGAGGTAATCAGCAGACTCCGGGTCTGCCGAATCCAAGTAGCTACGGGCGGAGCCGTGGGTACGGGATTGCACGCCGACCGAGTTGAGCAGTCTCCACAATGCCCTCCGGACAGACTCGTCATCGTCGACGATATCCACCACTCGATCGGAGACGCCGGCATACGAAGCGCCGATGGATGTGTTCTTTGCCAACCGCTGTTTCCTTGGTTGGAGGAGCCGCTGCAGCGCAGGTCCGGAACTTCCACATCACGTGATCTCTTCATCTTACGGGATTCCAATTCAGTTCGTAATTGGACTATGGTCTCATACGATGGACCCCCGTCGTTTTCAGTGTGTGGTGCCGCACTAACAGAATCCTCTCCAACACCGAGTGGCATGAAACTATCGCCACGGGACCCGAGCGAGGTGACCACGCTCCTCCAAGAGTTGAGCGAGCCCCTTGCGGCTATCGTGAGCAACGCCCAAGCTGGACAACGGATGACCACAGCGAGGTTTGAATGCGCGTAGGAGCTACCGCCCTTCAGCGTCAGTTTACGGTCCACGTGGTGGACGACGACGAAAGTGTTCGGTCTGCGTTGTCCAGGCTGTTTCGGGCCACGGGCCACTCTGTCAGGACCTTCGAGTCGGCCCAGGAGTATCTTGCGGACGCGTCCCCGGAAGAGCCAGGCTGCGTCGTGCTCGACGTCAGGATGCCAGGCATGGATGGCCTCACTCTTCAGGAATGTATGTCCGAGCGGGGATTCAACGCGCCCATTGTCTTCGTCTCCGCCCACGGCGACATATCCGTCAGCGTTCGTGCCATGAAACGCGGTGCCGTCGACTTCCTGGAGAAGCCCCTCGAAGAGGATGATCTGTTGGGCGCAGTGGATCGGGCGATCGCACTCGACGCGGAACGTAGGGAGCGGCGGAGTTCCAATGCACGGTTTCGGAGCGGACTCGAAAATCTGACCTCACGGGAATACGAGGTCATGACGCACGTGATCGCGGGCAGGCCGAACAAGGTAATCGCCCACGAACTCGACGTCAGCGAAAAGACCATCAAGGTCCATCGTGGCCGAGTCATGAAGAAGATGGAGGCCGGGTCGTTGGCAGACCTCGTCCGCATGACCGAGAGGGCTGGTGTCCTGGCCGCGCCACACGATTCTAGCGGCGTGGTCTGAGCCGTACGGCGCCGTTCCTTCCTAAACTTAAACGCCGCCGATCCTACATACTCCGGATCCTCCTTCAGGAGATAGATATGTCAGAAGTCGTCTACGAGTCTCGGATCGAAATACGACGCCTGGGGGGACCCACGCGCTCGGCTGTGATGCCTTCCGAAAGCGAGCCCGTCCTGTTCGGTACTCATGGGGCGATCGCAGAGCACTACGGCGTCGACGTGAACAAGATCGAGCCTCATGCCACGACCATCGACTACGTGGTTGCGGCGACAGGTGGCTGACTAACGGGCACACTCGCCGGCGCGCTGGCAGCGCGCGAGATAAAGATTCGGCCCGAGGATCTGGTCGCAGAGGTGGTCGGTGATATCGAGAAGGAGGGCGGCGTCCTTATCCTGCGGCGGATCCACGTGAACTACAAGCTGAGCGTGCCGGACCCAGATGAGGTGCGCGACACCGTGGCCCGCGTGCTGGAAATGCACGTGGACAAGTGTCCGGTAGCCCTGAGCATCAAGGGAGCGATCGAGGTCACCACCGACGTGGAGCTCGTGTAGTGGATTCTAGCGACGGATGAACACCGGATTGGAAGAGCAACAGTCCATGCCGTCGCGGTCGATCCGCTTTCTCCCGCTGCTCGTACTCCTGTTCGTGGGGAGTGGCCTGGCGGCTCTCATCTACGAGATCGTCTGGTTCCAGATGCTCTCCATGATCGTCGGCTCGTCCGCGATCTCGCTGGGCGTGCTGCTCGCCATCTTCATGGGAGGAATGTGCATCGGGAGCGTAGGGCTCTCCTACGTGGTTCCTGCCCGACTCCACCCGCTCCGCGTCTACGCGGCTCTCGAGTTGTCGATCGGGCTCCTCGGCCTGCTGGTGCTCTGGGCCCTGCCCTGGGTCGACAGTTTGTACACGGCGATCGGAGGAGCTGGAATCGGAGGGTTGACCGTCCGCGCGCTCCTCTCCGCGCTTGTTCTCCTCCCCCCTACCATCCTGATGGGCGCCACCCTGCCGGCCATTGCGCGATGGGTTGAGGCGACGCCGAAGGGTGTGTCGTGGCTCGGCTTCTTCTACGGTGGGAATATCGCCGGAGCGGTATTCGGCTCCCTGCTGGCCGGGTTCTACCTCCTGCGGGAGTACGATACGGCCATCGCCACGGTAACGGCGGCGACAATCAATCTCGGCGTCGCGGCGATCGGGTTGCTGCTGGCCGAGCTCGAAGAGCACGAGCCCAACTCCGACGCCGAGGACCCTGAAGCGGCTTCGGTGCCCCCGGGCGCTTGGCCGGTTCTGGTAGCCATCGGCCTTTCGGGGATGACTGCTCTCGGCGCAGAGGTGGTTTGGACCCGCCTGCTCTCCCTGACGTTGGGGGGCACCGTCTACACGTTCTCCCTGATCCTTGCTGCCTTCCTGATAGGGCTCGGGCTCGGGAGCGGAGGGGGATCGTTGCTGGCCCGATCCGTCGGGAACCCGCGAGCAGCTCTGGGCTTGTGCCAGGTGTTGGTCATTGGGGGCTTGGCGTGGGCGGCCTATGCGTTGACCACGGCTCTCCCGTACTGGCCCATCGATCCGTCGCTGGCCAGCACGCCCGTGAACAACTTCCAGATCGATCTCGTGCGGTGTCTCTTGGTCGTAGTGCCAGGCGCGATCCTCTGGGGTGCCAGCTTCCCGCTCGCCCTGGCGGCCGTAGCCTCCGAGGAGCAGGACAGCGGGCACCTGGTGGGGCGGGTGTATGCCGCCAACACCGTCGGCGCCATCGTCGGCGCGCTTTCCGTATCCTTGGTCCTGATCGGCACTATCGGTACTCAATGGACGCAGCGGGTGCTGATCGGGCTGGCCGGGATTTCCTCGCTGATCCTACTGGCACCGTTGGCAGCGGGTTACGTCCGCACGTTCGCCCTAAGCCCAAGGAGTCTCGTCCCGACCGCCGCGGTCGTAACCCTGGCCGTTGTGCTCGGCAGCGGAATCGCCCCGGTGCCCGGCCTCCTGGTGGCGTACGGTCGATACGCAGCCACGTGGATCAACAGCGCAGGCCAGATCATCTATGTCGGGGAGGGCATCCACTCGTCGCTGGCCGTGTCTCGGCAAGAGAGCGGCGTCGTGAGCTACCACAATGCAGGCAAGATCCAGGCGTCCAGCTTCCCACAGGACATGCGTTTGCAGCGCATGCTGGGGCATTTCACTACGCTCGTGCCGGAGAACCCCAGCTCCGTGCTCGTGATCGGGATGGGCGCCGGGGTGACCGCCGGAGCCGTGAGCATCGATCCCCGAGTGGACCGCGTCACCATCGCCGAGATCGAGCCTCTCGTACCCGAAGTGGTGTCCGAGTACTTCCACGACCACAACTTCGGGGTCGCCAGCAATCCGAAAGTCCGGCTCCGGATCGACGACGGCCGGCACTATCTGCTGACCACCGATGAGACCTTCGACGCAATCACCTCCGACCCGCTCGACCCCTGGGTCAAGGGCGCGGCCAACCTGTATACACGGGAGTTCTGGGAGCTGGTGAGGGAGCATCTCAATCCCGGGGGAGTCGTCACCGTCTTCGTCCAGCTCTACGAGGCCGGCGTGGAGGCGGTCAAGAGCGAGATTGCCACCTTCCTGGAAGTGTTCCCCGCCGGAACCATCTGGGCGAATACCGTGCAGGGGCAAGGGTACGATCTCGTACTGATGGGTCAGCTCGAGCCGACGCCCATCGACGTGCCGGCCTTGGAGGAGCGGCTGCGGCGGCCTGCGTACGAGGAGGTTCGCGCGTCGCTCTCGGAAGTCGGGATCAATTCAGCTCTGGATCTGCTCTCGACCTTCGCGGGCCGCGCCGACGAGTTGGGGCCATGGCTCGAGGACGCGGAAATAAACCGCGACCGGAACCTCCGACTTCAGTACTTGGCGGGCCTGGGGATCAACCGGTACGAGCAGGACTTGATCTACCGCCAGATGATGTCATACCTAGCCTACCCAGAGGAGCTCTTCGTGGGCCAGGACGGCACTCTCGCAAGGCTCCAACGAGCGATCATGGGCCCGTGACCTCGTTACGCCGCCGCTCAACGACCGTGGATGAGACCGCCGGGCGGGAGCCCGCTCGGAACGCGGGCCGGTATCGTCTTGTCGAACTCTTCGTCCGTGAGCGCCCCGAGAAAAGCGACGATGTCCTGCATTTCCTGGTCGGTCATATCGCGGACGCGCCGGAAGCTACGACTCAGTCGGGCCACACCTCGGTCATCCTCTGTCCGACGCCTGTTGACGACGTTCGGATTCTCGGAGCGCCCGTTGTCGTAGAAGCCAAGCACGTCTTCGAGCGTTGCAAGCGTCCCGTTGTGCATATAAGGCGCGGTCAGGGCCACATTGCGTAGCGACGGAGTCCGGAACCGGAACCGCCCGGCACCCTCGTCGGGCTCGGAAAGCTGCGGGTTCTCTCCGACACCCTCCGCATGTAGATCGTAGCTCGAGAACATGGGGCCTCGGTGGCAGCGGTCGCAGCCGGCGTCGTCGAACTCCTGAAACCCGCGCTGCTGTTGTGGGGTCAGCGCCGTACTGTCACCCGCCCGGAATCGGTCGAACGGGCTGTTCATGGCGACGAGGCTCCTCTGGAACGCGGCGATGGCCCGGGCGAGCTGGTCCGCACTGATGGATTGGCCCGGCCCGAAAGCCTCCTCGAACAAGGCCACGTACTCCGTGTTCGCCTGGAGTCGGGCGACCACGCTATCGACCGCGACGTCCTCGGCGTAGGCGAAGCCCCGCATCTCCTCGAACGCCTTGATCGGCTCGAGAGCCTGTGCCTCCAGGCTCCGCGTCCGGCGGTCCCAGAACATCGGGGCTCTCGTCTGATCGACGGTCGCAGACGTTGCGTTGGATCCGCTCGACGTTGCATTGGATCCTCTCGCGGTCCCGTCGGACCTCCTCCTCCGACGTCGCCGGTCGAGTCCGTTGAACGCCGTGTTCACTACGGTTGGTGAGTTACGCTTCACGACAGGAATGCGACCGTCCGTGAGATCGATGCGCGATGGCCCCAACCCAACCGAACCGGTTCCAAGCGAGAGGTCACGGCCATCTGCATATGCGAAGTCCGGGTGATGGCACGTCGCGCAGGCAATGTCCTTCTCACCGGAGAGGATCGGGTCCCAGAACAGGAGCCGACCGAGCTCCTCGACGGTGATCGCGGGGGCCGCATCAGGAGTGATCGCGGGGGTGGCCTCGAGATTGATCGCGGGGGCCGCCTCGGTGGGCGTGCGGTCGATCTGGGCCGCAGCCGTCAACGTGAGCAGCACCAAGAGGCTGGGGAAAACGAGGCGGTTCTTCATGGCTGGGGCACGATGCTGATAGGGCTGTCCACCGTCATAGGCTCTCGACCGGGGAGCTCGACCTCCACCGTAAGAGTGTAATCGCCGGGCTCCAGATCCGGAAGATTCAGCTCCACCGCCCTGAACACGGTCCCCAGGACGTCCGGGCCCGTGTCTTGGAAGGTCATGACAACGGGCTCGTCGGGCCCCAGCACACGGAGGAACTCCCCCAATCGCCTCACGAAACCGGCTCGAGCGGGGTTAACGCCGATCCGGACTGTGGCCGACTCACCCAGTCGGAGCCCGTAGAGCTCCCAGGCCACCTTGAAGGCCTCACCCGCTCCGATCCTCACGGCCGGAAGGGCCGTGGGAAGGGCTTCATCCAGCGACGTCGGAACCTCTCCACCTCCCTGTAGGATCAGCAGGTCCGAGATGGCCGCGAGCCCCGGAACGATAGGATCCTGCCAGAGGCCATGCCGATCCCGCCACGCCTTCTTCGCCTGACGGCTGAAGGCCTCCAGGCCGACAATGTAGTGTCCGTTGGGGGCCTGGAGCTGGAAGGCACCTTTCGGCCCCTCGCCCAGGACCTGGAACTGCTCTCCGCTTTTGGAGTCGATGAGGAAGAGCCCCGATTGGATATTCTCCTCCGCCACCTCGGGGATGAACGCGACAGGCACCTCCTGGATGGCACCGAACGGGTTGGTGCGCCTCTGAACATCGGACCGGCTCGGGTTGCGTGTCGTCGTCAGGTCAATGACCGCGGTCTGGCGCGGCGCGGCGCCTAGGGACTTTTTCTGCTCCGGCCCCGGAGCGAAGGCGCCGGCCACCAGGAGGGAGTCGCCTCGCCGGAAGCGCGCTACCTGGACCTCGAGGATGTCGAGGTCCAGCGCGTACGGCGCCGTATATCCGGTATGTGGCCCAGATCTGGCGATGCCATCGTAAATGATGCTATTGAGATTGATGGTACCGCCCCCGACCGGGTTCCTCTGCCCGGTCAACGCCTCGAGCAAACCGACGTTCATGAGCGGATCGATGGGTGTACCCCCCTCCCGGAGCTCCAGACGCGCCCGGTTTCCGAGGGTCCATGCGCCGGCGGTCATCAGCGACGGATCTTCGAGCGCCCCACCCGGGGGCAGGAACTCCTGGCCTCGGCGGTGGCTCACCATACGACGCGAGTCCACCAGCGTGTCGCCCGTCGGCACGTCTCGCTCCCGGGACCAGCCCTCTGGTGCTCCCCAACGGAGCGTGATTTCCTCCAGGTCGTCTTCCCAATCCAGGCCCGTGCCGTTGACGGCCCCCGCCCGAATCCGGATGAGCACCTGCCGCGCGTACTGCTCCGTCTTACGATCGTTGCCCTCGACCAGGTAGAGGGGGTCGGAGAGCGTCCACAGCCGCTCCTCCAGGCTCTCCTTGTCGGCCGCGTCCTCGTAGACGTTCCAGCCCGAGTCGTCCAGGATGTACTCAGGGGCTCTCCAGGCGGCGGCCGTATCTGATGACATCTGCTCGAGTGCCAGGGCGAAGGTCTCGTCCGCTACGGTCCAGAGTCCCTGCGCGTGCTGCGCGTAGGCGGCCAGAGCCGTGCACCACCAGTGGGTTTGGCCGCCGCACCTCCTGGTCAGGCTGGCCGCGGCCGTCCAGGCCCCCATGTCAGCCAGGTAGTAAATCCGCTGACCGAGGATCCAAAGGTCCCCCGGAATCTTCCGGGCAATGTCGCCGAGATCGTCGAGCACTCGAGTCCGGGCCAGCTCGAGCTCCACGGGCCACTCTGGCGCTCGCCAGTCGTCCACGGCGATGTGGTCAGGAAAGCGAAAGCAGTAGCGCCCGACGATCTCATCGCAGCGACGCGTGGCGTCGGCCAGAGCGGGGGGCGTGCGCTGCTCCCGGTAACGCTCGTAGCGCGCCTGCACGTCCCTGGCTTCTTCCACGAGCTCGAGGGAATCGGCTTCGCTCGTGGCCTCAGACTGTCCGTTCAGAGTTGGCGCACCTAGTGCGAGTGCGCCGACTAGCATGAACCACACACGGCGGGAACGCCCAAGGAGCTGCGTCACACGAGGCGGAGCCAAGCGAGGGGGGGTGAGGCGTATCAAGGCAGGGACCAAGGCAGTCTCTTTGGAAGCGAAGAGTATTTACCAGATGGACGCCAGTGGGGTTCCCAGTGTTAAAGGCGTCACATCCGGGATGCCCACGGCGATAAGGTAGTTGCCGCAGGCTCAACGGCGGACATCTTGACGCTTGCCGCGCCACACGTCCGAGACGCATCTTGTCCGCCATGTCCGACGCCATCACCCGCCTGAACGCCGCCCTCGAGGGCCGCTACACGATCGAGCGTGAGCTCGGCGAGGGCGGCATGGCCACCGTCTACCTGGCCGACGACCTCAAGCACGAACGCAAGGTCGCGCTGAAGGTCCTGAAGCCCGAGTTGGCCGCGCTGGTCGGTGCCGAGCGATTCCTGGCCGAGATCAAGACGACGGCCAACCTGCAGCATCCGCACATCCTCGCGCTCTTCGACTCCGGCGAGGCGGACGGAGTCGTCTTCTACGTGATGCCCTACATCGAAGGGGAATCACTCAGGGACCGCCTGGACCGCGAGAAGCAAATGGGCGTGAAGGACGCGGTCGCGATCTCCCAGAAAGTCGCCGACGCACTCGACTACGCGCACGAACGGGGCGTAGTCCACCGTGACATCAAGCCGGGCAACATCCTGCTCAGTGAGCGGGGCGAGCCGCTCGTGGCGGACTTCGGGATCGCGCTTGCTGTGGCCCAGGCGGGCGCGGGGCGCATCACGGAGACGGGACTCAGCCTGGGCACGCCCCACTACATGAGCCCGGAACAGGCCACGGGCGATCGGGATGTGGACCCACGGTCGGACGTGTTCGCCCTCGCGTGTGTTCTGTACGAGATGCTATCCGGTGAGTCCCCGTTCTCGGCGCCCACTGCCCAAGCGGTTCTGGTCAGGATTCTGACGACGGAGGCGCCGTCCATCACTGCTGTGCGGAGGACGGTGGATCCGAACGTCGCTGCGGCGCTGGCGCAGGCCCTGGAGAAGTTGCCTGCAGATCGCTTCACAAGCGCGGCGGAGTTCGCGGCGGCTCTGGGGGACGAAGCCTTTTCGTATCAAGCCCGACCCCCCACGACTGCCACCACTCCAAGGCCCGAGACGGTTGCCGCGCCCGTGCCGGTCGCCGCAGCTCGACCCTGGCATCAGGATCGTCGCGTGCTCGCCGCGGCGCTGGTGGCCACGGGCGCCGTCGCCGCCTGGGGCTGGCTCAGGCCGCCACCGGCACCGCCGCCCACCCTGCCCGATCACGCCACGCGACTACCGATCGACCTGGGAGAGATCGCTCTCAATAGTTTCGACAAGATCGTCGTGTCCCCGGACGGTTCACGTTTCGCCGTGACACGGAGAGGCGCCAGGGCGCTCTACTGGCGCGGAGCCGCTGAGGAGAGCTTCCGCCTGATCCCCGGGACGGAGGGCGCTAGGGAAGCCGCATTCTCGCCGGATGGAAACTGGATCGTTTACGCAATGAATGATGGACTCGGTCTCTTCAAGGTCTCACTCCTGGGGGGTGCGCCCACTCCCGTGGTGCCTCCGGGCGATGTCCAGCCGGCCGAGCCTCATTGGGGCGACGACGAGACGATCGTGTTCACCGGACCGGACGGGATGTATCGGGTGCCCGATACGGGCGGAGAGCCTGTGCTTCTGGTCGATGTGGACGAAGCATTCAGGAATCCCTCGCTCCTTCCAGGCGGCGGTGCAGTGATTGGCGCTCGCGGTGGCAGGATCATGCTTCTCGACCTAGAGACGGAACAGGTGCGAGAGTTGATTCCGGCTGGACGCGATCCACAATACGTGGAGACGGGCCACCTCCTTTATGCCGATGGCGCCGGCGGATTGTGGGCGGTCCCCTTCGACGCCCGCCGGGGGGAAGTGCTTGGGGGGGCCGTGCCCGTCTTCGACGGGCTCACCGTTTTAGGGCCCAGTGCCCGCTATTCGGTCTCTCGCAACGGCACCCTGGTGTATGGAACGGGCGGGGCTGCTGGCGCCGGTACGGGTGGCGGACGACGACTCCTGGTTGTGGATCTGGAGGGTAATGAGGAGCCTCTCGTCCTGGCCCCTCGGGACCTCGCCGAGGTGAAGTGGTCTCCGGATGGACAGTCGGTCGCGTACAGCAGCGTCGCCGAGGGCGATGACGACCTCGATATCTACACCTACAGCGTAGAGTTGGGGACAACGCCTAGGCCGCTCACGTTCGAGGGAGTCAACGTCGAAGCGGTCTTCTCGCCCGACGGGTCCCGTGTCGCGTTCGCCTCCGAACAAGAAGGGACCGACGGACTCGATCTGTTCGTCAAGTCGTTGGACGACGACGTACCTGCTAGATCCGTCATCACGCTCCCGGGTGACCAAATCCCGACCCAATGGCCGACCGACGAGCTAATCTTGTTCGAGCAGGGACCACCGCCCTCGGATCTCTGGATGCTCCACATTTCTGACGGGGACAGCGTGACCGCGGAGGTATACCTACCGTCGGAGGCCCATCTGCGTGAAGTCGTGATTTCGCCGAACGGCTCGCTGGCCGCGTACACGTCCGATGAGACGGGAAGGCCCGAGGTCTACATCCGGAGCTTCCCCTCCCCCGGGGAGCGCGCGCCGGTGTCGGACGGTGGAGGCGAGTTCCCCGTCTGGTCGCCCGACGGCAATACCGTTTACTACTGGGGCCTCGCAGGTGCCGGGGGAGAGAACATCGTCGGCGGAGATGCCTTCATGGCCGCAGAAATCCAGCTGGATCCGACACCCGTGGTGCTGTCCAGAGAGTCCTTGTTCAGGGGAGATTACTTCCGGCCCGGTTGGGATCTTCACCCCGACGGGGAACGGATGATCGTGCCGCAGAACCTCAACGAAGCGGCAGACCTGGAGACGGTGGATTCCGAGCGGTTCCTGGTCGTCGTGAACTGGTTCGAGGAGTTGCTGGAGCGGGTGGGGAACTGAGATGACCGCCGATTCGCCCGACGCCATCACCCGCCTGAACGCCGCCCTCGAGGGCCGCTATGCGATCGAGCGTGAGCTCGGTGAGGGCGGTATGGCCACGGTCTACCTGGCCGACGACCTCAAGCACGAGCGCAAGGTCGCGCTGAAGGTCCTGAAGCCCGAGTTGGCCGCGCTGGTCGGGGCCGAGCGCTTCCTGGCCGAGATCAAGACGACCGCCAATCTGCAGCACCCGCACATCCTGGCGCTCTTCGACTCCGGCGAGGCGGACGGAGTCGTCTTCTACGTGATGCCCTACATCGAAGGGGAATCACTCAGGGACCGCCTGGACCGCGAGAAGCAAATGGGCGTGAAGGACGCGGTCGCGATCTCCCAGAAAGTCGCCGACGCACTCGACTACGCGCACGAACGGGGCGTAGTCCACCGTGACATCAAGCCGGGCAACATCCTGCTCAGTGAGCGGGGCGAGCCGCTCGTGGCGGACTTCGGGATCGCGCTTGCTGTGGCCCAGGCGGGCGCGGGGCGCATCACCGAGACGGGACTCAGCCTGGGCACGCCGCACTACATGAGCCCAGAGCAGGCGACCGGCGATCGGGACGTGGACCCGCGCTCGGATGTGTTCGCGCTCGCGTGTGTCCTGTACGAGATGCTCTCCGGTGAACCGCCGTTCTCGGCGCCTACTGCCCAAGCGGTTCTGGTCAGGATTCTGACGTCGGACGCTCCGTCCATCACTGCTGCGCGGAGGACGGTGGATCCGAACGTCGCTGCGGCGCTCGCTAAGGCGCTGGAGAAGCTGCCCGCGGATCGCTTTACAAGCGCGGCGGAGTTCGCGGCGGCGCTGGGTGACGAGAGCTTCACGTATCAGGCCCGGCCCAGGACGACCGCAACCACCGCGCCGGTGGAGCCCACCGCGGGGCCCGTGTCCCCGGTTGCGCGACCTCGTGGACTTCCCTGGCCCGCTCAAATTGCGACCGTGGTCCTTCTGGCCGCTCTCGCCGCCTGGGGCTGGCTCCGGCCGACTGCGACCCCGGGCGTCCCTACGCGCGCACTCATCGACCTCGGGGAAATCACACTCGCCGTTGCCGACGAGATCATCGTGTCGCGGGATGGCTCACAGTTCGCCGTGGCGGGGGAGGTGGAGGGCCAGAGGGGTCTGTACCTGCGAGGCGCCGGCGACGAGAGTTTTCGGCTTCTCCCCGAGACGGAGGGCGCACTGGAGCCGTGGTTCTCCCCGGACGGGCAGTGGCTCTCTTACGCCACGGGGGGTGCGGGGAACGGCCTGTGGAGGGTCTCGGTGTCGGGGGGCGCTCCACGCTCAGTCGTCGCCACCGGTGGGCGGCTCCAGCCACGCGACACTCATTGGGGTGACGACGGGTCGATTGTCTTCTCTGGCCCCACCGGCCTGCATCTTGTGCGCGACACGGGCGGGGAGCCCGAGCTTCTCCTGGACGGCGCAAGCTTTTACAACCCCTCACTCCTGCCGGGTGGCAGGGGGGTGATCGGGACCAGGGTCCCCGGTGACGTCGTGCTCTACGAATTTGAGACAGACTCGACTCGGGTGCTGATTCCCGGGGGGGTCGATCCCAAGTACGTGGAAACCGGGCACCTTCTCTACGTGGATCTCTTCGGCGGGCTGTGGGCGGTGGCCTTCGACGCCAGCCGTGGCAACGTGCTGAGCGAGCCCGTCCCGATCCTGGGTGGAATCTCAGTTCTCAGGGGCCAGTTCGGGCGCTATTCCGTCTCAGGGAATGGAACGTTGGTATATGGAGCCGGCGGCAGCGCCGAAACGCAAGACCAACGGCAACTCCTCACCGTGGATCTGGAGGGCAACGAGCAGGCGCTCACCTTGGCTCCACGGAATATGCTCTCGGTGCGCTGGTCCCCGGATGGCCGGTCGGTCGTCTACGAGAGCGCCGCCGCCGACTCACCGCCGAACATCTTTACCTACGATCTCGTGGTGCAGTCCCAGCCGAGGCAGTGGACGTTCGGGGGCGTCAACGTGCGCCCGGTCTTCTCTCCCGACCAAACCCGGGTCGTCTTCTCTTCGCAGCGGCCGGGGACGGACGAGTTTGACCTGTGGGTGAAGAACTTGGACGACGACACACCCGCAAGATCCCTCATTGCGCTTCCCGGGTTTCAGGCTGCCCGCCACTGGGTGTCGGACACGCTGATCGTATTCGAGCAAAGCCCCGCCCCTAACGATCTGTGGATGCTGGATCTTTCGGACCCGAATAACCCGATTGCCGAAGAATACCTGCCGGGTGAGGCCGACCTCCGGGCCATCGTGGTCTCTCCCGATGGTACGCTCGCGGCCTATCACTCTGACGAGACCGGCGAAGACGAAGTCTACGTGCGGAGCTTCCCCGAGCCGCAAGAACGGACGCCTGTGTCGGCGGGAGGTGGGAGGTGGCCCCAGTGGTCACCGGACGGGAACACGATTTACTACTGGACGATCCCGGACGGGGGAACCGCGACGTTCATGGCCGCCCAGATCCAGAGGGAGCCGACGACGGCTGTACTGTCCAGGGAGTCTCTGTTTACAGGCAGCTACGATCCGGACCTGACACACCTCAATGCCGATGCCGACAGGCTGCTCGTCGCGCGGCGTGTGGGCACGGGCCCTGCGGCGGACGCGGCGGACGGCGCGATTGCAGAGCCCGAGAGGTTCATCGTCGTCACTAACTGGTTCGAGGAGCTGAGGGAGCGGCTGGGGAACTGAGGCTCGAGCTACGAGCCTTCCAACTCCGCAACGTCCGCAATGTCTCGGGGACGTCCAACGGCCCGTTTGTTTTGGATCAACTCGTCTCTTCCGATAACCATCACCTCCACGTTCCCCACGTCTACCGCAACCCGTCCGTCCCATGCGACGTGGAACTCCACCCCTGAGATGGAGGTCAAGAGATCGATTCGGCTGGGCGGTAGGCCGATCTGGAATACGACGTCCGGCGTCGAAAGGTCATCCTTAGAGAGTTCGTGAAGCGGAGGGCCGAACACTTCCAACGCCGCCCACACCCGTTCGGCGTTTTCAGGGGTAGGTCGGACCCAGATGTCCAGATCACCCGTCGCGCGGGGCCGCCCGTGAACGGCCATGGCATGAGCGCCGACGATCAGAAATTCAGCGTCCGCCTCGCGTAACGCGGACAACATCTCGACGAAGTCGCGGTTCATGCTCGAGTCCCTTGAAGGCCCACGCCTGTAAGGTTAGTTGCCAAACCATCGCGAGACGCTCGGCGGGGTCCAGAGCGTCGGTCCACACCTCATCCGCTTCCTGGAGCAGCGTCGTCTTGCGGGTGGGGTAGGTCGACCGGTCTACGGTTGCTGCGTCCACACATCCTCCTCGGAATTGGTATCAAATCTAGGGGATTTTGGAGCGATGTGCTCCAATGCCACGAATCGAAGTCCGCGTCGACGTTCCCGCGGGCACGTTGCGTGTTGACACGATCTTCGTGTAACACGAACTTCGTGTCATGGCTAGGCGACTCAAGAACGTCACGGTAACGCTGGACGAGGAGACCGCGCGCTGGGCGCGAGTCGAAGCGGCCAAGCGGGACACATCAGTGTCCAAGCTGCTCGGGGAGATTCTACGGGCCGAGATGCACGAAGAGGCCCGGTACGAGGCGGCACGGCAGTCATATCTGGCCCAAGAGCCCGGGATCCATCGTTGTCACGGCGGGCCCCTTCCCTCGAGAGATGAGCTACACGATCGAGGAGCCGGATGACGGAAGGGCTGCGACCGTGACCGTCTTCGTGGATACAAACGTTCTCGTCTACGCTCGCGACCGGACCGAGCCGGACAAACAGCGGCACGCGGCCGAGTGGATGGCCAACCTCTGGGACACCGGCCTCGGAAGGCTGAGCTACCAGGTCATCCAGGAATACTACGTCACCCTGACGAGCAAGCTCGATCCGCCCCGCTCGACGGAGGACGCACGAGAGGATGTCGCGGCCCTGAGCGCATGGGGTCCCGTCGGCATCGATCAGCGCACCATCGAGGGAGCCTGGGACGTCCAGGACCGATACGGCCACTCGTGGTGGGACGCATTGATCGTGGCCGCGGCCCTCCAGTCCGGATGTCGCTATCTACTGACCGAAGACCTTCAACCGGGTCAGGTGATCGATACCGTGACGATCATCAGTCCCTTCGCCGAGGAGCCGGACGGGATTCTTTCGGGTCTTTGAGGCGGGAACTGAGGGCAGCGCTAGGGTGGCGCCGTTGACCCCGGACGTGCAGGTTTAGTCACCGGAGTCTGTCGCTTGCCCGAAGCACTCGAGGCACCTGCGTAGCTGGGTAATTCTCGACCCGAGAGGTCCACTCATGCCGAAGTTCACGCTCAACGGAGAGGCACGGGAGGTCAACGTTCCCGGAGCCAATCCCCTGCTCTGGGTCCTGCGCGAGTCGCTGGGTCTCACGGGCACCAAGTTCGGATGTGGGATCGCCCAGTGCGGGGCGTGCACTGTGCTTTTCAACGGCCAGCCGGTCCGCTCCTGCCAGCTCCCGGTCAGCAGTGTCGAAGGGGCGGAGATCACGACGATCGAGGGCCTTTCTCCGGATGGCAGTCACCCGGTACAGCAAGCGTGGGTGGAGGAGCAAGTTCCACAGTGCGGCTACTGCCAATCGGGGCAGATCATGTCGGCGGTCGCGTTGCTGGCTAACGGCGAAAAGCCGACCGACGCGGACATCGACACCGCAATGTCCGGCAACGTGTGCCGGTGTGGGACGTACGGCGCGATCCGACGGGCGATTCATCGAGCGGCGGATCTGACGGCCGATCCGGGGGCTATCAGGGTCCCGACGCGGGAGAGCTCGACGGGTGGCGGAGACGTGGGAGGTGACCGATGAGCGACCTCTCTCGCAGGACATTCGTGAAGATCGGCGTGGCCGCGGGGGCCGGCCTCACATTAGGCATCTCCTACAAAGCGATCGTGCCCGGCGCCCCGCTTACCGATGCGACCTTCGCGCCCAACGCGTTCCTTCGTATCGATACGGACGGATCGGTCACGGTGATGGTGGATCGCGCCGAGATGGGTCAGGGTGTGGCAACGGCGCTCCCTCAGCTCCTCGCAGAAGAGCTCGAAGTCTCCTGGGACCAGGTATCCTACGAGTTCGCACCGGCCCATCCTGCGTACGGCATGTTCGGGATGCAGGTAACGGGAGGAAGCACGAGCGTAATCCAGTCATGGGAACCGCTACGGCAGGCAGGCGCGACGGCGCGGTGGATGCTGCGCGAAGCCGCGGCCCAGCAATGGGGCGTTAAGGCCGACCAGATCCGGATGCAACACGGCAAGGCGATCGGCGCAGACGGCTCCGAGCTCACGTACGGCGAGCTCGCAACGGCGGCGGCGTTGCTCGAGATCCCGGACGATGTACCCCTCAAGGATCCGTCCGAATTTCGGATTATCGGCACTTCGGTCCCCCGCCTGGACGTTCCGGTAAAGACAACGGGCGAGGCCGTATTCGGCATCGATGCCGGTCCCGCCGACACACGCGTCGCATTAGTGGCGCGTTGCCCCGTGTTCGGGGGCTCGGTGCGCTCCTTCGACCCTGCTCCCGCGCTCGCGGTGGACGGTGTCGACGAAGTCGTGCAGCTCGAGAGCGGCATCGCGGTTGTCGCGAGCCTCGCGGGCGGATACGTGGCTGCGAAGGCCGGGCGGGACGCCCTTGCAATCGAGTGGGACGAGGGGCCCAGCAGTGAGCTGGACGATGCGGAGATCTTCCGCCGCTTTGCGGCGGCCACGCAAGAGGGTGGAAGGTCCAACCTCGACGACGGCGACGTCGATGAGGCCTTCGCGGCCGGCGGGGATCCGATCCGAGCGACGTACCGACTGCCCTACCTCGCGCACGCGACCATGGAGCCGATGAACTGCACGGCATGGGTGCGAGATGGTCGCTGCACCGTGTGGACGGGAACCCAGTTCCCCAACGGGCTCGCTATTGCCGGTGGTGGTGCCCGCCAGGTGGCCGCAAAGGCTGCGGGCGTCGATGCGGACGACACCGAGGTCCACTCGACCTTCCTGGGCGGCGGCTTCGGGCGCCGGGCCGAGCGGGACTACGTCGTTGAGGCCGCCGAGCTGGCCGGCAAGGTCGAGGGTCCGGTGAAGGTGATCTGGTCGCGCGAAGACGATATGCAGCACGACTTCTACCGTCCGGCCTCGTATCACGAAGTGGCGGCGACCCTCGATGCAAAGGGGATGCCCGAGGCGTGGCAACACGACATGGCGACCCAGTCGATCATGCAGCATTTGATTCCGGGCTGGGTTCCGGGATTCGCCGGACGCATGGTGGGGAGCATGGATCCCACAGCCACGGAGGGGGCCCGTGACCAGCCGTACCACGTGCCCAATATCCGGGTGACGTTCGCCAAGGTCGACCTGCCGATCCCGGTGGGCTTCTGGCGCTCCGTGGGGCACACGCACACGGCTTTCGTCGTCGAGTCGTTCATCGACGAGCTGGCGCACACGGCGGGTCGGGATCCCTTTGAGTACAGACGCGAGCTGCTCGACGAGCATCCTCGGCATCGTCGAGTCTTGGAAGCCGCCGCGGAAGCGGCCGACTGGGGCTCAGCCGTTCCGGAGGGACGGGCTCGCGGAATCGCGGTCGTGGAGTCGTTCGGCTCTTATGTAGCGGAAGTCGCGGAGGTCTCCATCGAGGACGGACGGCCGCGCGTGCACAAGGTGTGGTGTGCCGTCGACTGTGGGGTCGTCGTGAATCCGGATATCGTCCGGGCCCAGATGGAGAGCGGCATCGTCTATGGGCTGACGGCAGCCCTGTACGGCGAGATCAACATCGAGAGAGGCCGCGCGGTGCAGAGCAACTTCCACGACTACCAGATGCTTCGAATGAACGAGGCGCCGGAGGTGGACGTCCTGCTCACGCCGAGCGGGGACGCCCCGGGCGGCGTAGGCGAGCCTGGGACACCGCCCATCATCCCCGCGGTCACGAACGCGATCTTTGTGCTGACCGGCGAGAGGGTGCGAAAGCTGCCGATTCGGTTGGGGTGACGGCGGAAGCTCACATCGTCGGCTCCATACTCGGCACGGCCGTGGGCGACTCCATCGGGCTGCCTTACGAAGGTCTGTCTCGTCGCCGGGCTGCCAGGCTCCTGGGTCCGCCCGATCGGCATCGCTTTTTTTTCGGGCGTGGCATGGTCTCGGACGACACCGAGCACACGTGTATGGTGGCGCAGTCCCTCATCGGCTCCGGTGCGGATCCCGAGGCTTTCGGGCGAAAGATGGCCTGGGGATTTCGTCTCTGGGTGCTGGCGCTGCCAGCAGGGATCGGGTTCGCCACGCTGCGCTCCATCCTCAAGCTCTGGCTCGGCGTGGGTCCCGAGAAAAGCGGGGTCCATTCCGCTGGGAACGGTCCGGCGATGAGGGCGGCGATCATCGGCGCCGCCGTCGAAGACGATGAGAAATTGACTCGTCTTGTGCGCTCGTCCACGAGGATCACGCACACGGATCCCAGGGCCGAATCCGGCGCGCTGGCCGTCGCGCTGGCGGCTCAGATGGCCAGCCAAGGTGAAGTCGTGTCGGGAGCCGCTTTCCTGGATCGCTTCCGGGCGTACACGGAGGGAAGCGAGGGCAAGGTGGGAAGCCTCGTCGAGGGCGAGGTGGGAAGCCCCGTCGAGGACGAAGTGGGAGGCCCCCTCGAGGACGAGCAGCGAACCCCAGCCGAGGACGAGCTGGGGAGCCTCATCGAGGACGCGGTCCGAGCCGCCGACGGGGGCCAAACCACCACCGACTTCGCCGCATCGCTGGGGCTCGCCAAAGGAGTCTCCGGCTTCGTCTGCCACACGGTTCCGGTGGCAATCCACGCTTGGCTGACCAATCAGCGCGACTTTCGATCTGCCGTCCGCGGGGTGATCCAATGTGGTGGTGATGCTGATTCGACGGGGGCCATCGTCGGGGGAATCGTGGGGGCCTCCGTGGGCCGAGAGGGGATTCCGGAGGAGTGGCTGGACCGGCTGATCGAGTGGCCTCGCTCCACGGCGTGGATGGAGAGGCTCGCGGTCCAGCTCGACACCACGATGCGATCCGGCGTCGCGACCCGACCCATCAGACTTCCGGCCTACGGCGTCATCCCTCGAAACCTCTTCTTCCTCATCGTGATCCTGCTGCACGGCGCAAGAAGGGCGTTGCCGCCGTATGGATAGCCAGTATGGATAGCCAATGAAGTACGCCGTCTTCTTTCTGGCTTGCAGCGTGGGCCTCGTCTTCGTCGCCTTTCCGTGGGCCTGGAGCTCCGTCCTCGTGCTGTGGGTGAGCCTGGCCCTGGGGGTCGTGGGCCTGGGGTACGCGGGCGTGGGTCCGCGCATCTTCGGGAAGCGCCCCGACGGTCGGATGAGTCCGTTGAGCCTGGTCATCCTCGCTCCCTATCTCCTGCTGGCGTGGTCCGTGTGGTACCTGAGCCGCGCGCTGCGACGTGAGTCGCCCTTCAACGAGCTCGTCGAGGGAGTCATCATCGGAAGGCGGCTGCTCCCAGGCGAGTACCCGGAGGAGGTCGAGTCGGTGGTGGATCTGACGGCGGAGTTCCCCGCGTCTTCGCGCATCCGACAGGGCCTCAACTACCGGGTATTTCCGATGCTGGACGCGACACCTTCAACGCCGGCGGTCCTGGAGCAGGTCGTTAGGACGATCATGGATCTGCCGGGCGACGTGTACATCCACTGTGCGGAGGGCCGCGGTCGGACAGGACTGGTCGCCGCTTCCCTTCTGTTGGCTCGCGGCGACGCGCGGAGCGCCGGCGAGGCCATGGCGTTGGTGCTCGAGCGGCGGCCCCTCGTCCGATTGAACGCCGCTCAGCGCAAGATGCTGGACGAAGTGGCCGAGTCCTATTCGAGGTCGCTGTTGTCGGAGTAGGGTCGTGCCGTCGCGCAGGTGAGGCGAGCAGGCGACGAGGCGAATTGCTGAGGGGATCGACTACGCCGTGGGGTCCAGCACGCGACCCATGAACAGCACCGCTCCCGTAAGCCGCTCCTGGATGAAGAAGTAGAACGGCCTGTCCACGACAAAGGGTATGGGCTGCGGCGGCTCCACTTCCGGCGCGCCTGCGGCCAGAGCCGTGAGGAGGGTCGCCGCCGCTGCCTCGGTTCCGTGCTCATCCACCTTCAACCAGGCCTGGTGGATCGCCTTGGAGAGGAAGAGACCCGCGGGATCCGGCGTAATTCCCCGGAAGTCTGCCGACGCAATATCGAACGCGGTCTGCAGTCCCAGCTCCTGAAGCACGTCCTCGAGGCTGGTCTCGAATCTCATCTCGAATCGTGGGAGCTCGAGGTCCACCAGCGTCCGCTCAGATCCCGCATGAATGCGCGCGAGCAAGTCGGCGGACAATTCGGCTTCCACTTCCGCGAAACGCCCGGGCTCCGGCAGCACGACCAGCATGGAGAGCCCTTCCTCGTAGTCGATGCGCAGCGCCTCCGCGTCTCCGGACTCGGACTTCCAGTGGAGGAAGGTCCCACACTTGGCCATCATGGGTACGTCCACCATGGGCACACCCACGCCCTCGGTGTCATCACCTGGCAGTAGATGGAATGGCTTCGGTCGCGTCCTCTCTTCCCCAAACTGGTTCAACCAGCGTGCCTTGAAGTAGACCGCATTGGCCAGGATGAGCCGCATGTCGGGCAGCACCGACTCGGAGGAGAGGAGGTCGGTGATCCGGTCCTCGGTCTTGTCAGCGATCCACCCGTTGACGTGGTCAGCCGTCGTTTCAGCATCCGCGAACGTCACGGAGAAGAACTCGGCCCCGAACGCCTCCGTCAGCGAGTCACAGAACTCGGCCTGGAGCGGATAGGCCTCCTCGACGAAGAGGCCGGTCGCCAGGGAGAGCCGGAACGCCTCCCGCTCAACGCTCTCGAGCACCTTGGTCTCATCGTTCCAGCTCTCCTCCTCGATCCTACGCGGCTCGAGTATTCGGATCAGCTCCGCAATCGCGCGACCGGTGTCCTCGGCCGTACCTTGCACTCCCAGGACCCCCGCCAGCTCGTCGGCCGTCTGGCCTCGAGCTCCGGGTAGGAGCGCAGCCAGAGCAGCGCTGATGCTCAGCGGGGAGATGAAGGTGTTTCCTCCGGGCGGGAGCCTTCGATGCAGGGCGAGTCCGAACCCGTTGAAGCCATCACAGAGCGCTCGGACGTCTGAGCTTACGGGTCCGGTAGTGGGGAGATCCATGGGCTCCGATCGATGGCGGGGGCATATTCGCTATTTCCAGTCTAATGTGGTTTTTCGGAGGTTGCCCACATTAGTTTGGCTTATGGAGAATCCACGGAACCCAGGTGATTCGCCCGGTAGTCTCGAGCGCCAGGAGATCATCGACGCGCTCGAACGCCTGCGCGATCGCCCGCCCCGGACGGATCCGAGCAACGCGGGATGCGTCGTCGCGATACTGGCCATCATCACACTCGTGCTCATGCCCTTCATCGGCGGGGGCTTCGACCTGAGCAGCGGAGCCATGCTCGGGCTCGGGCTCGGGCTGGGCCTCGTGGCGCTCCTCGGGGGTACCTTCGGGATCTTTGGTGGCATGCTCCCCAGGGGAGCCGCCGTCGAGGAAGCGGAGGAGGCCATTCAGGAGCTGATGGTCCAATGGCCCGACGGCGATCCTGATGTGATCCGCGATTCGGCGATCACCATTCTCGACGGATCGACGGTCAGCACGGGACCCGCGACCGTCGAGACCTTCGACAGCAAGGAGGTCGCGATCCGCCTCGGACCGGCGTTTGATTACGTGCTCGGCATCGAGCGATTCCTCCTCGAGCGCCAGGAGATCTACCCGGTGTTCACCCTGGTCAAAAGGCGCGGCGACTCTTGGGACGACGTCGGGGAGGACTCCGAGGACGACTCTTGGGATGACTCCGGGGACGACTCCGAACTCTAGGCTCTCCGAGACGGCACCTGCATCAAGTAGGGCTCTAGTCCCTTTAGATTGTGCTCGATCTCGTCTATCTGCAGTTGAGAGAACGAGTAATTGCGGCCCCGCTGCGTGCGCGTCGAGAAAATCCCCCGGCGCTGCAGCAGGTAGCGGCCGGCCCCCGGAATCTCCGTCTCGCAGGTCAACATCACGAGCAGCTTCCCGTGGATGTCGCGCACCGCATCCCAATCACCCGCGCGGGAGGCGGCCCACATCTGCGCGAACACCTCCGCGTACATCGCCATGCCGCTGACCAGCCCATCCACGCCCAAGCGCATATCGTAGGCGAAGTAGCGCCCCCGCATGGCGGAGTACACGCGCTGGATCTGCGGCTGCCCGACAAGGGCTTGAATACGCTCGAAGACTGGCTGGGCCTCCTCTTTCACGTAACCCAGATTCGGGTACCGGCTCGCGAGCTCCAGGATGAAGTCGGTCGTGAACTGCACCCCGGGAAGATTCGGCTGCGTCTGGATCATGATGGGCCGTGACGTGACCCCGGCCAGCGCGGAGTAGTACTCCCGGTAGTCCTCCAGGGAGTCCCCCACCTTGGGCGGCATCGCGATCATCATGTCGGGCTCGAGCCGCTCCGCGAACTTGGCCTGCTCCACCATTTCCGGTGTCGAATCCTGCTGCACGCCCAGCGCGAGCGTGAGCGGCCGTCCGCGGTTGGCATCGGTGAGCACCTCCATCCCCCGCCGGATCTCCTCGGTCGAGAGCCTCGGGTAGTCGCTCGAGTTCTGTGGCCAGACGAGCCCGTGCGCCCCGGCGTGGTCGAGCCACTCCACCTGGAACGCCAGGTCGTCGTAATGGACCGCACCCGATTCCGTGTAAGGAGTCGACAGGATGACGAAGACGCCACGCATGTCGGCGTCCGCGCTGACTGTCCCCGGCCGGACGATTCGCCCCCCATCCGTCTGTGCCGCCAACGGTCGCGCGGCCCCCACTACCTGCGATCCAACGACCGCAGATCCCATGAGTTTGAGACTGTCACGGCGGGTGTATGTCTTCTTCATTGGACCATCCTCTCATGCTCGAATGGACGGATCACGCCTGTGCGGACCGGGATAGGGATCAGGAACGGGGTGAGGGTAACCGGGTCCGAGCCGGTCGCGCAATCATGAGCCAGAAGGGCTACGGCGAGACCGCATCGTAGCGAGTCTTGGCATCTCGAAGGCATTGGGCGCAGTAGTTCCTGTAGTCCACGTCATAGGCATAGACCAGGAACCCTTTTTCATTCCGCCCGCAGAATGTGCACGTGTCCAGGTGGCCCTGGGGGCGGCCTTGCATCGTGATCTCTAGGCCCGCGTCAAGGCAGACACCACACAGTGCCAATAGGGCTGTCCGGGGAATGCGCTCCCCACAGTTCCCGCAGGTCGGCTCAGGCCCGGAGGCGAGGTAGGGGATCGCTTCCGGATAGGCCAGCGTGTCCCGCAGGAGGGACTCCATGTCCCATCCCGTTTCAGTGGACAATCGGGAGATCCGAGCGGATACGTCGAGGCCTCGGCGATTCGCCTCGGCGTGGAGCTCAACAACCCTTTCGATAGCCGCGCGAGCCTCCGTCCCATCTGGGAGCATGGCGTGGCGGACACCGACTTCTCGCAACGCTAGGCACAGTTGCTCTCGTACCTCGTCATCGTCCCATTCCTCGATCGGAGGGACGGCCGATGAGCCTCTCACGCGCGATCGTTCCTCATGAATCGCCACCGGCCACGTGCCACGCACATCGATCCATATTCCCCAAGGTTCGTTGCTCACAGCCGGGCTCGCTGCACTCCTCCGTCCCAAGGCCGAATTCTTCCACCAGCCGAGGCACCTCTTCACGACGCTTCTGAAGAACCGCTCTCCTCTCGGACTCCTCGATCTCTCTGTACCCGGACTCCGGGTTGGCGTGTTCGTTGCACCAGTCAACCCAGAAGTCGTGGTTCCAGTTCAGGTTTTCCTCATCAACCTGGGACTCCCGACCAGGATGTTCGGCCTCGTGCCTGACGTGATGAATGAACTCGTCGGGAAGCCGAACCGCATGCTCGAGCACGTAGTGTGTCAGACCTTCGGGCCAAAGCCACACGCCATCGGAGAAGTCCGAGGCCCCCATCTCGGGCTCTTCAATTCCGCAATGGAACCGACACCAGGAGAGGCCCATCCAGTCAACGGCCCGCTCCCCGGAGTCCAAGTACTGGGCGACGAGACGGCGCTCTGCGAGGTCCCATTCGGGATCCACGAACGCGATGGGATGGCGAAAGCGGTGATCACCGCTCGCCGGGTCTCTCCAAAACCCTATGGCCCGCAGGACCTTCTTCGGTGCTTCACTCATCGGGCTACCCAGGAAGCCAGCAACCGGTGGCGCTACTGGGCAATCGGCCTCTCCCTTACCGTGGGATACTCGATTCCGAGTTGTTCCAGATAAGTGTCGAATCTCGTGGCATCGTAGTAGTAGGGCTCCATCAAGGGGCGGTACCTGCGCATGATGTCCTCGTTGAGGAAGATGGCAGGCTCGTCCGTGTCCGAGATGAACGGGATGTACTCCTGCTCCGGGGTCTGGACGTCGTTGAAGTAGGTCCACGCCTCTTCGACGAGCTCGGGCCTGAGGAGAAGATCCAACAGCGTGAGCGCCTGGACCTTGGCGCCGGCCAAGCTGCCCTTATGCGCGATCGGCGTAGCCATCGCGATGCCGTTGGCCCAGTTGTGCCCGGGGCCACCCGGCATGTTTGCGGGATAACGCAGCGTCACGGTCGGCATGTTCCAGGACACGTCACCGATGTCGTCCGAGCCGCCCCCCAACGAACGTGCGAGGTTGACCGGTCCCCCGAGATCGGGGACCGAGTCCGGTAGCCCGCGCTCCTCCTGACCCAACTCACGCTGGAGTCCGTTGGCCAGTGCCTGGTCGTCGTCGGACCAGTCCGGCAGTCCGACGCGCTGAATGTTTTCGTGCGTGGCCTCGGCAACCGGCTTGTTGAAGTGGCGGCTCCAAGCCGAGCCCACGATCCGAATGGTGTCGATCTCCGTATCCGTCATGAGGGCGGCGCCCTCCGCCATGAGGATGGCAGCATCGTATTGGGCTTTGGTCAGCTCATAGTCGCGCTCTCTGAAGAAAAACCAGATTTTGGCCTGCTGAGGGACCACATTGGGCTGGTCTCCGCCCTCGACGATGATGTAGTGCGAGCGTGCGGCAGGCCGGAGATGCTCCCGCTTGAACTCCCACGCCTGCGCCATCAACATCACGGCGTCCAGCGCCGACCGTCCCCGCCAAGGCGAGCCAGCGGAGTGTGCCGTCTCGCCGGTGAAGCTGAACTGTGCCGAGATGAGCGCGTTGCCGCCGCTCTGGCCCCACGAGACGCCGAAGTTCGACGAGACGTGCGTGAACAGGTTCACATCCACGCCCTCGAAGACACCATCCCGCACGAAGAAGGCCTTCGAGCCCAGTTGCTCCTCGGCTATGCCCGGCCAGATGAGCAGGGTGCCCGGGATGTTCTCCCGTTCCATGATTTCCTTCACCGCCAGGGCGGCCGCAATGTTCACGGCTTGCCCAGAGTTGTGTCCCTCGCCGTGCCCGGGAGCCATGGAGAGGATCGGCTCCCGGTACCCCACGCCAGGCTTTTGATTGGACTGAGGAATACCATCGACGTCCGATCCCAGGGCGATGACCGGGCGGCCCGAGCCCCACCTCGCGGTCCAGGCACTCGGCATTCCGGCGACGCCCAACTCGATCTCGAAGCCATTGTCCCGCAGCAGCCCAGTCAGGTACCGCTGAGTCTCGAATTCCTGAAAACCGAGCTCGCCGAACGAGAACAATTGGTCGACGATTTCTTGCACGAGCTTCGCACGACCCTCGACCAACTCTAGCGCCTCGACCTTCATGGCCTCGAGGCGCGGGTCCACGTCCTGCGTGGCCGCAGCGCCTATGGCGGGGGGAATGAATGCGAGCGAGGCCAGCGTGGCGACGAAGGATCGTAGGGTGAAGCGGCGCATCTTGGTTCTCCTTCAAGAGCCGTCGTGCGAGAGCCTGGAGGATCGGTCTCCCATCTCGGGACGGCGCCAGGGCGTCAGTTCGGAGCTCCGACCAGGATGGGGGGCAACGGCGTGTCCAGCAACCTGAAGCAGCGGCTGGATAGGTCCGCCGCAGGCTAGATCCAACGCCGCACCGACGCCCGATACGACGGGTACTCGGCGGGAAAGCGAGCCTCGAGATAGCGCTCCTCCCTCGGGATGACGACGAGCGACATGAGGGCAACCGCGACTGCTAGGGTCGCGACCACCCAGACGCTGTTGACCCAGAGCGCGATCCCCGCCTGGAGGAGTGAGAAGGCGAGGTAGATGGGATTGCGGCTGAAGCCGAACGGTCCAGTGGAAACGATGGTGCTGGTCGGCCGATTGCCCGGCACCGGCGTCCCCGCGGCGTGAAACGTGCGCACCGAGACGACGAACAGCGCCACCGCAGCCGCGACCACGGCCATCCCGATAAACCTGCTCAGGCTGCCAGGGGCCAGCCCGACCGGGTAGGCCAGGTGAATCAGGACCCCGAGTGCGATTGACCCCAGATAGATCAATGGCGGCCGTAGCAGGCCCAAGTTCGCGACTTCCGGACGGGGGCCCGGGTGGACGTCGTCGTCTGCCGGTCTGTCTGACACAGCGCGTTCAGCGGTTGGGAGCCAACAGATCGACCGCGCCGCTCGCCTCCTGAACCCGACGCCAGATTTGGCTACGAGCACCGGCCACGTTCAGAACGAACGCCAGGTTGTCACGTACCGGGGAGAACAGCTCGGACTCGAGCACGAACACATCGATACCTGTGGGCGACCTCGCGAAGGCGTCCAACAGCCAGGTATTGGTCTGCTCCACGTCACCAAGCCGGGCGTAGTAGCTCGCGAGATCTTCGGCGCGGGTAACATGGGTGAAGACGGTGTCGGCGCCGTCGTTCTCCCGCACCAGCCCCGCAACGGAGTCGACGATTGCGATCGCCTCGTCCACCCGACCCTGATCGCGCAGGCACATGGCTCGGATCACTGCGTGTGGTCCCAGGGCAAGGCCGAGGCACTCCTCGCTGCGTCCGCTGAGCAGCAGTGCCCGTGCCTCGAAGGCCCGAGCCAGCATGAGCTGCGGCTCCAGGTTCAAAGCCTCTCGAGCCTGCTCGATCGCCACGTCGTGCTGCTGCGCCCGGAAGGCATGTCGCGCGTAGGCGACGCGCCGCCCCGAGTGTGCCGGAGAGATTCTCACGGCCTGAGCGGCCGCTTCCAGAGCACCCTCGTCATTGCCCTGTCGGGCCAACACCCTCCCCTGGAAACTAAGAGTGCTCGAGAGGTTTGCTTGCAGGTCAGTTGCTTGATCGAAGTCCGCCTCTGCGTCGGGCAGCGGAGCCCGGGCCATCATCAGAATCAAACCGCGGTTCGCGTAGGCATCCGCGAGGAGGCCATCGAGCTCAACGGCTCGATCGGCGTACCACAGGGCGTGACCCGCCGCTTCGTAGTGGTCCACTCCGATCTCATATCTGTATATGACTGTCAGCGTATAGGCCAAAGAGAGACCGGCGTTGGCCGGCGCATAGTCCGGGTCTAGATCGATGGCTTCCTTGTAGAAGGTTATGGCCTGTCGCACTCCGTCGGCCCTGCGCTGGTCGAGCCAGAACTTCCCGAGCTCGGTTGCCTCGTACGCCGCCCCGGTCTCACCGGAGTTCGCGCCGACTCCGCGCCCAGCCCACGTGCTCCAGGCGATTCCTGCTGCCGCCACCACGAGCATGGCCGCGATGGCCTGCTGGGCCCACCGAGGCGCCTTATACCACGGCGGATGTGCACCGCGCGTCGCGTCAGATCGCGTGATCGACTCCTTCAGCGACGCCATGCTCTGTGCATCCGAGAGAGCCCCGCGGAACTCTTCCACGGAAACGAACCGCTCCTCCGGGGCCTTCTCCAGGGCCCGTTGGATCACGCCGTCGATCTCGGGATCGACCGACTTCCTTTGCCCATGAACGGACCGGGGGGCCTCCGTGAGGTGCCGAGCCAAAGTCGCTTGGACGGAGGAAGACGGGAACGGCGGCTCTCCGACGAGCATCGCGAACAGGATGCACGCGAGCGAGTACATGTCGGTACGCCCGTCCAGATCTTCCTGGGCCGCAGCCTGCTCCGGGCTCATGTAGTCGGGGGTCCCGATGCTATGTCCCGCCTGCGTCAGCGAGCCTCGTTCTGCGAGGCTGAGGACCCTGGCGATGCCGAAATCCGCGACCAAAGCATGTCCCTCCTGGAGCAGGACGTTGCTGGGCTTGATGTCGCGGTGAATGACGTTCTTCCCGTGCGCATATTGGAGAGCACCGGCGACTTCCAGGGTGATCCGCACGGATTCCTCGATGGGTAAGCGGCCCTTCCGCTCCATCCGGTCCGCGAGCGTCTCCCCGGCGATATAGGGCATCACATAGTAGAGGGCCCCATCGGCATCTCCGGCGGAGAAGAGGGGAACGATATGGGGGTGGGTCAGGCTGGAGGTGAGATCGATCTCGCGAAGAAAGCGCTCTCGCCCGAGGTGAGCCGTCAGATCCTGATCGAGAACCTTGATGGCCACCTGGCGATCGGGGTGCCGCTCACGGGCGAGGTACACGCGGGACATACCCGTCCGAGCGATCTCCCGCTCGATGGCGTACCGATCGCGCAGCGCAGCCTGCAGTGCTTCAAAGGACTCGTCTACCACACGCAACCCTTGTGAATATGGGAAGGGGGAATTCTACTGGCCTGCTCCTCGTCCCGAAAGTCTTGAGAAATCGGCCCCAGCGCCAAACGGATCGTGACCCGCATTCTTGACGTTGTGCAAGACTGGACGAACTCTTGTTTCTTTCGGGCTGAAACGGGGATCTCGGGTTTCTGACCCGTGACCATTGGCATCGTTTGGGCCTCAACCGCAGGATCCTGTCATGTACACGGTAACGGTCGGGCCCTATGTCATCACCTTTCAGTCCTTGGAGATTCCAGAACCACCGCTACGCTATGAGTGGGCAAAGCAGCACGCCGAACTGCTCGAGGAATTCGACCTTCAGCGCTCGGATGGGGATTTCTGCTATCTCGTCGCCGGACGGAGCGTCGATCGCCCGGCATTAGTCCTTGCTCAGCGACACGACCCACCCGAGGATGCGGGATTCTATCCGGGTGTACTCGTCGTGCCCGAGACCGATGTGCTGTTCGTAGGCGCCGGCGAAAGGTTGCTCGCATATGACCTCGCGCGCCCGGCCCGCCTTTGGGAAGACGTCGCGGACTACTTCCAGAGGTGGGCACGCTACGGTGAGGTTGTCATCATGGAGGCAGAGCTGGAGCTCGCCGCGTGGAACCTCCAAGGCACCAAGCTGTGGACTACCGTCGTGGAGCCACCGTGGAGCTACGAGGTGACGGATGACGTCCTCAAACTCGACATCATGGGGATCAAGAGCGAGTTCTCCCTGGGAAGGGGTCCCGAAAGCTCGCATGATTGACCGAGAGCCGAGTTTCAGGCGATAAACTCCTTCACCTTCACGACCCGCATGGTTATCTGCGCGGAGGGTACCAATAGGGAGAATCCGGCGAAAACTCCATGGACGAGGCGTCACCCGTATCTCGGTCCACCGTGCGCATTGGTTTAGTTGTCGGCCGTCTGTGTGGCCCGATCCACGACGCGACCCCCGAGTAAATCCGCCAACTCCCCCAATTCGGCTGTCCATCCGCCCTGGTTCTCCTGATACCTCTTTTCCGAGGTAAAGCCCGACTCGCGTAGCTCGAGGAGCGTGCCCCCTTCTTTTCGCTCGGTCAGGGTCCACTCGACCAGTGTCGACGTCTCCGGATCGAAGGCGAGTCCAGGGTTGTGATTCCAACTCCAGGTAAGGCGATGCGGCGGCTCGACCGTCTCGACTCGAAGCGGCATGCGGCCCCATTGCTCCCACTCGACCCAGCCGATGCTACCCGGCCGGGGATCGAACTCGGCGCGCTCCGGGAACCACTTCGCGAGCTCGTTTTGGTTAGTGAGTGCTTTCCACACGCGCTCGATGTCGGCGCTAAACTCCAACGTTCTCGTGATGACTAAGCTCATGTCGAGTCCTCCTCTCCTTGAAGGCTTCCGCCTTCCAAGTGCGTTTGTAGGCGTGACAGACGTCTATCCCATGCAGCTGCATAGGGGGCCAGCCAATCGGCGACGTCCTCCAGTGGCTCAGCCTTCAAGCGATGGAGGCGTCTTCGTCCCTGCCAACTGTGCTCCAGAAGACCGGCGCCCTCCAGCACGTCCAGATGTTTGGTCACAGCTTGTCTCGTGATGGACAGCGGCTCGGACAGCTCGGTCACCGACAACGAGCCCTGGGTTCTCAGCCGCTCGAGAATGTGGCGGCGTGTGGGATCCGAGATGGCGAGGAATGCGTTTGGCATGACCCAATATGCAACTTTATGGTTGCATGTCAAGAGGCCTGGGGGGCGAAGTGGGCTCTAGCCCAGGGTCGTGGAAAGCTCGATTAGGTCGGCGGTGCGGTCGGACAGCGGCGGTTCGCGTAGGAGCAGAACACGCAACAATCCCCCCGACTTGGGTCTGAGGGTGGTCTGACAAGCCGGGCAATCCCAGGAGATCAGGCACACCCCTTCAGGGATCTCAGCGTCGGTCTTGGTCTCGCAGGTAGGACAGGTGATGATCGCCAGCAATTTCACTCTCCCCCTTCGGCCTCGTCTGCTCCAAAGAAGCCATAGCGCCTCCCCCTGGTTCCAACCAGTCGGTCTCAACCCCCGCTGGACCGATTTGACAATACGGGAGGGAACCCTACCCTCATCGTTTCCCTGGCGATGTCCTGGTCGACGCCGCCGTGGCACTCTATGTGGCACTGCATTTAGGAGGGATCCCATGTCCTTCGCTCCGAGCCGATCCGTTGGCGTGGTGATGAGCTTGCTGCTCCTCGCCGCCGGTTGCTCCGCACCTCTGTCCGAGCCCGATTCGCTGGAGGAGCTGGCAAGCCGGTCGCTGTCTCAGATCGGCGGAGAGCTGGACGTTCCCGGCCTGAGGGAACCGGTCGAGGTCATCCGAGACGAGTGGGGAATCCCGCACATCTACGCTCAGAACGACGACGACCTCTTCCTGGCGCAGGGATACGTGATGGCCCAGGACCGGCTCTGGCAGATGGAAATGTGGCGGCGTTGGCACGAGGGACGCCTCTCCGAGATCTTCGGACCGGAGGCGTTCGACTACGACCTCCGTACCAGGCAGATGATGTTCCGCGGCCCATGGGACGAGTCCGAATGGACGAGCTACCACCCCGATGGGGAGCGCATCTTCACGGCCTACGCCAACGGAGTGAACGCCTTCATCGAACAGAACCGGGACAACCTGCCGGTCGAGTTCAAGCTCACCGGGGTCGTGCCTGATCCGTGGACGGCCAAGACCGTCGTGTTGCGTTGGGCTCAGGTCGGACTGTCGAGCGTGAGGGGCCATGCAAGAAGCGAGCTCCAGCTCGCCATGAATGTGGGGCGGTTCGGCGCCGAGGAGGCGAATCGGCGCGCCTCTCCCGATCCATGGGATGACCTGGAGGTCCCCGAGGGCCTCGACGTCAGCATCATCACCCAGGAGGTGCTCAGCGCGATGGGGGCCGGCGACGGAGATCCGTTCTCGGGGAACAGACTCCCGGATCTGGAAGTGGTGGAACGGTATCGGCACCTCACGCCGGCCGTACGGACGGCACAGGTCTCGAATCCGCAGGTCGCGACCGAGGGGAGCAACAACTGGGTCGTGAGCGGCGATCGCTCGCCCACGGGTGTGCCGATCCTCGCCAACGATCCCCACCGACGGATCGAGATGCCGGCCCTCCGATACTTCGTGCACCTCAACGCCCCGGGCTGGAACGTGATGGGCGGCGGCGAGCCACCGTTTGTCGGAGTGGACGCCGGGCACAACGAACACATGGCATGGGGCTTCACGTTTGCCGGGACTGATATGGTCGACCTCTATGTCGAGGAGGTCGACCCGGAGAATCCGAACCTGGTGCGATGGCAAGACGGCTGGGAGCCCTTGCGCGTCATCGAAGAGGAAATCGGGATCAAGGGCGAAGCCCCGCGCACGGTCGAGCTGAAGTTCAGCCGTCACGGCCCCGTCATCTACGAGGATATGGAGAACCCTGTTGCCTACGCCGTCCGCTCGGTCGTACAGGATCACGGGACGGCCGCGTATAAGGGCAGCTTCAAGATGGCCCAGGCCGAGAGCTGCGAGGACTTCTTCGAGCGGGCGATGTTCTGGATGGTGCCCACCCACAGCCTGATCTGCGGGGACGACTCGGGGAACATCGCGCTTCAGGTGACGGGGCTCACGCCCGACCGGGACGGCTGGAACGGGCGGTTGCCGGTTCCTGGCAACGGAAAGTACGAGTGGCGCGGCTTCCGGAGTGATCTCCCGCGCGAATTCAACCCGGACCGGGGCTATATCACCACGGCCAACAACAACGTCCATCCCCCGGGTTACCAAGGGCGGCCGGTGTTCTATCACTCGTCGAGGGGCGTAGCGACCTCACGGATCACCCGTCTCCACCAGATCCTGGGGACGGACAAGTTGTTCTCCGTCGAGGATCACCAGGCGATCCAGCTCGACGCCTACTCGCTGCGGTCCGAAGGGGACATCCCCGCGTTCCAAGGGTGGACCTCGGACGACCCGCAGGTGGAGCGGGCGCGCGCCTTGATCTCCGAGTGGGACGGAGTGCTCGCGCGGGAGAGCAGTGCCGCGGCGATCTACGTACAGTGGACCCGTTTGTCCGCCGCAGAAGCCCGAAATGCCGCGACGTCGACCCAGGAGCGCCGGGCGCTGGTCGAGGAGGGCTTGGCGCGCACCGTCGACGCCCTGACGGAGGACTGGGGGACCGACTGGTCGGAATGGACGTATGGCAGGGGCAACCCGAGTGGACTCGCGCACATGTTCATTCCGAACTTCGACCTCCCGGCCGTCGAGCGTCCGGGCGGCTTCGGGACCATCAACGCGACTGGCGCCAACTTCCGCCGGATCATCGACCTCTCGGATCTGGACAATTCGGTCGCGACGAACGCTCCCGGCCAGAGCGCCCAGCCCGGTAGCCCGTTCTACGACAACCTGAGCGATTACCTGGGCAACGGGGAGTATTTCCCCTTCCTCTTCACCCGGGAGGCAATCGAGGAAAGGGCGGCCCATCGCCTTACACTGCGGCCTTGATCGTCTATTGCGCGTCCGGTCTTGATCGCCTGTCACGCATCGGATCCGGTCTTGATCGCCTGTTACGCATCGGATACGGTGGGCGTCGTATGGTCCGCCTAGCGCTCGCTCGCGTATTTCTGGTCGTGTCCATCTCGGTGCCGCTAGGGCCGGCGCCGCTTTCGGCGGCGCCGTTGGGGCCGGTGCCGCTTCCAGCGGCACCACTGGCGAGCGCGCAGGGCGTGAACCCCTATGAGGGAGATCGGACGGCGATTCGTGCGGGACGCGCCTTGTATGAAGCCCGGTGTGCCCAGTGTCATGGAGGTGACGCCAAGGGGATCAGCGGCCCGGACCTGACCCTGCTCTGGGCCATGGGAACGAACGACGACCGGGTGTTCCGGACGATCCAGCTCGGCGTGTCGGGCAGCATCATGCCTTCCAGCTCCGCGCCGGATCAGGAGATCTGGGCCATGGTGGCCTATGTGAAGAGCGTCAGCACCGTTCCGGAGGTCGATACCGACATCGGAGATGCCGTGCGCGGCCAGGAGATCTTCTCGTCGACGTGCACGGAGTGTCATCGCGTGAACGGACAAGGCGGGCATCTGGGGCCCGACTTGTCTCGTATCGCTGCGATCCGGTCCCGCGACATGCTGATACGCTCGATTCGCGATCCAAGCGCTTCGGTCGCATCGGGGTATCGGGCCGTGACGCTCGTGACGCGGGACGGTCAGCGTGTCCGGGGCGTGACGAAAGGCGAGGATTCCTTTTCGATTCAGATCGTGGACACCTCAGAGCGGCTGCAGGGATACCTCAAGGCGGACTTGCGGGAGGTGATTCACGAAGATCGCTCATTGATGCGCGAGTTCGGGCCCGACCGCATCAGCGACGCCGAGCTCGACGATTTGCTGCGATTTCTCAGTACCCTACGAGGCTGATTCCGATCGACTGTGAGAGGTGGATAGCTGATGCTGCCTAGAAGATTTGCGAGACTCGTGGCGATCGCCGCGCTGCTGGCGTCCAGCACCCTGAGCCCGCCACCGGCGGCAGCTCAAGACGCCGACAGCGGCATCACGTATGAGGATATCCTCCAGGGCATGTCCGATCCGTCACGCTGGCTGACGTTCTCCGGGGACTACAGCGGACAGCGCCATAGCCCACTGACGCAGATCACATCAGAGAACGTGCACCGCCTTACTCCCCAGTGGACCTTCCAGACCGGCAATTTGACCCGAGGGCGTGGGTTCGAGACCACCCCGTTGGTGCTGGACGGCGTTCTTTACGTGACCGGTTCCAACAACTACGCGTGGGCGATCGACGCCCGCACCGGGCGCCGGTTCTGGCAGTATCGGCGTAACCTTCCCAACGACCTCACCTATGGTGCGAGCGCGCCCGTCAATCGAGGGTTCGGCATGCTGGGCGACCGTCTCTTCATGGTGACGCTCGATGCCCACCTCCTGGCGCTCGACCGGAGGACCGGGAGCGTGCTCTGGGACATCGAGCTGGCGGACTACCACATCGGCTATTCCTCGACGATGGCCCCTCTCGTCATCGACGGTAAGGTGATCGCCGGGATATCCGGCGGGGAGTACCCGACGAGCGGGTTCGTCGACGCGTATGATCCCGAGACCGGGGAACGCATCTGGCGGTTCAATACCATCCCCCGGCCAGGCGAGCCGGGAAGTGAGACCTGGCCCTCCGACGGTGACAACCTCGCTCGGGGTGGCGGGGGAACCTGGATGACGGGAAGCTACGATCCGGACCTCGATCTTCTGTATTGGGGCACCGGGAATCCGAATCCCGACTACTACGATGCAGAGCGTGAAGGGGCCAATCTCTACACGAACTCGATCGTCGCGATCAACGCGTCGACGGGTACGCTGCAGTGGCACTTCCAGTTCACCCCGCACGACGTCAACGACTGGGATTCCAACCATGTGCCCGTGCTCGCCGACATGATGTGGGAGGGCGAGCTGCGCAGCGTGGTGATGATGGCCAACCGCAATGGTTTCTTCTACGTCCTCGACCGGGTCACCGGTGAGTTTCTCCTTGGCAAGCCGTTCACGGACACGACATGGGCCCGCGAGCTGACTGCCGACGGGCGACCCATCATACTCAACGATGGAAGCCTGGGTTGTCTGCCGGAGCCCTGGGGCGGGACGAACTTCATGCCACCCTCGTTCAATCCGGCGCTGGGGATGATGTTCGTGACCGCACGCGAGAGCTGCGCGACTTACGTGCCGCAAGAGCCGGACCTCACCACAGTCGGTCGCAACACGTCTGGCGGCGTCATCTGGATCGAGCGAGACCAGGGATACGGTGCTCTACGCGCGATCGATGTGCACACGGGCGAGCGTGTGTGGGAGTTCCGGTACCCCCAGCCGACCATGGCCGGGGTCATGACGACGGCGGCCGGCCTCGTCTTCGCCGGTGATCACGACGGCAACTTCATGGCCTTCGACGCCGAGACGGGCGAGAATCTCTGGCATTATCAGACCGGTTCCCGCATATGGGGCGCCGCGCCCATGACCTACATGCTCGACGGTCGCCAACATGTGCTCATCCCCTCGGGGACCACGCTGGTTGCGTTCGCCCTGCCTGAGGACCGCCCCTAGCTTGACAGGTGGCGGCCCAGCTTGCGACGGGAACGTGGCTAGCGCATTTTTCTATGGATTTTCAGGGGACGTTTCTCAAGGGAGTTCGTGATGAACTTTAGACATCTTCTCGCAGTTTCCGCCGTGGCAGCTTTGACCATGCCGCTCGCCCTGAGCGCTCAGGCCCACGACGGCAGTGTCGCGAATCATGAGCTCCACCTGTTCGCGGCGGCGGACTTCGGCATCAATCCCGAAAACGTCACGTTCTCCGGGGACATCGCGCCCATCCTCCAACGCAGCTGTGAGAACTGCCACCGGGCCGGCGGCGGAGCACCGATGGCTCTCACGACCTATCAGGAGGTGAGGCGCTGGTCTCAGAGGATCAAGCTCCGGACGGCCATCAGGGACCGGATGGGCGCCATGCCGCCGTTCTTCGTCGAGAAAGAGCTAGGGATCCACCAATTCAAGGACGACCAGTCCCTCAGTGACGAAGAGTTGGCGCTGATACAGGCCTGGGTGGACAACGGGGCCCCTGAGGGTAATCCGGCGAACCTGCCGGAGCCCCTTGAGTGGCCCACCGACGTGGGGTGGACGATCGGGGAACCGGACCTGGTGCTCCGCTCAATCGACATGACCGTTCCAGCCGTCGGGCCCGACCGGTGGGGAGACATCGGCCTGGTGCCGACGGGTCTCACGGTGGACCGCTACGTGGCGGCCGTCGAGGTCCGGGAGATCAACGATATTCCCGTGGAGAGTGCAAGCAGTACGGTGGGGGGCCGCTACATATTCCACCACATGACGTATTCCAGCGGCGTCCTGAGCGAGGACGGGACCACGATCGAGGGCCCGGGCAGCCGTTGGCCCATTCACGAAGTCGGTCGCAACGCGGACATCTTCCCCGAGAAGGCCGGCAGGATCCTGCGGGCGAATTCGGCTCTGAGTCTCGGTGCGTCCCATGTTCACTCGAATGGCCGGGAAACCACCGGGCATCTCGAGTTCGGATTCAAGTTCTTTCCGCTGGGGTACGAGCCGGAATACAGGCGCGGAGGCGCGCTTCTCGGCAACGGCGTCGACATCGACGTGAAGCCTAATCAAGCCGGTCAGGAATTCCATTCCTACAGCGTGTTGAGCCAGCACACCAAGATCGTGGCCTTCGAGCCGCACCTCCACGCGCCGGGCGTGCGCATGTGCCTGGAGGCGATCTGGGGCCATAACCAGTTCACGCTCAACTGCGTGGGGTACGATCACAATTGGGTCAAGCAGTACGTGTACGAAGACGACTACGCGCCCCTGCTGCCCAGGGGTACCATCCTGCATATCGTGGGCTTCCTGGACACCACCCCCGACAACGAGAACATCGCGGACTCCCGAAACTGGGCCGGAGGTGGCCGGCGGTCGGTCTCCAACATGTTCATCGACCTCGGCTATTCGGTCACGCTCACGGAGGAGCAATTCCAGGCTGAGATGGCGATGCGACGTCAGATGATGAAGGACAGGAACGACTATGACGTGGGGTGTCCGCTGTGCTGGGCCCCAGAGGTGGAGACCGTCCCGGCGGCGGGCGGAGGAGGCCAGTGATGCTTGGCGGAGCCCTTCGATTCAGATCGACAGGAGTTGGAGGGCCAGTGGGGCGACTGCTACTTGCCCTCTCGGCGATTCTCTTACTGAGCCAGACCGCAGACGCACAGACCCGATTCATGTATCTACGAGGCCAGACCGTTTCCCCGGCGTTCGAGGGGTGGTGGCCGAACGACGACGGGACGTTCACGATGTTCTTCGGGTACATGAACTCCAATTGGGAGCAGGAATTCAACGTCCCGATCGGTCCCGACAATTATTTCGCCTTCACGGAGCCGGGGCGGCTCGACGACGTACAGCGGGATGCTTACGACGGCCCGGTAGCCGACCAGGGGCAGCCGACCCACCTCTACCCGCGACGCAATCCCTTCCTTTTCACGGTCCGTGTGCCGCGGGATTTCGGCACCAATGAGTTGGTCTGGACGCTCACGACCCGAGGGGAGGTGCATCGCGCCTACGCCACCTTGGCGAAGGACTACCGGATCGACCCGCAGGTGATCTCGACGGAAGTAGGAGGAGCCTTTGGTAGCCTCAGCGACGCTCTTCGCTACAACATACCGCCGGAGATCGATATTGAAGGGGAGCTACATCGCACCGTACGCGTAGGGCGGTCGTTGTCGCTGGCCGTGGTAGCGAACGATCCCGACAATCTCCCCCAGAGAAGCGCACGAAGCCGAGCCCCGAGCAATACGAACCAGCTGTATCGGCCTCCCTCGTCGGTCGTGGTCTCCAGCGGACCCGGTTTGCGCCTGTCGTGGATCGTTTACCGGGGGCCAGCCCGGGACGTGACGTTTTCACCGGTTCAGATGAAGACGTGGACGGACAGCCGGGTGTATGGAAACTCTCCGTGGTCGCCTCCGTACCTCATTCCGGAGCCGCCTCCGGGAAACAGGTGGCTCGCACAAGCGACCTTCGATGAGCCGGGAGAATACCTCCTCCGTGTGGTCGCCAGTGACGGGTCGATGTTCAGCTACGAAAACCTCGCCGTCACTGTGACCCAGTGACGAATGGAGAACGGACGATGAGTCGAGAAGTGGAGACGGGTTCGCGAATCAGGCTGGCGATTTCTCTTGTCGCGGCCTGTGCGCTCGGGTGGATTCTGGTCGGCCAGCAGTCGGGCCTGGACGCGTCAGAGCAGAGCTTTCGGGACTTCTTCAGGGGCGGAGTTCCGAGTGGCGCGGACGCCGAAGCGGTGAACACGTCGCGGCTCGTGTTCCCCGCCGGAGTCCGGTCGAACTGGCATACGCATTCGTGGGGCCAGCTCCTGATGGTCGAGGAAGGCGAGGGACGCACCCAGGTCCGAGGCGGCCCGGTGCTGGCGGCACGTCCGGGCGACGCGTGGTTCACCGGGGCAGGCATCGAACATTGGCACGGTGCAGCCCCGGATCAGGACGCGCTTCAGTTGACGATCTACGAGGGAACCGTCGAATGGCTGGATCCGGTTGAAGACGAGGAGTACCAGGTTACGCCCAGCGGTAGGGTCGGCCGGTAGGATCGGTCAGGGGCCGCGGTTGGGGAACCACTCGGTAACCACGTGGAGGCGAGATGCCAATCTTCGAATATCGTTGCTCCGCGTGCGCGGATGAATTCGAGCATTTGGTATTGAATTCCTCGCCGGAGCCCCAATGCCCTTCGTGCGGGAGCCAGGACATCGAGAAGTTGATGTCCCTGTCCTCGGTGAGCTCGGAGAGCAGCCGCCAGCGTGCCACCCGTGACGTTCGAGCCAGGAATCGAGCACTCAGGGCTGATCACTCCCGCGAAGAAGTGAAGCGTGTCGAGGCGCACGACAGCGATCATGACTAATAGGGGGCACGCTTCGCTGGCCGCGCTCCTTCTCGTGGGAGGCGGCGCGACGACGGTGATCGCAGCGCACACCTCCGTGAGCGACGTCGCGTTTTCGGACGTGGCTCGAACGGACCCGGACGAGGCGCGAGAGATCCTGGACGCGTTCTGCGTCAGGTGTCACAACGAGACACGTCTCGCCGGTGGACTTGCACTCGACGTGTTGGACGTCGAAAACCCCTCCGAGGCCGCCGAGGGCTGGGAGAAGGTCATCAGGAAGCTGCGCACCGGCACGATGCCGCCGGGCGGCGTGCAGCGACCCGAGCAGGCCGAGTACGATCTCGTGGCGAGCTGGCTGGAGACCGGGATCGACGAGGCTGCAACTGAAGCCGAGCCCGACCCGGGCGCGACGAATCCGGTCCACCGGCTCAACCGCTTGGAGTACAACAACGCCATCAACGACCTCTTCGGGCTCGACGTGGACGTCACGTCGCTTCTGCCGGGTGACGAGACCGCGGATGGCAGCTTCGACAATTTCGCCGACGCTCTCTCCATCACGACCACGCACATGGAGCGGTACATGTCCCTGGCCCGGCAGGTGACCCGTCTTGCGACGGGGCTGCCGCCCACGGCTCCGGGCGTGGCAACCTTCGAGGTGCCGCTCCACGTCGTGCAGGACCAGCGCCAGAGTGAGGATCTCCCCTTCGGGTCACGAGGCGGCATCGCCGTTCGCTACGATTTCCCGGTTGATGGGGAGTACCTGATCAAGATCCAGCTCCGCAGGCAGTACCAGGACTTCCTGATGGGCATGGGGTGGCCGCAGCAGCTGGACCTCAGGCTGGACGGGGAGCTCCTCGAGAGGTTCACGGTGGGTGGCGGAGCCACCGAGTTCAGGTCCGCTGCCGCCAGTTACGCCGGGGCGGGGGAGCCGGGTTCGGCGGGTTCCCCCGAGTGGGAAGAGTACATGCAGATGAGCGGAGACGCCCATCTGGAGGTCCGCCTCACGGCCGAGGCCGGGCCTCGCGTGGTCGGCGTGTCCTTCGTCAGAGACCAGTGGGAGCCAGAGTTACTGCCGCAACCGCAGCAGCGCGGGAGGGTCCTGACGAACGATCAGATCTACATGGACCACGCGAGCGTACACTCGGTTCAGATCGGCGGCCCGTACGAGGTCACCGGCACGGGCGGGGACACGCCAAGCCGTAGCGAGATCTTCGTATGCCGTCCCGAGCCCGGCGCGGAAGAAGCGGCGTGTGCGGCGCAGATTCTCTCGAGCATGGCCCGACGCGCTTATCGCCGGCCCACCACCGACCAAGACGTGGAGATGCTGCTGGAGTTCTTCCGTCAGGGTCGCTCCGAGGGAGGCAGCTTCGACGCCGGAATCCAGCTCGCGTTGGAGAGACTCGTCGTCGACCCTGAGTTCCTCTTCCGCGTGTACCGCCAGCCCACCGGGGTCGAGCCAGGCGACGTCTACGAGCTCGACGATGTCGAGGTCGCTTCTCGGCTGTCTTTCTTCCTGTGGAGCAGCATCCCCGATGAGCCCTTGCTCGAGTTGGCCGAGGCAGGGCGCCTGACGGAGCCGGCCGCGCTCGAGGAGCAGGTGCGCAGGATGTTGGCCGATCCGCGTGCCATCGATGCGCTTGTCGAGGGCTTTGCGGCTCAGTGGCTCAACCTTCGACTTCTCCCGGAGAAGCTCGCCGATCCCCTCAAGTATCCCGATTTCGACGACAGCCTCCTGGACGCGTTCGAGCAGGAGACCAAGCTTTTCGTCGGGAGCAATCTGCGTGAGGACCGGCCCATTACAGAGCTGCTGAGCGCAGACTACACCTACGCGAACGAGCGCTTGGCGAGGTTCTATGGGATCCCCGGAGTCTACGGCAGCCGTCCACGCAGGGTCACGCTTCCCAATCCCGATCAGCGTGGAGGCCTGCTCGCACACGGCGGGTTGATGGCCGTCACCGCATACCCGGACCGAACCTCGCCCGTGTTGCGTGGCAAGTGGCTCCTGGACAATATCCTGGGCGCGAATCCGCCACCGCCGCCGGCCAACGTGGACACCAGCCTGGACCAGGGTCCGGAGGCGGAGGCGCTCGGCATCCGCGAGCGCTTGGAGCGGCATCGGGAGGATCCCCTGTGCGCCAGCTGCCATACGCTCATGGATCCACTCGGGTTCGCGCTCGAGGAGTTCGATGCCGTGGGAGCGTGGCGGGACGTCGATGAGAGAGGTGGTCCGGTCGACAACCTCGGGACCTGGCCCAGCGGTGTTGAGCTTGATGGGGTGTCGTCGCTGAGGGCCTTCCTCTTAGACTATGATGATCAGTTCGTTCGGACGGTGACCGAGAAGCTCATGTCTTACGCTCTGGGACGCCCACTTGAATATTTCGATCAACCGACGGTTCGCCAGATCGTACGCGACGCGGAAGACAGCGGGTACCGCTGGTCGTCGATCGTCCTTGGAATCGCGAAGAGCCCGGCCTTTCTCATGCGCCGGTCCTCGGAAGGGATCTGAGGCGTGAACGGCACACACTTGGGAGACTTTACATGACGACGATCTTGACCGGAAAAGCGCTCCCCCGGCGAACGGTCCTGAAGGGGATCGGGGCCAGCTTGGCGCTACCGTTCCTCGACTCGATGTTCCCGGCTTTCGGGCTCCGAGGACAATCTGCGCCCGAGCGTGTACATCGGTTCCAGACGTTCTACGTCCCGAACGGGATGGCCATGGAGTACTGGTCGCCCACGGGGGAAGGGCGAGACTTCGAGCTCACGCCGATCCTCGAGCCGCTGGAGCCCTTCCGGGACCAGATGCTGGTTCTTTCGGGAATCAATGCGACCTGGAACCAGATCCACGCCGGCGCTTCCGGATCGTTTCTGACCGGAATTCCTCAAGGTGGGCGGACCGAGACCGAAATCATCGCCGACGTATCGATGGACCAGCTTCTGGCGCGAGAGTTCGGCCGGGAGACTCAGGTGGCCTCGCTGGAACTCTCCATGGACGCCTCGGCGAACGCCGGGGCCTGCAGCAGCAACCTCAGCTGCGTCTACACCCATACGCTCTCCTGGCGTGGCCCGACGCAGCCCCTGCCGACGGAGTACAATCCGAGGGCCGTGTTCGAGCGGCTGTTTGGCGACGCCGGCTCCACCGAGCGTGGAGCTCGGGAGGCGAGGTTGAGACAGCAGAAGAGCATCCTCGACTCCGTGACGGATAAGATAGGCGATCTCAGCCGGGAGATCGGTGCGCAGGATCAGATGAAGGTGGAGCAGTACACGGAGGCCATCCGGGATGTCGAGCGGCGAATTCTGAAGGCCGAGGAGCAGATCGATATCGAGCTGCCCAACATCGAGCAGCCAGAGGGTGCGCCGCCGGTGTTCGAAGACCACCTCGAATTGATGCTCGACTTGCAGCTCCTGGCGCTCCAGACGGACCTGACGCGGGTCATCTCGTTCATGATCGGCAAGGAACAGAGCCCGCGGCCCTACCCGCAGATCGATGTGCCTGACGCTCACCATCCGCTTTCGCATCACAACAACCAACCGGAGCTGGTAGAGCGCATGTCGAGGATCAACCGCTATCACACCGAGCTCTTCTCGGGCTACTTGGCCAAGCTTCGGGCGACCCCCGACGGGGATGGAACGCTGCTCGACAACATGACGATCCTGTATGGCTCGGGGATCTCCAACAGCACACGGCACTCCGGCCGAAACATTCCCCTCCTCGTGATGGGAGGTGGCGCGGGCGGCCTCCGAGGCGGTCAACACCTCACGTACTCCGACGACCCCGGCATGGCGAACCTGCTGGTCACGCTCATGGACAAATTGGGTGTGCCGGTGGACAAGATCGGGGCGAGCACCGGAGCGCTTCCCCTCGAACCACTCGCCGGGATCTGACCTCGCATGAGCAAGTGGACGCTTTTGGGCTTGGCCCTCGTACTCGTCGGGGCCGGCGTAGCTGAACCGCTGATCGAGGCGGCAAAGGGCGGCGATTGGGAGGCGGTCCGCGTCTTGCTCGATCAGGGAGCGGACGCCACCGCCACCGCGCCCGACGGAGCGACAGCCCTCCATTGGGCCAGCTACTGGGACGACGTAGAGACCGCCGAGCTCCTGATCGGCGCAGGCGGCGACGTAAACGCCGCGAACGATCTCGGCGCGACGCCTCTCTGGATCGCTGCCCTGAACGGAAGTGCTGACATGGTTCGGAGCCTACTCGAGGCCGGAGGGGATCCGAACTTAGCTCTCCTCTCGGGAGAGAGCCCCGTCATGACCGCGTCCCGCACGGGCAACCCCCAAGTGGTGGAGCGGCTACTCGCCGCTGGTGCCGACCCGAACGCCAGAGCGGTCCGCGGCCAGACTGCCCTCATGTGGGCGGCCTCCCAACGGCATTCCGATGTGGTCGGCGTGCTGCTCGAATACGGAGCGGACGTCCACGCCCGGTCGGAGACGTGGAGTCAGGTCATGGCCATCCCTCCCCATAGCCACCCGGACAATCAACAGAGCGTGCCTCACGGAGGCAACACGGCGCTGACTTTTGCGGCCCGTGTGGGCGATCTCCCCTCCGCGAGGATGCTCGTGAATGCCGGTGCTGACATAGACGATGCCGATGCGCGGGGCGCCAGCGTCATGGTTCTGGCCGCCCACTCCGGATTCAGGGACCTGGTGGAGTTCGCGCTCGATCAAGGCGCCGACCCGAACGCGGATGGGGCCGGGTTCTCCGCGCTCCACCTGTCGATCCTGCGTCGGGACGAAGACCTGGGGCGACAGCTACTCGACCACGGGGCAGATCCGAACGCCAGAATCACGAACTGGACCCCCACGCGCCGTGCGTCGGCCGACTGGCATGTTCACCCCGCCCTGGTCGGGGCGACGCCGTTCTGGCTGGCCGCTCGATTCACGCAGCCCGGGTTCATGCGCCTTCTCGCTGAGCACGGGGCCGATCCCCTCTTCGTGCACGCGGTCCACTATGTGGCTTCCTCGGGGTCGTACGGGGCCGCCGGCACGGACGAATCGACCACTGCTCTCATGGCCGCAGTCGGAATGGCCTCGAGGAGAGTGCGTGCCTTCGTTCGTCCGGATCCAGACGAGCTGGAGTTTCTCACCCTGGAAGCCGTGCACCTGGCGGTGGAGCTGGGTGTCGACGTCAACGCCACCGACCTGGACGACCGTACAGTGGCCGAGGCCCGGACCTACGACTCGGTGATGGAGTTCTTGGCTGCGGAGGCCGCTGGGCGTTAGTTCGGGGCACCAGCTATTCCACCAGCTATTTGGTATTGGGCCATGAGCACAGAGGAGCAAGCCATGACAGCCAGGAAGCCGTTCTTGTTCGCCGGCGTGGCGACCATTTTTGGAGTGGGCTTCATGTTGGGCAGCATGATGCAGGGCGTTCAAGACGCTCAGGCACAGTCCGCCAACCTCGTCTACGAGCTGAGAACCTATACGACTGCGGAGGGCAAGCTGCCCAACCTAGAGGCCCGGTTCCGCGATCACACGATGGATATTTTCGAGAAGCACGGGATCGCGAACGTCGCCTACTGGACGCTCCAGGACGAACCGCTTTCGGCGAATACGCTGATCTACATCATCGCTCACGACAGCCGCGAGGCGGCGACGGCGAGCTGGGCGGCCTTCCTAGCCGATCCCGAATGGCAACGGGTGAGCGATGAGTCCCAGGTCGACGGCCGGATCCTGAACGGCGTCGAATCAGTGTTCCTCGACCCGACTGACTTTTCGCCGATGCAGTAGAGCTCGTAGCAGGCGGGGTCGAGCAACTCGCTCGACCCCGCGTTACGTCTAGATCCCGCTAGAAGCCCACGCCCCTCACGTTCAGGCGAATGCGCACCAGACGCGTATTGGCCGTAACGAACAGCGTCGAGCCATCTTCACCGAACGTGGCGTTGGATGTTCTCGGGGGCGCCAGAATCGTCCCCAAGTGATCCCCATCCTCATTGATGATCAACACCCCGCCGCGAGGGCCTGTCAGGTAGACGTTGCCCTGTTGGTCCACGGCCATGCCGTCGCCCCATGACTCGAAGAAGACACGACCGTTGTCGATGCCGCCGTCCTGCTGGACGTCATACGCCATGACGACGGGCTGACCCCCCGGATCCGAGTTGGCCACGTAGAGAATCGACTGGTCGGGTGAGAAGGCGATTCCGTTCGGGCGTGAGAGCTCATCGGTCAGCAGGGTCAAAGAGCCATTGGTGGCCAACCGGTAGACGCCCTGAAAGTCGAGCTCCTTCGGTTCGTTGCCCCCCTCCAGCCCATACGGCGGGTCGGTGAAGTAGAGGTCGCCGTTCCGCCGTGGCGCCACGTCGTTGGGCGAATTGAAACGCCGCCCCTCGTACTCCCCGGCGAGCGTCTCGAAGTTGGGCTCGGGCGCACCCCAGGACGCGTTCATCCGAGCGATGCGCCGATCACCGTGTTGGGCCAGCACGAGCCTTCCCTGTCCGTCCAAAGCCAGGCCGTTGGATCCGCTCTCCCCTTCCCTCGGCACCTCACCCGTGTATCCCGCCGGCTGCAGCCAAAGCGACGCCTCCTCGCCCTCCCTCCAGCGGTAGACCGCGTTGTTGGGGATGTCAGAGTAGAGGATCGACTGGAGGTCCGGAACCCACACGGGGCCTTCGACCCATTCGTGGCCCTCGGAGAGGACCTCGATCACGGCGTCCACCGGAACGATGGCGTCCAACCTCGGATCGAGACGCTCGATGCTACCCGTGGTCGGGTAAGAGACCGACGTTACGGGCTCGTCAGCCGACTCGGCGCCGACGCAAGACAGCATGGTCGTAACGCCGATAAGTATCGCCAAAGATTTACGCATCTTGTGGATCCTCCTGATGTTTGCCATTCGAAGCTAGACACGCGCGCGCCGCTCGGGCCCCTTGGCTAGGGAAAACTCGAACGGAAGGTACGTGTCCTCCCCCGGTAGCGCGCAAGCACGCGTAGGTCCTGTCTGGCGTAGATCAGGCCGCTCCAGGTATTCTGTTCAGCCACAATGAGTGCGATGCTTGGGCCAGGAAGGGGCCGTGAGCGTCAAGTCAGCGTAGTCAGGCGTCACTCGAGCCAAGGGATCGGATGGGAGTGAGGGGGGACCGGGAGTTGATGCGGGCTCATGTCGCGGCATTGTTCACAACAGACACAGCAGGCAGGCTTCTGGCCGTGAACGAGCCCGGAGGCGGCGCGGCTCCACGATTCTTCCTCGGCCGCACTTCAGAGGGCGTCGAGTGCTGGTTCGGACACGATCTCGATGCCTCTCTCGTCCAAGCGCTGGAAACGGCTCTTCTCGAGGAGAGAGAAGACCCGGGCCTCGACAAGCCGGGCGACGGACCGACCGTCTTTGAGCGTCTTCTCTCCGAAAGCGCACCGATTCAGAACGTGTGGGCTGGACCGGCCTATCGTTTCTCGAAACTCGCCTCGCCCTCGGGGACCACCGTCTTGGTCACCGAGGAAAACGCGGCCGTTCTGCGCCCCTATTTCGAGGACTGGCTTGGAGACGTCCAAGGCTGCCAGCCCTTCGCGGCGGTGCTTCAGGATGGACGAGCCGTGTCGTTGTGTACGAGCGTACGTAACACGAATCAGGCCGACGAGGCCGGAGTCGAAACTCACCCTGAATTCCGAGGCCGAGGGCACGCCGCGGAGGCCACAGCCAAATGGGCCGATGCGGTCCGAAAGCTCGGTCGAACGCCACTCTACAGCACGTCATGGGCCAACGCGGCGTCCCTGTCCGTCGCCGCCAAGCTAGGGCTGGTCCAATTCGGCTCCGATCTGCATATCACCTAGCAGATCCGTTATGCGACACCAGATAACTAGGAGGGCAGAATGCAGCTAACTAGGAGGGCAGAATGCGGCTATCGGTAAAGGCTTTCGCTGTGACGGCAGCGATCGTGGGCGCGGCCATCTGGTTCATCAGCGTTATGTTCGCCATGCTCATTCCCAGCTGGGGCGAGCCCTTCATGGAATTGGTGACCATGATCGGCCCGGGCGTAACCGGAGCGAACTGGCCATCAATGGCTCTGCTTGTGCTTTATGGAGTGATCGACGGAATCGTTTTCGGTGGGTTGTTTGCATGGCTTTATAACCAGCTGCTCAGCCGATCCGCACCGCGCATGGCCTAACCAGCGGGAGCCGAGTGAACTGAGCAACGGAGAACCCCCAAAGCATATGGAGAATCACACGAGCACCAACCTCGGGGCGATCAACCCCTTCTTCATCGTTGACGACTTCCAGACAGCAGTCTCCTACTACGTCGACCGTCTGGGCTTCGAGCTCGACTTCCAGGGCCCCGACGACGAGGAGCCGTTCTACTGCAGGGTCAGCCGGGACGGGGTTGGCATCATGTTGAAGGCCATCCTCCCGGACGTACATCCGAGTCCCAACCGCACGCAGCACGAGTGGGCTCGTTGGGACGCGTTCATCCTCACCTCCGATCCAGACTCGCTCCACAAGGAGTTCAGACAGAGCGGCGCATCCTTCGTAAACGGGCTCTCACAAGTGGACGTCGGGCTGTGGGGATTCGAAATCGAGGACGCCGACGGATATGTCCTGTGCTTTGCGCGGCCCGATCACATATAGGGTAGCTTGAAGGCCTGATCCGACCTTCTGTGCTGAGACGTGTGACCCTGAGCTTAAGATGACTAAAGACCCTCACTTCACCTCACTCGAAAACTTGTATGTGGCGGCGCCGATCACCGACGTCTACCACCCGAGAATCGAAATATTCGATTCAGAGGCGACGATCGAGATCGAGGTGACGGAGCGGCTCTATCACTCCGCCGGCGCGCTCCATGGCTCCGTCTACTTCAAGTTGCTCGATGACTCGGCGTTCTTCGCCGCGAATTCGCTCGAAAGAGACGTGTTCCTCCTGACCACTTCGTTTACGACGTATCTCACGAGGCCGGTCTCGTCGGGCATGATTCGCGCGGTCGGGCGGGTGGTGAACCGTAACAAGTCACAGTTCATCGCCGAATCCGTGATCCACGACTCGGAGGGAAACGAGATCGGGCGTGGCAGCGGGATCTTCGTGCGAAGCAAGATTCTGCTGAGGGAGCAACGAGGATACTCTGTCGAGGACACACCTTTTAGGAAGCTGAATCTAGGAAGCTGAATTATGGAACGGACAACCATATCCCTGATCGAAGCCGAGTACCGGCGATACAAGAGTTACGCAGAGGGGGCCCTGGACCAGCTCGACGCCGAAGAGCTACTCGTCGACGCCGAAGCCGTGAACTCGGTCGCCACCATCGTCTGGCACGTCGCGGGCAACCTCGCGTCGCGGTTTACCGACTTCCTCGAGTCGGACGGGGAGAAGGAGTGGCGTGATCGCGAGTCTGAATTCGAGCGGCGACGTGCAACGCCTGATGAAGTCCGCGCCAAGTGGGAGGATGGGTGGGCGGTGGTTCTCGATGCCCTCGACCGGCTCTCGGACGAGGACCTCTCCAGCACGATCACCATCCGAGGTGTCCCTCTCAGGGTGGACGAGGCGCTCTTTCGTTCCCTCGCCCACACGAGCTACCACGTCGGGCAAATCGTGCACATTGCGAAGGAGCTTCGGGCGTCGTCTTGGAAATACCTCACCATTCCGCCGGGGGGATCGGCTGCCTACAACGCAGACCCGACGCTCGAGAAGGCCGCCGACCATGCCCAAGCCCTTGACGCCGATCATGCCCAAGCCCTCGAGGGGCCCCAGTCCGGCCCGAGGGGTGGGTGAGGTTTTCGTGGAGCGCGCGGGAGCGTAACGTGCGCTCTACATCGACTTTTCCCCGCAATACCTGAGGAGCGGTCATGCAGGGTCTCATGATGGACCGGCAGTTGCTCATCTCTTCGCTGATCGAGCACGGAGCCACGGTATATCACGATCGCGAGATCGTTTCGCGGACCGTAGAGGGACCGATACATCGGTATACCTTGGCGGATCTGAGGGGGCGCAGCAAACAGATGGCCAACGCCCTCACGGCGCTCGGGGTGAAGTCGGGGGATCGGATCGCGACGCTGGCGTGGAACGGGTACAGACACCTGGAGCTCTACTTCGGCGTATCCGGCATGGGGGCCGTTTGTCACACGCTCAACCCGAGACTCCACCCCTCACAGTTGATCTACATCCTCAATCACGCTGAGGATCAGTATCTGTTTACGGATCTCACTTTTCTTCCCCTGGTCGAGGCGATTGCCGACCAGCTGAAGACGGTGAAGGGCGTGGTGGTCATGACGGACGCCGCTCACATGCCGGAATCGAAGTTGTCAGACCTGGTGTGCTATGAGGATCTTCTGAGTGAGCAGACAGACGATTTCGTGTGGCCGGAGTTCGATGAAAACACCGCTTCATCGCTCTGTTACACATCCGGAACCACGGGACATCCCAAGGGCGTGTTGTACAGTCACAGGTCCAGTGTTCTCCACGGGTTCTCCGTATCGCTCCCGGCGGTTCTGGCCCTTTCGGAATCCGAGACTTTCTTGCCCGTGGTGCCCATGTTTCACGCCAATGCGTGGGGCACTCCCTATGCCATTCCGATGACCGGCACCAAGCTCGTATTGCCGGGTCCGGCGTTGGACGGCGCCAGCCTCACCGAACTGATGCGTGAGGAGGGTGTTACCAGTACGGCCGGTGTACCTACGGTTTGGACTGGGCTGCTGAACTATTGGCGCGAACATGACACGAGCGTTCCCACCCTCAAGATCACCGTTATCGGAGGGTCCGCGGTGCCGCGTTCGATGATAGAGGCTTTCGACAAGGAATTTGGTGTCGAGGTACGGCAGGGTTGGGGCATGACGGAAATGAGCCCCATCGGGTCGATCAACATGCTCAAGCCGGAGCAGCGCGCTGCCTCCGAAGCAGAGCGCTACGACATCCAGATTCGGCAAGGGCGGGCCGTCTACGGCGTGGAGATGAAAATCGTGGATGACGAGGGCAATACCCTGCCCTGCGACGGAGTAGCCTTCGGCGAGCTCATGGTGCGTGGACCGTGGGTGAGCAGAAGCTACTATCGCGACGAGGGCGGAGATGCTCTGGACGGCGAGGGGTGGTTCCCGACGGGGGATGTCGCGACCATCGACAGCGACGGGTACATGCACATCACGGATCGGACGAAGGACTTGATCAAGTCAGGAGGAGAGTGGATCAGCTCGATCGAGCTCGAGAACTTGGCGATGAGTCATCCCGATGTAATGCTGGCCGCCGTGATCGGAATTCCCGATAAAAAATGGAGCGAAAGGCCGCTCCTCATCGTGAAGCCGAAGAGCGGGGCGAACCCCTCCAAAGAGGATCTGCTCGGGTTCTTCAAGGGCAAGGTTGCAGACTGGTCGATACCCGACGACGTAATGATGGTCGAGGAGCTGCCCATTGGTGGCACGGGCAAGGTGCAGAAGTCGGAGCTCAGAAGAACTTATGCCTGATTTAGCCCGATGAGCGAGACGATTCGGCCGACGCCGGAAGCTCGACAGAACGCCATCGACGCGCTCTCGGAGGCGTTCGCGCGGGACGAGATGGAGATGGGAGAGCTCGAAGAGCGACTCGAGCTGGTCCATCGCGCGGAGACGGCGGAGCAACTGAGGATCATCCTGGCGGACCTGCCGCCCGCGCCCGTCCCCGTGAAGCGCGGTGCCGCGGCTTCCAGGGCTCCGGTGCACACGAGCTCGCCATCCGACCTCGCTCCTCGCCCTACTCTTCCGGACGAGCGGATCCCCGAGCAGTCGGTGATCGTCGGAATCATGGGCGCCGGATCGCGCAAGGGAACCTGGATTCCCGCAAGGACCAACTGGGCCGTGGGCGTGATGGGAGGCTGCGAGCTCGACTTCCGCGACGCACAGCTTGGGTCCGGCGTCACCGAAATCCGGGTCCTCGCGATCATGGGCGGCGTCGAGATCATCGCTCCCCCCGACGTTGAGGTGGAGTGCTCCGGAATCGGCATCATGGGCGGCTTCGACATCAGCGCCCACTACCGTCCACCCACCTACCCCGACGCACCCATCCTTCGGGTCACGGGCCTGGCGATGATGGGCGGGGCCGGTGTCTCGGTCCGCTACCCAGGAGAGACCGCGCGCGACGCGCGGATCCGCTTGAAGGCGGAGAAGAAAGCTCGGAAGCGGCTGGCGAAGGGGGGGCAATAGACTGCGCAGTCGATATCGGGTGGATAACGTGCCTCTCGTCCTCCGAGCCCCCTTCCTTGTCTACGGATATGTCTTGGGGTCCCTCTGGTTCGGATTCCTGCTGCTGCTACGTCTGAGCGTAGCCATTCGGGTAACGGGCACCCAGAACCTCTCGGCCAATTCGAACTACATCTTCTGCCAGTGGCACGAGTCTGGTCCCCTATCCCTGCAAGGGTGGACACCGCGGCTTCCGGCCTATCTGCGGCACCGACCCCAAGCCTGGATGCAGCACCCGGCCTGGTACACGAAGCCGGTTGCCGTGCTTCTGAATCTGATTGGCGTGCAGCGACTCGTCCTCGGATCGACGGGGCATGGCGGGCGCCAAGCGGCGGACGAGCTCGTGACCTACCTGAAGGATGGGTACTCGACTGTCATCGCTCCGGACGGCCCGAAAGGACCGGCACGAACACTGAAGAAGGGCGTTCTTCACATGGCCCTTCAGAGTGGCGTGCCCATCGTGCCCCTGCGTGTTGCGGCAACGAGGTGCCTGCGATGGAGGTCATGGGATCGGAAGATGCAGCCGCTACCCTTTTCGACCATAAAGGTGGTCGTCGGATCTCCTATTGTGGTGACAACGAGCACCTTCGAGGCGAGTTTTGAAGCACTCACATCAGCGTTGGGGTAGACGCTAGGACGGATCGATGGCAACAAGAGTTCTCTTGGTAGCGGTGACCTGCGCGCTTCTTAGCGTTCAGTCCGGTTGCTCGCCTCCACCTCCGGAGGGGGCGGAAGCTGTCATCGTCGTGCATGGCCTGGGCCGCACCTCCGCATCGATGGCGATTCTCGTATCGCGCCTCAAAAACGCCGGTTTTCGCGTTGTCAGTTTTGGATATCCATCGACGTCGGAGCCCATGGAGACCCTCGTCGATCGGCTCCAGGCCGAAGTGGGGCGATGCTGTGCGACCGAATCCAAAACTGTGCACTTCGTCACCCACTCGATGGGGGGAGTGTTGGTCCGGAGCTACCTCAGCCGGCAGCCAGAGGCGCACCGGGGACGTGTCGTGATGTTGAGCCCGCCGAACCAGGGGAGCGAGATCGTGGATGCCTTCTCTGACTCCCCTCTTCTTCAGTCCCTTTTGGGTCCCGCCGGCTCGAGACTCGGGACCGACTCCGCAGGCATCACGAGCCAACTGGGCCCGGTACGATTCAGCCTGGGTATAGTCACCGGCGATCGGAGCATGAACCCGCTGAGCTCGTGGCTCATTCCCGGGCCAGATGACGGCAAGGTCGCCGTGGACCGGGCCAGGGTCGACGGAGCCGCAGACTTCATGGTAGTCTCCGCAACCCACACGTTCATCATGAACCGCAGGGATGTGGCTGAGGAGGTCGTGCACTTTCTCCGGCACGCCCGGTTTGAGTCGCAAACGCCCTAGGGCCAGCCACCGCGGAGAAGTCAGCTGACTCGGAAACACCAGGCGTTTCCTGCTCTTGGATTGCTACGCGGTTGGTGCGCGACTGGTGTGCTCCTCGCCGGCATCTTCCTTCTGCCGCCGTTGGAGTCTCTCGCCGCGCAAGACGGGACGGTCCAGGGCCGCGTCCGGGACGAGGCAGGCGCTGCGGTGTACGCGGCGACCGTCGCGCTGCTCACGGACGAGACCACGATCGGAATCACCGGTACGGATCGACTTGGCTCGTTTCGCATCCTCGGGGTCGCTCCCGGGTCCTACACGGTGCGCGTCCGGGGGTTGGGGTACGCCGAGTACTCCGAGGAGATCGTAATCGGCCCTTCGGAGGTCGTCGAGCTCGACCTCCGGCTCGAGCCGAGCGCGATCGAGATCGAAGGAATCTCGGTCGAGGCCGAGCGAAATCTTGCGCGGGTCCGCTTCGAGCAAGTGACTGGCGCTACGATAAGGGATCTCGATGTCGACGCGGTGAGAACCGTGCCGGGCCTCGCCGAGCCTGATCCCGTGCGTGCCGTCGAGGTGCTGCCGGGTGTGGTGTCTACGTCGGACTTCTCGGCATCCTTTCACGTGCGTGGCGGGTCACAGGATCAAAACCTGATCCTGCTCGATGGGATGCCGATCTTCTCCCCGTTCCATCTCGGAGGCGTCTTCTCCGTCTTCAACGCCGACATGATCGACCGGGTGGAGCTCCACTCGGGCGGGTTTCCGGCTGAGCACGGTGGGCGAGTCTCGTCCGTGCTTCAGGTAGAGAGCAACCCGGGCAACGGAGACTTCTCGGTCGAGGGAGCCGTCTCGCTCCTGGCCACGAGGGTCGCCGTGGGTGGCGGGCTGGGGAGCTCCATCGCGAACGCGCTAGGTCTCGAGAGCTTGCGCTACCGGGTGTCGGCCCGGCGTTCGTACATCGACTTGTTCGTCCCACAAGTGCCGTACCATCTGACCGATTTCCAGACGATCTTGGAGGGTTGGACGCCGGGCGGTGATCGCCTCACTCTCACGGCCTACACGGGTCGGGACGTCTTCAATCTGGCGGACGTGGAAGACGAGGACTTTCCGTTGCGGATCGACTGGGATTGGGGCAACACGGCGATCGGCGCCCGCTGGACCCACCCTAGGCGGGGCGGTGGCTCGCTCGACGTCCGAGCAAACTTCAGCCGCTTCTCGACCGGCCTCACCTTCCCCGACTTCGCAGACACACGGCTGAATAGCAGAATCAAACAGGGCCAGCTCAGGGCGGATCTCGACACTCGCCCCTCTGCCCGGGTTTCCATCCAAACGGGGGTGAGCGCGGAGCTTCAATCCTATGAGAATTTCTTCTCGACCGGTGGAACCGTGTTCGGTTCCGGGATGGGCGACGCTGTGCTGTTCGGCGCGTACGTTCAGATGCGCTGGTCGCCCAGCCAATGGCTCGTCGAGCTCGGGCTCCGTGCCGATGGCTACAGCCCCGACCCGGGAGACTGGGCCCAGGAGATCGCTCCTCGTTTGGCAGTGAAGCGGTTCCTCGGGGGTGGAGACCTCGCCATAAAGGCGGCAGTCGGCCGCTATACGCAGTTCCTGCACTCGCTACGTGATGAGGAGCTGCCGGTCGGAATCGACTTTTGGGTGCTGGCGGGCGAACGGGCCCCGCACACGATCTCAGACCAGCTTCAGGTCGGGATCGAGGGGTACCGTGGCATCGACTGGTTCTGGTCGTTGGAGGGTTACGTCCGCTCCTTCGACGGTGTCGTGACCTTCAACAACGCCGAAGACCCGAACGACGAGTTGGACGACATCCTGTCTGGGGAGGGCCTCTCGTACGGGCTCGACGTCTTGGTGCGGAGGGAGACCGGCGCCGTGACTGGATGGCTGGCCGTTTCGTTCCTGAAGGCGGACCGTACCTTCCCTGACCCCCTCTCACCGCTGCCAGGCCAACCGGAAGTCTCGTACGCCCCGATCTTCGACCGCCGTATCGACGTGGATTTCGTCCTCAGATACCCCGCACCTTGGGGCTGGGAGGGCGGCATCCGGTGGAACTTCGGTTCGGGTATCCCCTACACGAGCTCACTCGGCTCGTATCAGTACTACGAGACGCGTTACGTCGAGGGGCGTCGCCTGGTGTGGTCGGGCGCGCCGGGCCCCGACGCGGCGGCCGACGACACCGGGGACTTCGGCGTCGTCCTGGAGGATCGCAACTCGTCCCGGTATCCGACCTACCATCGACTCGACCTGAGCTTCCGCAAGACCTCCGTGAAGTCGTGGGGCTCGCTCACCCCCTATATCAACCTCGTCAACGTCTACAACCAGCGGAACGTGCTCTTCTACTTCTTCGAGTATGAGAAGAGCCCCCCCGTGAGATCGGGCATATCGATGTTTCCGGTGCTGCCCACCATCGGTCTGGAAGTGCGGTTCTGATGCGGGGCGGACGACGTGCGGTTCCCATGCGGGACAGGCTACGCTTCGTATGCCTCGCAGCCTCCGTGGTCCTGGCCGCCTGTGACCTCCAGGAGATCACCATCGTCGAGATCGAAGAGGTGGTAACCGCCGAGATCTACGTGAATCTCGCAGAGGATCCGGCCGAAAACGAAATCCGGGCGTACCTGCACTATACGGTCGGAGCGTCCCAATCGAGCATCGACGAGCTCTCGAATGCGCTGATCTCCGTGCGCCGCGCCGATGGCCTCACGCTCAACCTGGTAGAGAACAGCCTCGACGCGTGCCTCGACTCCTTGCCGACCACAGGAACGGGCAACTGCTTCTTCGCCGATCCCGTTGAGACCCCGAGCCTCAGCCCAGGTGACCTGCTCGAAGTCGAGATCACATTCGCGGACGGGGGAACCCTCTTGGGGGCTACGCGCGTGCCATCCTCGTTCCAGATCGACGGCATGCCGACAACGTGCCGGCTCGATCCCAACACGCTCCTTCCGCTCGGCTGGTCCGGCTCGGCGGGGGCCTGGGCCTACGTGAACGAGACTTCGATTTCCGGCCTGACCGACGCACTCGAGCCGGAGGGAATCGAGGTGAAAGAAGACGAGGACCCACTCCATCTTCTGGGCCTCTCCGTATCGGCCGATGACACGACGACCGTCTTTCCCACCGAATTCGGGATCTTCGACCGCTTCGACCTGAGCCACGACCTGTCGACCCGGCTACAGGAAGGGCTGCCCCCTGAGACCTCGGCAGAAGTGTCCATCACGGCAGTCGAGGGGAACTACGTGAACTGGGCACGGGGCGGGAACTTCAACCCGTCCGGACAGGTTAGGGTGCCGAGTCTCCGCGGAGACGGTGTCGGCGTCTTCGGCGCGACAGTGAGCCGGCGGTTCGACGTGGTCAGCTCGGATCAGCCGAGTCCCCTGCCCGACTGCCCGATCCCGAATCCGTAGTAGCCGGGGCCGCCGGCCGCAGCCGACCGCCCCGGCTACCCGACCTACGCGGTTTCCTGATCGCCGTACGTTGGAGGGGGCACCGCCGGGGCGCTGTCCTTCTCCATCTCGGGAGCTCCGTTACCCGAAGTGGCTCCGGCTGTCGTGTCACCCGTCGTCGCACCCGTCGTCGCACCAACGGCGCGTGCCAACTCATGGTCCTGCAGCCGGCCGAGCGCAGACGGCAGCTCGATCCCGGCCTGTTCGGCCAGCTCGTGGACCGCCGGCAGGGCGCCGATCAGGCCTGAGAGGAAGTCGGCGGTGGCGCCGTTGCCTCCTCCTCCGTTATGGCCGGAGTCCCAGACCGTGATCTTGTCGATCTGAAGGTTCTGAATGGCCTTCACCTGCTCCTTCACGATTGCCGGAAGCTGCTCGATCATCAGAAGCGTCGGAGCCATCGACGGATCCTTCTCGCAGGCCTCGATGAGGCGCCGATACCCTTCAGCCTTCGCTTCGAGCACCTTCTGGGTGCCCTCGGCCTCGGCCTTGTAGGTCGCGAGGATCGCGTCGGCCTCACCGGCCGCCTCACGTCGCGCCCGCTCGGCCGTCGCATCCGCCTCGATCTCGACACGTAGCTTCTCGATCTCCTGTTGGGCAATCTGCTCCTTGTTGAGGCGGGCGATCTCCTGCTCACGCTCGGCGACCAGAATCGCTTGCTTGGCGTCGGCGGCGGCGACCTGGGCCTTGCGCCCTGCTTCCGCTCGAATCTCGGAGAGACGGGCGTTCGACTCCGCGATCTCCGCGTTCGCCTGGTTCTCACCGTCGACCGCGGTGGCCTCTGCCTGTGCCACCTGAATGCGCTGCTTCTGCTCGGCCTCCTTGGTCGCGGCCACCGTCTCGGCGTTCCGCTGCGCGGTCGCGATCTCGAGGTCGCGCTTCGACTCGACCTCACCTCTGACCGAGACCGCTTCGAGCGCAGCGACCTGGACACGCTGCTTCTGCTCGGCACTCTTACGGCCGGTCGCCGCCTGCGACGCCTCGTCTGCGACTCCGACGTCCCTCTCTCGATCCGCCGTGGCCTGGCCCGTGGCGCCGTCGCGCTCCTGCTGAGCCACCTCGACTTTGGCGCGGTTGATCGCCTCGGCGGCGGCGCGCTTGCCGATGGCCTCGATGTATCCGCTCTCGTCGGTGATGTCGCGGATGTTCACGTTGATCAGCGTCAGGCCGATCTTGTTGATCTCCTCGGCCACATTCGTGTTGATCAACGACATGAACTTCTCGCGGTCCTTATTGATCTCCTCGATGGACAGCGTGGCGATGACGAGTCTCAGCTGCCCGAGGATGATGTCCTGTGCCTGATCCCGGATCTTGCGATCGTCGAGCAGAAGCAGACGCTCGGCCGCGTTGTTCATCATCACGGGGTCGGTCGAGATACCGACCGTGAACGTGGCGGGGACATTGACGCGGATGTTGTTCAGCGACAGCGCTCCCTCGAGCGGAATCTCGATCACGAGCGGCTCGAGGCTCAGGAACGCGTGCGACTGAATGAGCGGGATTACCAGCTTGCCGCCACCGTGCAGGCACTGAGCGGCCTGGTTCGAGCCGACTCTGCCGTAGATGACCAGGATGCGGTTCGAGGGGCAGCGCTTGTACTGCTTGACCACGAAGACCACGAAGAAGAAAAGAAGCAGCAGACCCGCCGCGGGGAGGCCGACCCACAACAGTGGGTCGGCGTTCGCAGGGATCTGGGCCAGCGACGTCATCGCATATGTGAGCATGGTTCCATCTCCTTCTATAAGGCCCTCGGCAAGGTCGGGGCGCCTACGCCTCGACCACCTTCACCGAGTTGTCATCGTCATTGATTTCCACCACCCGAATCTTCGCGTCCCGCGGCAAGGCATCACCGTCGGTGACGGCTTTGTAGTAGCGCTCCCGGTCACCGATGACCACGCGCACTCGCCCCATGCCTACGGCGCCTGCCGGGATCTGCGCGTACACGGTCCCCTCGGTCTCGAGCGCCTGATACATCGCCACGGTCCCGCTACTCTGCAGCCCGTACACGAACCCCAACAGCTTACCCAACAGCCAGACCATCCCAGCGCCGGACAGGAAGGCGAACGCTATGCTGCCGGGCAGCGGCCATCCACCTCCGCTGTAGGCCCCGAGCCCGCCCCATCCGAAGCCCATCACGAAGGCGGCGATCGCCTGTATGGAGAGGACCTTGAAGGCGTGGGTCGAGTCGCCGGGGTCGCCGCCCATTTCACTTGCCGCGTCGATATCCCCAGCGTCGACATCGACATCGAAATCCACATCGACGTCGACATCGAAGCCCGTATCGGCGTCCGCCCCGCCCACCAGCATCATCGCCGATCGCAGCGCGAAGAATGCCGTGCCGACGAGGGCAGGGACACCGAACCAGATTGCGACGGGTCCTAGGATGAGCTCTTGCATAAGCGCCAACCCCGAGCGGGCCAGTATCGAAGAGCGTCTGGACTACAGACACTGGTTGGTCTACAGACACCGGATGGTCTACAGACACTACGGTCGCGAACGGTGAGTTCTTCTACTTGCCTGCGAGAACCCCCTGCCCGCGACTTATGTGGCCCAGCCTACCCTTACGGATTACAGCACTTCGCTCGCCTCCGCAAGGCGGCTCCTCCGACCTCACTCGTCAAAAAGCTCAGAGACGCATAACATGACTCCCTGGTGAGCCGATCCGTGCACTGGCATGGGGGCTCACTCATTTGTCGGATTCGTGTGTGCTGTCAACGAATGGTTTCGAGGCCCATATACCAACCGCGGCGATAAAAAGCCGGCAGGAGGACTCATGATCAAGCTGATGAGAAGAATCGCTCTGAGCAGCCTGTTTGTCGCAACTGCTTTCACCCTCGGCGCGGTGGGCCTACAGGCGCAGCAAAGCCTGTCGATCGAGCAGGTCAAAGACGGGCTCTATGCCATCGTGGGGAGCGGCGGAAATGTCGGCGTACGTGTCACGTCTGAAGGAGTGATCCTGATCGACGACAAATTCCCGCGAAACTTCGCCGAGATTCAGGAGCTGGTGGGCACGGTAAGCGATCAGCCAGTCCGATACGTCCTCAATACGCATCATCATGGCGACCACTCGGGTGGCAATGTCGAGTACATCAACATCTCGGAGATCATTGCTCACCAGAATGCCAGAGACAACATGGTGAGAGGCAACCAGAATGCGCCGCCAAGAGTGGTCTTTACCGATCAGACCGCGGTTTATCTCGGTGGGGTCGAGGTCCGAGCGTTCTATATGGGCACCGGTCACACCAACGGGGATGCGGTGATCTATTTCCCCGATCTCAGAACGGTACATGGAGGGGATTTGCTGCACGGCACCGCGCCATTCATCGACTATGGCAATGGCGGGAGCAGCGCCGGCTGGGTCGCCACCATGAACAACGTCTTGGCACTGGATTTCGACACCGCCATTCCCGGGCACGGCGCCATAATGGATCGAAACGACGTCGTGAACTTTCGCAATCAGATGGAAGCGGTTCGGGCCCGCATGGCGGATCTGATCAGGTCGGGCATGCCCAAGAGCGCGGCATCCGATCGCATAAGGACGTCGGAACTCAGTTGGACCATGGCGGAAAACGGGCTGTTCATGCAAAGAAGCATTCCGGGCTTCTATGATGAGATCGCAGCCGGGCTGCCATAGTCGGTAAGAGCCATCCCTTGCGGGAGGGGGTGGATGGGGCGCAATCTATCTGTCCCCAAAATCTGGGTGATGCGTTTCGCTGGTGTTGCCTCCACTGCGTGACCAATGACTATGATCGATAACGCGCTGAATGATCGGGCCGTCGGCAAAAAAAAGCCGACCGACGACCAGATCGACTTCTACGGAATCAGCCACCAGGGGAAGGTCCGGGAAGATAATCAGGACCATTTCCTCATCTCTTCGCTCCACAAACGCATGGACGTACATCTGACCAGCCTACCCGACCCAGGTAAGGCGTACGCAGAGGCGGAGCGTCTCGCCTACCTGGCCATGGTTGCCGATGGGGTCGGAGGGGGACCGCAAGGTGAGACGGCGAGCCGGCTGGCATTGGAGGCCGTGAGCCAGTACCTGACGGTGAGCATGGACTGCTACTACACAGCCGATCCCACCGATGATCAGACGTTCGCGCATCCCTCGCCGACGCGGCGCTCCACGGCCACGACGATCTCCGCGAGCGCTCGGGCGCCGAGGCGGGAAAGGGTATGGCCACGACGCTCACCCTCATGCTTTTCGTGTGGCCGCGCGCCTACCTCCTGCAGGTCGGGGACAGCCGCTACTACATCCTACGGGATGACGAGTTGACTCAGCTCTCCCGGGATCAGACGCTGGCTCAGGTGCTAGTCGACGATGACGTGTTCTCCAGAACCGAGGCGTCCAAGTCCCCGCTTTCAAACGTGCTCTCGAGCGCCATTGGGGGCTCGGCGACGACCCCGGTGGTCACCGGCATGGACAACGATTGGGGCTACGTCCACCTCCTGTGCAGCGATGGGCTGACCAAACACGTGCAGGATGAGCAGATCGCCGAGCGGCTACGATCCATGACGTCCTCCAAGCAGGTGTGCGAAGACTTGCTGCAGGACGCTCTGGACGATGGGGGCACCGACAACATCACCATTCTCGTTGGCCGGTTGGTGCGAGACGCCGCCTGAAGGTCGGCTCCCGTATGCCCACCCTTCAGAGGGGCGGCGCCCGGTCAAGCCTGCCGCTCGACCTCATTCGTGACAGCACCTGACTCACATAGTCGTTCTGAGCCGATGCCTGGGGCGAATCCGATGGCCTCTCGAGAGATGGGTCAGCGGGTGGGCCAGGCTGCGGGTCGGCGGGTGGGCCAGGCTGCGGGTCAGCGGGTGGGTCAGCGGGAGCCGCCGAACCTGTCCGGCGACGGGGAAGCTGTGAAGCTCTCGAGACGGAGGGGCCGGGGGGGCCGGCCTCGGCCTCGAGTTTTTCCTCGACACCATGCCGGATTTCCGCGACGCCAGCCACGAGGGCGTTCGTAGCCTGGAGGACGGCCGCTGCGGATGCCCGTTCCAACGAAGCGGTGGAGAACGCCACACCCGACCGCAGCGTCTCGCGACCGTCTACCATCGCCTCAACGAGCACCACCACCCCGTCGCCATGGGGCGTCTTGAATCGACGCACATCCTCGAGCACCAAGCCGGCTTGCCTTCCGCCCAGTTGCAGGAGCCCTCGAACGGCGTCCACGGTCGCCTCAGCCAGCGGCCGCACGAGTGCCACACCCGCCCCAGACGCCTGACACCGCCCCTCGAACGAGTCTCCGCCTCCGGCGACACGTACGCCGACCTCTTGCTCACCTTCGGCGTTGGCCACGATGTGGAGGTCCGCCAGCACGAGGCGGGACACGACCTCCGACGAGGCATCGGTACTGGTCCCCTGAAGGCTGGGTGTGACATCAGTGGACGCCTTCGCGGACGTACCCGGCGACGTACGGCCGAGAAGGAGATTCAACTCCGCCCCGGAAAGGCGGCTCTGGGCCACGGTGATCTGGTCCAACCGAACCCTTAGGCCAAGACTCTCCGCGAGGAGAGTCGTCACCATTTCACACACTTCCGATCTCGATACCTCGGTCGTGGCCAGAACGTGAATTCGAAACCCTTTCTCGTCGTCGAGGACGATATGGGCGGAAGCAATTGGCTCCGCCGATTCCAGGAGCGATTCGGCCTGTTGACGGATCTTCCCGGCGGAGCCGGGGGTCCCGGCCGAGCCGGGGTTCTCAGCCGAGCCGGGGTTCTCAGCCGAGCCGGGGTTCCCCACCGGGGCGGCCGCTCCAGCCGGCTCAGCCTGCTCCGTTGCCTCCCTGGGCGGTCCATCTTCCTGGGTTGACAATCGGGTGACCCTGCGAGCCGTAGCCTCGAGTGTCGCACGAACGACCGCCGGGCCGGATTCGCCCGTCAACGGCCAGGAAGCGACCAGTGGCGCCTCATGCCCGGACATCGTCACGACTACCACCGCCACGCGCGAAGCACCCATTGAGAATTCGGAGACGCTTTCGAGCGCGAGGGTCGGCCCGACTCCTTCGGATGCGAATCGAATGTAGGACCCAAGAGCACTCAGCGTGGCCAAGGCCGATACCCTGTTCCTTCCTGGAGCGGTGGCTAGTCCTGAGGCCCCCCCGTCAAAGCGATGGCCCGAGAGACCGAGGGTCAACTCGACTCCGATGACCCCTGGACTCACGTCACGCACGTTGTGAGCTATGAGCCTGACGGGGCCGTTTTCCGGGGGAGCTGAGGGGGCCGCTACGGGGTCGGTGGCTACCGGGTCCTCGTTTGTCCCGGACTCGGGGTGCGGCGACGAATCGCCCCCCGACACAACCAGGACACGGAAGAAGACTCCAAGCGGAAACTTGGCGTTGTCCTCGTTGAGCGCGGCACGCACTGCTTCGAGAATCTCTGAGACGGGCGGATCTTCCGCGACCAGAAGGCGCACCTCCGTCACACGGTCGATATCACCCTCTAAGGAGGCGGAAAGCACGCCCGGCAACATCGCCAGAAGGCGTTCGGTCTCCACCATCCTGGTCGAAAAATTCCCCACTCCCGGAGGCCCCCAGAGCAACGTCCCAAAGGTAGGAGGCACTGATTCTTGGGACTCAATCGGGTTTGTGCAAGTTTCTGCGAGTGGTGGCGACCGGGCGTGGTGTAGGGGCTTGGATTTGGGCTCCGGGCCGCTGGTCGAGCATTCAATTCGTTCCGTCGAGCAGACCGCCTATCTCTGATCGCGAGCCTCGAAGAACCTCTGTAGTCCCGGGTCGGTCAGGGCGGGGACAAACCTCCCGCGCTCGGTCCAGATTCGCTTCTGCGTGACGTCGAGTCCGCTCGAATCCGTGTACGCCACGGCAAGCGCCACCATTTCTTCAGCCGAGATCGGCGCATCGGTCGCGTGCTCGGCGAGATCATCGTAACCCGGGTCGCCCGAGGCAATCCACAGGGCGAGCTGCTGGAGTACCGGCTCGATCAGGGGGTGAAGGTTGAGCCCCTGGAACACCCACATCACATTGCGCATGCCGATGCGCTCGTCGGCCGATCGGATCCTCAAGTCGTCCTGTGGCTGGGGGTCCGGCAAGGTCGCACGGACGTTGCGCGCCAGGACCTGCCAGGTCCGGGGACCATCCTCGAGGAGAACGACCACCCCGTCCCTGCGCGCGATCACGTCGCTCGCTCCTCCGGGAGTCTCGAAATACGTTCCCACCGGGAGCGTGATCACCATCGGTTCGGGCCGGGTCCTGCGAAGCACAAAGTTGACGATCTCAGGTCCCAGAGCCGAGGTACTCACCTCGACATGGCCGTCGTTGATCGCCTCCAGGATGTCATAGTTCGCGATGACCTGCCTGGACTCGACCCCAGCCGAGCCGTCGGGGCGAGTGGGTTGAAAGATGAACAGGTGCTGACTCGGCAGGAACTCGTGTAGCTCGACGAGATCGAACCCAGCCGGGACCCACTCGCTGAGGACCTGGCGCACCGACATCCGGTGATCCCCCCTGATGTGGTCGCCCGTGCCATCCTCGACCCGATACTCGACCAGAGCCACCTTTCCGTCGCTCTTGAGCGCCTCCCGCATCTTGACGAGCATCGCCTCGAAGTCCCCGAACTCATGATACACGTCGACGAGCAAGATCCAGTCGATCTCGCCCTCGGGGAGCTTCGGGTCATCGAAATCGCTCAGGACCGGAACGACGCCCGTGACGCCCTCCTCTTCGACGTGGCCCTGTAGGATCTCCAGCATCTCCGGCTGAATGTCGACGGCGTAGACCGTGCCCGTGGGAGCTACGAGCCGGGCCATCCTGCGCGTGAAGAATCCGGAGCCGGCCCCAATGTCCGCGACAACGTCGCCATCCTCGAGGCCCATTGCCGCCAGCAAGGCGTCGGGCATTTCCTCCGCCACGCGCTCGGGCCGTTCCAGCCAACCGGCTCCCTGATAGCTCATGAACTGTGCCGGCACGCGCGCCGGAAGCTCTACGCGCTGTACTTGGGCAGCGGCTGGATTCAGCCCGAGCAAAAGCAGTCCGGCGAAGAGTGCGATTGAAGTTTTCACTGATGGCATGACAAGCTCCCGTGACGCTTCAGGAAGGACAGTGCGAGGTCATCAAAGAATCTCGCGGGGGCGGTAGCGGAGGAAGAAGACACCCTCCCGACCACTGGAGACTACAATCGTCCCGCTCTCGAAGAACGGGTAGTTCGACCAGGATCCACCGAACCCCGGGGAATCGGCCCCCGGGACGGTGTCCAGGAAACCGACCTCGAAGGGGTTCACCGGGTCACTGATGTCCAGGATCCGCAGCCCGCTCGTGTAGTTCGACTGGTACATCAGATTGCCCTTGATATACAAGTTGTGGTCGCTCGAGAAGACCTCGCCGAAGTGCTCCTTGGCCAGGATCGGATCATCGAGGTCGGCCACATCCCAGATCATGGTGCGCGCGCCCTCCCACGTGATCGTGGTATCGCGCCGTACGGAGAGCTCATCGAGCTCGTCGCTCATGAAGAAGTACCGCTGGTCTTCGGTGAGCCAACCCTGGTGTGCGTAGGCCACGTTAGGGTACGTCGCGATCGAGATCAGGACAGGGTTGTCTTTGTCGGTCACGTCGGCGATGGAGAGCGCGGTCTCGTTGGAGCCAAAGCAGATCTCCTGTCCCACGTGCTCGGCGTCCGGGCCCTGGTAGATGGTGCACTGCGCGTCGTGCACGTATCCCGTTCCCCCACGTCCCGTCGCGTTGTCCTGGAAGCACCCGGCGAAGGTGGGCTGGGTCGGAGCATTGATATCGATCATGTGGAGCCCGCCACCGCACGTCTCCCCGCCGGAGCCCGAGCCGAGGGCATACGCGATGCCGGTACTCTCGTTGATCGCGATGTTGTGGGCGCTCGCAATGCGCTGGTACAGTGCGTCCGGCAGGAAGGCCGCGGGCGCCCCGCCCACGTCACGTAGTCGCGTGAGGTCGAACACCTGCATCCCGTGCTGACCGGCTCCATCGGCTACGACGAAGACATGATTGTCGAACACCTTCATGTCCCGCCACGAGGCCGCCATAGAACCGGGCGTCTTCCGTAGGCTGCCCAGGTACAGGGGATTCGTCGGGTCGGAGATATCGACGAACGCGGTCCCGTTCTGGCGGCCTACGATCGCATACTCACGTCCCGTCTGCGGGTCGGTCCAGCCCCAGACGTCGTTGGTTCCGATTCCGCGAGTTCCGCCGATCGCATCGGTGGGGAGGAACGAGAGAATGTCCACCCGCGAACAGCCGAACCGGTCGGCGCTACCGCTCTCGCCACAGACGACCTCACCCCCCGTTATCGCGGGCAGTCCTGGCCTCCCCGGAATCAGGAGCTTGGACTCGGACGACCAGTAACCCGACTGTTCTCGCATCACCACCGCGGACCCGAGACCTTCGTCGTCGCCCGGCTGCCCGATGATCGCCAAACCGCCAGCCGTCGCGATCGTGGCGCCGAACCGATCCTCCAAATCCACTTCGATTGAGTTCCCGATCGTACTGGCTTCGCCGAAAACTCCCGAGTCGGCGTCATACGGGAAGCGATAGATCCTTCCTCCGACACCCGCACCCGGCGCAGAGACCCAGAGCTCGTTACCCCTGATGTGAAAGAGATGGCCGAAGAAGGAATCCGGGCGGCGATCGAACGCGGTGAGTGTGGTGCCACGAACCCAGGCACCCGTGTTACCCGAAGCCGGCGCTTCGGCTGCCGATCGCGTGAACGTGTATACGGCGCCCTCCGCTCCGTCGCGCCCCGGGAGTCCCAGGAGGGCCATTCCCTGGAACCAGCCTACATCGATGCTTCCGCCTCCGGGCCGGGCCGGCGATCCGATATCACCGGGCCGGGACTCCCCTTCCGCCAACGCGAGTCGCGCTTCCTGGTACCAATCTCCGTCGTCGTCCTGGGAGAACACATAAGCCGCCCCAGTGCCAGCCTCTCCGGCGAAGGACCCCACCAGGAGACGCTCACCGTTGTAGGCGAGTCCCCAGCCGAAGAATTCCTGTGCGGCAGGGGTGTCGGGCTGTAGCACTGCCCGTTCGACCCAGGCGCCCAGCTCATCTCGCTCGAAGACCCAAACGGCGCCGAACCCTCCGAATCCGAGGGACGATACGAAGAACATGCCCTCGTGGAGCTGCGCGAACCGGCCGAACGCCTCCCCCTCGTTGATGCTGTCCGGCTGGAGGATCGCGTCGAACGTCCAATCGCCTCCCTCCCGACGATAGGACCAGACCGCGCCGGTCGAGTTCTGATACAGCGTGCCTCCGATCATCATCGATCGATCATCCATGACGATGAATCGGCCGAAGTAGTCGCCACCCCGCCCAGGTGTCGGCGCCCTCATCGTACCCGCTTGCTCCCATCCATCGGCAGTCTGTCTGTAGCGGTAAATCGTGGACCCTCTCCGCTGGTTGAGCGGTTCCCCGATCAGGATCTCATCGGCCCCGATTGCAACCGCCGCACCGAATTCCTGCGCCTGAAGCGGTACGGGCAGCACAAAGGCTTGAAGGGGGATGGAGAGCAAAAGGGCTTGAAGGGGGATAGAGAGCAACGGGGCTTTCATCCCGTAACGGTTGAGGTTCCGCTGCATGTGCGTCTCGTGACTCTTGAGGGATGCGAGGATCCTCGCCCGACCGCCACGAGCCGGGCAGAAGAGGCGGAGAAGCAATATATCTGGCCCGGCCCTATTTCGCCTCTTCCACTTCCCCCTCCCGCACGACACGAGGAAGCGTATCGGTCCCCGGCCCCGGGTCGTCCGCGACACGTGGCAGCATGTCCGCACCGACCTCGCGGCCTTCCGCAGGACGAGGCAGTGCCGCTCGGGCTTCGAGCTCCCGGATCGACGCCTCGATGGCTGCGCCCTTCGGGTTCTTCGTTCCGGTCCGTCGCAGAGCCTCTCGCATGGCGGGCAGCGCCTTCAGGGCGTGGAGCTCCTCAAGCGCCTTGGCCGCGTGCATCCCGGAGGGTCCATCGAGCGCGAAGACGAAGCCGTCGATCACCTCTCCTCGGTACGCCTCCGCGGCATCCCTGATACGCGAGGCGTCGCCGGTGAGGGCCGCGAGCACGTCGTCGACCAGATCACCTTCGCCGAGGGTGCGGAGAGCGTCGGCTACGCGGCCTTGTATGAGCTTTCCCTCCACCCAGGTCGTGTCACCGAGAATCCTTAGGAGCGGCCGGATTGCCTTTCGGTGGGCGATGCTCGCGAGTGCATCGATGGCACGTGCGCGTAGCACGTCGTCTTCGCTCCTGAGCACGGACGCCAGCGCGCCGACCGCCTTCGGGTCCTTCAGACGCCCGAGTCCGACCGCCGCCGCACGTCGGGGCGGGTCGCCTTCCCACAGGAGGTGCTTATCCTGAATCTCACCGCCCGGCCCCCGAAGCCGCCGGATGTGGATCTCGACGTCGTCCTCGTACGCCTTTCCGTCGTGACACAGTTGGTGGAGGGACTCGGTGAACAGCTCGAAGAGGCTCTCGAGCTGGCCGAGGTCCTTGATGACCCCCTTGCACCGGAAGCGCAGCTCGTCAACGCCGTCAGGAAACTTTGCCTTGAACCACCCCTCGTCGTCGCGGACCTGCAAGTGGATCCGCGGCTGCCGGTCGATAAGGTCCCGGATACGGTCGTTCTCGAAGAACTTCCGGACGCGGTGCTCGGAGTTGCCCTGAATGACGTAATCGTTGTCGAAACGCGGGTAGCCGACCTCGATGTCCTGCATCCCGAACAGCTTTTCGATTCCGGTGAAGAACCGGGTGCGGTAGATCGTGAAGACGAACCCCTCAGGGTTCACGTAGGGTGCGCGCAGGCGAGTATACGTGGTGTCATCATCGGTGTACGTGTCGAGCGTGAAAATCCAATCGCCCGTCCTGGCCTGCACAACGTCGGGGATGAGAAACCCCCCTCCGATGAACCGACCCTCGGCCTGCTCGGCAAGCTGGCGCCACACCGCTTCTCTGTCGGAGCCCAAGAGCCTCCTGAGCAAGCTCATTCCGGGAGCTCCTCGCTCTCCTGGGAGGCGCCTTCCCCCTCCGCCACGGCGCGAGGAAGCGTATCGGGCGCCGGTCCCGGGTCGTCCGCAACGCGTGGCAGGGTGTCCGCACCGACCTCGCGGGCTGCCGCAGGACGGGGGAGCGCCGCTCGGGCTTCGAGCTCCTGGATCACAGCCTCGATGGCCTTGCCCTTCCGGCTCTTCGTCCCGGTCCGTCGAAGAACCTCCCGCATCTCGGGCAGCGCCTCCATCGCGTGGAGCTCCTCGAGCGCTCTGGCAGCGTGCATTCCGGAGGGTCCTCCGAGAGCCACGACGAAGGCGTCGACCACCTGTCCTCGGTACTCCCCCACGGCGTCCCTGATGCGCGAGGCGTCGCCGGCGAGAGCCGCGAGCACGTCGTCGACCAGATCACCTTCACCGAGACCGCGGAGCGTATCGGCTGCGCGGCTTTGTATGGGCTTGCCTTTCGCCCCGCTCGTGTCACCGAGAAGCCTGAGGAGTGGTTTGATCGCCCCTCGGTGGCCGATGTCTGCGAGCGCGTCGATCGCGTGTGCGCGAAGCAAGGTGTCTTCGCTGCCGAGCACGGACGCCAGGGCGCCGATCGACTTCGGGTCCTTCAGCCGGCCGAGCGCATCAGCCGCGTCATGTCGGGGCGGGTCACCTTGCCAGAGGAGGTGCTTGCCCTCGATCCGGCCGCCTGGCCCCCGCAGCCGCCGAATGTGGATGTCGACGTCGTCCTCGTACGCCTTTCCGTCATGGCATAACTGGTGCAGGGACTCGGCGAACAGCTCGAAGAGGCCCTCGAGTTGGTCGACGTCCTTGATGACCCCTACGCAGTGGAAGCGCAGCTCGTCGACGCCGTCGGGAAACTGGGCCTTGAACCACCCCTCGTCATCGTGGACCTGAAGGTGGAAACGCGGCTGCAAGTGGATCAGCTCCCGGATGCGGTCGTTCTCACAGAACTTCCGAACGCGCTGCTCGGAGTTGCCCTGGATGATGTAGGCGTCGTCGAAGAGAGGGTGGCCGACCTCGATGTCCTGCATCCCGAATAGCTTGCCGAGTCCGCTGAAGAACCCACTGCGATAAATCGTGAAGAAGAACCCCTCGGGGTTCACGGAAGGTGCACGCAGGCGCGTATACGTGGTCGAGCTATTCCCGCTGCTCACCGTGTACGTGTCGAGCGTGATGATCCAGTCTCCGGCCCTGGCCTGCACCACGTCGGTGCCGAGGAATCCCCCTTCGATGAACCGGCCCTCGACCTGCTGGGCAAGCTCTTGCCAGACCTCTCCCTTGCTGGGGCCGAAGAGCGCCTTGAGAAAGCTCATGTCTCCTCGTCCACGGCGCGAGGAAGTGTATCGGGCGCCGGTCCCGGGTCGTCCGCAACGCGTGGTAGCGTGTCCGAAACGACCTCGCGTCCTTCCGCAGGACGCGGGAGCGCCGATCGCGCCTCGAGCTCTCGAATCGACGCCTGGATGGCCGCGCTCACCGGGCCCTTGATCCCCGTCCATCGCAGACACTCTCGCAACGAAGGTAATGCCTCCGTAGCGTGGAGCTCGTCGAGTGCCCTCGCCGCGTGCCCCCCCGAGGGCCCGTAAAGGGCGAGGACGAAGGCGTCGATGACCTGTGTTCGGTACGCCCCCGCGGCGTCCCTGATACGTGAAACGTCGCCAGCGAGAGCCGCGAGCGCGGCGTCGACCAATTCACCTTGGCCAAGACTGCTGAGAGCAGCGGCGACCCGATCTCGTATGGGTTTTCCGTCCGCCCGACTCGCGTCTCCGAGACACCTGACGAGCGGCCCGATCGCCCCCCGGTCGGCGATGCTCGCGAGCGCGTCGATCGCGTGTGCGCGGAGCACAGTGTCATCGCTCTCGAGCACGGAGGTCAGCACACCAATCGCCCTCGGGTCCTTCAGCCGCCCGAGCGCATCGGCCGCGTCACGGCGGGGCGGGTCGCCTTGCCACAGGAGTTGCTTGTCTACGATCGTGCCGCCGGACCCCCGTAACCGCCTGATGTGAGCGTTGACGTCGTCTTCATAAGCCTCTCCGCCGTGACACAGTTGGTGGAGGGACTCGGTGAACAACTCGAAGAGCCTCTCGAGTTGGCCGAGGTCCTTGACGACCCCTTGGCAGCGGAAGCGCAGCTCGTCGACGCCGTCCGGAAACTTGGTCTTGAACCACCCCTTGTGGTCACGGACCTTGAAGTCGATGCGCGGCTGTGAGTCGATCAGCTCCCGGATCCGGTCGTTCTCGAAGAACTTCCGGACTCCGCGTTCGGAGTTGCCCTTGATGACGTATCGGCGGTCAAAACTGGGGTAGCCAACTTCGATGTCCTGCCTCCCCAGCAGGCTGGCGAGTCCGGTGAAGAACCGGCTCCGGTCGATCGAGAAGAAGAACCCCTCCGGGTTTACAAAAGGTGCGCGCAGGCGCGTATACGTGTTCATGTCGTCGTCCGCATACACGTCGAGCGTGATGATCCAATCGCCCGAGGTGATCTGCACCGCGGCCTGGCCGAACAATCCGCCCTCGATGAACCGGCCCTCGACCTTCTCGGCGAGCTGCCGCCAGATCTTTTCTTTGCTGGGGCCGAAGCGTCCCTTGAGCAGTCTCATTCCGTCGACGTCGTCACCGGAGCCTCACCACCGGATGCCTCACCCTGAGGTCGACCTTGCTCCGCAGGTCGTGAACCGTGACGCAGAGCCAGCGGCTCTCGTCCACCGCATACGTGACTCGCAGCCGCGGAGCGGTGCCACGCCCGGGTGGATTCAGCGGCAGGGAAGGATCCGCCTCGTTCAAGCAGATGCAGAACGCCCTCGCTCCCGGGGTGTCAGGCACGAAGAACTGCGTCCCGTTCACGCGGTCCTCCCATTCCACGCGCCGCCCCGCTACGCGGCCGACCTCGCAGATGAAGAGGTTGATCTGCTGCTGGCCGTCGAAGCCCGCCGAGTAGTAGCGCGTCGCGAAGTCGTCGGCCGTTGGATAGCTGGTGCCGCCCGGAATCAGGAGCTCGTACTCCGCGTCCCGCTCATCTTCGGGCATCACACGGAGCGCATAGTCGTGGTAGATGAAGTCCTCGACCCGGGCCCCGCGTGCGAAGACGCAAGCACCGCGCGCCACCGCCTCGAAAGGCAGCCACTCTCGTACCTTGTCACGCCCGAGGACGTCGCCGACCACGTTTCTCACTTCGGGAAGCAGGGTCGAGCCACCCTCGAGGATCACGTCGTCGATCTCGTTCGGCTGGATGCCGTGGCGGTCGCGGAGCTCGTCCAGGAGCGCTTGCAGGAGCTCCCGGATTCGACTGTACAGCCCCCGGTCCACCAGGAGCTGGTGGAGGCCCTGATAGTCCAGCTTCCCGTAGGTCTCGTTGCGGAACGTGAACGTCCCCTCGCTCCCCGCGCTTCCGAGGAGCTTCACGCGCTCAGCTTCCCAGTGGAGCGCCACGTCCCATTCCGGCCAGTCGTGCAGCGCCGTCGGAACGAACTGCTCGAGGATCCAGCGGTCGACGTCGCCACCCCCGACCTTGACCGCCTGCTTGGCCAGGACGTCCGCCCGGCCAGTCTCGACCACCTCGGACCCATGCGAGCGGAGGACCGCGGCTTCCATCGAGCCCCCACCGAAGTCGAAGGCCACGAGCGTCGTGGCCCGGCCGACGTCCACGCCGTACCCGAGAGCGGCGGCCACCGGCTCATCGAGCGTGCGGAACTTGATGGCTCTTGTCCGACCGCTGAGCCGGGCCCACATACGCCTCCACCAGCTCGGGTGTTTGAGCCGCCGGACGATCTGCCGGAGCTCCGCGCGGTACGTCTCGTAGAACCCCGACGGCGTCGCGATCGTCACGTCGGTCACGTCCTCGCCGAACTGGTCCTCGATCGCACGGATCAACTCACGGAGGAAGAGCACCGCGGCGTCGTGCGCCGTGAACGAGCGCTGGCCGACCCGGGCCATGGTACGCTGGCTCTCCGTACCCAAGAAGGTCTTGAAGCCTTGGATATAGCCGGCTGCCTGCCCGTCCCAGTTGTATGTGACCGCCTCCTGGCCGATCAGAACACTCTGGGCCCTGTCGTCCATGACACACAGGACCGACGGCAGAACCGGGGTCTGCGTGACCGGCTCCACCTTGGCCAGCTCCGGCAGGTTGACGACGTGCGGGTGCCCCGACCTGTCCTCACAGACGGTCGTGTTGGATGTACCGAGATCGATCGCCCAGTGGGTCGCCATGCGGGGCCTTGCGGTGGATAGTCATCGAGGACGACTACAAGTTGTCGAACATCTCCTCCATCCGCCTCCGGGTCCGCTCGTCGGGCAACCGCCCGATACCAGCACCCATGTTGTCGACGAGGTGCTCGGGATCCCCCGTAGGCGGAATGATGACCGTCACCGCCGGATGCGACAGGATGTACTTGAGAAAGAACTGCCCCCAGCTTTGGCAATCGAACTCGGCCGCCCAACCCGGAAGCTCTCGGCCTGCCGTCGCACCGAAGAGCCGCCCCACGTTGAACGGCTCGTTCACCACGACCGCGAGCCCTCGGTCCTGCGCCAGGGGAAGGAGCCGCTCGGCAGCCTCACGCTCGCCGAGCGAGTAGTTGACCTGGACGAAGTCGAGCTCCTCGGTCCGGAGCACCTGCTCCATCTGCTCATATTGTCCCCCGAACGAGGTCGTCACGCCCACGTACCGCGTGCGACCCTCCGCCTTCGACTCTCGGATCGTCCTCAAGTGGATGTCCGTGTCCCGCAAGTTGTGCACCTGGTTCAGGTCGATTCGGTCGCGCCCCCAGTCCTCGAACGACCCCGCCTGCTGATCGAGCCCGACCTGCCGCCCTCCACCCGTGGAGATCTTGGTGGCGAAGAAGAGGTCGCGATGGATTCCGAGCTCCCGAGCGATCTGGCCCGCCACCTGCTCCGAGGTCCCGTACGACGGAGACGTATCGAAGAAGCGACCGCCCATTTCGTGGAAGAGCCGCAGCACGTCACCCAAGGGGACCCACTGCGGGTTCGGCGGGCCCAAATCGAAAGTGCGCGCGCTACCGAGCCCCACGGCGGGAATCATCTCCCCTGAAGACGGGATGGCACGCATGAGCTGCGGCTGTTGCTGAGCAAAGGCCGGCAGCTCATTGAGCAGCAGGCCGGCTCCCGCCCCCGCGCTGATCTTGAGCATATTTCGACGCGAGATCTTCATTTCGTCACCTCGTAGACTCTGCGAACCACTCCAACGTTCACCGCAAGATGAGATCGGCGGCACCCGGTGGGCAAGTTGTGGCACATCCCGCCATCCCCGGGCCCTACCCCCGGGGGCGATGTTCGCGATATGGCGAACCATAAGTCGGAGGCCGGGCTCAGTCTGGAGGCCATCGAGAGGCCATTGTTGAGGCGGTGCCGGATCGCTTCGCTGTCCCAGGGGCCCATGGTTTGGCCCCGGATCGGGTGGAATCGTTCAGCATGCGCCAAGGACCCGATGCCGAGCGAGCCCTCGCCACCACTTCCCGCCTCCTGCGACAGAGGGGTTACACCGCAACGAATACCGACAGTGTTATCCCACGGGCAGGTCCGACTCGTGCTCGGCCATCTATCCGGCAAGTATCGACTCCTGGGTTCGCTGATGTATGGCACCGGCGCCCGACTGACGGAGTGTCATCAATTGCGCGTGAAGGACATTGATTTCGACTTGCTTCAAATCGGCATACGAGACGGGAAGGGTGCCAAGGACCGGTGGGTCATGCTGCCCGAGCGGCTCGGGCCGGCGCTACGCCGTCAGGTGTCTCGTGTGAAGGAAATGCACCAGGAGGACAGGCGCCGAGGAGGCGGTTGGTCTCAACTACCGGGTGCCCTGGATCGCAAGGATCCACGAGCGGGTTACGACCTGGCGTGGCAGTTCCTTTTTCCCGCGAGCCGATGGTCGAGTGATCCCGCCACTAGTAGGGAGGGACGGTACCACCTCAACCCGACAGCCATGCAAAGACGGATGAAGGAGGCTGCCCGAGCATCAGGCATTACCAAGCCCGTCACGTGTCACACCCTACGCCGATCCTTTGCTACCGAGATGCTGCGGGCCGGATACGACGCGCGTTCAGTACAGAAGCTCATGGGTCACAAGGACATCCGCACGACGATGATCTACGTACAAGCGATCACCGATGCCGGACTGGGCATGCGCAGCCCACTTGATCGACCGGAGGACGGGGATTAGGCTGCCACCCCCCAACCAACCCAGCACCGCAATCAATACGCCTCCAGCGCAATCCAAACCCAGAGGCCTAGAAGCCACAAGCGGGGGTGGCTCTGGGCCTGTCCGCCCCTCTCGGTCTCTCCTACGTTGCCATCCACGCAGCGGATCCACTTTGGAAGATCAAGAGGATTCGCGGTACAGTCGAAAGTTGAACTAAACCGCTACGCGGTGGGTGGTGTTGGCTACCGGGCGGGTCGTGGTTCCCGCGTGTGAGTAGGGCCAAGGTCCCGAGGACCGGGCGAGTAGGTTGCGAGTCCCAACGCAACCCCGTCCAGGAGGGACCCGATGAGCGAGCTACGCCGGAAGATGCTGACGGATCTGCGGATCCGGAACTATGCGGAGCGGACGCAGGAGATCTACATCACGCGTGTTGCCGAGATGGGGCGCCACTTTGGGCGTTCTCCGGCAGATCTGAGCGCAGAGGAGGTACGCGAGTACCTGCGCTACCTGACCGAGGAGCGGAAGGTCTCACGCTCGGAGTTTGCTCAGACGGTGGGAGGGCTCCGATTCTTGTACCGGTTCACGCTGCAACGGCCGGAGATGGTGCCGCAGATCCCGTACCCTCGCCTGAAGAGACGCCACCCGGTGGTTCTGAGTCCCGGGGAGGTGGCTCGTCTTCTGAAGGCGATCCGGAACCGGAAGCATCGAACGGTGGCGCTCGTGCTGTACGGGGCGGGGCTGCGGATCAGCGAGGCGCTGGCGCTCGAGCTGCGCGACATCGACTCACAGCGAATGGTGATCACGGTTCGGCACGGCAAGGGCGACGCCGACCGGCAGGTCGCGTTGTCAGAGGTCCTACTCGAAGCGCTCCGTACGTACTGGCTGGCCTATCGGCCCGCGCGTTGCCTGTTTCCTGGAGGAGATCCAGAGAAGCCGATGGTGAGCTCGACGATCCAGCGTGCCCTGAAGGCGGCACGCGTTAGGGCGGGGATCGCGAAGCCGGCAGGCCCACACGTTCTGCGCCACAGCTACGCGACGCACCTAATGGAGGCGGGCACGGACCTGCGCGTGATCCAGACGCTGCTCGGTCATCGCTCGCTCAGGACCACGCAGATCTATACCCATGTGGCGACGGAGCGACTGCGAAGCACCAGGAGTCCCTTGGACGCGTTGAGCGGAGTGCTTACGAGCACCGAGTAGGTGCCCGAGCGACCTCGGCACGAGGTCGCGGAGATCTTCAAACGCCACCTGGGAAGTGAAGCCCAGCGTAGCCGTCCGCCATGGAGCTGGGAGCAGCGAGCGGTCGTCGAGCGGATCACCGCGTGCCGGACGGCGCGGTTGGGTGGCCACATCGACGCGTGCGACGCCTGCGGACACCAAAGGATCTCCTACAACTCGTGCAGGAACCGCCACTGTCCGAAGTGTCAGGGCAGCGCCCAGGTAGCCTGGCTCGAAGCACGCCAGGCCGACGTGTTGCCCGTGCCCTACGCTCACGTGGTCTTCACGATACCACGGGTTCTCGCACCGCTCGCGCTTCAGAACCCGAAGGTCGTCTACGATCTTCTGCTCCGCACCTCGGCCCGGACGCTTCAGGAGATCGCCAACAACCCGAAGCATCTCGGCGCCAGGCTCGGGTTCTTCGCCATCCTACATACCTGGGGCCAGACGCTCATCCATCACCCGCACGTACACTGTGTGGTGCCGGCGGGTGGACTGGCCGAAGATAGACGCACGTGGCGTGCGTGTCGGCCCGGCTTCTTCCTGCCCGTCCGCGTGTTGAGCCGGCTCTTCCGCGGCAAGTTCCTGGCCGGGCTCCATGAAGCGTTCCGTGAGGACCGCATCGAGCTGCACGGCCGCCTCGCTCGCTACCGAAGTTCGTCTGCGTTCGGCCGCTATCTCCATGAGGCATGCCGCACCGAATGGGTGGTCTATGCCAAGCCACCCTTCGAGCGCCCCGAACGCGTGCTCGAGTATCTGGCCCGCTACACCCACCGCATCGCGATCTCGAACCACCGGCTGCTCCACGTCGATGACGAGGTCGTGAGCCTCCGCTACAAGGACTACCGCAGTCGCCGGTCCCGCTCCCTCACGCTCCCGCTCGGTGAGTTCACCCGCCGCTTCCTGCTGCACGTCCTCCCCAAGGGCTTCGTCCGTATCCGCCACTACGGGTTCCTCGCCAACAGTGGCCGCGCACGACTGCTCGCGTGCTGCCGTGGCGCCCTCGGCCAGCCCGAAGATAGGCAGTTCGAGCAAGTGTCCGGGCGAAGCGAGGACAACGGACCCTTCCTCGAGCTTCTGCCCCAGAGCTTGCGCCTCTGCCCCCACTGTGGACGCGGTCCGATGCGGTGCATCGAGGTACTCGGACGCCCACCGCCCAGCCATCACCAGTCCCGTCGTGCCACAGCCTAATCGAATGGCCTCGCCCGAGCGGGGTCCTGCACCCGTCTGTGCCTGTGTCGACCTTGGCCACCCGCCATCCTTCTCGCCGTTCCCCGACACGGACTCTGCCTTCTGTTCCCCGCACTCGTGCAGTGCGAGCTCCGCGGGCCGCTCCCGCCGCCTCAACCCCCGGGCTCCTCAATCTCCATAGCCCCACCCACCGCGTAGCGGCTCAGCTCAACTGATCGTTGCCACACTCCCTTGACTCTCGCATCGTCAACCCACCGCGCTTAGAGTGTGGAAACAATCCTTAATCGTTAGGCAGTGGCTCAATCGGTGAGCTGTGTCTCAAGATCCATACGAGGTGACCAATGTGGGCAGCCGTGGTTCCATGGCTCCGGGGTGAGACCGGACCACTCCCACTGGATCCTGACCAGGTGACGTGGCTGTGCACCTCCAAGCTGGGGCGTGGCGTCGCCTTGCTCGTCATCTCTGGGTTCGCGGCCATCGCATGGTACGTGAAGTTCAGTGGCATCAGGGAACAGGGGGGCGTTGACTCCCCTACGATTCGTTGGATCCTCGGCTGGGCGCCCTCTCTTCTTGCGACCGCCGGGTTGCCCTTTTTGTATCCCGCTTTTGGTATGAGGCCGTTTCACAAGGCCATAGCCGGTGTGCCGTTCCTTGCCGAGTGCCTCTGGATGTGCGTCATAGTTCTAGTGCTCGAAGTCGAGGATCTTTGGGAACCGAGCGAGACCTTCTCTTCCTGGGACATTGTGGCTGCTATTGCAGGGGCCGCAGTGGCCTTTCTCCTATTCCGCACACTGGTGCAACGGCGAACTCAGGTATCAGCCACTGCCTAACAAGCGATTGCTACTGTCGCGGTAGCCGTCCGGCTCGCGCGCTTCGCTTGCGGTCACCACATTAGCCGCGCAGCAGAATCGCAGAGACGTTCTATGAAAGAGAGTGTCAAGACCGGGCTCCGCCCCGGCCGGATGCGAAGCGGTGGAGCGCTTGGCACTCAGCCCCTTGGTTGGATTAGCCCGGTCGTCAGAGAGCGGTATGCTGGATGAGTCAGTCTTCGTGTCGACCATGATGATCCTCGCTTGGGTGATCGATCCGTCCGGACTTGATTGAGTGGACCTGGGTCGTACGACGCGAACCATGGTTCTATCTGAGACTCAGCCTGGGGCCGGCCTGACACTTCTTCGGGTTCTGCGGAAGGGCCTGGAGTTAGACTCGTGCCTCGGCGTGACTGGGAGCCTGGCGTACGTCTCTGCTTGAGACTGCCTCCCGCACCGTCGTCCGGGGGATTCGACGTTCCAAGGGATCGAGGGTCAAGCGCTGCACCCACGCTCCAGGACGACGAACCCCCTCTACATTTGGGGTCGACTCAGCTGGGTCGGATCAAAGACTTCTCCGGTTTTGAGTAGACGAAGGGTGAGCGCGGCGAGCTTGCGAGCCAGCGTCACACGGGCGAGCTCCTCGCGCATCCCGCGCTCGATCATACGGTGATAGAAGTCTTGGAATGGGCCCCGACGTCCGATGGCTACGTTGGCGGCGCCCTTAAAGACATTCTTGAGTACGCGATTGTGGTTGCGGTTCAACCCTCGCGTGAGCGGAGGCCGACGGCGCCGCCGAGGACGCCCGTCGAACAACTCGTAGTCGGCGCTCGAGCGCGTGACGACGGCGAGTCCGGCATAGGCCCACAGGTTGCGCTTCGTGCGGAAGCGCCATGGCGTACCGATGGTTGCCAACAACAGCGCGATACGCACGGGCCCGAAGTAGGGGATCGTCTTGAGCACGCCAAAGGCCGGATCGCGCTTCGCTTCGGCCACCATGGCCGCCTTGGTCTTCTTGCGCTGAGTCCGAAGCACATCAAGCTGAGCGTACAGGGTCTCGGCACGTAGCCGAGCACCGTGCTCGGGTAGCTGTGCGACCCAGGCGGCGCGCCCCTTCGGCTGGTAGACACCGCCGCCCGTGGTTCGGATGGCCCGCGCACGGAACAGTGCCTTGAGCCGCAGCATCACGCGCGTGCCGTCCTCGACGAGGTTACGATAGGCTCGAGTCAGCTCCTTGAGGTCGGCTCGGCCGTGTGCGCCATGGTAGACCGCTCGCAGCCTGCCGCACCGCAACTGCTCCGACAGATCGTCGGCATCGACCTGGTCCCCCTTGTTACCCGAGCGCTTCTCGCCTCTGCGGTCACACACGATCACCCGATCCACCCGAGGACTCAGTAGGTCATACAGCCACTGCGCCTGCGTTCCCTCCTCGAACACCACGTGCACCGAGCCAGCCATCGCGCTGAAGAACTCCCGGATCGATTTGTCGCTCGTCTCGACCACGCTACGCGCGATCACACGCCCCCCTGCGTTTCGAACCGTTGCCACTGTCATTGCCTGATGCACGTCGAGCCCCACATACTTCGTCGTTCGTTTCATGAGAGCCGCCCTCTGCTGTGGTCCATGGTCGTTTCGCAACTCCACGGTACCCGCAGGGGGCGTGCTTTCAAGTTGTGTTAGGCAGCCTCCGTCAGCCTAGAAGGAGCATCAGAGCGAGTTGCAGAACCGTCCGAAACAGACCCCTCCCGCACCCGTGGGCGGTTCTTCGGTCGTGAGTGCGAGGACGAGACCGCCCATCGGTTCTCCCACTGCTGCGGAGCTGGCAGCCATCCGGGCCGACCTCAACGACGAGTTGAGCATCGTGGCGAATGCCAAGCGGAGGTATCGCTGGCTTGCTGGAATTTCCATCACGTATGCGCCGATCTTTGGTGGGATAGGTGCTACCTTCGGCGAGGGGCTGAAGAACGTCACCGGGTTGTTGACGCTTTTCCTTCTCATCGCTCTAGTGGGAGTCCTCTCACTCATTCTTGGTACTGCGCTCTTTTTTCGAGAGCATACTCGATGGCGTGCGTTGCGAGCTGAACTACTTTCGACGGAGTTGCTCTCGGACCAACAGCCGATGTCCGACGCCTAGGAGCCACAGAACTCGCTGTCGGCTGCCTAACAAGCGATTGCTACAGACGCGGGAAGCATCAGGCTCGCGCGCTTCGCTTGCGGTCACCACATTAGCCGCGCAGCAGAATCGCAGATCCGTTAGGTGGCTCGGAGCGTACCTCGTATCTTCAATGCTTGGGCTGACTGGAGCCTTTGAACTAGGAGGCATGGTGGACACGTTGCGAAAAGGCCTTATGGAAATGGCGGACGTCGCGTCACTAGCGTTCCAGAATGCCGGAAAGTTCTTCGGCTTCCTCGACGACGGGCGAGATCTGGTGCGCGTCGCGGGTGGGGAGGACGCGCCGGTCGTAACTCTTCCCGACCATTCTGACGAGGGGTGGCCAGAGGTGAGTGTTCATCTTCCGAGGGGGGCACGGTTCCGGTACGCCGCGAACAGCCCGCTAAGTCGCGTCGCGATGTGGGTGGTCGAGCGAGCGGAGTCTGACGTTCTCGCGGAGCTGTCTTCCCAGCCTCAATCGCCACAGTTCTCGCCGGGGAAGATAGGTGGCGTGGCGGCGTCACTCGGAGTCAACGCGACCCTGAAGGTCCGTGGCGTTAATTCTGCCTCCACTCTCCTCTCCATCCGACAACTCCGAGACCCCGACGCGATCGGTGAGGTTCTTAGGGGGCGTTCCAAGAGTGGTTGGCCCTGGAAGACGAGTCGAGACAGCTGACCGGCCGGCCGATGGATTCGTCGTCGCCGAGGCTAGGTGGCCGGCCCGGATCTCGACCATCGAGGGGAGCCACCTAACAAGCGATTGCTACTGTCGCGGAAGCCACTAGGCTCGCGCGCTTCGCTTGCGGTCACCACATTAGCCGCGCAGCAGAATCGCAGAGACGTTCTATGAAAGAGAGTGTCAAGACCGGGCTCCGCCCCGGCCGGATGCGAAGCGGTGGAGCGCTTGGCACTCAGCCCCTTGGTTGGATTAGCCCGGTCGTCAGAGAGCGGTATGCTGGATGAGTCAGTCTTCGTGTCGACCATGATGATCCTCGCTTGGGTGATCGATCCGTCCGGACTTGATTGAGTGGACCTGGGTCGTACGACGCGAACCATGGTTCTATCTGAGACTCAGCCTGGGGCCGGCCTGACACTTCTTCGGGTTCTGCGGAAGGGCCTGGAGTTAGACTCGTGCCTCGGCGTGACTGGGAGCCTGGCGTACGTCTCTGCTTGAGACTGCCTCCCGCACCGTCGTCCGGGGGATTCGACGTTCCAAGGGATCGAGGGTCAAGCGCTGCACCCACGCTCCAGGACGACGAACCCCCTCTACATTTGGGGTCGACTCAGCTGGGTCGGATCAAAGACTTCTCCGGTTTTGAGTAGACGAAGGGTGAGCGCGGCGAGCTTGCGAGCCAGCGTCACACGGGCGAGCTCCTCGCGCATCCCGCGCTCGATCATACGGTGATAGAAGTCTTGGAATGGGCCCCGACGTCCGATGGCTACGTTGGCGGCGCCCTTAAAGACATTCTTGAGTACGCGATTGTGGTTGCGGTTCAACCCTCGCGTGAGCGGAGGCCGACGGCGCCGCCGAGGACGCCCGTCGAACAACTCGTAGTCGGCGCTCGAGCGCGTGACGACGGCGAGTCCGGCATAGGCCCACAGGTTGCGCTTCGTGCGGAAGCGCCATGGCGTACCGATGGTTGCCAACAACAGCGCGATACGCACGGGCCCGAAGTAGGGGATCGTCTTGAGCACGCCAAAGGCCGGATCGCGCTTCGCTTCGGCCACCATGGCCGCCTTGGTCTTCTTGCGCTGAGTCCGAAGCACATCAAGCTGAGCGTACAGGGTCTCGGCACGTAGCCGAGCACCGTGCTCGGGTAGCTGTGCGACCCAGGCGGCGCGCCCCTTCGGCTGGTAGACACCGCCGCCCGTGGTTCGGATGGCCCGCGCACGGAACAGTGCCTTGAGCCGCAGCATCACGCGCGTGCCGTCCTCGACGAGGTTACGATAGGCTCGAGTCAGCTCCTTGAGGTCGGCTCGGCCGTGTGCGCCATGGTAGACCGCTCGCAGCCTGCCGCACCGCAACTGCTCCGACAGATCGTCGGCATCGACCTGGTCCCCCTTGTTACCCGAGCGCTTCTCGCCTCTGCGGTCACACACGATCACCCGATCCACCCGAGGACTCAGTAGGTCATACAGCCACTGCGCCTGCGTTCCCTCCTCGAACACCACGTGCACCGAGCCAGCCATCGCGCTGAAGAACTCCCGGATCGATTTGTCGCTCGTCTCGACCACGCTACGCGCGATCACACGCCCCCCTGCGTTTCGAACCGTTGCCACTGTCATTGCCTGATGCACGTCGAGCCCCACATACTTCGTCGTTCGTTTCATGAGAGCCGCCCTCTGCTGTGGTCCATGGTCGTTTCGCAACTCCACGGTACCCGCAGGGGGCGTGCTTTCAAGTTGTGTTAGAGTGCGCTCGTCAGACGCCTGGTCGAGGCTGAGTCCGTGATCGTATCCACTCGGCTACGGCTTCCTCGTTGAGGTTGCCGGACGCCAAGGCCAACATCCTCTCAACCACTTCGTCTTCGGGCGCAACGAAGTCGAGTCCGTTGAGGCCGAGAAAGATGACGGCGGCCAAGAACGAGATCCGCTTGTTTCCGTCGCGGAAAGGGTGGCTGGAGCAGATCCCGAAGGCGTAGTCGGCGGCGAGGCGAGCCAAGTCCGAATCCGGCTCATACGTCCATCTCTGCCTTGCTCGGGCCAGGGCTGACTCCAAGGCATTCTCGTCCCGGACACCGATGAGGCCGCCGTGCTCGCGAATCTGGTCGAGGTGCACGGCCTCAATGACAAGCCGGGGAACCCACAGGGGCTCCGGCTCGGTCACTTCGCGAGTTCTCTAAGAGCCCCCTGGTACCGCTTCTGAGCCTCGGCCGCGATCGCGAGCCCTTCCTCTATGTCTCGATCGTAGGGTGTGAGCAGAATCCCGTCCGCGGTCTCAATGGCCAGCACCTCGTCGCCCGCTTCCAGATGGAGACGCTCCGCCATGTCCTTCGGCAGGGTGGCCCCAACAGACCCCCCCATTCGGCGCAACTTCACGTTTTGAACCATGGTCTTTCTCCAAAGTAGCACCTTAATGCTACCAGGTTCCAGGCTCTCTAACAAGGGCAATAATATACTTGACACACCCACGTTTCTCCCCTAGATTGGAGGTAGGAAAAGACACCTCACACACGGCAGAAGGACCATGACCGACCAGACCAAAGCCCCCGAAACCCTCATCGAAGCCATCCAGTTCTTTGCTGACGAAAACGTTGCCCACGACTTCGTGGCTAGCCTTCGCTGGCCCGAAGGGGAACAGACTTGTCCCAAGTGCGGGAGCATCGGCAAGCACTACTTCCTCAAGGCCCGTCGTGTCTGGAAATGCCGGGACTGCCGCAAGCAATTCTCCATCAAAGTCGGCACAATCTTCGAGGACTCCCCGATCAAGCTGTCCAAGTGGTTGCCCGCCGTGTGGATGCTCGTGAACTGCAAGAACGGGATAAGCTCTTACGAGTTGTCCCGCGCCCTTGGCGTCACCCAAAAGACCGCATGGTTCATGCTCCACCGCATCCGGCTCGCCATGAAGGACGACGGCGGGTTCTGGACCAAGATGGACGGGGACGTTGAGGTCGATGAGACCTACATCGGTGGCAAGGCCAAAAACATGCACCGGGCTCGCCGGAAGCGGATCATCAAGGGCACTGGCGGACACGACAAGACCGCCGTCATGGGACTCTTGGAGCGCCCCCGATGGGCTCCTCATTCCTTGGTCCGCACCACCGTCCTCGATGACGTGACCCAGCGCACCATGCAGGCCCACGTGCGGGATAACGTCGAGGAAGGCGCCAACCTCTACACCGACAGGCATTGGGGCTACTACGGGCTCTCTGCCGACTACATGCACGAAGTCATCGACCACGTCCACGAGTACGTGCGCGGTCGCATCCATACCAACGGAATCGAAAACTTCTGGTCCCTGCTCAAGCGCACCATCGGCGGGACGTATGTGAGCATCGAGCCGTTCCATGTCTTCCGCTACCTCGATGAACAGGCGTTCAGGTTCAACACGCGAGGCGACAACGACCGGGGCCGCTTCATGGATGTCATTAGGTCCGTCATTGGGAAGCGCCTGACCTATACCGAGTTGACCGGAGCCGAGGCATGTCAAACATGAAGAACGAGACGAAGACAGGTCCGCCCCCTACCTCAGACGCGGACCCAAGCCCCGAGCGGATCGTTGAAGGCCGCTCGGGGCTTGCCCGTTTGACCGAAGCCATGAAGCAATTACTCCGCGTTTCCAAGGCAGAATCCCTCAAGGTCTCGAAAGAAGGTGACCAAGGGATCAAACGCGGTGTCAGTTAAGATCGGCATGAAACCCTTTCTTGTCTCCCACATACGCGATACCGCGCAACTAGGATCGTCCTCGCAGATAGCAGCGACCGCGCACGCCATATGAGCCTTGGACAGCTTCTCCGGCCCCAGGTCTTTCGTTGGCATATCCGCGATAAAAGCTTCGGCCCCCGTAACAGCTTGTTCGGAGTCCTCGTCGCGTGCGCGTATTGCACCCAATAACAGGGTCTCAAGACCGCCGATGTCCTCGGGTCCGGGCAATGTCACGACAGCGAGCCTAGGCTTCCCACTCGATACCTGCCACGGAGCCGCCGGCTTCTTGATGTCCTTCATGGTCCCCCGTCGTAGTTTCCTAAGCTGGGTCTTCCACATATCTCGGAGTTTCTTGGCGGCACTGTCGCCGCTGTCAGTCACGAGCACGATCAACTCAACGTCCCTAAATCCGCGAGCGGCCTTCAGTTGGGCGATCCGCTGGCCGAACTTCCCATCGCCCTCAGCCTCCCTCATGACCTGAAATACCTCTACTTCGTGGGCGTGAAGCAACTTGTCGATGAACTCCACCTTATCCGCCCCGCCCTCGGGTATCACAATACAGGTGGACTCGATGGATTCGTTCGTGACCACAGTTACCGGATCTCCATCCCGCCCTGTAGAGCAGCAAGGAAATCGTCACCCTCGAATACTTCAAGCTCGGAGGCACCATCCTCTCTACGAAGCCGTATCAGCCGGCAATCCTCCTCCCGCTTATCAATCACCGACGCCAACGCCGATAGCGCTTCAGCGCTGTGGGTCGAGAGGAATACCTGGGTGTCTTGCTTCTTGGCCAAGCTGTAGATCGCCGACCAGACCGCGCTCAGATGGGCGTGGTAAATACCCACGTCGAATTCATCCACGTAGATGCTCCCACCTGGGAAGGACGCAATGGTGGAGAGGATGTAGACCAATCGATTGATGCCAGCCGACACGTGCGGAAGGGGAATCTGCTTTTCCCGCCCCTTTAGTTTGGCATACACAAGGTTCCCCGCCGATACGTCTGCCTGAGTGGAAAGCCCGACAATCTCGCGAAACTCATCGCTCACAACCGAAACGACCTCTGCACTACGCCCGTCTATGTCCAGGTCAGAGAACCGTTGCGCTAACTGGCTCGCAGACACAGCCACAGTAATCATGGCACCCTCGATTGCACTGCCCGCGCGGGGGAACGAAAAGGTGCCCTCGCCGAAGGTCGGTATCGCGTACTGAAAAGCTCCCCCTTCATAGGACCACCCAAAACGGATGGGTGCCGGGGTTGTGCCATCTAGACTAACCGAGTCAACCTCCTGCAGCTCTATGATCAGCTCTTTGCTTGGGTTGCCTTTCACGCTGACGGAGACGGGCTGTTCCTGCTCGTACCAGTGGAACAAGTCAGCCCAGTATCTGCCGGACTGTAGCGCGGTGCCGCTAAAATTAAGTTGTTCCTCCGCAAGACCACGCCACCTGAGGAACTTGAGGTGGGCTTGAGGGGAGTTTGTCGCCGTAAGATACAGTGCTTCGAGAAAGGCGGTCTTCCCCGAAGCGTTATCTCCAACAACGACATTGATGAGGCCAAGATCCTCTGCCTCAACGGATGCAAAGCAGCGGAAGTTCTTGATACTGACGGACTCGATCATGAGGCCTTTTTCGCTTTCATTGGATGGTGCGGATTCTTCCCCCTTGGGAGCGTCCGCCAATATGATACCACCTGCATGATTTTGCTTGGTCATTGTTAGCGCCTAACAAGGTAAGGCACCCCAAATGGGTGCGTCAAGTATGTTATTGCCCTAACAAGCGATTGCTGCAGTCGCGGTAGGCATCAGGCTCGCGCGCTTCGCTTGCGGTCACCACATTAGCCGCGCAGCAGAATCCCAGAGACGTTCTATGAAAGAGAGTGTCAAGACCGGGCTCCGCCCCGGCCGGATGCGAAGCGGTGGAGCGCTTGGCACTCAGCCCCTTGGTTGGATTAGCCCGGTCGTCAGAGAGCGGTATGCTGGATGAGTCAGTCTTCGTGTCGACCATGATGATCCTCGCTTGGGTGATCGATCCGTCCGGACTTGATTGAGTGGACCTGGGTCGTACGACGCGAACCATGGTTCTATCTGAGACTCAGCCTGGGGCCGGCCTGACACTTCTTCGGGTTCTGCGGAAGGGCCTGGAGTTAGACTCGTGCCTCGGCGTGACTGGGAGCCTGGCGTACGTCTCTGCTTGAGACTGCCTCCCGCACCGTCGTCCGGGGGATTCGACGTTCCAAGGGATCGAGGGTCAAGCGCTGCACCCACGCTCCAGGACGACGAACCCCCTCTACATTTGGGGTCGACTCAGCTGGGTCGGATCAAAGACTTCTCCGGTTTTGAGTAGACGAAGGGTGAGCGCGGCGAGCTTGCGAGCCAGCGTCACACGGGCGAGCTCCTCGCGCATCCCGCGCTCGATCATACGGTGATAGAAGTCTTGGAATGGGCCCCGACGTCCGATGGCTACGTTGGCGGCGCCCTTAAAGACATTCTTGAGTACGCGATTGTGGTTGCGGTTCAACCCTCGCGTGAGCGGAGGCCGACGGCGCCGCCGAGGACGCCCGTCGAACAACTCGTAGTCGGCGCTCGAGCGCGTGACGACGGCGAGTCCGGCATAGGCCCACAGGTTGCGCTTCGTGCGGAAGCGCCATGGCGTACCGATGGTTGCCAACAACAGCGCGATACGCACGGGCCCGAAGTAGGGGATCGTCTTGAGCACGCCAAAGGCCGGATCGCGCTTCGCTTCGGCCACCATGGCCGCCTTGGTCTTCTTGCGCTGAGTCCGAAGCACATCAAGCTGAGCGTACAGGGTCTCGGCACGTAGCCGAGCACCGTGCTCGGGTAGCTGTGCGACCCAGGCGGCGCGCCCCTTCGGCTGGTAGACACCGCCGCCCGTGGTTCGGATGGCCCGCGCACGGAACAGTGCCTTGAGCCGCAGCATCACGCGCGTGCCGTCCTCGACGAGGTTACGATAGGCTCGAGTCAGCTCCTTGAGGTCGGCTCGGCCGTGTGCGCCATGGTAGACCGCTCGCAGCCTGCCGCACCGCAACTGCTCCGACAGATCGTCGGCATCGACCTGGTCCCCCTTGTTACCCGAGCGCTTCTCGCCTCTGCGGTCACACACGATCACCCGATCCACCCGAGGACTCAGTAGGTCATACAGCCACTGCGCCTGCGTTCCCTCCTCGAACACCACGTGCACCGAGCCAGCCATCGCGCTGAAGAACTCCCGGATCGATTTGTCGCTCGTCTCGACCACGCTACGCGCGATCACACGCCCCCCTGCGTTTCGAACCGTTGCCACTGTCATTGCCTGATGCACGTCGAGCCCCACATACTTCGTCGTTCGTTTCATGAGAGCCGCCCTCTGCTGTGGTCCATGGTCGTTTCGCAACTCCACGGTACCCGCAGGGGGCGTGCTTTCAAGTTGTGTTAGATCGCCCTCTGGACTTTCCCTTCGAAGGCTCGACGCAGAGCCCACTCAAGATCAAGGCCAAGGAGTGACACATGGTCGCCAGCGAAGTAGTAGGCTCTGTAACCCGGGTATGGAGGTTCCCGGTCAAATCCATGTTGGGCGAGCATCTTGAACAGGCTGAGGTCACGGAGGAAGGACTCCTGGGTGATCGTGCCTACGCACTCATTGACGTCGACACAGGCAGGGTGGTGAGCGCGAAGAGCGTCAGGCTGTTTCCCAATCTGTTCGGCTGCCAGGCGGCCTTTATTGAAGCGCCGCGATCCGGCCAAGAGTTGCCACCAGTGCGGATCATGTTGCCGGACGGCACGTCAGTGACTAGCAACTTAGGCAACGTTGACGGTGTGCTGTCGGCATACTTCCAACGTGACGTCACACTGGCTCGGGCCGCGCCGGAGGACTACACGATCGACCAATACCACCCAGACCTCGAGAACTTAGATCCGACAGGCCACCGCGACGTGGTAGTTGAGCAGAAACTCGGCTCGGCTCTCTTCGCCGAAGTTGGTCTTGCTTCTCCGGTTCCCGTCGGTTCGTTCCTCGACTTATTCCCCATGTCTGTCCTCACGACATCCACCCTCGAGCAGCTGAATGAGTTTCAGCCCCAGAGCCGCTTCGACCAGCGCCGGTTCCGTATGAACCTGATCATCGACACCGAGGAACCTGGATTCCTCGAGAATGACTGGGTCGGCCACGAACTCGGGATCGGTGAAACGCTACGCCTTGGCGTGGCAATGCCGGACCCGCGATGCGTGATGACGACGCTCGCTCAAGAGGATCTACCGAAGGACACCGACATCCTACGGACTCTCGGTCGTCACAACAGGATTCAAGTTGGCGACATGGGCCAGTTCCCCTGCGCAGGCGCATATGCCGTGGTCGCAGCGCCGGGAACGGTTCGAACAGGTGACCGCGTGGGACTGAACTGAGCCCGACCGCCGAGGCCCGGGACTGAGCGATAAAGGACCTGGGTAACAGTTAAGTCAAGAGACCTGGGTAACAGTTCGCCGTCCTTTGTAGGTACCACCAGTTCTTCTTTTCCCTCTACCGAGGGAGTCAAAGATTCGGTGTTTGGGTTCAACGAATCGACCGAGCCAGATGGGACCGAAGTAGACGTCGAAGAGGCCGTGGTCAACTTGCTCGAGGCCGACGTCATGACCTGCGAGGAGCCTGCTGACAGGGATGCGCCTGGCGTACCAACGGATGCCGCCGTTGGAGCTGACGAGGCGGGTCTCGAAGTGGCCCGGGTAGGTGATGGGCTTGAGGGTCTTTGGGAAGCGCCTGGGTGAGGGAGAGTAGAAGTCAGCGGGCACGGCGCCGTCGAGAGCTTCATGAGGTCGGATGTGATTGAACTCGGCTTGGAAGTCACGGAAGGCTCGTTGTTGGGTTCGCATGTTGGATCGGGGCGGCCGGGTGGTACGGCGCTTGAGGACGAGGTGCATGTTCTCGTGTTTTCCGTTCTGCTGAGGGCTGGCAGGCTCAATGAGATCGGGCATGATGCCGAGCTGGACGAACCAGACGGAGAGCCTGGACAGACGGCCGAGGGCATTGGAAGCGAAGGGCGTCCCGTTGTCCGTGCGGATCCTCTCGGGCAGCCCGAACCGACGGAAGAGGCGCGTGAACACTGGGATAACGCCGTCGATGCTGACGTCGATGCGCCCGCGACAGTCGAGCAGGAAACGCGAGTGCATGTCCTGGACGGTGAGTGGATAGCAGTACCGTCCGTCTCGGGTGCGGAACTCGCCCTTGAAGTCGGCGCTCCAGCTCCGGTTGGGCACATCGGCTGCAGCATCGGGTCGGCCCGGGTGCCAACGTCGGGCCCTCCGTCGTCGCTTGGGCACGAGATCGTGACGACGCAGAATGTTGTGGATCGTGGTGCGCGAGGGCAGGACGAGCTCGGGTGTGTGCTTGTCGAGGTACCAACGGATCTTCTTCGCGCCGTAGTCGGTGTAGGTACGTCGGACCCCGAGGATGGCCTCGACGACTTCGGGGGGCGTCGCCCAGGGGCAATGCTTGGGTCGACTCGACCGGTTTCGAAGTCCTTCGGGGCCGTGCGTTCTCCAGCGGTCCAGCCACTCGTAGCCGGTCTTGCGGCTGATCCCGTAGTGGGCGCAGAGCCACGTGAAGCTGTGCAGACTCCGGTGAGCGTCTTCGATGAAACGGCTTCGTTCGTCCACGATATCAGTCTCCGTGAACGGCATCGGTCACCTCCTGTAGGGGTGCCGACTGTTACCCATGTCTCTTTACTTACTTGTATACCATGTCTGTTTACCGGACCCCGCGCGCGGCCTAACAAGCGATTGCTGCAGTCGCGGCCACCGTCGACCTCGCGCGCTACGCTTGCGGTCACCACATTAGCCGCGCAGCAGAATCGCAGAGACGTTCTATGAAAGAGAGTGTCAAGACCGGGCTCCGCCCCGGCCGGATGCGAAGCGGTGGAGCGCTTGGCACTCAGCCCCTTGGTTGGATTAGCCCGGTCGTCAGAGAGCGGTATGCTGGATGAGTCAGTCTTCGTGTCGACCATGATGATCCTCGCTTGGGTGATCGATCCGTCCGGACTTGATTGAGTGGACCTGGGTCGTACGACGCGAACCATGGTTCTATCTGAGACTCAGCCTGGGGCCGGCCTGACACTTCTTCGGGTTCTGCGGAAGGGCCTGGAGTTAGACTCGTGCCTCGGCGTGACTGGGAGCCTGGCGTACGTCTCTGCTTGAGACTGCCTCCCGCACCGTCGTCCGGGGGATTCGACGTTCCAAGGGATCGAGGGTCAAGCGCTGCACCCACGCTCCAGGACGACGAACCCCCTCTACATTTGGGGTCGACTCAGCTGGGTCGGATCAAAGACTTCTCCGGTTTTGAGTAGACGAAGGGTGAGCGCGGCGAGCTTGCGAGCCAGCGTCACACGGGCGAGCTCCTCGCGCATCCCGCGCTCGATCATACGGTGATAGAAGTCTTGGAATGGGCCCCGACGTCCGATGGCTACGTTGGCGGCGCCCTTAAAGACATTCTTGAGTACGCGATTGTGGTTGCGGTTCAACCCTCGCGTGAGCGGAGGCCGACGGCGCCGCCGAGGACGCCCGTCGAACAACTCGTAGTCGGCGCTCGAGCGCGTGACGACGGCGAGTCCGGCATAGGCCCACAGGTTGCGCTTCGTGCGGAAGCGCCATGGCGTACCGATGGTTGCCAACAACAGCGCGATACGCACGGGCCCGAAGTAGGGGATCGTCTTGAGCACGCCAAAGGCCGGATCGCGCTTCGCTTCGGCCACCATGGCCGCCTTGGTCTTCTTGCGCTGAGTCCGAAGCACATCAAGCTGAGCGTACAGGGTCTCGGCACGTAGCCGAGCACCGTGCTCGGGTAGCTGTGCGACCCAGGCGGCGCGCCCCTTCGGCTGGTAGACACCGCCGCCCGTGGTTCGGATGGCCCGCGCACGGAACAGTGCCTTGAGCCGCAGCATCACGCGCGTGCCGTCCTCGACGAGGTTACGATAGGCTCGAGTCAGCTCCTTGAGGTCGGCTCGGCCGTGTGCGCCATGGTAGACCGCTCGCAGCCTGCCGCACCGCAACTGCTCCGACAGATCGTCGGCATCGACCTGGTCCCCCTTGTTACCCGAGCGCTTCTCGCCTCTGCGGTCACACACGATCACCCGATCCACCCGAGGACTCAGTAGGTCATACAGCCACTGCGCCTGCGTTCCCTCCTCGAACACCACGTGCACCGAGCCAGCCATCGCGCTGAAGAACTCCCGGATCGATTTGTCGCTCGTCTCGACCACGCTACGCGCGATCACACGCCCCCCTGCGTTTCGAACCGTTGCCACTGTCATTGCCTGATGCACGTCGAGCCCCACATACTTCGTCGTTCGTTTCATGAGAGCCGCCCTCTGCTGTGGTCCATGGTCGTTTCGCAACTCCACGGTACCCGCAGGGGGCGTGCTTTCAAGTTGTGTTAGACGGCTGTAGAGGCTGCAGATGAGCCAGACGGAACAGAACAAGCGGGTCGTCCGTCGCTTCATTGAGGACGTAGTCAACACGGGAAACGTCGAGTTGCTCAAGGAGCTTGTGTCTCCTGATTGCGTGGAGACGGACGGCAAGATCCGGGTAGTCAGTGGAGTGGAGGGCATGGCTGAGCACGTCCGCTCGGTTCGGGCGATCTATCCCGATCTCGTTGTAACGGTGCAGAACCAGATCGCTGAAGGTGAGTGGGTAGCGACTGCCGTGCTGGCTGAGGGGACCCATTCCAAGACTTGGCTCGATATGGCCCCGACGCAGCACCTGTTAATTTTCTCAGGGGTCAACCTTGATCGTGTCGTGAACGGCAAGATCGTCGAGCACGGTGGAGCTGCCAACATGCTCCAGCCGTTTCTGGAAGCTGGGGCGCTGAAACCTGTCACATGAAGGACTGCGGGATCAGCCATCTAACAAGCGATCAAGCGCGTCGGCTGAGGCATCAGCCCCCGCCTCCGAGCAGCTCTCGCGCCTCATCTTCGGAAAGCCCCACGTCGGCCACGTCCTCACTGGTTTCGACCAATTCTCGGTGCTCCGCTCTTCTGGCTAGGGTCAGCATGGCAGCAGCAGAGCCCGCGCCGGCCACCGTGAAGACGGGGCCCAAGACCAGCAGGTTCTCTAGGAAGGCGAGGTCCTCCACTAGGGCCACGGCCAAGACAAAGATCGCGGACAGCAAGAAACCCCCAGCGGCCCCCCACCCTGCAAAGCGTGGAAGGGACATCTGATCAAACCGGCGACGGCCCTCAACAAGACCCAGGACCCCTGAGAAGGCGACGCCGGCAACAAAGCCGAAGGCACCAAACCCGAGGGGATAGGGCACGTCGGCGCCGGAACTACCGGTTACCAGCACAAGCCCCAGCAGCATGATCATGCCCGCGCCGAACCATGCTGCTGCCCAGGTCAGGCCCATCCCGATGGCGCCGCGGATGCGTCTCGGCCACTTCTTCATTACCACCCCCTCTGCACTTGGACCAGCTGCCGGCGATGCTGGCTCCGATTAAGCTACAAGTACTTTACATTACAAAGTAGGTGCCGGGCAAGCGGGGGCCAAGAGGGAGACGTTGGACGGACCTCAAAGTCTGTACGATCTCCTCTGGCCAACTATCCTCTTGGGCCGCGGGATCTCACGCGTTATGGTATTGTACAATTGTACATGTCCGAGACCCGGTGCGTATCATAACAGCACTTCAGTTATCATTGCGGTCATCGCTGGCGAGCCGGAGAAAGCGAGGCTCATCACGGTGACCGATGGAGCGGAGTTGCTCGCACCCGAATCACTACACGGGGAACTGGGTAACGCGCTGGCTGCCCAGCTTCGACGAGGCCGCTTAGGGGGTGATGTGGTTCCGGTGCTCCTCCGCGCGTACCGGCAAATCCCGATCCAATTCGTCGAGGTCTCTGCTCGATTGAGCGGCTCCCCTCTCGACGTCGAAGGTGCTGACCTCGGTTGGAGTCGAGAGGAAATCGTTGCCGCCGTCCGCGAGGGTCGTGAGCGCTAGATCCTCCACAGTGCAGCGACGGACCAAGGTCAAGCTGGCCCGTCCCCTGTAACCCGAGGAGAACGCGTCGACACATGATCGTTCGTCAATCGGTGCTCTGGATCGATGCCACGGCGGCCGCGCTAGCGGGGGTTGTCGTGCTCCTTATCAGTGGTTGGCTGAGTGGGTGGTACGGCCTGCCTCAGGAACTGCTGATCTCCATTGGTGCGGTCAACTTGGTCTACGCCTCGTACTCGAGCTCTTTGGCGATGCGTACGCGCCGTCCAAAGGCACTCATCCTATTGCTGGTATCGGCGAATCTGCTGTGGTCGGTGGTTTGCGTTATTCTAGCCCTGATCTACGGGGACACAGCAACGCTTTTCGGTTTGGCCCATCTGCTCGGCGAGGCGCTGTTTGTCGGCGGCTTGGGAGGTCTAGAATGGCGCTGGCGCGACCTCCTGGCAGCGTGATATCTGGCGCGAAGGTGGACGTCTCGTGACGGACGGGCCGATCCTCTACGACGAGCTTGCCTCGTGGTGGCCGCTCCTTTCAGCGCCTTCCGACTACGAGGAAGAAGCCACCCTCTATGCCGGGCTGTTTTCCGAGTACTCGAGTCTTGGACGACGCTCCCTCCTCGAGCTTGGTTCTGGCGGCGGCAACAACGCTTCGCACTTGAAGACGCAGTTCGAGTCCGTCACGCTGGTTGACCTGTCGCCGGCCATGCTCGACGTCAGTCGAGGCTTGAACCCAGACTGCGAGCACCTCCGGGGTGACATGTACTCCGTTCGCCTGGACCGCGCTTTCGACTGCGTGTTTCTTCACGACGCCGTGTGCTACGCCACATCCCTGGACCTGCTACGAGCCGTGATCAACACGCTCTTCATCCACTGTCGGCCCGGCGGCGTGGCCGTCATTGCGCCAGACGTTGTCGAAGAGACTTTTCGCGAGGGCACCGACCATGGCGGACACGACGGCGACGGTCGGGCTCTTCGTTACCTGGAGTGGACGTGGGACCCAGATCCAACCGACTCGACGTACGTTGTGGACTATGCCTATCTCCTACGCGAAGGCGAGAGCACTTCGGTGCGGCATGACCGTCACATCGAGGGTCTGTTTCCCCAAGCCCAGTGGTTAAGCCTGTTGGCAGAGGTTGGATTCCAACCTCACGCTATCTCGCACCGATTCACTGACGTCGAGCACGACTCCGTGGTCTTTGTCGGAGTGAAGCAAGAGGCAGGTTGAGCGGATGTCTAACGAGCGACTCGGACTACTTGTGCGTCGCTACCGCGGTCAGCATCCTGATCGCGCAGGAGAATCCCTGAGACGTCAGTCAGCGGGACGAGTGGAAAGGGACCACAGAGACGGGGATCGGATTCGACACATGACCAAGATCTGGAATGACGGGATCACCCTGACGCAGCTGGGCTGGATGTAGGCTCTCCCGTCGTGAGCCTCGGATAGCCCTTCCGAGTCGGTGAGGAAAGCGGTGGGAATCCTCTGCGAGTCTACGCCAGCAGTTGGGATTGCGCTTCGGCCCGTAACTTGCAGGTACCCTCAGCATGATCAAACGAGTGATGGTCGCGTTGGTCCTGCTCGCATCTTGCGCCCCGGTCGCTTGGGGAGCGCACCTAGTGTAGTGTCGCTAAATTATCTTGCATGATATAAGGCTACGTGGTATTGTATGACATGCCACTACCCATACGTGTTATGCCACTGCGCCGCGGGGACCGCGCGCGCCTCGAATCGCTGGTCCGATCCCGCACGACCCCCCAACGCGTGGTCGAGCGCGCCCGCATTGTGCTCGGGTCCGCTGCGGGGGACTCGGGCTCGACTATTTGTGGTGATGTCGGCGTCTCGCGCCCGACCGTCACACTCTGGTTGGATCGGTATGAGGCTGGCGGGCTTGCGGCCCTCCGGGCCGACCGCCCGCGGTCGGGACGCCCGAAACGTATTACCCTGGCCGAGGAAGAAGCCATCGTGCACCGCACGACACAAACGACGCCGCCCACGGGCCGCGGCACCCATTGGAGTACGCGGCTGATGGCCGAAGTGACCGGCTTGCATCACTCCACGATTGCGCGCATCTGGAAGGCCCATGGGTTGCGCCCCCATCGGGTCCGGTCGTTCAAGTTGTCCACCGACCCCGCCTTCGTAGAAAAACTCCGGGATGTCGTCGGGTTGTACCTGCAGCCGCCTGAGCGGGCGATCGTCTTCTCCTTTGATGAGAAGAGCCAGATCCAGGCCCTGGATCGCACCCAGCCAGGCCTGCCGCTGAAGCGCGGGCGCGCCGGCACCTTCACCCACGATTACAAGCGCCATGGCACGACCACGCTATTTGCGGCCCTCGATGTGGCCACCGGCCACGTCATTCAGGAGTGCATGCCGAAGCATCGCCATCAGGAGTTTCTCAAGTTCATGAACACGGTCGTGCGCACGACGGCCAAGGATCTCGACATCCACGTCATCCTCGACAACTACGCCACGCACAAACATCCCAAGGTGAAACAGTGGCTCCAACGTCATCGGCGAGTCCATTTCCATTTCACGCCCACCTCGGCCTCGTGGCTCAATCTTGTCGAACGCTTCTTCAGCGAACTCACCGAGCGACAACTGCGGCGGCTCGCCGTTACCAGCGTGGACGAGTTGATCCAAGCCATCACCGACTACATCGAGTGCCGCAACGAAAACCCCACACCTTTCACATGGACAGCCACCGTCCGCCAGATCCTCAAGAAGGTCAACAAAGCCAATGAGACTTTGGCGACACTACACTAGTTAGTAAGTCCCGAACGTACCAGTTGGTGGGAGAGCTCGTCACACGCGTGGAGACTTCCGACCCGGTCGTGGCCCTTACGTTCGACGATGGTCCGGTCCCTGCCTACACCGACTCGATCTTGGCAGTCCTAGCCCGATTTGAGGTGCCCGCTACGTTCTTCATGGTCGGAAGCGCTATGCAGGACAACCCCGGCATCGTCGCCAGAGTGCTCGAGCAGGGCCACGAACTGGGGAATCACTCCTTCAGCCATCCGCAGCTCCTCTTGAAACTCCCAGGTGACATCCGCCGCGAGATAGAAAGCACCGACTCCCTCATCAGAGCCGCCGGTCAGGATGGCGAAATCTTCGTGCGTCCACCCTACGGCAAGCGCCTCCTTGGCCTGCCGCTGTATCTGCGGAGCCAGAATCGTCCGGTAGTCCTCTGGGACCTCGAGCCGGACACATACCGCTCGCAAGCGGACGGCGTCGTGCAGTACGTGAACGAAAACGTGAGGCCTGGCTCCATTATCCTGCTTCACGTTGAAGTTCCGGGCCGAGCCCAAAACCGCGCAGCCTTACCGCGAATCCTGTCTGATTTGCAGGAACGTGGCTACCGATTCGTCACGCTATCTCAGTTGATGGCTCTGAGAAGCTCTTCGTAGGCAACCTAAGCAGCGAATGCTGCAGTCGCGGTAGACTAGAGGCTCGCGCGCTTCGCCCGCGGTCACCACATTAGCCGCGCAGCAGAATCGCAGATCCGTTAGGCGGCTCGGGAAGAGGTGTGGCATGGAGACAAGGGACACACATGACTGAGAAGCTTTTCGCTGCCGCGTTTCCGTTCCAAGACGACGTGCTCGGCCTGCCCGTGGAAGACCTCGATGGCACGGCCGCCTTCTACACGGAAGCCTTCGGGCTCACCGAGGTGTCAAGGCGCGAGGTGCCGCCTACCGTCGTGATGGAACGCGACGGCGTCCAAATCGGCTTCTCCGTCAACGGCGGCAACGCGAGCGAAGACGGTGCGGCCATCTTGGTGACCGACATTCACCGGGCGCGGGCGGAGGTCGAGGCCCGTGGCATCCAGGTCCGGAACTGGCGCATCGACGAACGCGACGGGGAGAGGTTACAAGTGTTCTTTGTCGTCGCGCCCGACGGCTTGTGCTTCTACTTCCATCAGCCGGTCTACGAAGAGAACACCTAAAGAGAGCCCGTCCTCGTGTCGACCAGCCTCGAACCACTCGGAATGCGGAAGGGCGTCCTTGAACTCCGTGAGTGGGATCCGAGATGGCCGGAGATCTTCTCCACCCTGCGCTCCGCCCTGCTAACTCGCCTCGGCAGCCGAATCCTCGAAGTAGAGCACGTCGGCAGTACGTCAGTCCCCGGCCTTACCGCCAAGCCCATTCTCGATGTCCTCGTCGGCGTGCCTGATCTCGAGCAGTCTCTGCACCTCGTCCCAGAGCTCGGGGTGATGGGCTTCGACTTTGGGCCGGAGGACGACGTTGCTGATCGGCACTACTTCAGAAGGGGCTCCGATGGGCTCCGCACTCATCATCTTTCGCTCGCTGAGCCCGGTTCTCGGCACTACCACAACTCGATTACTTTCCGTGACGTCCTCAGGCGCAGCACTGACCTCGCCGCAACGTACGCCGAGCTAAAGGAGCGACTGATGCGGAAGCATCGCTTTGACTCGCTGTCCTACATGCATGGCAAGACGGATTTCGTGCTGGGGGTTCTGAGCGAGAACTCCGAGATGGGAGCTGACTCGACCCAGGGAGACCGACTTGGCTGAAGCTCCGAAATCGCGAGCTATCGCGCTCCTCCTCGAACTCGGGGTCGTCTTCCTCGGCGTGTTTATTGCCTTGGCGGCGGACTCGTGGTGGCAATCCCTCCAGGAGGCCGAACGAGAGCTCGCGTACATGCGGGCGCTACGATCGGACGTGATCGAGGCCCAGGACCGAGTCGGTGCGGCGATCGGAGAGACCTCCGCGTTCCTTGAGGAGATCGAGGCGTTTCTCGATCTGCTGCGGTCGGACGGTCCGATACCGGATGGCACAACGCGCGCTCCACTCAACGTTGCGCCGCTGACTGTCCCCATGGGCACCCTTGATGCGCTGCTCGAAACAGGCGACGTGAACCTGCTAAGTGACCAGGAGCTTCGCACCACGATCATTAATGAGCGATCCGAAATAGGTACCTGGCTGCGTCTCTACGAACAATTCACCACCGAGGTGCTGGCGAACGTCGCACGTCACATCGTCGCGATCGAAGAACTCCGAGACGAATATCGCGTCGGGGCCGCGCCTCTGCCGGTCGCGGCGATCCGTGGGAGTCCGCCAATACTCGGTACGTACGAGGCTCACCGGTTGGCGCTCACGAATCATCTCAGCTTCATGAACAGCATCAGCGAGTCACTGGCGGTTCTGGGGACGTCAGTTACGGACGCCCTCGGTGGTCGTCAGTAGCCACGTGGGCACTGGCCCGGTGGGGGGTCCACGCGATGATCACGGCGAGAACGAGATAGGCTAAGGCTAGGACGGGGGATCCGATCCCCGTCCGAAGGTGAGTGAAGACCGCTCCCACCATGTCGATGGCGATCAGGCCGGCACCGAGCCGACGGGTCCTGGGCACCAAGATCAGGAAGCCCGCGAGCGTCTCGAGGATCCCGACGCCGGTCGCGAAACTCGACGAATATCCCCAAGCTTCGAACCGGCGAACCATACCCGTTCCAGGGACGATCTTGGGGATGCCAGAAGCAAGGAACGAGAGGGAGAGTATGGCCACAGTCGACCACTCCGCGATCCGGCGTGCCGTCGGGTTGATCTTCATAGCTGCTCCTTATTACGATTCGTAAGTATGGTATCCGAACTTAGGCTCCTCATCTTGGGATTGCTAGCTCGCGAGCCGCGATCGGCCTACGCGTTGGGGCGAGCCCTCGCCGAGATGCCCGCTGGCGGGTTCAGTGGCAGTCCGGGGGCCATCTATCCGGCCGTACGCGCGATGGTGAAGGACGGATTGCTCGAAAGAGTGAAGAGTCGGAGCGGGGCAACCCGTGGCCAGCCCTACGTCCTAACGAAAACCGGGGACCGGATCCTGGGCGAGTGGTTGGAAGGCCCGATTGATGGGTGGGATCTCATAAGGTCCCCGGGTGTGATCCTCCTCAAGCTGTCCTTCCTCGAGGGCGAGTCGGCTCAGAGGCGCCTTCGCCGCGAGCTCGGCGATGCCGCCGAGGCGACCCTGGCGTCGCTGCGAGCCTACCGCTCGACCGCCGCGCTCGACCTCGCGGACAGCTCCGAGGACGCGATTCGACTCACCGAGGCCCTGTTCCGGGCGTATGTGGAGTGGGCAGGGCCAAAGATGGTGCCATCTGAGGAAATGCAACCCGTTCTCAGACCGGCGACACCCGACGATTCAGAGCTCGTATTCCGAGTGAAGAAAGCAGCGCTCGGAGAGTATATTCGCCGAACCTGGGGGTGGGATGAGAGATTTCAACGTGACGTTCATGTGAGGGGGTACGATCCGGGGGCGATCAAAATAATCTCCTGCCTGGACATGGAGGTAGGTTGGTTGGAGGTCGACAGACGAAGCGACGAGTTTCATTTGGCGGGGATCTATCTGCTTCCGGGACATCAAGGTCATGGAGTCGGATCCGCCGTGATCATGGACATCATCGAGGAAGCGTCGGAACGGCAGCTGCCTGTGACACTGCAAGTCCTCAAGGTGAACCCTCGCGCTCAGGCGCTATATGAGAGGTTGGGGTTCGTCGTGACCGGCGAAACGAGGACACACAGATTGATGAAGCGGAGTCAACCCTGAACCCTTCGGTGCACTGGAGAATCCCTGTTCTGGGCGGCCTCAACTACCGTAATTCCCAGCCCCGCGATAGGATGGTCAGGATGAATCGCTACGCTCTCGTATTCGTTGCGTTGACCGCATGGTCGGCCCCGCTGGACGCGCTCCAGGTTCCGAGTGGTGACCTTCCATCGCCGACCGCAGTAGTGGCCTACGGACCCGACTCACTTCAGTACGGCGAGCTACGTCTACCGCCGGGGCCTGGGCCCTTCCCTGTGGTTGTCGGCATACACGGAGGTTGCTGGCTCGATCGTCTCGGTGAGGGCAGTCTGACGCCCGCCGTCGCTGCCCTGACGGAAGAGGGGATTGCGACGTGGAACGTCGAATACCGTCGATTGGGTCACGCCGGTGGTGGGTGGCCGGGGACGTTCACCGATGTCGGGGCGGGTGTAGATCACTTGCGCGCGCTCGCCGACGACTTCCCGCTGGACCTCGAACGCGTCGTCCTGATCGGCCATTCCTCGGGAGCCCACCTCGCGATTTGGGCCGCCGCACGCCCCTGGTTGCCCGAGGAGAGCCCGATTCGAGGTCCTTCGCCCCTAGCGGTCACCGGTGCTGTGGGAATAGACGGACCGGTGGATCTTGCGAGGTGGGCGAGAGGGGGCACCGACGTCCAAGTGTGCGGCGAGCCAGTGATCGCTGCCCTGTTGGGGGGAGGCCCCGAGGATCGACCCGAGAGATATCGAGACGCATCTCCCATAGAGATGCCGCGGATGGGAGTCCCCGTCTATCTGAATCCAGCGGCAATGATCCTTGGGCTCAACGACCCCGACATTCTGACGCGCAGGGCCCAAGAGACGGGCGAGAGCGTGACGGTGGTTCCGGTGACGAATTCGAACCACTTCCAACTCATCACTCCGAGCCACGAAGCGTGGATGCCCGTGCTTCGGACGATCAAGACAGCCGTGGGCCTTCGCTAGTCCGACGGCCCAGGCCACCTGCAGCATCGAGGTCCCCTTGACTTCCATTCCCCATTCCGAATCGGCCGCTGTTGCAGAGAACGGGTGTCCGCTTTGTCCACCCCGCGACACGATCGACGCGTTTTCGATCGAGGTCGCGCCCTTGACGGTTTCCACTCTGTATCTTGATCGGAATCAGACCTACCGCGGTCAGTGTGTGCTCGTATTCGACACTCGCCATGTTGAGGGCCTCGAGACGCTATCCCCTGCTGAGTTCAATGCCTTTGCTCAAGATCTACGTGTCGCAGCTCACGCAGTGACCACAGTCTGTAAGCCGGATCTCATGAACTACGCCAGCCTTGGCAACATCATTCGACACCTGCACTGGCACATCGTCCCTCGATACGAGTCCGATCCTCGATGGGGAGCCCCCATTTACACATCGGCGCTGACGGAGATGCTTGAAACGCGTCTCGAAGATGTGGAGTACGAGGCCATCGTTACGGCTCTGCGGGCGGCGCTGGCGGATGCCGCTTAACAAGCGATTGCCACTTCAGTTCGTGCTTCCCAAAAGCTCGCGTCTCTCGGCCTCTGTTAGGCCCACATCTCCGGTCTCGTGACCGGCTGCCAGCAGCTCTTCGTCGTCTGCCTTCCGGGCTAGGACCAGAGAACCGCTGGCGGATCCCGCTCCCAGTAGACCCGCGGCACCCACCACGGCAACTGTTAGGGGTGTGATGCCTCCCAGCCCCACCACTCCGAGGGTGACGGCGAGCATGCCGAGTGCCAGGCCACCCACCGCGCCCCATACCGCGAAACGCGGAAGCGATAGCTGGTCGAACCTGCGACGGCCCTCGGCGACTCTCAGGACAGTGGAGAACATCGACCCGCCGATGAAGCCGAGCACGGCGAACAGCTCCGCGTAGTTGGCCGCAATCCCGCCCAACGGGAAGCCTAGAACGACCCCCGTAATCAGCCCGGTGACGGCACCCACGGGCGCCCATCCTACCGCCCACGTGAGACCGATTCCGATCGCGCCTCGTATCCGCTGCATCCACTTCTTCATCGGGACTTCCTTCCATCGTTCGTCCGCCATCTGCCTAGGCCGGGCGGCGTTCGTCCGCTGGTACCTTCTACTTCTCGACTCTCGGTAGGGGTCCGGCGAGCTGGCCCATGAATCCCCGGGTGCCGCTCATCGACGGTGGAGGCGATGCCCGTCAAGCGATTGCTGCTGGGGCCGGGACACTGCTGACCGGTTGCCATCATCGAATCATTTCGATATATATCGAAATGAACATATCCATAACCAACGACAACGCACTGCTTCAGTTCTTCAAGGCGCTCGCCGATGCAAACCGCCTGCGCGTGATCGGGCTATTGGCGCACCGCCCCTACTCCGTCGAGGAGCTGGCGACCGTGCTCGAGCTGCGCCCCTCCACGGTCTCGCACCACCTGTCCAAGCTCGCGGCGGCGAGCCTGGTGCGGAGCGAGGCGCAGGGGCACTATCACGTGTACTCGCTCGATCTCGAGTCCTTGCACGAGCGAGCGCGCACCCTGTCCTCGCACGATGAGCTCCGGGAGCTGGCCGCGATCGAGGGGCTCGAGGATCCCTTCGATCGAAAGGTGCTCTCGACCTTCATGGACGAGGAGGGTCGGATCGAGAGGTTCCCGATGAAACGTAAGAAGTTCGAGGTGATCCTCCGCCACGCCATCCGCTTGTTCGAGGACGAGGGGCCGTGGGACGAAAACGAGGTGAACCGCCGGCTCGAAACGCTGAGTCACGACACGGCGACCCTGCGGCGCGGGTTCATCGACCACGGGTGGATGACGCGCAATCCGGGCGGACGGGCCTACCACCGGGTATAGGTCCGCGCAAGGCTCGCGCGCTACGCCTGCGGTCACCACATTAGCCGCGCAGCAGAGCCGAGGCGCCGGAGCGATTCGGAGATCGAGGTGCATTTCGCCGAGACGACCGAGCACCGCGAAGCGGCGCGGAGGTCAATCCCAGATCCGTTAGGCGGTCTAACTCGGAGGCTATGATGGGACGCCGAGTACGCTACCAGGTGGCTTGTAGTCTGGACGGGTATATCGCTGGCCCAAACGGCGAGGCCGATTGGATCATCATGGACCCGGAGATCGATTTCCAAGCGATGTTCGACGAGGTCGATACGTTCCTCATCGGTCGGCGCTCGTTCGAGGCTATGGGCGGCGAGGCTCAACGTAGTACGCCGGGCAAGGTCACGTACGTGTTCTCGCGAACGCTGCGCGCGGAGGATTATCCTGGAGTCTCTATCGTCAGCGACGACTCGGGGGCTCTCGTTAAGAAGCTCCGAGAAGAGTCGGGCAAGGACATATGGCTCTGGGGGGGAGGCGAGCTGTTTCGCAGCCTGTTGAGTCTCGGTGTCGTCGACACGGTGGAGGTCGGTGTGGTCCCGGTTCTATTGGGCGACGGCATCCCACTCTTCCCCTCGCCGGCGCCACAGACAAGCCTGAGGCTCACCAACCATAAGGTGTATCCGAAGAGTGGCATCATCGGGCTGGAGTACTCGATCACAGGGCAGCATGACGATGGCCCATATGCACGAAGAGTCGACTGAATCGGCGGTAACACCCCGCGAAATCCGCGCCCGCACGTGGACCTACTTCGCCGAGCTCGGATTGTGGGGGGTTCTGCCGCAGTTAAGCGCGTCGCGGGCGGAGGTCTTTGACTAACTCGTCACGGCGCTCGATGCCGTGAAGCTCGCCGCAGTTCGTGACCAGCGTCTCTTGGACGACCCGGAGGGACCCAGAGAAGCCAGACAGCTCGAAAGGCCATCGGACTAGACCGACTCCGGCATACCGGCGCGCTTCTAACAAGCGCGGATAGGCGTCTTCTCGAAGATGAAGAGCCCCTGCCGCGCCTGATACGCCCTCGTCAACTCATCGCGGGTTCTCGGTGAATACTCATCGATGGGGAACGAGAGGCGCACCTCGTCACCCTTGTCCACGACTTTTTCGGGCCTGGGGAGCCCTTGGTCCGGCGAGGGTTCCTCGAAGTCTGGCGCGACAAACAGCAGGACGTGCGTGGCACGGTAGCGGTTCTTCAGGTAGAAGGACTCGGTCGGTTGGTCTGAGGCAGATGCAAGCGAGATCTTGGTGATTCCGGCCGAGAAGACCGTCGCCTCGAAGTCTCGAATCAGTAGGCTGCCAATCCCGCTGCGCCAATGCTCGACCATGACGGCGATGCTCTGCAACACCACGGCTCCAGGTTCGCGCTCGTGGCCGCAGCAGATTCCTATGAGTTCGTCATCCAGGTAGGCGCCTCGAAACCAGTTTGGCCGCGCACTCCTCCACTCGAGGATCCTCGTCTTTCCCATCCCCACATACTCTTCATCGAGCTCGACCGCTCTACTTACATCTCGATCGGCGAGGGCCCTCAGTTCCACCGATGGCGCCATTCTCTTGGGGTCCTCTGGCATGCTTGTTGACCTCCGGCGGGCTCCTCCGTGCACGTCGAACACTATGATGCGACCGGCGGCTGCCGTCTAACAAGCGACGGCCATGACGCGCTAGACTCTGGGCTCGCGCGCTACGCTTGCGGTCACCAGATTAGCGGCGCCACAGAATCGCATATCCGTTGGACGGCGAGACGCGAGGGAGCGGGCATGGAAGTCGACGTATCCGGACTCGTCGTAGACGCCCGGGAACTCATGGTCGAGGTCGCTCGATCCTACATGGAGCACACTCACCCTTGCTTCATCGGGTTGCTCGCGCACGGGTCGGTCGTCAAGGGTGGCGTTATTGAGGGCTGCAGCGACATCGATCTGCATCTCTACCTAGAAGACGATGCTTTCCGTGCTCCCCAGCAATTTCTCCTCGATGCCGCGTTTCGGATTCGGACCGACTTGATCAAGCTCGATCCGGCTCCCTTCCGTTACATCCAATGTTATCCGCAATCGAGCAAGCTACGAGCTGGCTGGGTCGGTCCAATCCCCGGGGCATATCACCTCATTGCTGGGGATCTACCGGTTCGCGAGGCCTCCGCTGCCGACCTCCGCGAGTCTGCGGCTCAAGCTCTGAGTGCCCTAGACCCGAGCCCGATGCGCATCGTACAGTCCCTTCTGGGTCGAGGTGCGGGGAGGTTTTCGCGCAACCTCCGACTTCTCTGCACGCAGGTCTGGCCCACGGTCTATCAGGTTCTAGTCGTGTCGGGCGACGATCCTTTCGCCACTTGGTCATTGCCGAAGGATGAAGCCGTCCATCGACTGCCAGACGGTCCCCGCGCACAGGCGCAGCCGTTCCTCGACGGACTCATGCGCTACTACCCTACGGAGCAGGACACCCAGCTAGCCCAGTCGCTCGTTGAAAGCGGGCATGGCCTTCTCGCGGAGGCAAAGGAGTGGTACGAGGCCAGGTCTTGAGCGTATCGCAGATCAAGGCGACTACTGTTTGGGTGTGCTACGTTGCGAGGGACCAACCTCAGATCCAGGTGCCAGGCTCTCGAGCGCCTCAGACCATTGGACCAGGTCTCGCCGTCCTTTCGGCGAGAGGTCGTAGTGGCCAGTCTTCACGCGATCGAACCAGCCGTAGTGATTGTCTCGCAGAATTGATCCGGCTCGTGGCACCTCTGCGCGCTCCCGGACGACGCTGACCTTGAGGACGCCCTCGTCGGCCAACTCTCGTGCGCACCGGAGCGCGTCCTGCCGATACCCGGTGAGGCGTGGACGGGAGGGGGAGCCCCCAGGCTCCGGATCCCCGACTCGCTCGGCGAACTCCTTGAGCAAGCGCTTGCGACGTGCAGCGCGTGGCCTGGGTCGGTAAGGAGCGGGATCAAGGACCGCCACAACGTTACCCCGTGCGGAGACTGTGAGAAGGCCCAGGCCCAGGCGTCGAAGGAGACTCGTCACGTGCTTCCTCCGGGAACGCCATGAGGCGCTGTGGCCCTTTCCGATGCGGAACGCGATGTAGACAGCCTCAGAGACCGCGAGCCGATCGACAGCTTGAAGGACGAGCGCGAGGTTGAGGTGCTCTTTCAACTCGACTACTACCGGGCCTTCATCCCCCCGCACCGCAACGATATCACACGGCCCGATCTCTCCTTTCACCGTGTAGCCCTGAGCCTCCAGGAACTGCTTGATCGGACCGTAGAGGTCGACCTCAGCCACTGCGTACCATAGCGCCGCACCCTCCTCTCGCTTGCCTCGTCGCACGGGGCCACCCGTGCGATCGACTCGTGATTTTACCTTAGAGGGAAGGGTGGTGGCCAGGTAGGTCTGCTAGATAGTAGTCTGAGAGTCGCCGCATCGCAGCCACGATTAGTGAGGCAAACGCCGCGCCTCGATCAGGTCCCACTCATCGACCCAGCTCTTTCCCCCGTCCATCGAGATGTCGCAGCGGTAGGTGAAGTGGTCATCCTGGATGTTCAAGAAGGACTCTCGACCGAGCGCAGGCGGCCAGCGAGTCATCAGAGAGATCGAGCCATCGCCAATCTCGACGCCCCCGAGATCGTCCGGAGCTTGTCGGACCGTCGTTGACGCCAGGACATTGAAGGCCTCGATGTACCACCGGTCAGCCGTTCGGTCGTAGAAGCGATACGTAATGAAGTGAGCGGTCAGCCCATCCTCTTCATCGAATACCCGAGCCTCATCCGCGATTGCGTGACCTCCCATGATGTAGCGCCCCACCCAAGACATCCGGTAGGTGCTAGTCGAGCCGTCCTCATTCATACTTCTCCCGGCGCCACGCCATCTACCGACGAGGAACGCGAAATCCGCGAGCTGAGCCGGCGCACCTGGGTTCAGCGCACCGATTTCCTCTGAGGGCGAGGGGTTCACAGGCCACACGCCTCACGAAGCCTGCTCACGATCCACGAGTTGATCGAGGTCACTTCATCTTGAGCCGCGACGGCCACTGCCGCGTGGAGCTCTGATCCAAGCCGCAAGTTCAGCTTTCCGGAGAACGGCCTCTTCGGCTCAATGCCCTCTTCAGCGCAAACCGCCAAGTACTCGTCGAGCGAGCGTTCGAATTCTGCGCGAAGCAAGAGGGCCCGCGTGGACTCGAAGGTTGCGATCGGGTATGGGCCGCTGTTGACCACTCGTCCGTGGAAAATGTCCGCGGAATCCGCGAACTCCACCCTCGCGATATACCCTTTGTACTTGATCACGGCGTCACCCCCACGACCTTGAGGAAGGACACTACGTCTCGGACCGTCGCCCGAACGGCAAGGGACCTGGAGTGCGGACGGCAGAGGACCATCACCTCGCCGGCCTTCACGAGTGCTACCCGGGAAGCCGAGCGGTCCCGTACGCTTACCCCCACTCCCCCGAGCATCGATTCGATGTCCGCCCAGTCGATATCGGTTGGTGTAGGGTTGGCGAATAGTCGCTGAAGTGTTTCTTGGTCCTCGGCCTGCATGGTACCAAAAATAGTACCACTTCGGTACGGCGTCCAGTACCAAGGTTGGCCTTGCTGCGTCCGGCCTCTCCGATCCATCTTTCTACCATGTCGGCCCTCTCTTCCCCCGAGTTCCTCGCGCTGCAGGAGGCTGTCGCCGGCCGCTACTCGCTCGATCGTGAGCTGGGCAGGGGCGGAATGGGGATCGTCTACCTCGCGCAGGAGGTGCGCCTCGACCGACCGGTCGCGCTGAAAGTCCTCCCGCCCGACTACGCCGCACGTCCCTTGCTTCGGGAGCGGTTCCTGCGCGAGGCGCGCACGGCGGCCCGGCTCTCGCATCCGCACATCGTCCCGATCCACGCGGTGCACGAGATCGACGACTTCGTGCTCTTCGCGATGGCTTATGTGGAGGGCGAGACCCTCGGCGAGCGCATCCGCGGGAAGGGACCTCTCCCACCGCGGGAGGCCGCCCGCATACTGCGTGAGGCCAGCTGGGCGCTAGCGTACGCTCACGGCCAGGGGGTCGTGCACCGGGACGTGAAGCCCGACAACATCCTGCTCGAGGCCGCAAGCGGGCGCGCGCTCGTCACCGACTTCGGGATCGCGCACGTGAGTGCGGACTCAGAGCTCGCCGAGGTCGGCGAGGTGATGGGGACCGCGGAGTTCATGAGCCCCGAGGCGGCAAGCGGCGAGGCCGTGGACGAGAGGAGCGACCTCTATTCGCTTGGCGTAGTCGGGCACTACGTGCTCTCAGGCCGCCTCCCGTTCCAGGGCGCCACCGCGGCCATTACTCTCGCAAAGCACGTGACCGAGCACGCGCCGCCGCTCGCGAGCGTCGCTCCGGGGCTGTCCACTCCGCTCACAGAGGCCATCGACCGCTGCCTCACGAAGGATCCTGCGCAGCGCTTCGCGGACGGCGAGGAGCTCGCAAACGCGCTTGGGCAGACGATCGAGGAGCGGCGCGAGGTGCCCGTGGCGCTCCGGCTGTTCATGAAGCAGAGCCGGGAGTCGACGGCAGCCCTAGCCGCGGTGCAGGTTCTCTCGCTCTTCGGCCTGGCGATATCGGTCGCTGGGTTCGTCGACGGCGTGGAGTTGGTGTGGGTGCTCCTTCCGGCCGCCGGCTCCCTCGCTCTGGCCTCGGTCCCGTCCGCGGTGCTGATTCGGATGGCACGCAGGCTGCTGCGCGCGGGCTACAGCCACGACGATTTGGTCCGCGCTATGCGGAAGGAGGTCGACGAGGGGCGTGCGGACCTCCAGGCTGCGTACGGCTCGGAGCGGAGTCGTCTCGATAGCTGGCTCAAGCGGCTTCTCGTCGGAGGGCTGGGGATGAGCCTGGGGGCGCTCGGCTGGGGGCTATTTGGCCCTTACATCGCGGGCGTCTCGGAGGTCGTTGGCCTGACCATGGCCGTGACGGGGATGATTGGCTTGGGCGCAGGAGCGGTCGCGGCCGTGCGCCACGAGCTCCGCCACAACGTCCCTGGACGGGGGTTACTAAAGTTCTGGAAAAGTCGGCTGGGACGTGTGCTCTTCAGGGCCTCGGAACTCAACCTCGACCGACTCCCGACCGGTGCTCCATACGGGCCCACCGAGCTCGCGATCGGGGTAGCGGCCGACCGCCTCTTCGAAGCGCTCCCGACCGACCAGCGAGAGGCCTTCAGTGAGCTCCCCGACGTCGTGAGACGCCTCGAGGCCGACGCCGAGCAGACGCGCGCGCGCATCAAGGAGCTGGACGCCCTCGGCGGTGAGGTCGAGGACGAAGGATCGCGGACGAGCAACGAGAGCGCTCCCCCGGCCATCCGCGCGTCGGACCGGCGCGACTCGCTCGCCGAGGACCTGAAGAGGGCGCGTGCCGCCGCCGAGGACCGTCTCAGTGAGGTCGTGGTGGCGCTCGAGACGATCCGAGTGGCCCTCCTTCGCCTGCACGCGGGCGCCGGGACCATCGAGAGCGTCACGATGGACCTGAGCGCCGCGAAGGATCTCTCCGAGGACGTCGTGCGCGTGCTCGAGGGGAGGCGCGAGGTCGAGCGGCTGCTCGGCGACCCAACGGCGCCCGAGCTCGCGACCACGCCGACGCCGGTGTAGACTTTAGGCACCGAAATCCCCGACTGGAGTCCCTACCAATGAGATCGATCGCGAGGAAAGCCAGAGTTTTTTGGCCGCTACTTCTCCTCGTTCTCCTGACCGACTGTACAACGAAGCGCGCGGCGGTCGAGTCTCTCTCACCTGGGGGGCCACCTCACAGCGTTGTCGGGGAGACGGTGCGCTTCAACCTGACCTATAACGACCGTGGCTCCATGGGCCTTCCCCTGGGCCCACTCTCGAAAGAGGCCCTCGGTGTCTTCGGACTCGTCGTTGCAGGCTTCTTCTTCGTCTGGTATCGACGAGCCAATCCGGAGGACGCTCTCCTCGCCGCCGCCACGAGCCTCTACATCGCCGGTGCGTTGGGCAACGGGTGGGGTCGGATCTTTTCGCCCCGCGGCGTCGTGGACTTCATAGATGTGGGACTAGGTCGCTACCGATTCTGGACGTTCAATGTGGCCGACGCCGCACTAATCCTGGCGGTGGGGTTGCTCCTCATTCTGTTCGCTCAAGAGGAGCGGAGGGAAAAGCCGACGGGCGCTCCCTTCTAACAAGCGCATCATTTGAGGCGCCGAGATGACCTCTGGAATGAGCGGCCGAGGACCCGAGGGCGGGTTGCTTCGCCGGCTCCGCGCAGCGGCCCTGATCGCGGTCCTGGTCGGGGCCGGAGGCTCGGTCGGTTTGATGCTCCGCGCCGGTCGGAGTAGTGATGAACGACTCCTGGTAGTGCTCATCGCGATCTGGGTGCTCGCCCCGTTCGCGGCCCTCGTATTGGCCCACGTGGTCGCGATGCGTTGGTCGGTGCCTACCCGAGCGACCCTCTACTGCCTGATGCTGGTTCTCGCGCCGGGCTCTCTGGTAATCTACGTAGGTGACGCGTTCGGGCGCTCCGAGGCGGAGGGCGCCGCCGTATTCGTTGGCGTTCCCTTGGCGTCATGGCTCCTCATTGCACTAGTCTTGCCGATCGCCGCGTTCATAGCTGGCAGGCTGTCACGTCGAGGGGAGAGTACCTAGCCCGGCCTGCTTTCCGGAAGCCGCTGAAGCACATTACCTTCCCCTACGCTTGAATTCATCGAGCCGACAGGAGGTAGATCATGTCGAGGGAATTGCTGCTCGTGGGTACTGTCCTGATTATGACGGCCGCAGCTGCCGCATGGACTTTTGCGCGTGAAAGCCCGGCCGACCTGCTGGATGAGGCGACGATCTCCTTCGACGTCGCACGCGTGGCTGCGCTGACGGCCGTCCCAGGGGGTCGCATCATCGACGAGGACCTGGAGCGCGAGGGCGGGGCTCTGATCTACGCATTCGATGTCGTTGCTCCAGGTGACGGCGGCGTGCGCGATGTTGAGATCGACGCGCTGACTGGCGTGCTTCTTCAGAACGTGCCGGACGGCGACGACGATGACGACGATGACGATGACGATGACGATGATGATGACGACGACGATGACGACGATGATGATGAAGGCGCGAACTAGTCCCACGTGGACGTAACGTACTTCGAGGACATTTGTGCCCACATGGAGTGGGCCGACTCTACGGTCTGGGCCGCCACCTTCGAGGCTCAGGATGGCGCCACAGACGAGCATCTGAGGGGCACAGATGAGGTCGGCTAGGGTCGCAGTCTCGCGCTTCTTGCACGAAGTCCGGGCTCCGTCTGCGGCGACGAATCTGCGGCGGCTTCGACAGCGCGGAGAGAATCTCGATACCATTACCCTTCGTGATGCGGGCCCCGACGATGCGTCCGAGGTGGCGAGGGTTCACGTGGCGGCCTACCGCTCGGCGCATGGTGGCCGCGGTCCAAGCGAATCCATCCGTGCGGCCCAGTGGGAGTCGAAGCGCCGGAACACTCCGCCCGAGACTTTCTGCCTGGTGGCCGAGCAAGAGGGCAAAGGGCTGGTCGGATTCGCCCACTGCCATGCTGCCGACTTCCGAGAGTATGACGGTCAACTAGAGAAGATCTACCTTCTTCGGGAGTATCGGCGAGTCGGTATTGGTCGACGGTTGATATGCGCGGCGGCTACCCGCTTTCTGGCTTTGGAGATGAGGAGCATGATGTTGCTCTCCCAAGCCGAGAATCCCGCGTGCCGTTTCTTCGAGGCGATGGGTGGGCAGCGCATTCTCAACGAGCGTGGTGAGTTCCACGGGGCCTTTGGCTGGCACGATCTGACAGTTCTCACGGACCATTGCGAGTCGAGTTGACTCACAGGCTCTTGTGTCCGGAGAAGATCACTAACAGACGAGGAGGACGTACTCATGCAGCGCGTATATGACCCCGCAGTAGAAAAAGGAGCCGCACTCATTCCGCGGTTCGATATCTCTGACGTAGCGGGCACTAGAGCTGTATTGGAGGAGTTTTTTGAGACGCTGGCCGCCCAGGGCGTCGAACGTCCAACGGACGACCGGGTCGAGGAGATCGAGCGCGAGATACCGGGCCCGGATGGCGCACCCGACGTACCTATCCGCATCTACATGCCCAAGGAGCGCACGGAAGCGGGACCGGGGTTCGTCAACTTCCACGGTGGCGGCTTCATATTCGGTGATCTGGAAACCGAGCACCCACGGTGTTTGACCATGGCGGCCGAGGGCGGCGCAGTCTCGGTTGGCGTCGACTACCGGCTCGCTCCTGAGAACCCCTTCCCTGCCGCCGTGGAAGACTGTTATTCGGCCTTACGATGGGTGTCCGAGAACGCCGACGAGCTCAAGATCGATCCTGCCCGAATCGCGATCGGGGGTGGCAGCGCCGGTGGGAATCTCTCCGCGGCGGTTGCGCTGATGGCGAGAGACCGGGGTGGTCCGGAAGTCGCCTTCCAAATGCTCATATACCCGGCCGTCGATGACCGTTGCGACGCCCCCTCCATGATAGCAGGCGCGGATCTATACATCTGGACGTATCAGAATACGCTCGACTGTTGGAATCACTACATCGGAGAGGACCGCACCGACGTGTCTCCGTATGCGGCACCCGCACGGGCCGACGATCTGTCCGGCCTACCACCGGCCTACGTGATGACCTGTGAACACGACCCGTTGCGCGATGAGGCGATCCTGTACGCCATGCGACTGATGGAGGCGGGTGTTCCCGTGGAGCTCCACAACTACCCGGGTACCGTCCACGGCTTTGACTTCCTGACACCATCAGACATCTCAACGCTCGCGGTCGGGGAGGGTGTCGAGGCGTTCAAGCGTGCCATGGACAGGGCCGGATAACTGAGGCGTCGCAGACCCGCAGATCCGTTAGGCGGCCCATGAATCGTACCGAGTGTTCCCATGGATGATGAGCTGGAGCGCAACAAGAAGACCGTCACGGCGTTTTACGACCTGATGTTCAACCAGTGCAAACCCGCCGAGGCGGTCGAGCAGTACGCCGGGGACGTCTACACGCAGCACAATCCAGGAGTGGCAGATGGCAAGGCGGCGTTCATCGGATACTTCGAGCGGATGGCGAGAGAACACCCAGGCAAGCGAGTGCACTTCGAACGCGTCATCGCCGAGGGCGACTACGTCGTGCTGCACTGCCGTCAGGAATGGCCCGGCGGCGAGGAATGGGCTGGGATCGACATCTTCCGCCTCGACGAAGATGGCAGAGTCGTCGAGCACTGGGATGTGCTACAGGTAGTGCCGGCGATGTCTGAGAACAGCAACACGATGTTCTGACCCCGCGTCCAGCACTATGCCTTCCATTCGACGCCTTGGTGGACAGGAGTGGCGCGCGTATCGCGATCTTCGGTTGCGCGCGCTAGCTGACTCGCCGGATGCCTTCGGGAGCACTCTAGAGCGACGGGACAGACCTGACGCTGAGTGGGCGGTGCGAGTATCCTCGGGCGCCAGTTCCGAACTGGATCTCCCTTTGGTGGTCGAGGAGGGAGCCCAGCTCGTCGGCCTCGCTTGGGGCAAGATCATCGCTTCTGCCTCTGACACCGCGCACGTGTTCCAGATGTGGGTCGCGCCTGAGTGCCGGGGCCAGGGGCATGGGGCCGAGCTACTCGCTACGATTATCGGCTGGGCCCGCGAAGCGAACGCAGCGCGGGTGGTTCTCGGCGTCACGTGTGGTGATACGCCCGCGCAGCGACTATATGCTCGAGCAGGCTTCAAGGCGCTCGGGGATCCAGAGCCGATTAGACCCGGCGCGACCTTGCTTTCTCAACCCATGTGCCTCGAGCTGTGAGGCCTGAACAGCGCACCTGATGGTTGACACAATGGTGCCAGCTGATGGTTAACAGATTGGGTTACGTCCCGAATGTGTCGCGCGGACACGGCGGACAGTCACGAAAGGAGACATACAGGCCATCTCTTCAAGTGGGGACGATCTCAGGTGCGGAGCACAAGATAGATTCCATCGCCCTCTGCACAAGGACGAGCTGTGGTGGCCTCTCTAGCTTCGCGAAGCTCCCGCAAGCCCAAGAAAGACGACGACGGCCCGATTGAGTCTTAGGAGATCCGCGTCAGCCAGCCTTCCAACCTTCGACCCAATCCTCACCTTCGCGACAGTGGTCAATTTGTCCACCATGAGCCGGCTCTCGGCGCGCAGTCCATTTTCTTGTGTTGGTTCGACGAGTAGACGAAAAATCGGGGCGTTGGTTGGATCCGTCGTGAACGCACAGATCGTCACGGAGGCGGTTGCAGCGAAGGCGTCGTCTTGGATGATTACGGCAGGCCGCGGTTTCCCCGTGTATTCCTGACCGCCTGAAACCGTCCAGATCTCGCCTCTCTTCACGAACCGTCGAGCTCCGAAATTGCCTCAATGAAGTCTTGGTCGGCCTGCGCCGAGGCGCTCTCCGCAACGGCTACCGACTGCCGGTGTGCCTGCTTCTTGAAATCGGGACGGCGAACGTCAGGCACCCAGATCTGAATCGGACGAAGCCCCTGCTTCCTCAACCTCTCGCGATGAGCCCTCACCTTGTCTCGTGAAGAACCCCGATCTTCAGGGCCAGCCATATTCACTCCTCTCGGTGTCGGTTACATGTAACCTACCTGCTTGAAGCCTCGGGCGCGAGGCCGTCAGGCTCGCGCACTTCGCTTCCGGTCACCACATTAGCCGCGCAGCAGCATCGCAGATCCGTTAGGCGGCCCTCATGAGCTACCTCAAATCAGTACAAGCGTACCACCGACTGCATATCCAGCCCTTGCTCGGTGCTCCCCAAGGCTGTGAGTCGTCCGAGATCGAGACGCTGGAGGCGAGTCTCGGCTTTGCCGTTCCTGAGGCCTATCGGGAGTTTCTCATCTGGATGGGTCGTGATTTCGACGGCATTTTCCGTGGATCGGACTGTTTCCACACCCATGTCCTGGACAACAACGAATGGCTCCCGGAGCTCCTCGCCGAGAACACTGTGGATTCACCGCTCCCGGAGCGTTACGTCGCGTTCTTCGTGCACCAAGGGTACAACGCCGCTTGGTTCGAAATCCCTGCCTCGGCCGACCCGGAGTGCTTGTTCTTCGCCGAAGGGCAGACTGATGAACCGGAGGATCAGGGGCCTTTCTCATCCTTCTTGCTTGGCGAGATGAAGGCACTCGTTCCGAGCATCGAAGGCATTCTCGGACGAGAGGTCGAATAGTATGACGTGGCTGGAATCCGCTCAGTGATGATGCCGGCATGAGCGATAAAGGACCTGGGTAACAGTTAAGTCAAGAGACCTGGGTAACAGTTCGCCGTCCTTTGTAGGTACCACCAGTTCTTCTTTTCCCTCTACCGAGGGAGTCAAAGATTCGGTGTTTGGGTTCAACGAATCGACCGAGCCAGATGGGACCGAAGTAGACGTCGAAGAGGCCGTGGTCAACTTGCTCGAGGCCGACGTCATGACCTGCGAGGAGCCTGCTGACAGGGATGCGCCTGGCGTACCAACGGATGCCGCCGTTGGAGCTGACGAGGCGGGTCTCGAAGTGGCCCGGGTAGGTGATGGGCTTGAGGGTCTTTGGGAAGCGCCTGGGTGAGGGAGAGTAGAAGTCAGCGGGCACGGCGCCGTCGAGAGCTTCATGAGGTCGGATGTGATTGAACTCGGCTTGGAAGTCACGGAAGGCTCGTTGTTGGGTTCGCATGTTGGATCGGGGCGGCCGGGTGGTACGGCGCTTGAGGACGAGGTGCATGTTCTCGTGTTTTCCGTTCTGCTGAGGGCTGGCAGGCTCAATGAGATCGGGCATGATGCCGAGCTGGACGAACCAGACGGAGAGCCTGGACAGACGGCCGAGGGCATTGGAAGCGAAGGGCGTCCCGTTGTCCGTGCGGATCCTCTCGGGCAGCCCGAACCGACGGAAGAGGCGCGTGAACACTGGGATAACGCCGTCGATGCTGACGTCGATGCGCCCGCGACAGTCGAGCAGGAAACGCGAGTGCATGTCCTGGACGGTGAGTGGATAGCAGTACCGTCCGTCTCGGGTGCGGAACTCGCCCTTGAAGTCGGCGCTCCAGCTCCGGTTGGGCACATCGGCTGCAGCATCGGGTCGGCCCGGGTGCCAACGTCGGGCCCTCCGTCGTCGCTTGGGCACGAGATCGTGACGACGCAGAATGTTGTGGATCGTGGTGCGCGAGGGCAGGACGAGCTCGGGTGTGTGCTTGTCGAGGTACCAACGGATCTTCTTCGCGCCGTAGTCGGTGTAGGTACGTCGGACCCCGAGGATGGCCTCGACGACTTCGGGGGGCGTCGCCCAGGGGCAATGCTTGGGTCGACTCGACCGGTTTCGAAGTCCTTCGGGGCCGTGCGTTCTCCAGCGGTCCAGCCACTCGTAGCCGGTCTTGCGGCTGATCCCGTAGTGGGCGCAGAGCCACGTGAAGCTGTGCAGACTCCGGTGAGCGTCTTCGATGAAACGGCTTCGTTCGTCCACGATATCAGTCTCCGTGAACGGCATCGGTCACCTCCTGTAGGGGTGCCGACTGTTACCCATGTCTCTTTACTTACTTGTATACCATGTCTGTTTACCGGACCGCAGGACTCCGTAACAAGCGATTAGCGGAGGTGGAAATGAACACGGACGAGACACGGGGACTGAAACGCCGAGAGTTTCTTGCGGTCGGTGCGCTTCCACTCGCAGCTGCCCTTGGCCCCGCGAATCTGGTGGGACGGCGCGAAATGGGGGTGAAATCGTCACAGCAGGAGCCGATTCGGATCGGGATGATCGGCGCGGGGACCAACTTGCGTACCGAACAGATTCCCGGATTCCGACAGATCCCGGGGGTTGAGATCGTGGCGGTGGCCAACCGCAGCCTCGAGTCCAGTCAGCGGGTTTCATCAGAGTTCAATATTCCCAGGGCCTACGCCAACTGGGAGCAATTGCTCGACGACGAGAGCATCAACGCCGTGAGCATCGGCACCTGGCCCTATATGCACCGGACACTGACCCTGGCCGCGCTAGAGAGGGGCAAACATGTGCTGACCCAGGCCCGGATGGCGAACAACGCGCGGGAAGCCAGAGACATGCTGGAGGCGTCGCTGCGCCACCCCGACCTGGTGTGCCAGTTGGTCCCGACGTCCCAGAGCTACAGAATCGACAACGTGCTGAAGAGGATGATCGGGGACGGCTACCTGGGTGAGATCCTCTCCGTCGAAGTCCAGCGGCTGCAGTCTCGCTTTCGCCAAGTCGACGGCGATTTGGACTGGCGCCACGACGAGCGGTATAGCGGATTGAACACGCTCAACATCGGCTCTTCCTACGAATCGACGGCGCGTTGGCTGGGCTGGGGTAACCGGGTCATGGCCCTGTCCAAGATCCACGTGCCCTTCCGACGCAATGCCCGCGGTGAGCTGACCCCGGTCACCATCCCTGACCACGTGGACATTCTCTACGAGTTGGCCAACGGCGCACAGGTCCACATGAGGGCGAGTGAGACGACAGGGCTGTCGACCGGCAATCAGACATGGATACACGGCAGCGAAGGGACCATCTACGTCGACCGGAGGCAGAACGTGTTCGCCGGACGCCGCGGCGATTCCGAGCTGGCTCAAGTCCCGAACCCCCAATCCGAGCAGGCCTTCTACCGGGTGCCGGAGGAGTTCGCCAACGCGATTCGGGGCGTTGAAGAGATCACGATGGCGCCCTTCGCAGTAGGCGTCCACTACATGGAGTGGACGGAGGCCGTGTACCGCAGCGCCCAGACCGGGCAGGCGGTGTACCTCCCGCTGTAGGATTACGGTCCGGGCCCCCGCCACACCCGTGGCGGGCGCTTCTCTGATCACTACGTATTCTGCAACCCTCTGCTACGTCATTCGACGTATGCGATCCGGAGCCGGCCGGCCGCATCTTTCGCCTTGAAGAAACGATTCGGCATTAAGGAGGCTTCATGAAACAGACTTGGATGGGAGTGATCTTGGTTGGGGCCGTTTTCTCCAGTGGCTGTGCAACGCTGGCCGGCGGGGCGTTTGATCCGTCAGGGGCGAGATCCGGCTCAGCGATGCGGCCCGGAGGAGCGAGGCTTGGCGCGGCGTCGGGGCTCGGTGGGGCGAGGCCTGGGGCAGGCCACACGACCGCTTATCAGAAAGGCCCGGTCCATACAGTGAACGGGCAGGACTACCATTCCCTCTCGGATCCCGTCGCATGGAGACCGTCCCCGGCCAGTCCAGTGGGGATGGCTATGCCCCGCTTTCCGATGCCCGGGCCTGACGACAGTCCGCTGGCCGAGTGGGGGATCTTGGGGATTGGTGTGAAAGGGCTTCCCGGCGCCGACATCAGAAGGTTGGGCCTGATCGGCTATTTGAAGAGCTGGTCTGGGTCCGGGCTCGGCAGGAGCCTCGCTGACATCAGTCGCGATCCCGCAAATATCTACACCTACCTGCAATTCCGAGTCTTCCAGCGTGGTGAAAGCCGCCTGTTGCTCTATTGATTGCGGCGGGAGTCGGCTGAGACGAGGTGGTGAGCGGCACGCCGCGGGTGATGCTCTACGAGCTCGAGTGAGCGATCGCGTAGTGGGATACCACAACCACCACGTCCATTAGCTTACGGGCGTCCGCATCCTCCATTCGATCTACCCCAGCGAACCCTCCATGACTTCGGTATCCCATCTCGACGTCCGCCACATCGGCCTGCGGGTGCTCATTGCTCTGGCCGCGGCTCTTCCCTTCCCCATATCCGCCCAGGTCAACGTGGAGGCACTCCGACAGGACGACCCTCCGCTTGGACGCTCCGGCTCGTTCGGCGGCGATCTGACCGTGCGGACCGGAAATGTGGACCTGGTCCAGATCGATCTGAACGCACGCCTCTACAGAGTCACAGAATCCGTACGGAGGTTGATGGTTGGAAACGGGGGGCTCGGCTTACAGGGTGGGAGCCGCTTCGCGTCGTCGGGCCTCCTCCATTATCGCGAGACCTATCGGTACAACGATCTGATCTCGCCGGAGTGGTACGGACAACTCAACTACGATCGGCCCCAACTCCTCGACTTCAGAGCGGTTGCGGGAGGCGGAGCACGGACCTCCTTCGCCAGCGGGGAGTGGGGACAGTTCGGTATGGGTGCGGCTCTCTTTCTAGAACACGAGCGCCTGGAGCTTCCCGATACTGCGGTGCATGCGAATCAGACAACCGTCGTCCGTGGAAGCTACTTCCTCACCCTTCGCCTGGTACCCAGCGAGACTCTCGTGATTACTTCCACGACCTATCTACAACCCAAGGTCGGCGACTGGGGTGACCTTCGGACGCTCGCGAATCTTCGACTCGCCGCGTCTATAACGGATACGCTGGACCTCACGGTATCGTTCGATCTCCGCTACGACAGCAGACCACCCGACGAGATCAGCGCGCTGGATACGAGTCTGAGAGCGGGGCTCAGGTACACGTACTGACCCCTCCCGGCCTGCGTCGTGTAGCACTTTAGATTGGCGCCATCGCGCCCCCAGCCATAGGCTAGGGCATGCTAGAATCCAGGACTATTCCGATGTCTGACCGTAGTTGTCCGAATGTCTGACCGGACGTGGACCCGGCGGGGTGTCGTCACAACCCTCGCGGCGGCTGCCGTCGGCGCCCCATTTCTACCGCGGGGCCGTAGCCGGGCGGAGGACTCGGGAGACGTAGTCCTCCGCTTCACGTCTCACGTGCCCCAGTCGCACGGCTTTGTCCCCGTCTTTACCAGCTTCTACCAAAGGGTGGAGGAGGAAACCCAGGGTCGCCTCCGAATCGAACCCATGTGGAATGGGCTCCTCCATGGGCCCCTGGACGGGTTCAAAGCATGCATCACCGGGCTCACGGACTACACGCACGGCTATATCACGTACCAACCGGGCAGCTTCCACCTCATGCATGGCCTCCAACTTCCGTTCATCTTCCCGAGTGCTCCGGTGGCCTCGCTGGTGGCGGAGGGGCTCTACCCGCGGTTCTTCAAGTCGGAGTACGAGGCAATGGGTGTCTACCTCGCCACCTGCGACTCCACGTCCCCCTACCAGGTCATCTCCAGAGAACCGGTGCTGACCCTCGAGGATCTTCAGGGGCTGAAAATCCGTGCGACGGGGGGCATCGTGGCCGAGATCTATCGCGATTTGGGGGCCGTCCCGGTGGTCATGGCGGCGGCCGAGGTGTACCCCGCCTTTCAGCGGGGCATCTTAGACGCGGTCTCCCTGGGAGTGCCTGATATCGCCTCCTACCGCCTCCATGAGATCGGGAAATTCCTTACGCGTGTGAACCTGAACGTCACGGTGCTCCAGTACGCTCTCAACCGGCGTTCATTCGACGCGCTTCCAGACGACCTCCGCCAGCAGTTCTCCGACCTGTTGCGCATTCGGAGCCAGATGTGCGCCCAGGACTATTATTCCGGCCCGATCGAAGAGGCGGCTTATGACGACCTCCGGGCGGGGCGGTGCGAGATCCTGGACCTCGACCCGGACGAGCGAGAGAGGTGGCGGGCGGAGCTCCAACCACTCAGGGACCGATTCATTGCGGAGAACGAGGCCGAGGGTCGTCCGGCGACTGCAATGCTGGAAGAGATGGAACGGTTGTCGGCACTCTACTCCCCATTGAGCCGGGAAGAGATCATGACGAGGGTTACGGAAAACCCGATCCAGGGCATCATCGACTTGTGAGGAGTCCGCTGCAGCTCCTCGATGCCGGGCTGGCGGGGGTGGACGCCTGGTCCGACAGGATCTCCAAAGCGCTCTTCCGCGTGGCGGTCGACGCGGCACTCCCGGCTCTGATGGCGTTGGTCACCTTGGACGTGGTTCTCCGGTACGTGTTCAACGCCCCCCTCCCGTGGGGGAGAGACGTCAATGGGTTGCTCCTGCTGATCACCGTCTTCTCGGCCCTCCCCCACGGATGGGACCGGGGGTACCACATCCGAATGGAAGTCTTCTACAACCGACTCCAGGGACGGGCCCGTGGTGTGGCGGATGTCGCCACGGGCGCGGCAGGCATCCTCTTCTTCGCCTTGATGGGGGTCCAGGCACTTCGGTTCACACCGTATATGGCGACCACCACCGAGACCGGAGAGGACCTCTTGCTACCCGTCTGGCCGTTCATGGCCTACATGGGGTTCTGCTCGTTGGTGCTGGTGGCTCGACTCATAGGGAATCCGAACGGGGAAGAGCACATCGGGCTCGGAGCGGAGGGGCCCCGGGCCGACATTGTCGAGAGGGAGGCCGCGCCGGGCGGCGGAGCGGAGTGACCCTCACCGTCGTCGGCATCGGGGCTGTTTTTCTCCTACTTCTTCTCCTTCTCTCGGGTGTGCCCATCGCCTTCGCGATGGGGGGCGTCGGACTGCTGGGAATTCTGGTCTTGGAGGGCGTCAGCGCGGCGATGGCACATGCCGCCCTGGTCCCCTGGGCCGAAGGACGGAGCTTCGTCCTCGTCACGATCCCACTGTTCGTCCTCATGGGGCAACTCGTCTATCATACGGGGTTGGCCACAGAGCTCTACGACGGTCTCCGGGCGTGGATCGGGTGGATCCCCGGGGGGATGGCCATCACTTCCGTGCTGGCCTGCGGCGCGTTCGGTGCCGTCACGGGGTCGAGCATCGCCACGGTGGCGACCATGGGCGCGATCGTCATGCCCGAGATGGACCGTTTCGGGTACGACCGACGCTTGGCCACCGGAGCGCTGGCCGCCTCCGGGACCCTGGGGATCCTCATTCCCCCCAGCGTCATCTTCATTTTCTACGGAATCATGACGGAGACTTCGATCGGCGCCCTCTTCATCGCGGGCATCGTCCCGGGGATCCTCACCGCGACCATGTTCTCCGCAATCATCTACATCAGGTGCCTCTTTCGGCCAAAGCTCGGCCCTCCGGGACCGGTGGGTAGCCGACAGGACCGAATCGATGCGGTGAAGCGACTAGGTCCGATACTCGGCCTTTTCCTTTTGGTCATCGGAGGGATATACGGGGGAATCTTCACCCCGACTGAGGCAGCAGGCGTCGGGTGCGCCGGCGTCCTGGTGGCGGCACTCCCTCGACGAAGGCTCAAGCTCCCAGACGTGCGCAAGGCCCTGGAGGACACGGTCCTCATCAGCGTCATGCTCTTTGCCATCATCATCGGGGGATACGTGTTCGCCCGACTCATGGCGGTGACGGGCCTGACCGCGTCGATCGTGGAAGTCCTCGTGCAGATGGAGCTGGGACGAGCCGGTTTCCTCTTCCTCCTCGTTATCCTCTACCTCGTTCTTGGCACCATGCTCGACGTCTTCGGCATGTTGGTCCTCAGCATTCCCTTTGTGATGCCCGTGATCCTGGCGCTGGGTATCGACCCCGTCTGGTTCGGTGTCTTCGTCGTGATCATGGCCGAGGTGGCGCTCGTGACACCGCCAATCGGGGCGAACGTGTTCGTGATGCGCCGGATCGCACCCGACGTTCCCATGGAGGACATCTTCTGGGGGGTGGCCCCGTTCGTTCTAGGGGAGTTCGCGGTGATTCTGCTGCTGGTCCTCTTTCCCGCGATCGCGCTTTGGTTGCCTAGCTTGATGCCTTAGGCTGAAACAGGCCGACTGGGGAACACTTTCGCTAATTCAATGATTCGTCATGTGTCGTTTACGGAAAGAAGGATCACGAGGTGCGGAGTTGAGCCGTTCTGATCCGCGCTCCCAACGCAACTCATGAGGCACAGCCCCATGGCGACCGTGTTGCTCAGACAATTTCGGCAGGCGAGCTGGGGAAAGAGAATCCGTTGGGTTCTTGCGTGGACGATCGGCCTCTACTTGATGCAGCTGTTCGTGACCAACGGCTGGCGTAAATTCGACGCGGATGGGTTCTGGAGTGGCCCCTTCGAACGTTGGGGGTATCCGTCTTGGTTTCGGATCCTTGTCGGCTTGATCGAGACGGGAGCGGGAATCGGCCTTCTGATTCCCTGGGTAGCAACGTACTCCGGAATCTCACTGTTCATAGTGATGGTCGGTGCGTTTGCTACGCGGTGGGGGTCTGGCTTCCCCTCAGATCTAATTTGGGTTGCAGTTTGGGGGACGGCATGTCTTTGGGTCGCGTTCGAATGGCGGTCTTTCGTTCCCTTCAAACGGCATTCAGGCGAGTGACGGAAGCGGTCATCTCCCCAGCCGCTCGCGAGTCTAAGGGGTGTCGGCGGCAAGCGTTTCAGACGAAAGCCGCGATCCCCCAATCCGGCTTTACGCCCGTAGCTTAATCGCTGTGCCGTAGGCGAGGATCTCGACACCCGCCGTGCCTTTTCCGTTACCACGGGCACTGGCCAAGGTCGCGGTCTCGAGCCGGACGTTGATGATTTTGTCGTAGCCGCGCGCATGGGCCACGCCCTTCATGCGCATCAGGGCCTCTCGGCGGGCACGCTCCAGCAGAGGCTCGAACACACGAATGTTGCCTCCGAAGATGCCCTTGATGCTCGCAGCGACACGCTTGAAGTAGTCCTGTGAGATCACGACGTTGCCCATCACGAACTCACATGACTCGACGTGCCAGTCCGGCGGAATGTCTTCGATCGTCACGGCCAGCACGTCGCGTGATCCGCTTTCGAGCAGCAACAGCTTGTTCAGGTGCCGACGCTCGAGGAGGCGGCCGGAGATCCAGGCCCCCAATATCATTAGCGGAGTGATGCCGTTTATCAGGAATTCCATGGCTCTACTCCACCGTGACCGCAGTCCCGTACGCGAACAGCTCAGCGGCGCCCTGCGCCACGCTGCTGGTGGCGAAGCGCACGTTGACGATCGCGTTCGCGCCCATGCCCTCCGCCTGGTAGCTCATGCGCCGAATCGCTTCGCCGCGGGCCTCCGATAGCAGTTCCGTGTAGCCCGCCAGCTCACCCCCGACCACGTTCTTCAGGCCGGCCATGATGTCCCTGCCGATATGCTTCGCGCGCACCGTGCTGCCGCTCACCACACCGAAGAACTCGACAATGCTCTTTCCAGGAATTTCCTGCGTGTTGCTGATGATCATCTTTCCAGCCTCCGACGGAGTTGGAGTGGCCCGGGGTCGCCGGGCGGTTGTGGGCCACCGCTCGTGTAGACGGAATACTGAGCTTACGTAGGCAACCTGAGTTCTCTTCGCAAGCGATCGCTACGTTCGCCGTCCCAACCGGACATGTTCCAGCTCAGCGCCGATGCGTAGATTAGGCTCTCGAATCTTCCGAGCACCCCGGGACCAATGACCCAACAGCAATTCCAGGAGCTAAGATCCCTGATTCAGGGAAACGCACACCTGATCCAGGGAAACGCTCAGGGGATCTCGACGAACCACGAGACAACCCAACAGCAATTCCAGGAGCTAAAATCCCTGATCCAGGGAAACGCTCAGGGAATCACGCGAAACTACGAGATGATCGGCCGGATTTACGAGGAGCACGGTGGTCGGCTGGGGCGTGTCGAAGAGGGATTGACCCGAGTCGAGGTGGGCCAAGAACAGCTAAGAGACGACCTGCGTGCCGTGGCCGAGGGCGTAACAGGAAACGCCGGGCGAATCGACCGCCTGGAAGGACGCTTCGATCGATTCGAGGCGAACTTCGGTCGCCTTTAGCGGGCCCAGCCGCCTTCGCCTAGACTGGGATCGAGCTGGCCCCGAAGGTCACGCCACCCTCGAGGAATCCCTGCACCTCATCCCGGGTGTAGCCCAATTCGGCGAGGATCTCATCAGTGTGCTCACCCGCCGAGGGGGGCGGACGGTCACCTCGAGGCCTTTCACCGTCGAAGCGCAGTGGCAACGCGACGTCCTGGTAGTTGGAAACCTCGGGATGGTCAGCCATGGGCAGTAGTCCGGCCTCGACCACCTGCGGATGGGCGGCCACCTCGGCCATGTTCTGGATGGGCGAGCAAGGAACCGCGTGTTCGTGCATGATCTCGAGCAGGTCCTCGGTCGTGTGACTCTTGATTTGGTTTTCGAGGATCTCGATAAGCTCGACTCGGTTCGCCACGCGGTCCGGGTTGGTGAGAAAGCGGGGATCCGCACCCAGTTCGCTGAGTCCGAGAGCGTTGCACAGCCTCACAAAAATCGGGTCGCTCCCGCCCGAGATCATCACACTCCCATCGGACGTCTGGAACCCTTGATACGGTACGATGGAGTCCATGGCCGACCCCATTGGGCCCGGCACATCGCCCGTGGCGAAATAGCCAATCAAGTGATACGACACCCACTCGACCGCGGTATCGAGGAGCGCCGCGTCCAGCTTGGCACCCTCGCCCGTCGCGTCTCGGGTGCGTAGAGCGCTGAGGATTGCGATCGTCGACCACATGCCAGTGCCGAAGTCCACCACGGATCCACCGACCCGGGCGGGCGGGGCCCCCGGATTGCCGGTCACCGACATGATTCCGGAGAAAGCTTGCATGAGTGGGTCGTATCCTGGGAGGTCGCGCATTGGACCCCGGTCGCCATAAGCACTGACCGACAAGTAGATGATGTCGTCCCGCAGCGCCTTTATCGTTTCGTAGTCGTATTCCAATCGCTCCGGGACGCCAAAACGCGCCGACTGAACGAGGACGTCGGAATCCTTCGCAATCCGATGAAGGATCCCCCGCCCTTCCGGACTCTTGAGGTCCAGGATGATGCTTCGCTTGTTGCGGTTGCCCGACAAGAAAAGTGTGCTGTCACTTCCCCAGAAGGGCGGTCCCCAGGCCCTTGCCGGGTCACCGCCGGGTGGCTCCACCTTGATGATGTCCGCCCCAAGGTCTCCCAGGATTTGAGTGCAGAGTGGTCCGGCGAGATTCTGGGTCAGGTCGCAGACCCGTATGCCTTGAAGGGACGGCGTCATGAAGCGACTTCGAAGTGAGTCATGCAGTGACTTCGAAGTGAGTCATGAAGCGACTTCGGAGTGACTCACGCAGCCACCTCAAACAGGCCCGCCGCGCCCATCCCCTTGGCGACACACATGGTGCACACCACGTACTTGGCACCCCTGCGCTTTCCCTCGATCAAGGCATGGCCGACCATTCGTGCGCCGCTCATCCCAAACGGGTGACCTATGGAAATGGCGCCGCCGTCTACGTTCAAGATCTCATTGGGAATGCCCAGCTTATCCCTGCAGTAGACGGCTTGGGACGCGAACGCTTCGTTGAGCTCCCACAGATCGATGTCATCCATCTTCATATCGAATCGTTCCAGCAGACGCGGCACGGCATACACAGGCCCCACACCCATCTCATCCGGCTCACAAGCCGCCACCGTATATCCTCGAAAGATCCCGAGAGGATCGAGTCCGCGCTGCTCGGCCAGCTTCGAATCCATCACGACACAGGCTGATGCGCCATCGGAGAGTTGACTCGCGTTTCCTGCGGTCACGGTCTTGTCCTCACCAAGGACGGGCTTCAAGCCCGCAAGCGCTTCCAAGGTCGTTGTTGGCCTGTTCCCCTCGTCCTTGGTGAGCGTCACCTCTTCGTAGGTCACCTCTTCGGTTTCCCTGTCGATGATCTTCTTGATGCTGGGCAGAAGAACGATCTCGTCGTCGTAGTGGCCGGCTTCTTGGCCCGACGCGGTTTTCTGCTGGCTCTCCAGGGCAAATTGATCCTGAACTTCGCGAGAGACCTGATATCGCTCGGCCACGACTTCACTCGTCTCCAGCATCGTGTCGTAGATCGACGGTTTGTTCTCTACCAGCCAGTCATTGGTAGCATGGGACATATTTCTCTGCTCACGACCGGTTAGCGACACGGACTCCAATCCACCCGCTACCATGATCGGGACCCGATCGATCATCACCCGATGGGCCGCCGTCGCGATGGCCTGCATCCCCGAAGAACAGTCCCGTGAAATCACGGCGCCCGCCGTGCTGACGGGCAATCCGGCCCGGATGACGGCCTGGCGGCCGATGTTGAACCCGGTCGCCCCTTCGGGTCCCCCGCATCCGAGGATGACGTCCTCGACTTCTCCGGGCTCGACGCCCGCCCGTTCGACGGCGTGTCTGATCACATGGCCGCCCAGGTCGGCACCATGCGTATCGTTGAAGGCGCCTCGGTAGGCCCTCCCAATCGGTGTCCTGGCTGTGGACACAATTACGGCTTCTCTCATCAGATTTTCCTCGGAAAGTCTCTACAGGTGGCCTGATCAATCAGTGACCCGATCATCTATGCCGCTGACTCTTGCAGTCGCACGAAATCTCGGAATGATCCCCCTTCTTCGGCCAGTTTGCGCAACAAAGGTGCAGGCTCGAGCTCGGGATCTTCATAATCCGTGGAATAGCGCTCCAGATCCTCCACGATGTTGTTCAATCCGATTTGGTCCGCATAGTAGGTCGGTCCGCCTCGATAGGTGGGCCAACCGTATCCGTAAACCCAGATCACATCGATGGCGGAAGCGCGCGCCGCGATGCCTTCGTCCAATATCTTCGCCGCCTCGTTGACCATTGCATAGATCATCCGCTTCAGCATGTCCTCCTCAGGAATCTCGTTCCGCGTGACTCCCGCGTTCTTGGAGACCTCCTGGATGATCTTCTCCACCTCGGCGTTGGGTTTGGGCGTTCGACTGCCCTCTTCGTAATCGTAGAATCCGCCCCCCGTCTTCTGGCCCAGACGGCCACGCGTGCAAAGCTGGTGTCGAATGTTCGTGTCCTTGTCGGGGGTCTTGTCTCCCTCCCAACCGATGTCCATGCCGGCCAGATCGCGCATCGCGAAGGGACCCATCGGGAAGCCAAAATCGAAAATGATCCGGTCGATCTCCTTGGGCATCGCGTGCTTCAGCAGGAGATCGTCGGATTGCCGCATACGTGCGGCGAGAATCCGATTTCCCACGAATCCACGACACACGCCCACGACGACCGCAACCTTTCCGATGTAGGCCCCGAGTTTCATGCAAGTCGCGAGCACTTCCTTCGACGTCTGGTCCCCTCGCACGACCTCCAGCAAACGCATGACGTTGGCGGGACTGAAGAAATGCAGCCCGATCACGTCCTCGGGACGGGAGGTCACCGCCGCGATCTCGTTGATGCTCAGATAGGACGTATTCGAAGCCAAAATGCAGCCCGGCTTGCAAATCTTGTCGATCGTCTCGAATACCGACTTTTTCAGGTCCATATCCTCGAAGACGGCTTCGATGAGCAGATCCACATCCGATAGCGCTTCGTATTCCAGAGATCCCGTGAGCAGGGACATCCGTTTCGTCACGTCGTCCTCGGTGATCCGGCCTTTCTTGGCGGTGTTGGCGTAATTCCGCTCGATGATCCCCAGGCCACGATCCAAGGCCTCCTGGGTCGCCTCGACTATGGTGACCGGAATCCCCCGATTGAGGAAATTCATCGAGATTCCGCCACCCATCGTGCCCGCACCGATCACTCCAACGCTCTTGATTTCGCGCGTGGGCGTATCTTTGGGGACATCGGAGATCTTCTTGGCCTCTCGCTCGGCAAAGAAGAAGTATTGCTGCGCTTTGGCCTCGGGACTGTTCTGGCACTCGTCGAACAGCTTTCGCTCGTTCTTCAGGGCATCGTCGACCGGCAGACGGACCGCGGCCTCAACCGATTGGATGATCGCTTCGGGAGCCTTGAATCCTCGAGCTTTTCGAGCGATCGACTTGCGAAAGTCATCGAAGAACGCCGGGTTTTCTCGGGCTTCCTCCAGTTTTTCGTCCGAGTCACGAACCCTGGCCAGGGGTCTGCCCTCACTGACCACCTTGTTGGCAAACGCGATCGCCCCGGACAAGAGATCCCCTTCCACGATTTCGTCCACGAGGCCCCCGACGTGGGCTTGTCCTGCGGAAATTGGATTTCCGGACACCATCATTTCCAGGGCCTTTTGCACCCCCATCACCCGTGGAAGGCGAACCGTACCGCCGGCCCCCGGGATGATCCCCAGCTTCACCTCGGGCTGCCCGAGCTTGGCCGAGGGCACGGCCACGCGGTAATGACAGCCCAGTGCCGTTTCGCAGCCACCCCCGAGCGCCGTCCCATGGATTGCCGCGACGACGGGTTTCGACGCTGCTTCGAACGCTTTGATCACCCCCCTTATCGAGGGCGAGTCCGGAACGTTCGGATTGCCGAATTCGGTGATGTCCATCCCCGCGAAGAAGGTCCGTCCCTCGCAGTGAAGCACGATGGCCTGAACGTCATCGTCGCTCTCGGCCATTTCCACACCGTCGGCGAGTCCCTGCCGAACATGGTAGCTCATGGCATTGACCGGAGGATTGTCGGAAACGAGGACCGCAACCCCGTCTTTGACGTCATAAGAAACGGATTCGCTCAGTTTTTTCATTTGAATCCTTGGGAAACAAGCCGGGGGGAGACCGCCAAGTGCGCTTCGGGCCGAACAGTATTGTACACCAGAGGGCGCTTTGGTCCATGGCTCGAAGCTGAGGAGGGCGGTAAGCTAGGAGCCCGGTCGGGCCGAGGGCTCAGGACTTGCTGGACCGCGGGGCCGTGGCGGTCTTCACGATCATCGACCTACCGGGCAACATGCGTTCGCGGGACATCGGTTGTGGCGGCGGCACATGCTTCAATATCGGTGGGCGTGACGGGCGGTTTCTCGAGTCCGTCCTGGACGCGGCCGCGGAGACCGGCGCACTCGACGATCTCCGCGTGCAGATGAGCCTGGAGTCCGATCGGTTTTCGGGCCTGTCCGCCGCAAATGGCGTCGCGATCATTCCGGGCACCACGAGGAGCGATGAGTACGTCGTTCTCAACGCCCACGCAGACGCCTGGTTCGATGGTGCTGGAGACAACGGCGACGGGCTGGCGGTTCTGGTCGCGTTGGCCCGCCACTTCGCCACGTCGGGGATGCGGCAGGAGCGCAGCATCGTGTTCGTGGCCAGCGCGGGGCATCACTCGTCGGGCCTCAGCGGGCCCGGAAACTTCGTCTCCATGAACCCGGAGATCGCCGAGAACGCGGTCCTCGTGGTGAATCTCGAGCACACCGCACAGCGGCACATTACGCCGGCCCGGAGCCTCCACGAGGACGGGTACCGCGAGTGGACGATGGACTCACACGAAGCGCCCATCGTTGCCGGAATCACCAATCTCGCTCCCTTCCTGGAGGGCCTCGTCGAACGAGGGATCCAGCGCTACGGCACCAACTTCGTCTCCGGTCCCAACACGATGGCGAGCGGTGAGGGCGGCACGTACCGCCGGCTGGGCGTACCGGTATTCACCACGATGCAGGGGCCACCGATGTACCATACGACCGGCGAAGTCGCTGAGATGGTCTCCACGCCGGGCCTCGAGCGTATGGCCCGCTTCATGGCCTTCTTCGTCAAGGAAGTGAGCCGGGGTCCTGTGGCCCGGCTCAACCCACGCTGAGGCTCGCGGTGAACGCCTTCCACCGCTTGGCCACCGCAGTACGAAGGACTGTGTGGTCAATCTTTGACACCCATGCCTCAACATCCGCATCTGAAAAGTCGTCGGGGAGTTCGATCTCGGGAAGATGAGCGAATCGCCTATCCTTCCGCGTGGACAAGTAGAGTGTGTCGAACAGTGCCTTCTCGGGGGTCGCCAGGTCAAAGCTCCAAGTGCGATCGTAGGGTTCGTATCCGCCGAATAAGCGTGACTGGAGCACGTGGAACTCGTATGTGCCAACAGGCGTCCGCAAGGTCGGGCGCCAGGAGTGAGTCATGACCTGAATCACTCTGGGGATTTGCTCAATCACTCCATGAAGACTGAGGGCAGTGAGGAGGGAGACATACGCCACCTCAGGTCTGCCAAAGAGGTGAGGGACCACCGCATACGGCGAGAAATCCGGGTGTTGAGGCACAGCCCAAAGACCTCTCCGGACACGGGTCACGATCCCCGCCTTCTCAAGCGTCGCAAGATCGCGTGAGGCGTTCGAGAGCGTCACCCCGGCCGACTCGGCAACTTGCGCGGTGTCAAAAACTGGCGAGTACGCCAATAACTTCGTCCAGATCGCTTCACTAACCTTATTCACTGATCACGCCGTAGGTTGATCGCGGCTTCGATCAAAGTCGCAGTGGTGAGCCGCATCTCGTCCCAAACCCTGTCCAATTCGTGGTCTGCACGTACACCCTCGGGAAGAAACTCGACAACCTGCCCCCGATACTCGTCGTACGAGATCTCCAGGGCACGATCACGCGCTCGTTGGAGGATCTCTTCATCCACTTCGTGTGCAAGAAACCCAACGGCCTCAGCGGCTTGGCCGCTTGGTGCCAGTACGTGCAAGTCGTACACGTCACGGGCCTGTACGAACTGTCGCCCCGCTAGGGCCAACACCTTCTGACGGACCGCAGCATTCCTCCCATAGTGAGAGAGAACCAGCGAAGAGTCTTCTCCAAGATAAGGTCTGACTGTGCCCGGACTCGGCTCGGAGGTAAGGACCTCATCCCCGTCATAGCGAGGGCGAAACGACACCTCGACCTTGGTTGGATACCTGATGTCACCCCCCGTCAGGACACCGAACTTGTGCCGGTACGTAGTCTCTGTGTCTTTGTTAGGCCCCCCTCCGGGATCCAGACCTCGGATTCCGAGCTTTCTGAGCTCCTGGATGGTGGTCCGGTCCTCGAACATGCCACAGATCACGTCTTTGATCGCGACAGACGCCGAGGGCTCTCCGTCGAGATCAATGTCCTCTGAGTAGCGCACACTTCCGAAAAAGAGGCGAAGGTTGACGCCGCCCTTTATGACGACCTTTCCAGGCTCGCTTAAGCCTTCCAGCCGCTTGAGAAGGAAGACGTGAACCGCTTCCCTGGCCGAGGCTGCGGAAATCACTTTAATAGACATTATCAGATATATATATCATAATATGATAACTACATTGGATTATGATAAAAACAGTGCATTCTGTCAATTGGAAAACGATCCACTCCGCCTTGCTCCAACCGCACGCGAGACACATCTTTGCGGGCCCATGACTGCCCCTGCCGCGAATTCCCTGAAAGCGCTTCATCGGCGACGCGCCGGAGGCTTGCGCCGCGGGCTAACCCTATGGAGGAGAACATGTTCAAGCGGTCAATAGCCCTCGTACGGTCAATGCCCCTCGTCATGCTCGTCGGCGTCGCACTCCTGATAGCGGGGCCGACCGAGGCGAACGCCCAGCTCGGGGAAACCAGCGAGTTCCTGGCTCACGTGTCCAACCAGTACCGCGTGATTCCCAACATCACGTATCACATCGCGAGCAACCAAGAGAACAAGCTCGACCTGTACGTCCCAAGGGGCGCGGACGGCCCGACCCCGGTGTTGATGTACATCCACGGCGGAGGATGGGTTGGCGGGACGAAAGAGAGCAGCGTGCTACGCATCCTTCCCTATCTCGAGATGGGATGGGCCGTGGCCAACGTCGAGTACCGGCTGGGCGCAGTCGCGCGTGCGCCAGCTGCAGTAGAGGACGGCCTGTGTGCGCTGCGTTGGGTCATTCGGAGTGCCGGACAGTACAACCTGGATGTGTCACGCATCGTGACGACTGGAAACTCGGCGGGAGGCCACCTGGCCCTGACGACCGGGATGATCCCGGCATCGGCGGGTCTGGACCGCGAGTGTCCCGGCAACGAAGAGCTGAGGGTCGCAGCGATCATCAATTGGTACGGCATCACCGAGGTAGGCGATCTGCTCGCCGGCACCAACATGAAGACGTACGCCGTGGAGTGGATGGGCAGCCTGGAAAACCGTTTCGAGATCGCCGAGCGCGTGTCCCCCATGACCTACGTCCGGGCGGGACTGCCACCGACGTTGACGATCCACGGTGATGCGGACCCGATCGTTCCGTATCAGCATGCCGTTATGCTGCACGAGAAGCTGGACGACCTAGGTGTTTCGAACGAGCTGCACACGGTGCCCGGTGGGAGTCACGGTGGGTTCAACCGTGAGCAGACGCTGGCAATCTTCGAGACGATTCAGCGGTTCCTGTCGCAACACGGGCTGGGTGGTGGTCTGACGGCCGCGCAGTAAGGCAGACCGCACACTAGGGCAATAAGATCGGGTCACGCTTCGGGTCGCACTCGGGTTGCGCTTCAGGCCAACTTCGGGTTGTCCTTCGGCGTCGTGCTTCAGCGTCGTGTTTCAGGAGGACTTGAGCCGCACGGGACTTCGTAAAGCCGGTGCGTCCCGGACTTGCCCTTGATGGGCAGGTCGAAGTTGCGGCCCAGCTCGAATGTCTCGTCTTGCAGAGTCTCGTTCAGCCGGCTCACCGTGTCCTCTGAAATCAGGAAGCGAGTCCCGACTTCCTTGTTTGCCGTTTCGATCCGGCTCGCGAAATTCACGGCATCGCCGATGGCCGCGAGCTTCTCCATGGGAGCGATGCCGATCGTGCCCACGACGACCTCCCCCACGTGGACACCCACGCGAATGTCGAACTCCTGCCCGTACATCGTCCGGAGGTAGGGGTTGAGGTCGTCCAGCGCCTCGAACATGCCCAGGCCTGCCCGAACCGCCTTGGCCGCGGGGTCGCCGTCGTCGTCGATCCCGAAGAGGGCCATCATGCCGTCCCCGATGTAGTCACTGACGTGGCCACCGTTGGACTGAATGACCTCGGCCATGAGAAAGAAATACCGATTCAGCACGTGGGTCACGTCATACGGCATCAAGCGTTCCGCGAAGGATGTGTATCCAGAGATATCCGCAAAGAGGATTCCCAGACACCGTTCCTCACCGACCCGCTCGGTGGCCTCACTTCGAATCAAAAGGTCGGCCAGTGCCAGGTCCACCCGGTCGATCACCGGCCGTCGGATGGACAAGTCTCCGTGAACCGTGGTCTGGCACGCCAGACGCACGTTGTCGCTGAAGTGCAGCTGCTCGGCGAGCTTCCCTTCAGGCGTCGTACGAGGGCCGCACATCTCGACGCCCTCGAGGACGAGTACCCGACACGTCGAACAGCGCGCTTGGCCTCCACACGCGTGGGCGTGCGGAATATCGGCTCGGAGCGAAGCGGTAAGGATGGTTTCCCCGTCGGCAACCTCGATCTGGCGGTCGTCGGGAGACGAATGGATCGTGGGCATAGCGCGAATCTCACCCCGAACCGTTTCGCCCGTCAATGCACGTGGCCAAGGCCCCGGCTCACTTTACGGGGCTCGGGTCGATCCCTATTCTTGCGTCCCCACCCGCTGACCGGACCCGACAGGAGGACAACGATGAGGAGCCGAACGCCTCTTCAGCTTGCCCCGACGCTTATCCCGACCTTGGCGCTCGCGATCGGGCTTTCGATCCAGATCCCAACGGCCCAGATCTACGCCCAGGAAGCACCCGAATACGGGCCGCCGACCGGGACGCTCGTCATCGTCGGTGGTGGTCTGAGAGACGCAGGGATCCTCGAGCGCTTCATCGAGCTCGGAGGCGGCGCCGAGGACGGCCGCTTCGTCATCGTGCCGACCGCGGGCGGGAACCAGGATCGGGATGGCAACGTCCGGGTCTACGACGAGGATCAGGTCTTGTCGTTATGGCGGGGCACCTTTGGGCTCCCGAACGTCTCGATGCTGCACACGCACGATCCCACAGTCGCCGACACCGAGGCTTTTGTAGCGGAGCTCGAGCAGGCGACCGGGGTGTGGTTCAACGGGGGCCGCCAGTGGAACATCGTCGACTCCTACGCCGGGACCCGCACCTACGACGAGTTCCACAAGGTCCTCGAGCGCGGGGGTGTCGTCGGCGGGAGCTCGGCCGGCGCCACCATTCTGGGCGAGTACCTGGTCAGGGGCGACACCAGGGGCTCCCAAATCGTCATGACCGACGAGGAGAACCATCAGCTCGGCTTCGAATTCCTCCGCAAAGTTGCGATCGACCAACACATCAACACCCGCAACCGCTGGGACCACATCATCCCAGTCATCGGGCAGATGCCGCACTTGCTGGGCATCGGCATCTCGGAGGACACGGCGATCATCGTTACCGGGGATACGTTCGAGGTCATGGGCGACTGGATGGTCGCGGTGCACGACAACACCCGGGCCTATCAGCCCTGGGAGAAGCCGTATTTCGTGCTGGCGCCGGGTGACAGGTATGACATGAAGGCCCGGCGGATCGTGCCGCCGGTGCGATGAAGCGGGGTCGGGGTGCGCTGAAGGCCTGTCTCCTCGTCGGCCTCCTCGTCTGCGCGTCCGGCTCCGCGCTCATCACCGGGCCGGCCGGCGCACAAGAGCCGGACCCGATCGAGGCTGGGCTGGCCCCCACCGGCCTGCCTTACGCCCCAGGCTTCGACGTGCTGCATTACGACTTCGAGCTTGCCCTCTCCGAGGGTGACGAATCGTTCCTGGGGCGAGCCCAGGTGCGACTAGCCCTTTTGCAGCCGCTGCCTGAGACCATCGGCCCCTTCCCGTTCGAGAAGTTGGCCAACGTCCAGTCCAGCACCCGTTTCGGCGGCATGGAGAACGCTTCGGCCATTTTCTACTCGGAGCGGGGCATCGCCAACAACACAGACGACGGGGTGGTCGCGCACGAGATCGCCCACCAGTGGTTCGGAGACGCCGTGACCGAGGCGAGGTGGTCGCACCTATGGCTCTCCGAGGGATTCGCGACGTACTTCGGCGCTCTGTTCTTCGAGCAGGCCGTGGGCGTAGACGACTTTCGCAGGCGAATGGAAGGAAGCCGGCAGATCTACATCCGGTCGGGCGTCACGGCTCAGCCCGTCGTCCGAGAGGAAGAGAGCCTGTTTGATCTGCTGAACCGGAACAACTATGAAAAGGGCGGTTGGGTCCTGCACATGCTCCGCGGTCGGTTGGGCGACGAGGCATTCTTCCGTGGAATTCGCGAGTACTATCGGCGCTACCGGCACCGAGCGGTGCTGACGGAAGACTTCCAGGCCGTGATGGAGGAGGCCTCCGGACAGGACCTCGACTGGTTCTTCCGGCAGTGGCTGCTCGAGCCCGGATACCCGATACTACAGATCTCCCACGAGTGGGTCGAAGCCAACAGGGAGATCGTGCTCACCGTCGAGCAGGTCCAGGACGGGGCCTGGCCGACCTTCCGCTTCCAGACCGAGGTGGAGATCGAGCTCTCGACCGGAACTACGCGGACGCCCGTAGAGATATCCGCCAGGCGCTCCGTGATCCGGATCGAGGCCGCCGAGAGCCCTCGCACCGTGCGCTTCGACCCCGATGGTTGGGTGCTGAGCAACTGACATGTCACGACTGTGTGGACCCTTCCGGCTGTAGGACGAAGATTTGAACGAAGACCACGCCTATCCGCTGGAGCCCTCGCCGGACCAGATGCGGGTGATGATCGAGAAAGCCGCGGAGCGGGTAATCGAACACATCGCTTCGTTGCCGGAGCAGCCGGCCTCTTACGACCCACACGACGGAGACAACCACGCCAGAGTGCGCGCACTCGTCGAGGTCCTCCCCGAGCGAGGAACAGACCTCGATGGGCTGCTGGACCTCCTGTTCGGGGAAGCGGTCCCGCTCTCCTTCAATACGGCTTCACCGGGATATCTGGCGTACATCCCCGGTGGTGGCGTCTTCCCGTCCGCGGTCGCCGACCTCATCGCAAACGCGGTGAATCGGTACGTCGGGGTGTGGGTCGCCGCACCCGGACTCGCGCAGCTCGAGCTGAATGTCGTTCGATGGTTCTGCGAGATCATGGGCTATCCACCCGGCTCGGGTGGAATCCTCACCAGCGGTGGGTCCATGGCGAACTTCACGGCGGTCGTGACCGCGCGGAGGGAACGCCTTCCCGATGACTTCCTGGCCGGAACGATCTACACCTCGGATCAGACCCATCACTCCGTGCGGAAAGCCGCGGTTCTGGCGGGCTTTCCTGAGGACAACGTTCGTGAGATCGCCACGAACGAGGACTATGAGATACGCCTCGACGACTTGCGGCGGCGCATTGCCGAAGACCGAGAGGCTGGACTGCAACCCTTCATGCTCGTGATCAGCGCGGGCACCACGAACACGGGGGCGGTCGATGATCTGGATGGCGCCGCCGACCTGGCCGAAGACGAAGGGCTATGGCTGCACGTCGATGCCTCATATGGCGGATTCTTCATGCTTACGGAGCGGGGGCGAGATTCCATGCGGGGCATCGAGCGGACGGACTCGGTCGCGCTCGACCCTCACAAGGGGTTGTTTCTCCCGTACGGCAATGGATCGCTGCTCGTGCGTGATCCCGAGGCCTTGCGGCGGGCACATACGACCTTCGCCGACTACATGCCGAAGATGCAGCAGGACGCCGACCTGGTCGACTTCTGTCAGATATCGCCCGAGCTGTCCCGGGACTTCAGGGGACTTCGCGCGTGGCTTCCCATCAAGCTTTTCGGAATCGATGCCTTTCGCTCGAGCCTCGATGAAAAGCTCGATCTCGCACAGTGGGCTACGGACCGGCTCAGAGAGGTGCAGGACGTGGAGATCATCGCGGAGCCCCAGCTCTCCCTCGCTGCCTTTCGTTGGGCTCCCGCAGGCTACGCCACAGACGAGTTGAACGACCTGAACCGCGAACTGCTCACTTGCGTCAACGCTCGGCAGAACGTCTACATCACGGGCACGATGCTTGGGGATCTGTACGCTCTTAGGATCTGCGTGCTCTCATTCCGGACGCACCGCGACCGCATGGAGCAATGTATGGTCGATATTCGGGAGTGCGTTGAGGAGCTGAAGACAAAGGAGGACAACTGACATGTCACGACTCATATGGATCGTTCCGGCTCTAGCAGCCATCGCCTTCCTAAGCGCGTCGGGCGTCGAGGCTCAGACTGACGAGGAGCGTGCCGTAATCGCCGCCGCCCAGGCCGTGTTCGACGCCATGGAGGCCCTGGATCCAGAGGCGTTCCGGAACTCAGTGGTCCCCGACGGCTTCCTTATGTCCGTTGGGGTGGAGGCCACAGGGCGGACCACCCGAGATGACTTCGCCGCCAACATTGCGCGCCGGACAAGCCCCATGATCGAGCGCATGTGGGATCCGGAGGTCCGTATCGATGGGCCGGTCGCCACACTTTGGGCACCCTATGACTTCTATAGCGGGCCGGAGTTCAGCCACTGCGGGACTGACGCCTTCCAGCTGGCCAAGACGGCGGAGGGCTGGAAGGTCGTCGTGATCAGCTATACGTCGCAGCAACCGCCCGAGTGTAGCACCCATCCGGACGGTCCACCAAGGTAAACGCCCATCTGGACGGTCCGCCTAGGTAAGCACGCACGCGACGGTCCCCCCGCGGTGGGCCGATCCTGAGGCCGGCCGTGCTCAACCTCCCCCCGTCCGCACCGAGCAGAACGCTCCGTTCTCAGTGCACCTGGGCTCCTTGAGCGTCCGCTCGAAGAGCTCGAAGATTCGCCGGTATTCGTCGGTCCACGAGCTGGGCTCCACGAAGCCGTGGTTCTCCACGGGATAGACCGCCATCTCCCAGTTCTCCTTCCCAAGCTCGATGAGACGCTGGGTGAGCCGCACCGCGTCGGAGAAGTGGACGTTGGTGTCCACCATGCCGTGGAGGATGACCAGGTGCTGGTCGGGCCTGAAGTTCTCGGCGAAATAGATGGGCGACGACTTCCGGTATGCCTCCTCGTCTCCTTGGGGCAGGTTGAGGATCCGGCTCGTGTACCCGTGGTTGTAGTGCGCCCAGTCGGTGACGGGGCGGAGGGCGGCGCCGGACTTGAAGGTCTGGCCTGATGTGAAGAGGCCCATCAGCGTGATGAACCCACCGTAGGATCCCCCGTATAGGCCGACACGGTTGGCATCCACACCCTCCTGGGCAACTAGATAGCGGGCACCGTCCACCTGGTCGGAGAGGTCCTTCCCGCCCATCCAACGATAGATGGCGGTGCGCCAGTCCCGTCCGTACCCCGCGGAGCCGCGGTAGTCCACGTCCAGGACCGTGTAGCCTGAGGCCGCCAGAAGGTGGTTGAACATGTACTCGCGGTAGTAGGACGAGAAATAGTTGTGCACGTTTTGCGCGTAACCCGAGCCGTGCACGAAGATGACGCCCGCCCCGTTGGCCTGAGCACCCATGTCGGCGGGCCGGTAGATGCGCGCCGGCACCATGGTGCCGTCCTCGGCCTCGAACCGTACGATCTCGGGCTTCTTCCAGTCGAAGGAGGCCCAATCCTCCGTGGGTGAGGTCGTGACCGGATCCATGTACGTGGGCCGGCGGGTCTCGGCCAGGAAAAGCTCGCCGGGCCGGTTGGCCACGTCGTGTACCAACGCGAAGCGGCTCCCGTCGGGAGAGAGTGTGGCCCAGTAGCGGCCGTCACCTTCGGTGATCAGCCGGCGGTCGCCTTCGAAGCTCATCCACGAGACATGCTGGTTGAACGGCGATCCCTCGTTGGTGGTGAGGAGGAAGCGGGAGCGATCCTCGGGTATCGTGACGCCCAGAACCTCCCAGTCGCCGCCGGTCAGCGCCTCCTTGTTCGAGCCGTCGGCATTCACGGCGTAAAGGTGGGCGTAGCCCGTGGCCTCGCTCACGAAATAGACGCGGTCCTGGTCCGGGATCCAACCCACACACGAGAAGCACGGCCCCGCCACCCAGGCCTCGTCGTGGAGGTGGTCGAGGAGCGTGCGCTCGCCCGTCGCGGCGTCCACCGCCCAGAGCCAACGATCCTTGTCGTCGAAGGAGATGGCGAACACGAAGGCCTTCGTGCCGGCGTCGTTCCAGCGGGCGTTGGACACGCGGATCTGGCCCTCGCCCTCGTAGTCCTCGGGCTTCGCGTCCAGCCACGTGACCTGACCGGTGGCGGTCGTGATGATCCCTGCTCGGCCCTGGCTCTGATCGTCGCCTACCTTGGCTCGGACGTTCAGATCCTCGGTGTACCCCGACTCCGTCACCCAGTCTGGCACGATGGTCCGCTGGGCGCCCCGGGCACGCTTGGCGGCCCGGATGAGTACGTAGTTGCCGTCCCTCGTGGGTAACAGGCCCTGGAGGTTTTCGCCCGACTCCAGATAGACCGTCTCGGGCTCTCCGGCCTCACGGGCCTCCCGGAGGGCCTCCTCTTCCTCCTCGCGTTCCTTCTGGCGACTGATGTGCTCGAAGAGCTCGGCCTGCTGCGTCTCCAGGAAAGCTCTTTGACCCTCCGCCTCCTCATCTTCCCCGGGCGCCGGGTCCGTGCTCACCCGCGTTAGCTGTTCCAGCTCTCCCGACTCGAGGGTGAGACGGTAGATGTTGCCCTCGCGCTGGAAGAGCACGCTCTCCCCGTCTTCGGAGAAGATGGCCGAGCCTTCGCCGTCTTCCGTGTGGGTGAGCCGCCGGGGGGTCATCGCACGCCGGTCCACCAAGTAGAGGTCGCCTCGAACGGTGGAGATGCGCCAGCGGCGGTCTCGGGAGACGTCCCCTCCGGCGATGAGCACGGCCGCCTCGTACTCGGCGTCGTCATCCAGTTTCTCGGGCGTACCCCCGCCCGCCGGGACGCGATACAGCGAACGCTCGTCGTCCCAACCCAGCCCACCCGGCCGCCAGCGGAAATAGAGCCACGCCGAGTCGTCGGTCCACCGGACCCCCGTGGGCGACTGACCGAGCAACTCCGGGCCTCGCATGATATTGCGGATGGACAGCTCGAAGTCCTGGCCGCGGGCCACCGTGGGCACGTAGGCCGCGCTGCTCTGAGCAGCAGCTGGAGAGGATGCTCCTACCGTGAGGAGAACGAGCCCAAAGAGCGCTGCAACCTTGAATCGACGCATCGTCATTCCCTCGCTCGGGTTTGTTGTCGTCTCGAGTCGGATGACACGGAGGACGGCCCCGTTCCGTGGTCGTCTCGAGGCGGAAGAAGTTAGCCCCCAGCGGGTGACCGGAAAGTCCCCTCGAGGCCAGCCCCCTTGGCAAATCGGCGTCCCCCTGTATTTCTAGGCAAGCCTAGATTTATCCCCACGCGAGGTACGCCATGTTTCACCTTCGTTTTGCCGTTCTCATCGTGCTGATAGGAGCCGTCGTCCCGGGAGCGGCCCTCTCCCAGAACATCGTCCCCGACCGGCCCGGCCTGGTCGAATCCAGCTTGACGGTAGGTACGGGCAGCGTCCAGATCGAAGGGGGGGTCGCGTTCGACGAAAGGACGACTTCAGGTATCCAGGTCGAAAACTTCACCACTCCCCTCCTCCTCCGGGTGGGCTTCGCCGAAGACTGGGAGTTCCGTCTGGAATCGGACTGGTTTCTCCGCGAGACTGTTGAGGATTCAACATCCGAGGTCTCGACCAACGGCGTCTCCGACTTCGCGCTCGGCGTGAAGTGGGCGTTCTTCGCTCCCGAGACAGGCAACGCACCTGCCATGGCTGTCCTGGTTCACGCCGACCTGCCCACGGGGTCTGAAGAATTCCGTGGCGACGGGACGCGGCCCTCGCTTCGACTTTCGGCGGAATGGGAACTGCCGGGCGGTTGGGGGATCGGTGTCATGCCGGGGATCCTCCTGGATCAAACGGGCGATGAGCACTTCGCGTCGGGCAGCTTCGGCGCCGTGGTTGGAAAGGGCTTCGGCGACTCATTCAGCGCCTTCGTCGAAATCGCCTTCGAACAAATCGCGAAAGACAAGTATGGCGGCAACGTCGGTTTCGTAGACTTCGGAGGCATGTTTCTCCTGAGCCCGCGCTGGCAGTTGGACGCTGCGGCGGCGGCGGGCATCACGGACCAGGCTGTCGACTTCGGGTTCACGTTGGGCCTTTCGGGGCTCTTCGCGGGGTAGGGCACGGCTTTTCCATGGCACGCGCCGGTCGCCTACCCAATGGGTGAGCGCGGGTTGCTTGCAGCGGTACATGCCTTAGACGCATCTTGTCCGGCATGTCTGATGCCGGAGTGAGCCCGTGTCCGATCCCATCGCCCGCCTGAACTCCTCCCTCGAGGGCCGCTACACGATCGAGCGTGAGCTCGGCGAGGGCGGCATGGCCACCGTGTACCTGGCCGATGACCTCAAGCACGAGCGCAAGGTCGCCCTCAAGGTCCTGAAACCCGAGCTAGCCGCCCTGGTTGGAGCCGAGCGTTTTCTCGCCGAGATCAAGACGACGGCGAACCTGCAGCATCCGCATATCCTGCCGCTCTTCGACTCCGGGGAGGCGGACGGGGCGGTCTTCCACGTGATGCCCTTCATCGAAGGGGAATCGCTCAGGGATCGCCTGGACCGCGAAAAGCAGATGGGTGTGAAGGACGCGGTGGCCATCACCCAGAAGGTCGCCGACGCACTCGACTACGCACACGAGCGGGGCGTCGTGCACCGCGACATCAAGCCCGGCAACATCCTGCTCAGCGAGCGGGGCGAGCCGCTGGTGGCCGACTTCGGGATCGCGCTGGCCGTGGCGCAGGCAGGCGCAGGGCGCATCACGGAGACGGGACTCAGCTTGGGCACGCCCCACTACATGAGCCCGGAACAGGCCACGGGCGACCGGGATGTGGATCCGCGATCGGATGTCTTCGCGCTCGGGTGCGTCCTCTACGAGATGCTCGCCGGCGAGCCTCCGTTCGCTGCGCCCACCGCGCAGGCCGTGCTGGTCCGAATCCTCACGACGGAGGCGCCGTCGATCACCAGTGTGCGTAGGACCGTGCCGCCGAACGTGGCTGCAGCGCTCGCTCAGGCCCTGGAGAAGCTACCCGCCGACCGCTTCACGAGCGCGACGGAGTTGGCGACGGCTCTGGGGGACGAGAGCTTCACGTATCAGGCTCGGCCCCCAAAGACGGTCCCGACCCCGGCGCCCGCGCCGGAGCCGATAGCCCTGCCCACAGCCGCGCCCGTCGGGGCGGCTCGACCGTGGCATCGTGATCGTCGTTTGGTTACAAGCCTGACGGCCGGCTTGGCCCTAGCGGCAACAGCCGCGTGGGGGTGGTTCAAGCCACCACCACCCGTTCAACCCGTCCACGCCACACGCTCGGTCGTCGACCTTGGCGACATCTCACTCGGTCCCAGGGACGAGATCATCGTGTCACCGGATGGTTCACGCTTCGCCTTAGCCGGGACCGTGGACCGCCAGACGTCTCTCTACTGGCGTGACGCTGCCGAGGAGAGCTTCCGGGTGATTCCGGGGACGGAAAACGCCCGTGAGCCGGCGTTCTCACCCGAGGGGGACTGGATCGTCTATGGCACGTTCGGAGGTGGTCTATTCAAGGTCTCGCTTTCGGGGGGAGCGCCCACTCCGGTCGTCCCTTCGGGTAACGTGTCTCCGCGCGGGCCACGCTGGGGCGATGACGGGACGATCGTGTTCAGCGGCCCGCAAGGCACGCACCGGGTGCCCGATACGGGTGGCGAGCCCGTGCTTCTCCGCGAAAGCGGGGGAGGGTTCACCAGCCCTTCGCTTCTTCCAGGCGGAGGGGCGGTAATCGGTGCTGTGAGTGGCGGCGGGATCGTGCTTCTCGATCTGGAGACGGACTCACTCCGAGAATTGGTCCCCGTCGGTTTCGATCCCCATTACGTGGACACGGGCCACATCCTTTACGCCGATGGCTCGGGGGGACTGTGGGCGCTCCCCTTCGACGCGAGCCGTCGCGAAGTGCTCGGCGGGGCTGTTCCGATTCTCGACGGGCTGAGCATCTACGGGGGCGGTGGTGGACGTCTCTACTCTCGTTTGTCGGTTTCGCGCAACGGGACGCTCATATACGGAGCGGGAGGAGGTGCCGGTGGCGCGGGCCTGGCGGTAGAGCTCCTGGTCGTGGATCTAGAGGGCAACATTGTGGAAGAGCCGCCCCTGGACCCACGCAATTTCTTTGACCACCGTTGGTCCCCTGACGGGCGATCTATCGTCTATGCCAGTGTGGAGACGGGGGATCAGGACCCCCACGTCTTCACCTACGACTTGGTCCTGGGGACTACCCCGAGGCAGCTCACATTCGAAGGGATCAATGTCAGCCCCGTCTGGTCACCCGATGGCAGCCGTGTCGCGTTCCGTTCGAGCCGCGAGGGTACGCAGGATTACGACCTGTTCGTGAAGAACGTCAACGATAACTCGCCCCCCGAGGCGATCCTGACCCTTCCGGGCCGTCAGTCCCCAACCCACTGGCCCTCCGACGATGTGCTGATCTTCCAGAACGGGAGCCCACCCGATCTCTGGATCGTGGATCCATCGTCGGACAGCGCAGTGGCGGGTGAATACCTCTCGTCCGAGGTCGCCCTCGTCGAGATGCGAGTCTCGCCGTCTAGCGATCTTGCCGCTTACACCTCCCTGGAGTCCGGGACGCCTGAGATCTACGTGCGGAGCTTCCCCGAGCCGGGTGCGCGGGAGAGGGTTTCCCCAGGGGCGGGGCGATTCCCGTTCTGGTCCCCCGACGGGAACACGATCTACTACTGGACCCCGGGACAAGGCTCCGCTCTCACCCTCATGGGTGCCCGAGTTCAGCGGGGACCGCCGTTCGTAGTGACGAACACGGACTCGATCCTTGAGGGCCCATACCAACAGCTCAATTGGGCGATCCACCCCGACGGAGACCGGATCATTGTGACACGGGAGGTCACGTCCCTGTCGGCGGAGGCGCCTGGGGACGGTCCAGCGAGTCCCGAGCGATTCCTGGTGGTGGTGAACTGGTTCGAGGAACTGCTGGAGCGGGTGGGGAACTAGCGCGGCCGCGTGGAGCGCAGTCGCCTGCTATCCGGACATCGATCAGTCCCATCTGGCCGTCGCCCCGCCTCATCTGAACATCAATCCGTCCCATCCGGCCATTGACAGATCTGCGGGCGCACTCCGGGGATGGTCCGGGACGCGGCTCACGCTTCGCTCCTGAGGCCGGTCGCTGCCCGTGGAACTGCGTGGCGGCCTGACATCTCCTTCGCAGGTCTGCCAGCGCCCCTTTCCCAGTCTGACAGCCTCCCTGAGCCTCGAAAATCACCCCGTTATATTGTGACCTAACTTGTTGCAATTATTGGGGATAGGAGGGGTGATGGAGACGATGGAAGCCAAAGAAGCGACCGAGACGAAGGAAACGACGGAAACGATGGACCCGACGGAGACGACGGAAACTATCGGAACCATGGATCAGGAGTCGATCGAGTCCGACGCACGCGACGACCGCATGGACCGCGTCGCGATACTGTACGCTGAGATCACGGCCGCGACCCGCGAGTTCCTGAGGGCGCTCGCCGAATCGGACCGGCACGGCGACTGGGCCGAAGCGGGCTACGGCTCGTGCGCCGAGTGGCTGGCGTGGCAGATCGGTATCAACAGGAACACGGCGAACGAGAAGGTCCGAGCGGCCCGGGCGCTCGAGGGTCTCCCGCTCATCTCAGACGCGATGGCCCAGGGAGAAATCTCGTACTCGAAGGTCCGGTCGCTCACGCGCGCGGCCACGGCCGACAATGAGGCGGAGCTGCTGGCGTTCGCCCGAGCCCGGCTCGGCCGCGAACCTGGAGCGGATGGTCCGGGGCTGGAAGAGGCTCCATCGTTCCGACGAACAGCGAGCGGAGCGCATTAGGCACCGGAGCCGCTGCTTCTCGGTCTTTCCCGACGAGGACGGAATGTACGTCGTGAAGGGACGGTTGACTGCGGAGGTCGCAGCCGTGCTCATGCGGGCGGTCGAGGCGGCGAGCGACGCGCTCTTCGCCGAGTCCGCCAAGGACGACGGCGAGCGGACGGAGCCCCAGCAGTTACGGGCCGACGCGGTGGGGCTCTTGGCCGAGCGGGCCCTAGCGGCGGGCTTCAGTGGGGACGAGGCGGCGGGCTTCGGCAGGGATGAAGCGGCGAGCTTCGCCAGGGACGAAGCACCTGTGTCCGGATCCCGGGCGGAGCGTTATCAGGTCATGCTGTACGTCGAGCCGGAAACGCTCGCCGAGCACGTCGAGCCCGGCATGTCCGAGCTCGAAGACGGCACGCGAGTTTCCGCGGAAACTGCCCGGAGGCTCGCGTGCGACGCGAGTCGGGTCAAAGTCAGCAGTGACGGGCGGGACTCAGCGGCGGGCTCAGCCGATCACTCACCTCACGGCTCCGTGCTCGATGTGGGTCGTAGGACCCGCACCGTGCCCTCGGCACTGCGGCGTGCGCTCGAGGCCAGAGACCGCGGGTGCCGGTTCCCAGGCTGTGGGCTCCGCTTCACCGACGCGCATCACATCGTGCACTGGGCGGACGGCGGCGAGACCACACTGGCGAATATGGTGCTGCTCTGTAGGCGACACCACCGGAGGGTGCACGAGGACGGATTTCGTGTCTTTAGCGACAAGAACGCTCAGGTTGTCTTCTACACGCCCAAGGGGAGGGCATTCACCGAAGTACCGCAGATGCCGAAGCTGCCCAAGGTGCCGGAGCTCCCAAACGTCCCGGAGTTCCCCTCGGATCCCTTCCAAAGGCTCGTGAGACGGAACCGAGAACGCGGGATCGAGCCCGACTGGCTGACCGGGATGCCGCAATGGAAGCGCGACCACGACATCCCGTGGGAGATCGAGGGCCCCGCACTGGAAGCGGTCCTCTCGGCGGGTGACCGGGACGAGGGCAGGCCGGATGAGGTCGAACCGCAGGACGACCAGGTGGTGGAGACCGCGGCCTGAGGGGGATCCCAGTTTCCGCGGAAACTGGAAAGCTGCCAAGTCCCTGAGGGAGCCCTTGGAGGGGCCTGTCGTGCTTGCGTCCTGCGGCCCGCCTTCGGATGTTGACCACAGTCTGATCCTGGAGTGCGCCCATGTCCGACACCATCACCCGCCTGAACGCCGCCCTCGAGGGCCGCTACACGATCGAGCGAGAGCTCGGCGAGGGCGGCATGGCCACGGTCTACTTGGCCGACGACCTCAAGCACGAACGCAAGGTCGCCCTCAAACTTCTGAAACCTGAGCTGGCCGCACTGGTTGGAGCCGAGCGTTTCCTCGCCGAAATCAAGACGACAGCCAACCTGCAGCATCCGCACATCCTGCCGCTCTTCGACTCAGGGGAGGCGGACGGCTACCTCTTCTACGTGATGCCTTATGTGGAAGGCGAGACTCTGCAGGACCGGATCAACCGCGAGAAGCAGCTCCCGGTGGATGAGGCGGTTCGCATCGCTACAGCCGTGGGCAATGCGCTCCAGACCGCACACGAACAGGGCATCATCCATCGCGACATCAAGCCCGCGAACATCCTGTTGGGCCGTGGCGAGCCGCTGATCGCCGACTTTGGAATCGCGCTTGCGGCTGGTGCAGCCGGCGCCAACCGCCTCACCGAGACCGGCCTCAGCCTGGGCACGCCGTACTACATGAGCCCCGAGCAGGCCACCGGCGATCAAGTCGTAGGACCGTCCACCGACACTTATGCGTTGGGATCTGTGCTGTACGAGATGTTGGTCGGGGATCCGCCCTATCCGGGAAGCACGGCCCAAGCGGTGTTGGGCAAGATCATCGCGGGTGAGACGGTATCGGCAATCAAGCACCGACCATCGATTCCGGCAAACGTCGACGCGGCCGTTAGCTGTGCGCTGGAGAAGCTGCCAGCGGATCGGTTCCCGTCGGCCAAGGACTTCGTTAGGGCACTGGCCGACAAGCACTTCCGCCACGGAGAGGCGCCGGAGAGCGCAGCGGCGAGCACTGGTCCCTCGAGGGGGTCGGCGATCGCGGCGAGTGCACTTGCGGCCGTGCTGGCCCTAGCCCTCGGATGGTCGCTCATCCGCTCCGGCCCGCCCACGCCGGTCATCCGGTACAGCCTGGCACTTTCACCCGGCGAAGAACTCGCAGGAGGCATCGTCCGACCGCGCATGGCGTTGTCACCGGACGGTGAGAGGTTGCTCTACGTCGGTCCGGGCGACGGGGTGGAGAGTCGGCTGTGGGTCCGGCAACGCGACGAGCTTCAGGGGACTCAACTCTTCGGGTCCGAAGGGGCACAGAGCCCGTTCTTTTCGCCGGACGGTACGCAGTTCGGCTTCTCGCGGGACAATGATGGAACTCTCGAGCTGGCGGTGGCGTCGTTCAGCGGCGGTGCGCCGGTGACGCTGGTCGATACGCTCGTGGGAAGAGACGGCGGCAGTTGGGGGTCCGACGGTTTCATCTACTACGATGGGCTGACAGGGGGTGGTACACGCGGAATCATGCGCGTCCCGGCCACCGGCGGCACCCCCGAGCAGGTCACCACCGTCGATACTGAGCGAGGTGAAACGGATCACGTCTGGCCTCACATCCTCCCCGAGGCGAACGGCCTGCTTTTCACGGTGATTCGGAACACCAACCTGACCGACGCGGACATCGGCGCGTCTGAAGTGACGAGTGGTGAGCACCAGATCCTGAACCGGGGCGTCGTAGCCAAGTATGCGACTTCCGGCCACCTACTATACGTCTCGACTGAGGGGGTCCTGCTTGCCGCCCCGTTCGATCCGTCCAGGCTCGAGCGAACCGGCGACGGGGTAGAATTGGCTAGTGGACTCAACGTGCGCACGGTGGGGGCGGTGGACCTCGCCCTCTCCCACACGGGCCGCTTGGCTTATGTAACCGGGTCACTCTCCCCGCGTTACGGCGAACTGCTATGGGTGGATCGGAGCGGGAATGGGGAACTCATCGACCCCGACTGGGTGGAGAATTTCTCGTCGTTCTCCCTTTCCCCGGACGACAGTCAGTTGGCGGTGACGGTGTTGCTCGCCGATTTCAGCGGACAGGCGCAGGTCGTTAACAAACCGCTCCCCCAGGGACCGGGCGTCCTCCTGACACCCCCGACGAACCAGAATGACCGCCCCGTCTGGTCGCCCGACGGGCAGTCCGTGCTCTTCCAGACGAATCGAAACGGTACGGCCGACATCTACTCGCGCAGGGCCGACGGGAGTGCAGATGCGGAACCCGTCCTGTCCGGTACCGCCAACTACACGAGCGCAAGATTCTCTCCCGACGGCTCCTGGTTGATTTACGTCGAGGATGACGAGTTGTACGCCCGCCGGACCGGGACGGAGGGCGAACCCGAGGCGCTCGGCATCAACCCGTGGCGGGGAGCCCCCGGGTCGATTTCCCCGAACGGCCGTTGGCTGGCATACGCGGCGAGTACGTCAGACGATCCGGGCGATGTCGACGTGTACGTGGTTCCCTTTCCCAACACCACTGCCTCGATATCGAGAATCTCCGCCCAGGGCGGGTTCTCGCCGATCTGGTCGCACAGTGGCGGCGAGCTGTTCTACAAGACGCTGGACCGTGAGCTCGTCTCCCTGGACGTGCTCGACAGTCCCGATTTCTCACCCGGCGAACGCCGAATCTTGTTCACCCTCGGCGACGCGTATATCTGGGATGCACCCGGTGTCTACGACATCTCCAGCGCTGACGATCGCTTCGTGATGATAGGCCTGCGGACGGGTGGGCTCGCCAGCGAGTTGATCGTGGTGGAGAACTTCTTCGAGGAGCTCGAGGAGCGAGTGGGGTACTAATCCCCAACCGTGATCGCAGGCGGAAAGATGTGCCTAGGCGTGCTAGGGGCCACCCTCAAGACATAGAGATCGATTCCCGCGGCGATCAACACACCCATGACGAAATTCACTAATGTGAATAGCGGAGTCACCAGCAGGGCCATGAACAGGGCGCCACCAAAGTCGCCACCGATGAATTGCGAGGCAGCGGTGGCGAGCCCCATGACGGCTGAGTTGACCGCCGCGAGCAGGGGAAGGCTGCTCGTCATGGCGAAAACGGCGACTGGCAGGGTCTTGGACGCCTCTGCGCCCCTGTGTTGTCCCTCGTCGATGATGTTATTGAGCTTCTCGCAAATGCTGCGGGCCATGAGTGCGAAGACCGGCAGGTTGACCCACATGAGCCATGATGGGACAGGAAGCATGAACCCGACGACCAGGATGACGCCTGCGAAGAGGACAGTCGCCGCCAGAGCGTAACGCCACCCGAGGTAAAGAAAGCCGAGAGGGCCAAGAACGAGCGCTAACCAGCCCGCCACCTTGGGCTCCTTTCGCTTGAGATCGACCTCCATTGGACCCGAACTCCTCCGATTTCGAACGCGGATGGGACTCATCCACCCACTCCTACAACGATGCCAACCCAGGGCGTGAGCATCAAGACAAATGATGCATCGCAAGGCGCGCCGCCGTTACATTTTGTTGCGGTCCCCATTGGGTAGGGGCAACTTGGGCGCACTATGACGAGCCGATCTGAAGGTCCCTTTAAGCACTTCGTCCGAAAGATCCAGCGGTGGTCCCTCCGACAGGCCCCCCTGTATGGTGCAGAACGGGCTCGTCGTGAGCTGGTTCAGAAAGTTGAAGGAGCAGGTCGCAAACTGAGGAACAACGCGCGCCTTCCAGGGAGGGCGATAGGCTACAGCAAGTGTCGCCGCTGGGGCTGCGACTTCAATATCTCAGCCGGGAAGGAGTACTGCCCCGGCTGCGGGTACCCGCGGTCGCTGTGGCGTCGTGTGCTCGTGTACCTGAGAATCGCACCCGGGGGGCGATCCCTGCGCCCGGCCGAAGCCGAGGCCTGGAAGGTCATCGACAAAGCACAGGCTGAATGGCAGAAGCTCGCCACCTTGTCGGGAGATCTCACCGGCTATCACAAGCCGAAGATGACGCCCGAGCAGAAGGCTGCCATTGAGAAGGGCGAGGAGCCAGCCGAAAGGCCCAGGCCGCCCTCCAGCGCTTGAAGGAAATCGAAGTCGCGCGCTGGCAGAACGCCTGGATTCCGGTTGCCCTTCGTCTTGCAGACGAGAGCCTCAATGACGCCCAACTAGCGACGATCGACAAGGAGCTCTACCGCCACACGAGGGCCGGCTCGGCGCTCAACAAGCGGTGGAATCGCGGCATTCCGGATTACGAAGGGCTCTTCACCTCAAAGACGAAATCGATGGACCCGTCGGTCTTTCGACTCGCCGTGACCATCATCCGAATTCGGGAGTGGATCAGCGCGAGGCGGACCGTGAGAGCCCTCTCCGATATTTCGTCGTTTACGGATGATTCGGCGACCCTGGACGGGATCGCGGCCGACGATATCTCCGAGTGGCTGGAGACGATCTACGACCGGGATGAGCAGTTGGAACAGCTCACGAACGAGGCGCTCCGCCTGGATGCGGAAGAGGACGTGGAGCGACTGCTAGGGTCCGGCTAGTGCCCATGTTCGATCCAGTTGGTCTCAATAGCGCCCGCGTCACGTTCGTTGGATTGGTCGTGCTATTCATTCTCGTGGTGTTGATACGGTCCCCCTCCGACGCGCCGGGGCCCATGAATACCGCCGAGGGGGAGGCGACCGAGGCGCCGGCCGGCGTGGAGGGGGTAGACGGGAACTCCTCACAGCAGGCCCCTGGCGGGACCATCGTGGGGACTCCGGCGGAGACGGAGCCGCCCGTGCGTACCGGCTGCTTTCGCTCTGGGAGTAGCCGCGCCGAGGTTCGCAGAGCCATGGGAGAGCCAGGCGCGGTCGTGTTTGGGGTCTGGGAGTACGGAGAGTCCTGGGTGACTTTCGGCTATGGCCAGGTCCTCGATTTTTCGAACGAAGGCGGCAACCTCAGACTGTGCGAATCAGATCCACAGTAAGGTCTACCGAAATCGCACTAAGGTCTTTTGACGCCCTGGAACGCCAGGAATACATTGCGCCGATGCGTAATCTACTCTTGATCGCCACGATTTTTCTCTCTTCCGCCGCGCTGGCATGCGATCAGCCCCAGACCGAGCGCTACCTATACCTCAGCACACCCGACGCGGCCCAGACGGAGGGCCAGGCGGAAGGTGCAGGCATTCTGATCTTCGATATCGATGACGGCCACAGGTTCGTGCGGCGGATCGATATCCCCGTCTTCGAGGAAGGCCTTCGAGGTTTCGCCGCGAGCCTCGAGACGCACAGCGCCTACTACTCCACCCAGAATCCCCGCATAGGGGCCTTCGATCTGGAGACGGATCAGATCGTTTGGGATCGGGTCCACGCGACGGGCAGTGATCGATCGTCGGTCTCCCTCGATGGAACGAAGGTCTATGTGCCCACCGGATGGTGGAATAACACGGAGCAGGCCGGCCTTCTCGTCCTCGACGCCGAGAACGGCGACCTCATCAAGGAGGTCCCCGTCGGTGTCCGAGCACACAATAGCCTTGTGAGCCTGGACGGCCGATATGTCTATCTCGGCACGAACATGATGCTGACCATGCTCGATACGGAGAACGAGAGCATCGTTCACCAGATCACGCCCGTGGGCGAGACCGGGGGACAGGGGGTCTTTCCGTACACCGTGGACGCCGCCAACCGCATCGCCTACGTGAGCCTCGGCAATCACGTCGGCTTCGACGTGGTCGACCTCGAACAAGAGAGGGTGCTGCATCGCGTGTTCGTGGACGGTGAACCGATCCTCCATCGTACGCACGGAGCGGCTCTCACGCCCGATGAAACGGAGCTGTGGATCAGCGACCAGGAAGGCCGGAAGCTGTTCATCTTCGACGCTACCCAGATGCCGCCGGTGCAAACGGGCTCTGTCGACTTATCTCAGGGCGGCCATGGGTGGGTGACGTTCAGCCTGGACGGCCGTTACGCATGGACCCACACGCCCGACGTCTTCGACACTGAAACCAAGCAGCTCGTCGCTACCCTGAGGGACGAAAACGGCAACCCGGTGAGCGGCTCGAAGTTTATCGAGGTTCATTTCCAGGACGGCAAAGTGGTGGCCGTCGGCAACGAATTCGGGCTCGGGCGTTCGGTAGATTAGCTCCCGACGTCTCCTGATACGGCTGCCGGTGCCATCTATCGAGACGGGCGTGAGAGGCGCTGAACTCGCCGTAGCCCTCGCGCTCGCGCTCGCGGCATGGGCCAGCGGCGGCGCAGCCCAGGGCCAAGAGGTCTCGCTCGCGGGCGCAATCGATTTTCACACGCATTCCGGCCCCGATTCCCGCCCGCGATCGGTGAACGATCTGGAAGTGGCTCGCATGACCAGCCGCGCCGGTCTGCGCGGCATCGTGCTCAAGAACCATTTCACCATGACGGCCGACCGTGCGGCGCTGGCCATGGAGCAGGTCGACGGCCTCGAGATCTTCGGCGGGATCGTCCTGAACCGGGCCGTGGGCGGGCTCAACGCCGAGGCAGTCCGCCAGATGGTGCAGTTCGAGGGCGGGCGGGGGAAGGTGGTCTGGCTGCCCACGTTCGATGCGGAGTACTACGTCACCGCACAAGGCGGCTCAGGCCCGTTCGTCTCGGTGACGCGCGGGGGAGCTCCCCTCCCCGAGCTCGCGGAGATCTTCACGCTCGTGGCCGAAAACGATCTCGTGCTCGCCATGGGACACTCGTCACCGGAGGAAGTCCTGGTCCTCATCCCCGAGGCGCGCCGCCATGGGGTCGAGCAGATCCTGGTGACGCATGTCTTCGGACAGGGCCCCTCTCGCGCTCAAGTACAGCAGATGGCCGACGCCGGCGCGGTTCTCGAGATCGACTGGTACGCCGTGCATCTTGGGAACCAAACGGTGGACACTTATGTTTCGGCCATCCAAGAGATCGGCGCCGAGCACTTCCTGATGTCGTCCGACCTCGGACAGGCCACCAGCCCATCGCATGTCGCTGGCCTGCGCGCCTACGTGACTGCGTTCCGCAACGCAGGGCTCAGCGACGACCAGATCGACCTGATGCTGCGGCACAATCCCGCGCGCTTGCTGGGCTTAGAGCCCTGAGATGGCACGAAAAGTGCATTATGCACCGGCGTTCGCTAAGAGAACTCTTCGAAGAGTTTGAGGAGTTAGAGAGAAGCTGATGGAGATGGCTACATGAAACGCATTCTGTTCCTGTGTGTCGGGAATTCCGGCCGCAGCCAAATGGCCGAAGGCCTCGCCCGGGAGATTCTCGGCGTGCGGGTCGAGGTCTTGAGCGCGGGCTCGCGGCCTGAGCCCGCCATCAACGAGCATGCTATCGAGGCCATGGCGGACATCGATATCGACATCCGCGACCAGTATACGAAGTCCGTGGACACGATCGATCTATCTGGCGTCGAGCTGGTGGTGACGCTTTGCGCCGAAGAGGTTTGCCCCGTCCTACCGGAGCACGTTCGACGAGTGGACTGGCCGATAGACGACCCCTCCGCACCGGGCCCCGATGAACCGCCAGCGCTTTTCCAGTCCGCCCGTGACCAGATCCGAGAGAAAATCGAGGCTCTGGCTCAGGGATCGATATAGAGGCGGAACCCCATGCGGCTGTTGGGTTTGGAGCCATGAATAGACTTATCCTTGCCGTCGTCATCGTGGTGGCCCCGGGCACACTGCTCCAGGCCCAAGTGAGCCCGTTTACTCACGCGGACACGCTACGCGGCTCGAACGGACCGGCTCGCTCTTGGTGGGACGTGACGTTCTACGATCTGCACGTCACCATCGACGTCGAAAACGCCCAAATAGAGGGGTGGAACCGGATCGGCTACCGGGTGCTCCAACCGGCCACAGAGATGCAGATCGATCTGCAGGTCCCGCTGGAAGTGGATAGCATCGTGCAGGACGGCCAGACGATCGAATACCGCAGGGATGGCAACGCCTTCTTCGTGGCGCTCCGAGCCCGCCAGGGCCCCGGGCAGACCAAAGAAGTGACCGTCTACTATCACGGGACCCCCCTGACAGCCGTGAACCCCCCGTGGGAGGGGGGGTTCATCTGGGAGCAGGACCGCAGTGGAAATCCCTGGGTAGCGACGGCCAACCAGGGGCTCGGAGCCAGTGTGTGGTGGCCGAACAAGGACCTGCAATCCGCCGAGCCCGACAGTCAGCGCATCGCCATCACCGTGCCCGATCCCTACGTGAACGTCTCCAATGGCCGACTGCGCTCCACAACGCCGAATGATGATGGCACCACAACGTACGAGTGGTTCGTCACCAATCCAATCAACAACTACGGCATCACCGTGACCGTGGGCGAGTACGCACACTGGCAGGAGGAGTACCAGGGCGAGCTCGGCACACTAACGATGGATTTCTGGCCGCTCGCAGAGAACGAAGCGGCCGCACGAAGGCAGTGGGTGCAGGCGCGCTCCACTCTACGGTGCTTCGAGGGATGGTTCGGACCGTTTCCCTGGTACGAGGACGGTTTCAAGCTCATTGAAACACCCCACCTCGGCATGGAACACCAGAGCGCGGTGGCGTACGGAAACGGGTACGTGAACGGCTACCGCGGTATGGACATATCCGGAACGGGGCATGGCCTGACCTGGGATTACATCGTCGTGCACGAGTCGGCGCACGAGTGGTGGGGAAACAACATCACCGCCGCCGATGTGGCCGAGAACTGGATCCACGAGGGGTTCGCGGCCTATGCGGAGAATCTCTACGTCGAGTGTCTCACGGGAAGCAAAGAAGACGCCGCCGAATACGTAATCGGCACGCGGGCCAGGATCGCCAACCAACGACCGATTGTCGGGAGCTTCGGGGTCAACGACGACGGGTCCGACGACATGTACAGCAAGGGCGCCAATCTCCTGCACACCCTTCGCCAGGTCGTGGATGATGACGCTCTCTGGCGGGAGATTCTACGGGGCCTCAACGCAACGTTTTGGCACTCCATCGTGTCCAGCGAGGAAGTGGAGCGATACATCAGCGAACGGGCGGGCGTCGACCTGTCGAGGGTTTTCGATCAGTACTTACGAACCACCAGAATCCCCGTTTTCGAGTACCGGAGGGATGGGGGATCGATCTCCTACCGATGGAGCAACGTCGCGGCCGGCTTCGACATGCCCCTTGGCGTATCACTGGGCGACGACGGATTCACACGGCTGCTCCCGACAACCGAGTTTCAATCTATGGCGTCCGGGGGTCGGATCAGAGTGGACCCCAACTTCTACGTCGGGGTGCGCGAGCTCCGCTGACCCTCAAAGGTTGCAGCAACTCTGGCCAAGAGGACAGAACCGATGAGGCGCCATCTCCTTGTTTTCTTAGCCGTCCTGTGCTTCCCCAATCCTTCCTCGGCTCAGCTGTCCTCGGACCGACTGTCCTCGGACCAACGGTCGAGCGAACGATCGCAGGAAGCCCTGTTCGGGCGCATGCCGGATGGAACGGCGGTCCAACAGTTCACGTTGCGCAACGAGAACGGGATGATCGTACGGATCATCTCATACGGGGCGATCGTGACGGAGATTCAGGCTCCAGACCGAGACGGGAACACGATCAACGTGGTCCGCGGTTCCGACACGCTCGAACCGTACCTGAGGGGTTTTCCCGCCGCTGCGGTCATTGGCCGAGTCGCGAATCGAATCGCCAACGCACGATTCTCGATCGACGACGTCGAGTACCGTGTCACGGTCAACAACCTCGGCAAGCACCATATTCACGGCGGTGACCGAGGCTTTGCGAAAGTGGTGTGGGATGCCGAGGCACTCCCCGTCACCGAGAACGAGGCAGGAGTAAGATTGACGTATCTGAGTGTGGATGGCGAAGACGGGTATCCCGGCAATGTGACAGCCACCGTGACCTACACGCTCACCGACGACAACGAGTTGCGACTCGATTACGCGGCAACCACCGACAGACCGACCATCATCAGCATGACCAACCACGCCTATTTCGACCTGGGAGGCGACGGCGACCTGTCGACGCACGAGCTATGGTTGAACGCCGACCGCTATACGCTCGCCGATAGCGAGCTGATTCCGACGGGCGAGGTCGTGTCGGTGAGGGACACACCGCTGGATTTCACTACGCCGGAATTCATCGGCGCGCGTCTCGATCAGATCGACGAGCCCGTCGAGGGCTTCTACGACCACAACTTCGTTATCAACGGCGGTGGCGAAGCGGTCGTCCTCGTGGCGCGCGTGCGCGAGGTCACCAGCGGGCGGGTCATGGAAGTGCGAACGGATCGGCCCGCCGTGCAACTCTACACCGGCAATCCGGTCGGCTTCTGCCTGGAAACCCAGATTCACCCCGACGCCATCAACCACGAGAACTTTCCGTCGCCCATCGTACGCCCGGGCACACCGTTTCAGAGCACGACCATCTTCACGTTCTCGACCGAGTAGGCCGGGCGGGGCACCCCGCCTCAGGGATCGATGTACCTCACATAGCGCTTCACCGCCCGCGGTCCGACCTCGGCACTGTAAATGACGCCATCGGCGTCCGCGACGACACCTTCACCGCCGCTGCTGCCCGAGATGGGTCCGTTGTTCGCATCGGCCGGGTCGGGAATGAAGGCCCACACCTCGCCCGTCCGGGCACTGCCAACACGAATACCACGCCTCACGTCGCCGCGGCCTCGACCTTCATTGGACTCGGAATCGACGCCGTACAGGATGTCGTTCTCGTCGATGAAGATCCCGCTCAAGCGGCTGAACTGATACCACTGGTCGAGGAAGTTGCCGTCCTGGTCGAAGATCTGGATCCGATTGTTGCTGCGGTCGGCCACGAAGAGCCGGCCCTGTGAGTCCATGGCCAGCCCGTGCGGCGCGTTGAACTGACCCGGCCCCGATCCCGCCTCGCCCCACGCCATGATGTACGTGCCGTCGGGTGCAAACTTGACGATCCACGCGTTGCTGTTCCCGCCATGACCATCGGCAACGAAGATGTCTCCGTTGGGTGCCGTGATCACGTCTGAGGGCATGTTGAAGTGCCGCTCGTCGTCCCCGGTCTCTCCGGGCGTGCCAAGCACCAAGAGGATCTCGCCCTCGGCGCTGAACTTGACGACCTGATGCCCTTTGTTGGCCGTCACCATTGGCGTTCATGCAAGAACACCATCGGCATTCCGCCAGTGCTCGAAATCACTCCTAGACCCGCTCCGCCTGCACGACGTGGCGCAGCTGATGTCTCGGCAGGATCACGAACGTGGAATACAAGTTGTATCTCAGGCGCTGAAAGAACGGAGAAGTAATCCAAACACGACTGATCGGGCGCCCGTCGGCCTCACGCACGAGCGCGGTCTCTTCTCGCTGAAGCCGATCAAACTCGGTAATCGACTGCGCCTTGGGCAGACCACCTTCGGGCACGAACTCGGGTGTCGTGCGAACTGCACCGAGCCTGAGACGACCGATTCGTCGCACCGGCCCCGTGCCGAGCGACAGCATCCAACCCATGGGGTCACGACGATACCGAGCAGGCGCGGGTTCTTCCCGGCCGCTCGCCTCTTCGAGCCCGTCGCGGAGCAATGGAAGGTAGGCCCGACTCGTCAGATTGAGATGAGCCACGCACTCCGAGACCGACCATCGAGTGGGGTCGGCGCGCTCTGCCCACCGCGTTTCGGTCAAACCGTCGGTGAGCCGGTGGAGTCTGTTCTGGGCCGCGTCGAACTGATCGAGGATTCTCTGCAGCTGGGTGTGCATCGAGAGGGCCAGTTCCGGATTCTCTACGTTGTGGACGACAGCGAACGAGTCGTCACCGTGATGAAGATCGGTCGCCGACGGGACGTCTACAGATAGGCGTTCTCAAGGGGACATGAGCCTACGCAAGAGATCTGCAATGGGCGGGTTGTAGCTCGTCGTCCACAGCATTGCCACTCCCAGCTTGGTCTGTGGGTCGAAAATGAGGTTGGCGTTGTAGCCCGCCACCGAACCGCCGTGCCCTACGAGCAGAGAGCCTTGCCCACTGGGCGTCATTGCAAGGCCGAGACCATACCCGGTGGCGGGGGCCTGAGGCGTGGACATCTCCGCGCGGCTCTCCTCGCTGAGGATCCGTACGTCGCCCTCGCCCATCAAGGCTGCAGCGAACGCGGCCAAGTCATGTACCGTCGAGTAGACTCCGCCATTGGGCACCTTGTATCCCCGACCGAAGTGTTCCCGCGTCGCTTGCTCGGCAGAGATTTCACCGGTCCTGGGATTACGACTGTACCCCACCGACATGCGAGTGAGAAGCTCGGGAGAATCCAGAATGAACGTGGTGCTCTCCAATCCCAACGGCCGAAAGATCAGCGTCTCCATCAAATCCATGAACGGAGCACCGGCGGCCCAGGAGAGCGCCAGACCCAGGATGCCGAAGCCGATGTTGGAGTAGGAATACTGGGTGAGGGGTGCAGTCTGATACCGCGTGGTCGGGATCGAGGCCAGGACCTTCTCCTCCCAGGTGTAGATGGGTCCCGTTGCCGCGCCCTCCAACCCCGGTTCGCGGGCCAATCCCGCGGTGTGGCTGGCCAGCATCCGGAACGTGATGGGCTCCGCCCCGGCGGGACGTCCCGCCAGTCCCTCGATTTCCGGGAAGTAGTCGCCCACCGGGTCGTCCAGCGCGATGATGCCCCGTTCGACGAGTTGCATCATGAGGACGGCCGTGAAGGACTTCGAGATCGAGCCGGTGCGACCGATCGTTCGGGCGTCAGCCGCAATCCGTTCCTCGATGTTCGCCCATCCGTACCCCTTGGCCCAGATCACTTCACTTCCCGAGAAGACCGCAACGGAGACGGCGCCCCCCGCGTCTTCCAAGACACCGGCAGCCACCTCGGCATCGAAACGGGCGATCGTCTCTTCGAAGGGTGTGAATTGGGCGGACGCGGGGAGCGAGCCCAACGCCGTGACGAGGGCAACCAAGAACATGGCCCTCGAAGCCAAAATCGGTCTCATCTTTCCTCCTCACGCCTGTCCAACACCACACCCGGAAGTGCTCCCGTAAGGGCACCGCCGTCCAATGTGAGCGCACCGTTCACCATGACGTACTCCATTCCCTCCGGATAGAGGTCGGGCTCCAGAATGGTCGCCCGGTCGTCGAGCCGCTCATAGTCGAAGACCGTGATGTCCGCCTTGAACCCCTCTCTTACGTACCCCCGATCGCTGAGACCGATGATTTGTGCGGGCAGCCCGCTCGACGACCGGACCGCGAAGGGCAACGAGATCACCCCTTGGTCCTTGGCGTAGTACGCGATCTTTCTCACGAAAGCACCGAAGTATCGCGGATGCTGACCGGGGCGGGTGAAGCCGGAGACCCCGCCATCGGTGGAGGTCGCCGTGTAGTCCTGCTGCATATACCGCTCGACGTCCTCGGCGTGGCCGGCGATGGGTCGGAAGAGCACGCCCGAGGGAATCGGCTCGCCACCATCGAGGGCGAAGCGGATGAGCTGCTCGATGGGCTCTACGCCGTTCGCGTCGGCCACCTCGGCAAGCGTCTTCCCCACGAGTGCCGGTTCGGACGGGCTCCGCACGATGATCAGTCGATCCGCCCCTCCTTTCATGCGGAGCAGATATTCGCTGTCGCCTATGAGATCCTCACGGATGGCAGGATCAGCCAGGTTGCTCGTAAGGTTTTCCACCGACGCAACCGTAAGGCGTCTCCAACCCGGATCGTCGAGCCCGCCGCTGCGGTCCGTCCCCGGGGGCGCGTACGCCCACACCGGAATGATGTCCGTCGGCCCACCGCCGAACGTCTCGTAGGGATACTGGTCCAGATAAACCTGCACCCCCTCCTCACGCGCCCGATCGATGCGGAGCACGTCGAGGGCCGACTGGCCCCACATGTCCGTGCCCTTGGCCTTGATGTGGCTTCCCACGACCCTGATTCCCGTCTCCCGTCCGATCCGGATCGTTTCTTTCATTCCATCGGTGCCGGTGAGGGGCACCTCTCCCCCCACCATGGACGGGGTCTGCCAGAGCGGGAGCGGCGATTGGCTCCTTTGATGGGAGAAGTAGAAGCCGTCGTAATCGGCCACGACTTCGGCGAGCGCGATGATCTCCTCTGTCGTGCTGAAACGTCCTGGCCGGTACTCGGGACCCGCTCCCAGCCCCCAAGCGCCCTCCTCCATCCCAGATCGAACCAGCTCTTGCATCTGTCGGATTTCCGCTTCGGTAGCCGCCCGCTCGTAGTCGTCTCCCATCACCCGGCCCCGGACCGTTCCGTGGCCAACCATGGGAACCATGTTCATGGCCACTCCGGGAGTCCGGTACGCCTCCATCTCGGCGGCGATAGGCCACGTGGGATTTCGGCCATCGGGGCCGAACACGAGAGTCGTGATGCCCTGCATGACCAGGTTGTGCGCTTTGCGCCTCTCCACATCGTCCGAAGCGAAAGCGCCATCCGCATGGGAGTGCAGATCGATGAAGCCGGGGACGACGTAGAGCCCGGTCGCGTCGATCACCCGCGCGGCCGAAGCGCCCGATAGGTCTCCCACACGCACGATCTCGTCCCCACGAATGCCGACGTCGGCATTGAATGCCGGGTTTCCGGAGCCATCCAGGACTCGTCCACCGCGGATCACGAAATCGAAGTCCTGCGCCGCAGTAGGGGTCGGGAGGAGGGCCCCGAGGAGGCCCAGGACGAGGACGGCGACGATGACAGCGACGATGACCCGGGGGCCTCGGAGCACGCGGGACGCTCGGGGCATCCAAGACGTCCGGGGCGCGCAGGACGCTCGGGGCATGGTGAGGGGGCGATTCATGTGGATCTCCGCATAGGAGAGTTGCGAGGGTGACAACGATGTTACTTGATCCTAGAACGGTCCCGGTCTTGCATTGGAAAAGGGCCAAGGGCTCAGAATGAGGAGAAGCGCCCATCGTTGCAACCGCCCTAGTGATGCCACCAACAAGTGAGAAGCGGGACGCACGCTCGATGACGACAGCCTTGAGGGGATGCAAACCGAGCCCCTAGCTTTCAACATCGTCAAGGCGATCCCCGCGCGATTGAGTAGGACTCGTGCTCGAGAACCAGAAATCCAGATCCCGTCCGCGGATGGGGACCCTGCTCCGTGGCGTCGCCATCCTGCTGATGATCTTGCTGAGCAGCGTTTGGTCGGGAGTGGCCGCCCACGTAGGGGCCACTTTCGGACTGCCCCGACTCGTGGCGGCGAGCCTAGCCCTCCGCGGACCGGTGGATCCTCGGGACTTGAATGGACGCACGCCCTTATTTGTGGCGAGCCGGGATGGGCGGCTCGCGGTGGTGGCGTTGCTCCTCAGGCACGATGCGGACCCCGACCTCGCTCTGCACGTCGGAGTCGAAAAGGATTGGGTAGAGATCGTTTCTGCGCTCCTCGACGCGGGCGCGGATCCGGACCTTGCATCTGATTCGGGCGCCTCGCCCCTGAGAACGGCACTGAACCAGTCGGACTCAAAGGCTGGTGCCGAGATCGCTCACCTTCTACTCCGTGCTGGCGCCGATCCGGCTCGCGCCGACAGGAATAGTTCTTCGGGGCTCGCGGTCGCGGCACGAACGAGCCCCCTGGGGCTCGTTAAGGCCCTCTTGGACGCCGGTGCCGATCCGAACCACCCTGGTGCATGGCCTCCCGTGAAGGTCGCAGTGGAAGAGGAGAGGCACGACGTGGCAAAGCTACTCCTCGAGGCGGGAGCCGACCCCAACCCCGTGGGGGGGTGGACAACGCTCTTCTGGGCCGCTCGAAACGAGGATCTGGTCTCCGCGGAGCTGTTGCTGGCGTTCGGTGCCGACCCGAATGCCCACCCGAATGCTCCCGCTCCCGCCCTGCTCGAGGCGGTCCGCAAGGAGCACTTGGAGATGGTGCGGCTCCTCTTGGAGCATGAGGCGAATCCCACGGTCTCCGACGGCACATTTACGGCCCTGGGAACGGCAATAGGAAACCAAGGAATTACACGGTCGCTCTTGGAGGCAGGGGCCGACCCGAACGGGTCGCCGGAGACACGCAGGACACCACTCGACAAAGCCGTCGGCGCGGGACACGTCGAGATGGTGCGATGGCTCTTGGAGGCCGGCGCAGACCCGAGTGGTTCGCCAGACGGCCGCCAATCCCCCCTCAGGGACGCGATCAGGTATTTGGACCCCTCGATATCGGGCTCCATAGTGGGACTCCTCCTCGATGCTGGTGCAACGGTAGGGAAGTACGTGCTGGACGATGCGACCAGGATCGCTCTAAACCGGGAGATGGGTCCAGCGGAGCAAGAGCAGTTCGCCGCGGTGACGAGGCTCCTCTATTGCCAGGGGGCGACAGAGACGTACGCGGCGCACACGGGCGATGACGGAACTCGGGTGGCATGGCACTTCCCCGAGTTCGAAACGAATCGGCTATTCCAGGTCTGGCTGTACGCGGAAACCGGACGCACTACGGCGGCCATCAACCACTTTGACTATTATCTGGTTCAAGCGACGACTTCCGCACGAACTCGCCGAGCCCACCTTGTGGTGGGCGACCTGCTACGCAACTACCCCCTCTATCAGGCCTCGATCGAAAGGGCCGGGATCAACTGATCGGTCCCAATCGGGAGGACTCGCGCCGAGCGTGCAGATCAACCCGAAAGCTGATCGATCGCGTCAGGCAGCTGTGCGATCTCCTCAATCACAGCGTCCGCTCCCGACGCTTCTGGCCACCGCCGACTCCGAGTCCAAATCGTTCGGAGCCCGGCGTCCTTCCCTCCTGTGATATCGGACCGGGGGTTGTCGCCTACGTGAACGGCCTCCCCAGGGGCGACATCCAAATGTTCTAGGGTACGGTGGAAGATCTCCGTGTCCGGCTTCTTGAAGCCCACGACCTCCGAGATCGCTATGTAGTCGAACGCGGAGGTGATGCCCAGGACGTCGATCTTCCGTTGCTGGATCTCCGCACCGCCATTCGTGATGACGGCCAGCCGATACCCGGATTGGGCTAGGTGGTCGAGGACGCTGTCCAGCTGCGCGAAGGCCACACACTCCTCAGGAAAGCGATCCCGAAAGTCCCGGGGCAGCGCCTCGACAGCCTCGTCCACCAGTGAAAAGTCTCTCGCTGCTCCGGCGAAGACCTCTTCTTTCGGTGTGACCCCGTCCCGATCCAGCTCGACGACGCGATCGACGTATTCGTCATGATCCACGTGGTGAAAGAAATGGTCGAAACGAGCCATCTGGCTGCGGATGAACAGCTGAAAGGTCGCACGGCGGTCCAGCATGGTCTCGTCCAGGTCGAGCGTGACCGCCCGGATATCGCCCAATCGCTTGTTGTTCAACCCCTAGGCGGGCACGAAGGCCAGAAACCGACGCGGGTTGTCGCGCTGGATCGCCCCCAGCACATCCTCGTCGATCCCGGCTTCACGCAGCAGCGGCGCAAAGACCGTGATCGAGTTGGCATAGCCCGGACGCCGTTCCGACCGCCGGCCCGTGTAGTCGGACGAGATCACCAGCTTGTCGGCGTGTCCGGCCTCCAGAAACGCCATGATCGTCTCGACCTTCTGCGGGTCCCGGACTCGGCCTCCGGTCACGCGGTCGAAGCCGACAAACGCACCGCGTGCGGCAATCTCGATCAGCACGCTCGCGGATGGGTCATCGAGGCAGCATGCGTGCCCAATCACGATGTTCTCGGGGCTTACGCCCACCGATTCGAGGACGTCCAGCTGGGTCAGCCCGGCATCGGGTCGCACGTCTTCACCGGTGCCGTAGGCGTTGTGCGTGAAGACGGGCAGCCCAGTGGCGAGGTGCGCCTTACCGACGGCACGAAACACCTTCAGCTCGTTGGGGGTCATCTCGGCGGCATTGGAGCTCTGGCCGATCTCGCCGTATGCGCCTAGCCGAAGACGGGCGGCATCGTCCACAAGACGCTCGGTGATCTCATCCTCGCTACTCGTCGCGACGTGGGGCCGATAGAACTGCTCCATGTAGTATCCGGTGCACGCCACGATGTGTACGTCGGTCCCGTTGGCGACCCGCAGCACCGCGTCCATGTCCCGCCCCAGGTCCGGATGTCCGCCATCGACGATGCAGCCTACCCCTTCCGCGGCTGCGGTCCGGATCTCTCGAACGACGTTGTCTACGTCATCGGTCGACGACGCTGCAGTGGGCGACATTCGGATCGACAGGTGCTCATGGAAGAGCGTCACCCCGTTGATGGCATCGGGACTGACGTCGCCCAGCACCGTCCGGATAATCGCGTCCCGTGGAACTCCAGCCAGTGTGGGAGCGCCGGAATCCTGGCAGCCGGCTATCATCCCGAGCCCGGCAGCACCGCCGAGCAGCTGGATCACCTCACGACGGGTGAACCGAGCGGAGCGGTCTCGTCCATCCATCTCCCGCACCTCCACAATCGAAGTTCAGCTACCCGCGCCTGGATTTCAGCTATTCAGGCGGTTCAGCCACTCGAGACTCGAAGTTCGGCCATTCCTACCGATTCTCTTCGGCCTGCCTCTCCTGGTAGCGTGCGCCGGTCAAGACGTTGTAGAGCGCGTAGTTGCCCTCGTGACACGCATATTCGTAGAGGAGGGCGTCGAGTTTCTTGAACGGCATCTCGCCGCCCCACGGCTGAGTCCATGACGTCGGGTCGTTGACCGTGAACTCGTACAGGATCGTCTCCTCGTCGACCCTGCTGAACCGCTCGATCACCTTCAGATCTTCCGTCGGAGGGATACCCCGGAGGTCTTGCATCTGATGGAAGTTGGTCGTCTCGACAACGAGCACATCCCCCTCCCACCGACCCCAAGAATAGCCCAACCACTGACGCACATGGGGGGGCGGCGGGTCGGGCTCACCGATCCGGATGATGCGGGTGTCGTGGATCACCTCCGGCATGATCATCACGTGGTCCGCGGTCTGGACGATGGTGTAGTTGTTGTTGTAGGCGTTTTGGGGAACCATAGGCGGGCCGGCGTTCCCAGCGAACAGGAAGCAGCGCTCGATCAGCGATCGATTCTCGGGGTTGTCGAACTGACCGAATTGGCTGCGGAACTCTCTGCGCTCCTGTATACGCTCTTCGGCCCCTGCCGTGAGCGCGGGGACGCGCCCGTCCGACGGATTCGTGATGAGAGAGCTCCTGTACTCTCCGTTGATGAACGCCACCCGGGACCCCTGCTCGAAATAGACGCTGTTGTAGCTACCGATATTGCCGCCTGCCTCCGGCGCCGGGCGGTCCGGGTCGCTCGGCTGGGCCCCCCTGACGCGGGAGTCCACCGCCCGCCCTTCGCGTTCGGCGACCTCCTCGGGGGTGAAGGTCGGGCCTTGATCCCGCGCACGTTGGAACGGCGTGAGCGTCACGTTTGTCCAATTCCCCTGGAGGTCCGGATGACCATCGGGCGTTCGGGGCATCACCCACTGTTGCGCCGCTGCCGGGGAGAGTAGCCCTGCCACGGTGATCACGAGGCACAGCCCCAGAATCGAAGTCGAAAGTCGCATGCTCATCTGCCGTCCTCCTGCCGAGGGGATTTCCTATACAGATGTAAGTAGAAGGGCTCCGCCACGATAGTCCTTAGAGATGACTTTCTTGCCGTCGGGTACCGAGGCGCTCTTCTAGCTCGTGGGTGGAAGAGGGGTTCACGGTCCCGCTCCAGAGATGACTTCCTTGCCGTCGGGTACGGGGCCCTCTTCTGGCTCGTGGGTGGAAGAGGGGCTCACCGTCCCGCTCCGGCCAGCGCTTCGCTCCACCGCCTTCGGCGGCGGACTGTCCTGCGCGGGACGGTGAACCCCTCTTCACGTCAGCATGTCCGGGGGGAGCCAACGGACCGCTGCAAGGGGCGTTGGGGGCTTGGCAGAAAGGCCATTCCCATCACCCCGCCCAAGCCCCCCAAAGTCCGGGCGGGAAGTGATCGGCTCCACAGAACATGTTTGAGGGAGAGGGATCGATGGTCCTCCGGAGGACGGTCTGCGGCGAAGCCGTAGAGCGAAGCGTCGGCCGGAGGAGGACCGTCGATTCCTCTCCCTTCCACACGCCAGAAAAGGAGTCGCCACTCCCGCCCAGGACCGTCGATTCCTCTCCCTTCCACACGCCAGAAAAGGAGTCGCCACTCCCGTCAGCGCCGGTTTTGGCCGGCCTGGCTTTCTTCGAAACGGGCGCCGCTCAGCATGACGGCCATCGAATAGTTGCCCTCATGACAGGCAAACTCATAGAGGACGTCGTGGAATTTCTTGAACGGAAGCTCGCCGCCCCACGTCTGAGTGTACGTCGCCGGATCGTCGATCGTGAACTCGTATAGGATCGTCTCCTCGTCGATCCTGTTGAACCGCTCGGTCACCGTCAGATCGGCCGCGGCGGGGATGCCGTTGAACTCCTGCATCGGATGGAAATTGGTCGTCTCGACAACCAGCACATCCCCCTCCCAGCGACCCCAAGAATCGCCCATCCACGGCCTGATGTGATCGGGCAACGGATCGGGCTCCCCGAGCCGGATGATCCGAGTGTCGTGGATCACTTCGGCGTTGATCATCACGTGGTCCGCGGTCTGGACGATCGTGTAGTTGTTGTTGTAGCGGCCGTTGGGGAGCATCGGCGGGCCCACGTTGGGGCCGAACATGAGGCAACGATCCGTCAGCGTGCGTAGCTCGGGGTGGTCGGATTGCCCGAACTGCCTCCTGAAATCTCGGCGCTCCTGCCGTAGCTGCTGGGCCTCAGGTGTGAGGGGCGGCCTACGGCCGTTCGACGGGTTCGTGATGATCGAGGTCCTAGCCTCTCCGTTGATGACGGCTACCAGGTCACCTCGATGGTACCAGACCTGGTTGTAACCGACGATCGTGATGCCCGCCTCCGGTGGCGAACGGTCCGGGTCGCTCGGCTGGGCGTCGACGACGTAGCGGTCCTCTGCCCGCCCTTCGAGCCGGGCGACCTCTTCGGCCGTGAAGGTCGGCCCCTCCTGGTTCCTTCCGCGCTGAAGCGGCGTGAGCGTCGCGTTGTTCCAGTTTCCCTGGAGGTTCGGATGACCGTGGGGCGTGCGGGGCATCACCCATTGCTGGGCTGCGGCGGGGGCGAGAAGCCCTGCGGCCGCGGTCGCGAGGCACAGCCCAAGAAGCGAGATGGAAAGTCGCCTGTGCACGTGTCGTCCTCCTGGCCGAAGGGATTTCTACACGGCATTCCTGTGCAGATTTGCGTCCATGGTACGCTCACTATAGCTCTTGGCACAGGGTTGCGCCTTCCGTACCATGCAGACAACCGATACCAAGAGGAAGACCATGCTGAACTCCACCGTCGCACGTAGGCTCACAGCCCTCCTCGCATTGCTCCCCGCCCTCTTGCTCAGCCTGGGTTTTCAACCCGCCGAGGCACAAGACGCCCGGGGATTCCAATACGAGACACTGCGTTCTCCGGCCATGGGTCTCCGTGGTGTCGTGGCTACGAGCCAACCGCTCGCCGCGAACGCCGGACTCGACATCCTGAAGGCGGGTGGCAACGCGATCGATGCAGCCGTCGCCACCGCAGCCGTTCTCACCGTCGTCGAGCCCAACAGCACGAGCATCGGCGGGGATGCGTTCATCATGATCTACCTGGCCGAGGAGGATAAGCTGGTCGGCATCAACGCGAGCGGGCGCGCTCCGTACACGATGACGCTCGACGCTCTCAACGAACGTCTGGACAAGCACGACATGAATAGCATCCGTGGTATCTACTCCGTCTCGGTCCCCGGGGCGGTCGACGGATGGTTCGAGGTGCTCGAGGAATACGGGACGATGACCATGGCCGAGGTCCTCGAGCCCGCGATCTACTACGCCGAGAATGGCTTCCCCGTCTCGCCCATCATTGCAGGCGCCTGGCGGGGGCTCGAGCGGAATCAGGAGCCGTCGACGAGGGCCGCGCTGCTCATCGACGGTGAGCGTGCGCCCAGGGCCGGCGACGTGTTCCACAACCCGGATCTAGCGCACTCATTCAGGCTGATGGCCGAGCACGGCAGGGACGCCTTCTACAAGGGGCCCATCGCCGAGGCGATCGTGGCATATTCCGACCAGCACGACGGGTTCCTCACGATGAAGGACTTCGAGGATCATACCTCGACGTGGGTCGAGCCCATCTACGCAGACTACGAGAACTACCGGCTCTACGAGCTGCCGCCTAACGGCCAGGGCATCGCCGCGCTCGAGATGGTCAAGATCCTCGAAAACGTCGACATCGGTTCGATGGAGCACAACTCGGCGGAGTACCTCCACCACATCATCGAGGCGAAGAAGCTCGCCTACGCAGACATCGACAAGTGGAATGCGGACCCGGAGTTCAACGATCTCCCGATCGAGGAGATGATCTCCACCGAGTACGCTCGGCAGCAGTTCGAGCGCATCGACCCGAACAAGGCGATGGAACGCCCCGAGTCGGGCATCAACGGCAACGGAGACACGGTCCTCCTCGAAGTCATGGACAAGGACAACAACGCGGTCTCTTTCATCTACAGCATCTTCGCGGGATTCGGCTCCGGCCTCGTGGCTCCGGGCACCGGCTTCCCGCTGCAGAACCGGGCGGCACTCTTCTCACGGGAGCCTGGCCACGTCAACGTCGTCGAGCCGCACAAGCGCCCCTTCCACACCATCATCCCGGCGATGGCGTTCAAGGACGGCGAGTTCTTCATGACGTTCGGAGCCATGGGTGGCTCTGTTCAGCCGCAGCAGCACGTGCAGCTCTTCCTTAACGTCGTCGAATTCGGAATGAACGCGCAGCAAGCCGTCGAGATCCCTCGCATCAATCACAACAGTGGGCTGAGCGTGACCGTCGAGCCCGGCATCGACGAGGCGGCATTGATCCAGCTCGAGGCGATGGGTCACCAGATCCGGCGCAGAACGACCCGCGGGGGCGTGGGCGGGGCCCAGATGATCATTTTCGATCGCGCCACCGGCACGATGATCGGCGGGTCGACGCCGCACAAGGACGGAGCGGCGGTGGTGTACTGAGGGGAATCCGACCCCATCATCATCCGAGGACGTGAAATGAAAACGACCCGTGTCGTGACCCGGCTCGTCGGGACACCCTTTTTCTCCGGAGCCCTCCTGGTGTCGCTCCTGACCGCAACACCACGTTCGGGCGCGGAGGCGCAGCAGCCGCAAGGGTCACCGGATGAGCCGCTCGTACTCAACCTGGACGAGATCGACTGGGGACCGCCAGGCAACACGCCCCGCTTCGCACAAGGAACCCGGACGGTGCAACTTGGCACGGATCCGGACAGCGGCGGGCCTATCTACTACGCCAAGTTTCCGGCCGGCTCGCACTTCGACCTGCACTGGCATACACACACCGAGTTCGTCGTAGTGGTGAGTGGCAGGGTCACATTCGTGCTCGGCGAGGAGACCCACTCTCTCTCGCCCGGGAGCTACGTGGTGATTCCCGCGAGGATGAACCACTCCTGGGACGTTCCCGCCGGAGGTGAGGATTCCGTGATTCTGGTTCGACGTCGCGGTCCGGCGGACTTCAATTTCGTCGATCCGTAGTCGGTCGTTGAGCGCTAACGCTTCGCCCGGCCGTAGCGCCCCCCCGAAGGCCAGAATCCCGTGATGAGCCCCGCCAGGATCGTATGATCCACGCCTGCTGGATCGCATGACCGAGGACAGGCTTTGGGGGACCGTCATAGCCCTCATGGTGGTCTTTGGGCTCGGCCACTTGTGGGTGTGGCTCGTGAACCCCGAGGTCATCGAGCATCGGATGTTTCCCGGTAAGGGCACCGAGACCTGGGACTGGGTGTTCTTCGCGGTGTTCAATCCGCTGATGATCGCGATCGGGGTGGCCGCATGGTTCGGCCTCCGCTCCGGGTCAGCGCCGCTACCTCCATGGGTGTGGCCGATCGGCGTCGTCTTGTTCGTCCTCGGTAGCGGGCTCTTCCTACGAGCCATGGCTGAAAGCCCCTTCTTCGAGAAGACGGTCCGTATTCAGAGCGAGCGTGGCCACTACGTGATCGACACGGGCCCGTACCGCATCGTGCGCCACCCCGGCTACGTCGGCATGCTCGCCTGGCTCTTCTCCTTCCCGCTCCTACTGACCTCGACCTGGGCGCTCCTTCCCACCGTGCTCGCAATGATCAGCCTGTTGATCCGCACAGTTCTCGAAGACCGTACGCTACACAAGAAGCTCCCAGGCTACGCCGAGTACGCCACTCGCGTTCGCTCGCGGCTCATTCCGGGGGTGTGGTAGACGGCGCTAACTGGCGTACACGGGGGTCCGTCCGATCACCCATCCATGGCGCCGTAGCGTCGCAGGACGTCCGCGACCTCGTCGCTGGCTCCCGAGAGCGACGAGTCGATGTCGGAATTCGTGGAACTGTGCAGCACGCCCGCAACGATGAGGTCCTCCGCGATCCCAACATAGTCACCCGTCGGGTTACGGCACCACGTCGATCCGTGGACGACCCAACCCAACGGTGTTGCGCCATGCGTGTCATCGACCACGTCGAGGGAGGGTCCCTCCGCCAGCAGAATCCGGACGGTGGGGCGATGGCCGCTCCAGGCCGCTATGTGCAGAGCGGTCGCCCCGTCGGCATCCTTCGCATCGATCGGGACGCCGAACTCGAGCAGGAGTCGAACGGCCTCGTCGTTCGGAAGACCCGCCGCCGCCGGGAGAATCCGCTGCTGCTCCGGGGTCAGGCGCTCGACCAGGTCCGGGTCGTCGGAGAGGAGAGACAGCGCGTCGGAGCGATTGCCCGCACCGCATGCGGAGAAAAAGCGCTCGGTCGGATCGAGCGTCACCTCCCCATCGTGCTCGGCGAGCAGCCCGGCGGCCGCCACGTTTCCGTGGAGGACCGCGAGTTGGTAAGCGGTCTTACCGTCCTTCCGCCTCGTACTTACGAGGGCGCCGTGGTCGAGCAGAAGTTTGAGCGCCTCCACGCCCCAGCCGTTCCGCACCGCGAGCTGTAACGCCGTCTCTTCCTCTTCGGTACTGGTCCGGTTGGGATCCGCACCGTGCTCGAGGAGCCAGCGAATCCCCTGTAGGGTCGTCGGTGACCCTGCGTGGGCCTGGCGATAGCCGAAGAGAAAGTAGATCGGCCGGTTGCCATAGCGGTTCGGATCGGCGTTCACATCGGCCCCGTGCTCCACCAAGATCTCCAGGCACTCCTCGTTCATGGCCTCCGCCGCATGGAAGATCGACTCGGCGTCGTTGGGCTCTGCTCCGCGCTCGAGCAGAAGGCGCGTGACGGCGGGCTGGTTGGAATCGCCGGTTGCGCCGCAGAGTGCGGGGATCCGGCTACCGGGATCGGCCTTGTCGAACCGGTAGAAGCTGTTCGGATCGGCGCCGAGGTCGAGCAGTCGTTCGGCGATCTTCGCCAATGCCCGGCGATGGTTCTCAGTCTCTCGGGCAAATCGAAAGAAGGCGACGTAGAGAATCGGCGGCCAGCGGAGGCTGCCGCCCCGCGCGATCGCCAACTTCGGATCCTCTTTCAAGAGTGCGAACACCCGCTCGCTGTCGCCCGTAGCGCAGGCGGTGTAGAGATCTGCCTGGCCGAGACTCGGATCGTGCTCGAGCATTCGCTTCGCTTGTTCGAGGGACCCCTGGCATGCCTCCTGGAGGAAGGCCTCCAGCCGATCGGCGAAGCTCGCGGTCATCTGCTTGATCCGCAGCGTGAGCTGGGGCCAGCTCGACAGCCCGTACTCACGGGCAATCACCAGCTGTGCGTCGGCGAGCACAGGCTCGTCGGGCGAGATCGCCTCATCTCCACGCTCCCGGAAGCGGGGGTGATGTGTGCGCAGACGGGCAAGGGCCTCACTGTCGGCGTCGCGTAGACTAGCGAGCAGCGACTTGGCACGCTTGCGATCCAACTCGAGGCTTGGATTCTCTGGTAGGGAGCGGACGGGCTGGCGCTTGGTCATGGTGGCCTCCTTCATATGCCCGGTGTCCGCAGGACGGGCTGAAAGAGGTCCTGGCGCGAAAGTCTCTCACAGAATCAGATGGGACGTTCCCTGCCCGCGGACCGGAGGCGCTCTGACGGCGCGCTCCGAACGCTAGGCCAAGTGTTGGCGACTGTAAAGCATTGGTGTGGCAGGTCAGAGGTGTGGCGTGACTCACCGCGATCGCCGAGTATTGGTGGATGACCACGCCAAGCGTCCAATCCGAGACCCAAGACTTACAGCAGCCCATCGAGCCGGCGGATCAACCGCCCCTTCCTCTGTTCGAGGACTGGTCGCCACAGATGAGCACCGCCGAGTGCACCGGCAGCGACTGGGCTCCCCCTCGTCGCGTGCCGTGCGGAAAGCTGCCCGTTCACCCGGGCGCCATGGGGATCCAGTTTGGGCAGAGCGTGTTCGAGGGTTGCAAAGCGTTCTGGAACGGGACAGATCCTGTGCTGCTCTTCCGTATCGACGAGCACTACAGGCGCCTGGTCGCGTCGTGCGACAGGCTTCGCATGCCCGCCCCTCCTGAAGAGATCTTCCTCGAGGCCGTGTTGGGTCAGGTGAGGGACTCGGCCAGCTGGTCGTCGCCGTTCTCGAGCGAGACGCTCTATATCCGTCCGCTCGTCTTCGGCCAGGACGACCACGTGATGCCGGTGCCATCGGGCCATACCACGTTCGTGGTTCTCACCGCGCCGCTTCGCTTGTTTCCGCACAAGCCGTTGGTGCTGTTCGCCGAGCGCGAGTTCAGCCGAGCCGCAAGGGGAGGACTGGGCCACGCCAAGACGTCCGCGAACTACGCCCACCAGTACTATCCAACTTGGCGGGCCAAAGAGGCTGGCTGCGACGCCGTTCTGTGGCTCGATGCCGAGAGCCACACACGGATCGAAGAGGCCAGCACGATGAACGTCTTCATGGTCATCGGTGAAGAGCTCGTGACCCCGGCGCTGCAAGACACCATTCTCCCTGGGATCACGCGTCGCTCGGTGATCACGCTCGCCCGCGAACGCCACGGACTGGAGGTCGTCGAGCGCGCCATCACCTTGAGCGAAGTCGCCAAGGCAGTGGAGGTCGGCACTCTTAAGGAGATGTTCACCGCCTCGACGGCTCTCGCGGTTCGCCCGGTCTCGCGGGTCGTCGACCAGGAGCAGACGATCGACCTTCCCGACGAGACACCCTTGATGAATCGGCTGCGCCAGGACCTCATCGCGATTCAACGCGGTGAGGAGGACGACCCGTGGGGATGGATCAGCAAGGCATGACTTCCTTGCCGTCGGGTACGGGGGCGCCCTTTTCTCGCTCGTAGGTGGAAGAGGGACCCACGGTCCCGCTCCGGCCGACGCTTCGCTCTACGGCTTCGCCGCAGACCGTCCTACGCGGGACCGTGGGCCCCTCTTCACGTCACCGTGTTCGGTGGGGCACCGACGGACCGCTGCAAGGGGCGTTGGGGGCTTGGCAGAAAGGTCATTCCCGCCTACCTGCCAAAGCCCCACCAAGCCCGGGCGGGCGGTGTTCGGCTCCACAGAACACGGTTGAGGGAGAGGGATCGATGGTCCTCCGCAAGACAGTCCGCCGCCGTAGGCGGTGGAGCAAAGCGCTGGCTGGAGGAGGACCATCGATCCCTCTCCCTTCCACACGCAAGAAAAGGAGTCGCCACTCCCGCCCAGGGCCCCTAACGATCGAGCGGTCGGTAGTTGATCCCGAGAGCCTCGAGCCGGTCGAAGTGCCAATCCAGGCGCTTGACGAAGCCGGCGAAGTCTCTGCTTTCGGTGGGCGACCAGACGACTTCCGAGAGCGCGAACAAACGGGGGAACACCATATACTCCACATGGTCCTCGTTCGGCATGTATTCCGTCCAGACGTTGGCCTGGGCTCCGAGGATGTGCCTCGCCTCGATCGATGTGAGCTCGGTGGGGACGGGCTCGTAGGAGTAGACAGTATCGAGAGGTAGGAAACCGCCAATTGCGAGGGGCTCGTCCTCCTGGTTCGCGGTCTGGTAAAAGTCGAGATAGAGGTGGCTGTACGGAGTCATGACGACGTCGTGTCCCAGCCTTGCCGCCTCGATTCCGCCCTCGGTTCCCCGCCAGGACATGACCGTCGCATCAGGTGCCAGGCCCCCGTCGAGAATCTCGTCCCACCCGATGAGCCGACGTCCATTCTCGTTCAGGAAGCGCTCGATACGCTGGATGAACCAGCTCTGCACCTCGTGCTGGTCTGCGAGGCCCTCACGCTCCTTCAGGCGTTGTACTAGCTCGCTCTCCTCCCAGCGCTCCTTCGGTGCCTCGTCCCCACCCACGTGGATCAGCTCCCCCGGGAAGAGCTCGATGACCTCCGTAAGCACGTTCTGAAGAAATGCGAACGTCTCTTCCGAGGGGCAGTAGATGTCCTCGAAGACGCCCCACGTCATCCCGACCTCGAAGGGGCCTGGAGTGCAGGCCAGCTCTGGGTAGGCGGCTAGTGCGGCCAAGGAGTGCCCGGGCATCTCGATTTCCGGGACGATCGTCACGTAGCGAGCTTCCGCGTAGGCCACGATGTCGCGGATCTCGCCTTTCGTGTAGAAGCCGCCGTACCGCTCGCCGTCGCCGTTGAAGTCGTCCCGGCTGTGTCCGATGTGCGTCTGTGCCCGGTACGCGCCCACTTCCGTCAGCCGCGGATAGCGGTCGATCTGGATACGCCAGCCCTGGTCCTCGGTCAGGTGCCAATGGAAGCGATTGATCTTGTAGCGCGCGAGCATGTCGATGTAGCGCTTCACGAAATCGGGACCGAAGAAGTGCCGAGCGACGTCGAGGTGCATACCGCGGTACGAGAAGCGGGGGCCGTCGTCGATCCGCACGGACGGAACCTCCAGCCCGGTGGCAGCCGACCTGCCACCGGCTTCACGACCGGCACTGTCTCCCAGCCCTGGGGGCAGGAGCTGCGTCAGCGACTGCAAGCCATAGAATAGGCCGGCATGATCACCAGCGGCGATCGAGATGCCCGACTCGGACACAGTGAGTCGGTAGCTCTCCGGACCTCCGCTTCCGTCGACACCGACGCGGAGCGTGCCGTCGGCCGAGATGGGCAACGCCAGCCCCGTGCCCGCCCGGACCGGGCCGGCCCAGAGCTCAATGACCTCCCGAGCCTCGCTGTCGCTCGGGTCTGTCAGCGCTATCCCGCTCGACCCGTCGAGGACGAAGGCGCCTTCCCCTGTCTCAAAGCTCCGCGGAATCGGCACGATACTGTGGGGCGGTTCGCTGCCGCACGCGGACACGGCGACGGCGCTCATCAACAATAGGCCCAGAAGGTCCCCGCGCCTCATAGTCGCCTCACAAGTTGCCTCACGAATCGCCTCGTCGGCATGCCACACCTCCTCCAGGAGAGGGTCTCACTCACCTACTCCAAGGAGGCAAATGGGGCAAGCGACGTCAATATTGATCACTTTCTGCCTCCCACGGCGTCCTCGCACAAAGACCTCCAACGTCCCCTCTGGAGGACAAAGGCGCCGTGCCCACCCGGTCCTGGGAGCCCTAAGTCTCCACTAGGTCTTGAAGAGACGACTGGCACGCCCCTTGCTCCATTACCAAGTGGCTGTGGGCACGCTCGCTTGGTTTCCAGCCTCCTAATGGTCTACGAAGGATTCCTAAATGAACGCGAAAGCTGTTCCCTCCACGGCGGAGGCCATATATGCGAAAACGGCGAACGACCGGTTCAAGGGGTCGTTCGAATCGTGGCTTTGGGGCTCGATGATCGCAGCGACGGTCTTCCACTTCATGCTCTTTCAATTCTGGCCGACACGGACAGCTGCTGATGTGTCCTTCACGGCCGACGAGTTGATGATATTCGAGCTTCCCCCGGAAATCGAGATCCCGCCGCCGCCCGAGGCGATTATCCGGCCCGCGACACCGATAATGGCCCTGACTGATATCGATGAGGATATCACGATCGCGCCCACCACGTTCGCGGAGAATCCGGTCGACGATTTGCCTCCGCCGCCCACTAACGACGGGCCGGTGGATCTATCGGTTAATCCAGTGTTCACGCCGTACACCGTCCAGCCGGAGATCAAGAACAGGCGTGAGGTTCAGGAAGCGCTGATGAGGGAGTATCCATCGCTCCTTCGCAACGCCGGAATCGGTGGGGAAGTGGTCGTCTGGTTTTTCATTTCGGAAGAGGGCATGGTGCTGGACCGGAGAGTTTCTCAGACTTCCGGTCACGTGCTGTTGGACGAGGCGGCTCTCGAGGTCGCCGACGTTTTCAGATTTTCGCCAGCTCTGAACCGGGAAAACATTGTCCAGGTCTGGATTCAGCTCCCGATCAGTTTCCAGGTCAAGTAGGGGCTGGGCCCGACGTCTGCCACTCGGCCGGGACCGGAACGGGTGGCTCTCCTAACTCACGATCTCCTGAACGACCCGAGCGGGTAGCACTCCCGTAAGCCTGGCGTCCAGACCCCGATGCTTGACCGTAAAGGTTTCGTGGTCGATCCCGAACAGGTGCAGAATCGTCGCCTGGAAGTCCCTGATGTGCACCGGGTCGCTGACGATGTTGTACGAGAAGTCGTCGGTCTCGCCGTGGACCACGCCGCCTTTGACGCCGCCGCCGGCCATCCAGATGCTGAAGCAGCGCGGATGGTGGTCGCGTCCGTAGTCCGTCGGGGTCAAGCGACCCTGAGAGTAGATCGTGCGTCCGAACTCCCCGCCCCAGATGACGAGCGTCTCATCGAAGAGGCCACGCTCCTTGAGATCCTGGATGAGCGCCCACGCCGCACGGTCGACGTCGAGCGCCTGCGCCGGCAAAACCTCGGGCGCGAAGGCGTGGACGTCCCACCCGCGGTGGTAGATCTGCACGAAGCGGACACCTCGCTCCACCAAGCGTCGGGCCATCAGGGCGGCGTTCTGGAACTTGCCTTGCTGCCTCGCCTCGTCGCCCCACCGCTCGAAGGTGCTCTCGGGCTCGCTCGAGAGGTCGGCCATCTCGGGAACCGACATCTGCATCCTGTAGGCCATCTCGTATTGCTGGATGCGTGCCAGCGTCTCCGGGCTTCCGAGCTCGTCGTGCTGTATCCTGTTGAGGTCGCCGAGCCCGTCGAGCATCGCGCGTCGTACCTCTCGCGACACGCCGTCGGGATCGCGGAGGTACAGCACGGGGTCGACGCCGGTTCGCAGCATGACGCCCGAGTGCTCCGGGGATAGGAAGCCGGCACTCCAGAGCTTCGCCGAGATCGCCTGCACGTTCGACCTCGGATGGCTCTTCTCGGCATTCAGAACGACGAAGGTCGGCAGGTCTTCGTTCATGCTGCCCAGACCGTATGCGAACCACGATCCGATGCATGGGCGACCGGGGATCTGCTGGCCGGTCTGGATGAACGTGATGCCCGGCTCGTGGTTGATCGCCTCGGTATGCATGGACCGGATGATCGCGATGTCATCGACCATCGAAGCCGTATACGGCAGCAATTCGGAAATCCACGCGCCGTTCTGACCGTGCTGCGCGAACTCGAAGACCGACGGGGCAATCGGGAAGCGCGTCTGTCCCGAGGTCATCGTCGTCAGGCGCTGGCCCTGCCGAACCGAATCCGGAAGATCTTCATCGTACCAATCCCTCATGACGGGCTTGTAGTCCAGCAGGTCCATCTGTGGCGGTCCACCCATCATGTGCAGGTAGATGCACCGGGTCGCCTTGGGCGCGAGCTGCTGCAGGGGCGGCACGCCAGCGGGCATCTGGGCGCCAGCGGGCATCGGGACGCCACCGGGCATCTGCGCACCACCCGGCATCGGTGCGCCACCGGCCATCTGGGCGAACACGTCCTCTGCGAGTAGGCTCGACAGGGCGAGCCCACCGATTCCCTGGGCCATTTTCCCGAAGAACTGGCGTCTGGTCTCGGCCAGAACGATTTCGCGAAGCGGATCCATGCGGTCCTCTCTGTGGCGTACCTGCACGCTACCTGTTCAACGCTTCCGTGCTACTTGTTCAACACCTCGTCAAGGTTCATCAGCTGATTGACCAGCATCGTCCAGGCAGCCGATTCGACAACCGGGAGGCTGGCGTCGGGCTCGGAGTCCCCGGCCTGGAGAAGACGCTCGGCCGCCTCCAGGTCCACCTGGTAGGCGTCGAAGAGCCGGTCGTATGTTCGCCTCGCGACCGCGCGCTCGGCGTCTTCGAACGGCCGGGCCAGGAGGCGAGCCGTGATGAAGTCGAGCCTTTGGGCGAAACTGTCTTCGCCCTCCCGCATCGCGCGTTGCGCAAGATACCGCGAGGCCTCGACGAACTGCGGGTCGTTCATCGTGACCAGCGCCTGCAGCGGCGTGTTCGTCCGCTCCCGCCGGACGACAGAGTGCTCGCGTGTGGGCGCGTCGAAGATGTCCATCGACGGCGGAGGCGCCAGGCGCTTCCAGAACGTGTAGAGGCTACGACGATAGAGGTTCTCTCCGACGTCCTGCGTGTAGACGCGGGTGTCGCTCTGTGGCATCGCGATGGAAGACCACACCCCGTCGGGCTGGTACGGCCGGGCGCTGGGGCCACCGAACGTGCGTGTCAGCAGCCCGCTCGACGCGAGGGCGTAGTCGCGTACCATTTCGGCATCCATCCGGAACCGCGGACCGCGAGAAACTAGACGGTTGTCTGGGTCCACCTCGAGCTTTTGATCGGTCACTTCGGCTGACTGGCGATAGGCCGCGGACGTCACCAGCATGCGGAAGAACTGTTTTACGTCCCAGCCGGAATCCCGGAACTCGACTGCCAACCAATCCAGCAGCTCCGGGTGAGTCGGTCGGTCCCCCTGCGCTCCGAAGTCATCGCTCGTCGCGACGAGGCCCGTGCCGAATATCTGCTGCCAGAAACGGTTGGCCGTCACTCGGGTGGTCAGCGGGTTGGCATCGTCGACCAACCAAGTAGCGAGACCGAGCCGGTTGCGAGGCTGGGACTCGGCCATAGGAGGAAGCGCACTCGGCACGCCGGCCGTCACGCGCTCGCCGGGCTGGTCGTACAGCCCGCGAAACAGCACGTAGGCCTCGGGCTCGGAGTCCATCCGCTCGTTCATGACGTGCGTCAGCGCGCCCCGCCGGCGGATCTCACGCCACTCCCGGTCGATCTCCTGATTGCGTGCGATGAGCTGCCCGTAGCGCCCATCCTCTACGGCCAGGTAATGGAGACGGAGCGCCTCCCGCTCGTCTTGCGTGAGGACGTCCGGCGTCTTGGCACCGGCCAGCCGCAGCGTGGGCCACAGCGAGACCACTTCGACCTCTTCGGCCGTGAGCGCACGATCGAAGATCCGGAGGTCGGCGATCCCACCACCTCCTCGACCAAGCTCGAGCGGGCCGTCGGTCACGATGCTGCCCAACACTTTCCCGAAATACTCACTGCCGGTCGTCTCGACGCGTTCGCCGTCGCGGTACAGAGCCCTCCCCGCCCGATCGGCCGTGCCCTCGTGTGTGACGACGACATGGGTCCACTCGCCTCGCGGGATGGGCTCGACGCCCGGCCGCGGCACGATCCGCGCTGACGGGCGCCTTTCGGTCTCCGGCTCCTCCTCGCCCGTCAGTTGGAAGGAGGGCTGGTCGCCAACATTCAACTGCCAGCCGCGTCCGCCGTCGTCGCGATCGTATTGCCGGGCGACGGAGGAGCCTCCTGCCTCGGGCCGGTAGATCCAAAGTGCGATCGAGAAGGGCGTGTCGGCGTCGAGGGGTACGCTCGGAAGCTCAGCCCGCGAGTCGTCCGCAAACCTCATCGCCGGCTGGCCTTCCGGGCCGGACTCGATCGACACGGTGCCTTCGAGCGTCACCGGGCGTGCGGTGCCGTCCACGTCGAACACCGGTGCCGTAGCCTCGTCGTCGAGGATAAGGCTCATCCGCCCTGCCGACTCGGCCAGGGGCCCGGTCAGCGAGCGATACTCTCCCGACCCCAGCCAGTCCTCGAACGCGTCGTCGACCACGGCCCCCCGCTGGCTGATCAACGCCTCGTTCGCCCTCGACTCTTCACGGAGCTCGTTCCAGAGCGGTCGATCCTCTTCGCGCGGCACGACCAGGGTGGGCGGCGGATCAAAGACGTTGCCGTCCATCGCGTATTGCGTGGTGTTCCGGAAGAACGCCGTCAGAGCGTAGAACTCGGTCTGCCGAATCGGGTCGAACTTGTGGTCGTGGCAGGTGGCGCAGCCGACCGTGAGCCCGAGAAACACGCCACCGATGGTTTCGGCCCGATCCTTCGCGTAGATCGCTTCGTACTCCTCGGGGAGCACCCCGCCCTCGTTGGTGGTGATGTTGTTCCGCTGGAACCCGGTCGCCACGAGCTCGTCGAGCGTCGGGTCGGGCAGAAGGTCGCCGGCGATCTGCGCAACCGTGAACTCGTCGAACGGCGTGTTGTCGTTGAAAGCCCGGATGACCCAGTCGCGGTACGGGTACATCTCGCGGTAGTTGTCGATATGGATCCCGTGGGTGTCGCCGTAGCGGGCGGCATCCAACCAATATCGTGCTCGGTGTTCACCCCAGTGGGGCGACGCGAGCAGCTCGTCGACGATTCTCTCGTATGCCTGGTCCGAGTCGTCGCTCAGGAAGCGCTCCACCAGCTCTGGGGTGGGCGGCAGGCCCGTCAGATCCAGCGCGACACGGCGCACGAGCGTCGGCCTGTCGGCTTCCGGCGCGGGTTGGAAACCCTCAGTCTCCAGGCGGGCGAGCACGAATCGGTCGAGTGGACTGCGTGCCCATGTATCGTCGCTGACCGGCGGTTCCTCGGGCCGCTCGATCGCCGTGAAGGACCAGTGCTGCTCCCATGACGCCCCCTCGTCGATCCATCGGCGCAGGGTCTCGACCTGATCGTCGGTCAGCGTCTTGTTCGCCGAGGTGGGCGGCATGCGCCGTTGCAGGTTGTCGTGCGTGATTCGCTGAAACAGCAAGCTGCTTGCGGCGTCGCCCGGCACGATCGGCTGACCACGTGTGCGCCCTGCGAAGGCGCCCTCCCTGGTATCGAAGCGCAGCTCCGCCTCACGCGTGCTCGGGTCGGGCCCGTGGCATTGGAAGCAGTTGTCGGCCAGGATCGGCCGGACGTCACGCTGAAAATCGACCGTCTGCGCGGAGCCGTCCTCGGTGTGTCCCAACGCGCCCAGGAGCGCGAGCGCCGTCACAACCAACGACGAGGTCGGGCGAGCGGACATTGTATGCACCAGAGGAAGGAACGAGGGCTCACGCAACATGTTGCGGGTGATGCTCGAGTGCAACGGTGCGACGGCCTACCCCGAATAGCTACCCCGAATGGCTACCCCGAATAGCTGATCCGGTAGATCACGCCGGCGCCGTCGTCCGATAGCAGCAGCGCACCGTCTGGCATTACGAGCACGTCAACGGGCCGTCCCCACGCGGTGTTGTTGTCCTGGAGCCATCCCTCTGCGAACACCTCGTATTGGACGGGGCGATCGCCGTCCAGGTGCACGACCGTCACCCGATAACCCGTGTGCCCTGCCGCCGGGCTTCGATTCCACGACCCGTGTTCGGCGATGAAGATCTGGTTCCGATATCGCTCGGGGAACATGTCACCCGTGTAGAAGCGCATCCCCAGAGCGGCTACGTGGGGCCCGAGACCGAGCGCAGGAGGCTCGAAATCACCGCAGGGTTTCGCGTCACCGAACTGGGGATCCGGAACGTCTCCGGCATGACAAAACGGAAAGCCGAAGTGCAGGCCCTGCCGATCCGCATGGTTCAGGACATCGGACGGTGTCTCGTCACCCAACCCGTCCCGCCCGTTGCTGGTCATCCACAGCTCGTTGGTGGCCGGATGCCAGGCGAACCCGACGGAGTTGCGAATCCCGCTCGCGAAGACTTCCAAGTCGCTGCCGTCCGGGTTCATCCGAGTGATCGAGGCGTACCGCGGCTCGTCGTCTTCCCGATCACACACGTTGCAGGGGGCACCCACCGGCACATAGAGCTTACCGTCGGGGCCGAACGCGATGTACTTCCAGCCGTGCGCACGATCCGAGGGATACGTGTCGTTGACGACAACGGGCTCGGGCGGGTTTTCGAGACGAGATTCGATCCTGTCATAACGCAGGATCCGGTTGATCTCGGCCACGTAGAGCGACCCGTCTCGGAAGGCCACGCCGTTCGGTGTGTTCAACCCGGAGTCGATCGTGATGACTTCGTCCGCCTTTTGGTCGTTGTCGCGATCTAGAATGGCATATACCTGGCCGGCGTCTCCCGACGCACCCCGCGCGCTGCGGGTGCCCACGAACAGCGTCCCGTTCGGTGTGAGCGTCATGGATCGAGGGCTGGAAAGGCCTTCCGCATAGACCTCGATGCTGAAGCCGGGCGGCAGGGTGATCTGATCGAGTGAGACCCTCTGCTGTCCACACGCTCCGGTTGCCGACAACAATAGCGCCGCCGCGAGCGGCGTATTCGAAGTCGCACGTCTGAGCATGAACCGTCCTCTAAGCATGACACCGCCTCGCATTCGAGTTTCGACTATTTCGTGCCTTGAAGCGCCCCAACCTGTCACGGCACATCGGTGACCCACATCCTCGCTGCGACGCTTCCGCCATCGACTGAGCCCCCAGCAACGTAGAGCCTACCGTCGATGATAGCAGCGGCGGGCGAAGACAACGCCATGGGAAGCCTTCCGACCAGCTCCCATGTCCCACCAGGAGTCAGAGCAAGGATGTCCGCGTCGATCGACTTTGTGCCGCCCTCCGGCGTCGTGTGACCTCCGACCATATAGATCCGGCCGTCGTGCACAAACGTGCCCGCCTCGCCATGCGAGTGTCCTTTGGGCAAAGCAGGCCCGCTCGTCCACGAGTCCGTTTCGGGATCGTAGATGTCCACATGCGCCTGATCGAGCTGCTCGCTGTCGTGATGGAACTGGCCACCGATGGCGTAGATTCTTCCGTCGATCGTCACGGCGGAGAATTGATTCCTGGGTGTGGGCATAGGGGCAGCATTCTGCCACTGCACGGAGCCCCCTCCAAGCGTGCGCCAAGCCTCCAGGTCGAGGATCCAGTGGTCGGGCGCGTCGGTATCGCGATCCGCCTTCAAACCGCCGAAGTAGTGGAGGTCGCCACCCACGAGGGCGAGGCCGCCCCCACCTCTCGTTTCCGGGAGCAGCGGTGCCGCCGTATAACGATCCTGATCGATGTCGTAATTCCAGACCTCCGCGATCGCGTGACCCCGGTAGCCGTCTTTGAATCCACCAGCGAACCAGACGGTGCGGCCATCGACCACAGCGTTCACGTGGGATATCGCGCTCGGCAGATCCTGGAGCCGGGCCCAACTGCCATCTCTTGGATCAAAAACGTCTGATCGCTTACTCGACCGCACGTTCTCCATGTAGCCGCCGAACAAGTGAATCTTGCCGTCGATGACGGCGGTTGCCGTCTCCCACTTGCCGACCGGCATATCCGGTAGCGCCTGCCATGTGAGCTGGCCCGCGGCGCTGCTCCAAGGACCGCCGATGGCGGCCGTCATAAACGTGGCCAACAGCAGCACGGATCTGGTCTTAGGCATCAGGACGGATTTGGGCTCGAAACTGGCCGGGGCGGAGGACACGACTATCTCCGGCTGCTCTTTCAGGTTCACCTTACGCCAAATGTCCGACATCCCGGGCCTCGTCACGTGGGATCGGTTGTATGCCTCTGCACAGACTCGCCGTGGCCGCTAGCATAGGCGGAGTGTTGCGCTCGGTCAAAGCCCAGGAGCGACCACAAACGTCCACCACGTTTCTCTCTTGGACCTGGTCGATGTACTTCTGACCTAGCCGATGTACTGCATGGCTCCGACCACATTGCCCTCGGTGTCCTTGAACATGATCAGCGTGCCCACGGTCTCAATCACATAAGGTTGACTCATGACCTCGCCACCGTGGCTTTCAATGGCTTCTGCGATGGCCTCGACGTCTTCCACTGCAATGGTGCACTCGAAGCCGGTCGTCCCCTTACCGGAGACCGGATGGCGACGCTCCTGGAGCGCTCCTCGGATCGCACCCGGGCTGGTATGGATTTGCCAGAAGTTGGGTGGACCCCATGGCTCGAGGGTCCAGCCGAAGACTTTCTCGTAGAAGGCCTTGGCCCTCTGACAGTCGTCGGCTTGGATGGCAAAATGGGCGATGTCGTTGGGCATGTTGGTCTCCGGATCTCGGGTATGGGCCCTTGTGATGTCAACCTAGTCGTTTCCCGTCTGGCTGTCTTGCGCTATTCTGCCAAGATATGTCGCTATACCGTCATACGCCCGAAGGGGTCGGAGAGCCTCCGATCGTGGTCCGGTTTCTGGGATTGCGCCTTCCGTCAGACCATCGGATCGACCCGCACGCGCACGAGTGGCACCAGTTGGTTTACGCTACGATTGGTGCGATGACTGTCGACACGGCGGTCGGCACCTGGGTCGTTCCTCCCCACCGAGCCGTGTGGATACCTGCCAACCTCGAGCACGCGGTGAGGACGACTGGCTTGGTCAGGATGCGCACCCTCTACCTCCATCACGCTCTGGCGGAGCGACTGCCCGAGTCTTGCTGCGTGATCGATGTCACGCCGCTCCTGCGAGAGTTGATCTTGGAGACCGTGCGCCTGGGCATGCTCTCGGTCGACGAGCCAGCAGAGGCGCGGCTGGCCGCTGTCCTGGTGGACCAGATCGTTCACCGCCAAGAAGCTCCACTCCGGGTCAGGTTCCCCTCGGATGCACGCGCTCGTCGGGTGGCGGAGAACGCCCAGGCCGATCTCTCCGCGACGGGATCGCTCTCGCAACTGGTTCGAGGCACCGGAGCCAGCGTGCGCACGATGGAACGACTCTTTGTACGGGAGACGGGCTTGACCTTCGGGCGCTGGCTCCAACGGATCAAAACCCTGCATGCACTCGAACGACTCGCCGCCGGCGACTCCGTGACGGCCGCCGGCCTATCGGTCGGTTATTCCAGCACAAGCTCCTTCATCGCCATGTTCAAACGCGTCCTCGGCACGACGCCGGGGAGTTACTTCCGGAACGCGGCGACACGCTCACGAACGTCGCCATAGCCGCCGTGGTCGTTTGGCTCCTGTCGGGAGGTCGTTAGGCGGTCGGACAGCGCCTCCGTCGGCAGGACGCGCAGCGCTCTGAACACCCCCACCGCCGCTTCGTGTATATTCCCGGCTTCCCGTCCTACTTCCCACCCCCCGGTTGACCCGCCGTGAACGAGCCCACAGAAGCCGCTCTCGAGTCCGCTCCCGAGCCGACTCCCGAGGCCGCTTCCGAAGCGGCCGAAGAGCACGCCGAAATCCCCGGCTTCTGGTCCGCCGTGTGGATGGCGATCAAGGGCACCGGTGTGGACTACACGGAAGCCCCCATGCGGCACGCGATCGTTCTGCTCGCCGTGCCCATGGTGCTGGAGATGGTCATGGAGTCGGTGTTCGCGGTGGTGGACATCTTCTTCGTGTCCAGGCTGGGACCCGAGCAGGTCGCGGTCGTGGGGCTCACCGAGTCTATGATGACGCTGGTCTATACGGCGGCGATGGGCCTGGGGATCGGTGTCACCGCCATGATCGCTCGCCGAGCGGGGGAGAAGGACCAGGACGCAGCCGGGCACACGGCCGCCCAGTCCGTGCTGCTGGGCGTGGGAATCGCGATCGTCCTCGGCGTCGTGGGCTCGCTCTCGGCACCGTGGCTCCTGTCCCTCATGGGCGCCGAACCCGACGTGGTGGAGATCGGGTCGGGGTACACGCGCATCATGTTCGCGGGCAACATCACGGTACTCCTTCTCTTCATGAACAACGCGGCCTTCCGGGGAGCCGGGGACGCCGTGATCGCCATGCGGATGCTTTGGCTCGCGAACGGAATCAACATCATACTCGACCCGACGCTGATCTTCGGCTTGGGTCCGTTCCCGGAGATGGGCGTTCAGGGTGCGGCGATCGCCACGGTGATCGGCCGTGGGACGGCGGTGTCTCTGCAGCTGTTCATCTTGATTCGCGGCATGGGACGCCTCAACGTCCAGCTCAGGCACTGGCGCCTGGACTTGCCCCTCATGTGGAGGCTCATGCGGCTCTCCGCGACCGCGACCCTCCAGACATTCATTGGAATGGCGTCGTGGATCGGACTCGTGCGCATCATCGCGATCTTCGGGAGTTCGGCGCTGGCCGGGTACACGATCGCCATTCGGATCGTGCTCTTCGCGCTCTTGCCCGCATGGGGGATGAGCAACGCTGCAGCCACCATGGTCGGCCAAGCGCTGGGGGCGGAAAAGCCGGATCGAGCGGAAAAATCGGTCTGGATCGCCGCGCGCCTGAACCTCTACTTCCTGGGTAGCGTAGGCATTCTCTTCATGGTGTTCGCGGGACCGATCGTGCGTGCATTCTCCCCGGATCCGGAGACGGTCAGCAACGGGATTCTCGCGTTGAGGACGGTCAGTGCCGGATTCTTCTTCTACGCGTACGGCATGGTGCTCGTCAGCTCGTTCAACGGGGCCGGCGACACCTGGACGCCCACCTGGGTCAACCTACTTTGCTTCTGGGTCTTCCAGATTCCGCTCGCTTGGGTGTTGGCCCAGACGATGGGGATCGGTCCCTGGGGTGTGCACATCGCAGTGATGCTCGGCTTCTCGTCCGAGGCGATCGTGGCTGGCCTGTTGTTCAGGCGCGGCAAGTGGAAAGACCAGAAGGTCTAGGAAGGCATTTGACGCGGACGGGAGCATATTGTACTATATCACTAGTACAATAGTACACTAGCACTTTGGTCATCGATAACGACTTCACATAAGGGTCATTCGAGCCATGATCGACGTGAAAGGGATGGTCTTCACCTACCGGGGTGCGAAGGAACCGGCGGTGAACGATCTCGAGTTCTCGGTCGGGGACGGCGAGATCTTCGGGTTTCTGGGACCGAACGGTGCGGGCAAGAGCACCACACAAAAAGTGCTCATCGGCTTGCTGCGCGACTACGGCGGCAAGGTAAGCGTGCTCGAGCGCGAATCGCGCGACTGGGGCTCTGATCTGTACGAGCAGGTCGGGGTCGGCTTCGAGCTACCGGTTCACTTCGGCCGCCTCACCGCGCGCGAGAATCTCAGCTACTTCGCCTCACTGTATCAGGGAGAGACCGAGAATCTGGACCACTTGCTGGAACAGGTGGATCTGCTCAAAGAAGCGGACATGCGTGTCGAGCGCTTCTCGAAGGGAATGCGCGTGCGCTTGAGCTTTGCGCGTGCGGTCCTCTGCCGCCCGCGACTGCTGTTCCTCGACGAGCCCACCACGGGGCTCGATCCGCTGAGCGCGCGCAATATCAAGGACTTGATTCTCGAGCACCGCGAGCGCGGCGCAACGGTTTTCCTCACCACCCACGACATGGCGACGGCCGACGAGATCTGTGATCGGGTAGCGTTCCTGCTCGACGGACGCATCGCCCTGATCGACGCTCCACGCGAGCTGAAGGTCCGCTACGGCGATCGGCGTGTACGGGTGGATACCGCGCCAACGGAAAACTCGAGGGGCGCGACTTCCCGATGGAAGGCCTGGCCGAGAACCAGGAGTTCCTGACGGCCCTGCGCGAGCCGTCCCTGCAGACGGTCCACACCCAGGAGACCACGCTCGAGAACATCTTCATCCGGGTGACCGGCCGGGAGCTCTCATGGGCAGGCTGACCAACACGCTGCGACTCGATTCACAGCTCCAGGCACGCTACAAGGTGTATGCGATCGTGGTGGGCACGGCGGTCGCATTGGGCCTTCTGTTGCGCTCACTGGTCACGCCTGAGCAGCTGAACTTCTTCATGCCGGTGCTGGTCATGTATGGCGTGAGCGTGTCGACGGTCTTTCTGGCTGGCTTGCTTATCTTGCTCGAGCGGGGTGAGGGGACGCTCGGCGTCATGATGGTCTCGCCTCTGAGACCCTCCGAGTACTTGGCCTCCAAGCTCATTACCCTGGCCGCACTAGCGCTGGTGGAGAGCGCGGTCATGGCGATCATTGCCTATGGCCTGGGCTTCTCGTTCGGCTGGCTCGTGCTGGCCGTGGTGATGCGGGCCAGTATGGGCGTCGGGGTCGGGGTGGTGTTGGGTGTGCGGTACCGCTCGATCACCCACTTCCTGCTGCCGGTAATACTCGCCTCCCTCGCGTTCGATCTACCGAACTTCTGGTACTTCGAAATCTGGCCGACGTCGCTGTTCTACTTGTGGCCCTCGATGCCAGCGCTGCTCTTGGCCAAGAACGCCTTCGTGCCAGTGGAGCCGCTCCAGCTGGTCTACGCCTTCGGTTACGGCATGCTGGTCGTCGGTGCCGTGTTGTTCTGGGCGTCGCGCTCCATCGACCGCTTCGTCGTGCGAGGGGAGCTCTCCTCATGAACACACACGTGATCAGAGCCGTGAGAGTGCTAGCGCCCAACGATGTGCGCCTGATCTGGCGGGATGGCTTCTTGCTGAGCTTCCTCATCGTCGTCTTGCCGCTCTTCTCCTGGGGCATGCATTGGCTGATTCCCTACATTGGGGATCTCGTGGCCCAGTTTGTCGAGCTCGAGCCGTATTACGGGCTCATCCTGGGCAACTTCATCATCGCCCAAGAGCCGGTAATGCTGGGCTTCGTCGTCGGCATTCTCTTCGTCGAAGAGCGCGACGAGGGCACGTTGCTGGCCCTCCAGGCCACCCCGCTCTCGTTGCGAAGCTTCGTGGGCTACCGGCTGGTGGTGGCGATGGTGCTCAGCGTCGTGTTTACGATGATCGGCGTGCTGCTTGCGGATCTGGTTTCGGTCTCCTGGCTCGAGCTCCTGGCGACGGCTGCCCTTGCCTCGCTTTCCGTCCCCATCGTTGCCCTGGTCTACGTGATCTACATGAAGAACAAGGTGCAAGCGATCATGCTGTTGAAGCCGGTACAGATCTGGAGCGGTGTGCCCGTCCTGCTCTTCTTCGTGCCTACGCCTTTCGAGTGGATCGGAAGCGTACCCGGGCTCCTCTACTACCCCATGCGTCTGTTCTGGGGCGCCAGCCAGGGTCAAGTGGAGTGGTGGCTGCTGGCGCCCGGTGCGCTCATTCCAGCAGTGGCGATCCTCTGGTTGCTGCGGCGGTTCGAGCGGACGGTCTATGCGTGAGGCAGACCTAACAGAGGGTCTACGCCTGAGATCGGGTCTCTAGGCCGGAGGCGACACCTGAGACAACGATCCCCCACGACTTTTGAACAACTCTTGCATCGCGCGACTGGCCTTCGCGCGGATATCAGCCTCGCTCGGGGCTCCCGGAGACTCCATGAGATCCTTTGTCAGAATTGCTATGACCGGGATCCCGGCCCCGCCTCCGATCTCACCTGTCTTGGGGTTCCAGCAAGTGATCTCGATTGAGTGGATAGCGGAAGGATCGAGGTCATTGAGTGACTGTCCTTCCTGGAAGAGGTCATCGAATGATGATTGTCCCTCCTGCAGTCCGACCTGTAGGATCACGCCGTCTACGAATATGACCCCGTCATTTGGCTCGAGCCCAGGCATCTGGATCAGCTGACGGGCGCACTTCGCGGCTGCGCTTTCGGCAGAAACGAGGCTGAGCGCGACAAGAGCGAAGGTGAGATACAACCGGTTGGGTCTGTTTGCGATCATCTGATGAACCTCACACCCAGAACAATCACCTGCAACATAGTACCCCTGTCGAGACCGAATCCAGGATCGGGCTCAGGGCTCGATGTCTTCGTCGACACGGCTCGATAATACACGCCTGAGGGGCGGGGATGCAACACGCCGGCAGGGCCTGAGGCGGCTCAGTCCGCCCGCAACGCCTCCACCGGATCGACGTCGGCCGCGCGGCGGGCCGGTAGGTAGGTCGCGAGCAACCCGATTGACACCAGGAACTTTGGACCTCTCTGATCCTGGGAGACAAGCGTGACTTGACGGGGCTTCTGGCCCGTCGACGTTTCAGGCAACTGGCGCGTCGTTTTCAGGTTCGAAGACGGCGATCCGTGCGACGTTCGATACCTCGATACCCACTGATGGAGGGTTAACCAGTGCCCATGAAGAACCCACCGCATCCTGGCCTGACGATCAGACACGATTGCATCGAGGCCCTTGGCTTGTCTGTCACCCAGGCCGCAAAGGGACTCGGCGTTTCCCGGCAGGCTCTTACGAATGTACTCTCGGGGAAGAGCTCTATCTCGCCCGAAATGGCCGTCCGTCTGGAAAAGGCTTTCGGGAGCACCGCCGCCGCGTGGGTGCGCCTTCAAGCGAACTACGACCTTTCGAAAATCGACCCCGATGAGGTCCAGGTTGCAAGCCTTCGCGAGCTCCGACCTCAGGAGTATCCGGACGGGAACGAGCGCCTCAGCCGGGAGGTGGACGCCGTAGCCTATGACGTTTGATGGTGCGCGTTGATCGTCCTCGATTCGAGCTTCCTCATCGCGTTCCACAACGATGCGGCGATCGCCGCTGTTGCAAGGCGTCATCCACCTGGGCTCGTCGCCACCTTCGACGACGACTTCAGCGCTCTCGATGGAATCACGGTCGTACCATGACAAGGGGGTGAGCGCCCATGGCGCCCACCCCCAGCCCGACGCTACCGGTCCTCCGCCCCCTCAGTCCACGAACGCCCAGAGCCACTTCCGGCTTCGGTCGTCCATGCCGTCCGGGTCCGCGACGTGGTAGAGGTCGCCGGCGACGTCCTTGATGACGATCCCCCCGGCCGAAAGCTGGGTTGGCCACTCGTCCAACCGCGTCTGAAAGGTCCGCTCGCCCTGACGCGTCTCGACCTTCCACGTCCGGATCTCGATCTCCTCGTTGATGTCGGCGATCCCGGTCACTTCCAGGACGAAGCCGGCCTCGACTAGTGCTTCCTCGAGGACGCGTCTCGACCCGGCGCCCAACTCGTGTACCGACTCGACCAGCACGAACTCCTCATTGTCGGTGTCCCGAAGCGACAGGTAGCGCCCGGGCTCTGACCACGGGAAGCAACGATGAACGCGGACGGCCCGCTCCTCTCCGTCCAGATCGGCCCACAGCTGACCGTCCGCGCGCCTCTCGAGCGTCAGGCGTTCCTTCCCTTCCAGGCCCTTCTTGATCCAGATCATGATCCCCTCCCCTATCTCTGTTTAAATCCCGGTCTGCAGCTCCATCTGCAGTCCGTGTAGCCGGCTGTAGATTCCGTCGGGCCGGGCCAGCAACTCCCCGTGCGTGCCCGACTCGGCCAGCCGGCCGTCCTTCATTACAAACAGCCGCGACGCCTTGTGCAGCGTCGACAGCCGGTGGGCGATCGCAAACACGGTGCGGCCCGCGACCAGCCGATCCATGGCCTCCTGGATCTTGCGTTCTGTCTCCGTATCCACGGCGCTCGTGGCCTCATCCAGGATGAGGATCCTCGGGTCGTGGAGGATCGCCCGCGCAATCGACACGCGCTGACGCTCCCCTCCCGACAGGCTCTGCCCCCGCTCACCGACCAACGTGTCATAGCCGTGCGGCAGCTTTACGACGAAGTCGTGAGCATTCGCGGCCTTCGACGCCTCGAGCACCTTTTCGAGCTCCGCCTCGGGATGCCCGTAGCGGATGTTCTCCAACACGGAACCGTAGAAGAGATACGGCTCCTGGAGCACGATCCCGATCTGCCGGCGGTAGTGCCCGGTATCCAACATCCGGACATCCACGCCGTCGACGAGCACACGGCCGGCGCTCACGTCGAAGAAGCGAGTGATCAGATTCGTGACCGTCGTCTTCCCTCCACCCGACGGACCAACCAGCCCGATCATCTCCCCCGGTTCCACGTCGAAGGACACGTTGTGCAGCACTTGGCGCACGCCATCGTAGCCGAAGCTCACGTCCTCGAACGTGATCCTGCCTGAAACCGGCTCGAGCCTCACGGGCTCGGGCACATCGACGATCTCGGGCTCGGTGTCCAGCACCTCGAACACTCGGTGCGCCGACGTCGTCGCCCGCTGTACGGTACGCGCCATCTGACCGATCACCTCCACCGGACCGATGAACATCGTCGTGTACAGCAAGAACGAGACGAACGTCCCCGCGGTAAGCGTGGCCTCACCTGATGTGCCCAGGAGGCGCGGTATGGCGAAGGCCCACACCAGAACCGTGGTACCGTGAACGGCCAGCATCAGCGCAGGCCAGAACAGTGTCCACGAGTAGTGGATCCGGTTGATTTCCTCGGTGACGTCGATGTTGCGCTCGTTGAATCTCCCTGTCTCCCTCTCCTCCTGACTAAAGGCCTTCACCACCCGTATGCCGGGGATCGTGTCCGAGAGCACGTCCGTGACCCTCGACCACTTCCGCCATGCGCGGATGAAGAACCGGTTCAACCTCTCGCTGTGCTTGTAGATCGCCAGGCAGAACAGCGGAACCGGCACGACCATCACCAGCCCCAGCTTCCAATCCAGCGTCAGCAACACAGTGCTCAGGCCCAACAACATCACGACGCTCAAGGACACATCCACGATCCCGAAGGCGAGAAAGTCCCACAGCCGGTCAGTGTCCGAGCTGACGCGCGTGATCAGGCCACCCGTCTTCTTCCTCGAGTAGAAGCCGAGGGACAAGCCCTGAAGGTGCTCGTACAGCTCGGTCCTCAGGTCGCGTGCGACCCACTCCCCGAGCACGCTCATGTAACGCAGCCGCACCAGCGCGGATGCCTGCCGCACCAGGTAGACGAGCGTCATGGCGCCGACGGCGATCCACGCGACGCTCGCGCCCTGCTCCACGGAGAGCACGCCGTCCTGCACCGGCCTCACAACGGAGTCGATCAGGAAGCCGGCCAGGTACGGAGGCACCAGGCTCACCGCCGTGATCACCGTCGCCGCAGTGAAGCCCAAGAGCACCTCGGTCCGGTATCTCCTGAGGTAGGCGAGCAACCTCCACAACACCGCAGCCTGGTTTCCGGCCACCAACGCCTGCGCTTCCTGGATCGGCCCCGCCACCGCGCCCGCATACTCCGCGTCGGCGTCGGCTGGGGGCACTTCACCGCCCTGTAACTCCTGCTCGACCACGAAGCGCACGTTTTCCATGGCGCGCTTCTGCCTGTGTGTGTAGCGCACCACGATCAGCGCCGGGTCGTCGGGCTCGCCCAGAAACGTCAGGGCGCTCCCCGACAGCCCGGGGGTCTCTCGAAGTGCCGTCACCCTCGACCTGGGAACGGAGGTGACCTCCCACTCGCCGTTCCGCTCATGAGCCAGGGCCAACGCCCCGTCTCCCAGGGCCAGCCACGCCTCGCTCAGGCGCAGGCCGGCATCCAGGTCCGCAAGCGCGTAGAGCTGCACGGGGCGCCCGCCCCATGCGCCCTCGATCGCATCACGGACCTCGGACGGCATCCGGACCGGTTGGTCCGTGTAACGTTCGATGATCTGTCGATCAATCGTCTCGGTTCTCTTGCTCATCGTTTCTCTCGAGTTGGTGTGTACCAAACAAAAAATCCGGCCCTCCCTAGCCGCTGGGGCGGTGAGAGTCCGGATACCGTACCACTCGCTGATTTTGTAGTTAGTTAGGTATCCGCCTCCCACCGACTGGCGATCAGCGCCGGGACCCGCCGACCGAGGAGGTACGACGCGAACAGCCGCAGTCTCGCCTCGCCGACCATGTGGTCGGTGGGGTCAAGGCTTTGGATGTTGTTCACGCGTCTCATCTCTGAGCGGTCCCAGAAAAGGATTCCAAAATGCGCCCGTCGGGGGCGCGTTCATTGCCGAGCAATGGTAGATACGTACGTGGAGCGGACGTGTCAAGTTTCTTGTGAGCTCACTCAGGCCCGAGCGCTTCCAGGGGTCGATCCGGGCGGCTGGTACTTGCGGAAACTTGCTGGAACTTGAGCCACTTACTCGCCGCGCAGAACGTCGGCAGGATCCGTAGCCGCCGCTCGGAGGGCAGGGACTACGGCGGCGATCAGCCCGATCGTAAGAAAGACCGCCGCCACGCCGATAAAGGTAGACGGGGAGCGGGGATCGATACCCGACAAGATCGCCCCCAGCGCGTAGGGGGCTGCGAACCAAGCGAGGAGGAGTCCCAAGGCGACCGCCGGTAGAAGCTGACGGAGCGCATCCTCGACGGTGTCGCGAGCCAGCCGCCTCCCGTTCGCCCCGAGCGCGAGACGTACACCAAGATCCTGCCTGCGCTGGCGTACCCGAAACGCAAGGAGCCCGTAGAGCCCGACCGCAGCTACCATCAGCCCGGCTATGCCACCAGCCACAGCCATTGCTCCCATGACACGTGGTATGCGGATCACAAAAGCGATTCCATCTGCAAGTGTCCGGATATCCCAAACGGAGATCGCCGGATCCACTGCGGCTACCGCTTGGCGTAGTCCCGGAGCCAAAGAGGTGGCGTCGTCCCGCACACGGAGCAGGAGCATGCCGGACCGCGCCTCGCTCTGTTGGATGGGTAGGTACACCCGGTCGTGCCGGGCGCGCACAGTACCGCCCCTGCTGGCGTCGCCAACTACACCGACCACCGTATGCCACTGAGCAGAATCCGGCCGTGCGCCGACCCGGAGCGCACGGCCAATCACGTCTGAGTCGGGGCTGAAGCGGCGCACGAAGCTCTCGTTCACGATGGCGACCGGTGCAGCGCCCTCGGCGTCGTTCGGCTCCAAGAGACGGCCGGCCCTGAGCTCGATGCCCACGACCTCGAAGTAACCGGGCGTGGTCGCGTTCCAGATCACGCGCTCGCGGTCCTCGGGGCGCTCATAGACGACACCACCGAGCTCGAAGTCTCCTCGTCTATCTCCGTATCCAGGGGCGCCCAGCGCGATCGCGGCAGCGGTGACCCCTGGAAGCGCATCAAGGCGCTCGACGAGCGTGTTTGCAACCGGACTTGCGGCCCCGGCCTCGCTCTCCTCGAAGCTCACACGCGCCAGGAGGATTTCCGAAACCGGTAAGTCGCCAACGAGATCGTCGAATACATTCAAGTCACGACCCGTTAGACCGACGGCGACCAGGGCCGCGCACGAGAGAGCCAACTGCACGGTCAAGAAGGCTCGGCTCCATCCACCTCCGCCCCCGAGCCCTTCCGCTGAGCCATCCTGCTTCAGCACTCGCTGCACATCCACCGCCAGCACCCTGACGATTGGCAGCGTCCCGGCAACGAGCGCAGTCCCGACCACCAGCGCGCCCGCGAACAGGAGCACAGGACCATCGATCGCCATCCGCATCCAGAAGAAGCTCAGGTGCTCGGCTCCGCGGCTCTGAACCAATTCCATGGCGACCCATGCGAAAGCCAGACCGACGGCCCCACCCACCATGGCGATCATCAGAGTCTCGACGAAGAGCTGGAATCCGATCTGGAGAGAACCAGCCCCGAGCGCCGCCTGGATCCCGAGCGCCCGCACACGCTCGGCCGCTCGCACGAGAAGGAGATTCGCCACATTGGCGCAAGCGATCAGCAACAGGCAGAGCGCCACCAGGACGAGCCCGATGAGCGCGACGACCTCACCCGCCTCACCACGGCTGCCGCCCGTATAGGGCACCACATGCGCGACGCCGCCCGAGCGCTCCGGATCGCGGATCGCGTCGGCAAGGGCCCAGCGTGTGCCCAATTCGGCATCGGCGGCTGACAACGAGCCACCCGAGGCAAGCCGACCCACGAGCTCGACGGGGTCTTCACCCACGTCTGAGCCCGGGTCTGACTCGTCGATCAAGACCCAAGCGTTCTGGTTGAGCGGGAAACCGAAACCTTGGGGCATCACGCCTACGATGGTGTGCGGCTCCCCAGCCAACTCGACGGCGCGCCCGATCACCGATGGGTCCCTCTCGTACATGTCGCGCCAAACGTCGTCGCCGATCAGAAGTGTACGCCCCGCCTCGTTTGTCTCGGGCACGCGCCCGATGCCGGGGGGGACACGCAGGAGTGGGAGCACCTCTGATGTAAGAGCCGCCACGGCAACTCGAGTCGCCGCCGTCTCCGGGTCCAGGATGGTCCCCGTGAATGTCCGGAAGGCACCCAGGCTCTCGAGCGTGGAGAGCCGGCCGAGAGCGGCCAGGTCGGAGAGCTGAACCGCCAGTCGCCCATCGTCTCGCTGAGGCTGTTCGACCACAACGCGCACGATGCGCTCGCCCTCCGGAACCGGTAACGGTCGGGTCGCCCCGATGAACAGGCTGAAGAAAGTGACCGGAGCCGCAAGCCCGAGCGCGAGTATCGTCACCGCAGGCAAGGTGGTACCCGGCGAGCGCAGGAGCCCTTTGAAAGCGAGGCGAAGGGCTACGACGGGCTGGAGCGAAGGCGGCAGTCGGAGCCACCTAGTTGGTCGACCCATGATTTTCCCTGCTGGTGCTCTAGCTCTCGCCCTCGCGTGGCGCGCGAGTGAGGCGCGCTGCCTCCCTGCTCGACCCGGAGCACTCTACCCCTATTGGGGCGGCGACGATCCTGACGTGTCGTACTTATGTTCTGACTCGAATCCTACGTATAGGATCGGGAGTGGTTACCCGCCGACTGGGCGCCACTCAGGATGTTGACCACTTCAGTCCTGCCCCTCACGTTAGCCCCACCCATTACCAGGTCGAGCATCTATGAAAACCAGCTATTGTGCTCTCGCTACCCTCCTGCTGTGCTCCTGCACACCCGACTCACCCGACTCACCCGACGCACAGAACTGGTCCACATATCTGGGTGATCCAGGCCGTCGCCACTATTCCGCGCTGGATCAGATTAATCGCGACAACGTGCACGAGCTCGAAGTGGCATGGGTCTACGACTCGGGCGAGCTTCGAGAGGGTGGCTCGAGCATGTATACCAGTCCGCTCATCATCGACGGCGTGTTGTATGGCTTATCGCCGAGACTCGTCGCGTTTGCCCTCGACGCAGCGACCGGCGAGGAGCTATGGAGGCACGATCCCGACCTCGGTGGAGCTGCTCAACGTGGGCTCATGTGGTGGCAAGATGACGATCAATCTCGCCTGTTTTACACCGCCGGCCGTGAGCTGATCGCGCTGGATCCGAGCACCGGTCAACCGGTTGAAGGATTTGCTGAAGACGGCAGGCTCGATCTGACACCGAGCGAGGGGTCCGGTCCTCTTACCGTGACGGTACCCGGCATCATTTTCGAAGACCTGATCGTGTTGGGTTTTTCTACCGGTGAAGGCGAGAGAGCCCATGCCGGCGCGGTCCGTGCCTACAGCGCCATCACCGGCGATCTCGTATGGCGATTCAATAGCCTCCCCCGCCCTGGTGAGATGGGATCCGAAACCTGGGCGGACGGTGCTCTCGAACAAGCGGGTGGGGCGAACAACTGGACGGGAATGGCGTTGGATGTAGAGCGTGAGCTGCTCTTCGTGCCGACGGGCTCCGCCACACCGGACTTTTATGGTGCATCGCGCCCGGGCGACAATCTGTTTGCCAACTGCCTGCTCGCGCTCGATGCTCGAACCGGTGAGCTGCGTTGGTATTTCCAAGCCGTGCATCATGACCTGTGGGATCGAGACTTTCCTTCCCCGCCCACTCTGGTCCAGGTGGAACGCTTTGGCGAAGTAATCGATGCCGTCGCGGTAACCACGAAATCGGGTCACCTATTCGTATTCGACCGTGACACCGGAGAATCGCTGTACGACATAGCCGAAGTAAGGACGCTTCCCAGCAACCTGCCCGGAGAACAACCCTCCCTGACGCAGCCAGAGTCTTCGGTTGCTTTTACGCGCCAGACTTTTGAGATCACCACGCGAAGTCAGCAGGCGACCGACTTCGTGGAGGACTTGATCAAGGATCTGGATCAACGACCGTGGGCGCCCCCGACAGAGGCCGGCACACTCTTCTACCCGGCATACGATGGGGGTGCGGAATGGGGTGGCTCGGCCTTCGATCCGAATAGCAATCGACTCATCCTCAATGCCCAGGAGATCGGCGGCATCATTCGTATGCACGAGATCCCAGTTGGATTCAGTAACAGAAACGTGTACGTCGAGCATTGCGCCAGCTGCCACGGCATCGATCGTGAAGGCACGGACGTTGGACCGAGCCTGGTGGACGTCAGTGATCGGCTGACCCGCGGTCAATTGGCGAGAGTCATGAGAGAGGGACGCGGTCGCATGCAGAGCTTCGATCATCTCCAGGATTTTGAGCGAAACGCCGTGTTGGCCCATATCCGATCCCCGGAGTCGGAAGCAGAAGATCCGCCAAGCACCGAAGTCGACTATGCTTTTGGCGGATACCTGCGGGTACGCGATCACGAGGGCTTGCCGGGCAATACACCGCCCTGGGGCACGCTCAACTCCATCGATTTGGCCACGGGTGAGATCGACTGGCAGATTCCGTTTGGCTACTACTACGATCAGGAAGGATTGGGATACGGTGCGGAGAGTTACGGCGGGCCGGTTGTAACTGCGTCGGGACTGATTTTCATCGGCGCCACCCCAGATAGAAAATTTCGGGCCTTCGATGTCCGGGATGGGGAAATGCTGTGGGAAGTCGAGTTATCCGCCGCAGGATTCGCGACACCGGCAATGTACAGCGTGGATGGCCAACAGTACGTGGTCATTGCGGCAGGTGGCGGTCGGATGGGACCACCTTCCGGTGCCGAGTACGTCGCGTTCAGCTTGCCGCGAAGCGACTGAGTTCTGGCCATGTCCGATCCTGTCACCCGCCTGAACACGATGAAGCGCAACGGAGACGCAGATGAGTGACGTCGTCGATCGCCTCAATGCGGCGCTTGGGGGCCGCTACACCATCGAGCGTGAGCTCGGTGAAGGCGGCATGGCCACCGTCTACCTGGCCGACGATCTGAAGCACGAGCGTAGAGTCGCGCTGAAGGTCCTGAAGCCTGAGTTGGCCGCAGTGGTCGGTGCCGAACGCTTCCTGGCCGAGATCAAGACGACGGCCAACCTCACGCACCCGCATATTCTGCCGCTGTTCGATTCTGGCGAAGCCGACAGCTTCCTCTTCTACGTGATGCCCCACATCGAAGGGGAATCACTCAGGGAGCGCATCGACCGGGAGAAGCAACTCGGTGTGGATGACTCAGTGGCAATCACACAGAAGGTGGCGGGCGCACTCGACTACGCGCACCAGAACGGCGTGGTCCACCGTGACATCAAACCCGGCAACATCCTCCTGAGTGCTCAGGGAGAGCCGCTCGTCGCGGACTTCGGGATCGCACTGGCCGTGGCTCAGGCGGGCGCTGGACGCATCACGGAGACAGGACTCAGCCTCGGCACTCCGCACTACATGAGCCCAGAACAGGCCACGGGCGACAGAGACGTGGACCCGCGTTCGGATGTGTACGCACTCGGTTGTGTCCTGTACGAGATGCTCTCTGGGCAGCCGCCGTTCTCGGCGTCCAGCGCCCAGGCGGTGCTGGTCAAGATCCTCACGGCGGATGCACCGTCGATCACGAGTGAGCGCAGGACCGTGTCTCCTCACGTCGGCCAAGCCCTGGCGAAGTCGCTGGAGAAGCTACCCGCCGACCGCTTCACGAGTGCGGCTGCGCTCGCGGACCCGAGCTTCACGTATGAGGCACGGGCTCGGACCTCGGTCGGCACGCCGACACCTGAGGCCGTGGCCCCGTCGCCACAAACCACAGGCATCGACCGCAGAGCCTTCGCTGGCGTGACCGTCGTGGCCGTTGCGGCCCTGAGTCTCCTCGCCTGGGGCTGGCTCCAGCCCGGTCCCGAGCCCGCTCATGCCACTCGCTCGATCATCGACCTGGGAGACATCGTGCTCAGCCAGAGGGACGAGATCATCGTCTCCCCGGATGGTTCCCGTTTCGCCGTAGTAGGGGCAGTGGACGGCCAGACGGCCCTTTACTGGCGCGACGCTGCCGAAGAGAACTTCCGGGTGATTCCAGGGACGGAGAACGCCGGTCAGGGGGCGGCTTTCTCGCCGGACGGGGACTGGATCGTCTATGTCACCACGCAGGACGCTCTGCTCAAGGTATCGCTCTTGGGCGGTGCGCCCACTCCCGTCGCCCCGCCCGGTGAGGTGACTCCGCTGGAGCCTCATTGGGGCGACGACGGGACGATTGTGTTCACTGGCCAAGCAGGACTGCACCGAGTTCCCGATACGGGTGGCGTGCCCGAGCTAATCCTCGGACCGGAGCAACGCTTCGGCGCTCCCTCACTTCTTCCAGGCGGCGGGGCAGTGATAGGTGCGCGGAGTGGCGGCGGGATCATGCTGTTGGATCTGGAGACGGACTCGGTCCGGGAATTGGTCCCCGGCGGATTCGATCCCAAGTACGTGGAGACCGGCCACATTCTCTATGTCGATACCTCCGGTGGACTATGGGCACTCCCGTTCGACGCTAACCGTGGCAGCGTGCTCGGCGCACCTGTGCCCATCCTGGAGGGAGTGAGCATCTTTCCGGCTCCTCCCGGGCGTCGTTTCAGTCGGTTTTCGATCTCACGGAACGGCACGCTGGTGTACGGGGCGGGAGGCGCTGGTTTCGGGAGTGACCAGCGGCGGCTCCTGGTCGTGGACTTGGAGGGCGGCGACGTTGAAGAGCCGCCCTTGGACCCACGCCGTTTCTTTGGCCATCGTTGGTCCCGTGACGGTCGGTTCGTCGCCTACGCCAGCGTGGAGGCGGGGGATCAGGACCCCGACATCTTCACCTATGACGTGAACCTGGGCACGACCCCGCGGCCGCTCACCTTCGAGGGGATCAATGTCCAGCCCGTGTGGTCACCCGACGGCGACCGCATCGCGTTCCGTTCTCAGCGTGAGGGCACCCAAGGGTTTGATCTGTTTGTGAAGAACGTCAACGACAACTCCCCACCCGACGCGATCCTGACCCTTCCGGGGAATCAGGCTCCAACGCACTGGCCCTCCGACGATGTGCTGATCTTCGAGAGCGGCACCCCACCTGATCTCTGGTTCGTAGACCTGTCGTCGGACAGCGCAGTGGCTAGGGAGTACCTCCCGTCTGAGGCCGCACTCCAGGACATGCGGGTCTCGCCGTCTGACGACCTTGCCGCCTACGTCTCCAATGACTCCGGGACGGATGAGGTCTACGTGCGAAGTTTCCCGGAGCCGGGTGCCCGGGAGGCGGTCTCCCAAGGTGGGGGGCGATACCCGTTCTGGTCCCCCGACGGCAACACGATCTACTACTGGACGGTGGGTCCGCAGGGCTCCGTTATCACCTTCATGGCTGCCCGAGTTCAGAGGGGGCCGCCATTCGTGGTAACAGTCAGGGAGTCGATCCTTGAGGGCCCATACAGAGATGATAGTTGGGCTCTCCACCCCGACGGAGAACGGATCGTCGTGGTTCAAGATGTCACCGCCGCGTCAGTGGAGGCCCAGACGGACGGCACAACGAGTCCCGAGCGATTCCTGGTGGTCACCAACTGGTTCGAGGAGCTTCGCGAGCGTCTGGGCGAGAATTGAAGGTTCGGATCCGGCGGCTTCGCGTCTTCGTGGAAGGTGTGGTGACCGTCGTCGAACCCGAGAACTAGAGGCCTCGAGCCGCCCCTCACGGCAGCGCGTAGGCCTGCAGTCCCGGTTCGCTATCACCACCCCCCACCCCCACCACCAGATACTGCTTCCCCTCGTGCAGATAGGTGATCGGCCCACCCCGCGGCGACGTGTTGATCGGCCGTTCCCACACGATTTCGCCGGTCACCTTGTCGAAGGCGCGCATCACGCCGAGCTGGCTGTAGTCCGGCGGGGCTGGCGTGACGCCCTGGTTGGCAAAAAGCAGCGTCTTGGTCACCAGGAGCGCGTTTCCGTTGACCGCCGCCTGTGCCTGCCAGCCGAGCGGGCCTACGTCGCGCCCGTCACCGATGATCTCGTTGACCCGTTCCCTTGGACCGTCGCCATGCGGCACCTGCCAGGCGATTTCGCCCCGGTTCAGATCGATCGCGGTCAGCCGGGCGTAAGGCGGCTTGAGTAGCGGCAGCCCACGCGGGCCAGGCGGATAACGGGCCCATGTCTCGAAGCGGTAGGCGAGGTCTGACGAGTCGGGGTCGGGCGCCGCCAGCGCGTTCACCCACGGGATGGCGGCCGATTGGACGAAGAGATAGCCGGTCTCGGGGTCGACCGCGCCACCGGGCCAGTTCGCGCCGCCGACGAGGCCCGGCACTTGGATGATCCCTTCCTTCCCGTCCTGCCCGGCCACAATCGGTGGCGTGAAGAGCGGACCGATGACGAAGTCCTCGATGATGTCGAGCGCCTGCTGACGCAGTTCCGGGGTAAAGTCAATCAGGTCGTCGATCGTCACGCCCTGCCGGTCGAACGCCGGGGGCTTGGTGGGAAACGGCTGGGTAGGCGAGAGCCGTTCGCCCGGTACCGTGCTCGGTGGGACCGGCCGCTCCTCGATCGGCCAGACCGGCTCGCCGGTCTCGCGGTCGAATACGTAGGTGAACGCTTGCTTGCTGACCTGGGCGATGGCCTTGATCGGGCGGCCGTCGACGACGATGTCGACCAGGTTGGGCGCCGTCGGGAAGTCGTAGTCCCACACACCGTGGTGCACGGCCTGGAAGTGCCAGATGCGCTCGCCGGTGTCGGCATCGAGGGCCACCAGGCTCTCGGCGAACAGATTGTCGCCGAGCCGATGCCCACCATACCAGTCGTTGCTCGGGGTCCCGACCGGCAGATACACGTAGCCGAGCTCCTCGTCGCAGCTCATCCAGGACCACACGTTGGTGTTGCCGCTATAGCGCCACGACTCGTTCTCCCAGGTTTCGATCGCGAGCTCGTCCTCCTGGGGGATGGTGTGGAAGATCCACTTCATGGCGCCGGTGCGGACGTCGTAGCCGCGCACGTGGCCCGGCGGCATCTGGCGGGTCGCCCCCAGGTCGTTGACGATCGACCCCAGCACGATCGTGTTGCCACAGATGGTCGGCCGCGACTTCTGGTTGTAGTCCGCCCGGTTGATCTCGCGACCGAGCCCGATCATGAGGTCGACGAAGCCGTCCTCGCCGAAGTCACGGTCCAGGGCGCCCGTTTCGGGATCCAGCGTGAAGAGCTGCATGGCGCCCGTAGCGAACACGATGCGCTCCTCGCTGGCTCCGTCGCCCCAGTACGCGACCCCACGGCTGGCCAACCCGCCGTGTGCCCCGGCCTCGAACTCGTAGGCCTTCGGGTCGTACGTCCACTCCAACGCGCCGGTGCCGGCGTCGAGAGCGACCACCTGGTTCAACGGCGTGCTCACATAGAGGCGGTCACCGATCATCAGCGGTGTGGCACGGAAGCCGCGCGGCTGCTCGCCTGTAGCGGCGTCCAGCGCAGCGGCGTCCCAGCTCCAGACCACCTCCAGGTCGGCGACGTTGTCCGCGGTGATCTGGTCGAGCGCCGAGTACTTGGTGCCGTGCGGGTCAGCCGCGAACGCCCGCCATTCTCCTGCTGCATCCTGCGCGAGCACGGGTACGGGTTGCGACAACAACCAAACCAGCGCGGCAGACGTGGCCAGGGTCGTCGCAGAGACTCGGTTTGTGCCGCGGTGCATGTCGCCTCCCGTTGAAAAGGGACGAGTATTCTAGCTGGACGGCCGAGAGACCGCTAACATGAGGGTGCTGACGCAGGTGTAGTCGGATCCGCGCGGCATGCGCGCGGCGGAAAAGGAGAGCGCAATGGCACGGGGCAGACTCGTCGGTATGGGACTCGCGATAGCGATAGGGGTCGGGATCTTCTATGCGGTCGGGGCCATGGGAGCCGCCCCAGCCCCCGATGAAAACGGCGAATGGACGCTCGATCGCGTGGTGGCGATGTCGCGTGCCGAGATCATCGACTTGTGGACGGCCGCGCCCCCGCCCGACTTCACAAAGTTCAAGGGGCATTACATGGGGCTCGTCCCCAACGCCGGAGACGCGGAGCGGCGCGCCACAACCGACGCCTTCATGTTCGACGAGAACTCCGAGCGGGGCTACTGGCTGGGGAAGGCCTACATGCCGACGACCGCGACCACCGGCGAGGGCTACAACCGCTGGCGTTTCCCGGGCGGTAAGATCGTGCGCAACTCGCAGTTTGGCACAGAGCTGGGGACGTCGCTCATCGACGGCAAGCCGGCCCTGCTCATGTACTACGGCGCCTATAACGACGAGAGCACGCTCATCGACGAGATCCGCCAGCTGTCCCCCGACGTGTTCCTCGGGATGGGCACTACCGAGACCGAAGATGGTGGGCGGAGCGAGCCGGGCCACTTCGTGCTGGTTGGCCCGACCGACGAATGGGTCGGCGTCGACTGAGCGGGGCTCCGACCTGTTGCGGATGGTACTCTGTTCCTGGTTGAAAGAGACTGAGAGATGGCGTCAACAAGCCTAAGCCTGCGTCACTCGCTCATTGGAGCCGCGGTGACGATCCTGTTCCTTGGGTCCACCGCCTCTCTGGCCGGCGCCGCGACTCCGGCTAGCCCTGCAGCTCAGGCTAGCACCGCGGCTCTGGCCGATCAGGGAGCGTCGGCCAACCCCGAGTTCTACGGGGACGTGTTGCCGATCCTGCAGCAGAACTGCCAGACCTGTCATCGGGTCAACGGGGCCAACATGGGCGGCATGGTCGCCCCCATGTCCCTGATCGCGTACGAAGAGACACGCCGCTGGTCGTCGACGATCGCAGAGCGGGTCGCGACCCGCTCCATGCCTCCCTGGTATGCCTCCGAAATACACAATGGACAGTTCAGGAACGAGCGCACGCTTACGGACGACCAGATTTCCACCCTGGTACGGTGGGCCGAGACGGGCGCCGCTTCTGGCGATCCCGGGGAAGCACCGCCGCCGGTGAAGTTCCCGGATTCGGAGTGGTCTTTCGGAGATCCCGACCTCGTCGTCCCGATTCCGGAACCCTATTTCGTGGAGGACGACGTAGAGGACCTCTACGTGACGTTCGTGGGCCGCATAACTGAAGAGATGTTGCCCGAGCCACGCTGGATTCGTGCCACGCAGGTCAGGCCCGGCAATGCGGTCCATCACGTGGTCAGCAACCTTGGCGGGCAGACGCCGGGCATGGGCGGGAAGGTATTTCGCGAGGGCTTCGGACAGCTCGTTAGCCCCGGCGAGATCGTCGGTTGGCAGTTGCACTACAACAAGGAAGCGGGGCCGGGGACGGGACTCTGGGATGAGAAGACCTCGATCAATCTTCAATTCCATCCCGTAGGCTACGAACCCACGCGCCAGACCGGTTCGGACGCCATGGGAAACTACACGTTCCGGATTCCAGCCGGCGACCCGAATTACGCGGCGAAATCGGAGTTCACCTTCCCCACGGACGCCTACATCATTTCGTACTTTCCGCACATGCACTTGCGGGGCAAGGAAATGAAGATCACGGTGTATTACCCAGACGGCTCCGAGGAAATCGTGCTGCACGTGCCCAAATACGACTTCAACTGGCAAACCGTATACGAGTACGAAGAGTTCAAGTTCGTGCCCGCCGGCACGCGCCTGGAAACCACCGGCTGGTTCGACAATTCCGCCGCCAATCCCCACAACCCCGACCCCACGGTGGACATCACGGGGCCGACATTTCTCGGGGAAGCGGTTCCGACGCACCGGGAGATGATGTACTCACTGGTGACGTTCACGCCGCTGCCGTCGGAGTCCGGGGAGCCCTGCGACGGGCGATAGTCACCTGGTAGCGCCCGACGCGGGGAGAGGCAGGGCAGTTGGACGGCTAGCTCTCTAAGGATCAACGTCTATCGGAGGTGCTCCCATGCGGTATCTATGCTCCCTCACGGTTCTCGCGTGCCTCGTACTTCCCGCGAGTGCAGTTGCGCAGGATGCGTTCGCGGGTGTTACGAACGAACCCCGTCCCTCCGAATACTTCCATTGGGATGCGGAGGCTTTTGCCGAACTTCAGAGCGGGCTCGAAGACGGACTCCGTGATGGACCTGGCATTTTTGGCACCCAGTTCGCTTACACGGCTGCGCTCGAACGGGCCGATCATCGGCACCACGACGTCCAGATCATCCATCGGTCCGGCTATACCCAACCCGAGATTCATGAGACCAAGTGGGACATTTACGTCATCCTCGACGGATCAGGCACGGCCTACATCGGCGGCGAGAGGGTGAACTGGATCGATGATGGCCGACCCCAAGAAGATCAGAGGCCACGGCTCAGCGGCGCTCAGGAATTTCAGGTCACCAAGGGCGACATGCTGCACGTGCCCGCGCGCAGCTGGCACCAAGTGCTGACGGAGGACGGAGAATCGATCACGTACGCGCTCATCAATGTGTTCGAGTGATCGACGCAATTTGATCGGGTGATCGAGGACGGGCGGGCCACTTCGGAGTTGAGAGAGCCCGGGGAGCGGGTCGAGCGCTCCAGCGTAGCTGGGAGGAAGTAGACCGCATGAGCAACGAGATGCGAACCAAGCCAAGAGTTCTCGTCACGTCGGCGGCCGGCCGAAACGGTACTACCGCCGTGCTGGACCTGCTGGAGAAGGGATTCCCCGTCCGCGCCTTCGTGCGGCGCGATGACGCCCGCGCGGAGACAATGCGCCAAGCGGGCGCTGAAATCTTTGTTGGCGACCTCTTCGATCTGCGTGATCTGCGAAGTGCGCTCGTCGATGTCCAGCGTGCCTATCATTGTCCGCCGTTCGTCCCCAACCTCCTTCACGGGGCGATGCTTTTTGCACTCGCCGCGGAAGAAGCAAAGCTAGAAGTCGTGGCCCTGATGAGTGGGTGGAATCCACATCCGTCCCACCCAGCCCTCGCGACCCGCGAGCACTGGATCGCCAATAACGTCTACCGACTGATGCCGACAGTCGATGTCATCCACGTCAATCCCGGTCTTTTTGCGTTCATGTACCTGCTGGGTCTGCCCACGATCGTGCACCTCGGCATGCTCGTTGGGCCCTGGGGCGACGGGCTCAACGCTCCGCCATCCGGCGAAGACATCGGCAGCGTGGCTGCTGGATTGCTCGCCGACCCCGCTCCTCACATTGGCAAGTGTTACCGTCCGACGGGACCCGAGCTCATTTCGCCGCACGACGTGGCGGACATTCTCACCGATGTGGTCGGTCGCAAGGTCAAGTACCAGGACGTGTCCCTCAAGATGTTTCTCAAGGCCGCGAAGGCGCAGGGAGTCTCGGCCTTCGAGCTGGGCCATATCGGTTTCTACTTCGACGAGATTCGTGGCGGTACGTATGCGGTCGGAGCACCGACCGATCACGTCCAAAAGATCTGCGGCAGGCCGCCGGAGTCGTTCGAATCGATCGCTCGACGATACATCGCCCAGCCTGATCTGATCTTCCCTGGCCTGCGCACAGGCACGAAGCTCGGGGCCGTTGCTTTCTTGGTCAAAATGATGCTGACGCGCGCGCCGGATCCGGATCGCTGGGCGCGGGAGCGCGGTCATCCGATGTTGCGGGAGCAACTACTCGCCCACGACAGTCCTGAATGGTGCGAAGCGGCGGAGCGGAAGGAGCTGCTCCTTATGCCGACTTCCCTTCGATCGCGTGAGGCCTCATCGAATTGATCGAGTGACCTGAAGCGCCGCCCCGAAGTCCACCTTGCCGAAGAACGGGCCATCGAACATCGTTTCGGTCCCCTCGACGAGTGTTCGAGCTCTTCCACCAGAGAGGTACGCAATGGGCACGTTGCAGAAACTCGGCTCACTGGCGGCTCTTGTCGCCCTCGGTTCGATACTCACCCTGGCCGCAGGCCAGCAGGTCCCAACCCTCACCCCCGAGCAGCGGGAGCGCCTGCAGATTCGTGAGGTGATGGACGGCCTCTACGTCCTTCCCGGGTTCGACGGCGGGCAGTCGGGTGGGAACGTGGCCGTGCGGGTGACCGACGACGGTGTCATCATCGTCGATAACAAGTTCCCCTACAGCTTCGATTTCATCACCGAGCAGGTGGCCAGCGTCACGGATCAGCCAATCAAGTACGTGCTCAACACGCATCACCACAACGACCATTCGGGCAGCAATGCCGACTTCCTGCCGGCAGCCGAGGTGATCGCCCACAAGAACGCCCGCGCGAACATCGTGCGCAACAACCAGCCTGGCCCGCCGCGCGTCATCTTCGGGGATGAGACCGCGGTATTCCTGGGCGGTGCGGAGGTCCAAATGCACCACTTCGGACGGGGCCATACCAACGGGGATGCCGTAGCCTATTTCCCCGATCTCCGGACGGTCCACACTGGCGATCTTTTCATCTTTGGCCAGCGTTTGGACGGCAGCACTCTGTCACCATTCTGGGACTTCGGTAACGGCGGCAGCGTGCTCGAGTGGCCGGCCACACTGACCCGCCTGCTGGCCCTCGATTTCGACACCGTGATCCCCGGTCACGGGCCGATCCTGACCAAAGCCGACGTCAGAACGTTCCGAGGCAAGCTCGAAACCGTGATCGAGCGGGTCAGCCGCGAAATCGCGGCAGGCGCGACGCGGGACGACATCGCCTCGCGGGTCGACACGACCGACCTGGACTGGCCGCTGGCGCCCGTGCGCATTCGGAACGTGTTCGACGAGTTGACGGGGGCACAGTAGTACGAAGTCGCTGTGGCGCCGCCAGGCCTCAGGGTTAGGCGCAACTGTTCGTGGGAGAATGATGATGGATCGGATCGAATGGCCGAAGAAGACACGAGAGTATCAGACCGCCGCCATTGACTCCACCTACTGGAACGGCTTCGCGTTCCGCGATGACGACATCATCATCGGAACGTACGCCAAGGCGGGCACCACCTGGGTTCAGCAGATCGTCGCCCAGCTCATTTTCAACGGTGAGGAAGGATTGCCGGTAGCCCAGATGTCGCCCTGGCTCGATTTCCGTCTACCACCGCTCGAAGAGAAGCTGCCCGGCATCGAGGCCCAAGACATCGGCGTTTCATCAAGACTCATCTACCGGTGGATGCGCTCGTGTTCTCTCCGAAGGCAAAATACATCTACATCGCCCGCGATGGTCGTGACGTTGTGTGGAGCTTTTTCAACCATCACTACCACATGAACGATGTTTTTTACGACGGCTTGAAAGCCCTGCCCTATCTCGGCCCCCTGTGGGAGCGGCCACGCACTAGCGACCCGAGAGAATATTTCTTCGACTGGTTCAATAGAGAGGGCTTCCCGTTGTGGCCGTTCTGGGAAAACATTCGAACTTGGTGGGAAGTCCGCGACCTTCCAAACGTCCATCTCATTCACTACCAGGACCTCAAGGACGATATGGAAGGTCGGATACGCGAGATCGCCGCGTTCCTCGATATCCCTATCGACGAGAGCAAATGGGGCGACATGGTCGATCATTGTAGCTTCGACTATATGAAGAACCATGCGCCTCTGAGCACGCCGCTAGAGGGGGTGATCTTCGACGGCGGAGCCCAGGTGTTCATCAACAAGGGCATCAACGGCCGTTGGCGTGATATGCTGACAAAGGAGGACTGCGAAGCCTATGAGGGGCGGGCGATCGAAGAACTCGGGCCCGAGTGTGCTCACTGGCTGGCGACGGGTGAGCGTCCGAGGTAGCGGTGAGCGTCTAAAGTAGACCTGAGCGCCCGAGGGAGGTGCTTAGTCCCGATACCCCAGCCTGCCGCGGACTTCCCGGAAGCGAGGCTCATCCAAGACCGGAGAGGACATGGCGTTCAGCTTTATCCTCATCAAACCGAAATAGCCTACATAGGTTTCGGGGCTATCGGCGGCCGTATTCAGCCAATCAAGGGCTTGTTCATCGTCGCCGAGCGCCAGGTTGCTCAGTATCCAGGCAGCGCTCGGAATACGGCAGGTCTCTGCTGTTTCTTCAAGCCGATGGAAGATTCTTTCCGCGTCTTCGCGATGTCCAAGTCGCGCATAATTGGATGCCATCTCACCCAAGAAGGCCGGATTGGTATCCTCACGCAGGAGTTGCTCGGCGATCTGCGTATGCTTTAACGCCTCGGCGTGGTTGCCTTGAACGCTCTCTTGAGACCCGAGCATGAGATGTGCGAGGCCAGCGGTCGGGGATAACACGACCGCTCGGCGCATCTCTTCAAGGGCTGCGTCTAGATCGCCAAAGTTCCAATACACGACGGATAGCCACATGCGGCCCTCAGCACTGTTCGGATCGACAGTTACCCCCCGTTTCCCGAGCTTGAGGGCCTCCTCAGTCTGACCCGTATTCGAACAGAAGACGGCGTAGTCCATCAGCACTTCGGGATCATTTGGACTGAGTTGCAACGCTCGGCCGTAGGCTTCCCGAGCTTCCGATCCACGCCAGTTGAACTGATGGATTCGTGCGAGGATCCCGTGTGCTGCTCCAACGCTGGGGTCGAGCGCCAAGGCTTGCCGAAGATCCCTGAGAGCGAGACACTCCAGCTCGGCACGGCGACTGTCGTAGTCCTCGTGGATTCCCGGATCCTGGTTTAGGCGGGATGCGTAGAGACGCGCACGTTCGACGTAGGCCCGCGCGAAATCAGGATCGATCTCTATGGCCCGGTCCAGATAGGATTGACTATTCGAACGCAGCTCTGGAGACGCGCCGACGGCATGACCGTGTTCCTGGAGGATCGCCAGAGCCCGTAAGTAAAGCGCATAGGCTTCGGGTGAGTCCGTCGGTAACCTCTCTATGCTTTCCTTCTCAGCGACAGAGCACTCGGCCGCAAGGGCCTCGGCGATCTTCGCCGCAACGTCCGCCTGGATCGCGAATACATCGGCGAGATCCCGCTCGTAGACCTCCGACCAGAGGTGATTCTCGGTCGCCGCATCGATCAACTGCGCCGTCACACGCACCCGCTCCCCCGCATACCGTACGCTTCCCTCCATGACCGTCCCGACCCGGAGCTCCGCGGCGATCTCGGCGATCGACTTGTCCGTGTCCTTGTACCTCTTCACCGAAGTCCGGGCGATTACACTGAGGTCCTTGATCCTCGCCACGTAATTGATGATCTCCTCATGAATGCCGGCGGCGAAGTACGCATCGTCCGGGTTGGGGCTCAGGTTCTCCAAGGGTAGGACAGCTACCGAGTTGCGAAGAAGCTCGGGACGTGGCTCGATCGATCCTGCCAGCGGGCTCGCCGCTACTTGCTCTAGACTCGGCGCCTGCAGCTCCGAGCCCTGCGCCGGCTGCTCAGGCGTGGTGACCGGGACTCTGGTCTCCGTGACCTCATCAATCGCCGGTGTGCGAACCACACCTCCTAGCGTGAGATCGAACACCCAGGCGAGGACCACGGCGATGGGAAATCCCCCGGCAAGTACGATGATAACGACGGTATCGAACCCAACCGGTAGGTTCAGCGGATCCATTACGCCGTCTAAGACCCCAATAACCGCAATAGCTACAGCCACATAGACCGCGACGACCCGAAAAACTTTGCGTCTCTTGATTTCCTTCAGGAAGGACACTTACGGCAACGTCAAAGCGATGAGTTCTGCAGGACTATCCAAAGTCGCCGCGGCGACCACGATGTATTGCTTCCCATCGAGCATGTACGACATCGGGCTGCCCGTCGGGTTGGCCGGCAACGTGATTTCAGCGACGACCTCGCCTGTGCGCTTCTCGTAAGCGCGGAAGATTGGGCCTCCGGACCCCCAGCGCGAAGCCACGCCGCCGCGCACCCCACCGCCCTCACCCACGAAGAGCAACGTGCTGGTCACCAGCGCCCCCGGCCGACCATTGGTCCCCATGCTCGAGAAGTCCAGGCCCAGACCCTGCAGGTCCGGATGCTCACGAACCTCCAAGGGCGCCCCGCCGAGGGGCTTCATCCAGAGGTGATCACCGGTGTTGAGATCGATCGCGGTTATGCGCCCCCACGGCGGCTTGACCAGAGGCAGTCCACGGGGCCCTGGAGGATAGATGTCTCCCGATCGGATGTAGTCGGCATCCGTGCTCCCAGGCTGCCTCTTCTCCAAAGCGACTACGACGGGAACCGTCAACGATGGAATGAACAGGATTCCCTGCTCGACGTCGACTGCGGCGCCGGGCCAACTGGCGCCCCCGCCCCATCCGGGAAGAACCAGCGTTCCCTTCGTTCCGTCCGGATCGTCGACCAGCGACGGGGGCGTATAGAGCGGGCCCATACGGTAGTTGGCGGCGATCTCCATGGCCTCGGCACGAATCTCGGGAGTCAGGTCGATGAGGTCGTCGACGCTGAAGCCCTGTCGCTCGAAGGGTGCCGGTTTCGAAGGAATTGGCTGAGTCCGAGAGGTCCACTCGCCGGGCACATCCGATGCCGGCATGGGCATTTCGATGATAGGCCAGAGCGGCTCTCCGTTCTCGCGGTCGAACACGTAGGTGTACCCTTGCTTCGTTACCACCGCGACAGCCTTGATCCGGCGCCCATCGTGAGTGACGTCGACGAGGGTCGGCGGAGCGGGGATGTCGTAGTCCCAAAGGCCGTGGTGAATCAGCTGATAATGCCACACCCGTTCGCCGGTCCTGATGTCGAGGGCGACGATACTCTCAGCAAACAGATTGTCGCCGGGCCGGTGGCCTCCATACCAGTCGTTGGTCCCCGTCTCCGTGGGCAGATACAGGTAGCCCAACTCTTCATCGACGGTCAGTTGGGTCCACACACCGGCGTGGCCCGAATACTCCCACGAATTCTCGAGCCACGTGTCCGCGCCGAACTCATCTCCCTGGGGAACGACGTGGAAGATCCACACCCGTTCGCCCGTCTTTGCGTCGAAGCCCTGGATGTGGCCGGGCGTCTCAGCGGCCGCGGTCGTGCCTCCCACTGGAATCACCTGGGCCACCACCACGCCGTTGGAGACGATCGGGGTGGAAATGCAGCGCACTTCTCCTCCGATGCCCTCGGAGAGATCGACAAACCCGTTTTGGCCGAATTCCAGGGCCGGCCTGCCCGTCTTGGCGTCAAGGGCCAAGAGACGCCCGTCGCTGACGTTGTGGAAGACTCTCTCTTCGTCGCCATCGGTCCAGTAGGACACACCGCGCCCCGAGCCGGTGAGCGGCCGAATGCGCTCGCCCTCGGGCCTCGGTTTCGGCTCGGGACTGAACAGCCAAAGCATCTCGCCCGTCGCGGCATCGAGCGCAGCAACTTCACTGGCGCCGGTAGTGGTATAGAGCACCCCCCCGATCATCACCGGCGTCGACTCGAGATTATAAAGGTCGGGACCAGACGAGTTTGCCGCGGTCCAACGCCAGGCGACTTGGAGGTCCCCTACGTTGTTGGCATCGATCTGATCCAAGGCCGTGTACTGTGTGTGCCCGCCGTCGCCACCATAGAACCGCCACTCGCCATCGAGCGCGCCATATTGCGCCGAAACCGGGCTCGCCCAAGCCAGGATCGCGCTAATCAGAGTCGTGCGAGTCAGGGTCGAGCCGATCCGCATACTCAGTCCCGGCTCGGGAGCGCGAACACGTACAGGTCCGTGCCCCTGCTCGGACGTAGCTCGGGCGTCAGATTGAGCGATCCTGCCCCGGTGTTGACCGCCACGTACTGACGTCCGTCGACGGAGTAGGTGATGGGATAGCCGCTGACCGACGAGCCGAGGTTGACCTCCCACAGCACCTCGCCCGTCTCGTGGTCGAAGGCCCGGAAGCGCCCGTTGGAATCGCCACCGAAGATGAGCCCGCCGCCTGTCGCCACGAGCGACATCGTGCCCGCCCGCGTCTCGAAGAACCAAGACGTCTCGCCCGTCTCGGCGGAGATCGCCCTAACCGTGCCGAGATTGTCCGTGTCCGGTGCAATCTGGTGACGTGCGGCGAGCGAATAGATCGCGAGGCCCGCCTGCCCACCCCGGGTCAGCTCTTGTGCCCGATCGGTCTCGAAGTCGGCCGTCGCCAACATCGTTGCACAGGTGTTGCGTAGCGGGTAATACATCGTGTTGGTCAGCGGACTGTAGGCGCCGGCCTCCCAATCCTTGCCCCCCGTCCAGGTGGGACAGACGAATACTTCCTGCTCGGCCTCCCTGAAGACGATCTCCGAGTTTACCGTCACCGCCCCCGTTGCACCGTCGATATTGTCGATCACGTTTTGACGGACCGTCGGAGTCGCCCAGAGAAACTCGCCGGTCTCGCGATCGATGGTATAGACCAAGCCGGTCTTGCCGGGAATACCGGTCATCACCTTGCGAACCTCTCCCGATTGGATACGCGGATTGATCCAGCGCACGGCGTCCGGGTCGGGCGCGACTCGGGTGTCGACTAGAAGCCGCTCGAAGGGATGGTCCAGGTCCCAGTGGTCGACCATGTGCTGGTAGTACCATCTGATTTCGCCGGTCTCGATCTCGAGGGCGAGCGTCGAGTTGTGGTAGAGGTACGCGTTGTCGGGGTCGTCCAGGTAAAACTTCGGCGCCGGCGACGTGACCGACGTGCCCATGTAGATCAGTTCCAGCTCGGGGTCGTAGCTCGGCACCATCCAAGCGCCTACGTGTTGCCGCCCCTCCCAAGGGACGTCGCCCCACGTCTCGTCACCCGGCTCGCCCGGCGCGGCGATGACGTGGCGTCGCCACAGCTCCTCGCCGGTCAACGCATCATGGGCCGCGATGATGCAGGCGTCCGGTCCACCCCAGGGCCGGCAGCTACGCCCCGAGATGACCCTGCCGTCGGCGATGATCGGGCCCGAGCTGTGGGTGGCCGAGTTGACCTGGTAGTCGAAGATCATCGTTTCCCAAACCATCTCACCGGTCACGGCGTCGAGCGCGAACACGTGGTTGTCGTCACTCGTGTTGATGATCAGCCGGTCGTATATGGCAACGTTGCGATTGTTGCGCGCATTGCCCCCGACGAAGCCGTAGAGGTCCTCCGGTATGTCGCGGCGATACTGCCACTTGAAGTCGCCAGTCGCTGCATCGAGCGCCTGGATGACGTCCTCCGCCTGCGGCACGTAGAGGAAGCCGCCATACGCCAATGGAGTTATCTCACCGGTTCGAGCCGCCAGGTTCCGGGTCCAGACCAGTTGGAGCTCGCCGACGTTCTCGCGGTTGACCTGATCGAGCGGGCTGTAGCCCCAACTGTCGAGCGTCCGGCGCCACATGAGCCAGTCCTCGGGGGCGGGATCCTGGAGCATCGCGTCGGTGACCGGGACGAAGTCATCCGACGACTGCGCTCGGGCTGTAACTGGGAGCATTGCGAGTAGCAGCAGGACCGCGCTCAGGGTGACTCGAGCGCACGGTACGATAGGAGACGGTCTAGACATCTCGGGACTCCCAAGCCGGAGGATCCAGCAGCCATCTCATGGCTGTGCACGGCCATCCGATGACTTTCCAACCGCCATCTACCGACGACGGATAGCGATTATAGGTGTCGGGCCCTGATCGAGGAAAGCCGACGAGGGGCGCTACGGGGACGCTTCACCGCGGAAGCGCGCCCCCAGCGCGTCCCGGTCGACCTCCATCCCCCGGAGGTAGACCGCGTCGATCCGCCTGGTGTTCGTGATGTCGTCCAGCGGGTTGGCGTCCAGAACGATGAAGTCCGCGCTCTTGCCCTCAGCCACCGTGCCGAGGTCGGTCCTCCGCAGCAGTTCGGCCGAGCTACTGGTTGCCGCAGTGATAACCTGGGCGGGGGTCATCCCAGACCTGACCATATCCTCCATCTCCTGATGGACCGCCCAGGGCGTGCTCCCGTCCGTTCCGAATCCGATCGTCACTCCAGCTTGGCTGAGCCTCGCCAGGTTCCGGGCCTGGATGCCGAACGACTCCTGGGCACCCGGCCGATCCCTCTGCGCCTCCTGCATCTCTTGCAGGCGTTCGGCGGGGACAGTCCCGCTCAGCCAACCGAGGTCTACCGCCACCCCCGGATTGGGGAGGTTCGGAACCAGAACCACGTTGGGCCGCTCGGTCCAGAGCTCGACGAGCTCATCGTCGATGTCCCGATCGCGCACGCCGTGGGCGAACGCGTCGATACCGGCCCGGAGAAGCCCCTTTGCATCCTCGAGCGTGAAGACGTGGGCCGTGACGCGAAGATCGTTGCTGTGGGCCTCGTCGATGGCCGCGCCGTACAGCGCCGGTGAGAGTTTCTCGTATCGGCCGTTGCGATCGTCGACCCAGACCTTGACCAGGTCTATTTGCTGGCCGGCCAGCTCCTGAATGGCGCTTCGCGCCTCGGCCTCACTCGTGATCCAGAAGGGGGCCTCCGATCGCCCGGGCTCCGGCGCCGTAATCCCGCGTCCCGCAGTGCCCGACCGGGCAGCGTCGGGCACCACCTCGTCCTGCATCTCGAACGGGACGTCGCCGCTGTCCTGGCCCAGGCTGACCGCCACGCTGGCTCCGTAGTACGCCATGTGCTGGAGCTGATCGATCCGCTCGTCACGCGTGGCCGCGAGGTGCACGTGGGTATTCACGATGGCAGGCATGACGGTCTTGCCGCTGAGGTCGACGCGCGTTGCGCCGCCCGGAATCTCTACGTCCGCCCTTCCCCCGGCCTGCACGAATCGGTCGCCTTCGACCACGAGGACCGCGTCCTCGATCGGTGCGCTTCCGTCTCCGACGATCAGGCGAGCCCCCTCGAAGACGGTCGCGTCGCTATTGCCCTCCGGGCCGCCGCAACTGGCCATCAAGACAACACCCAGGGCCAGCATAGCGGACATCGCGACTACAGTGTGCGACTCACTCTTGGCTCGCATACGAACCTCCCATCGAAGGCGACAATCTCGACATCTGCGTGCGCCCAGGTACTCAGCCTACGGCAGCGCGAACACCCAGATCACGCCGCTTCCTTGCGAAATGTTCTCACCCGTCAGCCGGGCATACGAAGTCGTCTGGGCGATACGACCCCCGGCGCCGATGGCGACATATTGCTTCCCTCCGACCTCGAAGGTGACGGGGGCGCCCGAGATGTCACCGTTCAGACGCATCTCCCAAAGAGCAGTTCCGGTGTCGGCGTCGAGCGCGAAGAAACGACGATCCACGGATCCCCCGAACACGATACCGCCACCCGTCGCCAGAGCGGCGGCCGACATCGCTGCACCACTGGGCTGGCGGTACTCCCATGCCCGGGCACCTGTGACGGGGTCGATGGCCACGAACTCGCCCACATAGTCGTAGCCGGGCACCATCTTGAGACGAGAAGACCTCATGCCGGCGTAGAACCCTCCCGGCTCATCCGTGACGAAGCTGGCCTCCATACAGCTGTTGTTGAGGCCCATGTAGTACAGACCCGTGACCGGACTGTAGCTGGGCGAATTGAGATTCCTCGCCCCGTGATAGTGTGGACACACGTCGAAGGTCTTTTCGGAGTCGACGTCCGCCTGCGTGGGGATCTGATCCGGGTTGAAGATCGGGCGTCCCTCTTCCGTCCAACCCATGACGAGGTTGTCGTAAGCGGTCTTGAACGAGTGAAGGAACTGGCCGGTTTCCCGGTCCAGGACGACGCCCCAGCCGATCTTGCTCGTGTGAATGAGCACCTTACGGACCACGCCATTGATGACCATATCGACCAAGGTGCTCTCGTACGGCGAGTCCATGTCCCAGTTGTCTTCCGGGACAACCTGAAAGTACCACTGCATCTCGCCCGTCTCGATGTCGAGCGCGATCACCGAGTTCGTGTACAGGGCGTCGCCAAGACCGCGAAGCGTCGAAGCCCAGGGTATGGGCTGGCCGGTGCCGAAGTAGACGAATCCCAACTCGGGGTCGTAGCTCTGCGTGCCCCAGGTCAGCCCACCGAGTGGTGGCAGCTCGCTGTCGTTCCAGCTCTCCGAGCCGGGCTCACCCGGGGCAGGCACGGTATAGGTCTTCCAGATCAGCTCGCCGTCCTCGGGATCGTATGCGGCGATGGCGCCACGGGCGTTACGGTCACCCCCGGTGTATCCCAGGATGATCTTGTTATCAGCGATCAAAGGCGGGTGGTTGTGGCCTATGCCCGTCGTGTAGTCACCCGTGCTGGCCTCCCAGACCTGTGTGCCGGTACGCGCGTCCAGGGCGACCAGATAAGAGTCGGCCGTTCCCCAGTAGATGTTGTCTCCATAGACGGAGACACCACGGTGTCGGTTGTAGGCCTGGGAAAGCCTGATGTCCTCGGGGTAGTCTCGTGTGTGAATCCACGCCACGTCTCCGGAGACCACGTCGAAGGCGACGACACGGCCGCTGCCCTCGGCGACGTACATGAGCCCGTTGGCGACGATCGGCGTCGGGACCCATCGGCTGTTGTCCCGCATCGAGTAGGCCCAGACGGGTCGAAGATTCTGAACATTGGTCCTGTTGATCTGGTCCAGAGGGCTGAAGCCGAACACGTCGGGCGTGCGCCGGTAGCTCATCCAGTCGCCGTCCTCCGGGTTCATCAGCCGATCCTGCGTGATCGGCTCCCACTCGACCGTCTCGGTCTGGGCGAACGCCCCGGATGACACGAGCATGATGGCAAGCATCGCCCAAGCAACGCTGGGAACGAACAGCGCCTTCGGTGTCCTCTCACTCATGCCCATCTCCTGGTCTGCGTGCCGTTGTGGTCAGATAGGGCTCTACACGTGCCTAAGGTTCAACTACCGAAGATTCAGCGCCTCTCGAAGCTCAGCCGCCGACTGGCCCCTGACCCACACGGGGGTTCCCCGGTCAAACTCCTTCGCCCGCTCCAACCGCCCGACTATGACGGGCTCCAACCCCGTGTCTCTGACGAGATCGGCTACGATATCCCGGGCTTCGGCGTCGTCACCGGCAATGGGCACGCCGATCCTCTCGCCGCTGCGTCCGATGGGGTTCGTCAGCATCCTCGCGCCAAGGCTGTTGAACGCCTTCACGAGTCGAACGCCGGGCAGATATTGGGCCATCGCGAGACCGGTCCCCATCTCCAGCCACTCGTCCGCGAGGGGGCCGTCCCGGTCGGCGCGAGGGTTGGTGAGGTCGATCACGACCTTCCCCTGCATCAGGTGGCCGATGTCTTCACCGATCTGCGGGACCGCGCCGGAAGGCACCGCGAGCACAACCACGTCTCCGAAGAAAGCTGCGGCATCCGCAAAGCCGGCGCTGGCCCGCGGGGCTGCGCTTTGGACGAGATCCATGAGCTCGTGGGGATTTCGGGACGAAAAGAGGACCTGGTGTCCCGCCTCGGCCCAAAGAAGGCCGAGGCCCCCGCCCATGGTGCCCGATCCGATGATGCCGATCCTCAGCGCGCGGCCCTCCTGCTCGGCCAGGCCCGCCTGAGCGAACAGGGGCGACGCAAGCGCCAGCAATGCCGCCGTTGCCGCCAGGGTGAGCAGTGACCGTCGGAAACGCATGATCCGCGCGGTAGCCTTTTTCATGGATGCCTCCTTGACTCCCGCTTCCAAGCGTTGCTCGAAGAGGCGGGGATGGCTTGGTGAATGGGACAGGAGTAGTTCCAATCCAGGCCCTACTCGGTCGCCCCCAATCGACGTAGTACTTCCGCGATCTCGGGCCGAGTGCTCCTCAGCCCGTTCGAGCCAGGAATCGTCTGAACGCTCTCAGCCAACGCCAAGGGTGTCTGCCCGCGCTGGTTCGCAGCGTTCACGTCGGCGCCCCGTGCCACCAAGAGCTCGACAACCGATCCGAAGTTCTTGCGCACCGCGTCGTGGAGTGCCGTATCGCCCCTCCGGCCGGCCGCGTTGACGTCGACGCCGAGGTCGATGAGGATGCGCGCCAGCTCGAGGGTTCGTCGCTCCTCCGCTGCCCGATCCAGGGGCGCATTTCCGAGCCGGTCGCGTCGATCCTCTATGGATGAGCCCGAATTGCCCATCGCCACCTGGAGGGTCGACATATCCGAGTGGACGACGAACGGGTCGGCGCCACTTTCGGTGAGCGTTCGCAGGATCTCGACCTCGCCGTACTTCGCGGCAAGCCACAACGCGTTCGTGCCAATCAGCTGACGGCGAATACTGTAGTCCGCGCTGAACCGACGGCCCGGCGATCCGTGCTCGACGACGGCATTCAGGTCCGCGCCGTGCTCGAGGAGCGCCTCGACCAACTCGACTTGGCTCCGCAGAACTGCCGCGTGAAGCGCCGTATACCCGGCCCCGGCGGCGTTCGGATCAGCGCCCTGCTCGAGAAAGTAGATCCCGAGCGGTCCGTGCCCGCTGTGCGCCGCGAGGACGAGCGCGCTGGTGCCGGAGGCCGCGACGTCGTTGACGTCGGCCCCGGCGTCGACAAGCGCCCGGGCGGTCTCGATGTCCCCGCTGCTCGCGGCGAAGAGCAACGGTGTCGAGCCTCCGTGCGCCATTCGGAAGTTGCCCGACGTGTTGGTGTTGCCCGCCGTGTTCTCCAGCTGGTACCACACCTTCGTACGGGCGTGCAGGTCTGCGTCATTGTCGATCAGCAAGCGCGCGACGTCGGCGTGCCGCTGGGCGACCGCCCACATCAGCGCGGTCTGTCCACGTTCGAGCTCGGCCGCGTTGATGTCCGCGCCACGCTCGAGAAGCAGTTCCACCGTTCGCACGTCGCCCGACCGGGAAGCGGTCATCAGAGGCGTTTCGCCCATCTTGAGCGACACGTTCGGGTCGCCACCCGCCTCGAGCAGCCGCTCGACCATCGGAGCGCTGCCGTTGATCGCTGCCAGCCACATGGGGGTGGCGCCCAGCGCGTTGGCCGCGTTGACGTCCGCGCCGGCCTCGATGAGCAAGGTGGCCGCGTCGAGATCGTTCCGGTGTGCCGCCCAGTGCAGCGCCGTAGCGCCGTCGCCCTGGGGCGCATTGACGTCCGTTCCCTCGGCGACGAGCGTGCGCGCGGCCTCGATGTCACCCGCCTCCACCGCCTCGATGATGGCCGGTACGGACTGGGCGTGAGCGGCAATAGGCCCGGCGAGAAGTGCAACCGGTCCGGCAAAAAGTGCAACCGGTCCAGCAAGAACGACTGCCAGCGTGGCAAACCGCCAGATCGTGGAGAGAAGTCTCTTACACATGTTGCCTCATGCTATCGCATTGGGTTCGACATTGACACCCCAGTCACGCCACATTTGACACCCGAATCGGCTCGGGCCAATCTAGGCTTGGTGTGGTGTCCCCACACTAGCCCTGGGGGACCGAAGTGGATAGTCGCAAGCCGATGTCGATCGCTCGAAACCAGTCACTCGCGTCCGTTTTCGGAACAGCGGTGCTCGTGACAGTGGCGCTTGCCTCCGTCCCACTCGCGGTCAGGGCCCAAGCGCAGTCGTCCCAAGCCGAACTTCTCAACGCAACCGTCGGCGAATACTGCGTCACCTGTCATAATGACCGATCCCGCAGGGGCGACCTCTCCTTCGAGGGCCTCGATCTCTCACAGGTCGGTGAACACGGCGCGATTCCGGAAAGGATGCTCCGGCAGCTTCGCACGCGGAGGATGCCACCGGTCGATCGGCCCCGTCCCGCGGACGAGACGTACGAGGTGCTTGCCACGTGGCTCGAATCCGAGATCGACCAGCTCGCGGCCGCTAATCCGAACCCGGGTCGCACCGAGGCCTTCCATCGCCTCAATCGAGCAGAGTATGCCAACGCCGTTCGTGATCTTCTGGCGCTCGATGTTGACGTGGAGGCGTTGTTGCCGGCTGACGACATCGACGAGCATGGCTTCGACAACATGGCCGACGTGCTGACGGTCTCGCCCTCGTTGATGGAGCGGTACTTGTCCGCGGCGCGAAAGACGGCACGGCTGGCCGTCGGTGAAGCTCCCCTGGGGCCGGGAGGCGAGATCTATACCGTGCCGATTCTCCTCACGCAGAACGACCGAATGAGTGACGACCTCCCATTCGGCTCGCGTGGAGGGATCGGCATCCGCCACTACTTCCTGGTCGACGGCGAGTACGACCTCTCGATCAGGCTGCATCGCAACTATGTGAACTACGTCCGCGGCATGGGGTCCAGCCACGAGCTGGAGGTCCGCCTCGATGGCGTGCTGGTCCGGACGTTCACCTTCGGTGGCGAGGAACCGGACGTGGTGCAGGCTCCCGCGAGCTACGGCGGCAACCAGTTCGGCGATCCGGCCTGGGAAGAGTACATGCTCTTCGCCGACGCCAACCTGAGGGTCCGGTTTCCGGCAGAGGCTGGGCCACGCGTCGTCGGCGTCTCGTTCGTCCGGAAGTTCACCGAGCCCGAAGGCGTGCTTCAGCCGCGACAGGGCGTGTTCGCGGCGGCGGTGAACGAGATGCGCGACGGGGACGCGGCAGTCGAGCTCGTGTCGATCACTGGACCGTACGGCCCCGGAGGCCCGGGCAACCCGCCGAGCCGTCGGGCGGTGTTCACCTGCCGGCCGGCGAGCGACGCGTCTTCGGACGAAGAGCCGTGCGCCCGCGAGATCCTGTCCTCGCTGGCACGGCAAGCGTACCGGCGGCCGATCGAGCAGGCCGATCTCGAGACGCTCATGGACTTCTACCGCGCGGGACGGAGCGATGGCAGCTTCGACGCCGGTATTCAGCTCGCACTCGAGCGACTGCTCATCTCGCCGGACTTCCTGTTCCGCGTAGAGCGCGACCCGACCGATGTCGAGCCGGGGACGGTCTATGCGCTGAGCGATCTCGAGCTCGCCTCGCGGCTGTCGTTCTTTCTGTGGAGCAGCATCCCGGACGCCGAGCTACTCGACCTCGCCGAACGCGGCATGCTCCAGGATCCGGCTGTGCTTGAGCAGCAAACGCGGCGAATGCTGGCCGACTCTCGCTCGAAGGCTCTGGTCCAGAACTTCGCTGGCCAATGGCTCTACCTGCGGAACCTCCGCAGTGTCGTGCCCGACGCAGTCACGTTTCCCGAGTTCGACGAAAATCTTCGCGAGGCGTTCCGGCAGGAGACCGAGCTATTCGTGGAGAGCTTGATCCGCGACGACCGAAGCGTGCTCGATCTGCTCGGCACCGACTACACATTCGCCAATGAGCGGCTCGCGGAGCACTACGGCATTCCCGGCGTCTACGGCAGCCACTTCCGCCGGGTGTCGCTCGAGGGGGACCTGGCAGAACGACGAGGCGGCATCCTGGGACAGGGAAGTCTGCTCACCGTCACCTCGTATGCGAATCGGACGTCGCCGGTACTCCGCGGTAAGTGGGTGCTGACGAACATCCTCGGGACGCCACCGCCGCCGCCGCCGGCCGACGTGCCGGATCTTCCGGACAGCGGCGAGGACGGTCTGCCTGCCACGGTTCGCGATCGGATGCTACAGCACCGGGAGGACCCCGTCTGCGCTGCCTGCCACCTGCCGATGGATCCCCTGGGGTTGGCGCTGGAGAACTATGACGCGATCGGCCGCTGGCGGACCACGGGGCAGGGCAATTTGGCGATCGACGCCTCGGGGCAGTTGCCCAACGGGACCCAGTTCTATGGGCCGCAGGGTCTCCGGACGCTGCTCCTCGAGCGTCGGGAAGAGTTCAGCGGTACTGTGACTGAGAAACTGCTGTCGTATGCAATCGGCCGGGGCCCCGAATACTACGATCGGTCGACCGTACGTAGCATCACACGCACGGCTGCTTTCGAGAACTACCGTTGGTCGGCTATTATTGTGGGTATCGTGCAGAGCACCCCGTTCCGCAATCGGAGGTCGGAGTCATGATCATTACCAAGAAGGCGATCCCCCGCCGCACGATGCTCAAAGGGCTCGGCGCCTCGCTCGCGTTGCCGCTCCTCGACGGGATGGTGCCGGCCTTCACGGCACTTCGCGACACAGCCGCAGCTCCTGTGCGACGACTCGGGGTGGTCTACGTCCCCAACGGGATGATGATGGATCACTGGACTCCGACCGCCGAGGGGACCGACTTCGAATTTCCGTCGATCCTCGAGTCGCTCGAGCCGTTCCGCCGCCAGGTACAGCTCCTCTCGGGGATGCACGGGGTGGACGCCGAGGGGCCGCACGCGCGCGCCTCCACACGCTTCCTGACCGGCGTTGCTTCTAAGCGGGATGACGGGTCGAATCTTCGGGCCGGCGTCTCGATGGATCAGATCGCAGGACGTGTCCTCGGTCAGGAGACCCAGCTTGCCACGCTCGAGCTCGCCATCGACGGACGTGACTTCGCCGGCTCGTGTGACGAGGGCTTCAGTTGCGCATACACCAACACGATCTCCTGGGCGAACGAAACGACGCCACTTCCCATGGAGAACAACCCGCGTGCGGTGTTCGAGCGGCTCTTCGGTGACAGCGGCAGCACCGATCCGGAGGTCCGGAAGGCGCGGTTGGAGAAGGACGCCAGCCTGCTCGATTCCGTCACCGAGCGGGCGCGGTACCTTTCACGCCAGCTCGGGTCGACCGACCAAGCCAAGCTCGACCAGTACCTCGACGCAGTCCGCGACGTCGAGCGGCGCATCCAGATGGCTGAAGCGCAGAGCGACCGTGAGCTTCCGGTGATCGATCAGCCGGCGGGGATCCCGAGCACCTTCGGGGAGCACTCGAGGCTTATGTTCGATCTCCTGGCCCTCGCGTACGAAACGGACCTCACGCGCGTGGCCACCTTCATGATGGGACGGGAGATCACGGGCCGCACCTACGCCGAGATCGGCGTGCCGGACGCCCACCATCCCATCTCGCACCACCAGAGGGATCCGGTCAAGCTCGAGAAGCTGAGGCAGATCAACCGGTACCACGCCCAGTTGTTTACCGAGTTCGTCCAGCGGCTGAGCTCAACGCCCGATGGCGACGGGACGCTGCTCGACAACTCGATGATCATCTACGGCGCCGGCATGGCCGACAGCAACGCACACTACTCCGGGGACCTGCCGATCCTCCTCGCCGGCGGCGCGGCGGGCACGGGCGGGCGCCATGTGCAGTACGACGACAACACGCCGCTCGCGAACCTGCATCTGAGCTTGCTCGACAAGATGGGCGTGCCCATCGAGTCGCTAGGCGATTCGACCGGGCGACTGCCGTTGGAGACGCTCAGCGGCGTGTAGCGGAGGGTCCCGCGCGGAGAAGCGGAAACCCCGCCTGGTCCGGTGAGATCAGGCGGGGTTTCTTGTTTCCGGCCAGCTTCTCTAAGCGGCCTGCGCTCAATCGGTTTCTCTCAGCTGTCCGAGATCAATCGGTTGTAGAGTAGGATCTCAGGTCGATACTCGAAGTGGATGTTGTCGAAGTGTGGCCACTTCCCGCCCCACACGAAGCCGTGCCGTTCGAAGATCTCGATGACCGCCTGGGGAGGGCTCCACCGCCGCTCCAGCGGAATCCGATGCCATCCCTCCCTGTCGTAGACCCGACTCCACCTCCAGTAAACGTCCCGGCCGTCGTAGGAATCCGGCACGAGGTCGATCGCCATCCCCCAGGAGTGCTGACTCCGGGTGGGGGATCCATCGATTTCCCTGTTGACGAACGAATAGGTGATGTCCAGCTCATCGACCCAGGCGGCCACAGCACCGTCGCGCGTCGCGGCTTGAATGTCTGCCTCCACGTCAGCGAGTGCGTCGACCACAAGGTTGTTCACGAACATTTTGTGATCGAGGAAGGTGGTCTTGCTACCGTGCGCTCGGATCTGGCTGTCCGTTCGTCCCCAGAGGCTTTCCAGCACGTCGGTGCAATAGGTCGGACTCTCCGTGGGAAGAGGGGGAGGCTCTGTCAGGGGGTCGAGGGAGTACCGATAGAAGACCGGGTCGCAGTCCTGTCGGCGGTCCAGGCCGCCTTCCCCCAGCATCCGACCATCCTGGAAGTGGATGGCTCGGCTGCCGAGGGCGAAAACGACGTCCTCCTCACCGTAGGTCACCGAGTCGATGAGCGGCCCGTAGGCCTGAACGAAGGCACGGACCCTCGGATCATTCCGGAGGTCGCGCTCGTACTCCTTGGGAATGGACACCAGCGCCCAAGAGAAGCCGAACATGCCCAGGATTCCAAGAGCGAGCACCGTGCTTAGCGCCACCTTCCCCGCGGCGGATCCGGCGTCCTTCCAGGTTCTCCTCACGCTATTCGCTCTCGATCCCATGTTGTCGAAGGACGCCCCTCAACGGCGCCGCTACTCGGCCTTCAACACCCTTAAGGGATCTACAGCCGTCGCGGTTCGCGCGGGTGCCAGACACGCCGCGCCTGTACCAGTATTGGCACGGCAGGCGAGGATTCGCAACGTTGCGGCGTCGTCGGGCTCCACCGTCCGGGCCAGCGCACGGCTATCTGCCATGTCTTGACATCATGATGTGATGATGTCATGATGCATCATGAGAACGACCGTCAACCTAGATGATGAAGTGCTGCGGGTCGTTCGGAGCGTGGCCCGGGAGCGGAACGAAAGCCTCGGAACCGTCATCTCCGCGCTGATTCGTGAGGCTCTCCAACCGCCCGACCAAGTCACCTACGTGGAGGACTTCCCGGTCTTCCAGGTGCGAGAGGGCTCTCCCCCGATCACCCCTGAGATGGTGGACTCGGCGCTGGAGGACAGCTGATCCGGCTGCTCGACGTCAACGTCTTGGTGGCGCTCGCTTGGCCCAACCACGTTCACCACAGTCGTGCCCTTCACTGGTTCGCGACCAACCGCGAGGACGGTTGGGCGACCTGCCCCGTGACCGAGTCGGGGTTCGTACGGGTATCGAGCAACGTGCGCGTCATTCCTGACGCTCGGACCCCCACGCAGGCGATCCACTTGTTGCGACAGATTCGCCAGCTACCGGGACACACGTTCTGGGATGACGACGTATCCGCCGCTGACTCCGACGCGACGGCGTTCGAACAGGTCGTTGGGTATCGACAGGTGACGGATGCACACCTGCTTACGCTCGCCGTGCGCCGGGGCGCAAGCCTCGCGACGTTCGATCGTGGCGTAGCGGAGTTGGCGCCGGGAATGCCGGGGGCAGTCGACCTGATTCCTTGAGCCGCAAGCCCGCGGATATCCGGCTTCCCGCAGCGCCTCGGTCGGACACCACGGGAGTTTCACGCCCTCTCGTGATATCGTATTAGACCGTGGTTCGATACGATCGAACAAGACCAAACCGGGAGGGGTGGCTGACGATGGAATCTTTGCTGTCGCACATGGTAGTGGGCGCGCTCGGCGCGGGAATCGTCTGGTGGATCGACCGGCCGATACGCCGGCAGTTCAGGTTGATCCTCACGGCGCTGTCCGAGGGGAAGAAGGAGGGCCAGGATTGGCGGCTGGTCACCGACGATGCAGGGGAGCCCAAGGGCATCCGTATCATGTACAGCGCGTCGGCGCCAACCGACGATCCCAGGAGTCACTGACGGCCGAATCGAAGGAACGGGCCTCACTTACCCGCTCTCCCGCAGCGCCTCGGTCGGTACCGTCGAAATCCGGCCACCACTCTTGAAAAGCTGTCGGTTGACTGCTTCTCTTGAGTATATCATACTGATATTATGAGTACTCGCCTCCAAGTCGTCATGAGCGAAAGGGAGCTGGACGAGATCCGTGCGGCCGCCGAGCGAAGCCGCACGACCGTGTCGGCTTGGGTGCGGCGCGTCCTTCGCGAGGAGCGTCAACGTGCCGTCCGTGGAGGGGCGGCGGCGGTGCGGGAAGGCGGCGGTGCCTACGGAGATGCCCAGGCGGGCCCGACTCGCCGTGTCCGCATCGAAGTGGACGTGAAGGAGGAGCTACTCGAGGCTGTCCGCGAGCGGTACCACCTGACCAGCCGGCGGGCCACGGTCGAGTTTGCACTCAGGAGAGCCGCCGTGAGGCCTATGTCGAAGGAGGAGGCGCTCGCGATGGAGGGGGCCGGTTGGGACGGTGATCTCGAGGCGATGCGCTCCGGCGATCCCGGCGTCCCCTGGTGATCATCGACACCTCCGCATGGGTCGAGTATCTACGAGCCACCCAAAGCCCGACCCACCACACCCTCCGCTCAGCCGTGGGATCGGATACGCCAATCGCCACGCCTGCCCCTGTTCTCATGGAGCTCCTCGCGGGCTGCGCCACGGAACGAGCAGCACTCGACATTCAACGTCTGCTGGCCCGGTTCGAGATTCTCGAGGTGGAAGGTCTCGCCGATTTCGAAGACGCTGCGCTCATCCAGCGTACCTGCCGCCGTAAGGGCGAAACGATAAGGTCGATGGTCGACTGCTTGATCGCCGCGATCACGCTACGAGAGCAACGGCCCCTCCTGGCCGTGGATCGGGACTTCGGGGTGATTTCCAGGCACGTGGGGCTGCAGCTTGTGGAGGCGGTGTGCGATGGAAGTCCGCCCTAGGGCTCGTGCCCTACCGCCTCTCCATAGGACTACCGGCTAATCAGCGCGCCACCCAAGGCGGCCTGATGAGCAAGTCCGGATCCGCGCCGGGCTTGGGCACGAACTTCTGAGTCCGGCCGTACTGATTGTCTCCGCCGTAGAGATTGCCGTTGGAGTCGACCGTGAACGTGTGCACTTCGAGATATCCATCCGGCAGCTCTCTGGGGACGTTCCACGTGTATTTCCGATTTCCGTCGAAATCGAACTTGACGAACCGGAGCGGTCCCAGGGTCGTGATCCAGATGCTGTCATCGTTGACGATGACGTCCAATGTCAGGCCCAAGCCGTTCCAAGAATCGACGAACTCGACTTCTCTCGGATCGTCCGTCGTCCTGAACACGTTGACCCGACCACCGGAGCGATCCAGCGCGAAGATCATACCATCGGGGCCGACGCCTACCGCGTGAACGCCATTGAATTGACCGGGTCCGTCTCCACGGCCTCCAAACTCTCCCAAGTACTTGGCGTCCTCATCCAGGATGACGACGCGATGATTGTCGAGGCCGTCAGCCACCAGGATTCTGCCGTCGGGCAAGAAAGCCACATCCTGCGGTCTGCCGAAATGGGTCTCGTCGTCTCCCCCGATCTCCTTCTCACCCAAGGTCATCAGCAACTCACTGCCGTCGTTGGAGAACACGTAGATCTGATGGAAGGTCTCGTTGATGACCCAAACGCGACGCTCGGGATCATAGGGGCTGATGCGAAGCCTGTGCGGTCCAGGCCCTTCTGATCCCGCGCACAAGAAGTCCCACTGTTCCCAGATGGCCGTCACATAGCCAGCACTGTTGAGGGTATAAAGGCAGTTTTGCCAGGTGCGCAGAGGGGTCGCCGATAGCGTGTTGATCCCGATGGATCCCGCGTATCCCTCAAATTCGGACGGGATCGGGATGGGCAGTCTGGTTTCCCCGCGCTGCGCGACGAAGATGCGCTCCGGCGATTCGGCGAAAACCCCTGAATTACCGCCGAAGGCGAAGCCCTGCTTGGCGAATGGCTTGTGCCAGCCTCGGACGACGTCATAGGGGCTGGGGCCGACCGGTCCGACATCCTGTGATGAAGCTGGTCCAGGAAGCAACACGGCAAGGACACTGGCAAGCACGGCAACCGCTGGTAGTCTTGAATGGCGCATGATCGAAGAGGCTCCATAAACGTGGATCGGTGATGACCCCGATGTTTTCACCGACACAGGGAAGCCGAAGATCGTGTCTTTATTGGCCTTCCGCCAGTGCCCGACCAGGAACCGAGGCCTCATGTTGACCGCACCGGTCCTGCCTCTCACGTTGTCTTCAGATCCCACCCGTCAGAGGGCTATTTGAAAGAGTGCCGGTCCGTGTCGTGGATCACGTCGGAATGGAGGCCGAAATGTGTACAGGAACGGAGGCCGAAATGAGTAACGGAATGAGCCATCGTATTGCACTACTTCTCGCCGTTCTCGGTTCAATCGCGGCGTTCGGCGTCGCCTCGACCGCGTCGGCACAGAACAGATCCTCCGACGCCGGACAGTGGGAAATCCCACGGACACCCGACGGCCATCCGGACCTTCAGGGGGCCTGGACGAACGTGACGCTGACGCCGTTCGAGCGCAGCGAAGACCAGGGACCAGTTTACACCGCTGAGCAGGTCGCGGAGATCGAGCAGAGAACGGATGATTGCCCCGCTAACCCCGGGACCGTCGCGTGCGGAAGGCCGCAGAGCACGACCGGGAGCGCCGAGGTTCGACTCAGGGGCCAGGAGTACAGCGAGGTCTATTGGGATCGGGGCTCGCGGATAGCCATCGTCAACGGCGAATACAGGGCCTCTCTGGTCACCAATCCGGCGAATGGGCGCCGTCCCCCCCTCACGGCACAGGGCCAGCGGCGCCTACAGGAGAACCAGGATATCAGGAGCCAATTCGGCCAGTACGACCACCCGGAGCTGAGACCACACGCCGAGCGCTGCATCGTCTCGTTCGGTTCGAGCGCCGGGCCCCCGATGATTCCCAACACGGCCTATAACAACAACTACATCGTCGTACAGACCGCCGACTACGTGATGATCAAGGCGGAGATGGTCCACGACGTGCGGATCATCCGGCTCGGTGAGCCAAACCGGCTACCTGCGCACGTCCGTCCGTGGTTCGGCGATTCCTGGGGTCGGTGGGAAGGCGACGTACTCGTGGTCGAGACCACGAACATCAATCCCACGCAGGCGTTCCGGGGAATCCCCGCCACGCCAGATCTGAAGGTGACCGAGCGCTTCACACGAGTCGACGAAGAGACGTTTCTCTACGAGTTCACCGTCGACGACCCGACGACCTACACGCAGCCCTGGGGAGGAGAGATCCCCTACAGGAGGTTCCACGACCAGGTCTTCGAGTACGCTTGTCACGAGGGCAACTACAGTCTGACGAGCGTCCTGAGCGGTGCGCGTTATCAGGAGAGGTTGGAAGCGGACGGCGCGAGCGATTCCAGGCGGTGACTCCAGGCGGGGAGTGAGAGGGAGTATAGGGCTCTGCCAACAGGCCCGGGAACGCAGGGCTAGTGTGACTGCAGCGCCCGCACCGGGTCCGAGCGAGCTGCCCGAATCGCGGGGACGAGCGAGGCAAGCACTCCGACAAGGAGAATCAGCGCGCCGATGACCGCATACATGGCCGGGTCCCCGGCCCCGATCGGGTAGAGCGCGCCTGCCATCAGGCGAGCCAGACCCACACCGACGGCGAGTCCCAGGGCCATGTACTTCACGCTTTGACCAACGATGAGCCCAACCACACCTCGCGCTTTCGCGCCAATTGCCATCCGGATGCCTATTTCGTGCGTCCGCCGCGCCGCTCCAAACGACACGACACCGAACAGGCCGACCAAGGCGAGAAAGAGGGCAGCGGCTCCGAAGACAACGTAGTACGCACCTACCAACCGGACGTACCAGTTCTCTGCGTCGAGCGCGGCCGACAGGGTGTTCACGTCGGAAATCGCGAGGTCCGGGTCGACGGACCGAATCAGGGCTCTCACACCATCCGTCAGCTCGAGGGGCGCACCTTGGGATCGGATCAAGAGGCTGACGGACTGGTTGTCGCCTGGCGCTAGGGGCACATAGAAGCCCGAGCCGCCGAGCCCCACGACGTCGTAGAGCCCCTGCATGAGCATGTCCGGGACGACTCCCACGATCGTGCGCCAGGCCGAGGTACTACCTGATCGACCCAATCTGAGCTGCTGGCCAACCGGGTCCTGGTCGGGAAAATGCGTCCTGGCAAAACTCTCATTGACGATCGCAACCGGCTGTTCACCCGTTCGGTCCAGAAGGCTGAAGCCCCGACCTCGCACCGGCTCCACCCCGAGGAGATCGAAAAAGCCCGAGCTCACGGCCATGGAGCGAGCGAGCGGGTAGTCCTCCTCGGACGGATAAGCCCGTCCTTCGATTCCAAAGGGTCTCCGCGAAGTAGACAGACCCGGGAGCCTGCTCGCGAGGGTGCTTCCCTCTACTCCGGGCACCTCCCCCAGTCGGTCCAGCACCTGGTCGAAGAGCCGGCGCCGGCTCTCCTCATCAGGGTTGGTAGAGTCGAACAAACCGATTGTGCCCGTAAGCACTCCCCGTTCGGCGAACGGATAGTCGTAATCCCCGACGTCTGCCAGGGTTTTCCCAATTAGCGCTGCGACGATCAGAAGGCAGGTTGAGAACGCCACTTCCACAGCGACCAGCGACCGACTCAAGCGTCCGATCTTGAGTCCGGTCGCACCGTGCGATCCGTCCTTCAGGAATTCCGTGAGGTTCCCTGTAGTCGCCCTTACGGCCGGAATCATGCCCGCGACGATTCCCGCGAGCATGGCAGCTCCAGCGGTGAAAGCCAGGGCCAGCAGGTCCAGCTCGAACTCCATCCAGTACGGGGCGTCGCCCGAGACGGCCAGCCCGTAGGCAACGCCCTTCAGCCCCAACCACGCTACGCCGGCTCCCAAGACTCCCCCCACGACCGCGAGGGTCGAGGACTCGGCCAACATGAGAAGCATGATCTGAAGACGTCGGGCCCCCATGGCCGTCCGTAGAGCGATCTCCCTCGTACGGAGGGCGGCACGCGCCAGGAGGAGGTTAGCGACGTTCAAACACGCGATGAGTAAGACTGCGATCGCAGACAGCAGCAGCAACAAGTTAACGAGTAATGCCAGGCCGCGAGTCTCGAAATCGGCGTAAGGTACAACCCTTGCCCCAATCCCCTCATTCGTGTCCGGGTGGTCGATCGCGATGCGCCGGGCGAGTCCATCCATCTCCGCGTTCGCACGGTCGAGAGTCACCCCGTCGCGCAGATGCCCGAACACCACGAGGGAGGGACCCTGTCCCCGCTCCACCTGGTCGGCATCCAAGCGAAGAGGCATCCATATGTCCTGGAAATCCGGGAAGTGGAACCCATCCGGCATGACGCCAATGATGGTAGCTGGCTCCCCGTTAATGACGGTCTCCTGGCCAACGATCCCGGGGTCTCCGCCAAGCCTTTCTTCCCAGGCCCGGTGGCTCACGACAGCAACCAACGGCGCACCAGACTGGTCATCCTCCTCGAGGAAGTTCCGACCCAAGGCAGGCTGGGCACCTAGGATCCGAAGGGCGTTCCAGGTAACGAAAGTGGCAGCGAGTTGTGTGGCTTCCTCCGATCCCCGGAATCCAATGGTGCCGGTGTACTCGGCGGCGAAGTCGGTGAAGGAGCGTTGAGCGTCCCGCCACTCGACGAAATCGTGGACGGACACTCCTACCACTCCGGCGCGGAAATCCCTTCGCTCCACTCGGACGAGTCGCTCGGCATCCTCGAAGGGGAGTGCCCGGTAAAAGGTGGCATATACCCCGCTGAACATCGTGGCTGTGAGGCCAATCCCGAGGCCCAGCGCGATGATCGCTGCTGCTGTTTGAACTGGGGTCTTGAGGAGTCCTCGGCCGGCGTACCGAATGTCCCGAAGCGCCGTCCTCATCATCCCATCCCCCCTTCCCGCCCGTGGCCCCGTTCGTGGACGGCCGGTCCGGACTCGTTGGAGCCGGGCCATCCAGAGAGCCCACACCGACGTGAGAGCCTGTCTACGATACCACCACCGAGCGTAAGCGACGCCTCGCTCACTGGCTCTCTTCTCGAACCCTTCCTCGACGTCCCCCCAGATGGTCTCTTCGCCCTCACCCCTCAGCAGGAGCTTGAACAGGAAGCGCGTGAGCGCGGGAGGGCCCGACCTGCCTTCGTCACGCATGGATCGTCCCGGGCGCCGTCATCCGCCGAAGGCCTCCAGCTTCGAAGCCATACCCTCGGCCATCTGATCGATGGCGGTGTAGGATCGCTTCAGCGCCTCCGCACCGGCGGGCTCGAGCGTGTAGAGCTTCCGACGTTTTCCCCCCCGTCTCCTGGACGGTGGCCCGAACCCCGAGGACACGAGCCCCTTTTGGGTCAGGCGCTCGAAGCCCGTGTAGATCGCACCTGCGCTGACCGGACGGCCCGCACGACTCTCGATCTCCTCCATGACGGAAGCGCCCGAAGCGTCGTCACCGAGGCGAAGGAGCGCGAAGAGGAGGAGTTGCTCGAATTCCCCGAGATTGTATCCCATGCGAGGTCCCAGAGGAGTGGGAGATCAGATAATATACGCATTGTAGTTTTTACAAAGGGGAGAGTCAAGGGACGGTCGAGGGGGTCGTGCAACTCCGTGCACTTCTTCGTGTTGGTGGAGCTAGAGCGCTGCTAGCTACCAAGCGCCTCCCACGCTTGGGCCTCTTCACGGAATCGCAGCGAGGCGGGCGCGTCATCGGCCAGGGCCGCGGCCAGAGCCAACCCCCAGTAGGCTCGGGCATAGAGGAGGTTGACCCTGACAGTCGCGTCCGGCCAGACAGCCGATTTTGAAAGGCCGCCCCGGTAGAGAAAGACCTCCTCGAGCAGAAGCTCGGTGCGCGGGACGTCGACGTAGGGGCCCGTCGCGGGATAGAGTGGCGCCGAACGTGGTATGGGCACGACGCCGTCCGAGACCGTTGAGGGCGAGAGTCCGTTGGGGAGGTTGAAGACAAGCCCCTGTCGGACGACTTGGTCTGCCACGCCGAAGGATGAGGCCGTATCACGACCTGTGAAATAGACGGATCGGTCACCCAACGCCGCGTTCATGATCGAGAGCCCGAACTGCTGCCGCGGCGATAGGTATTGGCCGCCCCGGAGAGTGGCGTCGACGTTCCCCAGCCGCACGGTCAGGGTTTCCTCGATCGGGAAATAACCCGTGGCGTCTATGGTCGCGTCGTCCAGCCCGTCCAGAATCCCACGGCTGGGGGGCTCGATAGGCGCGTTCACCGGAATCGGAATTCGCCCGGCAGACCGCGCGGACTCCACGTCCGCCGTGTACTCTGCGTGGGAATCAGGCTCATAGGGACGCTGGCAGATGATCCGGGTGGGATCGTCGTCGGGTGACACACCCGGTGGACATGGCCTCGCCAAGTCCCGGATCTGCTTCGTGTACCAAGGTGTGATGAGATAGGGCATCACGACGACCGTGACGTCGCGACGTATGGCTTCGACCTCTTGCAGATACCAGAGCGGGAAGGTGTCGTTGTCGCCCCCGGTGAACAGCACCCCGTAGGGTTCGACGCTCATCAAGATGTTGTAGGCCGTGTCCCGCGCCGCGTAGTCACCGGCTCTCGAGGCCCAGCTCCAGTTCAGGGCCAACGGGATAAGCGCCAGCACGAGGACTGGGGAGGCCTTCATCAGCGTTTCAACACGGTTCTTCGCCAGCCAGTCCCAGATCGCGACCAGGCCGATCCCGGCCCAGAGCCCCCACACCGAGAAGCTCGCGATGAAGAAATAGTCCCGCTCGCGAACCTCGTGGAAAGCGGGGTTCCCCAGGTCCGGCCCGATCGAGTAGCCGTACTCGAAGTTCAGGTAGACCACGAGCCCGAGCGAGAGCGTCCCGAACAGGACCAGCAAATACAGGAAGCTCGTCCGGTCACGACGGTGATGCTGAACCGCGCCCCACAGGCCCAGCGAGAGGAAAAGCAGCGTGAACGGCCGCCGGAGGCCTGCTAACAGGACGTCCGTGCCCTGCACCCCTCGGGACCACTGCCAATCGAAGTACTGGAAGTAGTGCAGCAGTTGCGAGAGAAAGATCCCAGGCGTGCGCGGTTGGGTGACGTCCCAGGGAAGCGCAAACATGGTTTGCATTTGAGAGAGACGCTCGCCGGTAGAGGGATCCAGCTCCGCGTACTGGGCCCGCGTCAGCAACTCCCCGAGAGTGACACAGCCGTACTTCCCGTAGGTGACGATCGCCTGCAAAGCGCTGCCGACGCCGGTGCAGGTGGGATCGTTCTGGTTGATCACGGGATCCAGGGCGGCTCGCAACGGCAGATACAGGTGGACGGAGAGGCCAACCACGCCTACGGCCAGGACCGCAGGGTAGAGCTTCCAATTCAGTATCGTTCGCGGTCGAACGATCAGGACGAAGACGACAACGGCCGGTGCGGCGAGGAAGGCCATCAGGTGGTTACCGACGCTCAGGGCGAGGATGAAAGCCATCAGGACCAGCAGGTTGTCGTCCTTTCCGTCCCCCACTCGCGCCTGCCATCGGAACAGAAGCCAGGTCAGCAGCGCGATCGTCAGAAGCGCCACCGTATAGACCTTCTCGTTGACGTTGGACTGACTCCAGACCGTAAAGGCCGTCGCGCTGATGAGGACGGCCACCAAGGCGCCCGTGATCCGGAAATGGCGGTCCTTGCTGAAGTGGCCGAGGATGTGATGCACGACCAGGAACCACAGTCCGTGGGCCGCCGCGCTCGTGAAAGCGGCGAAGAGGTTGGTGCGCACCGCGACCGAGAGACCTAGCGGGGCGAGGAGGATCTCCCACGCACGGGCCAAGACCAGGAACAGCGGATTGCCCGGTGCGTGCGGAACCCCGAGGGTGTGTGCGGTAGCGATGTACTCGCTTGCGTCCCAGAACGCCGTGGTCGGCGACAGCGTCACGACATATAGCAGGAACACTGCACCGCCCGCCATCAGCGCCCAAAGGTAAGGCGGGTCTGCGCTGTCCCGAGCGAGGTCTGGAGTACCGACGGCGGGCCCACCTACACCTTTTCTGCTCACGTCTTCCTCACCGGTTGCTGTCTTCGAAGCGCCTTGTGGCGGTCGTCCCCTTAATGAGACCGCACCGGTGTGACGATGGTTGTCTGCAGGTGGTCCCCCTGCGTCCTACACTGCGATCGCGATCCCTATAGCGCGATCACGATCTTCCCGAGGTGGCTCCCACTGGCCATGTGGTCGTATGCCTCGAGCGCGTCGTCCATGGTGAAGACCCTGTCAATGACCGGACGTAGCCGATGTTCGGTGATGAAGGCGTTCATCGCTTCGAAGTCCTCCCTGGATCCCACGTAGATTCCCGTCACGCGAGTTCCACGGCCGACGAACGAACCGAGGGGCATGTTCTGGGCAGAGCCCGACAGGCCTCCAATGATCGCGATATGGGCGCCGTATCCGAGCGCCCTCATCGCCCGCGGCAGCGTATCACGGCCACCCACTTCGAGGACGTGAGTAACGCCCTCGTTGCCGGTGATGTTCCGAACCTCGTTCTGCCACTCCGTGTTGGTCCGGTAGTTGACGGTGCCGAAGGCGCCCATCTCGCGAGTGCGCACCAGCTTGGCGTCACTCGAGCTCGTGATGATCGGCCTCGCCCCAGCGGCTACGGAGAACTGCAGTCCGAAGATCGAGACGCCGCCCGTGCCCTCCAACAGGACGAAGTCGTTCTCGAGAAGACCTCCGTGTTTGAAGAGGGCGTTCCATGCGGTGACCCCGGCACACGGGAGGGTGGCGGCCTCCTCGAAGCTGAGGTGCTCCGGAATCTCGACGAGCCCGTCCTCATGACTCACGATCATCTCAGAGAGCATGCCGTCGATCGAGCCACCTCTGGCCGATGCGTTCGTCTGGGCGTTCGGTCTTCCGTCCACCCAGCGGGCGAAGAAGATCCCCGCCACGCGATCCCCAACCTCGAATCGACTGACACCGGGTCCTACGCCGATCACCTCCCCAGCACCATCCGAGAGGGGCACGAGGCCGGTCCGCGGATTCCCGCCGCCGTACTGCGACCGCAGGATCGAAAGGTCTCGACGATTCAGGGACGTGGCTCGCACACGGACCAGAACTTCGTTGGCGCCCGGAACGGGACGGTCCACTTCCTTCATCACGAGGGCGACCTCGTTGTCGACCATGTCGAACTGGTACTGTCGCATGGTCTGAGCTTGGGCGCCCGCGGCCGGGGCTGGAACCGCCAGCGGTATAGCCAGGCCCGTAGCCAGTGTGGCCACGGCTGCAACGAGCGTGGCAATGCCGGCGGTCGGCGCGGTCCGTTCGAGGCGAGAGGTCCTTTGGGAGAAGCGTGTCTTCATGGATCGGCTCGGCTGGAGGTGGATCAACTCGGCCAGATATGGTTTGGCCCATCGATTGGCGTTGATCAAAATGCGGTTCTTTTTCCCGACCGCCAAGGGAAGTCAGGAAGGGTACATCGCTAGGTGATCGAGAGGTCGCGCTCGCGGGTCGGCGGACTTAAGCTCTCACCCTACTCTTCACGAGCCAGAGCCGTTGGAACTCCGGCGCACCGTACTGAAGAGCACGCCGGCACGCCGCACAGGAGAACGAACATGACCGCGACGAAGAGACTATGGATCGGCATACTCCCCCTCGCGCTGTTACTGGGCTCGGCAAACGCTGGTGTGGCGCAACGAGAGGCTCGCGAGAATGAAAGCGCCATCACGGATTCGCGTGTCCAGCACCGCTCTTACACCATGCGGGAAACGGGTGAGGTGATCCCCTACGGGCTCTTCGTGCCGACCACGTACGACACCAGCCAGCCATCTCGGCTGATGGTGTCCCTACACGGCGCCGGGCGGCAATACGACTGGGTGATGGGCTACGCGGGGTTTCTCGACCGGGCCGAGCGCGATGGCTACATCGTGGTGACTCCATTGGGCTACACGCGACGGGGCGGATACGGCGCTCGCGGAGACGACCCACAGGACCGGCTGGCCGAAAAGGACGTGATGAACGTCCTCACCCTGGTCCGGGACGAATTCAATATCGACGAGAACCGCACCTATCTCTGGGGTCACTCGATGGGCGGCTCGGGCACCTACTACATCGCGAGCCGCCATCCGGACATTTGGGCCGGGCTCGCCGCGGCGGCGGGTGGCGGCATGGGCGCCGACTACGTGGACGAGGATGCCATCCGGCACATCCCGTTCCTGGTGCTCCACGGATCAGAGGACGCAACGGTCCCGGTCGAGCGGTCCCGCCAGTCCGTGGCGCGCATGCAAGAGCTCGGGATGCAGCACCTCTACGTCGAGATCGAGGGTGGTGATCACTCGCGCTTCATCAATTCGAGCAAAGAGGTGGTCGGGATGCTGTTCGACTTCTTCAACATCGTCGCGAAGACGCACTGATTCGTCGCAAAGAAGCATCAGTAGGGTGGCTTCACTCCTGACGCAGAGCCCTCACCGGGTCGAGTCTGGAGGCCCGACGCGCGGGCAGGATCGTCGCTCCAAACGCCGCGAGGGCCAGGGTCGCGACGCACACCACGACCACGCGCACGGGGACCCCTGCGGCACCGGTGAAGATCGACCCGATCAAGTCGGCGAGCGGCCATGCCAGCAACACGCCCACCACCGTCCCCATCCCGATCACTACGGCCGATTCGCGCAGGAACAGCCACAGGACCGACCCACCCTCGGCACCGAGCGCCATGCGAACGCCCACCTCGGTCACACGTTGGGTCACGCCGAAGGAAACCACGGCGTAGATACCGAGCATGGCGAGTCCGAGCGCAAAGGCCCCCACGATCAAGAGCGCTAGGCTGGTCAGTCTCTGTCGGCTCAGGGTCTCGCCCAGGTGTGCTTCCATCGTGGTCAAGCCGAGAATCGGGATCCGAGCGTCGACCCCCTGGACCGCCTCACGCAACGGGCCGAGCGCGGCGGCCACCCCACCTCCCGTCCGAACGAGAGCGTACGCCGACGAAGTCAGCGACTGCGTCGCGGACCAGAACACTGCCGGGCGCGGCTCCTCATCGAGCGACTGCACCTTCACGTTACCCACCACACCGATGATCTCGACAGGCTGATCCGGGGAGCCTTCCGATCGGTACGACTCTCCTACGATGTCCGTGCGGCCGAAGAAGCCCGTCGCGAACGCTTCCGTGACGATCGCGCGACTGGGGTCGTCGGGACCGTCGCCTTCGTCGAACACCCTCCCGTGCAACAGCGGCACACCAAGTGCTTGGAAGAACCCCACGTCCACGATGTTCCACGGAATCTCTCGCGGTTGACGGCGTCCGTCGATCAAATCCCCCACCAGCAGCGTCGTGGTCCCCCGTTGCCCCACGGGCGCCCAGAAGGAGAAGGTGACGTCTTGCACACCCTGCACCGCTCGGAAGCGCTCCTCGATCGTGGCGTAGGTTGCGGCCATCTCGTCAGGGCTCATCTCGAGCGCACCCAACTCCACTCGAAGCATCGCCAGGTTATCGGGATCGAAGCCGGGGTCGGCGGCGTCGGCCCGCAAGAGGCCTTCGATGAAGAGCCCTGAAACGACCAGAAGCACCAGGGACACGGCGACTTGGGCGGACACCAACAGTCCGACCAGCCCGAACCGGCGTCGCAGGACTGGCGACGACCGATCCCGAAGGCTGCCGGTTGCGACCGGCGCGGTCGCGCGAAATGCCGGAACCAGGCCGGCGAGTAGGCTCGTACCGAGCGAGATCCCGAGGGTAAACAGGACGACAGTCGCGTCGATGGAGACGTCCAGGGTGATAGGCTGGGCCAGGTCGATGGGCGTGCGGGCGAGGAACTCGAGCAGGCCGCGCGTGAGCGCCAGGCCTAGGGCTCCCCCGACGAGCGACAAGAGGAGGACTTCACCGAAGAGCACGCGGATCAGCCGGCCTCGGGTTCCACCCAATGCGAGTCGGATACCGATCTCACGGTTTCTCGACATGCCACGGACCAGAAGCAGATTCGCGAGATTGAACGACGCGACCAGAAGGACCAGGCTAACGATCGTCATGACCAGCGCAGCCACCGGCACTACAGAGCTTCGTGCCTCGGGCCCGATGGCCGTCATCGGCAGCACATGCATCCCCCGGTTGCGGTTGATGTCGGGATAGGCCTGGGCCAGCCGGGTGGCGAGCCGGTCCATGGCCGCCGCTACCGTCTGACGGTCCACCCCCGGGGCGAGCCGGGCAGCGACCCGGAACGGATGGTCCTGCCGCCGGGTCAGCGACCGCGAGGGTCCACCGGATGTGCTCATGGCTGCGAACGAGAGCCATAGGTCCCCGGCAGTGGGACCACCGTTGAACTCCTCCGGGCCGACGCCCACCACAGTGATGGCTCCTCCGTTCACCCGCAACGTCCGGCCGAGGATGTCCGGGTCCATGCCGAAGCGGTTTTGCCACATCCGATAGCTCACCACCGCGACCGGTGCCCCGCCGAGCTGATCTTCGGTCTCGTCGAACCACCGTCCCCTGGAGGGCCGCAGCCCGAGGAGGGGTAGGTACTCCGCGGTCGCATATTCCAGGGTGACCGGATAGAGGCTTCCGTCGAGGTCGAGGGTTGCGAGCCCACCTGCCCGAGCGGCTACCCCGTCGAATAGATCTTCGTGGTCCCGGATGTCGAGGTAAGCGGGATACGAGGTCGAGCTCGGTCCGCCGCCGTCGGAGTCCTGCAAGATCTCGACGAGCCGTTCCGGTTCCTCGAACGGTGGTGTTTGAAAGAGGAGAGCATTGACGACGCTGAACGCTGCAGAGTTCACTCCGATCCCGAGCGAGAGAATGGCCAACGCCGCGAGACTGAATCCAGGGCTCCGAACAAGCCGCCTCACCGAGTACCGAAAATCCTGCCCCCAACCATCCATTCCGCCACCTCCCTTGGTCTCGTTGCTTGTCACACCACTCTCGATCTGAGCCATCTCCCCACCATGCGCTCCGCCGCCCCGCCGTTCCGCCCACGCGGAGCGGAGCAGGTCCGTGCTGATGAACGCCCAGAATCGCACGACCCAGAACGGTCCCCCACGGCGCCGAGCATCTTCACGGCGGTAGCGGTACAGCTCCATCAGCCGCTGCTCGAAGTCCTCCCGGAAAGCGCGGGGAAACACGCGCAGGAGGAGACCGTAGATCCGCTCGTCCATTACGACGTCTCGGGCAGGACCGCGTTGTCCCTGGCCGTGCGGACGATCCGCGCGAGTCGCTCCGCGTCCGCCCGAACACTTACCCGGCCGGAGTCGGTGATCCGGTAGTAACGACGGCGCGGATCCTCTTCTCCGTCCGGAGCCGACACCTCTTCAATCAAATCAGTCGCCACGAGTTGCTTGAGCGTGCGGTACAGCGTTCCCGGGCCCAGTCGGATGACCCCGTCCGTGGCCTCGTCGATCACCTGTGCGATCCCCAGTCCGTGCAGATCCCTGCCTGCGAGGACCAGGAGGATGTGAAATTCCGCCGGCTTCATCGGCTTCGGCCCGCCGTTGGTCTGTCTCAAAACGGTCTCCCATCGGTATTATCCATTTTAGATACATCCATACTGGATAAGTCGCCGAATTGTGTCAAGAGTAGATCCTTGCAGCCCCACACACATCTGACGCATCTTGTCCGCCATGTCCGACGCCGTCGCCCGTCTCAACGCTGCTCTCGAAGGCCGCTACACCATCGAGCGTGAGCTCGGCGAGGGCGGCATGGCCACGGTCTACCTGGCCGAGGACGTACGGCATCACCGCAAGGTGGCCCTGAAGGTCCTCCGACCCGATCTCGCTGCCACGCTCGGGACCGAGCGGTTCCTCCGCGAGATCGAGATCGCGGCGAACCTGACGCACCCTCACATCCTGCCGTTGCATGACTCTGGTGAGGTGGACGGCTTCCTGTTCTACGTGCTGCCGTACGTCGAAGGAGAGTCACTCAGGGACCGGCTCGGGCGGGAGGGCGAGCTACCTGTCAGCGAGACGATCCGCATCCTCCGAGACGTTGTGGACGGCCTGGCGCACGCCCACGAGCACGGCGTAGTCCACCGCGACATCAAACCGGACAACGTTATGCTCAGCGGTCGCCACGCACTGGTGACCGACTTCGGCGTCGCCAAGGCGGTGAGCCAGGCCACGGGACGACACCAGCTCACCACGATGGGTGTGGCTCTCGGAACACCGGCCTACATGGCGCCCGAGCAGGCTGAGGCTTCGGAGCAGATCGACCACCGGGCCGACATTTACGCCGTTGGGGCGCTGGCCTACGAACTGCTGGCGGGCGCTCCCCCGTTTTCCGGAAAGAGTCCGCAGGCGACCCTGGTGGCGCACCTCACCCAAGCTCCGACGCCGGTTACGGAGCATCGCGCCGCAGTGCCGATTCCGCTGTCTCAGTGGGTCATGCGCTGCCTGGAGAAGAAGCCCGCGGATCGGTGGCAAAGCTCGGAAGAGATGTTGGGGCAGCTGGAGGCGCTGGCCACGCCGAGCGGTGGGGTGACTCCAATGGGGACCGCGCCGGTCTCGGCGGTGTCCGGCCCCAGGAAGGTTCTCAATCCGATGATGATCGGGGCTGCGGCCTTGGTGGCGGTGGTGGCAGTCTTTGGATCGAGGATGTTCACTGACGATCCGATCGAAATCAGTTTGTCCGTCGACAGACAGGTCACGTTCGGCCCCGAAATTGATTTCGAGCCGGATCTCTCCAACGACGGCGCCACTGTGACGTATACCTCGGGCTCTGGACTCCGCACCTCCGTGATGTCCAAGAGCCTGGCGGATGTGGTTGGAGGTCGATCTCTTGCGCTCGCTCAGGTTCTGGGGGGCCGTCAACGGAGTCCCCGATTCGGTTCGAATAACTTGGTGTTGTTCCAACAGTCCCTGGAGGCTGGTAGGGCTCGGATGCTGTGGGTCTCGGAGACCGGTGGAACACCGCGCGAGATCACCGATGACATTCTCTCGGCCGGGGACTGGGGCCCATCTGCCGAGCGAGCGACGTTCGTAACCGGCGATAGCATAATGATCGTGGACGTGGACGAAGGGACACCAGCCCTATTGACGGTGGCTCCCCCGCCCGGAGACCCTCACTCCCTGAGCTGGTCGCCCGATGGCCAGTGGATCGCATTTGTGAACGGCAACAGTATTTTCAACGACATCGGCACACTTGGTAATGTGGCGCTCTCCTCCATATGGCTCGCACACATCGACGGGCGTGACCCTGTGCAGGTTACCGATCGCGACGCCGTGAACATGAGCCCCACCTGGCTCCCCGACTCGCGTCACTTGTTCTTCGTTTCGGATCGAGAAGGTGCCCGGGATGTGTTTGTGGTCAGCGTCGGGGCAGATGGGGCAGAAGACGAGCCCGAGCGCCTTGGAGTGTCGGAACCGTTTTCGATTTCCGTTTCTGCCGACGGGAACAGGATGGCGTATGCGAAGTTCTCGTTCAACAGGAACGTTCGCTCGTACCCGATTGGGAGGCCCGAGCGGCTTTTGGCTTCCGAAGGAAACCTGGTTACCAGCGGCAACCAGATCGTGGAAGCCCATGGTCTGTCGAACGACGGAGAGTTCATCCTCTACGATTCGAACCTGAACGGCAATCAAGACATCTTCATACGGTCACTCGACGGCGGGAGTCTCACTCCGCTTACCACCGATCCCGCCGACGACTATGCTCCGGATCTGTCGCCCGACGGTGCGGAGCTTGCGTTCTTCTCACTGCGCGACGGATTTCGAAGAGCCTTTGTAAAGCCCGTGAACGGAGGCCAGGAGGTCCAAATCTCGGTCGATTCACTCCACCCTATAGCCAGGAGGCCCGTTTGGTCACCCGACGGCCTGAGTCTCATTTTTGGAGGACCCCCAACAGGAAACTGGATGGTGACTCGGGATCGGGTGGGGGGAGCGTGGGGCCCGCCTGTCCTGATTACTACCATGGGCGGGGGTTACGGGGATTGGACGCCTGATGGCGCCGAGATCGTGTTGCCACATGCGGGGTCCATCTGGCGGACGAGCCTCGACGGTGAGCTTTGGCGTTTGTATCGAGCAGTACCGGGTGGTGTGAACCCCGATGACATAGTACAAACCAACCTCGTGCGCCTCTCCGCAGATGGCTCGACGGCATACTTTACAGGAGTCGATCGCAGTGACAAGCAGGGTGTTTGGTCTGTCCCTGCCCTCGGCGGGCAACGTTGCGAGATGATTGACGATGCTACCCCGCTTTGCGAAGACCTGCCTCTTCCGGAGCCCAGACTCATCGTGGAGTTTGATAGCCCGTCGCTGATACTTTATCGGGCCGGAATTTCCGTAAGCTCCGACAACATCTACCTCTCCGTCGGGTCCTATCAGAGCGACATCTGGGTGATGGACCTGGCATGGTGAGCTCGGCTCGGACCCCATGACCGATTCGGTCGCTCGTTTGAACACCGCCCTACAGGGCCGCTACACGATCGAGCGTGAGCTCGGCGAAGGCGGCATGGCCACGGTCTACCTCGCCCGGTAACGGTCCTTCTACTGGTGATCGGCCTCCTCGTAGTGCCGCCGCAGCAGATCGTCCCCGAAGTCGTTCTGGGGATCCCGCAACACCGAATGCACGTGGTTGGCTCCACCCTGCGTGTTGTCGTACTCGATCAGCACGGTGGGCCCGTGGATGCGGTAGTAGTGCCCCTCGCCACGCTCCGTGCTTCCCGCCCACGCGAAGTAGAGGTTGTCGAGTCCGGCGTCGTGGATTTGCTGCATCTTGGCGCCCGCGACTTCGGCGTTGGCGTTGTTCAGGTATTCCGAAATGAGAAGCATCAGCGCGATGGTCTGAGCGCGGCTCATCTCCGAGGCGGGCAGCCCCTGGTAGCTGTCGAACTCCACCGTGCGAGCATTCCCGGTGATGATGTCCCTAGGCGCTTCCGTCTCGATGATCGCGGTTCGGAGTTGGCCGGCAGTGAGCAGGGCCAGGAGCTCACGAGCCCGATCCTCCTCGGCTCCCAGGAGGCGTCGCCCGGCGTGCGGGCCTTCTCCCACCACGGCCGGATTCGAACCCATGAACGTCGGAGTGACCGACGGAACCTCGCCTCCGGCCGCAGCGAAGTTCATCGAGATGTGGTGTCCCTCGAATCGCCAAGCCCAGGCCCCATCCTGGGACGGATCACCGAAGATGTTGAAGTAGTAATCCTCGGGATCGCGTCGCTCCGGCCGTCCCTCGATCACGCCGAGGATCCCCTCGAGCTGCATCACGCCGGTCGCCTTCAGGTAGCCTTGAGAGCTGAGAACGCTCTGCAGAAGCCCGTGGCCGGCGATGCGCTGCTCCGGATTCATGTCCTTAAGCAGGACGCCGTATCGCTCACGTGGGATGAAATGCCAATCGAAGCGTTGCTCCGCGTCCATCTCCCACGTGCCCTGATTGCGTTGGTCCGTACTGAGGGTTCCGATAAACGCATCGGCGGCCGCAGCCATGTTGCTGCCCACCTCGGCTGAAGCGGCCATGCTACTGGCCATTTCCGCGGCCGTCTCGGCGGCCGGGGCATCCATAGAACGGATCGTGATTGTAGCCAAGAGGATGACGGTCACGACGACCGCACCGAGGGTGGTCAGGATGCTGCGCATGATGTTCTCCCGTTTAGCCTTCAGCCTACGTTCAGCTCTTTAGCCTACGATCTGCGGTATCAGTGTACCGGCCACATCCGTGAGCCGCATGTCGCGGCCGCTGAATCGGTACGTCAGCTGTTCGTGATCCACGCCCAGCAAGTGCAGCATGGTCGCGTGCAGGTCGTGCGCCGAGATCGGCTGCTCCAGCGCCTTGTAGCCGAAGTCGTCGGTCGCTCCGATCACCTGCCCGCCACGAATGCCCGCGCCGGCCATCCAGGCCGTCATGGCTCCCGGGTTATGGTCGCGGCCCACGCCGCGCTGCGAGATCGGCATCCGCCCGAACTCCCCGTGCCACACGATGAGCGTGGTATCCAGAAGCCCGCGGGCCTTCAGGTCGGTCAACAGGCCGGCGATGGGGAGATCCGACTCGGCGGCATGCTGTGTATGATTCTCCACGAGGTTGCTGTGCGCGTCCCACGTGTCGGTGTTCTGATTGCCGAGGCCACCCTGGAAGAGCTGCACGAACCGGACGCCACGCTCGACGAGCCGACGCGCCATCAGGCACTGCCGCCCGAACGGCTCGGTGATCTCGTTGTCGAGACCGTAGAGCTGCTTCGTCAACTCGGACTCGGACGACACGTCGACCGCCTCAGGAGCACAGCCCTGCATCCGATAGGCGAGCTCGTACGACGAGATGCGAGCCGCGAGCTCGGAGTTGCCGGGATGCTTCTCCATGTCGAGCTCGTTCAGCCGCGCCAACACGTCCAGCCGGGCACGCTGTTCCTCGGGGGTCATCCCCTCTGGGGGCTCGAGGTCGACGATCGGGTCGCCGGTAGCGCGGAACAGCGTACCCTGGTAGCTCGCCGGCATGAAGCCGGCAGCCCAGTCGTTCGGGCCACCGAGCGGCCCGCCCCGGTAGTCTGTCATCACGACGAACGCCGGCAGGCTCGAGCTCTCCGACCCGAGACCGTACGTCACCCACGACCCGACGCTGGGAAAGCCCATGCGGATCTGGCCGGTCTGCATCTCGTACGTCGCCTGGACGTGATCGTTCGATCGCCCGTACACCGAGCGCAGGAACGCGATCTCGTCGACGTGCTTCGCGATGTGCGGAAAGAGCTCGGATATCTCGATCCCGCTCTCGCCGTATCTGTCGAAGGAGAACGGGCTCGGCATCAACGGGCCCGGATAGCCCTGACGGACGACGATGTTTCCATCCACATGGCTGTCCAGCGGCTGTCCCGCGTACCTGGTGAGCGCGGGCTTCGGATCAAATGTGTCGACATGGCTTACGCCGCCACTCATGAAGAGCGAGATCACGTTGGTAGCCCGAGGAGCGAAGTGCGGCGCCTTCGGTGCGAACGGGTTGCCCGGGACTGGTTCGTCGCACGGCCCAAAGACTTGCGGATCAGCAGCCAGCCCCGCCCGCTCCGCGGCCAGCAGTCCTTCACGGTCGAGAAGCTGAGCCAGGGCCACTCCGGCTAGACCGCCCCCGGACTGAAAGAGGAAGTCGCGACGCGACCAGAACGTCTTCTCGTGTTTATGGCACTGATGACCCATGCCTCACCTCAGGTAGAGGAATTCGTTCAAGTTGAACATCACGTGTGTGAGATCAAGCAGCGAACGCTCTTCGACGAGCTGACGGCCGATCGCCGCCTCCGCGTCCGTGGGAGGCCTCGTCAACGCGATGCGGTACGCTAGATCGACCTGCCGCGCCACGTCGTCGGGCGCTTCCCGCTCCAGTCGCTCCGCGAACAGGCCAGCCTGTCCGAGCACGAACGGATTGTTGAGAAGGGTCAGCGCCTGCGTCGCCACCGTGGACACGTTGCGGGAAGCCGTCGTCACGCCCTGGTCGGGGAGGTCGAACGTCTCGAAGAACGGAAAGACCAGTGACCGACGTCGATAGACGTAGACGCTGCGGCGCCATACCGCAGGGCCGTCCGGTTGGTTGTCCCACCGACCGTGCGCCTGACCCGCCAGGATCTCCTCCGGCACGTATGGGAACACGGGCGGTCCGCCGACGGTGAGGTCGATGCCTCCGCTCGAAGCCATGATGGCGTCTCTCAGGATCTCGGTCTCGAGCCGCCGAGTGCGATAGCGCCAGAGGCTGTGGTTCTCCGGATCGTTGGCGATATTGGCGGCATCCTCGTGCGCCGACGCCATCTGGTACGCCTCGGACGTCATCATCAGGCGATGCATCTGCTTGATGCTCCAGCCGTTGCTCGCAAACTCGACCGCCATCCAATCGAGGAGCTCGGGGTGGGTCGGGGGATCGCCGACCGCTCCGAAGTTGTCGAGCGTCGCGACGATGCCGCGGCCGAAGTGATGGTGCCAGATCCGGTTCACCAGGACGCGTGCCGGTAGCGGGTTCCCCTCGGAGGTCAGCCACTCCGCGAGCGCGAGGCGCCGCCCGGACGTGCGCCCGTCGGCCCGCGAGAATTCGGTCGGCGGATCGCCGTAGGTCGCGACTTTGACGAAGCCGGGCGACATCACCGGTCCCGGGCTGAAGGGATCGCCGCGGATCAGAAGGTGACTCGTGGGCGTTTCGTACCGTCCGGGGCCTTCGTGCAAGTAGCTGCCGGGTGTGTCCGGAGGCGTTCGGCACTCGGGACAGCCGATGATCTCGTCGCCGGGCCCGTCCGGAGTGAAGCGGTAGTCTCCGTCGGTGACGATGTCGGCCATGGGCGGTCGTTCAGGCCGCTCCCGTCCGGCCTCGGCGATGCGATCCATCAATACTTGGCGTCGGGCTGCATCTTCCGGGGTCAGCGCCCGGGTCACCGCCCCCCTGGACACGCCGAGAGAGAGGATCTGCGCGGCGAGGAGTTGCTCGCCCGGCGTCCGCTCGCTCTCGGGCTTTTGCACCGCTTGGAAGACTTCTGCCGGGAATTCGCGTTGCACGCGCTCGATCTTCAGCCGCTCGCGGTAGGGTTCCTCGATCTCGGCGACCTGATCCCTCAGAGCGCTTTGCCGCTCATCGATCTCTGCGACCTTCGCCAGATAAGCCCGGCCGTCCGCCGGCGGGAGCAGCGGATACTGTGTTTCGACGTATCCGAAGATCGACGTCGCCAGGCGGTAGTAGTCGGTCTGGAGAATGGGATCGAACTTGTGGTCGTGGCAGCGCGCGCACTGAACGGTCAGACCGAGCACCCCCCGGCCGAGCGTGGCGATGACGTCGTCCAGGTATTCGTACCGCCGCTCCGGGTTGTCTTTCTCACGAAAGTGCACGCGGGGGCCTGCGCGCAGGAACCCGGTGGCGATCCGGGTCTCGTCGGTCGCCCAGTCGAGCTCGTCGCCGGCGATCTGCTCCTCGATGAACCGGTCGAAGGGCTTGTCCCGATTGAACGACGAGATGACATAGTCGCGATATTTCCACGCGTTGGGTCGGTCGTAGTCCTGCTCGAAGCCATCCGAATCCGCGTACCGCGCTACGTCGAGCCAGTGGCGACCCCAACGCTCCCCATAGTGCGGGGAAGCCAGGAGCCGGTCGATCACGCGCTCCCACGCGTCGGGGCGCGAGTCGGCCAGGAACTCCGCCGTTTCCTCAGGCGTGGGCGGCAACCCGATCAAATCGAGGTACGCCCGTCTGAGCAGCGTGGCGCCATCGGCGCGCGGCGCGGCGGTGAGGCCCTGCTCTCGGCGCGCCTGCTCGAGGAAGCGATCGACGGGATGCTCGTACGGTGATCCCGCTGGAACGGTCGCTTGCACCGGGAGCTGGAATGCCCAGTATTCGCGAGCCCCGGCGGGAAGTTCTTCCACTACATCCCCGGCCACGGCCAGGGTCGGCCCATCGTCCCAGTGCGCACCGTCATCGATCCAAGCGCGCACTGCGGCGATCTCCCCTGCGCTCAAGGACGGACCATCCCTCGGCATCAAGGGTTCATCGAGCCCCGCGACCATGCGATACAACAGACTCTGGTCGGCGCGTCCGGGCACGATTGCGGGGCCACCCAGGCCTCCGACCAGGGCGGCGTCCCGGGTACGCAGATCGAGGCCCGACCGCTGGAACTCCTCACCATGACAGCTCCAGCAGCTCCGCTCCATGATCGGACGGATGTCGTTGGTGAAGGCGGCAGGATCTTGGGCTTCGGCGCGGGTGGCCGCCACGGCGGTGGCTGCCACGACCGTGACCGTCAGGAACAGGCCCGAAGTCAGTCCGATGGACGTTTGGAGTGCGCGCATTGCCACCTCTTCTTGATCCCCCGCTCGTGCGACCACCGATCGCGAGTTCTCCGCGCAAGAATAGGTGGATTCGTGCTCGTCACGCAAGAAAGGATCGCTGGCCGCTTAGTTGCCCATCCGCTCGCGAAGCTCCTCGAACCAGTTGAGGACGACGGTGATCTCCGGCGTCGAGCCCTCTCCGCCTCCCCCTTCCGCTGCCTCGACCGCCAGGAATCGCCGGCCGTCGAGCGACACGTCGTAGGTTCGACCCGCGCTCTGCGTGATGTACGGCCACTCCAGGACGACCTCGCGGTCACGAAAGGCAAACGCTGCATCCGTCTCGGCGGTGTCGTACGACACCGACATCAGCTGAGTAGTGACACCGGGTTGTAGATAGAACAGCTCACCCCCATCGCGTGACCAGAGCGGGCTAAAACCGCCGTTGTTCGAGACCTGCACCTGATCCTCTTCGACCTCCGGAAACGGCCGGACATAGATCTCGAACTGGCCCGATGCATCGGACTGATACGCCATCCAGCGACCGTCAGGAGACAACTCCGCGTTTCGTTCACGAAAGTCACCGTTCAGGCGCCAGATGGCCGGCGCATCGTCCTCGATCGAGATCATCACCAGATCGTCGTTCGTCTCCGGATTGTTCCGATCGCGGAGCACGAGGGCCGTTCCGTCCGGCGTAAAGAAATACGGACTTGGGGGGTCCACGCTTCCGGGAGCGGCGGCCAGTAGCTCCGGGGCTCCCGTGTTGTTGGATGCCATCCAGTAGAGATCTCCCGAACCATCCGTATACGCCACGCGCTCCCCATTCGGGGTCCACGCCGGATACTGGTTCGCGCCGTCACCCAAGATCAGCCGAGTCAAGGTCTCCCCAGCAAAGTCCCAGATCCAGATGTCGTCGTCCTCTCCGCGGGTATCGACCGCCAGGCGGCGGCCGTCGGGCGAGAGACGCGGTAAGGCATAGAAATGCGGTTGGGCCGGGATCGGCTCCTCTCCGCCGTCCCGATCGACCCAGACCAGGGACCGCTGAGCGCCGGTGCCGGCCCCACCTAGCACATACACCAACCGCCCATCGCCCGAGATGTCGAATTGGGCCGCGCCGCTGTCCTTGACGCCCACGCCCTCGAGCAGCGGGTTCGTGCTGCCTGTTACCGTGAGCAAAAGCCAATACCACCAGGGCTATTGGCGTCAAGAAATCAGCTCGTCCCGCACCAAGTCGAGCGCCTGCTCGGTCCGCTCTGTGGAGAGCGCCACCAGACCGTGCCCCTCACTCCGGCGGATGATGCGCACACTGCGCAACCGGATTCCGGCGTCGTCGAACCGTCGGGAAATCCTGGCAAGCGCCCCCGGCTCGTCCGCGAGCCGGATGATGATCGCATCCTCGCTCACCGCAGCAACACCGGCATCCCGAAGCGCCGCCAGGGCCTCGTCATACCGGTCGACCGTGAGGATCACGACGCCCTGGTCCTGGACCGTCTCCGCGTCTAGAGTCTCGATGTTGATTCCACGTGCGGCCAGAGTCTCAGAGATGCGGGCCAGGAGCCCCTTGGTGGTCTCGGCGACAATGGTGATCTGTTTCATGGCTCGGTACCCGCAACGTCTCCGACCAGCTCGTCGACCAGTTCTCGAGTCACATGGGGCATGGTGATCATGTGCGCGATGTCATGAGAGACTGCAATCTGCCACTTCTTCAGCACTCGCGCCGCCGGGCGGGGAAAGACGACAGTCACGGAATTGTTGTTGCGCCAGGCGTCGATGCCCTCCTTGCGGAAGCGCTCGATCGCGTAATCGGCCATCTTAAGACACCGCACGGCCATCTCGCGGAATCCTGATCGCCCGAGTTTGCGGACGGCGGACCAGAGGAACAGAGGGCTCAACCCGTTCCGCGATCCCGAGATCGTCGTATCGAGGGTCCCGACATACTCCACGGACCGGGCGATGCGATCGACGTTGTTCTTCTTCGCCAGCACGACTCCACACGGCATCGGAGAGCCGACCATCTTGTGGCCGCTCACCGAGATGGAATCGATCCCGGCCGCGAAATCATAGGGCTCGGGGTCCTTCACGAAGGGCAGGATCATTCCGCTCAGGGCCGCGTCGCAATGGATGTAGGAGCTCGGAAAAGCGCAGTCGTGCAGGATTTCGCGGATCTTGTCGACATTATCCACGGCCCCTTTCATGGTCGTACCGATGTTCGCGAGGATGATCGGCGAAACATCGCGGTGGATCCGCAGCGTCTCATGCAGGTCTTCGTAGTCGATCTCGCCCTTCGCCCCGGCCTTGATCATGATGTTACGCAGAGCCAGAACGCGCAGCACCTTGCTGACGCTGTAGTGGGTCTCCTCCGAGTAGTACACGATCCCTTCGGGTAGAAGCTCCCGCGCCAGGTAGAGCCCGTACATGTTGCCCTCGGTCCCGCCGCTCGTGACGTAGCCCCAGTAGTTGTCCGCCGGAGCGCGATACATCTTCGCGAAGAAGCGGAGGACATCGCGCTCGAACGACCGAGAGTGTACCCGGTACGTGCTTTCCACGAACGGGTCGCCGACGTTGTTCAAAGGAAAGCGAAGGAATCGGTAGAGATCCGAGTAGTCGAACACGGCGTTGCTCGGATAGCCGACGAACCGGGTCGACTCCTTCTCCATCACCCTGTAAAAGTCGTCCAGACGCCCCTCGTCCTCGGCGGACAGGGACGTGCTTTCGTTCATAGCTTCCATACTCACATGATACGTCGAACCATGATCTCCGGTCCCAGGAACCAATCGGCACTTCACCGGGCCTTGGAGAAACTCCGCCCCGCGCGGACCGACTGCCTCCCGTTACGCCACCCCGAACGCCGGCCACCACCTGGCCAGAGCGTATCCCAAAACCACCACCGTCACGAGCACCAGAAGCGAAGCGATTAGTCCCTTGACGGCCATCGTCTGCAGGTTCACCCCGTACCCGGCCGCCACGGCTGGTCCGCCGGCGGACGAGGGAAGGAGGAAGCCACAGTTTCCGACCACAGCGACGATATAGACGAACGGGATCGGATTCAGATCGAGCGACTGAAACGTGCTGATGGTGATAGGGACGACGATCGCGATGGCCGCGGTGTTGCTGGTGACCTGGGTGAGCACCATCGTCACGAGAGAGAACACGAGCACGGCCGTGAAGCCGCCCGAGCCGGCATACGGCACCAGCGCATTCGCGAAGGCCTCCGCGGCACCCGAGCCACTCAAGATCCGGCCCAACGCGATTCCTCCCGCGAAGAGATAGAACAGGCCCCAGTACATGTTCGCCTGCGCGAAGGCCCACGTGATGAGCGGCCCCTCGCGCGTACGGATCGTGAAGCTCGCCACGGCCATCGCAACAAAGGCGAACGCGGGCGTGAGGCTCGGAACCAGCTCCGCATAAAGGGGCCGCCCGAACGCGAGCACCACCGCCACCGTGAACAGGGCGAGCCCCCACTTCTCCTCCGTCTTCATGGGGCCGAGCGCCCGGTATTCGTCCCGGATATAGTCCTCGGATCCGGGCAGCGTGGCGACCTCTGGCCGCATGGCGAACCGCATGAAGAGGAACATCACGAGCACGATCACTGCGGTGATCGGAGCGAGTCGCAGGGCCCACGTCAGGAAAAGGAATTCCTGGCCGGTGACCGACTCCTCGATGAAGCCGACAGTCAGGAGATTCGGGGCGCCACCGAGGGGGGTCGCGGCACCGCCCGCTGATGTGCCCCAGGCCACCGCGATCACGAGCGCCGTGCCGACGCGGCTGTTCCAGAGATCCTCGATGCCCACGGACCGCAACATCGCGACCACAATCGGAATCATCGACGCGGCCACGATCGTGTTCGGAAGGACGCCCGAGAGGGCCGCGCTGACCAAAAACCAGACGAGGATCTGCTTACGGGCGTCGGTTCCCACGCCGAGTAACGAAGTGAGCCCGATTCTCCGATCGAGCCCCCATCGGGTCCAGACGCTCGTCAGGATGTTCGCGCCCAACAGGAGAAGGATTGTGTCTTGGGCGTACGAAGTCGCGACCTCGTCCATGGGCGCGAGGCCGAAGATCGCGGCGATTGGGAGGGGGAGTAGTCCCGTGACCGCCAGGTGCACGGGCCGGGTGATCCACCACCAGGCCATCCAGACCAGCAGACCCATGGCGCCGCGCGTCTCGAAGGCCAGCCCACCCAGAGGAACGAGGAGCAGCACGGCAAAGACCATAGGCCCTGCCAAGAGGTGGCGCAGCTTCGCGGGTGGCGGCTGTCCTGGCTTCACCGGAGGAGGGGTGCCTGGCTGAGTCAATTGCTGCCAGGCGCCTTGCCCGACTCCAGACCCTCCAGGAGATCGAGAAGGCCGACTGCCTCCCACGAGCGATTCCGTTTCGACTCGGAGAGTGGCTCGAGGACCCCACAGTCTGCGAGTTGCCTAACGGCTTGGTGGATCGCGGCTTTGGCTCGCCCTGTCACAGCTCCGGCAACCGGTGCGGTGATGACTGGATGCGCGGGCAAAACTCCGATTACTGCCCACGCAGCCGCGTCGGATCTCGGCCCGGCACCTTCGCTGAGCTGACGGCGCCACTCATCCATGAGCGCGGTCACCTCCTCGAGGTAGTCATTTGCTAACCCTGCCGCGCGCGCAGCAGCAGCGGCGAACTGTTCAATCCACAAGCCAACTTCGCCGGATCGGAATGCGTTGAGGCCTCTGATGTAGCGCTCCCGTTCTAGTGCCAGAACCACGCTGATGGGAGGGACATAGGACGTCGCGATCCCACGCCGACGGAGGACTACGTGGATGAGCGCTCGGCCGGTGCGGCCATTCCCATCCTCGAACGGGTGGATCGTCTCGAAGTGCGCGTGAACCATCGCGGCCTGAACGAGGGGAGGAAGTGAGTCGTCTGCGGTGGCCTCACAGAGGTCGTGGAGCAGGAGATCGACATGCTCCGCCGGCGGCGGGACGAAATCGGCACCGCAAGGATTGTGGTCATTGCCTCCGATCCAGTTCTGGTCCTTACGGACAATCCCTGCGACGTGCGAGTTGGGGGCGTTGGCCATCAGCTTGTGATGGATCTCCACAAGGTGCTCGATGCCGATCTGCTCGATGGTGGCCGCGTTATCGACCGCTAGCTGCATGGCATCGATGTTCCCAAGTACTTCCAAGACGGTGGACGAGGCCTTCCCTCCGGTCTCCATCTTGGACTCGGCACGGGCGAGCTGACGTATTCCTACCTGCAGGCCCTCCACCTTCGATGACGCAATCGATTCCGTGCGGAGTAGCAGGCGGGCGACGGGCGCGAGGGCAGGCCGAGCGGTGGCGTTGAGGGTCATGATCGCCTGCTCCGCGTCAGAAACGACACCAGCGACACTGGAGGTCAGGTCAAACTCGAAGCCGGTCAACGCATCGGGGATGAACGCCTCGTACTTGCAGGCCTTCCGGTACCTCGGAGGCGCGTAGAGGGTGGGGTCCCACTGCCAGGTCTTGGTGACGAGTGTTCCGCGCATCCTGAACGATGCCCTCTTATTGGTTCGGTTTATCTCTTAAGCTGAACTAAAATCGGCCTTTGGTGCAGGATCGCAAGCTCGACCGGCTCAACCTCCGGACGAGCATCGCAAAAACGGGGACCGGCGAGCCATGACTGAATCAGAGCATCCGCCAATAGGACTGCGGCGGCTTGGCCAGCTTGAAGGCGGTGTACCGTCTACACGCGAAGAACAACGGGATCATTCCCATCACCCACGTCAGGTAGAGCGCGGCGTAGCCGGTCCCCTGCCGGAAAGGCAAGCCGATCAGCATGAATAGCCAGATGTGCGCCAGGTAGAAGAACAGCGGGGACCTTCCGTACACGTCGAGTACGTTGCGCCACGCAGCGGGAAGACGAGGGAGCAGCCCCAAAAGGACCAGGTTGATTCCGAGCGTGAGCGAGAGGAACGTCAGACTCGGCGGATACTTGGTCACATTGAGGAAATCGATGACCGACGCCCCGGCGACGGGGATATGATTCCCGAAGCCGTCGCCCATTCGCATAACAGCAAACAAGCCCAGGAGCACGAAGCCCAGGCTGATGCTGAGGGGCGCGATCGAATCGGCTCGCTCTCTCGCCCAGCGGCCCAGCGCCATTCCGCAGAGCGTGACGCCCAACCACGGGAGGAAAGCGTAGATGACGTACACGGGCGGGGTGACGCCGGGCACGTTCAAGAACCGCATGAACACACTGTATTCGGCCGCGGCTTGGGAGGCGTCGGGTGTGAGCACTTGGCTCGCGAGCATTGCCCCGAGCCCTGTCACCACGAGGACCACGGTGGGTAGCGCCGAGAGAAGCCCGGCAAGGATCATCGACAGCCCGAGTGCCGTCAGCACCCCTCCAAGGATGAACACCGAGAAGCCTTCGAGCGCGGCGGCAGGCGGCCAGAACGCGTCGGGATCGGGCACGGTGAGCCCGGCGACCCAAGCCGGATTCTCGATGATCTGATTGATGAAGACCAGAAGGAGGCCACGAGCTACGAAGTAGCGGACGATGCGCCCGTGCGACCACCCGAGCTTGACCCTCGATTCCCGGAATAGCGCGATCCCTGCACCCATCAACAGGAAGAAGCCCGGGGCGCTCAGATGGGTGATGGCCCGAGTGAAGAACGCGATGAAGCTCGGGTACTCCGTGGCAGCGGCACTCCACATCTCACTCGGGTGACGCTTGGCCAGGAAGAAGGCTACGTGGTCGATCGCCATGACCACCATGACGAAGCCACGTAGGAGATCGAGTTGCGAGATTCGGCCGCTCGAGGCCGGGACGGGCACGTCCCGAACGGTCTCCAGCGTTGATTCCGGAACCTGGGTCATGAGCTCACCACGCCGCGTGCGTGTTCGGTCTTCGGACTCGGGATTCGCGCCAAGCTTACTGTCATCGACCGAAACCGGCCACCGACCCCCCAAGTGGTACCCTACCCCCGGGCAGATCCGTACATTCGTCGATAAGATGAAAACCTTACCTACGGATCGTTGTCCATGAGTGACGAGCGAGACAGTTCCGATGGCGAGAGCCTCGAAGAACGACTTCGAGTAGCTACGTCGGGACGCTACGTCATACATCGCTGCCTGGGTGTCGGCGGGATGGGTGAGGTATTCCTCGCGCAGGACAAGCTCGCCAGGGCCGTCGCGATAAAGGTGCTGGCGCCGCGTTTGATGGTCAGCCCGGAGTTCGAGCAGCGCTTCTTCAGGGAAGCCAGCACCGTCGCCCGGTTCCGTCATCCCAACCTCGTCGATATCTACGACTACAGCGGGGACGAAGGACTCCTCTATTTCGTAATGAGATACCTTCCCGGGCGCTCGCTGAGCGAGGTGTGCGGGGACGAGAAAGAGCTTTCGCCCGACGTGGTGAAGGCTTGGCTTCACCAGATCGCGGACGCTCTCGACTATGCGCATCAAAGGGCCGTGATCCATAGGGACGTAAAGCCCTCCAACGTCTTGCTGGACGAAGAAGGTAATGCAGTCCTGACGGATTTCGGGATCGCCGAGGACGAGAAGGACGATGGTTTGACCAGCACCGGGATGATCGTGGGATCCCCGCACTACATAGGTCCGGAGCGGTGGAGCGGTATGAAAGCCACACCCGCCACCGATCAGTATTCCCTGGGGATCGTAGCGTATGAGATGCTCACCGGAGAGCCTCCTTTCCGAGGGACCATGTTGGCCGCCATGGCAGGGCACACCGACCAGGCACCGCCCTCGATCCGGGCGGCACGTCCCGACTGCCCAACTGAGCTCGCTGCACTCGTGGAGCGGATGCTCGCAAAGCGTCCGGAGGACCGGTGGGACAGTCTAGGTGCCGTTTGCGATGTCCTGGGAACGTCCGCGATTTCGACCACGGCTGAACAGCGGGCTTCGCTCGCGACGAAGGCACCCGTTGGTGACCCATTCGTGTCCCTCGCGGACAGCCATGAGGTTACGACGGTCATCGCGGGAGCGTCCATCGCGCTGGGGGGGGACTTCCTGGCGCCGGAGCTCGACCCGGCTGGCGACCCGCAAGTCGCCTGGTCGTCCAGCGACCCCGCCGTAGCGACGGTCAGTTATGCGCCACGACGGCTCGCGAAGACCCCTCGCGGATCGCCTTCCGGAGCCGAGAGTGGTGCTCCTGACTAACCTGACTAACGACCCGTTGAGCGACGGTAGCCCCGCTTGGTCTCCGTTCGGGGGCCAGATCGCCTTCCAAAGGGACGCCTCAGAGATCTACGTCATGGGGGAGGATGGCTCCTCCCAGATGAACCTCACGAACCACGGGGCCATCGACGGTGACCCCGCTTGGTCTCCGTTCGGGGGCCAGATCGCCTTCCGGAGTAACCGTGACGGGAACGACGAGATCTACGTGACGGATCAGTCTTTCTTCAACGTGGTGCGCCTCACCAATAACGCGGTGTCCGACGGTGGCCCTGCTTGGTCGCCGGACGGCTCGCAGATCGCCTTCCGGAGTAGCCGTGACGGGAACGACGAGATCTACGTGATGGATGCTGATGGCTCGAACGTGGTGCGCCTCACCAATAACGCGGTGTTCGACGGTAGCCCGGCTTGGTCGCCCGACAGGTGTTGTTGATCGCGGGCTCCCTAGTGGCTCCGCACCCCGTCCAGAGCGAAGACGGTTTCTTCCGAGCGCCCCTCCACCGAGTGCTCGCCGATGCTACGCAGGTCGAACGCGTCCCGTACCCTCTCCTCGGTTGATTGAGAGAGCAGGATTGTCCCGAATTGCTCGCCAGCCAGCTTCTCGAGGCGGAAGGCGTAGTTGACTACGTCGCCTACCATGTTCAATCCCGGGCGCTCCCGCCCGACGGGGCTGATATCGACGATCCCAGTCGTGATCGCCCATTCCATGTTGAGCGGGAACTGGTCTCGAAAGATCCAGGCGTCCGCGTCTTCGGCCAGCACCGTTACCCTCTCCTGCAACGCCAGTGCGCATCGACAGGCTCGAACTGCGTGCTGATCGGGCGCGTTCCCGTCGAACTCCCAAAACGCGAACACGGCGTCTCCCTGGTACTCCTTGACCGTGCCTCGAAACTCGTTGATCACCAGCTCCAGCTCGGCGAACACTCTTTTCACGGAAGCCGCGACATCTCCGGGAGAGAACTGCCGATTGAGCTTCGTATATTTCGCGATGTCGCCGACCAGTATGGCGACGTCGGTCTCGGCAGGCCCGGGCTTATGCGTCTCGCCATAGGTTGCTGACCCATCCCATGCCTCGTCCGTGACTTCGCCGATCTCCAGGATCACCGAGTGCCCCTCTCCCAACTCGATCGTCGCACCTTGACCGACCTCGACCTCGATCTTCGGCAAGAGGCGTCTTCCGTCGAGACGCGTCCCGTTCGCACTCTCATCACGAACAAAAAACTGGCCTTGCGAGGACTGACGCACCACACAATGGCGTCGTGACACCATAGGGTCGTCGATCGGCAGGTGCGCTTCGAGCGACGGGTCTCCGGCCGGCGGCCGGCCTACTACGATTTGACGCTGGAAGGGGACAATCAGCTCCTCCGCCTCTCCGCGTCCGTAGACCAAGCTCGCCGCATACATAACGATCACCGGGTGCGGGGAGCGACGAACGCGCTCGGCCTCCCTTTAGAGACCGCCCTCCCACTTGATGAGGTCAGGAGCGTGTTCCCCCTTCGAATACGCCTCGCAGAACGCTTCCTGATCACCCATGAACCAGGGGTCGGCTGCCACAACCGAGGGGAGCACCGCATTCCAGAGCGCATTCCCGTCCCAATTCTTGCCGACCACGACCATGTCCAGCCCACGGTGGCCCACGATGTACTGACCACCGGCACCGATCGCGTTCCAGACGCCCACGTCGTTTTCTTGATCGCAGTTGCCGTCCGCGCAGTCGCTCGACTCGGAGATGCCATGCGGATAGCTGGCGTGGATCGCGCGGGGCATGCAACTGTCACTCCCCCCCATGTTCATCCAGGTGAGATAGCCGTAGCGAGTGGAGCCGTCCTCGAAGGCGGGGTGCGTCATGTTGTAGACGTAGCGGCTGTCGGCAAGGCGCTCGCCGTTGTAGACGCCGCCGCGCAGGATCACCTGGCCGAGGCGGGCCATATCCAGCAGGGAGCCGTACCAGGAGACCCCGTAGGACCGCACGTTCCACCTCGAGTGCTCGAACCCGAGCTTCGCGAACAGCCGGTCCTTGACCGCCACGGCGTCTGCGCCGAAGCGCCGAGGATTCTGTTTCACCACGTTGTCGATGACGGGGATGAGCTGGTTGATCTCGCGGCTCCCGTTGCCATCGTATTGATGCGTCTTTTGCCCGTAGGAGAGGTCTTCGCTGTAGCCGACCATGGCCAGCACGTGCGCAACCTTGGCGTCCGGATTGATCTGCGCTCGCGCGGGAAGCGCGGTCAGGTCGAGCCACTTGTCCATGCGGTCGTACTCGGCCAGCGGCCCGCTCATCGGCGAGCTCGACGGCGAAAGGTCGCGCGTCTGGTACATGACCGCTCCCGTCAGGAGCGCGCCCAGTGTCTTCGTCGCCGAGAAGAGGTGGCTCACACCCGGGCCGTCGGACCCGTTCGGGCCCGACACGAAGCACAGCCTGCCGTAGCGCACGATGGCGAACGACTGGTCCTGACGCATCGTGACCTGTTGAAGGAGTGCCGGATCCAGTCTGCAGACCTCCGCCATTCGATCGTTCCCAACCAGCTCCCAAGGGCCCCTCCCCGGATCGGCAAGTGGACTCTGCGCCTCTACCGCCACAGGGCTCCATAGCATTAGGGCGGTGATCAGAAAGAGAAGAGTGGCTGAATTCCGCATGGTTTGTCGCTCCTGTCCGGGTGCTGAGCCTCGCGCCGAGGCAGTTCCTAGAAAACTCGAATCCCTGTCGACCGGCCCGAGCCCCGCCAACGTGCTACCTAGCACGGAGATGGCGCAAGGGAGGTGATCTAAGGTTCGGGAGACGCTCCTTCCGTCCTCTAAAGACCCCCCTCCCATTTGACGAGGTCAGGTGCATAAGCCCCCTTTGCATACACCTCGCAGAACGCTTCCTGGTCTCCCATGAACCGGGGGTCGCCCGCCACGACCGAGGGGAGCACCACGTCCCAGAGCTCTTCCCCCCCAGCATTCCCCCAATTTTTGCCGACCACGACCATGTCCAGCCCGCGGTGGCCGGTGATGAACTGCCCACCGGCCCCGACCGCGCTCCAGACGCCGACGTCGTTCTCTTGATCGCAGTCGCCGTCCGCGCAGTCGGTCGACTCCGAGATGCCGTGCGGATAGCTGGCGTGGATCGCGCGCGGCTGGCAGGTCCCTCCGTTCAGCCAAGTGAGATAGCCGTACCGCGTGGAACCGTCCTCGAAGGCGGGGTGCGTCGTGTTGTAGATGTAGCGGCTGTCGGCCAGGCGCTCGCCGTTATAGACGCCGCCACGGAGGATCACCTGACCGACGCGTGCCATATCCAGGAGCGAGCCGTACCAGGAATATCCGTAGAACTCCACGTCCCAACTCGAGTGCTCGAGCCCGAGCTTCGCGAACAGCCGGTCCTTGACCTCCACGGCGTCTGCGCCGAAGCGCCTGGGGTTCTGTTTCACCACGTTGTCCACGACGCGGATGAGCTGGTTGATCTCCCGGCTCCCGTCGGCATCGTAGCGGTGCTGCTTCTGACCGAAGGAGAGGTCTTCGCGGTAGCCGACCATGGCCAGAACGTGCGCGACCGTGGCGTCCGGATTGATCTGCGCTCGCGGAGGGAGCATGGTCAGGTCGAGCCACTTGTCCATGCGGTCGAACTCGCCCAGTGGGCCCGTCATCGGTGCGCTCGACTCCGAAAGGTTGCGCGTCTGATATATGACGGCTCCCGTCAGGAGCGCACCCAGGGTCTTCGTCGCGGAGAAGAGGTGGCTCACGCCGGGGCCGTCGGACGCGTTCTCTCCCGAAACGAAGCACAGCCTTCCGTAACGCACGATGGCGAACGACCGGTCCTGACGCATCGTCGCCTGCTGGAGGAGCTCCGGATCCAGCCTGCAAACATCCTTCACCTGTTCCTCCGCAACCTGCGCCCAAGGGCCGGTTCCCGGATCGACGAGTGGAGTCTGTGCCTCTCCTGCAGCAGGACTCCATAACACGAACACGGCGATCAAAGAAAGAAGGGTGGCTGAATTGCGCATGGTTGGTCGCTCCGTTCCGGGTGCTTGGCCTCGAGCAGAGGCCGTTGCTGGAAGCTCGGATCCTGTCCTCAGGCCGTAGCCCCGCCCAACGTGCTACCGGGCGTAAGATGAGGCAAGGGAGAGCCTTCCCGGGGCGACTACCCTATCCACCCGACCAGTGACATTGCTCCTCCCGCACGCTACAGTCCCCGGCGATCGGACCCGAGCCGGAGGCCGCATGGACAAGAAGAAGGTTGGCGCCTGGGCGCTCTTCGACTTCGCGAACTCGGTCTATCCAGCAGTGATCACGACGGCCGTCTTCTCCCTCTTCTACATAGGGGAAGTGGTGGGTAACGACGACGGTCGGGGGGATTTTTGGTGGGGGGCCGCGCTCTCCACATCCGCGCTGATCGTGGCGGCCTCGGCCCCGCTCCTGGGCGCAATCGCCGACCGGGGCGGCGGGCGCAAGAAGTTCATGCTCTTCTATGTAGCGCTCTGCCTCGTCGGCGTCGTGATGATGTCCACACTCGAGGCGGGGATGGTAGTGCAAGGATTCATCATCTTCGTCGTCGCTAACGTCGGCTTCGAGAGCGCGCTGGTCTTCTACAACGCCTACCTTCCCGACATCGCTCCCCCTGAGAGGCAGGGGTGGGTTTCGGGTCTCGGTTTCGGCGTCGGGTATCTCGGCTCTGCGATCGGACTCATCATGGTACTTCCCTTCGCCACGGCCGCCCAGTACGAAGTCGTGTGGCTCATGGTGGCCGGCTTCTTCCTGGTCTTCTCTGTCCCCGCGTTCCTCGTCCTGCCCGCCGACGGGAAAGCAGACATGACCGTTCCCAAAGCCGCGCGATGGGGTCTCACCAATTTCAAGACGATCGTCGGGGAGGTGTGGCAGCATAGGGAGCTGCGAAACTTCCTGATCGCATACTTCTTCTTCATCGACGGCGTGCTCACGATCATCGCCATGGCCGGGACAATCGCGAGAGAGACGTACGGCTTTGACCAAACCGGCGTAATCGTGCTCTTCTTGATCGTCCAGTTCTCCGCACTGATTGGCGCCTTCTCTTTCGCCAAGCCCACCGACCGCTTGGGTCCCAAGAAGGTGCTGACGGCGGTGCTCACCGGCTGGATCATGGTGGGCATCGCAGCCTTCTTCATTCAGGATCCGAACGTCTTCTATGTGCTGGCGGTCTTCGCCGGTCTCGGCCTCGGCTCGGTTCAGGCCGCGAGCCGGAGCTTCATGGCGTCGCTGATTCCGGATGGAAAGGAAGCGGAGATGTTCGGCTTCTACGCGCTGTGCGGTAGGTCGTCATCGGTCATGGGTCCGTTTCTCTTCGGCTCGGTGGCGCTCCTGGCCGGCGGGAACCAGCGACCCGGCTTCCTGATGCTGACCGGCCTATTCGCTATTGGGCTCTTCCTTCTCCAGCGGGTGAAGGATCCGAGGGCCGCCACCACGTGACGGATGCGTTTCACCCCCCGACTTTGCCATCAAAGCATAAAGGAGTCCCGATGAGCCCCCTTCAGAGGTCCTATCTCTCGATCCGCTATCTGGTCGCACTCGTTGCCATCGGCACTCTGTTCAGGGGGGTCGCGCCACGGGCAGCCCAGGCAGCTCAAATACCGCCGGCCAGCCAAATCGATGCCATCTTCGCCGAGTACGATGTGCCGGGATCGGTCGGATGCGCCTTGGGCGTCTCCTTGGACGGTGAGCTCGTCTACAAGAAGGGGTACGGCTTCGCAAATCTGGACTGGGACGTCCCCATCACACCCACGACGGTCTTCTACACGGGCTCGATCTCGAAGCAGTTCACCGCCGCTGCCATCGCGCTCCTGATCGATGAAGGGAAAGTCGATCTCGATGATGACATTCGGCAGTACCTGCCGGAGATGCCGGTCCGCGACCCCGCCATTACGGTACGCCAGCTGGTGCATCACATGAGTGGCATACCGGGCATATGGCGTGTGATGCGGCAGAACGGGCACCCGACGTGGGATCGGTTCACCAAGCAGCAAGCGCTGGAGCTGCTCGCCGAGCAGGATCTCGATTTTCCGCCTGGCGAGCGGTACTCGTACTCGAACGGAGGATACTTCTCGCTGGCGATTATCGTCGAGCGAGCCAGCGGAAAATCACTACGGGAGTATGCCGCGGAGAAGATCTTCGAACCGCTGGGAATGACCGATACACACTTCCATGACGATCCCGTGCACATCATCGCGCGCCGTGCCCTGAGTTACATGCCCAGGCAGGAGGGAGATCAGGGTGTCGAGGGAAAATACTTCCAGAGCTACGAGGGAAATTTCGCTTTACCAGGACCCGGCGGCCTCTACACGACCGTCGAGGACCTGCTCCAGTGGGAACGCAATTTCTTGAACAATCAACTGGGTGGACCCGACTTCATGGAAGTCATGCACACCAACGGGATCCTGAACAGCGGCGAAGTCCTGAATTACGCTTTCGGACTCCAGGCTGGTGAACGCGGCGGACTCGGGACCGTCGGCCACGGCGGTTCGTATATGGGCTTCCGGGCCGACTACGTCCGCTTCCCCGAGCAGCGCTTCGCGGCCTGGGTGTTTTGCAACATGGGTAGGATCAACCCGGGTCCTCTCGGACGCCAGGTGGCGGATCTGTTCCTCGCCGATCAGATGACCCGGTAGGAGTGACTCGCTAGGAGTGACTCGCTAGAAGTGAGTAGCTAGGCGTCGATGGGCTGGGGTCGACCCGCTAGGGCCCGAGGCGTTCCCACTCGAGCGTGCCGAAGTTGCTGAACGGCTCGTCACCTACCGACATCTGCATCCGGAGCCGATAGGCGTCCGGGGACGTGAAGAACGTCCGACCCTTCAGCCTCACTACGCTCCCGTCGCGAGTGATCGAGGGCGCTTCCCAGAAGTGCGAGGAGAACCCGCCCGGATCGCCTCGTAGCGATCCGATTTTCACGAGCTCGAAGCCCCGGCTGTCGTCCTCGATCCGGACCAGGTACCTCGTCCTCCGGTCGTAGATCAGGCGCGACAAGATGGTGACTTCTTCGTCCTCGAGAGTAGCCTCGATGGTGCTCTCATACGTGCACCCGTCCACGTACCGAACGCTCTCGGTCCCGAGGAAGTATCCGGACTCATGGAGTGGCGACTCCGGTAGCACCCCTTCGATCCGCCACGCACCGATGAAGTAGTGGGGGTCGAACGGGGCCTGGTCGTCGCCGTCCGCCTCCACACCAACCGTTGGGCGACGCAACGCATTCAGGGCGTTGATCAGATCGAATTCCTGCTGGGTGAGGCACTCACCCGGGACGGGGGTTTCCCCTGACTGCAGCTTGATGATCGGCTCAGCCGCAACCTCTGCCCGTGACTGCGCAGCCAGCGGCGATGCGGCGACCACGAAGAGTGTGGCCAACACGCCGAGTATTCTGGTCATTACCGACGCCTCCTAACCACACCCATCGGCCAACCCGACGACCGCCAGCAGGTTGATCCGTGCCACCGCGCCCTCCTCGATCAGCAGGCCTTTGACCAGCACGGTACGGCCGTCCCGGAGCTCATTGGTCGCGTTGACCTGCTCAGGCGTTGTGAACTGCGCGCGGTTTCCGAATCTCAGCAACGACTCGGCATCGACGAAGTCGGCAACGCCGATGAGCTGAAACTCGCGCGTTCCGAGCACAGTTTCTTTGGCTTCCTCGACCTGGGGCTCGTTGAAGACGCCTGAACGAGACTCCGTCGGCTCGGCGGCGCGGGTCAGCCACCACGCGGCACCGTCGCTTCGCGCCTCGGCGCACCCGACGGTCTGCACGATCTCGACTTGCGGATCTGGCCGTTGGCCTTGGACAGCCGTCGGCAACGTCATGGTGATCATGGCTGCGAGCACCGGAGCCATCCGGTTGGTCATCACGTTTATTCCCTGAGACCCTATGAAGAGGGGCCGACAGAGGGGGTCGGCGCGGTTCGGCGCACGACCCCCGTCTACCGGTGAAGGTGTCAGTCCTGGCTTATTGGTCGTCCTCAGCCAGCGTGTACTCGACCGAGGCGAGGAACATGTCGTCCCAACTCTGTTCCGACCAATACACCTCTCTGTGCGGCGCCGGATTCCGCCTATTGGCCCGCGAGTTGTCATACCGGGATATCACTTTCACCGTGCTGCCGGCCGGCGCAAAGATCGGCTCGGCCAGATCATATGAGAACTGCCAATCGAAGTCGTAGTTCTCTACCCGCAGCAAGATCTCCTCCTCACCATCCGGGTAGGTCAGCACATACGTGAAATCCTTTCCGCGCAAATGAGCGTGGATAAACAGACTCTGGATATGAGCATCGTTCCGAAACGCCCCGATGCCGGTGACCGTCCAATTCCCGTGGTTGGGCGGAATCGGATCCAGCAACGGGTTCAACCCCTGACCCGCCTGTGCGCGGGCGCCTTGCGCCAGCCGTGCAAACATCCCGGGCGGCGGCGGAGCGATAAGCTGCTCACCTTCCGAAGTGTATTCCTGCAACCCCAGCGAGCGCGAAACCGTGGTCGCCTCTTCGGGCGCGAACCAGATGCCGATGGCCGGACGTGCCGTTTCGGGCTGGCCGGTGGCTTGGTAGTGGAGGTTCCAGACGATGGCGTTGAAGGCATCGCCACGAATGCTGCGCCGCTGCCCCGGCCGCGTCACGTCGGCACCCGTACCCGGAATGTAGGCACCGAAAGCCGAACCGGCATCCTCGGCCACGGACTGCGCTGGGCTGACGTCCGAATCCTCAGTCTCCTCGGCCTCCTCAGCCTCCTCGGAATCCTCGCTCGCCTCCTGGGCGTCCTCGTCCGGAACCAGCGCGTAGTCGACAATCGGGCCACCCGGCCACGCAGGACCGGTGCCGATCTTCATCCCAGCCGGTATGTTCATGAGTTGGGTCACGATGTGATGAGTCGCCCGGAAATTACCCGGTCGAACCTCCGTCGCCTCGATCTGTATCTCCTCGTCGAACGGGAGCGGCGTAAAGAGGTTGAAGTTCGGCGATTCGCCGTCGGCCTCGACTTGCCATTCGATCGGGAACTCGTATATGAAGTCCGGCTCCCGTCCCGAAGGATGGCTCCAGCCACTCTCGGAGAACCGGGGCGCTTGGGGCGAGGCGCCGGCGCCCTCGGGCGCGCCTCCGTCGACCCACTCGACGATCGTGGCGATCTCGTCGTCGCTCAGACTCATGTCGTTTACGAACTCGCCGTAGGCCGGGTCTGCAAACCACGGCGGCATTTCACGCGCGACGACCTTGGCCTTGATGGCCCGCGCCCATTTCCGGGCGTCCTGGTAAGAAAGCAGTGACATCGGCGCGATCTGGTTCGGCCGATGACAACTGACGCAATTGTCGAACAACAACTGTCCAACGTGCTCGTTGAACGTGGGCGTGTCCACGTCTGGGCTCGGCGTAGCAGCAGGCAGAGATAGACCCATCACGACCACGGTTGTCGCCGTCAGGGTTGTCACAATAATTGTTCTCAACATCTGTTTTCCTCCAGGAGTCTGCTCGAGGTTCCGCGGGGCGAAGCAAACGCTACCGGTCCGACTAATTTTAGGCAGGCTACGGGTTCCGAGCAACCCTGGCGGGCTCTCACCGGCTAAGGTCGTGCTTGTGCCCGGAAGTCCAGAATGGCGAACCCCAAAACGGTGTACTGGCCAACTGAAAGCCAGCTGAGGTCGCTACCGACTTCGTATGGCGCGGATTCAACGTTGTGTCGTATTATCACGATCGGAGGAACCCCGACCTTCGACCGACTGGTCGCGCGCACCTTCGATCGACGATCCGATCAACCCCAAGTGCGAGGATTTCAGATGAAGCGCTCCGTCCCCAACCCTTCACGCCGAGCGGCCATCAAGGCGGGGCTCGCCGCCAGCGCAGGGCTCGCCATCGGAAGCCGCCTCGAGCTCTTCGCCGAAGAAGTGGCGCGCCAGCAGGAGCTTCCTCTCGTCATGAACGCGATCCCGAGGACGGGTGAGCGGATCCCTCCGATTGGCCTCGGCACGAACCGGTATAGCGTCAGTGATCCGGCGGACGTCGAGAACCTGTGCAACGTGCTCAAGACGCTGACCGACCGTGGTGGAAGCGTGGTGGACACCGCGCGCGGGTACGGTCGAGCCGAGGAGGTAATCGGGGGGTGCATCACCGAGAACGGAAACCGTGACCAGACCTTCCTGGTGACGAAGTACAGCGAGGGCAACGGTAGACGCGCGGGCGGCGGCAGTCACATGGCTCAGCTCGAGCTCGCCTTCGAGAGGCTCCAAACCGACATGGTCGACGTGATGTTGGTCCACGAGGTACGAGACACCGACAACCTCTTTCCGATGCTGCAGGAGTTGAAGGCGGCGGGCCGATTCCGCTACATCGGGGTCAGCACGTCGAGCGACCGCGACTACAGTGAAGTAGCCCGCTACTTGCGCCAAAGCGAGCTCGATTTCCTGCAAGTGGACTACTCGATCGGCAACCGTAGCGCCGAGGAGGAGATCCTTCCGCTTGCGCAGGAGCAGGGGACCGCCGTCATGTGCAACATACCGTTCGGCGGTCGCCGTAACTCCGTGCTCTCCGAGATGGGAGACCGGCCGCTACCCGGCTACGCCGCGGACATCGACTGCACGTCCTGGGCTCAGCTCTACCTCAAGTACCTCGTCTCGCACCCCGCCGTGACCGTGGCCATTCCGGGCACGACGCAAGTCGTGCACGCCATCGACAACAACGGAGCCACACGCGGCCGGATGCCTGATGCGGCGATGCGGCGGCGCATCGAAGCCACCTACGACGAGATCGCGGGGGACTGAGGAAGAGGCCTCCGCTCGGCTTCCGCTCGGCTAATCGACCGCGCTCTCCGTTAGGATCTGCCGGTAGCGACTCCGCGCGTGTTCGTAAGCGGCGGCCGCTTCATCCCGCAGCTCTCCTCCGAGTCGACGCGACTTCTGAGACCAGCACTGATCGACCGCCCTCAAACACCACTCGGCGCTGCGCCGTGACGCGCGAATCGGGCGTTCGCCGATGAGGACAAAGATCGGATTCGTGTGTGCAGAACCCAGGACGCGGAGCGCGATCCAACTGCTCCCATCCACCGGAACGTCGAGCGCCACGTCGCGTAGGGCGCCGTCAGCCACCACTCGCGTGCTCGACACCGAACGTCCGTTGACGACTGCCTCGACGGTGACGTCCCGCGATCCTGCAACGCGAGCGTGCTCCGGAGTCCAGAACGGTGGTCTCGTGGGATCGGGGGCGCTTGCACTGTCTGGCGTCTCGGGCAGCAGGCACGCGACGCGGGCCGTGGCGCGCACAGTGCCCGGCCTGTCGAGTCGCACCTCGCTGCCGCTCGTACCCACGGGTAGGTCATTGACAGTGAAGTCCATGAGGTGGCTAAACCCATCCGACACGTAGCACCGCCCATCGCGCACGCCTTCACACCAAGCGTCATAGGTGAGCGGCTCTGCGAGGTGCACGTATGAACGGCCGGCTCCCACGCGGTCGTCGGTCATACACGGAAAGTCGGTTTCGCCGCTGACCCGAGTCCGGAAGCCGCAGTTGAGCGTGTGATACCAGATGTTCAGCTCGGCCACGAAGGGAGTGTCCGCGGTGGAGATGAAATCCACGACGTCGTGCGTGACGTCCATGATGTACTCGTTCGCGCCGATCCCGTCGAAGTTCGGCATCTCGTAGTTAGGCAGCTCGCGCGAGCGCACCTGCAGACCAAGCCCGGAGTGGGCAAAACCGGTGACCGCCCCCTGTGCTTTCGCCCACCTGAGGATGGGAAGATCCCACCGAGGCCAGTCCTCGATCTGACGTGTTTCGGGATAGTCCTGGTCTCGCAGCCGGAGCAGAACGAGGTGCCCGCAGTAGCTCGACGGGAACCCTGACACTTCGAGATCGTAGCGAAGCAGCGTCGATTCAGTGGAGAGCTCGTGGTCGTCAGCTTCGAAGAACTGACGCTGGTGATAGTAGCCCGGCCCCCAGTTGAGGACCGAGCCGACGCTCAACGCCTCGCCGAGTACGTGGCGCATCATGTCCTCTGGATCTACGCCCTCCGTTGGACTCTCGTAGTGGCTGCAACCCGCGGCGTGGATGTGATGGTCGCCGGAATACCAGCCTCGACCCGGAGGATCGATCCAGCGCCTCAGGCTGAAGTCGAGTGCAGTGCTCGCGGCGGAGCCATCGATCCTGACCTGATGCGTCTCGGGAAGGTACTCCGGGCCCCGGCCACAGGTCACCGTGAACTCGCCGTCGGGAAGACGCACAGTCTCGCCGTCCGCTCGGTAGATTTGGTTCTGGAAGTAGAAATCCGGGGCGAGGCGCTTTGAGCGCGCGGGGTAGACGCGGCCGAACGTGTCTTGGATGACGAAGGACGCCATGCACGGAAGTCCGTTCTCGTCGCGCACGTGGAAGGTCAGGTCACGGGAGGGAGCGATGTCAAAGAGCACCGCCGTACGGTTCCGGAACCCGATATCCTGGGTCCCCGCTCCGAGCATCGCGCCCATCTGCGCCTCGCGGCGCCCGCGATCGCGACTGTAGAGGAGCACGATCCGGTACTCGAGATCCAGACCAGAGAGCTGAGGCTCCATGGGTCTCTCAGCATAGGTCTCGAGCGCGAGCCAGCGGTCGGCGATGTCGGCGAGCAGGACCGACTGAGGCGCCAATGGGGCCCCCGTCGAAGGCCGAAAGACGGGCCGAGCTTGTGGACTTTCGACGCTGAGGGCGCCAGTGACTCCGGCCTCGTTCCGCACCTTCACCAGGTACGCGCGCCAGCCCTGCTCGACCAGTCGCGGAGGGGCAGCGCCGCGCGCGACCGAGACCCGGCTCTCGGGATTGATGCGAACGGCCAGCAGGCATCGCGGGTCGAGGACCCGCTCGATCTCGGTGATCGTGTCCGCCGCGTCCGTCAGGTTCGCCGCCGCGTCGAGCTGCGCGCGGTCGGAATCGCTGAGCGGCTCGCCCAAGTAGGCCATCGCTTCTACGAGGCGCCTGACGCCTGCGACGAAGGGCTGCAGCTCCTGAGCACTAGCGAGTACCTGCGGATCCACAGCCAGCGCACGCCATCCGAACGGGTGGGTCAGTGTAGCGCACCCCAGCAACCGCCCAACGGCGTCTCGCCGTGTGATCCCGAAGCCACGTGCTTGAGGATCCCCCGGGCTTCTTGTTTCGCGATCGATTCCCACGATGGCCTCCAGAGCAGTGTGGTGGCTGTCCGGCGCTTAGGTCCGCAGACCTAATAGACGGCGTATCCGGCAGAACGCAACTATGTGTTCTGACTTCATCGCGATTCGTAAGAAACAGCTTGCACCAGTGCCCAAGCCGGCACTGAACCCGCCACCCCGAACTCCTGCTCTCTTCGTGGATTTGACGCGCCGGGTGGCGCGTCTATTTTTAGAAGTCTCGTCTCCCAAGGAGTGTGCGCAATGCGGCGTCTAACGATCGAGTGGAGTTCTGTTGTCGGGATCGCGCTGGCCATGTTCGCGGCCGTCGCCTTTGCCGCCCCCGTCACTGCCCAGGGGGATGCCCCAAGCGAAGTGACCTTTAGCAGGGACATCGCACCCATTCTCCAGCGTAGCTGTCAGCAGTGCCATCGCCCGAACGGCGTGGCCCCAATGCCGCTCGTCACGTACGAGGACGCGCAGCCCCATGCGACGGCGATCATGCGCCGCACCGGCATTCGGGACCGTCAGGGGACGATGCCGCCGTGGTACATCGAGAAGGACATCGGCATTCAGCGATTCAAGGACGATCCCTCGCTGAGCGACGAAGAGGTCGCAGCGATAGCCACGTGGGCCCGCAACGGCGCGCCGGAGGGTAATCCGGTGGATCTGCCGACGCCCTTGGTCTTCGAGGACGCGCTCGGCTGGAGGCTGGGGGAGCCGGACCTGATCGTGAAGACCGCAGAAGTGTTGGTGAAGGGTGATGCGCCCGACTGGTGGGGCGAGCTCGAGAACACAGAGATACCCGAGCTCACGGAAGACAGGTACGTGAAGTCCGTCGAGATCAGAGAGGTCAACGATGTCCGCGAGAGTGGCGGACGCGACCGGGAGACCGTAGGTGGCCTGTTCGTCTTCCACCACCTGGCCTTCACAACGCGAGTTCAGGGCGAGGGAACCACCAACTGGCCCGTTCACGAAGTCGGTCGCAACCCAGACATCTTCGATCTCGAGGCCGGCCGGCTCCTGAGGGCGGGGTCGACCCTCATTCCCGTCTCGATCCATATGCACTCGAACGGTCAGGATACCCGAGCTCATCTCGAGATCGGCTTCAATTTCCATCCCGTGGGCTACGAGCCGAAGTACAGGCAGGCGCGAACCATCGTAGGCAGCGGCGTCGACATCGATATCCAGCCCGAGGAAGGGAATCAGGAGCTCCACGCTTACGGTGTGCTGCAAGAGCACACGAAGCTCGTCACGTACGAGCCGCACCTGCACGCACCCGGGAAGCGGATGTGCCTGGAGGCGATCTGGGGCTTCAACGTCGAGACCCTGGCCTGTTCCGGGTACGACCACAACTGGGTGCGAGGCTACGCGTTCGAGGACGACTACCAGCCGTTGCTGCCGAAAGGGACGATCCTGCACATCATCGGCTACATGGACAACACGGCAGCGAACCGCAACATCCCCGATCCGAGGAACTGGCAGGGGTCGGGCAATCGCTCCGTGGCCAACATGTTCCTCGAGATCGGCATTAAGCTGGCGCTCACCGACGAGCAGTTCGTGGAGGCGATGGCCGAGCGGCGGGAGAACCTCAACCTCGGGGTCAACGATCACGTGGTCGGGTGTCCGCTGTGCATGGTCATAGCGAACTAGCCGTGCGGCAATCCAACTCTCGGAGGCAGACGATGTCTGTGGTCGTACGGTTCGGTTTCGTCACGCTGGCCGTCTTGGTAACGTGCCAGCAGGTGAACGCCCAGCTCTCGTATCAGACGGGGCTGAACGCCACGCCCGCGTTCGAGGGGTGGGAGGAGAACGAGGATGGGTCGTTCAACCTCGTGTTCGGGTACATGAACCGGAATTGGCTCGAAGAGCTGGACGCTCCTGTGGGCCCGGACAACAACATCTCGCCAGGGCCCGCGGATCAGGGCCAGCCGACACACCTTCTGCCGCGCCGCAACCGATACGTGTTCAAGGTTCGGGTGCCGGCGGACTTCGGCGATCGAGAGCTGGTCTGGACGCTGACGACCAACGGAAAGACCCAGGCCGCCTACGGGACGCTCCGGCCGGACTACAAGCTCGACTACATGGTGATCGCCTCGGAGACAGGGGCGATCGGTCCCGGCGTCACCAGCGAGGCGTCCCGGGCCAACACCCCGCCGACCCTCACCTTGGTGGGGGACCCGGTCCGACGGGCTAGTGTCGGGCAGCCGGTGACGCTCGTCGCACGCATCACCGATGATGATCTCCCACGAGTCAGCGCCATTCGTGCGCCCCGCGAGAGCGACAGCATCCCGACCCTGCCCGCGTCAGCGCTACGTCCTCCCATTCGGGCTGCCGTCCAAAAGGTCAACGGGCTGCACTTGTCGTGGTTCGTTTTTCGGGGTGACAGCGAAGTGACGTTCGATCCCCCGCAGATCAAGACCTGGGAGGATACGCGGGCCGGTGCCAACTCACCGTGGGCGCCGCTTTTCAGGAGGCCCCCGATACCAGAGGATGGGGAATGGACGGTTCAGGTCACCTTCGACCAGCCGGGCACTTACGTGCTCCGCGGCCGCGCGGACGACGGCGGCCTCTATGACGACGCGGACGTGACGATCATCGTGACACCGGTGGCGTGAGGACGACCGAGTAAGCATACTTGTCGCTTCCAGCTCGGCCTGCGTCTCGGTAATGGCCTGATATCGGGCATTTGACGAGTCCGGTGGTGCTTAGGTATTCTTGAAGATCTTCGTCTCCCAAGGAGTATGCACAATGCGGCGTCTAACGATCGAGTGGAGTTCTGTTGTCGGGATCGCGCTGGCCATGTTCGCGGCTGTCGCCTTTACCGCCCCCGTCACTGCGCAGGAGGATGCGCCCAGCGAGGTGACCTTCAGCAGGGACATCGCACCGATTCTTCAGCGTAGCTGTCAGCAGTGCCACCGGCCGAACGGCGTGGCCCCGATGGCGCTCGTCACGTATGAGGACGCGCAGCCCCACGCGATGGCGATGATGCGCCGCACGGGCATTCGGGACCGTCAGGGGACGATGCCGCCGTGGTACATCGAGAAGGACATCGGCATTCAGCAATTCAAAGACGATCCGTCGCTGAACGACGCAGAGGTCGCGGCCATAGCCACGTGGGCGCGCAACGGCGCGCCGGAGGGTGATCGGGCCGATCTGCCGACGCCCTTGGTTTTCGAGGACGCGCTCGGCTGGAGGCTGGGGGAGCCGGACCTGGTCGTGAAGACCACAGAAGTCGTGGTTAGGGGTGATGCGCCCGACTGGTGGGGCGATCTCGAGGGCACAGAGATACCCGAGCTCACGGAAGACAGGTACGTGAAGTCCGTCGAGATCAGAGAGGTCAACGATGTCCGCGAGAGTGGCGGACGCGACCGGTCGACGGTCGGTGGCTTGTTCGTCTTCCACCACATGCTCTTCAGCACCCGAGCCCCCGGCGCGGGAACCACCACCTGGCCCGTTCACGAAGTCGGTCGCAACCCGGACATCTTCGATCTCGAGGCGGGCCGGCTCCTGAGGGCGGGGTCGACCCTCGTTCCCACGTCGATCCATATGCATTCGAACGGTCAGGATACGCGAGCTCATCTCGAAGTGGGCTTCAAGTTCCATCCCGTGGGCTACGAGCCGACGTACAGGCAGGCTCAGACCATCGTGGGCAGCGGCTCCGACATCGATATCAGGCCCGAGGAAGGGAATCAGGAGCTGCACGCTTACGGAGTGCTGTCACAGCACACGAAGCTCGTCACCTTCGAGCCGCACCTGCACGCACCCGGGCAGCGGATGTGCCTGGAGGCGATCTGGGGCTTCAACGTCGAGACCCTGTCCTGTGCCGGTTACGACCACAACTGGGTCCGAGGCTACGCATTCGCCGATGACTACCAGCCGTTGCTGCCGGCCGGGACGATCCTGCACATCATCGGCTACATGGACAATACGGCGGCGAACCGCAACATCCCCGATCCTAGGAACTGGCAGGGGTCGGGCAATCGCTCCGTGGCCAACATGTTCCTCGATCTCGGCATTAAGCTCGCGCTTAGCGACGAGCAGTTTGTGGAGGAGATGGCTAAACGGCGGGAGAACCTCAACGTCGGGATCAACGATCACGTGGTCGGGTGTCCGCTGTGCATGGTCATACCGAACTAACCGTGCGGCAATCCAACTCTTGGAGGAAGATCATGTCTGTGGTCGCGCGGTTCGGTTTTGTTGCGCTGGCGGTCTTGGTGACGTGCCAGCAGGTGAACGCCCAGCTCTCGTATCAGACGGGACAGAACGTCTCCCCCGCGTACGAAGGGTGGGAGGCGAATGAGGACGGGTCGTTCAGCATGGTGTTCGGATACATGAACCGGAACTGGCTGGAAGAGTTGGACGTTCCTGTGGGCTCCGACAACAACATCTCGCCGGGGCCCGCGGATCAGGGCCAGCCGACACGCCTTCTTCCGCGCCGCAATCGATACGTGTTCAAGGTTCGGGTGCCGGCGGACTTCGGCGATCAGGAGATGATCTGGACCCTCACGACCAAGGGAAAAACCGAGGCCGCCTACGGCACGCTCCACATAGACTACAAGCTGGACTACATGGTGATCGCCTCGGAGACGGGGGCGATAAGCGCCGGCTTCACCACCGAGTCGTCCCGATCGAACACCCCGCCAACCATCACCCTGGTGGGGGATCCGGTCCGCAGGGTCAGCGTCGGGCAGCAGGTGATGCTCGTGGCACGCATCACCGATGACGATCTCCCACGAGTCGGCGGCATTCGTGCGCCCAGTGAAAGCGACGACCCCCCGACCCTGCCCAGAGCCGCGCTACGTCCTCCCATGCGGCCTACCGTCCAAAAGGTCAACGGGCTGCACCTGTCGTGGTTCGTTTTTCGCGGTGAAAGCGAAGTGATGTTCGATCCCCCGCAGATCAAGACCTGGGAGGATACGCGGGCCGGTGCCAACTCACCGTGGGCGCCGCTGTTCACCCGTCCCCCGATACCGGAGGACGGGGAATGGACGGTTCAGGTCACCTTCGACCAGCCGGGCACTTACGTGCTCCGCGGCCGCGCCGACGACGGCGGCCTCTATGACGACGTGGACGTGACGATCGTCGTGACACCGGTGGCTTGAGTACGACCGAGTAGCTCCGCACGGGTCGAACAAGAAGACGGCCACCTCCGAAGGATGGAGGTGGCCGTCTCGCTATGGGGTGACTGGGTTCGTCACCGTGAGTATCACTGGCGATCAAACACTTGCACGGACCCGCCTCTCCAGGCCCGCACGAAAGTCTGACCATCCCTCGATACGGTGCTGGTGCCCCTCGCTGTCACCTCTCCGTTTGTTCCGAGCACCCAGTTGGATGAGTAATCGTCCACCCGCGTCAACGCGATGGTGCTGATTCTCGGCCCCTGCCGCGGTCCCGTCGGCAATCGCAGACTCAGACGGTAATCTGTACCGTTGAGTCTTGCTGTGTATGTGGTGCGGCGTGTTCCGCCCCCTTGAGAGGTAGAGCGAAACCTACCGTCTCCCAGATCCTCATACGTGAGTACTAGTCCCCGTGGGCACGTCCCAACACACGTGGACTTTGCTTCGTTGAGCACCCAGCTCCCCTCGATCCGACTGACCCACTGCGCTTGGGCATCGGTCGGGACGAATCCCACCGCGATAGGGATGACGACAAGCGCTTTCACGTATGCGTGCAAGGTCTCTGCCTCCCGGCGCCCTACTGAGCCAGCTCGGCCTGCGTCTCGGTGATGGCCTGATACGTGAGCCGGTGCGAGATCGACCTCACGTTGGGACGCCGACCGCCCCGCTGTTGAATCATGCCGACGAAGATCAGATCCTCGACTGGGTCGATCCAAAACCAGGTTCCGGCAGCTCCGCCCCAGCCATACTCGCCGACCGAGACGTACTCTGAGCCGATCGCGTCCAACTGGACGCTGAAGTCGAGGCCGAAGCCCGCCCCGGGACCACGCTCCGGGTTGTCGCGCGGCATCTGGTTTCGGGTCATCAGGGCGACCGTCGTAGGCGAGAGGATCCGCACGCCGTCCAGCTCGCCGCCGTTCAGAACCATCTGTGCAAAGCGCATGTAATCGGTGGTGGTCGAAACGAGGCCCCCGCCACCCGAGAAGAACGTCGTCGGGTCCAGGTACGGCCTCGATCCGGCTGCGCCCACACCGTTCGGTGGAGCGATGAGGTTGCCTCCCTGGTCATACCCATAGTACGGGACCAAGCGGCCGTGCTCCGACTCGGGAACGTGGAACCCGGTGTCGACCATGCCGAGGGGGCCGAAGATCCGCTCTTGGAGGAACTGGTCGAACGGCTGGCCGGAGAGGACCTCGACGAGGTAGCCCTGAACGTCGACGGCGATGCTGTAGTACCACTGTGAGCCCGGCTGATGACGGAGCGGTATGTCGGAAAGCTTGTCGACCATGTCTTTGAGGTTCCCCTGCCTCGAGAGGACGCCCCGCGCAGAGTAGATGCTGTCCGTCGGACCCGGCGCGCCGATGCCGTAGGCCAGGCCGGCCGTGTGCGACATCAGCTCCCGGATCGTCATGGGGTGGTCGGCGTCCACGAGCACGGGGCCATCGGGCCCCCAGGACGCGGCGACTTTCAGGTCCCTGAACTCCGGGATGTACCGCTGGACGGGATCGGACAGGCGGAACTTCCCCTCCTCGTAGAGCGTCATGAGCGCAACGCCGGTGATCGGCTTGCTCATGGAGTAGATGCGGAAGATCGCGTCCTCCTCCATGGGGTCTCTGGCCTGGATATCCCTTTGGCCGTACGTCTGGAAGTCTACGACCTGCCCACGCCGGGAGATCATCGTCGTGATTCCCGCCAAGAGCCCGTTATCGACGAGCTGCTGCATCCCGTCGTGGAGTCTCGTCAGGCGCTCCGACGACATCCCAACGCTCTCGGGCATCGAGCGCTCGAGGGCTGGCGGCGTGCCGGCTGAGGCGGTCCCGGGGATCGGCTCGCAGCTCGAAACCGCAAGCGCAGTGGTCAGGATGAGGCCTAGGAATACCGACCTGGAGCTGAGCGCGCGCATAAGTCCTCCTTACGACGAAAATCGTAGCCTTCCGGACGGCTATTTTAGGCCCGCTTGCCTGAAATCGCCAATTCACTGTCTTACCAAATGAGCCCTAGATCCGACCCGTTTCGAGGAGTACACTGTCGCCTCCAGGGGCCTATTGACGCGACGTTACGATGGTGCTAACGTCGCGTTAATAGCCGCGCTGAACCGTCCAAGGCCTGAACCGGGCACTGATATGACCGATAGCAGCAAAACCGAGTCCTTCAGCCCTCTCAGGAGCGTCGAGCTCGATGTTCTGTTGAGCGTTCTGGATCGGGCTCGGCATGGATACGCAATCCTACAGGAAGCCTCGACGCGCCATGGCGGACACCCGGGCTTCGAGATCCCGACACTGTATCGAGCGCTCGGTAGAATGCGGAAGGTGGGCCTGATCGCAGCCGCCCCTACCCCACCCGGCGAGGAGGGCGCCCGGCGAGAGTACTGGCAGGCAACATCGCTGGGTCGCGAGGTTCTCGACCTGGAGATGCGTCGCTTGCAAACCCTCGTCGAAGCGGGAAAGGCCGCAGTGGCCAGAGCCCCCCTACCGGCCAAACCATGAGTCGCCGGGAATCCATCGCAAGGGGGCTTCGCGGCCTCCACGTTGGATCACGCGCAGAAGGGGGCCCCCAAGAGGTCAATGAAGACTGGCGCACGAAGCTCGAGCTCTAGGTCGAACATGTACTGCATGAACTCTCGGGTGTAGATCCGTAGCATCCGTCCGTCGAACAGGAACTCGATCCGCTCCAACTCTTCCGGCAGGGTGGTCTGAAGCAAGAAATCAACCGGCACATACTCCTGCCTCTCGTCGATGAAAAGGCAGTCGATCCGATCCATGTTGCGCTCCCGATACTCGACTTGGAGCGCATCCAGGAGACTGAACGTGCCGGCATACCGGAGCAAACGTTCCCGGTTCATCGCTGGCATGAACGTGGCACGAAAGCCAACACTCCTTGCCTCGAGCCGCCCGATCTGCTCCTCGATCATGTTCTCGACCCACGGGTCCGGCTCGACCTCGAAGACGTAGTTCTCGTCCTCGTCGGGCAGGAGAATCGTATCCACAGTCAAGTAACCGAAGGCCCGGACGATCACTCGGAGGGGCACTTCCGCCAGAACGTCGTCGAGCTTGAAGCGACCGTGAGCGTCGGTCAACGTCCCCTCTATCTGATCCGTGAGGATCTCCACATCCGGCAGCAGCAGATCTCTCTCCGGGTCCCGGACTCGGCCTTCGATGTCGATCTCTCGTAGCTCGACCGCCAGGGAGTCGAGGGGCAACGGGGCGACCTGCAGCGGGATGAGCACCGTAGTGGCTGAGTCCACTGTGAGGACCCGGGTGTCCGAAGCGTAGCCAAAGGCATCGACCTGCAGGGTGTATTCGCCCGGCTCCACATCCTCGAAGCGGAAGGTCCCGACGACCGATGTCAATGTCGCTCCGTAACCTTCCAGCTCGACCCTGGCGTTGAAGATGACGCTTGTCGAACCGAATTCGAACACCCGTCCCTGGACGACCACACCGTCCTGGGCCAAAACCGGGATCGGAATCGCTGTGGCGAGCACGAGGGTCGCCAGGAGAGCGATGCGTTCTCTGCCCATGCCACAGTGTAGCTAACAGACACGAGACCCACCACTCGAGAACACGCCGAGACACCGTCGTCGAATGGCGCGGATTCGACGTTGGGTGGTACTATCATGGTCGGCGGAGCCTCGACCCTCGACCGGCAGCTCGCCTGCAGCTTCAATCGACGATCCGATCAACCCCAAGCGCGAGGATTTCACATGACTCGGCGACTCCTGATCGGTTGTGGCGTCCTGGCACTAACGGCCTTTCTGGGTGGCGCGTCAGCAGGTTCCGCCCAGCTCACGGGCCTCGAGAACGGGGAGTGGCATTACTTGGGAGGCGACGCAGGGCACACCCGATCCGCTCCGCAGCTGAACCAGATCAATGCGTCCAACTTCTCCGATCTTGACGTGGCCTGGATCTGGCGGGGGGACAACTTCGGGCCGGGCGTAGAATACACGGTCCGGTCCACTCCGATCTTCGTGGACGGAATGTTGTACACGGTCGTCGGTCAGCGGCGTCAGGTGGTGGGCATCGACGCCGCCACGGGTGAGACACTCTGGATCTTCCGGGAACCCGAGACAATGAGGTATCTGCGCTCGCCGAGGACCGACTTTGGAAAGGGCGTCGCCTACGCCGAGGTGGACGGACGGGGCGTGATCTTCGTCACGTCGCCCGCCTACTTCCTCTGGGCACTCGATGCCAAGACGGGGCGGCCCCTCGAGGACTGGGGCACATCAGTACCGCTCGAAGATTTCTCCAGGACCGGCGTCGTTGATCTGATACCCGACCTCGTGGGGGACTGGGAGCCGTGGCTGACCCGGACCACGGGACCGTACGACCCGGACCACGGGATCCCGAGGCAGCTGGGCATGGTAACCAGCTCGTCGCCACCCATCGTGGTCAACGGTGTGGTCGTGGTGCTCGTGGGCCACGAGCCCAGCTACGACCAGACCCGGATCGAGAACGTCCCGGGCGACATCATGGGTTACGACGCCAGGACCGGGGAGCACCTCTGGAAGTTCCACGTCATCCCGAGGCCCGGTGAGTACGGCCACGACACGTGGGAGAACGATGCCTGGCAGTGGTCGGGCGACATGTCGCAGTGGGCTCCCGCCTCCGCCGACCCGGAGCTGGGGCTCGTGTACGTCGTGACGAACGCCTCGACGGTCCAGTCGTACACGGGTCATCGGCCGGGGCACAACCTCTTCGGCGGAAGCGTCCTCGCGTTGGACGTCCGGACGGGCGAGCGGAGGTGGCACTACCAGATCCACCACAGTGACCAGTGGAACTACGACATTCCCACCGCGCCCATTCTCATGGATCTGTTCGTGGACGGACGGCAAATCCCCGCCTTGATCCAGAACACCAAGCAGGGCCTCATCTTCGTGTTGAACCGCGAGACGGGCGCGCCGATCTGGCCGATCGAGGAGCGCCCGGTCATGCAGACCCAGGTCCCCGGCAACTATACGGCGCCCACGCAGCCCTACCCGACGCGTCCGGAGCCGCTGGACCGCATCGTAACGGACGGGATCACCGAAGAGTTCGTGATCGACTTTACGCCCGAGCTGAAGGACCGGGCCCTGGAGATCCTGAGCGACTTCGAGGTCGGGGGCCTCTATGTGCCGCCGCTTCCCTACCCTCACGACAATGAGTACCGCAACGTCGTCGGCTGCATGGGTGGGTTGAACATCTATCATCCGCCGGTCGCGGATCCCAGCACGGGAATCATGTACGCGTCGCACAATCGGGCCTGCAGCGCCCCCGCATTCATGGTGCCCACCAACGGCGAAGACGAGGAGCGCGGATTGCCCGGACTGAGCGCCGAGGCTTGGAGGGGACGGGAGCGGCATACGCCTACTACCGGTACCACCGTGGCAGCGTATGCGCCGGGCGGCCCTCGCGCGCCACTGCCGACCATCGAGGGCCTGCCGGTCTACAAGCCTCTGAACCAGGCTCTCGCCGCCTACGACATGAACACCGGCGCAAAGCTCTGGGACATCCCCATTGGTGAAACGGCTGACAGGATCAGGAACCACCCTCTTCTGGCGGGGCTGGAGATCAACGCGGGAGGAACCGGCTACTCCATCCAGATGGTTGTGGGCGACCTCCTGTTGCAGACCACGGAGGACCTGAGGGGAAATACCGAAGTGAATGAGAACGGTATGCCGGTCCTGCACGCGCGGGACAAGCGGACTGGAGATATTCTGGCGAGCGTCGAGATTCCGACGCCCGGCCTGTACGGGATGATGACCTTCATGGACGGTGGAAAGCAGTACATCGTGATGCAGACGGGCAGCGCGAAACGCGGTCAGCCGGGGGCGCTGGTGGCCCTGACGCTACCGTAGCCTCCAACGCTCGGGTGAGTCCACGCAGGAGCCGCTTACGTACGATTCCTTACTTTCTGGAGAGGTCCCATGAACAAGAATTCCTTGTCCCGCCGCCACTTCTTGCAAGGCGCCGGTGCGGCGGCCGTTTGGGTTCCGACGTCGGTTAAGGGGTACACCGCAGCCGAGATGCGCTCCTTCAGCTCGGACGATGTGATGGAGCAGAACATTTCGAAATGGGAGCTCGACACGCCGTCTCTCTGCGTCGATCTCGATGCGCTCGAGGCCAACCTGGCCACGATGCAGCAGACGGTCTCACGCAACGGTATCGCCAGTCGTCCTCACGCGAAGACCCACAAGTGTCCGGCCATCGCTCGGCTACAGCTCGAGAACGGCTCGGTCGGCATATGCACCGCCAAGGTGAGCGAGGCCGCAGCCATGTACGAGCATGGCATCGACCGGATTCTCATGACGACGACCAATGTGACACCGTTCAAGATCACCCAAGCGATGAACCTGAGGAGGTGGTGCCCCGGGTTCGTCCAGGCGACCGACACCCCGGCCAACGCCCGCGATCTGTCCGAGGCGGCGCAGGCCGTCGGTATCGTGGCGGATGTCGTGGTCGATATCGACTCGGGGGGGCATCGCACAGGCATCACCGCGGGGGAGCCAGCCCTCGCATTGGCCCAACTGGTCGACCAGCTACCTGGGCTCCGGCTGCGAGGCATGCTCTGCTACGACGGCGGGTCGCAGCATGTGCGGGGGTTCGAGGCCCGCAGGACACGGACCCTCGAACGACTCGTTCCGGCCACCGAGACGCACGCCCTGATGCAGCGATCGGGTCTGAACACGGAAATCTTCAGTGGCGGCGGCACCGGTACGTACAACATCGACCACGAGAACCGGGGGCTCACCGACGTTCAGGTGGGCAGCTACGTCTTTATGGATGCCCAATATATGGCGATCGGTGGCGCGACCGACGCCGAGGTGTATTCGGACTTCCAGACTTCTCTGACCATCCTCACGACGGTGCTCAACGACCAGTACGAGGGAAGGGTCACGACCGATGCGGGCGCCAAAGCATGCACGATCAATCGACCCTGGCCGATCGTCAAAGGTGAGACGGGGATGACCTACACGTCCGGCTCGGACGAGTTCGGCACGCTCCGCTATGACGACCCCTCGAGGACATACCGGGTCGGAGATAAGCTCGAGGTGATCGTGTCGCACTGCGATCCCGTGGTGAACCTCTACGACCAGATGTACGCGATTCGAAACGACCGGGTCGAAGCCATCTGGCGGATCGCTGCCCGGGGGATGTCCACCTAAGCGGGCCGACTACGGGTACAAAGACCTGAATGCGCCGCGGTCTGCCGCGGAGAACGGCAGGGCATGCTGGATGTCATCCCAGTCCTCGAGCTGGTCTCGAAAGCGCATGAAATAGGCGACGAAGTCGCCACCATACTGGAACGAGTACATGATGTCCGCGAACGCACTCGTATGGTCGAGCCCAAACGCATGGCCCAGCTCATGAACACAGGTCAGATAGACGATCGTATCCCTGAAGAGCGGATCCAGCCTGGCCGTCTGCGCAATGTCCAGCCCAAGGCCCTCGGTATCCGGGTGCACGAACACGTCGGCGGCGAGCCGCCCGTCCACGACTCGCCCTCGCATCTCACCATATAGGCCCGCGCCCGCGGGCACCCAATAGACACGAATGGTTGCCGTCGCTTCAGGGCCCGGCACCATGTCCACAGCGGGATCGGCCAGCCGGCCCCAAGCCTGTAGCGCCCATTCGGCCAACGTGCGGTCTCGCTCCTCGAAGCCCGATTCCGCCGAGCCGTCCTCGATGAAGTAGGTGATGGGCTCTGAACGGTCCAGCCGCCAGACGTCCTGCTGCTGGATGTCCTGCTGGGAATCGGTCGCGACCGGCTGCACGGCGGCGGGTGATTCTGGGTTGGACGAAGGCCATGCCGTGGCGGCGACGAAAACGGCTGAGAGTAGGATGCCGCCCGAAATCAGCCTCGAGGAAATCTTCATGCGGATCAAAGTACGCTAGTCACCCGCCCCAACGCAGCCCTCAGCCCTCGAGCCCAAGGATCTCCTTCACTCGAAGCTTGAGCGGGTTCGCGGTGAGAGGGCTCCGCCAAATCCGCGCACCATAGTCCTCGAGCCCGAACACCTCGATGCGAGCCAGAAGACCCGGATGGTCCCTTTCGCGGTCCGCCAGTAGCTCGTCGACACTCCGCCTTAGCCTCGCCTCTTCCTGACGGCTATAGATCAGGAAGCGCGTGTCGGACTCCTCGAAGTAGCTGATCAGCAGCTTCAGGCGGTCGCGTGGCCCGCTCCCGTCCCCCTGCCGAAACCCGGAGTAATGGACGACGATCAGAGCGGGGTGCAACTGGAGGATCTCCTCATCGCGATGCCAATCCGGGCCGATCGATTCCCTGAGGCGTCGGATCGGCAGATCGAGGAGGATGTCGCTGAGTACGTCGGCGTTGGTTCCATTGGCCGCCCGCGTCTCCTCGTCGTAGACCCTGGCAGGATGGGGAGAGTCCATCAAGACCACCACGGGGAGCTCCGAAACGGGAGACTCCGATGTTTCGGCTCCAGGCTGGAGCACCCTTACTCCCAGCCAAGCGGACCCGGCTCCAACCACAAGAAGCGTGAGTAGCGGAAGAGCGGCGGCGCGTCCTCTACGTTCTTCGTCGGTCCCAGTAAGCCAAGCGATGAGCAGGGCAACGGGAAATCCGAACAAGAGGACAGAAAGAACCATGTCCACCCCGGACGGCGGTAGCTGAAGGCGTGGAAAGATGCTCTCCGAGGCCTCCACCAGTCCGAACCCGACGACCAAATAGGCGGCCGCGACACCCCAGACACGGCGCTCATGGAGGGCGCGGTAGAATGTCGACTTCTTGCTCATGTCACCCAAGGTCCTCTCGGCCTACGCGACACGCAAGCCGACTCACTTTCCGCACCTGTCTCCTCACCTAGGCCTTTCCACCCTTGCGAGATCCACGTAGCCAGTGCCGGCCACGAACGATTTCTGCAGGATCACCACGTAGTTCTGTCCACTCGACGTGGCCGTCGCGGTGATCTCTCGGGTGTCCACCTCCACAGCGTCGACATCCGGTCCGTCCGTGAACGCCTCGTCGATCACTCGTCCATCCATGCCGTCCGGCACGGGCAGTCCGAGCAGGGCCAGCGTGGTCGGAGCAAGATCGATGTTGCCGGTGGGCACCGTGCTCCGCACACCCTGCTTGATGGCGGGGCCATGGACGATGAAAGTGGTCCGGACGTCGTAGGGGCTCAGTGTGCCGTGGCTGGCGAGTCCCGGCTCCATCACTTCCCCGGGGAAGCCGAATTCGTTCTCGGCGCTCGACCAGTTACCGGTCGTAAGGATGTCGGCGGACCGGTCGTGATCCCAGGCGATGGTGGAGAAGGCCAGCGTCCCGTCGATCGACCCCTGTGTCGTCGAGGCGTCCGCTCCCCGCGTGAAGATCGGGCCGACCCAGTCGGTCTCTTGGAGCACCCGTACGATCTCACGAAGGCGATCTTCACCACCCTCGTTGACGTGGATCGCGCCGCCCGCCACCACCACGTCGGTCTCCGTTCGCTTCAGGCCACGTTCGCGAAGCAAGGCAGCGACGGACTGCGTGCCCGTGCGCGTCGAGAAGCCGTGATCCGCAGTCACGAAGATGTTGGTGGACTCGAGGATGCCGCGCTGAGCCAGGCCGTCCAGTAGCCGCCCGATCTCGGAGTCTACCGATCGCAAAACCTCGAGGGTCTCGGGCGACCCGACGCCCGTGGCGTGCGCCGTGCCGTCCGGCTCGGTGATCCAGATCATCAAGGCGTCGGCGTCCAGAGCGTCGATCCCGTGCCCGAGCAGGACGTCGATGGTCCACGCCACCAAGCTCATGCTCGGTGCGCCGTCCGTTGGCGCGGGGCCGACCAAACCCTCGATGGCGTCCCGGGACTCGGGAGGGAGGAAGACTTCGGGATGCGCCAGGCCGCCTCCCCCGCCCTGACGGTTCATCAGCATCGCCGAGCCGCTGGAGCCCGAGCTGACGGCGAACAGCGTTTTGCCGTTCCGTTCGAGGATGTCCGCGAGCGAGGGCGCCGTCAGCAGGTGTCCTCCGGATGAGTCGTTGATGAGGCGGAGGTTGGCGGCCTCGCCAGTACTGAGTACGCGTTCGGCGTCGACCCAGTCGAGGTAGACGGAATTACCCATCATCCCGTGTGTGCGGGGATAAGCGCCGGTGGCGATCGACGATGAGTTGACGCGCGTTACGGTGGGAAAGACGGAGTGATGGTTCTCGCCAGACAGGCCGCCGTCACGGAGAGCCGACAGCCTGGGCATGACCTCGGGCGTGACGTATTCCGGGCGGAGGCCATCCACGATCATGATGAGCACGCGATCGCCGCGTGGGCCGGTATCGGCACAGGCCAATGCAGTTGCGGTCGCCAGAAAGACGAGCAGGGCCCGGGTCGCTCCTCTCACATGCTTGGCCATACCCAGCACGTCCTCGTCATCGTCGGCGATCATCACTTTCCCGTAATCAAGCCGCCAGCCAGGCAACTCCTGTAGCTGGACGCCCTCAGTTCACCCCGGTCAACTCCTCACTCAGCCTGCGAAGCTTGTTGCGAGCCTCAGCGTCGTACGCCTGTTCGTCCGCACGGGCGGGCCGCAGGCGGTTGAAGTAACCCCCACTGCCGATATCGGGTGAGGTGATCAGGTTCATCACCGCGTCCGCCCCCTCGCCGACGGTGGCCCTCGGCGTGAGCCCCGCCCTCCTCACCATCTCCGTGTCCATGTATGTGGCCGGATGCAACGAGTTCACGACCACACCGGTTCCCTCCAGCTCCTCGGCGAGGTCGATGGTGAACATGATCTGAGCGAGCTTGCTCTGGGCGTAGGCCCGCCCGCCGCTGAAGTTTCTCTCGATCATCACGTCGTCGAAGTCGATCGGCTGCTGAGCTCCCGACGACACGTTGACGATGCGTGAGGGGGCGTTCGCGCGGAGTCGAGGTAGGAACATCCGGGTGAGCAGGAAGTGCGAGAGGTGGTTCACCTGGAAGCGCAGCTCGAGCCCATCCGCCGAGACCATCCGCTCATCGGGTGCCCTTCCGAAACCGGCGTTGTTGACGAGCACATCGAGTCGGTCGTAGTCACGTAGGACCGCTTCGCCGAATTCCCTGGTCTGGTCGAACGACCCGAGGTCCGCCGCGTAGAAGCGCGCGTTTCCGACCCCCTCGCTCTCGATCGCCTCGACGACCTCCATCCCCCGCTCACGGTTGCGGCCGTGGACGATGACGAAGGCGCCCGTCGCGGCGAGTCTGCGCGCGACCTCGCGCCCCAGTCCGCTCGTCGAGCCGGTGACCAGCACAACCTCCTGCCCGGGTCGGGGGCTCGCTTGCGCCTCGAGCGCATGTGCGCCTAAGGCCGACGCGCTTAAGAAGCCGGCCAAGAGCACACCGACTCGCAGCGCGCTCGGTGAGGACGATGTTCTCTCATTCGTGTGGCTGTTCCTCAAGTCCATTTGCGGATGACTCCTTCCTCTCGGTCACTGCCTCGCGGTCTGTGCCTCGTTTCTGGATCCTGAATAGCGGCACCGCACCACCAGAAATCAAGTGCAACAGCTCCTGGTTGCCCAATAGACCGGTCCAGCCCCACAATCCGCCTCACCGATAGGTCACCAACCCGAATGGAGACACCTCGATGATTTCGGCCGAACAACCCCACGCGAAGCAGTACGTCGACGTCCACGGCCGCAAGATGGCCTACGTCGAGGTTGGATCCGGGGACCCGATCGTGTTTCTGCACGGAAACCCGACCTCGTCGTACCTGTGGCGAAACGTGATCCCCCACCTCGAGGAGTCGGGACGTTGCATCGCGCCCGACCTCATAGGTATGGGCGACTCAGAGAAGCTCGATGACTCCGGCCCCGAGAGTTACCGCTTCGTCGAGCACCGGCACTACCTCGACGGCCTGCTCGACGCACTTGGCGTCGATTCGAACGTCACGTTCGTCGTGCACGATTGGGGCTCGGCGCTGGGGTTCGACTGGGCCAACCGACACCGTGACAGCATCAAAGGCATCGCGTACATGGAGGCGATCGTTCGCCCGGTGACCTGGGATGAATGGCCGGAGCAAGCGGCATCGCTGTTCCGCAATTTTCGCTCGCCACAGGGTGAGGAGATGGTTCTCGAGAAGAACATCTTCGTCGAAAACGTCTTGCCCGCGAGTGTGATCCGAGATCTGACCGACGCCGAGATGACCGAGTATCGCCGTCCGTACCTTGAAGCAGGCGAGAGTCGCAGGCCCACGCTGACCTGGCCGCGCGAGATCCCGCTCGAAGGAGAGCCGGCCGACGTGGTGGAGATCGTCCAGGACTACGCGGACTGGCTCTCGGCGAGCGACGTGCCGAAGCTCTTCGTGAACGCGGACCCGGGTATAATCCTGATCGGCGCACAGCGCGAGTTCTGTCGCGGCTGGCCGAACCAGACCGAGGTGACCGTCACCGGGGCGCACTTCATCCAGGAAGACTCGGCGGACGAAATCGGTGAGGCGCTCGCGGACTGGCGGGCGAAACTCGCGTGAGCGCCGGAGGCAACCCTCATCGAAGCACGCGCGTCCTTGCCGCCCCACACCACGTAGACGCATTTTGTCCGCCATGTCTGACGCCGTCGCCCGCCTGAACGCAGCCCTCGAAGGCCACTACGCCATCGAGCGTGAGCTGGGTGAAGGTGGCATGGCCACCGTCTACCTGGCCGACGACATCAAGCACGAACGTAAAGTCGCCCTCAAGGTCCTGAAGTCCGAGTTGGCGGCGGTCGTGGGTGCCGAGCGCTTCCTGGCCGAGATCAAGACGACCGCGAACCTCCAGCATCCGCACGTCCTGCAGCTCTACGACTCGGGGGAGGCGGACGGCTTCCTCTATTTCGTGATGCCGTTCGTCGAAGGGGAGACGCTCCGCGAGAGGATCGACCGGGATAAGCAGCTCCCGGTGGAGGAGGCAGTCGCGTTGACTCGAGCGGTGGCGGGAGCGCTCCAGGCCGCGCACGAGCAAGGTGTGGTGCATCGGGACATCAAGCCGGCAAACATCCTGCTGTCGCACGGTGAGCCGCTGGTGGCCGACTTCGAGATCGCATTAGCGGTGCAGGAGGCGGGCGGTGGAAGGCTGACCGAGACCGGGATGAGCGTGGGCACGCCTTACTACATGAGTCCGGAGCAGGCGACCGCGGATCGCGACCCCGACTCGCGCTCGGACATCTACAGCCTGGGCTGCGTGCTCTACGAGATGCTCACTGGTGAGCCACCGTTCACAGGCCACACGGCGCAAGCCGTGCTCGGCAAGATCCTCACCGGATCCCCGGCAAGCCCGACGGAGATCCGGCAGACCATCCCGGCGCACGTGGAATCGGTGGCGCTGAAGGCGCTGGAACGGCTGCCGGCGGACCGGTTCTCTTCCGCCGCTGCGCTCGCGGACGCGCGGAAGTCTACCTTGCGCGCCTCGACGGCAGCGGCTCCCGCACACTGGTTTCGAGCGCTGGCGGCGCGGCCCCGGTCTGGTCCATGTCCGGTGACACCCTGTTCTATTTCGAAGGGCCAACCCTGGTCGCCGCAACGTTGTCGCTGGGCGACCAAGTCGTCGTGGAGCCACTTGGGCCAAGGCCCTTCTTTGCAACTAGCGGCGCCGACGGTCCGCCACAATACGACGTCGGCGCGGGCATGCGCGTAGGGGTGGGCGGAGCTAGTAGCGGAAGCAGCATCGTGGTCCGGACGTCGTTCCTTCCGTCGGGGCCGTAGCTCTGTATCGTTCGAGGAGCATCGCGGTGAGTGAGGTTCTTGCCATCCCAACCGCTCAGATGACCCGCACCTCCACCCTCGCATCCAGTACATGAAGAAGCTCGAGTAGCTTATCGACGGTCTTCTTGTAGTTGGTCGTATCCAGAAGGCGGTAGACCTGGGCTGGGGACGTCTTGAGGCGCCGGCTGAGCTGGCGGACGCCGAAGGGCGAAGACTCCATTCGCTGAACCGCCTCGACCGTGAGCTGATGGAGAAGGAGGTCGCGCATGTAGCCCGGATCGTGATTGATCTCCAACACATGGTCCGACAACACACTCCCGTCCGCGCCAGACTCAAGCACGTAGGTGACGCCTTCGTTGCCCAGCTCGGGATCGATGAAGAATTCCCGGATCGGATCGTCGCGAGTCGGCGGCGGCTCCGCTCTGTGATACGGAAAAGTAAGCAAGCCCCGGTCGGTGAGCTCAATCTCGAAGTCGCGACGTCGATTGTTGATGGAGGCGTTGAGGATCTTCACTCTTATAACCGCCCTTCCCGAACCAGCTCAGCGATAAGCCGCAAGACGTAGCCCCCACGTCGAATCCGACCCAAGCGTCAGTCGCCGGGGTTTATAAACGTTATCACAGGTGATAACACTTGTCCAGGATTGAGCCGTTGATCCATCAAGCCTTCAAAGCTGGATCAGTCGACGGGGCGGTCCGATGGTTGATTGAGACGCGTCTGGGCGTTCGGACAGACGGCTAGACGGTTGCGAACCGACTCGAGGTGGAGCATGCTGGGTCCCTTGAGCACCCCGTGAACGAGGTCGAGCCATGAGAAACCGTCTACCCAACAAGACCCTGGTCGCACTACTCACCGCCATGCCGGCCCTCGCTTGCTCGGGTGACGCCGGCGTGCAGGGCGCTCAAACCTCCGTCCTTCAATCCGAACAAGATGCCGCGTACTACATGGCGGCTATCGAGGGCGTCCAGGGCCCGGACGCTGGGCAGCTAGGAGACAGAACGCTGGCAGAGCTCATGGACGAGTTCGGGGTCCCGGGCTTAGGCGTCGCGGTGATCCACGACTTCGAGATCCACTGGGCGAAGGGGTACGGGGTCGCGGACGTCGAGACCGGGCTCATGGTCGATACCGAAACGATGTTCCAGGCTGCGTCGATCAGCAAGCCCGTGACCGCGATGGCCGCCCTCAAGGCGGTTCAGGACGGGCTCTTCTCGCTCGATGACGACATCAACGACGTCCTCGAGTCGTGGGAGCTGGACGGCGGCGAGTTCACCCGTGACCGACCCGTGACCCCGCGCTCGCTCATGAGCCATGTGTCGGGCTTGGGCGACGGCTTCGGGTTCCCGGGCTACGAGCCGACGGCCCCCCTGCCGACCACGGTCCAGATCCTCGACGGCCACGAGCTCTCGAACGTCGGCCCCGTCTTCATGGAACGTCCGCCGATGACGTTCATGGAGTATTCGGGGGGAGGCGTCACGGTGATGCAGCTCGCGATCGCCGACGCTCGTGGGCGGGATTTCGCGGACATCCTGCGTGACGATGTTCTGGAGCCCATCGGCATGGTGAATAGCTCATTCGTACAGCCGATCACCCCCGAAAACGATCGCAACGCGGCGCGCGCGCACGACGATAACGGTGAGTCGATGGGCCCCAAGTGGCATGTATATCCCGAGCAGGCCGCGGCGGGATTATGGACGACGCCGACCGACCTGGCACGATTCGCCATCGAAGTCCAGAAGTCGGCGGTCGGTGAGTCGAACCGCGTCCTTTCGCGGGCCACGGTTCAGGAGATGCTCAGCCCGGTAGGCGTGGGTGGCTACGCCGTCGGCCTCGCCGTGGCGCGGCGAGGGCTGGTATTTCAGCCATGGGGGTGGGAACTGGGGCTTTCGGTGCACCCTTGTAGGGCACAAGGTCAAGGGATACGGGCTCGTGGTCATGACCAACGGGCGCCAAGGGGGAGCGTTGACCGGGGAAGTCGCCCGAAGGATTCAGGCCGCATACGAGTGGGATTCCACGGCCGAGCCAGTCCCAAGAGGCTAGCCATGGTAGAGCTGTTTTGACTCAAGTTCTGGAGGGCATCCGAGTTCTCGACTTCGGGCGCTACATCGCGGGCCCGTATTGTGCGTGTCTACTTGGTGACATGGGCGCCGACGTCATTCGTGTGGAGAAGAGCGGCGGTAGCGAGGATCGCTGGGTGGTACCGATCGCCGAGGGAGGCGAAGGCAGCCTCTTCATGCAGATGAACCGCAACAAACGCAGCATCACGCTGAGTCCGCGCAGCGATGAGGGGCGTGAGATCGTGCGCAAGCTGGTGGCCACGAGCGACGTCGTCGTCGCCAACCTTCCTCCCCAGACTCTCGAGTCGATGGGGCTGGACCATGCGACGCTCTGCGAGTCGAAGCCGGACATCATCCTCACGACGGTTTCCGCCTACGGCCACGGGGGACCCTGGAGTCATCGGGTGGGATTCGACGGCGTTGCGCAGGCGATGTCGGGGGCGATGCACATGTCGGGGCACGAAGAGGAGCCGATGCGCAGCTACTACCCTTGGGTCGACTTCATGACGGCGACGCTCACCGCGTTCGGAACCATGGCGGCGATCCTCGAGCGTAAAGAGACCGGGCGCGGGCAGCAGGTGGAAGGATCGCTGCTGATGTCCGCATTAGCCGTGGGCAACACCACGCTGATCGAGCAAGACGTCATCGGGGCCAATCGCGTGGCGACCGGCAATCGGGCTCAGACGGCCGCGCCTTCGGACTGTTTTCGCACGAAGGATGGCTGGGTGCTGATGTTGGTCGTCGGCCAGCCGCTCTTCGAGCGGTGGGCGGATCTGATGGGTGAGCCACACTGGCTGGAAGACCCGCGCTTCAAGGATGATCTCGCCCGAGGCGACAACGGCGAAATCATCAGTGAGCGGATGGCTCGCTGGTGCGAGAGCCGCACGACGGAGCAGTGCCTTGCCGAGCTCGACGCCGCACGGCTTCCTGTCGGTCCCGTCTTGTCCCCGCAGGAGGCCCTCGATCACGAGCACATCCGCGCCATGAAGTTCATGCTCGCAGTCGACTACCCAGGCCTTGCCAAGCCAGCGCCGGTAGCCGATACGCCCGTGCGGCTCTCGGAGACCCCGGGCGGTGTCCGCCACCGCGCCCCGGTGCTGGGCGAGCACACCGGTGAGGTACTCGCGGAGATCGGCTACGACGAAGCCGCAATCGAACGACTTCATAGCGCTGGCGTGGTCTAGGGTCGGGTCCCGGCTGGAGTCCGACGTGGCTAATTAAGGGTCGTTCGCCGGCATCGCATCGATTATCTTGGCATTACCGAGCTTTTGAGCGGCAGGCGGCTCGTCTCCCCCCGACGGCCCGTTATCTGTCGTTCGTGCCAGTGAGGTAGCCGTTGTGGGCAAGAGTCTGGAGCCGTATGCGGAAGTCCCGTCGAGCCTCTACGACGAGGGACCAATAGGCCTCTGTTATTTCGATCTGGACCTACGCTATGTCGACATCAACAAATGGCTCGCAGGCGTCAACGGGCCTGCGGTCAAGGAACATGTAGGCCGAACCATCGGCGACGTGCTTCCGGATGTGGCAGGGGAGGTCGAGCAGAAGTTGCAGCAGGTGATCACAACGGGTGAACCGATCGAGGCAGAGACCGTGGAGGCGCGGACGCCGCTCGACTCGGGGATCAGAAGGACGTTTCAATACAACTTCTATCCCGTGAAGTCCCACGACAGCACGGTGGTGGGAGTAAGCTGCGCCGTCCGAGACCTCACGGAGCCGGAGGCTGTCGAGGCGGATGTGCCCGATACGACGGGTCTGAAGGAAATCGAGGAGCAGCTTGATGAGTCGTTGGCGGCACTCGAAGTGGCGAATCGGGAGCTAGAGGCGTTTCGTGACGCCCTAACCCACGGTCTCAAAAGCCCGTTGTTGATCGTGACCAACTTCAGCCATCAGCTTCGCGAAACCCTCGGCGACTCCCTCGGCGAGCAAGCGGCAGACGACCTAGAGCGCATTCGGGCGGCAGGCGAGCAAATGATGCGTATCATCGACGACCTTCGTGGCCTTGGTGACGTAGACCGGGTCGAGATCAGTCGAGAGGAAGTCGACTTTTCCACGATGGGGCAAGACATCATCGACGATTTGGGGGCGATGGACCCGGATCGTGTTCTGGCGTTCGAGGTGGAGGCTGGAATCAAGGCCTCTGGGGACAGGACGCTTTTGAAGATTCTCTTGACTCACCTCCTACAGAACGCATGGAAGTACACCCGACGTCGCGATGACACGTGGATCGAGCTGGGGGTCGTCGAGGACGAGGATGATGTCCCGATCTACCATGTCCGCGACAATGGGATCGGCTTCGACAACGCCGATAGCGAGATAATCTTTCAAGTGTTCAAGCAGCTCGATCCCAGCGGAGGGCACTCGGGGAGCGGACTCGGGCTCGCCACTGTCGAGCGAATCGTGCATCGCCACGGTGGACGAGTGTGGGCCGACGGCGTCCCCGGGGAGGGGGCAGTAATCCGATTCACCCTCGGATGTTGAGGGACCGAGCCTCCCTGATTACTTGGCCGGCTTGTCGACGGTGATAGCGGCATCCTTCCCCTCCGCCGCGCCTTCGCCGAAGACCTGGACGTCGCCGACGAGCTGGCCGCCACGCTCGATCTCGAGCTCGCCGAACCTGACTTTGCCGGTAACGCGTCCGGTCGCGCGCACCACCAAGTGGTCGCGCGCCGTCAGATCGCCCTCGAAGATGCCGCTGATGTCGGCCCGGTCGAACTCGACCTGGCCCTTGAAGGTACCGGTCTCGGCGATCTCGATCTCGCGGCAGTCCTTCATTTTGGCCTCGACCTGACCCTCGACGACCAGCCGGTCGCATGAGGCGATCTTGCCACTGAGGACGATCTCGTGGCCGATGACCAGTATTTTGCCGTTGTTATTGTGCGGCTTTTCGTCACGGCGTGGCGGATCGGGACGGCGCCGGCGTTCGTCGGGTAGCTCGGGCAAACGGCGCGGCTTTTTGGGAAGGCCGACCCGCGCGCGCGACGGCTGCTTTTCTTCGGTGCTCGCCTCGGGCGATTCGGATGGGGGCGGAGGCAGCTCGATCACGTCGTCACCCGCCTCGTCCGAGGGTGCGGCACCGTTGTCGGCGTCCGACTTGAGATCGATCATTCCTGACTCTTCTTTCATTCTAGGCACCTATCGATCAGGGAATTCCGTCTCAAACAAGCCCGGCGTGCGCGCTCATGCCTGCGAACACGTCCACGATGAACGTTCATATGGGTCGTCGAGGGAAGCAAGAAAAATCGGCTCGTTAGGTAACCTACCGTTGTGGCTACCGTGCTGATGGTAGGGGAGTTGTGGCGAGTGTGCTGCTTGTAGAGGACAGGTAACGGAGCCGACTAGCTGTAAGGCATGCTCACGCCAGAACGCCGTCCACGACCCTCCCTCGCACGTCCGTCAGGCGGAAGTCCCGGCCTTGGTACTGGTATGTCAGCTTGGTGTGGTCGATGCCGAGGAGGTGCAGCACGGTGGCGTGCAGGTCGTGCACGTGCACCGGGTCCCTGGCGATGTTGTAGCTGAACTCGTCGGTTTCGCCGTAGCTCGTGCCTGGCTGGACGCCGCCCCCTGCCATCCAGATCGTGAAGCAACGCGGATGGTGATCCCGTCCGTAGACCTCTTCGGTGAACCTGCCCTGGCAATAGACGCTGCGTCCGAATTCACCACCCCAGACGACCAGTGTATCGTCGAGCAGACCACGCTCCTTCAAATCCGTGACCAACGCCGCTTGGGGCTGGTCCACGTCGCGAGCCTGGTTGCGGATGCCGCTCGGTAGCCGGGTGTGTTGGTCCCACCCTCGATGGAAAAGCTGGATGAAGCGCACGTCGCGTTCGGCCAACCGCCTGGCTAGCAGGCAGTTGCGGGCGAACGACCCGGGCCGCCTGGAATCGGGACCGTACCGCTCGAAGGTGCTCTCCGGCTCATCCGACAGGTCGGTCAGCTCGGGCACGGAGGTCTGCATGCGATAGGCCATCTCGTACTGGGCGATGCGGGTGCTGGTCTCCGGATCGCCGAACTCGTCGCGAGTCTGCTGGTTGAGCTTTGCAAGATCGTCGAGAAAGCGACGCCGGGTGTTGGGGTCGACTCCGGGAGGATTCGACAGGAAAAGGACGGGGTCGCCGGTGGGGAGGAACTTGACACCCTGGTGCTCGGTCGGGAGGAATCCGCTGCCCCAAAGCCGGTCGTACAGCGGCTGCCCGCCATTACCGGAGCCGACCGAGACCATCGCGACGAAGGTCGGCAGATCTTGATTCATGCTCCCGAGTCCATAGGACAGCCATGCGCCGATGCTGGGCCGGCCGGCGAGCTGCGCACCGGTCTGGAAGAATGTGATGCCGGGGTCGTGGTTGATGGCCTCCGTGTGCATCGACTTGATGAAACAGAGGTCGTCGGCGATGGCGGCAGTGTAGGGCATCAACTCGCTGACCCACGCCTGTGACTGGCCGTGCTGCTGGAACTCGTAAACCGACGGGACGATGGGGAGACTCTGCTGTGCCGCCGTCATGGTCGTCAGGCGTTGGTCCCCGCGGACGGAGGCGGGCAACTCGGTCCCCGATAGCCGGGCGAGACTCGGTTTGTAGTCGAACAGCTCATGCTGCGACGGTGCGCCCGACTGAAACAGATAGATGACGCGCTTGGCCTTGGGTGCAAAGTGCGGGACCCCCGGTAAGCCGGGCGGCACCTGCTGCGAGCTAGCAGCGGCCTGGGCCATGAGGTCCTCATTGAACAGCGTCGCGAGCGCGGCCACGCCGACGCCCGTGCTGGCGAGCTCGATGAAGTGCCGGCGAGTGAGCAGCCACTCGTAGTCGAGGATAGGATCCATTGCTTCAGTCCCTCGTGATAGTCTGGTCCAGGTTCAGGATCAGGCTGGCCACCATCTGGTACGCGGCGAGCTCGGTGATGTCCAACGCCTCGTTCCGCGGCGACTCCCCGACGCTCACGAGGAGCAGCGCCCCCGCCCGATCGTCCCGGTAGCGATCGAAGTGTCCGGTGAAGGCATCGACCAGTACCGATCGCGTCTCGGGTTCCGGCTCATGCGCCGTCGCCAACCGATACATATACGAAACGGTCTCCCCGGTGGTCGTACCTTCGGCCATCGCCAGTTCCGCCAACGCCCGTGCCGCTTCAGAGTACGTGACGTCGTTCATCAGGTTGAGGGCCTGCAGCGGCGTATTGGTCCTGGTTGGTGTCAGGATATGCACTTCACGCGTCGACGCGTCGAAGGTCACCATGGCTGGCGGCCCCCGCGTTCGCTTCCAGAACGTGTACAGGCTCCTCCGGTACAGATCGTCGCCCTCGGACTGCCGGTAGACCTGGCCCCGCTCCACGATGTCGTCCCACAGCCCAGCCGGCTGATAGGGACCGACCGAGGGCCCCCCGAGGCGCTCGGTGAGCAGGCCGGAGATCGCCAGCGCTTGATCGCGAATCATCGGCGCGGGCAAGCGAACACGCGTTCCACGAGCCAGCAGTCGGTTCTCCGGGTCCCGCTCGAGCAGCACCGGGGTGACCGCGGACGACTGGCGATACGTGGCGCTCGTCACGATCGTGCGCTGCATCTCCTTCACGTTCCAGCCCGAGTCGACGAAGGTCGTCGCCAGCCAGTCGAGCAACTCGGGGTGGCTCGGAAACTCGCCCTGCGCCCCGAAGTTGTCGGTGGTCTTGACCAAGCCCGTCCCGAAGTACATCTGCCAAAAGCGGTTGACGGTGACCCGCGCGGTGAGCGGGTTCGAAGGCTCGACCAGCCAGCGGGCGAAGGCCAGGCGGTTCTTCTCCTGGCCTTCGGGAAGCGGGGGAAGCACGGAAGGGACGTCCGGAGTCACGAGCTCGCCGGGATTGTCGTACGCCCCGCGGATGAGCCGGAACGCATCGCGCCTCGGCTCGGCCTCCTCCATCACCATGACGGTCGGGAAGCTCTTCCACAGCTCCTCGCGTTGCCGCTCGAGCTCGGTGACGCGCCTGAACGCCCGCTGAATATCGCGGGGCGCGTACTGGTTCAAGAAGCTGAGTCGAAGCTTGTCGGCCTGCGCCGGAGTTCTCTGCTCCGGGTTGAGCTCGGCGATCTCGCTCACCGATTCCGCTGTCGCCACAACAGCCGCCTCTTCCGGCATCAGGACCTTGCCGTAGATGCGAACGTCGTCGATGCGGCCTTGAAAATTCGGCTTCGAGGAACCGCTGGCGCCGATGCGCAGCGGCTGCGACTGAGGCAGGCGGTTCCCGACGAGATCCAGCAAGGGGGTCAGCTCCACCGGGCGGCCGTCGACATAGAAGCGCATGCCATCAGGTGCCATCGTGCCGTCATAGGTCACCAGCACATGGTGCCACTCGTTGAGCCGCAAAGTCGCTACCGTCTCGGCGGCGACTCCGTCGTCGAGGACGCGCGTGGACATACTCAACCGGACTTTCCCCTCCTCGAGGTAGAGTCCCCAACCCACTTCACCCTGGTCGCCACCGCTCGCTCGCGAGACGATCACACCGGTTTCCGTCGTAGGATAGAGCCAGGCGCTCAAGCTGAACTCGTCCACATAGTCGAGGTTCGGGCTGCGTCCCGCATCGATGAACCGTTCCCCGTCGAAGCCGGCCGCCGCTCCTAGCCGACCGTCGACGAATTGCGGCAAGCCCCCCTCCAACGTCGCGCCGACCCGCTGACCGGCGTGCACACCCGCGATGTCGCCATCGAGCGCGTGGTGAGCCAGGAGCTGGTCACTCAGGATCCAATCGATCTCCATGGATGCGCCCAAAGCGTCTTCCCATCTCGCTTGCGCGGCGGGCACTTCGGCCTCGAGGCGCGAGAACGCCTCGCGCGCCTGAGTGAGCTGGCCATCGAGCTCGGTGAGCCGTGTCTGCTGATCGGTCGTGGGGGCCGTGATAAACGGCGGCGAGTTGACGTACTTGAACCCCTTGCCACGCTCGGGGATGTTGTTGAAGAGAGCGAAGACCTCGTAGAACTCGAGCTGGCTGACCGGATCGAACTTGTGGTCGTGGCAACGCGCGCACCCCAGCGTCAGCCCGAGCCAAACGGCCGACGTGGTCGCCACGCGATCGACCGCGTACTCGACCAGGAACTCGGCCGGCACGATCCCGCCTTCGGCGTTCAGGCTGTGGTTACGGTTGAATGCCGTGGCGATGCGCTGGTCGAGCGTTGCGTCGGGGAGCATGTCACCGGCGATCTGCTCGATCGTGAACTGATCGAACGGCATATTGCTGTTGTAGGCATCGATCACCCAGTCCCGCCAACGCCACATGGTTCGCTCGCCGTCGGTCTGGTATCCGTTCGTGTCGGCATACCTGGCGGCATCCAGCCACTCGACGGCCATCCGCTCACCGTATCTGGGCGAATCGAGCAGCCGGTCGACCACGGCTTCATATGCGCCTGGCGAATCGTCATTGAGAAAGGCGTCGACCTCGGCCATCGTCGGCGGCAATCCGGTCAGATCCAGGGTCACGCGGCGAATCAACGTGGTGCGGTCGGGCTCGGGAGAAGGGCTCAGGCCCTCCTGCTCCAAGCGCGCGAGAACGAAGTCGTCGATCGGATTGCGCACCCAGTCACGTGATGCGACCGGCGGGAGCGCGGGACGCTCGGGAGCGACGAATGCCCAATGGCTGTTCCGCTCCGCGCCCTGCTCGATCCACAGTCGAATGGTCTCGATCTCTTCGTCCGCAAGAGCCTCGCGGTTCCGGGGCATGCGGTCCTGCTCGGCCTCATTGGTGATCCTCTGGAACAAGAGGCTCTCGTCGGGGCTCCCCGCAACGACGACCGGGCCGCCGAATTCAGGCCGATCCGCGAAGAACCCCTCAGGCGTATCCAGTCGGAGGTCCCTCCGGCGCCGGTCGTCAGCCGACCCGTGACACGTGAAGCAGTTCTGAGACAGGATCGGACGAACTTCTCGGCTGAAATCGACCGTCCGTTCCTGAGCGGTGCCGGGATTGCCATACAGAAGACCGCCAAGCACCAACGCGACGCCGATGGGCTTAGGGCCGATGGCCTTGGGGGCGATGAACCTAGGATTATCCCGAAATGTCATCCTCATGGCGTGCTCCTGGCGGATGATAGGCCGCGGGATCGCAGGGAGCAAGATGCTTTTGGGCCAGCCGACACCAGCACTTCGGACACTCCCGGGTCTCAGTCGTCCGCTAGGCGTGTCCCAGGATTCGCCGAGGCGCGTGCGGCGACGACCCGACCGGCCATCCCCACAGGAATCCTCAACGCATAGATCTCACCCGGCGGCGTCGTGTTGCGGATGAGCTGAGGGTTCAAGTCGTACATCTGCTCAGCCGTAATGCCTAGAGAAAGCGCCACCGCATCGAGGTCCACACCCCCCGGAGACCAGACGGAGTCGTATTCGTAGGGATCCGCCGGCCTCACGTCGAAGCCGTACCGCGCCGCTGATCGGGCGAGGTACGTGACAGCGAGGAGCTTCGGCACATAATTGGCTGTCTCCGATGGTAGGTGATCCGAGATCTCCCAATAGAGACTGTCATCTCCAGTACGTCCGTCCGTGTACCGCTGAAGGGCATCAGACACACGTATTGCGCCAGCATTGTAAGCCGCGGCTGCGAGATACCAGGAGCCATACTGATCGTAGAGGTCATTCAGGTGGTCGAGAGCGGCGTCGGTCGCCCTCACCGGGTCGTATCGCTCGTCCACGTAGGCGTCGATTCGCAGTCCGTATAGCCTCGCCGTCGGTTCCATGAACTGCCACATGCCGCTTGCCAGTACACGAGAGCGAGCATCGGGTGTGGAAGTCGGACTCGATCAGAGCGAGATACAACAGTTCCTCCGGCATTCCACGCTCGCGGAGCTCGGTCAGGATCATGTCCGAGTATAGGCCAGCTCGCGAAAGAGCGTACTCGAAGACCCATCTGCGGTCGCGGGTGAGGCGGAGCACCCAGGACCCGACAGCCTCATTCAGCTCCATGGGGAGGCGCCCGCGCCGTAGCTCCCAGTCCATCTTCGTAACGGCGGTGGGAAGTACGTTGGTGAGAAGGACGTTGTCGGCCGTCCAGGAGGTGTTATTGCCGGTCCAGGAGGATTGTATTCCCGGGAGCCTCCTGTCGGCGTGCACCCAACCGATCAACACCGCTGCCAAAGATCCGCATAGGGCCGTCATACGAACCCGACGCATCTCGTCCGCACGAACCCGACGCATCTCATCAAAATTTCCCACCGCGGACACAATAGCCTCCTACGAGTCTTCCGTCGCACCACTTCGAGAAGATCGATACAAAAGTACGAGGCTACGTCTGTCCACTCTTCGTCAGGGGGGAGCAGCTTACGCCTTAGGGTACTTAGCCGCAAGCACTTGCACTCCTCGAGCTCCCGAACCATTTCGTATGTTTCGGCCCATCAGGGACGGATTCTGCAAGAGTTACAAGGGGGACAAGCGATGAGGACACTTAAATTCGAGAACGGCGACCAGATGCCCATTCTGGGGCTGGGAACCTGGCTGGCTGAGCCCACTGAGGTCTACGACGCGGTCAAGGCGGCCGTCCGCATAGGCTACCGACACATCGACGGCGCGGCCATCTACGGCAATGAAGCCGAGATTGGCCAAGCGCTATCGGAGTGTTTCGAGGACGGCATCGTTACCAGAGACGAGATGTGGATCACCTCCAAGCTGTGGAACAACTCCCACGCAACTGAAGACGTCCAACCCTCTCTCGAGAAGACCCTGGCGGATCTGGCACTGGACCATCTCGACCTCTACCTGATCCACTGGCCGGTGGCCTTCGAGAAAGGCGTCGTTTTCCCCCGTGCCCCGGAAGATGTGATCAGTCTCGACGAGCTGCCGATCTCGGAGACCTGGGAGGGGCTCGAAGCGTGCGTCGACCGCGGACTTTGTCGCCACATCGGCGTCTGCAACTTCAGCAGCACCAAGCTGAAATCGCTTACTGCCACCTCGCGTCTGAAACCGGAGGTGAATCAGATCGAGCTACATCCTTACCTCCAACAGCCTTCGATGCTCGATTTCTGTCGAGAGGCTGTCATCCATCTCACCTCATATTCGCCGCTGGGATCGCAGGGTCGGCCCGACTCGATCGGTTCGGTGTGAAGCCAATGCGGGGCCTGATTCTCGAGTCGCACAAACCCGGCCAGGGGAAGACCGCGCTCATCCGGGCGTTCGCTGCCTATGTGCGGGACCTCGGCGAGAAGCACGACTTCGACGTCTGTTTGTACTTCGTGCCGCCGGGCGCCCTGAAGACGGTGTGGCACGGGGGAGACGCCAAGCTGGTTCGCGAGGACCTGTGCGGGGCGATCCGAGCTCGCCAGATGCGTCCCCGCACGCGGCCGCTCTTTCAGCTCATCGTGCTCGATGAGATCGACTCCCTCGGCAAGCGCGGCGGAGAGATGATGTCCTCGGCCCAGAACGACGCACTGACCGCCCTTCTGTCCGAGATGGACGGGCTGGTCCAGTGGGAGAGCACCCCGGGGCAGCCACGCGCCGAAATGCTCTGGGTGGGCATGACGAATCGAATCGACCTGGTGGACGTTGCGATCAGCCGCCCGGGCCGCTTCGATGCGGTCGTGCCGATGCCGGAGCCGACAGTGGAGTCGGCCGAGGCGGTCATGACGGTCTACGCCACCGGCCGGGCGTGGTACCTGGACGAAACCGTCCAGGTCTCCCCGGAGGAAGACATCGTGCGGTCCGCGTTCCTTCGGCCCGCCCTGGATCAGGTGTTCGACACACCGGTTCTCCGGTACTCGACCGAGGGCCAGAGTGGCATCAGCGTGACGGCGGGTCGGCTCATGGCGAACGCCCACTACGAAGCCGCCATGAACACCGCGAAGAGGCGCGCAGCGGTGCGGGAGCTTCGGGGGGTAGGAATTCCCGCCGTGGCCGTGGAGGACGTCATCGAGGCCCTGCTCGAGGAAGCTCACTCGGCTGCCCGTCGGATGAGCGCCGATCACGGCACGTTGGCTCGAGAGCTCGAAGTGCCTGGGCACATCACTCGGGCCGAGCTGGTGGCTACCGACGAGCCTCGACTACACCGCTACCTCGCGGCCTCCTGAAGGGATATCAGACTCAATGCCGATTCCCAAGCTCATGGGCCGAGACTGCGAGCTCTCGACCACCGGACTGACCCCCGAGGGTCGGACCGTCCAGTCATGGCGGGTAACACGGCACGTCCTACGCCACATCGGTGCCGCGTTCGAGCCCGTCGGCGGAAGGGTGTGGACCCGGCGCTCGTGGTGGGAGGAATCCGGGCCGACGGGATCCAAATACGGCTCCGATTCCGAGTCGGCCTCGGCCGCTCCCTCCGGCTCGTGGCAGGGGTCCGATGGGACTCACTCGTCTGACTGGCACGCGGCCCACTCCGTTGACGCTCTCCGTCATTGGGCCTCGTCAGGACAGTGTTACTACTCCGACATGGGCCATCTCGAAGCTTGCACCGCAGAGACGTTCTATGAAAGAGAGTGTCAAGACCGGGCTCCGCCCCGGCCGGATGCGAAGCGGTGGAGCGCTTGGCACTCAGCCCCTTGGTTGGATTAGCCCGGTCGTCAGAGAGCGGTATGCTGGATGAGTCAGTCTTCGTGTCGACCATGATGATCCTCGCTTGGGTGATCGATCCGTCCGGACTTGATTGAGTGGACCTGGGTCGTACGACGCGAACCATGGTTCTATCTGAGACTCAGCCTGGGGCCGGCCTGACACTTCTTCGGGTTCTGCGGAAGGGCCTGGAGTTAGACTCGTGCCTCGGCGTGACTGGGAGCCTGGCGTACGTCTCTGCTTGAGACTGCCTCCCGCACCGTCGTCCGGGGGATTCGACGTTCCAAGGGATCGAGGGTCAAGCGCTGCACCCACGCTCCAGGACGACGAACCCCCTCTACATTTGGGGTCGACTCAGCTGGGTCGGATCAAAGACTTCTCCGGTTTTGAGTAGACGAAGGGTGAGCGCGGCGAGCTTGCGAGCCAGCGTCACACGGGCGAGCTCCTCGCGCATCCCGCGCTCGATCATACGGTGATAGAAGTCTTGGAATGGGCCCCGACGTCCGATGGCTACGTTGGCGGCGCCCTTAAAGACATTCTTGAGTACGCGATTGTGGTTGCGGTTCAACCCTCGCGTGAGCGGAGGCCGACGGCGCCGCCGAGGACGCCCGTCGAACAACTCGTAGTCGGCGCTCGAGCGCGTGACGACGGCGAGTCCGGCATAGGCCCACAGGTTGCGCTTCGTGCGGAAGCGCCATGGCGTACCGATGGTTGCCAACAACAGCGCGATACGCACGGGCCCGAAGTAGGGGATCGTCTTGAGCACGCCAAAGGCCGGATCGCGCTTCGCTTCGGCCACCATGGCCGCCTTGGTCTTCTTGCGCTGAGTCCGAAGCACATCAAGCTGAGCGTACAGGGTCTCGGCACGTAGCCGAGCACCGTGCTCGGGTAGCTGTGCGACCCAGGCGGCGCGCCCCTTCAGCTGGTAGACACCGCCGCCCGTGGTTCGGATGGCCCGCGCACGGAACAGTGCCTTGAGCCGCAGCATCACGCGCGTGCCGTCCTCGACGAGGTTACGATAGGCTCGAGTCAGCTCCTTGAGGTCGGCTCGGCCGTGTGCGCCATGGTAGACCGCTCGCAGCCTGCCGCACCGCAACTGCTCCGACAGATCGTCGGCATCGACCTGGTCCCCCTTGTTACCCGAGCGCTTCTCGCCTCTGCGGTCACACACGATCACCCGATCCACCCGAGGACTCAGTAGGTCATACAGCCACTGCGCCTGCGTTCCCTCCTCGAACACCACGTGCACCGAGCCAGCCATCGCGCTGAAGAACTCCCGGATCGATTTGTCGCTCGTCTCGACCACGCTACGCGCGATCACACGCCCCCCTGCGTTTCGAACCGTTGCCACTGTCATTGCCTGATGCACGTCGAGCCCCACATACTTCGTCGTTCGTTTCATGAGAGCCGCCCTCTGCTGTGGTCCATGGTCGTTTCGCAACTCCACGGTACCCGCAGGGGGCGTGCTTTCAAGTTGTGTTGGACCCACGTCAGCTCGCGGCCCAGTGCCTGGGCGCCCTCCAGGTGTGCGAGGTGGCCCGAAAGCGGGCAGAGGCGGAGGCCGAGCCGGGCACGACGTACGCCCTCACCGCGGCCAATGTGGACATCGTGGATCCCGGCATCTCGTGGGGCACGCACTTCAACGTCGCGATCGAGTCCGATCTCTGGGAGGACCTGTTCGACGAGGTCCGGCACCCGGCACGCCTGGGCTTCGTGTCGAGCGCCGTAGCCGCTCTGATTCCGTTCTTCGGTGGCGGCTACGTTCTTCCACTGCGCTCCGGACCGCGCCTCAGCCTCAGCGGGCGAGCTCATCACCTGACCCGCTTGACGACCCTTCCCACCACCTTCTCCTACGCCCGAGGACTTCTCAACACGCGCCGGGAAGCGCACGCTCAGGGAGAGGATCGCCTCCACCTGATCGGCTTCGATCTCGCGCTCGCCAGCGGGGCACTCCTGGCTTCCATGCTCCAGTGCTGCCTCGCCGCCGCCGAGCTGGGGTTCGGAGGACTGGGACTCTACGAGCCGGTTCGAGCCCTGACCGCCTGGAGCCACGGACTGGACGTCGCGACGGGCCGGTTGACGGGTGTGGCCAGGTTGGCGGACGGTGGGCGCATCAGTCTTCCGCTCTACATGCGCAAATTGGTCTCCCTCCTCATCGGTCTCGTCGACAACGGATCCATCCCCGAAGAGGTCGCGCCTCACGCATCCGAGCTCCTCCCGCAGGTCCTGCAACTGACCCATTTCCTGGAAGAGGGCTCAATCGATCGTTGCGCCCCTCATTTGGATTGGGCGGCCAAGCTGCTGGTTCTGGTCGACCTGTGCCGACGGGACGGCGTGGAGCTGGGCGACATGCCGATCCGTGTCGCCGATCACGACTACGCCTCCAGCGACCCGAGTCGAGGTCACTTCTGGAGGCTCTGGGAGGCGGGGCGCGTGGACCCGCTCGTGACCCGCGAAGACGTGGAGGCCTGCCTTCTCGACGGCCCCGAAGACGGTCGTGGTTGGGCCCGGGGACGGCTCATCCGGGACTACGGCGACCGAATCACCAATGTGAATTGGAGTCATGTGGAACTCAGAGGGGACGCGTCGCTGTGGGGATCCCGAATCCGCATCGAGATGCCTCGGCCGGGCAGCCTTACCCGTGACGTCTTCGAGCCGGTGCTGTCCACGGCTTCCGAACCCGAAGAGATCCGCCGGCTGCTCCCGAAGGATCCAGAGGCACTCCCGGAGGAGGGCGGAGAGGAGGATCTCCGAGACGAGATCCTAGCGCCGGAAGGCCGGTATCTCCGGCTGACCTGACCCACGAATCGAGGATACGGAGAGGCAGACCGTCACTCCGACATGGCCTTTCAGCCCTAGAAAAACGGAGGACAAGAGAATGGATCGCCAACGGAACCTTCAGCCCCCAATCCGTCGCACTGAAGCCGAGGACCCGAGCTCTGTCGAGGCCGAGCCCGTGAGCTCGCTTCTTCAGGAAGCCCGTGGTTGGTCCGGGAGCGCCCGGGAGGCCCACGCGAGGATCGAAAGCGACCAGAACCTCGAGATCTTGGCCACCCGGCGGCGCAACGGCCCCGGCCAATGACCTCGTCCCGTTGCTTGTTTTCCATCGAGCAGGAGTGCCAGACCACGGTCGAGGCGAACAACGGGGCAGCACTGGTCCCCAAGGCGCTTCGCCGCTTTCTGGAGATCCTCGGCGGCCTGGCCCCTTCGCTCCCGGGCGAGTCGGGCCTGTTCAACGCGTACGGGCGAGTGTACGTCGACGTCAACTGCCACCTGGAGTTCTCGGCAATCGAGTGCGATTCGCCCTACGTGCTCGCGCAGATGGTCGAGACGCAGTATGAGCTTGCGACGAGGGCGGCGGCGGAGCTCGAACGGAGCGGCTTGAAGCTGTTGCTCGTCAACAACAACCACAGCGGACTCTTGCGCCCGGAAACCGCGTTCTGGGGGACGCACGAGAACTATCTCATCGACGGTCCGGCTGCGGCCCTGGCGGACCTCACCTTGCCGTTTCTGGTCACGCGTCTGTACGGCGGCGCCGGCGGTGTTCTCTCTCCCAGCGCCGACTTTCTGGCGGGCACCCGGCCCCTCGCCATGGAGCTCCCGACTGGGGGGGGCACGACGGGGAATCGAGCCATCTACTCGACCAGCCGCGAGGAGCACCACATGGGGCCCCGTCCCCGCCAACGCCGGCTCCACCTGATCGTCGGAGATGGTCACCGGAGTCAATTCAACCTGGCGCTTCAGTTCGGAGCCACTTCGCTGGCCCTGAAGGCGATCCAGTCGGACCCAGAGCTCGCGGCTCAGTTGAAGGATGTGACGTTGCAGCGCCGCGGCGAGAGTTGGGTAGGCACGCTCCGGCGACTGAACAAGCTTGCCAGCCCAGGGGAGGCTCCACGGGTCGATCCGTCCGTGGTCGAGGTGCAGCGCATCTACCTCGACGCCGCGCGCCGGTGTGTGGCGTCCATGTCGGATCCGCAGGACTGGATGCCACGAATCCTCGAAGACTGGCAGCTGACCCTGAACGCATACGAGCGGTCCGATCGACTTTGGCTCGCGCCCCGGCTGGATGCGTTCACCAAGTACGAGCTCTACAGCCACTTCCTGGAGGACCGCGGATCATCCTGGGGCGAGCTCGTCGGCGACATGGAGGCACTGAGCACGCTGGGGCTAATGGATCACGACTACCACTCCATCTCCGAGCCCGTATCGGCGTTCTCAGACCTGGACCAGCGCGGGCTGCTCAGCCAGCGGGTGGGAGACCCGATCCAGCCCGGGTGTGAGGAAGAGCCCTACGTGCCCGACGTGGGCACCCGGGCGCGCGCCCGAGCGAGATTCATCCAGGAGCATTCGGGTCGATCCAACCTGGTCATGGACTGGGACCGGGTGGTGGAGATGGACACTGGGCGCGTAAGGACGCTGTTCGATCCGTTTGCGGAGGCGTATGCGGGGTAAGGGGGTAAGGCTTCGGCGTTACGCTTCCTGCGCCCCCGCCCGACCATCCTCGACCACGAACGTCGCGGCCGTCTGGACCGAACCGCCCGGCCGGGTGACTTCCGGGACCACCCTATAGTCCGCGGTCCACAGTTCCGGCGTGACCGTGGCCGTCACGTACCCCCTCTGACGGTTGTAGAACCGGACGTGCAGGTTGTCGCTCATCGAGCGCTGACCTCCGTTCGTCATTTCGCGCCCGTTCCCACCTGATGTGAGGGACGTGCAGACGAATTCCGTTCCCACGATCTCGGACGATTCTTCGTCGAAGTCACGCTGTAGGTCTGTGACCCAATTGGAGTGGATGTCACCAGTCAGCACGACGGGGTTCGGTGTGCCCTCCTCGGCCATGAGGTCGAGCAGCGCCTGACGTTCGGTGGGATACCCGTCCCACTTGTCCATCGACCACGTCTCGACCCCCTCGTCGTTGACCCGCCGGAGACGAGCCAACATGACCTGTTGAGCGAGGACGTTCCACCGGGCCCCCGACGCGGCGAGACCGTCGAACAGCCATCGCCGCTGTTCCGCGCCCAGAATCGTCTGTTCGTCTGATACGTGCGCCGCACAGGTGGGACGGTTCCCGCCCCCGCCGCATGGTTGCGTACTCCGGTACTGGCGCGTGTCGAGGACGCTCATTTCGATGAGATCGCCGAAGCGCAGGCGCCGATAGAGGTGCATGTCGGGGCCTGTCGGCATCGACGCGCCGCGGAGCGGCATGAACTCGTAGAAGGTCTGGTAGGCGGCGGCCCGGCGCAGAAGGAAGGCCTCCGGCGACGCGCGGTCCTCGGAGATCTCGGCGGCGTAGTCGTTGTCGACCTCATGATCGTCCCAGGTGACGACCCAAGGCGCCGCCGCGTGGGCCGCTTGGAGATCGGCGTCCAGGCGGTACGTCGTGTAACGAGCCCGGTAGTCGTCCAGCGTCATGATCTCGGGGCCTTCGTGTCGCCTCACGCGGCCAGGAATTGCACGGCCTTCATAGATGTAGTCGCCGAGGTGCACGATCAGGTCGAGATCCTCGTTCGACAGATGCCGTAGAGCGGTGAACAGACCCTGCTCGTAATGCTGGCAGGAGGCGAAGGCAAAGCGGAATTCATCGAGCGGGGCGTCGGACGGGGGGGCGGTCTTCGTTCGGCCGACGGGGCTGGCTTCACCGCCCGTGATCATCCGGTAGAAATAGTCCCGCCCGGGCTCCAGCCCGTCGACCTCCACGTGCACGGAGTGACCGAGCTCGGGGAGGGCCACGGCCGATCCGGTCTGGACCATACGCGTAAACGCTTCGTCCTCGGCAATTTCCCAGTCGACTGTGACGGGGTCGGGGAGGGCTCCGGCGCCGTCGAGCGCAGTTCGTGCGAGCCGCGTCCAGAGGACGACGCCACGCGGCAAGGGATCACCCGAGGCGACCCCTAATGCGAATGGGTCGGAAGAGACCTGGATCCGGCGCCCCCTTTCACACGCCGGCAGGGCGCCGAGCGCGACGAGGCCCGCGACATTACGACCGACGCGCAGAAAGTCCCGGCGCGTGCCTCGTAGGTCGAAAAGGTCGTGCCACCGGAGGTCTTGGGTCTTCATTACCGCGTGCGCTCCCGGATCAGATCCGCCGTGAGCTCCGCGCGTGCCTCGGCGATCTCACGGCCCAACATGAGAGAGCGCTCCAGGTCCTCGAGTGAGAAGCCGTCGATCGTTGCTTGGCCCGTCGCCACGCGTTGGGCCCAGCGGACCGATGCCGGATCGGAGGCCAACATGTTGAGGGTGATGTACGGGTCGTCGTGCAGTCCATCGCCCGGCACGTCAGCCAGTAAGTTTCGCAGGACGCCCGGAGAGCCCTCGCGCTCGGTGTAGTATTCGGGGATGTGAATCGCCCTGGCTCCGCCCGCCCATTCGGCGGTCAGCGTCTCGGCGACGTTGTTCATGCCCGAGCGATTGCCCCCCGAGTCGCCGATGAAGACGATGTTCTCGAAGCCGTGAACCTTGAGGCTGTGCGCGATATCGGTCAGCAGAGCCTCGAAGGTCTCCTGACGAAGGCTGATCGTGCCGGGGCTGCGCATGTGGCCCGATTGGGGTTCGATGTTGCCCTCGGGAACCCACTTCACGATCGGGGCGCAGAGAGCGTCACCCAGATTGCGAGCGATCGCCTCGCAGTTGGCATCGAGCACGTAGTTGTGCTTGCCGGTCACGAGCCAGGGACCGTTCGGCTCCATGCCACCCGTAGCGATGATCGCCGTGGTCTTTCCAGCGGCCAGCGCGTCGCGGATATCCATCCACGTCATCTCACCGAGCCAGACCGTGTTGGCTTCGGGTAACGGGTTCGGCGTATCCGAGCAGTTGTAGACGTTTCGCCGGCAGTCGCCACCGCCCATCGTGCGCGGATCGGGTGCTTGACGCTGAGCTTGCGCACCCGCAGCTCCAGCACCGCCACCTCCGCCGCCACCGGCCGCCCGCTGGGGGCGAGCAGGAGGAGGCACGGTGCCTCCATACTCGATCGCGGCATTGATCGCATTGACGGTCTGGTTCGCTCGGAAGGCGACGATCCTACGGGCCCACTCCAGGTTCTGCACCCGATCGGCCAGTGAGACGCCGTTGATCGTGGCGAGCCCGGCCTCCGCGCGCTCGGCCCAACGGATCGAAGCAGGGTCGTCGATGAACATGTTGAGCGCGATTACGGGGTCGTCGTGCAGGTTGTCCCCGTCACCCCAGACGAGTCCGTGCTCTTCCTCCATATAAGCATAAGCACTCGCGTAGTCGTAGTACTCCTGGACGTGGGCCACGATGGGACTGCCGCCCCAAAGCTCCGTGAGCCGGTTCGCCACCGCACGCTGGCCGCCCTGGTTTCCGCCGGAGTCGCCGAAGAAGATGATCCTCTCGAAGCCGTGCATCCTGAAGGAGTGCGCGACATCGGTGAGCACGGCTTGGAACGTCTCCTCGCGGGCGCTTATTGTGCCCGGGCTCCTCATGTGACCGCTCGGCGGCTCGATGTTGCCTTCGGGAACGAACGGGATGATGGGAGCGCACAGGGCATCCCCGAGTTGGCGGGCGATGGCCTCGCAGTTGGCGTGCAGGATGTAGTTGTGCTTGCCGGCGGCCAGCCACGGACCGTTCGGCTCCATACCACCAGTCGGGATCAGCACCGTCGTTTTCCCGGCTGCCAGAGCGTCACGCACGTCCATCCATGTCATTTCCTCGACCCAAACCGTCGTCGCCGCGGGCAGTGGGTTCGGGGTGTCCGCGCAATTGTAGACGTTGGCTTCACATTGCCCGCCACCCAGGTCCCGGGAATCGGGAGCCGGGCGTTGTTGTGCGAGAACGGGTGTGCTCAGCACGAGCGCGAAGCTGGCGGTCAGGACGGTCTTCATGGTCGTCTCCGGGAGATCGGTCTCTAAGCTCCAGACAGTGTGGCTACGAAGCAGTTGAGTATTCAGTGTTTGGGCCCAACAGGCAACACGTAGACTGGAGAATCCAGCCCCTGGACCGAATCCCCACGCCACACTGGCCAAAAGGTCCGAATCGGCGCTATTCTGTGTGCAAATTGGGGTTACTCTGGGCGGTAGCGAGTGAGGGAAGAATGAGAACAGTGAATGCTGCGCTGGTGGCGCTTGGTATCCTGCTCGTATTCGTCGGGCAGACGGCAGACGCCGAGGTTGCCCCGCAGCAGGTTTCGACGCCGCCTGCGGGGACGACCCCAGGAGCCCTCGTCGCGGCAAGTACCGCGGCAGCAGCCGCAGCCACGCCAGCAGCCGTCACAGTAGCCACAGCAGTAGCTACGGCAGTGGCCGTCCCCGGGCTGGTCGTTTCCACCGCGATCCACGCAGTCGCGTCGGACGTCACACCCGAGGCGTTGACCGACGTAATCCAGGAGTACTGCACCGGCTGCCACAACCCTGCCCGGCTCACCGGAAACCTGTCGTTGGTGGACTTCGAGGTCGAGCGAGCCCCGGAGCTGGCCGAGACCGCCGAGAAGATGATTCAGAAGCTCCGGGCGGGAATGATGCCACCGCAGGGAAGGCCCCGGCCAGCCGGCGACACGCTCATGATGCTGGTGGAGGATCTGGAGAGTCGCATCGACGCGGTCGCTCTCGCGAACCCCAATCCTGGGTCCAGGACCTTCCAGCGTTTGACCCGTGCGGAGTATGCCAGCTCCATTCTGGACCTTCTGGGACTCCAGATCGACGTGGCCGCCTTCCTGCCTCTCGACACCAAGAGCGCCAACTTCGACAATATCGCCGATGTTCAGACGCCTTCTGCTACGGTGATGGAGGGCTACCTGCGTGCAGCCGGCCAGATCAGCCGTGTCGCCTTGGGTGACCCGGAGGCCGAGCCCAACTCGACTCGGTATCGGATCCCGCGGACCGCCTCGCAGAAGGAGTGGGTAGAGGGGGCCCCCTTCGGGACCCGCGGCGGCGTATCCATCATCCACAACTTCCCGGCCGACGGCAAATACGTCTTCAACATCCAGCCGTACCCGCACCCTGAGGGCCAGGTCTTCGGGCTGACCTTCGGGACCGAGCAGATCGAGGTCTCCATCGACGGTGAGCGGGTTGCGCTCATGACCATGGATCGGTGGATGCGTGAGTCGGAGCCCACGGCCCTGAACATGCGGACCGATTCCATCTACGTGCGGGCCGGCCCCCGGAGAGTCAGCGCGGCTTTCGTGCGCCGGTTCGAGGGCGAGGTGGACGACCTGATCCGGCCCATCGACCACACGCTGGCCGACGGACAGATCGGCATCGGCTACGGTGTCACGACGGTACCGCACTTACAGCGGCTCACGATCCTGGGACCGTACCAAGTCACCGGCGTCTCGGACACGCCGACGCGGCGCCTCGTCTTCACGTGCCGTCCGACATCATCCGGCGAGGCCCGGCCATGCGCCGAGACCATCGTCTCGCGCTTGGCTACGCAGGCCTACCGGAGGCCCCTCGAGGAGACCGATCTCCGAGGTCTGATGGACTTCTACGATAGCGGTGCGGCCGACGGCGGCTTCGAGGGCGGCGTCGGTATGGCGCTCCAGGCAATCCTCGCCAGCCCCCACTTCCTGTTCCGGATGGAGGAGAGGCCGGTCGGAGCCAATCCGGGCGACGTGCTTCGGATCAGCGACGTGGACCTGGCGTCCCGTCTTTCGTTCTTCATCTGGGGAGCCCCCCCGGATCGGGAGCTCACCGAGCTGGCGGGCCGTGGAGAGCTCTCGAGCCCGGGTGAGATCGCGCGTCATGCGAGCCGAATGCTCGCCGATCCTCGTGCTGAAGAGGCTTTGGCCACCCGCTTCGGAGCGCAGTGGCTGCGGCTCCAGGACTTGGAAGAGTTGAAACCGGATGCCTTGTCGTTCCCTTACTTCGATGACACGCTCGCCGAGTCCATGCTGCGAGAGACCGAATTGCTGTTCTCGCATCTCATTCGCGAAGACCGCAGCGTCCTCGAGTTGCTGACCGCAGACTATACGTTCGTCAACGAGCGCCTGGCCCGACACTACGGGATCCCCGGCATCATCGGACCGACGTTCCGAAGAGTCTCGTACCCGGACGACAGGCGGCGGGGCGTCCTGGGTCACGGCAGCGTTCTCGCCATGACATCGCACGGCGACCGTACGTCGCCGGTTCTCCGTGGGAAGTGGGTGTTGGAGGTGTTGCTCGGAAGTCCACCGCCGCCGCCCCCACCCGACGTCCCGGCATTCGAAGAGACTGAAGAGGCGGACGAGGGGCGCTCCCTCACCGTACGCGAGCGTATGGAAGAGCATCGCTCGAACCCGGTGTGTATGGCGTGCCATGTGGTCATCGACCCGATCGGGCTCGCGCTGGAGAACTTCGACGTGACGGGAGCATGGCGCATCCGTGACGGGGGGAATCCCATCGACCCTGTCGGTGAGCTGTACGACGGGACGACGTTGCGCGGCCCGGCCGATCTGAGGGCGGCCCTGCTGAGTCGTCCGGAAGTCTTTTATCGGATTTTCACTACGAACCTCATGGCCTACGCGTTAGGCCGGCGGGTCGAGTACTACGACATGCCGACGGTGCGTGCGATCACGCGCGACGCCGCCGAGAACGACTACCGCTTTTCTTCGTTCGTACTGGGGGTCGTGAATAGCCCGGCCTTCCAGACGGCACGGAACCAATAACCTCGAGCGAGGTCGAAAACGATGGAGTTCATCACTGGAAAGCACATCTCACGGCGGACGCTGCTTCGCGGCATGGGCGCTTCTCTCGGCCTTCCGCTTCTGGATGCGATGATCCCAGCGAGACGTCTGTGGGCATCGACGCCCGCGGCGGCAGCAATGAATGGTACGCGTTTGGTATGCATCGAGCAGGTGCACGGGGCGGCCGGCTGCAACGCATTAGGCGCGTCGAAGAACCTCTGGTCGCCGAAAGACGACGGGCGTGACTTCGACCTGTCGCCCACGAGCCTTCGTTCACTGGAGCCATTCCGCGACCATCTGACCATCATCAGCGACACGGACTCGAGGATGGCCGACGCGTTCGCCCCCGAGGAGATCGGCGGGGACCACTTCCGGACGAGCGCCGTCTTCCTGACGCAGGCTCACCCGAAGCAGACCGAGGGATCGGACCTGCACGTCGGAACGTCCATGGACCAGATTTACGTCCAGCGACTCGGCCAGGACACGCCGATTCCGTCCGTGCAGCTCTCCATCGAGAACGTGGATCAGGCGGGCGGCTGCGCGTATGGCTACGCGTGCGCTTACACGGACACCGTGAGTTGGGCATCCCCCAGCCAACCGCTGCCGATGGTGCGCGACCCGCGAGCCGTCTTCGAGATGCTGTTCGGCGCCGGCGGCACACCCGAGCAACGCGCCAAGCGCCGTCAGGCCAACCGTAGCATCCTCGACTGGATGCTCGAGGAGATCTCCGATCTCCAGCGGGAGCTGGGGCCGGCCGATCGTCACCGCCTCGACCTCTACACGTCGAACATTCGGGAGCTCGAGCAGCGCATCCAGAGGATCGAAGAACAGAACGCGAGCCAGCCGGAGAGGGAGCTCCCCGACGCGCCGGTGGGCGTCCCGGACGACTTCGCCGAGCACATGCAGGTGATGTTCGATCTTCAAGTCCTGGCCTTCATGGCGGACACGACCCGCGTGTTCTCGCTGAAGATGGGCAGGGACGCGTCGCCCCGTGTCTATCCGGAGAGCGGCGTCACCACGCCGTTCCACTCGGCGTCACACCACGGCAGTCGTGAGAGCCGTGTGCTAGACTTCGCTACGATCAACACGTACCACGTCGGCATGCTTCCGTACTTCCTGGAGAAGCTGCAGAACACGATGGAGGGCGACGCAAACCTCCTGGACAAGACGATGATCGTGTATGGATCCGCCATGGCCGACAGCAACCTCCACAACCATGTCCGCTGCCCGCTCTTCTTGGTGGGTGGAGCCAACGGTCAATTGGAAGGCGGCCGCCACGTCAGGGCCCCACTGGGTACGCCCATGGCGAACGTGATGCTCGACATGCTGCATAAGCTCGGCGTGGAGGACATCGAGACATTCGGCAACAGCACGGGCACCTTCTCCATCTGAGGAGCATGACATGTCGGTAGCAAGAAACCGGACCGGACTTCGGATGGCGTCGATCATGGCGCTCAGCCTCATGGTGCTCGCCGGGGCCACCCCGTTCGAGTCGCCCGTCGCCGATGCTGCGCAGCAAGGGGACCTGGAAGCGGTTCGCACGCTGCTTCAGCAGGGTGAGGATCCCAACGCGGCGCAGGCGGATGGGCTCACCGCACTTCACTGGGCCGCCTTGAACGACGAGTTGCAGATAGCGGAGATCCTGCTTTACGCCGGAGCCACGGTGAGTCCGGTAACACGCGTGGGCGGGTACGCTCCCCTACACTTGGCCAGTCAAACCGGACACGGCGAGGTCGTGCGCAGGCTGTTGGAGGCAGGGGCGAACGCCAACGCATACACCTCCACCGGGGTCTCGTCCTTGCACTTTGCGGCACAGGCTGACGCGGCAGAGGCCATCCGTGCGCTCATCGAGCATGGCGCGGAGGTGGACGCCAGGGATGCCTTCTCGAACCGGACGCCTCTGATGTTCGCCGCGTACCGTGGCGCCCTCGAAGCGACCCGAGCGCTGGTCCAAGCCGATGCCGACCTTTCGGCCACGACCGACGTGAAGGACTACATCGAGATCTCGGCGGCCGCCAACGCCGACCGCAGCCGTCGCAACCGAATCCGCGCGGCAGCAGAGCCCCCCGAGCCGCGTGAAGAGCGTCAGCAGCCTCGGGGCGGCGGCAACAACGCCCAACGGAACAACGCCCAACGTGCCCCCTGTGTCGCGCCGGGCCTCCCGAACATCCTGAATTCGACGGAGCAGATCGGGAAACAGGGCGGGTTCGCCCCCCTCCATTTCGCCGCACGGGAAGGACACATCGAGGCGGCCCGCCTCCTGGTGGAAGCCGGAGCCGACGTCGATCAGACGAGCGCCGGGGATCAGTCGACCGCCATGTTGGTCGCGGTGATCAACGGCAACTACGATGTGGCGCGGGAGCTCCTCGATGCGGGCGCGGACCCCAACCTGCTCAGCGATGACGGAGCGGGTCCGTTGTTCGCCGCCCTCAACATCGAGTGGTCCCTCCGGACGTGGTATCCGCAGCCCCAGGCGTTCCGCCAACAGGAGACGTCTTATCTGGACTTGATGGAGCTGCTGCTCGAGGCCGGAGCGGACCCGAATGAGCGGGCCCAGACGCACATCTGGTACGCCGCGTACAACGCGGGTCGGATGGGTGTGGACTTCACCGGGGCGACACCGTTCTGGCGGGCGGCCTACGGCGCCGACGTTGCAGCCATGCGTCTGCTGGTAGACAACGGTGCCGATCCGAACATCTGGACGCAGAACCTGGCGTGCACACGTGAGCCCGTCGATCCCGACGTGCCGAGCAACCCGGACAACGATGAGCCAGAGCCGATGGATCCCTCCGGCCTGGAGCCCGTTCCTCATGGGGGACCAGCAGTTCACCCGATCCACGCGGCCTCGGGAGTAGGCTTCGGCACCTCCCGCGTCGCTCAGACGCACCGGTCCGTGCCGGACGGGTGGCTTCCCTCCATGAAGTACTTGATCGAAGAGTTGGGAGTAGACCCCAACCTGCGAGACAAGGACGGCCTCACGGCCCTCCACCATGCAGCAGCCCGGGGTGACAATGAGACGATCCTCTACCTGGTCAGTCAGGGAGCGGACGTCACCTTGATCGGCCGCCGCGGCCAAACCACCGCCGATCAGGCGAACAGCCCCGAGCAGAGGGCACAGCCATTCCCCGTGACGATCGCGCTGCTGGAGAAGCTGGGCTCGGAGAACAATCACCGGTGCAGGACCTGCGGCAACGCGGCGGCGCCGAACTGACCGGGCGGGAACGAAGGCATAGCCGATGAGCCGGTACGTATGTGCGCTGGCCGTGCTGATGGCGATGTCGTTCCCCGCAGACGTCGTGGCGCAGGATCGGGTGTGGAACCGCTACACGCTCGAGGGCCTCGGCGGCGTGTTCGTCAGAACCGAGCTGGACGAGCCGTGCGAGAGCGTGGGCGTGACTCGTCGGGCCGTTCAGGTGGACGCCGAGGCCATCCTTGTGGACGCCGAAGTCGACCTGCTCACCGAAGGGGAGATGCTCAGAAATCCCGCCCTGCCCGAGTTGAGGATCAGCCTGGAGTGTGTGGTGGGCGAAGACGAGGCGGCGTCCGGAGCCGTCGGGTACGCGGTGTCGCTGAGGGTGCAGCAGTCGGCCCAGATGACCCGGGATTCACAGATCTCTCTGCCCGAGGCCGTCACCTGGTGGTCGACAGCGGTTGGAGTCGCAGGGTCTGGAAACGTCCAGGCGGCCCTCCAGGAGGACCTGAGGGTGAAGATCGAGGAGTTCGCCACGGCCTACATCGAGGCCAACACCGAGCCGGCCGACTCGACCGGGGCGCGCTAGCGCCCAGCTGCCGCACGCCCGATACGAATCGCCTCGTCCGCGTCGGGGCCCTGCATGAGGAGCGCGAGAAACCCCTGCTCGACCCGCTCCTCGATGTCCCGTGCGTTGGCAGTGATCATGTCCGCTACGCCCACACGCTTCGCGTGGGACAGGACCTCCTGGTTTCCGGCCTCCGCCGCTTCTCGATCACCCCCCAGCGCACGTGTGAGGCTCCCGATGCCGCAGGCCAGGATGCTATAGCCCGGCGTATCGGCGATCTCGGCGGCCATCGTCAGGGCATCGGCATCTTCGATCATGATCATGGCGAGGATCTCAGCCGTCGGGTTCGACGGCGACCACACGTCCGCGCCCGCCTCGCTGAAGAAGCTCACCGCCGCCCGGGCCTCCTCCGGGCTCCTGATGTGAGGCACGACGACTCCGTCGGCGCCTGATGCGAGGATCTCTTTCACCCGAGCCCGCGCGACCTCTTCCCCATCCCTCTCGATGGGTGGGATGCGCACCAGAAGCGTCTTCCGGCTGACGGCGTCGGGGCTCCGGAGTCCCTCCGCGATTGATGCAACCGCCCTGGCGTCGTAGCCGCCTTCCAGGTTCAGGAAGAGGAAGTCGTAAAGCGGATTTCGAGCCAGCCGCTCGCCGCCCTCGCGGGTATACACGGGCGCCGGCCGCTCTCCGCTCTGTCGCTGCTCATCGGTCGGTGTACGCTCGTTGGGTACGAAGATGCCGAAGGCCGGGGCGCCGGCTGCCCACAGGTCTATCAGGACGTTCTCGTGCTCGAGGGGAGGTGGATCGACCTGTAGGGCACCTGGATCGTCACCGGGGCGGCCACCTGGATCGTCGGCCGGCCCCGCCGGCTGGCAAGCGACGAGACCTATGACGATTGCGGCAGCGGCGCTCACCCCGAGCGCGCGGCCCACTAGTCTCCCTCGCATCAGTCAGGCACGGTCCACCGCAACGGTCGGGCGCGTTCGATTCCGCCACTTGGCGGTGGCCATACCCACGACGAATAGCAGTGGCACGGAGTTCTCCGCACCATCAGCGTTGCCGCTTGCGCGCCGCCGAACAACCATCGTGGACAACACGATGCTGACTTCGTAGAGGAGAACCAGCGGAGCCATTAGAAGCAGGGTGACCGAGATGAAATCGCCCGGACTCAGGATGCTCGCCAGGATTGTGATGAGTACGATGGCATGACGCCGCTTCGCGCGAAGGAACGCTGGGGTCACGAGCCCGAGTGACGTGAGGATCACCACGACGACGGGCAACTCGAATACGACGCCAAAGGCCATCAGTAGCCGCCAGACCAATGACAAGTAGTAGCCGGCCGTCAGCGTTGGCGTGAACCACTCGGCACCGAACGTCAGAAGGAATCGGATCGTCATCGGCAACGCCACGTAGTATGCCAGCGAGACCCCGGCAGCGAAGAGAAGAAGCCCGAAACTCATACTCGGGATGATCAGGCGACGCTCCCGCCGCTCCAAAGCAGGCGAGAGAAAGGCCCAGGCGTGGTACACGAGGATGGGCGACGCCAGGAGAAGCCCAGTCAGCATTCCCAACTTCAAGATGAAAAAGAACGGTTCCGTGAGGTTGAGGAACGCCAGGCGCCCCGCTCCAAGAACACCGACGAAGTCGGGATCATTTGCAGCGAGGTCAGTCACGATCGAGTAGAGCGGCGCCGTCAGCACGTCCATGACGTTCAGCCGAATCGTGGCGAAGATTCCTATTGCGGAACAGATGGCCACAGCGAGAAGAGACCAGAGCATCCGCATCCGTAGCTCTTCCAAATGGTCGAGGAAGGGCATTTCCTGTTTTGGGTTGTTCACGGCTCCTCCCGTGGGCTTTAGGACGTAGCGTCAGGGTCGCGCGCGCTGAGGCTAACTCACCGTTTCGCGGCGGGCCATACCCAGCGTCCTCCGTCAAGAGCTACGTTGAGCATCATGACCACATCCGAAGACTCAGGACAAATCGAGCTCGACGGGGACGTGATCAGGTACACGTCGACGACCTATTCTGACTGGACCATTGCGATCAACGATATTCGCATTATCGGTGAGGCCACTAATCAAAACGGACCGTTCGCCGATGACTATTTCCTCTGCTTCGCTACCGGCCCCAAACGGTGGTACGAGGCATCTTTCTACGCCAGCGGAGGTGAGGCCGTCCTCATTGAACTCGGCGCTCGCCTAGATACGGTCCTTCAGCTCCGCCTCTCTTCGTCGACGGACTTCACCAGTCGCATTCTGTGGCCGGTCGAGTTTGCCGGTAAGCCCATGTTCGAATACCAAGAAGTGCCACGGAGTATTTCGGGTGAGGGTCCTCTCGGATCAAACGAACAGACATACTCGGGTCACGCGCTCGACGTGTTGGGCAAAGATAGATAAGCCTCCTTACGGCATGCCAGGAGGCGCGAACCGCCGCATCGTCGCTTGCTCGAACGCGTAGGCCAGCTCGATCAGCCGCGGCTCGCTGCACGCCATCCCGGCGAAGCTCACGCCGAAGGGGCGCGGCTTCGGGTCGAACCCGTCCGGCATGCCCGGGCCGCCCGTCGACTCGAGCAAGCCGAACGGCACGAGCACGGTCGGATAGCCCGGCCGGGCCGAGATGCTGGCGCCGCTCGACCCCGGGAAGAGAAGCGCGTCCAACTCGAGAGCGGTCATCACCTCGTCGATCCCGTGCTCGGCGTTCAGGTACAGGTCGCGCGCACGATCAGCCTCGTACTCGGCGCGGTCCTCGTCCAGGTCGATCCTGTCGGATCCATCGAGTCGGGCCTGGCCGTACTTGAGCGAGCCGGCGCGCTCGTGAGCCAGGTTCCACTCGCGGAGCTCGGTCAGCGTCTTGACGGGCGCGGACTCACCGAGCGTCGCGAGCCATGCGTTGAAGTCCCGCTTCATGCCGTAGCTGAGCACACTGCTACCCCCGCTCGTGAGTAGGCTCTTCGCGGGATCCGGGTCGACCATGCTGGGGATGTCGGCCGGATCTACGATCGTCGCGCCCTGCGCGGCGAGGATCTCGATCGCCTCGGCCATCACCGCCCTCATCTCGTCCGACCCGCGGTTCCGGAACCGGTCGGTTCCGGGGATCCGAACCGAGTCGTAGTACGAGGCGCGAGGGATGCCGATGCGGGCCCCTTGCAGCCCGTCGGTCCGGAGAAACGCCGTGTAGTCCCCGTCTGGCGGGGGCTCGCAGCGTAACGTCGCGGCATCGTTCGCATCCGGCTCGGCACCCTCGAGCGCGCCGAGCATGATCGCAGCGTCGGTGACGGTCCGCGCCATGGGGCCGGCAATGTCCTGATCGGCCGTGATGGGGATCACGCCATAGCGGCTCACCCGCCCCACCGTCGGCTTGATCCCCACCAGCATGTTCGAGTTCGACGGCGACAGGATCGAGCCCGAGGTCTCCGTGCCCACGTTCGCAGCCCAGAAGCTCATCGCGGTACCGATCCCGGAGCTCGAGCCGCCGGTCCCCATCACGGGGCGACCGTCGTTTCGGCCCTCACGCGGATCACGGCGGGGGTCGTACGGGTTCAGGCCGAAGCCCCCGACCGCGCTGTAGTTACCAGGCATGCCGGAACCCATGAAGTTCGCGAGCTCAGTCATGACCGTCTTCGCGAGGATGATGGCACCCGCCTCGCGGAGGTTCGTGGTCAGCGTGGCCTCGTACGGCGGGACGAATCCCTCGAAGGCCAGCGTGCCCCCCGTGGTCGGCATGTGGGTGGTGTGGACGTTGTCCTTGAGGGCGACGGGGACGCCGTGGAGCGGACCGCGCACGCGACCCTCTGCACGCTCCTGGTCGAGTCGGTCCGCCTCCGCTAGCGCGTTGGGGTTGATCGCGATCACCGCGTTCACGCGTTCCTCATAGAGGGCGATGCGCAGGAGGTGGGCCTCGACCAATGCGCGAGAGGTAAGGCGCCCTTCCTCCATCGCGCGCTGCATCTCGGGGATGGTCGCCTCGACGACGTCGAAGCGCTCCTCGCCCGCGTCAACCGAGGTGCAGGACGAAAGCGACACTCCCAGCAAGGCACCGACGAGCACAAGGCCGGGACGATTCGTGAACATGGTCATGGGCTGGCTCCCTAAGAACCGGACACCGATGGGCGTTTTCGCGGCGGGCCGGATGTTGCCGGCAACATGAGAAAGGGAGGGGTGGGGCGCCAGAAGGGGCGCCAGTCGGTTGGGAATGTTGACATCGTCAACATCAGGGCGTAAGTTGACACAGCCAACACAGTGACGCTCTGGTCGTTCTGGCGGACACGACGTAAGAGGGAGGGATCATGCGAGACTTGAGTATGGCTGCGGGCTGGGGCTTAGGGCTCTCGTGGGTGCTGGCCTGCACGGTGGCGTGGGGCGTGGGCGGGACTGTGGGTGTGGCCTTGGGCCGGCCCGGGGACATCATCGTGGCCGGGTACGTTGCCGTGGTCCTGGGCGGGATCTTGGCAGGAGTGCTGCAATGGCTGGTGCTGCGGCCGCTGGTCGCCGGGGCGCACTGGTGGGTGCTGGCCAGCATCGTGGCCGTGGCCCTAGTCGGTGTCGTGGTCTTCGGCGTGGGCCTGGTCAACGTGGACGTGGGCTGGGTCGTGGGGGTGGCCCTCTTCGGAACCGTGGTCGGGGTGCTGCAATGGCTGGTGCTGCGGGACCAGGTCGCCCGGGCAGGTTGGTGGGTGCTGGCAAGCACCGTGGGCTGGGTCGTCGCCGGCCCCGCGACCGCACTCGTCGGCGTAGACGCGGCCATGGGCTTGAGCTGGGGCGTGCTCGGAGCCGTGTACGGATCCGTTACGGGGCCTATGCTGGTGTGGCTACTGCGCCAGTGACCTAGACGGCTGAGGAATGCGGAGCCTGTCGAGGTCGCTCAGGGATTCGGGTCCGGCGGAGGCCCCAACGGCGGCTGTGGATCGAGCGGCGTCAGGTCCCGGCCGGCCAGGGCAGGGTGGTCGGGCGGAATCTTCGTGGCCCGGAAGACGCTGAAGGCATTGGCATTCGTAGCCTGGTTGCCCCCCACAGTGGGCGCGTAGGGCGCCCAGTACTCCCACACGATCTCCCCCTCCGGCGTGACCTCGAAGAAGCGTCCTTGGGCGCCGGAGGTGATGAACGTATGACCGTTTGCCAGGCGGTGCGTCCCGGATATGAAGCCGCTGAAGAACTCCGTCCTGGTGGGCGCCACGTAACTCCAGGTTGGCTCCTCGGGCCCGAACGGTCCCGTTTTGGAAATCACGTACCTGCCGGCACCATCGGTCGGCGGCACGAGCTCGAACACCGCCGAGTAGCCGCCGTCAGCATCTGCATCTACGACGCGGTTGTTGAAGACGGTGAGGTGCCCGGCGCCCGGCATGCCCGCGGGGACCCACTTCACGTCGTGCTGAAAGCCTAACTTCTGCGTGGCCTCGTCACCCCGGCCGTAGACACGTGGATTCCCCCACCGGTAGAGGAGATCCCCGCCCTGCCCCCACCGCCCGCCCGTGTGACCCGCGGCTTCCTCGGTGGTGGTGCTGTGGTCGATCACCCAGATCTCGTTGAGACGGGGAGTGCTCAAGACGATCTGGTCGAGCGCGGCGTTGTAGTTCACGGCGTTCATGTGCAGCAAGTCGGCGGACTGTAGACCTCCGCCAGGACCGCCCCGAGCTGTGTCTTCAGGCACGAAACCGAGCGCCTGGACACGCTCGAGCAGCTCCGCCGACATCTCCGGCACCTCCTGCATGCCGTTGATGTCGATCAGCTCGGGGTGTTCGGAAGGCTCACCGTAGCGACTCGCGTCCGGATCGTGGTTCTGGATCGTGTGGTCCCACATGTGCCACTCCCAAACGATCCGCGCGCCATCGGGTGGCCGCGGCTCGAACTCGACGATCATGTCCGGCCACAGCCCCGCCTCGGGTGTCAGAGCCGCGAGACGCCCGGCCTGATTCGCTTCCTCGGCGGATTTCAGCTCCCACGCGATGCCGAGTACGTTCCCGTTGGGCAGAACCGCCACGTCGTGATGCAGCAGATGATCCTCGGTGGCGAACGTGAAGTCCCACACGACCTCACCATCCCAGGTTAGCTCTTGAAGCCGACCAGACTGACCCCCGCCGCTGAACGTCGGGACGTCCGGCTCACGTACCCCACGTAGCAGGTTGCCGTTGTCCAGTAGGTAGGCACCGCCGCCCGGAGAGTACTCGCTCTCCCACGTGTGAACGACGCGACCCTCGAGATCGATGAGGTAGGTCGTTTGAGACCGGTTTGGGTTGAAGATCACGTATCCGGGAGATGCCTCCGGAGTGTTCGACCGGAGACCCCGCTGCTCTGATGCGTCCTGGGCGGCGGCAGGGCCGAACAGGGTGGTGAATGCCACCAGCATCCCGATCAGCAAAGCGAGACGATGACTCTTGTGTCCGTCGGCCATGTCCACCTCGAGGTTAGCCAAATCTGGAGCCCATTGCCGGATCGGGGATAACGTGAGGGGGCGGTCCAGACCCGTCAACCGGAGCGCCACATTCTCAAGTCGGGCCGGATCAGGTGCCGTGCTAGTCTGGATCCGACGCGTGAGTTAGGCTGAGGGCAACCCCACACGGAGTTGTCCGATGAACGTGAAGACTAGGTCGCCCCGATCGACGGGCCCCCTTTCAACGGGCGTACTGTTCCTGGCACCCGTGGTGCTCTGTCTCAATGTCGCGGCGTGCCAGATCCCCGACGCCCCGGCCCAGGCTACACCCGACCCGACCGAGCCGTGGAACTGGTCGGAGGACTACGTCCGCACCGGCGTGAATCGGGTCCGTGCTGGCCGGGACCTCAATCCGGAGTCGTGGCCTGATGGCGCGCGGGTCGCGGTCCTCCTCTCCTTCGACGTCGACAACGAGACAATCTCGGGGCTTCGCTCCGGAGTGTTCAGCATCGGCCCCCTCTCACAGGGTGAATACGGGGCCCGCGTCGCGCTGCCTCGCCTCGTACGCCTGCTCGACAGAGAGAATATCCCGGCCACCTTCTTCTTCCCGGCTTGGAGCCTCAAGCTCGCCCCGGAACAAGCCGACGTGATCGGCGCCTCCGGCATGCACGAGATCGGTGTGCACGGATGGATCCACGAGCTGAATACTGCGCTCGACGGCCCGACGGAGGAGCGCCTGCTTCGCCAGGCCCTCGACGCCATCGAGGAGATCACCGGCGAGCGGCCGGTCGGCTATCGGGCCCCGTCGTGGAACCACAGCCCGAACACGCTCAGGATCATCCGTGAGCTGGGCTTCCTGTACGAGAGCTCGCTCATGGCCGACGATCGTCCGTACGAGCTCATGCAGGACGGCGAAGCGACCGGGGTCGTGGAGCTTCCGGTCGAGTGGATTCTGGACGATGCGCCGCTCTTCAACCCGCGTGGTGACAGCTACATGAATCCGCGTGACGTGATGCAGGTGTGGATCGACGAGTTCGACAAGGCGTGGGAAGAAGGCACGATGTTCTTGCTGACCATGCATCCGCACGTAAGCGGCCACCGCTCACGGATCGTCGCGCTTGAGGGGCTGATCGACCACATACAGGAGAAGGGAAGCGTCTGGTTCGCCACGCACGAGGACGCGGCACGCTACGTGAGGGAGCAGGCGGGCATGAACTGAGGGGCGTCGCTAACCCTCGTGCATCGTCCTCCCGCCAACCACCGTTTTGGTGATCGGAATGTCTATGAGCTCGCTCGGGTCCACATCGTGCGGATCCTGACCGAGTAGCACGAAGTCGGCCAGCTTACCCTCCGTGATGGAACCCTTGAGACCCTCCTCGAACGAAGCATGCGCCCCGTTCATCGTGCAGATCTTGAGCGCTTCGTCGACCGTCACCCGTTGGTTCGGCCCCCACTCTCTTCCCGCGTAGTCGGTCCGGGTCACCATGCTCTGCAGGGCCATCATCGGCTCGTACGGTCCAGGCATGTAGTCCGACGCACCGGGGACCGGAATCCCGTAGTCGAGGAAGGATCGGTGCGCGAACATCCAGCGGAGCTTCTCCGGACCGTACTCTCCCCACTTACCGCCATGGAAATAGACGTACGTGTAGAACGGGGTCGGGATGTAGCCGCCATCTGCGATTCGCTGTAGAAGGCTCGGGTTTACGAGCGTGCAGTGCTCCAGGCGATGGCGCGGATCGGGTCTCGGCACCAGACGTTGCATCCGCTCGTACGCGTTCAGGACCATGTCGATGGTCACATCGCCATTGGCGTGGATCCCGATCTGCCAGCGGGCCCGGTGTGCCTCCTCGACGGCTTCGTGAATGTCCTCCTGCGTCATCGTGAGAATGCCGAAGTCGTCCGGCCGGCCCACGAAGGGTGTGCTCATCCGCATGGTTCGCTCGGAGGCGGAGCCGTCGGCCGCGAACTTAACCCCGCCGATCCGAATCCATTCGTCCCCGTCTCCGGTTCGGATGCCGCTATTCAGGAGCTCACGAAACAGGCCACCCCGCGCGAACATGTACATCCGAAAGCGCAATTCGCCTCTAGCATGCGCGGTCTCCAGCGCCGTGAGCAGGGTCCGGCTCCCCCCAGCGGAGTGCACTGAGGTGAGCCCTGCCGCCGACATCTGCTGGGAGATGTAGGCGATCGCTTCGGCCCTCGTATCGGCGGTGACGGGCTCGGTTCGTCCGATTCTGTTGAAGACGTTCCGAGCCAGTTCCGCGACCTTTCCGGTGAAGACGCCGTTTTCCCGGTAGAACCGACCGTCGGGTGGGTCGGGCGTACTAAACGAGATCCCCGCTTGCTCGAACGCCATGCTGTTGTAGACGCCGGTGTGCCCGCCCCGGTGCCCCACACTCGCGAGGTGATTCGGCACGGCCGCGTCCAGGTCCGTGCGCGTCACCGGCCGATCCAGCTTCGTGTCGTCGTACATGTAGCCAGTGACCCAGAAGCCCGGAGGCGTGGTGGCGGCCTTCGCGGCCAGCACGGCCTTGACCTCCTCGACCGTCCGAAGGTTCACGTTCACCCCATTGAGCTCGTTCACCCCGCTCGGATGGGAGTGGGAGTCGACGAAGCCGGGAACGATCGTCATGCCTTCGGCATCGATCACCTGCGTGCCCGCCCCGGCCAGATTCAGGACGTCGTCCGCGGCCCCCACTGCCAGGAATCGGTCATCGTCGATCGCGAAGGCTTCCGCGCGAGGAACCCGGTCGTCCATCGTATAGACGCGGGCATTCGTGTAGATGACCTGAGGTTGCTGACGAGCGCCCCGCCCGAGGCTTCCTCGCAACCGCTCGGATCGGAGGTCCTTGGGAGGGGCGGCGGTGAGCGAGCTGTCGAATCCATCGATTCCCAGCGCGGCCGCAACGGCGGCGGCGGATCCTAGAAACCGGCGGCGAGTGGGCGCCATGGTCAGCCTCCTGGTACACGCAGTGCATGGAGCGCGGGAGAGCGGGAACTCCCGTGGTGTGACTCGTTCATCAGGGTACGCTGGGCGGAGATCCTTCGCCAGCGCGTGGGCGGCCGGCTCGGTCTGTGTGCCGATGGGCTGAGTTGTCATGGCTTCTGAACGACGCTTGGACCATCTACGGAGGTTGCCACCTCCGCTCCTGGCAGATTCCCGTGAAAATGTGTAATGTATTGTGTGGAGGTTAACACATGGCAACCAATTTGGCTCTCGATCCAGAGTTGCTTGATCGCGCGTTGGCCGTGAGCGGCGAGAGGACGAAGAAGGCGGCGGTGACCAAGGCCCTCGAGGAATTCATCGCTCGGCGGGAGCAACTGGAGATCCTCGATCTGTTCGGCAAGCTCGACTGGGACCCCGACTACGACTACAAGGCGGAACGCTCGCGGGTGTGAGGCTCTTCGTGGACACGAGCGTGTGGTCGATGGCGCTGCGGCGGGACGAACCCCCTTCGATTCCCGAAGTGAAGGCCCTGGCCGAGGCGCTCGAACAGGGAGACCTGGTGTTCACCACGGGGCTGGTTCTCCAGGAGTTGCTGCAGGGCTTCCAGGGCCCGAGGGCTAAGGATGCGATCATCAACCGGTTCGCCTCGTTGCCCTTCCTGGTCCCCGAGCGAGCCGACTACATCGAGGCAGCCGAGGTGCGTAACGCATGCAGGCGAAGGGGCGTGCAGGTAGGCACCATCGACGCCCTGCTCGTCGAGCTTTGTTTGAGCAACGAGCTGACGATCCTGACAACCGATCTCGACTTCCACAGGATCGCAAATGTCCTTCCCCTGTCGTGCTGGGGGCAGGCTCCGACCGCCTAGCCTTACTCGCCCCCGGGCCTGAAGGGGCGGCCCACCGCGCGCCAGACCGAGTCGAACTCTTCGTCCACACCAGTGGGAGGCTCGGTGACGAGGCTCACGCCGATGGTCACGGCAAAGCCGAGGGCGAAGCCGGGAATCATCTCGTAGAGATCGTAAAACTGATCCTTGAAGAGGAGCACTCAGTTCCCAATCGAGCCGGAAGGGGCCGGTAGACGCGTCGATGACACCGTGGTAATTTCCTCATACTAAGTATTATCCAGTATGAGGAAAGCCATGACCCGCGCCCGAATCTCGATTACGATCCCGCAGTCGCTCTTGGAAGCCGCTGATCGTAGGGCCGTGGAACTCGATAGGTCGCGGAGCTGGGTGGTATCGGACGCACTGCGCAACACGCTCCTAGAGGCGCCGGGGGAGAGCGTTGCGCCTGAGCCGGTTGACCAGATGCGCGAGCGCGTGAAGGTGTACTCCCCTGGGTCGATCGAGGGGCTCGGCCCATATCGTCTTAACCAGCTTCAGGCCGATCTGGATTTGACCCCCACCGAACGCGTCTTCCAAGCAGAGAATGCCGGACGGGTCAGGTCGCTTCGAGAGGGCAAATCCTACGGCAACCGCATTATCACGTTCGATCGATTCGAGGATTATCTCGACTGGTGTGAGAAGGAGCGAACAAGACAGAGATGAAGCATTACGAGACTACGCTTGCTGAAGTTTGCTCCCTGCTCAACGAGCATGAGGCGCATTATGTGCTGGTGGGGGCGTATGCGCTTCAACTCTGGGGTAGCACTCGTGCGACGCGAGACATTGATATTCTCATCGAAAGGTCGATCGAGAATGCGGGGCGGGTTATCGACGCGCTCGGAAAACTTGGGTTGGGGTTGGGAAATGAGTGGCTTGCGGAGGAGGTCGTGAACAAACCGGTAACGCTGATTGGTGACGTCCCTCGGGTTGATGTTCTAACGGTTGCCTGGTCCGTGCACTATGCTGAGGCATATCCGGACGCGGTCGTGTTCGAGGTCGAAGGGGTGCCGATTCCCACCGCTTCCATCGATCACCTCATAGCCTCGAAGCAGACCGGCAGGTTGCAGGACGCGGCCGATGTTGAAGTATTGAAGGAGATCAAGCGTTTGCTACGGGAACGCGAGTCGCTGGAGTGACGGACGCGGACGCCGTCATCCCCGGTCGCCGGAAAAATCACGGAGTCGCTCGGCGGCCTTCTCCAGGGTTTCCAGCCGTTTGCAGAACGCGAACCGCACGAGGGATCGTCCCAGTTCCGGGGGCGAGAAGAAACTGGACCCCGGCACGGGCAGGACTCCAGGATCTCTTGCCATCTGCCGCGCGAAAACATCGTCTGGTTCGTCACTCAGCGGGGAGAAGTCAGCGAGAATGTAGTAGGCTCCTTGGGGCTTCTCGCACCGGAATCCAGGGTCCACGAGCGCGCTGTGCAGCACCTCACGGCGTGCGCGGTACTCCTGCGTTGAGCTCGTTGACACCGCTCGGGAGGGCCGCTTGCCGAATGCCCCCAAGCAAGCTATTATCGATCGTCGATAATCGACCATCGATAATTCTGGTGTCGACTCGCCGAGGAAATGATTCCGAGTGACCCAATCCGACCAGAGCGCCCGCCCCCTGACCCCGGCGACGTTCCACATTTTGTTGAGCGTCGCTCAGGGCCCCGCCCACGGATACCGGATCAAGCGCCTTGTTGAGGAACGGACCGGTGGCGCAGTACAGCTCGGTGCCGGAACTCTGTATGCCGGTATAGGCCGGATGGTTCGGGGCGGGCTCATCGAGGAAACCGAGCCCCCCGAGGATGCCGGAACCGTTGAACCGAGCTCGCGCTGGCGTTTCTACGGGATAACGGACGTCGGCTCCGACGTGCTCGAGCGAGAGATCGCTCGCCTCGAGGCGGACCTCCAGGTGGCGCGCGCGGTCGTCCGACGGCCCGCATAATCGTGACTCTAGTCGAGCCGAGCCTTCAGCTGCGGTTTCCGTATCGGCTGCTGCTGGCGCCCTATCCGAAGTCGTTCCTCGAGGAATTCGGCCCGGATCTCTCACGACACCTGCTCCTACAAAGGGCGGAATCGCGCTACGCGGGAAGGATGGGCGGCGCGGTGCGCTTCTGGTGGGACGCCTCACGGGACGCGCTCCTCACGGGACTGAAGTTGCGATTCGAGGACACGACGACGCGGGCGCGGTCCCTGTTCGGTGGGGCAGGTCGCCGGTCCGACGGTGCAGGTCGTTTTGAGTACGGATATGAACCAGAGACAGGGGGTGTGGGGATGCTGGTGCAAGCGATAATACGGGACCTTCGGCACGCGCTTCGGGGCCTGATCAAGAGCCCGGGTTTCGCACTGGTTTTTATTGCGACCATGGGGCTGGGGATCGGCGCGAACACTGCCATTTTCAGCGCCGTGAACGGTGTGCTGCTGCGCCCCCTCCCGCACGAAAACGGGGATCGCCTCGTTTACCTGCGATACTCCGCGATGTTGGCCGGCACCGAGAAACGTGACTTTCTCGGTTCCGGAAATCGAGGACTACCGACAGGGCTCTCCGTCACTGGCAGCGGTCGCGGAGTTCTCGGCAATGACGGTCACCATGCTGGGCCATGAAACGCCACGCCTCGTCCGTACCGGCATCGTTACCGGCAACTACTTCGAGGTGATGGGCCTCGATGCACGAATCGGTCGTACGATCGACTCGGGTGACGATGGTGAGCAATCAGCTCCCGTCGCACTCCTGACGGACGAGTATTGGCGGCGGGTCTTCAGCGCCGATCCCCAGATCGTTGGCCGCACCGTGGAGATCAACGGTCGCACCATCACATTCGTCGGCGTGCTCGAGCCCTCACCGCCGTATCCGGAGGCCACGGACATCTACGTGAACATGAGCACGAGCCCGCACCACCTGGATGCGTCCATGGCCCACGACCGTGTCCACCGGATGACGGAAGTGTTCGCGCGCCTGGCTCCAGGCGCGACCGTCGAGTCCGCAACCACCGAGGTCCGGGATATCAGCACTCGCCTCCACGGCGACTATCCTGAGTCGTACGATGCGGGCTCCGGCTTCAGCGTCTCCGTGACGCCGTTGAAGGATCAACTCACCGCGCGCGCGCGGCCCATCCTCCTCTTGCTGCTCGGAACGGCGCTCTTCGTTCTCTTCATCGCCTGCGCGAATCTCGCGAACCTCACGTTGACCCGGGTGCTCAGGCGCGATCACGAGCTCGCCATTCGCGTCTCGTTGGGTGGCGGCCGGTGGGAGCTTCGTCGACAGCTGTTGGCCGAGAGTCTCCTGCTCTCGGTCGCGGGCGCGGGGGTCGGCCTGTTGATCGGCTGGCTGAGCGTCGACCTCTTCAGCGCTTTCGCCGGAAGATTCACCTCCCGAGCGTCCGAGATCAGTCTCGACGGCAGCGTGTTCGGCTTCGCATTGCTGATCGCGGTGGCGGCATCGCTGGTGTTCACGTGGCTGCCGGGGCTCCCCAGCGCGGCCTCGATAGGCAGCGCCTTGAACAGTGTCGGAGCCCGGACGACCACGGGTTCACGGGCCAAGAGGGCACAGCGGGCGCTCGTGGTGGCGCAGATCAGCACGTCGTTCGTCCTCCTGATTGGAGCAGGCCTGCTCGTACGGACCATGATCCACCTCCAGCAGGTCGACCTTGGTTTCGACAACGAGGCCGTGCTCACCATGAATATCCCCGTGGATTTCGAGCCGGGCGCCGGAGGGAGGACCGCCGATGAGCTCCGGAACTACTACCTGGGCATCCTCGACGATGTGCGGAGCCTTCCCCGGGTCGCTGCCGCGTCGCTGACGAACGCCGTTCCGCTCGGGTCCCAGGCAATGGGGGCGACGGAAATCGGCGTAGAAGGTTTCGAGCCCGGCTCAGGCGCGGCGACTCCGAGGGCTGACTTCCGGGTCGTGTCACCGGATTTCTTCCGGACACTGGGAATCGAGGTCGTGCGCGGGAGGGAATTCGTGAACACCGACCTCGAGGACGCTCAGCTGGTGGTCATCATCAACGAGTCGATGGCTGAAGCCTACTTTCCCGACCGTGACCCGATCGGCAGACGGATCGCGTGGACGGACGATCTCCTCACGAGATTCATGGGGCTCAGCCAGGACTGGCGCACCGTCGTCGGCGTGGTCGCGGACACCCGGGACAACGTGTTCGACGAGGGCGTGGTGCACGCGATGTACAACCCCTATCGGCAAGTAGGGATGAGCGGCTCTCTCGTCGTACGCGGCACGGGTGATCCCTCGTCCCTCGTGTCTGCCATTCGAGCCGTGATTCTCGCACGAGATCCGAACCAGCCCATCGACAACGTCGCGACGATCGCCGAACTGGAGCGCGAGTCGGTGGCCCCTCGTCGGCTGAACGCCATGTTGCTGACGTCCTTTGCCCTCCTGGCGTTGCTCATCGCCGCGGTAGGTATCGGGGGTGTCCTGGCGTTCTCCGTGGGAAGCCGCACCCGGGAGTTCGGAATTCGCAGTGCCCTGGGGGCTGCGCCGGTCCAGGTCTGGTCGGGTGTCGTCACGGAGGGAGCTCTTCTGGCGGGAGTCGGGGTGGCCGTTGGTGGGGTGTTGGCTTCGGGCCTCTCACGCTTCATGGGGGGCTTCCTAGTGGGAGTCCCAGCAATCGACCCGGTGACCTACTTCCTGGTCGCGACGCTGCTCGTCGTGGTTTCGATGGGCGCGGCTTGGGTGCCTGCGTGGCGAGCGGCGCAGGTAAATCCGATGGAGGCGCTGAGCGCGGACTAGCGCCGCCTAGCCTCACTCACCCCCGACCTGAAGGGGCGGCCCACCGCGCGCCAGACCGAGTCGAACTCTTCGTCCACACCAGGGGGAGGCTCGGTGACGAGGCTCACGCAGGACCTAATCTCACCGTCAACCGTCGATTGCCTTAAACGCGGACAGAAGATGCTATTCGATGCGTCAATAAGCCCCGAAGACTATACGACGGTCGTCGACGCGCTCGAACGGAATTGTGGCAAGTCAAAGTTCGGCGCGTTAGCTACTGTCCAATACGGTTTTCTCGGACCGGGCGAGCGGAACACAAGATGTCAGATCCTCCTGCTCAATGCGTTCTTTTCTCAGGTACTCTTCAGGCTTTGAATAATTTCGGAAACGCCGGGTCGCGTACCGTACGTCAACATGTACACCCGGAAAATCCTCACGGAGAGGAAGAGCCCGGCCACGACCGAGAAAACTAGCACACCAATGCTGGTCAAAATCTCCCAAAGCGGGATGTCTGACACTCCCAGTCGCAACATCGCCTGTACCGGCGCCGTGATCGGAAAGATCATCAGAGCAGTCCAGACCGAACTCTTGGGAAATGCGAACATTAACGAGGAGAACCAGAGCGGTACGAAGCATGTCAGCAAGTAAAACATCGCTAGCTGACTTCCTTCCATAGCGTTGGAGGTAATCGCGCCGACACAAATGGAAAAGACCGCAAACAGTAGGTAACCCAAGATGAAGTAGAGGATACCTAATACAAGAAAGTTTGCCGGGATTTGGATCTCGCTCATAAAACCGCCAAACGTGGATGAAGCCAGGTGAAGCAGCAACGGTGCGGAAATCAGCCAGACCAGGACTTGCAGTAGGCCGGCAGTCCCCAACGCCAAGATCTTTCCGACTAGTAGCTGTCCAACGGAAACCGAGGAAAACAGAACCTCGATGAGACGACTCTCCTTTTCTTCCCCAAAACCACTGAGCAACGAATTCGCCCCGAACGTGAGAGCCAGGCCCAACAGCAGTGAGAAAACCGCTGGGATGATGACGTTTCCGATGTTGCTCTGTTCCAGTGCAGGTTGTCCGTTCTCATCGAGTCGAGTCACTTGAAGATCCAGCGGCGAAACGACCGACGTAACGATTTCCGGTGCAACATCGTCCTGTAGCAGATTCACCGTGAGAAAACTCTTCAACATGAAGACTGTCGTAGCGGGTGTATCGAATTCCCTCTCCAACGTGTAGCGGCGGAGCGTTCCCGTTGACAGATGGTCCGCGGTGATGACGACGAATTCGGAAACCACCTCACGTAGGAGCGCCTGCGTCGCGTCCTGCTGCGATGAGAACCGAACCAGTCGGTCAAATGCGTCGGACGTTGGCTCAGCAATGATCCCGGCTTGATCGACAAATCCGACGGCGTCCAGTAGCTGTTCCGACGGCGTCACCAGGGTCGTTACCCACTTGGTCCCTCCGATCGCCAGCAGGCCCAGAATCGGGACGGTGAAAGTCAAGAAGATGAATCCAAGGCTGAAAACGGCGTGGCGAAACTCATGTCCAAAGATTAGAAAAGTCTTATTCATCGTTGACTCCCGCCAGTTCATCGTTCGCTCCGGCCAGGGCCAGAAAGATTTCGTGCAGCGACGGTGTTGTGATTTCGAAACGCTTGATTGTCGTCCCGCGATCACGCAATCGATCGAGGATGACCTGTGGCGAGGTGTCCGGCGCCAGCACGAGTTCAACAGAGTTCTTGCTGGACTTCTGTTCGATCACACCCTGGAGTTCGCCAAGTTCTCCATCGACCGCCACCTGAACAGAATTCGTCCGAAACCGCGCTCTCGCCTCTTCCAGTTCACCATAGAGGACGGATTGTCCGCGATTAATCATCAGCACGCGATCGGAGAGCTCTTCGACCTCGTTCATCTGGTGGGTGCTCAAAATGATTGCCCTTCCGTCGTCCCTCAATTGGCCGATGATGTTTCTTCATGAGTTCCGTATTGACGGGATCGAGGCCGGAAAAAGGCTCATCGAGAATGAGCAGGTCGGGCTCGTGAATAATGGTGACGATGAACTGGATCATCTGACCCATCCCTTTACTCATTGCCTTGATCTTCTTGGTCTTGCTTTCCATCATGCCCGTCCGCTGCAGTAGCTCGTCGGCTCGATTGTGGGCAGTGGCCTTGTCGAGTCCCTTCAGTGAGGCGAGATAGACGATCACTTCGATTGCATTGAGTTTTTCGTAAAGACCCTTCTCTTCAGGCAGGTAGCCAATTCGATTTTTGGTTGCTTCCGTCATGCGATGACCAAGTATCGCCACGTCACCGGAATCGGGTTTCATGAAATCCAAGATTGTCTTGATCGTGGTACTCTTGCCCGCACCGTTGGGCCCGATCAGTCCCAGGATCTCGCCCGGATCCAAGGTAAAGCTCAGGTCCTTTACTGCGGGCTTGCCGGCGTAGGACTTGTGCAGGTGGTTTACAGCGACTGCTGTCATTGAGCTGGTCTCCTGAGGTTGGTCAAACAAATCGCTGAAACATTCCTAGCGGGACAGCGCCAGTTTCTGGCGAATCCTTTGGGAATCGCAGGCTTGTAGCTGCCGTCGCCAGACGGCGGTCGATCGCTTGGCCGAGGAGCTTCCACGCTCCGGCGAGCCTAGCGACGAAAAAGCGGATCATCCGTCGGACGAGTGCGCAACTGTTAATTATCGTGAGGTCAGGAAAAAGAAGGTAGGGCTCGTCAGGGACCTCGGCGTGGATCGCCAACTCCGCAAGAAGTTAGACCGGGAATGGGCGGAGGCGGATGGCAGCCTGGCCGTCGTCCACTGGGTCACGGAGACTGTCCGCTTCCCCCGGGGTCGCAGGGTGGTCACGATCTCGGTCAAGCTGGCGGGCGCTGACGACCTTGCGAGCCTCCTCGAGGACAAGCGCGATCGCAAGGGGCACGAGACAGTCGAGGCCCCGCGGCTGGGTGAGGGGGCCTTCGCCTACACCGAGCAAATTTCCAAGTGGATGGGGGTGGCGTTTGAGGATGGCGGGCGCCTCGTGGAGGTCGTCTATATGCCCTTCGAGAAGACCGAGGCGACGCCGGAGAAACTCGGCCAGGTCGTCGAGCTGGCCGCGCGGGCGAAGGAGCGGCTCGAAGACCTCGAGTGACCAGATCGAGCACGGCGATGTTTCTTTGTGATCTGGCCTTCATCGAGCGAGGCGTGCTGGGTGAGCGAGAATGGATACGCTTCGACGTTGCGATTTGTCGTTTATTTGGGGGGAGGGTGCAAGATGACCAGCAAGATGGCCTATGGGAACCAGAAGACCCACAGTTTGGTGCGGTGGGCCGAAGGGGCGGCCCTGATCGAGAGCTGACCCGTGTACGCCACGACGTGCGGTGCATCCCGGACGGTGAGTAGAGTCCGGTGGCGGGAACATGGCTCGGCAGGCCTAGCCTTACTCACCCCCGGGCCTGAAGGGACGGCCCACCGCGCTCCAGACCGAGTCGAACTCTTCGTCCACACCAGGGGGAGGCTCGGTGACGAGGCTCACGCCGATGGTCACGGCAAAGCCGAGGACGAAACCGGGAATCATTTCGTAGAGATCGTAAAACTGATCCTTGAAGAGGAGCACCCAACCCACGGCACCGGCGAACCCCGCGATCATCCCCGCAATGGCCCCGGCCCTTGTGGTTCCTTTCCAGAAGAGCGCACAGAGAACCACGGGAGTGAACGCAGACGCGAGTCCGGACCAAGCGAACAGCACGAACCAGAAGATCACGCGCACTTCCTGAAGGGCGAGCGCCACGGCACCGGCCCCGATCACGACAGTCGTCAGTTTTCCCCAGCGAGAAAAAACCTTGTCGGTCCAGAGCGGATTGAAGGTCTTCTGGATTACGTCCCGCACCACCGCGGAGGACGCCAGGATCAGGAGCGAATCCACGGTCGACATGATCGCCGCCAGGACCACCACCAGGAAGATTCCCGTGAAGAAGGCCGGGAAGAGCTCCGTCCCCATCACCGGGTAGATCGTCTCGGGATCGTCCAGGCCGGGGAAGACCACTCGCCCGGCCATTCCCGCGAAGATCGCCCCGATGTCGAAGATGATGACGCAGACAACGGCGATGAGGCTGGCGTCGGTCACCGCTTCTCGGTCGCGACCAGAAATGAACCGGGTGAGGAGCTGTGGGGACCCCAGGAATGCGAAGCCGATCGCCACAAACCCCACGGCACTTGCGATCCCCGCCACACTGAGCCCGTACTCACCCATGGGACGCAGGAGGGCGGGGTCGGTCGCCTGGAGTGCCGCGGTCATTTCCAGCCAGCCTCCGGCTGCGACGATCCCCACGACCGGGAGCGTCAGGAGGCAGAGCACCATGAGTATCCCCTGCAGAAGATCGCTGTACGCGACCGCCTTGAATCCCCCGATCGTCGTGTAGTAGAGGATGATCGCGGCGCCGATCACGACTCCCGTCTCGTAGGTCGTGCCCAGGAACGACTCGAACGCCCGCCCCGAAGCCGTTAGCTGTGCGGCCGTGTAAAACGCGGCCATGCTGAAGATGATGATCGCGCTGACGATCCGGAGTACATGGGCAGAATCGTGGAACCGGTCCTCCAGAAAATCAGGCACCGTGATGGAGTCGTAGCGATCCGTGTACTCCTTGAACGGCCTCGCAACCAGAACCCACGCCAGGGTGACGCCCAGCACTTCACCGAGGATCACCCAGAAGGCGTGTGCACCCACCAGGTAGCGCATGCCCGTGAGGCCGAGCATGAGCCACGCGCTCTCCCCCGTCGTGTTGGAGCTGAACGCGATCACCCAGGAGGGAAGTTTCTTGCCGGCCACGTAGTAGCCGGCGACTTCGCCGGACTCCTTGCCCCCCCACCAGCCGATGGCCAGCAGCACCAGGAGGTAAAGAACCAGGACCGCGACCACCGTACCGGACGCCATCATTTTCTTTCGGCTCTATGAAGACGGACGAAGGCGATCACGATGGCCAGCGGGATTCCGACAGAGCCTAAAAGGAGTAGCCAGGACTCCCACGGGAGACCGGCGATCACAGAGTGCCGTTCGCGGTCACGACGTACCGTCCGCGGTCCGGCACGCCCGGGCAAGCCGGGCCATCGCGTCGTCCACCTCCTCTGCGGTTATGAGCATGGAGGGCCCGATTCTCACAACGTGCCCGTACCGACCGCCAGTGCCCAAGAGGAGCCCCTCCTCCTTGGCCGCTTCCATAACGGCTCGGGCCCGGCGCGGACTGGGCTCTTTGGTCGACGGGTCCTCGACGAGCTCCATCGCCTGCATGAGCCCCATCCCCCGGACATCGCCGATCCAATCGAACTCGGCGTCGAGAGCATCCAGAGCGCGGCGGATCTGGTCGCCTCGCTCGGCGGAGCGGGCCGGCACGTCCTCCTCTTCCATCACGGTCATCGTCGCGACCGCCGCTGCCATGCATACTGGGTTTCCGCCGAAGGTCGAGATGGAGTTCGAGCTCCACGACTCGGCGATCTCGTCGGTGGCAATCGTCGCGGCGACCGGGAAGCCGTTCGCGATCCCCTTCGCCATCACCATGATGTCGGGTACCACGTCCCAGTGCTCGATGCCGAACCAAGCCCCACCCGTCCGTCCGAAACCGGTCTGAACCTCGTCGCTGATAAAGAGGCCGCCGTACGAGCGGATCACCTCGGCCGCTCGGGTCAGGTATCCAGCGGAAGGGACGACGTAGCCCGCGACACCCTGGATCGTCTCGGCCAGGAGCGCGGCGGGCCGCCCGCTGGTGGTGGTCTCGATGACCTCCACGAGGTCGTCGATGAAGAAATCGGTGCACTCCTCCTCGGTCGCCCCACCCCCCAAGGGCGATCGGTACACGTATGGCGCCCTGGCGTGTTTGACCCCGACGGTCTGGGTGGGGAGCGGACGCCAGGAGGCGTGCCCGGTGAGACTGGCGGCCAGCGCGCTACGCCCCGAATAGCCGTACCGCAGCGCGATGACTTCGCTGCGGCCGGTGTGGATGCAGGCGGCGGTGACGGCGGTCTCGATCGCCTCCGTCCCGCTGTTGGTGAAGGCCGAGCGCTGGAGGTCTCCCGGGCTCAATCGGGCGAGCTGCACTGCGGCCGCGACCTGCTGCTCGGTGACGTAGAGCGTGGACGTGTGCCCGAGGCGACGGATCTGCGCCTCGACCGCCGAAACCACATCGGGATGGCAGTGGCCCACCGAGGTGGTGAGGATTCCGGCGAAGAGGTCCAGATACTCCCTTTCCTGCTCATCCCGTACCCACACGCCCTCCCCGTCCGACAGGACCAGTGGCTCGGCATAGTACGGCTTCACCCAAGGGAAGAGATGCTCCCGTTGAGCGGTCACGATCTCTCGTGACCGGTCCGTTACTGCTCCCGTTGCTCCGCTCTGGGCAGTCTCACCAACGGCCATGATGGCTCCTCGCTCCGGTACAGTTCCTGGTCAAACGGAATCGATCAGGCGACAGCCTTACACTCTCCTCAAGAATTCGATCAACAGGCGGCTCGTTTCCTCGGGCTGTTCCTGCTGCACCCAGTGACCGGCGCCGTCCACCATGTGCACGGCTCGCATGTCGGTGCAGGCCTCGTTCTGCATCCGTTCAAGTGCACCCGGGCTTTGATAGCTGCCCCAGTCGCTCGCACCTGCGATGAAGAGCGACGGTTGGTCGATGGTCCGGCCGGCGAAGAGCTGCTGCTCCGGAGCACCAAGACCGCCCGATCGATAGTGATTCAGCCCGCCCTGGAAGCCGGTGCGGCCATACTCCTCGACATAGACCTCGAGCTCGCTGTCCGGCAGCCACGTGTTGGCCGCGATCTGGGCCGCAGAAGGCATGTTCTTGGCGACGGTTTCAGCCATGCCATCGGCCAGATCCATGATGTAGTAGGTGGGCATCTGCGCCATCTCGGCGGCCGTGCGCGATGCTAGCCGGAACGGCCTGTTGTCGGTCCAGTCGGCACTCTTGTAGTGGTAGTAGCCCCTGATGAACGCCTGAAGCCCCTCGGGCGGGTGCCACATGTTCTCGTTGGCCTCGCGTGTGGTGTAATACCGCTGGTAGTGCTTGCGTGGACGCGGGAGGCTGGCCAACTCTGCCGTCAGATTGTAGCCCGGAGACCGTGGGCGGGGCGGATTGTTGGCCGTGTCGAACGGCAGCGATGCAGTTCCGCCGAAGGGCGCACTCATCAAGGCGACCGAGGTGAACACGTCCGGCCGCACGATGGCACACCAGGCAGCGACCGGCGAGCCGAAGTCGTGCCCGATCACCGGCAGCGAGCGATACCCGAAGGCCGATACGAGCCCCAGCACGTCGCGAACGACGTTCAGTCGCCGGAACGAGAAAAGGTCGCCGTCGTAGTCGTCATCCCATCCCGTCGTACGCCCGTACCCACGCAGATCCGGTGCGAAGACGTGGTACCCGGCCTCGGCCAGCGGCACCATCACGTTCCGCCAGCTGTAGGCCAACTCGGGAAAGCCGTGTAGCAGCAGCAGGCCTGGCCGCCGCCCCCCCTCGAAACCGGCCTCGAGCACATGGACGCGGAGGCCGTTGATGTTGTCCACGAACCGGGAACGGACGCCGTCCGGCAGCACTGATGCGGGCAGCGGTCCGATCTCTTGGGTCTGTGGGGTGGTCCGTCCGGCCTCAGATGTACCGATACTGGCTGCCATCAGCGACCGACCGGCCGGTACGCTGGTCAAGGCGGCTGCCGGTGCCATGGCGGCAAACCCCTGAATCAGTTGACGCCGGGTCATCGATGCAGGCATGGTCAATGTCCTCCCCCGTACACGATGGAACGATGCGGCAAGTAGAGGCCCAACATGCCTGCTGACGGCCCGTGGCAAAAGCCCCACTCACGGGCCCGACGAGCCAAATCTTGTGCCAAGGGCCATGTGGAGGCCTTCATGAACGGGCATCCACCATTCGCCTGACAGGCCCCTGCTTGCGCCTACCGCCCCACTCTCGGATGTTGACCGCAGTCTGATCCTCTAAAGCCGACGAGCGAATGAGATGAAGAGCTTCGGTGTTACCTCGGTCCTTCTCCTAACGCTCCTCCTCGCAAGTCTGTCCGTGTGTGAAGCGCAAGTTCGGCTTCAGCCCAGCGAGCTTTGCAGCGACCATTCCGACGCGGCCATCGCGACGTTTGAGGATGCCGAGCTGGAGGCGGAGGTTAGGGGGGATCTACGAGTCGGCGCGCAGGAGGATCTCACCTGCGGCGTGATATCTGGGATGACGGAACTAGCTACCGGCGCTTCGGGCGAGATCGAGAGCTTAGTGGGTATCCAGAATCTCGCGGACCTGCAGTTCCTCAGCGTCCCCTCGAACTTGATTACAGACATCACCCCCCTGAGCGGACTCGCGAGCCTGTTTTACCTCGACGTGACCGCAAACTCGATCACCGACATCACCCCTCTGAGGGGGCTCACGAGCATGATGGTCCTTAGCCTCCGTGACAACTCCATCACCAACATCAGTGCACTGAGCGGGCTCACGAGCCTGGAGCTCCTCCACCTCAACAACAACCCGATCACCGACATCAGCCCATTGAGCGGGCTCACGAGCCTGGGCAGCCTCAGGCTCCCGAACACCTCCATCAGCGACATCAGTGCACTGAGCGGGCTCACGAGCCTCGGGAGGCTTGACCTCGAAAACAACTCGATCACCGACATCAGCGCACTGAGCGGGCTCACGAGCCTGACGGGACTCTTCCTCGGCGACAAGCCCGCCCTCACCGACATCCAGCCCCTTGTGGACAACGCGGGGCTCGGAGCGGGTGACACGGTCAATCTCATGTCCACGAACGTGAGTTGCACGGACGTGGCTGCGCTGAAGTCCAAGGGAGTGACGGTGGTGTCCTTATGTCCGTGACGACCCGCCACATCCCCTGGCTTCGCGTCTTCGTGGAAGGCGTGGCGAGCTAGGAGGCCGGCCGGCGTCCCGACCGTCTCCGACTAGCTCAGGTCAGCAGCAATCGCCGCCGCATCCGCAGTCACCGCAGCAATTGCAGCAACCGCTCGATCTGCAAGGCATGAGACCTCCAGAGGTATGGGTTAAAGGCAGCTGGAACCGTCTGAGCAATTGCAAGCATCTTCCCACTGCTCGAGCGCGGGGTCCAGCAGGAAACGGAAGTCCGAGACGGCCTCTGGATTGAGCGAGTAACACGTCCGAGGCCCATCCAGCTCTCCCGTGATCCAGCCTGCAGTCTTGAGCACCTTCAAGTGCTGCGAGACGGTTGACTGGGCCAGCGGAGACTCCTCGACGATCTCGCCACAAATGCACGCGCTTCGGGCCAGCGTTCGTAAGATCGCGATCCGAGCTGGGTGGCCGAGCGCCTTGGCCATGGCGGCGAGTCGTTCATCGGGGATTGTGGAGGTTATCATCTCGGTCCCATTTAATCGTTAATCGACGATATACGATAATCAACACCGCGGACAAGGTGCAAGAGGGGCTCTTCTCCTTTGCTCTTTCTGCTTGCGCCCAGGACTAGCGCAGCTCCGCGCAGGCGATCACTCCCGGATCGGTCGGCGTCACCTCGCCGATCATCTCCCGGCTCACGGGAGACTCGCCGTAGTACATGGCGCACCCTTGTGACGGCCCGAGTGCTGCGTGCGTCGCCCACGCAGCCCACCCCTTTGGGGTCGCGTACACTGTGATCTCCACGCCGTGCGAGCTCGTAAACGCCAGGTCCGTTGCGGAGCTCGTGTAGGCGTAGTGGTCGGAGTAGTAGATCTCCTGCAGAGAGGCCACGTTCTTCAGATCCGACCTCATCGCGGCGCCGTACGCCATCTCACGACTGCAGCGCGTTCCGGGTGTCACCGCAATCGCCATCATCAAGAGCACCAACGCCGTCACGGTCGTCCGCACCAAGCCGAAGCGGCGAACGATCAGCGCCGTCAGGATGCCGAAATCGAGGGGCCTCGGCACAAGGGCGCCTTGGACTAGCCCGCCGACGATCACAACGGCGGCAACCGACATCAGAATCATCCGCCCATGGCGTCGGAAGACGGAGCCCGCGAAGGCGCCCCCGCCCAGGTCTCTATCGAACATCGTGAAGATCCTTCTTGCGCAGCTGTGACCGTGAAACCGAACTCTAGTGGACGTTCTGGGGCAAGGATCGTGCACACGGAAGTTCCTGCCCCGGAAAACCCCGACAATCAGAGCGCTTCCGATGTCCTTCTGAGCGATAAAGGACCTGGGTAACAGTTAAGTCAAGAGACCTGGGTAACAGTTCGCCGTCCTTTGTAGGTACCACCAGTTCTTCTTTTCCCTCTACCGAGGGAGTCAAAGATTCGGTGTTTGGGTTCAACGAATCGACCGAGCCAGATGGGACCGAAGTAGACGTCGAAGAGGCCGTGGTCAACTTGCTCGAGGCCGACGTCATGACCTGCGAGGAGCCTGCTGACAGGGATGCGCCTGGCGTACCAACGGATGCCGCCGTTGGAGCTGACGAGGCGGGTCTCGAAGTGGCCCGGGTAGGTGATGGGCTTGAGGGTCTTTGGGAAGCGCCTGGGTGAGGGAGAGTAGAAGTCAGCGGGCACGGCGCCGTCGAGAGCTTCATGAGGTCGGATGTGATTGAACTCGGCTTGGAAGTCACGGAAGGCTCGTTGTTGGGTTCGCATGTTGGATCGGGGCGGCCGGGTGGTACGGCGCTTGAGGACGAGGTGCATGTTCTCGTGTTTTCCGTTCTGCTGAGGGCTGGCAGGCTCAATGAGATCGGGCATGATGCCGAGCTGGACGAACCAGACGGAGAGCCTGGACAGACGGCCGAGGGCATTGGAAGCGAAGGGCGTCCCGTTGTCCGTGCGGATCCTCTCGGGCAGCCCGAACCGACGGAAGAGGCGCGTGAACACTGGGATAACGCCGTCGATGCTGACGTCGATGCGCCCGCGACAGTCGAGCAGGAAACGCGAGTGCATGTCCTGGACGGTGAGTGGATAGCAGTACCGTCCGTCTCGGGTGCGGAACTCGCCCTTGAAGTCGGCGCTCCAGCTCCGGTTGGGCACATCGGCTGCAGCATCGGGTCGGCCCGGGTGCCAACGTCGGGCCCTCCGTCGTCGCTTGGGCACGAGATCGTGACGACGCAGAATGTTGTGGATCGTGGTGCGCGAGGGCAGGACGAGCTCGGGTGTGTGCTTGTCGAGGTACCAACGGATCTTCTTCGCGCCGTAGTCGGTGTAGGTACGTCGGACCCCGAGGATGGCCTCGACGACTTCGGGGGGCGTCGCCCAGGGGCAATGCTTGGGTCGACTCGACCGGTTTCGAAGTCCTTCGGGGCCGTGCGTTCTCCAGCGGTCCAGCCACTCGTAGCCGGTCTTGCGGCTGATCCCGTAGTGGGCGCAGAGCCACGTGAAGCTGTGCAGACTCCGGTGAGCGTCTTCGATGAAACGGCTTCGTTCGTCCACGATATCAGTCTCCGTGAACGGCATCGGTCACCTCCTGTAGGGGTGCCGACTGTTACCCATGTCTCTTTACTTACTTGTATACCATGTCTGTTTACCGGACCTTCCGGGCAGTTTCACAGGCGATTGGCGCAGGTGGTTGGAGGTGCAAATTGCACGAACCCTGGCGAAATCAGTTCGACTCGATGCGGCAGGCGATCCTACCGTTCGATGGCCGTCTTCTCATTCAGGGGGAGTGAGTCGCGTCTCGTCCGGGGCTACAGATAGGACCGACAACTCCCACGGACGGCCTTCTGCTTGCGCCTACCGGCCCACTCTCGGATGTTGAGCGCAGCCTGATCTCGGAGTGCGCCTATGTCTGATCCCGCCACCCGTCTCAACACAGCCCTAGAAGGCCGCTACGCCATCGAACGTGAGCTAGGCGAGGGTGGCATGGCGACGGTGTACCTGGCCGACGACCTCAAGCACCAGCGTAAGGTCGCCCTCAAGGTCCTGAAGCCCGAGTTGGCCGCGGTTGTCGGAGCTGAACGTTTCCTGGCCGAAATCCAGGTCACGGCCAACCTCCAACATCCGCACATTCTGCCGCTTCACGACTCCGGAGAAGTGGACGGAGTCCTCTTCTATGTCATGCCCTACGTCGAGGGCCAGACGCTGAGCAAGAAGCTGGAGAACGAAAAGCAGCTCGGCCTAGAAAACGCTTTGGAGATTACCGGCAAGGTGGCCTCCGCTCTGGACTACGCACACGAACAGGGCGTCGTGCACCGGGACATCAAGCCGGGCAACATCCTGCTGAGCGAGCGGGGCGAGCCGACGATAGCGGATTTCGGGATCGCGCTCGCCGTGGCACAGGCGGGTGGGGAACGGGTGACGGAGACGGGGGTCAGTCTCGGGACCCCCCATTACATGAGTCCGGAGCAGGCCGCGGGTGACCGGGACATCGGTCCACGCTCGGATGTCTACGCACTCGGGTGTGTTCTGTACGAAATGCTCACCGGAGAGCCCCCTTATGCGGGCAGAAGCGCTCAAGCCGTGCTGGCGAAGATCCTGACCGAAGAACCCGCATCACCGGCGAAACACCGTCCTTCGGTCCCAGCGAATGTGGACGCGTCCGTTCGGAAGGCGCTGGAGAAGCTGCCGGCGGACCGTTTCGAGTCGGCAGAAGAATTCGCGAAGGCGTTGGAAGATCGGGCCTTTCGTTATGGGGAGCCTGCAGAGGCGGGACGCTCGGTCGCAGGTGCGGGCAATTGGAATCGGTTGAGCATTTCCATGACCGCTCTCGCGTCTGGCCTTGCCGTGGCCCTCGCCGTTGTCGCGTGGGCCATGTCCCGCCCCCAAGAGCCTCGACCGATCGTGAGGTCCCTGGTGAGCTTCCCTGAGGGCTTGGAGTTTGCGAGTCAGCCTGGGCAAGTCGGCATAGGCCTCGCTCTATCCCCTGACGGCTCGAGTATCGTATACAAAGGCCGATCTCAACTCTTGCACCGTCGGCTCGAGAGTTTTGCGGTCGAGCCGATCCCCGGAACAGAGGGAGCTTCGAACCCAGTTTTCTCCCCCGACGGAGATTCTGTGGCCTTCACGACAGCAGGAGGCGGTCTGCGGACCGTATCTCTCCTGGGGGGTCCGCCGCGTACGGTCCTGGCATCCGGAGTACGTGGAGGTGGATTGGATTGGGGCTCGGACGGGATGTTGTATTTCTCTGACGAGGCGGCAACAATCCAGCGCGTTCCGGTGGAAGGGGGTGATCCGGAGCTGATGACCGCGCACGACGCTGGAATCCGGCACCTATGGGTAGACGTCCTGCCCGAGAAGCGGGGGTTCTTGTTTACGATCTGGCGAGGCGGACCCGCGCAGAGCGAGATCGGGGTCATGGACTTCGACGAGAGCGAGATCCGAACTCTCCTTCCCGGGGGGATGGCGCGGTACGCTCCTTCAGGTCACCTCGTGTACGCCGCGACGGACGGTACGCTCCTGGGGGCACCGTTCGACTTGGATCAACTGGAAGTCACCGGACCATCGGTGGCGTTGGGCGAAACCGTGGCGGTGGACTTTCAATCGAGGTCGCAATTCGCGGTCTCGACGACGGGTGCGCTGCTCTACGTTCCTGGCGAGGGCGCAACCACAGAGACCCTCGTTCCCGTGTGGGTGGACCGCGACGGCACCGCTCGGGAGATCGATCCAGAATGGAGTTTTCGCGGAACACCGGCCAATTCCAGTCTCGCCCTCGATCCTTCCGGAGCTCGACTCGCGCTCTCGATCATGGATTCTGAGGGGAGGTTTGACCTGTGGATCAAGCAGTTGGGCCAGGGGCCCCGGGGACCGCGGCGCCGGTTTACGTTCGAGGGGTCAGTCAACCGCAGGGCTACGTGGTCATCGGATGGTCAGTGGTTGACGTTCAACTCCAATCGCGACGGAGACCTCCAGCTTTGGAGGAAGCGGGCGGATGGGAGTGACACCGCACAAGTTGTATTGGATGGGGAGGGGACCATCCTAGAGGCGCTCTACTCCCGGGATGGCGTTTGGGTGGTGTTCCGTACGGGGGGGCTTGGCATCAGCGCGGCCGACATCTACGCGATTCGCCCGGAGATCGACAGCGTTGCAGTTCCCCTGGTACCGACGGAGTTCAATGACTACTCCGCCACCCTATCCCCCGATGGACGCTGGCTGGCGTACGTCTCACGTAAATCGGGCCGAGACGAGGTGTACGTGAGCCCCTTCCCGGACGCGGGTTCCGCCGGGCCGGTGCAGGTGTCCAACGCTGGAGGAAGGGAGCCGATGTGGGCACACAGCGGTCGTGAGCTGTTCTTCCGGAACGGGAACCACGAGTTGGTGGCGGTCGAGGTGACAGGAGACCCGTCCTTCTCGGCAGGCCAGCAGGAGGTGCTGTACTCCTTGGCGGACTACCTGCCCGGTAACGGCCACGCACAATTCGACGTGAGCCCCGACGACGAGAGTTTCGTCATGTTGCGGATCGTCCAAGATGAATCCCCCGCCGACCAGCTGATCCTCGTCCAAAATTTCTTCGAAGAATTGAAGTCACGAGTGCCGAACTGAAGGCTCAGATCCCCCGGCTTCGCGTCTTCGTGGAAGGCGCCGTGATCGTCGGCTAGCGCCGGCGCCGCGCCTACCAACGTGCCCAACTCCCCGCGTTGCTTAGGCCGACCTGGGTCCGTAGTGTATCCAACGACTTCCACGCGATGGTTTACCCTGCACCGGCAGGAGGCGGCAATGGGAAAGCGAAGGCGAATATCCAGCTACCGTATTCTCACTCCTGGCCTTGGCATCATTGCCGCGACGGTCGGGCTCGTTAGCCCGGGGCTCCAGGCGGGACTCCAGGCCCAAGACGCCAACGTCCTCCTGGACGCCTTCGGCGAGGTCCGCGACGACGCGTTCGACTACATGCGCATGCCGTTGTCCGGCGACGACCGCGTCTACGCGCGGATCGACGGGCGTCACATCAAGGAGCTGATGAACGAGGTCATCGCGTTCTCGCATCGGAGCCGGGACGACGGAAACAAGTATTGGGGCCGGATCGCCGGATCCGAGTACGAGGCGATGACGGCCGATTGGCTGGCGGCGAGATTCCGTGCTCTCGGCCTGGAAGACATCCACCAGGTCCCGTTCGATCTCGGCCCACAGTGGACGCCACGGGATTGGAGCCTGACCGCCTCAGGTAGGGGACAGACGCTCACCTTCCCGAGCGCGTACCCGGCCCCTCCGTCAAGCGTTTGGGGCTCTGGCCGATATACTGGACGAACTGTCGTGAGTCCTTACGAGGTGCCGAACGACGCCGAAGCAGTTTGGGTCGGGCTCGGTACCGCTGCGGACTTCACCGGGCGTGACGTGAACGGCAAAGCCGTCGTCTTCCAGGCCATGCTGGCGCCCGGTCAGATGGGGAATTCTTCCCGTTGGGAACGGGTCGCTCAACGGGCGCAGGCCGCCGGTGCGGCGCTCGCCGTCGGTATCTGGGGATATGCCGAAAACATGGGCGTGATCCAAGACCTTCCCACGACAGCGTTGCCGGGTTTCTGGGTCGGGTACGAGGACGGCCAGCGGCTCCGGGGGCTGATCGAAGAGGGACCGGTGAGGATCAGCGCGAGCGTCGACGTGGACATGGTCGCCGGACAGACCAGTCCGAGCCAATATGCGATGCTCCCGGGCACGACGGACGAGACGATCATCATCACGGCGCACCTGGACGGGTGGTTCGAGGCTGCACTGGACAACGCGTCGGGCGTGGCGGTGATGCTCGCGCTTGCCGAGCACTTTTCTCAGATCCCGCGTGACCAGCGACGCAGGAACATGATCTTCGTCGGTACCGCCGGACATCACATCGGCTCGCCCAACTCACCCTACATGCGTGAGCAGGGCATGCTGGAGAGGACCGCCCTCTTGCTCAACGCCGAGCACATCGCGCCGGTGCAGTTCCTGGGATTCGGGACGGAGCTCCGGAGAACGGTCGGCATCTCGCCCCGACGTTGGTGGGTACATGGGAGTGACGAGCTCCTCGACATCGTGCTCGGTGCCTACCGTACGTTCGGGGTGAGCATCGTCGGGGAGATGCATCCCAGCGCCTCGGGAGAGATCGGACAGATTGACGAGGAGGCGCCGTCGATCCAGCTCATTCGGTCCCCGGAGCACAAGCACACCGACTTGGACGTATCGACGCTGATCCCCTCCGTGGGACTCGAGGCCGTGGCTCGGGCATACGCGAAGATCATCGATGGGGTCAACGGGCTTAGCCTCGCCGAGCTCCAGCCGAATCAGTGACGACACGCAGTCCGCGCAGAACCGGCCCTAACGGAGGGAAGAAGTGTGAAGACTAGCCACCTAGCTGTCCTGGCATGTGGAGTGGGAGTGAGCCTCGCCCTCGGCCCTGCCCAGGTCGAGTCGCAGACACAACCCCGTTCGTCGGCCGAGTGGGATCGAGCGGCGGCAGCCGCCTACCTCGACGGACGAGCAGCCTGGTGGCGGACCTGGCCCATCGCAGACCGCGACCACGAGACGTCCTGCGTCTCGTGTCATACGACGCTTCCGTATGCCCTGGCCCGGCCCGCACTTCGCGCGGCTCTAGGAGAGACAGGCCCGAGAGTCCCCGAAGTGGACCTGCTACGCGATGTCGAGAAGAGAGTGGCCCTCTGGGACGAGGTAGATCCGTACTACCCGGACCAGACCGTGGGTCTCCCAAAAACCAGTGAGTCGAGAGGGACGGAAGCCATCCTGAACGCGCTGATTCTGGCCAGCCGTGACGCGCAGGAGGGACACCTGACCCGCGAAACACGTCGGGCGTTCGAGAATCTGTGGGCGCTTCAGTTCACTCGCGGGGAGGGCAGAGGCGCCTGGGCGTGGCTGTACTTCGACCTGGCTCCCTGGGAGTCGGAAGTTGCGGCTTACTTCGGAGCTGCACTCGCCGCCGTGGCGGTCGGAATCGCACCAGACGAGTACGCGACTTCGACCGAGATCGAGGATCGAGTGGCATCGCTCAAGGCGTATCTCCAGGACGACTCGGAAAGCCGGTCGGCATTCGACCGAGTCATGTTGCTTTGGGCTTCCTCTGAGCTCCCCGATCTTTTGACGCGGGATCAACAGCAGTCGATCATCGCCGATGTCACGCGCCTGCAGAACGCCGACGGCGGCTGGAGTCTTACCTCCCTGGGGCAGTGGGAGCCCCCGGATGGATTCTCCCCGAGTCTCGAGAGCGATGGATACGCCACCGGGTTGATCGCGTTCGCTCTTCAAAAGGCAGGTGTTTCGCCCGCTGAGGAGAATCTGAGTGAGGCCCTCGCCTGGTTGGTGCAGAACCAGGATCCGACAAGCGGCATGTGGCCCGCCTCCTCACTCAACAGAGAGAGGGATCCTACATCGGATAGAGGGCTCCTGATGGCCGACGCAGCCACGGCGTTCGCCGTGCTGGCGCTGATGGAGGCGGATCAGTTGAATCAGTGACGAGGCCACAGTCGACTGAGGCCGTAGTCGACTGAGGCCATAATTGATTATCGAATGTCCGGGAGCCCCTCGTCGGTTTCCAGGATCTGCACCCCGAACGCATTGAGCGTCATCGAGACGAGCCGGTACGTGCTCACGGTCATCAGGGCGGAGATGGTCTCGCGCGTGTCGAACTCGGCGGTGATCGCCGCCCAGGTCCCGTCCGAAACCATCGCGTCGCGATAGAGCTCATCCGCGAGGTTGAGCAGGGTCACCGACAAGGGGCTCCAGCCGTCCGCACCGGGGCCTTCGGCGATGCGTAGCGGCTCCAGCCCCCAGTCTCTTGCGCGACCCACGCTGCCGACGTGCTTCGCCCATTCGTATTCGGCCTGGGCGTTCCAGCCGATGCGAAGAATGAGGAGCTCTCGGTCGTGTTCGGTGAGGGGCGAAGCACCCAGCACGAAGTTGTACGTTCCACCTTGGACCGCGGATAGACGTGGGTGACGGGCGAACGTTCGGGTGACCCTGATCCCTCTCCCTTCTAGTGGCGCGATCCGAGGATTGACAAGCGGCGCCTCTCGGTCCGGCACCGACAGGCGGTAGGGGACATCAGTAGGCAAGCGGTCGGTCGTCCAGTCGTTGGGCTGCACACCCATCGAGTTGAACAGCATCGCGGCCAGGATGGACTGGGTGACGTTCGCGACCGCCTCCATCATCTGGTTCATGTTGTAGCGAACGCCCAGCGTCGTCCACGTCTGGTCCGACACCGACGAGTTCCGATAGAGCTCGTCGGCCAGACGGAGGTGTGTGGCATCGAAGTCGTCCCACCCGTCGGCGTCGGGCCCGACGGCGATGCGACGCAACTCGGCATCCGTGAGTCCAGCCTCGCGGCCGCTCGACGCGAACGCCGACCACTGGTACTGGTTGTGCGTGAGCCACGCAGTCCGTAGCCGGAGAAGCAACCGATGACGTGGCTCCAACGTTGATTCCTGAGCGAGGAATCTGACAAACGGCATGATCCCCTGAGCGAGCTCCGGCACGTGCATGAGTGTCGCGAGGGCGTTGCCGACGCGTCCGTCCGGCGCATACTCCCGGACCAGCGCCCGGTGCTGGTCTGTCCATTGCGATTCGGGGAGCGGGGCGATGCGGGTTGTGCTCAGGCGAACGGGCTGGCGGCTGCCCGGAAGGTCCGGACGCGACTGAGCCATGACCGACTCTGCGGGCGACACGAGCACCGTCATCAAAAGGCACGTCAAGAAGCACGTAAGGAAACGCTTCATTTCACCCTCCGGGTTTTTTCCTAAACGATTAGGTGATCGGCTTGCTCTTTCTCGGTCCGTCCTGCTGCTCCAAATAGGGGACACCCTTGGTGATCCAATCCGGGGCCGGTTCGCCTTTCAGGTAATAGGCGAACCACTCCAGAATGCGCCGCTGGTAGTCGAGCTGATTGGGCTCCCTGGCCAGACCGTGGTTCTCCCCTTCGTATGAGAGCATCACCATGTGCTTTCCGAGACGACGCGCAGCGTTGTAGAACTCGACACCCTGGTTGTACTCGACCGCTCCATCGTTCGTACCGAACATCATCAGGAGAGGCGTGTTCAGGTTCTGGATGTGGTGTAGGGGCGAGTTGGCCTCATACGACGCGTAGTCCTCCCACCATGGGACCTGCATCCGGCCCTGGCTGATCTCGAAGATGCGTGCGTCGGTACCTCCACTGTTCCAGTAGAACGAGAGGTACATGCTCATCAGGTTCGTGAGAGGAGCCCCAGCCACCGCAGTCTTGAAGAGGTCGTCCTGCGTCACGAAGAAAGTCGTCTGATACCCGCCCCACGAGTGGCCGATCAGGCCGATGTTAGCCTCGTCGATCATCCCCGTCGCGACGGCTGCGGCGACCGCCGGGCGGATCGTCTCCACGTTGGATTGCCCCGGGCGCCGGTCGCGATAGACGATGTCCGGTCGCAGCACGAAGTAGCCCTCCTGGCTCCAGATCTGGACGTTGTAGTACTGCGTGGGATCCGGCACCTGGTACTGATGGAGCGACTGTGACAGCAGCTCGTAGTGATTGACGATCATGGGGTACTGACGACCGGGCTCGTAGTCGGCGGGATAGAGGAGCGCTCCCTGGAGCCTCCGCCCCCACTCGTTCTCGTATTCGATGAGCTCCGTTCGGCCCCATGCGTAGTCGTCCTGGAACGGGTTCGTGTCCGTGACCTGACGCGGGTTCTCCAGGTCGGGCCCTGCTACGAAGTAGTCGGGCGAGTCATCGAAGCGTTCCTGCCTGAAGACGAGGACGTCCGCATCCTCGGCCATCTGGAGCCTGCCCAGAAAGCCGCCGTAGGACTTGTCATCCCAAACGAGCGCCTCGGGTGCGTCGCCCCGGCGCGCACGCGAGTACCCCGCCTTCTTCGACCACTCCCCGTACGTGGTGTAGTACAGCGGTGCGTCGGAGTCGTACGCCGGCTCCTCAGGATCGAGATCGGTGACGCGGTAGCGGACCTCGTCCTCGGCTCCGAACGTGAGGCGTTGATGCCCGCCCCCGTCGAGCTCCACCTCCCAGACGTCCCATCGGTCGTTCAGTAGAATCGCCCGGTCGTCCTGGAGGTATCCGGCGATCCCGAAGGTCGGCATCTGCTCGCGGGTGGGCGTCAAGTCGAGGTTCACGAACTGCGTCGGGACGCTCTCGGTGATGTTGCGCTTCTCGCCTGAGTCGAGGTCGTAGGTGAAATAGTCCTCGCCCTCGAACCAGACGACGTACCCGCCGCCGGCACTTCCGCCGAACTGCATGGTGAGTCGATCCTCGATCAGCGTCTTGGCGCCGGTCTCGGTGTCGATCGCATAGAGGTCGAAGAACTGCTGACGGAACATCGCGTGCTGGTCGTAGGGGCTCTGGTCACGACCGACGAGCCAGCGGCCACCCTCGACGGTCGACGTCAGCTCGGTGAGATCGTCTCCGAGCTGGACGAACCGGTCGGCGTCGAGATGCCACGCCGAGAGGAAGTTCTCCCGCCGGAGCTGCTGCTCCCGAACGCGTTGCTGGGGCACGGGATCAAAGTCCAACGAGTGCCATATCTCCACGCCTGCTTTCCCGTCCTCGTCCTCTTCCTCTCCACCGTCCTCCTTGCCGGTTTCCTCGTCTCCACCCTCTTCGTCGTCGGCCTCGCCTTCGGCGTCGGGCTCGCTCTCTGCGGCGGGCTCGGCCTCGGCGTCCAGATCCGGGCGTCGCTCCTGAAGGCCGAGGAACACGGTCGAGCCGTCATCGGACCAAGAGGGCCTGCGGAACTCCACGACGCGCATCGACTGCGGGAAGGACGTCTGGGCACGAGGGTCGAGGGAGTAGCTTTCGAAGCCATCGTCGCCGAGGTCGCGCCAAGCCAATGCCACGTTCGCCGTGTCCTCGTACGCTTCGTCCTCGAAGGTCTTCAAGACCGCGAGATCAGCCGACTCATCCCTCCACGAGAGGCCACGGTAGGTCGCGGCGTCCGCGTCGAGCGAGCGAAGTACACCCGTGCTCGGATCGAAGAGCGACACCCCGTTCCCGACCTGACCATCCGCGTCGATCGTCAACGCGAGCAGGTTGCCCTCATCCTGCCACGCCGCGCCCGAGACGTTGCCAAAGCTCATGATTGACCCGGTCGCCATCGTCCGCACGATCACATCGACGCCTTCGCTGTCCTTGTCGTCCGGCTTGTAGCGCCTGATGGACAAGAACGCCCCATCGTCCGAAAAGGAGAACGCCTGGACGTCTTCGATCTCTTCTTGTTCGCCGGTCTGCAGATTCAGCAGCCCGAGCGCGTTGTGGGCACTTCCGTTCCGCTCTCGGGCCGCTTCCCGCTCATCCTCGGAAACACCGATGGCATACGCAAGCCATGCCCCGTCGGCACTGAACGCGGGCCGTGTCCCGTAGGAAACCACGACGACGGAATCAGAGTCGGTTTGGTGAATACGGAGCTCGTTCTCGTCGCTCACGCGTCCAACCGATACGGCCAACCAGAGACCCTGGGGAGAGAGAACGGCCGGGCCGGTTCTCTCCCACTGGTCGTAATCGTCCTCTCCGAGGGTTGGCCTGTCCTGGGCCGCGATTGTGGTCGCGGCGAGGCAGAGGCCGAGGGCAAAGAGGAGAGGTCGTAGTAGGATGCGGGCAACCATCAGAATACCCCTTGCTGCAGATTCAGTCAGCAGAAAACGCGCAAGGCAACGTACCGTTGCGTGGGCCGGCCCGCGAGGGGTGATGAGCGGCGCCCACCCGGGCTCTGCTTGCGCCTACCGGCCGGCCCTCGGATCTTGACCTCGGTCTGATCCCGGAGCACGACGGTGGCCCATTCAGTCATCCGCCTCAAGACAGCCCTGGAGGGCCGCTAGCGTACCGCCGCCACCAGGTAGAGGGACTACAGTAGAGGGACACAACATGCCACGACAGCTTGTGAGACGATCGATTCTGTGGAGCCCTTCGGCTCTGCGACTAGGAGTGCTTGGCGTCGCCTTGTCTGGCTTGTGGGCATCACCGGCCTCAGGCCAACAGGGTGCTCAGAACGGGGAGTGGCGGAGCTACGCCGGGGACGCCGGTAGCACCAAGTACTCCTCCCTCGACGCCATCGACGAGACCAACGTGCAGGATCTTCAAGTGGCCTGGACGTGGCGGTCGGTGGACTACGATCGTCGGGAGGAGAACCCCGACCTCAGATTCAACAACCTGCTGTTGGCGACGCCCCTGAAGGTGGGGGACGCGTTGTTCACCAGCACGAATCTCGGCCAAGCAGCAGCGATCGATCCGGTCACCGGCGAGACGCTTTGGGTCTACAACCCCCTGGCTGGAGGCACCGGTACGGTGCCGGGGACCCCCCCGGGACTGCCGGGGCGCGGCACAAGGGGGCTCGCGTATTGGGCGGACGGGTCAGACGACCGGCTCCTGATGGTGAGTGGCGAGCACCTGGTGGCTCTCAGTACCCGGACCGGAGAGCCCTATCCGGGATTCGGGGACGGCGGAAGAGTCGATCTACGCCGAGACATGGGCCCGCGGCTCCAGGCGTACGCCTGGAACGCCGCTCCGCTGGTCTGCGGCGACGTAGTGATCGTCGGAGCCGCCATGTCCGACGCCCCCACTCGCCAAGAGGCGACGCCCGGATATGTGAGAGGCTACGACGTCACCACCGGGGCGCTACGCTGGCGATTCAACCCGGTTCCTCGGCCGGGAGAGCCCGGAAACGAGACCTGGGAGGATGGTTCCTGGGAGTACAGCGGCAACGCCAACGTCTGGACCGTGATGAGCGCCGACGAAGAGCTGGGATATGTGTACCTGCCCGTGAGCACACCGACGAACGACTGGTATGGTGGGCACCGGCTCGGCGACAACCTCTTCGCCGAAAGCCTGGTCGCACTCGAATGCGCGACCGGCGAGCGCGTGTGGCACTTCCAGATGATTCATCATGGCCTGTGGGACTACGACAACCCAGCCGCACCAAACCTGGTCGACATCACCGTGGACGGACGACCGATCCAGGCGGTGGTGCAGGTCACCAAGCAAGGTTTCACCTACGTCTTCGACCGTGTCACCGGGGAGCCGGTGTGGCCGATCGTAGAGCTTCCGGTGCCTCCATCTCTCGTGCCGGGGGAGCGCGCCTCACCTACACAGCCGTTCCCGACTTGGCCTCTGCCCTTCGAGCGGCAGGGCATTACGGCAAACGACCTGATCGACTTCACTCCCGAGCTTCGTGCCGAGGCGATCGAGATCCTCGGTGGTTTTGTGTCCGGACCGATGTTTACGCCCCCGTCCGTGCGCAGCGAAGACCCGGACGGCACCCAGGGGACCGTTCAGCTGCCCGGTTGGGTCGGTGGCGCGGATTGGAACGGCGCGGCCGTCGACCCGGAGACACAGACTCTCTACGTGCCGTCCATCACCGCACCCATCGTGGTGTCCCTCGTCCAGCCGGATCCGGATCGGTCGGACTTCCGCTATGTGAGAGGGGCGCCTCGGAGCGTCGATGGCCCACGCGGGCTGCCGCTCGTGAAGCCGCCGTGGGGCCGTATCACGGCCATCGACCTCAACACGGGCGAGCACCGATGGATGGTCCCGAACGGTGAGGGTCCCCGCGACCACGAGGCGCTCCAGGGTCTCGACCTTCCCAAGCTCGGCGTCCCCGGACGACCCGCTCCGCTGCTGACCAGGACGCTGCTGTTCATCGGCGAGGGCTCACCGAGCATGCTGGCAATGCCCCGGTTCCCCGGGGGCGCCGGCGGCAACATGTTTCGAGCGTACGACAAGGACACTGGCGACGTGTTGTGGGAAATGGAGCTGCCTGCCGGCACCGCCGGGGCTCCGATGACGTACATGGCGGATGGAAGGCAGTACATCGTCGTCGGCATTGGCGAGGCAAACCGTCCCGCGGAATTCATCGCCCTGAGCCTTCGGTAGAACGCCAACGAACAACAACAATGAGGAACGGATGCCATGACCTGGAAACTAACGGGGCAACTGGTGGAATCCTGCAGCTGCAACATGCTGTGTCCTTGCTGGTATGCGGTTCAAGACCTCATGATCATGGATCGCGGATGGTGTGGAACCCCGTGGTTGTTGCGCATTGAATCCGGCGAGTCTGACGGCACGGAGATTCCGCCGTCGGTTGCCGTAATAGGACAGTTCTATCCAGGCCCGACCTTGTTCGACGGCAACGGCACGGCGCGCGTGTTTTTCGACGAGTCGATTGACGCCGATACCCGGTCGCTGCTGGAGCCCATCTTGCAGGGTCAACGTGGCGGGCCCCCTGAAATCATCGCGGGATTGATTTCCGATTGGCTGCCGTCCTCGGCGACCCCGATCACCGTGGAAGCCAGCAATGGTTCGGTAATCGCGGACGTAGGCACGGTGGGGCACATCGAATCCAAGCGCTTGGTCAACGGTCTCGGTGACACGATGACCATGAGCAATGCGGGCTTCGCCGTGGGGTTGCAGTTAGACGATGCCTTGGGAGAGCTTGCACCGAGCGACGGCACGCGGTGGAACGACCCGGACCTGCCCGAAGCGTTCGAGTGCAAGTCAGGAGTGGTTGGTCAGTTCACGTGGAGTGACTGAAGCCCCGAGTCCCGTCGAAGCGGCGCTAAGACGCGACCGGCGCGTCGTCATCGGCGGCGTGCTCGTGATCTGCGCACTCGCCTGGGCTCATACGGTCACCCTTGCCGGGCGTCCGATGGTCCCGATGGTGCGTCCGTGGAGACCGGCCGACTTCGGGTTCATGTTCTTCATGTGGTCCGTGATGATGGTTGCCATGATGCTTCCGTCGGCGACCCCCATGATCCTGCTCTTTGCGAACAGGAGCCGGCAGCGCGCCCAAGCGGCTCGGCCCTACGTTCCGACGGCCGTCTTCATTTCGGGTTATCTGTTCGTGTGGGTCGCGTTCTCGCTGGTGGCGACGACCGCCAACTGGGGCCTGCACCAGGGTGAGATGCTCTCCGCCATGATGGGCCGAGCCACATCAGGCGTTGCGGGCGCACTACTCATCAGTGCCGGACTCTTCCAATGGACACCGCTGAAAGCGGCTTGTCTCTCACACTGCCGTTCGCCGATTTCGTTCCTCATGACGCACTTGCGCGAGGGTCGGCTCGGCGCTTTCACCACCGGCGCACACCATGGGTTGTACTGTCTCGGATGTTGCTGGCTGTTGATGGCCTTACTATTCGCGCTCGGCGTCATGAACCTTGCATGGATCGCCGTATTGGCGCTTTTCGTCCTCGCCGAGAAAGTGGTCCCGCACGGTTTGATCGTAGGGCGCGCGTCGGGCGTTGTTCTGGTCGCATGGGGATTTTGGGTGCTCGCGTCATGAACGGCTCCCTGGGTTCCCAAAGCCCCGTCAGAGGGCTATTTGATAGGAGTGCCGGTACGTCGCAGATCCCGCCGGAATGGAGGTCGAAATGAGCAACGGAATGAGCAATCGTGTTGCGCTACTTCTCACCGTTCTCTGTGCATGCGCAGCGTCAGGCGTCGTCTCGACCGCGGCGGCGCAGAATAGAGCTTCGAACGCCGGAAAGTGGGAAGTCCCCAGGACGCCCGACGGCCATCCGGACCTTCAGGGGAACTGGACGAACATGACGCTCACTCCGTTCGAGCGGGCCGGGGACACGGGTCCGGTGTTCACATGGGAAGAAGTCGAGGAGCTCGAGCGGCCGGACGGTGTCTGCCCCGCCAACCCGGGGACCGTCGAGTGCGGAAGGCCGGAACGCACCACCGGGAACGCCGAGGCTCGACTCAGCGGCCAGGAGTACAACGAGGTCTATTGGAATCGGGGCTCACGAATAGCGATCGTCAATGGCGAGCCCAGAACCTCTCTGATCACTAATCCGTCGAATGGGCGCCGTCCACCCCTCACGCCGGAGGGCGAGCGGCGGGTCCAGCAGTCCCGGGAATTGAGGAGCCAGTTCGGCCCATACGACCACCCGGAGCTGAGACCACTTGGCGAGCGATGCGTCATCAACGCTGGCACGGCCAACCCTGCCGGCCCACCCATGGTCCCCAAGACCTCCTACAACGGCAACTTCACGATCGTGCAGACGGCCGATCACGTGATCATCATGGTGGAGATGATCCACGACGCGCGGATTATCCGGATTGGTGCGGGCCCGCGGCTGCCCACGCACATCCGCCCGTGGTTCGGCGACTCTTGGGGTCGTTGGGAAGGCGACGCGCTCGTGGTCGAGACCACGAACATCAATCCACAACAGTCCCTCCGAGGAGTCTCTCCCTCGGAGCACATGAAGGTGACCGAACGCTTCACTCGGGTCGACGAAGAGACCATCCTCTACGAGTTCACCGTTGACGATCCGACGATGTACACCCGAGCCTGGGGCGGAGAGATCCCGATCAGGAAGTTCCACGACCGGCTCTACGAGTACGCGTGCCAAGAGGGCAATTACAGCTTCGCCGCTGTTCTCAGCGGCGCACGTTATCAGGAGCGGCTGCAAGCGCAGGGATCGAGTGACTCTAGGCGCGATTAACTCTCGAGTCGCGATCCGCTCAACAACCTAGAGTCGCGATCCGCGCTCACTAACACGAAAAAGCCGGAAGCCCAGATAATTCCTGGACTTCCGGCCGGTGCCCGCTCGAACGCCGAACCTACTGCGGCGTCAGGCGACTTCCTTCGGGGCTAGTTCCCGTCTCTGTTCCTGCCGGGCTGCGCGATGCCTGCAGCGTCACGCTCAGCCGACGACATCTGGTTCGCGCCCAAGTTGCCGAGCAGACCCGCGATTCTCATTTGCTCGTTTTCGGTCAGATCGGCGATCAAGAGGTCTGCGGCGGTGACCCAGGCATGGTGGTCGACGGCACGCGCTGCGACGTCCAACGCCGCGAGCATCTCAGTTCGGTCGGGCGCCGGCGCCGGTGCCGGCTGCCCCTGGCGGGCAAACCGCCGCGGCGGCACGAGCGCGAACGACACGGTCTGAATCCGAAGGGCATCCGCCTCGTCGGCCATCCAGCACGAGCTGGGCGGCGTGATGCCCGCCGTGCGGTACGGCAGCCAGAAGTTGAGGCCGGCGAACGGGCCGTTCGAAGACGGAATGAACCACACGTGCAGCATGTGCAGGGTCTGACCGTCTCCGGCGAACTGGGGATGGTCATGCCATTTCGCCAGGTCGCTTTGGAACGGGATGGGCTCGTCGGTATCCGGCACGTCCACGAACGCGAAAGCCGCGCCCACGAGTTGCTGCCGACCATCCTCTTCGATGAACATCAGGTGGTCCGGCGCGTTGACGTTCACAGGGTCCCGGCCGCGGGCCGAGTTCACGTAGTGCACGCCCATGCCCGGGATATCGCCCAATGCAGGGTTGAACCCGGCGGCACGAGCGGCTTCCGGTGTGCTGAGGGCGGTCATCTGCTGCTGCAGCACAGCGAATTGCGCGCGGTCCGCTTCGGGCAGTCCGTCCCACGGAGGCATCGCAAGCGTCGTGCAGCTCACGGGCGCACTCGCATGGTTGTGGCCCTGGTCATCGTGTGCCTGGGAGAGTGCCTGTTGCGGGGCCATGAAGACGGCTAACGCCATCGTTACGCCAACGACCGAAAGGATGCGAGCCATGTGGTGCCTCCAACGTGCAGGGATGATCGATACTACAATCTAACTCGTCGTACTGACCAAGGCCTCTAATCTTGTAGGGCACGTACGGGGTGTCAAATGTTGAGACCACCGCGTCCGGAACGAAGGTCCCCACGAACGACCTATCTGCTCATCCTCCAAAATCCAGCTCCATGAACAGGTCCGCATCGGGATTGTCATTGTAGCGCGGGATTTCAACGAACCCGTATTTCGCGAAAAGATGATCGGCAGGCCCTCGGTCTCGGATCGTGTCCAGACGAGCGACGCTGAAGCCAGCGGTGACGGCATGGTGTAGAGCGTGTCGGAAGAGGCGATCCCCAAGGCCTTGTCCGCGATATTCAGGCAGGACGACTAGGCGCTTCACTTCGGCGACGTTGCCGGGCAGTCGCCGAATAGCGGATGTGCCCACGAACCTTTCGGGAACCCGGAGGAGCCAGAACCCTCCGGCTTCGGACATATACTCGTGAGGAATGCGGCGAAGGTCAGAATGAGCTCCCTCAGGATCGAACGGGAACCGTGTGTCGAGCCAAGCTTCGGTGAAGAAGTCTTCGATGGTCTGCTGCTGTAGAGGCGTGTACGACGTGAGTTCGTCGGCCGCGTCGCCTGGTCCAGTCGCAAGCGAATCGAGGGTGTTCCGGATGAACGCGTTCTTCGCGGTCCTGTACGACTTTCGATCCTCAGGGAAACGTTGTGCGAGCGAACGTTTCACCTCTGCGTACTGATCCCTCAGCGAGAGGTCGCTCCTAAGTGCGTCGCGGAACTCGACGTAGTCCCTCCAAGCCTCGGTCCCATGTTCCACGATGTGCACGTGGATGGTTCGCACATCGGGCGACGACTCCCGCACGAGGAGCCGGCCAATGCTACCCCTGCCGGTGCCCCGATCGATGTAGCCCAGGCCAACAAGATGGCCGGCGACGGCGTCAATTGAATCGGCCTTGTTGACGCCGAGCACGATATCCAGGATGGGCTTGGCCGGGAGCCCAGGAACGGAAGTGCTGCCGACGTGCTGAATTCTATCTGCGGGAATGCCGGTGGCCTCGGCGATCTCTGAAACGGCAGCTGCGCCGACGGAGGCCCATCTCGGGTCGTGATCCGCGAGGTGGACCGTTCCCCGCCTGATGCCAAGACCTTCATTGGTGTCATCGATGACAAGATCGTCCATCGTCCGAGAACGGCGGATGGGTGAAACCCTGTTGTCGCGGTGGTCGTTTGAAACCAGGTTGCGCCAACCCTTCTTCCCCCAGCGCCCATGCATGGGCAACCGCCAAGATTGAGGAGGACCAAATGGATGGCAAACCAAGTGTTCTAGCCTTTGCCGGCAGTGCCCGCGCCGATTCCTATAACGCCAAACTAGTGAAGGTCGCCGCGGAGGGAGCTCGCGACGCTGGAGCCGAGGCGACTTTTGTCGATCTTCGTGATTATCCCCTACCCCTGTTCGACCAGGACCTCGAAGCGGCGGAGGGGTTGCCGGACAATGCACACAAATTGAAGGAGATCATGCTCGAGCACGACGGCCTCTTGATCGCCTCGCCCGAATTCAACAGCTCGATCACTCCCTTGATGAAGAACACGATCGACTGGATGTCCAGAGCGAGCAATGGTGAAAAGGGATTGGCGGCTTATGAAGGAAAGGTCGCTGCGATCATGAGTGCCTCTCCTGGCAGGTTGGGGGGCCTCCGGGGCCTGGTTCACCTTCGATCCATCCTCTCGAACATCGGCGTGCTCGTCATTCCGGATCAGGTGGCCGTCGGGCAAGCTCATGAGGCGTTCGGACCAGATGGAAGCCTCACTGATGAAAGGAGACGGGCATCAGTCGAAGGCCTGGGGAAGGGCGTAGCCAAGCTACTGCACTGGAATCGCTGCCCCGAGGCGTTTCCGAGCCAGCTCAGCAGCGCCGATTGTAAGCCATTCGAGAAGGTGGGCTAGTTCCCCATCCGCTCCCTCAGCTCCTCGAACCAGTTCTGGACCAGGACGAAGCGGGTATCCCCACCAGAGTCACCACTGAGTGCCCCAGTTCCACGTAGCATCAGGAACTGCTCATCGTCGGGCCCGTTCGCGTAGTGGTGCACTCCCTCGCTGAAGATGACGAATTCCGACTGGGTGTTGAAGAGCGTTGCACTCCGGAGGACCCGGAACACCGAATCGGCCTGTACTTCAGCCACAACGAGCCCCAACTCGCCATCGACAAAGAACAACTCGCTGCCGCTGTGCGCCCAAAGGGGGGTTCGTCCCCCGGCGCGCGAGACCGTCACCCGCGTTGAATCCACGTTGGGGAAGGGCCTGACGTAGACTTCCCTCTGGCCTGTCCGGTCGGACGTGTAGGCGAGCCAGCGCCCATTCGGGGATAGGGCCGGGGATAGTTCCGAGAACTCTGGGCTCGCAACCAACGGTATCGCCGCGCTGTCCACACCTGGCGGGAAGCCGAGGATGTCGTTGTCGGGCGCGAACACCCCAGCGTCTGATGAGCTTGTGCGGAGGATCATCCACTCGCCGTCGGGGCTCCAACGGCCCTCGGACAGGCCGCGCTCGTCGTCGAGCACCAGCTCGGGCGATCCGGTCCCGTCGGCACGGCTTTGCCAGATGTTGCCATCGCGCATGTAGGCGACGAACGCACCGTCCGGACTCCAGAACGGGGAGGCGTCGATCCCATCTTCGGACGTGAGCCGTTCGAGCGGGCCGTCCGGTAGCTGCTTGATCCAGATATCGGCGTTTCCATCAACCACTCGCATGACGGCCACTCGTGCGCCATCAGGCGAAAGACTCAATCCGGACGTTAGTACAGACAGCAAGCCCAACTGCCAGTTCGGATCGACGGGCCGCGCCTCGCCTGAGCGCGTTACCCATACGGGCTCCAACAGCCCCTCAAAGCCCACGTTCGCGCCCCCGGCCGCATAGATCAGCGTACCGCTCTCCGACACTGCAAGGGTCGCATTGTCGAGGGTGAGCCGGAGATCCTCCGCGACCGGAATGGCCGGGCCGGTAAGCTCTGCCGTGGCTGGGTCGATACGCTGCGCCATGAGGACGCGGTCGGGTGTCGTGAACAGCAAGTGCCCCGTCGAGACGTAGCGCGGCGTAGCACCCGCCGTGAGAAAACTTCGCTCGCGCGTTTCCAGGTCGATGGACCACACCTCTCCGCCTCCGCCGAGTAGACTTCTATTCAACAGAAAGACGGCCATGTCCCCGCCTGGAAGCACAGTGATCTGGCTGTGTAAAGCAGCGCCTTGCAGCTCGGTGAGGCGTTCGACCGCCTCACTCCCTCCGCCCGTGGCTGGGATGCGGGCGAGTCCCCCCTCGGGTAGGTTCACTCGGTAGTACACGAACCCGTCTGAGGTCCAACTCCCCACGCCTGCGGCGTGATCGACCAGTGTCCGGCTAGGGCCACCGTCGAGCGGGGCCACCTGCAATACTTCCCCCCGCCCGATGAACGCCACCTCTCGCTGGTCGGGCGACAGCACCGGGCTTGCCCCACCTTCCGTTCCCCGAATCGGTGCCGCGTCGAGGTCGGCCCAGCGCCGTAGCCACAACTGTCTCTCCTGGACTGACGCACCCGGTCCGGAGTACACCAGCGCGGAACCGTCAGCCGTGAAGGCCATCGCATTTACAGCAAGGGGCACTGGGAACTGTCCCTCCTGAAACGGTGATCCGAATCGGGCGACCGGTCCCGGTGGTTCTGGACGGAGGAGCGACCAGCCGAAGACGAGCGTGGTGACGGCGAACAGGGCCGCGAGCGTCGTCGTGGCCATCGTCAACCGGTTCCACGGCCCCGCACCGGCTGCGACAGCCGCCTCACCTAGCTCTCCGTGGCGGAACCCCGGATCAGCCAGCGCCCCCGCAAACTCCTGAGCCCCCGTGAAGCGGTCCGCGGGAAGCTTCTCCAGCGCCTTCCTGATGGCGGCATCCACGTTGGCGGGAACCGATGTCCGCTCTTCGGTGGCCGACGCTGTCTTGCCAGCAATGATCTTGCCGAGGATCGCCTGAGCCGTACTCCCCAAGTACGGGGGGTCCCCAATCAGCATCTCGTAGAGCACCGCTCCGAGCGCGTAGATGTCCGTCGCGGCACCGACCATTTGGTCGCCGGTCGCCTGCTCGGGGGACATGTAATGGGGCGTGCCTACGCTCAGGCCGGTCTCCGTCAGCCGACCCCCGCCAGCGACCCCCACGGCGAGCGCGATCCCGAAGTCCGATATGACGGGCTTGCCGTCCTGCAGCAAGATGTTGGCGGGCTTGATGTCCCTGTGGATGACTCCCTTCCGATGAGCGTAGTCGAGCGCCTCGGCGACGTTCGTGGCGATCCGCACGGCATCGTCGACAGGAAGCTGGTGCTCACGGTTGATGCGGTCGCGGAGGGTCTCGCCTTCGACGAACGGCATCACGTAGAAGAGGAAGCTGTCCGTCTCGCCTGAGTCGAAGAGCGGCAGGATGTGCGGATGCTGGAGGTTCGCCGTCGTCTTGATCTCGGCCAGGAACCGCTCGGCACCCACGACTGCGGCCAACTCGGGCTTGAGGACCTTCAGCGCGACCTTGCGTTCGTGCCTGAGATCATTGGCCAGGTACACCGTGGCCATGCCGCCCTCACCGAGCTCGCGCTCGATGGCGTAGCGGCCCTCTAGGGCGGCGTTCAGGCGGGCGGAGGGATCGGCCATGGGCGATAAGATGCGTCCAAGGCGTGTCGGGCGCTACGCTCAACCGCCGCTCAGGACCTACTCCTGCTTCACCCACGGCGGGAAGGGAGACGCCGTCGGCCCGGAGAGGCTCCGCCTATTGGCGCCGTGGCTGCGCTTGAAGCTGAACGGAACCCGATCGGCATCGGCCGCAGCCAGTTGGTTGTGAAGATCCTCACGCATCCGGCCTACGAGATCACGGTGCTCCGGCTCAAGGATCAGGTTGTGCTGTTCCTTGGGGTCTTCGATCAGGTCATACAGCTCGTCGGTATCCCAGATGCCATGGTACTGGATGAGCTTGTACCGATCTTCCCGCAGGGCGAACACCGTCGGCGTGTGCGGGAAATTCCATTCCCAGTAGTACTCGTATACCAGCGACTGTCGCCAATCGCTTGCGGCCATGTCACCCGTTGCGAGACCCAGGAAACTCTGGCCATCCATGTCATCGGGCAGCGGTAGCCCGGCCAGGTCTAGAAACGTGGGCGCGACGTCGATGTTGGCGACAACCGCATCGACGACGGTGCCGGGCTCGATGAGTGACGGTGCGTAAGCGAGCATCGGAACGCGCATCGATTCCTCGTAGGCGTTCCGTTTGTCGATGAGGCCGTGCTCGCCCCAGAGGAACCCATTGTCACCCATGTAGAGAATCAGCGTGTTCTCGGAGAGTCCGTTGGCCTCCAAGTAGTCGATGACGCGACCGACGCTCTCATCCACGGCCAGGAATGCTTCGATGTAGCGCTTGTAGAGTCCTTCAATGCCGCCTTCGTCGGACCGTGACCCATGGAACGGATAGTCCACGCCATGCCAACTGTTGCGCTGGTTGTAGACCCACATCGGCTTTCCATCGTAGTTCGCCGGTGTGTTGGGTTGGGTCTCAGGAATCGGGAAGGGTTTGTCGGCGTAGGTGCCCGCGTGCCGCTCCGCAGGGGTGAAGTCGTCGTGGACGGCCTTGTGCGAGAGATACAAGAGGAACGGGCGTTCGGAGTCCCGCGAATCGAGCCACTCCAGAGCGTAGTCGGTCAACTCGTCCGTGATGTAGCCCCGTTGGGGAACCCTCTCCCCGTTGACGTTGAGAAACCACTCCCGATCGGTGGGAGGCAGGTACAGACCCTGACCTCGGAAACTCACCCAGTGGTCGAAGCCCTGGCGCGGGTCGTCCGTGCTCCCGCCCATATGCCATTTCCCCACAAAACCCGTCTCATACCCGGCCGATTGCAGAAGCATCGGAAACGTCTCGATGTCGGTCGGCATGGGGTCGTTGTTGGATACGACGCCGTGATTGTGCGTGTACAGCCCCGAGAGAATCGACGCACGGCTCGGCGAACACAGGCTGGTCGTGACAAAGGCATTGGCGAAGTGCACCCCGCCCGCCGCCAACGCATCCAGGCTGGGCGTTTCCAGATAGGGATGCCCCATGAACCCCGCGGCGTCGAAGCGGTGATCATCCACCAGGATCAGGACGATGTTGCGCGCGTCCTCGGCCGCCGAAGCCGTGACTCCCGAATCCGTGACTCCCGAATCCGTCCCTCCCTGGCAGGCCGCTATGAGACCCAACGAGAGGAGCAAAGGGACCAAGCGTAGTGCGGACATGCCAGGCATGAAAGATCTCCTGAAAACCGTGGATCGGACGGATAAGTCTAAGGCTCCACACGATCTCCTGCTACGCGGTCGTTCGCCGTCCCGATCAGACATGTTGCAGCTCAGCCCCGATACGTAGATTGCGCTCTCGAATCTTCCGACACCCCTGGACCGATGACCTCACAGCAATTCCAGGAACTAAGATCCCTGATTCAGGGGAACGCACACCTGATCCAGGAGAACGCGCACGGGATCACCCGAAACTACGAGATGATCGGCCGGATCTACGAGGAGCACGGTGGTCGGTTGGAAGGGCTAGAAGGGCGAATGACCGGCGTGGAGGGGCGAATGACCCGTCTCGAGGTAGGCCAAGAACAGCTACGCGACGACTTGCGTGCGGTGGCCGAGGGCGTAACAGGGAACGCTGAGCGAATGGACCGCCTGGAAGGACGCTTCGATCGATTCGAGGCGAACTTCGGCCGCTTTTAGCGACGTTCCGAACGTCCGGGGCTGCCGCACACCGCTAACGCAGTGCCAACGCGACCCACTCGGCGTCGTGATCGCCTCCCCCGATCGCGACGACGATGTACTGTCGTCCTTCGTGGAGGTACGTCATCGGTGCCGAGGTCGTCCCGGCCTCCAGGTCCGTCGACCAGACTACCTCACCGGTCGCCTTGTCGTAGGCCATGAATGCCGTGCCCCACCCGTCCCGTCCGGTGCCGAGCACAGGATCGCCGCCCTCCCCGATGAAGAGCAGTGTCCGAGTGACGAGGGGGGCGCCCCGGCCCGTCACGCCGAGCGGGGGAAGATCGAGGTGGGCGATCAAGGGGTGATCCCGCGGGCCATCGCCGTTCGCGGCCACCCACGCATGTTCGCCACGGTTCATGTCGATCGCTGTGATGCGTCCGTACGGGGGCTTGAAGATGGGAAGCCCATCGATCCGTGGCACCCTGGTCTCCTCGTTCCAATTCCCGGCGTACTGCATCGTCGCCGCGTCGCCCGAGGTCTCCATGATGCTATAGACGTCGGGGAGCTGGTGAGAGACGGCATAGTAGTAGCCGGTCTCAGGATCGAACGCCCCGGTATGCCAGTTGCCGGAGCCCCAAGTGCCGGGCCTTCCAAGCGTGCCCTTATTGCCGCCCTCTGCGGGATCGTAGAGGGACGGCGGCGTGAAGATCGGGCCAATCGTGAACGGCTCGAGGAGCTCGAGCGCCTGCGCACGCAGCTCGGGCGTGAAATCGATGAGGTCATCCACCGTGACGCCCTGCGCAGCAAAGGGAGGCGGCTTGGTGGGGAACGGCTGCGTCGGCGACCTCACCTCGCCGGGCACGGTCGACTGAGGCACCAGCCGCTCCTCGATAGGCCACACCGGCTCACCGGTCGCTCGATCGAAGACGTACATGAAGCCGGTCTTGCTCGGCTGCATGACGGCTTGGATCCGCCGTCCGTCCACGACGATCTCGCCCAGAGTCGCTGGGCCTACCGTGTCGTACTCCCAGAGGTCGTGATGGACCATCTGAAAGTGCCACGCTCGCTCGCCGGTTCGGGCGTCGATCGCAACCAGGCTGTTCGAGAAGAGGTTCGACCCCGGGCGGTAACCGCCGTAGTACGCGGCCGTCGGTGCCGAGAATGGTACGTAGACCAAACCGAGCTCCTCGTCGGCGCTCAAGCAGCACCACGACCCGAGGTCTCCCGACCACTCCCAGGAACCGTCGCCCCAGGTGTCGTTACCGAACTCCCCTTCTCTGGGCACGACGTGAAAGGTCCATAGCAGTCGACCGGTCCGCGCGTCGAAGCCACGAACGTCTTCGGGCGTGGCCTCCTTGACGTTGCCGCTGTCCCCCGCCCCGCCGACCAATCCCGCAACGACGATCACGTCGCCAACGACGATCGGGCCCGTGGTCGACCGGAAGCTCTCGCCGTCGGCGCCGGTCGGCGAAAGAAGCACGCGTCCTCGGTCGCCGAAGCTCGGGATGTACGTACCGGTCCGGCGGTCCAATGCGTACAGGTAGGGCTGGCGAACGAGGATGATCCACTGATCGGCTCCGGACGACCAGGCGTCCAGGCCCCTGTTGCTACGCCCGCGAACCTCGTCCAGCGTAGCGGCAAACGGCTCCTGTATCCACAGCGTCTCCCCCGAGCTCGGGTCGAAGGCCTCGACGAGGCCGATCCCGTTCGGTGCGTAGAGCACGCCGTCCATCATGACGGGCGTTGACCGAAGGTAGTTCTGCACCACCAATCCCTCGAACGACGCCGCAAACGACGGATCGGCTGCTGGCCTCCTCCACACGACCTCGAGGCGGTCCACATTGGACCGATCGATCTGCTCGAGCGGGGAATAGCGGGTAAAGGCGTGGTCACCCCCGAAGTACGGCCACTCCCCTCCGGCCTGGGCCTGAAGCGCGACAGGCACAGCGGCGCCGAGCTGAGTCGCGCAGAGGCAGGCAGCGGCGACGCGCCTTAGGTCAACCATGGGCACCCTCCTGTGGTCTGTCAGGCGCGAAACATACTGGGGACGCCTCGCGACCGATAGATCCGGCCGACCATGGTCTGAGAAGGGCCCATACGCTCCAATTCAGCGCGCAAGGCACCTGTGCTAAAGCGCCGGAAGCGTTTGACCGGGGTGTGCCGGGACGATAGTCATTAGGGCCCTCTCCGACCCCCAGCACCTAGCTCGGGGGACGAGACGCGCAGGCTGTCACCTTCTTTCTTCTGGGGGACGTCGTGAGAGCAAAACTCTCCATGCTGGGCTTCGCCCTTCTCCTCACCGGTGGTGTCGAGGCACAACAGGCGACCCGGATCCAGCCCGTGAACGGCATCCGGGACAACAATACCGGTTTCCATGCCCTCGTGGGTGCTCGGGTAGTGACGTCTCCGGGGCAGGTCCTGGAGAACGCCACCATCATGGTCCGCGACGGGCTCATCCAGAGTGTGGAAAGCGACGACCAGCCAGCCGCTGGAGCCCGGGTGTGGGATCTGGCGGGCCTCACGGTCTATCCGGGCTTCATCGATGCCCACGCTGACCTGGGCATGGACAACGTGCCCGAAGGGGGCGACGTGGGTCCGACGCACTGGAATCCCCAGGTGCGGGCCTGGTTCAGCACGACCATGAACTTCGAGGACGACGAAGATCGCCGCTCCGCCCTACGCTCTCAGGGGTTCGGGACGGCCTTGGCGGTTCCGAAGCAGGGCATCTTCCGGGGCAGGGCCTCAGTAGTGAACCTCACCGATGACGGGGTCCGAGACCGCATTCTCCGACCCGACCTTGTCCATTCGGTCGGGTTCCAGCGGTCGTTCCGGCTGGGAGGTGCGTACCCCAACTCCCCGATGGGCGTGGCGGCCCTCATGAAGCAGACCTTCATGGACACGGACTGGTACGTGCGGGCATGGGAGGCCTATGAGGCCAGCGGGCGGGCGTTCCTCCCGCCGGAGACCAGTGCGTCCTTGGCGGCACTGGAGGACGCCGTGCAAGGGAATCAGCCGATGTTCTTCCAAACGAACAGCGAGGAGGAGTACCTGCGGGCCTACACCCTGGCAGCGGACTACGGGTTGACCCCCTGGTTCCGTGGGAGCGGCCAGGAATACCGCATCCTCGACGTGCTGGAGGGGCGGACCGAGCCGCTCGTCATCCCGCTCGACTTCCCCGACGCGCCCGACGTCGATAATCCGGAGTCGGCGCTGAACGCCTCGTTGGCCGCGCTGCGCCACTGGTACTTGGCGCCCACCAGCCCGGGCCAACTATCCGAGGCCGGAGTCCGCTTCGCCATCACCACGGACGGGCTCTCCTCGCTGAACGAGTTTCTACCCAACCTGCGCATCGCCGTGGCCCGGGGGCTCTCCCCCGACGATGCCCTCGCGGCCCTCACCACCACGCCGGCCGACTGGCTGGGCATCGATCGAACCCACGGCACCATCGAGGCGGGCAAGGTGGCCAACTTCGTCTTGAGCGAAGGCGATCTCTTCACCGAAGAGGCTACGGTCCGCGACGTCTGGGTGCAGGGGAAGGTCTACGACGTCACCCGGCCCGCGCAGGTCGACCCTCGCGGGACCTGGCTCATCGCCTCCGACGACGAGTGGGGCTTCGAGGCCGAGCTCCGTCTCGAGGGGTCGCTGAACCGTCTGGATGGCTACATCGATGTCGCCGGCGGGGAGCGGATCGACCTGTCCTCGGCCAGCGTCGTGGCGGAGACGGGCCGGATCGAGGTGCGTTTCGATGGCGAGGACCTTGGGTACGAGGGCACGGCCCTCTTGGCCGGCTCGGTCGCAGGCGATGAGTTCTACGGCTGGACCTCTCTCCCGAACGGAGCGGACCCTTCGTTCCAAGGCACGCGCACCCAGGAGTTCGATGGGGCTGACCGCGGCACCGTGGCAATGAACGTTCCCGAGATCGACCTTCCCTTCATCCGCCCCATGATGGAGTACGGACGGAGCTCCATCCCCGAGCAGCCCGCCGCGGTGATCGTGCGCAACGCCACCGTCTGGACTCAGGGCCCGCAAGGACGATTGGAAAGCGCGGACCTCCTGGTGCGGGCCGGACAGGTGGCGCAGGTAGGTATCAATCTCGATGCTCCCTCGGGTGCGTGGGAGATCGACGCCATGGGCAAGCATGTGACCCCTGGATTGATCGACGTCCACATCCACTCGGGAGTCAGCGGGGTGAACGAGAGCGGCTTCGCCATTGTCCCCGAGGTGCAGATGGGGGACGTGGTGACACACAACAACATCTCGATGTACCGTCAGCTCGCCGGCGGACTGACGACGGCTCACGTGAAGCACGGTTCCGCCAACCCCATCGGGGGCGAGAACGTGTTCGTGAAGATGCGGTGGGGTTCCCTGCCGGAGGACCTCAAGCTCGAGAACGCGCCACGGACGGTGAAGTTCGCGCTGGGCGAGAACCCGAAGCGACGTCAGGGGCGCTACCCCGACACCCGCATGGGAACTCAGGAGATTATCCGCGACCACTTCATGGCGGCTCGGGACTACGAGCGCGAGTGGCAGCAGTGGGAAGCCAACGGCGAGGGTATTCCACCCCGCCGTGACCTTCGGATGGAGTCGATTCTCGACATCCTGAACCAGGAGTTGCTCATCTCGTCGCACGGATACCGCGCCGACGAGTTCCTGGCGCTCATCCGCCTGGCGGAGGAGTTCGGGTTCCGGGTGCAGACGCTCCAACACGGGGTCGAGGCGTACAAGATCGCCCCCGAGTTGGCTGCCTCGGGCGTGGCCGCGGCGGTGTGGAGCGACTGGGGCGCGTTCAAGCTCGAGGCGTACGACGCGACCGTCTACAACGCTCGCATCCTCATTGAAGCTGGCGTGGTGACGACGCTGCACTCCGACGACAGCCAGATCGCCAGCCGCATGAACTGGGAGGCGGGCAAGTTGCTGCGCACCGGACTCACTGAAGAGCAGGCGCTTTCGACGGTGACCAACCAGTCGGCCCAGGCCGTCGCCATCGACGACCGGGTCGGCTCTCTGGAGCCGGGCAAGGACGGCGACTTCGTGATCTGGAGCGGCAACCCGCTCTCGCAGTTCACTCGAGCGGAGCAGACCTGGATCGATGGCCGGCAATACTTCTCGTTAGAGGAGGACGCAGCCCAACGCGAGGAGATCGAACGGGAGCGGACCCAACTCATTCAGGCCGTCCTTTCGGTCGGGCGGAGGAACGAACGATGAACACCACCAATCGAGGAACCATGACGGGAGTTCGAGGAACCATGTCGGGAGTCCTGTCCCGGGCCGGTTGCCTGACCATCCTAGCGGTGATATCGGCGGTCTCTGCACCGCTGTTGCCCTCGGACGCCACAGCGCAGGTGCGGATGACGGTCCCGCCCCAATCCGAGCCGATCGCGCTCCGGGGGGCCACCATCCACACCGTGACGAACGGGGTCATCGAGAACGGTACCATCCTCTTCAGCAACGGGGTGATTACCGCGATCGGGACCGACGTACAGCTCCCCCCTGGGACGCGGGTGGTGGACGCCTCGGGCAAGCACATCTATCCGGGCTTGATCGACGCCTACAGCACCGTGGGGATCAGTGAGATCGGTTCGGTCGACGTCTCCAGCGACACCAACGAGTTGGGCGACTTCAATCCGAACGTTCGTGCGGAGGTCGCGGTCAACGCAGAAAGCCGCCACATCGGCACCACACGCTCTGCCGGGGTGCTCGTGAGCTTGACCACCCCCGGGGGTGGCCTCGTCTCCGGCATGTCGTCGGCTCTCAATCTCGAGGGCTGGACTTGGGAGGAGATGTCGTTGGAGTCGGCCGCGGCCCTCAACGTAAACTGGCCCAACCCCAACCCTCGCCGCTTCGGAGGCCGGGGTGGCGGTCGGGGTGGAGGCCCGCCGCAGAGAGACCCTCCGACCTACGAGGAGCGGGTGCAGGAGCTCAAGGATTTCTTCGCGGAAGCACGAGCCTACCGCGACGCCCTCGCCGCGGGTGAGGAAGTTCGGAGCGACTCCCGCTACGCCGCCATGATCCCTGCGCTGAACGGGGAGATCCCCGTCGTGGTGGTTGCCGACGGGGCCGCCCAAATCAATGACGCCATCACGTGGGGCCAGGGGGAAGGCCTCCGGATCGTGATCCGCGGCGGACGCGATGCCATTCATGTGGCGGACCGGCTGGTGGCCGAGAACATCCCGTTGATCCTCACGTCCACCATGGCCGCTCCGGGTCGGGCCTACGAAGGGTACGACGGCGCCTATGCCATGCCGGCCCGGCTGTATGAGGCGGGCGTGAGATTCGCAATCTCAGGCGGCGCGGGTGCTCTCTACACGAACCGTTTGCCTTGGGAGGCCGGAGTGGCCGTGGCCTTCGGGCTTCCAGAGGAGGAGGCCGTCAAGGCAGTGACCATCAACGCCGCCGAGTTCATGGGTCTGGACGACCGGGTCGGTTCGCTGGAAACCGGCAAGCAGGCGACGCTCCTCATCACCACGGGGAACCCGCTGGACATGACTACCGACATCGAGCAGGCCTACATCCAGGGTCGCGAGCTCGACATGAACGACATCCAGAAGCATTTCTTCGAGAAGTACATGGTCAAGGTCAGGCAACTGAGGCCGGTGGTGTTCTAGGTGGGTGTTCCCGCCGAGAGACTAAAAAAAAGACGGCCACCCCCGAACGATGGGGGTGGCCGTCTCTCCGGTCGGCGTTAGAGCCGGCTCTCAATCACGCCTGGAGTCATTCGCTTCCGCTTCCAGTCCCTCTTGAAAACGCGCGCCGCTCAAGACCGCCGCGAGCGCGTAATTGCCCTCCTGACAGGCGTACTCGTACATCTGGTCGTGCATCGCCATCATCGGGATCTGTCCTCCCCATGGCTCCGTGTAGGTCGACGGGTCGTCGACCCTGAACTCGTAAAGGACAGCCTCCTCGCTCATCCGGCTGAACCGCTCGGTTACCTTCATATCCGCCGAGGAGTACGGCTGCAGAGGATGGATGTTAGTGGTCTCTACCACGAGCACATCACCTTCCCAATGGCCCCACGAATCTCCCATCCACGGACGGATGTGTGGAGGCAGCCGCGGACCGTCACCGATTCTGATGATCCGAGCGTCGTGGACCATCTCCGTCATGATCATCACGGCATCGGGCGTCTGTACGATGATGTAGTTGCTGTTGTAGCCCCCGTTGGGGAGCATGGGGGGGCCGGCAGGGGAACCGTACGAAGTGAGGCAGCGTTCGGCGAGCGGCCTCAGCTCCGGATGGTCGTATTGCTCAAACTGGCGTCTGAAGTCCCGCCTCTCTGCTCTTCGCGCCTGACCCTCGGGCGTGAGCGCCGGAATCCGGCCGTTGGACGGAAAGGTGATGAGCGAGGCCCTGGGTTCACCGTTGACGACGGACACCAGATTACCCCTCTCGAAATAGACGTCGTTGTACGAGTCCACTGCCGAAATGGTGTTCTTGGGTGGCGGTGGCGGACGATCCGGGTCGCTCGGCTGGGCGCCACTGATGGTCCGGTCCACATATCCTTGCTCGATTTCGGCGACCTGCTCGGGCGTGTAGACCAGAGGCTGATCCCCTCGACGTTGGATCGGAGTCATCGACTGGTTGGTCCAGATTCCCTGGAGATCCGGATGGCCGTCGGGTGTCCTTGGGACTTCCCACTCGGCGTTGGAGGCTCTGTTCTGCGCCGCCGCGGTCGAGACGGCGCCCGGCGCTGCGGTTACACAAAGGACGGCGAGAAGTAGTGCAATGCGACTGCTCATTTCGACCTCCATTCCGGCGTGATCTCTGACACCGACCGGGACTCTTATCAAATAGCCCTCTGACGGGTCGGTCTAATGTGAAGGGCAGGACCGAAGCGGTCAATGAGACGGCAAGGCGAGATTCAGGAGATTGCTGTAGTCGCGTCAACATCAGGCTCGCGCGCCTCGCCCGCGGTCACCACATTAGCCGCGTAGCGGAATCGCGGATCCGTCTAAGACAGCGTGCCAAATTGACTGATGGTGGTCATCGACACCTTCTCGCTCGTACTGCTCACAATGGTCGGAGCAGTTGTCCTCGCGATCGGACTCGGCACGCAGCGCCTGCGCTGGCATCGAGTATGGTCATTTGCTGGAGTACTCTGCGGGCTGTTTGCGTTCTCAGCCATCGGCCCGATGATGCCCACCATCGCTCTTGCAAGGCTCACCGGCCCACTCCTCGTTGGAGCTGGCATCGGCCTCATGTATCCGACGCTCTTTCGAGATCCGCCAGATCTCCTCGGTGCCCCGCCGAAGGACTCGGATGCCCTGATACTCTGGAGAGCAAACGCACGCGAGACTCTCGACAGAGCCAAAGTCGTTCCGAGGGACTGGGCTCTTACGGCAGCGTTACTCGCTCCCTCTGTATGGCTCATCGAGCTAGGTCGTCAGTGGAGTCTCGCATCTCTGGTAGTCGCTGGGGTGATCGGGGCGCTCGGTCCAGCATGGGCGGCGGTGGGCCTTCTTAGGCGTAGGGAATCGCTTCGTCGACTGGCGGCACAGAGCCTCGACGGCGACGACGCTCCCTAGCAAGCGATCGCTACTGTCGTGGCAACCCTCGCCCTCGCGCGCCTCGCCCGCGGTCACCACATTAGCCGCGCAGTAGAAGCGACGATTCGCTGGATGGGGCTTTCTGCAGAGGCTGTAGCAATCGTGCCTTCGATCTTGCTGGGCAATCACAAGAGGAAAACTGCCATGTCAAAGGTCAAAATTGTCGGGATCATTCTGTTCGCATTTCCTACTTTTGCAATCGCCCAGGAACCTGTACCTCCTGCGCTTTACACGGCAGGAACCGACATAGCATCCGCACTGGCAGCGGCTGTCGGAGCGCGTCCAAGCATGGCTGCTTCACGAATCGAGGTTAGCGACCATTATCGCATCAACCTCATTCGCCGTACTGAGGCAGCCGGCGCCATCGTTCATCGACCTGGCACAGAGCTTCACTATGTTACCGATGGCTCCGGCACTCTGGTCACAGGCGGTATCGTGGTCAGACCGGCTGGAGGCGGTCGGGGAAACATAGAAGGTGGGCTGGCACGGGATGTGACCCAGGGTGACGCTATTCTGATTCCCGAAGGTACGCCACACCAATACACGGCAGTGGAGGGCTCGATTACCTACCTCGAGGTGCGGTTCAACGTGCCGGTTGAGTAGTGGTTAGGTGGATCAATCCGCAGGGGTGTCGGCTGGAACCGACACGGTCCCGATGACATCGCGGAGGAGCGCCCAAAGATCCTCCTCCCGCGCCGCGTGGAGGAACCGATCCCTAACCTCGTCATCGGCCAGGCTCCTCGAGAGGCCCGCGATAATCTGAAGCTGGCGCCCGTAGTCCGCTTCGGGTGTGAGTAGGAGGAATACGAGGTGCACGGGAGCGCCGTCCGGCGCGTCCCAGTCCACCCCGGCCACCGACCGTCCAAAGATCAGAACCGAGGTATCCAGCTCCGGCATGCGAGCGTGCGGAAACGCGACCTCGTGACCCACACCGGTTCCCACGATCTCTTCCCTCGCCCGGACCGCAGCCGTGACGTCATCGTGCGTGCAGCGGGAGCCGGGCGGTAACTCGACAGCGCGACAGAGCTCGTCGATGATCTCCCACCGCGTCTCCCCTTCAAGGTTCGATCCGAGTGCATATCGTTGGAGGTAGTCGTCGGCAAGATCCGTTCGGCGGCGCTTGATGGACCAGGAGAGCCAAGGGGCCACGAGGAGTGACGAGACGATGGTCGAGACGACGATCCCCACAAAGACCGGGGACGTCAGGATTCCAACTTCCAAGGCGATGTCCGCCACGACGATCCCCGTCACGCCGCTCGGTGTGAAGGCGATCCCAATGGAGAGGCGATCCGCCGCCGACAGTGGCGTCCCACGAGCCCCGAGCCAGGCGCCCAGGAACTTTGCACCGATGGAGACAACCGTGACGAAGGTGACGATGAACCAGTCGAACTCGACCAGGAAGTCGTACTTGAGGCCGAGGCCGGCAAAATAGAGCGGCACGAAGACCGCGTGGACCATCTGGGTGACGACGTTCCGGGTTCGCTCCGTGAGCGCTCGGGCCTCACTCACCATCACGCCGGCGATGAAGAAGCCGAAGAGAGCCGTGAGACCGGCGGCGTGAGTGAGCGCACCGCAGGCGAGCCCGATGCAGGTGACCAGCGTGAGCACCATGCCCGGCCCACTGGAGCTCTTCCCACCGCTCACAGAGGCGACCATCCGATCCACCAGCCGCATACCCCACGTCAGGCAGAAAACCGTGAAGAGCACCGAAAAGACGATCGCGAACCCCACGCCCGACCAACTCACGCCCGCGGGCGTGGCCATACCTAGGACCACGCTCAGGATGATCCACGCCAGTATGTCGTTCACAGCGTACCCCGTAAGGGTCACCAGCCCCAGATCCGTCTTGATCAGGTCGAGGTCCCCCAGCACACGTGCGATGATGACCATGGCGCTGATGGCGATCGTCGTGCCGAGGAAGAGCGCGAAGGGGATGCGCATGCCGGGCGCGGCCAAATACTGGTCGGGCAGAAGCATCGAGAGCGAGGTCCCGATGATCAGCGGGACCAACACACCGATGATCCCGACGCGTAAAGCTGGACCACGCTGACGCCACGCGGCTGAAACGTCGATCTCGAGGCCGGTCTCGAGCAGAAGGAAGAAGACCCCGAACCACGCGACCGTGTCCAACATGGCCTGCTGAATCACATCGGGCGGAAAGAGCGCTAGCTGGAGATCGGGAAGGGCCCTGCCGAAGAGGGTAGGTCCCATGAGGAGACCGACCGTGATCTCACCGACAAGCGCTGGATAACCGACCCGTCTGAGCAGCTCGCCCGCTCCCCGAGCGAGGCCCAGAAGAACAAGCACCTGAATGAGAAAGAGACCGATGTGCTCTTCAGTCATTGACCGTCCAGGTCGGCCCCTCCCTCATCTCGGCCATGGGCGCACTCCGAGATCAGACTGCGGTCAACAGGGTTCATCAATTCGAGTTCAGATGTTCCAGCACAGCTCTGGTGACTTCATCGGCGTGAGTGGACATCAACCAATGGTCGGCGTCCAGTTCAATCTCGCGATAGACGCCCGTCATGTATCTTTTCTGGCTTTGAATCGCGGCTCTTCCCACCGCCTCATCCCGATTGCCCCAGATAAAAAGCGTTGGCGTGCTCGTCTCGTTGATCATTTCCGGGTTGTTTCCGAAGCCCTCGTCCATTTCACGGTACCAGTTGAGCGCCGAAGTCAGTGCGCGGGGTTCTGCGAAAACAGTTTGATACTCTGCCTGCTCGAGGGGTGCCATCCCGGAGTATAGGCCTCTCAACACCAAGAGATTATTGAAAGTGAAGAGTACTTCGGGCACCAATGGCATCGTAAACAGCGCGAAGTAGCTGCTGCGAGATTGTTGGTCCGGGTCGTTTTCCAGGGCGTCGAAAAAAGCGGCGGGATGGGCGATCGAAAGTCCAGTCCAGCTCACTACGCGATCCGGGTGTGATAGGACGGTGCTCCAGCCCACGGCCGATCCCCAATCGTGACCAATCAGGTGGAATCTCTCCACTCCCACTGCATCGGCGACGGCGATGACATCGCTCACCAGTTCGCCAATGGCATAGGCTCCGGCTTCATCAGGACGCGCTCCCGGGCTATAACCGCGCTGGTCAAAAGCAATAACCCGATAGCCGGCGCTGACCAGGGGCATGATCATTGGTTCCCACATGGCAGAGGTAGCGGGGAAGCCGTGCAACAGGATTACCGTGGGCGCGTCGTCACTACTCCCTGCTACTCGCGCTCTGAATTCGAAGCCATTGGCACTAATTCGTACCAGAGCCGGAGCGCTTGATGAGCTAGAGAGCTCGCTCGACAACAGGGGCAGGGCGGCCGTGTTGTTCGTGTGAGTGTAGTCGCGATCCAATGAGAGTGAAGAACCGATACCCGCAATCGCGATGACAGCAATGAGCACGACGGCTACCGTGATACCCAGCCGTTTGAGTATTCTCATTGCCATCCAAGCTTCTTCCCTGTTTGCTGTCCTCGTAGCAAGATGCGCAGCACAGCGCCGCCTGCCCTAGCGACGCGCCGGCATGGCCCGCCTGCCGTTTACGATCGGCGGAAAGTCCTCCACCTCGTCATACACGGCCCTGATAAAGCGATCCTTGCTTTGCTGCGTGTCGCCCTGGGTCTCATACGGCGCCGTCAGATTCGCGGCCAGAACTTCCTCCAGCGACTGGCCCTGGTCGCGCCGCGCCGTGACCTTCGCCAGGATGTCAACCAGCATGGCGCGATATGGCAGGAGATCATCTCTACGGATGAGCGTGCCGTGGCCCGGGAGCAGCCACGTGTCGGGACCGGAGATCGCCCGAAGGAGATCAACCGCCTCGATCATGCCCCTGATCGAGCCGCCACTGGTCTGAGCGGCGAAGGGAAAACCGTAGTTGCGGTAGAAATCCTCGATGTAGATCACATTGGCGTTGCGGAAGCGCACGACTGTGTCCCCACCCGTGTGGGAGGGCATCATCGGGATGAAGTCCACCGTTTCGCCATTCATGTTCAAGGTGACAGCAGGCTCGCCGGGTGCGGTGGGATCGTATTGATAGGTCACTACCGGAATGCCGGCCGGGTCGCGTGACGGGGCCGGGCCGCCGGGGCGCCGCGGAGTGACCATGTCGAGCCGCAGGTTCTCCTGCGCGAAGATCAACGCCCCCTGGTTCCCGAAAAAGGCGTTGGCGCCCGTATGGTCCGAATGAATATGTGAGTTGACCAGGACCTTGATGGGGCCGTCGGTAAACGTCCGGATCGCCGCCAGTGTCTTGTCGGCCACCTGTCGGTTCTGGGTGTCCACCAGCAGGACGCCGTCCGGTCCGAACAGCACCATGACTCTACCGCCCGAGGCGTCTGGATGTCCCCGATCAAGGCCTGCCGAGCCATGCAGAACAAAGAGATTCGGCGACATCTTTTCCGTCACCATGATCTCGATCTGGTCCCACGGTGTCTGGTAGCCCGGAGGAAACGTGTACGACCCCTCGTCGGTCGGGACCACGATGATGGGATATTCCTCTTGTTGTGCCCACACCATCGAAGGAATAGCTACCATCACGGTCAAACACGAGAACAACAGTGCGGATTTAGTCATGAGCCCACTCCCTTTAGGTCTTCACCTTTTTTTCCCAAGAAGGATAGTTAAACCAAGATTCCTTTGGCGGTCGGGATAACGTGCGGGGCAGGACCAAGGTGGGCAACATGAGGGACTGGGGCCAGCTACGGGCATGCGAGCGTTTCGATCGGACAGGACGCTCGGAGCCGCCTAGAACATCTCAATCGGCGTTCTCTGCTCCGCTGCTAGGCGATGCAGACCGAGAAGAGGAATAAAGTCCGGATCTAGATTGATCCGCCGACTCCATAGAGACGTGACCTCCAACCCGCATTTCTCCTCCAGCCGACGGACCGAAACGAACTCGGCGTTTCCGCCTCCGACTATGACGGACTTTACCGGGCCCGTCCGTTCTCCGATCGGGTCGACCGTGTCGGCAACGAGCGCTGCCACGCGCTTTGAAAACTCCTCTCTGATCCGCTGGTAGCTCCAGTGCTGTTTGTCGGTCTCGACCCACTCAAAGAAGCGCTTTCCTACTATGCTGTGCACCTTCCACGCAGGGTCCACCGGTTGGCCAGCTTCCTCGGTGAGTGCTGAGAATCGGCCGGGCCATTGGCCGATCTCAACAGAGAGAATGCGGGCTTCGTCACAGTCCACCGAAAAACCAACGCCCGTGCCAAACACGAGTGCGATGGCCGGAAAGGATAGAGGCTCCTGGCGGAGCGAGGAGTAGGCAACCGCGCCCGCGGCCCAGGCGTCCGCATCCTTGTACAGGTGCACCGGTTTGTCGGTCTGTTCCCTGAGCTTGAGGAGCAGGTCGGCGGGGACGTCGATGTCCGTCCGGAGGAAACGTCCGTTGATCACGGGCCCCGGCACGCAGACGGCGATCTCGTCATAACTCGTTGGCAACTCCTTATGCCGGACGACGCTCGCCCAATTTTCATGGGAGATGATGTCCGGTAGGCACTGGTTCAACCAACCCAGCGTCCGTAAGGCGATTCGTGGCGTTCGGTCCATACCGTCGACGTCGACTCGCTCCGGGAGGACGGCCGCCTTGATTCTGCTTCCACCAACATCGATGCAGAGAATGGAACTCATCGTTAGCGCCAAAGACGGGTTCGTATTGTACGGGACGACTGAGGGGAACGGCTGAGAGTGGACTTCCGCCTAGTGCCCCGCCAGGGACTCGAACCCGTTGCGTTGAGTGAGCAACATCATCCGGTCGTGCTCACCGTCCCCTGGCCGTCTGGTCAGACCGTATTGCCCCGAACTCTTCGAGAACGTCGATCGTAGTGGGACCGCTCCAGTCCGGGCCAAGCAACGAGCAGCGCTCGTTGGTCGTCGAGCAGCGCTCGTTGGGGCGACGGTCCTGTCGCCGGCTGCGACGCCCCTGGCATCACCACGAGGCTCGACCCCTGGGCGACCGTGACCAACGCCACCAATCTCAGCATGTTCTCCACTCCCTCGCCGACTAGCGCCCTGGACCCGGGTAACAAGACATTTGTCGAAAAGACCATACGGGTTGCCTCTTATCGCCGCCAGCGGCGGTCCTTTGCTTCTGGGCTCTGCCGCCTCGTAGGTTGCTCGTTACCGATCCACGTAGGAGGTCAGCGGAGCCTTTTCGTCCATTCCGTTCAGGAGAGAGTGAACATGGAACCAGACATCGACCGGCTGACGACCGCGTTCAAAAACCGACAGCTAGGCCGGCGTACTTTCCTGGGCTCGCTGGCGGCATTGGCGGTGACCGGATGCAGCAGTGATGACAGCAGCAACACATCCGCCAGCTCGACCGAAATTCCAACCTTGGCCACGCCTCCGCAGACGGGTCCACCGATCCCCGTGCAGACTATTAATCATATGACACTCAGTGTGTCTGACCCGGCGGCATCGCTAGCCTGGTATCAAGGACTCTTTGGCATGCCCATCGCAGCGCGCCAGGGCGAGACAGTGGTGCTCCAGGTTGGTGAAGGTCCTCAGTTCATCGCCCTGGGCGGAGCTGCGAGCGACAATTCACGTATTACCCACCTGTGCCTTGCGCTCGACAACTTTGACCACGAGCGGATTGTGCAGATCCTGGCCGAGAACGGTATCGCAGCGACTGGCCAATCCGGCCCGATGCAGTCACGCGTCAGAATGCGCGGGGAAGACTTCGGTGGTGCGCCCAGCGGCACACCCGAGCTTTACTTCGGAGACCCGGACGGAGTGGTCGTACAACTGCAGGACTCGAGTTATTGCGGTGGCGCGGGCTTGCTGGGCGAGGACTGTCTGGCGACACCAGAGCGTGCACCCAGTGAGGGGCTCCTGGCTGTGAGTGAGTTCAACCACTTTACGATCTTCGTGACAGATCAGCAGCGGTCCATCGAGTTGTATCAGAGGCTATTCGGTATGGAAGTCGATACGTACCAGGGTGCCCTGCCTGTGCTCAGGGTCGGGTCGGGGAAACAGTTCCTGGCATTGGCGGGGGTGCCCGGCATCTCCACGGGCCTCATACACCACGCCTCTCTGGCCGTCGATGACTTTGATGTCGACCGCATTTTCTCCCTACTTGAAGGCTATGGCTTGACGGTGCTGGGAGAAGCGTCGGGCGCCAACGGCCCGCTGCAAGCGTATGTGACGATGCGAGGACCAAACCGAGGCGGTGCACCGGAAGGTACTCCCGAGCTGTATTTTACGGATCCAGACGGCATCCTCATTCAGCTTCAGGACGTGAGCTACTGTGGTGGAAACGGCTACTTAGGGGAAGAGTGCGGCACGGTGGAGAATCCGACTGGACGCAACAGGTAGAAGCGCCGAATGGGTGATCCTATACTCGTTGCGCGAAGGCTCCTTGGGGTCTATATCGGTCGTACGACGGTTGGGCGGGTTATTCTCGACAGGTACACCGCGAGTTTCCAGAGGAGATCAGCGATGCAAGACCGGTCTGGAAGATGGGCCACTGCGACCTCTGTCATCGCGGTCGGTCTGTTGTTGGGAGCGACCATTGCCACAGCGCAGACGACGGACTACCGGGCGCCGCGGACCGGCGACGGCAACCCCGACCTGAACGGCATCTGGCAGTCCATCAACACCGCTAATTGGAACATTGAGCCCCATGCTGCAGGCCCCGGTGTGGTCCGCGAACTCGGTGCCATTGCCGCAATACCCGCGGGGCTTGGTATCGTCGACGGTGGCTCGATTCCGTACCGGCCAGAGGCGCGTGCACAAAGGGACGAGAACTTCGCCAGGCGCCTGGAGCTGGACCCTGAGATCAAGTGCTATCTACCCGGCGTGCCGCGCGCCACCTATATGCCCTTTCCCTTTCAGATCATTCAGAGCAGTCAGCACGTCATGATAGTCCATGAGTACGCTGGCGCGGTCCGGACCATCTATATGGAGAACCACACCCTGCCACCCGCCCCCACTTGGATGGGGTGGTCGAACGGGAGTTGGGATGGAGAATCGCTGGTTGTGGATACCAGGGGCTTCAATGGTCAGACTTGGTTCGATCGGGCCGGAAACTTCCATAGCGACGCCCTGCATGTGATCGAACGATTCACGCCGCGAAGCGAAGACACACTGCTGTATGAAGTAACGATCGAAGATACGAACGTGTTCACTCGACCCTGGACCATGAGCATGCCCCTCTATCGCCGTGTCGAGCCGAATGCAGAGATACTGGAATTCAGATGCGTGGAGTTTGTAGAAGACCTGATCTACGGCCACCTCCGCAAACTGCCGACTACTCCGGAGCGTTAACCCAGGCACAAGAGAATGCATACGAATCATCGATTTCTCCGTTCAGGCAGTATTACAGCCGCCGTGATTGCGGCCTCCTTACTGACGGCCAACCTGGTTGGCGCGCAGGTGCCAAACCCTGTTCCTGCCGATGGCTACACGGTGCCCCGCACACCGGACGGGCAACCGGATTTCGAGGGGTTCTGGTCGAACGCGACCTATACGCCGTTGCAGCGGCGCGATGGCGTTGCCGGCGAGTTTTACACGGCGGAAGAAGTCGCTGCAATTGAAGCGCGTGCGTTGGAGCGGGAAAGCGCTCAGACCGTTCCGGGCACGAGGGCGGACGTGCACTATGACTTCACTCAATTCGGACTCGACCGGAGTCAGGCCACTCTCGCAACCGGTCTGCGAACCTCACTTATTTTCGATCCCCCGGATGGAAGAATCCCTCCCCGGACTGCTGAAGGTCAGCGGATCATGGCACAGCGTGGAGAAGAATCCCGGCTGAGGGGCGGACGTTTGGACTCTGTCGAAAACATGAGCCTGGGCGAACGGTGCCTGATCATGAGCGGTGCCGGCCCGCAAATGATGGACGCGGGCTATAACAGCAACTACCAGATCGTGCAGAATCGGGACTATGTCATGATCCTGGTTGAAATGATTCATGATGCGCGCATCATTCCGTTGGATGGTCGAGAGCAGGCCGACGCAAAAGTTCGCCAGTGGATGGGCACCTCGCGGGGGCATTGGGAGGGCAATACCCTGGTGGTGGAGACCGCGAACTTCAACGGCAAGAATCCTATCAATGGATCCACAGAGAACAAGCGTGTGACCGAACGTTTTACACGAATCGATGACGAAACGATGGTTTATAGATTCACTGTCGAAGATGAAACGATGTGGGCCCGCCCCTGGTCCGCCGAACTTCTGATGAAACAGACAATCGGTCCGATGTTCGAACACGCCTGCCATGAGGGTAATTACGGTGTGACTAACACCTTGGCCGGGGCTCGCCTCGAAGAGAAATTGGCGGCGGAAGAGGCAGCGGCGCGAGAACCTAATTGATTCCCGCTGGAGATTTCAGATGAAACATCGATTTCTCACCTCAGGCAGTATTACCGCCGCCGTGATTGCAGCCTCTTTACTGACGGCCAACCTGGTTGGCGCGCAGGTACCAGACCCTGTTCCTGCCGATGGCTACACGGTGCCCCGCACACCGGACGGGCAACCGGATTTCGAGGGGTTCTGGTCGAACGCAACCTATACTCCGTTGCAGCGGCGCGGTGGCATTGCCGGCGAGTTCTACACGGCGGAAGAAGTCGCTGCAATTGAAGCGCGTGCGTTGGAGCGGGAAAGCGCTCAGACCGTTCCGGGCACGAACGCAGACGTGCACTATGACTTCACTCAATTCGGACTCGACCGGAGTCAGGCCACTCTCGCAACCGGTCTGCGAACCTCACTCATTTTCGATCCCCCGGATGGAAGAATCCCTCCCCGGACTGCTGAAGGTCAGCGGATCATGGCACAGCGTGAAGAAGAAGCCCGGCTGAGGGGACGCTGGGACTCTGCCGAAGACAATCAACTGGATGACCGTTGCATCATCATGGCGGGTTCCGGCCCGCCAATGATGGACGCGGGCTATAACAGCAACTACCAGATCGTGCAGAATCGGGATTACGTCATGATCCTGGTTGAAATGATTCATGATGCGCGCATCATTCCGTTGGATGGTCGAGAGCAGGCCGACGAAAAGATTCGTCAGTGGATGGGCACCTCGCGGGGGCATTGGGAGGGCAATACCCTGGTGGTGGAGACCGAGAACTTCAACAGCAAGAATCCTATCAATGGATCCACCGAGAACAAGCATGTGACCGAACGTTTTACGCGAATCGATGACGAGACGATGGTTTATAGATTCACTGTCGAAGATGAAACGATGTGGACCCGCCCCTGGTCCGCCGAGCTTCTGATGAAACAGACAATCGGTCCGATGTTCGAACACGCCTGCCACGAGGGCAATTACGGTCTGTATAACACCCTGGTTGGCGCCCGTCTCGAAGAGCAACTGGCGGCAGAAGAGGCAGCGGCGCGAAAACCGAATTGAGGAGGGCACTCCGATGCAAACCCGAATGAGAGTTGCGATCGTAGGCGTCGCGTTGTCACTCGCGGCCATTCTTGCGGCCATTCCTGTATGGGCCCATCACGCATTTACTGCAGAATTCGACATCGACAACCCGCTGACCCTGGAAGGCACACTAGCCGTGTGGGAAATGATCAATCCCCACTCGTGGTTCCATATTGACGTCGAAGGCCCGGACGGCGAGATGGTCCGATGGTTGGTGGAGGGCGGTAGCCCGAATCAGCTGATACGCAATGGCGTGACGCAGAACTCGGTGCCCATAGGAACCGTGCTGGTGGTCGAGGGCTATGGCTCCAAAGACAGGACGAACAAAGCGGTAGGAAGCAATTTTTTGCTTCCCGATGGCAGCCGATTGTTTCTTGGCGGCTCGGCACCCGGTGCCGCCCCCACGGCGTCGGTGCGCGACTGGTTAGGGATATAACTCCAAGCCGGCAGATCGCTACAAGAAAGCGACGATCTCTGTGGGCGCTCCTACACCTCGCAGAGCGACCGCACCCATGGGTTCCGGAGTCAGCTCAGCGGGGAGATCGAGGCCGTCGAGCAGGGAGCGGGACGCCAGAAATCGCCGACCAAGACGACTACATTCCCCTTGAATCCGTGCGGTCACGTTCAATACCTCACCGTTGAACGCGATCTCCTTCTTCAGATCCCCCATTTCTGCCGCGATCACCTCACCGGAGTGCAAAGCGGCCTTGAACTCGGGGACGGCCCCGTACCGCTTCAGGTACCGGTCGGCGTTCGCGCGGACCGCTTCATCGATCTGGAAGAACGCCCGGACGCAGTTGGCGTCTTCGACTCCCAGGTCGAGTTTCCACGTGATTACGACCTCGTCTCCCACGTATTCGTAGATCTCGCCGCGCGTATCCAACACGGGCCCTGACACGTCGTGGAAGAAGTCGTTGACTAGCCCGTAATAAGCCTCAAGCGAGAGACGCTCGGAGAGTTCGGTAGAACTCGTGATGTCGACGAACATGAAGACCCGCTGCTCTCGCCGCGGACGGTGGTACCGACCGATGACATAGCGCAGCAACACGCCGGGTCCGAGAAGGCGGTCCAGCTGCCGTAGAAAGATGATCACCATGGATAACAGGAACGCAGTAGCCAACGCCGCGAGATTCCGGGGCAAGGCCTCGATAAACTCTTCGAACGTGCGGCCTTCGAGTATGCCGAGAATCAGTCCGAGGCCCAGGAAGATTGCGGCTAGTGCGGCGACGTAGGTCACGGTCTTGAGAAGGACCGCGACCCCGAACGGGAGGCGACGGAAACGCTCCGACAGGGCCGAAGACTCGAGGACGATCCACGGTAGGGCCACGAGCACCCCGATGAACATGACGGTCAGGGGCTCGCGCGGCCCGATCTCGGGTGCTAGGTACCACCTGACGTTGTCCCACGTGAGCGCCACAATCACAAAGAAGACGATGACAGGGACAGCGTCCCGCAGGTGACGTGCCAATCTTGGACTCATGGTCAGTATCCCATTCTCTCCGTCCAGGTCGCTGCAGCCTGTGTTTCAAGCCCCCTCGGCGTTCGCCAGCGCATCCTTGTATTTGTTAACCGCATCCTTGTAGTTGCCCGATTCCCTCAGTGCATCCCCATCGATGAGGGACTGGTCAGCGTCTGCGATCTTGGAAGGCTCACCTCCTCCGACAATCGCCGCATTTACGCCTCTTAGCGACTCCGAGTCGAGGACCGTGACGGGAGCGCCGCTAGTCGGGACGACAAAGGTGATGGTCGCCCCTGGATCGAGTGCATAGGTCGTCTGTGCGTGACCGACTACTCGGGACGATTCCGATGTCGCCTCCGGCCCAGCGATGCGCGTGACGTCCTGACAGGCGGCGAGTACGAGGGCAAGGGCGGGTGTGAAGGAAACAAGAGCGCGGCGCATCATGATGGCCTCCGTCTGGACCGAGCTACACGACTTTTCGGCCCCAAGCGGTCTCGCCGTCGGGGCGGGCGTCCTACGGGCATCTACGGCGGCGGCAGGACCAGTAGGCCCCATTCGTTCAAGCTCTGATCATAGATGGCACCTACCTCCTGCGCCATCCGGCCCTCGGAGGATCGAGCCGACGATCACCACGCTCGTTTCTGCTGCCCCCCCGGTCTCGATACTCAACGGGGCGCCGGGCCAGGCCGGCCCTACTGTGTGCGGAGTCGGGGCCCGGAAAACGACCAACCGGAAGGTCGGGGTTGGTTAGGACCTTTTGCTACTGGTTACGAGCCGGCAGAGCACCCGCCCGGAGCGCCAGCGCGAGGTCGCCCGCTTCGACCATATCGGCATCGCCCATGTCGATGACGCCCCTGGCCCCGATACGAGCCCGCACCACCGACGTGCTCACGATCTCGTCGTCGAAGACGATGGCGATGCGATCGCCGATGTGTGCCGCCGTGAAGTCCGAAAAGCGCCGGCCCCCGGCCCTGTTGAGTTGGAAGGCCACCTGCGCCTGGTTGAACTGCGGATCCCGCTGCGCCGTGGCCCGCTCCAACATCTCTCCGGCCACGAAGCCGTCCTCTTCCGTAACGTAGAGGCGGCGGTAGGTTCGCTGCCCAACATCGACCAAGCCCGCCCCCCAGTGGAGAGATACGTCCCTCGCCAAAGCGCGCTGCACCTCGGTTAGTCCGAGAAAAAGGGTGGCAACCTCCACGACCTCCGTGGGGACGAGATAGGCGCCTTCAACGTCTCCCGAAGAGAGTAACGAGGCGAACGGGCTGAGGTTGAACGATTGATCTATGTCGCTGCCAAAGAGGAGGTAGAGGAGGTCCTGAGTGTCCCGAGTGGGGTCCTCCACATCTCGACCTAGCGCTCGAATCGAATCTGCGCCCAAGGCCTCGACTATCTGGCCGTCGATCCGGGAAAGCGCCGACTCCAGCTCCGTGACGGGGAGTACGAGCTTGAACTCGAGTGACTCCTGGGCGCGGGCCTCGATTGTCACCTGCTCCGCCCCATCGTCGGCAGGCGACCAGCGTACGAGGGGGCTGAACGTAAGCAAGCCGCCGATTGCCCCACCGGCCACGATGGTGAGCGCCGCGATTCGGTTGGCGCGAGCGAAGGTCATGATGGCCTCCTTGGATCCTACGCTTCTACCCACTCGAAGAATTCCGGTACGGACATACCAGCCAACGAGGGAGAAGAAATCGAGTGATGCAGCGAAAAAGAAACGGATGGGGCGCGGAATCAGGCTTCGGCCAGGTCGCTTCCCTATGGATTGCCAGAGCCACAAGTACTTTGCCAACGCCCCGTCAGGATTGTCCTCAACCGACTTGCTCATGCGACCCTGGATCGACCGCGCAATCCTGCTGAACAGGGGCACCTATGCCTCCTTCGGAACAAGTCGGCTCAACCTGGTCTTGGCGGTCGCCGTGACGCGAGTTAGCTCTTGCACCGCACTTGAGAGTTCACCGGTACCCTTCGGGGTGAGACCATAGTACTTACGGTGGTGATTGTCCGAGTCCGGGGAAGGCACTCTCTCGACAAGGCCGGCCGAGGCCAAGTCCTTGAGGCAACGATAGAGGGTGCCTGGCCCTAGCAGAACGGATCCATCGGTGAACTCGGCCACGTTCTCCGCGACACCGAGCCCGTGAGCCGGTCCATCCGCCAAGGCGAGTAGGACGTATAGTGAAGCTGGTCCAGACCACATTATCCGCCTCCAATATCCATATCGGATAATGGGTCCCCGAATGCCACCTGTCAATAGCCGATGGCGGGCCATGCCACTAGGGTCGCCCGACGAGTGAAAACCTGTCTCAACGTGGGTTGAGAGGCCTCACCCGAACCGCGCGGTACCGCAGGGCCATGCTCACGCTCGTCAACTCCTGCAGGAGCTCTTCGACGACTCGGGAGGTCTCTGCCTCGAACTCTCTCATGTACTCCCGGTCCTGTATGCCGATGAGCCCCCGGGAATAGCGGACACGTGCCTTGAGCTTCTCGTCCTCGATCGTCCTGAGCGCTTCATTCCACTGCTCTGGTGTCTCACCCAGGGCCTGGCGCGATAGCCGCCGGATGTCCTGCTCCAGGTCGGCGATTTCGTCGTGCATGGCCTCCTTCCGATCGAAGAGGCGGCGTCCGGCCTGTGAGCCCGGCCCTTCCCTCGCCTCGACGAGGCGGTTCATCTCCGCCACGATAAAATACTGTTCGCGGGCCAGGGCCTCGGCCCTTGCCCGCACCTCCGCGAGGGGTTGCGGAACGGCAACCCAGAGCTGCGATTCAGCGGTCGCGGGAGGTACGACGACCGGATCGGGGACAGCTACGCCGGGCGACCGTCCCAGGAGACTGAACGAAAGCGAAGCGCCGATCGCACCACCGGCGACGATGGTCAGCACTGGGACTAGGTCCGTGCGCGAGAGCCTCATGGTCGCCTCCTTGGATCCGGGTCGGGGATCAGTTGCATACTCCCCGTCGGAGCAGGAGGGTCCCCATATTCCGGCACGTTTCGCTGGTAAACGCGCCAATAGTGCCACTCCTCAGTGATGTATTCGATCCCGTCGGCAGCCATCTCTTTCACGATAGGGTCTCTCCCCCCTCGCAATCGGGCAACCTCGGCGCGGTCTTGGATCAATACCACCGTCATTTCGTAGATCTTTCCGCCAATCTTCAGGCGCACACGCGGATCGCGCTCGACGTTTCTCCACCACGCCTTGCCGTATGGGAACTCCTTGTTCAATCTGAATGTTTGCGCACTCGACTGCAGGTAGAGTTTGTCTCCACGCGGAACCAGTAGGACCGTGACGGAGTGGGGGATACCGTACCAGGTACGAGTCTCAAGCTCGGTTGCGTTCTCGCTGAAGGCGTCACTGAACTGGTCGACCCAGTCCCAATTCGTCACCGCCTCATGGACAACCTCCCCCGTCAACCACAATCCCGGCCTGGCCGACCGGCTGGCGTTGAAGTATTCCTCGGCACTGGGATGTCCCGGCGCCAGCCCGGTCACGCGCAGTGTCAAGAGTGTCCCCACCATGAGGACGCCGACCACCAGCGAGCCAATCTTCAACGGCTTCATCATCTTCGTTCTCCCTACGGATTGCTGGATCGCTCGGTAGTGCGCCTAACGGACTGGCGATTCTGATCTTATAAGGCGAAATCCGAAGCCGCCAACACATGGACGGGTATTCCCAATACCCAACGGGATCTCGATGCGCGGGTCGCGCACTTGGCTCGCGGTCCCCATCTTAGCCGCGCCGTAGAACGTTAGTCAGGGCTCGAACATTGTGGAGGCCCCTCATGGAAAAAACACGAGTCTCGATCCCGAACCTGCTATCGGCTGCCGCCGTGCTCGCGGGCTTGATCTTCGTAGGATACGAGATCAGACTGAATACCATAGCCCAGCGGGCTGCTGCGATCGATGGAATCGCAATGCAACGTGTCGAGTTGAATGTCGCCACCATCACGGACGATCGGCTGCCCGGGCTGCTACGTCGCATACGAGAGGGGGCGTTGGAGGCTGACCTCACGACGGACGAGCAAGCAAGGGTCCGTATCTACTACGTCACCTTCTTACGCATTCAGGAGAACGCCGAGCGCTTGATTCGGTTGGGAGTGATGGAGAGGGAGGACTACAACTCCTCCTCGAATCCGCTCTTTGGGTTTGAGTTCCTGCACGAACAGTGGCCTACGCTCAAGCTAAACTTCGAGCAACGCTTCGGTGGCTTCCTAGAAACCGAGGTCTTTCCGTTACATGGGCGGTAAACATCGGCCTCGAATCTCGGTCCACGGCCCACGGCCCACGGAACGAGGCCCTGGGAGCGGGGCAACGTCGAACTCCGCTCTCTCCGAACGATCCTAGTGTCGTCTTGAGTGCCCCGCCAGGGACTCGAACCCCGAACCTACTGATTAAGAGTTCTTTCAGGGCGTTTCGGTAGAGTTCTGTCTGGTTCGGATTCTCCATGCATACAAGGGTTTGGGGGGATCACTTGCTATCCTGGTTTCGTTTGGATTCGATCCTTTTAGATCGGGTTGTGCCCACGGCTGTGCCCAGGAGCAGGTCGGGTACCCTTTCTGCATCGGTGCCTGCACAGAACATTGCACGGGGCCAGGGCGGCTGGGGATCACCCGAGAGGCGAGGTGGTGGAATTTCGGATCTAGGTGGAGTAGGGCCGAGTTAGGGGGAGCACTGTTCGGACCCGTGGAGCACTATCCGATGAAGGCAAGATAATGAAATGTATCGTATGGAATATGGACTACTGGAAGAGCCCTCACAAAGAACAAGGTTGGCAGTATCTCAATTCCGTTGATCCAGATATTTGCTTACTCAATGAATGCTCCAGACATGCCAGTCAAGAATTCTCCATTCATAATATTTCAAGAAACGACTGGGGAGTCGGTGTCTTTTCGAAACACCAATTGGATGAAATAGAATTTGATAAATGTCACCCAGATGCAATCGCTTGTGGGCAGATAACTTTCAGGAATCGAACCATTACTGCCATTAGTCTCTATGGAAAAATTATCGACAAGTATTCCATAACAACGCTTCACCGATCCTTGTCTGACTTGACACATCTATTTATTCAAAAAGAACTAAGGGACTGGATGCTGATCGGTGGAGACTTCAATGCTGATGTTGCAATAGATGAAAACCAGAGAGGTAATTCACACCATATATTTTTCGAGAGACTAAAAGACTTCGGATTCCTTGACTGTAACAAGAAATTTCATAGTGAAAGAGTGCAAACCTTGAGGCATTCGAAATCATCATTTCCTTGGCAGAATGACTATTTGTTTGCTGGCGAGAAACTCTATGAGGCGTGTATCTCAAGCGAAGTCATAGACGATGAAAAACTGTATGAGATTAGTGATCATAATCCACTGATTTCAGAATTTGATATTTAGCAGTTAGCAGTTGTGGGTTTGGATTTAATGATCAGTGAGGATTCTTTGGGGGTACTGAGCGGCTAGGCGAGTTGCCGCCCACTGCTTCCTAGACGCATGTTCGCCGCATGACCGAGCAACCCTCCCGCGGACTCTACACCCACCGTGACGCAACATTGCCTACATGTGAGACCCTCCGCTGAGGAGCAGGGGGCTCCCCACTGAATGAAAGTGAAAGGAAGCAGGTCGCGAGTGCTCATCAGGGCGGAGGATCTCCTACGCCTCGTTCACATCGCCCGCACGGATCGGGAGGAACTCTTCGGCGGGAAGCCACATTTGGCCGTGTATCGTGATCGGCTCGTAGCCACAGCCCTTTGCCAGGGGGCGGCTCTGCACTTCATCGACGGCCGTGAGGGGGTTCGTGACTTTGATGTATGGAGCTTCTTTCGAGCACACTCCGAACAGCCTTTCCCATATCGGCGAAGGAAGGAGCGAGACTTCGGCGATGACCGTTTCGGGCGCACGGACGGTAGCAGTCCCGAGTACGTGGGCAGAAAGGTCGATCTGATTGGCAGAGGCATCTCAGTCAGGCCAGGTGAGGATCCAGCCCAGGCGATCAGACGGTATCTGCGGACGGCGAAGACTACGTCAGCACGCCACTTGGCCCGAAAGGCGGTGGTCCTTATCGAGCCCACTAATCGCCTGGGTGAGGTGGTGTGGCCCGTGATCGGCTGAGAAACACGACAACCGGTCGTCCGCGTCGGTTTCCCAGCAGGTACTGCTCCTAGTCGGGCACCATCATCAACTGGGCTCGCTGTGTAAACTCTACAGCTATGGCTTTTTGGTCGTCTTTGTTAGCGGGCCAGCCCAGGATATTACCGTGCCGCGGCGGAGTCTCGTCCATATCGAGTCGGAGATCTTCGGACGCCTCGGCAACGTGTCTCGACAGAAACTGACCCCAGGCCCGCAGGGTCGCGGTTGGTCTCGCCTTCCTCCCAAGCTCGGCCGTCTCTTCCACTGATAGGTCGTCCGTCCGAGATACCGAGCAGTCAAGCCTCACCTTATGGGGCATGAACCCAGAGGTTCGCACACTAGTAGTCGAGAAGCTGCGATCCGAGTACAGGAACCGAGCGAGAGGCAGATCGGCCCTCTCAGCTTGACTAGCACTACCGTTGAATCGGGCGGTGACCTTACGGAAGAGCCCGACGAACGCAGTCAATAACCTGTCGAGGTATCTCATCCGATAGGTACTCCGTGCCACGAGCCCGACGAATACCAAACCTACCCGCATAGGACAGGCGACCGTCCCCCCGAATGCTCACACTGAAGAGGGTGCCAGGCGTACCCTCCCAGTCCATTGAGACTTCCCCGTCAGGGTCCACGGAAACGTGCGGCGCTGGGGTGTTCGCCGGTAGAGCAAGGAGGAACCGGCTCGCCTCACTTACCGACAGGAGGTCAACCGGCTCGGAATCATATCCGTCCCAGCCGCGTACAGAGCAATCAGCCGAAATCTCATCCAGCTCACCCAATGCCTCCCTAACGCCCTCGCCCTGAGACATTGGCTGCCGCTGCTCGACGATTAGGCGAAGCCAAGTATCAGCCAGATCCTCGGCCACTTCACTTACGCCGCGATTCGGAGTGCCGGTCGCAATCCCCAGGTGCGGATTGGGCAGGGCAAGCGTCGTCATTTAAACAGCTCCAGCGCTTTGGGAGTCAGGCTGTTAAAGAATATACGATTTTTCAGTACTCTTAGTTCATCGAGGTGACCCCATAGGTCCTCCAATGGGAACCCCGGCGTCCCGATCACAAAACAGTCAATGTCGAGAATGATGTCGGTACAGTTCGCCTTCTTAGAATCTTCGGACGACTGAGTGATATGACAACGTGCATTCGTCTCGGGGTCATCAACGACCCACCTAAATAGGAACTGAGCTATCCTACTAGGTATCTCTGGCGGCAATTCGGGCGGCACTCGCAGAACCGTATTTAGTTCCGTAGGAAGCTCGATCGAGAACCTGTTGACGTATCTGAGGGCAATGCGCGTGACCTCCTCGGGTGTGACCACGGAAAGGTAGTCTTCCCACCGGCTCATGGCCTCCTGACGTAGGCTCTTCCACGATTCGTACGGTCGCAGCCAATTGTACGTGAACCCGTCAAGCCGAAATTGAGCAATCTTCTTGCCGTCCGCCGACTTTAGGAGTTGCCCATCGACGACGGCGTCTTCGGTCGCGGCAAAAGCCTCCTCGCCACGAACACCGAACTGAGCCTGAAAGACGCGGCGCGGCTTCTGATCTGGGTAAGATTCGCCGAGCTTGACTCCGAGGTCGTCGAAGCCTGAGACCTCGAATCCGTCCGGCAACTTACACCGAAGATCGACGAGCGCCTCCTGAATGGGTGCGTTAGCTAGGTTTGGATAGTCCGACATTACTCTCGCTTCGGTACCCTCCTTGGAATGGCCTGCGGCAAGAATCACGACGCTTCCGCTCCAACGCAAGGCTCGCGTCGCAGCGAGCGCGATCCCAGCCCCAGTCTGCGATTAGGCCGCCCAATCCCTTGAGATCACCTCCGCCTGTTGAATCACCGTAACCACAGCTGCCTCTTGCTTGTCTGGCGGATACCCGTGCTTGCGTAGCAGCCGTTTGATCCTCGTACGCATCTTCGCACGGACGCTTTCCTTCTGCGTCCAGTCGATGGTCACAGAGGCACGCACTGTTTCCACCAACTCATGCGCAATCTTCGCCAAAATCTCATCACCCATTACGTCCCGCACATTCCCGTGATCGGCCAGGGCATCGTAGAACGCCAACTCATCTTCAGTGAGCCCAAGCCCATCCCCCCGCTTAGGAGCATCGCGCAACTCCTTGGCCATCTCAATCAACTCAAGGATGACGCTCACTGAATCAATTGTTCGGTTCTGATAGGCCAGGATCGTCCGTTCAAGCATCTCCGAAAATTTTCGTGATTGAACGACATTCCGTTGGCTCTGGGCGCGGATCTCGTCTCTGAGGAGCTTCTTGAGCACCTCGATCTGGAGGTTCTTATGAGGACTCTTCTTGACCGTTTCCAAGAATTCGTCCGACAGAATCGAGAGATCAGGCCGCTCGATTCCCAGCTCTTTGAAAATGTCGATCACGCCCTCGGATGTGACAGCTCCTGAGATGATCTGACGAATGGCAGCGCCCAAGCCTTCGCCCTCACCTGAGCCCCTGGCACTGACCTTTCTGATGTTCTTCTCAACGGCCTGGAAGAAACCCACTTCGTCACGGAGGTCCCGAGCGCCTTCGAGGTGGATTGCGATACCGGCTGCTTTGTTCAGCGCGGCCATCGCATCGAGATAACGCTTCTTGTCGTCATCGAGGCCGAGGATGTGATCGGCCCCTGCGGCAAGAGTGGATACGCGCTGGCCTGCGTCAGCTGTGAAGAAGCCTGAGTAGTCGAAGCCGTGGTACATCGCTTGCACGATGTCATACTTTTCGCGAAGAACGAGCAGGGCTTCCTCGACGGGGATGCCTGGACGTTCTCCAACCCCACCGCCGTAGGTGCCCACAGCTCTTCGTAGCTGATCAGCCAGCCCCAAGTAGTCCACAACCAGGCCGCTGGGCTTATCTCTGAACACTCGATTCACGCGGGCAATCGCCTGCATGAGGGTGTGGCCCTTCATGGGCTTGTCGAGGTAAAGCGTGTGCGCACAAGGCACGTCAAAGCCGGTGAGCCACATGTCGCGCACAAGCACAATCTCCAACTCATCGTCTGAGTCCTTGAAACGCTTCTCGATCCCCTTCTGGTTCGGCTTGTTGCGGACGTGTGGCTGGAACTGGGGCGGATCAGAGGCGGAGCCCGTCATCACTACCTTGATGCGGCCCTTCTGGTCATCGTCGGAACGCCACTCAGGGCGGCGTGCCACAATCTGCCGGTAAAGCTCCACGCAGATGCGCCGTGACATGCATACGATCATCGCCTTGCCCCGCAGGATTTCGGTGCGCCGATCCCAATGGTCTAGGATGTCGTCGGCTATGAGACCCAGACGCTTCTCGGTGCCGACCAGGGCTTCCAGCTTCGACCAGGTGGTCTTCAGCTTCTGCTTCTCGTCTTCTTCCTCTCCTTCCGTGACCTCCGCGAACTCCTCATCGATTCGTGGTTTCTCTTCATCGGGCAGCTCAATCTTGGCAATGCGTGCCTCATAGTAGATGGGCACCGTCGCACCATCATCGACTGACTGACCAATTGTGTACTGGTCGATGTAGTTGCCGAAGACCTCTGGCGTAGAAGCATCATCAAACTCAATGGGTGTACCTGTGAAGCCGATGTAGGAAGCGTTGGGAAGCGCGTCATGCAGGTTGCGAGCAAAGCCCTCGATGAACTCGTAGTGGGAGCGATGGGCCTCGTCCACGATCACCACGACGTTGCGTCGCTCCGTTAGCGTGGGCATCCGCTCGCCCACCTTGGTGCCGAACTTCTGAAGCGTGGTGAAGACCACGCCTCCACTGGCACGATCCAGCAACTGGCGAAGGTGCTCCTTGCTCTCGGCTTGCTCAGGAGCGGGAATCAAATCGCTTGCCGCCGCGAATTGGGCGAAAAGCTGCCCATCCAGGTCGTTGCGATCCGTGATCACGACCAGCGTCGGATTCTTCATTTCGGATCGGAGGATCAGTTTCCTTGCGTAGAACGCCATCGAGACGCTTTTGCCTGATCCCTGAGTGTGCCACACGACGCCGATACGTTGATCGCCCTGATCGGACGCAGCTTGCACCGTGGAGTCTACGGCCTTGTTCACGGCGTGGTACTGGTGATAGCCAGCGATCTTCTTGATGTAACCGTCGTCGGTTTCCCAGAAGATGAAGTTCTTCAGATAGTCTAAGAGGCGGCGCTTCTCGAAGAGACCCTCAAGGAGGACCTGGAGCTTTGGAGCGGAGTCTGGTGCAAGCTCAGCCCCGTCGATGGTGCGCCATGGGCCGAAGCGCTCAAAGCCAGCCGTGAGACTGCCCATGCGTGCATCTAGGCCATCGGAGATGACTAGTAGTTCGTTGGTATTGAAGAGGCTCGGAATCTGAGACTTGTAGGTCTGAAGCTGGTTCCACGCAGAGCGCACTGTCGCGTTGGGGTCCTCGGGATTCTTCAGCTCGATGACTGCGATGGGTAGCCCATTGAGGAAGACGATCACATCGGGGCGGCGGGTGTGCTTCTCTCCTTGCATCGTGTACTGATTGACGACCAGCCAGTCGTTCGCATCGGGATTGTCGAAGTCAATCAGCCAAGCCTGCTCACCTCGGTGTTGACCGTTCTTCTGGAACTCGACGGGGATGCCTCGGATGAGAGACCGATGGAATGCGTGGTTGTTCTCTTCGAGGGCTGGGCTCTGGGGAGTCGTGATCCAACGGAAGGCTTGGTCGATGGCATCGGGCGGCAGCTCGGGGTTGATGCGTTCCAGGGCTGATCGAACACGACCTTTTAGGAGGACCTCGCTATAGTCGGTTCGTTCTTGGGCCGAGCCGTCTGGGGAGATGTCAGGGCCTGCTACGTATTTATAGCCGAGCCCTTCGAGCCACTGGATCGCGGCATCTTCAACGACCGCCTCGTTGAGGCCGCTCACACAGCTTCCTCAACGGCCTTCTCGCCTTCAGGGACGCGGACCTCGCCTGAGATGAGCTTCGGCAAGAGAGTGTCGCGGAGTTGGGCGAGGGTGGTGGATTGGCTGGAGTTGCCCAGAATCCGAGAGACTACAGGCGCTGCCAAGGCGGCAAAACCGCCAAGCACTTGATCTGGTGGAGTGAGGAAGGGTATCGAGACCAAATTGCGACGGGGGATACCAGGGATCGCAGCTCCTGTGCCTCGCCGACGCATCTCGGCCATTATCGGGGCTGAACTCAGCCAGAAATACAGATACTCCTGCGAGACCGGCGGAGCAATTCGCAGTCGATATACATGGCTGTTGATCGAGAACTCAGCGAACGGAAAACCATCGCCAAACATCGAGATGTGGGGACGGAAGTCGCCAGGCCTCCCACCGTCTTTATACACCAAGACATCGCGGTCCTCGACGACACCTCGCTTCATCGCGTCGAAGAAATCCCTCGGGACGTATTTTGTTTGTGAAAAATCGAATCGCCCAATACCCACTATGCTCTGAGCCCCTACGCTCGGGACGCCGGTAACAAACTTCGCAACACCTCCCTTTGGTCTGCTTCCTGTCTCCACAACGCTGAGACTGTCCCCCAACGTCCCGACCCCCCACCCCCCCGGAATCCTCCCCAGCTCGCTCGCAACTAACTCGTCATGCCCGTCGAAGTCGATGAACCAGGACTTGAACAACGCTCGGGCAATCTCCTCCAGCGTTTGGCTCATCCTGCGGTTGAGTTGGATCTTGTCATCCAGTGCCTTCAGAACCGCCGAGATACCTACCTGCTGGCTCCGAGGGGGGAGGACGAGTTTTAGCCGGTCAAGCATGGCATTGTTGAGGCTAGCCCTCGTTGAGAGCGACGACATTGCAGTGACATTTCGTCGGAAGTGAGGACTTTGGAAGAAATATGCCGCGTACTCTGGGATGACTTGGTCATGAGACTTGGGCCGCAGTCGCTTGCAGAAACCATTGAAGGTCGCGGATTCAAAGTCCTTTAGGGCGACGCAGGCCATGCCAAGCTCCTCCATGGTCTCGCTCGTTCGCGTCAGAAACACGTCGCCCCTGCGCACTGAACACGATCGACGTTCGTGTTCACTGGACTCGACCAACTCGGTTAGGTCGTCGGGAACGAATATGTTGTAAAACACGTCTTTGAAGCTGAGGAACGGGAACCCAGATCCGAACGCGGAACGCGGCTTGGAGAGTCCAGACCGGTATTCATAGAGATCTGAGAGAGGGACCTCCGGCCATTCAGGGTCCAAGGTCCAACCTTTGAAGAGCGTCTTCGATTTCCTTGTCGAGCCTACGGCTCTCCGCCGTTTGAGTGGAAAGACAACTGGTCAGCCGTAGCAGCTTCTCCTCAAGAAGCTCTCCGTCGTCATCTTCGTCACCAATCCCCGAATACCATCCTGGCGTGAGTACAAAGTCATGCTGCCCGATCTCCTCCATGGAGGCCGCCTTGCAGAACCCCGCTTCATCCTCGTAGCCATCCTGATCGCGCCACCGGTGGTAGGCCCCGGCAACCCGCTCTAGGTCACCCCGATCGAACACGCGGTGCACCCGCGTCTCCATCCGACCAAGCTTCCGAGCATCGATGAACAGCGTTTGTCCCGCACGCAGCCGGTCCTTCTTGACGAACCACAGACAAACTGGGATCGGAGTCGCGTAAAAGAGCTGCCCAGGCAAAGCCACAACGCAGTCCACCAGGTCCGCTTCGACAAGTTCCTGCCTGATCTCCCCTTCCCCTGACTGCATCGACGACGTCGAGCCGTTCGCCAGTACAAACCCCGCGATTCCGCTTGGCGCGAGGTGATGCACAAAGTGCTGCACCCACGCGAAATTGGCGTTTCCCGTTGGTGGCACGCCATACTTCCATCGCACGTCGTCGCGCAGCTGTTCGCCATGCCACTCGCTCACGTTGAACGGCGGGTTGGCAAAGACGAAATCAGCCCGCAGGTCAGCGTGCAGATCCTCTCGGAAGCTGTCCGCATGCTTAGAGCCTAGGTGCGCCTCCAGGCCCCGAATGGCGAGATTCATTCGAGCCATCCGCCATGTCGTGCGGTTGGACTCCTGGCCGTAGATCGAGACCTGGTCACGCTGGCCGTTGTGCGCCTCAACGAACTTTACGCTCTGCACGAACATGCCGCCTGATCCGCAGCACGGATCGTACACGCGACCCTCGAAGGGCTCAATCATTTCAACCAACAGCCGAACCACGCTCGAAGGCGTGAAAAATTCGCCGCCTCCTTTCCCTTCTGCGCTCGCAAAGCGTGAGAGGAAGTATTCGTAAACCGCCCCCAGCGTATCACGCGCCTGGTGCTCAGCTGATCCGAGACCAATCCCACCGATCAGGTCGATCAGCTTGCCGAGACCTTGTTTGTCCAGCCCTGGAAGGCCGTAGATTTTCGGTAGCACACCCTTGAGCGTCGTGTTCTCGTGCTCTATGGCCTCCATCGCGTCATCAACGACCTTGCCGATGGTGGGCTGCTTCGCATTGGCCTGGATGCCCTCCCAACGGGCCTCACGAGGAACCCAGAACACGTTGTCGGCCACGTACTCGTCGCGGTCTTCCAGAAGCGCTTCCAACTCGTGCACTCGCTCCTTCGAACCCTCGACGTAGTACTCGCTCTTCGGCTCCTTGACGAGTGTTTGGAGCTTCCCACGCTGCGCCTCGAAAGCGTCGGAGATGTATTTGAGGAAGATCAGCCCGAGTACGACGTGCTTGTACTCTGCGGGGTCCATGTTGCTGCGGAGCAGGTCCGCAGCTTCCCAAAGCTTCTGTTCAAAGCCGAGGTCAACAGATGACTTGGATTCTTTGGCCATAATCGAAATTGAAGTGATGTCACCTGGGGGAGGCACTCCCAGAGTGGCCTCCTCTGTCTCGCGCAGCAAGACCAACGTGCACTATCGCACGTACTCTTCGGGCTTCCGAGGGGGTCTCATTCTTTCTCTCGCCTCGCTGAGAACCGGCCAGTGTGCAAGGGTGGGTGAATACTGACAAAACACCACCCCAGCACCTACATGTGTGGTACAGCGTTAACGTAGGTCGGACCTCGTTTGTCGGGACTGGTACCCCTACACAAGCTCCTGACGCGCCAATGTTCGTTTAGGCCCTTTTTCAATAATCTCAGACGAGTCGCCTTACCGCCCCAAACGTGCACGTTTGGCTCTCACGCGGCCGTGTTCGGTGGGCTCTACGCAACCACTCTCGTTGACTCACTGTACGGGAGCCGTCGGAGAAGTTGTTCATTAGTTAACCGATTAACCACCAAACCAGTAACGCTGCTCCAGCTAGGAACACCATCAGAGACTTCAGCGTATTCAGGGGCTTCGGCCCCCAATAATTCCAGTAGCTACCGCCGTCCCATTTCGGGTGGACACCCTGTCTCCCGATGTTTGCGATCACGAGTGCGATGGAACCACCTGTGAATGCGAGGAGGACCACGCCGAGACGTGGGAACACGATGCCCAGCCACACTAAACCAAGCATTATCGCTGCCGGTATTCCGACGATGACCAATATCATGAGCAGCGTTGCCCCCAGCAATCCGATGAACGCGAGTACCCCCTTGATCACGTCCATCATGAATGCCAGTACCCCCTTGATCACGTCCATCGTGGTAGGTCGCTCCCAATATCGTCCATTGAGCCCTACCAAACCATCGAGGCCACGAAGAGCGCGTAGACTCGCCCACTCTCTCTACCGAGGGGAAATGATAGCGGCCCATCGTCGGCGCGATGCGAATACGCGGGCACATCCATATCGCCATGGGACCCGAGTTTCCGAAAACCAAAATCGTTCAAAGCAAACAGTGCTCTGGGGGGGAAAACCGTCGGGAAAAAAAGAAGGGGGAGGGGGTACACGGGGGGGGCAACCCAAGGCAGAATAGCCCTAGAAATAGGGGACCCACGCAGCTCTCTCGTTTAGGTACTCGGTGCGAATCAAGGAAGTCACCCTTTAAGTGTCCTAGTAGCGTATCTATATGTGATCATTGAAGTTACCCTGAAATAGTCGGTTTGCGTTTGTTAACCATTCCTCCTACGTTGTTAACAATCGACGCTGCGCAAAGACCGCGCACTCCGTAGGATTCGAGCGCACGCAATCGCGGTCAAGCGTCCCTGGAAGTTTGCATGCTACGAGTCCGCTCGACTTGGAGGCATGCCCTGAGCTGGGGACGACTGTGACCGAGAAACATCATCATCTGCCGAAGAAGGCACCGAATACTCAGATCAGCTATCGTGACGCTCTCAAGCCGCTGTCCCATTTCTTCGGCAACGTGCTCCGTGATCCTTCGGTATCCCAGGTTCAGCCTGCCCATATCGAGCAATACCTCAAGTGGCGGGCACACCATGGGCCGAGGGGAAGTAAGCGGTCCAGCCCTCTTTCCAACCGTACACTTCAGCTTGATAGAGCAGTGCTTCACAGAGCCTTCAAACTCGCGCATGAACAGGGCTACGTGGACTACAATCCCGTGAGCCCGATTGACGTACCGAAGCCCGATGAGCGGACGCCAGTGATCCTCACTGGTGCGCAGTTCGAAAAGTTGCTAGGGGCCTGCACGGGAGATGACTTCGTTCACCTCTACGTTCTCCTGTTGGCCGAGACGGGCGCTCGGTGTGAATCGGAGGCCCTTTGGATTCGATGGAAGGACGTGGATCTGTCAGAGGGGTTCGTTTGGATAGACTCGAACAATGAGCATAGGACGAAGAGCGGGGAAGGACGCTGGGTGCCTTTGACCCATCGCCTACACGCGGCGATGAGGCAGCACTTCGCCCGCTATCATTTCAACCAATACGGCCCTAATCAATCCGAATGGGTCTTTCACCACATCCTGACACGGGGCAGAGCCAAGGCTGGGGATCGACTTGCATCACTGAGGCGGAGCTTTGAGAAGGCCTGTAGAGCAGCCGAGCTACCATCGAACTTCCGCCAGCACGATCTTCGACACCGTCGAATCACCACTTGGCTGGCCGAGGAAAAGCACGCGGTGCATGTGAAAGAGGCCGTCGGCCACGCTGCTCTTCAAACAACCATGAGGTACACACATCTGGCTAAGGAACACCTTCGCAGCCTTGTTGACGACTCACCGAAGGATCGGAGAGAAAGGCTCGGCACATGAGCCAAACAGCCGCTTTTCTTGAAATTGTGCCCACCAGTGTGCCCATAAAAGAAAAGGCTCCTGTGGAAAACCCACAGAAACCCTTGTCTTTCCTAGTGCCCCGCCAGGGACTCGAACCCCGAACCTACTGATTAAGAGTCAGTTGCTCTGCCAGTTGAGCTAGCGAGGCGTCTCTTCCAAAAGAGAGGGTTAAAAACTACCCGACCCCCCGGAGCGGTCAAGACGCCCCAACCCCTTTTCGGGTGAACATGTACATCCACAGAATCCTGGAGTACCTGAAATTGATGAGGGTCAGCGGGCCAACCACGCTAACGACAATGAGCAAGAGAAGGCCTGGATCGGTGGTGAAGTAGCGAATCAGAAGGTATACCGTGACGCTCTCGGCGAGAGTCAGAGCATAGCTCACGTACATCGCCCCCACGAAGAATCCGGACTCTTTCTCGAAATGGTAGTGGCAGTGAGGGCAGTCTTCGTGCATGACGGGCATCTTCCACCGCAAAATACTTCCTTTTCGCGCGAAGACCTCGCCCACTTCACAGTTGGGGCACCTTCCCTCTAGGAGACTTTGAAAACGGTTCAATACGCCGCAATCCCCGTCACCGCCTGCCCCAGAATCAGCCCGTGGATATCGTGTGTTCCCTCGTACGTATAGACCGATTCCAGGTTGGCCATATGCCGCATCGAGTTGTACTCCACGAGAATGCCGTTGGCGCCTAGGAGCCGCCGGGCCTCACGGGCGATGTCACACGCCATGTTGACGTTGGCACGCTTGGCCAAGGACACTTGCTGCGGCGTCATGGTGCCCGCGTCCTTCAGTCGGCCGAGCTGGATGCATAGAAGCTGGGCTTGGGTGATGTTGGTCAGCATGTCGGCCAGCCGGATCTGCTGAATCTGCTTGCCTCCGATGGGCTTACCGAACATGAGCCGCTCTTTCGAGTAGCTCCTGGCTTCGTCGAAGCAGGCCATGGCGGCCCCGACGGCGCCGAAAGTGATACCGAAGCGCGCTTGTGTGAGGCACATGAGCGGGCTCTTCAGCCCGCTGGCCTCCGGCAGGAGGGCGCAGTCTTGCAGGTGGACGTCCTCCAGATGAAGCTCGCTCGTGTCGGACGCCAGCAGCGACATCTTGCCTTTCTGGTCGCGGGCCGCGAAGCCCTCCGTGTCCGTGGGAACGACGAATCCGCGGATCCCGCTGGTGTCGCCGATTTCCGCTGTCTGCGCCCAGATGATGGCGACGTCGGCCATGGATCCGTTGGTGATCCACATCTTGGTGCCGTTCAGCAGCCATCCGTCGTCGGTCTTCTTGGCTGTGGTGATCATTCCGCCCGGGTTGGATCCATAGTCCGGCTCGGACAAGCCGAAGCAGCCGATCTTCTCGCCCGTGGCCAGCTTGGGGAGCCACTCCTGCTTGTGCGCGTCGCTCCCGAAGGTGAGAAGCGGATACATGACCAGGGCGCCTTGCACCGAAGCAAAAGACCGAATGCCGGAGTCGCCCCGCTCGAGCTCCTGGGAGATGAGGCCGTAGGCCACGTTGTTGAGGCCCGCACAGCCGTACTCCTCTGGGAGAGTCGGGCCGAGCATGCCCATCTGACCCAACTCGGGAATGAGCTCCTTCGGGAACTGCCGGTCGATGTACGCCTTGCCGATGATCGGCATGACGCGCTCCTCCACCCACTCACGGACGGTGTCGCGGATCATGCGCTCCTCTTCGTTCAGGAGCGAGTCGACGTCGTAGAAGTCCGTGCCTTGGAATTTGCCGGCCATGCGTATGCCTCACGGTGGGTTTGAAAAGCCCGAAAATCGATCCGGAAAGTAAGTAGATCGACAGGCGAGCGGGATGGGTGAGGGGCTACTCGCTCGGCGCTTCTGGAACAGCACCCAGGTCGGCGGCCGGCATGCGTGTGCGTGCGACTGCGTAGAGCAGCTCTCTCGACACCCGTGCGCTGAAATAGAAGGCGGCGAGGACCACGCCGATCCACCCGCCGATCATGAGGCTCGGTTGGACGTAAAGCCAAATCCACAACGCCAACGCCACCGCGACGGCGAGCCCAACAAGCCAGCCCCGGGAGGCGGCCCTGTTCAGCACAGCCTCTCTGCAGGCGTCACACCAGAGGAGCCGGTCGAGGTCGTGCCGAGGTTGGGTCTCGAGGCAACGCTGACACGTCGCCTCGAGCGCGTCGCGGTCTTTCCGAATCACGTCAGGCCACCTACCAGAAGGCTAGCTGATGAATTCCTGGCTGTACTCGAACTCCGTGTGCTCTTGACCCCACTGGACGAGATCCTCCAACAGCACCGGACGCTGGGTCCCCTCAATGCGTGCTCTCCCGGCGATGTTCCTCGCCCGTCTCCAGGTGAGCTCGTTCAAAGAATCCCTGTGGAGAAAGGCACGTGCTACCTCCGACTCGTTGCGACCCGTGCGGGTGATGACTCGAACGCCGGACAACGCTGGATACGCCCGAAGCAGAGTCTCCGTCTCGTCTGAGAAGAGGTAGATGTATGGTCCGACTTTGGCCCATAGAGAGCCGCCCCTCCGCACCTGCCGTATGGGTTGGAGGACCGTAAGCTCCACGACGTTGCCGTTCAAGCTGGCAGATAGGTCGGAAGCACTTGCGTAGTGGGCCTGCACGTCGCTCTCGGCGGGCAGCGTAAGATTAGCCTCCTCACACCCCACAGACCCGAGAACGAGAGTCATCGCAAGCACGTTGATGGTCGGCCTGATCTTCATCGATAATCTCGTCATTCTGTTGCTAATCTGGCCCTTTCTTACCGCACGTACCACAACAACGTTGCGGCGAACTCCTCTACCGCCGAGGCGACCAACCCGAAATCGGCCACCTGGCCAGGCCTGCCCGAAACGACGCCGAACCAGATCACCTCACCGGTCCGCACATGCAAAATCGTCGCGACAATCTCCACGACCGACGTCCCACCCACACCCTGCGCCCCAGGCTGGAGCGCCACCGGAATCAAGGCGATGTCCGAATCGGTCAGCAATCCCAAACGGAGAAGCTGACCGAAGAGAGGATCCCCGACCCGCTCAACCTCCGCGGCGAGAAAGGAGCTCACCGGCAGCCCTCTCACCCTAGTGTCGACCGACGGAGAACGGGCTACAACCTCCTCGAGCTCGTCCGAGAAAATCCAAACCACCTCGCTACTCTTGTTCCGCAGCGCGAAGGTGATCTCCTGGTCCGCGTCTCCAGGCACACCCGTCCGGAGTTGCACCGGGTACACCATCACCCGCCTGCCACGTAGGTCCGGGATGAATCCCTGGGAATCTCCCGCAGCCGGAGCTTGAGTCGTTCCCGCGCAGCCGAACGCTATGACCGCGGCAAGCAATGTGCCTAGGGCTTTCGAGGTGTGCGGCCGGCCGATCATCGGCTCATTCCTCCGCAGACGATTCGTCCGGGTCCAGTACCAGAGCCGCTGAATTGATGCAGTAGCGGGCTCCCTCGGGCGCAGGGCCATCGGGGAAGACGTGGCCCAGGTGACCGTCGCAGTTGTCACACAAGACCTCTACGCGACGCATGCCGAGCGTGTGATCCTCCTCGGTGCGGACGTTTCCTCCTTCGATCACCTCGGAAAAGCTCGGCCAACCCGTTCCCGAATCGAACTTGGATTCGGAGCTGAACAAGGCTTCGCTACACCCCGCGCATCGGTAGGTCCCGCCTCCCTTCTCGTCCCAGTAAGCGCCGCTGAAGGCCCGCTCGGTTCCCTTCTGCCTCAAGATGTCAAACTGTTCCGGCGTGAGCGTCTCTCGCCAATCGGCTTCGGATTTGATGGATGGGTGCGACACGGTGCTCTCCTTGAAATTTCTCCACAAGAATCGCACAACGTCCGGCGATGATCCAGAAGGCCCTCGAAGAAATACCTAGGGGCCGTTCCAGCGAGAGGCTCGCACACCAACTTGCTCACACCGATCCAGGGCGCTATTAGCTTCCGTCGCACCGTGACGATCAGCACAAAACCCCAACCGGATCCAAGCATGAGTGATTCCCCCGTCCGACACGTTTCGTGGGAGAGCCTGCCCCTTGAGGAGCTGAAACCCGGATTGCAGCGGCAGTGGGTGAACGGAGAGAAGGGCATGCTCGCCCAGATTTACTTCGACAAGGGCGTCGTCGTCCCCGTCCACCACCACGAGAATGAGCAGTTCGCCTATGTTCTCGAGGGGGCGCTGCTCTTTCGCATCGGGGACGACCAGACGGAGGAGGTGGTCGTGCGCGCCGGAGAGGTGCTACATATCCCGTCCAATGTGCCGCACAGCGCGGAGGCACTCGAAAACACGCTGGATCTGGACGTCTTCGTGCCTCCCAGGCAGGACTGGCTCGCGGGAGAGGACGACTATCTACGGGGCTAGAGCGAGTGATCTAAGAATAGGGAGTGCAAGACGTATGGACTTTGGTCTTAAAGGAAAGACAGCCTTGGTGGCTGCTTCGAGTCGCGGCCTCGGCCGGGCGGTCGCCGACGAGCTGGCCAGCGAGGGCGCAAACCTCGTGATCTGCGCGCGGACGGTGGCTCCCCTGGAAGAGGCGGGGCAGGAGATCCACGATTTGACGGAGGCCGAAGTGGTTGCAGTCCCGGCGAACCTGACCGACCCGGAGGACATCGACCGTCTCATCGAAACGGCGGAGGCCGAGTTCGGGACGATCGATATTCTGGTCACGAACACCGGCGGACCACCGCCGGGCCCCTTCGAGAGCCACTCCGTCGAAGCATGGAGCAATGCGGTCGAGCAGAATCTCAACAGCGTCCTGAACCTGACCCGGGCCGTGCTCCCGGGGATGAAGCGGACCGGCTGGGGCCGTATCATCAACATTACGTCGGTGGCCGTGAAGCAGCCGATCGACGGCCTCATCCTGTCGAACGCGGTCCGCGCGGCCGTGACCGGGTTCGCGAGGACGCTCGCCAATGAGGTCGCTTACTTCGGCATTACCGTGAACAACGTGATGCCGGGATTCACCAGGACCGAGCGGCTGGACGAGCTGGCGGCAAACATCTCGGAGACCCAGAAAATCACGGTGGAAGAAGCCTTCGCTCGCTGGGAGGGCCAGAGCCCGATGAGACGCATCGGCGAGCCCGCTGAGTTCGCGGCACTCGTCGCCTTTCTCGCGTCCGAGCGTGCCAGCTACATCACCGGCACCTCGATCCCTGTGGACGGGGGGTTCATCAAGGCGCTCCTTTAAGAGCGCTTCGATGCCGGACAGGGTCGGTGCGGGTGGTGTGAGTCCGATGGCTTGGCCGGCGCCCGAGAGCTATCTTCGCGCTATCGCCGGGGGGCCGACTACGGCACCAACACGCCTTGGCACATCGAGGGCGGGAAGGGCGCGCCGAGCAGGATGGTCAAGTTCCAGCTCAGGCCGGACCCGCTGGCCTACTGAGGAGGGTGACACGGTGAGGTGCATTGCAGATCGCGACGTGTTCGCAAGGGGAAGGGTCGTCCGTCTCGCGTCCGTTGTCGTGGTCCTGGCGGCGTCGGCCACGACGGTTGCGGGGCAGCTCGCTCCGCTGACGTACGCACCGGGTCAGGCCGTGGCGGGCGAGTCCGTGTATCTGGCGTACTGCGCCTCCTGTCACGGCGAGCGTCTCAGCGACGGCCGCGCGGAGTCCCTGGCGGGCCCCGAGTTCCAGCTCAGGTGGGCCAGCGCGCGGGTCTCCGACCTGTTCGTCCGCACCCGGACGACCATGCCGCCGCCGGCGGGGGGCTCTCTCAGCGATGAGCAGTACGCAAGCGTCCTGGCGTACATCTTCCGAGAGAACGGCTTTCTCTCGGGCGCCGAGCCCCTGCCGGCTTCTGCGGCGGCGATGGCGTCGATGCTCATGCCCGCGGGCGGGAGCGGAAGGCCCGGGCCGGCCGAGCCCAACGTCGTGATTCCGCCGCCTCCGACGCCAACGCCGAGCCCGCTCGAGGGGCTGACGGCCGTGTCGGACGCGGCGCTCCGCGACCCGCCGCCCGAGGACTGGCTGACGTGGCGGCGCACGCCCACCGCCGACGGCTACAGCCCCCTCGAGGAGGTCGACCGGTCGAACGTCCACCGGTTGCAGCTCGTGTGGTCCTGGGCGCTGCCCAACGGCGCCAACGAGTCCACGCCCCTCGTGCACGACGGGGTCCTCTTCGTCTACGGGTACGGCGACGTGGTTCAGGCGCTTGACGCCAAGACCGGAGACCTGCTGTGGGAGTACGCCCGGGACCTGCCACAGGGAACTACGCCCGCCTTCAAGAAGTCGATCGCGCTGTACGGGGACAACGTGTATACCGCCACGGCCGACGGGCACATGGTCGCGCTGGACGCGCGGACCGGCGAGGTGGTGTGGGACGTTCCTGTCGCCGGCGGGCGAGGGGCGATCACGGGTGGCCCCCTGGCGGCGAGCGGGAAGATCATCGTCGGCACCAATCGAACGCCGAGGGAGTCGCCCAACCCGGACCCGTCAGCCGGTCGTGACCGCGGCCGAGGCCTCGTCGTCGCGCTCGATGCGGAGACGGGCGAGGAGCTGTGGCGGTTCGACGCCGTTCCGGGCCCCGGCGAGCCGGGCGGCGAGACGTGGAACGACCTCCCGCTGCACCGACGGTCGGGCGGCTCGGTGTGGGTCCCCGGGAGCTACGATCCCGAGCTGAACCTGGTCTTCTTCGGTCCGTCCCCGACGTACGACACGGCCCCCGTGCGCGATGCGGTGAGGGCGGACGATCCTTCCGTCAACAGCGCCCTCTACACCAACACTACCATCGCGCTGGACGCCGATACCGGCGAGCTCGTCTGGCACTACCAGCATCTGGCCAACGACCAGTGGGACCTGGACTGGGCCTTCGAGCGGCAGGTCATGCTGCTGCCCGTCGACGGCGAGATGCGGAGGGTCGTCGTGACGGCCGGCAAGCCGTCGATCCACGAGGTGCTCGATGCGAGAACGGGCGAGTACCTGTTCTCGATGGATCTCGGCCTACAGAACTTCATCACCGGGATCGATCCGGAGACGGGCGCCAAGACCATCGATACCGGCAGGGTGCCGGGGGGAGACGGTGAGGTGAAGTTCGTCTGCCCGCACGTCGAGGGTGGGAAGAACTGGATTCCGTCCGCGGTCAACCCCGGCACTTCGGTGCTCTTCGTCCCGATCGTCGAGTCGTGCATGTACATGATGCCCACCGTGGGAGGGCGGTCCGGCCTGCTGACGACGGCGGGACGAATCATTCTCAGCCCCCGACCCGACACCGATGGGCGGTACGGGCGGCTGCAAGCGATCAATCTGGCGACCCGGGAGACGGTCTGGGTCGAGCGCCAGCGGGCGCCGTACATGACCGGCGTTCTCGCTACGGGAGGCGGCCTGGTCTTCGCGGGATCGATGGACCGCGTCTTCGCTGCCTACGACGAGACCACCGGAGAGCGGCTGTGGAGCACTCGGCTCACCGAGGTGCCAAACTCGGCTCCGATCACCTACTCGGTTGATGGAAGGCAGTACGTCGCGGTGGTGGTCGGCAGTGGTGGTTATCACTCGACGGGGTTCAGGCGCCTGGTGCCTGAGATCGCGTACCCAGCGAATCGCAGCTCGGCGATCTTGGTGTTCGCGCTCCCCGAGTAGGACTCCTCGCAGGCCTCGCGGAGCCGTCCGACCGCGGGGAGGGCGTCAGGCCCCGGAAGCGTTCCGGGTTCTCGCTCGGCCGTCTCAGGCGACGCAGCCCGCCCTTGGTCTGAAGCCCTTCTACGAAGTCCCGCGCTCGGTCAGCAGCCCGAGAGGTCCGGGAACAGTTCGTCGTCGGGGAGGGGCTGCACCCCAAGTGCGTTGAGTGTCAGCGACACGAACCGGTACCGCCCGACCGACGCGGCGATGCTAATCATCTGGTGCGTGTCGAAACGCTGCGCCAGCGCATCCCACGTCTCGTCCGAGATCATGGTGTCGGTGAACATCTCGTCCGCCGCAGCGATAAGATTGCGCTCGTAGTCGCTCCAAACGGCGGCGTCCCTTCCCCGCGCGATGCACGCCGGCTCGAGGCCGCGTGCACGCGCGCGCCCCACGCTGCCGACGTGCTTGGCCCACTCGTAGACCGACTGCGCGTTCCAGCCGGTGCGGAGAATGATCAGCTCCCGGTCGTGCGGCGTCAGCCGCGACCGCCCCTCGTTCAGCGTGTAGGGTGAGCCCGCGCCGAGCCGTGACACCCTGGGATGTCGGGCGAAGGTCCGCGAGACACGAAGCCCTCCACCCTCGATGGGCTCGACCCTCGGCTCGGTGAGTGGCGGCTCACGGTCCGGGACGTCGATCCGATAGGCGACCTGGTTGGTCGGGATGCGCTCGGCCGCGTCCTCGTCGGCTTGGATACCCAGGGAGTTGAAGATAATCGCGTGATTCACGGTCTGGTTCACCGTGGCCACGGCGTCCATCATGTTGAGGAGGTCGTACTCGTCCTCGAGGGCGGCCCAAGTCCGGTCGGTGACCGAAGAGTTGCGGAAGAGCTCGTCGGCAAGCCGGATGAGCTCCAGGCCCATCCCGCTCCAACCCGCGCTGGGCCCTTGCGCGATGCGGCGGACCTCGGCGGAGCTCAGGCCTATCTGGCCGGCCCGACTCGCGATCGTCGCCCAGATGTTGGCGCTCTTGGTCAGCCACGCCGTGCGCAGCATCAGGATCCCCCGGTGACGTGCGGGAATCGTCGACTCCAGGGCCAGGTACCGCATGAAGGGGAAGATCACCTCCCCCAGGGCCGGTACGCGGAGGATGGTGCGGAGCACGTTCTCTGACATGGCGTCCCCCCTGTACTCCTCGTAGAGGGCGCGCTGCTCCGCCGTCCACTGCGCCTCGGGCAGAGGCGGGACGCGCGGCTCGGTGAGCCGCGGGGCCCGCGGGTTCGAGCCGGGAAGCTGGACGACGGCCAGCGCCTGCTCGCCGTCACGCCTCTGGGCGAGCGCGGACTGGGCGAGCAGCGCGAGGGCGAGTGTCAGGGTGAGCGGCAGGTGTCGAACTCGAGTCATGTAGCTCATGGGTCCTCCCGGGCTGAAGCCGGCAATGTACGGCGCCGAGGGTGTCCGCGTCGACTTGTCCGACTACCCGCCGACCGATACGGTGGGTAGAGTCCAGACACGACCAGGACGAATCGACGAGGAGAGAAACGTGTCACCACGGGGTGCAAAGGGCGACTCGCGCCGCGAGGGGTCCGATTCCGCGCCGAATGGCCCGGCTCCGCGAGGCCTCGACCGACGTGAAGGATCTCCGATGAAGCTACCAACGGTTCTCGTGCTCCCGGCGGCTCTCGTGGGTCTCCTCGGGATGGCGGCTCCCGCTTTCGCACAGTGCGAGCCGGACGGTCAGGTCCAGTTCGTGTGCGGACCGATGAGCCCCGAGGACCTCGTCCAGATCCCCGGTTCTCCCTGGGTGATCGTCTCGACCTGGGAGCCCGACGGATACCTTTCGGCGGCCCACAGCGGTGACCACCGCACCATGCGGCTCTTCCCCACCGAGATGTCACGCCCTCGGCACGACACCGCGATGTACGGCGCCTGCCCCGGCATGACGACCGATCGCTTCCAGTCGCACGGGGTCAGCCTGCGTCCCGGCAGCGGCGGCCTGCACACCCTCTACGTCGTGCGGCACGGAGACCGGGAAGCCGTCGAGGTCTTCGAGGTGGACGCGCACAGCGCCACGCCGAGTCTCACCTGGATCGGCTGCGTCATCGCGCCTGAGGGCACCGGCCTGAACGCGGTCGTCGCCCTTCCAGGCGGGGGGATCGCCGTGACCAGCCCGCGCACGAGCGACTTGTGGGAGTGGCAGGCCGGCACCGGTTGGGCCCGGGTGCCGGGCAGCGAGAACATCGGCCCCAACGGGCTCGAGATCTCGGCGGACGGGCAGTGGTTCTACGTCGCCGGGTACGGGAGCCAGTCGCTGATCCGTCTCTCCCGCAGCCGGACCCCGGTCCAGACGGACGCCGTCGAGGTCGGCTTCAACATCGACAACGTCCACTGGGCCGCGGACGGAACGCTGCTGCCGGCGGGTCACACCGGCCCGCCGGGCCGGGTCGGGGCATGCATCGGGCGACGCGGCTGCGACGGGATCGTCTCGTACGTTGCGAAGGTCACCCCGGATCTCAGCAGCGTGCGGGAGATCTTCAACTACCCGACCAACGAGTACCTCCCCGTCGGAACGGTGGCGATCCAGGTCGGCAACGAGATCTGGGTCGGGGGCGTCGCCGGAGGCGAGCGGATCGCGCGGATCCGGGCGCCGTAGGACGTCAGCAACTGCTCACTCAGGACGTCGAGCGCGAGCGCGATCGACGCCGGACGCCGCACCTGGTCAAGGATCACGACTCCGAGGCCGACGGCATCGCCCTACGCGAGAGCCTTTAGCTCAGCCACAAACCGCTCCGCGAGCGCGGGACCGGCTCCCGCGTCCTCGTGCTTGAAGAAGACGTAGACGTCCTCCCAACCCTGGTCTGAGACGACTTGTGCCCATTGGGCAAGGTCATCCGGCTCGTAGGCCTCTCTGCGGAGCCGCAGGTATCCGTAAGGCGCCGTGGCGACCACGGGAGGCGGCTCCTCCTCCGTGTGCGAGACGACGAGCGCCGCCCCGGCGTCGCCGAGTATCGTGTAGATCTCGTCGTCGAACCACGAGTCGTTCCGGAATTCGAACGCGGCGCGAAGCCCCTCGGGAAACAGAGAGACGAAGTCCCGCAGCCGCTCCGCGTCGCCCTTGAGGTTGGGCGGAAGCTGGAAGAGCATGGGACCCAGGCGCTCGCCGAGCTCACTAGAGACGTCCACGAGATAGCTCAGCTCATCCTGGGTGTCCTTGAGCCTCTTGAAGTGCGTGATCTTGCGGGATGCCTTGAGCACGAAGGAGAAGTCGTCCGGAACTTTACCGGCCCAATCCGTGAGCATCTTCCGCGCGGGCATCCGGTAGAAGGTGTTGTTGATCTCGACCGCGTTGAGCCGATCCCCGTAATAGGCGAGCATCTGGTCGTTGGGGAGATCCTCCGGGTAGAAGGAGCCCTTCCACGCCTTGTAGGAGAAACCGCTCGTCCCGACCCAACATCTCATCGCCGCCTCCGTGGACCAGTTGGAGATCACTCGCCGATGAAGATAGCTTTGCCTGATGTTGCCCGACACGATGCCAGAAGGCCGTTCACCGACCGGCCTTCTTGATGTGAGCCAGCTATTGGAGCTAGCGGAGGTCCGAGCGGCGAACGAGCACATCCTCGCCACCGACGACCAAACGATCGCCGACCAGATCGGTCTCACGGAGATCCCGGCCCCGCCGTTCGGCGAGGAGCCCCGAGGGCGCCGTATCGCGGAGCTTCTCGATGAGGCGGGCCTGGCCGACGTTCAACACGACGCGGTCGGTAACGTTTTCGCGCTCCGCCCCGGAGCCGAAGATCGAGAGCCGCTTGTTGTGTCGGCGCACCTGGACACCGTTTTCCCGGTCGGCACAGACGTGGCCGTGCGCATGGAAGGCGACCTTCTGCGGGCTCCGGGCATCGCGGACGACTCGCGGGGCCTTGCCGCCCTCGTCGCATTAGCTCGGGCCCTGTCGCAGGCAGGCCTCACGACCTGCCTTCCCATCCTATTCGCCGCCACCGTAGGGGAGGAGGGGAGCGGGGACCTTCGGGGCGTGCGTCACCTATTCGGGGCTGACGGCATGGCGTCTGATGCGGCCGGATTCATCTCTTTGGACGGTGCCGGCATGAAGTACGTGGTAACGAGAGGCCTGGGAGCGCGCCGCTTTCGTGTGGTCCTCCGCGGTCGGGGGGGACACTCGTGGCTCGACCAGGACGCCCCCAACCCCATTCACGCGCTCGGGCGTGCGGTGGGAGCTTTGGCATCGTGGCCGACCCCGACCGATCCGGTGTTGAGTCTAACGGCAGCCCGGTGGGGAGGAGGGACGAGCATCAACGCGATCCCGGCCGAGGCATGGGTCGAGTGGGATTTTCGGAGTGAATCGAGCAGGCATCTCGACGCTGGGGAGGAGCGCCTGCGGGCGGTGCTGGAACGGTCCGTGGCGGAGGGGGAGAACTCCCATGTGACCGACCACGATGGCCGGCTCCACCTCGAGGTGACCGTGGTGGGCCAGCGACCGGCCGGCGTCACGGCTCTGGATTCACCGCTCGTAGAGGCGGCACTGGCGGCCACGCGAGCGTCGGGCGTGGAGCCCGAAGTCACGGCCTCCTCGACCGACGCCAACCTGCCGATGTCGCTGGGGATCCCGGCGATCACTCTGGGAGCCGGTGGTTCGGCGGGAGATGTCCATACGACCGACGAGTGGTATCGCAACACAAACGGTCCGGTGGGAATCCAACGGGCCCTTCACACCGTGCTGCTGGCCTCGGGATTACCGTCCACCTCCGAGTGATCGCCAACACTGAGGCGTCCCCGGTACGCGGTGACCGTCGACTCCGAACCCACGATCGAATCATGGAGGGTGGAGCCGATGACCGTACATTTCGAACCCAGAATCGTGTTGGCCACGGTCGAATCTTCGACTCGGCCCCCCGCTTCAACCGTTACGTTCGGTCCGAGGACCGAGTTGCGCACTACGGCGCCCTCCTCGACACGGACGGGATCGTTCACTGTCGAACCGTTCACAACAGCGGAGGCGGCGATTCCGCTACGACCTCCGAGCAACAGATATCGGTTCGTCTCGAGCAGGGTCTCCGGCTTCCCGCAGTCGTACCAGCCTTCGACCGGTGCCACCTGAATCTTCGAGCCCTGGTCGACCATGTATTGGAAGGCGTCAGTTAGATAGAACTCGCCGGATGGTCCGGGGTCGGCGTCGAGGGTGTGGCGGATTCCCTCGAAGAGGAGCTGCCAGTCCTTGATATAGTAGAGGCCGATGTTGGCGAGCTTGGAGATCGGCTCGGAGGGTTTCTCGACGATTCGGACCATGTGGCCCTCTTCGTCGGTGAGGATCACGCCGTACCGCTGGTAATCCTCCACCTCCTTCGCCCATATGACGCCCCCCGTGGTCTCTGCGACGCCGCGAACCAGCGCGAGATCCGCATCGAAGAGGGTGTCCACGAAGAGGATCAGCACGTCCTCGTCCACGAACGGCTCCGCCAGATTTACGGCGCCGGCCGTCCCGTCCTGAATCTCCTGGACAACGTAGTGGGCCGTGATGTTCGGGTACGCGTCGGCGATGTAGTCCTGGATGGTTTCTCGCAGGTAACCGACCACGAAAACCATCTCGTCCACCCCGAGGTCGCAGAGGTCGTCGAGGATGTAGCTCATGACCGGACGCCCGGCGACGCGAATCAGCGGCTTGGGCGTGACGTGGGTGTGTGGGCGAAGCCGCGTACCCTTTCCAGCCAGGGGGATGATAGCTTTCATGAAGATAGGCTAAAGGTTCAACTCAAGACGACGATGAGACACTATGGAACACTGGCCGGGAGTCCGGGTCAAGACATCGACCCCTACGCGACTCCTTTTCCCCCGAGAGGGGATGTGATTCGTTATCGCCTCGGAGGTTAGCCGTTTGTTCAAAGGACGACTTGCCAGAGCGCTGACCACCAATCGAGTCGAGACCGACCCGTGGTCCAACGACCTGCGTTTGATCGGCCGGACTTACGCCATCCCGTTCGAGGCAGTCTGGCGCTCATGCATGAATCTCGTCCAGGAGACCAACCGGTGGAAATTGCTCCAGGCGGACGACCTGGTTGGCTTTATTCGAGTCCGGTGCACAACGAGGGTCTTCCGCAATGAAGATGATCTCGAGATTCGTGTCGGGCTGGACGAGCACGGGTTGACGCGGGTCGACGTGCGATCCCACTCCCGGAGGCGTCGAGCGGATATGGGCGTGAACGCCCGCCGCATCGGGCGCTTCTCCAGCAGGCTCGATGAGCTGCTCGACGCCAAGCAAGGCAAGATCCTTGATCCGCGCGAAACAGCACGACTGACCCGGCGGGCCTGATGCACGTTGGGTTGGCTCGCGCATCCCTCGCCCTGAGTCTCCTTCTGTACGCCTGCGATGGCGATGCACCTGCACCACCGGTTGCCGAGCAGGGCCTGCAACCAAGCGAGAGCGCGGAACGAAACTTCGAAGACGGGCTTTACGAACGGAACGTGGTATTCATGACGGTGGGCGCCGACAGCGCCATCATCGTCCCATGGTTTTTTCGGGCCTCCTCCTCGGAGGAAGGCGTCGAGCGGGAGGTGCAGGGCTGGCTGAGACGCAGGGGACTATGGGAGCCATTTTTCCGTGATCAGTGGAGTTCCGAGCCGACCCGGACGCCCTCCCGAATCCAACCGCGGGGCCCCATGGACCTCGTCGTCGACGTCACCGGTTCGTTGGAGCGGATCTTGTTTGCGGAGGGTCAGAGACAACTCGAGGTCGTGATCGACGAGGGGATGTCGGATTGGAGTGGGAATCGGGGAGAGACCTTCCGTGTACATCAGGGCGCGGCCCTCTTCGGGGACCAACGAGTCGAAGGAATCGTGCTCGATATGAATCGGGCGCGTTTCAGAGAGGGTCCCGAACCAGGCGAGTGGATGTTTCTTGCCGGACCCGGGCGCCTGACCATCTTGGTCGAGTCTCCTGGGGGGTCCCCTGCCTACACTGGATGGGGCAGAAGAGGAGAAGAGGAATTTCGATGGCCCGAGGTGCAGGTGATATGGCGCTCCGTAAGGTCGTTCGAGGAGGCCCGCAGAGACGTGCCAGACGAGTGGGAGCTTCGATCGCCCAACGGAAATCTGGTGGTCACGCTAGCCAACGCCGGTATGGAGCTCCGGGTGGCGGAGGGAGAGGGGCCGATCCTTCCGGTCGACGGTGTCTTCCAAGTCACCGGTACGGTCGTCCTGGCCGGTGACTCGCTCGAAGTGCGGGGGCTCGTGCGCCACGTTCAAGGCTGACGAACGGGCGATGTGTCCCGAGGCGGTAGCCATGTGGACGGAGAGGTGATGGCGTGCCGGAAGAGCTGACCCGCGCCATCGTCTTTATCGTCGCTGGCGCCCTGGCGGGCGGCCTCACCAATACGATCGCCATCTGGATGCTCTTTCACCCGTACGAGCCCCCTCGTATCGGAAAGCGCAACTTGAAGATGATCCAGGGGGCGATCCCCAAGAGTCAGGAGCGCCTGGCGGCGGCGATCGGACGAACGGTCGGCACACGCCTGCTCACGCCGGAGGATTTGGGCAAGACCTTCAGCGACGAGTCAGTGAGAGCGGCGTTTGACGAACACCTCACGGGTTTTCTGGACGCAGTTCTGCACACCGAACGCGGATCCCTACGGGATCTGATCCCGGAACGGATGCACAGACAGACCGACGAGATCCTCGAGGAGGTGGCGCACTTCGGGCTGGCTCGCCTGAAGGAGTACCTGGACTCCGATGGTTTCGCCGAGACGCTCACGGGACGCGCCGAGGAGATTGTCCAGTCGATCGCCGACGAGCCGGTAGCCGGGATCCTGACGCCGGCCCGTGAGAGCACCATATCCGAGGCCGTCGAGGACTGGATCACCGGTGCCGTGGAGAGCGAAGACTTCAGCATCGCCATCGACGATTATCTGGGGCGCGCCGCCCACAGGCTCCTCGAGCCCACCCGCACATTTGAGGAGGTGCTGCCGATCGGGCTCGTCGGGGCGGTCGAGAAGGGCATCGCGGCGTACCTCCCCATCGCCATTCGCCGGTTGGGATCGACTCTGGAGAACGAAGACGCGCGAGCCAAATTCAAGGCCTTCATTCATGAGCTGCTGCATCGCTTCCTCGGCGATCTCAAATTCCACCAACGCGTGGTCGCGAAGCTCATCATCACCGAGTCCTCGGTCGATAAGGTCCTTGATACGATCGAAGAAGAGGGCGTGGAGCGACTGGCCGAGATGCTCCAGGATCCAACCATGCAGGACGCCATGGCCGAGGGGATCCGCGACGCGATCGTGGATTTCCTGCGCAGGCCCGTGACGTCCGTGCTGGGAGGGGAGGATGACGAGAGCGTCGTGGACGCTCGTGGGACGGTCGCCGGGTGGATCGTCGGTATCGCCCAGGATCCGAACTCGCGGGGATTTCTCGTAGAGAAGTTGGAGGTAGCGCTGGACGGCGTGGGCGCGCGGACCTGGGGCGAAGTGTTCGATAAACTGCCGCCTGAGCGCCTGGCCGAGTGGCTCGTGACTGGAGCGCGGAGTGAGGCGGCGGAAAGGCTGTGCCGCGAGGTGGCCACCCGCCTCTCATCCAGCCTGCCGGATCGACCCATCGGAACGCCCGCCAACTGGCTCCCCGAAGGATCCGTGAGAAAGCTCGAAGAGGCGATGGGCGACCCGGTCTGGGAGTGGCTCCAAACCCAGGTTCCCGCCGTCATCGAGCAAATCGACATCGCAGGCCGCGTCGAGCAGAAGGTCCTCGACTTTCCGCCGGCGAGGATGGAGGAGCTGGTGCGGAAGGTCACCCATAAGGAGCTCCGCATTATCGTTCGGCTCGGCTACGTACTCGGCGGCTTCATCGGGATAGCCCTGGTGATCCTGGACCTGGTGATCCTGCCCCTTCTGGGCTGAACTTCAGCAGCCTTCAGACCCGGTCTTTCTTGTCACGGGGCACAACCGTCTTGAATCGCGGCCGGGGGCGCCCGCGAACGGACGGTCGTTCCTGTGCCCTGAAATAGTTGAGCCACATGAAGTGACGCTTGGCCCGTCGTGGTTTGCCACCGCCGCCACTAAGGCGAGCCTCGATCTCTTCCTGCGGCTGTGCGTACCGGCCGAGCCCGAGAAAGACACCGAGCGCGAGAGCAGCAACACCGCCGAGGATTTTGAGAAAGAGGATCACCGCGACGCCCCTTCCGGCTCGAGAGCCGGGCAGCCCGGAGGGCTGTTGAAAACCGTCAGGCCTTTCCCACCGACTCGAGGAACAGCAGGACCAGGCCAACCGCGAGAATATTCGCCACTATGGTCGTACCCACCACAACCAGTGCGCCGACGCTCCAAAACACGACGTGGATGAAGTTGTAGCCGCCTGGAAGCAAATCCATCGCTCTGTCCCTTTAGTTCCTTACAGTGAAGGCCTTTTCCGAGAAGGCCTTTTCCGAGGAAGCTTTTTCCGACCGCACGCTCAATATGCACTGCGGCGGTAGGGTCTACAATGGGTCGACCCCGAGGGGGGGGCCGGTCCCCCTCAGTCGGCCTCGTCCCTTCCGCCCTCCACCCTTTTTCGAACGTCGGCGAGATACCCGGGGGCGAGGTCGAGGAGGTGGCACACCCTGCGCATCAGGGACTCCTCATGGTCCGATAGCTCCCCGTCCGAATACACCAGGCCCCACATCACCTCGACCAGCACCATCTTTTGGCCGAGGGAGTAGTTTCGCTTGATCAGCTTCGTGAACTGCCACAGATCGACCGCACTAGCGCGAGCTTGCTCGGCCAATTCCATGAGTTGATCGGCTTCATCGTCGTCGAGCCCATATTGCCTGCGCACGGCGGAGGAGAGATGCAGCCTCTCGTCCTCCGTGAAATCGTCGTCGGCATGAGCGATCTCGATCAACAAGGCGCACGCGGCGAGGCGCACGTCATCCTCCCCTACCTCCTCCTCCGGTGACTCCGGTGCCATCGAAGTGCCGAAAAAGGACTTGATCGCGTCTAGCATGCACCACCAACCTAGGCTGGACCGCGGAAAACTGTTTGAAGAAGTACAGTGTGGCGTTCCAGAAGTTCGCGAGCCATCGGGAGTGCAGAGGAGGCGCCGAGAGTGCGCCACCTCACTGAAGCGTGCGGACCCTCCGTATTCCTGCCCGCAGCGGCACCACCACGCACACCAGCGTGATCACCAGTGCCCCCGCGGCACCCAACGCCAACGGCGCCACCTCTGCCCCTCCGCTCTGGCCGGCAAAGCGAGCCTGTAGGAATGCATTCACCGGCCAAGCGAGGAGGATGACCACCACGGCGAGATAGCTCACCGCCGACATCATGAAGATGAGTCCGCCGAACGACGTCGGGATCTCGGCCGTGTTCTCGGTCTCGAGATTCGGGTAGATGGCGCCCAGACCCAGTGCCAGCGCCGTCATCGCGAACGTCACGCCGATCATGGATACCGTCGTGATTCCGAGGATCAATGGAGAAGCGTCGAGGATGATGTTGGTCCCGACGATGAGGGGGAGGGCGATCAAGAGCAGCGGAAGCGTTCCGACCCAGTATTTGGCCAGGAACAAGGTGCGTATGTCCAGCGGCGAAGAACGCAGAAGCCACATCATCCTTCCTTCCAGAGACATCCCGGGAAAAACGAAGCGAGCCGCAATGGCGGCCACGACGAAGCCCGCGAGCCCCAGATTCAGGAAGGAGACGAGGTTGATCAGATAAAAGGGTAGCTCTTCACCCGTGTTCAGCGGCAACACCTGGATGTTGTACACGTACACGACTACCAGGACCCCCAGCAGAATCAGCTGCGACCACTGTGTCGTGTCCCGGAAGAACACCCGAATCTCTTTGGACACCAGCTGACGCGTCGCCGGACCCGCCCAGGCCAGCCGCTCCAACATGGTCGAGCGTACCTCCCCCTTTCGGAGCTCGGCCCCCTCCTGCGCACGGGTGAAGCCAGTCCGGAAGAGTCGAACGTGCAACCATGCCCCAAGCACGAAGAGTGCAGCAGCCGTAGTCCAGAGGAGCGCGAACGGAAACGGATCGAAGGTTCCGGTGAGCTGGGACATGAGAGACTCGGCCGCCCACTCGTTCGGGAGCCAGGGCGACGTCGGCGTCCGTAGAACCGCCATGAAGTCCACGAGATCGCGGAACTCTTCCGGTCGGACCAGCCGCTCGGGGCGAAGGAACCGGAACAGCATGACCACGCCCGCCGCTGCGAATAGACCCATGAGTGCCAGGAGGTCTCGCGTGCGCCTCGCGGGAAAAACGTTGACCAGCATCAGCGTGAAGGCCGAGCCCACAACGGCAGGAAGCACGAGGTACGGAATGATCGTGGCAACGGCCAACCCGTAGAACTGCCAACTGGCCCCGTAGACGACTCCGTACGCGGCGAGAAGCGGGATGGCCAGCAAGGCCACCATCCAGGACGAATCCACGATGGTCTCCACGAGTCGGGCTCCGTAAAGCTTCACCGAGTCCACCGGAGCCGCCACGAGGATTTCCATGTCCTGTGAGAGGAAGAAGGTCGAGAGCGCCGTGATGACGTTGGACAGCAACAGGATCATCAGGAACGTGAGGAGCGCGAGTCCCAGCAGCTTGGCGGCCAGCAGGTCGCCGATCCCTTGGGTGCCCCTGAAATACAGAAGCATCCGGAAGATGATGCCGAAGATGAAGGCCCAGAAGAACACACCGACGAAGCCCAAGAGGCCCCACTTGAACCTGCTGCGCTCCCCGGTCTTCCTCCGGTTCAGCTTGGATCGGACCTTCGGGCCCAGGAGCCAGAGAACACCCGAGCTCGGGTGTACGCCAGCGTGTGCGCCGGCGTGCGCGACGCCGTTCACACGAACCGCCGGCCGACAGTCAGGAGATGGACTCCTGCAGACCCGCCACGACGTCGGCCATGTCGTCGTTTCCCGTGACCTTCAGGAAGATCTCCTCCAGATCGGCCCCACCGGAGTCCACCTGGAGCCGGAGCTCGTCCATCGTCCCCCTGGCGATAACTGCACCCTCACGGATGATGGCGATGCGGTCGCACACCGCCTCCACCACCTCGAGCGTGTGGCTGGACAGAAAGACGGTTCCCCCCCGCTCGACGTACACGCGGAAAAGATCCTTCAGCATGCGGGCCGAGCGCGGGTCGAGCCCAACCATCGGCTCATCGACCACGATGAGCTCGGGCTGGTGGATCAGGGCAGACGTGATGAGAAGCTTCTGGCGCATGCCGTGGGAGTAGCTCTCGATGAGCTCGTGCTTCCACTCCAGGAGGTTGAAGATCTCCAGCAGACCATCAGCACGGTCCTCCGAGGCGGGTTCGTCCTTACCCCAGAGCCCTGAGACGAAACGAAGGAATTCTCCACCCGAGAGCTTTTCGTAGAGAAACGGGCGATCCGGGATGTAGCCGATGCGAGACTTCGCCTGCAGGGGATGAGTCTCTAGATCGTACCCCCCGATCACGATGCTGCCCTCGGTCGGCTCCAGCACGCCCGCTATCATGCGTATGGTCGTGGTCTTGCCGGCACCATTGGGTCCAAGGAACCCGAAGATCTCACCCCGAGGTACCTTGAGATCGAGGTCGTTCACGGCTGCGAAATCCCCGTAGCGTTTCACGATTCCGCTCAGCTGGAGCATGTCCGGAGTCGCATCCTCTCCTGGACCGACGCCGTCCATCAGTTGCCTCAGTTGATCGTTGAGCGACTCTGTCATTCCGTTCTCCCCACTCACGCGCTGTCCCCTCCGGCCGGTGTGGACTCCAACACCTCGATATTGAGCCGCCCGATCAAACGAACGATCTCGACCTGCTGAGCCAGGCCACCGACCACGAATCGGATGTGTGCGGCGTCCGCAGGGTACTGGCCAAACGTGGGATCGACAGCCACCCACTCCCCGAGCCACACTTCGGGCCAGGCGTGATAGAAGAAGGACCCGTTGAGGTAGACGAGGCCCACCGCAGTACGTGCCGGAAGCCCAAGCGCCCTGGCCAGGGCCACATACAACACGGTGTGCTCGTTGCAATCACCCTGCCGCGAGTCGAGAACCTGTAGAGCACTCGGTACGGAGAACGTCACGCTCTTGGCGAGCATGCGATCCACGTGCCCCGTGAGGATCCCTGCTGCCGCCCTCGGGTCGGATAGCCAGCGCCCGACCGCCTGACGGGCCTCCTCCTGGATCCGTCGATCGTCGCTCTGGATCAGCGGTTCAGCCTCGAGCGACTCACGAAGATCCATCAGCTTGTAAGGGAGGGAAAACCCGGGATCAATGGCGTCCCAGTCTTCGCGGCGGATCGTGAGAGTGTCGCCGCTGAGACTCTGGCGGCCCCCCTCGAGCTGGAAGCCCGAAAGCTCCACACCCGTCAATCGGAAGCGCAGGACGTCGTGCTCTTCGACCGCTCCCAGATCGACGTTACTCCGCACGGCCGTCGAGAGAATCACGTCGTCGTCGATGACGAGTGAGGCCTGTCCGGAGGCGTCTTCTTGAGCTTGGCGAGCCAACTCGTACTCTGTCTTCTCCATTGTAAAGCCCAGCGCGCTCGACGCGCTGAGGACCCGCCCGTCTTCGTCGACCCAGCTCTCCACCTGTACGCCGCCGTGTACCTCGGCGATTTTCCAAGCGGGTATCGAATCGTATCGACTCGGCGACCATCGCCCCGACCCGGCGTCATAGGAAGCACTGTCGGGGACGACGAGGGCGTCATGCTCGAGGACCCGAATTTCAACGGCCCTCGTGGAGAGCGTGGAAGGGTCGAAGACCGGAAGGTGCAACGTGTTCCCGACCGTCAGCTCCCCCGCCATCGCAATCCGAATGGGCAGGGCCGCGGAGAAAATCGGAGGTTCCGCGAGCCGATAAGACACTTCCTGCGCCGATCCCCCGGCATCGATCGTAACGTTGAGCGTGGAATCGGCACCCAGGGTGCCGTCGGCGCGGAACTGTCCGATCTCGGAATCGAGGGAAAAGAAGAAGGACTCCATCACCAGGGCGGGGCTGAGCGAGACCCTCGTCCGCACGACCGCGGATCCGGTCTGACCCAACGCGGGCAGATCCAGAATCATCACGTCCTCGAGAGCGAAGCCCTCTGCCACCGTATCCAGACGGGACGTAGCCTGCCCGACCGTGCGCTCGCCCAGGCGAAGCGTGTAGAAATTGACGCCCGGGGCCAGGGACAACGCGGCCTCGGCCAACCGAGTGAGCTCGGGCTGAAAGTACTCGCGCCGGACCTGCCATCCGATCATGACGAGCCAGGTCACGAGAATGAGAGCCGCCAGGTGTATCCGTCTCATGATCTATACTACTCCATCCATGGCGGGATCTGTACCAAAACGTCGGCGGCGGTTAATCGACGGCCGACTCGCGCTCCCGGTCACCAGGCTGGTCCAGAAGACTGCGTACTCCTTCAACAGCCTTCCAAACGTGAAGCGAACGCCTGTAGCTCGTACTCGGTAGCCACCATCACCGTGACTTCCCGGGGGTACTCCTCATTCTCCATGTGCCCGCGTAGCACCTCGAACATCACGTCCGCAGCCACCTCCGCATCGAGGTTCCCGGCTCCTGTGCCGAGGGGTGGAAGTGCCAGCGTCTCGACGTCCATCCTGCCAATGTGCCTCAGTCCGTTCACGAGTGCCTTGCGAACGCTGCCAGCGCTGACCGGCTCTTCATGGGACTGCAGTGCCACATGAACGATGAACGACGCGGACAGATTTCCTGCAGGCGTGATCACCGCGCCCCCGACGGGAAGGTCACCCATCTGCTTGATGCGTTCGAGCAGACCCTCACCCGCGGCCGCCCCGACTTCTCTCCCGATAGCCGTCAGCGGCTGCAGGGTCGAACCGACAGAGCGGAGAACGCACTCCACGTCGGCCGTTGCCAGATTCTCCCGTCGAACATCGATCACAGACGGTTCAACTCGCGCGCGTGTCGGTACATCTCCGAGGCCCGCTCCCGGTCGTTCTTGCGGTCGAACAGCACCCCGAGCGTATGGTAGGCACGCCAGTTTCCAGGCTGAAGCTCGATGGTCCGCTCCATGGCTTCGAGCGCTTCGTCGACCCGACCGAGCCGGTTCAGGGCCTCACCACGGTAGAAATGCGCCGGCCCGTGTGTCGGGTGCCCCTCGCAGATCCCCTTGAGCTGCAACTCCGCCGTATGGTAGAGGCCCTTTCGGAAGGCGAGGATCGCCTCGCCGACTCGAACTTCAACGTTCCGGGGATCGAGACGCATGGCCCTCTCGATCACGACGTCCGCTTCCCCGAACCGGCTCAGCGCCCCGTACGCCGTCGCCAGGTGGGCCAGATTCTCCACGTTCTCGGGGTCGAGCGCTTCTCCTCCGAGGAACTCCTCGACGGCCAACTCATGGCGGCCGTGTTCATCGTGCCGTATGCCACGATTGAGATGCGCCATCAACGGGGTCTCGCGGGGCTGCACGATGTCGTGGTAAAGGTCAGCGGCCTCCCGGCCCGGACCCTCTCGAAACTTACGGAACGCGCGGGCAAGCCGGTTGCCGTGTTGATGGACTTCGAAGTCCCATCGGGTTGCCTCCGGCTCGGGCATGTCCCCTCGGGCAGCGTCCGGCTCGGAGACGTCGGCTTGGGCGGCCTCCACCTCGGAGACGTCAGTTTGGGCGGCGTCCGGCTCGGAGACGTCCGCTTGAGTAGCCTCCGGCCCGGGGGGGACCGCTTCGGCGGCGTCCGGCTCGGAGATGTCCGCTTTGGCAGCCCCCCGTTTGCGGGGAGCCCGCCGGAGCCGACCCCGCTTAGGACGATTCTTGGCCATCAAGCGACTCCACCGACGTGCATTCACCCACCCAATCGAGGTACGGTCCGAAGCCATCTTCGACGCGAAGAGACAACACCTCGGGCACCTCGTACGAATGAAGCTCCGCAACCCGGGCGATGAGTGCCGGGCCGTTTGCCGCACTCGTCTTCAAGATAAGCAGAACTTCCTCTTCCACATTCACTTTTTCATCCCAACGGAAGACTGAAGTTACGTTGGGTATCACGTTGCCACACGCGGCAAGTGACTCTTCCACGACCTGACGAGCCAGCGCCAGCGCCGGCTCCCTCCCCGGCGCCGTCACGAAGACGGTGACGACATCCGTGCCCGGCATCACACCTCCACGAAGACCGTCTGGTCCAAGTTCTCTTCCTCGTAGAACGCGTCGATGAGATCCCGATACTGGGCCTCGACCTCCCTTCTCTTGACCTTCAGCGTTGGTGTGAGCGTGCCGTCGTCGACGGTGAACGGAGCTTCGATGAGGCCGATCTTCTTTGGCCTCTCATAGCGGGCCAGGTCTTCGAGACGGGCCATGACCCTGGCCTCCATGTGCTCCTGCACCGGCTTCGAGGCCAGCAACGTCTTCCGGCCCGGAGCATCGATCCCGCTCGTTCGCGCCCACGCTTCGAGGTTGGAAAAGCTCGGCACCACGAGAAGGACACAAAAACTCTCGCCATCACCCAGCATGACCGCCTGCTCGATGAAGTCATCTGCCTTCAATAGGTTCTCGATCGGTTGCGGCGCAATGTTCTTGCCGGCAGCCGTAACGATGAGATCCTTGATGCGATCGGTGATCGTGAGAAATCCGTCCTCGTCGATTTCCCCGACATCGCCGGTGTAGAACCAGCCCTCCACATCGATGGCCTTCGCCGTCGCCTCGGGCAACTCGTAGTAGCCCTTCATCACCTGGGGCCCGCGGATCAGAATCTCTCCACTGTTTCCGATTCGGATTTCGGTGCCAGGGACCGGTCCCCCGACCGTCCCGATCTTGAAGCGCTCCGGTGTGTTGATGTTGGTGACAGGGCTCGTCTCCGTAAGGCCGTAACCCTCGAGGATCTGGATCCCTGCTGAAAAGAAGAACCGGTTGATCTCCGGAGAGAGGGGGGCGCCTCCGCTTACGAAGTATCGAACCCGGCCACCCATCGCCGATCGGACCTTGCGGAATACCAATGCGCTGGCGATGGCGTACTTGAGCTTGAGGACGAGGCCCGGCTCCCGGCCCGCCAACTTCTCGTCCGCCCACGCCTCACCCACCGCTCGAGCCCACCGCACGATCCTCTTCGTGATGCCCTTGGTCTCCATGACCTCGTTGTACACCTTTTCGAACAGGCGCGGGACCGAGACGGCAACGTCGGGGCTTACCGTCTTCAGATCCTCGGCCAGCGTGTACATCGAGTGGGCGAACGCCTGCGTCACACCCTCGCAAAAGAAGAGGAAGGAGACCATCCTCTGCAGCACGTGCGACAGAGGGAGGAACACGAGGGCCGTGTCACCCGAGATCTGCGGCAGCATCAGCCTCCCCGCCTGCACGTTGCTCGAGAGGTTGTTGTGCGTCAGCACCACCCCCTTCGGATCGCCCGTGGTGCCCGACGTGTAGAGGATGGTCGCAACGTCCTCGGGCCCCGCCTCCAGGGCCTTGGCACGAAAGCGCTCGTCGCCGTCCGCCGAGGCGTTCCGTCCATGCTCCATGAAGTCTCGCCATACCAGCACGCCGTCATCCGGGGGGTCGGCCGGGTCGAACATCACGACCCTGAGATCGCGATCGATCTGGCGAGCAGCCTCCAGGGCCTTCTCCGCCTGCTCGGAATCCGACACGAAGACGAGCCGCGCCCCGGAATTCTCGAGGATGTGGGCGACCTGGGAAGCCGTCAGCGTGCCGTAGATCGGCACGTCGAAAACTCCGGCACACAGGCAAGCGAAATCGGCAACCGCCCACTCCGGACGATTCTCTGATAGAATCGCCACCTTGTCCCCGCGGTTCACGCCCAGCTCCTGTAGGCCCGCCGCGGCAGCGCGCACTCGTTCGTAGACCTCGTCGAACGTGATGTCCTTCAGGTCGCTCCCCTCGTCGGGAAAATATCGGTAGGCCACCTCGGCCCCATGCTTCTCGACTGCGGTAAGAAAGAGCTCGGCCAGGGTCCCGGTGGGCAACTCGGCCGGGTTGGAAGCGTGTTCGAGAGTATTCATGCGGTCAAACTCCCTCGACGACGGTTTCGAACTCGAGATCCGGACGAAGGGAGTGGAGTACGCTGCAGTATTTGTCACGCGAAAGCTCGACGGCCCGGTCCACTTTGACGCGTTCCTCAGGCGAAGGACCGTCCACCGCAAACGTGAGCCGCACGCGCTTGAAGTACCGCGGGGGCTCTGAAGCCCGCTCCGCCTCGGCTCGGGTCTCGAGTGAGTTCACCGTGACCCGTCCTTTTTGAAGGATCATCAGGACGTCGATGCTCATGCACCCCATGAGACCCAAAAGCAGTGAGTCCGTCGACGAGGGGCCCGCCTTCGCTTGACTGTCGATCGTTACTGTGGGTCCGGATCCAACCTGGCCGGAAAACGCCAGACCCTCTCCCGTCCAGCGGAGAACCCCTTCCTTAGGGGAGCTCATCCTCGGTGCCCTCGGACAGCCCCACCTGCCCCGCCTCCCCGGTCAGACCGGCAAGTGTGTCGCGAGCATGCGACACGTGTTCCGCGGCTTCCTGTCCCGCCGGGGCGTTTTCGAGAAATGCCCGCAAATGGGGAACCGCCTCGGTTTCGCGGCCACTCCGGACGAGCAGGAATGCCAACCCATAGTGGGCTCCAGCGGATTGCGGGTCTTTTTGGAGAACGTGCCGATACGTCTTTTCCGCCTCCTCGGTCATCCCGATTCGTGTGTAGGCAATCGCGATTTGCTGGAGCACCACGACATCACCGGGAGACGCCTTTAGCGCCAGGCGGAAGGAGGTGAGGGCCTCGTGGACCTTGTCCTCCGCGATGAGCGCGAGGCCCTCGTCGTAATAAGCGACTCGGCCGGTCGGACCGGAATCGCCAAAAAGCTTGTTCCACCACGCCATGGAGAGGAAGCTACTTCTCCAAAAGACTTCTAGCGAGCCATCCGCGTGACCACCACAGCGGTCTCATCGGACGCAACCACATCCAGCCCTTCAGATTCCAGCGCCCTCTCCCACTCCTCTACTTCGCCCCATACCGCGATCCGCCCGGAGTGGGCCAACACGCGAGCCAGCTCGCCGGCGATGGATGGTCCGCCATCTGCAGTGAGCCCGCCATCTGCCAGGAGCCCGACCCCACGCAAGCTCCCGCTGCGGAACGGGAGAGAAGCTCCTGCGGTCAACCGGCTCACCCCTTCTGCTTCTTCCCATCCACGGAGGCCCGGGGCGACGCCGATGAACTCGATGCCCGGAACCAACCCGGCGAGCGCTGTGGCGTGCCCCGCCAGGTCCCCGATCAGAGCCACACTCCCCGGACCCTCGGCGACGCCCAGAAGCGCGGCGACCTCCATCGCCGCTGGAGAAGTAGGAGGCTCGATGTCCGGGGCTTGGTCCCCGGGCCTCCTGGGCGGGGGCCGCAAATCGCCGAACCCGCCCTCGACAGGGAAGCGGTCGCGACAGTTCGGGCATCCCAATGACCCCTCGATCACCCGCCGGCTCTCCAGGCGGTCGGCAATGAGGATCAACCCGAACCCAGGCCCACAGCGGGGACAGATCAGCTGGTCCGTAAGCAGGATATGCACGGGTATGTGGGTCAGTCGTGCTCGATGGCCAGGATTACTGTGAGAGAGGATTGTGGTCGGTCATGCAGAAACGCAGAAATTCGTCACGCGTCTTCTGGTCCTCGAGAAACGACCCCCGCATGGCGGAGGTGATCGTTTTCGAGTTCTGCTTCTGCACGCCCCGCATCATCATGCACAAGTGGTAGGCCTCCACCACAACGCCGGCGCCCTCCGGCTCGATCAAGTCCCAGATTCCTTGCGCGATCTGCTCCGTCATCCGCTCCTGCACCTGAAGGCGGCGCGCGTAGACCTCGACCAGGCGGGCCGTCTTGGACAGTCCGACGATCTTGCCGTTGGGGATGTAGGCGATGTGCACCTTGCCGAAGAAGGGCAGCAGATGGTGCTCGCACAGCGAGTACATCTCGATGTCCTTCACCAGAACCATGTTCTGATGGCTCTCCTCGAAAACGGCCCCGTTGACGACGTCTTCGGGCTTCATCCCGTAGCCCTGCGTGAGGAACGCCAGGGACTCCGTCACCCGCTCAGGCGTCCGCTTGAGCCCTTCGCGATCGGGGTCGTCTCCGAGACGCCGGATCATCTCGGCCACGAGCTCCTCGAACTCGGCACCCGAGAGATCGTTACTCACCGGAGTACTCCACACAGTTACGGGGCGTCTCCCAGAGCGTCAGCTTCGCGAGCTTCACCCCGTCGGGCAGGTGGTCGGCGAGCCGGCCCCAGATGGCCACAACGATGTTTTCGGCAGACGCGATGATCCCGTCCATCCACGGCACGTCGAGGTTCACGTTCTTGTGATCCATGTCCTCCACGACGTGAGACTCCACGAGTGATTTCAGGTCTTTGAAGTCCATAACAAAGCCTGTATCCCTATCCAGCTCCGCGTCCACCGCCACATAAAGCACATAATCGTGTCCGTGCCAGTTGGGATTGGCGCAAGCTCCGAAGACCTCGAGGTTTCGCTCGTCGCTCCACTCGGGATTGAACACGCGGTGTGCCGCGCTGAAGTGGACCTCTCTGGTAATGGTCACCCGGGTCATGGGCTCCTCGATTTCGGACGGATGCCGGAGAGATAACCTACATCGGAGAGTCCCCATCGGGGAGCATGGCCCTTTCGGGTTGCCGATCTCCCCTTTGGAGGGCATCCTCAACCACGTGACGGAAGCGCCGGTTGGAGAAGGCGGTTGAAGGAGTGCAGCGGGTCGCTGAGGAGGATCGATGACATGGTTGCGCGCAGGTGCCGGCGGGATGACCCTGGCACTTCTTTTTGCGGCTTCCGGTGGGGCACAAGTGACCCCGTTCGCGGAGCGGGCCTTCAATGAACAGGTTCTCCGGCCGACCGGGCAACCCGTCATTCCTCTCTACGAGGGTTACTATCCGAATCCCGACGGCACCTACGAAATCTGCTTCGGATATTTCAACCTCAACACCGAAGAAGACATCGACATCCCCCTCGGTCCGAACAATGTGATCGAGCCGGCGGAGTTCGACGGCATGCAGCCGACCCATTTCGATCGGGTGCCTGGTGCAAATTACCGGCGGCGTTTCTGCGTCTTTACGGTGAACGTGCCCGCGGATTTCGGTCAGCGAGAGGTGCGATGGACCCTCATTACCCGCGGCGAGGCGATCACGACGCCGGGCAAGGTGCTCCTGAGCTACATCCTCGATGAGCCGGACTCGGGCGGCCGTGGCATCATAGCGCCCGTGCTCCGCTTCGAAGAGGACGGACCGGAGTTCAAGGGCCGTACCGGATTCACGGGAGCGCGTCTCACGGTGGCGGTCGGAGATCCTCTGGCGCTGTCGGTTCGGGTCGACCACCCGGGTAATCGAACGTGGCAGGCGTGGACGCTCCATCGGGGCCCCGGGCAAGTCGAATTCACGGAGTCCGAGTTTTGGGTGGCCAAGGCGCACGGAGTCGGGACAACAACCGCCCGGTTCGACGAACCAGGAGACTACTTGATTCGCGTACAGGCGATCGACAGCCCGACGTCCTCATTCGAGTTTCATTGCTGTTGGACGAATGGATACATACCGGTTACGGTTGTGCAGTAGGCTGAGCTTATTGTCAGGTGAGCCTACTGCCAGGTGAGCTTATTGTCCGGAAGGAGCAAATCATGAGAGGAGCCCGTTCACTCCGTTCCCGCCCACCGGGTCTCGGGGCCCTGGTCGCGGCTTGGGCCATCTCGATGGCTCTCCCCACGGCGCCCGCCGAAGCGCAGGAAGTGACGTTCGCGCGGGACGTGGCGCCCATCCTCTATGAGAATTGTGTCGAATGCCACCGGCCGGGATCGTTCGCGCCGATGTCGTTGCTCACGTACGAGAATGCTCGTCGGTACGCGTCGCGGATGAAGAGCAAGGTGCAGACGCGCCAGATGCCGCCCTGGCACGTCGACAGGACCGTGGGCATTCAGGAGTTCGCGAACGACGTCTCTCTGACCGATGAGGAGATCGCAACGATCGTCGGATGGGTCGATGGGGGCGCCCTCATGGGTGACGCGAAGGACATGCCCACGCTGCCCGATCTCCCAAAGGGCGGCGCCTGGCAACTCGAAGAGCAGTTGGGCCGCCCGCCTGATGTGGTCGTGAGCTCGGACGCGTACGACGTGATCGCCAACGGCCAGGACCAGTGGTGGGGTCCGACCGTGCAGTTCGCGGGGTTGGACGAGCAGCGATGGATCCAGAGCTACGAGTTCAAGCCGGCGTACCCGATGGGCCTCAGGGTCGTCCATCACGGTCACGCCAACCTGCGGGTCGGGAATCAGACCCTCGCAATCGCGCATTACGGGGTCGGGAAGCGTTATGAGAGCTTCCCCGAGGGCGTCGGGATGCTGGTCCCCGCCGGAGAAGCCCAGGTGATGTGGAATCTCCACTACTTTCCGGTCGGCGAACGGGTGGAAGCAGACGTCGTCGATGTGGGGCTCTGGTTTTACCCGGAGGGTGAGGAGCCCGAGATCCAGACCCGGGGAGAGGTCCTCATGAGGGTCGACCACATGAACGGTATGCCCCGGGGCGGCGACATCCTCATCCCGCCGCACGGTGTGCAGGTGCTCCAAGGCGTGCACGTGCTCCGACGCCCGACCCTCATCAGCAGCTTCCGGCCCCACATGCACATGCGTGGCAAGGAGATGTCGATGGAGGCCATCTATCCGGATGGCCGCAGGGAAATGCTCAGCAAGGTCTCCGACTACCGGCACATCTGGCAGCTTTCGTACCAGTACGCCGAACACGCGCAGCCTCTGCTTCCCGCCGGCACGACCCTCCTGTTCACATCAGTATTCGACAACACCGCCGAAAACCCCCTCAATCCCGATCCCACTCAGTGGGTGGTGTTCGGTCGGCGGGGCGTCGACGAGATGTCCCACATGTGGGTCGGCGTCACGAACCTCGAGCAGGAGGACTACGAGCGGAGGGTGGCCGAAAGGCAGGCGCGCCAGCAGCCGATCGCGTCCCGGGATGGCGGCGGTTAAGGCAACGGCGGCTTATAGCCCGCCGTTCAACGCAGGGGTCGGGCCGTGAGGAGACGTTCCCGCGTACTGTTTGCCTTCGCCGCGTCAGCAGCCTTCGCCGCATCAGCCGCCGCCGCGACGCTCGCCCCCGCCTCGGCTCAAACGCCCGACCAGGTCCGCCAGGCCGCCTATTCGGCGGATCAGGCAGAAGCGGGAGCCGCGGTCTATCGGGCGGCGTGCGTGATGTGTCACCTTCCGAATCTCGCCGGCTCGTTCGAGGCACCCGAGCTCGCGGGAGCCGATTTCCGCACCACGTGGGGAGCCCGGTCCGTATCCGACCTCATGGAGCTGGTGCGTGAGACGATGCCCACCCAGGCTCCCGGTTCGCTGGACGAAGGCCAGGTCGTCGCTCTGGCGGCGTTCATTCTTCGTGAGAACGGCGTCGCTCCCGCCCAGACCCGCTTGAGCCTCTCCTCGTCGGGTCGGGTGATCGGCGGAACGGACGCGGTGGCCGCGGCTGCGGCCGGCGGAGTCGAACCCACCGTTCGGCTTCCGGTCCCGGGACGAGTGGGCACGGAGCCAACCCCGGGGACCAGGACCTCCGCTCCGGAGGTCGCGGTCATTACAGAGAGGGCCAGCGGGACCACGCGCACCTATCGGGCTCCTCAGAACTTCACTCCCGCCTCCGACGCGGATCTCCTAAATCCGCCCGATGGAGACTGGCTCCACTGGCGCGGCACACCTGGTGCACAGGGCTACAGCCCCCTCGCTCAGATCACCGCCGAGAACGTCCACCGCCTGAGCCTGGCCTGGGTGTGGGGCATGGAGCCCGGAACCAGCCAACCGTCGTTCCTCGTACGCGACGGCGTGATCTTCCTTCCGAATCAGGCCAACGTTATCCAGGCGCTCGACGCCAGGGACGGGACGCTCCTCTGGGAGTATCGCAGGACGTTCCCGGAAGGATCCGGGATCGGCAGGGGACACCTGAGGAGCCTCGCGCTCTGGGAGGATCTCGTCTTCGTGGCGACGCTGGACGCCCACCTCGTGGCGCTGGACGCGCGCACCGGCGTGGTACGTTGGGAAACCATGATCGAGGACCCTCGACTCGGCTACGGAAACAGCTCAGGACCCATCATCGCCGATGGAAAGGTCATCAATGGCATCAGCGGTTGCACACGCCTCAACGAGCAGAGCTGCTTCATCACTGCTCACGACGCACGCACGGGGCGCGAGCTCTGGCGCACATACACGGTGGCCCGTCCGGGTGAGCCGGGCGGCGACACCTGGGGCGACCTGACCTTCGAGCAGCGCGGTGGAGCCGACGTTTGGATCCCCGGAAGCTATGATCCGGATTTGGGACTCGTCTACTTCGGCACGGCTCAAGCCAAGCCATGGGTGGCCGCGAGCCGAGGACTCTCCACGTCCGACTCGACCCTGTACGCCAACTCGACGCTGGCCCTCGACGTGGACGATGGCCACATCGTCTGGTACCGGCAGCACGTCCCAGGTGAGACGCTCGACCTGGACGAAGCGTTCGAGCAGGTCCTGGTGGACGTCGACGGGCAGCCGCTTCATCTCTCGATTGGAAAGAGTGGAATCCTTTGGAAGCTCGACCGGCGGGACGGTCGATTCCTGGGACTCACCGAGACGGTCTACCAGAACATCTTTTCGGTACTCGACCGGGAGACCGGTGCCGTCCAGTACCGCGAGGACATCCAAGAGGCGAGGATCGGAGATTGGATGTCGGTGTGCCCATCCACTGCCGGGGGCCACAACTGGCAGTCCACCGCGTACCATCCCGGAGCGGGCGTGCTCGTCGCTCCGCTGAGCCAGAGTTGCATGGAGATGTCCGGCAGAGAGGTCCTTCTGGACCCGGGCCGCGGGGGATCTGGAGGCGACCGCGCGTGGTTCCCGATGCCGGGCACGGAGGAGCGCTTCGGAAAGTTAGCCGCGTACGACGTACGGACCCTCGAAGAGGTGTGGAGCGTCGAACAGAACGCACCGTTCCTCACAGGCGTTCTCACGACCGCCGGCGGCCTGGCCTTCGTCGGAGACTACGACCGGTGGGTCCGGGCCTACGATGTCGAGACCGGAGAAAGCGTCTGGGAGAGCCGGCTGGGCAGCACCGTCATGGGCTTTCCCGTCACCTTCGGAATCGATGGCGTCCAGTACTTCGGCATCCCAACCGGCCGAGGGGGCGGGAGCCCCTGGCGGATCGGCAACTTCCTCGCACCCGAGATGGTGAGCCCGGGCGGGCACAACGCGCTCTACGTCTTCAAGCTCTCAGAACGGTGATCGACGCCGATTCTGGAAAAGTGAGCGACAGCGATATCCTGAGCGACGGTGACATCCTAGGCGACAGCGACATCTTCACCGACGGTGATGCGGATATCGTCGCCCCGACCCTTTTCGTGCCCGCTCTAGCCGCTGCGGTGGCCCTGTTTGCGGGAGCCGCCTTGGGCCTGTACAGCCTCATGACCGACGACCCCGCCACCGAGGCCGCCGGCGAATACGTCGCAGTTTCCGATTGGGCCCAGCTCCGCGGGGGGCGGACGTGGGGAGCCGTCACAGGCGTCTTCCCGGACCCCGACGGAAGGCACATGTGGGTGCTCGACCGCTGCGGCGCCAACAGCTGTATCGATTCGGAGCTGGATCCCGTCTTCAAGTTCGATCTCGACGGAAATATCGTGGCGAACTTCGGAGGCGGGCTCTTTGCGTGGCCCCACGGCTTCTTCGTCGATCACGAGGGCAACGTCTGGGTCGCCGACGGCCCGACGGGGCCTCGCGCGGAGGCGGGAGCGGCTGTGGGCAAAGGGCAACAGGTGTTCAAGCTCAGCCCGGAGGGTGAGGTCCTCATGACGCTCGGCATCGCGGGGGTGGGGGGCGACGGGCTCGACCGCTTCAACGGGCCGTCCGAGGTCGCCGTCGCATCGAGCGGGGAGATCTACGTCCTGGACGGCCACGGCGAGGGTGGCAACAACCGGGTCATGAAGTTCACGGCCGAGGGCGAGCTCGTCCTCAGCTGGGGCACATCAGGCCCGGGACCCGCCGTCGGAGAGCTCTCCGATGCGCATGCCATCGCCATCGACTCCCAGGGGCGAGTCATCATCGGCGATCGTCGCAACGTCCGCATCCAGATCTTCGATCAAGAAGGAGCCTTCCTCGAGCAGTGGACACAGTTCGGCCCACCGAGCAGCATCTACATCGATGAAGACGACGTGATGTACGTGACCGACACGCAGACGGGGGCGCTACCCGCGTGGTACAGTGAACGACGGCCCGACGATTGGGTCCGGGGCATCCGGGTCGGGGACGCGAAAACCGGGCGGGTCACACAGTTCATCGAGAGTAGCGCGGAGTTCGTCGCGGCGGACTTTGAGGGGAACGTCTACGGAGCGGAAGTGCCGGGTCAGACGCTCGTGAAGTACGAGAAGGTCAGGTAGAGGAGGATTCTTCTTCAACGGAAGGCCGCTACGCCGTCGAGCGTGCGTGGCCATTCGATCGGGCTGAAGGCTCCGCTCTACGGCGGCGCTTCAAGGCGCTCGCCGCAGACCCTTCCTCTGAAGAAGAATCCTCCTCCTGGCTGGTGCCACGAAGTCCAGGCACGGTGGCGGCTGAACCAGCGATAGCGGCGGGGGTGGAGGCTCCCTCCGCAGCGTCCCGAAGGTGTAGCGGAGGAGGGAGCCTCCACTTCCGCCGCGATGCCCTACGGTAGCCGGTACGCAACCAGCGACCCGGGGAGCCCGGGGCCCGAGACGGCCGTGACGATGTACTGCCGGCCCTCGTGCATGAACGTCATCGGCGCAGTGTCGGTCGTCGCGGGCAGCTGGACCGTCCCGACGCGTTCTCCTGTGCGCTTGTCCACGGCATGGAAGCGAGGCTCCCCCCCACGCCCCTCTCCATACATGAGAAGACTCCGGGTGACGAGGGCAGTCGCGTGAGACGACTGGCCCGTGTTGGGCAGATCGACTCCCTGTAAGGCAGGATGATTCCGGATCCGTTCCGGTGTGTCCCCGTTGGGAATCCACCAGAGGTGCTCCCCGGTGTTCATGTCGATGGCGGTGATCCGCCCATACGGCGGCCTGAACATCGGGAGACCCTGGGGCCCCCGAAAACCGCCCGGCACCGGGGAGTGGTGCCAGTCCACCACGGTCAGGCCCGACTGACCGGTCAGGATGGCATCTCTGTCGATGCCCGGCACGAGCACGAAGGCAGAGCACGACTTCACGGATGCCACGTACATGATCCCCGTCTCGGGGTCCATCGCCCCACCACCTGGAATGTTGGCTCCGCCGCCGGCTGCAGGGCAGAAGACCGCGCCCTTCTTTCCCTCCGCATTTTCCGAGTGGAGGGGCGGGTTCCACATGGGACCCAGGCGCCACTCGCTGGCGATCTCCAGCGCGAGCGATCGAAGCGCCGGCGTGAAGTCGATGAGATCGTTCTCCGTGAGCCCCTGCATCTCGAAGGCAGCCGGTCTCGTCGGGTAGGGCTGCGTCGCTGAGGTCTGCTCGGTGGGCACGTCGGACTGCGGTACGGCCCGCTCCTCGATCGGCCAGATCGGCTCGCCCGTCACGCGGTTGAACGCGTAGACGAACGCCTGCTTCGAGTTCTGCACCAACGCCGGGATCTGCTCACCGTCCACCGTGAGATCCGCGAGCGTGGGCGGCAGTGGGAAGTCGCGATCCCACACGTCGTGATGGACGGCCTGGAAGTGCCAGAGACGCTCGCCCGTGCGTATGTCGAGCGCGATGATGCTGTTGCCGAACAGATTATCCCCCGGCCGAAAGCCGCCGAAGTAGTCGTTCGTGGGCGCGTCGGTCGTGAGGTAGACGATCCCCCGCTCCGGATCGGCGGACATGGGCGCCCACGCGTTGACGTTGCCGCTCCACTCCCAGGCATCGCTCTCCCACGTGTCATTCCCGAACTCGCCGGCCCGGGGGATCACGTTGAACCTCCAGAGGTGCCGCCCAGTGCGCGCATCGTATGCGAGGATGTCGCCCGGGACGTTTTCCTGCCGCGGGTCGAGGCGCCCCGTGAGGTTCGAATTGCCGACCACCACCACGCCGTTCACCACGATCGGTGGTGACGTGTTCGTGATGTATCCGATCGTGTCGGGGATTCCGTAGTCGGGGTCGTAGGGGTGCCCCAACGCCTCGAGAAGATCGACCGTTCCCGATTCGTCGAAACCGTCGAGCGGCACGGGCCCGCCGAATCCCTCTAGCGGCAGGCCCGTTGCGGCGTCCAATGCATGCAGGAAGAACGCCGGCGTCACCAAGTAGATTACGCCCCGCCCGTCGACCTCGTGGTACGCCACGCCCTTGCCGTGGCTCTTTCGCGAAGACCGCTCCCAGCGCGTGGTGTGCGGCTCCCTGAACATCCAGAGCACTTCTCCAGTCTCCGGATCCAGCGCCGAGACCGCGCGACTCTGGCCGGCGACGGTGAAGAGCCTTCCGTCGGCATATATCGGAGTCGAGCGAAGGATATAGTCGGGCGACGGCCCGAAGTTATCGCCCCGCCAGAGCCAGGCCTGCTCGAGGTCGTCGAAGTTGTCGGCATCGATCTGGTCCAGGGGGGAATACCGCGTGCTCCAGGCGTCCGCGCCCCAGTAGCGCCACTCGCCGAAGGGCGTGCCCCGGTCCTGAGCGCTGGCCGCATCGGGGAACATCAAAGAGGCGATGAGCGTTTGGGCCAGGATCGTCGAGACAGCCAACGAAACAGTCACGGCCGAGGCCACCGCACTCGACCACCAGAAGCTCCCATCTCGGTTCATGATTGTCCGCCTCTCAGAAGGATTCGGTCACTTTGGCTGTATTCGAGGGAGCAAGCAAGCAGGAGCGACGCCGTCGGTTCCGGCGACGGGGGTTGCACGATTCGGGCAGTTGACCACTATAGTGTTCCAGATGCTAAGTCCAGATACGGAGGATCCATGAGATTCGCTACACCAGCAGTTCCCGCGCTTGCTCTCACACTGCTGCTCAACGCAACGCAGGTCTGGGCTCAGGATCACAGTCATGACGCCGCCCCAGCAGACGCCCTCGTCATCGAGGTCGACATGGCGGATTATTCCTTCTCGCCCGAGGCGCTACGGATCCCGGCGGGGCAGCGCGTGCAGCTGGTCTTCACGAATACGGGAGAGGTGGAGCACGAGTTCATGGCGGGGAGAACCGTCGCAGACGGAGATTTCGCGGTCGACCTGTTCGCCGGTCTCGAGGTCGAATTCGGTGCCGTGGAAGGCAATGTCCCCGCGGGCCATGACAACTCCGACGGGCATCACGATGTTGCCGCCCCGGCAGCCGTCCCCGCAGGCCATGACAATTCCGACGGGCATCATGATGGAGAGGACGCCCACGGCACCATGGTCAGTCTCCCAGCGGGTGGGCATACGACCATGACCTTCACCTTGCCGGTCGAGCTACGCGGCGATTGGGAGACGGGGTGCTTCCTCACGGGGCACTACGGACGAGGGATGCACGGTACGCTGACCGTCTACTGAGTCCAGCGTAGGTCTCAGTTCCCCGCCCGCTCGGTCAGCTCGGGGCCGGGGATGCACTGCCGTACGTATCTTTCAGATTCAAATATACGTATGTCCTTCGTGCGGTCGCGATTGCCCGGGAGCCCCCCGGCAGTTAATTCGTTTGGACCATGAGCGCACTTAAGCCCGTCACCGTAGCGAACCTGAGGATCGCGAGGCCGCTGTACGATTTGGTGCAGTCGGAAATCGCCCCCGGCACGGATCTCGATCCCGACACGGTCTGGACTTCGCTGGGGGCCATCGTCGAGGATCTCGGCCCCGAGAACCGCCGTCTCCTCGAGGTGCGGGCTCGTCACGAAGAAGAGATCGACGCCTGGCATCAGGAACGGGCGGGGGGAGGACCAGGCGAAGCGCTCGACCCTGACGCGTACAAGGCCTTCCTCACCAAGTCCGGCTACCTGGTCCCGGAGGACGACCCGGTCACGATCACCACACGCGATGTGGATCCCGAGATCTCGTCGATCGCGGGGCCGCAGCTCGTCGTGCCGGTGGACAACGCGCGGTACGCCCTGAACGCGGCCAATGCGCGTTGGGGGAGCCTCTACGACGCCCTCTACGGGACCGATGTCATCGGTGAGGAGGACGGGGCCGAACGAGGGACCGCCTACAATCCGGTGAGGGGAAGGCGGGTCGTCGAGTGGACCGAGCGCTTTCTCGACGATGTCGTTCCCTTAGGGGAGGGCCTCTACTCGGAGGTCATCGAGTTCCTGCTCGAGAGTGACGCCGGTCCGAATCCCGAAAACGGTCCGAGCCCCGAAGACGGCCCGAGCCGCCTCGTCTGCGTGCTGGCCAATGGCCGGAAAACGGCGCTAGCCGACCCGTCCCATTTCGCCGGCTTCCAGCTCGCGGACGGGCGGGTGAGCAGTGTGCTCCTTCGCCACCATGGCCTCTACATCGACCTCCGGATCGATCGCGATCACCCCGTCGGCAAGGCCCATCCGGCGGGCGTCCACGACGTCGTGATCGAGAGTGCGGTGACCACCATCCAGGACTGCGAGGACTCCGTGTCGGCGGTCGACGCGGAGGACAAGGTGCAGGTCTATCGCAACTGGCTCGGGATCATGAAGGGAACGCTCACGACCACCTTCGAGAAGGACGGGCGGACGCATGAGCGGGCGCTCAATGAGGACCGAACCTATGAGGACTCAAACGGCGAAGCGCTCACCTTGCCAGGGCGTAGCCTCCTCCTGGTACGCAACGTCGGGATGCACATGTACACCGATGCCGTCACCACGACGGATGGCGAGCTCATCCCGGAGGGATTCCTGGACGCGCTGATCACTTCCTGGGCCGCCCTCCACGACCTCCGCGGCGGCGGCCCCGCACGCAACAGCCGTGTGGGCAGCATCTACATCGTGAAGCCCAAATTACACGGTCCCGAAGAGGTTCTCGCCACGGTGGAGCTGTTCGCCCATGTCGAGCAAGCGCTGGGGTTGCGGACTCGGACTCTGAAGATGGGCATCATGGACGAAGAACGCCGGACGACGGTCAACCTCAAGGAATGTATCCGCGCCGCGTCGGATCGCGTGATCTTCATCAATACTGGATTCCTCGACCGCACCGGAGATGAGATCCACACGAGCATGGCGGCCGGCGCCATGATCCCCAAACCGGAGATCAAGAGCTGCCCGTGGATGCTGGCGTACGAGGATTGGAACGTGGATGTGGGGATCGAGTGCGGCCTCCCCGGTGTGGCGCAGATCGGCAAGGGCATGTGGGCCGCGCCGGAGATCATGCGTGCGATGGTCGAGGCGAAGATCGGCCACCCCCGTGCAGGCGCCAACACCGCTTGGGTGCCCTCGCCCACGGCGGCCACGTTGCACGCCACGCACTACCACCGGGTGAACGTCCGTAGCGTTCAGTCCGAGCTGGCCGGCCGAGAGCGGGCCGACCTCGACACCATCCTGACGCTACCCCTGCTCGGGGATCGGGGCTTGACCGAGAAGGAAATCCAGAACGAGTTGGAGAACAACGCGCAGGGCATCCTGGGCTACGTGGTCCGCTGGGTCGGCCAAGGGATCGGCTGCTCCAAGGTCCCGGACATCAACGACGTCGCCCTGATGGAGGACCGCGCGACGTTGCGCATCTCGAGCCAGCACATCGCGAATTGGCTCCATCACGGTCTCGTCACCGCAGACCAGGTGACACACACGTTCGAGGCCATGGCTGCCGTAGTCGACGGTCAGAACGAGGGAGACTCCAAGTACACACCCATGTCCCCGGACTTCTCGTCGAGCCCCGAGTTCCAGGCCGCGCTGGAGCTGGTGTTCGATGGCCGCAAAGAAACCAACGGCTACACCGAGACGGTCCTGCACGCACGCCGCCGCGAAGTGAAGGCTCGGCCCAGGAGCGAGACGCAGCCCGGTCCGGAGGCCCGAGCCGAAGGGAAGGCCCAAGCTGAGGGGAAGACGCAGGCCACACAGGAGGCCGGAGCCTCCTAAGCGAGTCGATCAACTCCCGGGCGATCCTTCTTCTCCTCCGCCCCCAACAACCCTATAATGCCTGTTCGCCAGCATTTGGAAGAGTGAGTCTCAGAAGAGTGAATCCACAGGAGTGAGTCATGACCCGTCGAATCTCAATGGCATTCCTAGCCCTGATGATCGCCGTGCCCCTGGCGGCCCAGACCTCTGGGCTCCAGTTGCGTGTGGACCGGAGCACCGACGTCAACGACCCGGACGACGTACCAGAAGTGACGGTGGCTGATGTCGGAGGCGGATTTCAGATCAACACGGGACCGGCCGTCACAGCATGGAACTCCAGCAACACTGCGAGCGGCAACTATACGCTCACCGGTAGGTTCACCCTGCTCGAACCGAGCAGCCACGTGAACTATTACGGCCTCGTGTACGGAGCTGGTGGGTTGGACGGAGCCGGACAGAACTATCTCTACTTCCTCGTGGCGCAGAACGGATCGTATATCGTCAGGCACCGGGCGGGCAACGAGACCGTGCACGACATCCAAGGGCGCACGCCCCATTCGGCGGTCCGCACACCCGACGCGAACGGAAGGTCGGTCAACGACCTCGAGGTTCGCGTGGGGGCCGACGCCACGGACTTCGTGGTCAACGGCGTGGTCGTCTTTACGGCACCGAAGACCGGCATGGCTGGCCGCACCGATGGCATCTGGGGCGTCCGCGTCAACCACGTGATCCCCGGCATGCTGATCGAAGGTCTGGGCGTTACCGACTAGAACGTCGCAGCGAGAGTCGCCCTAAATCAAACTGTGCAGGTCATGTCCTCTGCACAGCACATCGGCGACTTGATCATGCCGTGGCCATCGGGGCACTTCGATACCTCGACGGTGCTGCCGTCGTCCGTAGTGAGCGTGTCATGTACGAGGTCCTGCCCGCACTGACCACACGTCATGTTCACGCTCATGCCGCACTTATCACAGGTGTATGCCGCCATGGGAAGCTCCCTTGCTGGTTGTCGAGGTTGATGCCGCTCGCTGGTGCTACTCGCTGGTGCTACTCGCGCACTGTATCGCAATTCGCGGTCGACGCAAGAAGATGCTGGAATAGGTCCTCAACACCTTCGAGGCGTCGCGTGTCTGAACTAGTGGTGCTGGCAATGCCGGACACCGCTGGACAGGGCCGGAACGCCCGCGAAGGGTTCCGGGTACTGTTTCTTTACGATCTGGCCCTATTTGGCTTGAAAAACAGAGGGCTTGCACCATCGCCGGAGCGTGCGTATATCATCTCGTCACCAGGGGCTCGTTTAGCCTTGTGATTGGGCATATATTGTGTCCCCTCCGGGTCAGCACGTAGATTTGGAGGAATGCCAAGTAATTGCCAAGTAGAGTGTAGTTCACCCGTATTGAGGGAGAGGACCATCATGGAACTGCAGAAACGGCCCTGGATCGGCGGCGCCGCTGTCGCGCTCTTTGCGATCTTTGCTTTCCAGAGTGAGGCACACGCCCAGGCGACCTTCGCGTCGTCGAGTGACGCGGAATTGACGTACTCCGCGGACGTGGCGTCAATCATCCAGGAGAACTGCACGGTCTGCCACCGAGCGGGTGGAATTGGACCCATGGAGCTCGTGACCTACGAGAACGTTCGGAGGTATTCGGCCCGCATCAAGGACAAAGTAGCCAACCGCCTGATGCCGCCGTACTACTACGACAACGATATCGGCATCCAGGACCTCAAGGAGGACTGGCGTCTTTCTCAAGAGGACATCAACACCGTCGTTGCCTGGGTCGACCAGGGTGCGCCTCTGGGCAATGCGGACGAGATTCCGGAATTGAACTTGCACGACACCGACGACTGGTCGCTGGCGAATCTGTTCGGTCCGCCGGACCTCCTCGCCCCCTCGACGCCCATCGACGTGCCGGCCGCAGGGCTCGACATGTGGCACCGTCCGATCGTTCCCATCCAGGGCATGATCGGTAGCGAGGAACGCTGCATCAAGGCCCTTCAGGTGAAGCCCCGTGGGGTCGCCAAGACGGTGGTCCACCACGCCAACTCCACCTTCCAGCTCGCGCGTGAGGACGACGACGGCGATGACGCCGGCTTCCGTGGCTCAGGGCGGGCAACCGAATACGCCATGGGCAAGCTGGGTGAGATCATTCCGGAAGGCGTTTGCCGGACGATCCCCCCAAATGCTTGGGTTCGGTGGGACATCCACATGTATCCTGGCGGGCTCGGAGCGAGTGCCGTGAACGACGTGGTCGAGGGTAACATCGTCGATCTGGGCATATGGCTCCATCCGGCGGACTACGAGTACGAGTACAAGCAGACTCTGACCCTCTATGGGATCCGCGAAGGTGAGCTCGTCATGCCCCCCCATGGGACGACCATGACCCAGGGCTTTCACAGCTTCGACCATCCGGTCCGCATCGACAGCTTCCAGCCCCACGGGCATCTGCGTCTGCGGTCCGCGTCTTTGGAGTTCTTCTATCCCAAGACCGGACGGACGGAGATCATCAGCATGGTCTCGAACTGGAGCGCCACCTGGCACCAGAGCCACCTCTACGAGGATGACGTGGCGCCTCTGCTCCCGACCGGTGCGGTTATGGTCATAAAGCAGTGGTACGACAACACGGCGGGCAACCCCAACAACCCGGACCCGGATCAGTGGGTGGACGGGGGCAGCCGAACCGCTGACGAGATGTCCCACGCGTGGATCGCCGTGACCCACCTCGATGAGGAGGGCTACGAAGAGATCGTCGCGGAAAGGGAGGCGAAGGAGGAAGCCGAGAGGATCGCTACCACGAACTGATCGGCCAGATCGCTTTAGATTCTGGACCTTTACTGAGGTATTGATGGGGATCGAGGGACGCTTCGCAGCAGCCGCAGCTCCCTCGGTCCCTATCGTTTCTTGCAAGTCCGTGTTCGATTCTGCCATCGAGCATTCGAGAGGGAGTCCATGATGCAGATTCGTATGACCGTGGCTGGCGTGGCCTCCGCGGTGCTTCTGTGGGGTGTTTTGGCCGGTCCAGCGGCGCTTGCTGGTCCAGCGACACTCGAGGCGCAGGTGACGGGGCCCGGGCCGGATGGCCGCTGGCCACTGCAGCCCAGGTCTCCCGGAAATCGCCACCTCGCCCCCTTCATGGAAGGCTGGTACGCGAACGAAGACAGGACGTTCAGCATCTCCTTCGGGTACCTCAACGCCAACAGCGACACGATACGGATTCCTTTGGGGCCGGATAATTTCATCGAGCCGGCTCAGTTCGACGGGATGCAGCCCACGGTTTTTGCGCCCGGACACCAACGCGGGCTCTTCAGCGTGGATCTGCCGGCAGCGATGGCGGACACGGACGTGTGGTGGACGCTTCGCAAAGCCAACGGCGACGTCGCGAGAGTGCCCGGCCGGGTCACTGCCAGTGCCTACCAGTTGGATTGGATTCCCCGGCCTCACGGCAGCATGCACCCTCTCGTCTCCTTCGACGGGCAAGCTGGTGAGGGCCGAGGACCTCCGGGCCTGGTGGCAGAACGTACTGAGACCGTCTCCGTAGGATCCCCACTCACGCTCTCAGTCAACGGGAGGGACCCTTCGGAGAGGGACACGGACGATTTCCGTTTCAGGGAGGCCACTCCCATCAATGTGACATGGTTCCAGCTCCAGGGTCCCGGAACGGCCGTGTTCACACGACACGAGTCCAACCCGGTCCCTGAGCGCCGTGGTGGTGGTCGTGGCGGCGGCGCTGGCGGTGCTGGCGGTGCTGATCCGGACTCCGCTGCTATTGCTGCTGCCATTGCCGGTGGTGGTGCTAGTGCCGCCGCCGCTTTTGCCGGCTTTGGTCGCCGTGGTCCCCCAGCGCCCCAGAATATCAGGCTGGTGGAGGGGTACGGCACCGGTTCCGTGATTGCGACGTTCTCCGAGCCGGGTGAGTATCTCATGCGAGCGAGAGTGGATAACTTCAATTCGGCGGACAGCAGCGGGGGGGACCAGTGCTGCTGGACCAACGCTTACATCAGGGTGAACGTGACGCGGTAACTGAGCACTGGTTTCCCTCCCGCCATCACGCCTTCTCTGAGATTCTCGAGCATTCGAGAAGGAGGTACATGATGCAGATTCGTACGACCTTTGGTGGGGCGGCCTTCGCGTTGCTTCTCGGGGGTGTTTTGGCCGGTCCAGCCGCACTTGCCGGTCCAGCGACACTCGAGGCGCAGGTGACCGGGCCCGGGCCGGATGGCCGCTGGCCCCTGCAGCCCAGATCTCCCGGAAATCGCCACCTCGCCCCCTTCATGGAGGGCTGGTACGCGAACGAAGACGGGACGTTCAGTATCTCCTTCGGGTACCTCAACGCCAACAGCGACACGATACGGATTCCTTTGGGGCCGGATAATTTCATCGAGCCGGCTCAGTTCGACGGGATGCAGCCCACGGTTTTTGCGCCCGGACACGCAAGGGGGCTCTTCACCGCGAATCTGCCAGCAGCGATGGCGGACACGGACGTCTGGTGGACGCTTCGCAAAGCGAACGGCGACGTCGCGAGAGTGCCGGGCCGGATCGGTGCTGTTGCCTACCAGTTGGATTGGTATCCCCGGCCTCACGGCAGCATGCACCCTCTCGTCTCCTTCGACGGGCAATCTGGTGAGGGCCGAGGACCTCCGGGCCTCGTGGCAGAACGCACGGAAACCGTCTCGGTGGGCTCCCCCCTCACGCTTTCGGTCAACGCGAGGGACCCTTCGGAGAGGGATACGGAGGATTTTCGTTTCAGAGAGGCCTTTGCCGTTAACGTGACATGGGTCCACCTTCAGGGTCCCGGGCGAGTCGAGTTCACGCGGCACGAATCCAACCCGCTCCCCGAGGTGGAAGAGGAGGAGCCGGACTCCGCTACTGCTGCCGCTATTGCTGCCGCTGGTCCTGGTGCTGCGGCGGCGGCTCGACGACGCCGTGAGCCCCCCGGACCCCAGGTTATCCCGCTTTCGGAGGGGTACGGTGCCGGTGCCGTGATTGCTACGTTCTCGGAGCCGGGTGAGTATCTCATGCGAGCCCAGGTCGACAACTTCAGCGCGACGGACAGCGGCTCGGGCGACCAGTGCTGCTGGACCAACGCATACATCAGGGTGACCGTAACGCCGTAAACTCGACATCGGGTAAGGTGGCCGGTCTAACGGGCTAGGTGTCCAACGGGCGATGTATTGTATCCCTTCGGATCGGTACGTAGATTCGGAGGGGAAATTCCCCGGGAAGGAACCCGGGCCGCTCGAGACGTAGTATTATTGGTATGTGTAGTTCACTCGCATGAGGGAGAGGACCATCATGGACCTGCAGAATCGGAGCCGCTGTTCGTACTGGACGGCCGCCGCCTTCGCGCTCGTCGCCACTTTCGCGTTCCAAAGTGCGGCACACGCCCAGGCCACCTTCGCGTCGTCGCAAAGTGACCTCACGTACGCCGCGGACGTAGCGACCATCATCCAGAACAACTGCCAGGTCTGCCACCGAGCCGGTGGAATCGGGCCCATGTCGCTCGTGACGTATGACGACGTCCGGAGGTATGCGACTCGCATCAGGGAAAAGGTCGTGACCCGCGAGATGCCGCCGTATTACTACGACACCGATATCGGCATCCAGGAGCTCAAGCACGATTGGCGTCTCTCCCAAGAAGACATCAACACCGTCGCTGCCTGGGTGGACCAGGGTGCGCCTCTGGGCAATCCCGACGACATGCCCCCGCCGCCCGACTTGCCCGCCACGGACGACTGGACGCTGGTAGCGGAGTTCGGTCCGCCGGACATCACCGCCCCCTCTACGCCGATCGACGTGCCGGCGGCCGGTCTCGACCTGTGGCACCGTCCAATGGTCAAGATGGTAGGCCTACCCGAGGGCGAGGAGCGCTGCATCAAGGCGCTTCAGGTGAAGCCCCGTGGAGACGCCGTGACGGTGGTCCACCACGCCAACACGACCTTCCAACGTCTGCAGGAAGATGGAACCTTCCAGGGGACCGGGGACCGGGCGACCGAGTACGCCATGGGCAAGCTCGGTGAGATCATTCCCGATGGTGTGTGCCGGGTGCTCCCCGCAGACACGTGGCTTCGCTGGGACATCCACATGTATCCCGGCGGGCTCGGAGCGACCGCCGCGAAGGACGTGATCGAAGGCAACGTCGTCGACATAGGCATCTGGCTCCATCCGGCCGACTACGAGTACGAGTACAAGCAGGATCTGATCAGCTACACTTTCATGGAGGGTAAGCGGGACCTCATGATCCCGCCGAACGGGTTGGCCATGACCCAGGGCTTCCGCTCTTGGGACCATCCGGTCCGTATCGACAGCTTCCAGCCGCACGGGCATCTACGGTTGCGGTCTGCGTCCCTGGAAATCTTCTATCCCGCGACCGGACGGACGGAGATCATCGGCATGGTCTCCAACTGGAGCGCGACCTGGCACCAGAGCCACATCTTCGAAGATCACGTGGCGCCCCTCGTTCCGGTCGGCGCGGTCGTCGTGATGAAGCAGTGGTTCGACAACACATCAGCCAATCCCAATAATCCGGATCCGGATCAGTGGGTCGACTACGGAAGTCGGACCGCTGATGAGATGTCACACTTCTGGATGGCCGTGACCCACCTCGATGACGAGGGCTACGAGGAGCTTGTCGCAGAAAGAGAGGCGGCCGCGGAAGCGCGGAGGACAGCGGCTAACTGACCGCCCAGTCGCTTTAGGGATTTTAACTGACGGGGATCGAAGGACGCTTCGCAGCAATCGCGGCTCTGCCGCGGCTCCAATCGCGGCTCTGCCGCGGCTCCAATCGCGGCTTTGCCGCGGCTCCTACCGCGGCTCCTTCGGTCCCCATCGCTTTTTTCGTTCCCGCCTTCGGTACGACTATGAGCATTCAGGAAGGAGTCGATGATGTACCAGTTTCGTAGGACCGTGGGTGGAGTGGCCTTGACGCTGGCTCTCTCGGGCATTTTGGCCGGTCCGGCGGTGCTCGAGGCCCAACGGACGGCACCGGGCCCGGACGGCCGTTGGCCCCTGCAGCCCCTCTCTGCCGATAATCACATCCTCGCCCCCTTCATGGAGGGCTGGTACGAAAACGAAGACGGGACGTATACCATCTCCTTCGGATATAGCAATTCGAACCTGGACACACTGTACATCCCCATAGGAGAGGATAATCTTCTCGATCCGGCCCAGTTCAACGGGATGCAGCCAACGGTCTTTTTCCCCGGACACCACCGCGGGATCTTCACCGTGACTCTGCCGGCGGAGATGAAGGACCAGGACGTCTGGTGGACCCTTACCAAAGCGAACGGCGACGTCACGAGGGTGCCCGGCCGGACCAGCTCCATTGCCTACGAATTGGACTGGAGGCCCCGGCCTCACGGAGGTCTACCACCCAGCGTTTCCTTCGACTCGCAGCCCGGCGTGGGTCGGGGACCGCCGGGCATCATGTTGGAGCGCACGCAGACCGTCGCGGTGGGATCTCCCCTCACGCTCTCGGTCAACGCGATGGACCCCTCGGAGAGGGATCCGGACGACGACCGGTCCCAGAACGTTCCCCTTCGCGTTGTGTGGTCCCAGCTCCAGGGTCCCGGACGCGTGGAGTTCACGCGGCACGAGTCCAACATGCTCCCTGAAGCGGAGGAGCCGGATTCCGCTGCCGTTGCTGCTGCTATTGCGGCTGGGGGTGCTGCTGCCGCCGCCGCTGTCGCTCGATTTCGACGACGTGGCTCCGTCGGACCCCAGATAATCACGCTTTCGGACGGGCGTGGCACCGCCAGCGTGATCGTTACGTTCTCCGTGCCGGGCGAGTACATCATGCGAGCCCGGGCGGACAACTTCAGTGCGCCGGACAGTGCCGACAATGACAATTGCTGCTTTACCAACGGTTACGTGAGGGTGAGCGTCACGCCGTAGAGCAGTCCACCCGAGCCTGGGAGGAGACATGGCAATGCAGAACGGGAGCCAACATCCGCGCTTTTGGACGTCCTGGATCGGCGGCGCCATTGTCGCGCTCTTGGCGATCTTTGCTTTCCAGAGTGAGGCACACGCCCAGGCAACGTTCGCGTCGTCGAGTGACGCGGACCTGACCTACTCGGCGGACGTCGCGTCCATCATCCAGGAGAACTGCACGGTCTGCCACCGAGCGGGTGGAATTGGGCCCATGGAGCTCGTAACCTACGAGAACGTGAGGAGGTATTCGGCCCGCATCAAGAACCAAGTAGCCAACCGCCTGATGCCGCCGTACTACTACGACAACGATGTCGGCATCCAGGACCTCAAGGAGGACTGGCGTCTTTCCCAAGAGGACATCAATACCGTCGTTGCCTGGGTCGACCAGGGTGCGCCTCTGGGCAATAGGGACGAGATTCCGGAGTTGAATTTGCTCGACACCGACGACTGGTCGCTGTCTGCCCTGTTTGGCCCACCGGACCTTCTCGCTCCCTCCACGCCGATCGACGTGCCGGCTGCAGGACTCGACATGTGGCACAAACCTGTCGTCCAGATTCAGGGCCTCCCTGAGGGCGAGGAACGCTGCATCAAAGCCCTTCAGGTGAAGCCCCGTGGGGTCGCCAAGACGGTGGTCCACCACGCCAACTCGTTCTTCCTGCTCAGGCAGGATGACGGCAGCTTCGAGAGAGATGGGGGAGGCCAAACGCGCGCAACGGAGTACGCCATGGGCAAGCTGGGTGAGATCATCCCCGACGGCGTTTGCCGGCCGCTCCCCGTCGATGCTTTAATCGAATGGACCATCCACCTGTATCCCGGCGGACTCGGAATGAGTGCCGCGAAGGACGTGATCGAGGGCAACGTGGTCGATTTGGGCATCTGGCTCCATCCGGCGGACTACGAGTACGAGTACAAACAGGATCTGAAGAACTATCGGATCCGCGAAGGTGAGTTGGTCATGCCGCCCCATGGGACGGCCATGACTCAGGGCTTTCACAGCTTCGACCACCCGGTCCGCATCGACAGCTTCCAGCCCCATGGGCATTTGCGGCTGAGGTCTGCGTCTCTGGAGATTTTTTATCCCGAGACCGGACGGACGGAGATCATCAGCATGATCTCCAACTGGAGCGCCACCTGGCACCAGAGCCACCTCTACGGGGATGACTCGGCGCCTCTACTCCCGACCGGCGCGGTTCTTGTAATCAAGCAGTGGTACGACAACACCGCGAGCAACCCCAACAACCCGGATCCGGATCAGTGGGTGGATGGGGGCGCCAGAACCGCCGACGAGATGTCCCATGCGTGGATCGCCGTGACCCACCTCGATGACGAGGGTTACGAGAAGCTTGTCGCAGAAAGGGAGGCGAAGGCGGACGCCGAGAGGATCGCTGCTACGAACTGATCCGACCAGGTGGTTTACTCGGCGATATCCCTCCAGTTCTCGATGAGATGCGCCGCCGAACGCCAAGAGACGGCCTGACTCGTCAGCGTGGGATTACGCGCCCCGCTACTTCCCATCACTGAAGCGCCCAAGACTCCCAGGTTGGGCGCTTCGTGTGAAAAGCCCCATCGGTCGACCACGTTGGTCTCCGGATTGTCTCCCATGCGCGTCCCGCCGTACGCGTGGGTTGAAGCCCCCATGGTGTTGCCGAGCCCGCCCCGATTTACTTCGATGGCCCCGGCCTCCCGGTACCACTCCTCCATCTTATCCTGCATGAACCCGGCGATGGCCCTCTCATTGTCCTTGAACTGGCCGGTGATGCGGATGACGGGGAGCCCCAGGGGATCTGTCACCTGCGGATCCAGATCCAGGTAGTTGTCCTCGTAGGGGAGGGTCGTCTTCTGGATATAGGAGCCGTGGGTGCGATCCGAGTTCTCATGGATGAATCGCTTCCAGGCGGACCCCCAGTTCCGGCTCTGTCCGTAGGTGCCCATGTTCGCAGCCGAAATCGGCCGGCGGTCCGACATGACCCAGAGGTTGCCACCCCCGATGAAGTCGAGATCCGAATGGTCGAAGTTGTCGTCGGCCCAGTCATCCACCGCGACGCCCTGAGCCGGCAGGCCGTACCACGACTTGAGGTCGTACGGAAAGAACGCGCTCACACCGGCACCTTGGTGATGACTCAAGTAGTGCCGCCCCACCTGCCCATGATTGTTCGAAAGCCCGTCCGGATAGGCGCGGGATTTGGACAGGAGCAACAGGCGGACGTTTTCGTACGTATACGAAGCGATCAGGACGACCTTCGCGGGCTGGAAGTACTCGTTGCTTCCCACCACATAGTTGACGCCGGTCACGCGTCCGTCAGAGCCCACCTCCAGCGTGGTGACGTGCGCGCGCGTGACGACCTTGAGGTTGCCCGTGTCGACAGCCCTCGGAATGGTCGTGATGTGGGTGGCGTTCTTCGCGTCGATCGGACAACCACCCTTGTTGCAGAACCCGTGGTAGCCGCATCCAGGCCGACTCTGGTACACTTCGCTGTTGATGGCGGCTGGGCCGGGGAACGGATTCCATCCCAACGCACTCGCGGCGTCGGCCATGCGATCATGGAAGCCTGTCCACCGCAGCGGTGGCATGGGGAATTCACGGTCTCGTGGGCCCTCGAATCGATTTCCGCGTGAGTCGATGCGTCCTCTGACATTGCCGGCCTGTCCGGAGATACCCACCTCGCGCTCCACCCGGTCGTAGTAGGGCTCCAACTCGTCGTAATCGAACGGCCAGTCTTCGGCTGTGGAGCCATACGGGATCCTGGACGCCCCATAACGCCTGGTCGTTTCGCTCACTACCTTGAAGTCCCAGGGATTGAGCCGCCAACTCTGGGCCCAATAGTGCAAGGTGGTCCCACCCACTGCATTCATCATGGGATGGCCGCCGATCTGGTTGGCCGTGGTGGCCGATGTAGCACGGGACGTGGGTCGCTCTTGCTCGGCCTTTTTCACCAACATGGGCCAATCGCGATAGTTGTTCCGGATCTCGTCGGGGGCGAAGTCGCGCCGGTCGAGCCAGGTGCCGGCCTCGAGCCCCACTACGTTGAGCCCGGCCTCCGCCAATGGTAGCGCGGCGACCCCGCCGGCCGCGCCCATTCCAACGATGACGACATCGGTCTCTCGAAGCTGGGTCATTGGAATATCCCGTAGTCGTATGCGGAACGCCGGACCGGGGTCAACCGCTCTTCTTCCAGAAGTCGCTGATCCTCGGGACTCACCGCCAAACGCACGCCCGGATAATCGAGAAGATCCCACCCGGCGAAGTTCTCGTTGCCTCCGTACTGAGGGTCGCCGAACATCCCCTGCCAGGTGTGACTCTTCACCATGTTGAAAAACGAGCCGGAGCCACCCGCGAAGCCGACGCCCGCACCCGTCGCGGCCCCAATCTGGACGTCGATGAGCACCGAGTCCTGGTCGATCGTGGAGAGGTCGATGAACGGACCTCCTCGTGTGTAACGGCTGTAGGTGTCGAGAGCCGCCAGGCCGGACCGATACGAGTCCGCCGCATTGGAGCCGGATTCGCTCAAAAGGCGATCGATGAAACGGAGAACCCCAGCGTCGAGAGCGCCGGGGCCCATCTCATCGGACGGGATCAGCCGATCGACCATCGCGCTCAGAATCTCGGTCTCACGGGCGGTAAGATTCGCGAGTGGACGGGGGGACAACGGCGCCGTGTCGGACGGAGACGAGCTGTCTACCCGCTCCCGCCCGTCCTCGACCGCACCGGTCGGAGCGGTCTCCGGCTTTTCGTCTCCCACGCCGGCCACAGCGCCCGGCACCAGCGCCGCCGCTCCCGCGGCTCCAGCGGTCCGGAGAAGGTCTCTCCGCGATATGGCCGGACGCCGGCCCTTCGAGTCAGTCATGAATTCTTCTCCAGATGTAGTCCCACACTAACTGCCCGCTCGATAACTGCCCGTTCGATCATCGGGGAAACTGGTTCATGGGCTGCCGCTCATACAGCGGTACCATGTCTCCCTGGCCGATGACGTGCCCCTCGATCGCCAGCAGTAGCTCACCTCGATCGAGGCCCGGCGGAAGGTCGAGCTCCTCATCGAGGGCGAAGACGGCGAAGTGGTAGTGGTGCACGCTCCCGGGGGGGGGTGCCGGGCCACGGTAGGCTGGCAATCCCCACCCGTTGTTCCCCTGGACCGCTCCGGCAATCTCGGGGGGCATGGGGTGGTCCGGATCGAAGGGAATGCCCTCCGGCAGCCCCTGAGCATCGCCCGGTATGTTGTAGATGATCCAATGCACCCACGGTGGCGGACGACCCGCACCGAAGTCCTGGGAGATCACCGCAAGTTGGCGGGTCCCCGCGGGGAGTCCCCTCCACGTGAGGGGGGGAGAAAGGTTCCTACCGTCCGGAGAGTAGTCCCGGGGCATGAACCGTCCCGTCGTCATCGTTGGACTCTCGACGATGAAGGCCACCTGGCCTCGCAGATCCGTGGCGGCACCGACCGTCAGAAGTAACACCGCCCCAACGGCGACCGGTAAACTCAGCTTCACGGTAGGCCCCTCCAACCTGGATGCGCGACAGCGGGATTCTCAACGGGAAGCACCGAGAATACGGGCTTGGTTGGCGGAGGGGCAAGTACAGCGAGATCTTGGTCGAGTTGAAGTAGCTTCGCCTATGCGGGGTGCACCGGACAGGTGCAGGCGCCGCACACGGCCTTGTGTCTCAGGTGCCCGCTCCAAAACAGCGAGCCCGCGACGAGCAGCCCACCCACGGGCGACATCAGGCTCTCCGGCAGCGGGCCCAGCCACCCGGCCAGCGCCGCAATCCACACCGCGAATCCCACCGAAGCGATGGCCCAGACCGCCCACCGACCGTGAAGCCGCCAGGAAGCGGCCAGGGTCACTCCCGCCAGCAAGGCCGAGAGGGCCACGAGCCAAGCCTCCCAAGCGTGTGTGGCTGCGAGAAACGGAAGGGTCGAAGCAAGGATCGGCATCGCCAGGCAGTGCACGGCACAGACTGCCGGAAGCACCCCGAACCACCCCGAGGCTACGCCCTCGGCCGAGGCGGCCGGCGGCTCAGCGACGTCTTTCCAGGTCGGTCCTGCGTCCATGTTCCTGACCCGCAGTGAGAGAGTGACTTCGTTGAGGGTGCACCTTGATAGTACCTTAACGATAATCGATTATCAAGAGACGTCCGCCTCATCTCTAGCTCTGAGCGTTTCGATCAGTGACCGACCCAAAGGGGGACCCTGCTCCAATGGAGCGCGATACCAAGCAGCGGAGGGCCATACGTGAGGTCTTCACGCGTGACCACAGACCGCTGAGCCCGGGCGAAGTGCTCGATGCAGGCCGTGTGCTGGTGCCCTCCCTCGGTATCGCCACCGTCTACCGCAACATCAACTCTCTGTCGGACGAGGGTTGGATCCACTCGGTCGAGTTACCCGGCGAACCGGCCCGCTACGAGCGGTGCGGGAAGCCTCATCATCACCACTTCATCTGCCGCGGGTGTGGGTTGGCGTTCGATGTCGCGGCTTGTCCGGAAGACGTGGAGCGGCTAGCACCTCCGGGCTTTGCGGTCGACGCGCACGAGCTGGTGCTTTACGGACATTGTCCCGGGTGCCGCCAGGCATGATGGACCGAGGCCTGGACCACCTGGTCTATGCGACACCCGACCTGGACGCATCGGTAGAGGCACTGGCCGACCGCTTCGGAACGGACCCGGTGCCCGGTGGCGCGCACCCTGGATGGGGTACCCGAAACACTCTGATCGGTCTGGGAACCGGGGTCTACTTGGAGATCATCGGCCCCGACCCCACCCAGCCCGAGCCTGGACGTCGCAGGCCCTTCCTCATCGACGATCTCACGGATGCTCGGCTCGTGACCTGGGCATACAGGCATCCCGACCCGGAGTCCATGGTCGACACGCTCGAGCTTGCGCTCAGGAACACGCTCGAGGAGGAGGTCGTCCGCCTCGGCCCGGTTCGCAGAATGAGCCGCGCCAGGCCGGACGGTGATACGCTGCACTGGCGACTCAGCGATCCCATGGCTCTTCCCCTGGGCGGCGTCGTTCCATTCGTGATCGATTGGGGCGCGACCCCGCATCCCTCGACCGCCCTCCCGAATGAGTGCAAGCTGCTCGAGTTGATCGTCGGTCACCCGTCCCCCATGACGCTTCGGCCCATCCTCGACGTGATTCAGCCCATCTTGGACGCGGGTCCGTTCCCGGACGCCCCCGATGGCGGGACCTCGATCGTGCCGGACATCTCGGTCGCGGAAGCGCCGGAGCCCGGATTACGCGCCCGTATTCAGACACCCAACGGGGAAATCGACCTGTCCTAGCTCCGGAGCAGAAGAAGGTCGAATCGGCCTAATCCCGGGGCGAAGGACCCCCGTCGAGCTCCTCGATGGTCGCGTTGGAGGGGCCACGTTGCGCCTGGATTCGCGCCGCCGCATCCTCGGCCGCCTCCCAAGCACGAAGGACGTTCGCTCCAGCCAGCTTCGCCAGGTCCTCCTCGCTCCAGCCGCGTCGCGAGAGCTCCACGAGTAGCGCGGGATATTTCGACACGTCCTCGAGCCCTTCAGGGGGTGGATCCGGCTCCATTCCGTCGTAGTCCGCCCCTAGACCCACATGGTCGATCCCGGCGACAACACGGACGTACTCGATGTGATCGGCCACATCGCTCAGCGTGGCCCACGGAGGATCCCCCGGACCGTCATACGTGCGCAATGCCTCCGACACATGCCAGGGATAGAACACGACCATGACCACGCCTCCGTTCTCGGGAAGGCGTTGGAGGACCTGATCGGGCACGTTCCGTCGATGGCCGGTCAGCCCCTGCGCTCCGGAATGGGAGAAGATCACGGGCGCCTCGGCGATATCCAGGACGTCGTTCATCGTCTCGGTCGACGTGTGGGACAGGTCCACCAACATCCCGAGGCGGTTCATCTCCCGTACCACCTCCCTGCCGAAGCCCGTCAGGCCTCCGTGCTCCGGATCGTCGGTCGCTGAATCGGCCCAATCGGTATTGCCCGAATGGGTGAGGGTCATGTACCGCACGCCCAAGTCATAGTAGGCCCGAAGCGCACCGAGAGAGTTCTCGATGGCGTGGCCGCCCTCCATCCCGAGCACCGATCCGATCTTGCCCGAACGGAAGATCCGCTCCACGTCCGATGTCGTGAGCGCCTGTTCGAATACCTCGGGATAGCTACGGATGACCTGCCGGGCGATGTCGATCTGCTCCAGCTGAACCCTGGCCGCTCCCACCTCCACCGACTCCATGTCGACGTAGACCGACCAGAACTGGGCGCCGACCATCCCGGCTCGCAGGCGCGCGATGTCGGTGTGGCCCGCAGTGGTCTCTCGCAGATCATACGCCTCGACACTGTGGGGCGTACCGTCCTGTTCGCGGATGGCCCACGGAAGATCATTGTGGCCGTCGAAGAGGGGGGTCGCGGACAAGACCCGTCGCACCTTTTCGAGGTGCTCGTCCTCCTGGGCACAGGCAGAGCTCGCCGTCAGCAGGGCCAGAACGAGGGGGAGCCAGAGGTAATGCCTACGCTTCATCCCGCCACGATACTCCAAAGCGTGGGTCAGGAAGGCTGCTGAAACAGCCTTCAGAAAGTTTCAAGAGGCCGGAACCCAAACAGGTCCCGGCCTCTCGAAGACGTACCAGAGGGGAATTATTGAAGCCCAGGGACACATAAGGTGACCTCCTCTCGAGTTCCGCCTTCCCCTCTCAGGGCGTGACGTCGACGAAAGAGCCGGTCCCGGCTTCACGGGTGTTGGCTCAATAAACGAGCCCCCCAGTACGCTTGCTCAATATAGGCCGTCGTCTCTGGGACTGTCCAGCAGCAGAAATGTCCTAAAGGCTCAAAAGGTGTTGTGTCCCCGGTGAGCCCCCGAACGCAATTGTCCATGATTTCTTCCCTCCGTAGGCATTTCTTGCCGGTTTTCGGCACAAATTTCCCACGCTACGGGCCTCGAGCGGAACCGAAGGATTCGAACGCTATCTCCCTAATACATTGTGGAATAAAGAGTTACGTCGTTTGAGCATGCGTCGATGGTTCCAGGAATGCGAACGGCACAGGACTTGTCCTAGAAAGACTGTCAGCCGCAATGAAATTCTTCTCGATCGAAAGGCCTCATCGACATGAGAACCCGAGTTCACGCAGATGGCTTTCTGGACATCTCCGACCGCCGGCGAGTACGCACACCTGGGAATCACGTAGTTCGCGTAGACCCCGCCAGAGACGGAGAGGCGCTCGCCTTTCTTCTTTCGCACACCTTTCCGGGCCATCGGAAAGTCGTTCGATCCATGACCGTGTCCGACCGGAAGCAGATTCAGCTCGCAATGTGGGCCGACTCTGTGAGCGAGAGGATGGGTCTCGTCGACCGGATTTGGCGCCGCATCACTGAACCCATCGCGCCTGGCAAAACCTTTGTCCGGCCGAAGCTGGTACAAGTGGTCCACTATGGAACCACCTGGGCCTATCCGCTCTACTTGGACGGTTCCGTCACGCGGGTGCTCCCGCACGGTGGCGTACCCGCTCCCGTCAAGAGCAAAGAAATCGGGAAGAAGCAACTTCAGTTCCAGCTGAAGAGCGCCTGAGTCTAGCTTGAAGTCTTGAGTCTTAGCCCGGCGTGTCGGCTGCGTCATCTTGCGCCTACTCCCTCGAGGCAAGGGTTGAATAGTAGCGAGTGGCCAGCTCGGCGCGTCGGGTGTCTCGTTTTCGACCGCTAGTGTAGGAACACCATCCTAAGACCCGGGCAGTCCCGGCTCGGTCATGGCACGGACGTCGAGGGCTTCGTCAATCTCCTCGGGCTTGAGCAACCCTTTCTCTTCCACGACATCCCGGACTGAACGTCCCTCCCGGGCAGCTTCCTTTGCCACCTCAGTCGCGCTGTCATATCCGATGTACGTGTTGAGCGCCGTGGCGATCGACGGATTTTTTTCGAGAAGCTCCTTCGCACGTTCCTCGTTGGCCTCGATCCCCGTCACGCACCGGTCGGCGAACGTCGTCGCCACGTTGGCGAGCAGCGTGATGGACTCGAGCAGCGCCTGAGCGAGTACCGGCATCATCACGTTCAGCTCGAAATTCCCCCGCTGGCCCGCGATGGTCACGGTGGTGTGGTTTCCCATCACACGTGCAGCCACCATCATCATCGCTTCGCACATCACCGGATTCACCTTTCCGGGCATGATCGAGCTCCCGGGCTGAACCGCGGGGAGCCGAATCTCCGAAATTCCGGACGTCGGCCCGCTCGCCAGCCACCTCACGTCGTCGGCGATCTTGAAGAAGCTCGTGGCAATGGTATTGAGCGCGCCTGCCGCGTTCACTGCGGCGTCCTTGGCTGCTTGCGCCTCGAAGTGGTTCTCGGCCTCGATGAACCCCAGGTCGAGCTCCGCCGACACCAGCGCGATCACGCGGGGGGCGAACTCGGGGTCTGTATTGATGCCGCTGCCCACCGCGGTGCCACCGAGCGCCAACTCGGTGAGCTCCTCCGAAGCGCGGCTTATGCGCTCGATCCCCTTCGTGAGTTGGTGGGCGTACCCGCCAAACTGCTGGCCCAGCCTCACCGGTGTGGCGTCCATCAGATGGGTCCGCCCAGACTTCACGATGTGATCGAACGCCCGGGCCTTCTCTGAGAGCGTGTCCCGGAGGTGCGCAAGCGCCGGAACGAGCTGCCGCTCGATCGCCACGCGTGCAGCGATATGGATAGCCGAGGGGATCAAGTCGTTCGACGACTGGCCGAAGTTGACGTGATCATTGGGGTGCACGGACCCGTCGTCTCCGATGATCTGGTTAGCACGGTGAGCCAGAACCTCATTGGCATTCATGTTCGTCGAAGTGCCCGAGCCTGTCTGAAAAATGTCCACGACGAACTCATCATCCCACTCACCAGCCGCCACCTCTACCGCCGCTTCGGCGATCGCTTCGGCGATCGGACCGTCGAGATGGCCGAGCGATTGGTTGGTGAGCGCCGCTGCCTTCTTCAACAGCGCGAGCGCCTCGATGAAGCCCCGACCGAAACGCTGGCCGCTGATGGGGAAGTTCTCGACCGCCCGCTGTGTCTGCGCACCATACATCGCGTCAGCAGGTACGTGGACTTCACCCAGAGAGTCCCTTTCTATTCGCTCGCCGTCCGGCATGGCTGCCTCGTGTGTTTGGGGGGTGGATCTAAATCTATCCAACTTCTTCTATCCAACTTGTTCGGCGGGCGGTCTACTTGTTCGGCGGGCGGCCTACTTCTTCGGCGGACGGCTGGGCCGCATCTCCACCCGACTGACATGGGCGTTGTCCGGGTACGACAGAAGATGGAGCACGGCCGATGCGACATCGTCGGCCCCCAAAGCCCAGTCCCGTCCGGACTCGGGGTAGTCCCCACCGAACCGGGTGTTCACGCTCCCCGGCATCACCATGCTCACGCGGATTCCCGAGTGCCGCAGATCGAGCATCATGGCCTCGGTCATTCCTACCAGCCCGAACTTGCTCGCGTTGTATCCACTCCCGCCCGTGAAGGGGTTTCGGCCCGCGAGTGATCCGATGTTGATGATCCACCCCTCGGCTGATTTGAGGTGCGGCACGGCCGCCTTCGAACAGCAGAACACACCCCTGAGGTTGGTATCGATCTGCGTCTCCCAGTCCTCCACGGAAAGCTCTTCGATGGACTTGAGAATGCCCACCCCCGCATTGTTCACCAGAACGTCCAGCCGGCCCAGCGTATCCACCGACTCCTGGACAAGACGGGCGCAGTCTTCTGGACGGGACACATCGGCGGCGATCCCGACCGCACGCCCGACGAAGGCGTAACCCAACTCCTTCGCCACGCTCTCCACGTCGGATGAGCTCCGTGCACTGATCACCACGTCGGCCCCGGCCGCTGCAAGGGCCTCGGCTATGGCGCGTCCGATGCCCCGCGAGCCGCCGGTTACCAGACATGCCTTCCCTGCTAGATCCATCCTACTCCTCTCCCGCGCCGGCCTTAGACGCTCTCCGGCCCGCCGTGGGCGAGCCACCGCTCGGCGTCGAGGGCCGCCATGCACCCGGTACCCGCAGCCGTCACGGCCTGCTTGTAGAAGTCGTCCATCACGTCGCCGGCGGCAAATACCCCTGGGACCGAGGTGGTCGTCCTCCATGACGTGGGCGTATCGACGAATCCGTTGTCCTTGAGCTCCACCTGACCGTTCAAAAACCCGGTGTTCGGATCGTGCCCGATCGCAACGAACAGCCCCCCGACCTCGAGTTCGCGCTCTTCACCAGTAACGGTGTCCCGCAGGAGCACGCCGGTGATCACGTCGTCTCCCAATACGTCGACCACGGTTTCATTCCACTCGAAACGGATCCTTTCTTCCGCGAACGCCCTGTCTTGCATGATCTTGGACGCCCGTAACGTGTCCCGCCGGTGAATGACGACAACCTCCTTCGCGAACTTCGCCATGTAGAGAGCATCCTCCATGGCGCTGTCACCCCCACCTACCACGGCGATCACCTGGTCTCGGAAGTGGGGAAGCGCACCGTCGCAGACCGCGCACGCGGACACGCCGCCACCGCTCTGCGCAAGGCGTTCCTCATTCTCCAGTCCGATCCAGTTGGCGTTGGCCCCAGTGGCAAGGATGACGGCATCGCCCTCGATCTCCGTGCCCCCGCTGGTCTTCACCAGGAGTGGGCGAACCGAAAAGTCCACCTCGGTCACGTCCTCAGTGATCACGCGGGTGTCGAAGCGCACAGCTTGCTCCCTGAAATCCGACATCATCTGAATTCCGGTCACGCCCTCGGGAAAACCCGGATAGTTCTCGACCTCCGTCGTGAACATGAGTTGCCCACCAGGAATCATGGTGCGGCTACCCGCGCCCTCGATGACGAGCGGAGAAAGATTGGCACGGGCCGCATAAATAGCCGCGGTCCAGGCTGCCGGTCCCGATCCGATGATGACGATCTGTTCGTGTTGACGCTCAGACATGGTCCAGTTTCGTGCAGTGTGCATGACTTCGGCCCGCACCTCGGCGGCGAGCCGGTTTCCACCTACCCAATGCTTGGGGGTTCCCCAATTTTTGGGGGTTCCCTAATCCGTGACGGTTCCTTGTCGGTGGCGGTTCCGCTTGAATCTATTTGTCCTTTCATCGAGGATCACGTCGGCTCCGAACTGGAGGCCTTGGGCCACCATGTCCTTGGCCAGGTCCTTCGCCAGAATCTTCGGGATGCCACCGACGTCGAAGACGTCTTTTTCCGGATAGAGCGCCATGAGCTGCCCTCCCAACTCGGGAAGGGAATCGATGATCCGAGCAGAGATTCCACGGACACCTGCGTAGAACGCTCCGAAGAGGCCGGTTGGACCCCCACCTATGATCGTTACATCACATACTTCGTTCGGCATGACTGGTCTATCTATGTTGGTCTGGCAGCCTATGCTGGTCTAGCAGCATATGTAGGCCTAGCAGCCGGGCGCGCGCCCGATCGCGATTGATGAATTTTGGTATGCAGCCTTTAAGAATAACCCCGGTTTGAACGACCTCCAACGCGTGAGCCACGCGGATGATCTCCATGGAGTCGTAATGCAGTGCGCGCCCCGAAATCAGCCCTCCGCGCCCTCATACAACGCCGAGCCCCGGTACCCCTCCAGACCCCGAACCGCCAGGAGCTTCACGCCCACCGCAACGGGAACACTGATCAGAAGCCCCACGAATCCGAAGAAGAAGCCACCGACGGACAGGGCAAGGACGATCCACACCGGATGGAGTCCTACCGAGTCACCGACGACCCTGGGACTGATGAAGCCCGAGTCCAGAATCTGGACGAACCCGTAGACCCCGGCGACTTTCACCAGCGACCACAGAACACTGCCGCTGACGAGGGCGATGATCACGGCGGGTATGATACTGAGCACGAAGCCCAGAAAGGGGATGAGCGCCATGGCCCCGGAGAGCGCACCCAAGAGGAAGGCGTACGGAAACTGGAAGACAAACAGCAGCGCGGCGGTCAGAGTCCCGATGATGAGCGCCACCGTCAGCTGGCCGCGCAGGTACCTCGAGAGCAGCACGTCGTACTCGCGCACGAACTCCACGACCTGCTCCTCGCGGCCACGCGGGAGGAGCCCCCGCAGCCGAGCAAGGATGCGGTCATAATCCCGGAGCAGGTAGAACGTAAGAATCGGTGTCAGGATTACGTAGCCCGCCACGGTGGCGGCGGACCCGAGACCACGGCCCAAGCCCAGCACACCCCGCCAAGTGCCGGCGGCCAATTGCTCGCGACGCTCCTGAAGAAAGGCGACGATCTCGTCTGGATCGAGGCTCGTCAGATCGGGGATGGCGTCTTCCTCGAGGCCCGGAATGTCCGCAAGGATGATTCGCTCTCGAATCCCACTGAGCCACCCTCCAATTCGGGCGACTAAATCGGGAGCCGCCTGGATGAGCTCGTTGACCTGGCCCACGAGTGCTGGAATCCCGAACAGAACGGCCACCGCCCCGGCGCCAGCCACGGGCAACGCCAACAAGACGATGGCACCGCTGCGCGGCACTCGGCGCGCCACCAACGCGTCCACCAACGGGTCCAACACGTATGCGAGGCCGAAACCGAGAACGAAGGGAGCAAGCAGGAAGCCCGTCGTAGCCAGCAGCCAATACACCGTGAGGATCGCTGCCACGAAAACGAGCAGGCCGTACCCCGGCACCTGCCGGAAAGGAAGCAGTACCACGAGCAGGATCAAAAAGAGAAGGAACGGGTTCAGCAGCTCCTGCAAACTTACGAGCAACAAACCGAACACGAAGAGCGCGACGATCGCCTGGACGACTCGCCAGACCTGGAGCCGCTCCTCTGTCACAATAGTGAGTCCGCGTCGCCCGAGCTCAGGACGTCCGCCGCCCGTACCACCACCTCGCGTGCGTTGTCGTACGCCACCGTCTCGATAGCCTCCTCCACCGGGAGCCACCGGCACTCGGTGATCCCTTCCGACGCCTCCGGACTAGTGTCTCCGTCGGGAGAAGCCATGAGGAAGTAATCACAGAATTTGTGCACGAGGTCACCCTTGAGCCGGAAATACCAGTCGATGGTACCGAGCGACGGACCCGGATCGAGATGCGTTAGCCCGGTCTCCTCATGCACCTCTCGCAACGCAGCCTCACGGGAGCTCTCACCATTCTCCACATGGCCTTTTGGCAGGCCCCACTTTCCATAGGGATCACGGATCAACAGCAGGAACACGGTCCCGTCAACCCGCCGAGCGACGACGCCGCCCGAGCTGTGTTCGATTCTCGCCTTCTGCTTGGTCACTGGCGCGACCCGCCCCCCTTTCCGATCACTCTCCCGGGGTTCCCGTCAAAAAATCGAAAGGCGCACGTACTTCCGTGGGTTCGCCCGAATATCCTCCATGAGAAGGTTCAACTCCTCCACAAGAGTTTCGGTGCGAGTTGCCAGTAGGGTATCGGAAAGCAAGCGTCCGAGCGACCCCTCTGCCCGCTCGAGACGGGTCGTGATGCGATTGATCGAAAGGAACGTCGAGTCCGCCAGCGTCAGAGTTCCGGAAAGACTCTGCGAGGCCGATGAGATGTCCGCCGAGACGCCGCGGAGCTCGGCGGTGATTTCTCTCGTGTTTACGAGGATCGAATCCACGTCGCCGGAAGCCATTAACGCATCAATCCGCTCGATTGATTCCCGCGCCGTCCTGAGGACCGATGCGATCTCGGTCGTCGAAGCACGTACGTCGTCGGCGATTCCCAGAAACTGATCCGACTGCTCGTCGACGAATTGCGAAAGGGTCGCAGTGAACTCCTCCATGTTGTCGATGGCCTGCGAGATCTGGTTCGTTGTCTCTTCTCCGAACGCGCGGTCGAAACGATCCGTGAGAGACGCCACATTCTGGGCGACTTCGTCCGCCACCGCAGTCAGTCGGGAGAGGTCCGGAAGCACGAATCCGCCCAGTACCCGAACGCCCTCGGGGCGCCGGGCGTCCGGTGGAACGTCGTAGAAGTCATACAGAGGAAACTGAGACCGCGTTACGATTTCGGCCTGCCAATCCCCGAACATGGAGACAGGGGCGATCACCGCGACGGCTTCATCATCCAGAATCACATCGCCCTCGAGAAGCAGCTGGACTCGGACGGCAGCGCCACCCTCCTCCAGGTCGATGGTGCCTATGCGTCCCAAGGTCACGCCTCGAGACTTCACGTCGTTGCCCTCGGAAAGCTGGCCCACGTCTCTCAGCAAGACGTGGACTTCCGTCTGCGTACTGCCGAAGCGCCTGCCCTGGAGCCAGAGCGTTCCGAAAATCGCGACGTTGACCCCGACAAGCACGACCAACCCGGCCCACAGCTCCTTGCTGCCCTTCATGAGGCCTTCTCCGCCAACTCGGGCCGTCCCTCGATGAATGCCCTGAGAAGGACGTCGTCCGACGACTTGATCTCCTCGACCGTGCCGCTGATCCGGATGCGGCCGTCGTGGAGCATCGCAATCCGGTCGGAAATCCGGTACGCACTGTCCATGTCGTGCGTGATGACGATACCCGTTACACCGAGTTCTTCCTTCATCCGGACGATCAGCCGGTCGATTACCGTCAGCGTGACTGGATCCAACCCTGTCGTCGGTTCATCGTAAAGCAAATACTTCGGTCTCGTAGCGATGGCCCGAGCGAGCCCGGCCCGCTTCAGCATCCCACCGGACAACTCGGACGGATACCGATCTTCGACCCCCTCCAGATCGACGAGCGCCAAGCACTCCCGCACGCGTGACACGACCTCGTCATCGTACATCCCTGGTATACGACGAAGCCCCATGGCGACATTGTCGGAAATGCTCATGGAGTCGAAGAGCGCGGCGAACTGGAAGACGTAACCGATGTCACGCCGGAGCTCGTTGAGCGGCTCGAGGTCGAGCTCACTCAAGTTCCGGCCATCCACGACAACCTCACCCGAGTCCGGCCGAATCAGGCCGACAATGTGTTTGAGGATCACCGACTTGCCGGCTCCGGAGAACCCGATGATGCTGAGCGTCTCTCCGTCCTGGACCTCGAGATCCAATCCTCGAAGGACTTGGTTCAGGCCGAAGGCCCGGCTGACGTCCCTGAGCTCGATACTCATGACAGCAAGGTCACTGCCCAGAAGGCGTCAAGAACCAGGATCAGCATGCTCGACACGACCACCGTGCGGGTCGTGGCCATTCCGACGCCTCTCGCTCCCCCCTTCACGTGGAACCCGTAAAACGACCCCACACCGGTTACGACGAGGCCGAAGCTCATACTCTTGATGGCAGCGAATTGGATGTCCCACGGATCAAAAAAGAGCCGAAGCCCACGGACGAATTCGGAGGTGGACATGTCGAGGAACGTGAGCGAAGCAGACCAACCCGAGAGAATCCCCATCGCCGTGGCCAGCACGATCACCACGGGGAACATCACCACGCCGGAGAGCACGCGCGGAACGACCAAGTACGCCAATGGATCGTAGGCGAGGGTCTCCAGCGCGTCGATCTGCTCGGTAACCCGCATCGTCCCTACCTCGGCGGCCGTGCTGGCGCCTACCCGTCCGGCCAAGGACAGACCGGTGAGTACGGGCCCCAACTCGATGATCATCGACTTGCCCACCAATGTGCCCACCAGGTAGATGGGGACGGCGCCGGTCAAGGTGTACGACGCCTGGACAGCCAGCACGATGCCAGTGAACGTGGCGATGAAGAGCGCGATCGGGACGGACGCCACACCCACGGTGAACAATTGGGTCGCAAAGCGCGGGCCCCAGATTTCGACCTTTCTGAGCGCGCGCAGCGCCCCGGTGGTCAGGAAGCCTGCCTTTCCGAGCGATCGAACGGCACTGATCGACCAGTGGCCGAGGTACTCAACCGGGGTCAGTACGGAACCGTTCATGACTCAAAGATAGTCAGGGCCCGAATGAAGGGGCCAGAATTACATCGAGGAGTCGATGCTAACATGCGGGAGGCCTTCGGCGTCAGCCCCATGAGGAGAAGGAGTGAGGCCCGAGGACTTTAGCCTCGGGTAGCGAGCGGTACGCTGTCCTCTAGGGTGTAGACCACTTCCTCGGAGTCACCGTCCCCAGTGGGGATCATGCAGGTCACCTGCACCCTGTGGACGTATGCATAGGGGTCCATCACGGCTACTTCCATGTCCAGCCCCTGTCCCGGCGAAACGATCCTCGTGCGCACCTTTTCGGAGGGTGCCTCCCTCCTGTGACCCGTCGGGTTTCGGAAGAGCGTCTTGGTGGACTGGCGTCCGCTGTCGAGGGTACGCGTGACCTTGACCAACCGGAGCCAATCAGGCTGATAGCTGACCTGGTATTCGTACCCCTGCTGATCCGCCCCCTTACCCTCCCGGTTGTGCCGACCCATATGACCTCCGAAGAATTACGAAAAAACGAGAGGTAAACGAATGTTTATCCCGGGCACGAAAATGTCAATGTTTTTGTTGCCGAAAAGTTGGGAATCCTTTTCCGCGAAACCATTTGTCGAGCGATGAAGAACCCTCTAATCCGTCCGATTGGAACCGGATCGGAACCGGTACGAGGGTGACGAAAAATACCATAATCGACGGCCCTAGGGCCGACCTCGAATTCGCCGACGACCACGGAAAAACTACTTGACCCCCTCAGTTCCGCTCATTACAATCGAACCAACTCCCTTTAAAGCCCCACTTGTTCTTTCCAGGTGTTCCGCTGACGCGGAACTCACCGCACTTCCTCGCAGGTCGCAGGCGTGTCCCCTCCGTGATTTTTCAGCCACCGACCCAACGTATCGGCCGCCGAGCCGCGCACGGGTAAGGCCCCGGAGCAGTCGTGGATATTGCGCAGCTGAGAATCAAGAGCCTTGGAGACCTCCACGATTTGGCGGAGGAGCTCACCATCTCCAACTACTCCGGTCTCCTTAAGCAGGATTTGATCTTCCGGATCGAACAGAGCCTGCTGGACAACGAAGTGGTGCTGAGAGGCGAAGGCGTCCTGGAAATCTTGGCCGAGGGTTACGGTTTCCTGCGCTCGCAGGATTGGAACTACCTGTACGGGCCGGACGACATCTACGTCAGTCCATCGCAGATCAAACGGTTCGACCTTCGCACCGGCGACACGGTGCTCGGCCAGGTCCGCCCACCGAAAGAAGGCGAGCGCTACCTCGCACTGCTCAAGGTCGAAAACATCAACGGAGACGAACCCGACAAGGCCAAACAAAGGATCGCCTTCGACAACCTGCGCCCCCGATACCCGGAAGCACGGCTCACCCTAGAGGTTCCCGACACCGACTTGTCGATGCGGGTCGTAGACCTCGTCGCACCGATCGGCATGGGCCAACGGGGCTTGATCGTTTCGCCACCGAAGGCGGGGAAGACGGTCTTGTTGCAAAGGATGGCGAACTCCATCACGACGAACCACCCCGAGGTGCATCTCATCGTACTGCTCATCGACGAGCGTCCCGAAGAGGTCACCGACATGGAGGAGCAGGTCGATGGTGAGGTGATTTCGTCAACGTTCGATGAGCCGGCCGACCGGCATACGCAGGTAGCCGAGATGGTGTTGGAGAAGGCCAAACGTATCGTCGAGACGGGAAAGGACGTGGTCATCCTCCTCGACTCCATCACCCGCCTCGCCCGGGCGTACAACACGACCATCCCTCATTCCGGTAAAATCCTCTCCGGCGGCGTGGATGCGAACGCACTACACAAGCCCAAGCGCTTTTTCGGAGCCGCGAGGAACATCGATGGGGGCGGCTCCCTGACGATCATCGCCACGGCGCTGGTCGAGACCGGTAGCCGCATGGACGAGGTGATCTTCGAAGAGTTCAAGGGAACCGGTAACATGGAGTTGATCCTGGACCGGCATATTGCGGACAAGCGGATTTTCCCCGCCATCGACATCAACCGGTCCGGAACTCGCAAGGAGGAGCTCCTCCTCTCTTCCAACGAGCTCAACCGCGTCTATCTCCTCCGAAATTTTCTCGCCGACAACCCACCCACCGAAGCCATCGAGTTTCTGTTGGAGCGCATGAACCGGTCCGAGACCAATAAGGAGTTCCTGGACTCTATGGCCGCGGGCGGCTGACCCCGAGTCCCACCCTCCCCACTCGGTGGGGGCACCCAATGTTGCGCGCATGAGACTGCCGGTGTGTGTGCAAGTGTGAGTCCCTTGTTCGTCCTCTAGGGTGTGGCGGCATGGAGCTACCACGCCAAATCGAGCAGGACCGATTCTTCGATCCTGCGAAAAGGCACTAGAGGGAGGAACCACAATGCGGGCCTTCATACTTGTATTGGCGATGCTCAGCGGATTGATCTCCGGCGAACCGCTGGCTAAGAGCCCAACGGCCTCGACCCGGGGTGGCACGACCACGGCCACGGTCGTATCGGGCACGGTCACCGACGCCGTCTCCGGAGCCCCACTGGTGGGGGCACAGATCCACGTGGAGGGCCTCACCCTCAACGCCTTGGCTGCGAACGACGGACGGTATCGACTCACGATTCCCGGCACAGCCGGGGTACCGTCCTCGGCCGGGTCGGAGATCGTCATTCGAGCCGATTTGATCGGCTACGTCTCATTGGCGAAACGAGTGAGTCTGGGCGCCCAATCGCTGCGCCTCGACTTCGCGTTGTCGGTCTCGGCGCCGTCGGACTCGTCCGACGACAGGGAGGCAGGGGCGGCCCTCCGACGTATCCGAGAGGTCGACGCCGAGAGCTTGAAATTGAGAGCGGACGTCGTCTCGGTCGCTCCCCCCATCCGGTCGATCGGGAACGCTAGCGTTGCCCGACAACAGGCACGACTGAGGCAGGCCTTTTCAGAGCTAGAGGGGGCGGGGCAGCAGCTTCCCGGCCGTTACAATCCAAATTTCCAGCGGGAGGGCTACGACCGGATTTACGAGAACCAGTTCCTGGCCGTGGGTGCCAACCCGCTCTCGACCTTTGGTATCGACGTGGACCGGGCGTCCTACTCCAACGTTCGCCGCTTCATCCGTAGTGGGCAGCTTCCGCCCGCCGACGCGGTTCGCATCGAGGAGCTGATCAACTACTTCACGTACGACCTGCCGAACCCGGAGGGACCCGATCCATTCTCGGTCCGGACGGAGGTCGGGCCCGCACCGTGGAATCCCATGCACCGGCTCGTGCGCATAGGCATTCAAGGCCAGCGCATCGACACCGAGGACCTTCCCCCGAGCAACCTCGTCTTCCTGGTGGACGTCTCGGGCTCGATGCAGCCCGCGAACAAACTGCCGCTGCTGAAGTCGGCGCTCCGCATGCTCGTGAACCAGATGCGGCCCCAGGACCGCGTGGCGATGGTCGTGTATGCCGGTGCCGCCGGGGTGGTCCTCGATCCCACATCGGGGGCCGACAAGGAGACCATCCTGGAAGCCCTCTCGCGCTTGGAGGCGGGGGGATCCACTGCCGGGGGCGCCGGCCTAAGGCTGGCATACGATGTCGCGCGGAGACATCACATGGAGGGCGGAAACAACCGCGTGATCCTGGCGAGCGATGGCGACTTCAACGTCGGGCCCTCGAGCGACTCGGAAATGATTCGGCTGATCGAGGAACGCCGGGACCAGGGAACGTTCCTGACGGTACTCGGCTTCGGGACCGGCAACCTCCAGGACGCGAAGATGGAGCAGATCGCGGACCATGGAAACGGCAACTTCGCCTACATCGACAGCGTGCATGAAGCCCAGAAGGTTCTTGTTCAGGAGTTCGGGGGCACGCTGTACACGATCGCCAAGGACGTGAAGCTCCAGGTGGAATTCAATCCGGCTCGCGTTCAGGCATATCGCCTGATCGGATATGAAAACCGCATGCTGTCCGCGGAAGACTTCAACGACGACCAAAAGGACTCCGGGGACCTCGGGGCGGGCCACACCGTTACCGCTTTGTACGAGGTCATCCCCGCCGGGGTCGCGTCGAGCACGCCCATTCGGGGCCTGGACGAGCTGCGCTACCAGAGCACGGACGACCGGGTCGCGCTCCGTGAGAGCCCGGAGATGCTATTCGTCAAATTGCGGTACAAGGACCCGAACGGGAGCCGGAGCCGGCTCCTCAGCACGGCGGTGAGAGACGTCGATGTCGATGGCGACGTCGTACCTTCGTCGGACTTTACGTTCGCCGCCTCTGTGGCTGCATTCGGGATGGTACTCCGCGACTCCGAGTATTGCGGAGCAACGGACCTGGCGGCCGTTCTGCGCTGGGCCGAGGGCTCGATGGGTGAGGACGAAGAGGGATATCGGAGAGAATTCGTACGTATGGTCAACGAAGCGCAACGGCTGGCGGATCGCGCCTTCTAGCAGGCTCACAATGCCCTGATGCCTACTCCCGGAGGCCCTTCCCGAGGGTCTCCGGGGGACGGTTGACCGCCTCCGTTCCTGCTGCGATTCTGACTAGTGATGGATCAAGAAAAACACGGGCGAGCCGACCAACTCTTCGAGGAAGCCCTTGGCAAGACCGGTGCGAAGGATCCGAGGGAATTCTATCGAAAGCGCCTTCGTGAGATGAAGGCTGACAACCCGGACGCCTACCGTGAGGCGGTAGCGTACTACGAGGACGAGCTCGTCCCCTCGATCGCCGAGGCCGGAGACGACCCTTTGATGGCTTGGCAGCAGTTCGGGTGCCGCATGGCGGATTTGACGGTCACCGGAACGCCCATAGAGATCGATCCGACCGGGCGAAGGCACCCCTACAAGCCGCCCACGGCCTCCGATCGAATGGTCCTCCATATTCCCCAGGGATCGAAGGGTCGGGCGCTCGTTGTCGGACTCCCGCCGGAACTATCTGCGGCGCAGTTGGCTACTTATGATCTCCTGGTCAGTGGACGCCAGAAGCCGCACGACGAAGGAAACCGGCAGCCGGGACAACTATGATGTCTGAAAAGAGACTTCGAACTCCGACCAACCTCATATGGGCGCCGCGGCCCGGATGGGCGTCCGTACGCCTGGTCGGAACATGCGCGGACCGGAGCCTGCGACGAGGACAGGTCGTTCTCCACACCCCGAGTGAAGAATACGACGTCCCGGGCCAGGACGAGGGGCTCGGGTCGGGAACACTCGTGATCATCCTCCATGAGGCGGCGCGGCTGATCGAAGACGACCTCCATCTCGTGCCGGAGCACGCGATCGTGGCCATCGGAGAGGCCCTGCCCTAGTCCTCCACCATATAGGCGAGACCCCACGCCCCGATGCCCAGATGTGTCGCGAGCACGGGCGTAATCGGGGCGTTGAGGATTTCGACTTCCCCATAGCGAGCCACGAGGAGCTCCCGTACCTCGGACACGATCTCCGGAATTCCCACGTGCACGATTCCGAAGCGAACCGTCTCGGGCACACGCCCCATGTCCTTGGCAACCGCATCGAGAAGGGCCAGGATGACGCGCTTTCCACCGATTGCCTTGGCGCGGGGCACCACCTTGCCCTCCCGATCGATGGCCAGAATCGGCTTGACGTTCAACAGGCTCGCGAAGAAAGCTTGGCTCCGGCTGACCCTGCCCGAAGCCAACAGACGATCGAACGTTTCGATCGTGAACATGATGCCCGATTGATCCCTGATGCGGGCCAACTCCTTCACGATCTCATCGGCGGGCACGGCCATCTCCGCCAACTCTGTGGCCTTCAACACCAGGAGCCCCTGAAGAAGGGAAGCTCCCCGAGAGTCGGCGAGATGAATCGGCAGGTCAGGCTCTTGGGCGGCGGCGGCTTCCGCAGACGTGTAGGTGCCGGAGAGCCCGGAGCTGACGACCACCCCCACGACCTGCTCTGCATCTGCCGCCGCCCGTTTGAATCCCTCCAGAAACGAGGCGGGAGGCGGTTGGGAAGTGGTCGGTAACTCCTCCTGCGAGGCCAACATCTTGTGGAACCGTTCGGGCGTAACGTCCACCCCGTCCCTGTAGACCTCGTCGCCCTCGACCAACATCATCGGGACCACCTGGATCCCGTGGGCACGGATGATCTCGTCGGAAAGATCGGCGGCACTGTCAGTGAGGACACCGACGGGACGGCGCGCAAGAGCGAGATGCGAAGTCGATGCCCGCTCCACCGCGTCGTACTGCGCCTCCATGTCCTCCGCCTTGTGGGTGACCAGGTCGCCCAAACTCTTCAGATACGAGAAAACCTCTTCGGGCTCATCCGTGTGGACATGCACCTTGAGCACGTTGTCCGAGCGGATCACAATGAGCGAGTCACCCTGGGCCCGTAGGCTACCGCGAACCTCTGCCTGATCGGGCAGGTCGTTGCCACGCACGAGCGCCTCGGTGCAGAACCGATATTGCTCCGTCCGCTCCGGATACTCGATCGAGGCCATCACCGGAGGGGCAGCCACGAAGTCCGCCCCCGCTTCCATAGCTAACGAATCCCCCCGCAGAAACATGACCGCGCCCTCAAGGAGACTCACGAAACCCATCGCACCCGCGTCGACAACGCCCGCCGCCGAGAGCACCGGAAGGAGCTCCGGCGTCCGCTCCAGAGAGTCGTGGGCCCGGTCGAGCATATGCTCTGCAAGCGGAGCGATGTCTTCGATGTTCGCTGCGGAAACGGCCCTGGCGGTATCACGCATCACCGTGAGAATCGTACCCTCCACCGGGGTCTCGAGGGCCTCGGAAAGGTTTTGGACTCCTGCCTCCAACGCACCACCGAAATCCGCGGCATCGGCCCGGGTCTGACCCTCCAGACTACGAGCGAAACCCAGGAGGAAGTGGGACAGCATCATGCCGCAATTCCCGCGGGCCCCCAGCACGGCCGCCTGCGCCGCCTCATGAGCCACCACACCAACGGATCGTTCAGTGCTTTGCTCGAGATGATCCGCGATCGCCTGCACCGTTAGATACAGATTGGTCCCGGTGTCCCCGTCGGGTACGGGAAACACGTTGATGCGATTGAGCTCCCCACGCTGTTGTTGCGCCCACTGGCAGCCAGCAATGAGTGCCCGCCGGAGCCGAGGCCCATCGATGTAACCAATCTGCATTCGGCAAGATCGACACTGAAGCGTGCCCATGCAACGGACCCCACCCAAGAGATCCCATGCACGCCCGCTCGAACCGACCCATATTGCCTGGAAGATTCTACAACAGAGATCGGATTGGTCTGATATGAGCGAACTGACTCGCATGAAGTGTGAGGCCTGCCGGCGGGGATCCCCGTTAGTCTCGGCAGAGGAGAGTAGAACACTGCACAAGCAGATTCCCGATTGGACGTTCGTGGAGCTAGACGGTATTCAGCGCCTCGAGCGTGCATTCGCCTTCCCCGGTTTCGCCGATGCGCTCGCTTTCACGAACTCCGTGGGCGCCCTGGCCGAGTTAGAGGGCCATCATCCGGCGCTCCTGACCGAGTGGGGGAGCGTTACCGTGACTTGGTGGACGCACAAGATTCGCGGTCTCCACCAAAACGATTTCATTATGGCGGCCAAGACCGACCAGTTGGTGCCCGAGGACTAGACCGCCGGCGCGAGTCCGCGGGGTCGATCTCCGGCTTGCTCGATCTCCAGCAGCCGCCGCTTTCGCCACAGCCCACCTCCGTATCCCGTCAGCTTCCCGTCGGACCCGACCACGCGGTGGCAAGGAATCAGGATGGCGATGCGATTGTCCCCATTCGCTCGAGCGACGGCCCGAACGGCCGCTGGGCGCCCAATCTCGGCGGCGACTCCCGAGTAGGTGCGCGTCGTCCCGGACGGGATGGCCCGAAGCCGGCTCCACACGAGACGCTGGAATTCGGTGCCGGGGGCGAGGAGGGGCACACTGAACTCCGTCAGGCGACCCCCGAAGTAGCCCTCGAGCTCGTCCGTGAGTTGGTCCAAGAGCGCACTGGTTCCGGGAACGAACACGCAATCCAGGCGTTTTTGTAGCCGAACCAGCTGCGTCTCGATCATTCGCCGGTCGGCAAACTCGAGAAGGCAGAGGGCGTCATCGATAGATCCCGCCACCATCGGCCCCAGGGGCGTCGTGATGCGCGTGACCGTCACGACCTTGGCATCGGTCAGCCCGGTGGGAGCGTCCCCCATGAAGCTCCGGAAAGCGTCGTTGAAGCCGCTCAAGGAATCGTACCCCGAGCGGTATGCGGCTTGACTCACGCCGGATCCTTGCTTGATCTGCCCCAGGGCCAGCCCCAACCGGCGCGCGCGCCCGTAGGCGTGAAAGGTCATGCCATGGTGGGACTGAAACCAACGGCGCACGCGCTCCGGGCTGAGCCCCCGATCTCGAAGGTCTCGATCCGTCCAGCGCCTCTCCGGCTCGGCGTCGAAATCCCGCATGAGCTCGCGAAGCCAACCTGGCCGCGAGCCGGTCGGCTCCATGGGCCGGCATCTCTTGCACGGCCTGAAACCGGCTAGAAGGGCAGCCTGAGTCGACGGGAAGAACTCGACGTTGTCTTGGCGGGGCTTCTTAGCAGGGCAGGTCGGGCGACAGAAAATGCCGGTGGTCCGCACCGCGGTGAAGAAGACCCCGTCGTAGGAGCCGTCACGCGAGAAAAAGGCGGTCATCATCTCGCCACGGTGGGGCATCGTGTTTGCGTTTCTCATGGAACCCAAGGTGGGGCATTGCGCCGGCGCGATCTACCGAGAAAACGACGTCGAATTCGTGGCATCCTTCCTGCATCTATTACAGCTGGTCACCGAAGTACCGCTTGGATTTAGTCATGGGAGGATCGAACAATGGGTAGGGGTATTGGATTGCGGCCACGCCTGATCATGGGGGCCGCTCTGACGGTCGCCGTCGTCACGGCGGCGTGCGCGCATGTAGGGCAGGAAGAATTCGACTCGGAAATCGCCGCCCTCCGGGCCGAGATGGAGCAGACTGCGAGCGGTTCGAACCGTCGTACGGAAGTGCAGCTGTCCCGGTTGGAAGCCCGCATGGACGGGCTCACCAGAGGCCTTTCCGAGCTGGAGGGAGAGTTCGACGTCACGGTCCAACGACTCGAAACGGCGATTCGCTTCGATATGCCGGTGTATTTCGCCTTCGACAAGGCGGACCTGCGACCCGAAGATCTTCCGGTACTCGACCGCTTCGCGGGTGTCGTGGGCGAGCATTACCCGGAAGCCCTCTTGACCGTCGAGGGATTCACGGATCCCACTGGCTCCGCCGAGTACAATCTGGAGCTCGGCAAGCGCCGGGCCGAAGCCGTCCAGAAGTATCTGGTCGAGTCCGAGGATTTCTCTCCGGAACGCGTCAGGGCCGTAAGCTACGGTGAGGACGTCGCCCGTCTCGTTTCACCCGGGCAGGGCGGGCCAGAGGCAGGCTTGGAAAACCGGCGCGTAGTGCTGGTAATCGAGCACCTCGACTACCGCCTCGACACCCCGGTGGTCGCCGGCAGCGAGCTATAGTTCACGCCACTCGGTGAACCTCCCCCGGACCTCCCGACGTACGTAACGACGTCACTGGAGATGGGAAGCTAGGCGGTGGGTCGAGGGGAGGCGCGCAATGCCCGAGCGGGGTGGGGTCCCCGTCGTCTGGTGTCCTCAGTACGAGGTGGACATCGGCGACCATGTGTTCCCCGTCGAGAAGTACCGGCTGATCAAACAGCGGCTCGAGTCGGACGGCGCTTTGTCCGGTGCAGATCTGCGGACGCCGGAGCCGGCCAAAGTCGAGGACGTTCTCCGCGTCCACACCGAGTCCTACTGGACCAAGATCGCCGAGGGCGCGTTCGCGCCGGATGAAGAACGCCTCCTCGAGCTCCCCTTCTCCCCCGAATTGAGAGAGGCTTCTCTCCTTTGTGCGGGGGGCACGACCCTGACCGGCCATCTTGCGATCTCGCAAGGGCGATCGGTCCATCTGGGGGGCGGATTTCATCACGCCTTCGCCGACCACGGCGAGGGCTTTTGCCTACTCAACGACATCGCAATCGCTGCGGCCACACTGCTCGAGGCACGGGAAGTGGACCGAATCCTCGTCGCCGACCTCGATGTCCATCACGGCAACGGTACGGCGTCGATCTTCGCCAACGAGGCGCGTGTCTTCACCTTCTCCATGCATCACCAGTGGAACTATCCGGCGGTGAAACCCCCCGGGGACCTGGATGTGGGGCTCGACGACGGCGTTGGGGACGAAGAGTACATGCGACTACTCCGGGAGCACCTGCCGAGGATACTCCAGGAACACGAACCTCAGCTCATCCTCTACCTCGCCGGAGCCGATCCGTACGAAGCGGATCAACTCGGCGGCTTAGCCTTGAGCATCGAGGGGCTGAGAGAGCGAGACGAATTCGTCCTGAATACGGCAGCCGAAGCGGAGATCGCGGTAGCCGTGACCCTCGCGGGGGGCTACGCCATTCGCCCCTCCGACACGGTTGCGATCCACTGTGGCACGGTAGAGGCCGTGCTGGCCTGACTGCACGGCAGCGGGGAAAGTTCCTCAGCGGGGACGGTTCCTCAGCGGGGAAGGTCGAGAGCCTGGGTCACTTCCGTCGCCACGTCGGTCAACAACTGTCTTCTGTCCACCCCGGGACCGACGTCGTACTCGCCTCGCCAGAGGGTGGTGCCATCATCGACGCGCAGCAGCTCGGCCACGAGCGTAGCAGAGAGGCTCCCGCCAACCTCACGTCCGATCAGAACCATATCGGCACTGAGCGTCTCCCCCACGGCCAGAGGGTCGTCTCCCGCTTCGGTGTACACGGACGTGCTGGCCGGTCCGAACACATATAGGACGTTCGGGTCGGCCCGGCCGAAATACGCCGCCAGCCCCTCTGCGAATCCCGCGTATCGACCCGGTCCGGCCTCCGGGCCTGGCCCCTCGAACGGCAGGACGGCCAGAACCGGCCTTCCCTCGGGAGCTCCTTGGTCACCCCGCACCACCATGAACAGAATCGAACCCACGAAGAGCGCGGACACCGTGATCAGGAGCGTGGTCAGCGTCCGCCGCGCGGCGACTTTCTGGTCCTCGATTAGGACAGAATCTTCCATCAAGGCCCCCTCCTTGGAAGGCTGCTGAAGACTTCTATAGATCCACTGAGAAGCCGAGGCCGTAAAACGTCTCGTCCGCCTCGCGAAAATGGCCCATGGGCGTAAACCCGAAGCGAGCCCTCGCTTCGAGCCGGAAGCGTTGCCCGCTCACCCGGAACCCCATCCCCCCGACCAGCGTTGCCGCAACATTGTCAGAGAAGCTCGCGTATTCGAAATCGCTCGCGAAAAACGGCCAACTGGCGTTGCCCTCCCCGGGTTCAACCGGCTCCCACTCGCCTCCCAGGCGCGCTCCCGCGCGGGACATGTTGTCATTGGTGTGAAAGTTGTAATCACCACCCACATATAAGCGCACGTCGTTGCCGAACCTGCGAGCCAGAAGCCCCTCGAACCCGTCCTTTGAAGTCTGGCCGAATCCACCCCCGAGCTGATCCTCCAAAAAGCGCACGAGGTAATCGTCCCCGAGATGAGAACTGACGTGCCGAATCGTGAACCTCGACTCCCAGGCGCCACTCCGGAAAGCCAACGGGAGGCCTACGCGAAAGTCGCTGTTGATGAGGTCCCTTTGGGCCGTCTCCATGAAGAAGCGGGAGAAGATGCCCATTTCGACCGCCAGGGTGATCGCTCGGCCCGGCGTCGAGCCACCGTCGAGCCGAAAAATGCCGAGCGTGTGGCCGACCGCCACCTCCGCCTCGATGTTGCGTCCGTCATATCCGACGTCGGGGCGATCGGCAAGAATGAAGGATCCGCGGACCTGCACTTCGCGTGGGGCTGCGATGAGGGACGGAAACGGCTCGACGCTGGGGAACCACCGGGACTCACCTTGAGCGGCGGCCTGAGCCGGGGCCAGCAGGCCCAGGGCGGCGAAGCACAGACATAGCTGCGCGGCGCGTGGGCTGATCCGACCCGTCAGCCGACTATTGATCCGACTATTCGAAGGAGCCAGGAACCGCCTCCTCCAGTTCGGCCGCCAACTCTTCGGCTGGCCGCATGAGTGAAAGGTCGAGCTCGTAATCGGGGACGTCCGTAGGCTGGAGCTTCTCGACGAACTCGCGGGCCTCGCGTGGGGCCAGGCCGAATGCCTTGAAATCCTCTAGAGCGAGGCTGCCGGCTCCGTCTCTGGGCCGGACGCCGTCCGCATCGGCCTCCAACAACCTCCGCAGCAGGTCCATTTCCCCACGGCTCATGGGTTGTGCACGGACATTGTAGTCGATCCATGCCTCGTAACTCAGGGGTGCCACCCTCTTGAGCATGCCGGCCATCACCCGTGCGAACTCCTGGATCTCCCACTGTGCATGGGCATCCGCCCGCAGAGTCAGAAAGTGGAAGAGGTTGTGGAGATCGATCTTCCAATACCACTGCGTGTAGGTCGAAAGCGGCAGGTCGATGCGGGCCAGCTCCCGCGCCACTTCCTCCTCGACCATCCATCGGTACCCGTCGGACGCCTCGTTACGTACGCGATCCCAGTGCTCTATCACCTTCTTATACAGCTCCGCCGAGGCGGGCTCGGGTCGCCGGCCCTGCTGGTTGGCCGAGCTTTGAAGGGCGAAGTGGTCGAGGTCCGGCTTGTAGAAGAGGAGCGGCATCAGCGAATAACGGCCGCTGTACTCGTTCACGGAGTTGTGAGTTACGATGCCGTTCGCGATGAAGTTGTGGAATGGACCCTCGACCTCCAGGTCGTAGGTCTCGCGAATCCCCACGTACACGAAGCGCTCGACGCGGACGAGATAGGCCGTCGTGACCTCGTCCTGATAGAGGGCCGGTGCCTCGGCCACGAGGCCGTTCACGTGTACGTAGTAATCTCCCGCCCGCCACGCGGCCCGCCCACCCCTCTCCTCGAGGCCGGTGGCTTGATGAAGCGTCCTCCATCCCTCGGCGAATCTGAAGCGGTGGTCCGCAGTAGCCGAGATCTCCTTCCCGTCGGCCAGCACCATCCGGAAAACGTGCTTGGGGCCATTCTTGAAGACATCCACAACCCGCGTATGCTGGATCCGCCCCGTCTCCTCATCCATCTGACGCAGTCGCATCTCCTTCACCCGGTCACGCCGGAAGTACGGATTTCTTTGCTTGTCGGGCCGGTGGCGATTGACGGTCGGCTGAAATCGCTTCCACACGTCCTCGATGCACGACTTGTAGAGTTGATTCCCCTTTCGTCGGATTCCTCCGGGAAGGTCGAAGTAGACCTCGGTCCCCTCCGCAAGGCAGGCGGTCCTGTGCCGTATCCACTGCCGCGCGACGAACATCGGCATCGCACAGTGGAACTTGAGCTCAACCATCTCGCTGGGCGTCGTGTGGTGGTGACGCCTCAGGTAACGCACGAGCCCCCGCGTCTGACTCACCTTACGAGTGCCGTATCCATAGCTGACGCGCGCCGCGCGCTCGACGTCCTCGTCGGAGCCCATGTAGTCCACGAGCGATACGAATCCGTGGTCCAGGACCGGGAAATACCCCCCGAGAATCTCCTCGGCGGCCGGATTGGTGGGGCGCTTCGTTTCCATGATCCTGGGCTGAAAATATGGGTCTAACGGGCCCGAACAACCGACCCGTGGGAGTCGGTGGGCCGGAATAGATTCAAAGGCTTGCTGGGCCGCAAGGCTTCGGTCTGCCCGTCGGGCTCACATCGCTGGCGATACGCCTCGACGTTCCCGCGGGAACGCGTAAAACGCCCTCGAGCATGCACCGTTGGGCCCAGCTCCGGGACCGCTGGCTACACTGTCTAGGGGTGGGCAACTAGCGGCCGGACCCGTACCCGTCCGGATACCAATCCTCCCAAGCGGTATTTTCTGGACACATAAGGACACCAGGGCAATCGTTCAAGAGTACCTTCGACGCGTGGGAAACCGCTGGCCTGCTTACGGATTGCTAGGGACGCCGGACCCCCACCATGGCCACTCCTCGGGAAAAAGACTCCGGATCACGCCGCCTCGCGGCGGTCTGGTTCGCAGACATCGTCGGGTATACTCGACTCTCAGCCGAGAACGAGCCCCTGGCGCTCCGTCTCGTGGAGGTCCTCCAGACTGCCGCGACCGCGGCAGTGGAAGGCCACGAGGGGAATGTCGTCAAGTTCACGGGCGACGGGGCGCTGGCTGAGTTCGTGAGCACCGAGGGTGCCGCCCTCGGCGCTATGCAGCTCCTGCTCCGATTCGATCAGCTCACCGAGTCATGGCCCGAGGGGCCGCACCAGATCCGGCTCGGCATGCACCTGGGCGACGTTACCGTCGGCGCGGACGGCGATATCTATGGCGACGGTGTGAATCGGGCCTCCCGACTGGAGGGCCTGGCTGAGCCTGGGCGACTCCTGGTCAGTGAAGACGTCTACCGACAACTGAAGGTTCGTCCCGATCTGATCCTGACCGACTTGGGCACGCGGTCGGTCAAGGGGTACGACGACCCGATCCGGGTCTACGATGCGGAGCCCACGGGGGAGCTCGCCAAGACCTTGGTACGGAAAGCGGCGACCCCTGAAGCTGTGGCCCAGGCCACCCACCCCCGCCGTTCCGTCCGCCCCATCGCGGTAGGGCTGGGAGTAGGGATCCTCTCCTTCGTTGCGCTGGCGGTATGGACGGCGATGGGGACGCCAAGGTTCGATCCTCTCTCACTCGGACCCGACGCCTCGCAGGACTCCGGTGTCCTGCCAGGGGGCCCCGGGGTCCGGCCGCTCGGATCAGGCGCCTCGGTAGATTCGAACCCCACCGTCGATCCCGCGGTCAGCGACCTACTGCGGAGGGGGCGCGAACAGTTGTCGCTGGGCACCCCGACGGGCATGGCCAAGGCAGTGGAGCTCTTTACACGGTCCATCGAGTTGGCACCCGACCATGCACCAGCCCATCTGGCCCTAGCGAAAGCACAGATCGGGCTCGGGGAGACAGGTGCTCGCCGACTCGGCGAGGTGCTCCCTCTTGCGCGAGGACATCTGGAAGATGCCATTCGGCACGACGCCGATCTGGCCCAGGCGCACGCCGGGCTGGCATCCATTCTGGGCACCTTCCTGTGGGATTGGGAGGGCGCGGAGAGGGAGTTCATGGCCGCTCTCGAACTGGCTCCAACCCCCGCCGTCCATCGTGCCTTCGCCGAGCTCCTCTCGGCTCGCGGACGGCACGACGAAGCCCTCGCGCAAGTGGCAATGGCTCTCCGTAACGAGCCGGGCGCGGTGGCCAACGTCAGGGCTCGGGGCTTGGCTCTTTTCCGAGCCCGGAACTACTCACAGGCCCGGAGGTCCTTGGCCGAGGCGCTTCGCCTCGACCCGACGGATGACCGTGTCCGGGTCCATTTGGCGCGTGCTCAGGGAATCCTGGGTGAAGGCCGGCAGGCGAGGATCACTCTCGAGGGCTCGGATCCCGCAAAGAGGAGCGCCTACCTACAGGTGTGGAGGGCCCAGGCTCGCCCGGCCGCCCCCGGTGTGGCTCAGGCGCGTGGAAATCAGCTGGTCCGGACGCTGCGGCGTACCCTCGGTCCTTCGGAGGCCCGCAATCCGGATGCACCCTACGACCTGGCGACCCTCCAGATGGCTCTCGGAGACCAGGCCGGAGCCGCCGAATCCCTCCGGCGGGCGCTACGCACCCCATCCCCGTCCTTGATCTGGCTTCCCACGGACCCCATTTGGGACCCCGTGCGATCGGAACCCGAATTCGAGAGACTCCTGCAGCGGATCGATGCGGGAGAGCGAACGCCCTAGCGCAGCGCCTCTCCCGCAATCCACACCGACTCGATGCTCCGCGCGTTCCGGATGTCGCTAAGCGGATTCTCGGTCAGAACGATGAAGTCGGCCCATCGGTTCGGTCGCAGTGTTCCAATCTCATCGTCCATGCGCAGACACTCGGCGGCCAGGCCCGTCGCGGAACGCAAGACCTGCTCGGGCGTGAGGCCCGCCTCGGCCATGAGATCCAGCTCCATGTGCTCGTAGTAGCCCTGGAACCGCCCGGGTGGCCCGGTGTCGGTGCCCATCACGACCGGCAGTCCCGCGTCCACGATCGCCTTCACGTTCCTCAAGGCCACGACCAGCGCCTCCTTGTAGGGCGCATTCCTGGCGGCGCCCGCCTGGCGCTCCGGGGTCAGAAACGGCTCTTGCACGGACCGGTCGAAGTGCGCAAGGAAGAAAGGATCGTCGAAGAAGTCCGGGCGACTCTCGAAGACGTAGGTGGAGACCTCACGGGTCAGCGTCGGCGTGTAGCAGATTCCGCTCGCCGCGAGCATACCCAGGAATTCCTGGTCGACATCCATGTCGCGGATGCTGTGGGCGATGAAGTCGGTGCCGGCCCTCAAGAGTCCCTTGGCATCACTAAGGTAGAAGAGATGGGAAGCCAGCGGTAAGCCGAGCTCGTGGCTCCGGTCGATGATCGCAGAGTAGATCTGCGGAGACATCTTCTGGCTGCGGCCCAGGTTATCGTCCACGCGGATCTTCATCCAGTCGACGTCCATATCCGCGTTCCGCTGCACTACCTCCAGCGCAGCGGCGACCGTGTTGCCGGTCACAACAGCCCCGGCGGCGAAGATGCGCGCCCGGTCCAGCCCCGTCATCGACTGCTCGTCGCGCAACGCGACGGCCGCGGGCCCCTCACCGCCCAAGCTGTTCACGGTGGTGATTCCGTACTCTGCGTAGAGGCGGAGTTGGCTGGTAAGGTTTGCCCGGCCAGAACCCCCGACGCTACCCACATGTCCATGCGTGTTGATCAGGCCCGGAATGATCGTCCGGCCATTGAGATTCACTACCGTGGCGCCTGATGGAATCGGCACATCGCCGCGCTCCCCCACGTACTGGATCCGACCATCCCGCACGAGCATGAGGCCGTTGGAGATGGCGTCCGCACCCGTGCCGTCCCAGATGCGGGCACCGACGAGTGCCGTGACTTCCTGGGCAGCCGATCCTGTCCCGGTGAGCGCGAGGCCCATGACCAGGCCCACGAGGACCCAACCGATACGGCGAGGCGAATAAAGCGTCCGATGCGTGTTCATGCGGGTACCCTCAGTCTGGATCGTTTCACTGTCTCCACCGGAACCCCGATCGCTTCCTCCAGCAGAGCGGCAAGAATCTCGGATTGCCGGCCCAAAGGTACGTCGTCACCCAAAGAAATGCGCCTCCCCCCACGGATGAATCCCCGAATCCTCACGTGGGACGAGGACTTGGCTCCTTGCCCCACACGGCTGTGCACGTCCATCTCGATCTTCTCGAACTCGTCGAAGCGGGCGGTCCGACCGAACGGCAGAAAGAAACTCCTGCGGGCGGCCACCTTGCCGTTCCGGATTTCCACCACCAAGGAGTTCACCAGGGAGTAGAGGCCCAGGAGCATCATCAGTGAGCCGAATCCTCCGAAGACCAGGAGGAAGAAGCCTCCGAAGGCAACCGTGACACCGCCGATCACACCGTCGGCCCCGATGTCGGTGGTGCTAACAAACGCGAACATCCCTGCGCCCGCGAACACCGTGCCGAAGATCAGAAGCATGATCCCGCCAAGACCCCCCCGGCCGGCCGGGAAGTAGAGCGTCAGTCCCCCGCGACTTCGGTGCACCCGCACTACCCGGGGCGACAACTCGGGAACCTCGGCGGCCGTGACCTCGGCTAGGGCCGGCTCTCGTGCCTCCAAGGGTGGATCCACTAGAAGCGCTGGAACCTCGAAGACCTGGTCGAGATCGGCTCCAGGTAGGTCGGCTTGGACACGAACGACCCACTTGTGGTAGTCGTCCGACGGGTCCCCGGAGGGGGGCAATCCTTCCGGGACCGCGAAAGTGTATCGGAGCCGGACGCCACTTCCCGATCGCTCCACTTCCGGGAGCGACTCCCTGGCCCACTCGACCGAATCGCTCCGGCCGGATCCGTCCTTCGTCTTCACAAGCCGGTCCCGAACGCACATCAACATCACTCGGAAGTCCGACTCGGCCGCCTGGTGAATGGGAAGCTCGAGCGATCCCCCGATGTGCCCCCCGATCGAGCCGGGAAGCGGATCTAGCATCATCTTGAGCCGACCAAACCGGCGCCAGCGGAAGGTCTCTCTCAGGGCCACGAAGAGGATGAAAAGGCCCAACAGCGTGAATGCGGGAAGAGCCACCCGGAGGTACACGGGCAGCTCCTCGCCCCTAAAGATTGCCATCCAGCCGACTGGCAGGCCGAGCGTGTTCATGATCACGGCCCCCACCCAATGAGCCACGAGCTCCTTATGACCTGTCGTGGCGGCCACGCCTGATGCCCAGTCGGAGCGGCTCTTCAGGATCTGTGAAGGGGGATCAGGCAGGGAGGGGGGCATCGGGCCTCTGGGTAGTGCGTTCTCTTCGGTGCCTTGCGGGGAGCCTTCATATAGCGGAGCCTTCGCGTATTAGAATCGTACAATGAGGCCTCTCACGACGCACGGTCCCGTGCGGGAGGCCTCGGACGGCGCACCGCTTTGTGCTGCAGGCCAATGGGCTTGCACCGCCCTGTGCAGCGCGGAGGGAGACCAGGCTTGGGGAAAACGGACGCAGAGCAGGAGAGCCCCCCGGACCTGGATGTCGGCGAGATCCCACCGAGCGAGACCTCACCGGAGGAGAGCGTTCCAGACCTGGAACCCGACGAGATCCAACCGAAGGTGAGACGGCTTTGGCTGGAGGATGTCAGGTCCGGATTGCGTTCCGGGCTACGCCGCATCAGGCGCTACGGGCGCCTCGGACTAGGCTACGTACAGTACTACGCCCGTCTCGGCCTGCTCTCCGTACTGCGCCATGGACGGGCCTTCGGACGGCGCCTCGGGCGCCTCAGACTGCGTAACGGACTGCGCTACGGCCTTCGTTGGGGATGGCCCGTCGTGCTGTGGTTCGCCACTCTGTCTCTGTCGTTTCTCGTGCTGGTACGTGGATCCATGTTCGCCTATCAGAGCATGGGCTGGGGGACATGGTCGTCGATCGGGTTGGGCATGTTCGGTACCCTTCTCGTCTTTTCCGCCTACCTGGCATGGGTCTGGACGCGCATCACTGGAGAGGGCCGCATATGGCAATTGGCGCCGCGGGCGCTGATCGTCGTTGTCGCGGGGTACAGCTTGCATGGAATCCTCTATCAATCCGCCGGAAACTCGAGGGACCCTGATTTGGGCGACTACTACGCGTCTCTGCATCCGCTCATGAGACTCGGAGCCAGTGTCTACTTCCTTTTCGACCGAAATGGGGTTGTCACGGATCTGGAGCGAACGGCCGAGGACTACCTGGGGATGGGGCTACCGATGAATGAGACGTCCCTCCACTTCAAGCTCGGAGACCGCTATATCCATGCGATGGACCTCCGTACCACGGGCCGCAGCGCTAGGAGAAACCGCCTGACGGCTGCCTATTTCCAATTCATGGGCTTTCGAAGCCTCCACCATGTCAGTGCGGCGGATCACCTACACGTTTCGCTTCCTGTGGGGAGACCCTAGGGTGTTCGGAAAGAGATTTGAGTCGCGCACGGGGCTGACACGCCGCCTTGTCGTGAGCGCCTCATTGGCCCTGGTCCTGGCGGGGGCCACCATCGCGGTCCAGTTCGACCCGCTCTACCAGGTTCCCTACAATGGACGGTTCACCTTCACCCGCATCCTCTACAGCGGGCCGGGTTTTAGGGGATTCGGCGGCCCATCGTGGTCCCATGACTATCCGGATGCCGACCGGAACATGCAGCTCATCCTTGACGAGTTCACGGCCATACGTCCCAACACGAGAGCGAGTAACGTGGTCATGCTCGAGGACCCGCGAATGTTCCAGCATCCGCTCATCTACATCTCCGAGCCCGGCTATTGGAGGATCACCGAACGGGGCGCCCTGAACCTCCGGAACTACCTGCTCAAGGGTGGCTTCCTCATCTTCGACGACTTCGAGGCGGACCAGTGGTACAACATGGACGAGCAGCTGGTTCGCGCGCTTCCGGAGCGGCAGTGGGTGGAATTGGACGATACGCACCCAATTTTCGGGGCGTTCTTCTACGTCGAGGACATCTATGTGCCCCACCCGTCCGCCGCGGTTGAGCCGCGGTACATGGCCATCTTCGAGGACAACGATCCGCGGAACCGTATCATGGTCCTGGCCAACCACAACTCGGACCTGGCGGAGTACTGGGAGTGGTCCACCTCCGGGCTTTTCGCGGTCGATCCCACGAATGACGCGTATCGGTTGGGCGTGAATTACATCGTGTACGCGTTGACGCACTGATATGCCTTGATCCACTAGGGCTTCCCGAGCCCTACTTGCGCCCGGCACCCATTGGCCGCACCCTCACACTGGTTGACCGCACCCGCACGCTTGAGGCCTCGAACCGAAGGGGGACACGATGCCGTCCAAACACCTCCTAGCACCAGCTCTCGTCGTCTTTCTCGCCGCCTGCTCCGATGCCGGCGGCGCTGGAGCGCCCATGGATATGGCGTCCGACCCGGCAGTCACCGACGGCTCCAGTGCACCGTTGTTCCAAGTGGATCCGTTCTGGCCGAAGCCGCTTCCGAATCATTGGTTGCTCGGCATGACGATCGGCGTGGCGGTGGACTCGCGGGAGCACGTCTGGATCATCCACCGAGGGAACGACGCAGGGAACCTGGCGGCCAACGAGGCGCCGGCAGCACAGGATCCGCCGATCGCGGACGAGTGCTGCTTCGCGGCTCCGCCCGTTCTCGAGTTCGATGCCGAGGGTAACCTGGTGGGATATTGGGGCGGCCCAGGCGGCCCAGGGGCCGAATACACCTGGCCCGCGTCGAACCACGGCATCGTGGTCGACCACATGGACAACGTCTGGATCGGCGGGAACGGCGGTGGCGACTCGCACGTCCTCAAGTTCTCCCGCAGCGGAGACTTCCTTCTGCAGGTGGGCGAGCCCGGCAACGGTGTGAACAGCAACGCGCTGAACCACTTTTCACGGGTCGCCAAGGTCACCTACGACGGGCCGGCCAACGAGATCTACCTGGCCGACGGCTACGGCAACAAGCGGGTCGCCGTCATCGATGCCTCGACCGGGGAGCTCAAGCGATTCTGGGGAGCCTATGGCAATACACCAATGGACGGCCCGTTGGGGCCCTATGATCCCATGGCGGAGCCGGCGCAGCAGTTCCGTGGCCCCGTGCACTGCGCCGATCCGGCCGACGATGACTTGATGTACGTCTGCGACCGTGGCGGGAACCGGATCCAGGTATTTACGAAGAACGGCGACTATATAGAAGAGATGTTCATCGAGAAGAACTCGGGCGGCTCCGGGGCCGTCTGGGACGTCGCCTTCTCACCTGATCCGGCTCAATCGTTCATCTATATCGCCGACGGCCTGAACGAAAGGGTCCACGTCGTCCGACGGGAAGGGATGGAGTACATCTACAACTTCGGCGACGGCGGGCGCATGGCCGGCCAGTTCTACGGAACGCACAGCATCGCGACGGACTCGGAGGGCAACATCTACACGACCGAGACCTACGAAGGGAAGCGGATCCAGAAGCACACCTACATGGGGATGGGGCCGGCACCGAGCGGGTCGATCGGCGTGGCCCATCCGGACTAAGACGCCGCTAGTGTCTTGAGGCGGGACACTCCTCAAGGCTGTCGAAGCGATACAGTGGGCCGCGCCGCCACCCGGTAGCGCGGCCCCTTATCATCCCTCTCCACGCCCGATCCCAACCGATACGCCCACCCGGAAGCTCCACAGGTTCGCTTCGGTCCTACGTGGAAAAACGACGATGCCGCCGTCCGGCTGGTCGACGATGTCTCCCTCTCTCAGGTAACTGGCCACCCCGTTGTGATGATAGTCGGCACCGAAGTCCAACAAGATCGGACTCCGTCCATTCGATAACCGAAGCCCCAATCCCCCACCCAGCCGCTGCTGGAACACGACGTCATTGAAATTGTTGGTGCTGGCGTAGGTGTAGTAGCTGTCCTCCCCACTGAGTCCGGAGGTCGTTTCGAAGTAGCCGACCCCTAGGGCAGCCCTTGCATAGGGGCGAAGTGGACCCAGTTGGACGCCCAGCTCCGGGCCCAGGCCGAAGAAGAGGATGTTGTTCCGAGTGTCGAGATCGATACCGACGCGACAGCTGTAGACGCTGCAAAACTGGAGCGTCTCGCTCCCGTAGTTGATGAATCCGAGGCTGCCCCGAATGCTCACCACGCCAGCCGGATCCAACCTGTAGCGGGCTCCGAGCTCGAAACCCCACCCTTCGTCTACAATCAGCCCGAAATCCCCTGTAGGCTGCGCCCCAACCACCGTGGCGTCGAGAAATACAAAGGGCGTGAGAGGCGCTTGAGCCTCGAGGGCGCCACCGGTGGCGAGAGTCGTGACCAGGCTTGCCGTCAACGCGTAACGCATCTCTACCTCCCCTGCACCTGTTCGTCCCTTCCTCTCCGCCCCGCCCGGAAAACCAAAATGGCAAGACCGATGCCAGGAAGAGTGGAGAAGACGTCCTATAGGTCCGACAGCCCCAGAGGCCGCATAATCACAAGGGATTCCTCCTTCACAGCGAAGTGATCAGCCAAGAAATCCGGGGACGGGGGTGCCTGATGAGATAAGAAACTGTCCTCTCCGTGGGACACTGAAATGGCCGAAGCCCACATAGAATTCGCGGAAGCCTGGAGCCCCCTGCTAAAAAAAACCTTGACTCCCAACCCACACCTGTGAGGTATTGGGTACGGGCGCCGAAAAGGGATTGGCGTGAAGTGAGTTTTTGTGATAAACTGGCGTACCGTCCACCTTCGTTCAAAGGATCTCCAATGAACAGAACAAGATTCGCATTTTCCATCGCGGTCGCGGCGCTGCTGGTTGCGACGCCGGCCATGGGGCAGCTGCCCGGCTTCCCCGTTTTTGGACTGTCACCGGCCGATGGCGACGCAGCGACTTCGGTTGGGGCCGGATACGGTCGCGGACTCAATGACCAATCAGGAAAGCTGGACGCGATCGGCGTGGGGGCCGTGAGAGCCATGGAGATGGTTTCCTTCGGAGTCTTTGGCAGCTACGACGATGAGGTGGCGTTCGCTGGCTCCGTAGCCTACCACCTGCCCGTCGATGCGCCCGTGAACCTGAGCATTCAGAGCGGCATCGGGTGGATGTTTACCGAAACCGTCCTGAACTTTCCGATCGGCGTGGTGGTCTCGGGCAGCACGCAAAGCGGCTCGGTTGACATTCCTTGGTTTGTGATGCCTCGCGTCCAGATCACGCGAGTGGGTGGTACGGCCAGCAACACCGAGACGGACTTCGGCGCATCGGGCGGCGTAGCGATCTACACCGAAGGTGGCTGGGGACTTAGCTTGGGCCTCGATTGGCTCATCGAGCAGGACATACTCGTACCCGCCGATAATGCGTCGCGTATCGGCTTCAGCGCCGCCGTGGTCTACCGCTTGCCGTAGCGCCAGAAGCGTTTTGTTTGGACGGGCCGGCTGATCAGCCGTAACAATCCGTCAGGGCAACGCTGATTCATTCGGCACGGCCTCCCAGCCTATTCAGCTGGGAGGCCGTTCGCGTCGGGTCAATTCCGCCGGATTCCCTTTGCCCGTCGCCTTCGCTTCGTCCGTCTTTAGGGATCGGCCCTACGGATCGGCCCTGAAGATCGGGTGGCCCCTGCGGCCGCGGTCCGGTGTATCCAGACAGGCCCGGTGTTCAATCCAGAAGGATCGACCCATGAAGATAACGCGTGCTGCACTGTGCTTTGGCGCTACGGCCCTCGTTGTGCTCCTTGGTTCCTCGGCACAAGCGCAAGAGGATGGAACGCTGCAACGCCTGGCCCCCGTGGCGTTCCTCGAGTGGCGCGAGATCGGGCCGGCCGTGGTCGGCGGGCGCGTGAGCGACCTGGCCATCGATGAGACCGACACACGCATCATCTATGTCGGCACCGCCACCTCGGGCCTCTGGAAGAGCACGAACCACGGGACCACCTGGGAGCCCATCTTCACGGATCAGTCCACGTCCTCGATCGGTGATGTGACCCTGGCCCCCTCGAACCCTGACGTGGTCTGGGTCGGAACGGGAGAGCCCCAGAACCGTCAGAGCTCGCCGTGGGGTGAGGGCGTATTCAAGTCGATGGACGGGGGCCGAACGTGGGTACAGAAGGGCCTTGAGGAGACGCGCCACATCTCACGGATCCAGGTCCACCCGCGAGATCCCGACGTCGCTTATGTGGCGGCTGTGGGAAACCTCTGGAAGGAGAGCCCGGAGCGTGGTGTCTACAAAACGATCGACGGCGGAGACACCTGGCAGTTGGTCCTGTACTTGGACTCCAATACAGGGGCGATCGACCTCGCCATGGACCCGTCGGACCCCAACACGCTCTTCGCGGCGATGTATGCGCGCCGGCGCACCGCGTGGGGCTTCAACGGCGGTGGGCAGGGAAGCGGCCTCTACCGTACGGTGGACGGCGGCGCGAACTGGACGCGACTGGAGCAGGGCCTCCCGGAGGGTGAGCTGGGGCGGATCGGCCTCGACATCTACCGTCGGGACGGGAACCTCGTATTCGCCACCGTGGAAGCTCGGGGTGGCCAGACGGGGGTCTACGGCTCCACCGACGGGGGTGACACCTGGGAAATGCTCTCCAGCACGAATCCACGACCGATGTACTTCAGCCAGATTCGGGTCGACCCCAACGACCCCCAGCGAATCTACGTGGGTGGCCAGAACCTCATGCGATCCGACGACGGAGGGGAAACCTTCACCCCCGACGGAGCGCGGAACGTCCATCTCGATCACCACGCGCTCTGGATCGATCCGAGCGATTCCAACCACTTGCTGCTCGGTAGCGACGGCGGCGTCGCGACCTCATTCGACCGCTCAGAAACCTGGCGATTCTACAACAACCTGCCCATCTCCCAGTTCTACGAGATCGGCTTCGACACCCGGAGTCCGTATTGGGTCTGTGGTGGACTCCAAGACAACGGAGCCTGGTGCGGTCCCACGAATACGCTCGACAGCCAGGGCATACGGAACGCCGATTGGCAGAACGTGGGTGGTGGAGACGGTTTCTACGTTCGGATCGACCCGACGGACCCGACGGTCGTCTACGCCGAGTCCCAGAATGGATCCATTAGACGGCTCGATACCGACACGGGTGAGCGGGCGTCCATTCGGCCCACGCCCCGATTCGAGCTGGACGAGGGGAGCATTCCCAAGAAGGAATACCCCTCCGATGTCGATCCGGACGCGGAGGCGCGCCAATACAGATTCAACTGGAACACACCGATGGTGGTCTCGGTGCACGATCCGAGCACCATCTATGTGGGCAGTCAGATGCTCCTGAAAAGCACCGACCGGGGCCTCAACTGGACTCAGATCAGCCCCGATCTGACCTTCGACATCGACCGCTCGCAGCTGGCCATCATGGATGTGCTCCCCTCCGACTCCATGCTGGCACGGCACGACGGTGTGTCCTATTACAGCACCCTGACGGCGTTGGCCGAGTCCCCTCTCAATCCGAACGTGCTGTACACCGGCAGCGACGACGGACGCATCATGGGGACGCAGGACGGCGGCGTGACATGGCTGGATCTTACGGACGACGTTGGGGACCTGCCGGATAACACTTACGTGAGCCGCATCGTGGCGTCCAACGCCGAAGAGGGCAGGGTCTACGCTACCTTCGATGGACACTACTCGGGAGACTTCGCCCCCTACGTCTATGTGAGTGACAACTACGGCGACCGTTGGCGATCGATCACATCAGGACTCCCCCAGACTTCCGTCAACGTCCTGACCGAGCACCCGGACGAAGGCAACCTCCTTTTCCTCGGCAACGAGGTCGGCGTGTTCGTGTCGTTGGACGGGGGAGATCGATGGACCCCGCTCATGAATGGGCTCCCTACGGTCCCCGTCGACGACATCCGTGTACATCCCGGCTACGGCGACCTGCTGATCGGAACCCATGGCCGCGGCATATGGGTGCTCGACAACATCTCACCGCTCGAACAGTTGGCGGGCGGATCGGTCAGATCAGGCACGCCGTATCTTTTCCGTGGCGGGCAGACCATCCAGTGGAGGCGACGCAGCATTCAGGAATGGACCGCATCCGCCGAGTTCAGACTCCCCAATCCGCGCCTCGGCGCACGTATCCGCTACTGGATCCCCGAAGGGCTCGACCAGCGCGGGGACGAGTCGGCGGACGAGGGTCCGAAGCTCGAGATCAAGATCCTCACCGCCACGGGCCGGGACGTACGAACGATTGAAGGGCCCGCAACTCCCGGAGCGCATGAGGTGTGGTGGGACTTTCGGATCGATCCCGCGTACAAACCCCAAGGAAACTCGGGAGGAGGAGCGGGACAAGTGGGAGGACGAGGGGGAGGGGGCGCGGACAGCATCGCGGCGCAGGGGCCGACTGTTCTCCCGAGCGTGTACCAGATCCGGATCGATGTAGGCCGCACCACTATGTTCGGCGACGTCACGGTCAGGCAGGACCCGCGGATCGACGTATCGCCCGCGGACCTGAGGGCACGCCAGGCAGCCATGATGTCCCTGTACGAGTTACAGGCCCCTGCGTACCACGCCGGCCAGGCGGTCCTTAGGCTCAACCAGCAGATGTCCGACGCCGAACAGTTTCTGCAGGAGACGGCCGCCACCGAATTGTTCGGCTACGAGCTAGACGGGATCAAGCGAGAGCTCGACGACGTGGGGCGAGAGCTGCGTCGGGTACGCCCGTCGAATATGAGTCGGCAGATCGAGGCCTCAACCACATACCCCACGGAGGATCAGCTCGAAGACGTCGAACGGGCATGGAGAGACATTCCGGAGGTCATCGGGCGGCTCAACGCCCTGATCCTGGTCCGAATTCCAACGCTCTACGAAAAGCTGAACGATGAGAGGTTCCCGACTGAGCCAGGGGAGTACTTGGAGACCCCGCGGCGGCGGGGAGGCTGACGCCAAGTCGTGCTTATTGTACAATTGTACATGTCGGGGCGGAGCGAGCCATGAATCTCGAAGAGATCCAGGCCGTCATCGACAGCGCCAAGGCTCGGGGCACCGATCAGCTGGCCGCCTACGTCAGGGGGCGCCTGCCTGATGCGTCCGACGGGGATGTCCATGACACCGCCGAGGTCCTTCTGGAGATCATCGAGAGCGTCCCGCTCGTCATGGCGGCCGCCGCCCAGGGAGCCGACGAGCGGAACCTTACGCACGTTGTCCAACCGGTTCTCGATCGGGCAGCCCGTTACTTTCTCCACCCCGTTGATCTCATGCCGGAGATGACCCTCGGGTTGCCCGGGCTACTCGATGACACCTATCTGGTGTTCCGAATCCTCCAGGTGCTCGAAGAGGGTCCTGAACCCCTGGTGGAGTGGGACCTGGATCACCCGACGTCCCTGATCCGAAACCTTCTCGACGACACCGTCGGTCGGCAGCTCGATGCGATCTCCTCCCTCGCGTTCGAAGAGGTCGTCGATGACGTGAGGCAGTCTTGGGGGGCGGAACCTCTTGACGCCTGACGATCCGCGTCTCATTTCACCCTGAGGGAAGGGCGGGCCATTCGTCCGCCTCAGCACTCGAGGTCCACTTCCTGGAGGTCACTATGCGTCCGCTCAAATCGGCATTCCTTTCCCTCGTCTGTCTGGGGCTCGTCGTCCCGACGCTCGACGCTCAGGCAATCCAGACAATTGAGATCGCCGAATGGGATGTCCCCTGGGAGCAGAGCCGACCACGTGATCCCTACGTCGCTCCGGATGGCAAGGTGTGGTTCGTCGGCCAGCGCAGCCACTACACAGCGTGGCTGGACCGCGAAACGGGGGAATTCAGGCGGTTCCCGCTCGACGACGGGACGGGACCTCATAATCTGGTCGTGGCAGAGGATGGAACGGTCTTTTACGCCGGTAACCGCGCCAGGCACATCGGCTCGCTGAACCCCGAGTCCGGCGAGATCGTAAAGTTCGAGATGCCGGACGAAGCGGCCCGCGATCCCCACACCCTGGTCTTCGGCGACGAGGGGGAGATCTGGTTCACCGTCCAGCAGGGTAATTTCGTCGGGCGCTTCCTCCCCGAAACGGGCGAAGTGACGCTCGTGAAGACTCCTGACGTGCTAGCTCGGGGGCGGAACGCATCCAGCCGTCCGTACGGGATCAAGATGGACTCCAGCGGTCATCCTTGGATCGTGCTCTTCAACACCAACAAGATTGCGACGGTGGACCCCGAATCGATGCAGCTCAAGACGTTCGACCTGCCCGACGAGGGCTCACGCCCGCGGAGGTTGGTGATCGACTCGGAGGACAGAATCTGGTACGTGGACTACGGCCTGGGACGCCTCGGGCGGTTGGATCCGGTCACCGGTGATGTCCAGGAGTGGGACAACCCCTCTGGCCCGCAAAGCAGGCCCTACGGCGTGGCCATCGACGCCTCCGACCGGATCTGGTTCGTCGAGTCGGGTGTGCAGCCCAACAAGTTCATGGGCTTCGATTCCGACACCGAGGAGTTCTTCTCAGTCACGGAGATCGGAAGTGGGGGTGGATCCGTTCGCCACATGTTCTACGAAGAGGCCACGAACTCCATCTGGTTCGGCACCGACGCGAACACGCTGGGCCAGGCCAAGCTTCCGCCGCTGAAGCCGCGGACGGTCACCCAGGATTGAAGGTTACGCAGGACTGACGGTCATCCAGGATTGAGGAGAGCACCTGCGACATGGCGGCGTATTTCACGACGGCGACCTTTGCCTTTCTGAAAGACCTCACGGAGAACAACAAGCGGGAGTGGTTCCACGAGAACAAGGACCGCTACGAGGATCACGTGAAGGATCCCGCCATCCGCTTCATCACCCGTTTCCAGGCCCACCTAAAGACCCTGAGTGAGCACTTCCGGTCGGATCCGCGGACCGTGGGCGGTTCGATGTTTCGCATTCACCGAGACACACGGTTCTCGAAGGACAAGACCCCGTACAAGACCGCCATCGGCATCCAGTTCCGTCACGAGCTCGGAAAAGACGCCCACGCGCCCGGATATTACCTCCACATCGACCGCGGGGGATGTTTCGCCGGAGCCGGCATGTGGCATCCCGACTCGGCGAGCCTCAAGCAAGTCAGGGAAGCGATCGTGGAAGATCCCCAGGCCTGGAGACGGACAGTGGGCGCCAAGCGGTTTCGTGACACGTACGTGTTGGAGGGGGACCGGCTGAAGCGGCCGCCCAAGGGATTCGATCCAGACCATCCACTCGTCGAGGATCTCAAGAGAAAGGACTTCATCGGTGTCGCCGAAATTCCCAAGAAGATGATCACCGACCCGAAGCTTCCCGAGGAGCTCACCAAGGTCTTCCGAGGCGGCACGCCGCTCGTGAAGTTCCTCTGTGGCGCGGTGGGCGTACCGTTCTAGAAGGCCTCAGAAGTACCGCACCGGTTTTTCCGTTCTCAGAATTGGCTGATCTCAGTCCGGAACGACTGATGTGGCGCGCACGATCACGTCGCCCTCGGCCACCTGGTCGGCCACGTCCATCCCGCTCACGACCTCGCCGAAGACCGTGTAGTCGTGATTGAGGCGGAGGTTGTCCACCAAGTTGATGAAGATCTGGCCGTCGCCGGTGTCACGGCCCCGGGTTGACGTCGCCACCGTCCCACGCCAGTGCGAAACGAGGCCGAGCTCGTCCCTCGTAAAGGCCGCATCGCCCGTGTACTCGTTGCCGGCAGGACTGCCGCCCTGAAGAACGAAGTTGGTGACGACCCGGTGAAAGGTGAGGCCATCGAAGTAGCCGGACGTCACGAGCCGCTCGAAGCGAGCGGCGTGCGTCGGCGCTTCATCGACAAGTAGTTGGATCTCGATCTCACCGCCGCGTGCCATCTCCAGAACGATACGCGTAGCGGCCAACCTCGCTATCTCCTCGGCGGACGGAAGCGGCTGCCTGGGTAGAGGCGCGGATTCAGCCACCCGTCGCCGACCGGTCAAATCGGTCAGGATCTCGGCGGCACGCGCCGCCACGAGGGGGTCGTAATCGCTCAAATAGGGCATCAACGCCGCCGCCTGCTCGCCACTCCCCACCTCATGGATACGCTCCAAGAGCGCCAGGCGGGGGTCTCGCGCTGTCTCCCACCGTGCCTGCGAGATGCGCGCGAGCGCGCCAACGAGCGGTCCCACAGCCTCCGTGTTGGCCGTTCCCTCCAGGAGCTCCGCTACGGTCAGTAGGAGCTGCGGATCGTCCTGGTCGAGCTGAGCGATGAGCACGCCGTCGGCACCGTGCCCCACGAGATCGTAGAGCCCCTGGACGGCCAACGTGCGGACGTTGGGGGACGAATCGGCGGCGAGAGCCTCGAGCACGGCGGTGCTTCCGATCCTGGCCGCCGCCCTCGCGGCGTACATCCGCACCAACGGATTGGCGTTCTGGACCACACCGTCCAACATCGCCGCCGCGACATCGGGGGACACCGCGGCCAGGGAAACGAGCGCATGGGCGCCGCGGTGCCAATCCAGCGGGCCGGCAGTCACCAGGCCGGCCACGAGGCGTTGGAGGATCTCTTCCTGCTGCGACCTCTCCACACACGACTGCTCGAGGAGATCGATGGCTGTGAGCGCCACGTGTAGGTCGTCGTCCCTGGAGGCGCTGAAGAGGAGCGGGCACTCTTGAGCCGCCAGAGCCCAGGCGGCGTAGACCCTAACGGCCTCCGCGCGGACGCGGGGCGAGGGGTCGGCGAGCCCGTCGAGCAAGAACTCGGTATTGGCCTGATTCCTGGGGACAGGCCCCAAAGCCATCACGGCGAGGCGCCGTACGTCGGGGTCGGGATCACCTATCGCACCCTCGATGACGTCCAACCCGATCTCACCGATCGCGGACAGGGCCATCATGGCCACGCGGCGGACGCGCGCCGAGTCCGGCACGGGAGCCTCGCTGTCCGTGCCAACCCCGGCGATCGCGGTCAGCGCCTGCCGCGCCATACGGCCTACGCGGGCCGGATCGAGGAGCCGCGTCGAGTCGCTGCCTGAACCCGTCCCTGCTGAGGGGCTGTCTTCGCCGAGGTCCACCGCACCATCCGGGCGACCGAAAGCGGCCAGCTCGCGCAGCCTCTCGACCGAAGCCAACGACATACCGGTCCGTCCGCCCCGCCGTGCGATCGATTCGAGGCCCATGACTGCACCGGTGAGGGCGTCGACCGGCGCGTCGCTATTCCCATTGCGCGTCAGATCGACCAGCGTCTCGACAGCGCGTCGGAAGCGGACCGCATCGTCGTACCCGAGGCGTCCCAGCGTACGACCGACTACGCCGCGTACGGCCGGACCCTCTTGAGCCTCCCGGACGAGGTACTCGAAGAGCACATCCGCCACCTCGTCACCATCCGTTCGGAATGCAGCCTGCCCTAACGCGTTGATGGCCTCCGAGCGGACCGTCTCGTCGTCCGAGAAGAGGAGCGGAAGGATCAGCGGGATGAGCTCGGGGTCCTCGAAGCGCCCGATGGCGCGTACCGCCAATCGCTGAAGCTCGGGCTGCGGCCCGGTGAGGCCCTGCTGCAGCCAGTCGATGCCCGACACTCCCCTGCCGCGGGCGTCCTCCTCGTCGAGCATGGCAGCCTGCAACGCCGGGTTGCCGGAGACGACGGTCGGGTCGGGCGGTACATCACGGGAGCAACTCGCGATGCCCACAACAGCCACCGCGGTCCAAAGCGCCCGCCTCATGCCATCCCTGAATCTCACGGCCTCACCTCTGCCGTAGAACTGTACTCCTTCAACAGCCCTCCTGATTACGGGCGACCATTGCCATCCCACCAGGGAACGCGGGCCGTCTACCCGGCCTCCAGCGCGCCTCTACCGCACCTCCGTATCCACGCCGGCCTCACCCTCCGAACGCGCGATGATCGCCGCGCCGCACGAGTCGCTGAAGACGTTGACCGCCGTACGGTACATGTCGAGCGGCCGGTCGATGGCGAGCATCGAGGCCACGATCAGGTCCACTTCCGGCGAGTCCAGGCCGATCGCCCCGAGCACGATGAAGATCACCACCAGCCCGGCCGAGGGCACGGCTGCCGCGCCGATCGACGCCAAAAGCGCGGTCAGCACGACAATCCCCTGCTCCATAATGGTTAGGTCGAATCCTAGTGCTTGCGCAATGAAAAGCGCACCGGCGCACTCGAACACCGCCGTACCGTCCATGTTGACCGTCGCCCCCATCGGCAGGACGAAGGACGCGACCTTGTTGGATACGCCTACCTTTTCCTCGACCACCTTCATCGTGACCGGGAGCGTCGCACCCGAAGAGCTGGTCGAGAATGCGATCAGCAGAGGCTCACGCATGTTGGCGAAGTGAATGCGCGGAGAGATCCGTCCGAGGACGATCAACAGGATCGGCAGGCTCACCAGGAAGTGGATCGACACCCCGGAAAAGATCGTCGCTGCGTACATCGCGAGCGGCACGAAGGCGTCGAAGCCGGTTGTGCCGACCATCCGGGTGATCAACGCGAACACGCCGATCGGCAGGAATTTGATGATGCCCGCGGTGAGGTTCATCATCACGTGGAAGAGCGCGTCGAAAAGCTCGACAAGCGGCTCGCGCGTCTTGTCCGGGAGCGTGGTGAGCGCGGCCCCGAAGACGATGCAGAAGAAGATCAAGGCCAGCATGTCGGCCGTAGCCGCAGCCTGAATGACATTCTGCGGAACGATGTCCAGAAGCAGCTGGATGGGCGAATCCGGCGTGGATAGCTCCGGCAACGTCTCCTGATCGGTGCCCGCCAGGTTGGCCCCCACCCCCGGACGGATGAGGTTGACCATCAAGAGCCCCACGAACGCCGCGAGGAAGCTCGAGAGCACGTAGTAGCCCAGCGTCTTGCTGAACAGGCGCCCGAGGGCACGGCCCCCGCCGACCGAAGCCACACCGGAGATGATCGACGTCAGCACCAGCGGCACGATGATCATTCGGAGCAGCTTCATGAACAGGTCGCCGATCCATCCGACCCGATCAGCCAACGGCTCGCCGCCGAGGGCGCCTGCCGTTGCGCCGAGGACCATGGCGATCAGTACCTGCCAGTGTAATCGGCCGTACCAGGGTGCGTCGGGATTGTGCTCCATGTGCGGTCCGTTCCGAGGCGAGGAGAGCGCTCACGGCTAAAGCCGCCGCGCCGAAGATAGACGGGCGCCGGTCTGTTGGTAACCCTCTCGCCACCGCATGTTGTCGGGTCGGTCCGAGGGAGTGGGCCGCACAAAGATCGGGCCTAAGCAACGCCCGGGTCGGATTGCCGGCCCAGGTCCATCCCTGGGAAGGCTGTTGAAGGAGTACAGCGGGTCGCGCACATGGCGCTTGTGCGCGTTCAGACAAGGAACGACGACGAGGCGTAGCACAGCGGGCACCGCGGCGAAGCCGTGGTCGCGAGGAGGAGAGACGCAGGATCAACCGCACAACCGCCATGTGCCCACCACCATGAGGGGCAATGATCATACACGTTGAAGGGTTGGGGTGGCACGACCCCATCTCCGTTGTTGGAGCTCCTAACCGTAGCTATTGCTATGGCGTCGTCGCTCCGCCTAGGATCTGGGGTCGTGGCATCCCCAACGCGGCCCACTGTACTCCTTCAACAGCCTTCTAGCGCATTGGAGCCTCCGTGAGCCCTGCAACCCTGGCCGCCTTGGCCGCCCTACCCATCATTCTCGCCGGTGTCCTCCTTGTCGGCTTTCGTATGCCAGCCAAGTTTGCCATGCCCGCGGTCTACGTCACGGCGGTCGTCATCGCCCTGGGGATCTGGGGCATGCCGCTCGTCGACGTGGCTGCCTCCACCATCGAGGGGCTGTTCCTCACGTTCGACCTCTTGTGGATCATCTTCGGAGCCATTCTGCTCCTGAACACGCTCGAACGGTCGGGCGGCATGGCCTCCATACGGAGGAGCTTCCACGACATCAGCGACGACCGCAGGGTCCAGGTTGTCATCATCGCCTGGCTTTTCGGATCCTTCATCGAGGGTGCCGCCGGTTTCGGGACCCCAGCCGCCGTGGCCGCCCCCCTCATGGTCGCCATGGGGTTCCCGGCGGCGGGCGCCGTGATGTTGGGTATGATGATCCAGAGCACGGCGGTGACCTTTGGCGCTGTGGGGACTCCGATTGTCATAGGTGTGACAGGTGGTGTGGAGAGCCCCGAGTTCACGATGGCGCTGGCCGCGTCGGGCGCCACGCTGGACCAGTATGTCCAAGCCGTGACCGTCCGAGCCGCCGCCCTCCACGCAATCACCGGCACGATCATGCCTACCTTCATGGTCGTCATGATGACCCGGTTCTTCGGTGCGCGGAAGTCGTGGACCGAAGGGCTCTCGGTGATGCCCTTCGCACTGTTCGCCGGTGCCGCGTTCACCGTTCCGTATTTTCTGACCGCATGGCTCTTCGGACCCGAGTTCCCCTCCCTTATGGGAGGCCTGGTGGGGCTCGCGATCGTGTCCTTCGCCGCACGCCAGGGGTTCCTGATCCCGGACGACACCTGGGACTTCCCCGGTAAAGAGCAATGGCCATCGGATTGGGTGAGCGACCTCGAGGTGAGCTCGAAAGGTGAGGGTGAGCACCCGGAAATGGGGGCTGGCATGGCTTGGCTTCCCTACCTCTTGTTGGCGCTAATACTGGTCCTGAGCCGCCTTCCTCAGCTCGGCCTCCCAGATGCACTGAGGAGCGAGTGGGTCACAATCGAGTGGCCCGAAATCTTCGGCACGACGGTGAGTGCCACGACCACGCCGCTCTACCTGCCGGGGACGATTCTGGTTCTGGTCGTGGCGATTACGGCAGTATTACACCGCATGAGCGGCCCGGCCCTCAAGAGCGCGTTCGTCGATTCCAGCAAAGTTCTGCTGGGGGCAGGTGTCGTGCTCATCTTCACCGTGCCCATGGTTCGCGTCTACATCAACTCGGGGGTGAACACCGCAGACCTCGCGTCGATGCCGCTCGAGATGGCTGGATGGGTCGCAGACACGGTAGGGGGCATCTGGCCGCTCTTCGCGGGCGTAACGGGCGCTCTGGGCGCGTTTATCGGTGGGGCCAACACGGTGAGCAACCTCATGTTCTCGGCCTTCCAACACGGAGTGGCGACGCGCCTTGCCATCTCGAGCTCGATGGTGGTGGCCATCCAGGCCGTCGGAGGCGCGGCAGGCAACATGATCGCGATCCACAACGTGGTCGCCGCCTCGGCCACGGTCGGGCTGCTGGGCCGCGAGGGTGCCACCCTGCGAAAGACCATCTTGCCGGCGCTCTACTATATGACGTTCATCGGCGTGTTGGGCCTCATAGCAGTATACGTGCTGAGGATCACGGGACCGCTTTGGTCGGGCTGAGGGCTCGCTACTCTCCCCTTCCACTCCCCGCGTAGGGAAGCCCGGGCGCGCCGATTCGCGAACGAATCTCCGTCTCTGCGGAAAACGGGTCTCCCCTGCACTCTTCGAACCGCCCCTGGAGGTCGAAGGCGATGCTCTCGAGCGGAATCGACATGTAGTTGACGCGGTCCTGTATGAACGGCGTGACATACTGGCGGGCGAACTCGTGGATCCCGAGCACGTCGTACTGCACCACATGGACCATCTCGTGGAAGACCACCGAATGGGACGGCGGCCCAGGCACCTGCTCGCCGTTCACGAGGATGACGTCCCCGAAGGTGATGGCGGCCCAGACCTTGAAGTCCAGGGGAAACGACTCTCCGGCCTCCTCGAACTCCCTGTAGAAGGGAGGATTGTCGATACCGGTGGCGTGCCTGATCCTCGTCCGATCCAGGGTCTCCTGGGCGAAAAACCCGCTCAATGCGGCCAGGGTCGTGTCGGGGAGGGGGTCCGCGTACACCCGATGCTGGGCACGTTGACCCTCGATCCAGTGTGCGGCGTTTTCCGCCAAGTACGAGACCAGCTGCTGCGTGTTGAGGCGTTTTGGGTCCGTCACCGGGATGTCCTCAGTTCCCCTTCTCCCCTATACGTCGAGATTCTTGACGTACTTGGCGTTGGTCTCGATGAACTTCCGTCGCGGCTCCACGTCCTCGCCCATGAGCCGACTGAAGATCGAGTCGGCCTCCGACGCGCTGTCTACCGTCACCTGGTAGATCGTCCTCGCCTCCGGATCCATGGTCGTGCGCCAAAGTTGCTCCGGGTTCATCTCTCCAAGACCCTTGTACCGCTGAATTTGAATGCCCCGCGTCTCACCGTCCGCCTTCCCGTTCGAGAGGCGACTGATGAACTCCTCGCGCTCTTCCTCCGAGTATGCGTAGTGCTCCTTCTTCCCCTTTGCCACGCGATACAGAGGCGGCTGAGCGATGTAGACGTAGCCTTCCTCGATCAAATCTCTCATCTGCCGGAAGAAGAAGGTGAGAAGAAGCGTACGGATGTGGGCGCCGTCCACGTCCGCGTCGGTCATGATGATGATCTTGTGATAGCGGGCGTTCTCGAGCTCGAAGTCGTCCCGGATGCCGCATCCGATGGCGGTGATCATCGCCCGGATCTCTTCGTTCGAGAGGATCTTGTCGATCCGCGCTCGCTCGACGTTGAGAATCTTCCCCTTCAGGGGAAGGATGGCTTGGAAGGAGCGGTCCCGACCCTGTTTGGCGCTTCCCCCCGCGCTATCACCCTCGACCAGATAGATCTCGGTCAGACTCGGATCCGAGATCGAGCAGTCCGCGAGCTTGCCCGGGAGAACCCCTCCTTCCAGGGCGCTCTTCTTGCGGGCGAGGTCCCGTGCTTTACGGGCGGCCTCCCGTGCCCTCGCGGCGGAAAGTGATTTCTCGATGATGGATTTGGCGGCCTTGGGATTCTCGTCCAGGAAGATTCCGAGGTTCTCATTGACGGCAGCCTCGACGGCGCCCCGCACCTCGCTGTTCCCGAGCTTGGTCTTCGTCTGCCCCTCGAACTGAGGCTCCATGACCTTCACGCTGAGAATACAGGTGAGGCCCTCACGCACGTCGTCCCCGGACAGGCTCTCGTCGTCCTTCTTGAACAGCTTGCTCCGCCGGGCATAGTCGTTGATCGTCCGCGTAAGCGCGGCCTTGAGCCCGGTCAGATGGGCCCCACCCTCATGCGTGTTGATGTTGTTGACGAAGGTGTGGGTGTGCTCGCTGAAGCCGTCATCGTACTGCATGGCCAGCTCGATGTCGGCTTCTTCACGGCTGGCCTCGAAGTACACGACCGTGTCGTGAAGCGGCTGCCGGGAACCCCGCACGTGCTCGACGAACGAGGCGAGCCCACCCTCGTACTGATGGGTCTCCTCGGTTCCATCACGCTCGTCGGTGAGCACGATCTTCAGTCCCTTATTGAGGAACGCGAGCTCACGGAGTCGGTTGTTGAGGGTCTCGAAGTTGTACGCAAGCTCCGTAAAGATCTCCGGGTCGGGCATGAAGGTCACGTGCGTTCCGCTGCCCTTCGCCTTCCCGATCGTCTCGAGATCCGTCTCCTTGATCCCCCTGGCGTAGCGCTGATGATACTTCTGGCCGTCTCTGGTGACCTCGACTTCCAGCCACTCCGAAAGCGCGTTCACGACGCTCACGCCCACACCGTGGAGGCCACCCGATACTTTGTAGGAATCCTTATCGAACTTTCCCCCCGCGTGCAGCCTCGTCATGGCGAGCTCCACGCCGGGCACACCCTCTTCGGGGTGTATGTCGACGGGAATCCCCCGGCCATCGTCGATAACCACGACGGAGCCATCCTCACGCAGCGTGACGGTTATTTCGGTGCAGAAGCCGGCCATCGCCTCGTCGATGGAGTTGTCGACGACCTCGTATACGAGGTGGTGCAGTCCCCGAGCGGACGTCGATCCGATGTACATTCCGGGTCGCTTCCGAACGGCCTCGAGCCCCTTGAGTACCGTGATCTGCCCGGCCGTGTAGTCGCCGTTCGTCTGCTCGTCGGCCTTGTTTGTCTTCTTGGCGGTTTTCTTCGGCGTCTTCTTGTCGCCCTTGTTCGCCGCCTTCTTGTCGCCTTTCTTCGCCATCTACCACTCACTCCGTTGTGGGTCTGGACCGCATCCAGCCCCTGGTACAGTCGTTACGACCTATCCCCGATTACGACCTATCCCCGTCCATCAGCGTCAGGACGATCCGGTCGATCGTCCCCTCCCCTCCCAACTCCGTGTTGACCCGTTCCAACAGGGCCTCTTTCATGAGGCTCAACTCCATGAGCCAAGCACTGCTCCGGACCTCAACGAACAGCGTCGAGGCTACGACTGTCTTGGCCTGCGTCACTTCGGCGATTTTTCCTCCTACTGCATCAGACCAAACGTCGAGCGCGCCGAGCCTCCGGATCTGTGTGCCGAGGCCGCGCCTCTCCAAGAGACTGTCGAGGAGATCCCCAACCCGCGTCGGCCCAGCGTTGTTCACGCGCAGATCCGCCCTCGCTCGATGCCCCATCGAGGAAGCGCCTCTCCCTGGAGAGGCAGGTCGCTCTCCTTGGGCGCGGTGATGATGACCTGACCGAAATGATTTTGCCCCATCAGCCCAAGGACCCTCTCTCTCCGCTCGTCGTCCAACTCGGCAAACGCATCATCCAAAAGAAGAACCGGAGCACTCTCCCTCGCCTTGCGGATGGCGTCCCTCTCTACCAACCGGAGCGCGAGGGCCGCCGTGCGGCGCTGCCCGCCCGAGCCGAACTCCCGTACCTCTACTTCACTCTCGCCGTTTACGAGCGCGAGCAGGAGCTCGTCCCGATGGGGTCCGGCACTCGTATTCCTACGCCGAAGATCAGCGGCCCAGCGGACGTCCAAAGCGCTCCGGCACGCCTCGTAAATGCCGTCGTCACGCGCGTCGTCCACGGACACCTTGGGCATGTAGGTCATCGTCGCCGAGCCCCCTCCACTCACCTCTTCGTAGTATCCGCGGAAGACGTCCCGCCACTCTGAAACCCATCGGCGCCTAGCCTCGATCACATCTGCGGCGCTCCGAGCGAGGGGCTCGTCCCATGCCCGCACCACCGCCTCGACCTGGCCGGAGCGGAGGGCCGCGTTCCGCTGGGCCAGCGAGTGACGGAAGGACTGTAGAGCCACCAAGTATCCTTCCTCGTTCAGCGAAAGGGCCACGTCCATGAATCGGCGGCGCCGGACCGGTCCCCCGTTCACTATGTCCATGTCCGCAGGCGAGAAAATCACGGCGCCCAGCCTCCCGATCGCATCCCCGATGCGCTCCGGCTCCGAACCGTCGATCGTCACCTTGCGTCGACGACTCGATGCCTCATATGCCGCCGCGACCTCGATCGTGGAGCTCCCGGAATCGTTCGCGGAAACCACCTGACCGGCCACCCGGAAGACATCTTCCCCAAACGCGACGAGGTGCTCCATACGGGCACCCCGAAACGAACGGAATGTCTCCAGATAGTAAATGGCCTCGAGCAGGTTCGACTTCCCCTGGGCGTTCGCGCCGATGATTGCCGCGCCCTCTGGAGGGAAGGAAAGCTCCTGGTCCCCGAGATTGCGAAAAAGCCGGAGTTTCAGCACGCTCAGATGCAAGGAACGGATGCCAGGGAAGGCCTTGAAAGCATACTGAAATTTAACGCTGAACGGGCCCTAGTTCCACCTTTCGTTGCCCGGGGTTATTCGCCCTTGAACGACGCCTTTCGCTTCTCGAGAAAAGCCGTCAATCCCTCTCTCATGTCGCCCGTGGAAGCGAGTAATCCAAACACTGCGGACTCGAAGCTCGCGGCGTCCGCGGGTGCCGAATTCTGGGCTACGTAGAGGGACTCCAACGCCATGCGAACCGCGATCGGGCCGTTCTTCGTAATCCCCCGGAGGAAATCCTTCGCCTGGTCGAGGAGCGCCTCCTGGGGATAGACCGCGCTGACCAGGCCGATCCGCTCGGCCCTCTCGGCGTCGACCATAGCACCGGTCAAGACCATCTCCACCGCAAGGCCGAAACCCACGACTCTGGCGATCCTCACGGTTCCGCCATAGCCGGGCATGATGCCGAGCCCCACCTCGGGGAACCCGAAGCGCGCATTCTCGCTGGCAACCCGGAGGTGACAGGCGAGAGCCAGTTCACATCCGCCACCCAACGCGTACCCTCCTACGGCGGCAAGCACGGGTTTCGGGAAACGCTCGATCTCACTGCAAATCCTCTGCCCATCACGGGTGAACTTCACGCCGCTGAGCGGCGCCAACTTAGCGAGCTCGCCAATGTCCGCTCCGGCCACGAAAGCCTTGTCGCCAGCACCGGTCAGGATCACACCAAGGACGTCGTCGTCCTCCCTGAGATCGCGGAATACATCCCCTATCTCGCGAACGACCTCCGCATTCAGGGCGTTTAGCTTCTCGGCGCGGTCGATCACGACGATCGCCAACTCCTGGTCCCACTCCACTCGAACGTACTGAAGATCACTCATAGCAGGCTCGGCTAGATCCAGCGTAGGAGAGCCCCCGGGCGGGGCCCAACAAACAAAAGGTAGTGAGGTGCTCAAGGGGCGCCACCCGCCCATAGCGCTCACTTGGAGCCCTTGGTACCTTGTGGCGCCCACGGGCCCCTACACGGCCCAAATGGCGCGCGACCCGCTGGCGCGTGACCCACTGGAGCGTGACCCATCGGCGCCTGTGCCGCATCAATTTCCAAGGAGTGCACGATAATGAGCCGGTCCCTCAACAAGGTCATGCTCATCGGAAACGTGGGGAACGACCCCGACGTCCGAGCCACATCTTCGGGTACCCAAGTAGCGAAGGTGTCCCTGGCCACGAACCGCCAGTGGAAGGACGGCTCGGGGCAGCAGCGGGAGAAGACCGAGTGGCACCGTCTGACTTTTTTCGGCCGCCTCGTCGACATCGTCGATCAATGGGTAAAGAAGGGTGACCGGCTCTACGTCGAGGGGCGTATCGAGTACTCCGAGTCCGAATCCGACGGCCAGAAGAAATACTGGACCGATGTCATCGTCACCGAGATGGTCATGCTAGGGTCGACCGGCGGTGGTGGTGGTGGACGTGGCCGCGACGAAGGCTTTCAGAGCGATCCCGCTCCCTCACCGGCTCCGATCTCTGAACCGGATGACGATCTGCCGTTCTAGGATAACGGCTCACATCGAGCGCTTACGCGTCGGGTACCTGGTCTAGCTCACTTTCCCAAAGACCGAGGAGTTGATCGTCGTATCGAGCCGGGTCCTGCTTATACTCATCGGCCCATTGTTCGAACGTGGGAAGCGTGAGGCGTTGAGCGACCCCCTCGGTGGCCAAGCGCACCATTTGCTCGTAGGAAGGCTCACTCTTCTGACCACCCGCGCGATGCGCTTCCTGAGCAAGGACGTAGATCTCGTCCGGCGAGAGCAGGACCAGATGTCCGGCGATCTGGGAGGAACAGTAGTCCAGATACTTTGCCCGCAGGACGCGCTCCGCCTTATCACGGTCTCCGTCTCGGGGCTTTTCCGGCGGGGCGTCGCTCATGCCGTCCCTCCCAGCACTCTCCACGCTTAAGCGGCACGCCGGTCTTCGGCGTACAAGTGCCTGTCCTGCGCGCCCTTAGTTTTTAGTGGGGTGCCGGGAGAGTCAAGCCCCTTTACATGGCGGGCGGGGCGGAGTAATCGACGGCGGCCTGCTCCGGGTCGCGGTCGCGCAGCTGGTGATAGATGGATCGGCGGGTGAGACCATAAAGCACGACCCGGCTCAAGAACTCCGGATCCGCCTTCTGTACCTCTTCGGCTTGCTCAGCAATATCATGGGGAAGTAACACAGTGATTTGCACAGATCGAGTCTCCCACATGGACACACGTCTCCCCAGTTTTGCGTGGTTCGAAAATTCACGAAATGACCCGATGACATCCACCGTACCATCGTGATTTTCGAAAGTGTCAAGGAAAAGCAACGACGTTGAGGCGAACCCATAGTACTGGTCATGTACGAACGGCGCAAGCCTGTTTTCAGAATTGTCGTGCGCCCAACGAAATTTTGTAACTCATTGTGTAACAATTACTTATGAATTAGCAATTCGCCCCGAAATCAATTGTTCCTCGACCCCCCAAGGACAACATAGTTCGTGTGTTCGTTGGAGTGAAATCCAACTCTGGTGGGAACTTACGAGAACTAATTCCGAAAAAATTGCCTCGCGTGCCAAGTGTGTTTTTTACAAAAAACTTGGATTACGGGAGGGTCGAGCGCAGAAACGCACTCAGGGTAGGCGCAGTGAAGGAAATGAAGCGGTCTCGAACATCTTGGAGGTTGTCCTCGCAGAAAATCTCGCCGGTGCGGAAGTAGCCCCTTTCACCATCGCGCTGGAATCGAATGAGTCCCCTCCACGCATCCCCACCTCGGTATACCTCAAGCGTTCCATGCCACGGCTCAGCCTCATGCTCCATTCGCCTGAACTCGACCGCGATCGGCTCCATCGCGTCGGTCAGGGGCGACGGTCCCAATCCCGCACCCACATGGGCCTCGTGATGGGTTTCATAATCCGAGAGCCACACGTCGAACGGCGGCAGTGGTAGCACTTCACGGCAGAAGGCACGCAGGGTCGACATGGGATCCTTGGATTCGTGGAGCCCCCTCTCGGTCGCCCAAATCCTGGCGTGACGGTAAAGCGGCCTCACCGCCTCACGTGGCATCACCTCCAGCAGAAGGGATACCTGCCACTGGCAATACCCCACGTACCGTCGCTTCAGTGCGGCCAGTTGGGACGGCGAACCATCACGTTCAGCCAGATCAGCCGACGTCCCTTGCCCGTCGAGCTCCGGACCAGTCGTCATGGCCGCTGTACTCCCCTCAACAGCCTTCTAATGGACGGTGCCAACGCCGAACCCATCATGGGTCCGGAGCGCCTCGGCCTTCGTTCGCCGCTCCGGGACGTGGAGTTGGGAGAGTGTGTCTCCCCATCCGAAGGTGGTGAGATGCTGGTCGATCCCCTCGAAGCGCTCCGGCTCGAAGCGGGCCAACAATCCGCCAAGGCCTCGCCTGATCGTCCGGAGCTCGTCACGGGCCTCGGCCAAGGTGGCCGGGAATGAAAGACGGACCTGGTAGTGAACGGAACCACCGTTGTGGGCCTCACTGATACGCATCACGTCGCTGTGAGGAAACATCTCGAGCACGCCGCCTTCGAGGAGGGCGTCCGGCTCTGGCGAGGGCGTACTGAATACCAAGGAATTCGAGTCGTAGTCGAGGTGTGCGCGTGCGACCCGATGTCCGCCGAGGACGATCCTTACCGCGGTACCCTCGTGAAAATCCAGATCCCGGCATATGTCTCGGAAGCCAATCCGGAGGAACGTGGGGCGGGTGAGTGGCCCATATCCGAGCCGGCCGAGCAAGCTCAAGGCCATCTGGAACGAGTAGGTCCCAAGCCGTCCAGCCGCATAAGCATTCTCACCGCCCTGGGCCCTTTCGATGAGCAGACGATTGACGTGCTTCAGCGTCGGCTCATAGACCCAATCGAGCACCACCAACTCCGAACTCAAGTCCAGAAGCTTCACGGCGGAGCTTCCCAGATCCAACGCTTCCACGGATGAAGCGAAGCGGCCCTCGAGCACGAGGGCGAGTCCGATGTCCTGGATACGACCGCCGGGCGGATCAACCTCGTGAAGATCGCGGTAGTGGACCACCGCTCTGGTCAGTGGAAGCTCGCAGACACCGGGAACGTCGGCCATTGCCTCGGGCCGGGCGGCGGAGTGAAGCGAGAAAGTCGTCCCCTCCATGTCTCTCCTCACGGTCCGAATGGGCGGTCGATGTCTCCATCGGAGGACCTATGAAGCGGCCCCCCGAGAGCGTCGAGGCAAAAAATCCGGCATTCTGCCGGGGTGTTCCCGCATCGTAAACATCCATAAAAGGCTTTGCAATGCGGTAATGTTCGATTCCACAATCCTGATTGATGCACGATAACAATATGTTTACGGTTCTGGCAAGACGCCTGACGGCTCCGCTTGCCAAACTCAGATGGTTGCTTGCACACGCCGCGGCGCGACAGCATTTTCAGTCTCATCCCTCACCCTCTACCCACCGGCGATTTGACGGAACGCGCGCTCATCGACCGATCCCGCCAGCGATCACTCGGATTCCTGGACTGGGAACAGGAAACCTGGTCTTGTTCCCTCGTGACCTTCGTCGGTCGAGACGGCCAGTGGCACGGACATCTCGCGTTCCGGCCACAAGACGGCGACGGTGAATCAGATGTAGTTCGAACCGCCGATATCTTCATCGAAGCGTCCGAGGCGGAGATCGATCACAAGGCCCGTGGATTGGGGCGGCCGCTTTTCCGAGCGTTGCTCTCCTCCGCCATGCACACGAGGCAAGGAGACGGGGCCAGCGAGTCTTCCAAGACCCTGGGTTGGTTCAAACAGCTGCTACTCGAGAATTCGAAGGAGCTCTCAGCGTCCGCCGAGGAGCGACTGGATGCCGCCGAAGGGGCGTTGGACGCATCAGAGCTTCGGTCCCTCTACCAGTCTTATCGGCTCGATCAGGTGTGCCACTTCATCACCCTCGTAGACTCCACCTGCTTCGAGGCGGCCGTCGACTCGATTCTGGAGGGCCGACGAGTGGACTTCGGCGCCAAGGATCAGTTGCAGCTGGGTATGCTCGTCATCGAGTACATCGAGGCACGTATTCCCATGCCACCCTTCGAAGTGTGGGTCGAGGACTTCCTCGCCCATAGAGAGGAGTACGTGCGCTACACGCACACGCTCCACCGTGAACGAAGACTTCCCTGAGGCGGCCGTAGCCACTACTTTTTTCTCGGTCGGGCATGCGACTTTCGGCTTTATACTTTAGATCCGACCGTACCGTAAAGGAGTTGTCGTCCTTTGGAAGTAACTATTCAAGACAATGAGAGCCTCGAGCGGGCGCTCCGCCGGTTCAAGCGTAAGGTGCAGCGGTCCGGGCTCTACTCCGAGCTTCGGAAGCGTCGCTTCTATGAGAAGCCGAGCGCCCAGCGGAAACGGAAGCGCGAGGCGGCCATTCGGCGCGAACGCCGTCGTCAGCGCCGAGGCAAGGTCTAGCCTCTTTAGCCGTCCCTCTTGGAACCTTTGATCTCGACCCGCAACCTTCTAGCCTGATCCATGACCCACCGACGCCAAGATGCCGGCGGCGGCGCGAGGTCCTCACCTTGCTCCAGCTTGTCGAGCACCCCCTCAAGCTCCTGCTGAACCTCCTCCCGCGCCCTCCGGGAATAGCGACCGGCAATCCGCGCCGTTACAGCCCCAATCGCGACGGCCGATAGGGCACCGGTTGTCAACGCCGCCGCCAGCGGGAACGCCAACACCACCCCCAGTAGCACCGCCACGCCGACGGCCGTACCACCCCCGAGCACCACGCCGGCGAAACCGGCACCCACGGTATAGGAGCCTCGTATGTTGGGATCCACCCGAATCTCTATGAGGGTACATCCCGCGTCCACGTCCTCCAGGTGGACCTCGATCTCCTTTGCGGAGGCCACACGGGCGCGCCGAGACAGCGAAGCCCCGGCACGAGCGACGTGCGAAATCCAATCCTCGGCGGGGCGGTAGAGCAACAGATCCGTCCTCTCGCGAACGGCCTCGAGCAGATTCCCCGCCACCAGGAACTCGTCGAGCGCGTGCCGAAGATCCGCCTTGGAAGCCTGTACGACCCTCGATCCCCAGACCTGCCTGGGGCCGAACCACCGATCGATGATGCCCCTGGGATTCTCATTCGAACGCATCTCGGCCAAGGCTCGCCGAACGTGCTCGTGCGGAAGGCCGACCTCACTCGCGATTCGGAATACTTCGGCCTCGTCGAGCGCACTTTGTCCGTCGTAGGGATCTGAGATGGCCAATTCCGAGGCACGCTTCATCACGGTCTCGAACTCCGTGCGCGTCAGACTCCTCGACTTCTCTTCGCCCATCGTGTCGTCGCTCCCCGGCTACGGTGCTTTACCCGAACAGGACGCGGCTACAGAGCCTCCACGACGACCGCGCCCCCCTGCCCCCCACCGATGCAGGCCGCCCCGAGGCCTAGCCGTGCACCCCTCCGCCGGAGCTCGTGGAGAAGGTGGATCGTGATCCGCGCCCCGGACGCCGCGAGGGGATGCGTAATCGCGATCGCACCCCCGTTCACGTTCGTGATTTCCGGATCGAGTCCGAGCTCCTTCTCGACCGCCATGTATTGGGCCGCAAACGCCTCGTTGACCTCCACGAGGTCCATATCGTCCAAGGTCAACCCGGCCCTTTCGAGAGCCAGGCGAGAAGCGGGCGCCGGCCCAATGCCCATCACTCGCGGCTCGACACCCGCAAATCCCCATGAGACGATGCGGCCGAGCGGCTCAATCCCATGTTGTTCGGCCCAATCCGCCTCCGCGAGGAGAGCGCTCGCTGCCCCGTCACCGATCCCGCTGGCGTTGCCGGCGGTCACCAGACCATCCTTCTTGAAATGCGGCCGAAGGCCACTCAGGGCTTCAAGCGTCGTATCGGGACGCAAGTGCTCGTCGCGCGCGAACTCCTGCTCCCCCTTTCGGCTCTCAATCATGACCGGAGCGATCTCGGCCGCGAAGTAGCAGCCGTCCCACGCCGCCTTGGCGCGCTGCTGACTGCGGAGCGCGACTTGATCGGCTTCCTCACGGGTGACGTCGTAACGCTCCGCCAACTCTTCGGCGGTCTGAGCCATCGTCAGATCGCAGTTGGAGTCACTGAGGGCCTCCCAAAGGAGATCCTCGAATCCGGTGCCGGCTGGCCCCAGCCGAAGCTGCCCCCAACGTGCGCCGCGTATGACGTGGGGCGCCTGACTCATGGATTCCGAGCCGCCGCACAACGTCACCTGAGCGCCGCCGAGGAGAATCTCCTTGGCTCCCTGAACGATCGCCTCGAAACCGGACCCACACAGCCTGTTTACGGTCAGTGCCGGGCTTTCCTGAGGAATCCCGGATCGGAGGGCGACGTGTCGCGCGAGGTAGATCGCGTCCGAAGAGGTCTGGAGGGCGTTTCCGAAGAACGTGTGATCGATCTGGCCCGGAGCCACGCCCGCCGCCTCGATTGCGGCAACACTCGAAAAAACCGCGAGATCGGTCGACGTAAAGCCCTTGAGGCTTCCACCGAAACTTCCGAAGGGAGTCCTCTTTCCCGAGAGAACAACGATGTCTTTTTCCTGTCCTTGGGTTCCCATCTTGAGGCCTGTTGAAGGGGTACAGTGGGTCGACCCTAGATCCTAGGCGGAGCCACGACGCCATAGCAATAGCTAGCTGGCCAGGAGCTGCAACAACGGAGACCCACTGGACGACGGCCGTCCGCTGAAGGCGAAGCTACGGATCCGGCGGAACCTCCCGCACGGTTATGCTGCCGAATACAGGATCGCCATGGCTCGTGCTCGAGAAAACGTACCGGCCCAAAGGCGCTTCCCGGAAATCGACGAGGAATCGACTGCCGCGCGCGAGCAGTGGTGGGGCCTTGAGCTGGCCGGTGTCGGCCAGATAGACGAGGGCCTCCGGCGAAAGAGAATCGGGCACGAAGGACAACGTGTGCACACGACGGTCGAGCGATACGAACTGGACCCACTCCCCCGGCTCGATCTCCAGATGTGTCGGGACCACATGCTCCACGTCTCGGCCTCCGGAGAGTTGAACGACCTGAGCGACGGCGGCGATCTCCGAGTGGGGATCCGTGTTGGCCTCCTCGGCGGGGGGCGCTTTGGTCTCGATCCCACATCCCACTACCGCCAAGCAACCGACGGCTCCGACCCATCTAACCACGTATATCAGTCCCGCAGGAGACACAGAAGTGCCACTGCGCCTCCATCGCCTCGCCACACTCGCGACAGGGAGATGGGCGAAGGTCGCTGCCGCAGAACGGGCAGAAATTGATGGAGTCACGCACCGGGAGGGCCTCTCGGCACCAGTGACAGACCGTCAACGCGTCGCCGGGCTCAGCGTCCGTCGATGCGGCGTCCGTCGATGTGGTCTCGGCGTCTCTCGAAGCGGTCTCAGCATCTGTCGAAGTGGTCTCGGCGTCCTTCGAAGCGGTCTCGTCGGGTGCCGGTTCCTCAAACGACGCCAGAGGCGGCGAAGCCGCTGTAGGCAGCGCAGAGGCCGTCTCGATGTGACCCACCACGCCATCCCCACTGGACCTTCCGGGCTCGGGCTTCAAGACTTCTACCGGTTCGGTTTCGCCTATGGTCGTCGCGGCAGGCTCCGACTGCCTGCCGGCTCCCACCTCGGCGGCCTTTGGGGGCGTTTCCTCACGGGACTCCTCGGGCGCCAGTTGCTCGGCCTCCAGCTCCAGCTCTACCCCGGCGTCCAGTGCCAACTCCACCTCGGCCTCCGGCTCCATCTCTAGGTCAGGTTCCAGCTCCGGCTCAGGCTCCAGCTCAAGCTCCACATCAGCCTCAGCCTCAGCCTCCGGCTGGATGTCTCTGGCTCCGGCCACCTCCGGATCGCTCGGGTACGCCTCGGAAACCTCGGCGCTCGGTTCGGGTCCGAGACCAGAGGTTTGGGCCGCCAGCCTGGAATGCAAACGAACGCCAACAGCCGCAAATTCACGGAATAGAGCGGTGTTTGGATTGGGGCTCTCGAGCTCCTTCTGCATCTCCTGCTGGGCAACCGCGGAGTCGAGCAGGAGGTAGTCGCCCTCACCGGAAAGCAGCCGGATGAGTGCGTCCTCGTAGTCCCCGTTCATCTCGACCCCGATCAAATCCCGGTGGGATCGATAGGGAATGAGGTCCTGATAGATCTCCGCGACCGTAAACGGACCGGTCAGGTACTCAGGACGGGTGACCGTGATCTCCTGTAGGAGCGCCTCGACGAAACGCTCCAGAACATCTCCAGATTGTGACATGGGTGACCCGCTGTACTCCTTCGGCAGCCTTCTAGTCTTCGAGATACACCACGCCGTCGCGGATGGCGGCCTCGAGGAAGCTCTCAGGATCGGCAAAGGGAATCTCCACGCCGAGCTGTTCGTGCCAACGCTCCGCCAGCCGTCTCATGTACTGGGACAGAGTTTCGTGGGAAAACCCAGCCTGATCTCTCATCTGCCGCACGATCGCATGCCACGTTCCGCGGAACAGGTGCCCATCGCTCATCCGGACCTCGTGCGACTCCGCTGCGCCCTTTCGCTCACCCCGCTCGAAGAGCTCGAGCTGACTCGGGTCGACCAACGATCGCTCGACACCGTTGACCTGCGCTTCGACCTCGGCGAGCAAACGGTCGACGGGATCATGGAGGGCTTCGAGCTCGTCCAAGCGCTTTTGCCAAGGCGCTATCCGCTGGTCCCCGTCTTCCACGTGCCAGAGTGCTCGTTTGAGCTCGACGAGTCGCCACACCGCCAAAGCGTCCCAGTGTTCGAGTGGTGGGACACGCTCGAACTCCCGGAGTGCTCCCTCCCAGTCTCCACGATCATACAGGAGATGGCCGAGGTAGATTCTGGCCTCATGCAGATCGGGATCGAGACGGAGGGACCTCCGGATCTGACGTCCGGCCCCTACCTCTTCGCCGAGCCGATGGAGTGCGTAGCCGAGCGACGCCGCGACCTCTGCGCTGTCCGGACGCGCGGCGGCAGCCTTCGCGAACACGTCCCGGCTCTCGGCGTAGAGGCTCTCACGATAGAGTGCCCGTCCCATCGTGAGCATCAGCTCGACGTCGTCTTCGAACCCCAGGGCGGCGACCCGCTCGAACAGTGCGAGCGCGGCGTCCCGCTCCCCGAAACGGAGGAGAGTCTCGCCAAGCCCGACTAGGGCATCTTCATGCCCTTGATCTAGAACGAGCGCACGGTCGAACGCCCTGCGCGCCCACGCGTACTCCTCCCGAGCGAGGCGTGCATAGCCCATCCCCACGCAGAGCTCAACCGCATTGGGATAAAGCGAGAGGCCCTCTTTGAGCATCTCGAGGGCCCCTTCGTAATCCCCACTGTTGTATAGCTGATGAGCCTTTTCGTCGTACTCCTCAGAACTGAGGAAACCCTCTGCCATCGCAACAAAGCTCCTTTGGCTTAGAAAGCTGCTAGAGGACAGCCTTCGAGAGTGCGCACCGCGGCAATCTAATGGACGCCAGTGGCGATAACCACCCTGGCCCTCACCAGCCCCTACTTGGCCTTGGCATACCGCACACCACACCGTGGGCAGGTGAAATCATGGCGTATTCGTGTTAGAAGTTGCCCTTGGTGGCGGGGGCATTTCGGATCGCCGCCCTCGTCAATCAGGTCGCGCACCTTCTTCCTCTCGGCGCGCGTAGCCTTGGGCACATTCATCCGGTACCGAAGCGACGACGAAGTGCACTCCAAGAGGACCGAACCCGACCCTTCCGCCTCGAGCTGCACGCCCAAGACCATCAGGAATCCACCGGAGGGAGAAGGCAGACGCCCCCCGTCGTAATAGAGGGACAGGAGGCCATCCTGCTCCGGGAGAGTGAGGCGTTGGCCACTCTCCTGCGCCACACTCTGGTCGTGGCGGGGGCTCGTCATGAGCCGTCGCGACGCATAAGGCACCGCGATTCAGTTTCTTTAGGGTCCCTCATAGAGGCGTCCGGGTCACCCTTTTCGACAGGCGCTTATCTATCGGTCCCGCCAACTGGGGCGGCAACATAGTATGCGTCCGGTGGGTGCGCCAGCACCCCCCATCAGAGGGCCTCGCGAGCCCTTTCTCCGCTATCTAGAAGGGAAAATGGCGAGAAAGCGTAGTTCAGGAAAAACGGCGCGCAAAGCGAAGTTCCCGCCCTAGGGTCGACGAGGAGATTTTCCCGGGTGGGCCAACACGCGGAGTTGGGCCCTCGTCCGGGTGCCGCGGAGCCCTGGAGCCGTGACCCGAGCTAGGACGTTAGGCCGTCGGAGGAGGGGGCGGTGCGGCGGCGGCCGCCTCGGGCGCATCCGCAGATGTGGTTTCGGCCGCTGGTTCGGACACCGGTTCGGCTACTACGGCCGCCGGAACATTGTTGATCGCCGGCTGACAGAACCTGATACCGACCGCATGGAGCTCCCGGAGGTCGGGATCCACTAGATCGGGATAGCGCTCACCGATGTAGTCGATGGTTTCGGTCATCCACGCTGTCCGGTCATCGTCGGTGGCGCTTAACACACCACATCGATTGATGTGGCTGAACAGCTCGTCCCGAGCCTGCGCAAAAATTTTCTCTTTCGGCACTCACACCTCCCTGAAGTCCACATGAACGGATAGAATATCCGCTCCAGATGTTGTTGAAGTTACTCTAGCCATTGAACCTAACCCATGCTCCATGGTCGGCCAACCGGACAGGAAGGGCCCGACGCCATAGCACTCGAGGTTTTCCGACACCTCTTCACGGCACTAACCGAAGAGATGGGCGCCGCGCTCCGGCGAGCCTCCTTTTCGCCGAACATAAAGGAACGTCGAGACTACTCGTGCGCGCTCTTTTCGGCGAGGGGTGCACCCATCGCGCTAGGGGACCACATGCCGGTCCACCTGGGAGCGATGCCGATGAGCGTGGAGTCTGCCCTCGGTGAACTCGGCGAGCTCGGCGCCGGAGACGTCGTCATCCTCAACGACCCCTTCCGGGGGGGCACCCATCTGCCGGACATCACTTTGATTTCGCCAGTCTACCACCCGGACCGCGGCACACCGCTTGGTTACGTGGCGTCGAGGGCACATCACTCCGACGTCGGTGGGATGAGCCCGGGATCGATGCCGCTGGCTCAGGAGATCTTTCAGGAGGGCCTCCGCATCCCGCCCGTCCACCTCTATAGAGAGGGTGTACGTCAAGAGGGAATCTGGAACCTCATTTTGGCAAATGTGCGAACCCCGATAGAACGAAGCGGTGACCTCGACGCCCAATTGGCTGCCCTGCACGCAGGGGCGTCCCGGCTGCTGGAGATCGTCGAGCGACGGGGCACTGAGGCGACACTGGCCGCGATGGAGGCACTGATCGGGTACGCGGACCGACTCGTGGAAGCTGGCCTCGCGTACATCGAGCCGGGCGAGTACGCCGCCGAGGACTTCATGGATGACGACGGGTTCGGAACCGAGGACATCCCGATTCGCGTGAGGCTGGTCCGACGCCGTGACGGTCTCGACGTCGACTTCACGGAAAGCAGCCCTCAAGTGAAGGGTGGGATCAACGCCGTCAGCGCCATCACCGACTCCGCCACACGGTACACCATACGGTGCGTCGTGGAGGCGCTCCTGGGGGAATCGCTCCCAGCCGGTGGCGGCTCCATGTCGATGGTCCGGTTGATCCTTGCGGAAGACTCGATCGTAGACGCCAGCCCTCCCGCGAGCGTTGCGGCGGGAAACGTCGAAACCAGCCAACGGATCACCGATGTTCTCTTCCGGGCGTTCGCACAAGCTCTTCCGGACCTCATGCCGGCACTCTCCCAGGGCACGATGAACAACATGACGGTCGGTGGTGTGGATCCCAGGAACGGAGCCAATTTCGCCTACTACGAGACGGTTGGGGGTGGGATGGGCGCGGGTCCGACCGGGGACGGACTTTCGGGCGTGCACACCCATATGTCGAACTCGCTCAACACGCCGATCGAAGCTCTTGAACACGCCTATCCCTTCCGGATCACCCGTTATTCAGTGAGACGGGAGAGTGGGGGTGCCGGGTCTCACCGTGGCGGGGACGGTCTCCGCAGGGACCTGGAGCTGCTGTGCGAGGGAACCGTGACCCTCCTCTCCGAACGCCGGGTTCGACCTCCTTCGGGCTTACGGGGCGGGCAGGATGGAAGCCCCGGCGAGAACGTCCTCATCCGAGAAGGCGATGAAGAGTCGCTTCCGGCGAAGGTTACGTTTTCCGGAGAGTCGGGCGACGTTGTCAGTATTCGTTCGCCGGGCGGAGGAGGATGGGGCTCCCCACGGAACTCTGACCCGATCGCCGTTGAAGAACTAGGCTGAAAGCTGTTGTGGAACTCCGACCGTCGAAGAAATAGGAAGCTATGCGAGTGCACCTGGCCCTTGTCTGCGACCACGCCGAGCAAACCGTGGACGGCAAGCTCGACATCCGTGGAGTCTTCAATGATCTCGCGGCTCCGGGGTTCCCGGCGAAGCACGACATGGTGCTGGTCATGGCCGTGGAGTGGAGTCGGGACGATATCGGCCACTACGACTTCGACGTGGACCTGACCGGGCCGTCCGGCCAATCCACCATGACGATCAAGGGGCACTCGGAGGTGGACCGGCGTGACCCGGATCACCCACCCGCGCGCACTCAGATCGTCATGCCGCTTCGAGAGATCGTGTTCCCCGAGCCCGGGGTGTACCGTTTCGGGATCCGCATCAAGGGTCGGGACTACGAAGGCCCGTCCCTCTTCCTCATGGAACTGGAGCCGCCTGGGGGGGCCACAGCGTGATGGGCCCCGCCTCGGTCCAGGGCCACGACCCTCGGAAGGCCAGGGAGCAAGCGCTCCGAGGCGACCGTGTATGCATCGTCCTCCTTTCGGGCATCGGGGACGTCATTCACGGACTACCCGTCGCGGTGGCACTCAAACGAGACCGCCCTTCCCGGAAGATCGTCTGGGTCGCCCAGCCCATACCCGCACAGGTCCTGGAGCATCACCCGGCTGTGGACGAGGTAATCGTCTTCCGGCCGGAGCGGGGTCTTCGGGGCATATACGACCTTTGGAGTACCTTTCGCGCCGGACCCTCCTGCGATCTGACATTGAACATGCAGCGGTACGCCAAGAGTATCTTCCCGGCATATCTCTCGGGCGCCCGGGTGCGAGTGGGCCTCGCGCCCTCGAGGACACGCGACGGGGTCCGGCTCGTCAACACCGAGTACACGGCGGGAGGGGAGTGGCGCCACACGCAGGATTTGTTCTTGGAGTTCCTGGACGCCGTCGGCGTCGAGAGACCGGACCCTCTGGAGTGGGAGATCACCCTGTCGGAGGAGGAAGAGTCGGCAGCCGAGACTTTCTTTTCGGCCTCGGAAGGTGCACCGGTCGTGGGGCTGGCGTTGGGCACCGCCAGCCCGGCAAAGGACTGGCCGACCGACCGATATGTGTCGCTCGCACGGGCCCTGGGGGCCGAGCTCGGATTCGACGTGCTTCTGTTGGGTGGGCCTGGGAAGGGGGAGCAGGCGACTGCGCGGGCCATCCTGGATGATGGGAGAGTCGCCGCGAGGTCGGCGCTGTCCAGCTCCGTACGGCAATTGATCTGGAGCGTCCGAGGATGTGATCTCGTCATCAGCCCGGACACATCAGCCCTTCATATCGCCCACGCCATGGGCATCCCCGTGATCGGGCTCTTCGGCCACACCAACCCATGGAGGGTTGGCCCCTACGAACAGTACCACGACCTGATCGTGGATCGATACACGGATCCAGGTGAGGTCCCGACGCCGGCCCTCTATGGGCCTCGCCCCGGACGAATGCCGGGAATCGCAGTGAGTGACGTCCTGGAGCGTGTGGGCCGGGCCCACGAACGTTACGGAGTGGGGCACAACGGATGAGGGACAGCCATGCATCCTCGGTACCCCGTCAGGCCTCCCATCGGGACGATCAAACCCTCGAACTGGAGGGGGCGTCCCCCCGAGGATTTACGCGGATCACGGTAGGAAAAGCACAGATTCTTGCGCGTGCCGAAGCCGTATCTTGGAGTCGCCAAGCGGTCACGACGTACGGATCTCTCTACCGGGCCGCACGCGACTCGGCCTGCCGGACACTCCACGGGAGAGGGCCGGTCCCGATCCTGACGAACCCTCAAGGTGTCGAGCCGCCGTGGGTGGTCCGACGGTATTACCGGGGCGGGCTCATGCGAGCCTTCGGCGACCGCTTCCTTCGCGTGGGAAGGCCTCGAAGCTTCCTCGAGCTGGAGAACAGCGCCCGCATCGAGGAACTAGGCTTCGCCACACCGCGAATCGTGGCTGCGGCAGTATATCCAAGGGGCGTCCTCTACCGGGCCGACCTGGTCACCGAGTTCGTGCCCCACGCGCAGACCCTCGCCGATGTACTGTTCGCGAACGACGACGCGTCGGGCAGCCGCAACGCGGGAGACGCGCGCCAAGAGGCGTTGGGATGCACCAGAAACCTGATCGCTGGTCTGTCGAAGGCGGGCGTACATCATAGGGATCTGAATGCCGAGAACGTCCTCATTGCACGAGAGGCACAGCACGTCCATGCTATTCTCCTCGACCTGGACAGATGCAGGGTGGGAGGACCGAGCGACCCAGTGGATGCCGGAAGGCTTTGGCGCCGGCTGGCCCGTTCGATCCGCAAGCTCGACCGCATCAGGCAGGGGTCCCGTCACGATGGCGAGGGGCAGCTGACTACTGAACAGATGAACCACTTGCTTGGCGAAGCATCATGACGCCCCCCGCGAACGGACCCATCCAGAGCGTGTGCATCGTGATGCTGAGCGCCATCGGTGACGCCGTCCACGTGCTCCCTGTGGCGAACGCATTGAAGCGCACCTGGCCGGACGTTCGGATATCGTGGGTCATCCAAGACACGCCCAGGGCGCTCGTCGACGGACACCCCGCCATCGATGAGTTCATGGTGTTTCAGAGGAGGAGGCGCGGCGTACGATCCTGGACCAACTTCGCCGACCTCGGCCATCACGTACGAGAGCAGCACTTCGATCTCGCTCTCGCACTCCAGGTCTACCTCAAGGCCGGCATCGTCGTCGGCATGCTTCCAGCGACAAGAAAGCTGGGCTTCGACACCGCACGCGCGCGCGACGGCAACTGGATGTTCACGAACGAGCGTATTCCTTCTCACTCCCCCCAGCACGTACAAGAGCAGTACTTCGAGTTCCTGCACTACTTGGGCGTCGACCCCGAGCCCGTGGAGTGGGGCATCACGTTTACGGATCAAGAACGTGAGGCCCAAGCCTCGTTCTTCTCCGGAATAGACAAACCCGCTTGCTCGGTGGTGGTCGGCACCACCAAAACCAAGAAGAACTGGAGCGCCGAAGGATACGCACGGATTCTGGAGGAGATTGAATCGACTCACGGACTCCAACCCGTGCTTGTCGGTGGACCTTCCCGGCTCGAGCGCCGGATAGCGGACGAGATTCTCGGCTTGACGCACGCCCATCCGGTCGACGCCCTGGGAGACGACCTGCGCCGCCTCGCCTATCTCCTCGACGGCAGCGTCTTGACTATAAGCCCCGACACAGGACCTTTACATATCAGTCGGGCCCTCGAGACGCCGGTCGTGGGTATCTACGGATACACGAATCCGAAACGCACTGGACCCTACCGCCGTTACTACGATCTCGTGGTCGACGGTTATGCGCAGTTTCCAGGCGAGGAATATCCGATTTCTACGAACCGAAGGGACGGTATGAAGCGAGTGACGGTCGAGATGGTTCTCGAAAAGGTGGACCTCGCCGTCCGCAGCTACTTGTGATCACTTGATGTCCCAAACATGCGGAGCGAAGGTGACGATACGCAGCAGACCGGGATTCTGGCCCGTTGGGGCAGCCCTCTTGCTCTCCGTCACAGGCACGGCATGCACGTCTGAGCCGGAGCCTGAAGCCACGCCCTTGCCGGTGGACGAGATCCAGGTCGTACTCCGTGGAATCGCGGCGACGTCTCCACCCGAAGTGGCGGAGGGTAAAGCGCTGTTCGAACAAAACTGCAGCGTCTGTCATGGTCCGGCCGGCGACGGTACTGCCCAGGGCCCACCCCTTGTGCACATCATCTATGAACCAAACCACCACGCGGATGCGGCCTTCATTCTGGCCGCACGAAACGGCGTGCGGGCCCATCACTGGCGGTTCGGAGACATGGCGGCCCTTCCCCACGTGACGGACGAAATGGTGCTGGAGATCGTGAGCTACATACGTTGGCTCCAACGCCAAGTCGGGATCGAGTAGATCCGCAGGACTTTAGCTTCAGGGCCAGAGCTTCAGCTTCAAAGCCAGCAGACCGAAGGCCGCAACCGCTCCGAGCGCCGCCTCCCATTCGCGATTCCGAAGGTAGCGGGCTCGGGAAAAGCCTCCCTCCTGCGAGTCCGAGCCCTCGGCCCGGTACCGAGTGATCCGCGGTACCACTGAGGGCACCTGCGCCGAATAGACCCGGTAGGGCTCCCCGAAACGCGCCTCCAGCTCCGGGGCCTCACGGAGTACCGTCGCCCGGTAGACCAGGATGAACAACGCCAGAAGCGCCACACCGAACACCCACTGCCCACCCGCGACCGCCACACCGGCGGCGAGCATGAAGCTGCCCAGGTAGAGCGGATTCCGTGTATGCGCATACGGCCCGGTCGTGGCCAGCTCGCGATCCTTCTCGATCGACCCTGCAGCCCAAGCCCGGAGTGAAAGCCCGGCCGTGCTCACGCCGGCACCCCACCACAACAGATTCACCGACGGGGCCGCAAAAATGTAAAGGGGAATGATGAGAAGCCAGACAACCTTGAGACGAAGTCTTCTCAGATCGAGTCGCCCGCTCACCTGCTCACCTAGGAGGGTGATCGGAAAGGGACGAAGAGCCCTTCCGGTTCTACCAGGCAGCCCCCCCAGGGTGGATGGGCGTTCCCGGTACGATATTCTCGAGGTGAAGCGTGACGGAGCCGACAACCGGCATCCCGACGCGCATGTACACGAGGTAGCGATTCTCGTCATCGGTGAAGTGCAATTCGGCTTCACCCCCGTCCTTAAAGAGTCCGTCGGTCTGAATGGTCGGGCGCACTACGATCGTGTTGAACGTGCCGGCTCCGACTTCACGGACGCTCCGGCGCTCGACCTCAATGACGACCGGATTGCCTTCCTTCTTGAAATATCGCGATAACGTATAGGTCTGTCCGACCTCGAGCGGAAGGGATCGGACCCAGTAAATGAAGGCCATGTCATCCAAGGGAAGGGCGGATGCCAACTCACCGATCACGTCCTCGTCCGTCTGGTGCCACATCATCTCGTCCGGGTAGAGCTCGAACGCACGGTAGCTGCTGTGGCCTGTGTTGCTCTCGTCCGAAATGTATCGGCGACTGATCATCATTCGCGTGTCGAGCCACGACTCGAAATGACTGTCCATCTTAGCGAGACCGAACAGGAGCCCCCCCCGTATGGCGACGTCGATGTGGTACGTGGGCTCGCCTCGTACCGAGTCGATGCCCAGAACCTCCATGTGTGCCTCACCGGCGTTGAACCAGCCGGCCTTGACGTTGTATTCCAGCCGCTCTCCAGGCCCGAACGGGACGACCGCCGCGAAAGGATCGATCTCGTAGCTGACCGAATCAGCACGGTGGGCCTCCGGAGTGTCGGCGGCCGTGAGGGGGTCGGCAAACCGCGGGTGCGTATCGGGGCTCTGCCCGACGCCCACTTCGTGTGTCACGACGCCCAGCATCAGCGCCATACCAACCGCCGCACAGGTCCGTTTCATCACTGCTTTCCTTCTCTTGCGGGACTCTCCCACCTCTCTCGTCGTACACGGAGGAGCCCGCGAAGGGTTCGGACAGCGCTCAAACGCGAAGGGCGCTGGTCGACATCGTATCGCAGCGTGAGAGGCGACTCGGCGATGCGCCGTGCGTGGGGTGCGACGAGACCGAGAAGCTCTACGTTGGACGCCCAGCCATCGGTCGTTAAGAACGGCCGGCCCCTGAATTCCGCCAACGCCTTCTTCAGCACGATCAGCCGGTAGGCCCGAAATCCAGATAGCGGGTCGGACACCGGGGCACCTGCATAGGCTCTACCGAGGACCCACGGCGCCATCCGTCTGGCCAAACGGACAGCACGGGGCGCGTGACGCCCGTTGGGCGCAAGGTGCCCATTCTCTTCTACCACGCCGGCCACGACGTCGGCCCCGCCCTCCACTGCCTTCATCAACGGAACGATATGGTCGGGGCTCTCCGTGAAATCGGCCTGAAGCAAGACCGCCGCGTCTCTCTTCGGGTAGCTCGTGCGATCGAGTGCCTCCCGAAGCAAACGCTGAACCGCGGCGGGGTAGCCCGCGCGACGCTCTTCTTCGAGGACCTTCAAGGGAAGCACACGGCGGTACCGGTCGAGGACGCCGGAGGTCCGGTCCGTGGAAGCGTCGTCGAGAACCAGGATCTCGTAGTCACGGCCGAACTCGCGCATCACCCCCCGGATCTTCCAAAGAAGAACCCCGATGGTTCGCTCTTCGTTGTGCGCAGGAATGCAGACGTAGATCAATGGACGACGCCATCCGAAGGAACCTTCAACAGCCTTTGAGTTCCGGCCATATCCGGAGAGACGGGAAACCTAACAAAGTATAGCGAATCAGGGTTGGTGAGGTGCTCGCATGGAGTCCGGTCGCGTCTTCCACCGGCGATGCTGCCAAAAGTACTGGTTCGGCACTTCGCGGATGCGGGCCTCGAGTCGGGAGACGTGCCGCTGGGTCAAGTCACGGATCGCATTAGTGTCAGGCGCCCCCTCCCCGACTGGGACACGCTCGATGATCACACGGTACCGGGAAGGGTAGCCCTGCTTCCGCACCGCCACGCCCAAGAAGACCGGAGCTCCAGTCCGGAGCGCGAACAGTGCGGGACCCTTCGCGGTAGCGGCCGCCTTCCCGAAAAAATCGACGAAGACTCCACGTTGCCGGATGTTCTGGTCGGCAATGAGGGCGACGACACGGCCCGCTGCGAGCGCCTTTGGCACCAGACGAAAGGCCTCGTTCTTCACGATTACGGTCAGGCCCAGGCGATCTCGCAGCTCGACCATATGGCGGTAGAACAAAGGGTTCTTCTGGAGATGGGCCGCCACGTCCATGGGTATGCCGCGTACCGCCACCGCGGCGGCCGCCACCTCCCAGTTTCCCAGATGCCCGGAAATCAGAACGGCGCCGCTACCCTCGGTGGCGGCATCCCGCAGGGCTTCGAAACCCACCATTTCCGTACGCCGAATGATCTCCTCGGGCCGCATCCGCGAAAGGCGGATGGTCATGGCTGCCTCACGGGCGAAATGCACGTAGCTGCCCCGTGCCACCCGCCGCCGCCAGGCCGAGTCCTGTTCAGGAAACGCGATCAGGAGATGCCGGTCGGTGTCGCCACGACGGACCCACAACACCACACCGATAAACCATCCGAGGACGCTGCACAGGCCTAATGCGGCTCGCTCGGGAAGCACCGATACGATCCAGGAAAAGGCTCGAAAGATCCAGAACTCGATCCGGTGCCGGACCGTCACAGGCCTCTGGGCCGGGCGCTGCGTGGTAACCATCTCCGGACGGCTCCACCGACCCCCGCCTCCGCGCTTCGCACCGGCTCGCTCTCGGTAGCAACAGAGTGCTGAAGCTCATAGAGGCGCCTATAGAGCCCACCCGCCGCGAGCAGGGAGTCATGGTCACCCCGCTCGGCGATTCTCCCCTTCCGCAGAACGAGGATGAGATCGGCGCGCCGGACGGTCGACAGCCGGTGGGCAATCACCAGCACGGTGCGCCCGCCCATGAGGCGCCCCACGGCCTCCTGCACCAGACGCTCCGACTCGCTATCGAGGGCGCTCGTGGCCTCGTCGAAGATGAGGATGGGACGGTCTGAGAGGATCGCCCTTGCAAGAGCGATCCGCTGGCGCTCGCCACCCGACAGGCGAGTGCCACGTTCCCCCACGATGCTGTCGTATGCCTCAGGCAGAGCAGCGATGAACGTGTGTGCATTGGCTGCGCGCGCCGCACGGGAGATCTCTAGCTCCGTCGCGCCTCGGGCGCCATACGCGATATTTGCGGCGATCGTATCGTGGAAGAGCACCGTCTCCTGGGGCACGATGCCCATCGATGCACGCAGACTCGAAAGCGTCCAGTCCCGCACATCCACACCATCAACGGTCACCCGACCGGACGTCACGTCGTAGAACCGCGGCACCAGGTCGGCTGCCGTAGTCTTCCCCGCCCCGCTCGCGCCGACCAGAGCGACGACACTGCCCGGGGGAACTTCCATCGTGATGTCTTGGAGTACGGGCTCTCCGGGTCGGTACTCGAAGGTGACGTTCTCGAAAGCGATCGCGCCCGTCGGATTTCTCAAGACTCTCGCCCCGGGCCGATCCCTGATCTCGACGGGGGTCTGGAGGAACTCAAAGACACGCTCGGCGCCCGCGAGCCCGGGCTGCACCAAGGTCGGGAACTTCGCTCCGTACTTCACCGGCCTGTAAAGCTTGAGACTGAGGGCAACGAAACCGACGAACTGGGCTCCGCTCAACGCTCCATCCAGCACCACCAAGCGCGCCCCGTACAACAGGATGACGACCGTGCCCATCGTCACGAGCGTCTCGGTCAGGGGGCCCGCTAGGGCCCGTAACCGCTCCGCTTTCAAGAAGGCCCTGTGATAATCGCCTGTGAGGGAGCGGAAGCGCGCCCGCTCCATCTCCTCTGCCGACGAGGACTTGACCACCCGGATTCCGGACAGAGTCTCCTGGATCTGAGCACTCAGGTCTCCCGCCAGATCCAAGACGCGCCGGTCACCGTGCCGGAGGCGCTTCACCAATGGCCCCCAAACCGCCATCGTACCGGGAATCACCACGAATGCCGCCAGCGTGAGCTTCCATGACAGCAACAGCATGAAAGCGACTGCCACGGCGAACTCGAAACCGGAGGACAGAAGCCTCGCCAACTCTGTCGTGAGAAGACGCCGAAGCTGCTCCACATCGTGGGTCAGCCGGGAGGTAATCTGCCCCACTCGGGTCCGGCCAAAGAAGGAAAGATCCAGCCGCAGGACGTGGTCGTAGACCTCGTTCCGCAGGTCCCTCGTCACCGACTGCTCCACCCACGCCACCAGATAGGCACGGGCGAAGTCGAATGCATTCTTCAGGAGAAACACGATCAGGATGAGAACGACGATTCCCTGGACCGCCTGGAGCGGGTCCCCCTGAACGTCCACGAGTCGGTACACCGTGGCGTCCAGGAGCTCGGTCATTAGATCCGGGCCACCCGCCTCACCGGATGCCCCCCCATCTCCTCCGGTCGGCCCCGCACGGAAGAGCGCATCCACAAAGGGAATGAGCAGCACGTAAGCCGAGGCGTCGAGCGCGGCAAACGCGAATGTTGCCGCCGCCGCCGCTAGGAGCGCCCAGACGTGGGGACGGAGGTACGAGAGGACACGGGTGTAGAGCGTCACGCCGACCGGTCAGTGCAAGGGCCCGCGATGACGCGGGGTAAGGCGCGCGACAGGAACAATCATCTCCTCTGGCGAGACGCCCCCGTGAAGGAACGAGTTGCGGTACCGACGCTGGTACTCCCTCAACTTGGTGGGATACACGAAGAAGTAGTCGTCGACCGCCAACGCGTACGTCACACCGAGTTTTCCCTCGGGAAAACGGAGGTCCTCGGACCGACTCGTCGAAAACGCCGTCTCGGCTCTCTCGGTTCTGAGATCCTGCCCAAACTTGTACCTGAGGTTGCTGGTTGCGTCCCTTCGTGCGAAGACGGTCGCTGGGCGCTGGCAGAGGATCGAGCCGTGATCGGTGGTCATGATCACTTGATGGCCGGCGGCAGCCGCTTCCTTAAGCACAGAGAACGCCGTCGATCGTTTGAACCACGCCCGGGTCAGCCCCCGGAGCGCAGCCTCGTCCTTGGCCACCTCCATCAGAATGGGGGACTCGCTTCGCCCGTGCGTCATGAGGTCGACGAAGTTGAAAACCATTGCGATAACGGAGTCGGGCGTCTTGAGCGCCGAACGGACGCGACCGCGCACCTGATCTTCCTGCTTGTCGGTGAAGATCTTCTCGTAGTGCACCGGGACGTTCTCACCGGTGAGGCGCTTCAGTTGATTGATAAGGAGTTCATCCTCGAACGCGTTGAGGCTGCCTTCGTCGTCCGATTTATTCCACCAGCCGGGGTGGTCTCGCGAGATTTCGTCCGGGTACTGTCCGCTGAAGATCGCGTTCCTCGCATACGGCGTGGCCGTTGGGAGGATCGAGTAGTGATACGACTCCTCGATCTCGAAGAACGGAGCCAGGAGTGGGGCGATCACACGCCATTGGTCCAAACGCATACAGTCCAACACGACCAAGAAAACGGGGGAGGGCCCGAGGAGCGGGAGGAGGTGCTCCCTGACCACGTCGACCGAGAGGAGCGGCCGGTCCTCCTCATCTCTCAACCACCCCGCATATTTGCGTCCCACCCACCGGCCGAAATCCGAGCGGAGATCGGTCATGAGCGATTGCACGGTATCGAGTAGACCCTGCTCCCCGGCCTCTTCGAGGCTGACATGCCAGGCCGTCAGTTCGATGTAGAGCTGCGCGAAATCGTCGGGAGTGCGTGCCTCTTCACGCTTGATCGAGAGCTGCCCGAAGCGAGCAGCGAAGTCCTGCGCCACACGTTGCTGCTGGATCGACGACCCCTCCAGAATGCGAGTGACCACTGAAAGGACCTGGCGGGGACTCGTCGGCTTCACCAGATAGTCGGCCACCCGCCGCCCGATCGCCTCCGTCATAGTCTGGTCTTCGGCCGATTTGGTCACCATTACGACACGGACGTGTGGGTCCTCGCGTCGCATGATTTCCAGAACCTCCAGGCCGCTCCGCCCCGGCATCTGCTCGTCCAACAGGACGAGGTCGTACGCGTTCTCACGCATCAAGACGAGGGAGTCGTCCCCGTTCGTGATCGCATCCACGTGGTATCCACGCGCTTGCAAAAAGAGGAGATGCGGCTTGAGCAGGTCGATCTCGTCGTCGACCCAGAGGATTCGTTTTCCCGACGGCTTCATGGGCAACGGCTACATACTGACCACGGAGGAAGCAAATCTGACGCGACCAAAGGGCGCACGGTGGACGGAGATTTACCCCGTGGGCGGGGGATGGTTCGATGGGCGGCGACTCTTCGGTCGTAGGGCGCGTGGACTCCTTCGCTCCCTGCTGTCCGGGGCCCACCCGACCCCACACCACCCCGGGCCCCTACCCGATGGTCGCTCAGGAGCCCCCACGCCCTACGACCTCGACGGGGCGGAAGAAGTCGATCGCCCCTTGCCGGCCGGATCGCTCTCAACGGCGCGGCCAGTCGATCACACCCTCCCCAGGTCACATACTGATCCTATAGGGAAACCAGGAAGCTACGGGTGCCCCGGTCCTGTCCTTCGCCGGCTCGAACACCCACTCCGCCGCCTCCCGTATGATGCGCGCGTTGAAGCCCCTGTCGGACGTGGGCGGGCGGAGTTGAGTCGAATCCGCCACCACCCGTCCTCGCTCGTCCACCCAGACCCACACTTCGACCCGCTGTCCACGGAGGCTCCGGGTGGCCGGCGGAATGATAATCCCGCGCGGAGAGGGTGGTGAGCCACGGAACCGACCCTCCGCCGCGGTCCCACCGTCGCCGCGCCCGTCCGCATCCGGTAGCCCCGGGCCGTCGACGCCCGGACGGTCGCCCAGGATGGCCGCGGTCTCGATCTGCTGCTGCTGGTCGTCCTGCAAGTCCTCCACAGTCACAGGGTCGAAAGTGAGGAGCGGCACCCGAGGCCGAATGAGGGGCCGCGGCGGCGGCACCCGGATGTTCATGGTCTGCAGGCCGCCCCGCGCCGCCCGATTATCCCCTGCGGCCGGTCCCGCCGCCGAAAACGGAGACACCAGCTCCGCCTCGCCCCACCACAGTAGGAACACGAGAAGATGCACGATCACGGCTGCGGCGAATCCGTTACGCCAAAGCGCTCGCTCGGCGACGCGCCGTTCGGCATTGCTCAAGCCGTGGAGGGGTTCGGTGACCGGCGGTGAAATCGTTCGTCTCCCACGAAGATGGATAGCCCATGTCTTACTACTGTATCGCCCCCGCGCATGTTTCGCCTCCCACTCCCGAATCCCAAGCGCCTTGCTCGGGTTCTCTGGTTTCGGCACTTTCGAGGCTCCCCGGGGACCCGCCCGGGGGCCGTCATCCCACGAGCCGAGCCATGACCGATACCAAGAAGAACGTCCCTCGGGGCGTGCGCCCGAACCTTCCCAAGCGACCCGTGATGGACGGAGACGCGTGGGAGATGATCCAGGCCGAGCAGGAGAAGATGAAGGAGCGGGAGTTCGTTCGCTTCTCCGTATTCAAGGTGGACCCCGCATGGCGTAGGCTTTCCGCGGAGGAACGGGCCACGCACAAAGATGAGTTCGAGTCGGTGGTGGCGTCCCGCATCCGCGAGATGATGATCTACAGCTACGCGCTGGTCGGTACCCGCGGCGATGCGGATTTTCTGCTTTGGCAAGCCGCTCGGGAGCTGGGGCAACTCCATGATCTCGCGGCCGCGTTGAACCAGACCGCCTTGGGCGGATATCTCTCCCTGACGCATTCGTATTTCGCCATGACGAAGCGGTCTATCTACCTGAACCGCTACGAGGAGGAGTACGTTCGAACGTATGGAGGTGCGGAGGTGCTCGACTCGGCCCGCGTCGCCATCAATCCGCAGGGATCGGAGTATCTTTTCGTTTACCCGATGGCGAAGATCCGCGACTGGTACAAGCTTCCCCACGAAGATCGCCAGCGCATGATGGACGAGCACATCCGGGTCGGCCACCAGTGGCCCGATGTGAAGCTCAACACCACCTACTCGTACGGCTTGGACGACCAGGAGTTCGTGGTCGCCTTCGAGTCGGACCATCCCGGGCGCTTTCTCGATTTGCTCATGGCCCTCCGTCTCACAGAGGCGTCGGCCTACACCCTCTTCGACGTCCCGGCTTTTACGGGGCTGGCGCGATCGATGAGGGACACGCTGGACTCGGTCGGATGACCGAGCCATGCCATCGATAACCGGGCTCCACAACGCCTGAAACCAAGCGTGGGACGACGAGGACCGCCATGAGCGAGGCTGTCGATACGCGAACGGATCCAAAGCCGGATCCGACGCCGGATCCGACGCCAGATCCGACGCCCGCGCCGAGTAAAGCCGGCGCACTCTACGAACTGACCAAGCCGGGCATAGCCGGCTACGTCATGATGACGGCTGGCGTGAGCTACTACGTGGCGTCCGGTGGAACAGCCGAAATCCTCCCGATCACACACACCCTCGTGGGGGTCGCCTTAGGGACGGCCGGCGCGCTCGCCCTCAACCAGTACGTCGAGAGAGACGTAGACGCGCTCATGACGCGTACGCGGAAGCGGCCCCTGCCATCCGGTCGGCTGCGCCCCGGAGAGGCGCTGGCCTTCGGGTGGGCCCTCCTCGTGGTGGGACTGGCCTATCTCGGGCTCACGGTCGGGTGGCTGCCGTCCGTGCTCACGGCGGCCTCGGCCGCGGCCTACATTCTCGCTTACACGCCCCTCAAGACCCGGTCGTACCTGGCCACCCTCGTGGGTGCCGTACCGGGTGCATTTCCGGCCTTGATCGGGTGGAGCGCCGCCACGGGCACGGTGGAGTTCGGCGGCGTCATCCTGTTCTTCATTGCGTTCCTTTGGCAGCTCCCCCACGTCCTGGCGCTCGCCTGGTTACTCCGGGAGGACTACGCCCGCGTCGGCTTTTTCCTGAGCCCTCCCACCGACCCCGACGGCCGGCGAATCGGCAGGCACATGGTATATCACTCGGTGTCCCTGTTGGTGATCAGCGGGTTCCCCACCTACCTCGGCATCACGGGCCAGATCTACCTCGCCGGCGCCCTCGTCCTGGGGCTGATCACCCTCGGATTCTCCGTGGCTGCGGCGGCAGAGATGGCGAAGGCCCGGGCCCGGCGCGTCTTTCTCTGGTCTCTGCTATACCAGCCGCTCCTTCTGGCCCTGCTTCTGATCGATACCGTGCGTTGACCTCGCCGCTCAGCCGTCGAAATACACCGCCCGCGCGTCCAAAATGTCCTCGTCCTCGCTCAGGGTCGCGAGGAGCTCGGGGCTGACCCTACTATCGACGGACACGGCGGCTAACGCCAAGCCGCCCTCGGCCTCCCTCGACTGGATGTACTCGGCGATGTTCAAGCCCTGGGCCGCCAGGAGGGTACCCACCCTCCCGATGACGCCGGGGACATCATTGTTCCGGAGTACGATCAGGCACCGCTCGGGCTTGACGCTCACTTCGTACTCGTCGATCTGAACGATCCGGGGATGATGCTGTTCGCCCAACAGCGCACCGGCCACGCGCACCTTTTGCTCCTCCGTCTCCAGAAGGATCTCGAGGAACTTTGCATAGTCCTCCCGCGGGGGCTGCAGCGCCGTGGCGATCTCGATGCCCCGCCCTTCGGCAAGGTGCAGCGCGTTGACGTAGTTGACGTTGCGCGCTCCCAAAACGGGCGTGAGCACGCCGGTCATGGCCGCCGCCGTCAGCGGTGAGAGTATCTCCTCGTCGAGCCCCGCGACCGATATGTCGACCCGGTGCATTCCCCCCAGGCCAAGCGCGCCGGCTACGCGTCCGACTCTGCGCGCGAGGTCCATGAGAGGCCTGAGATACTCGAGGTCCTCCCCTCCGATCGCGGGTGCGTTCAAGGCCTTGGAAAGATCCCCGTCGAGCAGAGCCGCCCTCACGCCCCGCGCAATTTCGCTCGCGACCAACTCCTGAGCCTCGGCCGTGGAGGCTCCGAGATGGGGTGTGAGAACGAGATTATCAATTCCCCTGAGCGGGCTATCCTCGGGAAGCGGCTCGGTCGCATAAACGTCGAGCGCGGCGGCTGTGATCTCCCCCGACTCGAGCGCCGTGACCAGGGCAGCCTCATCGACCACCCCGCCTCGCGCAGCATTGACCAGGATCGCGGTCGGCTTCATAGCCTTGAGCTCGTCCTCGCCGATCATGCCCTCGGTTTGTGGCGTAAGCGGCACGTGCAACGAGATCACATCCCCACGAGAGATTAAGTCAGCGAGCTCGACCCGCTCCATCCCCAGATCCTGGGCCCTCTCCTCCGTCAGGTAAGGATCGAAGGCGATCGTTTCCATCCCGAAGGCTTGGGCGCGCAGCGCGACCTCGGTCCCGATCCGCCCCGCACCGACGAGTCCGAGCGTCTTGCCGCGAATCTCTATCCCAGAGAACTGAGATCGCGCCCAAGCGCCGCCGCGCACCGAGGCATCCGCCCACGAAACGTTGCGCGCGACCGTCAAGATGAGCGCCATCGCAAGCTCAGCGGCGGATACGGTGTTGCCTTCTGGCGCGTTGATCACCGGGATCCCCAGCTCTGTTGCGACCCCGAGATCGATGTTGTCCACGCCTACACCTGCGCGGCCGATTACCTTCAGATTCGGGGCCTGGTCCAGAAGCTCGCGGGTCACCTTGGTCGTGCTGCGTACGATGAGACCGTGAGCCCTGGCCAACGCCTCCTGCATCTCTTCGGGGGTCCAGTCGTCTGGCACCAGAACATCGAAGCGGTCGTCCTCCGTCAGCGGTGCGAGGCCCGAAAGGGAGATCTTGTCCGCCGCAACGACGACGAATTTCTCACTCACGTGAACACCTCTCCCAGGGCGTCCAGCACTGCATCGAGCTCGGCAACGGTATGATCGCCCATATGACCGACCCGGAACGCCGTCTCCTTCAGCTTTCCGTAGCCACCGCCGATCGTGAATCCTCGATCCTTCATCGCCGAGACCACTGACGGCCCGGTCGTCCCCTCGGGAAGCCTCACACAGGTCACGGTCGGAGAACGGGATCCCTCAGGCGCAAGTACCGACAGCGCGACCCCTCTCTGCTCGCGCATCATGTCCACCCACTGGACGCACCGGTCGGCCATCGCCTGGTGCCTGTCCCATCGAGCCTCCAACCCCTCCAGCCGGATCCGGTCCAACTGCTTGGCCAACGCGTAAAAGAGTGAAACCGCAGGCGTGTTCGGGGTCTGGAGATTATCGAGCTGCTTCCGGAACGGTATCAGATCGAAGTAGACGCCCTTCCGCGTGGCATCTGCGGAGCGGGCCATAAGACGTTCAGAGGCCACGCCAAAGGCAAGTCCGGGAGGCACCGCGAGGGCCTTTTGGGACCCGGTGAGCACGAAGTCCAAGGCCCACTCGTCGGTTTGGACCTCCGCCCCGCCCACTCCCGTCACCGAGTCCACCAGAATCACTACGTCGTCGTGCTCCCGGACGGCCTCCGAGATCTCGCGGATGGGGTTCAACGCCCCGGTGGAGGTCTCGGAGTGGACGACCGTAACGGCATCGAAGCCACCGGAAGCCAGCCTTTCACGCACCTGGTCGGCGGTGATGGTTTGACCCCACTCCACCTCGAGCCTCTCGACCTCGAATCCACAGGCCTCCGCGATCTGGCCGAACCGCTGGCTGAATGCACCGTTGACAAGACTAAGAACGCTGTTTCTAGCCCCGTTTCGAGCTGCAGCTTCCATCAAGCCGGTCGCGGACGATGTGGATATCAGAACCGGGCTCTGGGTGCGAAACAGATCTCGGAGCCCAGTCTGCAAGCCCTCCATGAGCTCTTTGATGGCTGGCCCTCGGTGCCCAATCACCGCCCGGTTCTGGGCGCTCAACACTTCGGGATGCACCTCCGTCGGACCCGGGAGAAAAAAACGGCCGAAGGAGGAGGTGCTATCTATGGGGGACGACATGGGGGACGACTCCACGAAACGATCTCCTACACGGTTGCTTTTGACGCTGTTATGCGATCGAGACGATCCCGACACGCGGAGGCCCGCCCGGCGGACGGCGGGCACGACCGGAGTCGGTGTTGAAGGCCGGAAGATAACGTCGCGGGCGAGTTCTGGAAGTCCGGTAAACGTCAGCGCCACTCCTGCATCCACCGAACGTAGTGGACGGGGGTCACGTCAGCGCGGGCCAGAACCTCGAGCCCGGAAGAGTCCCGATAGATCTCGCGGTAGAAGACATGCGAAATGTTGCCCTGGATAAGCAGTTTTGCGCACGTCACACATGGGCTCGCGGTCACGAAGGCCACCTTGTTCGGCATGCCTCCCGGAGCCTTGACCAGTGCGTTCTGCTCCGAATGGATGCAGCCGCACGCCCCCGGAGTCGGTCCGTCACACTCGTTCGGAAAGCGTCGCGCGTTCCCGTTGTAACCGATGGCGACCACGTTCTCTAGATGCGGGCCCGTGATGACCGTCCCCACCTTGAGCCTGGCACAGGTGCTTCGCTTAGCCAGCTCTTCGGCCATGCGCATATACACCTCGAAGATGGGTGGGCGCGTGACCGACACCTCATCGATCGTCTCGCCCTCGACGAGGTTCACGGGGTGGTCGTTCTCGGCGACGAGGTCCTTTTGAAGAATTGCCATCTCAAGCCTTCTTCCGGGCAGCCTTCTTACGGACATTGGGGTCGAGATACCTCTTTCTCAAGCCGATCCGCGCCGGCGTGATTTCGATCAGCTCGTCGTCTTCGATGAACTCCAACGCGAGTTCGAGCGTCAGGTCCCGCGGCGGTTCCAGCTTGATGTTCTCGTCAGTGGCCGTCGTCCTCATGTTCGTGAGCTTCTTGCTCTTGCAGGCATTGACGTCCAGATCACCCGGACGCACGTGCTCCCCCACGATCATGCCGCTGTATACCTCGTCTCCCGGGCTCACGAACATCGTGGCGCGCTCCTGGAGGTTGAAGAGGGCGAAGCCTACGGCAATCCCTTCTCTGTCCGCCACCAGCACTCCCCTCTTGCGACCATCCAGCGTCCCCGCGTGCGGACCGTATTCCAGGAATCGGTGGTGGAGAAGCCCCTCACCCCTGGTGTCTGTCATGAACTCCGATCGATAGCCGAAGAGTCCCCGGGCGGGCACCCGGAACCGCAGCCGGACCGCACCCTTGTCTGTGGGCTTCATCTCGATCATTTCGCCCCGTCGTGGACCCAACTTCTCCATCACCACGCCGACGCACTGTTCCGGAACTTCGATGACCGCCTCTTCGAACGGCTCGAGAAGGCCCTTGGGCCCCTTCTTCTCAATAACTCGTGGCCGCGAGACCTGAAACTCGTATCCCTCCCGGCGCATCGTCTCCATGAGAATGGAGAGATGCAACTCGCCCCGCCCTGATACGGTGAAGGTATCGGGCACATCCGTCTCCTCGACCCGCAGGGCGACATTACGCTCGAGCTCTCTCATCAGACGGTCGCGCACCTGCCTGGTGGTCAAAAACTTGCCTGAACGGCCCGCGAAGGGTGAATCGTTTACGGTGAAGTCCACGGAGAGCGTGGGCTCTTCTACCGCAATCCCGCGCACCCGATCGCGCACGTCGACATCGGTGAGCGTCTTCCCAATCTCTACTCCCTCGATCCCCGCGATCGCCACAATGTCTCCGGCTTGGGCGGCTTGGATGTCCACACGCTCCAAGCCCTCGAATCCATAGAGCTGTACCACTCGACCCGGCGTCACCTCTTCTGCGCCGACCAAGCCTGGATCCCCTAGGGGCAGCAGCACGACGTCGTCGCCAACGGCCACCCTCCCCCGCTCGACCCGTCCGATTCCGATGCGCCCGACGTAGTTCGAATGGTCGAGCGTGGAGATCAGCATCTGGAACGCTCCGTCTGGATCCACCAGCGGGGCGGCGATGTGATCGACGATGGTCTCGAAGAGCGGCTCCAGATCGCCTTGCGACGCATCCGGATCGGGACTCGCCCAGCCGTCTCGCCCGACGGCGTAGAGAAAAGGAGCATCTAGTTGCGCGTCGGAAGCTTCGAGGTTCATGAAGAGCTCCAGGATCTCGTCGTGAACCTCCGTCGCGCGGGCATCCGATCGGTCGACCTTGTTGACGAGCACAACCGGTTGGAGCCCAAGCTCCAACGCCTTTCGGGTCACGAACCGCGTTTGCGGCATGGGGCCCTCCGCAGCGTCTACGAGCAGCAGCACCCCGTCAACCATACGCAAAGTGCGCTCGACCTCACCGCCGAAATCGGCGTGGCCCGGCGTATCGACGATGTTGATTTTCACGTCGCCCCACCGGATCGAAGTGTTCTTGGCAAGAATCGTGATCCCTCGTTCCCGTTCGAGCGGGTTGGAGTCGAGTACGCGCTCCTCCACGTTCTCGTTGGCACGAAAGACACCCGTCTGGCGGAGCATTTCGTCCACCAGCGTGGTCTTGCCATGATCCACATGTGCAATGATGGCGACGTTCCTGATCTTCATGTTTTTGAAGCCTTCAACAGCCTTCTGGTCGGGAGACGGCTCAGATGGTCGAGCCCAAAGGCCACCGAATCCCCGGTGGGGAGTCATCCCGGGGATGAGCCCCCCAGGTACCCAAAGGTAACGCAAGCGCAGGTTCGCCGGCACGGGCACTGGCGCAGCAAGATTTGCTGGACTCGCCCGCCGGGGCCAGGTATTCTTGAGGAGGATCGTTGGTCGGTTTTTGAAGAGGTGAGTTTGTGTTCGTTCTGATCGCAGTCGTAGGAATCCTATCGATTCTGCTTATGATCACCGCCTCTGTGGCCTACCTGGCGCTCCCCCGAGGAAGGCTCTGCCCCCACTGCGGGGGCGTGACCCACCCCGTGATCCTCCGGAGACTTCTGAAGGTACTATCGCCATGGATTCAATGGCGGTGGTGTTCACGCTGTGGCTGGGAGGGCGCGAGACACCGCGGGCCCGACCTGGGTCCGCTGGATCCGCCCGTCGATCACGATTCGGGATTTCGTTGGGCGGATCCGGACTACGACGATGTCCCGATATTCTACTGGCGGTCGGACGATCCGGGTGAGAAGGACAAGCCTCGACCCGACCATCTGTCCGGGTTCAAGTGGCAGGCCGAAGAGGAGCCGACCGAGTCGACCGAACCCGACCCGCCCGGCTTTCACTTTCGTCCCCCGTGGGAACTGAAGCAGCCCCACTTCCCCTTGGGACCGGGGATGAGCCGCGGGCCAGAGCCAGGGGAAAACCCACGGGGCCGGACACCGCGCCCATGGTACCTCTCATGGCTCGTGTCTAAGAATCCACCAGGCTTTCAGTGGAAGGAGCGGGGGGACTAGAGCGGCTCTTCCCAAATCTCCTGGAACCGGTGCGGAGCCGAGGTGTCGGATGGGCTCCGATGAACACCGTGGACGCACTGATCGATTTCCTAAACGGGATCGACGGACAAGGATACAAGGCCTACAAGGGGTTGCGAGGCGCCTGGGCCTTCCCCGACTTCACCCTACACGTGGACCACGTCCAGGGTGACCCTTTCGCTGCGCCGAGTCGTGTGAGGGCGATCCTTCCTCCGGAGACTGCCGCGCTCGAGGACGAGGTGCTCACCTCCCGTTCGAGGAGGTTGGGCGTCGCCAGTCTGCTCGCCAAGCGTTTCCATGAAGCGGTCGAGAGGACCGTGGTTCGGCGGGGAAGCGGCAAGAGCGGCCTCATTGAAATCGAGACCCCTGGCCAAGAAGTATTGGTACAGACCGCGGTCATCGTCGAAGAAGACGGCACGGTGGAGGCCCGTTTCCGGATCGGGCTACCTGCGCAAGGACGACGCGCCCTGGGGCATGAAGCGATCGCGCTGGTCACGACAGACGTGCCCGCGCTGGTGAATCAGAGCCTCCGGGCCGGAGCCGTCGGACATCCGGACATTTTACAGCACGCACTGACCAACGAAGACGCATCAGCGTTGCGGGCAGAGTTGAGCGCACGCAACTGGGTCACCTTCGTCGCAGATGGCGCGAACTTGGCGCGAAGAAGTGGCGTGGATGACCGACCCCTAGTCGGGGACACCGCAGTCCCGTTCTCCGCACCGGCTGGACTAACGGCCGAGGTAGAGCTCCCGAACGCCGGGACGGTTCGAGGGATGGCGATACCGCGCGGCGTCACACTGATCGTGGGAGGCGGCTACCACGGGAAGAGTACCCTGCTTCGGGCTATCGAGCGCGGCGTGTACAATCATTGTTACCGAGACGGCCGCGAGTCCGTGGTGACCGATCCTTCGGCAGTAAAAATCCGAGCCGAGGACGGCCGCTCCGTGGCGGGGGTCGACATCTCCGCCTTCATCGGCACGCTGCCTCAAGGACAAGACACCCGCGCATTCTCAACGTCGAACGCTTCGGGTTCCACGAGTCAGGCGGCCGGCATTGTGGAGGCGCTCGAGGCCGGGGCGACCACCCTGCTGATCGACGAAGACACCGCGGCCACCAACTTCATGATCCGCGACCGGCGAATGCAGGCGCTGGTCCCGAAGGAGGGAGAGCCCATTACGCCCCTGGTAGACCGGGTCCGATCCCTCTGGGAGACACGCGGCGTCAGTTGCGTCATCGTTCTCGGCGGGAGCGGCGACTATCTGGACGTCGCCGACACGGTCGTCGCCATGAAGGACTTCCGTCCGTCGGACGTAACCGTCCACGCTCAGCGCGTCGCATCGGACCTTCCCACGGGTCGAGAGAAGGAAGCGCCCGGACCGATCGAGGCGTTCAGGGTCCGACTTCCGAACCCAGAATCGGTCGATCCCAGCACTCCAAAGCGTGAAGCGGAGATCAAGGTCTTCCCGGGGCCGTCGTTGGTCTTCGGAACCGAAACGATCTCGCTTTCCGCAGTCACCCAGCTCGTGTCTCGCGCACAGACGCTCGCCGTGGGCCGTGGGCTGCTCATCGCGCGTCACCGGTTCATGGACGGGCGGCGTTCTGTGAGCGAGATTCTGACCCTCGTCATGCAGGTGATCGAGGAGGAAGGCCTAGACGAACTGGACGATCGGAGGGTCGGCGATCTCGCTCGATTCCGTCCGATGGAGCTCGCCGCCGCCCTGAATCGTCTACGTTCCTTAGAGCTGTGTTCCTCGGAGTGACGGGCGCCGGCTTCTGAGAGGTCGTGCCGGTGTCGAAGCGAACGTATTTCCGGCGCCGAGCGGGCGCCTATTCGAGGAGGGTTGAGCCATGTCCCGTCGTCATCTCCGAACCGGGTGCCGCCGCCCGACGACGCTGATCTTCTTGGTCCTGGTGGGCGGATCGGTCCTGATGGCCGCCCTGCCCGCTGCGGGGCAGGACATCACGCGGATCACGGAGGCCGAGGGGATCACCGAGTACGGCCTCGACAACGGATTGCGATTCCTCCTCTTCCCCGATGCCAGCAAGCCCACTGCGACCGTGAACATCACTTACTTCGTCGGCTCTCGCCACGAGGGCTACGGCGAGACCGGCATGGCCCATCTTCTGGAGCACTTGGTGTTCCAGGGAACCCCCGATCACCCGAATATTTCCGAGGAGCTGGCGGAGCACGGAGCACGCCCCAACGGCACCACGTCATTCGACCGAACAAACTATTTCGAGACCTTTCCGAGCACCGACGAGAATCTCGAGTGGGCCCTGGACCTCGAAGCGGATCGCATGGTCAATTCCTTCATCTCCAGGGATGACCTGGACTCCGAGATGACCGTGGTTCGGAACGAGTTGGAATCGCGGGAGAATGACCCCTTTGGCATACTGATTACACGGACGCTCGCCACCGCCTACTTGTGGCACAACTATGGGAAAGACATCGGCGGCGCCCGCTCCGACGTGGAGGGCGTGCCCATCGACCGCCTTCAGGCCTTCTATCGGAAGTATTACCAACCGGATAACGCCCTGCTCATCGTGACGGGTAGGTTTGAGACCGAGCGAGCGCTGGAGCTGATCGCCGAAAAGTTCGGCGGCATTCCGCGCCCCGATCGAACGGGCGGGAACAGGTTGTGGGAAACGTACACCCGGGAGCCCGTTCAGGATGGGGAGCGCTCGGTATCCCTGCGCAGAGTGGGCGACGTCCAGGTCGTGATGATGGCGTACCACGTGCCCCCTGGGTCCCACCCCGATTACGCTGCGATCGACATTCTCTCTCAGGTTCTCGGGGACCAGCCCTCGGGACGTTTGTACCGAGGGCTGGTTGAGCCCGGACTGGCAGCCTCCGCCAGCTCTTTCGCGTACCAGCTCCGCGAGGCGGGCCCGCTCCTCGCGTACGCACAGGTGAGAGCCGATGACGACCTGTCGGCTGCGGCCACGGCGATGAACGAGGTCCTGATCGACGCTCTCCGTGATCCGGTCAGCGAGGAGGAGGTCGATCGGGCCAAGACGGCCCTGCTCAACGGTGTCGAACGGACGTTCAACGACCCAGAGAGCATCGCACTTCAACTCAGTGAGTGGGCTTCCTTCGGTGACTGGCGTCTCTTCTTCTTACACCGGGACAGGATCGAGGCTGTCGTGGCCGGGGATGTGCACCGTGTAGCAGCGGAGTACCTCAAGCCCGACAACCGCACAGTCGGATATTTCTACCCCACGGACGAGCCTGACCGTGCAGAAGTCCCTGATGTTCCTGATATCGCCTCCGCGCTGGCCGGGTACACGGGTCGAGAAGCCATAGCCGCCGGGGAGGCATTCGACCCGTCACCGTCGAACATCGAGCAACGCACGACCCGGTACACAACAGCCAATGGAATGGAGGTCGCACTCCTCCCGAAGGCGACGAGGGGTCAGACGGTCAACGCCCGCTTCCGTGTCATTCTCGGCGATGAAGAGGCACTCTCGGGTCGCACGACGGCCGGAGCCATCGCCGGACAAATGCTCATGCGTGGCTCGTCCGGCCACACACGCCAGCAGATCCAGGACGAGCTCGACCGGATGCAAGTCACCGGGGGGGTAACGGGATTCGTGAGCCAGGCGTCCGGCACCATCCAGACCACTCGAGACAACCTTGGTGAGGCCCTGCGCCTGATGGCGGAGATTGTTCGCGAGCCCACCTTCCCCCCGGACGAGTTCGAGACGCTAAAGGAGCAGCAACTCGCAGGCCTCGAGCAGCAGCGGTCGGACCCAGGGGCCCTGGCGCAAACCGCTCTGGGTCGGCACATGAACCCCTCGCCTCCCGGGCATCCGAGCTACACAGCGACCGTAGAGGAGACTGTGGCCGCTCTGGAGGCTGTCACCCTCGACGAAGCGAGGGCTTTCCACCGTGACTTCTACGGACCGCAGCTCGGTACCCTGGCCGTGGTCGGTGACTTCGATCCGCAGGAGATCCGCGAGGTCATCGATGAAGTCTTCGGAGACTGGGAGAGCCCGTATGCCGCGACACGGATCAGCACCGAGTTCTTCGACGCTCCGGCGGAGGTGCTTCAAATCGAGACGCCGGACAAAGCCAACGCGTTCCTGTTCGCCCAGCAGAATCTGGCGCTTCGTGACGATCATGCGGATTACCCGGCGCTGACCCTCGCCGGGTACATGATCGGTGGCGGCTTCCTCAACTCTCGCCTCTCGGCACGAATTCGCGAACAGGACGGGCTGAGTTACAGCGTCCAGGCGCAGATCGGTGGACATCCCATCGACGAGAACGGCTCATTCGTGGCCGTCGCCATCCAGGCACCGGAGAATGCGGACAGGGTAGAGGCCGCGCTCCGGGAGGAGATCCAGAGAGTCCTGGACGACGGGTTCACCGACGAGGAGATGGACATCGCGAAACAGGGCTACTTGCAATCACGGCAGCTTGCGCGAGCCCAGGACGGCAGCCTCGTGAGCATGTTGACCCAAGGGCTGTACTTCGACCGGACGCTCACATGGGACGCCGAGTTCGAAGGGAGAGTCGGGGATCTGACGGTGAGGGACGTCAATGCTGCGGTACGCCGCCACCTCGATCTGGACAAGATGACGTTCGTCAAAGCGGGAGATTTTGCTGCGGCGGGGAATCCCGTCTTACGCTAGAGGGCTATCGAACGGTACTCGTTTAATGGCCTTCACTGGGGACTCCGGGGGGGTCTGACGAACCGTATCCTCGCTCCGCCAGAAGCTCTTTGAGCCGGGTCTCGCGGTCTGCCAGATTGGTCTTGGCGATGGCACGGGCCAGGGCGATCCGATCCTCGTCCGAGACCCGGTCCAGCACATTGATCGGGGCGCCATAGCGCAAGAGGATGCGCTTGGCGTCGACAGCCACTGAATCGGACAACTGCACCTCCCTGGACAACGGTAACGCGGGTGGCGTGAAAGTTGTTAAAATTAGTGGTTGTCAGCAGTTATTCCAACGCTTTACGACCGCGGTCGTCGGTCCGGGTTTGGCATTGTTGGTACTTCCCCCGCCGCATGACCGGGCCCATGTTTACGTATGAATGACGCCCCTCCACCACGCCTCACTCGTTCCGTTGAAGACTACCTCAAGGCCGTCTACGCCCTCACGGAAAGAGAGGATTCGGCCTCGACGAGCGCGCTGGCCGAGGCCCTGAACGTACAACCGGCTTCCGTCACAGGAATGATCAAACGCCTCGCCGAGTGCGGGTACTTGGAGCACACCCGGTACCACGGCGTGCGGCTCACCGAAAGCGGATCCCGCGAGGCCCTGCGCATCATCCGGAGACACCGGATCCTCGAGACGTACCTGTACACGCATCTTGATTACTCGTGGGACGACGTTCATCAAGAAGCGGAACGTTTGGAGCATGCTGCATCCGATGCGCTAATCGATCGCATGGCCGCAATTCTCGAGCACCCGAGCCACGATCCTCACGGAGCGCCGATCCCGACTCCATCCGGCGAAATCGAGCGCTCCGAGTCCGTGACGCTCAACGAGGTCGCCCTCGGACTGGCCGTGCAGATCCGTTCCGTGCCGGATGAGGATCCTGCCCGCCTACGCTACCTCGAGACGTTGGGCCTCGTGCCAGGGGCCCGGATAACTGTCCGGGAAAGAGCCCCCTTCGACGGACCCACCACCGTCTCCGTCGAGAGTGGTGAGGACGCGCAGGTCATCGGCTCCGATCTCGCTGACGGGATCTTCGTGAGTCCAGCGCCCGGACGCTAGCCATCCAGTGAGTGTGCTCCGGCCGCGACACCGGGCATCCCCGCCCACTCGGATGAGGGCGACCTAGGAGGGTGATCCATCACCCTCCACGACGACCGAATGGAGAGCGCGTTGGACGGGATGCTCGTCAGGCTCCAGGAGTGGCCCCGCACTCGCTTGGTCCGGGAGCCGACGCCTTTGATCCAGGCACCCAATCTGGCCCGGTTGCTCGGCCGCGCTCCGGAAGACGTCCTTCGAAAGATGGACGCCGAATCGGGGTTCGGCTTGGGCGGAAACAAGGCCAGGAAGCTCGAGTTTGAGTTGGCTCCCGACCGCCTGAAGGTAGCGACTCATGTGATCACCTGCGGCGGCCCCCAATCGAATCACATCAGGCTGACGGCGGCCGCGGCCGCACGCCTTGGGTTGCACTGCGTGCTCGTGGTCAACGGTGATACGTCGCCTCCCCACAAGGGGAACGCGTACCTCTACCGACTCTTCGGGGCGGAGATCAGACCGGTCGCCTCCCAAGAAGAGCGCGAACCAACCATGGCCGCCGTGGCCGCCGAGATTGAAGCCGGCGGCGGCCACGCCATCGTCATCCCGCTCGGCGCCTCGACGCCTCTGGGCTCACTCGGATACGTGCGTGCTGCCACAGAAATCGATGCTCAATTCCGTGACCATCCTCACCGCGGAGACACTTGGATCTTCGTCTCGGCGTCTTCTTGCGGCACACTAGCAGGACTCGCGTTGGGATTCTCGCTCCTGCAGCGGACGGATATCAGGTTGGTGGGCGTGAGTCCCGACGTCGGCCGAGATGAGATCCTGCTGTTGACCGGAGATATTGCGAACGGTGCCGGCGCGCTGCTGGGAGCGCAGACCCCACTCTTGCCGGGGCTGCTCCACCCCACTGACGACTACGTCGGGCCGGGGTACGGAATCCCGTCGGACGCATCGGAAGAGGCGTCCGCCCTACTCGGCCGTACCGAAGGTGTCCTGCTCGACCCCGCCTATACGGCCAAGACGGCCGCGGCAATGATGGACTGGGCCCGAAGTGGCCGCATACCACAAGAGGATCGGATGATCCTCTGGCACACGGGGGGTTACCCCACGGCCTTGGCACTTTGACGGAAAGCCCACCAGGCGACGTCTTGGAAATACGTGAGCCGGTCCCTCGGTGAGTGGACCGATCCCCGCGCCAAAAAAGAGAAGCCCGGTCGACTCAACGAGCCGACCGGGCCCAGGCGCCGGCGCCATCTAGACGCCACACCACGTCATCACCTCACGTCCGCACCGCATGCCGCAACGACCCCGACGCCTTCCAGGCCACCCACTTCCCCTTCCACCCATCCCTCTCTACGGATTGGACGACGAATTGATTCAAATGGTTGCTACGGGTGTGGGCACCACACTAGCGGGCCTTGAACACAGCCACCTTCAGCGGAGGAGACACGCTGGAGAAAAAGTAGAGGCGATTCTCTCCTTCCTGTATCACGTTCTTCTGCTGGGTACGCGTCTTCGGGTAATCTTGGCCCTGCTCGCTCTCAATGAGAATGAACTCGTCCTCGGCCAGGGCGCCATCGATCTTCTCGAGCTGATCAAGCAACTTCCTGAGCATCGCCGATTCGACCTCGTCCTGCACATCCCCTTCGGACTCTGCCTCGAGATGGTGCTCTGACATCCGCTCGTGGCGCTCCAAGAAGTCGTCCGCTGGAACGGAATAGATGCGATCTCGCCGAAACCCGATCTCCGTGAAGGCTTTGGAGTCGAAGTTCGTTTCGACGCTTTGAATGGTCGTGCCGTATCTACGTAGTATCATCTCGAGTCACGATTCCGGGTCAATGTTTGCGAGCAACGCTCCAAAAGGCGGTTGCGCGGCCGGCGGCAGTCCTTCAACTGCCTTTCAACAGATCGGCCAACTCTTCATCGGTCAGCTCGTCGGCGTTGCGAGAGCCCATGCCGGTGGGCGAACGAGAGTGCCGCCCGCGCGTCGGAGAGGCGCTGGACACCGCCTGGGGCGTGCCGGCGTAGTCGAATTCGGGAAGATGGATTCGCTCCAAATCCCTCCCGATATGGTACGTCATGGACTTGAACGCCCCGAGGTCGGCCGCGGCCAGGAAGGTCACCGCCGTCCCAATGGCACCTGCCCTGGCGGTCCGGCCGATGCGGTGCGTGTAGTCCTCAGGGTCCTTCGGCACATCGTAGTTGACGACGTGCGAGATCCCCTCGACGTCCAGACCCCGTTGGGCGATGTCGGTGGCTACCAGAACGCGAACCTTCTTCTCTACAAACCGTTCCAACGCCCTCGTCCTGTGGGCCATGCGCAGGTTCGAGTGCAGGGCCTCCGTTCGGATGCCCTCCCGATCCAACCGGGTCTTCAGCGCATCCGCTCCGGCCTTCGTGCGAGTGAAGATGAGCACCTGCTCCCATTCGGGAGCCTCCAGCAGGCGGAGAAGCAGATCCGGCTTCATTTCGGGCTTCACCGAGTACACGAGCTCGGTGATCCCCTCGGCCTTGGTTCCCGACGGAGCTGCCTCGACCCACACGGCATCCTTCGTGATGCGCGAAGCGAGATCATGCACGCCATGGGGCATGGTGGCCGAGAAAAGCATCGTTTGCCGCTTCCTGGGAACCTCGCGCAAAACGCCCTCGATCTGTGGGCGGAAGCCCATATCGAGCATCCGGTCCGCCTCATCGAGCACGAACGTGCGCACGTTTTTCAGGTTGACCCTGCCACGCCCCAGGTGATCGAGGAAGCGGCCCGGGGTCGCGGTGATGACCTCAAAGCCCTTGTCGAGCGCCGTCAGTTGAAGCTCGTACCCGACCCCACCGTATATCGAGGCCGCCCGAATGCGAGTGCCCTTGGCGAGGGCTTCGGTGTCATCACAAACCTGCTGCGCCAATTCTCGCGTCGGGCAAAGGACCAGAACCTGCAAGCCCCCACCCGTCTCGATTCTCTCCAGGGCCGGAAGCATGAACGCACCGGTTTTCCCAGTTCCCGTTTGGGCGATTCCCACCAGATCAGCTCCGGCGAGGCCGGTCGGGATGCTCTTGATCTGAATGGGAGTGGGCTGTTCCCAGCCGAGGGCCTCGACCGAAGCACGTAGCGCCTCGGATACGCCCAGATCCTTGAAGGTCTGGGGACTTGAGGACTGCTCTTTGTTCTCGTCTTCCACTCAGCTTTCCCGCGCGGACACGCCGGTGACATCACGCATCGAGGTGACGCCGCGTGCGACCGGCTTGGGATTGGCCTATAAGTTCATGCGAACGCCCCAGGATTCAAGACCTTCAAGGCTCGCCCGTCCTCCTGGGAGGGCGATCGGAATTCGGGACCATGACCACGAAACACGACGTCTCCGTTCTTTTCGTTTGCTTGGGCAACATCTGCCGCTCTCCTCTCGGGGAAGGGGTCCTGACACACCGTTTGGAGCAGGAGGGTCTCTCTGACCGGGTCCGCGTCGACTCGGCGGGCACGGGCGCATGGCACCAGGGAGAGCCGCCCGACCCGCGCTCCACCGATGTCGCTATGCGGCACGGGATCGCACTCCGGGGACGGGCTCGGCTCGTGCGCGCCGAGGACTTCCAAGAGTTCGACTACATCTTTGCGATGGATCGCAGCAACCTACGGGACCTCCGCTATCTCGAGTCCGAGAGCGGTGGAGGCGCCGTGCTCACCCTCTTCAGAGAGTTCGACCCCGATCAGGACGGGGACCTCGATGTACCGGATCCCTACTACGGGGGGCCCGACGGATTCGACCTGATGTTCGAGATGGTCGATCGGACCTGTGCCGCGTTCGTCGAGCACCTGAGCTCCGAGCTCTCGACTTGAGGGCCGGGTCCCCGGGCACACTCCCCGGCGCCCTCCGAGAGGGCGTGGAGGCAGCTCTGTCTAGCCGTTCGGCCCGTAACGTGGAGATTCTCGGAGCGGAGCCCGTGACCGGGGGGTGCATCCACCAGACGGCGTGTGTGTCGACCAACCTGCAGGACGATTTTTTTCTCAAGTGGGCCCCGGGCTCCCTATCGGACGTCTTTGCGGCGGAAGCCGACGGCCTGAGTGCCCTAAGCGCTTCCACCGATCTGACCGTCCCTGAGGTGATCGGCTACTCCCATGCCGGGGAGAAGCCGGCCTGGTTGCTTCTGGAGTACGTACCCCGCGGAACCCCGGCTGGCGATTACGCGGAGCGTCTCGGAGAGGCCCTCGCGGTCCTACACGAGCCTGGCGAAGGCCTGTACGGCTGGCACCGTGCCAACTATATCGGCTCGCTTCCCCAAGCGAACACGCCCATGGATGACTGGCCCGGGTTCTGGTGGTCCCAACGTCTCGAGCCTCAGTTGGCACTGGCTGCTGACAATGGGCGTCTGACAGGCCTGGACCGAGAGTGGGCCACACTCGAGTCGCGGCTCCCCAAGCTGCTCCGGGATGCGGCGGAAGACGGGCGCTCTATCCTCCACGGTGATCTCTGGAGTGGAAATGTGTACCCGGGCCCAGACGGCGGGCCCGTCCTGGTTGACCCGGCCGTGTATCGGGGGCACCGAGAGGTCGACCTCGCAATGACGGAGCTCTTCGGGGGTTTTCCGCGGGCCTTCTACACGTCGTATGACGACCACCGCCCAGTCACATCAGGATATGAAGACGTTCGCCGGCATGTCTACCAACTCTACCCCCTATTGGTGCACGTCAATCTCTTTGGGGGCGCATATGTCGACGGAACAGCCGGAGCGTTGCGGAGGGTCCTACGATCCGGATGAGTCGGTGGAACGTTCGCTGGGATGTTACCCCGCCTTGGATACCTGACTGGCCACCACCTCCGCCAGCCGCCTGAGCGCACTCTCCATCAACTCGTCCGACGTGGCGAAGCTGACCCTCACGAAGCGATCGTCACCGAACGCGATACCAGGCACCATGGCCACGCCGCTCTCTTCCAGAAGCCACGAACACAGAGCCGTGGAGTCTGAGACCCCATCCCGGAACAGCGCATCCACCCGAATGAAGAAATAGAACGCACCCATCGGCTCGACGAATGAGAGCTGCGGCAAGAGCTCGTCCAGAAGAGCGACGACCCGGTCCCTCCTTTCACGAAACGTCGTGGCCATCTCGTGCTTGGCCTTCCGCGAGCGCTCGAGATCCGAATACGCAGCAAGCGCGGCCATCTGCGACGGGGTCGCGGCGTTCGAAGTTGCGTGGCTCTGAAGGGCCCCGAGCTTCTTAGCAAGCTCCACCTCGGTGTAGGAGAACCCGATGCGCCATCCGGTCATTGCAAAACATTTGGAGGCCCCGTCGATCAGGACGTAGGGGCCCACGGACTCCTCCGGCAATTGGAGGATGCTGGGTGCGTACGGCCGGTCGTCGCCAAAGTAGATCTCACGGTAGATCTCATCGGCAATGAGTACGATGTCGTTCTCCTTGGCCCACTCGGCGATCTCCCGTAGCTCCTCCATGGCATATACCGCGCCGGTCGGATTGGACGGAGAGCAGAGAATCAGCCCCCGGGTCCGTTCCGTACGAGCAGCGTCGAGATCCGCACGTGTAAGGAGAAAATTCGCGCCCGGATCTCCCGACACCGGGACCGGCTCGGCCCGAGCCAGAGCGACCATCTGGGGATAGCTCGTCCAGTAGGGCGCGCCCACGAGCACCTCGTCACCTGGACCAAAAAGCGTGAAAGCGGTGTTGAACAGCGCCTGCTTTGCGCCCGCCCCAACGACGACGCCCTCCCAGTCCACGGGCTTGCCACCAACCGATTCGAGATATCCGGCGATCGCGCGTCTCAGCTCCGGTATACCCGACACCGGTGTATACCGGGTCGTGCCGGATCGTATCCCTTCGATCGCACCCTCGGAGATCCACTCGGGCGTGCCGAAGTCCGGCTCACCGGCACTCAAATCAATGATGTCACGGCCCTCCGCCCGGAGACGCTTGGCGAGGGTACTGACCGCAATCGTGGCTGACGGCTCTAAGCGCGAGATGTTTGGGCTGAATTCCATGCCGGGAATATCGAGTCACCGGGAATCCGGATCAAGTAACCCTCGATGGTCTCCAAGAATCGAGACTCGACGAGGTTGATCCGAGCGAGGACGGAGAGCAGCTTCTCCGAATGAACGACGCGCCCCCCCTTGTTTTCTACTTCGACTACGTCGATCCGGGATCGTACTTGACCCACCGGCAACTGGGCCAGGTCCTGCCCGAGGGAATCGAACCCATCCGCCACCCGTTCGAGATTTGCCCCGTGCCGCACCAGCTCATCGACGGATCGAGCCTTGAGTGGAAGGCCTACGGGGCGACTGTTACCGTCCTCGCGGGGGAGGCCGAAATCCGGATGGCTCATCCTGCTTTCATACCCTGGAGCCGGAAAGCGCACGAACTGCGCCTGCACGCCGCCGAGCAAGGATTGGAGTCGCCGATGCACGAGGAGATCTTCTCGGCTCACTTCTGGGAAGGAGCCGACATTGGGCGCGTCGACATCCTGGTCGCATCAGCGGAGAAGGTGGGGCTCGATCCGAGCGAATCCAAAGCCGTCCTCGATATCGACAAACATCGGGACCGCGTCGTGGATCTTCGGCGAGAGGCGGAAGCCGCGGGTGTCCAGCGAGTGCCGACCCTTCGGTCTGGTGCCGCGAGTCTTGAAGGTCCCGCTTCTATCGGCGAGCTTCGACACTTCCTGGAGCACGCACGACTCCTAGGAGGCTGTTGAACAAGTACAGCGGGTCGCGCACATGGCGCTTGTGCGCGTTCAGACAAGGAACGACGACGAGGCGTAGCAAAGCTACTCCGAGGAGGAGAGACGCAGGATCAACCGCACAACCGCCATGTGCCCACCACCATGTGGGGAATGATCTAACACGTTGACGGGTTGCGGTGGCACGACCCCATCTCCGTTGTTGGAGCTCCTAGCCGTAGCGAATGCTATGGCGTCGTCGCTCCGCCTAGGATCTGGGGTCGTGGCATCCCCAACGCGGCCCACTGTACTTGTTCAACAGCCTCCATAGTCGAGAGATTACCCAGATGGCTGGCTATCAGCGAAGAACCGTCCTCTCTCCGTCAGATATTCTCTCGAAGGCCGAAGAGTTGCTTCCCGGGTGGATTGGCCTGACCAAGACAAAGAGCACGTCCCATACAGCCACCTTTTCGGGTGACGAGGGCACCGTGACCCTCACCGCTCACCGCCATGGCCCTTACACCAATGTGTTGGTCTCCAGTGACCGGCTTCGGACCTCGCGTCTCGACTACGAGATTCAGAAGTTCCTCACGGAGCTCCCCTACGAGCCGGGAGATGCCGGCGGACGCGGTTCTGGGGAGCCCTCATGATGCAGTCCTTCGAGGATCTGGAGTTACCCTCGGAAATGACCGCGGCACTCTCCGCCGAGGGCTTCGAAGAGCCCACGGAGTTTCAGCGGACGGCGATACCCCTTCTCCGGCGAGGCAACAATCTCCTCGGGGCCGTCGGACCAGGAGCCGGGACCCTGCTGACCTACGGAACGGCCATACTGGAGAGGACTCAGCCCCAAACCGGCCGGCCCGGAGCACTCGTTCTCGTGCCGACGGCCGCCGCCGCCACCGGCCTCGCCGAGTCATTGGCACGCATCGCGGCCACCACGGGGCATTCGGTCGGAGCATTCGGTGGAGCGTGGCTGTTGCCCGAGCAATGCGATGTGCTCTTCGCGACGCCGAGCGACGCGAAATCGGCAGTCGATGGATCGAATCTCACGTTGGAGGGGGTCCAGTTCCTGGTTGTGGACGGCGCCAGCGCGATGGAAACGATTTCAGGCCTCCATACTCTGGGGGCGTTGTTCGAGTACGTACAGGCTGGAGCCCAGCGGGTTGTCCTGAGCCAGCCGGTCACCGAATCCGTCCAGGCCCTGGTGGCCACACACCTCTCGAAGGCGGTTCGCATACCGCCCGGCCCGGCCGTAGAGGGCACGGCCGCGAAGCCACCGGAACGAGGTGAAATACGCTTTCGCATCACGGGAGAGGACAAAGTGGATGCTTTGGCCCCGCTCGTGTCCGAGCTTCTAAGCGATGGCGCTCACCATGTGCTCTTGTTCTGCGGCTCGGCCGACCGGGCCGCCGATGCCGGAGACTTCCTGACCCTTCACGGCTTCATGGCGGCCGCCCCGGGCGATGAGACGGCTCCGATCTGGTTAGCAGTGGACGCCCTTCCGGCCCGAGAAGCTCTCAACGAGAGCACCTCTCCCGCCGCGGTGGCCACCGTGAGCTTGGACTGCCCGGCGGACGTGGACACGATGGACCGGCGCCATGGTGCCGGAGGACAGGCCACGGTGCTGCTCCTTCCCCGCGAGATTCCCCATTTCAGAGATACGGCCCGCCGCACCGGTTACCGTGTGCGGCCTCTACCTCCACCTGATTCGGTTGTCGAGGACCGCATCGACGAAATTCGTGGTCGCCTCGAAGAAGCCGCGACTCGTGGGGATCTCGCTCCTCTCTACCTGGTTCTGGAGCCTCTGCTGGAGCGGTTCAGCCCTCAGGAGCTCGCGGCCGCCGCCCTCGCCCTACTCATTCCTGAACCGGCCGCGACGGCCGCACCCCCGAGCACGGCCGCCCGCGCCGAAAAGGCGACCGGGGCCGACGGATGGACTCGTCTCTTCGTGAGCATCGGCGAGATGGAGGGTGTAAAGCCCCGCGACCTGTTGGGCGCATTGGCCGGAGAGTCGGGAGTGGACGGATCGTCGTTCGGAAAGATCGAGATACGCGATACCTACTCGCTGGTCGAAGTCCAGCCCTCCGAAGCGGAAAAGGTCATCAAAGCCGTGAACGGCTCGAGCATCCGTGGCCGGAGCGCGAGGGTGGACTACGACCGTGGTGGGAGCAGCCTGCGCGGCCGAAAAGGGGATAAATAAGAAGAGGCCACGCCCGAGGGCGTGGCCTCTATCCGATCCTTCGATTCCTCTGACGGGGACTACCCAGCCAGTGTTGCTACTGGATGGCGTCCTTGAAGCCCTTACCGGCCCGGAATCCGGGGGTTTTCGATGCTGCAATGTGAATCGTGGCGCCAGTACGGGGGTTCCGGCCCATGCGAGCCTTGCGATGTTTCGCCTCAAACGTGCCAAAACCAGTGATTTGCACACGCTGCTCGGCCCTCAAAGCCTTGGCGATGACACCGCGGGAACCGAACAGTGAATCCAGGGCCCGAGATGCGTCGGCCTTGGTCATGCCGGCGCTGTCGGCAAGGGCGTCTACTAGATCGGATTTGTTCATTCTGCTACTCCTCAAAAGGGGTGATGCCTCTTGACTTCTCGGCCTCTGCCGGCCGTCCTCTAGCTCCGGTCCGGGTTCGTGCGTGTCGGGCCCTTCACGCACCGTATCGGACCAACATCGGACCGCAGCGGTTCCGGCAAGCATTCGTGAAGACCACTTTAAGGCCCGTTCAGCGGAGCGTCAAGTAAAGAAATTGGCCGAAAACCCGCGTCCTGCCTAGCTTCCCGTAGGAAAGGGTTCCCTCCCGCCAGGTTGGCCTCACCCGGAGAAGACATCGAGCGATGCGTGTTTTCATCCCCCGATTTTTTGGGTGCGATCGCCTATCTCGTTGTGCTGACGATCGTTGGGGCGATCGGCTATGTGACCATCGAGGGGTGGCCGTGGCGGGAAGGCCTTTACATGACGGTGATCACAGTGACCGCGGTGGGTTACCAGGAAGTCCGCCCACTTTCCGAGGCTGGCCGGGACTTTACCACGGTTCTTCTGGCAGGCGGGATCACGGGAATCGGCTCTGGTTCGCGCTGATCACCTCATTTATCGTGGAATTCGACCTGAGTGACCATAGAGGAAGACGTGCTTCTTGGAATTTGATTGGAGGACTTCGGCGAGGCGGCCTATTTGTAGCGGTAGGTCACTCGGCCCTTACTGAGATCGTAGGGCGACAATTCCACCTTCACGCGATCTCCCTCGAGCACGCGAATGTAGTGCTGCCGCATCTTACCAGAGAGATACGCCAGGACTTCATGGCCGTTCTCTAATTCCACACGGAATCGGGCGTTGGGAAGGACCTCGCTGACCAATCCCTCGATTTCGATCGCTTCTTTCGCCACTCGCCTCTCGCGTCTCCGTTGGTACTACGCGCACGATAGCACGCCGCCAACCCCGGAGCAACGATGCATTTCGACCTTCCCCACCCATCGTCGCCCCTTAGGAAGACCCGCCGCTCGGCCAGAGCGTTGAGGGCGGCGGGGCGAATCGGGCCCCCCCACGGCGCCTGGCTTCTGGAGACAGCTGTCAGTATCGTGATCTCTCGCCTAGAACCGGGGCCTACGTCCTTTGGCTAGCTCGAGGAAAACGGCTAGCCCGAAACAAGTTCGCGAGATTTCGTTCCCATGACCGAACGGCTCGAACCCGATGAAATCGAACGCATCCGCGCCGCTCTCACCGGCGGGTCCGACGCGGTCTGCCCTCGATGTGAGGGGCGTTTCGATCGTACCGAGGTCCCTCCACGAGACGATGTCCCTTACGTGAGAGATCGAATCTGGCTGATTTGCGCTACTTGCGGGGTCGGCCTGGTGATGGATCGGCCCAAAACGCCTCCTGGTTGACAGATCGGAGGCTCCTGTGCGAGAAGGCCGTTGCCTCCATCACTGGACTCGATCGAGCTCTTGAGGGATTATCCGATTCTCGGCCGAAGAGCGTTCGGCCTCGGGCAGACACCTCAACCCACAGGATCACCATGGTAAACCGACTCGCACACTTCACGACCAGCCTCGGCAGTTTCCAGGTCGAGCTCTTCGAGGGCCGCGCCCCCGTCACGACGAAGAACTTCATCGACCTTGTCGAGAAGGGTTACTACGATGGACTCGTGTTCCACCGTGTGATCGCAGGCTTCATGCTCCAGGGCGGCTGTCCCAACGGAGACGGACGAGGCGGACCGGGCTACACGATTGCAGACGAGTTTCACGAGGACCTTACTCACGATTCGGAGGGCGTTCTTTCCATGGCAAACTCCGGGCCGAACTCCGGCGGATCCCAGTTCTTCGTGACGCTCGCCGCCACGGACTGGCTGGACGGTAAGCACGCGGTGTTCGGCAAAGTGGTCGAGGGCATCGAGACGGTCCGCTCGATAGGCAGCACGGCCACGGGTCCCGGGGACCGCCCGCTCGAGCCGGTCGTCGTGGAGGGCGTGCGCATCACAAGCACCGAATAGTGCAAAATAGTTACAAAATTTTACAAATATCATAATTGTGTAAAGTTCTATTGCGTACCGTCATAAAGTGTAATAATGTGACTCACTATAAATCGGGGAGGGCTAGATCATAATCACATGTAAATAGTTGGCCCGCAACGATTTACGTTACTTTCAATCTTTGGCATCGACATTGCGTATAGGCCCCTCACCCCCTGCAGTCGGGGAGCCATCGATTGATCGAGGAGTGGAAAGATGAAATTGTTGAGGAAGGCTTGGTATCTGATTCCCGTGACTCTCGTCGTGGGCCTGCTCGGGTGCACTGACCTGCCGACAGCAAGTGACCTCTCTCACCAAACGTCGTCCGACAACTTCGTCGCCCTGGAGTGGCGTGAGCCGCTTGCGCAGGAAGTCGTGGTCCAACAGGTCATAGGTCCGGCTGGAGGCGTAATCGAGCTTCTGGGCACGGGCATCGAGGTCCGTTTTCCGGAGGGGGCCGTTTCGGAGAGCGTGTTGATCGAAGCCCGAGCGCTCCAGGGTTCGGTCGTGGCCTTCGAGTTCGGACTTCCCGGATTGATCTTCGGCGCTCCGATTGAGATTCGTATCGATGGCGAGGGGCTGGCTGGACCATGGTTGGAGCTCCTCGGCGTCTATTTCGTTGGAGGTTCCACGTCTGACCTAACACCCTTGGAGACCTTTCCCGTCAGAGATGACGGGGGCTCCATCCTCTTTGAGGTTCCGCCGAATCAAGGCAACGAGCTCCGTGGGTACGCTGTGGCATCAGGGTAGGTAGGGACCGAGTTGTCTTACACGCTGTCTTGTTCACGCCACCCGGAGATGAAGCATTGTGAAGCGCAAGATTGACAGCCAGAGCGAGTCCGCGAGGGAGAGACAAGCTCAGGCCAGGAAGCTCGCTTACGAGGGACGCGAGGCGGAAACCCAAGGGGCACTTGGTGATTCGCTTTCCAAGCTCGAGGCAGCCATCTCGTTGCTGCCCCGCTCGGAGCCGTCTCCTCTCCGAGTGGACGTCCTCCGTTGGCTCGGAACGACGCTTAGAGAGTTGGGGCAAACTGCAGCGGCCGAACCTCATTATGAGGAAAGTCGTGCCTTGGCTTGCGAGGTCGGCTACGGGGCGGGTGAGGCCCACGCCCTCAACTGCCTGGCAATCATCGCACAACGCCGAGGCGATGTAGAGGGTGCACAAGGCCTCTACCGGCAAGCAGCCCGCCAAGCCGACAGCGCCGGAGAGCACCGGTTGGCCGGCATGGTGGAGCAGAACTTGGGCGTCCTCGCGAACATCCAGGGAGACCTGGATGGGGCGCTGGTGCGCTACCGGGCCAGCTTACGCCAGTTTGAAGAAGGCGGCTTCCCGGAAGGGATGTCCTGGGTCCTCAACAACCTGGGGATGCTCCATACAGACCTCGAGAAGTACCAGGAGGCGGAGCAGTACTTCCTGCGCGCCCTCGAGATCGCAAGAGGCCGGATGGATCTACATACGCAGGCCCTCCTGGAGTCCAACCTTGCCGAGGTCTACATAAAGCTCGAGCGGTGGGTCGACGCCGAGGTGCACGTCTCCGGCACCCTGGTGATCGCCGAAGAGAGAGGCGACCCCCTCCGGAGGGCGGACGGACTCAAGTTCCTCGGTATGATCCAGAGGGCCAAGGGCGAATTGTCCTTGGCGACTGAAACGTTGGTCCAATCCCACAAGTTGGCCGAGGAGAGCGAGGACGTGCTCCTGGCTGCGGAAGCGGCGAGAGAGCTGGGAGAGACCCACGCACAGGCGAGAGAGTTCGAGAGCGCCCGAGAGTTTTTCGAGCTGGCGAATAAGCTCTTCACCGAGATGAATGCCGGCCTCGACGCCTCGGCCGTTCAGCAGCGCCTGGACCAGCTGAGCTCCGAGCCCATGCACCACTAAAGGAGTCGAATTGAACCGTGAGCTACCAACTTGCCAGTAGAGGATTCCAGCCAGAATTGGCGAGGTCGGGCAGCAATGCCACCGACCTCGGCTTCCGGGCCATCGTCGGTCGAAGCGCCTCCCTCCGGAAAGCGATCCGGTTCTCCATGCGGGTCGCTAACCGCAAAGGCACCACAGTGCTCATCGTCGGAGACACCGGGACGGGCAAGGGGCTCTTCGCGCGGGGCATTCACTACGCGAGCCCCGAGGCGCAAGAGCCCTTCGTCACGGTGAACTGTGCTGCGATCCCCGCCAACCTCTTGGAGTCCGAGCTCTTCGGCCATGAGCGGGGCGCCTTCACCGACGCCCGAACCCGCAAGCGTGGTCTGCTCGAGCTCGCGGGCGCAGGAACCCTGTTTCTCGACGAAGTCAGTGAGCTGCCGCCCAACCTACAGCCGAAGCTGTTGCGAGCCCTCGAGGAACGGCGCTTCCGTCGGGTTGGAGGCACGGACGAAATCGAGACCCAGTGCCGTCTGATCGCATCCTCTAATGGATCGTTCGAGGACGCCCTGAGCGAGGGGCGCTTCAGGGAGGACTTGTTCTACCGACTGAACGTTCTACGCATCAACATCCCGCCACTCGCGGAACGGGGCGGCGACCAGGTGATCTTGGCGCGTCACTTCATGGAGCAGATCTCCCATGAGATGGGCATGGCTCCCAAGCCCTTCAGCGCTGACGCCACCGACGTACTGAAGCTCCACACCTGGCCCGGCAACGTCCGGGAGCTGAAGAACGTCATTCAACGGGCCATCACCCTGTGCGATGGGCCGGAGATAGACGCCACGCACCTGAGCATCTTCAACTGGCACGGGAATAGGGACGGAAGAGACGACGATCCGGGACAGGCGATCCAAATTCCCGACACCGGTATGACCCTGGCGGAGGTTGAAGCCGAGGCGTTGCGCATCACACTGAGGCTGACCGAGGGCAACCGAAGCGCCGCCGCACGCATCTTGGCGATTTCGCGGCCGACGATCCACCGGAAGATCCGCGACTACGGTCTCGAAGACTGCGTTTGAGATCGTGGACTCGACCACCGACCAGGGCATTCCGGAGGCTGTCCGAGAGCTGATCGCCCAAGCGCGGGGAGCGGAACGGGAGACTCGACGGACCCGCGCCCGCTCCCTTTATGAGACCGCGCTCCGCACCCTCGACCAGGCCGAGCACCCAGGTCTTGCCAGCGCAATTCTGAGGTGGATCGCCCGGACGCACTACGAGGGCCGGCACCTCACCGCGGCCATGGACTGCTACCGGGCCGCACTCGGGGTCGCCGAGGCCCACGGAGACGTGTTGGGCCAAGCGCACGCGGTGAACGGCAAGGGCATCGTGGAACAGATGCGTGGAAACCTCCAGGCGGCGGCGGATCACTACACGTGGAGCCTCGAGCGCGCTTTGGCGGAGGGGTACGAGACCCTAGCCGCCATGATCCACCAGAACCTCGGCGTAATCGCCAGCATCCAGGGAGATTTCGCCGAAGCACTCCTCCAGTATCGGGCAAGCAAGGAGGCGTACGACCGGCTCGGGGAGGAGGACCGCGTGGGCCCTCTTCTCAATAATATCGGCCACTTGCACGCAGACCTGGGCGAGTGGGACGAGGCGGAAGCCGCCCTCACGGAAGCGGGGCGAAGATGTGGACTGTCCGGGGACATCGACCACCAGGTGCTCAGTCAGGTCAATTCGGCCCGGATGTGGATCATCAGAAAGGAGTTCAAGCGTGCCCATGAGTCGTGCGATCGAGCCTGTAGCCTCTCCCGGGACGTCTCGGGCGGGCGATGGACTGGTGAGATTCTCAAGCATTATGGGGCCATTTACCGATCCACGGGTCGGCTCGAGTTGGCCCTCGACTCGCTCGCACAGGCCCGCAAGGTGGCCGACAAGAAAAAGGACACGTTACTGGCCGCCGAGACGGCACGGGAGTTGGCCGAGGTCTATAGAAAGCAGGGCCGCAACCAGGACACCCTCAAGGCCCTGAACGAGAGTCTCCGACTCTACTCGAACTTCCACGCCAAGCACGATCTCGCGGAAGTCCGCAAGCGAGTCACCCAGCTAGAGCACCGCTTCCTGGACGTGGTCCGTACGTGGGGGGAATCGATCGAGTCCAAGGACCACTATACCCAAGGACACTGTGAGCGCGTCGCTTCCTATGCGTGCGCCCTCGCCTCTGCCTCGGGGATGGACTCGGAGAGCCTGAGGTGGTTCCGCATGGGGGCCTTACTCCACGACGTCGGCAAGATCGTCGTGCCCTCGTCCATCCTGAACAAACCCGGGCCCCTTACGCCCGCGGAGTGGGCCACCATGAAGCGACATCCACAGGCGGGAGTGCACCTGCTCCGGGAGATCGAGTTCCCCTGGGATATCCGACCGATGGTGCGCCATCATCATGAGCATTGGGACGGGGGTGGGTATCCTGATGGCCTGGCCGGGGACGACATTCCACTCTCGGCCCGGATCCTCTGCCTCGCCGACGTATTCGACGCGCTCACCTCCAGCCGAAGCTACCGTGGCGGGTTGACGCCCGGCCACGCGCTCTCAGTCATGCGCGAGGATTCCGGAATCATTTTCGACCCAGCGTTGTTCGAGGTCTTCGAAGACCTCTATGCCCCGGCCACTCACTGGAGGAGACGCAGCAGCGGGAACCGTTGGAGCCGCCGTGACGACGCAGGCTCTTGGTACCACGCGGCCTGGAGTGTGAACAGTTCCGCGTAGCTAGGCGGCGTTGTTGCCGCCGGATCAGGGTTGCTCGGAATCCGCAATACGACTCCCAAATTGCTGATCCAACATGAGCAGAGCCACTTGGTCGTCACCAGCCATCCGCACTTGGTCCCTAGCAGTCGCAGCGGCGTCCTCCTCTTCGACCTGCTCGGCGATGAACCACTGGAGCTCCTGTTGAGCCGCCAAATCGCCCTCCTTCCGGGAGAGTTCGAAGAGCCCATGGATCATGCCGGTCACCGCACGCTCATGTTCCAACAAACTCTCGAAGACGGTGACTGGCGGCCCGAAATCGGCCGTGGGGGCCTCGATTCCGTGAAGCTCGACCCGGCCTCCCCTCCGGAGCACGTAGTCGAACAAGCGCATCGCGTGTGCGAGCTCCTCTTCGGCTTGAAGCCGCATCCAGTGGGCGAACCCCGGCAAGTTTTCGTGATCTAAGTGAGCCGACATAGATAGATATAGATAGCCGGAACCCAACTCGTTCTTGATCTGCTCGTTGAAGGCAACTCGTACGGCTTCGTTCATGGCGTGACCTCGCATTGAAGGCTGTAGGAGTGCGGAGCGACGACGCCATATCATGATGTACCTATGACCCATGCGGAAGTGCTGGGCGCGAAAGCACCAGGGCGCTTGACTCGACTACGCGGAACCGGAGCGCCGCACTTCTTCAGGCCTCTTGGAGGGGATCGATCCAGGTGGGGACGTGCCGGGTGGACGTGATCCCAACTGTGTATCTGGAAGCGATCCCGGCTACATCAAATGGGACGAGGACGATCCACCGTGGACACCAGCGGTCACTCTATTCTTCCGGGGCGACGGCTCATCGCCACCTCGAACCATCTGCTCGACCTGGCCCAGCAAGGTGTCGCTTCCCGCCGCACTCGTTCCGAAGAGGCCGTCTGGATTCTCGTCGGCCCCCTCCGTCGCACCGTGGAGGTTGAGCCAAAGGTCGAGCCTCTCACTGACCCTCATCATTTTGTAAAAAAACCGCCGCCGCCCATGACGCTTGAAGACGAGGTCCACTGTGAAGGCCACGAACGACATCGCGAAAACGGCGGCGTCCTTCAGCCCATCGATCGCCAACTTGAGTTGGAAGATGCCAAAATCACGGATCGAGACCTTCGTCCTGGGATCCATATCTGTAACCTCGTTGCATGAGCGCGTTTGGCTTCGTTGTTGCCGTATACCCTACGAAGCTATTGGGTCGTTTGCTTCACGGGGGCGACGGGGGCAAGTTGGAGGCCGTGTGAGGAACCTTTCCCACCAGGGGACGTACCGATATCCGGCTTTGGTCAGGGCATCGCGGCTACCCGTTCGGCCCGGTACGCTGGTAGGAAATATCACCAACGAGGGACTGGAGCGTATCGTGCGGGCATTATTACAGACCGTGGGTGCTGTCGCACTCATCGTTCTAATCGGCTCCCCACCGGCTGGGACGAACGCCATGCCCCCGGGCGACGCCACAGCTCGGTCCTACGCCGCGAACACTGAGAGCTCGGCCCCGTCCCCAAAGGCTCAGACGCGCGTCTTGAGCTCGACGGCCTTCTCCGAAGCTCTTCGGCCCCCCCTCGAGGCACGGGTCCGGGGAGAGGGCCCGGTTGACGCCCTTCAGATTCAGACCTCCGGGGTGCCGCACGAGTTCTATTTCTCCCGTGTCGCCTATAGCGGATTCGGCGGATTCTATGGCAGAGGCCGTTCCTGGATGACCGATTACCCGAGGGCGGACCAGATCTTCCTCTCGTTCATCGATCGGCTCCTCCCGAACATCGACGCCTACCTTCGGGAATTCGTAGTCCAGTTCGATGACCCGGACCTACGCCGGTTTCCTTTCTTGTATGCGCTCGAGGTGGGCGGGATGGCGCTCCGGCCGGCCGAAGTCCTCGGCCTTCGAAGTTACCTGCTCCAAGGCGGGTTCCTGGTCATCGACGACTTCTGGGACGACCGGGAGTGGGCAAATTTCGAGTATGAGATCCGACAGGTTCTGCCCGGACACGAGATCGTAGACCTGCCGCTCGACCATGCGATCTTCACGACTTTCTACGAGATCGACGAGATTATCCAGGTGCCGAACATCGGCAACGGACGCGCTGGCGGCCGGACCTGGGAATGCCGCGTAAGGTGTTTTCCTGTCGTGAGGGGGATCCACGACGAGAACGGTCGCCTCATGGTCGTCATCAACTTCAACACCGACCTGGGTGACGCCTGGGAATGGGCGGACGACCCCTACTACCCGTTCGAATACTCCAAGTACGCCTACGAGATGGGCGTCAATTTCATCGTCTACGCGATGAGTCACTGATGGCCCGGAGAGCGGACTGATGGAGACGATCTTCGAGTTCCTTTTCAAGTACAGGCTGCTCCTTTTCCAGGAGGGTGAGTTCACGTTCGCCTCGTCGTGGCCGGTCTTGCTGGTTCTGGGCGCAGTGGCGTTGATTACGATGCCCGCCCTCTTCACGTATGGAGCGGCCAAGGGAGACAGCCGCCGATTCGACCGAGTCGTCATGGCAGCGATACGGCTCGGGCTGGTCGCGGTCCTCGTCTTCATTCTCTTCCAGCCCACACTGGTACTCACTTCGGTCGTCCCACAGCGAAACTTCGTCGGAATTCTGATCGACGATTCGGAGAGCATGCGCATTGCCGACCAAAGCGGCGTGCCCCGGAGCGACTTCGTCCAGTCGACCTTCGGTAGTGAGGGCAGCGAGCTTCTGACGGCCCTGTCCGAGAAGTTCACGCTCCGCTTCTTCCGCTTCAACCGTGACGCGAGCCGTCTCAACAACATGGCCGATCTATCCTTCTCGGGCACGTCGACGGACCTCGGCAACGCCATGGTGCGGGCTCAAGAGGAGTTGGCCGGTGTTCCAGTTTCAGGCCTGGTGGTCATTTCGGACGGTGCCGACAATTCCGGTGAAGCCCTGGCCGAGTCGCTCTTGCCGCTCCAGGCCGCATCAGTTCCCGTTTACACGGTGGGCCTCGGTGAGGAGGAACTGACTCCGGACGTTCAAGTCAGCCGCGTGGAGATGCCGAGAACGGTCCTTAAGGGAACGTCGTTGGTTGTCGACGTCATCGTATCCCATCGCGGGTACTCGGGGCGAACGGTTCAACTCGTGGCGGAGGACACGGGCCTGCTTCTGGCTTCCGAAGATGTGACGTTCGCCGGCGATGGCGAACCCGTGGTGGCCAGGATCCGGATCGAGGCGCAGGACGCGGGACCCCGGCTGCTTCGATTCCGAGTTTCTGCTCAGGAAGGGGAGCGGGTAACGGAGAACAACGTTCGGGACGTCCTCGTAGATGTCTTGGACGCCCCTGAAAAGATCCTCTATTTCGAGGGGGAGCCTCGTTGGGAGGTGAAGTTCCTGCGCCGTGCCGTGTACGAAGACGAGAACCTCCAGGTCGTGGTTCTTCAGCGCACAGCCGAAAACAAAACCCTCCGCCTCGATGTCGACACGCCCGAGGAGCTCGAGGCCGGTTTCCCCAAGACCCGGGAGGAGTTGTTCCGCTATAGGGCGCTGATCCTCGGGAGTGTGGAGGCGAGTTACTTCACGCATGATCAGCTCGACATGATCGCGGATTTCGTGTCCGAGCGGGGCGGGGGTCTCTTGTTCCTCGGCGGCCGAAACGCTTTCGCGCAGGGAGGCTACGAAGGCACGCGCTTGGCGGAGGTCCTACCCGTCTTTATGGACGACGAGCTGAGCACTGGGGGAGGGCCCTACTTCGACGAGCTCTTCGTCACGCCTACGCGAGCGGGTCTCACTCACCCCACTACCCAACTCGGAGCGGGCAACAGCGAGGCGGTCGCGGAGCTATGGGAAGCCCTCCCGTCCGTCACGACTCTGAATCCCATCACGCGTCTCAAGCCCGGCGCGACCAGCCTCCTGACCGGTGGCCCGGAGAGGGACCGGACTCGCCAGGTCGTCCTCGCCTTCCATCGTTATGGCCGCGGCAAGGTTATCGTGCTGCCGATCCAGGACACGTGGATCTGGCAGATGCACGTGGACATCCCGCTCGAAGACCAGACCCACGAGACGTTCTGGCGGCAGCTTCTCCGCTGGCTCACAGATGGTGTGCCCAACCAGGTCGAGGCCCAAAGCGAGCGTGAGGTAGCGGAGCCGGGGCAGTCGGTAAATCTCACGGTCGAGGTCGGAGACTCGGCCTATTCGGAGGTGAACGATGCCAACGTCGTCGCAGTCGTACGCGATCCATCCGGCGATTCCATCACGGTTCCCCTGGCTTGGGATGTAGAGCAAGACGGGCACTACGACGGTAGTTTTTCGACCGACGCACTGGGGCTGTACGAGGTTTCCGTACGCGCCTCGCGTGGTGCCGACACCATCGGGGCTGGCGTCACCTACGTGAACGTGGCACCCTCGGCCGAAGAGTACTTCGACGCAAGTATGCGGGGGACCACGTTGCGCCGCATAGCAGACCAGACCGGGGGGCAGTTTTACACGCCCGAGAGCGTGGCAAACCTTCCGGAGGACATCAGCCTTACCGGGGCCGGAGTCACGCTCACCGAGGAACGGGATCTCTGGGACATGCCGATCCTTCTGATTCTCGTCTTGGGCTTGATGGCAGCCGAGTGGGGCTATAGGAGGAAGAGGGGTCTCATTTGATCTCCCGGGGCACAGCAGCCCTCGTCGTGCTCTTCGTGGCCGCTGCGGTTCAACCGGCAGCGGGGCAGGACGACACGCACTTGCTTGTCATCACAGGCCTGGGAGGCGACCCGGCTTACAGTGAGCGATTCATGGAGTGGGGTGGCAGTCTCGTCGGCGCGGCGGGTGAGACATTCGGCCTACCCACCGATAATATCATCTACCTGGGTGAGGACCCGGCAGCTGATCCGCTCATCCAGGACCGCTCGACCCGAGAGAACGTAGACCAGGCTTTTGCGAAGCTTGCCTCGAACTCCCAGCCCGGCGATCACATCTTCATCGTGCTCATCGGGCACGGAGCCTACGCCAACGGAGAATCTCGCTTCAACCTTCCGGGGCCCGACCTCACCGCAGAGGATTTCGGGCTGCACCTCGATCAGCTCGCGGATCGGCGAGTGACGTTCGCCAACCTCGCCAGCGCGAGTGGAGAATTCGTGAAGGCACTCTCTGGAGATGGGCGCGCCATCGTCACCGCCACACGGACCGGTAGAGAGAGGAACGAAACGATCTTCGGCGGCTACTTCGTCGGCGCGTTCACGGGAGAAGACGCCGATCTCGACAAGGATGGGCGTGTGTCGCTTTGGGAGGCCTTCGAGTTCGCGCGCATCGAGGTCACGCGGGAGTATGAGACGTCGAACCGGATCGCCACCGAGCACCCTGTGCTCGATGACAACGGCGATGGAGAGGGTAGCACCGAATTGGTGGACGCGGCGGATGGTGCGCTCGCACGAACGATGTTCTTGGCCGCCGACCCGACCCTGGCCGCCGCGCGCGCCACGGATGATCTGGAGTTGAGGGCCCTCTTGCTGCAGAAGTCGGACGTGGAAAGGCGCATCGAGGAGCTCCGCGCCCTGAGGGATCAGATCGACCCGGAGCGCTACGAGAACGAACTCGAGGAGTTGCTCGTCGAGCTGGCTCTCACCAACAGGGAGATCGAGGCGCGGACGGGTCGGAACCAATGAAGCGTTGGCTTCTCCTCTTCGCATCAGTCGCCCTGGGTTCGTCGACAGGGGCAGCGGGACAGACGCTTGACGAAGCCATCTCCGAGCTCCGCACAGGCGCGTACGAGTCGGCCATCGAGGCCCTCGAGGAGATCGCCCAATCGGCCCCGGGGCCGGATCTGAGCCCGAACGATCACCGACGAGCCTATGTGGCGTACGTCTCTGCCCTGGCCGAGATCGGCCGATACGAAGATGCGCTCGAAGCGGCACGCGGGGCCCCCGCGGCCCTCGCGACCGAGCTCGCCAACACGGCGGGCGAAGTTCTCTACGGGTTGGGACGAATCGACCAAGCCCGTGAGCAGTTCGATCGAGCGGTCCGGAGTGCCGCGGTCGACCGTCACACCGCCCGCTTGAACCTCGCCATCATCGAGTGGACCTATGGGGATCGGGACGCGGCGTTCTCGATTTTCGATTCCTTCATCGACATCTACAACGGGTCGACGCCCCTTTCCTCGGATGATCTCACCGCGGTGGCGACGGCGGTTCGGTACCTGGGTGTCCGCGAGCACGTGCTCATCGAAGACGCCCTCAGAGCTTACGATGAGGCCTTCGCCCTCGATCCGAGCAACCTGGAACCGCGCGTTCTGACCGGGGAGTTGTTTCTCGAGCAGTACAATGGACTGGACGCCGACGCGGACTTGAAGGGCGTGCTCGAGATCAATCCGAACCACCCACGCGCGCTCTTGGGGCTGGCCCGTGCAATGGAATTCAACGGCACCCTGGGAGTGATGGATCAGGTAGACAAGGCGCTGGAGCAGAACGAAAACCTGGTTGAAGCGAGGGTCTTCAAGGCCAGACTTCTCCTTAAGGCAGAAGACCATGAGGAGGCCCGTTCCGAGCTCCAGAGGGCGCTCGAGGTGAACCCCACCTCCCTGCAGGCGTTGAGCGTGCTGGCGGCCAGTCACTATCTGCGTGGGGAGTACGGGGAGTACGAGAGGATTCGCGACCAGGTCACAGCGCTCAGCCCAACGTACGCCGAACTGTACAACGACATTGCAGACCTGAGCGTGGAGAGCCGGAAGTACCTCGAGGCGACCCGCGTGGCAGAGGAGGCCATCGAAATCGACTCTCTCTCGTGGAGAGCCTACGGCATCTTGGGCATGAATCAGTTGCGACTCGGTCTGATCGAAGAAGCCAGGGCCAACCTCGAGACGGCCTTCGAGGGAGACCCTCGCAGCGTGTGGTTCTTCAACACGCTCTTGCTAATGGACACCTTCGAGTACTACGACATCGCTGATGCAGACCCCCGCTTCCTCTTCGTTATTCACGGACGCGAGTCGGCGCTACTCCAACCGTATATCGAGCAGATCGCTGGTGAGGCATACGAGGCTCTCGTAGAGCGTTATGGCGGGTATGAGCCGCCGCTGCCCATCCGCATCGAGGTCTATCCGAACCATGCCGACTTCTCCGTCCGGACCATCGGGTTGGCGGGCATGGGCGCGCTCGGCGTCGCGTTCGGAAGCCTTCTCGCTATGGACTCGCCCGCCGCCCGGCCCCTCGGAGAGTTCAACTGGGCGTCGGTCCTCTGGCACGAGCTGGCTCACGTGTTCCACCTCGGGCTCACCGAGCACAACGTCCCGCGCTGGTTCTCCGAGGGTCTGGCTGTCCACGAACAGCGTCAGGCCCGTGAAGGTTGGGGCCACCAGCCCGCACCCGACTTCCTCAACCGATACCGTGAGGGATTGTTGCTGCCGGTAAGCGAGTTGAATTCCGGCTTCGTGCAGCCCTCTTATCCCGAACAGGTCATCGATTCCTACTTGCAAGCATCGCTGGTGTTCGCCTTCATCGAGTCGCGATGGGGGCTTCAGGTCATTCGGGACATGCTCCGTGGATACCGGGACGGACGGGCGACATCAGAGCTGATGGAGAGTCTCCTGGACATCAGCATGGACGACCTCGACCGTGACTTCGACGAATATTTCCAGGAGCGTTTCGCCGGCCCGTTGAAGGCCCTGGAGCGGCCCGTCAACAGCCCGGGCATCCCAGAGAACCCCCAGACGGTCGAAGATTGGACCCGGGTAGTGAGAGAGAACCCGGGCAGCTTTCCGGCGAGGCTGGCCCTCGGGATCACCCTACTCCAGCAGGAGCGTTTGGAGGAGGCCGAGGTGCATCTCCAGGCGGCGCTCGATCTCTTCCCGGAGTACGGTGGACAGGACAGTCCGTACTGGTTTCTCGCCCAGATTCATCAGCAACGAGAAGAGACGGAGCAGGCCGAAGAAGCGCTCGCGCGCTTGACGGCCCTGAACGAGAGCCACTATGAGGCGTTCCTCCAACTCGCCGAGCTGCGGACAGAGCTGGGGGACACCACGGGGGCCGCCGAGGCGATGGACGCCGCCGTTCTCATCTACCCTTACGAAATCGAACTCCACGACCGTCTGGCGCAGGCGCACGAGGCTCGGGGTGACGCGACAGGTGCCGTACGGGAACGGAGAGCCATTCTCGCGCTGGCGCCCGCGGATATGGCAGGAGCGTACTACGACCTCGCTCTCGCCTACGTGGCCGACGGCAATCCGGCTCAAGCCCGTCGGGCGGTTCTAAGGGCACTCGATATCGCACCCAACTTCAGTGCGGGCCTGGAGCTGCTTCTCGACCTCAGAAGCGGTGCGACTCCACCACCGCCAGATGGACGCGTATCCCTTACCGGCGCGCGCTCGAGGTGAGCGGACCGCTCTCTCTGCCCCTGCTGGGTTTCGTCACGGCTTCGGTGCTGACCGGCTCGGTCGCCGTCGCCCATTCCGGGCTCCACTGGCGAGATCTACCCAACGGAGCTCCAACCGCAAATATCCAAGAGGCCAACGTACCCTACGACGGCGAATTCACGTTCGTACGCATCCGCTTTGGCGTAGGCCTCAGAACCGGGATCTTTGGCGGAGGCCGAGGAAGAGGACTGCCGCCGTGGGCTCACGACTACCCTCGGGCGGAACGGAACTTCATGAGCATCCTTCGAGAGACGACCCTCCTCGAACCCTATATGGACGGTGGGAATATCTTTACGACGGACGACGGGGAACTGACCCGCTTCCCCCTGGCCTACATTTCGGAACCAGGGTATTGGAATCCGTCGGAATCCGAAGTCGAGGGGCTCAGGAACTACCTGCTCAAGGGCGGCTTTATGATCGCCGACGACTTTCGTGATTCCGATTGGTACAACTTCGAAGCCCAGATGAGACGAGTGATCCCGGGCGCCGAATTCGTCGAACTTGACGAGACCCACACGATCTTCGACTCTTTTTTCCGGATCGAGTCGCTGAAAGACCTCGCATCTCCTACCTTTGCGGTGGTGCCTGCGTACCTGGGGCTCCATGAAGAGAACGATCCGGACCGGCGCTTGATGGTTATCGCCAACTATAACAACGACATCGGGGAGTACTGGGAATACTCAGACACAGGGTGGTACCCGATCGACCTGTCCAACGATGCCTACAAGTTGGGTGTCAACTATGTCATCTACGCGATGACACACTGAGTGGTACCGTAGTGGCACGGTAGTAGCACCGTAGTCGACCCGGGTGGCTGATTCGACCCGGGACAGCAAGCAATCACAACACTGAGCCAACGACCGCAAGGCGGCCTCGAGGGAGCACGAAATGGCGTTCAAGGAAGAGCAGGAAGTCGCAGAAGTCGCAACGGAGGCCGAGGCAGAAGCTGAGGCCGAGGCAGTCGACGATCCCGAAGCGGCGGCCCTCGAGAGTGCAGACGACATCGACCTCGCCGACCGAATGAAGGCGGGCCGAGTGCAGATCATAGACGAAGTACGAAAGCTCATCATCGGGCAGGAAGAGGTCATCGAGCAGATGCTTCTTTCTCTCTTCGTGGGTGGCAATAGCCTGCTCCTCGGTGTGCCCGGGCTAGCCAAGACGTTGTTGATCCACACCGTGGCGGAAGTGCTCGATCTCAAGTTCCAGCGAATCCAGTTCACACCGGACGTGATGCCGTCGGACATCACGGGGACCGACATTATCCAGGAAGACCCGGAAACGGGTCGGCGCGCCATGGTGTTCGCCCCGGGACCCATCTTCGCGAACATCGTGCTTGCGGATGAGATCAACCGCACGCCCCCCAAGACCCAGTCGGCGCTCCTGGAGGCGATGCAGGAGCACCGCGTAACGGTGCAGGGAACCACTTACGTGCTCGAAGAGCCCTTCTACGTGTTCGCCACTCAGAATCCCATTGAGCTCGAGGGCACCTACCCTCTGCCCGAGGCGCAGCTCGACCGCTTCATGTTCAAGATCATCATGGATCATCTCGAGGTAGACGATGAGATGGAGGTGGTGCGCACGACGACCGGCATCCAGGATCCTGACTTCAAGCACACCGTCACTGGCCCCGATCTGGTCGCGTTCCAGAGGCTCGTACGAAAGGTGCCCGTCCCGGACGCGGCGATGCGATATGCCGTCGACCTCGTTCGGACCACGCGGCCGAGTCCCAACGGAGATAGTCCGGAGTTCATCAACAAGTGGGTCGCCTTCGGAGCCAGCGTCCGGGCCGCCCAATATCTCATTCTGGGGGGGAAGGCCAGGGCGATCACGAAGGGGCGTTACAACGTGAGCTTCGAAGACATCCGAGCGCTCGCCCACCCCGTTCTGAGGCATAGGATTCTTACCAACTTCCATGCCGAGTCCGAGGGCGTGACCACGGGCGAGCTGGTCGACCAGCTACTCGAGGCCGTGCCCGTACCCTCGTCGGGCCTGTAGGCACAGCCTCGGATGGCGGTCAGAGAACGGTCGAGCATTCACGGTGCCGATACGCAGTTCCTCGATCCGGCCGTATTGAGCCGGATCGGGAATCTGGAGCTGTTGGCCCGCACCGTCGTCGACGGTTTCCTCCAGGGTATCCACCGGTCACCGCACCTGGGGATGTCGCTCGACTTCGCCGAGCACCGGGAGTACATGCGGGGTGACGACATCCGGCGCATCGACTGGAGGCTCTTCGCTCGCACGGACCGCTTTTACGTAAAGCTGTTCGAGGCGGAGACCGCCGCGGATTTCATGGTCGCGCTCGACGTCTCCAAGTCCATGAGCTTCGGTACGCACTCGGTCACCAAGCTGGACTACGCCTGTTACCTGGCGGCGGCGCTCTGCTTCTTCTCGCAGAAGCAGAGAGACCGGGTGGGGCTCGCGACCTTCGACCACGAGATCGTGGATTACGTGCCCCCCTCCACCCGCCACCTGCAGCTCATCCTACACACGCTGGTGCATGCTGAACCGGGGCGTCCTGGCCTGCTGCGTGACCCACTCATGCGACTGGGCGACAACCTCCACCACCGGGGGATCCTCCTCGTTATTTCGGATTTTTACGAAGAGCCGGAGCAGGTGGTCGACTCCATTCGGCATCTCAGGGCTCGGGGCCACGACGTGATCGTGTTTCATCTGCTCGATCCCGCCGAGCTCGAGTTCCCGTTCGAGAGTGCGGCGAGCTTTCGGGATATGGAGAGCGCGGAGATGATCCCGATCGTGCCCGATGAGCTCGTAGCCGAATATCGTGCTCGCATCGCCGAACACACCGAGGAGTTGGCGCGCCTCTTCCTGGGGAGCCGGATAGACTACACCGTGCTCGACACGTCGAAGCCGCTGGATTACGCTCTCTTCCAGTATCTCACGAGCCGTGAGAAGCTGGCCCGGGTGCGCTGATGGGTCTTCTCGCTCCCCTCTTCCTGCTGGGCCTCGCCGGTTTGGTGGTGCCGATCCTCGTCCACCTGACTGAGAGACAGCGCCGCCAGGTGGTGGACTTCCCATCCTTGATGTTCCTCAGGAAGATCCCCTATCGGTCGAGCCAGCGTAAGAAGATCCACCACTGGGTACTGTTGTCGATCCGGGCCCTCGCATTGGCGCTACTCGTGGCCGCATTCAGCCGCCCATTCTTCGAGAATGATGACGTGGGCATCACCTCGGCCCTCGGACCCCGCGAAGTCGTCGTGGTCTTGGACCGATCGTATTCGATGGGTTATGGCGACCGCTGGGAGCGGGCCAAGACTGAGGCTCGAGAGGTCTTCACGGGCCTTGCCGCTACCGATCGAGCCAGCCTCGTATTCATGTCGAGGGGCGCGGAGGCCATCCTCCGGGCGACCTCGGATCGGAATCGCCTGCTCACGGCCCTGGACACAGCCAGCCTGAGCGTAGACGGGACTCTATACGGTCCGGCCCTCAAGTTGGCCCAGACGATCTTGGAAGAGTCCGAGTTCCCGAACCGCGAGGCCTTCATCATCAGTGACTTCCAACGCTCCGGATGGAACGGCGACGAGGGCGTGAGCTTCCCGTCCGGAACGGTGGTGAACCCCGTATTGATTTCCGATGACGCGACTCCGAACGCCGCTGTGACGTCGGTCGCCCTCCGTCGGGATTTCTTTTCGGGCCAGGAGCGCATGACCGCAACGGCCCGAGTGGTCCGCCGCCAGGGGGAGGAGCCGAGCGAGCGAACCATCGTCCTCGAAATGGACGGGCAGGAGGTGCAGACCCAGACCGTGACCCTCGATCCAACCGGCTCGGCAGCGGTCACGTTCGAGCCCTTCACGCTCTCCGACGTGTACACCCGTGGCTCGATCCGGCTCGACCCCGATGCGCTTCCCCAAGACGATGAGCTCCACTTCGTGCTTTCGCCGGGAAGAGCGATCAGGACACTCGTGTTGGAGGGCGCAAGTCCGCGGCCGGATGCCAGCCTGTATATCCAGACCACGCTAGAGATCAGCGAGGAGGCGGCGTTCCAGGTCGAGGTGAGGGGTTCGACCTCCGTCTCGGCGGACGATTTGGCGTCGACGGACGTGGTCGTTCTCAATGACATCCCCTTCCCACAGGGTGCCTCAGCAGATCGCCTGCGCGGGTTCGTCGAGGGGGGCGGCGGACTGTTGCTCGTTCTCGGAGAACGGAGCGCATGGAGGACCGGGCTCGAGGAGATACTCCCCGGACGAATCGGCCCCGCCAGGGACCATACGAGGGGGGCCGCTCGACTGGGCGGGCTCGACTACCCCCATCCAGTGTTCGAGTTGTTCGTTGAACCCGGGAGCGGCGACTTCGCGCGGGCGAGGTTCTTCCGGTCGAGGGATTTGGAGGTTGGTCCAGAGGGACGAGTGCTCGCGCAGTTCGACGACGGATCGGTCGCGCTTGCCGAGCGGCGCTTGGGTGAGGGGTCCGTGCTCGTCTGGACCAGCACGATGGACCTTTTTTGGAACGATCTGGCCCTGCAGCCGGTATTTCTCCCGTTCATCCACCAGATGATGCGTCACCTCAGCGGGTATCGGGAACGCGTGCCCTGGTTCACCGCCGGCCAGGTCCTCGACCTCGCCGATCCAGCCGGCATTGTGTTCGTCGCGGACCGAGAGAGCGAGCTGGCGCCTGACGTGGATCTGGTCGCGCTGACGCCGGGGGGTGGGAGTGTTACCTTGCCGGCGACGGCCGGACCTCGTTTCTTGGAGCTTGAGGAGCAAGCATTTTACGAAGTCCGGCCGCCGGGTACGAATCCGGAGCGTCCCTTCGCGGTAGCGGTGAACGTGGATGTAACGGAGTCTGAGTTGGAGGCCATGGATCCCGCCGAGTTGGCGGCGTCCGTTGCTTCTCGGGATGTGGGCGTCGAGATAGGTGCCGGTCCAGAGATTTCGGCCGAAATGCAGGCGAGGAATCAGGAGCGGCGCCAGTCCCTGTGGCGCTTGCTGATGGTGGCGGCACTGGTGCTTTTGTTGGCGGAGACCGCGATTTCCAACTGGATTTCTCGGACAGCGACAACGAGATTTGAGGATGGGAGGAGTTATGTACCGAGCAGCACATGAGGCCAACCGGGTCCTGTCTATTGTCCGCCAGATTCGCAGGCGGTGGCGTGCGCATATCGCGATCCGGGGAATGGCTATCGTGCTCGGTGCCAGCTTGCTGGCGTTCCTCCTGTCGGTCTATGGGCTCGAAGTCGCACGGTTCAGCGCCTCATCGGTCCTGTGGTTCCGTGGTATCCTGTGGCTCTCCGTGGCCGCGCTGACGGCCCGGTTCCTCATCTGGCCTCTGGCGCGGAGAGTCTCCGACGAGCAGGCGGCCCTCTATCTGGAAGAGAACGAGCCCTCCTTGGAGGCCTCGGTGCTGTCGGCACTCGAGACAGCGTCCGGATCAGACCACACCTCCGAGGCCCTTGCACGACGAGTCGTCGAGAGCGCGCTCCGGCGTGCAGAGGATATCAATTTCGGGCACCGGATCGAGCAGAAGGGTCTTTACCGGGCGTCGGGAGCACTGGCTACCGTGGCACTCGGCTCGCTCGCGTTATTGCTTCTGGGACCGGCCCAGCTCCGAAGCGGGGCACGGGCCCTGCTGTTCCCAACGGTGGACGCCGGGACCGTGAACCCGTATTCGATTTCCGTGAGCCCCGGTGACGTCACGATCGCTCGAGGATCCGATCAGCTCGTCACTGCCGAGCTCCACGGATTTGAGACCGACGACGTGCAGGTCTTCTTCCGTGGAGAATCCTCGGACGCGTTTGACCAGCTTTTCATGCTCGCGGACCAAGTGGCGGGCTTCGAGCTCCTCCTTGTCGGTCTGGACGAGCCAACGGACTACTTCGTCGAATCCAGCGGTATCCGCTCCGCCACGCACCGAATCGACGTGGCCGATCTCCCTTATGTGGAGCATCTCGAGTTGGAGTATCACTTTCCCGCATACACGGAGCTCGCGTCCCGCACAGTGGAATTCGGCGGTGACATCGCCGCGGTCCGAGGGACCGTCGTGAACGTGCGAGTCTTCCCGACTATGCTCACGCCGGGCGGGGAGCTCATCGTAGACGGTGAGGCCGTGCCACTCACGGGAGGCGGAGAAGACGGCACCTGGATGGCGAGCCTGACCGTCGAGGAAGAAGGCTTTTACGAAGTTGCTCTGCAGAGGGAGAGCGGAGAGCTCGTTGCGGCCTCTCCTCAGTACATGATCGACGTCCTCAGGGATCAGCCACCGTCCGTGTCGTTTTCCGAGCCGGGGCGTGATGAGCGCGCGAGTCCGATCGAGGAATTCTATCTCGAGGCGAGGGCTGACGACGACTATGGCGTCTCCGAGCTGCTTCTCATCTACTCGGTCAATGGTGGCCCCGAGGACACGATTCCGTTGTTCGACGGCCGCGCGACACCGGAGGTTACCGCTGCGCACACGCTCTTCCTCGAGGACTTCGGCCTCGAGTCCGGGGACCTCGTTTCCTACTACGCCCAGGTAGAGGACAGCAACCGGGGGCCGGACAGCCGCTCGGCGAAGAGCGACATCTACTTCCTCCAGATCCGCCCGTTCCGTGTGGATTTCCGCCAGGCCGAGCAGGGAGGTGGTGGTGGCGGCGGAGGTGGTGGGGGCGGTGCGGACGACGGTGCTCTCTCCGAGCTCCAAGAGCAGGTGGTCGCAGCTACGTACAACCTGGTGCGGGACCGCGAGCGATATAGTGACGGTGAGTTCCGGGAGAACCTGGTCAGTGTACGCCTGGCCCAGGGCGCCGCGAAGGAGCAGGTGGGGGGAATCTTGGACCGGCTGTCCGCTCGCGGGTTGGGGAGCGATCCCCAGTTCCAGAGCATTTCCGAGGCGCTGCGCCAGGCCATCGCGGAGATGGAGGTCGCGGAGGAGATCCTCGCGGATGGGGACCTACAGGAGGCGATCGCACCCGAACTGAGAGCGCTCCAGAATCTCCAGAAGGCCGAGGAGAGCTACGAGGTCGAGGTCAGTCAAGGGCAACAGGGGGGCGGTGGCGGTGGCGGCGGCGCGAGAGCGGATGACCTGGCCGATATCTTCGAGCTCGAGCTCGATAAGCTTCAGAACCAGTACGAGACCGTCGAGCGCGGTGAACGCCAACAGACCGGTGATCAGCTCGACGAGAGCATGGAGGCGCTGAAGGAACTCGCCAGGCGGCAGCAGCAACAGGCAGAGCGGCAGCGCAGGGCCGCTGCTCAGCAGGGAGGCGCATCGGGCGGCTCCAGTGACGAGGCTCAGCGCCAACTGGCCGAAGATACTGAGGAAGAGGCTCGCCGTCTCGAACGGCTGGCCCGTGAGACCAACGACCCGCAGTTGATGGAAGCTTCTCGGCGACTCCAGGAGGCAGCCGCGGACATGCGCCGCTCGGCTGCCGCGTCCGGGAGCGCCGCAACCGCCGACGCCCAATCGGCCCTCGACCGGCTGGAAGACGCCACGCGTCGCCTGGAGCGAGATCGCCAGGAGCGGCTCACCACCGATGTCGAGGACGCCAGGGCGCGAGCCGAAGAGTTGGCCCGCGAACAACGTGATATGGAGGGAGACATGCAGCGCCTCGCAGAAGCGAGGCAGGGGCCGGGCTCAGAGGCAGGAAGACGCCTATTCGATCGCAAGGAAGCGATGCACGAAGAGATCACCGACCTGGAGCGTGAGATCGACCGGCTGACAGGCGAGGCCAGGGCAGACCAGAGGCAGGCGGCGGACAGGTTGGATGACGCCGCCCGGACGATCGAGGACGACAAGCTCAAGGAACGTGTCCGTTATTCCCGCGGGCTCATCGGCGTCCAGGATACTGCGTACACGAGGGAGTTCGAGGCCGAAACCACCCGCATCGTCGAAGAGCTCTCCGAGGAGTTGGAGAGGGCGAGTGACGCGATCGGCGAGAGCCAGTCGGACCGCCGTGCGGATGCGCTCGACATGGCGAGGGACCTCTCTCGCGGTGTCGAGTCGCTGTCACGCAGGCTCGGCGAGCGGGGTAGCCAGGGTCAACAGGGCGACCAGGAGGCCCAACAAGGCCAACAGGGCCAGCAGGGTGACCAAGGCCAACAGGGTCAGCAAGGCCAACAGGGCCAGCAGGGTGACCAGGGCCAACAGGGTCAGCAGGGCCAGCAGGGTGACCAGGGCCAACAGGGTCAGCAGGGCCAGCAGGGTGACCAGGGCCAACAGGGTCAGCAGGGTCAGGGCCAGGGGCAACAGGGTCAACAGGGCCAGCAGGGCCAGCAAGGTCAGCAGGGCGGCCAGCAGGGAGGTCAGGGTGCCCGAGACGGTGGCCCGGACGGAGGGAATCAGGGAGGCTTCGATAATCGCGGCGGCGCATATGCCGGCTCGAGGCTCGGCCGTCTCTCGACGGGCGACATCCGACAATTCCGCAGCGAGGCTCGGCAACGCGTCCAGGAGGCCATCGAGCTGGAGCGCCTCCTCGACGAGGTGGACCTGAACCAGGAGCAGCTCGGCGAGGTGATCGATGCGCTGAGGCAGCTGGACCGTGAGGATGTCTACCTGGACATGGCCGAATTGAGCCGAATCCAGTCGATGATCGTCGAGGGATTGAAGCAAGTGGAGTTCGCCCTCCGACGAGAGCTGGAAGGCGAGGCGTCGGATCGGGTCTTCGGCTCTCGTTCTGATGAGGTCCCCACGGGCTTCCGGGACTTGGTCGAGCAATACTGGGAGGCCTTGGCGAGAAGCCCTGGTAACTGAGCGGAGCTCCCTTCCCAGCGAGGCATCAGAGCTTCATAGGCACGTACACCTCCAGCCGTGGGGGTGCGAGACCCGTCGGGCTGTGCCCGACGGGTCGTCCCTTACCCGGGACCGATCCATCGCCCACGCATTTGTCCAACGTTGAAACGAGATCGTTGATCGATGAAGATTGGTGTTCTGATACTCAATTTCGGCGAACCCGAGAATGCCACGCTCGAAGAGGTCATCCCCTTCCTGGAGCGTATCTTCGCTCGCAACGCATCCCTCGAGTCTGGAAAGGGAGGCAATCGTGCCCGAAAGCTCGCTGAGCAACGGGCGCCGGGACTGATCGAGGAATACAAGCAGATCGGCGGATCTCCACTGAGCCAACAAGCCCGAAAGCAGGCCCGCATGGTCGAGGGTGTTCTTCGCCGGCGGGACTTGAACCTGCGGTGCTACTCGGGCATGCAGTTTACGGAACCCTCAGTCGGTGCGGCCGTGGCCGATGCGCAGGCCGACGGTGTCGAGCAATTGGTGGCCCTCCCCGTCTACCCCCTGTGCGGGAGGTCCACCACGATTGCGGCCCTGGAGGACGTTCGGACCGCCATGACCGAGCTCTCGTGGGACGTTCCGCTCCGTGAGATTACCGGCTGGCATCGGCATCCGGCTTATCAACGACTCCGCGCGGACGCCATTCTCGACTACGTGAAACGGGAGGGAGTCGACCTCCATGCGTCGGACACCACGCTCGTCTTCTCGGCTCACGGTACGCCGCTCAAGTATGTGGACGACGGTCCACGATATGTGGCCTACGTCGAGGAGGTGTGCCGTATGGTGGCCAGAGAGCTCGGCATCAGTGACTACACGCTCGGATACCAGAACCATACGAACCGTGACATCGCATGGACGGCTCCCGAAGTCGAAACTGTAATTCGCGAGGTCGATGCGGCTCGGGTGGTCGTCGATGCGGTGAGCTTCATGCATGAGCAGTCCGAAACGTTGTCGGAGTTGGATTGTGAGCTCCGTGAAATTGCGGAAGAAGCCGGCCTCGAGTTCCACCGTATACCCATTCCCCATGACGACGACGCCTTCGCGGCGCTTCTCGCGGATCTCGTGGAGGATGTGCTTCGGCCCGAACCGATCATGGGTGAATTGGGTCTGCGCCGCTGCCTCTGTCGGGCCTCGCCGGCCACGTTCTGCCTCAATGCCGCCGACTGATCGAGGAGTCAGGCGGGTACTCCTTCGCGAGGGTGGCCGCCATTCGCTTCGCATCGGTGATCCGGCCCAAGATCCCTGGCCGAGCGGTGTAGTTCGAGCAGACGTGTAGGTCCGTCGGCAACTCGAGCCCCTCCAGAGCATCCCAGCTCTGGTCCCACGCGGGGATCCGCGTTCTAGAAACCTGAAGCGCCTCCGCCCGGTATCCGGTCACGACTTCGAACTCCTTGCGAGCAATCTCCGCAATCCGGCCATCATCCCAGTCGGGCAGCTCGGGGTTCTTCATTCCGCCCAAATAGACGGTGTACAGGCCTGGACGCACGAAAAGGCTGTCGTTCCACGTCACGCCCCTCGTTTCGAGAGACTCGCCGAACGCTACCTGGTAACCGAGGCCTCGGAGGCCCGTTTCGGACTTGAGGTATACGAGGGCCAACGGGTTGTACCGGAGAGCCGACAGCCGGCTCGCCTGCTCCGGATAAGCGCGACCCAAGAGGCCAGCGGCCTCATCGGAGGGGCACGCCAACACGACTGCATCGGCCCGCACGACTCCGGCGCCGTCCACGGTGACCTCCCACTGGTCCGCGCTCTTCTCAAGCATGCGCACCGGGGCCTCCAGCCGAACGCTCTGCTCCAACTCTCCGGCGATCGCCAGCGGAAGCGATCCCAACCCATCCCGGAAGGAGCAGAGTGCGGCTTCGGCTGCCTGCCCTGCACCACGGAACATCCGCCATAGGATGCTCCGCCGGACGCCGAGCTCCTCCAGGGTCCTCTGGAGCGCGTGCTTCACCGGCATGCGGTCCGGATCGGAGGCGTAGAGGCCGCCGTACAGAGGTCCCAGCAAGGCTCGATACGCTGATCCGCCAAACTTCCTCCGTAAGAACGGGCCCACGCGTTCGTCTGCCCTGGGACCGGTCGTGAAAGGCTCGGCCAACACGCGCGCCTTGGCCGACCACGGAAGAAGATCCGTGGTCACGGCCTGCGAGAGCGACAGAGGAGCTCGCCGTAGTCGGCCTCGATGATACACGTACAGCGGAAGATCCGCGGGTGCCGTGATAAGCTCTTCGCTCAGACCCACGCTCTCGACGAGCTGCCGGAAGGGGCCGGTCAGCCGCGCCCTCTGAGGGCCCAACTCCAGCACGAGGTCCCCGTGGAGCTGAGATCGCATGACCCCACCCGGAACGCTCGCCGCCTCCCAGACGGTGACGTCGACACCGAGACGTCGAAGCTCGTAGGCGAGGACCAGCCCTGAGATTCCGCCTCCAACGATCCCGATCATAAAAGGCCTGTTGATGAAATGGGGTGAGCTTCCAGCGCTGCAATTCGTCCACGCGTCCGGCCTTCGTGCCGGCCCGCCTCCCGTCGATTCTACGTCGATTCACCCCACGTTCAATACGACACTCTTGACATGCCAGTGGCGAAGGTGAAATTTAGGCATGCCTAAATTTCACATTGGGGCAGCCTTAACCAGGGAATCCGATGGGAGACCGCCAAGACGACGCAGATGGCCAAGCCGGCTCCGGAATTTCACGCCGTGACCTTCTGAGATCGGGCGTAGCCGGAGCCGTGGGTCTGGCTGCCGGAGCGGGAGCTCTGGCCGGATCCAGGCCTGCGGACGCCGAGCCATCGTTCAGCGGGGCCGAGGAAAAGCAAAACCAGGGACTCGCTGGAACCGAGGGTGACGTCGATCTGGACGCGTTCGATCCCACGGCGTTCCTCAAACATTTCGACTACGGGAAAGTGTCGACGCTTGCCAACGGCCAGACTCAGCGCGAGTACGAAATCGTTGCCGTGGATAGGGAGATTGAAGTCGCACCCGGAGTATACTTCGCTGCTTGGACCTACAACGGGACGGTCCCCGGGCCAAGCATCCGCTGCACGGAAGGTGATCGGCTGAAGGTGAACTTCACCAATGCTGGAAGTCACACGCATACGATCCACTTCCACGGTATCCACGCCGCGGGGATGGACGGCGTTTTTGAACCCGTCGAACCGGGGGAGAGCTTCGTTTACGAGTTCGACGCGGCGCCGATGGGGTTCCACCTGTATCACTGTCACGCCCTGCCGTTGAAGCGCCATGTGCACAAAGGCCTGTACGGTGCGTTCATCGTAGATCCACCGGAGGGAAGGCCGGAAGCCAACGAAATGATGATGCTGATGAACGGCTTCGACACCAACTTCGACGGCGAGAACGAGGTCTACGCCGTGAATTCAGTGGCCTTCCATTATCAGAGACACCCCATCGAAATCGAGCAGGGAGAGTTGGTGCGCGTATACCTCGGCAACATGACCGAGTTCGACGTGCTCAATTCGTTCCACCTGCACGGGAATTTCTTTCGCCTCTACCGCACGGGAACGGACCTGGAACGCTACGAATGGACAGACACCGTGATGCTTTGCCAGGGCGAACGCGCCGTCCTCGAGTTCACGTATGACTACCCCGGGAAGTACATGTTCCATGCCCACCAGAGCGAATTCGCCGAGCTCGGTTGGATGGGGATCTTCGACGTCAAGCCGAAAACGGTGGTTTGACCTCCGCCTACGAGCTCCACGCAAGCCGCGGACTCACTGAACGACCCGAGGGCAGCCGAGAATGAACACCCACGACCACGAAAGCGACGACGGCGTGGAAACTGACTCCACGAGCACGACATATGCGAATGACGCTCAGCCGGGCAGCCCTGGGCAGCCGGATGAGCCTACACGCTCTCACCAAGGCGCTATGGCTCTGGCAGCCAAGGGCCTGCTCCCGCTGCTTTTGCTTGCCGCTCTGCTGATCGTATTTGCTCGCACTGGGCCCATTGGCGTATTCCGAGCCGCGTTTCCGCCCATCGAGGAACTCTCTTTCGAACGGATCGCCTTCCCCGAGCCCGGCCTGGTCCGCGTCCATTTGGTCAATGGCGGGCCGGAACCCGTGACGGTCGCGCAGGTGATCGTGGACGAGGCTTACTGGGAGCACACGGTGGCACCAGACCGCGTCGTCGACCGTCTCGAAGACATTGTGGTGGATATCCCCTACCCGTGGGTCGACGGTGACCCGCTTGAAATCACGATCGTAAGCTCGACGGGAGTCACGTTCACTCAGGAAGTAGCGGTTGCCACGCAGTCTCCACAGGTCACTGGGTCCTACGTGGCCACCTTTGCGCTTCTAGGTGCTTACGTGGGCATCATCCCGGTGTTTCTGGGGCTCCTGTGGCTCCCGTTTCTCGCGGGCGTGAGTACGCGTTGGGTGGACTTCTTCCTGAGCTTCACTGTGGGCTTGCTGCTCTTCCTCGGGGTGGATGCTCTCGAGGGGGCGTTGGACTTGGCGGGCCAGGTCGCGTCGGCGTTCCAGGGGGTTGGCCTCATCGTCTTGGGAGTGGTCGGTACACCCCTGGCTATTCACGCCGTTACCCGAAGGGGCCATCGCGACTCTCCGATCAGCCCCTTAGGCCTCTCCGCCCTCATCGCCATCGGGATCGGGCTTCACAACCTCGGAGAGGGCCTGGCTATCGGCTCTTCGTATGCGGTCGGCGAGGTTGCGCTGGGGACGAGCTTGGTCTTCGGGTTTCTGCTCCACAACACCACGGAGGGCCTCGGCATCGTGGCACCCCTGGCCCGTTCGCGGCCATCGTACGGGAAGCTGGCCGCTCTCGGCCTCATCGCAGGCGTTCCCACGATCTTCGGCACTTGGATCGGAGGATTCTCGTATTCACCGATGGCCGGCGCTCTCTTCCTGGCGATCGGGGCCGGAGCCATCGTCCAGGTCATTGCGGTTCTCGGCCGGAGCATGGGATCTCATGGGCGAGAGGGCTTGCGGAGCCCGCTGAACGCGGCGGGGCTGTTGGCGGGGCTGATCGCCATGTACGCCACGGGGCTGTTTGTAGCCGCCTAGTACCACGCATAGACATTGGAAGGCGAACATATGAGCGCGGTTGGAATCGTGACCATTGCGTTTGGGGCCTTTTTGGTCTGCGGCCGGGGAGCGTTGCTCGTTGCGCCGGGAGCGACCTTGCGCTGGTTCAAGGAGACGATCGCGAGCAACGTTCGCCTCCGAACGTTGGGTGCACTCATGGCAACCTTGGGGGCGGCGATGGCTTGGGCGGGCGCCGCAGAGGACAGTGGTTTAGCGACCTTCCTGACGGTGTTCGGCTGGGGGATCCTCGGGGTCAGCGCGCTGCTGCTGGTAATGTTTCCAGGCGTCTACCGCGCGATAGCCGACCGCTTCTTGCCCTCCGACACAAGCGGGAGCCTGTTCTCGTGGCGCTTCCGAGGGCTGGCAGGCACCCTCGCCGGGGTGCTCATAATCTACTTCGGCGCACTTGCGCTCTGACCTACTGTCCTCGAAGGGGAGACAGCCTTTTGGGCTCGTCTCAGGGCTGACTGCGGTCCCTCAAAGGCCGGCGCCAGCTGGTTCAACGGGCTAATAGATTGTGCGGCCCCACGTAACTTGCCGTTTCACCCTCTTCTCCTGAAACGAATGACCGATCAGCAGTTCGTCTACGTCATGAAGGGCCTCCGCAAGATCGTCCCCCCCAAGCGGGAGATCCTCAAGGGCATTTGGCTGTCTTTCTTCCATGGGGCGAAGATCGGCGTGGTCGGAGCGAACGGATCGGGCAAGAGCACGCTGCTCAGGATCATGGCCGGCTTGGACGAAGACTTCCTAGGTGAGGCCTGGGCAGCCAAGGGAACGAGGATCGGCTACCTACCGCAGGAGCCCGAGCTAGACCCCGAGCTCGACGTCCGCGGCAACGTCGACGAGGCCGTCCGTGAGACACGGAATCTCCTCGAGGATTTCGAAGAGATAAGTGCGAAATTCGCTGAACCGATGACGGATGAGGAGATGGAGGCACTCATCGAGAGGCAGGCGCGGGTTCAGGACCGGATCGACGCGTCCAACGCGTGGGATTTGGACCGTCGGATCGAGATCGCGATGGATGCCCTTCGCCTCCCGCCTCCCGACGCATCGGTAAGCACTCTGTCCGGCGGCGAGCGGAGGAGAGTCGCCCTCTGCAAGGTCCTTCTCGAAGAACCCGACATGCTTCTGCTCGACGAGCCGACCAACCACCTCGACGCCGAGTCGGTCGCTTGGCTCGAGCGATACTTGAGTGAGTTCACCGGGACCATCGTCGCGATCACTCATGACCGATACTTCCTCGACAACGTGGCCCAGTGGATTCTCGAGCTGGATCGCGGGGAGGGGGTCCCGTGGAAGGGGAATTACTCTTCATGGCTGGAGCAGAAGAGCGAGCGGCTACGCGTCGAGGAAAAGGAAGCGTCTGCGCGCCAGAGCTCGCTCACTCGCGAGTTGGAGTGGATCCGAATGGCACCTCGAGCACGCCACGCCAAAGGTAAGGCTCGGATCAGCGCGTACGAGGAGCTTCTCGCCCAGGATGAGAGGGAACAGATCCGCACCGCCGAGATCCTCATCCCGAAAGGGCCCCGCTTGGGGAACGATGTCGTAGTGTGTGACACGGTCACGAAGGGCTTCGGCGATCATCTGCTCATGGACGCCCTTTCGTTCGCCCTCCCCCCGGGCGCCGTCGTCGGCATCATCGGCCCCAATGGTGCGGGCAAGACCACGCTCTTCCGAATGATCACCGGACAGGAGGAGCCGGACACGGGCGACGTCCGGCTCGGACAGACTGTGAAGCTGGCGTACGTCGACCAGTCGAGATCGGCTTTGGATCCGGACAAGTCCGTCTTCGAGGAGGTGGCAGGAGGACTGGAAGTACTCGAGTTCGGCCGGGTCGAGGTGAACCCGAGAGCCTACTTGTCCTGGTTCAGTTTTCGGGGCGCAGAGCAACAAAAGAAGGTAGGCGTTCTCTCCGGCGGGGAGCGGAATCGGCTCCACCTGGCCAAGCTGCTGAAGGAGGGGGGCAACCTCATGCTGCTCGACGAGCCGACGAACGATCTCGATGTCGACACGCTCCGCGCGCTTGAAGAGGCTCTACTTTCGTTTGCGGGATCGGTTATGGTCATTTCACACGACCGCTGGTTCCTTGATAGGATCGCCACCCACATTCTCGCCTTCGAGGGAGAAAGCCAGGCTGTTTGGTTCGAAGGCAATTACCAAGAATATGAGGAGGATCGACGGAGGAGGATCGGGGCGGAAGCCGAGCAGCCCCACCGGATCAAGTACAAGAGACTGGTGCGGTAGTGCCTGCCCGAAATACCGAGCCGGGGTGCGAGAAACTGAGTGCGTTTGCGAATTTCAAAGAGTATCTTTATGAAAGCTTTCCCGCGAAGGCTGTTGAAGGAGCACAGCGGGTCGCGCGACCCACGCCTTTCGGCGTGGGTGCCCCGCGCTTGTGCGCGTTTAGCAGGACGCCGATCGAGTGATTGATGAGCGATTCAATAGATTCGAGCCCGCCTCCCGAGCCTTCGGAGGAGCAAGAACTTGAAGTAGAGGAAGAATTTGAGGTAGAGGTCAGTCAGGCCAGTGAGCGAGATTCTGCCCTGGCGGCCGTTCTGCGCGACCAGACTCAGAAGGCGGAGCTCGAAGCTCTCGCTCGAGAGATACGCGTCCGTCGTCAGGGACTCGGTCTGCGGCATCTGGCACTCATCTTCGCCACAGCCATCTCATTGTGGATCTGGTTTTGGCCTCCCGGAGTCCTTCGGATCTCCCCTCCAGGTCCGGCCGCCGTAGAGGCGGAGGAATCGACCCTCCGTCTGGTAATGTATTTCCAGGCCCAGAAAATCGAGCAATATCTACTCGATACGGGGCAGGTGCCTCTCGCACTCGACGACGCAGGCCCCGTTTTTCAAGGGATGGAATACATCCGGCTCACGAACAGGGACTACCGCATACTCGGACGAACTGGGCGTGTGACACTCTCGTACTCGTCGGTGGAGCGGCTCGACGTCTTCGTGGGCAACGGTACTGATGTGCTGAATCTGGTAGCGTTGAATTGAGCGGCCCTACGCCCATCGACCCCGAGCTCGCTGGCGCAAAGAGGCGGGTTGGCTCGACGATCGTGGAAGCGATTACTGTGATGCTGCTTGTAAGCATCATTACCCGCATTGCAATTCCACAAATGCAGGATGTTCTGACCCGAGCCCGCGCGACGGAGATCAGAGCCGCGTTCAGCGTTGTAGAGGAGGCAGCCACTCGCCTGTCAGTTGGGAACCACCCTTGGCCGGCCGACGCGGACGCGGGGGTCGTGCCCCCGGAACTCGTGGACAACCTTCCCCCGGGATTCTCGTTCGACCGTGAACGCTACCAATTGGACTGGGAGAATTGGATCCTTCCGGAGGGGATGCCGGGTGATTCTTCGGTTCAGAGACTGATCGGGATTTTGGTCACGACGTCCGATAGATCCCTCGGTTTGGCACTCATGGAAATGACCCCTCTGAACGCCAAGTTCACCCTCGGCGACACCTACACGTTCATCTTCGCCACGCAGTAGGTGTGTGCCGGAGTTGGCGGTGGAGACCGGCCCGCTTATCTTTCTGGTGAACCGCCAGGGGTACCCTAGAAAACGGGGGTTGAGAGAGTCCCTTGGAACCTGACCCGGCTGACACCGGCGTAGGGAGTGCGGAAGCCATTGGACACCACTGGACGAGCCGCCCGGCCCTGCGCCGCGGCGGTTTTTGTTTAGGGATCCACCCAAGATTTTCACCGTAAAGGAGAACATCGTGCCCCAGCAGAACGGTGCCGAGCGTACGGGCGAGCGCAACATGAACGACCCTTCGGAGGATGAATACGGCCCTGCCTTCCCGAAATCGACGAAAGTCTTCGTGGAGGGCCGCTATGGCGTCCGCGTGCCGATGAGAGAGATCTCACTCTCTGGTGGGGAGCCCCCGTTACGCGTGAGTGACACGAGCGGACCGCTGGGCGTCGATCCTCTCTCTGGGCTGGCTAAACTACGGGCCCAGTGGATCGAAGGGCGGGGCGGCGTGATCGAGGGCCACACGACCTATCGGCCGCCCGACCCGAGTACGGCGGTCCCGGTCCCCGAGGCACTCCAGAATCGCCCCCTCCGCTCTACGGGCGGAACCGTCACGCAGATGCACTACGCCCGCCGGGGCGACGTGACCGAGGAGATGGAGTTCGTCGCCGTTCGCGAAGGGATGGACGCCGAGTTCGTCCGCGACGAAGTCGCACGGGGAAGGGCGATCATCCCGGCCAACATCAACCATCCCGAGTCCGAGCCGATGATTATCGGACGTGCCTTCCGCGTGAAGATCAACGCCAACATCGGCAACTCTGCCGTGGGCTCCTCGATCGAGGAGGAGGTCGAGAAACTGAGGTGGGCGGCTCTTTGGGGTGCCGACACCGTGATGGACCTCTCCACCGGCAAAAACATCCACGAGACCCGTCAGTGGATTATCCGGAACTCTCCCGTACCGATCGGAACGGTGCCGATCTATCAGGCTCTCGAGAAGGTGAACGGAGTCCCCGAGGAGCTCACCTGGGAAGTCTACCGCGACACGCTGATCGAGCAGTGTGAACAAGGAGTCGACTATTTCACGGTGCACGCCGGGGTGCTCCTCCGCTACGTCCCGATGACGGCCGATCGCATGACCGGCATCGTGTCGCGGGGCGGCTCGATCATGGCCAAATGGTGTCTGGCCCACCACAAGGAGAGCTTCCTCTACACCCGCTTTCGTGACATCTGCGAGATCATGGCCCAGTACGATGTGTCGTTCTCATTGGGGGATGGACTACGGCCTGGCTCGCTCGCGGACGCCAATGACGAGGCCCAGTTCGCAGAGCTCTACACGCAGGGAGAGCTCACCAGGATCGCCTGGGAGCATGACGTCCAGGTAATGTGCGAGGGGCCGGGGCATGTCCCGATGCACATGATCAAGGAAAACATGGACAAACAGCTGGAGTGGTGTGCCGAAGCCCCCTTCTACACACTCGGGCCGCTGACAACGGACATCGCCCCGGGATACGACCACATCACGAGCGCCATCGGCGCCGCGCAGATCGGATGGTACGGGACGGCGATGCTCTGCTACGTGACGCCGAAGGAACACCTAGGCCTGCCCGACCGAGACGATGTGAAGGCAGGCGTGATCGCTTATCGGATCGCCGCGCACGCCGCCGACCTTGCCAAAGGGCATCCCAGAGCCCGGGATTGGGACGACGCTCTCTCGAAAGCCAGGTTCGACTTCCGCTGGGAGGACCAGTTCAATTTGGCGCTCGATCCGGTAACGGCCCGAGAGTTCCACGACGAAACACTGCCCGCTGAGGGGGCGAAGGTAGCCCACTTCTGCTCGATGTGCGGACCCAAATTCTGCTCGATGAAGATCACCCAAGACATCCGCGACTACGTTGCTGCGGGTGAGTCGACCGAAGACGTGGTCCGGAGCGGGCTCGAGGCAAAGTCGGCCGAATTCCGCGAGAAGGGTGGCAAAATCTACGTGGATGTGAGCGGGGACTGAGGAAAGCTCGCTACCTCAATGAGCTCCGTCCTGGACTGGCTTCCTACCCGGATTCCTCCCAGCGGACCTCGTCACCGACGGCGATCGTCGCGTCGTTCACCACGCTCCCGTAGGCCCCGCCCCCCCAGTGGGGATCGAGGGCGTCGCTGAGGCCACTGCATGCCTTCCCCATCTGTCCGCAGGCACGGGCCTCACCATGGATGTGAATCCGTAGATCTCCCACGGCGAGCGTCCGGTTACGGGTACCCTCCAGCCGTATCCCGGACACCAGGAGGTTGGCGCGGCGCATCACCGGCTCCACCGAGTCGTCGACTTCGGCTTTGACACGGTCGAAGACCTCCCGTTCGATCAGCGTCACCTGGCGGTCGCGACCGAAGTCCGCGCCGCCCTGGAGCCCCCGACCTTCCACCGCGAGGGCTTCGTCGACTGGATCCATCGGTCCTCCGCGGGCTCGCTTGAGCCAGATCGCCTCTAACTTTCCCATGGCTATTTCCTCAACGCCAACGGGATTGAAGTTCCGCCAGCACGGAACTCCCGGGACACAGCCGGTCGAATGGCACGTCAACCAGGGGCTGATCCACCGTATTCTCAAACGCGTGCAAGTCCAAACTCGTGGGTTCGATGAAGAGAAGGCCCGTCGCCACCTCTCCGTGCGCCTGGAGCTCCTTGAGATGGGCATGCGCCGCGTCCCTATCGGTCGGGTCGTAGTCCTCATCCACCGATCGAAACCGCACGACGCTCCCGTCGTGCATCGTCACAGCCGTCGCCGCTCCTTCATCCTGCTGAGCCTGGATCTCGTGGAGCAGCGGAACGAAGTCCGTCGCGACCACCTCATGTCCGTGCTCGCGCGTGTGGGCATAGCTCTTGGTGGAGCCCTCGTGGTCGTTGAACGTCACGCACGGAGAGATCACGTCCACGAGAGCGAAGCCCTGGTGAGTCAGCCCGGCCTTGATGAGAGGCACCAGCTGCTTCTTGTCTCCGGAGAAGCTTCGCGCGACGAATGAGGCGCCCAACGTGAGCGCCATCGACGCCGGATCGATGGGGCGCATCTGGTTTGCCTCACCGCGCTTGGCCGTGCTGCCCACGTCCGCCGACGCCGAAAACTGGCCCTTGGTCAGTCCGTACACACCATTGTTCTCCAACATGTAGAGCATGTTCACGTTGCGGCGGACTGCGTGGCAAAAACCCCCCAGCCCGATGGAGAGTGAATCGCCATCTCCGGAGACCCCGATGTAAGACAGGCCGCCGTTTGCCGCATTCGCACCCGTCGCGATGGACGGCATACGGCCATGGAGGGAGTTGAAGCCGTGGGCCTCGCTGAGAAAGTACGTAGGCGTCTTGGACGAGCATCCGATCCCACTCAGCTTCGCGACCCGGTGAGGCGCGATGTCGAGCTCGAAAAACGCCTGAACGATCGCCGCGGTAACGGAATCGTGACCGCACCCGGCACAGAGGGTCGACTGGGTCCCCTCGTAGTCTCGCTGAGTCAGCCCGAGTTTGTTATGTCTGAGACGCGGATGTCGGACCGACGGTTTGGCTGTTTGTGTCATTGAATCCTTTTACCCGGCTTCCACGGGGACGAGCCCCAACCGATCCCGAACACCCTGTGCCACCACTTCGGCGCTGAGGGGGGCCCCCCCGTAGTCCAGCACAGAGTCGAGCCTATTCTTCGGAACGGCCGTCTCCAGCGTGAGCAACCTCTTGAGCTGCGCGTCCCGGTTCTGCTCGACCACGATGTTCACTTCGTGGGCGAGGAGAAACTCTTCGACTGCGGCGGAGAAGGGGAAGCCCGTTACCCGTAGAAAATCGAGGTGGATCCCCTCCTCTTCGAGTAACTCGAGCGCCTCCAAGACGGCCGCCCGGCAGCCACCGACGGTGACGAGCCCGACGGTCGCTTCGTCGGTGGTGCGGACCTCCGGGGCGGGTAGAGCCTCCGCTGCCCCTTCGATCTTCCTCGCGATCCGGTCCACGACGTCTCGGTAGAGATCGGCGTCTTCGGTGTAGCGACCGAAACGGTCGTGTCCCGAACCCCTGGTGAAGTACGCCCCCTTGGGATCGACCCCCGGCAGAGTCCGAGCGGGGATACCATCGCCGTCGGCGTCGAGGTACCGATGGAACGCCTCCATCTCCTGAAGATCCTCCGCGGATAGAACCTTTCCACGGTCCGGAACGTAGGCATCATCCCACTCGAGCTTCTCGCACACCCAATCATTCATGCCGATGTCGAGATCGGAGACTACGAACACCGGTGTCTGGAAACGCTCGGCCAGATCGAACGCCTCAACGGCGAAGTAAAAACACTCTCGCGGGTCACCCGGAAACAGCAGGACATGCTTGGTGTCGCCGTGGGAGGCGAACGCGACCGTGAAGAAATCCCCCTGTTGGGTGCGAGTGGGCATGCCCGTGGAGGGTCCCGCACGCTGTACGTCGAAGATGACGGCCGGTATCTCGGCGTAATAAGCCATCCCGAGGAACTCGTTCATCAAGGAGAGCCCGGCACCGCTTGTGGGCGTAAACGCACGAGCACCCATCCAGCCGGCGCCCAGCACCATACCGATCGCCGCGAGCTCATCCTCCGCTTGGATGACGCAGTACAGGTTCTTCCCGGTCTCCGGATCCTTGCGGAGGCTCGCGCAGAAGCCCCGGAACGAGTCCATGAGCGACGTCGCCGGCGTGATCGGGTACCACGCTCCCACGGTCGCACCGGCGTATACGCAGCCTAGAGCCGCGGCCATGTTCCCGGTGATCAACACGGAATCTCGATTCGCGTCCATCGCCTCCAGTCGGATCGGGAGCAGGCAGTCGAAATGCTCCGTCGCGTAGTCGTAGCCCAGGCGGATGGCCAGGTTGTTCGAGTCCATCAAGTGCGGCTTGGCGCCGAAATTCTCCTCCAGCATCCCCTGAATCACCTCGAGATCGATGGACAGGAGTGCGGCCACGCCCCCCACGTATGCGATGTTCTTCATCAGGGTGCGCTCTCGATCAGCCTTGAAGCTCTCCACACACATGTGCGATATAGGCACACCAAAGAACATCACGTCCTTGCGAACGAGCTTCTCGTCGAGTGGCCAACTCGAGTCGAAGAGGACGGCACCTCCGGGGTGGACCTCGGCGATATCCTGCTCATACGTCTTCGGGTTCATCGCTACCATCAGGTCGCATTTCGGGCTGCGAGCCGTATGGCCGTCTTTGTTCACCCGGATTTCATACCAAGTCGGCAGACCCTGGATGTTGGAGGGGAACACGTTCTTTCCGGAGACCGGCACGCCCATGCGGAAGATGGCCTGCATGAGCATGCCGTTCGCACTGGCGGAGCCGGTACCGTTGACCGTGGCGACTTTTACTACGAAGTCGTTAATGCGGTCTCGGGAGTCTCGATCCACGTCGGTTTTCCGGCATAAGGGATGAGCAAGTCGAACTTCTGCATGTCCCACGCAGCCGTGGGGCAGCGCTCTGCACACAGACCACAGTGCACGCACAGGTCTTCGTCTTTGACCATCACGCGACGGGTTTGCGGAAGGTCATTCGATACGTAGAGATCCTGATCGGTGTTTTCAGCGGGGGCGGTGAGGTGAAGCCTGAGCTCCTCCTCCGGCTCGTTGTCGGTCATCGTCAGGCAATAGACCGGGCAGACGTCGATACACGCGTCACACTCGATACAAAGACTCGACGTGAACTCGGTCTGGATATCACAGTTGAGGCAGCGGGCCACCTCTACGGCCGTCTGCTCCGGATCGAAGCCCAACTCCACCTCGACCTCGAGAGCCTTGAAACGCTCTACCAGCTCGACATGGCGCATCTTGGAGCGCTCAGAATCATCGTAGCTGCTTCCGTAGCTCCAGGAGTGAAGCCCCATCTTCTGTGAGACGAGGTTCATGCCGTACGGCGGTCGCTCGGTGAGCGACTCGCTTTCACAGAGCGCATGAATGGAGATGGCCGCTTGATGGCCATGCTCCACGGCCCAGATGATGTTCTCGGGGCCCCACGCCGCATCTCCGCCGATGAACACGCCGTCTCGCGTGGTCTGGAAGGTGGTGCGGTCGACGACCGGCATATCCCATTCGTTGAACTCGATGCCGATATCACGCTCGATCCACGGGAAGGCGTTGTCCTGTCCGATCGCCAAGATCACGTCGTCGCAGGGGATCACCGTCGAATCGAGCGTCGTGCTGACGAGCCGGCCATTCTCGTCGGGCGCCCACTCGACGATGTCGAATTCCATGCCCACCAGCCGTCCGTCCTCGATCACGAAGCGGCTCGGCGAGTGGTTCTCGACGATCTGGACGAGCTCTTCTTCGGCGTCATCGAGCTCCCACGCGGAGGCCTTGAAGTAAGGGCGACCCTTTCGGGCGATGACACGAACGTCCTTCCCTCCGATCCGCTTCGACGTCCTACAGCAGTCCATAGCGGTATTTCCGACGCCGATGATCAGCACCCGCTCCCCGATGGAGTCGGTGTGCTGGAAGTGAACCGACTCCAAAAAATCAATTCCGATGTGGATGTTGGCGGCGCCCTCATCTCGACCGGGGATGCGGAGCTCTTTACCCTTGGGCGCACCCGTCCCGATGAAGACAGCGTCGAATCCGTCCTCGTCCAGAAGCTTCTTGAGGCTGTCGATGGGGTGGCTATAGTGCACCTCCACGCCCATATCGAGGATCATGTCGATCTCTTCGTCCAGCACGCTGCCGGGGAGTCGGAAGGACGGAATGTTGGTCCGCATCAGGCCCCCGGGCCGATCCATTTGCTCGAAGAGCTCGCACTCGTATCCCAACGGCATCAGGTCGTTGGCCACGGTCAGCGAAGCGGGGCCGGCCCCGATCAGCGCCACACGCTTGCCGTTCTTCTCCTCGGGCACCTGTGGGAGCAGGTCTGTGACGTCGCCCCTGAGATCCGAGGCCACGCGCTTGAGCCTGCATATCGCGACGGGCTCGTCTTCGACCCGGACACGCCGACAGACGGGCTCACAGGGACGGTCACACGTTCTACCCAGAACCCCGGGAAAGACGTTCGACTCCCGGTTCAACATGTACGACTCGGTGAACCGGCCCTGGCCAATCAGCCGGATATACGCCGGGACATTGGTGTGGGCCGGGCACCCCCATTGGCAGTCTACGACCTTGTGGTAGTAGTCGGGGTTGGAGGTATCGGTGGGTTGCATATTCAAAACCGCCTTAGCGGTCGATTCACGGAATTTGCGCGACCATGATTAGGGTACCGGTCCGTTTGCGTAAGATGCAGGAATTCTTAGTTAGAGCGCCGACTCAGATTGTTGTACAAGACATCCATCACCCGGACATTGTGAGCAAAAAAAAACACGGTCGTCTCCGGCGTGGACCTGCGTTCTCTGGGCAGTGAATGGTCACACTTCCGATCTTTCTGCGGTTGAATGGTCGCCCTTCTGGTCCGTTCAATCAAGACGTGTCCAACTCATGCTCGATCTGTCGAACTCCAACGTTTTGTTGCGCAAGAAACGAGCCTTCGGCCAGCCGTGGCCGCATGGTAAAATATTGCACGACTCCCACCGCATGCGTGAGCACAATTTCGTGCCAGGGGCCGCCCTCCTCGGCTAATTCCTGCCGAGCCAAACTCGGTGGGGACCGGCATCGAGCAGGACCTCGACCGTGCTGAAAGTCGATTCCATCAAGGCAGCTAGGGGCAGGCGCCGTTGCGTGACGAGCACGAGCGATCCGTCGGCTTCGAGATGGTCCGGTGCCCCGAGAACGAGACGTTCGACCACCCTATCGGTCTGTACCTTCCTTTCATGGTACGGAGGGTTACTGACAATCAGCGCGTAGCGCTCATGTTCCAGAGCGTCGAACTCGTCCGAAAGAATCAAGCGAGCACCGGGGACGTTTTCACTTGCGGCTGCGAGGGCTACCGCATCGACATCGAGAAAGTCCACGAGGGCGGTGGGCTCCAACGCCGACAAGAACGCTCCGATCACACCCGAGCCACACCCGAAATCGAGGACTGGTCGTCCCCCCAGCGGAAGGGGCCGCACTGCCTCGAGGAGCGCCCGGGTCCCCTCGTCGAGCCGGCCATGGGAGAAAATGCCGGGGTAGGATATCCATTCGCGGGGTCCACCGGGAAACTCCAACGACGTATAACGGCGCCACTCCTCGAGAGTCCCTCGCGGACTCGGGGTGCCCGCCGACCGAACGGCCTCGAGAACACGACAGCGGGCCCCGGACTCCACGGTCCTGGCAGAACCCATGAGGCGTTCGATGACCCGGCCGGCCGACCCAGCCCCCTCATCGTTGGCTCCGTACACCCAGAGCGGCGCACCGACGTCTAGAACCGACGCCGCGGCATGAACGGCCATGTCCAATGCGTCCTTGGCCTTGGGGAGCCGCAGGGTGGCCGCGTCGAACGGACCCGCCGGAGCCCACGCAGAGGCGCTCCTTCCTTCTCGCGCGAAGCGGTGCCACGATCGAGCCTGTCCTCCAGCCTCGGCTACCGCAGTGGCGACCGCGGGCAGGTTCTCGAGCATGACGAGCACGCTTCCGCGGATTCCCGCCCGGCGCAGCACACCGGACATCAACTCCGCCGCGGCCTGATCCCGCCAGTCGGCACTGCGCTTGAGAGACATCTCCGCCCGATGTGAACGCCCGCCGGCGGCCGGGCTCTAGCCGGCCTCGCCGGCCTCGATTATCTCCCCGAGGCGCTCCAGCCCCGTGGTAATCTTGTCCTCGGACGGACCAAAGGAGAAACGGACCCACTTCTTAAGCTCTTTCATCGGCGGGTGCGTCCCGCCCGGGTTCACGTCGAAGAACCGTCCCGGGACGGTGACGACCTTTCTGCCGATCCCGGCCTTGAAGAACGCATCGGCATCATTGAGAGACTTGGGTAGTCCACTGACGTCTGCCCACACATAGAATGTGCCCGAGGGGGCATGCTCACAACGAATTCCCAGGGCCTCGAGCCCCTCCAACATCGCGATCCGCTTTCTCGCAAAGAGACGCCGAACCGCACTGGTCTCCTCGTCTGCCCGCTCGGGATCCAGCGCCTTGATCCCCAAGCGCTGCGACGGAAGGCTCGGTCCACCATCGAACCCAGTGGCAGCCCGCTCAAGGTTTTCAATCACGCTGGACGGTCCCACGACCCAGCTCAGCCGCCATCCCGGATACCGGAAGTTCTTGCTCAGGCTGTCGACGATGAGCACCGGATCTTTCTCGACGTTCCGAACGTAGGCAGCCGCCGATACCGGCCCACTCCCGGGCGCACCGTCGTCGCCGTAGATATAGTGCGAGTAGGCCTCATCGAGGACGAGCGTGCACTTGTTCTTCCGAGCGGCCGTCAAATAGGCCTTCAAGTCGGCGTCACGGATGAGATCACCGGTCGGATTGCACGGGTTGCCGATGAGAAAGGCCTTGAGCTTCTTGGCCGCGATGACCTTGCCCAGCCGGGCCGGGTCGAGGCGGAAGGACTCGTCCGGACCGGTCTGCACGGGTACGGGCTTGACCCGATCCAGATGGTGGCTGAGCACATCGTGGTATGCGGAAGAGTCGGGGTATTTGTACCCCACCGAAATCGAATCGAACGTGGCGAAAATCCTCGATAGCATGAGACGCCCGCCTGATGCGATCGAGACGTTCTCCTTCTTGTACCTCGAGTCCTCGCCCGGGCGATAGAGGCGGTTATAGTGGTTCGCCACTGCCTCTCTAAGCTCATCGATGCCGCCAGCCGGCCCGTAGGATTGATCGTGGGGCTCCAGTGTGATCCAGGTGAGGCGGTTTGGGGCACCCTCGATTCGCCCGACGTCAGGCTGTCCCTGGCCCAGGTTACACCAATCCGGCCGTCCATTCCTGTAGCCGAACTCCGCAGCGTCAACCATTGCCTGAGCGACGCCCATGTAGGGTATGGCGCGGAACGTTTCCTTTTTCTTTGCCACTGATGAAATCTCTTTCCGTTACGGCGAGTGGGCTTCACCGAGCCACGGACGGACTCAGGCTCATTCGAGTGACGCCGGTGACGATCTCGGCCACCTGAGAGAGTGATCCGATCACGTTCTGAAGCCACAGTACGAGGAGTGCCGCACCGACCCGGATCCTGGTAACGGACACCCGCATGCGGGGAAATGTAGCGGATTTGACGCTTGCCCGCCTTCCCGGAGCGCAACGCACTCGTCGACGATCAAGATCACCGCCTCGAGATGGATCATCGTGGGGCGGCTTCACACGCGCCGAGGAGGCCTTCTTTGGTCGGATCTGGAAACCAAGGTCGGGCGCTCGGCGACCAGGCGTTCGAGACCTCCTTCTGTCCTTTTTGTCGTCCTCTCGCCAGACTCATATATGAAGAAGCCGAAACTCAAGAAGGAACTGGGTCTGTTCGATGTGTATGCGATCGCGACCGGCGCGACGCTGAGCTCGGGTTTCTTCCTGCTCCCGGGTCTGGCTGCTGTCGGAGTCGGCTCGGGCCTGCCGCTGGCGTATCTCTTGGCGGGACTCCTCATCGTTCCAGGCATCGTCAGCAAGGCGGAGTTGGCCACCGCCATGCCGCGAGCGGGTGGCGTGTACTACTTCCTCGATCGCAGCATGGGACCGTTGATGGGGACGATCGGCGGGTTCGGCACATGGATCGCGCTGATCTTGAAGTCGGCGTTTGCGCTGATCGGAATCGGATACTACCTGGCGTTGTTCCTCCCCGACGTGCCTATGAAGCCCATCGCCGCCGGTTTCGCGGTTCTCTTCGGCTTCGTCAACGTTCTTGGAGCCAAGGAATCCACATCCTTCCAGTCCGTGATGGTCGTGATCCTCTTGGTGCTTCTCGTTTGGTTCACCGGCGCCGGGCTGATGAACATCGAGCCGGGGAACTTCGACGGCGCGTTCAGTCAGCTCCAGGGATCACTCGTTGCGACGGCGGGGCTGGTCGTCGTCAGTTACATGGGCATCACCAAGGTGGCCAGCGTCGCGGAGGAGATCCAGAATCCGGAGCGCAATATCCCACTCGGGATGTTCCTCGCCTTCGGAACCGCCTGCCTCGTCTATGCGGTCGGCACGGGGGTCATGGTGGGCGTGGTCTCGGCGGAGGTCCTTGCCCAGAACGGGGGAGATCCAACCCCTGTGGCCACCGTGGCGAACGCCCTGGTGGGCAACTGGGGGATGATCCTGATGACCGTCGCTGCCGTGCTCGCGTTCTCGTCGGTCGCGAACGCGGGCATCCTCTCGGCCTCCCGGTACCCTCTGGCGATGAGCCGGGACCGGATACTTCCCAGGTTTTTGTCTAGAATCCAAGCCCGCGGAGCACCGATCGTTGCGATCTACTTCACGGTGGGCCTCATTCTGGTGATCGTTCTCGTGTTCGACGCCACTGGTGTCGCGAAGCTCGCCGGCGCGTTCCAACTGATGATGTTCGCCCTGAACTGCCTGGCTGTCATCGTGATGAGGGAAAGCCGAATCGAGTCGTACGACCCCGGTTACCGATCTCCTTTCTATCCGTGGCTGCACATCCTTGGGATGCTGGCGCCCTTCTGGCTCATCATCGAAATGGGGCTCCTCCCGATCATCTTTACCGCGGGGCTCATCACGTTCGGGGCCATGTGGTACACCTATTACGCCCGGGAACGAGTGGACAGGGAGGGGGCCATTCTCCACGTCTTCGAGCGGCTGGGACGGCAGCGGGACGAGGGCCTCGACCGGGAGCTTCGCGAGATCATGAAAGAGAAGGGTCTCCGTGAGGCGGATCCCTTCGAGGAGGTCGTAACCGCCGCCTCCATCATCGACACACCGGGGGGCACAGGCTTCCGAGACGTTATCACTGACGCGTCGGCCCATCTCTCCGGGGCATGCGGCGTCTCCGCTGAGGAGCTCGGGCGGGACTTCCTGGAGGGAACCGTCGTGGGCATGACACCCGTCTCTCACGGAGTCGCGCTCCCACACCTTCGCCGCGACGACATCGAGTCCGCACACATGGTGCTCGTCCGCTGTCGAGGCGGAATGGAGATGGACGTCGAGATCGACGAGAGCCATTACGACGAGTCCGAACCGGTGCAAGCCGTATTCTTTCTCATGAGCCCGCTGGACGACCCCGGGCAGCACCTACGCATCCTGGCTCAGATCGCCGGACTAGTGGATAGAGAGGACTTCATGGAGGCTTGGCTCTGTGCCTCCAATCATCAGGAGCTCAAGGAGGCCATCCTCCGCGACGAGCGGCTCCTGACGCTGACGCTCGAGCCCGGCGCGCCTTCTGCGTCCCTCATCGGACGGGCTCTCAAGGATATCCGCTTGGCGGAGGGCACCCTGATCGCCCTGGTTCGGCGTGGGCCCGACGTGGTCATCCCGCGGGGAGCCACCGTACTCGAACGTGGTGACCGGCTCACGATCATAGGGGAACCCGCCGGCTTGAAGGCCCTAGGAGAGCGCTTCAAGCAGGAGGCGCCGTCGCCGGAGCTTTCTTTGGAGGAGTGATCGACGGGGGTGGCGACGGCTACGCGACTACGAACCCCTGCTGGTCGTCCGGTATTGCACACTTTCCCCAGGCCCACGCGACGAATCGACCGTGGTGAGAGAGGGACAGATCAACGGGCAGCCTCCGGTTGCGCCAAAGAGCAACCGGGATCCCCCGGTCCGCCGCGATCCGGACCTGCCCGGGTCCAACGTTCATCCGGGAGCCCAGAGCCGCACATGCCAACTCCCTGACCGACCGGCTCGGGTCGGCGCCTGATGCCTCCAGACGCTCGATCCCGTCGCAGACCAGACGGTGGGTCGAGGGTGCATCTGCGGCGTGGATCGTCGCGACAGCGCGTACCCACTCGTCCGTCCGATCCAACCGAACGTCGAAGGGACCGGTCTCGTGCACGACCACGGATCCCCCCTCGCCCCCCCTCGCGATCCGCCGAACTTCAAAATCCTTCGGCAGAAACCGGACCGCCGAATCGAGCTTCTTGGCCACCTTGTATGCGCTCTCCTTGGCGGCCCAAAGTGTCCAGCGGAGTGGATGCGGAGAAGCTGAAGCCCTCAGGGCCTCCTGTTCATCCGGGGTAAAGACACGGGTGTCGAACCGCGGGTGAAGCGCCTCGGGGCGGCTTTCGGGATCGTGCAGATCGACCACGTCGTTACCGACGAGCAAAATATTCCTCCTCCATGCCCACGAGTCGATCGACGATCTGTTGAGAGAAGTCCCTGGAGCGCCGCATTCCCGAGTGGTCCGAGCGCGGCTCAATGAGCTCGAAGTCGATGTAGAAGGAGTCTCCGCGCGCAGGTATGGTCGACCACGTGGCCTGCCGGTCGCCACGCAGGTACACGCAGAGAGGTTGGCAACCCGGCACCGAAGTGAGGATTCGACCCACGGCATGTGCTACAGCGTCGTTCTCCACCCTGCCGCTCCGGCTGCGCCCTGCCTCCGGAAAGATCAGTGCAATCTCACCTCTCGAGAGAAGGTGCTGTACGCGTTTGATCACCCTCGAGACGTCCTCTCGACGTCCTCCCCGGATAACCGGGATGCATTTGGCGATCCACGCCCCCACACGGGCGGGCAGCTGGGTGGCGAAATTACTGTACTCCGGGAGGTTCCACGGCATCCGAGAATAGTTGAAGAGATACCACCAACTGCCGCCCAATGCCCACGCGACGACCGCGGAGTCCATCATCGTGAGGTGGTTGGGACAGATCAGGAGGGGGTGATCTCTCGCCTTCAGCAGGGCGCGGTATCTGGTCCGAACCTGTGCCACGTCTTTGATGCGGTAGCCCATCAAGACCCGCAGGACGAACGCGATCGGAAGGATCCAGAAGAGGGCGGCCAGACGACCCACTTCGCGCTGGAACGCATGGGCAGCCCGGGTCCTGAGCGGAAGCGGTGTCAAGAAGCGAGCCTCAGGAAAGCTTCTCCTCAATGAGCGCCACGGCGTCCCCCACCGTATTCACCGCATCCGCATCCTCGTCCTCGACCTCGATGTCGAACTCATCCTCGAAATTCAGGATGATGTCCACGAGGCGCGCCGAGTTGACCTTCAGATCCTCGAGGATGTTGGTGTCGTCATTGACGGCCGCGAGGGCGTCTTCATTCTTCACGAAGGGCTTCACGATCTCGATCACCTTCGCGAAGATCTCGTCTCTCGTCATGGGGTACTCCCGTCTGAATCGCTTTATGTGCCCCGAAATATATGTGTGGCCGCGCCTGAGCGCCGCCCTGCTCTCCCTACTGTCCCGCGCGAAACTCGCGGCACATTAATCGGCCCACCTACGGAAGACCATGCAGGCATTCACATCGCCAAAGCCGAAGCCGGCTTTGATCACCGTATTCAACCCGGGCATCTCCCGCAGCACATGAGGAATCGAGCCGGCATAAGTCTCGATCTCCGGATGCACATCCTCGCAGTTGATCGAGGCATGCACGCACCGGTCGCGAAGCATCAGAACACAAGCGACCGACTCGAGCGCGCCGGCAGCCCCCAGGGTGTGACCGATCATCGACTTCGTGGACGTGATCACCGGGAACGCCTCCGGGGATCGGCCCAGTACCAGGGCCCAGGATGCCACTTCCTTCGGATCCGCTCCGGTTGCCGTCAGGTGACCGCTGATTGCGTCGATCTCGTCCGGATCGATCGCGGCGTCGGCCACTGCGTCGCGGATGCATCGCTGCACGCCTTCCGCGTTCGGGGCCGTCATACTACCTCCACTCCTGTGTCCGCCGCAGTTGATGGCGCCGCCGAGGATCTCGGCGTAGATACGCGCCCCGCGTCCCTGGGCACTCTCTAGGCTCTCCAGGTGCAGTATTGCTGCGCCGCTGCCCGGAACGAACCCACAGGCGGAGGCACTCATCGGCCGCGACGCCTTCTCGGGCTCGTCGTTATGCGCACGGCACAGCACGCGCATCGAGTCGAAACCAGCCCAGGTGTAGTGGCTGGAGCCCTCGCTGCCACCACACAGCATGCGTTCGGCCAACCCGGCACGAATGCGTTGGACTCCTTCGATGATCGCCTCGGTTCCAGTGCTGCAGGCGCTCGAGTTGGACGTCACCTGGTTGCCGAGGGCCAGGAGTCCGGCCACTCGAGCGGAAACCCCACTGCCCATAACCTGCTCGACCAAAGTGCTGCCCAGACGCCGGACCCGTCCGGCGTCCACCATCGGAACGAGCTTTTCGCCGGCTGTGTCCAACCCGCCGATCCCCGTCCCGATTACGGCGCCGGCCTCCCAGTGAACCCGGTCGTCAGCCGGGTCAGGTCTCTCTAATCCGGCATCCGTCCAGGCGTCGATCGCGGCGATGCAACCGAAGCGATGGTTGGAATTCATCGCGAGCACCTCGTCGGGGGGGAAGTACGCCTCCGTGATCTCGTCGACCCCCTCGGGGATGCCCCCCACGGTACAACCGAACTTCTGTTCTTCGAGAAGCGGGAAGTGACGGATCCCCGATATGCCCCCCCATAGGGCCTCTGCGTACGTCTCCAGGCCGCATCCATTGGGCGATACCACGCCCAAACCCGTGACCACGACTCGGCCCGCATTCTCGCGAGTCTCGCGATGAGCTTGGATCCGACGACGGAGGGCCTCGAGCTCGGTCATCCCCTCATCACTCGTGTCATCGCTCTACGCCAAGGCCTGAAATCGTCCCCGCGCACACCACCGTCCCGTCGTCGAGGGCCATTGAAGCCTCGGACCGGAGCTTGCCGCGTCGAAAAAACGTCTTCTGAGCCGATACCGTGACCCTCTCACCAGGCTTGACGATGCCGGAAAAATCGATGCTCGCATCGGTGAAGAGGGCAATCCTCTTTTTCACCCCTTCACGCCCATACTGGAGGGCGTAAAGGTAGATACCCAGGGCCACCACCCCAACCTGAGCCAGGGACTCGAGCAGAATCACACCCGGGGTGATCGGGTCACCCGGGAAGTGCCCTCGGTAAAAGTCGGCATCCTCGCGAAACCGGTAACGCGCCACGATATGGTCCTCGTCCACCTCGAGGATCTCGTCCACGAACCTGAAGGGCTCTTGTTGGGGAAGGAGCTCCAAGACCTCCTCAGGGCTCAACCGAGCGGCGCCGACATCCACCGCCATCACTCGCCCATCCTTCCACCCCGCGAGCGCTCGCTGGGCAACGGATAGTCATCGTAGTCGATGTCCCGAAACACGCCGACCTTCGCGCGCTTGATCTCGTAGATCGCCTCACCGTCCACGAGCACCTGAGCGTCCCCGATCGTGATCGCCGAGCCGGATTGCGGAAGATCCTGGTATCGAACGATATCGACCTCGTATCGGACGACCCCATCGTGCGGCCTGATCTGGCCGGAGAACTCGACTTCTGCGCAACCCAATGCACGTCCACTGCCCAAGGCGCCGTTCCAGGAGCAATACAGCCCGAGCAGTTGCCACACGCCATCCAGGCCGAGGCACCCGGGCTGAACCGGATCCCCCAGGAAGTGGCATTGGAAGAACCAGTCATCGAGACGCACGTCGCGCTCCGCGACTATCCGTCCCCGGCTCCCCTTGCGCGAGACGTGCTCGATGCGATCGATCATCAACATCGGCGGCATCGGCAGGCGGGCCTTGTATTCAGGCGGGGCATCATCGATGAGACGCCCGTGGGCGATCGCCAGCACTTCCTCTTCCGAGAAGTGGGAACGCGCCTGAAATTCCTCGTACGTCACGGCTGGCTTCCCTTCACGGCTGATCTCCAAAGCGCAAAACATAGCTAGCCCATGTCAGTCCCGAACCGACGCCGATCACGGCCACTTCATCCTGGTCGGTCCAGCCGTCCCAGTTCATTGACAGCACCGAGGGCGCGCCGGCGGCGCCCCCGTTTCCGTATTCGACCACGTTGGAGTGGTGCCGTTCGTCATCGATGTCACATTGCTGGCAGACGGATTCCAGCATTCGGAGGTTCGCCTGATGCCCCACGAAGCTCAGCCTCCGTCCGGGCGACGGGAAGGTCTTCTGAATCTTCCGGAGTAATCGCACGGTCTTCTTGATGGCGAACATCTGCACGGTGCGCCCCTCTTGGTCGAAGTGCCCGAAGAGGGGCACCATCACCTTGTCGTAGCCCGCGGGGCTGGACTCGACGGTGTTATCGAGCACTTGAATGCGGGACGGTACGCGGGTGGAGACGATCGCGGCCGCCGTGCAGTCGCCCCACAGCACCGAGGCGGCTCGGTCGTTGTAGTCCACACTGGTCGTAAGGCTCTCCGGTGCCACGACGAGCACGTAGTCCGGCAGGCTCTCTGGACCCATGTTCGAGAGCATGTACATCGCGACCCACATGCTCGTACACGCCGAATTGATGTCGAGGGCGGGCACTTCCATCCCGAGCGCAGAAGCGATGTGACATGCGTCGGCGGGCGACGAAAGTCCCGGACGACTGGAGCCGGCGATCACCATTCCGATCGCGTCCCTGGTGAGGCCCGCCCGCTCCAGAGCCATGTCGGTGGCGAGCACGCCGGTATCCGCGTGCGTGTACACCGCGGCGTCCATGGCCTGGCTTGAATCACGATTTCGGGTGTCGCGGATGTAGTCGAGAGAAAGCACGGTGCGGCGGCTCCGGATCCCAACGCGCTCCATGATCCATTCTTCGTCCGTGCCGATGTCGAGCTCCTCGAGAAAGCGATTCGTGATCTCGTTTTCGGGATGGAAGTGGCCGAGGCCGTGCACATAGAGGGTCACCGCGAAGCACCCGAGATGCGCTCGCCCCCGTCGACCCTGAGGACGTTGCCGTTGATCCAAGCAGCCTCAGGCAGCGACAACAGATAGATCGCGTCCGCCACGTCCTCGGGCCTCGTCAGCCGTCCGAACGGATTGCGCGTGCGTGCCTGAGCCTTGAGGTGCCCGCTCCCGGGGATCAAGCGCAGGGCTGGCGTGTCCGTGACCCCCGCCTGGACGATGTTCGACCGAATCCCGAACGGGGCCATCTCCACGGCGATCGAGCGCGACACCGACTCCAGCGCGACTTTCGCCGCCGCAACGGCCGCGTACCCCTTCCATGCGACAGCATTTCCCTCGCTGGTCAGGCCCAGCACCCTCGCGTCCGATGCGAACAGGCCTCGCTCCTGGAGCGCTTGAGTCCAAGCGAGAAGGCTGGTCCCCATCGAGTGGATCGTCCTGGCCATGTCCTCATCATCCAGAAACGAATCGGCGGAGTACTCGGGAGCAGTCGTGAGCCCTTGAACGCCGTCACAGCCCTCCGCGAAGAGCCGGTCGGCGGCCTCACCCAACACAGCCTCATCGATACCCAACTCCTCGGCGAGACGCTGCCGGGCGGCATCGCTCACGGGCGCCTCCGGTCCGATCAGCTTGAGGTTGCCGAAGGCGATGGAATGAAGGACCACACGCACTTTCCCAACCGCACCCAACGCCTCCGCCAACCCGTCCAGAATCTCCGAGCGTACTTCCGCGTTCAGGGCATCCTTGTTGAACGTCACGAGAGACACACCCCGATCCCGGATACTCTCGAACTCGGGCTCGATTCGGCTCATCGCACCTCGTCGGTCCCGATGGACCACGCAGAGGTTGAGTCCGTGCGCGGAGAGCTTGTGAGCGCTTGCGAGTCCGAACCCACTCGAGCCCCCGAGAATCAGTGCCCATTCATCAGGAGGAAATGACGTATCAGACATCTTCAGCGTGTTGTTGGCCTGCGGACTAGAAGGCTGTTGAAGGAGTACAGTGGGCCGCGTTGGGGATGGGTTCAAGGCCCGTGTGGACCGAGGCGTTCCCTTCGGGGTCCCACCCGAATCGGCACACCTGCCGGGACACAAGGATATCAAAGGGGAGCGGCCCTGACTAGGAAGAAGGGGTTCGAGAAGAATTAGGATCGTTCTGGTAGGATTGGGGGACATCTTTAACGAGGGGGCCGCTCGGCACATCTAGGTATGCAGAAGCGACCCAGTGGGAGTTCCGTCATGACCGCAGTCGTACGAGCCACGCTCTACATCGCAGTTGTTCTTCTTTCTGGCCTGGCCAGCGCTCCGCTGGTGTACGCCCAGGAAGTCGGGGCTACGGACCGGATCAGGGCCATCCACCTCCTGCAAAGGGCCACGTACGGGCCCCGACCGGCGGATATCGACGCGGTGCTCTCCGCCGGGATCCCCGACTGGTTGGATCGCCAGCTCCACCCCGAGCGTATCGACGACGCTGAGCTTGGGCCTCTTCTGGCCCCGGTTCCCGTGGCGTCCATGAGCCTCGCCGAGCTCCTGAGGCAGTATCCTCCGCGCCAGGTGCTCCGGCCCGTTCGAGAGCTCCTCCAAGGCGACTCGCTCTCCGAGACGGAGCGGCGCGGACTTCGTCGTGAGCTCAGGGAGCACGGCCCGGGACGGATCCTGGCAGATCTGACCACTGCCCGCCTCGCGAGGGCCGTCCACTCGGAACGACAGCTCCAGGAGATGATGACGGCGTTCTGGTTCGACCACTTCAACGTGTTCGGGGGTAAGGGTGACACTCGATGGCTGATCCCCGACTACGAGCGAAACGCCATACGGCCCCACGTATTCGGGAAGTTCGAGGACATGGTTCTGGCCACAGCCCAACATCCGGCCATGCTCTTCTACCTCGACAACTTCCAGAGCTTCGCCCCCGACAGCTCGCTTCAGACCCGTGAGAGGCGGGACGTCATCGCCCAGCGCATGCGAAGGATGCCGCCCGAGGCCCGGGAGCAGGCGCGGCAGCGCATGGAGCAGCAGCAGCGCCGGCGCCAGCCCGGCCTCAACGAGAACTACGCCCGTGAGCTCCTGGAGCTCCATACGCTCGGTGTGGACGGAGGCTATACCCAGGCGGACGTCATCGACGTCGCCCGCATCCTCACGGGCTGGACATTCGGGGAGCAAAGAAGCCGAATGCAGATGCGTCGGGCTCAGGCGTCCTACGAGGACGGACGCCTCGTGCTGCCCGAAATCGACTACGACGAGGCGTACCGGTTCCGATTCCGATCTGAAGTCCATGACGCCAGTGAGAAGACGGTCATGGGGCATGTCTTCGGGGCGGGCGGCGGCCAGGAGGAGGGTGTCGAGTTGATTCGCATGCTCGCCCGCCACCCGTCCACGGCCCGGCACGTCGCAACCCAGCTGGCCACCCGGTTCGTCGCGGACGAGCCGCCCGCCGCCCTGGTGGACCATCTCGCCGACGTCTTCCTGGCCACCGAAGGTGATCTGCGGGAGGTGACGAGGGCGCTGTTCACATCAGACGAGCTCTACGACCCGACAGTCGTGGCCAACCGGGTGAAGTCCCCGTTCCTCCTGGTGGCCAGCACGTTACGCATGACCCATGCCCGTATGCCGAACGCGCGGCCGTTGATGGAGCCACTTCGTTCCTTGGGTGAGGCACCCTACATGGCCGAGCCCCCCACCGGATATCCGGAGACGAGCGCCCAGTGGGCCTCGGGCGGAGCCATGCTGACCCGCATGAACTTCGCCACCGCCTACGCTAGCGGTCAGTCGAGGGGCGTGGGGCCCGACGGCGATCGCCTGTTCGGGGGAATCCGCAGTCGGGGCGGATCAGGCCTCTCCGGCCTAGTGGACGCCCTTCTTCCCGGCACCGACACCGTTGAGCTCATCGCCATCATCCAGGAGGACTTCCAGGCAAATCCCCCGGATGGCGAGAGAGAAAGCGGCGCCCGGATCCTGAGCTTGATCCTGGGCTCACCCGAATTCCAGAGGCACTGATGAACGACATCGGGAGGCGGATCTTCGTCAAGCAAGGCGCCCTTGCCCTCACGGCCCTGGGGCTACCGCCCGACTTTCTGCTTCAGCCACTCTTGGCTGGCACGCAGGGTCTGGACCGGAAGAAGACGCTCATCTGCATCTTCCAGCGGGGAGCCGTGGACGGGCTGTCCATGGTGGTCCCGTTCGGAGAGCGCGGGTACTACGAGTCTCGCCGGAGCATCGGGATCCAGGCGCCGGGCTCCGGGCAGGGGAGCGCTCTCGATCTGGACGGCCTCTTCGGGCTGCACCCGGCGCTGAAGCCCCTCGACGAGCTCTACCGCCGCAACGAGATGGCCGTCGTCCACGCCGTGGGATCACCGCACCCCACCCGTTCCCACTTCGACGCCCAGGATTTCATGGAGACGGGAACGCCCGGTGTGAAGTCCACGAGCGACGGCTGGCTCAATCGGGTGCTGCAGGACACCGCGTGCGCCGAGTGCGGAGGCCGTACGCTCCAGAACCCCACCGCCCACGCGGCTGACCACGCCGCCGGCCAGGTGGCCATGGCCACGGTCCCGTCGCTCAGGGGAGTCGCGATGACGAGTGCCCTGCCCCGGGTGCTGAAGGGCGATCATCCCGCACTCGCCATTGAGAACCTGAGCGGCTTCGGCGTGCGCAGTGACGATCAGGTGGGATCGGCCTTCCGACGCCTCTATCGCACTGAAAGAGGAGACGCAGTCTCAGCCGCCGCCGAGGAGGCGTTCGAGGCAGTTCGCGTCTTGGAGACCATCGATCCCGGTAGCTACCAGCCGTCGGGCGACGCCGAGTACCCGAACGGAGATTTCGGCCGGTCTCTCCGGCAAATCGCCCAGCTCGTGAAGGCCGATGTTGGAGTTGAGATCACCTTCACCGACCTCGGTGGATGGGATACGCACGTACGCCAGGGCGGCGCTCAGGGGCAGCTAGCAGGCCGCCTCGGGGAGTTGAGCGAGGGAATCCGGGCTCTCTACGACGACCTGGGCGATCGCATGGAGGACGTCGTGATCCTGACCATGTCCGAGTTCGGACGCACGGTGGCGGAGAATGGCTCCGGCGGAACGGATCACGGCCACGCGAACTGCATGCTGGCTCTGGGCGGATCCGTGAGAGGCGGCCGCATCTTGGGTGACTGGCCGAGTCTCGAGCGCGAGATGCTATACGAGGGTCGCGACCTGGCCGTCACAACGGACTTCCGCGACGTGTTCGCGGAAGTGGTCTCGGGACACCTGGGTGCCGAGCACCTGGACCGGATCTTCCCTGGGTTCGGCGGTGACCCTGCCCGCTATCGGGGCGTGCTGGGATAGAGGCTCGGCGGTCGCCCTCGGCGCGTCGATCGGCGCAGCCGGCAACCACGACGAGAGGTCAGGCGCTCATGGCCTTTGGACGAATATTCTGATTGAGCCGGAACAGATTTGTCGGATCATAGCGGTTCTTGAGCTCGACCAGACGTTGGAAGCTAGACCCGTACGCCGACTCGAGCCGTCCCCCTTCTTCCTCGGTCATGAAATTCACATACGCTTCGCCGGTGGCGTACTGGCCCATGGCACTCCAAACGTTTCGGCACCAGCCGATGCCACTCTCGTCCAACGACGCATCGCTCCAACGGCCGTGGCAGTTCATGATGAACTTGGCGCTACGCCCTTGGTAGGCGGTCGCGTCGTCGGATACGCGTCCTTGGGCGCCCCCGAGCTGGGCGAAAAAAATGTCGCTTTGGGGGTCCGGAAGTTTCTCGACGTAACCCAAGATGGTGTCGATCATCGCATCGCTCATCTCGGCGAAGTCGTGCGTCTTCCAGTAGTTACGCTCGCCCGGGGTCAAGTCCGGGTCGAACGCCTGCTGCCAGTCTGCGAAGGGCTGGGGGCCGATCACATCGGCAATCGGGTTGCCTGTTGCACGCAGGGGAGCTAGCGCAATCTCGCCGTCCGAGATGTCCCCCGTGTACATGGCGGCAAGAACCAGGATCTCGGTGCCATGCACCTCTTCGGGGAGAAACGGCGCCGGCGGCGCCTTCCTCAGCACCGCCCACACGGTGAGCTCGTCCGGCGCGTCCTCGACGAAGTCCCGGTACGCCTGGAGTATCGGCTTCGCCCCCGAGAACGGATGGACGATCAGGCCCGCAAGGATCTCGGGACCGACGGAATGAGCCTGGAACTCGAAGGAGGTGACGACGCCGAAGTTGCCGCCGCCGCCCCGGAGCCCCCAAAAGAGATCCGAGTTCTCCGATTCGCTCGCGACCACGACACTCCCGTCAGCCAGCACGACCCGCGCCGAGAGCAGGTTGTCGACCGTCATTCCGTATTTGCGACTGAGCCATCCGAAACCGCCTCCGAGCGTCAGGCCGGCGATACCCGTCGTGGAGTTGATGCCCGTCGGCACGGCCAGGCCGTAAGCCTGAGTTGCGGCGTCCAGATCGCCCAACGTCGCCCCCGGTTCGACACGGACTGTTCGGGAGTCAGGATCGACGTCCACGGCCTTCATTTTCCTGAACGAGATCGTCACGCCGCCGTCGCATACGGCGTTCCCGGCGATGTTGTGGCCGGCCCCGAAGATGGAGAGCCGTATCCCATGCTCGGCCGCGAACTGCACCGCGTGGCTCACGTCACCCGCGGACCCGCACTCGATGATGAGGCCGGGTCGACGATCGACCATGGCGTTCCAAAGCGATCTAGCTTCGTCGTACTGAGCCGAGACCGGCGTGAACAAGTCGCCTACGAGCGCAGCGCCGAAGGCTGCGACCGCATCTTCGCTGACTGAGACCCTTCCACCGTCGAGCGTCGTGAGATCGGGCATGGTGTTCTCCATGGATATTGTTCTCAGGGAGCTGGATTCGCTTGGCGGGCTAGAAACCGAGGGAGTACAGTAGGGATCGATATACAGGGCGCCAAGGCCTGTTCGAAGTCCTCCGACTAGTTGGCCCTCGCCAATGCGCGGCGCGTCCCCCTCTACATCACACTCACTCGTCCACCACTTCCTACAATACCTTGGATCTAGGACTGTAAGCAGCCTCCGAACCGCGAGCATCTCCCTGACCGACATGGCCACACCGACCCGAGACCACAGACCTGCCCTCTGGTTGCTGTCTCTCCTGTGTGCAACGGCGCTGGCCTACCTGGGCTTCCTTAGCGTCAACAACCACTTCCTGTGGTACGACGATGAGGGGTACATGATGATCTCGCTGCAGGGCGTGCTGGAGGGACGCGCGCTCTACACCGACATCTACTCGCAGTATGGACCGTTCTACTACCAACTGCGCGAGCTGATCTTCCGAGTACTGGGCCTGCAGGTGGACCACGACACCAACCGGATGATCGCGCTCTTCGGATGGATGCTGTCCGCCGCCATGTTCGCCCTTATCGTCTTCCGCATCACCCGCGACCGGGCGGCCGCGCTCTTCTCCTTCGTATTCGCCTTCCTCTTCCTGGAGGTCGTGGTCAAGGAACCCGGGCACCCGCAGCAAACCTCTTTCCTGTTGCTTGCTTGTGGCCTGGTGCTGATGACCCGCCGCATGGACCGCTGGACGGTGGCGGCCCTGGGAGCCACCACGGCCGCGTTGACGCTTACGAAGGTCAATGTGGGGGCGTTCTTGTTTCTCTCCCTTGCCCCCGTCCTCTTCTCGACGTTGAAGGCAGAGCGCGTTCGGACCCTTGGGCTGGCCGCGTCGTACGGGGCGATCGTCTTCTTGGGGGTGACCCTGGCGATCACCAGCTTCGATTGGGGAAGCCTCCACCTGGCGCTGACGGTCGTTCTGAGCGCGTCGTCCGTCTTTCTGGCTCTCCGTGCTCATCCTCCAGCCGCCAAGGCTCCCGCAACAAACATCGCGGCGTTCGCAGCAGGCGCGGCGGCCGTCGGAGGCGTCTCCATAGGGTTGGTCCTGTTGAGGGGAACGCAGATCTCGGATCTGCTGTGGGCCATACTCCTTCAGCACACGGCGCTCGCCGAAGGCGTCCGGCTGGAGTTTCCATGGTATGCCACGGCCGCGGCGGCCGCGGGGCTTGCGGCTGCGGCCTACTTGGTCCGATCACCGGGCAGCGACCGGTGGGCGGCTCTGGACCCCGTCAAAGTCGTGTATGGCACCGCGCTTCTGGCCTTGGCGATCGCGGCTTTTGTCATCGAGAGCAATGTGAGCCTCGACTTCGGTACAGTCCTACGCGGTAACGCCAGGCTTCTCTGGCACCTGGCGCCGGGTTTCGCCTGGCTCGTCGTGGTTCCCGGGAAGGAGGGAACGCCCGAGGCTCGAGCCGCGTTGGCGATGACCGCCGTCCTGTCCGTGCTGATCGCGTTCCCCGTCGTGGGGAGCCAGATCACGTACTCCGCGATCCTCCTCACGGCGGTGGCGATCCTTATCCTGAAGGACGTTGTCGCGGCGTCGGTTTCCTCACCAGAGAGCCGCCTCGGCTCCACGGCCCGCCTTTGTCAGCTCACTCTCGTCGCCGGACTGGCCCTGGCTCTGCCTCTGCGTGTGGCCTTGGCTCACCGCACCTACCACTTCGAGAGCTCCGACCCGAACCTGCCGGGCGCCGCCCGGCTCCGCCTACCCCCCCCGGTGGCGGAGCTGTACTCGACGTTGGCTCGGGACCTCTCACGGGATTGCGACGCCTTCATGTCTCTCAATGGCGTGAACAGCCTCTACTACTGGACGGGCATGAAGCCGCCTACAGGATCGAATATGACCGTGTGGCCGCACTACTTCACACCGGATCAACAGGCCGCCATCATCGATGTGCTGGATGGCGTACGGCGCCCCTGCGTTCTGTATTTCGAGCCCTACGGATACCTGAATACCAGGCACCTCGAGACGGAGCAGGGGCTGTTCGGCCGCTATGTCCTTGAGGAGTACACACCCTCGTGGGTTGCGGGACAGTACACCCTGTACGCGAAGTAGGACCGGCCCCTCAGGCCTTTCTCCACACGGCCAGAACCGACTTCCCCAGCGCATAAAGAGTCAGGGGATCCATGACTCGAGACAGAGGGACCAGCAGCCGATCCCAGACTTCGACGTCACGCCGGGCAACCACCGCCTTCCTGAGCAGGAACCGGTTCGCGGCCGACGCCAGGATCCCGGCTGCATCCAAATAGCGGAGGCGCACCAGCGTGGTCCCTTCCGGCTGCAAGGCGGCAAGGCTCTTCTTCGTGTACCGGCGGAAGTGCCCGATCTCTCTGTCGAACGGGGAGTAGAGCCAGGGATGAGCAGGACCCAGGACCACCAGGTGTCCACGGGCCTTCAACCGGGCGACGGCCGTCAGCAGCTCGGATGCGTCGTGTTCGATGTGCTCGAGCACGTCGATGTAGAGGATCGTGTCGAACTGCGCCTCGGCAGGCACCGAGTCCATGGTCCCCTCGACGATCGTGCAACGGTCCGGCGGCCACTGCCCGCTCTCCAACATCCGGCGCAGGCCTTCGGCCATACCCGGATCGGGCTCGAGGCACACCCATTCCTCGCCTAGGGAGTGCGCCCGCTCGGTGTTCGCGCCCAGGCCAGCTCCGACTTCGAGCACTCGTCCCCGTATGAACGGCCGCATCTGGGAAAGGAAGTACCGCTTCCAGTTGTTCGCGTGTCGGAACAGGTCGAGCTCGGTGCCTGGGTAGGCGAACGGCTTCTCAGAGTCCGGCCCCACCCGTCTGCCCGACTCAGCACCGGGTTCCGTCATGGGCCCTACGGGACGCCGCGCTCGAACACGACGTCGTCCCTGGCCACGAAGTAGTGGAAGTCCCGTGCCGGAAGAAAATCCAGTCGACTCCGCGAGTTCAGGACCAATAAGCTGAAGACCACCGACAGGAAGACGAAAGTGAGCCCGACGCTGACGACCTGAACGATGACGGTGCCAAGCCACGATGGACTGTCCGCCGCTCCCAGATAGCCGTAGACGAAGAGGGTCACGACCGCCAAGCCGACGGCCCCCGCCACCCCTAGGCTGAACAGGAAGAGGCGCGTGCCCACCGTCTCTCCGAACACAGCGATGGCCGCGAGTCCGTGCGTCACGAGTGAGACTGAGTTCATCTTGCTGATGCCGTCCAGCCGCTTTCGCCTGGCGGTCGGAATGGACGTGTGCGGTGTCGTGGACGCCAGGACGCAGGCTGCGTAGTGGCTCCACAGGTGGGGGTTGGTCACGAGGGCCCCGACAAGCGCACGCGGCACCACGCTGAAGTTGCCCACCCTCGTGTTCTCGCCGGTCAGCAGCTTGTGCAGCGTGCGATACACCAAGTAGCCGATCCTGAACGGCAGCCGCTCAGAGCGCTTGGCCCGTGCGGCAAAGACGATGCTCTCGCCCTTGAGCTCATGGGCTCGGTCCAGAAGCCGAACGGCGTCTTCAGGAGCGTCTTCACCGTCGGCGTCCATCAGCAGAATGGAGTCGAAGTCGAGCTTCGCGTCCGCATGGCACAGGCCGACGGCGATGGCCCGTTGATGCCCCAGATTCCTCCTCAACACCAATAACCGCAACGAAGCGATGGTCCTCCGGTCCGCATCAGACCAGTCCGGCGGGGCTTGTGTCGACCCGTCATCCACCACGACCACATGAAGCTCTTCCGGCCGCTCCGCGAACACGGCGCCCACCTGCTCGAGGAGTCGGGTGCACGACTCCCAATCGTCCCTGACTGGCAGGATGAGAAGCACTTTCTCCTCGAGTGGTGTCACGTCGTCCTCGATTCGCGGGCCTCATCGGTGCCAACCCTATCCAACGCCCAGGCCGCATGCTCGCGCACCAGTGACTCTGCATCGTCGAGGGCCCTGACGAGAACGGGCACCGCCTCCGCGGCCCCCCAGTTGCCCAGCGCCACACAGACGTTGCGCAGCAGCCCGGCCCGCTTGGCTCTCTTGATGGGCGAGTTGCGAAAGAGCTCGCGAAACCCCTCGTCGTCCAGAACAAGCAGCTCGTCGGCCAGGTCCACCAGGGACGGCCCATCCAAGCCTTCCCTCACCCGATAGGCCTCCTCTTCCACCGGCCGGGTGAACCGCTCATTCCACGGGCAGACCTCCTGGCAGATGTCGCACCCATACACCCGATTCCCCATCAGCGGCCGGAGCTCGACGGGTATGGAGCCTCGGTGCTCGATCGTCAGGTAGGAGATGCACCGCGGGGCGTCCATCACCGGCGCCCCCGACGCATCCCGCCCCAGCAACGCCCCGGTGGGGCATGCATCCAAACAACTCCGGCACGTCCCGCAGTGGTCCTCCTCGAACGGAGCATCCACATCGAGATCCAGATCCAGGAGCAGTAGCCCTAGAAAGAAGTAGGAACCCCGCTTCGGGTGGATCAGCATCGTGTTCTTCCCGAACCAGCCGACGCCCGCACGCACGGCCAGCTCCCGCTCCAGAATGGGACCCGTATCCACGTAGACGCGTCCCTCGACGGGACCTTCCACCGACACCTCGATCCACCGGTGGAGCTCGAGAAGCCGCTTCTCGACGACGCCGTGGTAATCCTGGCCGCGTGCGTAGCGGGCGATCACGCCCCGCGCCGGATCGGCTGGGACACCGGGGGGATCCTCCTGGAAGTACTCGTGCCCGACCACGACCGCCGACCGGACCGACGGCAACGTCCGTCGGAGATCGGCGCGGCGCGCGACGGCGTCCTCACGTGCGAGGTAGCCCATGTCCCCGTGCCTGCCGTCCTCCACCCACTCTCGGTAGAGGTCCATGTGGTTGCTCGCCTCGACCGAGGCAACTCCAACAAGACTGAAGCCCAGCTCTCGAGCCTGCTCCTTGAGGCGGGTCGTGAGTGTCACACTCGGTACTCCCTCCCCTTCCACTCGACGTGCCCCCCCCGCAACCAGCTTCGGAGGAAGATGTAGGTTATCACGCCGGACCCCAGTGGATAGAAGGCGCCAGTCCAGAACGGCGCCCCAAGACGCCAGCTCACGAGGCTCCAAGCAAGGACGCTGAGGCCCGTAATCCAGCCGGACCATATCCCCCAGCCCACCGCTCCGATGCCCGAAAGCGATAGGAACAGGACCACGGGAGGGACGATCCAGATCAGAACGCCGATCAGGATACCGGCCGGCATGACGACCGGAACGGCCCAGCGTGGGACGGCTTGGCGGGACGCCAGAGACAGGTTCTTCGACCAGCCTTCGATCAACTCATCGAACGACCGGTACATCCGCGTGGCGAAAGCCGTCTCGGCCGCGCGGATCGTGAGCCGTTTGCCCGATTTGCAGAGGATCTGGGCCAACCGCTGGTCCTCGACGACCTCCCCCTTCACGGCCTCATGGCCCCCGATTTCCTCGTACGCTCCTCGGTCGAAGAGAATGAACTGTCCGTTGGCGATCGCATTGCGGAAGCGCTCCGGCGGAAGGGGCCTGCCGGGGTTCGGAAACCGAAATATCATCGCAGCCATGATGTGGGTCTGAACCAACCGCTCCCAGAACGTCTCCATGAGCTGCCGCCCCAACAAGGTAAGCGCATCGGCTTCGTCCTCGACCATCCCCGCGACTGCGCGGCCCAACAATTCGGGCGAATGGATGGTGTCGGCGTCGGTGAAGAGCAGCATGTCCCCTTCGGCCACCTCGGCCCCCTGAACGCACGCCCAGGGCTTGCCCAGCCACCCATCGGGGAGTGGGCGTCCCTCGACCGCCACGACCCTACGGGCGTGGTTCGGCGGAATCGCCCGCGCCAGGTCCAATGTGGCGTCGTCGCTCCGGTCGTCCACGACGATCACCTCGAAGTCCGGATAATCCGATGCGCAGATGGACTCGACACACGACCGGATGCTCCGCTCTTCGTTTCGGGCCGGCACAATGACGCTTACCAGCGGACCCGCCCGACTCCTTGCGTCCGCCACCGGCAAAGGGCGGGGAAGCCTGACCTTGATCAGGAAATAGAGCGCGAGGGCGATCCAGGGAGCGAACGCGACGAGAAGGGGCATGGGCGTGAATTCCACCTAGGAAATATAAGGCGGATCACGCCGTCGGGCCGAGAGATTCTTCTTGCGAGGCTGAACCCTGAGGGCTCGATCGCGAACCTATCCGCCTCGGCAGTCAGTAGCCGGAAATGGTCCGGCTTACAAAACCGGCCGAGTGACCCGCACGGTGACCTGACGGTCTGTGAAGAGTCCTCCGTCGTCTGCCCGACCCTGGAGCACGTAGGTGCCCGGCTCGTGGAAGGTCACCTCAGTAACCCAGAGGTCATCCTCCGGAACCTCCGGCGCCAGCCAAAAAGGAGACCATGGAGAGTTGGTATAGGGGCGCGTGTCCTCCCACGTGGCGATCTGTGCCGGGTTGAAGCTCACCGCCCCGTCCACTGGTGCTCTATAGACGTACCAGGTCATATGAAGGCCCACGATCTTTTGCACGGTGATGCGCGAGGGAGGGCGCAGCGCACGGGACAGGTTCAGCGCGCCCTCGTCGTCGACCGGCAGGCCCCCTCCGCCCCCAAAAAGGCCCCTCTGCGCTCTTGGAAGGCCGTCGTCAGTGACTCGGGCCGACAAGGTCACGGGCTGGCCCACACGAGCGTCGATGACGGATTCCGTCTCGAGCTCGACGACCGGGGCGGTGTGTGCCCGGATCTCCGGATTGCTGCTCCCCGGCCCGAGCGTCCCTGTCTCCGACATGATCACCATGTTGTCGACGAAGTAGTCCGGCCTCAGCGAGCCATAGGCCACTTTCTCGACACCGTTGACCGTGAGCGTCCATGCCAACTCTTGCTCACCGAAGTCCGCCGGCACCGGAACCTTGAAGACGAACCGATTGCGGCGCGGAAGGAAGTGGGTGGGTTGTCCCCGATCGGCGGGCCCCGGCGAAAACCTGTTGGCGTCGCCCACAGGGATGTCCGGTTCCTCTTCCCAGTTTCGGTTCATATAACCGAAGAGGAGGCTGAACGAGCCGTCCGGGTTCGTCCCCCAGCCCTCGAAGGATGGCGAGACGGACTGGCCCCTCGCATAAGTAAGACCCTGAGCTACAGCGGTGTTGGCGCCCACCGCCAAAGCTACGACACAAACGATGAATCCGGCGCCAACGGTTCGTTGCAGCCGCGAAAACCGACGTACCCCCATTTTATCCACCTGCCCTTCGTCCAATTGTCATCTTTCGGCGGGTCCTCGTGTTCGTCCTACCGCCAGTCCGAGTGTTGGCCGTACGATCAGTCCGGCTGCCCGCCCGAGTCGCTGGCGGCTTTGGCTGGCGGCGTCGGCACGGTGGCCAAACAGAGAGGGCACCCGATGACGTAATCGTTCTTCGTCAGACCGAACTTCTCCACCCGCTCGGCCATCTCCTCCACGAACTGCTCGTCGGAGAGGGTGACGCGCTCTCCCAGATCGATGAACATGTTGGCCACCGAACGATTACCCGATCCTTGCCAGTTCCTCGGGTCGGGGATGTTCTGATTCGTCTCGGTGTTGTTCATGTAGCCGGTGATGTGGAGAATCGTGCCCCTGGGCAGCAGGGGTTGGTAGTCGTCAGCGAAGACGTACGTGCGCACCCAGTTGTGGTCGTATCCGACACACGACAGGGTCTCGGCCTTGAAGCCCCAGATGGCCTCGAGACACATGCGCTCGCCCGGAGCGTGCAGGTGGGGCTCGAAGCTGATGATCTTGGTGTGGCCCGGCGTCACCGTGTAGGCGTCGAGCCGCTGGCCGTCCCTGTTGGCCTCGATGTCGATGTCCGAGCCGTTGGCTAGAGAGGTGATGCTACCCTGGTACTTCGGCTCGTATCCGACCGGGAAGAACTCGAAGGCGATTTCGAGTCGGGCCCTTGTGTCCATGCCGTTCGAGTGGAGGTGGATCGACTCGGAGGAAACTGTCGAGCCCGCCCTCAAGAGCCGGCCGGCGTCTTCATCGAAGACGTCCGGGTTCCGGCCGACCTCGTGCACTGGCCAGGACGTGCCACGCCCCCCAACCGCCGTTCGCCAGATCATGTGGTGGACGACGTACCTCTGGCCCACGGTCTGCCGACCGTTGTCTTGCTGGTCTTTGATGTCATTGACTTCACGGATCTGCACGGCGCGGACATACCGATCCTCTTCCAGCCCGGTCGGGAAGCTCTCGATCTCACCCCACCAGTCGGCGTCCGTACCTCCCACAAACATCTCCTCAGAGGTAGCGACGAGGTCGGGCCGGATGGTCCACTCTGCATTGTCGTCGAACTCCCTGACGGGCGGCAGGTCGGCTGGATCACCTTCGGGCGTGCCATTGTCGGCCCAGGCGGCGATCATCGCGACCTCCACATCGTTGAGGGAGGTGTCCTGCTTGTACTGCTGGATGCCGATGTTCTTCTCGACGTACCAGGGCGGCATGGCACCGGCACGATCACGGATCGCGGTGCGCTCTTTGACTCTCCGAGCATACCGCCGCGTGTCGTCGTACGTGACGAGCGGCATGGGGGCCACGCCAACCGGGTTGTGGCAATTCTGGCAGCTCCGCTGCAGAATCGGCGCGATGTCCCTGTTGAACGTCACGTCTTCAGGATTGAAAGCGAGATCGGAGGTGGAGGCGAAGTCCTGCGCCCCTGATGCAAATGGCGCCATCAAGAGGAGGGCGGCAGGGAGAGTCAGAATCCTACCGATCGTGGCCTTCCACCCGCTATTCGTTCCGTAACGCATCGCTTTCACCCCGTTTGCTGGAGACAAGTTCGGCGCCAAGATTGTAGTCTTGGCGCCGACCATAACAATAGCCGAAAAGTCATGATTACGTCAAAGGGATAGAAACCGCTACTCCACCTTCCTCTCCCAGCGCTCGCCGTCCCGGACGCGGTATTTCTCCATCACCCGCTCGAATGCCTCGTCGAGGTCGATCCCCTGTTCGTTCGCCATGCACAGTATGACGAACAAGACGTCCGCCAACTCCTCGGCCAGCTCCTGTTCGCCCTCGTCCGGCTTCTTGGGCTTGGTGCCGAACCGATGGTTCACCAGACGGGCCAGCTCGCCCACCTCCTCGATGAGCCGGGCGAGGTTGGCCAGAGGCGGCCAATATCCCTCCTCGAATTGGGAGATCCATGCGTCGACTCGCCGCTGGGCCTCCTGCAAGCCGGGCGTGTCGTCCGGACGCTGAGCGACACGTCGACCCTCAGGCGTTTCCGGCTTCTTGGCGCCCGCTATGGGACCAGCACCAGCTTGCCGAACACCTCGCCCGCCTCGAGAAGCTCGTGAGCACGTCGGGTATCATCGAGGGGCATGACCCCGTGGATGACCGGTGCGATACGTCCCTCGAATACCAGGTTCATGACGCGCCGGAAGTCCTCCGGCGGTCCCATCGTGGTCCCCAGAATGGAGAGTTGTTTCCAAAAAATCGCACGGATGTCACTGGTGACCGCCGGCCCACCCGTGCCACCATAGGACACGATACGCCCCCCGATGGCGAGCGACCGAAGACACCCCTCCCAAAGGGGCTCACCGACGGAGTCCACAATCAGGTCGACGCCCCGTTTCCCCGTCTCTCGCCACACCTCCTTCGAGAAGTCCACCTCGAGCCGATCAAACACCACATCGGCGCCAAGTGCCGTCGCCCGCTCAACGTTGGCGGGACCGCTGGTCACTGCGTACACGCGGGCGCCTGACAGCTTCGCGATCTGGATCGCAGCGGTGGATACACCCCCGGACGCGCCAGTTACCAGGACGGCCTCTCCGGGTTTCAGACCACCCCGCCCCAGCAGCGCACGCCACGCCGTCACAAACGATAGGGCGGCCGCAGCCGCGGTCTCGAACGAGACGGCATCCGGGATCTCGAGTAGATTGCCCGCGGGAGCCACACAGTACTCCGCTAAGCCACCCTGTGTGTGTTCACCCAGGACACCGAAGGGTCTGGCCTTGATCGACGAGCCCGCGGGCGGGCGTTGGTACCACTCGTAGTTCAGGGACGGATCGACGACGACCCGGGTACCAATGGCCACACCTCCTGCTCCCTCTTCCACCCCCGTCCCCAGCGCGTCGACCACTCCCGCGACGTCCGATCCGCCGATGTGGGGCATGGGAATTTCGAACGGGAGGCCTCGACGTGCCCAGAGATCAAGGTGATTGAGCGACGCAGCGCGCACGGCAATCCGTACCTCGCCCGGGCCGGGCTCGGGCGCATCGACCTCCGCCAGTCGGATCACCTCGGGTCCGCCGTGCTCGGAAAAGATGGCCGCTCGCATGCTGACTCCGTTTTGAAGGGACGACAGGGGCGGGCGCGAAGAGTACATTCGCGGCGGGCGACCCAGCAAGCGTCGCCCCCTTGGAGCCCGGAGGCCATCGAATAGCATGGAGGATCGAGATACCACGGCTGGAGCCTCTGCTCCGGTCGGTGACGGCTCCGAGGATTCCGATTCGATGGACGCCCCCGACGTGACGCTGGGGGGTTACCAGGAAGTCCATGAGCGCCCCCCGGCCTTCACGGGCTCGGACGGAGAGGCGTACACCGCCTCGATAGAGATCGAGTCCGTGGAGAACCTCGCCGCGCCCTACGTGGCCTATTTGGTCTTTCCACGATGGGCTGGAGCCGGCCTCGGCATCGTGGGGCACCTGGAGACGCCCGTGCTGTGCGAGGGGAGGAGCCGGAGCGAGGTTCAAGACCGAGTCGATGCGCTCCGGTTCAGCGAGGTCAAACGCCTGTTGGACGAGGCGATTCAACTGAAGACCGGGGAGGACTGAGCATTGAGTACGGCCAAGCCCGCGACTCTCCGGATTACCGAGATTTTTCACTCCATCCAGGGCGAATCGACCTGGTCCGGCCTGCCATGCACTTTCGTGCGGCTGACGGGCTGCCCTCTCCGATGTGTGTGGTGCGACACGGAGTACGCCTTCCATGGGGGGGCAACCCGGACTCTCGACGAGATCGTCGAAGAGGTCCGCTCGATCGGGACGCCCCTGGTCGAGATTACCGGGGGAGAGCCCTTGGCGCATCCCAACGCCTACGTACTCGCCGAGCACTTGCTCAACGAGGGATTCACGGTCCTCGTGGAGACGTCCGGAGCGTTCGACGTGGCCCCGCTCGACCCTCGAACGCACAGGATCATGGATCTCAAGTGTCCGGGAAGTGGGGAAGGCGACAAGAACCTCTGGGAGAACCTGGACCACCTGACCGGCCTGGACGAAGTCAAGTTCGTCGTATTAGATCGAACGGACTACGAATGGGCGAGGGACACGATTCGGGACCGTGGCCTCGACCGGCGTCTCGAGGAGGGCAGCTTGGGTGCTCTCCTCATGTCACCCGTGTGGGACGCATTAGATCTCCTCGATCTCGCCGGCTGGATTCTCGAAGACCGACTTCCGGTCCGCCTCCAGACTCAGCTACACAAACACATTTGGGAGCCGGACACCCGGGGCGTTTGAGTGGAAATCCCAGACGCTCGGCTGCGCAGACTCGTTGACCGCCTCTCCGGCGAAAAGGGCCACGCGCATGAGCCGGAGGCCCTCGCCGGACACACCGAGGCGGCTGTCGCACTCATCCTTCGGACTTCGGCCGCGCTCGACATCCTCCTGATCAAGCGCGCAGAGTCGGAGCGGGATCCGTGGTCGGGGCATGTAGCGCTCCCGGGTGGACGGAGGGATGCCGAAGACGTGGACCTCACGCAGACGGCGATCCGGGAAACCTCCGAAGAGACCGGCGTGGCGCTTTCTTCGTCCGGATGGTCGTTGGGCCGTCTGGCGCGTGTCGTGCCGAGCTCTCCTGGGTTGCCCCCGATCACGATCACACCGTACGTGTTCGGCGTGCCGGAGAACATCGAAGCAGAGGCTGACTCGGTTGAGGTCGATCAGGTGCTGTGGGTGCCACTCCCGGTTCTGCTCGACCCGAAAACCCGCGGGACAACGACCATCTCGCTACCGGATGGCCCTGCGGATTTCCCTTGCTACAGGGTCGAGGGCCATGTGGTCTGGGGTCTCACGTTCCGGATCCTCTCGGAGTTCACGGCGCTTTCCGGAGGGCTCTGACGGGCCGCGCCGCCGTAACTCGATCCAGTGTCGCCTAACTCGGTCCTACGTCGCTATTGTTCGATCCGATGTCCGGCTACTCGACCCACTCCGCGATGAAGACGTTGGTCTCGCCTTCCTGGGCCTGATTCCGGTTCGACCCCCAAACCAGGTAGCGGCCATCGGGGCTGAACACCGGAAAGCCGTCGAATCCGTCCATGAAAGTGATGCGTTCCTGCCCGGACCCATCCTCGTTGATCATGTACAGGTCGAAGTCCCGCCCGGTGGGATCGTCCATGTTCGACGCGAAGATGATTTTTTCGCCGGAGGGGTGCCAATACGGACCGAAGTTGGCAACCCCGTTGTCTGTCACCTGGGTCTGATTCGATCCATCGGCGTTCATGACGAAGATCTCGAGCTCACTCGGCCGAATCAGCCCATCCACCAAGAGCGACGTGTAGTCCTCGATCTCCTCCGGCGTGCTGGGGCGAGAAGCTCGGTACACGATCTTGGACCCGTCCGGAGAGTAGAAGGGCCCTCCGTCATAACCCATGGTGTCGGTGAGACGTAGGACGTCGGAGCCATCCGGCTTCATCGAGTAGATGTCGAGCTCGCCGTCCCGCATCGACGTGAACACGATGCGATCGCCTACCGGAGAAAACGTCGCCTCTGCGTCGTACCCGAAGGAGTTGGTCAACTGCTGGAGGTTCGATCCGTCCGCATCCGCAACGAAGATGTCGAAGCTGGGGTAAACCGCCCATACGTAACCGAGGGAGAAGTCGGGCACGGCCGGACACGCCTCGGCGAAGTGATGGGTCGAGGAATAGAGGATCTTGTCGCCCGCCGGATAATAGTAGGAGCAAGTGGTTCGCCCCTGACCGGTGCTCAACAACTCGATGTCGCCCCCGTCGACCGACATGGTGTAGATCTGGTCGCAACCGCCGGCTCTGGGTGTGGACTGGAAGATCAGCTTGGTGCCGTCGAAGGAGAAATACGCTTCGGCGTTTTCGCCCTCGAACGTGAGTTGGCGTATGTTCCTGAGATGGACCTCTTGGGCTGTTTGCGCCACGTTGGGCCGATCCACGGTATCGGCTCCGGTGGGGGCCAGGTTGGTAACCAGAACGAGAAGTCCTGCGACCGTGACAGCGCCGCCCGGCTTGATGAGTGAAAACATGCAGAATCTCCAGAGGATGATCGATGTCTAACGTACTGACTGTCTTCACGGCGCTCATGGCCGGACTCTCTCTTGCCGGCCCGGCGACCTCCTTGTCCGCGCAGCAAGCCATCGACTGTCCCAACGTCGAGCAACTCACGGCAGGCATGGATCCGGCCCTCGCCCACGTCCGTTACCTGGCCGACGACGCGCTCGAGGGCCGTGGTGCGGGAACAGCGGGCGCCCGCTGTGCAGCACAGTACATCGCCGACCAGTTCGAGGCCATCGGTCTCGAAGGCGCCGGGCCTGGCGGAAGTTACTTCCAGGGATTTCCGATCCGCGCCGGCGCCATCGTCGGCAGCGAAAGTACGCTTCGAACACCGCAGAGCACCTACACGCTCGCCACGGACTGGGTCCCGTTCGGGTACTCCGCATCGGGTGCCATCGCCGGCACGTTGCTGTATGGGGGAGACGGGATCAACCGCCCCGGAGATCCCGATAACGAGTATCCGACTCTCGACCTCACCGGCCGCATCGTCGTGGTCGAGGACGGTGATCTTCGGGATCCATCGAGCCAGGCGCTCCACACGGGTGCCCATTTCAAGGCATTGGTCGCTGCGGAGAGAGACGCCGGCGGGATGATTGTCCTCATCGGTGAGGGCCGCGCGCTTCCCGACCCGTCCGGAGAGACGAGGGCAGCCCTCGGTATCCCGGTGGCCGCGGTACGCGGTGAAGCGGCCGAGCGCATCAGGCAGGCCGCGCGTAGCGGTGACCGTGCCTTCCTCGCGGCATCCGTGCAGCCACGGGCGGTGGAGGCCCGAAATGTCGCAGCACTGCTCCCCGGGACGGATCCCACCCTCTCCGCCGAGGTCCTGATCATTGGAGCCCACTACGATCACCTCGGACTGGGAGGCGAGGGCTCGCTGGATCCAGACGCGTTAGGAATTATCCATAACGGCGCCGATGACAACGCGAGCGGAACGTCGGGCTTGATGGAGGTTGCTCGGATTCTATCCGAAGGTGATCGCCGGCCTGCCCGCTCCGTCCTGTTCCTCGCGTTTGCGGCCGAGGAGAAAGGATTGTGGGGTTCGACGCACTACGTTCGTAATCCTCTGCTGCCCATCTCCCAGAGCGTCGCGATGCTCAATTTGGACATGATCGGCCGGTTGGAGGGTCGCACCCTCGTCGTCGAGGGCGTCAGCACAGCAGAGGAGTGGACGGACGTGCTGTTGGCCGCCAATCAATCCACGGCCAGACCCCTCAGCATCGCCACATCGCAGGACGTGCCCGGCAACTCGGATCACTATCCGTTCTACGGAGAGGGGTTGCCCGTCTTGTTCTTCAATTCCAACACACACGTCGACTACCACCGGCCGTCCGACGACTGGGACAAGGTCGACATCGATGGCCTCCGCCAAATCGTCGATCTCGTGACCGAAGTGGCCCGTGATGTAGCCGGAGTCTCCGGCTCGGACGAACGGATCGCGCTCACGCCCGTCGAGCCCGACCTGGCCGCTCTCCACGGGCAAGATCCGTCAGCCGCCAACAGCGGCAGCGGTTATGGTCCATACCTCGGCACGATTCCGGACATGGTTCCGGTGGACTTCGGGCTCCGCCTCAACGGCGTCCGTGAGGGCAGCCCGGCCGCCGTGGCCGGCATCAGAGGAGGCGACATCGTGGTGGAGTTCGCCGGCAGAGAGATCGGCGACATCTACGCCTACACGTACGCCCTACAGGCTCACGAGCCCGGCGATGCCGTCGAGATCGTTGTTCTACGTGACGGCGAGCGTTTGACGCTCACAGCGGTGCTGGGGGACCAGCGGTAGTGCGCGACCCACTACACTCCTTCAACAGCCTTCACAGGCAGCCGTAAAGAGGGAGCGCTACCCCAGCAGGTCCAACTGCCCGGCCGATACTGTCTCCCCCTCGTTCCCGTCTTCTCCCTCTTCTCCCACTTCCCCTTCGTCTCCCTCCCCACGTTCACCCCCTCCATCCTCCCGCTTCCCCTCGTCCGCCGTGTTCTTCCCGCCCGCGTTCTCGCTGTAAGCCCTCGTCACCTCCACGACGCGGTCGTCCGCGGCCGGTCGGACCAGTGCCCGTCCCTGCGTTCGCCGCCCCTGGGCCGCAACCTCATCGGCATGGAGGCGCTCTACTTTCCCGCTCGCCATCACCACCATGACCTCGTCTCCTTCGAGCACCTCCAAGGCGGACACTAGGGCCGTCTCGTCTCCGGCCGGCACCGCCAACGTCCCCAATCCACCCCGCTTCTGCAGCGGGAAGTCAGCGACTTCCGTGCGCTTGCCCTTCCCGTCCTCCGTGACACTCAACACCCAGGCGTCCCTTCGGATGAGCAGCATCCCGACGACGAAGTCGTCGCCCTTCAAGTCGATGCCCTTCACCCCCTGCGCCGTACGCCCGAGAATCGACAGATCCGACTCCGGAAAGCGGATCGCCCTACCCGCCTTGGTGATCAGCATGACCTCGCCCTCACCGTCGGAAAGGCGCACATCCACGATGCGGTCCCCCTTCTTCAAGCCTGCCGCGATGACGCCCCCCGCCCGCGGATTCGCGAACTCCGAGAGCTTGGTCCGTTTCATGAGGCCGTTCTTGGTCAAGAACACGACAAAGCGCTCCGCTGTGAGATCGTCCGGCGCCAGCATCGTCACGATCGGGTCACTGCGGTCGGCCTGGGTCAGCCCGTAGATCGACTGCCCTCTGGACGCCCGTCCACCCTCGGGCACATCCAGGACGGGAAGGAAGTGCACATGCCCGTTCTCGGTGAACGAGAGCAACCAGCCCTGGGTGCGCGCTACGAAGACCCGCTCCAGATAGTCGTTCTCGAAGCGTTCCATCCCAGCCAGGGCCTTCCCGGATGAGACCCTGCGCTGGTAGAGGTGCATAGGAACGCGCTTCACGAATCCCTCGTGGCTGACCGTGACGACCGCATCTTCATCCGCCACCGTGTTCTCCACCTCCGGCTCTTCCGCACTGTCCTCGTCCAGAATGACGGTCCGCCTCTCGTCTCCGTACTTCTCGACGAGCTCATCGAGCTCCTCGAGCATGACTTCGAGCTTCCGAGCCTCGCTCTTCAGTATCTCCTTCAGGCTCTTGATGACGGCCCTGAGCTCCTTCACGCGCCCCTTGAGCTCCTTCTGCTCGAGGGCGGTCAGCTTGGCGAGCCGCATGTTGAGAATGGCGTCCGCCTGGATCTCAGAGAGTCCCAGCAAGTCCTGGAGCTTCGTGGAAGCTTCCGAGCGGTCCTTCGAGCCTCGGATGATCTTGACGACCTCGTCGATGGCGGCGAGCGCCGCCAGCAAACCCTCCGCGATGTGCTTTTCGGCCTGCGCTTTCTCGAGATCATGCTGCGAGCGGCGCTGGATGACCTCGACGCGGTGATCCCTGAAATGCTCGAGAAGCTGGACGAGGTTGAATTCTTTGGGCGAGCCGCGGTCCAGCGCGATCATGATGGCCCCGAACGTGCTCTGAAGGCTCGTCTTCTTGAGCAGCAGCTTGATGACCGGGCCGGCGCTGACGCCGCGCTTGAGCTCCACGACCAGCCGGAGCCCATCCCGGTCCGACTCGTCACGGATGTCAGCGATCTCAACCGCCCCGCCTTTCCTTGCAAGAGAGGCGATCTGTTGGATTATCCGGGCCTTCGAGACCGCATAGGGCAGTTCGGTTACCACGAGCTGGTCCTTTCCGCCCCTCAGCGCCTCCTTTACGATGCGGGCACGCATGACGATTCGGCCCCGCCCGGTCTCGTACATGCCTCGAATCCCGTCACGCCCGACTACGAATCCGCCCGTCGGGAAATCGGGGCCCGGAAGGTGCTTCATCAAAACGTCGACGGTTGGTTCGGACTCCTCGATCAGGGCTCTCAGGGCTGCGGCGACCTCCCTCAGGTTGTGGGGCGGTACGTTTGTGCTCAGCCCCACTGCGATCCCCGAGGACCCGTTGATCAGAAGGTTCGGCACCCGGGACGGAAGAACGCTCGGCTCGGTCCGCTGTCCATCGAAGTTCTCGACGACATCCACCGTTTCCTTCTCGATGTCCGCGAGGACGTCCTCGGCAATCGGCGCGAGCTTGGCTTCCGTGTACCGGTACGCCGCCGCCGAGTCACCGTCGATGGAGCCGAAGTTGCCCTGCCCGTCCACGAGCGGATAGCGCAGGGAGAAGTCCTGGACCATCCGTACGAGCGCGTCGTACACCGCTGTATCACCATGGGGGTGATACTTGCCCAGTACGTCACCCACCACGGTCGCACTCTTCTTGTAAGGCCTGTCCGGCCTCAGTCCCGCCTCATGCATGGCGAAGAGAATGCGCCTGTGGACCGGTTTGAGACCGTCCCGAACATCGGGGAGGGCTCTCTGGACGATCACGCTCATCGAGTAGTCGAGGAAGGATTCTCGCATCTCCTGCTCGATGAGCCTCGGCAGGATGCGCTCTCGCGTCTGGGCCGTCATTCCATCTCCCGGGGACCGAAGACATACCGAAAATCGGGGCATTTTACGACGATGCTCCGCCTACGATCTCAGGATGGGTGGAGCAAAGCAAGCCGGGGCAAAAACGCCAGGAGCCGCGGGTAAAAAACAACCCGCGGCTCCTCGACTTCAGTGATGCGAGCAGAGCTTCAGTCCTGCCGCTCATCCTCGGCTAGTGACTGGAGCACCCTCTCTCTCAAGCTGTCCGACACTCGACCCCCGTCCTGGGACCGCCGCAAGGCCTCGAGAAAGTGCTTCTCGAACCGGACGCGGGGATAGCAACCCTGGCAGATCTCCAAATGGTGTCGGACCTCCTCCTCGAGCACGCCCTCGAGCTCACCGTCCAAATACTCGAAGAGGCGGGCGCAGGCCTCGTCGCAGGGGATCATCGCTGCCGCCGTTTCATCGGGCGAGCTACCGCTGCCGGACGACGCCGGGTCACCGGAGCGGTCGTTCTGGCCGGTGCCGGCGAAAAACCGTTTCAACGATTCGAAGAACGACACCTAGTCTTTTCCCTCCTCCGAGATGTACCCCATCTCAAGGGCATAATCGTAGAGCCGACGCTGAAGCTGTCGGCGCCCACGAAAGAGCCGACTCTTCACGGTGCCGACCGGGATCTCCATGACGTCAGCGATTTCCCCGTAGGAAAGATCATCCAGGTCCGAGAGCACGACGACCAACCGATACTCCTCGGGCAACTCCTCTATAGCCGCGAAGATCTGATCGTCTACGATGGACCGGAAGAACGCGCCCTCGGGGTCCTCATCCCGGGATGCTGCGAATACCGGAGCCTCGCGGCTGATCGCTCGCGGATCGTCCTGCGCAGTTTCCAGAAGAATCGCGTCATGGCGCTGGCTACGCTCCCGCCGCCTCAGAAACACGTTCCTGCAGATTGTAAATAGCCAACTCTTACAACGGGTTCCCGGCGAGTACTGCTCCCACGAACGGAAAGCGCGAAGGTAGGTGTCCTGTACGAGGTCTTCCGCTTCGTCGCGGGATCCGGACAGGCGCAAGGCGAATCTGTACACCGCGTCCATGTGCGGGACAGCCTCCTCCGAAAAACTGGCCCCCTGTGAGTTGCGGTCGCCCGGCACACCCAGCTCGCCTTTTAGCTCGTTTCCAAGGGATCGGACCAAGTCAGTCCGGAAAAACGAAGTCTCTAGCGAGTTCCTCCGTGACGGGCCCTCCGGTGACCAATTCGACGAGCGCCTCCATCTCCAGGCCAGCCTCATAGAGGCGAGCCTGGACGGAGAAGGCATGAGCAAAATCGAAATACGCAGACACGGCCACTTCATGCGCCGGGTGATTGGCCGTGACCACGGACTCCATCTCGATTCGAAGGATCCCTACGATAATCGCTACGGCGTGGAGTAAGGACCTCTGTTCGGCGAGAGTGGTCACCGAGAAGTCGCCGCCGAGCCGTGGCATGAGGGCCGCCACTTGTTCGCGTTCCTCCGGGGGAGCCGCGATGATGCCCTGCTCGGGGACATACCCGTCGAGAACCTGACGCGCACCGGCCTTCAGCGCGGTCAGTTCCTCGAAGTTGCAGTGCACGATCACGTCGGTATCCTCATCGGGCGAAGTCCTACCCCCTTTCTACATATTCGGTCGCCGGATCGTTTTTGCAAGTACGCCGCCGATTGGTGGCTTGCATCCCTAGGCGGCGGCTCCCCGGCCCTCCGGCCCCTGGACGGACAACGGCAACGACACGTGATGCTCTCCATCGACCTTCACGTCGAAGCTATACATGCCCGGGCCCGCGAAGACCAGTCCATCGAGATTGAGAATGTGGGGAACCCGGATACCGTCCTGGGCCGCCGGTCCCCCAACCAGCTGGATCTCTCCGTTCAGTGACAGCACCTCTGCGCCACCGGGATCCGACATCCGAATGTGGACGTCATGAGAACCCATCTCCGATGTCCCCGCGGTAAACCGCAATACGAGGGTAACCCGCCCGTGTTGAGCGGGAAATTGTGCCACGCCGATGTGATCGAAGATCCCGAGGATATTCAGCTTTCCGGACCCGTCGATCGTGGCAGCATCGGCCAGCAACGCCAAGTCGATCTCCATCCCACTCCTTTACGCTTACGGCAGACATTCACGACGCGCGGTTACGACACACGCCTACGACAGCAGTTTGTCGGCCAGCACAAGACCGACGGCAAGATCGATCAGAACGTGGGCGACCATCGGCGGCCACAGGCTCCCGGTGTGCAGGAACACGGCACCCATGATCATCCCGATCATTCCGGTTCGCACGACTCCCAATATGCCCTGGTACGAATGCAGAACGGCGAACGCCGCGGACGTCAGCGCGAGCGCCACCGGGGCCGACCCGCCCGCCGCGATAACTGCGGGAATCGCGTACCCCCGGTAGGCCAACTCCTCCCCGAGCCCGGCACAGAGCGACAGCCCTGCGAACAGCCCCTTTTCTCGACGCGTGATTGGCATCAAGTCGCGTACGATACGACTTTCGTCCCACCCACCCCTCTTCCGAACGATCAGGAAGAACCATAGCGTCGCCGTGCCAAGCACGACAATGGCAGCACCCCAGTACATTGCCTGGACAACGCCGCCAGGCTCGATCCGAAGGCCCATCCCCTCCATACCGACGAGCCGAGACCCCAGCGCGAGGCTCAACGCTCCCAGGAACAAGATCGTCACGGCCGATGCCACGTACGCCGGAGCCCGTTGCACGGCCAGATCACGAGCCAGATCGACCTGGACAACGGCCAAAACCGGAAGAAGCTCGATCAGCGCGACGAGAAACAGCGCGTCGAGCCACTGAAGCGGCGTACTCGACAGGAGGACATAGACAACCGCTGCGTATCCGATCAGTCCAGCGATCGCAACCCTCACTCCACGATCTCCCACCTGGCCACACCCCGCTTCTTCAAACAGGCCTCCAGTTCAACAGGCCTCCAGCCTGTCCTCTACGCTCAACGCTTCACACCCGACCCTGACGCTTTTAGCATTCCTGGAAGCCTCGCTCTCCGGCATCCCGGGCGGAGGGCCAACGTCCCCTCACGCGTTCATATGAAAACCGTTTTGAAAAAACACAAGGCGATCTTCCGTGTGCTGGACTCGATGCGGGCTCCGTACGGCGGTTGGTTTCTGAAGTTGCGCTTCGAGGCAGGTGATGCCCCCACGCTGCGGGAACTGAAGAGCTCCACCCTGAGGGTATCGTCTCCCGACGGTGCGACGTCGTTCGAGGTCAAAGTGCAGGGGTTCCCACTCTTCGGAGGACATCCCTCTGATGATCGGCTTCACCGGACCGGTCGTGTGGATCTTCACGTAGCAGTGTTGGACGGAGGGGACCGCCCGATCGGTCTCAAGTGGAAGGTGTCAGGGCCACTTCAGTAGGGCCGTTCAACGGCCTTCAGCCCTCAGTCCCGCCGCCTACGGCCCGGTGGCTCCGTCTCGAAGGTCTGGAGAAACCATCCGCTATACTCCTCCTCCCCTCCAGGATTCTCCCGTAGCCACGTAGCGCGTTCCTCTTCGAACTCCTCGGCCCGCGCGGTGAGGATAAAGGGGTCCAAGTACCCGTTCTCGCGGGAGAATAGAAGCTCGTCGAGTGGTCCGTAGGGAGGAATATCGAACGCCGAGCGCCCGTACAACCAAGCGTCGGATAGGCGGGCGAGAATCGCCCGTTCGAGTTCGTACCCCTCGGTGCCGACCGCCTCGGGCAGAAATTCTTCGAGCCGATTCATCCTGTCCATCAAATGGAAGTGGCCATAGATATACAAGAAATTCAGGGACTCCGGAGCCGCCGCGTATACGAGAACTTCGGCTGTGTCACGATTGATCCTCAGCCCGTCCCAAGGGTACGTCTGCTCCCCCGATGTCTCATAGGTCATCATGAACGACGGATCGAGCTGGATGTTGTCCAGTTGCTCTCGTACCCAGACGTCGATTTCGTCCAAGCGCGCCTCGTCGGCATAGACCCGAGCGCCGGAACGAACGACGAGCGGACGTGGCGCCGGTAGCATAGACCCCGTGGCGCATGCTCCGGCAACCAGTGCACCGGCGATCAGCACCGCTCTCAAACACCAACTGCGGCGGCGCCTCGGCGAGCTATACGATGATGATCCCAAGGTCATGGTTACACGACTCCCTCGAGCAGATCTCAAAAATCCTTGACACCCCAACCTAGCGGGGCGGAATTGGGGAACCCTCGCAGAATGGATGTCATGTGCGAACCAATGGTTAGGAAATGACCCAGGACGAACAGGGGTTCCAAGCCCCCCAAACGATAACGCCTGAGGGCCTTGCTGACGACCTGGCGGTCCTGGTTTGGGAGAGCTTCACCGACTTCGTTTCGGAGTGGGAGGGCTCCTCCACACTCGCGGACTTGGGCCTGGTCGACGAAGAGGGGCAGCCCGACCGGACGGCCGTGGAAGAAGCCCTCATCTTCTTGATGTGGGCCCATACGCGAGGCACCCAGCAGGCGTTCGTCGGGCGCGCGCCCGCGGACCTCCTCAAGAAGACGCTCGACGGACTGCACGACGCCGTCCTCGAGGACATGGTGGACAATGGGACACCGCGGGCACAGCTGCCCCATTTCGAAAAGCGAGTGAGTGCGCGCTACGCGGAGTATCACACAGCCGCGGCAATGTCCGACGTCGCGCTGGGGGAGGCCGTGGTCCATCATCTGACCGGATCCGCGCATCCTCCGGAACCCTTCACGAAGACCGTGACGGAACGCGCGGTAGAAGTGACGGGACCGTTACGGGATTACCTCGAGGACGTCCAACTGGTACCCTAGGGGCCCGAGAGGGGCTCACGGTCCCGCTCCGGCCAGCGCTTCGCTCCACCGCCTTCGGCGGCAGACTGTCCTGCGCGGGACCGTGAGCCCCTCTTCACGTCGGCAGGTTGCCCAGACCACTCTGGCCGGCACGGGGGCGGCATGCTCATCCCATCGTGCGCCAAAGCGCCGCCCACTTCATCGACGGAGCGGGATTGATGGTCCGCCCGCGGGTCAGCCTACGGCGAAGCCGACCAAGAGCGCTCACCCACCTACCTGCCAATGCCCGCCGACGCCCGGGCAGGCAGTGTTCGGCTCCAGAGAACACGCTCGAGGGAGAGGGATCGATGGTCCTCCGGAGGACAGTCTGCGGCGAAGCCGTAGAGCGAAGCGCTGGCCGGAGGAGGACCATCGATTCCTCTCCCCTCTACACGCAAGAAAGGAGCCGCCACTCCCGCCCAGGGCCCACTACAACCCCAATGACGACCGAATCAGTGGAGCGATCCGGTCGGGAGTCCATATCGGATCGAACGTGAGGTCGACCTCGCAACTCTCCACCCCCTCGACCTCGGACACGGCGTTGCGAGCGTCCACCACGATCTGCTCTGCGACCGGACACATCGGTGATGTCAACGACATCACGACGTGCACGTCGCCCCCGTCGACTTCGATATCGTAGACCAACCCGAGCACCACAAGATCCAGGTTCAACTCCGGATCCTGCACGGTCTTCAGGGCGTTCCGAACGTCCTTTTCGGTAACAGGCATCTTGTCCAGTTCCTGCGGTGAGGGGCCATGTGCGCGACCCGCTGTACTCCTTCAACAGGCCTCACGTCCACAATTTATCCCATCAGTGCCGGCGCAGGAAGAGAACCGACGCGTTATCCGGGTAGGACTCCTTCGCCGCCCGAATGGCTTGCTGAACCCTCTCCACCACTTCTCCGGCGGCGCTGATCTGCAAGCTCGATAGGGCATCGACCGCCCCCCGAAAGAGACCCCGGGAGCCCCCGGAGAGAACCAGTATCTTATCACCGGAGCCGATCGGGATCTTCTCTAGCACATACTCGAAGCCAGCCCTCATTCCAAGCGGCGGCCCGTGGTCGTGAAACTCGTTGAACGTGCCGTCTGTACGAAGGATGGCGCACTGAAGGCCGCCCGCATTGGACCAAAGCACCGATTCGCTCTGCGGAACGAGCATCCCTGCTTCCACGAACTGAACCCCGGAAGGGACCTGGTTGCCGTAGAGACTGTCGTTGACACGAGCGAACAGCGTCTCCGGCGGCTCCCCGGCAAGGCTGAACTCGTTGCAGAGCCCTCGAGTGACCGCGACCTGATGAAGAGGAGGCACCCGATCTCCTTGTAGAGCCAGCGCCACCAGCCCAACCCGGTCGTCCGAGAAGCGAAGTTCCTCCCAAGCGCTCAACTCGATGCCGGACCAGTTTGGTGCCGAGCCCCCAGCGACGTCGAAGCCGGCCACTCTGGGAAGGCTCGCCTCCTTGCGAGCGGACCCTTGCTCTTCACCAGCGGCGGTCAAGGAACCCTCTTCCCGATGCTCCATGGTCACGAATCGAGTCCCGAGGGCCCGCAGCGCCTGCGAAAGGATCCTCATCATACGGAGGAAAAGGCTGTCACCGCCCATCAACCTCTCGAAGTCCCTACTCGACAGGGTCAGGCACTCACAGTCTTCAGCGGCCCGTGCAGTGGCGAACCGTGGAGCATCGTTCAAGAGAGCCATCTCCCCGAACACTTCTCCGGCCCTCCGTACCGCCAATTTCTCCTCCCCACCCGCGGGAACGTGCTTTACGATCTCGACCGCCCCCTCAGTCACTACGTAGAACTTGTCGGCCCTGTCCCCCTCCTCGAACAGCTGGTCACCTGGACCCGCGCTAATTCCCTTCATCATCTCGACCACTGTTCGAAGCTCGTCGGCCGGCAAGCCCTTGAAGAGACCCACACGGCGCAGGGTGTCGATTACCTCGTCAGGCGATTGATTGTCGCGCTCGGTGATCAAGAATCAGCGGCTCCCGGAAGGCTGGCTGTACTCCCCCAACAGCCTTCTACAGCGGTCCCCTTGAATTCGTCGTCGAACCCAAGGTACCCCCCGATGGAAGTGGTGGGAAAGGACCCCGGATCCGACCAATCAGGCCTCGCCGAGACGGCCTACAACCGCAGCCCCGCCTATTGCGGCCTCGCCCAAACGGGTGGCCTGTCCATAAATTCCAGTAGTGGTGGTAATCGCCAAGCATTTGCCGGAGAGGGGACCGCAGAGAGCGCAATGGACCAGGTTTCGCCAGCTACGATGATCGACACCGGGAGAGAGGGCTCCGTAATCGAGGCTGCCTGCTGGGGTACTCGGGGCTCTATCGCCAGCCCCGGCCCGGAGACCGTCAGGTTCGGCGGCAACACCCCTTGCCTGGAGGTCCGGGCTCGGGATGGACGGCGCTTTATCTTCGACGCCGGGACTGGTATCCGCCCCCTTGGCGTAAGCATGATGGAGGAGACCGGCACGCCCGACGCGGTGGTCTTTATCACACACTTCCATTGGGACCACATCCAGGGGTTCCCGTTCTTCTTGCCGCTGTACGACTCGGACGCCTCGCTCCGCATCATCGGCCCGGACCAAGCGCACGCCGACATCCAAAAGCTTTTCAAGACGCAGATGGCGTCAATCAACTTTCCGGTCCCCTTCGCCGAGCTTTCGGCGAAGAAGGAGTTCTCGAATCTCGACGGGAGCGCTTGGGAGGAGGACGGGTTCTGCGTCCGCGCCATGCGCATGAGGCATCCGTCATTCACGGTGGGACACCGGATCGACTATGACGGAGTCTCGCTGGCATACTTGCCCGATAACGAATTGGCCGGTGAGCACTACGATGTCGGCGAGGGATGGCGGAAGCGCCTCGTAGACTTCCTCGCCGACGTGGACGTGCTGATCCACGACGCCATGTTCACTGACGAGGAATACGAGTCTAAACTGGACTGGGGACACTCGACTTTCAGTCAGACCGTGGAACTCGCAAACGAAGCGGGAGCGAAGAAGGTCCTCTTTTTTCACCACGACCCCTGCCGGAGTGACCAAGAGCTGTCGGAGATCGTCGACTCTCAAAGAGCCCTGGCCGCAGCACGCGGCTACGGCGTCGAGATCGGTGCCGCGGCGGAGCGGGATGAGATTCTCGGCGCGGATCAAGTCGAATGAGACCGTTCATTTTGTTTTCTTCCTCGGGCGAGATCCCGGAGGCCCTTCACCCCCTGCGGGATGGGGTCGACGTCGTCCGGATCTCGGGCCTGGCCGAGGTGAAGGCGGACGCTCGTCCCGCGGTGCTCATCCTCACGGCGGATTTGGCGGGAGATGACGGGCTCCCGTCGGTGCCGACGCATGTGATCGTTCTGGCGAAGGGCCCAGAGGCTCGCGCGGCCGCCGAGACCATCGATCGTCTCTTCCTCGACCTCGATGACCTGAGCGGCGCGGAAGCACAACTCCGCGCGATCCGTTCCGCTGCGCGCGCCTCCGCCACCGAGCTCGCCCGATCGGTGGCGGCTTCGCAGCTCGATGAGCTCCGCGGCGACCTCCGGGGGCTCAACGAGATCGGCATGGCCCTCATGAGCGAGCGCGACTCAGACGTCGTGCTTGGGATGATCCTCACCGAAGCGAGACGCCTCACCATCAGTGACGCCGGCAGTCTTTATCTCGTCGTGGAGGAAGAGGGCGGAGCCCGAAGGCTGCGCCTCCTAGGTTTCCAAAACAACTCACTTCCGGACCTACCGCCTCTGCCGGACTTTTCTCTCCCGTTCGACGACGCCAGCCTGGCCGGATTCGTGGCTTTTCACAAGCAGCCTCTTCTGATCGAGGACGCCTACCATATCCCGAAGTCAGAGCCGTACTCGTTCAACCCCGCGTTCGACCGGGAGCAGGGTTATCGGGCCCGATCCATGCTGATCGTCCCCATGACGGATCATCGGGACGCCGTGGTCGGAGTGCTGCAACTCATCAACAGGAAGACGGATCCGGGAGCGGTCATCCGGGACGAGCGCTCCTGCGAGCGACACGTCCTGGGCTACGAAGCGAGGGACGTGGAGCTCGTGCAATCTCTTGCCGGACAGGCAGCGGTCTCGATCGAGAACGCGCGGCTTTACGAGGAAATCGAGAACCTTTTCGAGGGGTTCATCAAGGCGTCCGTGATCGCGATCGACCAGCGAGACCCTGCCACTTCCGGTCACTCTGTGCGGGTGGCGACTCTCACCTGTGACATCGCCGAAGTCGCGGACAGGGTGACGGACGGCCCCTTCAAGGACACCAAGTTTTCACGGGAGCAGATGAGGGAGCTGCGCTACGCGGGACTCCTTCACGACTTTGGAAAGGTCGGCGTGCGGGAGGACGTCCTGGTAAAGGCCGATAAGCTGCCCCCTGTGCTCCTGGAGCGGATCGAGGCTCGTTTCGACCTGATTCGCCGAACCATCGAGTCGGAGTTCCACCAGAAGCGCGCTGAGCACCTGCTCAAACACGGCAAGGACGGTTTCGAAGAATTTCGCCGTAGCCTCGAGGAGGAGTACGAAAACTCGCGGAGCCAGATCGACCGCTTCCAGGAGGCTATTCGAGAGTCCAACGTGCCCAGGGTCCTGCCCGAACCGAGGGCAGAGATCCTCGAGGACATCGCGGGCACGACCTTCCGAGATTTCAAAGATGAGGAGGTTCCTTACGTCACATCAGAGGAGCTCCGCTTCCTCTCCATTCCGAGGGGCTCCCTGGATCCCGGCGAGCGTCTTCAGATCGAATCACACGTCACGCACACGTACAACTTCCTCAGGCAGATCCCCTGGACCACCAACCTCGCCCACGTAGCCGACATCGCCCACGGACACCACGAGAAGCTCGATGGCACCGGCTACCCGAGAGGAGTCCACGCGAGCGAGATCGCCATCCAGACTCGCATCATGACCGTATCGGACATTTTCGACGCGTTGACGGCCTCGGACCGCCCGTACAAGAAGGCGCTCTCGGCCCAAAGGGCGACCGAGATCCTGGACATGGAGGCCAAGGCCGGTATGCTGGACAGCGCAGTGGTGGCGCTCGTCCTGGATTCCGAGGTGCATCACAGGATCATCGAGGCGGACTGGCGGGAGCTCTAGGCCGCTGCACTCCTTCGACAGCGTTCACGTGGAGCCACCGTCGTGAAGATCGCCATCAACACGGGTGGCGGAGACGCCCCCGGACTCAACGCGGTAATTCGAGCCGTGGTTCTCTCAGCGACCAACCTCGGTTGGAGCGTGTACGGGATCCGGCGAGGCTATCAAGGGCTCTTCGAGGAAGACGGTGTGGTCGACCTGACCCGAGACACCGTCCGCGGCATCACGCACCTCGGTGGGACGATCCTGGGGACCACCAACCGCGGCAATCCCCTCCGTTGGCCGGTCGAGAGGGAGGACGGCACGGTTCAGTTCGTGGACCGCTCGGACGAGATCCTCGAGGAATTTCGGCGACGGGAGCTGGACGTGCTCGTCGCCGTCGGGGGTGACGGCTCCCTCAAGATCGCCTCGGCGCTGTCCGAGAAGGGCCTCCCCGTTGTGGGTGTGCCGAAGACCATCGACAACGATCTCGCGACTACGCACGTCAGCTTCGGCTTCCACACGGCCGTCAACACGGCTACAGACGCGATAGGACGACTCCACTCGACCGCCGAGGCCCACCGTCGGGTCATGGTGGTGGAGCTCATGGGCCGCACGGCAGGGTGGATCGCCCTGTACGCGGGGCTGGCGGCCACGGCAGACATCATCCTGATTCCCGAGATCCCATACCACTTCGACACGCTCTGCGCGAGAATCCAGGAACGCTACGAGACGGGTCGGAGGTTCGCCATCGTCGTGGCGGCCGAGGGCGCGCTCGAGGCGGGTGGATCCGCCACGTTCCGGGCCGACTCACGGGCGGGCGGGTCCGCCCGACTAGGCGGCATCGGGGAGAAGCTCGCCCGGCAGATCGAAGAGCGCACCGGACACGAGACGCGCTCGCTCGTCCTCGGTCACCTCCAGCGCGGCGGCGAGCCCATCGCCTACGACCGTCTTCTCGCGCTACGCTTCGGATCTGCCGCCGTGGAGCTGGTGAGGGACGGTTGCCTGGGGTGCATGGTGGCCCTGCGTCCGCCTGAGGTTCTCGCGGTGCCCCTGAAGGAGGCCGTCGCCAAGCTCAAGCTGGTCCCCACCGACGGAGATCTGGTGAGGACAGCTAGAAGCATCGGCGTCTCATTCGGAGACGAGTGACTTCGTGGTGCCGTTAGAAACCGCCAAAGCTGAAACCAGGGGGCAGTTGGAACGATCCGCCACCTGGGAATCCGCCACCCGAGAAACCCGAGAAACCCGAGCGGCTTCCACCGCCGCCCGGGAACCGATTGTTCACGATATTGTTGAAGATCGAGCCGAACCGGTAGGTCAACCCGAAAAAGACGCTATGCCGTTGGTCCGTAGCAGCCGACCGCACCCCGGTCAGGAGCTCGTCGTCGGTCAGCTCTTCGAACGGGAGATACAGCTGGTCGGCCACCAGTGAGTAACTCCCTCCAAGGTTGAAGTCGAGACCGCGGGTGATCCTGAACGAGAGATTCCCGCTCACCCGCACGTTGTTACGGTCGAAGTCGTGGAGGTAGTGCGATCCCCTGACGGAGATGTTAGCGTCTCCCCAGTTCTGGCGCTGGGAAATCGACAGCGTCAGGCGCTGCTCGAACCGAGTCTCTTCCTCGAACTGATCCTGCGTAAGCTCAAAGTAGTCGTTGTAGACGGGTCCGACTTCGTAAAAGGCGGTGACCGATCGCCTGGTCGCTTCGTCGTATGGGAAGAGGCTGTACTCCAGCGCCGGCTTGACTTCGGCCTGGAACCTCTGATTCTGCCTGACGCTACGACCGAACCGGGTCGTGAATCCCAGGGACCAGAACTCCGCCACCGAATAGACGACTGTGCTGTTGAAATTCCAGTCCGTACGCTCGTCCTTGAACTGGGCACCACTGGAGAATTTGGTTTCTTGGAAGTTATAGTTCACGGATGACCTGTAGCTCTGCTTCCAGGTCGGGGTGACTCTGGAGGCGGAGAGGCTACCCGAAAATCGGCGCGTCGTCGAGGTCGCTTCCCCGCTGAGATTGCCGTTTCCGCCGACATTGAAAACCCAGAGGTTCCAAGGATCGTTGGCCTCCTCCGAAGTGACGAGTTGAGTCTGGCGGGCGACGAGGCCCTGCTGAGCCGCCTGGATGCGGACCAGGTCGCGGAAGCCCGCGTACTGAGCGAATCGCGCGAAGGCCAGTCCGAGAGAATGGGCCACACCGTCAAGGCGTTCGCGCTGGGTATCGGTGGCTAGCGACCGAAAAAAGCTTTGATCTTCGTAGTCCACGAACGCCTCTCGCCCGGTAGCGTCCAGCTGATATTCACGGCCGCCTCCGCCCGTGCTCTGGCTCGTCATGATCAGGTGAAGATCGGCGTCCTGCTGGTCGCGAACCCACGTCACCCACGGAATCTCGGTCCGGTGATAATTGTCGTCGCAACTGGAGCCCTGACAGTCGAAGAAGACCCTCGGTGCATCGAACAAGCCCTCGTCACCGTCGACGTCCTGTGCAAGGAGGGCGGGGGTCTGAAAGAGCCCTCCCAGGGCCAAGACGTAGAGAAGAATGTATTTGTTGGGCATACGTGAAGACTCAATTGTGAGGGTCTCTTGAGCGGCTTTTCAGTGCTCAGAGGGGGCTGGGCCGGCACGCCAAGGCCCTCCTTTGCTGCTCACCCTGATACCGAGAAGGGGCCTCCGCGTCAACGGCCGAACACGCTCCAGACTATAGAGACACCTGGAGAGGCTCGATCGTTGAGCCTGGCCAGCCCACTGCCGACACGATGCAGTGGCAGGCGTGCCCAAAGAGCTACAGGCCGCCCTGGTGGGTCGAGAATCGTTGAAAAATCGCGTTGACGCAGGTAAGGTAAATTAAGGGCTCACTTGCGGTGATTTGCGCCGCCAGGTCGCGTCTAGCCACTCCTGGTATGACAATAAGACAGCAGAATTTCAAAGCCCAGGCCCTGCAAGGCCTGCTCCAGCCGACCCAGGCTATCCTTGACACGATGCAGCTCGGCGTGACCCAAGCCGACGCCAAAGGAGAAATCCTGTACGCGAATCCGGCGGTGGCAGCAATGCACGGATATGGCGTCGACGAGTTGGTGGGAAGCAATCTGAGTCTCTTCGACGCATCGCAGGAGAGCAACCCGATCACCGCCCGTTGGTCGGAGGGGTCGACCAGCTGGACGAGTGAGCGTGTCCACAAGCGAAAGGATGGCAGCACACTCATCGTGCGGGAGCTGTCCGATGTGGTCAGCGGATCGGCAGGTGGGACCATCGTCACCGGTTACGAGGACGTTACCGAGCGCCGACGGACGGAAGAGGCGCTGCACGACCGGTACGAGCAGGAGTCTCTCAGCGCCGCATTGCAGGATCCCCTCACCGGCTTGCCGAACAAGCTCCTGCTGCTCGACTTGATCGAGCAGGCGTTGGGCCGCTCCAGACGCCATACCAATTACTTGTTTGCCGTGGTGGTTTTGAACCTCGATCGATTCAACCTGGTCAACGATGGGCTCGGGCACGGCGTGGGGGATCAGCTACTAATCGCGGTTTCGCAGCGGCTCGAGCCGTGTTTCCGCTCGGTCGATGCATTCGCCCGGACGAGCGGTGACGAATTCGGCATCTTGCTCGACGACATCAGCGACATCAGCGACGCACTTCGTGTGGCGGACCGAATCCAGCAACACCTTGCGGCCCCGTTCCAGATCGGGAGCGAGGAGATCTTCACCTCGGGACGCGTTGGCATTGCTCTGAGTGAGACGGGGTACGAGAACGCAGAGGATGCGGTGCGCGATGCGACGCTCGCGCTTCATCGTGTGAAGAGCGGCACGGCCGTCCACCACGAAGTGTTCGACCCGGTGATGCATCGGCGCGCTCATGCCCGACTGCAGCTGGAAACCGACCTTCGATGGGCAATAAAGCGTGAGGAATTTCGAGTCTTCTACCAGCCGTTTGTGTCGTTGGAGAACGGTGCGATTACCGGCGTCGAAGCCCTCCTACGCTGGGAGCACCCTCATCGCGGGTTACTCCAGCCGTCCGAGTTTCTCTCGGTCGCAGAGGAAACCGGCATGATCATCCAGCTCGGTTCCTGGGTGCTCGAGCACTCGTGCCGTCAAGTGCGAGAGTGGCATGAGCGGATGTCGGGGGAATCGCCCATCTCCCTGAGCGTCAACCTGTCAGGGAAACAAATCGCGTGGAGTGAGATCACCGCGCACGTAGGGCGTGTTCTCAAGGAGACGGGTCTGGACGGGCGATGGTTGAGGTTGGAAATGACGGAGACGGTCATGATGGACGACGCCGATCCGACACACGGCGTACTCTCGGACCTCAAGAAGTTGAACGTCAGCCTGGATATTGATGACTTCGGAATCGGGTACTCCTCGCTGCGTTACCTACACCGATTCCCCATCGATTCCCTGAAGATCGACCGGTCGTTTATCGAGAACGTCCACAAGCGCCACGAATCCGAAGCGATCGTACGAACGGTCCTGGCGCTCGCCAAAACCATCGGCGTGACCGTGGTCGCCGAAGGCGTCGAAACCGCCGAAGAGTTGGCCTTCCTGAAGGAAGTGAACTGCCCGCTCGCCCAGGGGCATCTCTTTTCGAGGCCGCTTAGCCACGACGAAATAACCCCGTTGATCGGAAGCCACCGCTACGACGTGTAGCACGCCAGGGCAATCCGAAGCCGCCTGCTAGGCAATCCAATGCTTGCCGGCGTTACCAGGCACACCCACTTTAGGCCCCCCAGACCGCCCGGTAGGCACCGTGCACGGAACCGGATGGCCCACCACATGCGTTTCGTTAGCAGCTTACAATCATCCTGCCGCGGGATCGTTCTGGCCCGGAATATCAAGGAGATCCACCTATGACGCTGTCGCGCGACATTCTCCTCGGCCTCACAGCCGGCTTATTCGCCGCCGCAATCCTTCCGCAAACGACCGTGGCCCAGCAAAGCACGAATGCGGCATCCGCCATCTCCGCCGACTTCCCGTACGAGTCCCAGTATGTAGAGGTTCTCGGGTCCCGTATGCACTATGTCGACGAGGGCGAGGGCGAGCCCATTCTCTTCCTTCACGGGAACCCGACGTCGTCCTACCTCTGGCGCAACATCATCCCGTTCGTGACGGACGATTACCGGGCCATAGCGGTCGATCTGATCGGCATGGGCAAGTCCGCTAAACCAGAGCTGGAGTACACCTACCAAGATCACAAACGCTACCTTGATGCCTTCATCGAGGCCCTCGACCTGAGCAACATCACCTTCGTCATCCACGACTGGGGGTCGGTGCTGGGGTTCGACTACGCGGTGGAGCACGACGACAATGTGCTGGGCATCGCGTTCATGGAGTCGATCATCCCACCACGGTTCCCAAGCTCCCAGCCTATCGGCGGGGTGCTAGGGAGGTTTCGCACGGACGCAGGAGAGGAGCTCATCCTCGAGCAGAACCAGTTCGTCGAGCAGATTCTGCCTGGAAGCGTCGTTCGCGGGCTGACGGATGAGGAGATGGAGTACTACCGCGCGCCTTACCCGACGCCGGAGTCTCGCTGGCCTACGCTTCAGTGGCCCCGTGAGCTACCCGCCGCCGGGGAACCCGCCCGGAACGTCGATGTCGTGAACCGTATCGGTGGGTGGATGCGAGGGACCGACGTTCCCATGCTCTTCCTGTGGGCGCGGCCGGGCGCACTCAACAACGAGGCGTTCGCCGAGGCCATGGTGGAAAGGGTCAAGAACATCCAGACCGCGTTCGTCGGTGCGGGACGCCATTTCATCCAGGAGGACCAACCGGAAATGATCGGCCGCACCATCGCCGACTGGCGGCGACGTATCGGAGGAAACTGAGGGGCGCTGCCATAGCGGGTGTCGTCTTCCCTCGTCTACGAGAACCTTTTCGGGCAACCGGTTTTCGTGGCTTCCGATCGCTCGTTGGAAGGGGGGCGGGCGGCGGTTGCCAGAGAGTCCCTCCCCTCTCTATTCTGACTGATTCGGGCCCAAGCGTAGTGCTGCCCATCACCGTGGCGGGTCAACGCGGGAGCCGAATTCCACGCGAGGAGGTGTCCCATGGGTGGACAGGGTCGATCGGAAAAGCTGTCGGAAAGGCTGATGGCGATTGCGCTCCTGCTGATGGTCGCGGGCCTGGCGAGTTGTGATGCTGGGACCCCCGGAGTCGGCGAGGCTCAAGCGGCCGGGATGGACCGCTGGAGTTACCAGGACTGGCCGACCGGCCCGTACCAGGTGGCCCTGGACTGGCCCAGGGCGTTGCCGGACCAGCTCCATTCCCACGATGGATGGACGTGGGGCTCCATGGGCGGAGTATACGCCGAGTCCCCAGACCGCATCTGGGTGGCCATGCGGGGCGAGCTGCCGCTTCCCGAGGGCGCCGAGCCCTGGACGGCGTACGGGGCCACCAACCTCGTGGGAAATGCCACCGGGAACAGCGACGGCATCGGCGCCACGTGTAACGTCAGCCAGAACCGTCGGGGATGGGAGCGACGCTTCGAGCACAGCATCATCGTGTTGGACGGGGAGGGCAACTTGGTCGACCACTGGCCCCAGGCCGACGAGCTCTTCTCGCAGCAGCCCTGTGGCCGGGGCCCGCACCAGATCAAGATGAGCCCGTACGATCCGGAAAAGCACGTCTGGATCATCGACGACCAGCTCCACGTGATCTACAAGTTCTCCTACGAGGGTGAGCTCCTGCTGACGCACGGCACGTTAGGCGAGCGGGGACGGGACGCGGGACGCCTCTTCGACCGGCCCACCGACATCGCCTGGCTGCCGGACGGCACGTATTTCATCAGTGACGGCTACGGCGGGAAGCGTGTGGCCAAGTTCGATGCGGACGACAACTTCCTCATGGACTGGGGGCAGGAGCCCGCCGACCGGGCGAACCCGGGACCGAACGAGTTCCAGACGGTTCACAGCATCGCCGTCAGCCCGGACGGCCGGATCTATGTCCTGGACCGCGGGCACTCACGAATGCAGGTCTTCGACGAGAACGGCACGTTCCTCGACATGTGGCCGCTCACTTCACCGCACTGGGGCAACCAGGGCACGCTGATGGCCAACCACCTCATCACGGTGGATGGAGACATCTGGGTGGGCGACGCACCGACGAACAGGCTCCTCAAGTTCGATCTGGAGGGGAACCACCTCTACAGCTGGGGCGCGCCGGGAATTCAAGCAGGGCGGCTCGCGTGTTCGCACGGAATCACCACCGATCAGGACGGCAACCTGTTCGTGGCCGATTGTTTCGCCGGACGCGTTCAGAAGTTCGAGCCGATCCCGGGGGCCGACCCGTCCAAGATGGTCGGGCAGATTCTGAGGGAGTATCCGATCGACTAGTACTTAGGTTGCCCATAGTCACTGGTGCACGTACCGTTGGCGGCTACTACGTCAGCAAAAGGAGAGCACGAATGGAACGCGACAACACCTCGCGAATTCGACATCCGTCCCGCATATCATGGCTCGCCCTAGCGTTCGGCGCCGTGCTTGCGCTGCCGATGGCAAGCGTCGCACAGGGTCCCGGGACTGAAGGCGGTCAGTGGACATACCTCGGTGGTGACGCGTGGCACACGCGCTACACCACGGCCGATCAGATCAACGCGTCGAACTTCGAGAACCTCGAGGTGGCGTGGCAGTGGAATGCGGCCAGCTTCGGGCCGAGCACTCCCCGGGCGACCCCGTCCTATGTGGACGGAAAGCTGATTACGGTCACGGGGGAGCGTCGTAGCATGATCGCGCTCGACCCAGGAACGGGCGAGCTGCTCTGGAGCTTCACCGAGCCGAACACGGCCCGGCACGAGTACTCCATGAGGTATTCCTATGGCAAGGGCATCGCATACGGTGAGCGCAACGGGCGGGGAGTCGCGTATATCTCGACGCCCGGCTTCTTCCTCCACGCCCTGGATGTCGTGACCGGCGAGCCCCTCGCCAACTGGGGTGAATCAGTTCCCATCCAGGGGTTCCCGCCGACCGGCAGCCAGGATATGCTGGCCGATTTGATCAATGGGTGGGGTCCGTGGGAGAACTGGAGTCAGCCATTCAATGCGTACCAGGGACTCCCGCTGGAGCTCGGATACATCACAACGTCCTCGCCGCCGATCGTGGTCAATGGCGTCGTGGTCGTGGGAAACTCCGCCGAGCAGGGTTACCTCCAGACACGCGTCGAGAACGTGCCGGGCGACATCTTGGCCTACGACGCGCAGACCGGCGACTTCAAGTGGAAGTTCAACATCATTCCACGGCCCGGCGAATACGGCCACGAGACGTGGGAAAACGACGCGTGGGAGTGGACCGGCGACGTATCGTCATGGGCGCCGATGTCTGCGGATCCCGAGCTCGGCCTGGTCTACATCGTGACGAACGGAGCCACGATCGACTACTACGGCGGGCACCATCCAGGCGACAACCTGTACAGCACGACCATCCTCGCACTCGATGTCGAAACGGGTGAGCGGGCATGGCATTACCAGATGGTGCACCACGACATCTGGAACTACGACACGCCAACGGCTCCGATCCTGATGGACGTGAACGTGGGCGGCCGGCAGGTCAAAGGGCTCTTCCAGGCGACGAAACAGAACTTCCTGTACGCCTTGGACCGTGAAACGGGTGTGCCGATCTGGCCGATCGAGGAGCGGGCGGTTCCGGCCTCGAACGTCCCGGGTGAGCAGCTGTCTCCGACGCAGCCGTTCCCGACGAGGCCGGCTCCGTACGACCTTCAGGGTCGGAGCGAAGAGAACCTGATCGACTACACGCCCGAAGTCTATCAGGCCGCGCTTCAAGTCGCGCAGGACGGCAATCTCTTCAACGCTTTGTTCGACCCGCCCAGGACCATCGACGATCCCCTCGGACCCGCCTGGAACTGTCCGGGTGGCGGAGGCGGTGTCAACATCACGGGACCGCCTGTGGCCGATCCGGTAGAGGGCGTGATGTTCATCACATCGACGGGCAACTGCTTCCGGCTACAAGTGGAGCCCGGTGTCACTTCGCGGATGGACAGTCCACTACAGTCAGGAGTCACGCACTCTGACTGGGTAGCTGTGGCCACCACCGTTCCTGGAGGGGCCAGGCCGGTCCTCGAGGGTGGTCTGCCGATCTGGAAGGGTCCAGCCGGTCGGATCACCGCGATCGACATGAACACCGGCGATCACCGCTGGATGATCCCGCACGGTGACGCGTCGCAGGCAGAGCAGGATAGGATCCGCAATCACCCGATGCTTCAAGGCGTCGAGGGGGTGATGGTGAACCGCGGACGCGGAGGGCACTCCACGATGGTCGCGTCACCCACGTTGTTGTTCGCTACTGGCCAGACCGCGGACGGCACCTGGAGCCTCTTTGCCATCGACAAGGAGACCGGGGATCGGGTGGGAACAGTGGAGATCCCTGGATCCACCAGATACGGAATGTCGAGCTGGATGCATCAAGGCAAGCAGTATATCATCATCCAGTTGAATGACGGTCTGGCGGCGATGGCGCTGCCGTAGTGACTTAGTCGGATCCCCTTCGGGCGGATCCCAGAAGCGCCCCGGGGGCCTGGATGCCTTCGGGGCGCTTCTGTCTCTAGACAGCCCGACCCAAGCCTTGTTCAAGCAGCCCGGTGGAGGGAGCCCGTCCAAGGCGACCCGCGATTGCCCATGGGCACTTGCCCGCCTAATGTCGGGAGTTCGGAGCAGACTCCGGAATCGACAGCCCTCCAACTCAGCGTATGGAGAGTACGATGGCAAACGACGGCTCGTCCCAGCTTCGACGTCCTTACCCCCGACGTCGCTCCCCCCTCCTCTGGCTCACCATAGCGTTCGGCGCCGTCGTGTGGACGCCGATCACCGGCGTGGCGCAGGGGCCTGGAACGACGAACGGTGATTGGACCTTTCTCGGTGGGGACGCATGGCACACGCGGTACGCGCCTGCGGCCGAGATCAACGCCTCGAATTTCGAGCAACTCGAGGTCGCGTGGAGGTGGGACGCATCCAGCTTCGGGCCGAGCACGTCTCGTGCGACCCCATCTCTCATCGATGGGAAGCTGATTACGGTCACGGGTGACCGTCGGCACGTGGTTGCCCTCGACCCTGCCAGTGGTGAGCTCCTCTGGAGCTTCACGGAGCCGAATACGCCCCGCTTCGACTACTCCATGCGGGCGGGCTACGGGAAGGGGATCGCGTACGGAACGATCGACGGGCGGGGCGTCGTGTACATCACGACCCCCGCATTCTTCCTTCACGCGCTGGACATCGAGACCGGCGAGCCACTTGCGAACTGGGGTGAGGGCGTGCCTATCGCGGGGTTCCCGCCCTCGGGCAGCGTGGACCTGGTCGCGGATCTCATCGAAGACTGGGGCCCGTGGGAGAATCTGAATCAGCCGTACGATCCGAACCAGGGGATCCCGCTCGAGATCGGGTACATCACGAGCTCGTCACCGCCGATCGTGGTCAACGACGTGGTAATCGTGGGTAACTCGGCCGAGCAGGGGTACCTCCAGACGCGTCAGGAGATGATCCCGGGCGACATCATGGCATACGACGCTCGCACGGGAGAGTTCAAATGGAAGTTCCACGTCATCCCCCGGCCGGGTGAGTTCGGGCACGAGACGTGGGAGAACGACGCCTGGCAGTGGACCGGCGACGTCTCGTCGTGGGCACCGATGTCGGCCGATCCGGAGCTGGGCATCGTCTACATCCCGACGAACACGGTCACCATCGACTATTACGGTGGCTTCCATCCCGGGGACAACCTCTACAGCACAAGCCTCATCGCCCTCGACGTAGAGACCGGCGAACGAAGGTGGCACTTTCAGCTGGTCCATCACGACATCTGGAACTACGACACACCCGCGGCGCCGATCTTGATGGATGTCACCGTCGATGGCGAAAACATCCCGGGTGTGTTCCAGGCCACCAAGCAGGGCTTCGTCTACCCCTTCAACAGAGAGACCGGCGAGCCGATCTGGCCGATCGAGGAGCGGCCGGTGCCACCGTCGAGGGTGCCGGGCGAGCGGGCCGCGACGACCCAGCCGTTCCCGACCAAGCCGGCGCCGTTCGAGTTTTTGGGCCGCAACGAGGATCACCTCATCGACTACACGCCCGAGATTCGAGAAATGGCGCTGGAGGTCGCGAGGGACGGCGACCTGTTCGTACCCCCGTTCAACCCGCCTGCGGTCGTGGGCGATCGGGAAGCCAACGGGCGGGTCTGTCCGAGCGGTGGTGGCGGTGTGAACATCACCGGCGCACCGGCGGCGGATCCCGTGGCGGGCGTGATCTTCCTCTCGTCGCAGAGCTCGTGCGGCCGCAACCTGGTTGCGCCCGCCGTCGACTCCCCGTTGGACGGCCCCGAACAGACGGGAGTGACCCACTCGGCGTTCTCGGCGGCGCAGGGCGTCGGAGGAGGCCCAGGCCCCTCACAGAGCATCGATGGCCTTCCGATCTGGAAGGGCCCTGCTGGCCGGATCAGCGCCATCGACTTGAACACGGGCGAGTACCTCTGGGTGATCCCGAACGGCGACGCTCCCCAGGAGCAACAGGATGCGATCCGGAATCACCCGTTGGTTCAGGGCCTGGATAACGTGATGATCAACCGCGGCCGGGGCGGCATGGCGGCCATGGTCGCGACGTCGACGTTGCTCTTAGCTTCTGGCCGTACAGCGGACGGCACCTGGAACCTCTTTGCCATCGACAAAGGGACCGGCGAACGGGTGGGAGCGGTGGAGATCCCCGGATCCTCTCGGTACGGGATGTCGAGTTGGGTGCACCAGGGAAAGCAGTATGTGATGATCCAGCTTTCTGACGGTCTAGCGGCGATGGCCCTGCCGTAGCTGCTCAGTCACCACACTGGGTGAAACCCGGCCCGGAGGAGTGGATTCCTCCGGGCCGTCGTTTTGTCGGTCACCAATTCTCAGAAGCCACCGCCAAATCCCCCGCCCGGGAACCGGTTGTTCACGACGTTGTTGAAGATCGAGCCGAACTGGTACGAGAGTCCAAAGTTCACCCCCGCGCGGTAGTCGGTCTGCTGCGTTTGCAACTCGAGCAGCCTCTCCTCGTCGGTCAAATCTCGCCCTGACAGGAAGATCTGGTCGCGTACCCTCGAGTACGAGGCGCCCACGTTCAAGTTGAGCCCGCGTACGATCCGAAAGCTCAGGTTCCCACGTAGAGACACGTTGTTCAGGCTCGTATCGTGAAGGTAGGTCGATCCTAACAATCGGATGGAGGCGTTTCCCCAAGGTTGAGTTTGCGCGAACTCCAGTGTGAGCTGCTGTTCGGCAAGGAGCTCCTCCGTTTCCCCCAAGAGGGTTTCCTCAAAGTACTCTCGGTACACTGGACCGATTTCGTAGAACGCGGTCAGTGAGCGACGGGTCGCCTCCTCGTATGGGAAGAAGCTGTACTCCATCGCCGGCTGGAACTGTCCCCAGAGGGCTTGGTTGTTTCTCGTGGTGCGCCCGACATTACCCCTGACGCCGATAGACCAGTGTTGGGCGAGGGAGTAGACCACGCGCGCGCTGAAACCCCAGTCGTATCTGCTGTCCTTGAACCGGGAGCCGTCACTGAGCTCGAACTCTTGCTTGTTGTTGCTGTAGTTCGAGAAGTAGCTCTGCTTCCAGGTGGGGGTCACCCTAGAAGCGCTGAAGCCGGCTCTCAATTCGCGGCTGTCCCGGTTCGCCTCGGTGTCGAGGTCTCCGTTCGCGCTCACACGGAAGACCCAGAGCTTCCAGGGGTCCTCGACATCATCCGGCGAGAGGAGCCCCGCCGGTTGCGCGTCGAGGTTCGCGTTCACTTCACCAACCGGGGCAAGGCCGTCGAGCTGAACGACGTTCCTGTATCCGGACTCCGTTGCGAATGTGGCAAGCCCGAGACCCAGCGTGAGCGCTACGCCGTCGAGCCGCTCCCTCTGAGTGTCGGTCGGGAGGGACTGGTAGGTGCTCCGCGTCTCATAGTTCTGATACGCCCCGCGTCCGATGAAGTCGAGCAGGTACTCCCTCCCGCCTACTCCGGTTGTCTGGGTGGTCATGATCACATGGACATTGGCATCCTGCTGATTCCGGACCCACGCGACCCAGTCGATCTCGGTACGGTAGTAGGTTCTGTCGCACTCGCGCCCACGGCAGTCGAAGAATACGCGAGGAACCGTGGTAGGGGATTCCGGGACTGGGTCCTGCGCCCTTGCGGGGGCAACCTGAGTCGTCAGTCCCGCAATCAGAGCCACCGACGAGAGGAGTGAGGGCCATCCGTATCTACACTGCATCCACTCTTTTCGACACTGCATCCACTTTCCTTCCCTTACTGGAGGCTTGGAAGCCTTGTGATTCCACGGCCACTGGTTCGACACTGTGCGGACCAGAGTCGTTGAGAATCCGAGAGGGCCCGGAACGAACCGATATCCGAAAGCCCTGGCTCTCGAAGGCCCTGCGAGTACCACGAGCGGCGACATTCTGCTCGCGGGGACGCGGTGCAGTCTTCCTGCTTCAGCCGACCGGCACTCCGGCGCGCTCCACCCTACACAAGACGAGCCCGGGGGATCCTTTGAAGTATCGACCACCAGAGGCCAAGAGTCGAGCTTCAAGCAACCAACATGGCCTCCACCACCAAGCCGGGGCCAAAGGCGAGAGCCACGCAGGGGAGCTCCGCGCCCGTTTTCCTGAGCTGCTCCAGAATGAAAAGCACTGTGGGCGACGACATGTTCCCGTGGCGCCGAAGCACGTCTCGGGACACATCCAGCAGGCCGTTCTCGAGAGCGAGCGCGTCCTCCACCGCTTCCAGGATCCGCGGCCCGCCGGGATGCACGGCCCAACTCCCCACGTCGTCCATACCGAGTCCCTGGTCCTGCAGCCACCCCTCGAGCCACCCACCGAGGTTGGTCCGGATCAGCCCGGGGACCGTGGCCGAGAGCGTCATGCGGAAGCCGTGGTCCCCGATGCGCCAAGACATGGCGTCACCGGACATGGGCATGAGGAAGGTGCCCTGAGCCTGCACGCTCCAACCGGAGGCCTCACCATTCTGCGGGACCTCGCCATTCTCCGCGGCCACGCCTACCACCGCGGCGGCCCCGTCGGCGAACAGGGCGTTGGCCACGATCATCTCCGGATCCCACCCATAGGCGAAGTGAAGGCTGCACAGCTCGACTGCGCAAAGAAGAACCCGTGCACCCGGCTCCCACGCGTGTGACGCGGCCACGCGCAACCCGTTGAGGGCCCCGTGGCACCCCATGAATCCTACGTGAGTGCGATGCACCGTGCGCGGCAGCCCCAGAGTGTCGACGAGGGCGGCATCCAGACCGGGCGAGAAGAAGCCCGTGCACGACACGGTGACCAGATGAGTGATGGACTCCACTGGGGTGGATGCGTCCTCCAGGGCCCGCCGAGCAGCCTCCTCGGCCAGAGGCGGTGCTTCGGCCTCGTACCAGGCCATACGCTCACCCGTGGTGGGTCCGCGGTCTTCCGGGCCGCTGGCGATCGGATAGAGCGGCACCCGCTCCTCGAGCGTTCCCCGGTCGGCTCGCAGCACCACGGTGTTTCGGGTCTCCACCCCGGAGCGGTCATAGAGTCTGCGGAGCTGCCGGGCCTGCCTCGAGTCGGCGGTACAAAAGGCGGGGCTCGACTCTGCGGCATCGCTCTGTTGCAGAACGCCGGACGGAACGGCCGTGCCCAGGCCGGACAGGTGGAGCTTCACCATGATCTTCCTCGTCGAAGGCGTGTGGTTCCCGAGGTTTGAATTACCAGCGGACGGGCCAGAACAGGCACGGTACCGAAGACGTGCACCGCCGCGCGAGCCATCCACGGCCGCCGAAGGCCCCACGCCACCATCCTGCAGACCCGCTGACCCTGCCGAATCCGGCGGCGGTGCACTTTCTCCCAGTTGTGCACCAGCGCCCCGTCCCAGCGCTCGACGCCGGCATGAACCAAGGGCGCCAGGGCCAGTGCTCCCCACAGCGCCCATCCCATGCCCTCACCGGTGAACGGCTCGACGTACCCGGCGGCGTCGCCCACCAGAAAGAGACGCTCCTCCCCCAACGAGGAGAGGCGTCGGGTGAGCTGCGGTGTGCCCCTCCAGCCTCGGTGGATCCTCTCGGGGAGCCGTGGCATCCCGGCCGACTCCAGGTGCGCTCGGACAGCACGCTCGGGCGATCCGTGTCGCCGCACAAAGTCGGCGTCGAGAGCGGCCGCGGCGTTGAGTCGCTGATCCTCCTGGCGCACCAAGCCCACGTATCCCCCAGGCCCCACCACCATGTACACAGCCCCCGGTCCGTAGCCGGCGCCACCGCCTTCCAACACGGCGCCCACCCCCACACGGGATCCCGCCTGAACCGTGGCGAGGGGCGCTGGCCCCGCCATGGCCGGGGACCGCAGGCCGTGGAGCCCGGCGGCTGACACCACCACCCGAGCCCGGACGATCTGCTCGCCCCTCTCGTTCCGGACCCTGAGCATCCGTTCTTCGCCGCGCACCGGCCCCAACTCCGCAGAGGCTCCGTGTGCGAAGACGACGCTCTCCTCCACGGCCGCCCGGACCAGCGCGTGGTCCAGGGCCTCTCGGGACAGCGCGACGGAGTCTTGAAGGGGCACCGAAGCGGTCCTCCCCCATCCCGTCATCCGAAGCTCCGTCAGGCAGGGCGCCTCCGCGCCGGCCACCAACCCGTCTAGGCCCGCCTGGGCCAACGCCCCCTGCGCCGCGCCGTTCAAGCAGGCTCCGCAGACCTTCCACCGCGGGAAGGGCTGGCGCTCCAGGAGCAGAACCGCGCGCCCCCTGCGGCCGAGCTCCCGAGCCACCATGGCCCCGGCGAGCCCGGCGCCCACCACCACCACGTCCCAGAGCCGCTCACCCAGGTCGGTGCGGGCCCCTCCGGCGGGGCTCATGGCCTCCTCCATCTGAGAATGAACCGTTCCGGCCAGCCGCGCCGGATCACGGCTCCCACGTACCCGGCTTCCACGGCCATCGCCTGCACCTCCGATAGTGTGAAGGCAGCGCGAACAGAACGGGGACCGTCCACGTGGGCGACCCGGGACCTGGACAGAAGCCGAAGCCCCGACCAGGCGAGTATGTATCCCACGGCGCCCCGCAGCAGATCCTGCACCAACACCCAGCGGCCCGCCTCGGCCATGCCTCTCAGAAGGTCCACTGCGTCCTCCCGCGACAGGTGGTGATGGAAGAGAGACGAGCACACCAGGTCGTACCCCCCCGGAAGGCCCTCGGCCACGACGTCCCTGACGAAAAAGTCCGCCGCCACGCCACGCTGGCCCGCCTCGCGGCGCGCATGCTCCAACGCCACGGGGCTCAGGTCACACCCATGCACCACCAGGGGAACAGACGCTTTACGCGCCCGGCGAGCCAAGTCCACCACGACGTCCCCACCACCACAGGCTACGTCCAGGAGCCGCACCGGCTGATCCCCGCCCCGGTCGCGGCTCAGCCGGTTCAAGTGGAGAACCTCGCGCCAGACCCTCGCCGCTACCAGGGAGACCCGGTTCACCCGTGCCAGCGCCCTGAGGGCCCTTATGTGTCTCGCGGGATCGAGGTCCTCAGCGTCCATGAGCTCGGGCTCACGATGCCGGCCGTGCAGGTAGGTCAGTTTCACAGTCTGTGCGGATCGCCTCGTCGAATGCCATCTGCCGGTTCTCTCAAAACCCTTCGCCGAGGGCCGCAGGAAGCGTCTCAACCGCCAAGGATAGCGCGCTCGTTGTTCTCTGCCTAATGTCGACGCAGGTTCTCAGGTTTACCTATTCCCTGAACCCCGCCACGCGATGCCGGAAGAGATCTCCAGCGATAGCTCCGACAGCTCCCGATTCCGCACCACGCTCATCCGAGTGATCATCGTTCAGGTCGTCGCGCTCGGCCTGCTGCTGTTGCTGCAGCTCCGATATCAACTATGACCGACGCTTCCGTAGGACCTCCCTGAATGCACTGGATCAACTGGCTGATCGTTGCCGTCTACGTAGCCTGGGTAGTCGTCGACGGCATCCGGAAGTCCAAGGGTACCGACACGGTCTCGGGCTATTTCCTCGCCAACAAGAGTCTGTCGTGGTGGGTGGTGGGCCTCTCGGTGATGGCGACACAGCTCTCGGCGGTCACGATGATCGGCACGCCGGGTCAGGGCGCCACGGACGGCATGCGCTTCATCCAGCTGTACCTGGGGCTCCCGCTCGCGATGGTGATCCTCGGCGTTACGATCGTCCCGCTGCTGCACGGATCGGGCGTCTATACGGCGTACGAGTATCTTGAGCGTCGCTTCGACGCGAGGACGCGCTCGCTGACCGCGTTCCTCTTTCTGATCTCTCGGGGGCTCTCGGCGGGGGCCATCATGGCGGCTCCGGGGGTCGTCTTCAGCGCGGTTTTTGGGATCCCGCTCGTGTGGGCGGTGGCCATCATCGGCATCCCCACGGTGATCTACACGATGATCGGCGGGGTTCAGGCCGTCGCGTGGGCCGACGTGAAGCAGATGATCCTGATCGTCATCGCACTCGTCGCGATCATGATCGTGCTCATCGTGCAGATGCCCGTGAACCCCGACGAAGCGCTCAGGATCGCGGGGGCGACCGGCCGACTCAAAGTGTTCGACTTCTCGTTCGACCTGAGCGAGCGGTACACCTTCTGGTCGGGGGTGATCGGCGGGACGTTCCTGATGCTGTCGTATTTCGGGACCGACCAGAGCCAGGTGCAGCGTTATCTCGCCGCTAAATCCGTCGGTCAGGCGAGGAGCTCCCTGCTCATGAGCGCCTACTGGAAGATCCCACTACAGGCGCTCGTGCTCATGGTGGGGGTCGGGGTTTTTGTCTACTACCAGTTCGTGCGCCCGCCCCTGCTCTACAACCCGGCGCAGGAGGCCGCAGTGGTCGCCGAACGAGGCGCCGCGTACGACGCGCTGCAGAGCGATTACGCCGAGGCGTTCACGCTTCGGGAGGCGGCGGCACAGGCGGTTGCGGATGCACCCCGCGACGACGCGACCGCGGCGATGGCGACGTTCAACGCACGGGAGGCCGACATCCAGACAATCCGCGGTGAGGCGCTCGCGATGGTCGAAGACGTCACCGGCGAGTCCTCGGTGGACACCAACTACATCTTCCCACGCTTCGTGTTGTCCGAGCTTCCGATCGGGCTCGCGGGGATCTTCATCGCGGGCGTGTTCGCCGCGGCCATGTCGAGCATCGCCGCCGAGCTCAACGCGCTCTCCACTGCATCAGTCATCGACTTCTATAGGCGGTGGATGAAGCCCGACGCCGACGACGCACACTACCTCCTCGTGTCGAAGGGCGCGACCGCGTTTTGGGGGCTGTCCGCGTGTGCGGTCGCCACTTATGCGGCCACGCTGGGCTCGCTGATCGAGGTCGTGAACCAATTCGGATCGTTCTTCTATGGCTCGATCCTGGGCGTCTTCCTTCTGGCGATGGTGCCCGGAGCCAAGGCGCCTGGGGCGTTTTACGGGCTGATCATCGGGATGGGGACCGTGGGCTTCGTCGCTTTCGGCACCTCGATCGAGTACCTCTGGCAGAACGTCATCGGTGCTGTGGTGGTGCTGCTCGTGGGTGTGCCGCTGAGCATGATCGGGAGCACGGAGGCCTAGCGGGCCTGATAGGCTCACCTGTTCGCCCGATGGGCGTTCCAGTCTTCGGCCGTCAGCGACACCAGATTGGCGAACAGGCGATGCGCCCCTGGCACGCCGGCCGGGAGCTGGCGAAAGAAGGAGATGGCAACGTAGGCGTATATCCCTTGGCCGACCGGCGCCACCAGCAGTGACCCACGGGCAGGCTCTTCACCCGGATCACTGAATTCTAGCACCGGCGTGTATCGGTCGTCCCATTGGGATAGGAAATAGAGACCCCGCTCCTGAACCCACCCCTCGAAATCCACCTCGACGATACGATTCGGCGAAGCAAGCACCGGAGACTCGCGGTCCAAGAACGAAAACGGCGAGTTCTCGTCGGTGACTCGCGGTGCACCGCGACCTCCCCCCATGCTCACCGGGTAGGGAGCAAAGCCGCCCTGCGGATATCCGTATCGGTTGTACTGGACGATCACGGTGCCGCCTGCCTCCGCAAAAGCAAGGATCTGGTCATTCACGGCCGCAACGTCCGGACGTGTCTCATAGACGCGGATGCCCAGCACCAACACGTCGTACCCCGAGAAGTCCCCTTCGCGGACGCGATCCGGGCCCACCTCCTCGACGGCCACACCAAGCTGTCGCAGTGCCCCGAGACCGTCGTCCCCCGATCCCATGACGTAGCCGACCCGAATACCCTCTCGCACACGGACCGGGAACACCGTGGCACGCACCTCGGCCGGGCCCAGGTACAGCGTTCGCTCCACGTGAGGGTAGTCGATGACATCGACCCGCTCATCGAAGCTCACTCCGTCGTCCCGCGTGGCCACGGCACGAAATACGTGCTCGCCCGGTGCAAGCGTGCCGGCGGGGCTGACCTCGAACGTGAATCCGCGGCTCGCCCCCTCGTCTTGAAAATCGAACGCGACGCTCGCAGGCCCGACCTCCCACCCATCGGGGACCTCGAGCGCCAGATCGCCTGACGAGCCGGACGCAGCCTCGTTCTTCAGTACCACCGTCACCGGACGAGACTCACCGGACCCCGCCGGCCACACCATCACAGCCGGCTCGATGGCAACCGATACGGCCGGCGTGGCCAAAACCGGCTCCCGGAATTCGCCGAGCGCCCCGTTCACACCCACGTACTCCGCGTCTTCGCCCCAGACCACGTGCACGGGTTGGTCCAGCCCCGGCACGTGGATGTCGAACTCGCCGACCGCCCGCAGGAGCGGTCGCGCGTTTCTCGGCAGCCCCTGCGAGCCTGGGTCCCCGGTCCAGCGGTACATGTCTCCGTCGCGGGGCTGCTCCAAGTAGTACAAACCAGAAGAGGCAAGACTCTGGCGGAGCCGGACGCGGTAGCTCCATCGAGCGATCTCCCCAGGCTCCAAGGTCTGGGCCTCTTCCGTCTGGCCCTGCCCGCCGAGGAACTCGGCCGGAAGCCCCACCGTCTGGTCGCCCCCGACATTGCGGAGCGTGACCCCGTCGATGCGAAACGGCCCGCCATTCCAGAGCTGGACGTCCAGACCCACGTCTTCGCCCGCGACCACCAGATCGTCCCCGGCCCGAACATCGATGACGACAGACGCCGCGTCGAGAAGCGCGGACCGAACCAGTCCGGCGCGGACAGCCAGAGCTTCTGCGAGCGGCGCGCCGGCGTCCCCGAGCTGTTGAATCTGCCCGAAGGCAAACTCCAGGATCAGGTAGGCTCGTGCCAACGGTCCGGCCGCACCGCTCGGGCGGGCGGCGTTGAGAAACGCACCAGCCTCCTGAACCGCCGCCCGATACGAGTCGATGAAGTCCAATACAGCAGGTGCAGCCTCCACCGGAAGGGGCCCGACGAGGCCTGCCAGCGTAGTATCGATCCCGGCGAAGATACCCGTGTCGGAGTCGATCTCGCCCACGCGACTCTGCACTAGCTCAATGCTCGACGTGCTCTCGCCAAGAGACTGCGCCGCGCCCATCTGCTGTGAGCGGTGCATGCTTCGGCTCTCCATGGCGAGCTGGTGGTATGAGCGCCCGAGGAGCGGATCGAACGTGCCCGTCTGAATGGTCAACGCCGCGTCCCCCGATCCACGGCCCCGGAAGCCAGCGGAGCGGTAGAGCTTCGCCACCTCCCACGGCTCCGAGGCGATTCCCTGCAGGTCTCGGAACCGCCTTGGATCAGCAGCGGCGTCGAACGCCTCATTGGTCAGAATCCCGGCCGCCTGGTGCTGCCCGTGCCCGTCGCGAGGCGTGCCGGAGAAGACCGAGACGATCACTTGCGGACGGTACGTGCGGATCACCGCGACGACGTCTCTGAGTGCCTCCTCCTTCGGCCAATGGGCAAACGCCTCGTCGGCGCTCTTGGAGAAGCCGTAGTCGAAGGCACGCGTGAAGAACTGCCGTCCACCGTCCAGAGCCCGGGCTGCCTCGAGCTCTCCCGTGCGAATGATGCCGAGACCCTCCCCCAGCTCGGGACCGATGATGTTCTGCCCGCCGTCTCCCCGGGTGAGCGAGAGATAGGCCGTCTCCGCGCCCATCCCGCGGGCGAGGGTCGCGAGAAGGCTGGAGTCCTCGTCATCCGGGTGGGCCCCGATCATCAGGACTCGCTTCACCCCGTCGAGCTGACGGAGCGTGAGTCCCACCTCCACGACGCTGCTTCCCTGGGGTCCGACCTGTGCCGTGAGAGGCGCAGCCGAGAGCAGGCCCACCACCCATACGAACGTCCTACGCTTCGCCGTCATGGATCGAACGTACCTCCAACACCGAACGGGGGAAAACCGCCTGATGCTCGAAGTCTACTCATTCGCTTGTCCGAAGTTCAAAGTCTCCGATATGTTGGGCCGAATTTCGGGTCCTCCAAGCCCACAGTTTTTCCTGCGTCCGCATCTGACAACGGAGCGTGATCGATGAGCCAGCCCCGCGAGCATTGGGGTTCCAACTTGGGCTTCATCCTGGCGGCGACGGGGAGCGCCATCGGGCTGGGCAATTTGTGGAAGTTCCCGTTCATCACCTGGGAGAACAACGGCGGCGCCTTCGTTCTCGTCTACCTGGTGTGTATAGCGGCGGTGGGCCTGCCGATCATGATGGCCGAGTTGCTGATCGGCCGGAAGGGCCAGAAGAGCTTGGTCGGCGCGCTGAAGGATGTCGTCGGTCCCGCATGGGGATGGCTCGGCCTTTGGGGGGTGCTGTGCGGGTTTGTGCTGCTCAGCTACTACACGGTGATCGCGGGGTGGTCGCTCTACTACTTCGCGCAGTCGTCGTCCTGGATGATCAGTGGGTTCCCCACTGACGCCAATATGGGAGAGCTCTTTGGTGCCCAGTCGGGGAACGGAGCGCTTCAGCTCGGAATCTCTCTGGTGTTTAGTATCGCGACAGTCTCCATCGTGTACTTCGGCGTCCAGAAAGGCATCGAACGGATCGCCAAACTCTTCCTGCCCGTCCTGTTCGGAATTCTGTTGTTGCTCCTCATTTCCGCGCTGGGAATGAGTGGGTCCGGTGAGGCGCTGAGATTCATCTTCCGACCGAACTTCGCTGAGCTGGATCGTGCGAGCGTGCTCGAGGCCCTCGGGCACTCGTTCTTCACGCTCTCACTGGGTATGGGTGCGATGGTCACCTACGGCTCTTACATCTCGAAGAGCCAGTCCATCGTGAAGGCGTCGGCAATCATCGTCGCGCTGGACACGCTCATCGCGCTCATCGCAACGGTCGTCATGTTCACGGTAATCTTCAGCGTGCCGGGCATGGATCAGCAGGTCAGCGGCACGGGCACGGTGGGAATGCTCTTCATCTCGCTCCCGGAGCTCTTCTTTACCGAGGTTCCGTTCGGAAGGGTGTTGGGCCCGCTCTTCTACGTACTCGTAGCCCTCGCTGCGCTGACCTCGACCATGTCTCTCCTCGAGGTCGTGGCCAGCTACGTCATCGACAACCACGGAATCGCCCGGCACAAGGCGACGCTGATGTGTGGCGGGACGGTCTTCCTATTCACGATTCTGGCGGCCGTCTCATTCGGAGCGGTCCCGGCCATCACCGACCTTCAGCTCGGTGGAGCTTTGGGTGACATGTTCTTCGGAGGAAAGGCCGGCTGGTTCGGTATGGCCGACCACTTCGTGTCGAACTGGATGTTGCCCACCGGCGGACTGGGCATCACCCTCGCCGCTGGCTGGGTCGTTTCCCGCGAGATCACGCGGTCTGAGCTGGTGGACGGAACTACACCACGATGGTTCCACTACGGAACGTGGCGGTTCTTCATGCGCTTCGTGGCCCCGGCCGCCGTGGCCGCGATCTTGATCGCGGTGATCTTCTTCGGGGAGGACTTCTCGTAAGGAGGCAACGCATTCTACCTCCGAGGCCGTTCTTGGACGCCATTGTCACGCGCGTCCTGGTCCTCTGGCTGTTTCTTCACGGGGCCTCGGGCTGGGGGTCCACCGCGATGTCGGACATTCCCTTCCCACAGTCTTTGGTCCCCAGTCCAATCGGTACGGTTTTCTTGATCGCAGTGATCGTCCTCGTGGTTCGATTCGAGATGGGGAGGAGGGCCGAGATCGTCTTCTTGGCCAACCTTGGACATTCTTTTCGCAGGATCTCACTGGTGGTCGTCGGTCAATGCCTCGTTCTGGAAGCCGCCCTGAGAGCGGCTGTTGGGTAGAACGGTGATCGAAAAGGGCGCCGAGTACGTGCTCCGTGCGGAGGGGATCGGGAAGTCGTTTGGGCGTGTGCAGGCTCTCAAGGCCGCGTCACTTTGGGGCGAGGCGGGAAAGGTCACGACCCTCCTGGGCCGCAACGGGGCCGGGAAGACCACGCTCATGAAGATCGCTGCCGGCGTCCTCCGACCGGACTACGGAGTTGTCTCTGTGTTCGGCGACGTCAGAGAAAACCAATCACTGCCCCGCCTGGCCCGCTGGGGGCTGATGTACGTGCCACAGGAGCAGCTCGTATCACGGGCCTATCGTGTGCGAGACCACCTGAAGGCCCTGGCCACAACTTTCGGCTCGGCCGGGATCGACGAAGCGATATCGGAGATGCGAATAGAGGCTCTATTGGATCAAAGGGTTGGAACTCTGTCGGGCGGGGAGCGAATGCGCGTCTCCCTCGCCCTGGCCTTGGCTCGAGCCCCGAAGGTGTTGATCGCGGACGAGCCGTTGATCCGCCTCTCTCCCCAGAATCAGGAGGGCCTGGCCGACTCCCTGCGGACGGTGGCGGAAAAGGGCGCGGCGGTCATCACGTCGGGGCATGACGCCCGCGTACTGCTCGGCATCTCTGACGTGATACTCTGGTGTGTTGCCGGCACGACCCACCACATCGGTACGCCGACCGAAGCCCTGGCGCACTCCCAGTTCCGGCGCGAGTACCTCGGGCCCGAGTTCAGCGCCGATTAAAGCGTTGCCCCGGGCGTGATGGCCTGGTTATGAATGAAATGTGAAAGCCCTCGCCATTCGCCTGAAGAACCTGGCCTTCCGTCCCCTCTGGAAGGAAGGCCACGTCCAAAGAACTCGTCGGCGCGCTCAGCTTTTCCTGAGCATGCCTTTCGTCCTCATGGGGGGGTTGATCTGGGGTTGGTTCGCCTCACCAGACCTCGCCGAGGGATCCCGGCTCCTTTGGAGCGTCCTGGGGGCCTCGGGCTTCGGGATCTTCTTCTACCTGGAGCAGAGGCTGGTCCCGCTCGTGGGAACAATGGCCGACCGCATCGGGCTGGGTGCGGTGGCCGCTCTGGCGTGGGAAGTAGGCATAGTCGGCGGTCTCATGTTCCTCTTCACCAGTGTCCTGGGCGCCCCCGCCGTCCCGGCGGTGGCCCTCGCCATCGGTATCGGAATGCTCTACAGCCTTTCGATGGACTACGTCGTCTTCGGCTCGGGGGCGGACCATATGCTGAACTTCTTGGGCCTGGGCCGTGGCTGGTCCGGCGCCAGGGGATCGGACTACTCCCTCGCCGAAGCGCTCGAGAAACGAGGAGACCTCGACGGTGCCATTGAGATCTACAAGGAGGCTATCCGGATAAACCGGCGTCATCCCACGGCCTACCTTCGGTTGGCCAGAGTCCGGACTCGTGAGGGCCTCCATGAAGAGGCCATCGACATCCTGCGCCGGGCCTTGGGTGTGGCGCGCTTCAACCCTCAGGGAGAGGCCCTGGCCGTCAGGGAGATCCACGAGATCTCCTCGGTGCGGCTCGGAAACTCCGCGAGGGCCGCTCCCGATCTCGTCCGTTACCTGGAGCGTGAGCCCGAAGGCGAAAACGGGGAGTGGGCGCGCCGAGAGCTAGCCTCTATCAAGGAGCGCATCCGCCTGGAGGGCTGACGGGGGGGGGGCGGGCCATCGGATAACGCGTACCTTAGTGACTGCGATCTGACCCGGCGAGTCGATCTGACCCCGCGAGTCGATCTGACCCCGCGAGTAGTGACATGACTGAACTTCAGCGAAAGCTCACGGCCATCCTCAGTGCGGACGTCAAGGGCTATAGCCGCTTGATGAGCGAGGATGAAGCGGGCACGATACGCACCTTGACCGACTACCGCGGGGTCATCGCGGAAAGCGTCGGAAACCATGGCGGCCGGGTCATCGACTCACCCGGGGACAATCTGTTGGCTGAGTTTGGGAGCATCGTGCAGGCTGTCGAGTCGGCGGTGGACGTGCAGCGAACCCTCCACCAAAAAAACCAAGAGGTCCCCGAGATTCGCAGGATGGAGTTCCGAATCGGGATCAACATTGGGGACGTCGTCGTTGAAGGCGACCGGCTCTACGGGGACGGGGTCAACGTCGCGGCTCGGTTGGAGGCACTCGCCGAAGGCGGCGGAATCTGTATCTCGGGAGACACGTATCGCCTGGTCGAGCGAAAGCTATCCCTCACATACGAGGACTTGGGTGAGCAGCGGCTCAAGAACATCGCCAGGCCCATCCGCGCCTACAGGATCAAGATGGACGGCGCCGGTGGCGCTGAGCCGGCGCAGGCAGGCGAGCCACGAAATACGCAGCAGGAGATCCGCTTTTGCACGGCATCCGATGGAGTCCGTATCGCTTACGCCACCGCCGGTGAAGGCCCTCCACTGGTCAAGGCAGCCAATTGGCTGAACCACCTCGAGTATGATTGGCAGAGCCCCATTTGGAGTCACATGCTCAAGGAGCTCCCGAAGGATCACTCGCTGATCCGATACGACGAACGGGGTAATGGGCTCTCCGACCGGGACGTCTCAGACATTTCCTTCGAAGCATTCGTACGAGATCTGGAGATCGTAGTCGATTCCGCCGGATTGGAGCGTTTCGCACTCCTGGGGATCTCGCAGGGATGTGCAGTTTCCATCGCCTACGCGGTGAGGCATCCCGAACGCATCACGCACCTGGTGCTGTACGGTGGATATGCTAGAGGTATGCGAAAGCGTGGCTCGCCGGAGTCGATCGAGGAGGCGGAGGCCATGCTGACCCTCATGCGACACGGCTGGGGCGCGGAAAACGCAGCGTTTCGGCAGATGTTCACGTCGCGTTTTCTCCCTGAGGGGACGGCTGAACAGATGCAGTGGTTCAACGACCTTCAGCGCGTAACTACCTCGCCGGAGAACGCGGTCCGGATTCGTGAGGTGATCGATGACATAGACGTCGAGTCGTTGCTTTCCGAGATCACCGCTCCCACGCTCGTCCTGCATTGCCGAGACGACGGAGCCGTGCCATTCGAGGAGGGACGAAGAATGGCCGCAATGATCCCGAGCGCGCGCTTCGTCGCTCTAGACGGAAAGAACCACCTCATCCTCGGACACGAACCTGCCTGGCCCCGATTCCTGCAGGAGGTGAGGGACTTTCTGGAGATTGGCAATGAATGACTTCGTGGCGGCGATCCAAGGCGGTGAATTGGACCTGGTGAGAGACATGTTGAGTCGGACACCGGATTTGGTCTCGATGCATCATTCCGGATCATTCGGCGGGACGGGGCTGATTCACGCCGTGCTAAGTGACGAAAGCGCAATGGTGGATCTGCTACTCGACGCCGGCGCGGACATCGATCAGCGTAGCGATTGGTGGGCGGGCAGCTTCGGCGTGTTGGATCATGCCAGAGACGAAATGGCGGCCCATCTGTTGGAGCGAGGAGCCACACTCACACCGCACGGCGCCGCCCGACTCGGAATGATTGAGGAGCTGCGGGCCATGATCGACGAGGACCCGGCGTGTGTGCATCAGCGTGGCGGCGACGGGCAGTATCCTTTGCACTTTGCGCGAACCACCGAGATCGTGGACTCGCTTCTCGGCGCCGGAGCGGAGATCGACGGGCGCGACATCGATCACGAGAGCACGGCCGCGCAGTGGCAGGCCACGTCGCGCCCCACCATAGCCGCCCATCTTGTAACGCAGGGCTGCGAGACGGATTTGTTTCTGGCGGCGGCGACCGGCAGTCTCGATCTACTCGAGGATCTTGTCGCGAGTGACCCCGAGTCGGTGGAGGCCCGAGTTTCGCGCAAGCGGTTCTCCACCGCCGGCAAACGGGCCGCGGAGCACATCTACTTCTACACCATCGGAGACCGCTGCTCGCTCCTGCACGCGGCGGCTATAGCCAATCAGGCTCGAGTGATCCAGTGGCTCCTCGGGGAAGGCGCAGACCCCAACCCGCGTGGTGGGTACGACAGACAAACGCCCCTGCACTCGGCAGCTTGGCACAACGCCCCCGACGCGGCGCGCGCGCTCATCGAGGGCGGCGCCAACATGAACGCCGTCTCCGGGAACATACACAACAACGAGCCTATCGGATGGGCCATCGTCAGTGGCGCATCAGAGGCCTTCAACTTGTTCCTAGAGCGTGGTGCGGCAGTCAAGGACGGCCACCGAAAGGACGCCGACCGGGGTGCGAAAGGCGAGCTCCGTCAGTCCAACCGCGAGCGCCCCCTGGGGGAGTGGGTCAAGATCCGCGACAGGCTGCTTGCCTGACTCCCCCTAAACAACTCCCCCTAGTTCGTTTTGGTAGCCTTCCCCCCGGCACTGAACGCTCCGTCAGCGATCTCGAATACTGCGTTGAGACCGTCATCGGCGGGAGTCAGAATCAAGGACACAGGCACTATATTCCCCTCAGCCTCAAAGTCGTACCTCATGACGAGGTCCTCACCGGACTTGGTGATGTCGGTCACGGCCGTCATCCCACCCGCGGGGTCGGGTGATCCAACGTTGGCTGCGACCTTACCGCCCTCGTCCGTGAGCGCGAGGGGAAAGGCGATCGGACCGAAGTCCGAGTCCAGCGAGACGCTCCACTCACCCATGAACGCCGCGGCCATGGATGTGTCGAGCTCGGATTGGGCGGACGCAGCCCGCGGGGCAACAACAGCTCCCAGCAGTGCGGCGGCCACCGCTAGGTGACGTACATGAAGCAGCGTGGCTTTCATTCCCTTATCCTCCAGTATGGGGTCCTCACTAGCCGCGACGTCGGAGCCGTCACCGGCCGCCAAGAGGACCGTGCACTGGGCAGTTGATCCTCATTCAACGTTCGCATAGCGTTCTGTATCTTCGTGGGCACGGCGTCGATCCGGAGTACGCCCATCACGCAGCGGGCCCCGGACCTCAGCGTCCCGGAGTCGAAAGGAACGCAACTTTTGGTGTTAGTCAAACCGATGGTCTCGGCCTGCACGGTCTTGAGCCTCGTCACACCGGCTCAGGTGACGGGCATCTTCGAGAGGGAGCCGTAGGTCCGAATGCCCCGCCAGCGGCCCCTCATTCTCTTCGACGGTGTCTGCAACCTTTGCAACTCGGCCGTCCAGTGGGTCATCGAGCGCGACAAGGAGGGGCGATTCGATTTCGCCTCCCTCCAGTCGGATGCGGCTCGGCGCGAGCTGGTGAAGGTCATGAGCACGGAGGAGATCGATGAGCTCCCCGACATCATGGTCCTCATCGACTCGGGGGGCGTCCACGTCCGTTCGGCCGCGGCCCTCCGAATCCTACGCGAGCTGGACTCTTGGTTCCTACTGCTCCGGCTCGGAGTCGTGCTGCCCCGTCCAATCAGGGACGCGATTTACAATCTCATCGCTCGTAATCGCTACCGCTGGTTCGGCCGGCGAGACACATGTATGACGCCGACGCCTGACATCGCCGCGCGCTTCCTCGACGCCGACGAGCCTCGTTTGCCCAACCCCGCTAGCTCGCCCGGCACTACGTAATCAGAGTCCTCCTCTTGGAAGGGAACGAGGACGCTCTGGTCGATTCTACTCCCGCTATTGGCATCGATCTTGCTGATTTCAAGAGCGGTTTCGACTGTCACCTCAGGAAGCCCATTATGAGACGGCTGGGCACGGCATTCATTCTCCTCCAGATGATCGCGGCCTGTGGGACTCCCACTAACCCTGAAGATGAGTCGGGAGAGGGGAGGTTTCTCGAGCCGGAATTTGCTGTTGAGGTCGAGCGTGACATCGTCTATGCAACCGGCGCAGTCCGGAGCCCGACTGTCGGCGAGATCGACTTGCTCCTCGATGTCTATCGCCCGGCGGACGCGAATCTTCCGCTAAGTCCCGGCCTCGTCTTGATTCACGGCGGAGGCTTCACGGGCGGGAGCAAGAGCAACGTGACCATGGCCTTGCTCGGCACCGATTACGCTCGCCGTGGCTACGTCAGCGTTTCAATCAACTATCGGTTGGTTAGAGACGACCCACCGACCGAGCATCTTGCCCAGACGCCTGACAATCCGGCGTCGGTGGCGGCCGCTGCGGCGAGAGTGGACGCCACCAAGGCCGTGGAGTGGATGCGAGCCAACGCCACCAGTTACCGGGTCGATCCCAGCCGCATCGCCATCGGCGGTTATTCAGCCGGGGCGATCACGTCAATGGGTGTGGCGTTTCGAGATCCCGGTATCGATGGGGCCGATGTTCAAGCCGTGCTCTCTCTGTCCGGAGGATTGTATGGGTTCGAGTCCATTATCGACGCCGACGATCCTCCACTGATCATGATTCACGGCACAGACGATGCGAGCGTTTCATTCAGTCTCGCCGAGGCCATAGAGACCCGAGCGCTTTCCGTCGGCTTGATCCATGAATTCTATCCCCTCTCAGAGGTTGGTCACAGCACGCCAACCAACTCGAGACGGTGGTCGACGGCATTACGCTCTCTGACAGGATCAGAAACTTCTTCTACGAGTTTCTGCAGTTGGGAACGTTGTGAGCAGTCGCGCAGCCGTCGAACGGTGGCCTCAGTCCTGTTCTACGACTCTTCGTCGAAAACGGGTGTCGACCCACAAACCCAAGAACACCCCGGCGGCCGAAACCAGGACGTCTACGACCGAGCCGGAAGCAAAGGCCCAGGTCACGGGCTCGTAGAGCGCGATGATCATCAGGTCGACGGCCTCCTTGGTCAGAATCAGGATCCCCAGAAGGATTCCCGCCGCCTTGGGGCGCCAGAACCGGGCGAGTACGCCGGCGAGGGCAGCCGAGACGAAGAAGTGAGCCGGCAACGCTGCCGGGATTCCCAGCCAGGTCTGGTCGTTGAGGTCGAACGGCCTTTGCACGGCCTCGAGGAACGAGCGGACCCCGGACCGTGAGACGTCGCCCACGCAGGAGGCCAGAGCGGGTAGGCTGGCCAAGGCAACGACTCTCGCGGTCCGTATCGAGTTCAGGTAGGAGCTCCTGGATGCGAGCTGTAGCAATTCCCTGCCGGATCCGATGGTCGCTACTGGACTCGAACCAGTGACTTCTACGATGTGAACGTAGCGCTCTACCAACTGAGCTAAGCGACCTATGAGCTGAGCGATGAATCATACCCCCACGGGGAATCGAACCCCGGTTTCCTGGCTGAGAACCAGGTGTCCTAGGCCACTAGACGATGGGGGCGAATGCGCGACTTCCCGCGTCGAGGGCCGAAAGAATATACACGATCGAGGACCGATTCAAGCCCCGGAACGGTCGCCTGTCTCTGGGTTAACTCATCAAGTCTCAACCTGTCTACATGGCGTTCGACGAATGATTGGCGACAAATGACCGACAACCTGAACGACGAATCCATCAGGGGCTGGCTGAAGAGCCGAACGGGGTGGACACGTTCGGGAAACGCCCTTACGAAAGACTTCCAGTTCCCGTCTTTTCGCGACTCCATCATCTTCGTAAATCGCGTCGCCGGCCTCGCAGACGACTTGGACCACCACCCGGGCATCGACATACGGTACACGACTGTTAGTCTGACGCTTACAACCCACAGCACCGGCGGTCTTACGGAGAAGGATCTGAAGCTGGCCGAATCAGTCGACTTCGCGACCTCCGTGGGCTGAAGGGTCGGTCGCCTTCACTCACGCCTCGGGCAGAGAGCTTCTTGAATGGTCTCGACGAGGCATGTGATTCCGAAATCGACCTGTGCATCGTTCGACACCGCCGGCGGGGCGATCTCGACGACTTCACCCTGATCGCCTGCCGGTAATACCAGAAGCCCCCGGCTCAAGGCGGCCTTGGCGACGCGTGCGCCGCCGCCCGGAGCAGCCCTGCCGTCCTCAGAGCACAACTCGATCCCGATGAGCAGACCGCGACCGCGAATCTGCCTCACGCCAGTCTGAGTCGAGAGAGCTTCATACAAGCGGCCTACGATGCCGTCACCCAGGTCGAGGGCGCGGGCAGCCAGGTTCTCCTCTTCCAGGACGTCGAGGAAGGCCAGGGCGGTCGCACAGGACAACGGGTGACCGAGGAACGTGCTGGTATGCAGCGCCTCGCCCCCCGATTCGGGCCATGCATCCATGACCTCGCGGGATCCCAGACAGGCGCTCAGCGGGAGCCCCCCACCGAGCGCCTTTCCGACACACACGAGATCTGGAAGGACCCCCTCGCGTTCGTGTTCGAAAACGACCCCGGTGCGGCCCAGCCCCGTGAAGATCTCATCGAAGATGAGGAGTGAGCCGGCCGCGCGGGTGAGCTCCGCGAGCCGGCCGAGAAAGCCCGGAGGAGGTATGCGGACGCCCGCCCGGCCCTGCACGGGCTCCACCAAGACGGCGCCGACCCGGTGGTGCGGCTGACCACCCGGTCCTCCGTCAGAGCCAACGCCCTCCGACAATAGCCGTTCGACCTCGGCGAGCGCCGCGTCTGCTTCTTCCGCCGTCGCCGGGTACGGTGCGAACGACACGCCCTGATGAAGGCGGGTTTCGAACGGACCCCGGAAGTCGGGGCGCGCCGTCACGGCGAGGCTGCCAAGGGTGAGCCCGTGGTACGCTCCCTCGAACGCAATGATGCCGGAGCGGCCGGTGCTCAACTCAGACGTCTTCAGCGCCGCCTCGATCGACTCCGAACCCGACGAGCCGAGTACCGTCCTCGTCTCCTCCCACGGGGCGAGCGAGCCGAGTCGTTCCAAAAGCTCGACCTTGCGTGCCGGGGGATGTACGTCTCCCATGCCATGGACGAGTCGCTCGGACTGTTCCACCAGCGCCCGCTGGACCCGGGGGTGTCGGTGACCCGCCAACGAGACCCCAAACGCCCCCGTAAAGTCTACGTAGACGTTTCCGTCCACATCGCGAACGTTCGCGCCGGCCGCTTCCTCCCAAAAAACGGGGAAATCCTCGGACAGAAAGGTGACATTGCGCGACTCGACGGGGCGCAGGCGCTCCGCCAGAGCCCGGGATCGCGGCCCGGGCGGGGGCGCCACCAGCGACGGGAGGACTGAGCCGAACTCGGAGGCTGGGTCGGGCACGGAGCTGGTTAGTCCCCTCCGAGCTGGTCCTCTGCGGGCATGCCCATGGCGTGGTAGCCCATGTCCACGTGGAGGGTCTCACCCGTGATCGCTGCGCCCAGGGGAGAGCAGAGGAAGGCGGCCGCGTTCCCGACGTCCTCAGCCGTGTTGACGCCCGGCAGGGCCGAATTCGCCCGGTAGTAGTCGACCATGCGGTCGATCGTCCCGATTGCCTTGGCCGCCCGGCTCGCCAGCGGACCGGCCGAAATCGTGTTGACTCGAAGACCCCAACGCCGTCCGGCCTCGAACGCGAGCGTTCGGGTATCGCTCTCCAACGCTGCCTTCGCCGAGCTCATGCCCCCACCATAGCCGGGAACGACGCGCTCGCCCGCGAGATACGTCAGGGACACTACCGAGCCCCCCTCCCTCATCAAGGGACCGAAGCGCTGCACCAGGCTGACCATGGAGTACGCGCTGGCGCTCACGGCGGCCAGATATCCGGCCCGGCTGGTGTCCACGAGCGGCTTCTGTACTTCCGGGCCATTCGCCAGCGCATGGACCAGGATGTCCAGGCAATTCTCCCCGAGCTCGTCCCTGAGGGTGTCGGCAACCTCCTGGATCGTATAGCCCGAGAGCTCCCGGTATCTCTTGTCCTCCCGAGTCTCCTCCGGCACGTCCTCCGGCGTGTCGAAGGTCGCATCCAACGGATGGATCTTCTCGAATTGGATTTGCCCTCCGCCCGGACGACTTAGATCGAATTTTCCGCGCTCCATGCTCTTGGTGAAGATGTTGAGCATGGGAGGCCAGGTACCGACACGCACGGCCGCGCCGGCCTGCACGAGCGCCCGCACAATGCCCCAGCCGTATCCCCTATCGTCGCCGACGCCAGCGACGAACGCCCTCTTTCCGGTCAGGTCGATGGAGAGCATTACTGGTTCTATCCTGTCACAGGACGAAGGTGAGCAGAATCAGGTAGGATACAGGACGAAGGTGAGCAGAATCAGGTAGATGCTCAACAGAGCGACCCCCTCCCGGCGCCGAATCACCAACCGGTGACGTACGATCGGCACCATCAGAACGGTGGCGACCATCACCGCGGGATACTCCAAGCGCAGCACGTCAGGGCTGAAGTCCATCGGCACGACGAGGGACGTAACTCCCAGGACGGCGGCGATGTTGAAGACGTTCGAACCAAGAATATTCCCCACGGCGATGTCCGCCTCGTGCCTCAGAGCGGCAACGGCGCAGGTAGCGAGCTCCGGAAGCGAAGTGCCGATGGATACCAGCGAGACGCCGATCACCAGCTCCGAGATCCCCATCGCCCCGGCAAGCGCGACGGCCGATTCGCTAATCGCGAACGCTCCCAGCACGAGGCCGCCGATACCCACAAGGATGAAGACCGAGTCCCTCGCGATCGACATGGAGGATAGACCGCCCGCCTCACGAGTGGCGTTCCCATACTCGTCCTGGGCTTCCTTGCCCTCCGCCCTGGACTTGTGATAAACGAAGTACAGGTAGGCAACGAGCATCGCCACAAGCCCGAGGCCCTCGAGGCGCCCGAGGTGGTTGTTCCAAATCAGCGGAAGGAGCAATGCCGTAATGAGGATCATCACGGACACCTCCCTGGTCACAATCTGCGTGGAGACGTGCATAGGCCGCAGGATCGCGCTGATCCCTAGGACGAGGCCGACATTCGCCAGGTTCGACCCCATCACGTTACCGATGGCGAGATCGGGGTTGCCGCCCAGGGACGCTACGACTGAGATCACGAGCTCGGGAGCCGACGTACCCATGGAGACCACCGTAAGGCCCACTAAGATCGGGCTCACTCCGAGCGAGCGAGCGAGCCTCGCGCTGCCACGAACGAGCCATTCGGCCCCGAAATACAGAACCCCTACGCCCCCGATGAAGAGTAGGACCTCGCGTGTCACGCTCATGAGCCCGTCCCCCCCCGTCGTTCGAGCCACTCTCGGAACTGCTCCTGAGTCATCGTATTGAGCACGTCTTCCTTGCTCAGCCAGGCTCGCTGCGCCTGATCCACTCCGTAGGACATGTGGTCCAGCCGCTCGACCGAATGAGCATCGGTGCTGATGCAGACCTTCACCCCCAGCTCCTTCGCGCGGTGGGCGTGGACGTCGCTTAAATCGAGCCGGTTCGGGTTCGCGTTGATTTCAACGGCGACATCCAACTCCCGTGCCGCCTGCAGCACTTCTTCCATTTCGATCTGAAACGGCTCCCTTCGGCCGAGAAGCCGTCCGGTGGGGTGGGCAAGGATGTCCACCTGAGGATGCTGCATCGCCGAAATGACCCGATCCGTCATCAAAGCCCGATCCATCTCCATGAGGGAGTGTACGGAGACCAACACCAGATCCAACTTCTCGAGGACCTCGTCGGTCATGTCGAGACTTCCGTCTCGGAGAATATCCACCTCCAAACTCTTGAAAATAGTGATCCCGTCCAACCCCTTCTGAATTCGGTCGATCTCCTTCCACTGATCCACGGCCTTCTCGGGCGTGAGGCCGCCGACCATCGCCAGCGCGGGGCTGTGGTCGCTAATGGCCAAATACCGGTACCCTCTGGCCCCACACGCCCGGGCCATCTCCTCGACTGAGGCCTTACCATCGCTCCAGGTCGAGTGCATGTGAAGATCACCCTGAATATCATCCAGCGTCACGAGATCCGGCAGAGCGTCGTCTTGTGCCGCCTTCACCTCGCCACTGTTCTCACGAAGCACCGGAGGGACCCACACCATCCCGAGCACTTCGAAAACCGAGCTCTCGGTATCGCCCGCCACCCGCTCGCCGTCCTCCTTGCCCATGTCATCGGGATCGACACCCTCGGCCACCCGAAACACACCCCACTCGCTGACACGCAGGCCTTGCCGCTGCCCGATCTGGCGAACGGCGACGTTATGCTCCTTGGATCCGGTGAAGTAGTGGAGCGCCGCTCCGAACGAGCGGCCGGGAATCACGCGGAGGTCGACCTCCAGGCCCGAGCGGAGCACCACGGCCCCACGCGTGTCGCCACCCAAGACGACCCGCTCCACCGACCCGAAGGCCGTGAAGTGCTCCATGACGGCGGGAGCCGGCAGCTCAGCCTGAACGAGCAAGTCGATGTCCCCGATAGTCTCTTTGCGGCGCCGGTAGCTCCCCGCGACTTCGATGCGCTCCACACCAGGCGCCTCTCGCATGTGCGCGACGAGCGGCTCTATCAGCTCGTCCACCTTCGAGAGGAGAAACCGGCCGGAGTAACGCCGGAAGTCCTCGATGGATGTGAGGATCTTCTTCACGCTGGTGGCGCCGAACCCCGCAAGACTCTCGACGCGGCCCTCCCGCAAAGCCACCTCGAGCTCGTCGACGTTCGTGACATCAAGTGACTCCCACAGCTTCTTGGCCTTCTTGGGACCCACGCCGTCGAGCTTCACGAGCTGTACGAGAGACCTCGGGACTTCGGCGGACACCTCCGCCAAACGAGCAAGCTCACCCGTCTGGACGAGCTCGACGATATGGGCAGACATGTCCTTGCCGATCGCATCGAGCGCCGTCAGATCCTCTCCTTCTTCGACCATCGCGGTTAGCGGACGTGTGAGCCCCCGCACGGTGAGCACCGCGTTCCGGTAGGCCCGGATGCGGAAGGGGTTCGACCCTCGGATCTCCAACAGATCCGCGAGTTCAGCAAGGATGCCCGCGATCTCGACGTTCTCCATGGGGGCTAGAAGGCTGCCATGTGCGCGACCCGCTGTACTCCTTCAGCGGCCTTCACAGCGCCCCCGCCGTCCTGAGAATATCGACGAAGGCATCTTCGCTCAGGATCTCGACCCCGAGGTCACGGGCTTTGACGAGTTTGGACCCGGGGTCCCCCCCCGCCACGACATACGTCGTCTCGCCGCTCACCGAGCCGACGACCCGTCCACCGTGTTCCTCGATCAGGCGCTTCGCGTCCGAGCGAGAGAACCGCTCGAGCCCTCCCGTGAATACGAACCTCATGCCGGCCAATCCTTCGCCGCCCGCCTGATCGGGAGGCAACAGAGCGGTCATGTGACCGAGGACAGCCGCGATCCGTCCACGGTTTTGTTCGTCGTCGAGGAAGGTCCTGATCTGTTCCGACATGATCGCTCCGATCCCGTCCACCGCCTCGAGTTGCTCGACTGTGGCTTCCTGGAGGTTGTCGAAGGACCGGAACTCCGCCGCGAGCGAGGCCGCAACCGTCGATCCCACTTCGGGGATCCCAAGACCATAGAGAAAGCGGGCGAGCTCCACGCTCTTCTTGTCCTGGATGGCCCGGGCGAGGTTCGCCGCAGACGTTTCGGCGAATCCGTCCAGCGGCTCGAGGTCCCCGGCCGTGAGCTCGAAGAGATCAGCGAGCTCCTTCACCAGACCACGGTCAACGAGAAGCGTCACCGTCTCCTCTCCCAACCCCTCGATGTCGAGACCCGCCCTGGACCCGAAGTGGGTTAGCCCTCTCTTGAGCTGCGCCATACACCCGAACCGGTTCGGGCAATACGTGAACGGGCCGTCCTCCTGGACGGGTGTATCGCAGGCTGGGCATCGCGCCGGCATCTGGAAGGCGGCCCCACGCTTTCGCCCCTCTTCCGGTACGCGCTCCACGACCTGTGGGATCACGTCGCCGGCACGCTGGATCCTGACGAGGTCGCCTTGGCGGATGTCCTTCCGGGCGACCTCCTCCCGATTGTGTAGCGAGGCACGCGAAACGGTGACGCCACCGACCTCGACAGGCCTCAACAGAGCCACAGGGGTGAGCTTCCCAGTACGACCAACGGAAACCGCGATCTTCTCGATGCGTGTGATCTCTCTGCGCGGCTCGAACTTATAGGCGAGGGCCCAACGAGGGTGGTGCGACGTAGCTCCCAGATCAGCCCGTGAATCGAGGTGGTCGAGCTTTATGACCACGCCGTCGATCTCATAGTCGAGGTCGTCCCGATCGGCTGCGTACCTACCGTGATACTCGAGAATTTCCTCGACCGTCTCGGCCAGCGAGATGCGCTCCGGCGTTCTGAACCCCCATTCCCGCAACGCGTTCACGGATTCCTGGTCCGAGGTCAGTTGCGCACCGCGGACCATGAGGATGTCGTACGCCAAGAGGTCGAGAGGCCTCTCGGCCGTCAAACGGGAGTCGAGTTGCCGAAGGGAGCCGGACGCCGAGTTGCGTGGATTCACATAAGGCTCCGAGCCCTGCTCGATCATACGCGCGTTGAGCGCCTCGAACGCCGAGAGATACATGATTACTTCCCCCCGCACGGCCAGCAGCTCCGGCGCGGGGCGCTCGGCCTCACGGAGGCGCAAGGGAAGGCTCGGAATGGTTCTCAGATTCTCCGTGACGAGCTCCCCCACGCGGCCGTTCCCACGCGTCACGGCCCGTACGAACAATCCCTCCTCATACACGAGCTCGATGGATGCGCCATCCAGCTTCGGCTCGAGCACGTAGCGGGGCTCGTCCTCGAGCCCCTTTCGCACACGTTCGTCGAAGCGTCGCACCTCGGCCGGATCCTGTGTCGAATCCAAGGACAGCATCGGGACCGTGTGCTCGGCGTTTGGAAACGTACTCTGGGGCTCAGCGCCCACCCGCCGGGTCGGCGAGTCCACGGTGATCAAGTGGGGGTGGGAGGCCTCCAAGGCCCGAAGCTCTTTGAAGATCTGATCATACTCCGCATCGTCGATCTCCGGCCGTGACTCCACATAGTACAGGTGGGAATGTCGCCGTAGCTCGTCACGCATCTGCTCCAGCCGTCGAGCCACGTCTACCTCATCCGAATCGCTCAATGAAGCTCCATGTTCAACGACGTTCCCTCCGAACCGATCAGTCCAGGACTCACGTAGGTGTTCTCAGGGAGAAAATCGGAAGGCGGCGCGGGCCTCGTAACGTGGCGCATCGCATCGGACCAGGATAGCCCACGGCATTGTCGAACGCGCCCCGCATGAAGAAATTTCGAGCGGTGATCGTACCCTTTCTCACAAAGGAGCGAAAAGGCGTTGCAACCGGAGGTCGAACGCGAAGTGGTCCGAATGTCCAAGTCGGGAGACCCCCGATCGTATGAGCCGTTGGTGCGTGCTTACGAGGGCCCGGGTCTCCGTTTAGCCGTAGGCATGCTCGGCAGCGTCGACGAGGCCAGGGACGCACTGCAAGATGCGTTCATCAAGGCCTGGCAATCCCTTCACCGGTTCGACATCACTCGTCCGTTCGGACCTTGGTTCTTTCAAATCCTGAGGAATCAGTGCCGTGACGTGATCCGAAGCCGGCAATCGCGCGAGAGCCACGAGGTGCGCGACGAGCTGATCGAGGTCCGGCCGGCAGGACCTTCCTCCGATCCGACTCGCCTCCATGAGCGGACAGAGGCCAGCGTGATCCTTTGGAGAGCACTGGACGCTCTTGCCGGCGAGCACCGCGAAATCCTGGTTCTCAAGGAGCTTCAGGGGTTTCGCTACTCTGAAATCGCCGACATCCTGCAGATTCCAGAGGGCACCGTAGCCAGTCGTCTTTATCATGCCCGCGACGCCCTCCGCGAGGCACTTTGTGCAATGAATGCGGAGTATCCGTGACCACCACGGATGCCCTAGTGTAGTGTCGCTAAATTATCTTGCATGATATAAGGCTACGTGGTATTGTATGACATGCCACTACCCATACGTGTTATGCCACTGCGCCGCGGGGACCGCGCGCGCCTCGAATCGCTGGTCCGATCCCGCACGACCCCCCAACGCGTGGTCGAGCGCGCCCGCATTGTGCTCGGGTCCGCTGCGGGGGACTCGGGCTCGACTATTTGTGGTGATGTCGGCGTCTCGCGCCCGACCGTCACACTCTGGTTGGATCGGTATGAGGCTGGCGGGCTTGCGGCCCTCCGGGCCGACCGCCCGCGGTCGGGACGCCCGAAACGTATTACCCTGGCCGAGGAAGAAGCCATCGTGCACCGCACGACACAAACGACGCCGCCCACGGGCCGCGGCACCCATTGGAGTACGCGGCTGATGGCCGAAGTGACCGGCTTGCATCACTCCACGATTGCGCGCATCTGGAAGGCCCATGGGTTGCGCCCCCATCGGGTCCGGTCGTTCAAGTTGTCCACCGACCCCGCCTTCGTAGAAAAACTCCGGGATGTCGTCGGGTTGTACCTGCAGCCGCCTGAGCGGGCGATCGTCTTCTCCTTTGATGAGAAGAGCCAGATCCAGGCCCTGGATCGCACCCAGCCAGGCCTGCCGCTGAAGCGCGGGCGCGCCGGCACCTTCACCCACGATTACAAGCGCCATGGCACGACCACGCTATTTGCGGCCCTCGATGTGGCCACCGGCCACGTCATTCAGGAGTGCATGCCGAAGCATCGCCATCAGGAGTTTCTCAAGTTCATGAACACGGTCGTGCGCACGACGGCCAAGGATCTCGACATCCACGTCATCCTCGACAACTACGCCACGCACAAACATCCCAAGGTGAAACAGTGGCTCCAACGTCATCGGCGAGTCCATTTCCATTTCACGCCCACCTCGGCCTCGTGGCTCAATCTTGTCGAACGCTTCTTCAGCGAACTCACCGAGCGACAACTGCGGCGGCTCGCCGTTACCAGCGTGGACGAGTTGATCCAAGCCATCACCGACTACATCGAGTGCCGCAACGAAAACCCCACACCTTTCACATGGACAGCCACCGTCCGCCAGATCCTCAAGAAGGTCAACAAAGCCAATGAGACTTTGGCGACACTACACTAGGAGGAAAGTATCGTGACTGAGCAAGTGAGCCACGAAAGCCTGATGCGTTATCTGGACGGAGAGGCCGCTCCCGAGGAGCGTGCTCGAATCGATGCCGCTCTGGCGGACTCGACCGAGCTCCAGAGAGAGATCGTGATTTTTCGAACCATGAAGAGCGACCTGCAGGCCATGACCTTCGGCCTCGCCAGCGATCAGTCCGTATGGGGCGCAGTCCATCGGCGGATCACCCGGCCGCTGGGATGGATCATGCTCATCGCCGGATTCGTGACTTGGAGCGTCTACGGATCCTTCCTCTACCTTTCCTCCGCGATCGACGTCTGGGAGAAGCTTGCGACTTCCGCGATCGGCCTCGGGATTCTCTTTCTCTTTGGGACTGTCATCTACGAGCGGCGCAAGGAGTGGCGCACCGACCCCTACCGCAACGTCTACCGATGATCGTCGTCACCACGCCTGAAATCTCGGGCGCGCGTGTGGTGCGTACGCTCGGGCTCGTGAGGGGAAACACGATCCGTGCACGCCACGTGGGAAAGGATATCATGGCGATCTTTCGCAATCTGGCCGGAGGCGAGATCCACGAGTATACGAAGATGCTCGCCGAGGCCCGCGAGCAGGCGATCGATCGGCTTGTTGAGGATGCTGAGGGGTTGGGTGCCAACGCGGTGGTCGGTCTCCGCTTCCAGACGTCCATGATTCAGTCCGGCGCCGCGGAGATGCTCTGTTACGGAACCGCAGTCGTAGTCGAAGCCGACGGCTGAGCGCGCCGCTCCGACATCAACCTTCCAGCGCCTCACGAGTTGCCCGATAGCCCTCCTCCAAGAAGAAGTGGCGGTTTTCGAACTCGAACCCGTGGGCGTCTTTGAAGTCCGGACGTACATAGGTGAGCGGAGGCCCGCTCCAGTTCCGTACGGCCTTCGCTCTCCTGCGGCTTGCCATGATGGCGAACACCCTCTGATGAATGGCGACCATGCCGACGTCCACCACGACTCCGGCATCCGCCCGTCCGCCCGCACCCACATCGATTGCAATGATCTTGGTGGCCCCCATCTCGGCAGCCTTCTTGAAGGGAAGCATGTCTACGACTCCCCCATCGACCAACAAACGTCCCCCCACGTTGGCGGGTGGAAAAAGGACCGGGAGCGCGGCCGACGCATATATGGAATCGAGGAGTTCCACTTCCTCATCGCTCCCGTAACCCAACCAGACCGTCTCGCCTGAGGCCAAGTCCACCGCATTGACGATCAGGGGGATGGTCAGCTCCTGCCAACGCTCAGTCGGGAGAAGGTCCTGGATATACCGCCGGAGCGTGTCGCCCCGGAACACGCTGGGGGACCGAATCCCGTTGAGCCATACTGCGCGGCGGTTCACCCTCATGATGTCCCGTCGCCGGAACCGTCTGCTGTGCTCTTCCAGCTCCTCGACGGTTCGCCCGCCGGCGACCGCGGCCCCGATGATCGCCCCGGTACTCGTACCGATGATCCCGGCCACGGGGATCTCGGCCTCTTGGATCGCCTTCCAGGCCCCGACATGCGCGAGCCCCTTGGCCGCACCACCGCCCAGGATCACCCAGACGCTGGAATCGAGCCCTCGACCCTTCCCGGGAAGCTCGTTAGCGTGTGTCACCGCTCGGACCATGCATAAGACCGTTCCCTGGCTTGACGGTATCTCACCGCCAATCTAGCTTTCATCTAAACGAGAATCATTCTCAATAAGGCCCTTCACCGCAGCTCTCTCAACCTCATGAGCGATACCCCTATCCTTACGATTACTGGCCTTCGTGCCAAGGTTTCGGACGAAGACGTCGACATTCTCACGGGTGTGGACCTAGAGCTTCGACCCGGCGAAATCCATGCTATCATGGGACCCAATGGCTCCGGAAAGAGCACGCTCGCCAAGGTGTTGGCGGGCCATCCCGAGTACGAGGTCACGGGCGGTGATGTCGTTTTCGACGGCGCGTCCATCCTCGATCTGGAGCCCAATGAGCGTGCCCTCGCCGGAATATTCCTGGCGTTTCAGTATCCCACGGAGGTTCCCGGCGTGTCCATCGCGAATTTCTTGAGGACGGCCATGCAGGCCCGGCTCGAGGATGGTGAGGAAGTGGACCTCTTCGACTTCCAGGACGAGCTCATAGACCGGATGAAGCTGCTCGACATGGATCCGGCCTTCGCCGAGCGTCCCGTGAACGATGGATTCAGCGGCGGTGAGAAGAAGCGCAACGAGATCCTCCAGATGGCCGTGCTTCGCCCGTCGCTGGCGCTCATGGACGAGACGGATTCGGGACTGGACATCGACGCTCTCCAGATCGTGGCGCACGGCGTGAACACGCTGCAAAAGGAGAATCCGGAGATGGCGATCCTCCTGATCACCCACTACCAGCGCATGCTCAACTACATTGAGCCGGATGCGGTCCACGTGATGGTCGGCGGGCGCCTTGTCCGATCAGGCGGACCCGAAGTGGCGATTGCGCTGGAGGAGCAGGGATACGCCGACTGGAAAGAGGAGCAGCAGCAGGAGCAGCAGGAGCAGCAGCAGCAGGAGGGGGAAGAGCAAGAGGGGGAGCAGCAGGAGCCGGCCTCAGCGGGAGTATAGAGGACCATGCCAAAAAATGAACTAGTCGAAGGACTCGGTCTCGACGAATACCAATACGGATTCATCGATGATGAGGCGCACGTCTACCGGACCAGGCCCGGCCTGAGCGAGGAAGTGGTCCGGCAGATTTCCAAGCACAAGGAGGAGCCCGAGTGGATGCTCGAGTTTCGTCTGAAGGCGCTGAAGATCTACGAGTCGAAGCCGATGCCGACTTGGGGCGGGGACCTCTCGGATCTCGAGGCGACGCTCGATGAGATCTATTTCTATGTGAAGCCACAGGACCAGATGGAGCGCTCCTGGGACGACGTCCCGGACAACATCAAGACCACGTTCGAGCGCTTGGGCATCCCAGAGGCGGAGCAGAAGGCCCTGGCCGGCGTCGGCGCGCAATACGAGTCCGAGATGGTGTACCACTCCCTCAAGGAGGAGTGGGCCTCGAAGGGCGTGATCTTCGATTCCATCGAGGACGGGCTCAAGAACCACCCCGAGCTCTTCCGGGAGCACTTCGCCACGGTCATTCCCGCTGCGGACAACAAGTTCGCGGCGCTCAACTCGGCCGTCTGGTCCGGGGGATCGTTCGTCTACATTCCGAAAGGGGTCGAGCTCGAGACCCCCCTCCAGGCGTACTTCCGGGTCAACCAGGAGCGCATGGGGCAGTTCGAACGCACGCTGATCATCATGGACGAAGGCGCTCAGGCTCACTACATCGAGGGATGCACAGCGCCGGTCTACTCCACCGACTCGTTTCACTCGGGTGTGATCGAGATCATCCTGAAAAAGGACGCGCGATTCCGGTACACGACCATTCAGAACTGGTCGAACAACATGTACAACCTCGTGACGCAACGGGCCGTGGTGAACGAAAACGCAACCATGGAGTGGCTGGACGGCAACCTCGGGTCCAAGCTCACCATGAAGTACCCTTCGTGCTACCTGGTGGGTGAAGGGGCACACGGAGACATCATGTCCATCGCTTATGCGAGCGACGGACAACACCAGGACACGGGGGGCAAAGTCGTTCACGTGGCCCCGAACACGACATCCTCGATCACCTCGAAATCGATCTCCAGAGGCCGTGGCCGGTCGTCGTACCGCGGCCTCTGCAAGGTGTACGAGGGTGCGGTCAACGCGCGGTCCAACGTCGAGTGTGACGCGCTTCTCATCAATTCTACGTCTCGCACGGATACCTATCCGTATATCGAGATCGAAGAGAAGAACGCCTCGGTCGGGCACGAGGCGACCGTCTCCAAGGTCGGCGACGCTCAGCTCTTCTACCTCATGAGCCGCGGGCTGACGCAGGAGGAGGCCATGGCGCTCATCGTGCGTGGATTCATCGAGCCGATCGCCAAGGAGCTTCCGCTCGAGTACGCCGTCGAGCTCAACCGGCTCATCGAACTCGAGATGGAGGGATCGGTCGGCTGATGTCCAAGTCGCCCCGAGCCGCGGAGGCGCCTGTTGCGGAGGAGGGGGAGCCCAGTTCCTTGGACGCGAGTGCGATCGAGAAGGTCAGCCAGGGTGCCCCGTCGTGGTTGATTGAGCGCAGACGACACGCGTGGTCGGTGTTCGAAGACACTCCGCTTCCGAGCACGCGCTCGGAGGAGTGGCGGTACACCGACGTCTCTCGGGTGCTGGATCTCGCCGACCTCCGGCTCGCGACCGATCCCGTGACCGATGGAGCGCTGGCCGGGAACGGCTCCCGCCCCGCCGGGCTCGCGGCCACCATGGACGAGGACCTCGCCGCCTCGGGTCACGCGGTCCTGATCGACGGCTCCGTGGTCCAGGTCGACCTCGATCCCGCGCTCGAAGAGCAGGGCGTCATCTTGACCTCGTTGCGGTCCGCCGTGCGCGAGCACGGAGATCTTCTCGAGGAATTGCTCGCCACCGAAGTCGTGCCGCCCGAGGAGGGCAAGTTCCAGGCCCTCAACGCAGCGCTCTGGACGGACGGTGTGCTCCTCTACGTCCCCGAGAACGTGTCGCTCGACCTGCCGGTCCGCACCACGCGCTGGCTCTCGGACGGCGCTTCGGCGGTCTTTGCGCGAACGTTGATCGTGGCCGAACCGGGAAGCCAGGTCTCTTACGTGGAGGAGCTGCTCTCCGACGACTTCGACCAGCGAACGCTCGCTTCTTCCGCCGTGGAGGTCATCGCGCGCGACGGAGCCCGGGTTCAATACGTCTCCATTCAGCGACTCGGCCGGGGCGTATTCTGTCAGTCGGCACAACGGACGCTGGCCCATCGGGACTCCAGGCTCGACACGCTTAATGTGAGCCTCGGCGCCTCGGTCACCCGCCTTGACCTCAACGCTCGGCTGTTGGGACCTGGCGCGCACAGCGACATGCTCGGCCTCTATTTCGGGGACGAGGATCAGCACTTCGACCACAACACCAGCCAGGACCACGTGGCCCCCGACACCGGAAGCGACCTTCTCTACAAGGGCGCGCTCGACGACCGTGCTCAGGCGGCGTTCCGGGGGATCATTCGTGTACATCCCGACGCTCAGCGGACCGACGCGTACCAGACCAATCGGAACCTGCTGCTTTCAGACGAGTCCCGAGCCAACTCCCTCCCCAACCTCGAGATCGAGGCCGACGACGTGAGGTGCTCGCACGGTGCCACGGTTGGCCAACTCGATTCGGAGATGCTCTTCTATCTTCTGAGCCGAGGATTGAGCCGGGAGCAAGCAGAGCGTTTGGTCGTCTTGGGCTTTCTCGGAGACGTCATGGCCCGGCTTCCGCTCGGCGGTGTCGTCGAGAAGGTGACACGCGCAATCGAGCGGAAGCTGGAGCATGTATAGCAGCCCCGGGCGGGAGTGGCGACTCCTCTTCTTCGCATGTGGAAGGGAGAGGGATCGATGGTCCCCCTCCCTCAACCGTGTTTTTGGAGCCGAACACCGCCCGCCCGGGCTTTGGGGGGCTTGGGCAGGTGGGTAGAGAGCCCTTTCGGAGCGGAAGCTCCGACGGTGGCAGGTCCGATGGCTAGCGAAAGCTCAGATGGCTCTGCCGAAGAGCAGGGCGACGGGACCTGGGTGAGGGTCGCCGACCTCAGTGACTGCCAGCCAGGCAGCCTCTTGGACATCGAGGCCGGACAGCAAAGCCTGGTTCTGGCCAACGTCGACGGCGATCTCTACGCCCTCGAGAATCGCTGCTCACATCAGGATTACCCGCTCTCCGACGGAGAGTTGGAGGGCGAGCGATTGGAGTGCTTGTACCACGGCGCTAGGTTTGACGTGTGCACTGGCAGGGCCGTCGGGCTTCCGGCCATCAAGCCCGTAGAGACCTACGACGTCCGGGTCCGGGGCGACGAGATCTACGTCCAGATCTAGCGTCACAGAAGCTCGCGAGGCCACACCATAGGGCCTGTTGTAGAAGTGGGGTGAACTGACATGCCTACCACGTCTTCCCGACTCGATCGGACGGCCTTGAAGGCTCAGTTCCCGACCCTCGCGCAGGAGGTCGGCGGACATCCGCTCGTCTACCTGGACAACGCCGCCACCTCACAGAAGCCTCAACGAGTGCTGGACGCCCTGGCGGCGTATTACGAGCACGACAATGCCAACGTGCACCGCGGCATCCACGAGCTGAGCCGGAGAGCCACCGTCGCGTACGAAGAGGCTCGTGCGACGCTGGCGAGTTTCATCGGTGCGGCGGACTCGGCCGAGTTGGTGTGGACTCGCGGCACCACAGAGGCCATCAACCTGGTGGCAGGCAGTTGGGGGCTGGACACGTTGGCTGAGGGCGACGAGATCCTCCTGAGCTCCATGGAGCACCACTCCAACATCGTCCCGTGGCAGCTGGCGGCCCACCGTACGGGCGCTCGACTTCGGTACATCGAGATGGACGAGCAGGGCCGTCTGGTGCTCGACGACCTCCCCGGGCTGCTTACCGATCGCACCCGGTTGGTCGCCCTCTCCCACATCTCGAACGCGTTGGGGACAGTCAATCCGGTTCGTGAGATCGCCGAACAGGCCAAACGAGTCGGGGCGTTGGTGCTCATCGACGGCGCCCAAGCGGTCCCCCACCGCCGCGTCGACGTTCAGGAGCTCGGCTGCGACTTCTACGCCTTCTCGGGACACAAGATGTGTGGACCCACCGGATCGGGCGGGCTGTGGGCCCGCCGCGAGCTCCTGGAGTCCATGCCGCCCTACCACGGGGGGGGCGAGATGATTCGCACCGTCGATCGGGAGGAAAGCACCTGGGCCGAGATTCCGCACAAGTTCGAGGCCGGCACACCGAACATCGCGGGAGCCATCGCCCTGGGGACCGCTGCGGACTTCCTCGACGAGGTGGGATTCGACGCCATCGCCGAGCATGAAAGAGGTCTGCTCGCCTACGCCCTCGAGCGACTCGACGACTTGGGTGGCGTCACCGTCTACGGGCCCACCGATCTGGACGAACGCTCCGGCGTCATCTCTTTCACCATGGGTGACGCCCACCCTCACGACATCTCGACGATCCTCGATTCCAGAGGGATCGCGATCCGCGCAGGCCATCACTGCGCTCAGCTCGTCATGAAGCACTTCGACATCTCGGCCACGGCGCGCGCGAGCTTCTATCTCTACAACTCCACAGAAGACGTGGACCGCCTCGTCGAGGGACTCGGGTCCGTACAGGAGATTTTCGGATCGGTGGCGGACGTATGACGGAAGCCCCCTTAACCTCTCTGTACCAAGAGCTCATCCTGGAGCACTACCGCAACCCGCGGAACAAGGGAGAAGTGGCCGACCACACCGTGGAGGCCCGCGTGACCAATCCGGTGTGCGGCGACGAGGTCACGGTTCAGATCCGCCTCGACGGGGACCGGATCGAGGAGATCGCCTTCGACGGCCACGGGTGTTCCATCTCGCAGGCCTCGGTGTCTATGATGACCACCCTGGTCAAGGGGACGGAGCGGAACGAGGCGATTCGTTTAGCGGAGGTCTTCACTGATATGATGCACGGCAGTGAGGACGCCTCGTCCGATCGGTCCCTCGGGGACCTGCGTGCGTTACAAGGCGTCTCGCAGTTTCCCGTGCGGATCCGGTGCGCGCTTCTCGCCTTCGACGCGCTCCGCAATGCGCTCGGTGTCGGGCCAAAGGCTGATCCCAGCGGGGGAACAGCTCGCAACGACAGATCCGAAAGAGAGACCAGACACTGATGCCTGAGCATGAGAGCGCTTCCGCGGTCTACTCGGGTCTCTTGCGCGACACGCCTGCCGGAAACATTGCGGTCTGGGTCACCCGCAACGGGGTTCGGCGGATCGGGGCCGTTACACCCGAGATGATCGAGGAAGGTCACTGGGATGCGGACGGACACCCCACGCTCCGGGTCGCCCTGCACCAACTCGACCAGTATTTCGACCGGAAGAGAAAGCGCTTTCATCTTCGGCTCGACTTCTCCGGAGCCACCCAGTTTCAGAGGCGCATCTTCGACCGGCTCACGGAAATTCCGTACGGCCGAATCGTGTCGTACGGGGACATCGCCGATGAGATGGGCGTGGCGGGCGCCGCGCGGGCCGTCGGCCAGGCCGTGGGGGCCAACCCCCTTCCGATCGTCGTTCCGTGCCATCGCGTCGTTCGAAGCGACGGAAAGCTCGGGGGCTACTCCGGAGGGCTCCGCCGCAAGGTGGCTTTGCTTGCCATCGAGGGCATCGATGTCGACGGGTATCAGCCGGGAAGCCGCGTTCAACCGGAGTTGCTAAGGCTTCCGCTGTAGGGCTCCTTTTCTTGCGGGTGGGCGGGAGAGGGATCGACGGTCCTCCTGCGGCCGACGCTTCGCTCTACGGCTTCGCCGCAGACCGTCCTCCGGAGGACCATCGATCCCTCTCCCTCACTCGTGTTCTCTGGAGCCGAACAGCGGCGGCCGGGCTTGGGGGGCTTTGGCGGGGTGATGGGAATGACCTTGCCGCCAAGCCCAAACTGAGCGATGTGTGCCAGTTGCCCTCCCACGTGCTGACGTGAAGAGGGGCTCACGGTCCCGCGGAAGACAGTCCGCCGCCGAAGGCGGTGGAGCGAAGCGCTGGCTGAAGCGGGACCGTGAGCCCCTCTTCCACCCTCAACGCCTGTTGGTCGGTACCTCCGCGGGCTCCGGGTAATCGGAGAGATCAACGCCATATTCAGTCAGTTTTTCGCGAGCTTGCTGGTTCCTCGGATTGCTGCGGAGCGCTTGTTGATAATGCTCTATCGCTAATTCTCGATGACCCATCATGGCGTGTGCTTCCCCCAGTCCGTGATGAGCCGGTGCTGAGTTCGGATTCCTTGCGACGATGCGTGAATAGACCGCGTCCGCGTCAAAAGCATTCTTCTCCTCAAGCGCATAGCTGCCTATCTGGCTGAGATTTCTATTAGAGGCGCTTCTCTCGTACCCAAATCGCTCCGACGCACGTTCGAAATATCGGTCGATGGCGACCAAGCCCCCAGCGATATACAGACTGATGGGATCATGCAGATTCCATCCCTCGAAAATCTTCTCAAGTCCGTAGTACGTCGACCTGAACGGGACCGAGCCATGATCCTCCTCATCCATATGGTTGAATTCCCATCTGAACGAGTCGGGAGCCTTTTCCTCCAGAACACCCGCGAATTTGAGAGCGCCGCCGAGCATGTCATTGCCTTCGTTGCCCATAGTCATATAGAAGTCGCCCACTAGTTCGTCCGCATGGTCGAACGCGGAATCAGCCTGCGCGACCAGACGCTGTTCATCCCACCAAAGACTGGGGCTGATCGAGACGTATGCGTTGAACACTTCCGGTCGATGCACGAGAGCGTGATTCGCAAACAATCCACCCAACGAGTGCCCGATGAGAATCGAATACGGCCTCGTCCTGTAGTTCTCCTCTAGATACGGCTTCAGCTCTCCGCTGAGGAATTCCAGAAAGTTGTCCGCTCCCCCCGCTAAAGGCCTCAAGCCGAGACTATCTTCTTGAACGGGAGGGGTCAGATCCCGAGCTCTGACCGTATTGGGAATGGCTACCACAATTACGCCCGGCATACGGCCACTTCTCGCCAGGAATCGCGCAGTTCCAGTCGTGTGATGAAATGTCCTGGTCCATCCAGGAGATAAAGCACCGGATACGTCTCATCACCGTCCTCATAACCTGCAGGAAGGCCCACGATGATATCCCGTGACTCCTCGAGCACGGTCGAATAGAGTTCGCGCTGTTCTCCAAGAGACAAGAATGGCTCGTCGTCTTGAGCGATACTCTCCCCCGGGATGAGAACGAAGAGGCCAGGTAGTAGGAGCACCGAAAGGAAAAACCTGATTATGGCGTTCCGAGGGCTGTACAAGGTCATGTGACACCTCTGTTCAAAAGGCGGGCCTGACATGAGGGACAACATGCGTCTAAGGCGTGCGGAGCCGCAACCAGGCGGATGGCCTTGGGCGGGGGTGGCGACTCCTTGTCTTGCGTGTGAACGGGAGAGGGCTCGATGGTCCTCCTCCGGCCGACGCTTCGCTCCACCGCCGTCGGCGGCGGACCGTCCTGCGGAGGACCATCGATCCCTCTCCCCTCGAGCGTGTTCTTGGAGCCCGAACACCGCCCGCCCGGGCCTGGGGGGCTTTGGCAGGGTGGTGGGAATGACCTTGCTGCAAGAGGCCTCAACGCACCTTGCAGCGGTCCGGTTGGCGCCCCCCGACATGCACGTGAAGAGGGGTTCCCCGTCCCGCGTAGGACGGTCTGCGGCGAAGCCGTAGAGCGAAGCGTCGGCCGGAGTGGGACGGTGAACCCCTCTTCCACCTACAAGCTAAAATGAGGCGCCCCCCGAACCCGACGGCAAGGAAGTCATCTCAGGGCTGCAGCACGACCTTCACCGCCCCGCTCTTGCGGTGGTTCGCCGCAGCACGCAGCGCGTCCCGATACTGGTCGAGGGGAAAGGCGTGGGTGACCATGTCCTGGACCGGCGCCCCCGTCTCGAGGAGCAGATCGTGGGCGATCTCGAACGTGTGCCGCCGCTCACCCCGCCAAGTCTCCTGTCCGTAACCCACCGCCCCCCGGATGCGGAGCTCCCTGGCCCAGACGAACGTGAGATCGAGCTTCTTGAACTCGGCCGCACAGCCGATGACTACGATGCGGCCACGCGGTGAGGCGAAGCCGAGCGACTGGGCGAGGCTGGTGCGGCTGCCGATGCAGTCGTAGATGAGGGGAAAGCCACCGCCCGCGTAGACCTCAGGGCCCACCACCGGCATGTAGGCGGACGCCCCGGTCTCTACCAACGCCTGTCGCGCTTCAAAACCCGGCTCGACCACGTCGCTAGCGCCCAACGTCAGGGCCAACTCCTGCTCGTGTTCCCGCTTGGCCTGCGCCAGGATCGGGCCTTGGAAGCCGGTCGCCCGTAAGGCCCAGATGGTGGCCAAGGCGATCGTGCCGCTCCCGATCACTAAGGCCGGGTCCTGGTCACTCGGAGGCGTGCGCAGTACGGCGTGCAGGGCGATAGAGAGCGGCTCTAGAAGCACGGCCGCGTTGTCGGGCAGGGCATCGTCGACGGGAAAGACCTGGGACTCGTGGGCGAGCACGGTCTGGCCCCACCCCCCCGGCAAATCTCGGTGATACCCAATCGTGAGGCCCCGCGAGAGCGGCCGATCTCCGATCAACGTGATGCCATCTTCACCGGCCCGCTCGCATGTGCAGTGAAGCCCCTCGGAGCAGGAGGGGCACGGATCCTCCGGAGGGTAGCCCCTGGTCGTACACGAGATCATCGGGTCCATCGTCACACGTTGCCCCTGCGAGACCTTGGATACGCTGTTGCCGACCGATTTCACCCTCCCCAGAATCTCATGCCCGAGAACGGCCGGAAACGAGCCGAACGGCTCCATAGCCGGGCTCGCGGAGTACGTCAGGTTGCTGATGTCGCTTCCGCAGATGCCCCCAGCGGTTACCTCGATCTCGACCCAGTCCGGCCCCGGCAGCTGCGGCTCGGGGAGATCGCTCATCTTCACGCCGCTCAGAAACCCGTAGAAGGCCGAATTCGTTACACGGCCAGCCGTCTTCGCAAGCAGGAAGTGCGGGATCGATACGTTGAACGTGACGCCCTTCATGGTGTGATGCTCAGCCTCCGGTTCAGTTCTTCCACCGAGCCTCTCTTCCGCGGTGCGTGTTCTGCCCAGCGTCTCTTCCGCCCCGCGTCTCTTGTCCCGCGTCGGCCAGGGCGCATTGGGCGATTCTCGCCCTCAAACCGGAAGGCAGTCTAGCCACGGGCGTTTCGCCTGGCCAACATACCTCACCTCGGAACTGCGGCCGAAGCCGGTGGGTTACAGGGTCATGAGCAGACGCACAGCCATCATCGCGGGAGTCCGTACCCCGTTCGTCCGATCAGGAACCGTCTTCAGGGACCTGACCGCGATCGACTTGGGCGTGCTCGCCGTGCGCGAGCTCATGGACCGCAGCAGCGTCCGAGGCGAGGAGGTGGACCACCTCGTGTACGGCACCGTGGTGCATGATCCCCACGCTCCCAACATCGCCCGTGAGGTCGGACTGGCGACCCTGCCCAAGACCGTGCCCGCGGTGACCGTGTCCCGGGCCTGTGCTACCGCCAATCAGTCGATCGCGGACGCCGCCAATCTCATCGATCGTGGCTACGCCGATATCGTGGTGGCAGGGGGGGCCGAGTCGCTCACACACATTCCGATCACCATCAAGCAGTCCTTCGCGGAGAAGCTCATTGGTGTCTCCAAGGCGAAGACGCTCGGCGCGAGACTGGGTACGTTGGCCAAGATCCGGCCCAAGGACCTGGTACCCAACTTCCCGCAGATCGCGGAGCCCACCACGGGCGAAAGCATGGGGGAGTCGGCCGAGCGTATGGCCAAGGAGAACGGCATCAGCCGGGCCGATCAGGACGCGTGGGCCCTCCGCTCGCACCAGCTGGCCGCGGCCGGAACACAAGACGGGAGGCTGACCGCGGAGATCGGTCCCGTCTACGTGCCCCCCGGTTTCGAGAAGGTGGTGCAGACCGACAACGGCATCCGGACCGACACCAGCGAAGAGGCCTTGGCCAAGTTGCGTCCCGTGTTCGACCGCAAGCACGGGAGCGTGACGGCCGGCAATGCCTCGCCGCTCACCGACGGGGCCTCGGCGGTCTTGCTGATGTCCGAAGAGCGAGCGAAGGCAGACGGCCTCGAGCCGATGGGCTTCGTCCGCAGCTACGCGTTCTCAGGCCTGGACCCGGGGGGACAACTCCTCCAGGGACCCGCCTATGCTGCACCAATGGCGCTGGAGCGGGCGGGCATCACCATGGCGGACATCGGCTTGATGGAGATGCACGAGGCTTTTGCGGCGCAGGTGCTCTCGAACCTGCAAGCGCTCTCGTCTCAGAAGTTCGCTGAAGAGGAGCTGGGCCGAAGTGAAGCGGTGGGCCACCCGGACATCGAGCGCATCAACGTGATGGGCGGCTCCATCGCGATCGGTCATCCCTTCGGGGCCACGGGCGGCCGCATCACGACGACGCTCCTGAACGAGATGAAGCGGCGGGATGTGGAGTTGGGGCTGATCACGGTGTGTGCGGCGGGCGGATTGGGGTTCGCGATGGTTGTGGAGCGAGGGTAAGCGGGGGGATTAACTTTAGGGGATGAAACATCTCCTGAAGGGTAGGAAGATCCGTGGGGTTTGATCAGCACTTCAAGACGCTCATTCCCATCAGTATTCTGATGATTGTCGGGAACGTGTCCCTATGGTCTCAGATCGTCTCTCTCTGGATTGTGGTTCCCGTTGCGGTTCTTCTCCTCGCTCTCAATCTGGATAAATACGGAGGGATGTTTGTCAGTGTGTTCGTGCAGGTGATTCTCCTGGCAACCGGCCTGGGCATCCTCAACTGAGGGGAGGGTCCCCCAGCTCCTTTTCGAGCGCCTCCCGATTCTCCCGCCGTCGCCGGCCCTCCTCGAACCTCTCCTTGTCCTCTGATGTGGTCAGCTCCAACCCAGGAACCGGTGCCGGCCGGCTGTTCTCGTCGATGGCCACGAAGGTCAGAAAACAGTCGTTGGTGTGGCGGCGGCCACCCGTGATCGGATGCTCCGCGACCACACGGACGCCGATCTCCATCGAGGTTCGGCCGACATAGTTGACCCGCGCGCTGCACGTGACCACCTCGCCGGCATAGATCGGCTCCTTGAAGTCGACCTGGTTGATCGACACGGTCACGCACGGCTGGCGGGCATGCCGCATGGCGGTGACGGCGGCCGATCGATCGATCAACGAAAGCAGAACCCCACCGAAAATGTGCCCTAGATTGTTGACGTCGCCCGGCATCATGAATTCCGTGATATCCGAAGCGGACTCGTCCGGGCTCCGCAGATCCCGCGATTCACTCATCTGATCACTCGTTTCGGTAAGACTTCGACTTGCCCGCCACGTACCAATGACAACCTACCCGCCGCGCGCCGACCGGAAAGCTAAAGGGTCTGCCGCGTCCTGGGCTACAAGGGCTCCCAAGCGGGCATGGGAAGGGAGGGATATTGTCATTACATATGTATTGACACACACCGAAGCGCTCTCTACCTTGGAACATGCAAGCCAAGACCCAACACCTGCAGATTCGAGTTACAGCCCGTGAAAAGGCCGCGCTGAAGCGTTTTGCGGAGCGCGCGGGCCTCGACCTCTCCGGTTATGTGCTCGGGCGGGCCCTTCCGTCCCAGCGACTCCGCTTCGAGGAGATCCTGCGAGCTCTTGGCGACGCCACCGACCGACAGGGCACCGCCGACCGACGGTTCGCGCTGGCCGAACTCAACGACTTCCTCACCGCGCTCGCTCCCGGCGAATTCAGCGATGCCGTGGCGGATGCCGACGTTCGAGCATTGGACCCCTTCACCGCCAACTACACGGCTGCGCTCGTCGAACAGGCCGCGGACCTCATTCAGGCGGCGCCACCGCCGTGGGTCCAGACGATCCCGCTGCTGAATGAGCCCTACTTCGCCGTTGGGATGAAGAGCCTTCGGCCCCATCTCCTGCGTGAGGCGCCGGTTCCGTTCAAGCGTCGAAACATCTTCGTGGATTCCGCACTCGGCGACCGTGTCTGACCGACTCTTCGAGCTCCTCGACTGTGAGCTCGGGAATGTGGAGGCCGAGGGCGAGCTTTACCTGGTGGGTGGTGCCGTCATGTGCCTGGCCCTGAACCCTCGTGATGCGACCCGTGACGTCGACGCCTTGTTCAAGCCCACCAGGATCGTTCGTGAGGCAGCGGCTCGCGTCGCAGCCAGTGCCAACGTATCGGAGGAGTGGCTTAACGACGCGGTGAAGGCGTATCTGAGCCCCCGAGGGGATTTCGACCCCTTCCTGGAGCTCCCTCACCTGCGGGTATTCGTGGCCCAGCCGGCCTATCTGCTCGCCATGAAGTGCGCGGCCATGCGGCTCGGTGAGGAATTCCACGACCTCGACGACGTGCGTTACTTGCTTCGCTACCTCAATATCTCGACTGTCTCCGAGGCCATGGACGTGGTGACGAAGTACTTCGATGAATCACAACTGCTCCCGAAGACGAAGCTCGCCCTAGAGGAAATCTTGGGATGCGACTAGGCGCACAGCGGTTCGGAGGAACCTGGTGCAGAAGAACGCGGCGCAAAAAAACCTGATGCAGCGTATCGGCCTGGCACTCGGGCCGGTTCTGTTCATCGTGATCAGCTTTCTCGACCTGGAGCCGGGAAACCCGGCGGTCACGCGCATGGCCGCCGTGGCCGCCTTGATGGCCACTTGGTGGATCACCGAGGCGATCCCGCTCTTCGCCACCGCGCTCCTGCCCCTCGTGCTCTATCCCCTGCTCGGCATCGAGCGTGGGGGAGCCACGGCGCCCATCTACTTCAACAGCACGATCGTGCTGTTCCTGGGCGGCTTCATGATCGCGCTGACCATGGAGAAATGGAATCTGCACCGCCGGATCGCCCTCAAGATCATTCGGCTGATCGGCGGCGGGCCGTCCCGAATCGTGCTGGGCTTCATGGTGGCGGCCGCGTTCCTGTCGATGTGGGTCTCCAATACGGCCACGGCCATCATGATGGTGCCGATCGGGCTCGCCATCATCCTCGAGATGGAGAAGGACTTCGGAGAGGGGGACACCCGCGCCTTCTCGGTGGGCGTCATGCTCGGCATCGCTTATGCGTGCTCGATCGGAGGGATCGCTACGCTGGTCGGGACGCCTCCCAACCTGTCGCTGGCCCGGATCTTCGAGATCACGTTCCCCGAGGCGCCGCCTCTGGTATTCGGCCAGTGGATGGTGATGGCGCTGCCCATCTCGATCGTCCTGTTGGTGACCGCTTGGCTGCTGATCACCAGGGTCTTCTTCCGCGTGCCGGAGCACGTCAAAGTGGACCAGACCGTCGTAGAGGACCAAGCAAGGGCGCTCGGCCCCGTGGCCTACGAGGAGAAGGCCGTGCTCGTGGTTTTCGGGCTCACCGCGTTCCTGTGGGTGTTTCGGCTGCCGCTGCAACTCGGCTTCATCACCATACCGGGCTGGTCTCAGCTGCTTCCGTTTCCCGACTTGATCGACGATGGGACCGTCGCCATCGCCATGGCCGGGATTCTGTTCCTGATTCCGACTCGCACGGCCGACGCACCCGCCCCTACCCTGGCGGGTCGCGACATCATCCCACGCTTGCCGTGGAACATCGTGCTGCTTTTCGGGGGCGGATTCGCACTCGCCTATGGCTTCCAGGTTTCGGGGCTGTCCATCCTGATCGGGAACGCCTTCGCTGGCCTCGAGGGGGTGCCCCCCTTCGTGCTGATCCTCATGGTCTGCCTCTCGATAACGTTCCTCACGGAGTTGACGTCCAATACGGCCACCACGGAGATGATTCTTCCGATCCTGGCCTCCGTGGCCGTCGCGACGAACGTCCACCCGCTCCTGCTGATGATCCCCGCGACGCTGTCGGCGTCGTGCGCATTCATGATGCCCGTGGCCACACCGCCCAACGCCATCGTCTTCGGAAGCGACCGGGTCCGGATTCCCGAGATGGCCAAGATCGGGCTCGTGCTGAACCTGATCGGGGCCTTGGTGATTACGATCGCGTTCCTGGTGCTTGGGACCGCGATCTTCGGGATCGAGTCGGGGGTGATGCCGGAGTGGGCTGTGCTGGGGAACTAGTTCCCCACCCGCTCCCTCAACTCCTCGAAGAAGTTTTGGACGAGGACGAACGAATTGGCCTCTCCCCCATCTCCCGCCTCCACACCCGCACCCTCGTAAGGCCGCGCCATCAAGAACCGCTGATCGTCCTGCGTGACGTCATACAAGAGGCCGACCAGCGAACCCTCGTATCGCGGCGGAATCGTGAACAGAGGTTCGCGCTCGACGACCCGGAAGCGTGGGGTCGTCTCGAACCGGGCCCCCATCATGTTGAGCGTACTCGGCTCCACGAAGAACAGCTCCTCTCCGTTGTGCGCCCAGTACGGCATGATTCCGCCCTCGGTCGACACCTGAACCTTTCCAGAGTCGACGTCGGGGAACGGCCGCACGAACACTTCTTCACGGTCCGTTTCGGTCGAGACATAGGCGATCCAACGCCCGTCCCACGAGATCGCCGGCGCCGACTCGTCGTACTCTTCCGCCAGAAGCGGTTGCGCTACGCTGTCCACACCAGGGCGTACGGCAAGAATGTCGCGGGCCCCTTCGACGCCGCGAGGACCGCTGGAACGAAGCAGCAACCATTCCCCATCGGGGCTCCAGAACCCGTCGGCCAGGCCGACCTCGTGGTCGAACACTAGCTCCGCACTGCCCGTGCCATCGGCGCGCCTGGACCACACGTCCATCGCCGACGCCCGGCTCGAGAGGAAGGTCACGGTCTCACCGTCGGGTGCCCACCGCGGTTTCCTGTCGTCGCCCCCATCGAACGTGATGCGCGAGAACGGACCCTCGTCCAGCTCCTTGACCCAGATGTCGTAGCCGTCCTCGGTCAGCGCCCGCACTGCAATGCGGGTTCCGTCGGGCGAGAGGCTCCAACCTGTGTTGGGGTTGCCGCGGTCGAACCACCAATCGGGATCCACTGGACTCGCCTGACCCGTCCGGTTCATCCAGACGAGTTGCCGCGGGACCAAGGCTCCGGAGCTGCCCCCTCCGGAATAGAAGAGCTTGCCGTCGTCGGAGAGGGTAAAGGCCTGCACGCCGTCCACGATCGCCACGGGCGAATCCAGTAGCTCCACCGCACCGGGGTCCAAGCGGGCGGCCATCAGGACACCCTCGAACAGGTACACGAGATGACCCGACTCGGCGTAGCGGGGCCACTGACCCGCCGTAAGCGAACGGGACTCGCCCGTATTCACATCGAGCGCTCGGATTTCGCCGTCGCCACCAGACAGCCCGACCATCAACAGGGCGTCTTCGCCACCCGGAAGAAAGTCGCTCACAACGTGACCCACCTCGCCCTCACCCAGTCGTGTGACCTGCTCGACTGGGCCGCCGCTCGCCGGCATACGGACCGCGCCGGAGTCTCCCAATGCGTAGATGTAGCCGTCGGACCCCCAGCGCGGGAAGGTACCGGGCCCCAGCGTTATGACCGGGCCTCCCTCGAAGGAAAGAACCGAGACCTCGCCGCCTCGCATGAAGGCCAGGCGCTCACCGTCGGGGGACACATCAGGCATGACTGCGCCTGTGGTACCTCGCACCGGTAGCGGATCGAGGTCATTCCACTGCCGGGCCCAGAGTTGATTGCCGGCGCCGCCTTCACCCACACCCACATACACGAGCTTCGAGCCGTCGGGCGAGAGATTGAACGCGACGGCGTTCCTGAGAACCGGCGGATCGGCATCCCCGAACGGCGAAGCGAACCGCTCGACCGGCAGTGGTGGATCGGGGCTGAGGAGCGACCAGCCGAGGGCCACTGCCAGGATCGCCGTCGTGGTCGCGAAGCCGAGGGTCAGCCTCTTCCATGGCCCTGGGGAGGCGCCCGCTCCCTCTTCGGCCAGCTCTCCATATCGGAACCCTGGATCGCCCAGCGCCCTCACGAACTCCTGCGCCGACGTGAACCGGTCCGCGGGAAGCTTCTCGAGAGCGCACCGAACCGCCGCGTCCACGCTCGCAGGGACGGAGGGCCGTAGCTCAGCCGCCGAGACGGGCTTGCCCGCGATGATCTTGCCCAACACGGCCTGCGCGGAGGTCCCCGGATACGGGGGCTCGCCCACCAACATCTCATAGAGCACGGAGCCGAGGGCGTAGGTGTCGGTGGAGGCCCCGACGACCTGATCGCCCGTCGCTTGCTCCGGGCTCATGTAGAACGGCGTCCCCACGCTGAGGCCGGTCTCGGTGAGCCGTGCCCCTCCGCCCGCGGCACTCACAGCCAGCGCGATCCCGAAGTCGGCGATCAGCGGCTTGCCTCGACTGACCAGGATGTTGCCCGGCTTGATGTCCCTGTGGACGATGCCCTGCTCATGCGCCGCCTGGAGCGCCTCGCCCACGTCCACAGCGATTCGCACCGCCTCGTCCACCGGCAGCTGGTTCTCGCGCTCGATGCGCTCCCGGAGACTCTCCCCCTCCACGTAGGGCATCACGTAGTAGACGAGCCCCTCCGCCTCGCCGGAGTCGAAGAGCGGGAGGATGTTGGGGTGCTGGAGATTGGCCGTGACTTTGATTTCGGCCAAGAAGCGCTCGGCGCCGACGACCGCCGCCAACTCGGGCTTCAGGACTTTGAGGGCGACTTTGCGCTCGTGCTTGAGGTCGTCGGCCAGGTACACCGTGGCCATGCCACCCTCGCCGAGCTCTCGCTCGATGGTGTAGCGGCCTTCTAGGGCGGCGTTGAGGCGGTCGAGGGAATCGGACATGTCAGTTCCCCGCTCTCCCGCTCAACGCCTCGGCCCAGTTCTCGACCAGGATGAGCTCGTTGCCACCGTCCGCCTCTTCGATCTGCAGCATCACGAACCGCTGATCGTCCGGGCTCACGACGTACAAGGAGTATCCACGGCTGCCACGCAGGTAGCCAGCCGTGGAGAACAGTATGTCTCGACCGTCCCAGGCGAAGGACTCCCCCGCAGCCAGTTGGACAGCGACCAGTTCGTCCGCTCCGTTCCGGTAAAACAACTCCCGCCCGCTGTGTGCCCACACCGGCTCAGCTCCTCCATCCGTGGATACCAGCCACCGGCCCGAGTCCACTTCTGGGAAGGGACGGACGTAGACTTCGTCTCGGCCCCCTTCGTTCGAGACGTAGGCCAGCCATCGACCGTCTGGAGAAAGAGTCGGCGAGTGTTCACCGAACCCGGTGGCCACCAGCGGGACCGGTACAGTGTCCGTTGCGGGTTGAATGCCGAGGATGTCACCGCTGGTAGTCGTACCCACACGAAAGATCAGCCACGTGCCGTCCGGGGAGTAGAAGCCCTCCACTATCGAGCGGCCCGCGGACAGTACGAGGTCCTCCGAGCCGCTGCCGTCCGCCCGCTTGGTCCAGACTTCCGAAAACCCTCCGCGGGTCGAGATGAACGTCATCGACTGACCGTCCGAAGACCAGGAAGGCCTTCGACTGCCTTCGTCGAAAGTGAGCCGTGACAACGGCCCCGTGTCCAATTGCTTCACCCACACGTCGCTCGCCGCCGTGGAGCCCGCTGTCGTCGTGATCGCCAGGCGGTCGCCGCTCGGGGAGAGAGCGAGGCCGGAAAGACCCGGAGTGGCCAATACCGTCCACCCGGCTTCGATCTCACGGGCGGTTCCATCACGTTCTACCCAGACGGGGGCAACGACCCCTCCTCCCGCGCCGCCGGTCCGATACACGAGCTTGCCCGTCTCCGACACCGCGTAGAAACCGATCGACGGGGGTATCATGGCCAAACGCTCGGCCACCGGCACGGCGGCCCCAGTGAGCTCCAGCGACTCGACGTCGAAGGCAGCAGCCAACAGGGTGGCGTCTTCGCTGATGAAGAGCAGATGTCCGCTGGGCGCATAACGTGGGTGGGTGCCCGAAGTGAGGTCCCTCACCTCCCCGGTCCCCAGGTCCACTGTTCGGACTATGGTACCTCCGCCCGCCCTCGGAGCGGCGAATACGGCACTTGCCCCCCCCGGCAAGACATCGGAGAGAATCTTGAAAAGGTCTCCATCGGTCGTGTTCATCTCCGCGATGTTTTCCGGTTCTCCCCCGATCGCGGGCACGCGTCTCAACCCGAGGACCGCCTCCGTATAGTAGATCCACGCACCGTCAGGACTCCATGTCGGGCAACAGAGGCCCCCGTCGACATCGACGAGCGTCCGAGAAACACCCCCCTGGAGCGGAACCACCCGAACCGAATTGCCCATGATGACGGCCACCTCGAGGCCATCTGGAGAGAGATCCGGATACGTGGCGCCTTGTGTATCCCGGATCGGCGTCGCATCCAGCGCGTCCCACCGCCTCAACCACAGCTGGGGCTGTCCTTGCTCACCCACACCTCTGTAGACAAACAGCGATCCGTCGTCCGAGAGGTCGAGGTCACCCCGGCTGGGATGAAACGTCTGTTCGTCCGGGAGCGCCACGGACACGCGGGTCACCGGTGGGGGCGGGGCGGGGCGCAGGAGCGACCAGGCCGCGATGCCGATAGCAACGGCTGCGAGGCCCCAACCGGCCTGAGTCAGGCGATTCCACGGGCCCACGGCCGCACCCGAGCCTGCCGTCGCCAGCTCCCCGTACCTGAATCCCGGGTCGCCCAGCGCCCTCGAAAACTCCTGCGCCGAGGTGAACCGATCCGCGGGCAGTCTCTCCAGAGCGCATCGCACCGCCGCATCGACGTTGGCCGGGATCGAGGCGCGTTGCTCCGTCGCCGAAACGGGTTTGCCCGCGATGATCTGGCCCAGCACCGCCTGTGCTGTGCTTCCCATGTACGGAGGGTCGCCGGTCAGCATCTCGTAGAGCACCGCGCCGAGAGCATAGGTGTCGGTCGAGGGTCCCACGGCCTGATCGCCTGTCGCCTGCTCGGGACTCATGTAGTAAGGGGTGCCCACGCTGAGACCGGTCTCCGTGAGACGACTCCCTCCGGCAGCGCCGACCGCCAGCGCGATCCCGAAGTCGGCGATCAGCGGCTCACCCCGGCTCAGCAGGATGTTGGCGGGTTTGATGTCGCGATGGATGATGCCCTTCTCGTGCGCCGTCTGGAGCGCGCTGGCCACCGCCGCGGCGATCCGTACGGCCTCGTCCACGGGAAGCTGCTTCTCACGGTTGATGCGGTCCTGGAGGGTCTCGCCTTCCACGAAGGGCATGACGTAGAAGAGGAAGCTGTCGGCCTCGCCCGAGTCGTGAAGCGGCAGGATGTGCGGGTGCTGGAGGCTGGCGGTCGTCTTGATCTCGGCAAGGAAGCGCTCGGCGCCGACCACGGCGGCCAGCTCGGGCTTCAGGACCTTCAGCGCGACCTTACGCTCGTGCTTGAGGTCGTCGGCCAGGTAGACGGTGGCCATGCCGCCCTCGCCGAGCTCCCGCTCGATGGTGTAGCGGCCCTCGAGGGCAGCGTTGAGGCGGTCGACGGGGTCAGACATGGTGGCGAATATGCCGCTCGGCGCCCTGTCGTGCCAGTCGCTGGACCGCGCGAGGCTCCTCCTGGATGCCTATCCCCACTTGATGGCACGAGACGGGCTGCACGCAGCCGTTGTGCTCCAGCACCAACTTGACGGGCTCTGCTCCTTCGACACGGATTTCGACCCTGTGGCCGGAGTCGAGAGGGTCGAACCAGAGATGTAGTCGCGACTCAGGGCTCGCCGACGGCGCTCGAAGCTCGGCGAAGATGTCTAGCTAAAGAGCAACCCCATGTGTCACCGGGAGATCAATCGCGCCGAAGCTCGCCGAGAAGCTCGGTCGCCGTATCCTTCCGCAACCCCAGCCCGCACGTTTGCCACGTCCAACCGCCCTTGGCGACCCGGGCCCGCTGAAGCTCACCGGCTCGGGCCAAGCCACTCAGGACGCCTTCGATATCGTCTCGCGGTCCACGGCGTCCGGACACCGGACGTATCTCGGCGACCACCTCCTCGCGGTCGGTTACAAGTAGGGTCTCCCCCCTTTTAACCGCCCGCAAATACTCGGACAGCTTGGCCCTCAGCTTCGTCACGCCCACAATTCTCATGGTCGAAATTGTAGTTGTCGGTCGTCACCACTACAAGCGTGTAGGCGTCGCGGCCAAAACGCGTCGTTGACATGCCACCCAGCTTCGCTATCGTCGTCATATGGTCTTATTGACCATTTCGACCCTTTCCGACCATTTCGACCGGATCGACAGTGAACAACAACGCACGACCGCGACGCCGACCGCCGATCGACCGTCCACTCCCTAGGGAGCGGGCGCGTCCTGTCTTGCGTGGGGAGATTCGATAGAGCGACCCTCCACCCCCGAGACCTGACGTTCGCCGGCGCCCATTCCAGGAGCCGGTTTTTTTGTTTCCGAGAGGTTTCCGATGTCAGCTAAAAGAGAGTCCGAATCGTTGTCCGCATCATCGTCCCGCGGCCTGGCAATTCTGGGTGGCGGCAACCTGGGTCAGGCCTTGGCACGCGGCTTGGTACGCAGCTCGATCCTGCGGCCCGATCAAATCCACATCACATCCCTGCACCTGCCCGGGCTGGTGGGACTGGCGGAGGATGGCCACCCGACCGGATCCGACAATCTCGCTGCAATCGAGGCGTGCGATACGATCCTGATCGCGGTTCAGCCCCAGCAGATCGTGGATCTGATCGACGAAATCCGGGACCACATCGATCCCGGCCGCCACAAGGTGATCTCGGTGGTCACCGGCGTGACCGTCGCGCAGCTGCGGGAGATGATCCCGGCGCCGACGCAGGTCGCCCGGGCCATGCCGAACACGGCCGTCTCCATCGGGGAGTCGATGACCTGCCTGTCGGCCGATCCCGATTCGATGGACGCGCTCGAAGAAGCGGAGACTCTATTCAAAGGCGTGGGGCTTACGATCCGCCTCGAGGACGAGATGATGGTCGGGGCCACGGCGTTGTGTGCGTGCGGCGTGGCGTTCTTTCTCCGATCGGTTCGGGCCGCCTCGCAAGGTGGCATCGAGATCGGATTCCACCCTGAGGACGCGCTCTTGCTTGCCGCGCAAACGGCGAGGGGAGCCGCCTCACTCGCTCTCGGAGCGAACGGTCACCCCGAGTCGGAGATCGATCGTGTCACCACGCCCCGTGGCTGCACGATCGCCGGGCTCAACGAGATGGAGCATCAGGGCTTCAGCTCTGCGATGATCAAGGGATTCGTGCTCTCGGCTCAAAAGGCCGCTGAGCTGTTCGACGAAGGGGATGCGGCGTGACGAACGCCCCGGGCGCGGGAGCGAGCAGGGACTTCGGCGAGCTCCGCCGTGTCGTGGTCAAGGTCGGGAGCGGCATCATTGCGCCCACGGGACGCCTCGATCCGGATGTCATCGAGCGGATGGCCGAGGATATTACCGCGCTGCGCGACACAGGCCTGGAGGTCGTCCTGGTGGTGTCGGGCGCCGTCGCGGCGGGGTACCTCGGGATGGGAAGGGATCGGCCCCCCACGTCGGTCGTCGAACGGCAGGCCTCGGCCGCGGTGGGGCAGTATCAGCTCATGACGATGTTCGCCCACGAGTTCGAGAAGTGCGACACGGTCGTCGCGCAGCTCCTCATGATGCAGGACGACATCGAGGACCGGCGCCGTTTTCTGAGCGCCCGGCACACAATGCAGGAGCTGCTGTCGCGGGGCATCCTCCCGATCATCAACGAGAACGACCCGCTCGCAGACGACGAAGCGAAGATCGGAGACAACGATCATCTCGCGGCGCTCGTGACGAGCCTGATCACGGCGGATCTGCTCGTGATCTTGAGCACGGTCGCCGGCGTGCTTCGGTTCGGCGACACCAAGGAGGATGTCGAGAGGGACGACCGGACGCTCGCTGCCGAGGTGATCCACACCATCGAAGTGGACTCGAAGATCGACAGCCACATCACCGATGACCAGACCGAAACCGGCGTTGGCGGCATGAGGGCCAAGGTCCGCGCCGCGAGATTGGCGAGTGACTGGGGCGTCCCCACGGTGATCGCCTCGGGAAAGGAACGTGGGCTCCTGACACGCGTCGTAGACGGCGAGGAGATCGGGTCTCACTTCGTAACGGGCACCAAGCGCCTCACCGAGCGGAAGCGGTGGATCGCCATCCGTACGCGATCGGTGGGATCCATTGTCGTTGACGACGGCGCCAAGCGCGCGCTCGTAGAGCGTGGAGCCAGCCTGCTACCGGCCGGCATCGTCGAGGTCGGAGGGGAATTCGGGATCGGCGAGCGGGTCGATCTGCTCGGCGCGGACCGACAAGCGTTCGCGGTGGGTCTCGTATCGTATGCGGCCTCCGAGATTCAGCGCATGAAGGGACGGCAGAGCGACGAGTTCCTGGAGGTGCTGGGATACAAGTACGTGGAGGAGATCGTCCATCGAGAGGATCTGGTCTTGCTCGACGTGAAGAACGACAATGGGGAAAGCTTCGACGACGGGGAGACAGGGGAGGAGAAATCGGATGAGTGAGGCACAGCGGATGAGCGAGGTAGAGCGAATGAGTGAGGTACGGAAGTCGGCCGAGGCCGCACGGGATGCCGCGCAGTACGTCGCAACGCTCACGACCGAGCAGAAGAACGACTATCTGCGTGACCTCGCGGGAGCGCTCATTGACGCGGAGGAGGACATCCTCAAAGCCAACGCGGCGGACATCGCCCGTGCCGAAGAAGACGGACTCTCCATGCCGAAGCTCAAGCGGCTGGGCATCACGGCGGAGAGTCTCGCTCAGATGGCAGAGGGACTGCGCCAGGTTGCGGACCTCCACGATCCGGTCGCGCAGGTCACACGGGACAAGACACTCGAGAACGGGCTTCGCGTAACGCGCGTGCGCTGTCCGCTCGGCGTCGTGATGATGATCTACGAGTCGCGTCCCAACGTGACGATCGACGCGTTCTCGCTGTGCTTCAAGTCGGGCAACGCCTGTATCCTCAAGGGCGGCAAGGAGGCGCAAGCGAGCAACGAGGCGCTCGCATCAGTGATCCACGCCACGCTTCGCGACCACGATCTGCCCGAGGAGGCACTCGTGCTCGTGGGCTCGGGTGGCCGAGAGGCCGTGGCCGAGCTGCTGACCTTCGACGACTGCATCGACCTGGTCATTCCGCGCGGCGGCGAGACGCTCATCCGGTACGTGAGCGAGAACTCATCCATTCCGACCGTCCAGCACTTCCACGGGATCTGCCACGTGTACGTCGACGCCGACGCGGATCTGGAGCAAGCCCTCGAGATCTCGGTCACGGGCAAGACATCGGCGCCGGCCACGTGCAACGCTACAGAAGCCGTGCTCGTCCATGAGGACGTAGCAGCGAAGTTTTTGCCCAATCTCGTCGCCGGCTATAAGGAGGCTGAAGTCGAGGTGCGAGGAGACGAGGCCGTGCGTGCCGTCGACCCGGATGTATCAGCGGCCGCCGCGGAGGATTGGGGCCACGAGTTCCTCGACATGATCGTGGCCGTGAAGGTCGTTCCCGACATGGACGCTGCCATCGACCATATCCGACGCTTCGGCTCCGACCACACCGACACGATCGTCACCGAGAACGCGCAGACGGCCGCGACATTCACGCAGCGGGTTCAGTCGTCATGCACTCTGGTGAACGCGTCGACCCGCTTCAACGACGGGTTTCAGCTCGGCATGGGTGCGGAGATCGGTATCAGCACGTCGCGCGTGCACGCGTACGGGCCGATGGGCCTGGAGGAGCTGACGTCCCAGCGGTTCGTGGTGGAGGGGGCGGGGCACGTGAGGTGATGGCCGGGACAGGGCCCATCTAGTTTTAGGAGCCTCCCATCAACGTCTTGGCCGCGGCGCCTACTTGCCGAAAAGACCATATTATGTAGTTTAATAGACATTATAATATAGTCTTTCATCAAGATCATCGGGATTCTCATGTCACTCTCCGGAACCGAGGCGCTCGAGCGTGCTCTGACGGCGGTTGGCGAGCGTCTCGCCGTTTCTGAAGAAGCGGTCGGCATTGTAGTGCTCGGCGGAGCGGCGATGAACCTGCTTGGTATCGTCAGTCGTGCGACCACCGATGTCGACGTCTTGGCCCGCACCGTTGACGATGGAGGCACGATCATCCCCCCTGATCCCCTGCCCGAGACCCTGAGCCGTGCGGTAACCGCCGTAGCTCGCGACTTGCGCCTCCGTGAAGACTGGATGAACACGGCCGTCGCTGGCCAGTGGGAGTTCGGTCTACCGGCCGGGTTGGCCGACCGATTGGAGTGGCGCTCGTATGGGGCCTTGCGAGTGGGCATCGTTTCGCGGAGCGACCTCGTGTACTTCAAGCTCTACGCATCGGCGGACCAGACGGGACCCGCCAACGTCCACGTGCGTGACCTTCTTTCCCTTCAGCCTACGCCGGAGGAGCTGGAGCGTGCGGCCGAGTGGATCCGTGGCCAGGATCCGTCGCCCGATTTCCACAGCGTGTTGGCCGAGGTCTTGAAATATGTCGAAGCTCTTCGTTAGACTGGCTCGAAACGTCCAGGAAGCGGCGGCGAACGCCGCGTGGATTCAGTGGCAGGCGTTGGGGGCCCAGGCCGCGGCTTCACGATCTCCCCAGTCCATTGTTGATCCTGAAGCGCTCGTGCTCTTCTCCCTGTGGCTTGCGGATGAAGAAGCACGTTTGCGGGATTTCCTATTTGGCTTTGGCGAGCTCGGATCTCGCCTTCTCAGCGTACAGCGGATGAAGCGCGCGGCAGCGTTCTTCCCTACTGGCAAAGTTGGAGGATTGGCTGGGTTCGCAGCCTCGGTTGCGAGCTTCGGGAAGGATCCGCGCTGGGGCGGACTGGCGGAGGCGGGCAGGGAACTCCAGGGCAGACCAGGGAAGGTGATCGCCGTCACCCGCGGCCTAGGCGAACCCGGCTCGCTTATGGTCCGTCTGCGAACGGGCTTTGGCGTGGACGTGCGCACGGATGTGTTGAGCTACCTGATAGGCCGGCGCGAAGCGTGGGCTGATGTGAAGGAAATCTCCGAAGCACTTCTCTACGCGAAGTATTCCGTACGCCAAGCTTGTGGGGCGCTCGCTGACGCACGTCTGATTGAGCTCGACCCAGGGCGGCCGGCAAGGTACTACGCCGACGGGGACCGGTGGTTGGCATTGCTCCAACTCAAAGCGATTCCGTCATGGTACCCGTGGATGGGCGTCTACGCGTTTGTGGTCAGTCTTCTCGAGTGGCTGCGGGCCTCGGGGGCCGAAGCGACGTCGGACTCTTTGGCGGCATCGCTGGCGCGTGAGTTCATGATGAACCACGCCCACATCCTGCTGAAAGTTCAGTTGGACGTTCCTCATGAGAAGGACTATGCCGGCGAGGCCTACCTGACGGCTTTCGACGAGACCGTCTCGGCGTTGGTGCGATGGCTGAATGCGGCATCTTAGGAAGCGTTGACCGGCTTAACTTGGCCTACGTAGGTTATTCGGCCCGTAAAGGGGCTTTCTCTTGGCCATCCCTCCGACCAAGGAGCCGTCATGCTCAGAGTCGTCTTCCGCAGAATCGTCTTCGCGATGGTCCCGACGCTTGCGTACGTCGTCCTCTTTGCTCAGCCGGTCGCAGCGCAGGAGCCCCCTCAGGAGCCCCCGATAGCCACCGATGTGACTTCGGCAGCCATCCAGCTCTTCATCAACGGGCTGCCGCGCGACGCCGTGAGCGACCGGCCGATTCGTATCGTCAACGTTACCGGCAACTACCAGGTCGGCGTCTGGGGCGTGTTTCGTCCGAAAGAATTTCTGAGCGGCGCCAACCTCCACGAGGTGCACACCACCGAGATCTACTACATGGTCGAAGGGGTAGCGACCCTGGTCACGGGCGGCACAATGACCGAAAGTAACCCGCTCACCCCGGGCCGCGGTATCGAGGGGGGTGTCTCGCGTCGAGTCACCAAAGGGGACGTGATCATCATCCCCGGCTACACCGCTCATTGGTTCAGCGAGCTGGAGACCGATATCGAGTACCTGATCATCCGGACCGACCCGGACAACCGGTTCGAGCTCAGGTAACACCTGAGACCCGGTAGTAAGGGGCTCAGGTAGGGAGCGCCCTCAGCCAGCCCCCAGCGCCTGCTCCACATCGGCGATTACGTCCCGCATGTCTTCCAGGCCGACCGAGATGCGGATCGACCCGGGCGTGATGCCCACGGCCTGACGCTCCTCTTCCGTGAGCTTGGCGTGGGTCGTTGATGATGGATGGCTGACGATCGTGCGTGTGTCACCGAGATTCGCGGTGAGCGAGCACAACTTCACGGAATCCATGAAGCGCTTGCCCTGCTCGAGTCCCCCCTCGACGACGAACGAAACGACGCCGCCTCCGGAAGACATCTGGCGCTTCGCGATCTCGTGCTGGGGATGGGAGGGGAGGAACGGATAGCGCACGTACTCGATGCCGGGCCGTCCCTCCAACCATTCTGCCAAGGCCAAGGCATTCTCCGAATGCCGTTCCATGCGAACCTCTAGCGTTTCCACGCTCTTGGAGAGCACCCAGGCGTTGAACGGCGACAAGGCAGGCCCGGTGGCCCGCGAGAAGTCGTAGATCTCCTGAATCAGATCCTTCGAGCCCACCACCACACCGCCCATCACCCTTCCCTGTCCATCGATATACTTGGTGGCGGAGTGGAGCGAGAGGTGCGCGCCGAACTCGAGAGGACGCTGCAGGATCGGCGTGGCGAAGCAGTTGTCCACGACCAGGATGACACTCTTTTCGGCGGCAAGCTTCCCGAGCCACTCGAGGTCCACCAGATCCACCGCCGGATTCGTGGGTGTTTCCACGAAGATCATCCGGGTGTTCTCGTGAATCTCGCCGGGCCACGAGTCGGGGTCGGCGGCATCGACGTACGTGTGCGTGATCCCGAACCGAGGCAGGATCTTGGTGAGGATCGTGTGGGTCGACCCGAAGAGCGACCGGCACGCGAGGATGTGATCTCCACTGGAGAGCAGCGCCCCGAACGTCGCGAACACGGCAGCCATGCCGGTGGCCGTGGAGTGTCCGGCCTCGGCGCCCTCCAGGCGGCGGATCTTCTCCGTAAGCTCCTCGACGTTCGGGTTGGTGAACCGGGCGTAGATGTTCCGGTCGATCTCGCCTGCGAACGCCGCACGCATCTCTTCGCTGTCCTCGAAGACGAAGCTCGACGTCAGGAACATCGGCACCGAGTGTTCGTGGTGCGATGACTCCTCGGCCTGGGCTCGCACGGCCCACGTTTGGGGTCTCCAGTCCTTCATGTGTGAACTCTAGTCCAAACGAATCAGCAAGTCACCGGGGGCCACTTGGCTCCCAGGGTACACGAGCACCTCGGCCACCTTCCCGTCGCTTTCCGCGTAGAGGGTCGTCTCCATCTTCATGGCCTCCAGGCTCAGCAGCTTGTCCCCGGGCGCCACGGTGTCACCCACGCGCACTGCTACGCCCACGACCATGCCGGGCATGCTCGAGCCGATCTGCTTCGGATCGGCCGGATCGGCCTTCACCGCGGCCAGCGTATCCGAATCGAGTGTGCGGTCGACCACTGAGACGTCCCGCGGCTGCCCGTTCAGCTCGAAGAATACCGTACGTTTTCCGTCCGGATGGGGCTCGCCGACCGTGAGAAAGTTCACGATGAGCGTCTTTCCCCGCTCGATGTCGACGGCGATCTCCTCGCCGGCCTCCTGACCGTAGAAGAAGACCGGCGTGGGAAATACGGACGTGTCGGAGTACTTGCTCTGATAGTCCGCAAAGTCGCGGTACACGGTGGGGTAGAGCAGGTACGAGATCACGTCGCGTCGCGGGGGCTCGCGGCCCACCATCTTCTCTACCGTCGCGGCTGCCTCGTCGAAGTCCACCGGCTCGAGCGTGTCTCCCGGGCGGACGCTCAGACCCGGCCCGCCGCGCAATACGCGCTCCTTCACCGGTTCCGGAAAACCGCCTGGCGGCTGTCCCATGCCTCCCCCGATCAGGTCGACGACCGAAGCGGGGAACGCCAGCTCGCGACTCGGATCGAGGACGTCCTCCGACGTGAGCTCGTTCGCAACCATGAACAACGCCATGTCGCCCACGGCCTTGGAGGTGGGCGTCACCTTCACGATGTCGCCGAAGAGCTCGTTCACGTCGGCGTACACCCGGCAGACCTCGGCCCATTGATCGGCCAGGCCCAGGGCGCGCGCCTGCTGGAAGAGGTTCGTATACTGGCCGCCGGGCATCTCATGGCTGTACAGGTCCGCGGTCGCGGGCACTACATGGCCCTCGAACGGTGTGTAGAAGTCGCGCGTCGCTCTCCAGTAGTCCGCGATGTCGTCGAGGTCCTGCCTCTCCAATCCCGGATCGCGTGATGTGAAGCGGAGTGCCTCGGCCACGGTATTGATGTTGGGTTGTGACGTCGTACCCGACATGGGGGCCATGGCCGCATCCGCGATGTCGAGTCCTTCCTCCGCGGCCTTCAGGATCGCGGCCGCCTGCACGCCCGATGTGTCGTGTGTGTGGAAGTGGATCGGAATGCCCACCTCGTCCTTGAGCGTGCGCACCAGCTTGGCAGCCGCGTAAGGCTTGCAGAGCCCAGCCATATCTTTGATCGCGAGGATGTGCGCGCCCATCCCCTCCAACTCCTTGGCCAACCCGACGTAGTACTTCAGGTCATACTTCGTGCGGCCCTCGTCGAGAATGTCCCCCGTGTAACAGATCGAAGCCTCACAGAGCGCGTCCGCCTTGAGCACCGCGTCCATGGCCACCCGCATGTTGGCCGTCCAGTTGAGGGCATCGAACACACGGAACAGATCGATTCCCGCGGCGGCCGCCTCTTCGACGAACGCCTGTACGAGATTGTCTGGGTAGTTCGTGTAACCGACCGCGTTCGAGGCGCGGAGCAGCATCTGAAAGAGGATGTTGGGAATGCGCTCTCTGAGATCGGTCAGGCGCCGCCAGGGGTCCTCCTTCAAGAACCGCATCGCGACGTCGAACGTCGCGCCGCCCCACATCTCGACCGAGAACAACCCCGAGCCCCTTCGAGCGTACGCGTCGGCCACGTTGAGCAGGTCGTGCGTACGGAAACGGGTCGCCAGCAGCGACTGATGCGCGTCCCGGAACGTCGTGTCGGTAAGGAGCAGCTGCTGCTGGTCCGAGATCCAACCGCCGAACCTGACCGGCCCGAGCTCCCGCAACATCTGCCGAGTGCCGTCCGGAATGGGGCTCTGATAGTCGACCTTCGGAACAGGCGCGGGCTCCCGCCGCGTGGCGCGCGGGTGATCCCTCACCGACGGGTTTCCGTTGACGATCGTGTCTCCCAGGTACCTCAGGAGGCGCGTCGCTCGGTCGCGCCGCTTGGGCAAGCTGAACAATTCCGGGGTCCGATCGATGAAGCGCGTCGTGCAACCGCCCTTCAAAAACTGCTCGTTGGTCACCACCCGAATCAGGAACTGAATGTTTGTCTTCACTCCACGAATGCGGAACTCCTGGAGGCACCGCTCCATGCGGCGGGCCGCGTCGACAAAGCGCGTTCCGCGAGCCGTTACCTTCACCAGCAGGGAGTCGTAGTACGGGTTCACAACCGCACCGCTGAACGCGCTGCCTGCATCGAGCCGCACCCCCATCCCGGCCGCCGAGCGGTAGTGCGACACGCGCCCATAGTCGGGCATGAAGTCGTTCACGGGATCTTCGGTGGTCACGCGGCACTGCATGGCGAAACCATGCGTCTGCACGGCCATCTGGGAGGATAAGCCGACCTGGTCGTCGCCGAGCGGCTTCCCCTGGGCGACCAGAATCTGCGATTTGACCAGGTCCACTCCGGTCACCTCCTCGGTGACCGTATGCTCCACCTGGATGCGGGGATTGACCTCGATGAAGTAGAACTCGCCCGAGTCCCGATCGACGAGAAACTCCACGGTGCCCGCGTTCTGGTAGCTCACCTCACCGCCAATCGCCAAGGCCGCCTCGAGCAGGCTCCGGCGCACGTTCTCGTCCAGCGCCAGCGCCGGAGCGATCTCGACCACCTTCTGGTGGCGCCTCTGCACCGAGCAATCGCGTTCGTACAGATGGACCAGGTTACCGTGCTGGTCGCCCAGGAGTTGGACTTCTATGTGGCGCGCCTCCAGGACGAAACGCTCGATGAAGACGTCCGCGCTCCCGAAGGCCGCCAGAGACTCCCGCTGAGCATCCTCGAACGCGCCTGGAAACTCGCTCGGATCGTTCACCACACGCATCCCCCGGCCGCCGCCGCCCTTGGCGGCCTTGAGCATGACGGGATATCCGACGCTCTCCGCTTGCTTCTCCCCGTCGGCGACGTCGGCGATCGCTTCCTCGCTGCCTCGGAGCACCGGCACGCCGGCATCCGCAGCAATTTTCCGCGCCGCGGTCTTGTCGCCCAGGCGCTCGAGCACCTCCACCTGGGGACCGACGAAGATGATCCCCTCGCGCTCGCACGCACGGGCGAAATCAGGGTTCTCGGACAGGAACCCGTAGCCCGGGTGGATGGCGTCCACCTGATTCTCCCGGGCCAAAGAGAGTATCCACTCGATATCGAGGTACGCCCGGATCGGCTCGTCCGGGTGGCCGATCAGGTAGGCCTCGTCCGCCTTGAAGCGGTGAAGCGCGTATCGGTCCGTGTGCGAATAGATCGCCACGGTACGGATGCCCAGCTCATGAGCCGTGCGGAAGACCCGAATCGCGATCTCGCTACGATTGGCGACGAGAAGCTTTTTGATCTCTTTCATGAGGTGGGGCTATGGGGAAACCGCCTGATGCCTCAGGAAACCGCTGTGCCGCCGGGAAGGTGGACAATCTAGACAGGTCGCGGCAAGGTTCTTTCCCCCACCCGTTGATAAATTCTTGCCGACCTACTCTTATGGGTAGACTCGCTGGCGCCAAGCAAAAGGGGTGATTCAGATGAAACGCATGCTAGCCGTTTTCGTGACTGGCTCGTTGGTTGTCGCACTCGCCGGACCCGGGGCGGCATCAGCAGCCGCACAGGGTCTGCAGGAGAGGTTCGAGGTTCATCCCTCCACACAGGACCCGTCGGTCCTGGTCACGCTCGAGACGCTCGAGAGGTGGGAGACCGAGCTGTCGAACTGGGGCAAGTGGGGCCCGAGGGACCAAAAGGGCGCGCTGAATTACATCACCCCCGAAAAGACGCGGGCGGCCACCCGTCTCGTCGAGGATGGGGTTACGGTGACGCTCGGTCACTTCGTCAACGAAGATGACGCGATGGACAGTGGCAACTTCTGGCCGACCGAACACCAGATGACGTCGATCGATCCGGTCACCGGCAAGCCACGCTTCGCGCTCGACGCGATGAGCTTCTCGTTGCATGACGGCCAGCTCGCCCACATGGACGCGCTCTGTCACTACGCCACACAGCGGGATGGCCAGGCCATCATCTTCAACGGCTATCCTCAGAACATGACCGCCGACGGATGCGTCGGGGACCTCGGCATCAACGACATGGGGCCCGGCTACGTCACGCGGGGTATTCTGGTGGACATTCCGCTGATGCGCGGTCTGGACTATCTGGAGCCGAGCACGCCCATCTACGTGTCCGACCTCGAAGAGTGGGAAGATTTTGCCGGCATCACGGTCTCCCCTGGCGACGTGCTCCTCATTCGGGGCGGCCGTTGGGCCCGTCGTGAAAGTCTTGGGCCGTGGCGCTACGACCAGGGTGGGGCGGGGTTGCACGCTTCCGTGCTGCCCTGGCTCAAGGAGCGGGGCGTGTCACTCCTGGTCGGTGACGCCGTGAACGACGTTCAGCCGTCCGGCGTGGCGGGCATCAACCGGCCGGTCCACACCATGACGCAGGTCTTCATCGGGCTGCCGCTCGTCGACAACGGCTATCTGGAAGACGTGGCACGCGAGGCGGCGAGCCGCGAGCGTTGGGAGTTCATGGTGTCGTGGCAGATCACCAACGTGCCGAACGGGACGGCTAGTCCGTTCAACGCGATCGCGACGTTCTGAGGGGAGCTCTTCGAAGAGCCAAACAGCTGAAGAAAGCAGCTTGCGTCTGACAGTATCATGTACTAGTGTTGTGTACTAGTACTGTCAGGAGCACCGCCATGTCAGGAAAACGAGCCGATCGCGTCAAGGAGCAGGTCGTCGTATACCTGGATTCCCGGGACCGAAAGCTGCTCGAGGAGATGGCGGAACAGACCGGACTGGCCAGAACCGAGCTGTTTCGGAGAGGGCTCAGGCGCCTCGCAGAGGAGATGCTCTCCGAGCGAGCACCTGGTTCGTCACTCGCGCATTTGATCGCTACCGCGAGGGACGACGACCTGCCCCCGGATGTTGCCGAACGCCACGACGAATACCTCTACGGCGGCGGATACGAGCGAAAGCGTGTGGGCCCTCGTTGATACGGGGGCCCTGCTCGCCCTCAGCCGGTCCCGAGATCAGTACCACGAGCGCGCCGTTGCGATTGCCGAGCGGCACCTGGCCTCCGGCGGCCGCTTCATCGGGACTACGCTCATCCTCGGCGAGCTTCATGCGCACCTTCTCCACCTACGCGGAGCTCGGGAGGCGCGCGTGGCCCTTCAACATCTCCTCGACGACCCCGCGCACGAGTGGGCGGAGGTGTCCTCAGAGCTCGTGCGGGATGCGCTGACTCAGTGGCTCGAGCGCTTCTCGGACCAGACCTTCACGCTCGTAGACGCGGTGAGCTTCCAACTCATGAAGGAACGCGGGCTCAGCCAGGCGTTCGCCTTCGACACGCACTTCCAGGTCGCGGGGTTCGAGCTCCTGGACGCTTGACGCCGGACTACCGAAGAAAGATGTCCTTCGGGATGTACCCCGTGACCACCTGGGTGAGGTCGACCACCTCGCTCACCCGGAAGTCCACCGCGATGCTCGCCAGCGAGAGCGCGTTGGCGGGCGTCAGCCCCTTCTCTTTCACCAGGAAGTCGACGACCTCCCAGGTCGCGTGCCGTGTGGCACGGTCGAGGTCGAGGTCGATGCCCATGATCATGTAATGCGTGTCGTTCTCGGCGCGTGGGCCCGAGATCTCGACACCCTTGTGAACGACGAAGCGGAACACGCCGGCGAGGGACTGCTCGATGGCGGTCCCGCTCACCTCGCCGTCGCCCTGGGCCCCGTGCGGGTCCCCGGTGTAGAAGAGCGCTCCGGGATGGAATACCGGAAGGTAGAGCGTCGTGCCCGCCTTAAGGTCCTTCACGTCCATGTTGCCGCCGAAGGCGCCCGGGGGCCTCGAGCCCTGGACACCCGGAACCGTCACGCCCGGCTCGCCCACTACGGGATCGGGCGCGACGGCCATGATCCCCATGAACGGGGCCAGCGGCACGTGGATGTCCGGCGAGAAGAACGCGACCTCACGGCCGTCCACCATGCCGGTTCGGATCACGTGCGTCCCGCGTGGCATGTCCAGTTGCGGGTCGTCGGCCTCGACTCCCGGATAGCCCGGCGAGAAAACGCCGCCGCGGGGGCTCGTGTTGTTGATCCCCCACGACATGCGTGTCTCAAGAGCGAGAATCTGTACCTCGAGCATGTCCCCGGGCTCGGCCCCCTCGATGTAGATCGGCCCGGTGATGACGTGGCCGCTCCGCCCCTCTCTCGGGCGCCCCTCTCTCGATGCCCAGAAATCTGTTACGTCCTGATGGATCTCTTCCCGGGGTATGTCGAGTCCAGTGAGGTACTCCACCGGCTCGGCTCGCTGGGTGGCCCCGGCGTGGGTCAACGTGTTGATGCGCACCGTTTCTCCGGCCCGGATGGTCAGCACGGGCTCTTTGTCGATGGGGTACCAGCCCCAACTGACCGTCTCCGGGCGCGAGGGTACGAAGTGGTCGGCTTCGATGCTCTCGGCGGTAGTGGTCTCGGCGGTGCTGCCTCCGCTGGTGGTGCTCCCATCGGTGGTGCCGGCATCCGGTCCGGCACAAGCCGTGGCGCCCAGCATGACCACACAAGGGAGCATGAGCATGCAAGAAAGAATGTGAAGCGTGGACGCTCTCATCTCAGTTTCCCAGGTAGACCGTGGCCATGCCGCCCTCGCCGAGCTTGCGCTCGATGGCGTAACGGCCCTCGAGGGCTGTGTTCAGGCGCTCAACTGGATCGGACAATGAGTGCACTCCGGGCTCAGACCGAGGTCAACATCCGAGAGCGGGCCGGTTGATGCAAGCAGAAGCCTGATGTCAGGTCGGCAGCTACTGGGGCCTTAGCCGCCGCCGTACCGAGTTGTGCAACTCGCGCTCCAATAGTCCCGTCGAGAGACACTCCACAATGCCTATGGAATTCGAGGAGTTTCTGACTGCTTGCCAGCTTGTGGCGACCGCGATGGAAACCACGTCGTCCGCCTCGAGCACGGCCACATCGACGCGCCCCGAATGGTCGCTGTAAGACGCCCGGAACCCAGCGCTTCCACAATCCCAGTAGGAAGCGTCGACGTCACTCGACCAATCGGTGGCGATAATCCCGCTATCTCGATCGAAGTCATTGACCACCCAGTTCCGGTCGACCAACTCGTCGATAACGGCGTTCCCGACCTCGGTGAGCGAAGCTCCGGGATAGTAGGCAAGGGGGTCAAAGTCTCGTCGGACCGGGGCCGAAGCGCACGCAGTCGCGGCCAAGAGAATGACGGCTGTGGAAAGCGATTTCACTTACGTAACCCTCCCGTGCCACCGCTCGGTTGGGATCGGGGCTGGTGAGTTTGCTACAACGTCATTCTATAGTGGCCTCCTGTCGCGAGCCAGAGTGCTCTCCCTTCACGCTGTCATGATTCGGCGGTGGGTTTTAGGTTTCCGATCCGTCAGCCGCGGGGTGAGTCGGGGTCGACAGAACAGAAACAGAGCCGTACAGGAAGTCAGATGAGGATCCGACGTACAACTAGGCAAGCGGCTTCGACGCTTACCGTATTGATCCTGCCGTTGGTCCTCGGGTGCGAGCTCGGCAGCGGCCTGGACGAAAATGCACTTGTCGGGTCATGGGCGGCCACGAGTGTCCAGCAGGACGGTGCGGAGCTCTTCGGTACAACGGACATCTCGTTCGCCTTGATCATGCGGAGCGACGGAACGTTCTCAGAGTCGGTTGTCGGCGACGTGGATCACGTGGTGTGTGTAGGGGAAAGCGTCACCACGTGCACGAGGCACGGAACGTACGAGTACGACCAAGATTTCTTGAGTTTTTGTGCCCCCGAGTGCGACGGGGGCATGCAGTACCTTATCGAAGGCAACACCATCACCTACATATTGGTTGGCGACGTCGTGTTTTCGGTCGCTCCTCCCGACGCTCCTCCCGATCTCCTCCTTCACGTGCTGCCTGCGGGTGCGATCACCTATGTGATCACATTCCAGAGGTTCTGATCGTGCGGTTACGTAACATGAAGTCGGACTGTTAGATACGTTCGTTAGATACGCTCGCTGAATACGTCTGTTGGATACGCCCGTGCGTGCCCCTACCTCGCCTCCAGGGGCCGCGCCACCATCACGCCATCCTGCCCGCCGATCCGCTGGATCCGCTCGGCTAGAGGCACCTCGCTGATCTGCACCACGCCGCCCGCTAGCGGAGCGTGCAGCAGGTGCAGGCGGCCGTCCCTCCAAAGCGCGATCCCTGTGTGGGCTATATCCAGCCCGGCTACGGTGCTCGTGGCCGCGATGATATCGCCATCCCGGATCCCCTCCTCGACCTGGGCGATGCGATCCTGGGGAACGTAGTACCGGGGCTCAGCGCTGAGGCGGGCCTCGACCTCCCTCAGCTCCCTGAGGAAGGCCGGATCTTCGCCTAATTGGCGGTAGGCGTCCGGATGCGTCGTCATGAAGTCGATCGGCTCGTCCTCGACGACCCCGCCCAGCTCCTGCGACACGTCACGCACGAGACCCATCGCATCATTGTCCCTGATCCACTCGCTGAAGTAGTGCAAACGGCTCGGATACTTCTCGAGCACCCCGCCTCGGTAGCGGATGTCCTCAAGCTGCCAGGAGAACAACGGCCGTTGCCGATCGCCGGTGCGTGCGACCAACAACGCGTCGGGCACGGTCTGAACGAGGCGGGCCAGCGCCAAGACGTTCTCCACGAAGGTCACGCAGTCCAACTCCTCGAGCTCGATCACGAGGCCCTCTTCGCCTGGCGCCTCCAGCGTACGAGGAGCGTAGGGGGTTCCAACGAATGTCTCGCCGATCCGTGCGACCAGATCGCCGATGCCCAGTCCGGAATATCCCTGCTCCACCGCCCAGCGGGCCTTTTCCTGGACGATGGCCCAGTCCGCCTCCGTTCCGGGCAGGGTGGTCGGGCCCTCCGGGTCATCGGCGGTGCCGGCGTCGGCGGTCACGCTTCCGAGGGCACTCCCGCCTGGTCCCGCCGCAGACGATTCGGCGGCCCCACCGGGGATCGCGCTGTCCGACGAACCTCCGGAATCTCCTCCGCATGCGCCAACAGCGCAGACGCTCAGAACCGCGAGCCAGCGCCGGATTGTCTTGGAGCTTGTAAGCATGCGCCACCCTCCCTTTCTACTTGCATCATAAATCGAATCGATCGCCGCGGGAATGGACTCGCCGACTCTGCGCCGTTCGACCGCATCTCATCGCGTCCGGCCCACCAGCTCCAGTAATCGTGTAACTATCGGTCGGACTAGGAGTTACGCACTACGGCGTCCGGCGCGCCGTACGGCCCTCTTTCGTCCACGGGCCGACGGATGCACCTTTTAGATCCCCCGGGGTAGTCATCGCGGTTCCAAATCCCCGACGTAATCCAAGATTGAACAACCACAGGAGCACATGATGCCATATCCTGAAGAGTTGATCGCCCCGATGAGACAGGACCTGGTGCAATTGGGCTTCAAGGAGCTCAGGACCTCTGACGAGGTAGACGAGGTCTTGGGGACGGAGCGCCGCACGACGGTCGTGGCCATCAACTCCGTCTGTGGTTGTTCGGCCGGAGGCATGCGGCCCGGAGTAGCCGTTTCCTTGGGCAACGAGACCAAGCCCGACGTTCTCGTTTCGGTGTTCGCTGGACAGGATCTGGAGGCCACCGAGAGGGCCCGCGAGTACTTCACCGGATACCCGCCGTCGTCACCCGCCATTGCGTTGATGAAGGACGGCGAGCTCGTTTACATGATGGAGCGCCACCAAATCGAGGGCCGCCACCCTCTCGAGATCGCCGACACGCTGAAGGCAGCCTACGACGAGCACTGTTCGGCCGACTAAGGCGGGCCGACCCGCCCAGCCATCTGCCGCAGTAGCCTCTGAGCGATCAGTCCGATCTCAGGATCAGTCCGACCGTGACGTGAGTCTCCGCTGAAGCCCCTTCCGTTCCAAGCGACGTCGTTTCTTGGCTTGCCTGGCGCTCTCTCCCGGTAGGCGAACTTGGACATTCACGCCGCCCAGCAACGCGAGTCCTTGGATCCTCAGAGTCGGGAGATTGGGATTACTTCGGAGCGGCGCGTCCGTCTGATAGTCGAAGCCGCCGAGCACGGCGATTCCGTTTACCTCCACTGCCATCTCGGGCGGGACGATGATGTCGACGCCGCTCAGAATGGCCAGCAGGTTCACCTCCGTGACCCCCGGTCCGAGCAAAGCTTCCCGAAAATCGAGCGCGACACCACCCAAGACGCTGAGTCCGAATGTCTTTCGGGCCGGAATCCAGCGACCGGCGCGGGTGTTGCCGCCAAGGACGCTGATCAGGAACCCTTGATCCTTCACGCGATCGGCGTCTACGACAACGGGCGCTCCACCCGGAGCGGGCATCATGTCGGTCGCGGGCTTTGTCGACTCCAGAGGCGGCAGCTTTGAGAGAAGCTGGCGGAGCTCTGCGGTCGTCGAGCATTGATTTACCACATCCAAGAGCCCCTCGAACTCCCCAAGATCCATGACATTCCTCGAGAAGTGCTCCGTGAGCACTTCGACCGCCCGCTCTCGGGCCGCCTCGATATTGGTCGCCTGGACCGGATACTCGTCGCTCATCCCGCCTCCGCAAACGCGTCGGTCGCCATCTCGCCCCGATCTCCTTGAAGGTAGTCGCGTGAAAAACGCTCGAGAACCGCCGCGCACGTCACGATCTCCGTAGGATCGATCCATTCGTCGGCGGAATGCGCCTGAGCGATGGAGCCCGGCCCGAAACAGACTGCGGGTGTCCCCGCCTGGTTCAAGAAGGCCGCATCCACCCATGCGGTCATGCCAGCCAGCATCGGATCGACCCCCTCGGCGGCGCAAGCGGCCAGGAGCCCTGCTACCAGAGGGGAATCCTCCCGTACCTCGGTAGAAGGACGTGCTAGTCCCTGCGTTAGTTTCGCATCGAGCTCCGGCACCTCGGCCGCCAAGTCGTCCAGAACCGCCTGGAATTCGCCCACGACACCGGCTGGGCTCTCTCCAGGTAGCGTTCGTCGCTCCAGAACGAGCCGGCAGGCGTCGGGATAGACGGAGGGCGCCGAGCCGCCGTCGATCGTACCCGCATGAAATGACCCGTGACCAAGAAGCGGATGGGGCTCTACGGTCTGCAGCTGTCTCCGCAAAGCGCCCAATGCGGCGAGGTAGCGGCCGGCGTGCTCGATGGCGTCCACACCGGCATCGGGCCGGGAACCGTGAGCTGCCCTTCCCCGGAAGTTCGCCTCGACCCACACGAACCCCTTGTGAGCAGGCATGACCGCCAACTCGGTGGGCTCACACACCACCGCGGCGTCGGCCCTCATCCCAGAGCGGATCAAGGCGTCCATTCCCAGGCTGGCGTGCTCCTCGTCTGCGGTGAGGGCCACAACCAATGCCCCTGCGAGTGGCTCGCGCGCGACCTTGGCCGTGGCAGCAAGCAAGGCCGCCACACCCCCCTTCATGTCGCACGATCCCCTCCCCCAGAGCCGCCCGTCCTTGAGCTCGGCCCCGAAAGGATCGACACTCATCCCTGCCACCCCCACGGTGTCGAGATGACCGTTGAGGAGGAGCGTGGGGCCGACGTCGTCACCCTCGAGGCGACCCACGACGTTCCAGCGGCCCGCCGCCGCCTCAGATGTGTCCACGGAAAGACCCCAGGCCCGCAGCCACCCTGCGGTCAACTCCGCAACGGCGGCCTCTCCAGTGCCAGACTCCTCGATCGCGGGGTTCACAGATGGAGTGGCGACCAAGGCGCGAGCGATGGCCACGGGGTCACCGGCATGTGCGTCCTCCAGAATCCGGTCCTTTTCCTTTGACATGCTCCACCCCCGATGCCTCTTAGGCGACAGAGAGGGTGCAGGTCCAGGCTCGCTGGGACAAGCCCGAGCCGAGGCCGGAACGGCTGATGAGCCCGCCCTACTTGCGGGAACGAAACCAATTCCCCCTTTTCCCGTATCGTGTAAACATCCGGCGCGGGACCCTATTTGCCCCGTCGTCGGTATAGCTAGGCGGACCAAAACCCGCGAGGGGAGGCGAAAATTCGCAAACTTACGTTAGGCTTAGTGGGTGCCGCGGCTGTGGCGGCGGGCCTGCTGTTGATGCGCCAGCAGAAGCAGACTCAGCCGAAGGAAGCCGTAGCCGAAGCCGAAAGCGCTTCAGGAGCGATCACGCTCGAGCGGATGCGGGAGCTAGGCCTCTAGGCCTTATAGGGCTCTAGCCCTTTTGGGCCCCTAGCCCTTTTAGGCCCCTAGCCCTTAAACGTCGTCGAAGTGGTCGGCGTTCTTCGCGATGTAGCTGGTCCACTCCGGAGGTACGTCCGTATCCGGGAAGATCGCCGTGACGGGACACTCCGGCTCGCACGCCCCGCAATCGATGCACTCCACCGGATGGATGTAGAACATGTCCTCCGCTTCGTAGATGCAGTCGACCGGGCAGACCTCTACGCAACTCGCGTCCTTGGTCTCGATGCAGGGCTCGGCAATGATATAGGTCATGGGCTGATACGGGTGGCCGCGGGATTGATCCGTAATGTAACGGACTGGCCCTCATTAATGCAGAAAAGAGCGGGGCCGTCAAGTATCCAGGTGCCTCTCCCCGAAAGCACGACACCATTGTGTATACCTTGAAGCCAGGCGCGGATGTGCACGCTCGGCCATCTTCAGGTAGACCTCGGAGGCCTCTTGGTGTGCCGCTCGGGCTTCGGCCAGAGCCTCCCACATGTGTGCATGGCGAACCTGGTCGAGCCGCTCCGCGAGGGCCACCAGGACGACGACATCCTCACTCGCCAGCAGGTCCTCGAGAAGCGTGTCGGACCCGGGGCGAGGCACCGCATTCCGGAAGGCCGTGACGGCAGCGCTCACCTGCTCGGTAACCTCACGATCGGACGGCTCCAAGTCGCCTCGGCGTGTATCCAGAACACTAGCGGCGGCGAGCGCCACCGGGTCGACCAGACCGACGTCATCCATGAGGACCACCACGGTACGGCCCGGGTGGAGGTAGTCGGGATCGTGGTCGTCATGGATGGCGGCCACGCGCCGCGCCATCGCCGCCTCGATCGCCGTCCCGATGAGATCCCTGCCCGAGCGGTCCACCCCGAGCGCAGCGGCTGTTCGATCGACACGATCCGACATCTGCTCCCACCGACTCACCGCACTCCTTGCTCCTGCCGACTCACTTCATTCCTTACTCCAGGGCACGTCCAGGTGCCCCGTCCGGTGGTTCTCGAGACGGGCCCACACGAAGAGCAGATCGGATAGTCGGTTGAGGTAGGGGACGATCCCATCGTCCACGGGCTCCTCTCGACCGAGCGCGACCACGGCGCGTTCCGCCCGCCGGCACACCGATCGGCATACGTGGAGCACCGCCGACCCCTCGACACCCCCCGGCAGCACGAATTGACGCAGCTCGGGAAGCTCCTCGGTGGCCTGGTCGATCCAGTGCTCCATCTCCTCGACCCTGGCCACCGGAACGTCGGGCGTCTGGGGTCGCTTACGCGATCCGTCCCCCTCCGGGGTCGCGAGGTTGGCGCCGAGCGAAAAGAGATCGTTCTGGATCACGAGAAGTCCGCGCCGGACGTCGGCATCGGCGAGCGACGTGAGAGCGAGACCGACAAAGGAATTCAACTCGTCTACGGCTCCGTAGGCTTCGACCCGCTGGTCGTTCTTCGGCACCCGTCCACCGCCGAAGAGCGCGGTGTCGCCGTCGTCCCCGGTCTTCGTGTAGATGGTCATGGCGTCAACGCAGCCGCGTCAGATTCCGGAGCTGCTGGGCCTTCTCCAAGAGAGACGACGTGGATTTTTCGTCCGCGGGCGAGCCGCTCATCAGATCCCGCAAGTCGAGTATGACCTCCAGGTAGAGCTGGTCGCGCTGGAACTCGAAGTCCAGGCGCTCCCCCGCGGCGCCCTCGGCCTGGGCGCTTCGGTCCAGCTCGTCGCGATAGAGCTTTTCCAGGTTGTCGAGGATTCGCTGCCGATCTCTCATCCGATGCTCCCTCCTATGACATCACTCCCCGGGCCGCTTCCGAAGTATTCGCTCATCACGGCCTTCATCTCGTCGATGTGTCCATCGAAGTAATGGTCCGCTCCCGGGATTCTAGCCAGCGTCACGTGGGTGCCCAAGGCGGCTACGACCGGCTCCACCTCCGGACCCGAGCCGAACTCGTCCTCCTCACCCTGAACCACGAGGATGGGCTTCTGCACATCAGCAAGGAATCCGTAGTCATACATCCGAACGGGAAGCCCCAGGCCGAACAGCGAGACGACTCGGGGATCGGCGGCGGCCGCCGAGAGCGCGACCATCGAACCGAACGAAAAGCCCCCAACGACGAGCGGCAGACCGGGGTGCCTTTCCTCGAGCCAGTCCAGCGCAGCCAACACGTCATCCTTTTCGCCGATCCCCTGGTCATAGCTGCCGGTGCTGGTCCCCACGCCGCGGAAGTTGAAACGCAGGGCCGCGATCTTCACGTCCGCGAGAGCCTGCGCGGCCCGGAATACAGCCTTCGTGTGCATGGTCCCACCCTGAAGGGGGTGGGGGTGACACACGACGCCGGCGCCCTTCAGCGCGCCCGGGAGCTCCCGGTGAGCCGCCTCCAAATGCCCATGGGGCGCGGGAATGTTCAAGCGTGTCTCCTACGGCTATCTTGGCCCCGCAGGCCCGAACGGATTCTCGAGGGACGCCACATCGTACGATGCCATCCAAGAAAAGCGACGACCGGAAGCTCGCGGATCAAGCCAACGAATTGTACTGGCAGTCCGGGCAGAGCGTGAATCAGATCGCCGAGGCGATGGACCTCTCCAAGAGCGGCCTATACGAGTTGATCCGCCCATTCCCCGCCGACCGTGCTTGTCCCGAATGCGGCGAGGGCCTGGTCTTTCCGAACCGGACCACCGAGCACAAGTCGATCGCCTCCTGTCCGGAGTGCGAATACGTGGACGAGGCGTCAGGGGCGGGCTCCAAGGCGGGCACTGAGGCGCGACCGCCAGGGAAGCGGGCCCGTCGCCGTTCGACCCCCGCGGCCAAGCCTAACGGGGAGCCCGTGCCCGACCTCGAGCCGGACGGCGACGGAGCTGCCTTGGGCAAGACCAGCCGTGGCCGAACCTGGAAGTCGAATCGGGTCCTCTGGGGGTCGGTGCTCCTGGGGGTGGCGGCCGGGCTCTATGTGACCCGCCGCTCGCGCTGATCCGGCGGGCCCAGGACCGGTATGGCGACGACTGCCAGAGACCCGAGAACAATCATCACGCCTGATGCGTTCTCGGTGCATCCCCCCCTCTTGGGAACCCCACTCGCCGGGCCGTCCCGCCGTGGCGTCGCCCTCCTCATCGACCTCTTCCTGGTCGTGTTGATCACGGCACTCACGAGGAGGTTTTGGTTCATCCTCGGCGTGGTCGCCGCCGCATTCTTCTTTACCGGTGCCAGGAAGCAGGCCAAGAGCGGCCGGGCGGCTGTGGTGTTTCGGTTCTTTCTCGGGTGCATGGGGGTGATGGCTTTGTCTCTGACTGCCGTCGTCTTCTTCGGGATACGGTACCTCAGCGACGTCCCTGAAGAGATCGTCCCAGTCGTTTCCATAGAGGAAGGGGGGTCAAGCCCATCCGTACGCACCCTTCTCGGCGGTCTTCAGGAGAGTGTCCAGCTCAGGTCCGTGACCGACCCCGACGTGGCCGTGGCGCTCGCCGTCAACATTGGACGCAGGCTCCAGGTACTCGAGCCCGACGGCGACCTCGAGGAGATGCTCCGCGGCTTCATTCCTGAAGAGGTGGGTGAAGTCGAGGGCGGCGAGATCCTTGCCCGCGCGATGGTCCAGCTGGGCCCAGCCCCCGTAGATGAGGCAACCGGTGCGGGCCAGACGGCGAATCCCCCGGGCGCTCAAACGCGCACGGAGGTGGCTCAACCCGCGAACGTGAGCCTGGCGGAGGCGATCGAAGTGGCCGGAGACACGATCGGGGAGCTCGAACAAGACCTGGCACGGGCCAACCGCGATCTCGAGGACACTCGCGCCGAGCTCGATGAGGCCTTGCTGCAAGGAGGCTTGATCCGATGGTTCACCAGCCGCATCGATTCGTGGGGCTTCGGCTTCGGTTGGTGGACCCTCTACTTTGCCATCCTCATGCCCTGGATGAGTGGGCAAACCCCGGGCAAACGGATCATGGGCGTCCGCGTTGTGCGCCTCGACGGTCAACCGGTCACCTGGTGGCACGCCTTCGAGCGCGCCGGTGGATACGCGGCCGGCTTGGCGACCGGGACCCTGGGGTTCCTCCAGATCTACTGGGACGCGAATCGCCAAGGCATCCACGACAAGGTCGCCGGAACTGTCGTCATCCGGGACGGTGTCCCCAAGGTACCGGGACACTGGGAGCAGCAAGTCGGTGGTGGCCCCGCGCGGTCCGGCGAGTCCGGGCCCGACTAGAAATGCCTTCTTGGTTGCCGCGATCGGATTCAATTGGTTTCTTACGGGTCCGAAGACAGCGCAACCGGGCCCGTCCGATACGCGGAGTCGCCGGGATTCTCTTGATGGAATCGTGATGAACCGAGTATACCTCTCGCATTGGATGACGCCGCAGAAGCATCGAGATGTCCGGCGGCTTCTGCTCGTCGTGTTGACTGCTACGAGTGCCGCAGGAGCATGCACGCCAGGCGAATCGGGTGGAGACTCGGGTGCGGACAGCGAGCCGGGTGCGCAACTGACAACGAGCGGCGCCGGAGATCTCCTTTCCACCCGCGTGAGTCCGTCCGAAGGCTTTAGCCCCTCCGACCCGGGAAGCCCCGCCTTTGAGGGGCTCATGCGGTCGGGGCGTGGAAGGCCGACGCCCGAGCAGAGGACCGTCGACTCCCTGGGCGTCAACTTTGGAACGCCCGAGGCGCCTCTTCGCTTGATCGAGTTCTTCGACTACGGTTGCGGCTACTGCCGAGTCTTCCACCGGGACACACGCGGAGCGCTCCTCGAACAGTACGTGGATTCGGGGCGGGTCTATTGGAAGTCGGTTCCGTTCATCACCGGAAACTGGGCGACCTCCGTGCCCATGTCGCTCGCCGCCGAGTGCGCGCGAGACCAAGGGCGTGATGACTACGAGGCAATGACCGAGGTCATCTTCGCGCGTCAGGGAGACTGGAAATCCGCGTCCGCCCCCGAGGAGCTTGCGGAGGCGTTCGCCGAGGAGGCAGGGCTCGATATGGAGAGGTATCGGACCTGTTTCGAGAACGACGAGCTCCTTTGGCGGGTCCAGCTGCAGACCGACCTTGCCGAGGAGTTCGGTGTAACTGGGACGCCCACCATCGTGGTCGCGGGCGTCGGGCCGATCGTCGGCGCGCTTCCCTTGGAGACCTTCCAGCAGATGATCGATACCGTACTCGTCGTTGTGGCAGCCCAGCAGCCTTGACCATGAAGCGGCATCCAGGTGCGCCGGCTCGTGTGGGTCAGCCGGTTGCCTGGATGACGCTACTCGCGGTAACGGCCTGCGGAACCTACCTGGCCGACGAGTCGGCGTGCAGGTTGGACGGACCCCCGGTTGCGCTCCCGGGCGATCTGCGCGAAGCGAGCGGCGTCGCATCAGGCATCCGCAACGCTGGTCTGGTCTGGACACACAACGACCGGGGCCACCGGCCCGTCCTCTACGCGGTCGACCGCGACGGCCAGGTCCGTGCCCGCATCGAGCTGGACCAGTCCAACGATGATTGGGAGGACATCGCTAGTGCACCTTGTGACCTCGGCTCCTGCCTTTATGTCGCTGGCACCGGAGACAACGAAGAGCGCAGGGACATCATCTCCTTTTACCGGCTCGCCGAGCCGCAGGGAGAGGGTGAAGGGAGCGTGGAGGCGGAGCGGTACCGGATGGTGCTGCCCGACGGACCTCGCGACATCGAGGCGATGTACGTCCTGCCCACGGATCGGATCTTCTTCGTCACGAAGGGAAGGAATCATCCGGTCACGGTCTATCGTTATCCATCCCCGCTCCGCTCCGACGATGCCGTCACGCTGGTCGAAGTCCAGCGCCTCACTTCAGGTCCCCTGGCCTTTCGACGGATGGTTACGGGTGCGTCGGCTACACTCGACGGAGGCACGGTTGCCATCCGCACATATGAGAGCCTCGAGTTTTTCGACGTCGCCGAAGACGAGCAGCTCGTCGAGAGCAGCGTGGGGCGCGTCGATCTTCGCACGCTCCGAGAGGCACAGGGGGAGGGCGTCGGGTTCGGGGCCGACGGGGCGATCGCGCTGAGCTCGGAACGCGCCGGTGGGTCCGGCCCCTCCCTCACGTTCCTGAGTTGCGAGCTGAGCTGACGTCTTGAGTTGCGAGCTGAGCTGAGGCGCGCTCGGCAGGTCGATTGAGCCCCCGCGCTCCCTACTCCGCGGCGAGCGCCGTGACCGGATCGATCCGCGTTGCCCTTCGCGCCGGAATGGCGGCCGCCCCGGCGGCCGTCGCCAGGAGGACGGCGACCACCCCAATGAGCGTGAGCGGATCGAGCGGGCTCACCTCGTAGAGAAGGCCCCGAATGAGACGAGAGGCGAAGAAGGACCCCGCGATGCCCAGTATGCCACCCAGAACGACGTAGGAAAGCGTCTGACGTACAACCAGGCGGAACGTGGCAGACGCGTCTGATCCGAGCGCCATACGAACACCGATCTCGCCGGTACGCCGCACCACCAAATACGAGGTCACTCCATAGATCCCGACGGTTGCGAGGACGAGCGCGCACAGCGCGAAGCTCAGGAGGAGCGCCATGTTGAAACGGGGCTGCGCGAGGGACTCCGAGATCAACTGCTCCATGGTCACGAGGCGGGTCCCGAAAAGGCCAGGCCACGAGGCATCGATCTCGGTTCGGATCGCATTGGCGAGGTCGGCCTGGCCCGTAGGACTATGGACGACCAAGTGCATGTCGCCGGTCGGGAAGTTCTCGTAGGCCACGAACATCTCGGGGCTCGGCGGCGCGTCGAGCCCGGCGTGACGGACGTCAGCCACGACCCCAACGATCTCGATGCGACCGGCCATCGGCACGCCCAGGAGGTGGCCCACCGGATCCTGATCGGCAAAGAGCAGCTGAGCGGCACTCTCGTTGAGCACCACCACCGGACGTCCCTGCTCGCGATCGAACCGGTCGAGTAGACGGCCACGGATCAGCGTCATCCCGATCGCCTCGAAGTATCCGGGAACCGTCGCGCGGTACTGCACCCTCGGCTGCTCCTCCGGGGCCGCGTCACGGCTGAGAATGCTCACGGGCAAATCGAAATCGGCCCCGTGCGGACTCATCGGAAGCGCGGAGACCGCCCCCACGGCTTCCACACCTGGCAAAGCGCTCACCCGATCCACTAGTTGGCCCCAGAACGCCACCTGCTTGAGTCCCATCTCCGCCTGCAACTCGGGGTCGTTGAATCCGTAGTCCGGGATGGAGACCGTCGCCACCAAGACGTCTTCCGTGCGGAAGCCCGGCTCGACTTGGAGTAGGCCTGAAAAGCTCTTGATCATTACTCCCGCGCTCAGCAGAAGCAGGAGCGCGAGCGCCACTTGGGCGGCGACCATCCCGTTGAGAAAACGGGCGGACATGCCCCTTCCGGCGCCGCCCCGCCCCGCATCTTGAAGGACGTCGGTCACCCGCGGGCGCATCGCGCGAAGCGCCGGGTAGAGTCCGAACAAGACGCCGGCCAAGAGAGACGCGACCACAGTGAACCCGAGGACCGTCCCATCGATGCCGATCTGGTCGACACGGGGGATATCGGCCGGCAAGAGGCCTCGGAGGACGGCTACTCCAAAAAAGGCCAGGACAAGCCCAAGGCCACCGCCAAGGAAGACCAGCGTGAGACTCTCCGCCAGGGACCTCCGCAGCAGTGGGCCCCGGCCGGCACCCATGGCGGCCCGGACGGCGAATTCGCGCTGGTTCGTCGATGCACGGGCGAGCACCAGATTGGCCACGTTCACGCACCCGATCAGGAGCACCAGGGCCGCCGCCCCCGCCAAGACCGCTACCAGCGTCGTGAAGCCACCCACGAGCTGCTCCAACGCTGGTGTGATGTTGACGCCCCAACCCCGATTGCTCATCGGGTTCTCTCGTTGGATGCCCACCGAGATCGCCGCCATCTCGGTCCGCGCCTGCGCTACGGAAACGCCGGTATTGAGTCGCCCCACCACGTTGTAGACGCGCATTCCGCGAGCCTCGACGATCTCCTCGTCGATGGCCAACGGCTTCCAGACCTGGACGTCCTGGGCCCCGGGCGGGAACTGGAACCGGGGCGGCGCGACACCCACCACCGTATGGGGAGTCTTACCCAAGTAGACGATCGTGCCTAATACATCCGGGTCGGATCCGAAGCGCTGGGCCCACAAACCCTGGGACAGGATGACGACGAAGTCGTTGCCCAGTATGGTTTCCGCATCTTGGAAGGCGCGGCCCAAGGCGGGCTGCATACCCACGACGTCGAAGATCGCTGGCGAGATTTGGGCTCCGGAGACCGGCTCAGCTTCGCCCGTTCCTGTGCCGGCCATGACGTAGGACTGGAAGGTGTAGGCGCCCAGTGACGCGAACGATTCCGACCGCTCCACCCAGTCGAGGAACGTCGCCGCCGCAACCTGATCCTGAGCGATGTCGAGCTGCGGGTTCGCCTCCCACACCGTCATGATGCGGTCGGGCTCGGTGTAGGGCAGGGGCCGGAGAAGAACGCCGTTCACCATGCTGAAGATCGCGGTGTTGATTCCGATCCCCAGGCCCAATGTCGCCATCACGACCAGCGTGAAGCCGGGGTTGTTACGGAGCGTTCTGAAGGCGAAGCGGATGTCTTGCATGGGTAGGAAAGTGGGGCCAACTCCGGTCGGGCGGCAAGGACACGGGAGGAGCTCTATTCTTGATTGCCCGGTAGTCGGAGTCACGGGACTAGACGGACGACGCTGCGTGACCGATGTTGACGACCAGTCAGTGTCGGCTCGCCTGTGGGTGTGCTGACTTGGAAGCGATGCCCCGTATTCATCTGATGGACACCGTCAGAGAATGGAGAGTCGAATGAAGCCGTCCGTTACGTCACGTCTTAGCGCGCTCGCAGCATTCCTGGTTGTAACGGCCCCCGCCTTGCTCTCAGGCCAGGTCGCCGATCCCGATGCCACTCGCTTTGCCGATGCGATGGAGACGTTCGCCGGATACGACGCCAAGAACAGCTTCCCCGCCGACGCCACGGTCTTCGTGGGTAGCTCGAGCATCGTGTTCTGGGACACGGGGGACCGCTTTCGCGGGATGCCGCTCATCAACCGCGGTTTCGGGGGCTCTCAGATGTCAGACCTGGTTCATTACGTCGAGGAGACGGTCCTGAAGTACGCCCCGAGGACCGTGGTCGTCTACGAGGGCGACAACGACACCAGCGCCGGGAAGCGGAGTCAGCAGATCCTGGAGGACTACCAGGAGTTCGTCGAGGCGGTGCTGGAGGCCCAGCCCTCTACCCGCATCGTCATTCTCTCGATCAAGCCCAGTCTGGCCCGCTGGAACGTGTGGCCCGAAATGCAGGCGTCGAACGCCGCGATCGAGGCGTACGCGCACGGCGACGCACGTGTCGACTTCGTCGACGTCGGTACCGCCATGATCGGAGCGGACGGCCAGCCGAGGCCCGAGCTCTTCGTCCGCGACGGTCTGCACATGACGCCCGCCGGATACGATGTCTGGGACGAGATTCTCATGGAGGCTTTGATGCCGGGGCACATGCAGGGTGCCCATGGGGCGCACCACCAGGGGGCCCACCACTAGGCACGGCCTAAGAGGCTGTCGATCGCCTGCAGCCTTTTACGTCTCGCTCCCCAGGTAGCGTAGGAATATCGAGGCCAGCTCCCCAGCCAGGTGCTGGTCTTCGATTCCGTCGGGGCGGTCTCCCCATGCGAAGATGAATCGGGTCCTGAGCGTGGCGAGCACCTGAAGGGTGGCGAGTCGGACGGCCTGCTCCGGGTCGTCGTGTGTGAACTCCTTCGCACGCGGCAACAGAAGCCGAGTCATATGATCGGCCACCGAGTTGTCCAACTCCGACGTCTGGTCCAAGAGCTCGTACTCGGCGTGCGTCATCGCGTGGACCAGGAAAGCACGGAGCAGAGACCCGTGGGCCCACATCCATACGACCGCCATTCGGGTGAACTGGATCACGATCTCCTTCGGACCAGCGGCGGTCCATCGCTCTGGCGAGAGCACCGCCGCCCAGCCCTCTTCAGCGTCGGACCAGAAGCGGATGGCCAGATAAGCGAGTAGGGCGTCCCGACTATCAAAACGCGCGTAGAAGGTCCCGGAGCCGACTCCGGAGCGCAGTAGGATTCTCTGCACCGTCGCCCCCTCGAGCCCGGACTCGGCGATGAGGTCGTGAGCGGCGGCGATCATGCGTTCGAACGAGATCCGGCTCCGTGGCTGGCGGGGAAGTCGTACCCCCGGGGGTGGTGGCTCATCTGGCCGGGATGAGGGCTCCTCGCGGGACGTGGGCTCAATCCTATGCGGTCCTTCCCTAAGTAGTCCTTCCACGGCTCACTCCAGGTGACGCTGGCGGTATGAATTTGAATGCAAATTCAAATAACGGAAGAAGGATCCCAAACCGCAAGGGGTTTGGATCTCAGCTCCAGATATCGAAGAACTCCACCCGCTCCCCAGACGAGGGAAACGAGTCCCGATCGCCGAGCAGATGCGAAACCAACGCCGCGCACAGATCCTCGAGAAACACCGGCTCAAAAAGGCCCGCTGCACTCTCCAGTGTCCGGCAGACCGTCTCAACGGCCAACGCTGGGTCGGAGTGAGCGATGGTATCCCGCTTCGCCAGAAGGAGACGCTTCGAGTCTTCCCGAACCAGCGCCCGAATCCGCAGTGCCGCGTCCGAGGGGCCGGCCCCGGGACCTCGCAGCGCCCGACCGATCGCAGCCCTGGCACTCCGGTGCACAAGCTCCAAATCGGCATAAAGCCTCGCCAATCCCCTCACCAGCTGATCGATCGGGCGGGCGGCGAATCCATCAACGAGAGCTTCGGACCATCGCTGTTCGACCGTCTCCCAGATGTGCTCGTCCAGGTAGAGAAGGAGATCATCCTTGCCGTCGAAGCGGGCGTAGAAGGAGCCCACCGACGATCCCGCTCGTCTGGCAATGCCTCCAACCGTGGTGCCATCTACGCCGTTCTGCGCGATCAGCTCCAGGGCGGCGCGTGTGAGCCGCTCCAGTGTCCGACGACTTCGGTGCTGTTTCGGTGATCGAGCCGTGGCCTGTCCCATGGCGTCCTACTGAAGGGCGCCCCCTTGGGAAAGGGCGCTTGAGTAAGGGCATGGAAATTAGAATGGACGTTCTAAATAACCTTCCGATGAGCCGATCGGCAAGTGGCGGGAGTGTGAGCCGTCCTTGATCGAGCTACAGATCCAGGATCAGCTTCAGACCTGCATCGACGTTGGCCATCAACTTGGGTGGTATTCGCCCTGCTCGCTCCGAAAGGAAGGCATCATCGAGAGTCACGATCTGCGTGACGTTGGCCACCGAGTCCTTGGGTAGTCCGCTAGTCCGAGCCGGTAGAAGGACATTGCCCGGGGCATCGAGGAGCCGGGCGTTCGAGGTTAGTACTACCCCCAGCACTGTCCGCAGTCTGCTGCGATTGAAGGAGTCTGCTTGGACGACGAGGATGGGACGGCGAAAGCCGGGCTCGGATCCGCGCGGTTCCTCGAGATCGGCCCACCACACCTCACGGCGCTGTACTACCACTCAGCGGAGCTCACACTGCGTGATTGGGCGGCTCGTAACGCCGGATCGATACCGTTTGGCTCGTCAGCGAAGACATCGTTCAGTCTGCCGGTGACATCCTCATCACGGTGCTTGGCCAGGTACTCCGCAACGGCCGTGGCGTAAAGCTCGCTTCGGGACAACCCTAACCGCTCGGCGAGGGCGTCGGCAGACTCAAAGAGGTCATCGGGTAGTGATATCGCTGTTTTCATACCGTTAGTATACTACGGTATAACCGACCGAGGCAAGTGCGCCAACAAGCATTACCGGCTGTCGGTCGCTGCTGACGAGGTCGGCACCGGGCTCGCGCGTTTCGCTTGAGCTCGGCACATTGTTCTGTCGCGGTCTGCGCTCTAACGGAGCATTTGTGGCTGAGAAGTCGGTTGTGAACGGGTGGCTGGTAACCAGCCAGCACACGGCCGAGCTCCTCATGGCAGGGGCCCCAGAGTCGAACGACGCCACCTAAGAGATGATTCGATTCGACGTATTTGGACGTCTCGTAGGGGTGACGAGGGAGGACGGCGGCTGGACCGCCGTCTTTCTTGGAAGCGAGGGCAAGCACCGGGCCGGGCCCGCGATCCCGCCTTCACTGTCCGAGTCAGAACTGGAGACCTTTCTGGCAGACCTCTTCCATGAGTCAGCCCGTCCGCACAAGCCAAATGTGATCCGCCTCGGGTCAGACGGGGAGGGCTAGGACAACTCTTTTAGTCCAGAGGGCGATGATAGAACGATGATAACGACCCGGTATAGTGGCCATCTCAACGTCCTGGCGTCACCACTACCGGAGGAAGGCTCATGAAAGCCCAGCCAGTCCAGTCCCTTCCACTTGCCCTCTTCACGCCGCCGTACAGCCGGCTAGAGGCACTCCGCCGGGATGACCGTCGCTTCACACAACCCCCCAGCCCGGGCACGGGACTCGTTTGGCAGCTCAGCCTTGGAAGCTGGAGCCGTGTATTCGAGGTCGTCCGCCGTCGTCCACCCGGGATGGCCCTCATCGTCATCCTGCCAGCGAGCGTCGATCTCGATGCGGCGCCGGAGCTGCTGAGGGTAGTCGAGGCATGCCGCCCTCACAGCATCTTGCCTTTCCATCGTGAGCCACACGTGGATGATCTCAGCGAGCTCCTGAGGCGAGAGCCTGAGGACCTCTCCGTGGAGATCATGGACTATCTGCAGTGGCGTGGCATCAATGTGGACATCGAGATCCGGCAGCTGATTCGAAAAACCATTGCCCTCTCGTCGGAGTTGCGCACCATCACTGCGCTCGCTCGATCCCTCTACCTCTCCAGACGGGCTCTCGGACGGCGATTCCTGACCAACGGCCTGCCCGTGCCATCGCATTGGCTGCACTTCGGTCGGGTGTTACGTGCCGCCCTGAAGCTCCAAGGCTCGGCGGTAACCTTGGCAGAGGCCGCCAGCCGACTGGGATATCCCGACGGCTTCGCATTATCGAACCAAATGCACCGGCTCGTGGGCGTGCGCCCTTCCGACGCACGGCGTTGCCTGGGATGGGATTGGCTGGTAGAGGCATGGATCCACACGGAAGCGGTAAGCGGTGGCTTCTCGAGCGATATGTGCCGTACATTGACCAGGAACTTCAGCCTGGCCCCACTTCAGCGCGGCACGGCTGACTCTGAAGAAAAGAAGGAAACTGGAATTCCGAGCCGGCCTCCCCCCCGGCCCCACCGTAAGGAGCGGTCCCCGGCGTAAGAGACCAGGTGTGATGAACTCGATATCCCTTGCGACTGAGCCGAGCCAAGTGAGCGCTCAAGCGAACACCGGTGATTCCCAGCCCATCGACGTGCGTCTCTTCGGTGGCCCGGTGGTACGCGTAGAAGGCGAGGCGATCAAGCTATCGAGGTATCAGTCGTACCTGGTGGCTCTGGTTTTCGGACACGGAGAGGAGGGGATCTCGCGTTCCCGCGCGATCGAATTCATGTGGGATGAGCCAGACGGGGTTCACCAGCGTCATCGATTGAGTCAGGTGTTGTATGGGCTCAACAAGAAGTGCGGTCGGAAGATCATGCGGGACGACGGGGGGGTTCTACTGATCGACGTCGCCGATGGGTCGTGCGATCTAACACAGGTTCTGCAATCGGCTGGAAACCAGGAATTTGACGGGCTCGATGCGCCTCGCCTGCGTGATTTCCTCTCCCGCATCGAAAATGCACCGACAGCCGCGTTCGAGCACTGGCACGAATCGTCTGCCCGACGGATCGAGGATGGCTTCACGGATGCCCTGATGAGAGCCTGCGCGAACGCGGAGCTGGCGGGGAGGTGGTCCGACCTGGGCGCTCTTCTGTCCGTGGCGGTCAAGGCCTGCGCGCCGAATGAGCTCTTTCTACAGCATTCGATTCGCCACCTCGTCATGGTCGATAACGCCGACCACGTCCCCAGGATGGTTTCGAATTTCGCGGCCCAGTGGGAAGGAGCCTACGGAAAATCATGGCTCCCGGAGCCCACGACCTCCGAGCTGTGCGATAAGGCCAGGGAGTTCGGCCGTTCAGGACGGGACGGTGGTGCCGCGGTCGGCAGTACTCCGCTGGTCGGTCGAGAACCCGAGTTGAAGTTTCTTCATACACAGTTGACCGCATCAAAAACACAGCCACGACTCATCGTTGTGATGGGAGAAGCGGGCATCGGCAAGACCAGGATTATCGATGAGACGATGCGGCGGATTCGCTTGGACGGTGTGCGGACACTCGCCGCCCGGGGAGCCGAGTTCGAGGACTGCATTCCGCTCAACCCGATCATCGATGTACTGCAGCAGCTGTCGGAAGAGGATCTTGCTGCGCTCGGTGAGCCGTGGGTGACGGTGCTTCGAGGCCTCATGCCGAGAGCGCACGGAGCATCCGAGAAAATCATGCCGCCTCCCCTCCGACCGTTGAGCTTATCGCGACGCTTGATGGAGGCCTTCCTCTTACTGTTCGAACATCTCTCGAGACGCGAGCCCCTTACTCTATTCCTCGACGACGTACACTGGATGGACGAAACCACACTCGCGGTCGTTCAGTTCGTGAGGCGGAGGGCCAAGGGAGATCTCACGATAATCCTCGTGATGACCACCGAGTTGATCCAGAAGCGCGCTTGCGTCCAGAAATTTCTGACCTCGATCAACGGGGAGTACGAGCACCTGGCCGTGGAGGGACTCGATCCAGAAGCCGCCGAGGCAATCGTGGATCATCTCACGAAGGGATGCCTACCATCCCGAACGCTGGACTCGATCTGCGCTTTGGGTGCCGGAAACGCCTTCTATCTCTCCGAGCTGGCAGCCGAAGCCAACGCAGGAAGGATGGAGTTCACTGCAGAGCCCGACGAGCCCGCGGTCCCTCCGTCTGTGCAGAATCTCCTCCAACCCAGATTAGCGAAGCTTTCCACAGATGCTCACAACCTGCTTGCCGTTCTCGCCGTCTCGGGGCAGGCACAGCCCCTCGCCGACGCGGCAACGATGCTCGACAAGGCGCCGAACACCCTCGTCGAGGCAAGCGAGGAGCTGCTGGGTTCCCGACTGGTGCTCGAAAACGAAGCAGGGTGTCGTATCGGACATCCTCTCGTTCGCAGGGCCGTGTATGACTCCCTCAGCCTCGCGCGGCGGCGCATTCTGCATGAACAAGTGGCCCAATTTCTCACGGCCGACGACGAAGCGAACTGGGGCGCCTTGGCGATGCACTTCGACAGAGCCGGCAAGGCGGCGGCGGCCGTCAAATACTCACTGCTCGCCGCAGGCTTCGCGGAGCAATCGGGTGCGATTCCGGAGGCCATCGTGCACTTGTCCATTGCTCGGCGGAACCAAGCGGATGCCGAATTGGCAAGTGAAATCCTCTGGAGGTTGGGGCGCCTCCATTACCTCCGCCAAGACTTGGCGACCGCGGCTCCCTCTCTAGGGCTCGCCTGTGAAGGTTTGAGAGCGGCCGGCCGGCGAAGCGAAGCTTGGGAGGCCGAGCTCGAGCAAACGGATTGCCTCCTTCGCCTCAACCCAGCCTTGACTACCGACCTCTTGGCCAGGCTACACGAGATGGAATCGATCCTAAGCGCCGAGGGGGAATCAGAGGCCTATGCCAAGGCGTTGGACATCGAAATTCACGCATTGGACCAGAAAGTCGACGTCCCTGCGATTCGAGCAAAGCTCGAGGAGGCAGATGCGCTGAGTAAAGTCGGCACACCCCGTGCACAATGCAGGGCCCATTGTACGTTGGCGTTACACCAACTCTACGGTGTGCCCGAACTGGCCCTCGCGAGTGCTCGCAAGGCAGTCGCGTTGGCAAAGACTCACGACCTGGTCGCTGAGAGACCGATCGCAATAAATCGGCTGATCTTTGTCCTAAATTATCAGGGCCTTATGGCCTCCACCGGGGGGCTGGACCTCCTTGCCGACGCAGAAGGGGCGGCGGAGCTCACGGGCGATCTACTACATAGGTTCCACCTTCGGCAAAATCGGGGCGTATGGCACCTGGATGCCGGCAACTACGACGCGGCGGCGGTCGCCTTCGGTGAAGCGAGAGAAATGGTCGAGAGCCGGGACTCCGAAGCCGAAAGTGCTCTTCTCGACGTCAATTGTGGCGAGCTCAACCTGGGACTGGGAGAAATCTCCAAAGCCTCGGAGTGTTTCGAACGCGTGATGAGTCAGGATCCGGCGTCTGTACCGGCGAGCCTCTCCCTCACCGCCGAAGCCGGTTTGGGAATGTGCGAACTTCACGCGGGCCATTTGCGGCAGGCGGTTACGAGAAACGACCTCCTGCGATTCCCAGACTTTTGGTCCTTCGACCCGACAATACCGGTCACGTTCCGCGCTCGCGTTCGTCGCTGCCATGGTGACCTGCCGGGCGCATTAGCATTACTGCGGACGACCGCTGAACAAGTCGAAACAAGGTTCCCCTTGAGTTGGATCAAACTTGGCATGGAGGAAGTTCGACTCCTACGTACGACGGACCAAGCCTCGGCAATGCGGCTGGCCCGGGATGTTTCAAAAAGGGCCATACACTTGGGGCTAGCGCATCAGTGCCAGAGAATTCAAGCCCTCATGTAGCAACACGTCCGTCGGCATCGGCTTAATCTTGCAAGGTCCGACGTCGTCGTTCGGGTGTGAGTTGGTAAGCCCCGCTGGCGGGGCTTCCATGGATCGTCTCCGGCACATTCAATCCGTCTGCTAGTATCTCGTCGGCGTGGTCGGCGACGATCGTGCACCCCAGGATCGCGTGGATCACACCGGGATCGAACTGCGTACCGGAGAACTCAACCAGCTCCGCCCGAACGAGTGGTAATGGAAGCGCCTTTCGATAGGGTCGGTCGGACAGCATCGCGTCTATCGCATCCGCCACCTTGATGATTCGAGCGCCCACAGGGATCTCGTTTCCGATCAGTCCGTGGGGATACCCTCTGCCGTCCACGCGCTCATGATGGTGTCGAACCGCACCGAGCACGGCTTCCGGGAAGGACGAAAGTGACTCGAGCAGTTCCACGCCCATCGTTACATGTGATTGGATCATCCTCCGCTCGAGCACGCTGAGTGGCCCCTCCTTCCGGAGGATCTCCAAGTAGATCTCGTCGATCTTTCCGATGTCATGAAGCAGGGCCGCCGTCTCGACATCCTTGGCCTGTCTGCTCGAGAGCCCCATGGCTTCGGCAATCCTACGAGACAACATCGAGACACGCTGCGAATGGCCTGAAGTGTACGGATCCCGAACATCGATGGCCTTGACCAGAGCCTTCAAGAGATTTGCGCTTACTTTTTGAAGCTCGTTGTTCCTGTGGTAGGCCACTCGAAAAAACAAAAGAGGGAGAATGATGAGAAGGAAGCCGGCAATCTTGTATTCCATATAGAGAATTGCCATGAGAATCGCGATCGGACTAATGAGAAGATCGTAAAACAGGTTCGTACCCGAGCGCCCTATGGCAAGTCTCCATACCCTCGAGAAGGGCATGTCCTCACTGACAGCAATGGCAATGGCCACAGCGCCTTGATTGACCGTCAGGAAAACCACGCCGAACGCGATGATTTGCAAGCCCTGAACGTCCAACGGGGTGTCGGCTACTGCTTGTGGAACACCGCCGAGCTCTCGAAACACGAGGCCCGCCACAAACGTCGACAGCAGATATTGACTGATGTTGAAGGTTGCTTTGATCGGTTCGTTTCGGCGAATGAGGACCTCACCAAAGGAGCCAATAGCACCATAGAAAATGAGTGCGGCAACGGGCCCGAAGAGCAGGACGCACGCAAGGAGCGGCAAGAAGCTGATCGACGAACTGCCTTCGTTTCCTCCGACCTTGACTGGAAGCGAAACGGACTCTGAGACGAGACCCAGTATGATGAGGGATAAGAGGCCCGTCCAAGCCTCCGTAGACAGGACATCCAGGCCCGTCCAGTCCACCAAAAAAAGGGAAGCCGCGGCAAGTGCCGTGACAAACCCGACGTACACCCGTATCGAGGTGCTCTGCATGCGTGAAAGTCCCCCCCGACTGGCCGGTTTACCAACCTGCGACGCCTTCGAGCTCCAGCAATTCTCCAAAGAGCTCAAACAACCAAAGCAGAAAGTTCACAGCTGCACCTCCTTTCGTCGGTGTCAGCTTCTACCGCCCAAGAAGCTGCGGTCGCTTCGCTCGCTTTCCGCTCCGCTCTTGGCCCGTCGAGGGGGTCTCCCTTTTTATTGTGAGTCCTGCGGGTCTCCGCTCAAATTCTGCCTCGGACCCAACGGTCCGCGGCCTGTAGCGTGCCCAATATGACAGCCCTATCGACTGTATCTTCAACGGCCGCAGCCCCCGCGAGGGCCGTGACCGACCGTCCGTGAATCGCATGTACGGCAACCAAGATGTACTGACCGTCGAACGCGTCGACGGTTTTCACTCCGTCTACTGACAACGCTACTTCACCCTCACCGGCGAAGGCAACGATCGCCTTCCCGATGGCGGCCAGCGTCGCCGCGGCCGTGGTCTCGAGTCTCGCCCGAGGTAAGGCGGCCCCAGTCGCTTCGCCCTCAAACTGCTCGCCACCAAACTCCACGGTCACGCCGATCCGCGCTCGGTGCCCTCTCTCCGTGTCGACCCGGTGGGTCACGAAGAGAAACCGCCTCTCGACGGGCGGGCCTCCGAAGTCGAAAGCCGTCACCGCCGGTCCCGACTCTTCGCCCGTCTGGGCGACCGACACCTTTCGGTGGTCGATCTTCAAACCAAAGTGAGCCAGCAGCGCCGACTCCACGTTCCGGACCGACTGCTTCGCCGTAACATCCCCCTCCGTGAGGAGGTGGATCTCCTCGATACTCCCACCGGGCCGAGCCACGACTCGCGCAGACACGACGCCCTTCAACGAATTGAGAAGGGTCTCGGCCCCCTCGATACTCCACTCGGGTTTCGCGGTTTGCTCCGGATCCACTATTCGGCGGGTCCGAGGAAGGACCATGCCGGCCAGTCGTTTTTGCTCGCCACTCTACCGGCAATCCGTCCAGCGTACATGGCTAGCGAACCCGCGACCTCCTTTGCGTGAGTTCTCCCTGTCATTCTTTCCATGTCGAAAATTGTCGCGGGCGCGACCCGTCAATGGGTCGGCTCCGATACCAAGGGGGGCAATTGAGGCTCCTCATAAGAAGGCCCCGGAGGGCCCCTGTCAAGCATTTTGTTTTTTCCGGAAACATTTGACGCCGGAAGCTGCCGCCTAGGCTCTGAGATGGCTTAGGGGTGCGACAGTAGATTAGGATCGAAAATAGGAAACACTTGGAGTTCCGTTCCGGGTTGCCGCACCATTCATCAATCTGGACACACTGTGAGCAGTTGGTATAGACTAGACGATACGGGTGAACCCATCGAAGCTCGCCTCAACAGGACCCCGAATCCATGGTGAAATCCGACGGTGCAGTCGCACTAGTGTTCGGCTTCTCCCTCTTCCTGGGGGCCTGCGCCTCGAGCGGCTCCGTCGAGCCAGTGCAGGGCCCATTGGTCCTCCCACGGGTGACGCAGAGGGGGGTGCAGACGGACGACCAGGTGGTCATCGCCTTCTACACGGCAGCCGGAGTAGAAGTGACTGAGGTCTCGGGTGAGCGTACCGTCGATCCCAACGGTGAGATCTTTCTTCCCTTCCTCGGGACGGTCCCCGTGAGCGGTTTGGAGACCGCGGGCATCCGCAGGCTCTTGGTGGACCGTTATAGCGCACTCTATTCGGATCCGGTCGTCGAGGTCGTCACGCACGTCAACGTGAACATCACGGGCGCCGTCAGAGATGCGGGCCAGTTCTTTCTCCCACCTTCGGCGACGTTGGTCGACGCCCTGGCTCGTGCCGGCGGCGTGACATCCGAAGTCGAATTCTCGGGTGGGGCGTCCGATCCGAGCAAGGTTCGCCTCGTCCGCGACGGCGTGGGCACGGTGATCGACATGCGTCCCCTCGAGGCACGCCCGCAGGTGCTCGACCTCCGGGTCCAGTCGGGTGATTGGCTCTATGTGCCCAAGGCTGCCCCGCTCCCAAGTGAGAGAGCAGGTTGCTTTCTGGGGGAGCATAATCAGCACACTCTTCACCGCGGCATCTCTTGTCATCCTGATCCAGAACCAAAACCCCTAGTCCGACGAGCGGGGCCGAGCCGGCCCCTCGGCCGCACCTAGCACGGCCCCGCGGTCATGCGTCACTCCAGACCCGCTGCCGGGCCCGCCAAGTCCTTGACACCCCCCCGCGCAGACGTAGAGTTTTCTGGTTGCCTACACCAGGTCTGACGATCCCGCGTAGCTCAGTTGGTAGAGCAGACGGCTGTTAACCGTCTTGTCGCTGGTTCGAGTCCAGCCGCGGGAGTTTTCTTCGAGATGGTCCGGCGCCATGCACCCGGGGTGTCGGGCCGTTCTTCTCTGTTATATTGGCGCTGCACCTATACTGGCGCTGCAACGAAACGCACGTCGGATGGAGGGCTCGATGGGCGACGAAAAAGCGAAGAGTACGAGCCAGGGCAGAATGTTCAACGACGAGTCCGGCAATCAGCTCCCGCTCGCCATGCAGTACGACTACACCAACTTCTATTTCGGGGCGGGCGAGGATGCGTTCGCGATGCTCGACCCTTTCGACGAATGGTATAAGGACTCCAAGCCGTCCGGCTATTACTTGTACGGCCTTCCCATGCAGGGCGCGCCGGCTACGCGGGTGGATATCCGCAACACCAAGACAGGTGAGATCCACGAGGGGCTGCTGAACTTCGCCTCGTACAACTACCTGGGCCTCTCCTATCGCCCCGAGGTCAAAGAGGCCGTGATCGAGGCCGCGAGCCTTTACGGAAACGGTGCCTCCGGATCCCCGATCCTCAGCGGCTCGCTGGAAGTACACCACGAGCTCGCCGACCGCCTGGCCGCGTTCAAGGGCAAGGAGGCCGTCCTACTCTTTCCGACCGGCTACAGCGTGAACGTGGGGGTCATCGCGGGGCTCATGCGCTCGGGCGATCTCGTCGTGGCCGACCAGTACGCGCACGCCAGCCTGGTCGACGGCATGATCCTCTCGAAGGCCAACAGCCGCTTCTTCCGGCACAACAAGGTCGAGGACCTCGAGCGCAAGCTGAAGCGCTATGAGGGCAAGAAGCTGGTCTTGATCGAAGGCGTCTACTCGATGGACGGTGACGTGGCCGTCGTTCCCGACATCGTCGACGTATGCCAGCGATACGGAGCCCGCATCCTCATCGACGAAGCCCACTCGACCTTCATTTACGGAGAGAACGGCCGCGGCGTGGCCGAGCACTTCGGGTACGACGACGAGATCGACATTCACGTAGGCACGTTCTCCAAGAGCCTGGGGGGACAAGGCGGCTTCGTGGCCGGCTCGCAGAAGCTGATCAACTACCTGAGGGGCTTCTCTCGCTCCCGGTTCTTCTCGTGTGGGCTGTCGCCGGTGGTGGCCGCCGGCATCCTCAAGGCGTTGGATCTCTTCGAGGCCGAGCCGGAGCTCCGGACCAAGTTGTGGGACAACGTGGACTTCATGCAGACGCGTCTCCGCGACGCCGGCGTCTCCGTGGGTGACTCCGAATGCCAGGTGATTCCGCTCATGGTACGGGACGACGCGCGAGTCTTCGAGATCGGTGAGTCACTCATGCGCGAGGGGATCTACCTGAACCCGGTGAAGTATCCCGCCGTGCCGAAGCACAGGTCTCGCTTCCGTATGTCGATCTCCGCGGCTCACTCCCATGAGGAGTTGGAGCAAGGCGCTCAGATCATTACAAGCGTACTGCAAGGGTATGGCATATGCGCACCGACCGAGGGCTCTATTACTTCAACCACGGGCTGAACTGCCTCTTCGAGATGCCGACGTCCGATGCTCGGCGGCTGGTTCCCTTGTACCTCCAACCCCTCGAGGTCCAGCACGAGCGGAGTGTCCTCTCGGTCACTGTGTTCGATTTTTTCGAAGGCGACGGAGGCGTCTATCAGGAGGTAGTGCTCTCCGTCCTGGTGCCCCCACTCATCAAGCCCGGTGACCCGCTTCCGAAGGCCGGCCTTTACCCGTTCGTGGTAGCCACGAGTACGGAGATGGGCCGCAGGGAGGGGGTCGACCGCTGGAAGCTGCCGCACCTCACGCGAGACGTCCAGGTCGCCTTCACCGAGGGGGACGGCCAGATCTCCGCCGAGGCAAGCGCCGATGGGGAGCCGATACTCGAGCTGACCGGCACGAGTCACCGGTTCGAGCCGGCTGAGCTGCTCTTTCACACGTTCATGTCCGACGCCGGAGGGATCTATAAGTCGGACGTTACCATGCGTGGCGAGAGCTACAGCGAACACGAGTTCGAGAGAGGCTCGCTCGTGATCCATCCCCACGAAATGACCGAGGGGCTGACCATAGACGAGATCGCGGATGCGCCCTTTCGGGAGCAGTGGATGAAGAAGGGAGCGGAGGTCTTCGCTCCCCTCGAAGCCATCTGAAATGTCGTCCGACACGGATGGTCGCCGCGTCTTCGTCATCTTCAATCCGGCGTCCGGCCGCGGTCGAGGTGTCAGGAGGATCGACCAGTTCCTCTCGCTGCTCGAGAAATACGTGCCGGGCTTCACGCACGCGGGCACTTCACGCCCCGGCGAGGAGAGTCTTCTCGCGGACCAGGCGATAACCGAGGGGTTCGATCTCATCGTCGCGGTGGGCGGCGATGGGACGTGGAGTAACGTCGCCGACCGGATCGTGGCTTCGGGCCAGGAGAACGTAGCGCTAGGCATTCTCCCTTCCGGCACTGGGAACGACTTCGGCCGCAATTTCGGTCTGTCGATACGTAATCCGGACCTCGCCGTTCAGACGCTGGCGAACGGAGTGGTCCGCAGCGTCGACGTGGGCCGGGTAGTTACGGGCGCGACCCCCATTCGGGCAGCGGCCGGCGTACTCGGAACATCGAAGGGTCGGCACTTCCTCAATCTGGTCGGATTCGGATTCGACATCGCCGTCATTGAAGACGCGTTGGGCGCCCGATTCCTGCGGGGAGAGTTGCTGTACCAGCTGACTGCCTTGAAGAATCTCTTTTCCTACTCCGGCGTTTCTTTGGTACTCAAAGGTGATGGACCTACGGTGAGCGGTGATCAGCTCATGCTCACCATCTCGAACGCGCCATTTTTCGGGGGTGGCTACCTGATTGCTCCGTCGGCAGAGCTTCATGACGGACTGTTGCACGCGTGTGTCATCGGCAACACGCCGGCATTCACGCGGTGGCGTCTCTTCAACGCCGCGCCCAAGGGGCGGCACGTCCTCTCACCCCACGTCCAGACGCGCCAGAGCACCCGCTTTTCGGCGTGCTTTCCCACGCCACCGAAGTACGAAGTCGACGGGGAGCTCTGGCAAGCCGACGATGTCGAGGTGATCGTCGAAGCCGTTTCTGGGGCACTCCCGTTGGTGGTCCCGGCTGGAGGGCGAATGGGTTCTCCCGGACGAGGCTCACCCCCCCCGCCCAACCCCGCGATCTAGGCCGAGGCGCCGTCCGCGGTAAGGCTGCCCCGGACGAGCACCCAGCGCTCGTCGGCCAGGAGCTCGGCGTCACGCTCGTCGTGACTCACGAGAACGATGGGCGTTCCGGTTTCACGGGCGAATGCACGCACCATCGCAGCGATCTCCGAACGCAGGGGCCGGTCGAGCGCCGAGAACGGTTCGTCGAGAAGCAGCACCCGTGGGGCAGAGAGAAGAGCCCGGCCCAACGCTACCCGCTGGCGTTCCCCTCCCGAGAGAAATCGGGGACGCCGGTCGAGCAAATCCGAGAGAAACAACGACTCGGCCATCCTCTCGACTTCGGGACGGCCGGTCCCGGCGTAGGCGAGATTCTCTCTGAGTGAGAGGTGAGGGAAAAGCAGCGCGTCCTGCGGCACCCACCCCACCCTCCGCTCCCATGCCGGCATGTTGACCCCGGAGTCGGAGTCGAGCCAGATCTCGTCACCCAAGCTCACACGGCCCTCGGCGCTGGGCTCGAGTCCGGCCAAGGCCCGCAGGAGGGTACTCTTACCCGACCCCGATGGACCCAGGATCGCGACGTGGTCGCTCTCGGGGCGCCAGTCGACGTCGAGGTCGATTGCGTCGAGGGGAACGCGTACCCGGACGTGTAGCCCCCACCCCCCCACGCCCACCGTGCTCCGCTCAGTTTCCATGGATGCTCCCCTTACCGTCCATGGTGGTCCTCGATTCTGCGTCGCTGCCACCTCGTCAGCCGCTCGAATCCGAGGAGGGCTACGAGCGAAAGCATCACGCTGGCGATCACCAGCGTCCAGGTGGCACCCTGGCCCGAGGGCGACTCGAGCAACGAGTAGACGGCGAGGGCGATCGTGCGTGTCTCGCCCTCCATGTTTCCAGCGAGCACCACGGTCGCCCCGAACTCACCCAAGGAACGAGCGAACGCGAGCACGGCCCCGGCCGCGATGCCCGGGAGAGCCAACGGCAGAGAAATGCGCCGGAAGGTCGGCGCCTTCGGGACGCCAAGCGTCCAAGAGACCTCCTCGAAACGCTGGTCCACCGTATCGAACACGGCCCTGATCGCCATCACGTACAGAGGAAACCCTACGACCAATGCCGCCAGGGTCGCCCCCAAGATCGTGAACGGAATCTGTAGGCCCATCGCAGCGAGCAGCCCGCCGAGCGCAGAGTCTCGACCGAGTACACTCAGGAGCAGGAAGCCGGTGACCACGGGAGGAACCACGAGGGGCGCCATGACGATCATCGAAACGAAGCTCTTCCCCAGGAAGTCACGGCGGGCCAATAACCACCCCATGGCGACTGCAGGGACCAGTCCCAAGAGAACCGCGCTGAACGCGACAATCAGCGACAGCCAGACCGCCGACCACGGATCCAGCGCGGGCGAAGTGACCTGTGCCGCCCCCGCCGCCGATGCATCGTCGTTGGCTGGCCCAAAGCCCGATGCCACAAGTATGGCCACGGCCTCCGTGCCACCCATGAAGTCGAGAAACGCCTCCGCAGCTTCGCGGTGTTGGGTCCGGGTGGTTACGGCCCCCGTATATGTCGGTTCCGGATAGTCCTCCCCCTCGAACGCGAACACCAGGCTCACGCGGTCCTCAGCCAATGCATCTGTTCGATATACGATGCCGCCGTCCGCCTCGTCCCTGGCCACCCATTCGAGTGTCGCCCGCACACTGCCCCCGCGAATGATGCGTGGCTCGATCGCACTCCAGGCCCCCACGCGCTCGAGCGCCGCCCTCGCATATCGGCCCGCCGGGACGTTCTCTCCTGCCAGGGCGATCCGAGGGAGATCTGCGCCGGCTATCGAACGTGGGCCTGGGGGCGGATCAGACGCGCCCCTGGGCACTACGAACACGAGCTGATTCGTCGTCACTGGTCGGATCGACTCTCCGTCGACGCCACCTCGCTCCTCGAGCCAACGCACCCATATGTCGTCGGCCGATATGAAGACGTCTGCCGGCGCGCCCCTGAGGATCTGTGGCGCCAGGCGGGAGGTCGCGTCGAAGCCGAAGCGAACGGGAACCCCCGCTGCGGCCTCCCAGGCTCGGGCCACAACGGGCAACACATCCTGGAGGCTCGATGCCGCGAGCACCAGCAAAGCCTCGGGCGTTTGCTCGGGCGATTGCTCGACCGATTGGCCGGCCGGCCGGCCCAGTTCGGGCTCTGCCTGGGCGGTGGGGACCGCAGCGCTGGTCCACGACGCCCCTTCCGCCCTGGCTGGCTGACCCATGAACAACTGGACAGCAGCCACCCAGATGAGCCATTCTGTAGATAAGAGGAGTGGCAAGCGACAACCCGCTCGTAGGTCCCCGGTTAGGCCGGTTTGATGGGCCCACGCAAGGGGAGTATTTGATCCGTGGCAGTGGCCCAGGTTAGGTAGCGGCCCGAATACCGGCAAGGAGGTCGGCGGGCATGCATTCACGAGAAAACGAGCAATGGAAGGCAGCTTGAAGCAGAGCCGACCCGGTTCGGCATGACACCGGTATTTATTTCCGCAGGGCTCGCTTTGATCCTGGCCGGTGGATGGGCCTGGATTCGCGCGTCCGGGAAACCCACAGCGGGCTCCAGACCCAGGGGCGGAGACCAGGTCATCATTGACCAGTCACCAGTGGGCGCGCTCCTCCTCGATCCAGCACTTCGCATCGCTTGGGCCAACGACACGTTTTGTGATCTCTTCGGCCTAACCCGGAGCGAGTTGGTTGGACGCGAGTTTTCGGACGTCGTTCAGCAGGAGCTGAAGGACCTTGTCGAGGACCCGAACGTGGTCGAGGCCGGCCTGCTGGAAGCGTATGAGTCCGGTACGAAGGCCTCGCCCTTCGGTTTCTACCTTCGGGCCCGGGCCGGTGGGGACCGACGCCAGATCGAGCACACTTGTCAGGTGATCCAGAAGAAGCCACTCGTCGGGGGACGTGTCGCTTATTTCGTCAACGTTACACCCAGAGAGAGCCTCGCCCTCACACAGCATGCCCGGGATGTCCACGTCCACGAGCTCGACCAGATTCTGATCAACCTGGCTCGAAGAAGCGGCGCACCCGAGGCAGACGAGGCGTCGGTGCTGCGTGAGGTCGCAGAGCTTGCGGCCGGCGCGCTAAAGCCCGACCGATGGGAGCTCTGGTACCTCGGTGAGTCCCGCACCCAGTGGAGGCTCGGCCATCTGAGCTACGCCCAGTCGAGACAGGAGGAGGCGCCGCCAGAGATCTCGTTCCGGCAAACGGGGCCGTATCTGCGGACGCTCGACCAGGTCCGGGTGATGGTCACCTCGGACGTCAAAAACGACCCCGACGGCCATACCCTCTTGGGGGAGGGGCGGGTCGAGCCTGGGGCCGCGAGTCGCTTGGATGTCCCCATCCGGGACCGAGGGAAAGTGGTCGGCTTGCTCGTCATCGCCCATCATACGCCCCACCCTTGGACGCCTGGCGAGAGGCGCTTCGCCGCGTCGATCGGGGACCGCATGTCGTTCCTCGTCGAGGCTGGCAGAGCGAGAGAGGCCTTGAGCCCGACAGAGCCCCTAGAGTCTGCGGCGCTTCCACCTGCGGCGACCAGTGAGATCGATGGTTTCATCCACCTTGATGAGAAACTCCGCTTTACGTTCCTCAGTCCGACCGTCCTTCAGTGGCTCGACTCGCGGGGGGTAGACGGCGGCGCCCTCGTTGGGCGTGGCCTCCAGGAATCGATGAAGGGCGTCAAGGACAGGTCGATCGTGGCCGAGGTTCGGAAGGCGGTCCGCGGTGGTGGGCCGGCGCGGCTCCGCCGCCAACTTGAGTGCGATGGACCGTGGCTTGACGTCTTGGTCAGTCCCTCGGCGACTGGTGTGTCCGTCACGGTCCAAGACCGGGCACGCGCGAAGGAGCACGAGGCGGAGCGCTCGCTGCTCGATTCGGAGACTCGCTTCCGGTCCGTCGTTGAATCGCTTCGCGAGGGGTTGATCATCACCGATCTGAGCGACCGCATCGAGTACGTGAACCCCCGCATCACCGACCTCACCGGGCTCCGCCCCGAGGATCTGGACGGAAAGCAGGCCCAGGAGCTGCTGTTCGACATCGAGAATTGGAAGGGACAGGAAAAGCGGATGAAAGCCCGGCTCGAGAAGAAGCGCACTCGATACAAGGCGCCGCTCATCGGTAAGGACGGCGAGGTTCTGCCGGTCGAAGTGATCTCGACGCCTCTCCGGAACGCGGACGGCGCCGTCACGGGGGTGGTCGATGCGATCACTGCCGTGGGGGACCAGAAGAGACTGCGGTCCAAGCAAGCGGGTGGCAAAGTATCGCGAGCGGCCGAAACCCAAAAAGCACCCCCAGCGGGAAGAGCCGGCAAAGCACCTTGAAAGAACAAAGACCTACCGGTCTGCCCCTCTCACGAGCTCAGGGCGAAAGACACTGAGCGTCGCCGAAGCAGTAATCGACGCTCGCGCCTACGAGCTGGACTCCTTCGGGCACGTCAACCACGCCGTCTATCTCAACTATTTCGAGCAGGCCCGCTTCGAAGTCCTGAGGGACTGCGGTTTCACCTACGACGAGCTCGCGCGACGAGGTTGGGCGATCCATGTGCGCGCTGAAGTGGACTACTTGAGTGAGGTTCTTCTTGGAGATCGGCTGCGGATCAGAACTTGGACGGAGGGGTTCCGGCGCACGAGCATGGTCTTCCTTCAAGAGGCCCGGCGGGACCCCCGGGGGGGAGAGGCCGATTCGATACCTGTTGCGCGAGCTCGCGTCGTGGCCGCCTGGATCGGGGGGAACGGTCGTCCAACGCGGGTCCCGGAGGAGGTCCGAGACGGGTTCGGCAACCTCGAAGCGCCCAAAGCGTGAGAGCTCGATACGCGCCCAACCCACGGTCAGGGTGGAGGTAACCAAATGACACGATGGACTTAGCCAAACGACACGATGGACCAGGCCAGATGACACGATGGACGCAAGCCGCATGAACGAGTTGATGGAAGAGCGGGAGCGCCTCAAGAGGCTACTTCTGGAGCGCTCCGTGCGCCTCGGCGATTTTACGCTCTCGAGCGGAGCAAGCTCGCCGTATTACGTCGACGCCCGGCAGACGACCATGACGGCCGAGGGGCAGAAGCTCACCGGCAAAATCGCGTACGATTTGATCGAAGGAGCGGGCTGGGACGTGACGCACGTGGGAGGGCTGACCCTCGGCGCCGACCCGGTTACCTACGCGATCGCGCACCACAGCACCGCACGCAACAGGGTGCTCGATGGCTTCACAGTGCGTAAGGAACCGAAGGGCCACGGAACCGGACAGCAGATCGAGGGAGGGCTCCCCACCGGCGCTCGCGTGGCCATCGTAGAGGACGCGGTGACGAGTGGTGCGAGCGCGATTCGGGCGATCGAAGCGGTTCGCGAGCACGGAGTGACCGTCGCCGGCGTGATCTGCTTAGTGGATCGGGAAGAGGGCGGGCGTGGCAAGCTGGACGAGCTCGGCGTTCCTCTACTCGCGGCGTTTACAGGCCCGGAGCTTCTCACGGCAGCGAGAGAAGCAGCGGACGGATGACTTCCTTGCCGTCGGGTACGGGAGCGCTCTTCTAAGCTGGTAGGTGGAAGAGGGGTCCACAGTCCCGCTCCGGCCGACGCTTCGCTCTACGGCTTCGCCGCAGCCCGTCCTACGCGGGACCGTGAACCCCTCTTCATGTCAGCATGTCGGGGGGCGCCAACGGACCGCTGCAAGGAGCGTTTGTGGGCTTGGCAGAAGGATCATTCCCACCTCCCCGCCAAGCCCGGGCGGGCGGTGTTCGGCTCCAAGAACACGGTTGAGGGAGAGGGACCGATGGTCCTCCGGAGGACGGTCCGCCGCCGAAGGCGGTGGAGCGAAGCGTCGGCCGTAGGAGGACCGTCGATTCCTCTCCCTTCCACACGCTGAGGAGCCGCCATCCCCGCCCAGGGCCCAAGCCTAGTCGAGCAACCGGAGCGGCATCACCAAGCAAAGGTAGTCTTCCGCCTCTTCTCCCTCGGCTGGGACGGGCTCGATCGTCGCAGCTCTCTCCGGTGCCTTCAACGTGATTTTTACCTCGTCGGTGGACATGTACTTGAGCACCTCAAGTAGATACGCCGCGTTGAATCCGATTTCGATTCCCTCGCCTTCATACGCCAACTCCAGCTCGTCCTCTCCCTCTCCGAGATCCGGTGTGAGGACTGTCAGCTGAACCCGGTCCGACTCGAAAGCCATGCGGATCCGGTGCGTTTGGTCACTCGCGACCACTGCCATGCGACGAACTGCCGAGGCCAATCCATCCTTACCGACGATCGCGAACTTATCGTTGTCCTTCGGAATCACTTGTTCGTAATTGGGATACGTCCCTTCGATGAGTCTCGTATAGACCTCTGTGCCATTAGCCCGAAAGCCAAGGTGATTGCCGCTTTTGGCAACTTCCAGCTCCGTCTCGCCTTCAAAGAGGCGCTGAACTTGCTGGAGCGCTATCGGCGGAACGATGAAGTCTGCACTGGGAGCGCTAGATGATCCCGCAGCAATCCCTTTCCTCGCGAGGCGGTGTCCATTGGTCGCAACCATCCGCATATGCCCATCCCTCAACTCCCATAGCACGCCATTGAGGATCGGTCGGCTCTCCTCGGACGAAACAGCAAATGAGGTGTTCTTGATCAGTCCATGGAGGTCTCCACCCCGTACGCTCCATCCCTCATCGAAATCCACCTCCGGTAGCGTCGGAAACGAGTCACTTGGAAGGCCGTTGAGTTTGAAATGGCTCTTTCCACACCTCATTTCGATCTGATCCCCCCGAGTGCTCAACTCCACGGGTTGATCGGCCAATTCCTTTACAATTTCCTGAAGCTTTTTTCCTGGGGCAGTAATACTTCCCTGGTCCTTCACCTCGGCAGGAATCCACACACGAACCGCTACATCCAAGTCAGTACCACTCATCCATATCCCATCTTGCCCTGCCTCGAAAAGGATATTTGAGAGAACAGGAAGAGTCGTCTTGGTTGGAATGCTCGCGGAAACGGCAGCAAGCCCCTTATGCAGGTTCTGCCGAGTGATTAAGCAATTCATCGAGCCTCCACGACGTCGGTGTTACACCTGGTTATGAACAGTGCCTAGATATAAAGAGACTAGCTTATATAAAAAACTTAGTAGTAGTAGAGAGTGTAAAAGTGTTCATAAATCGACTTTCGCCAATGGTAGAAGGAGACTGAGTCGTTTCTCCGTGTGTGGGAAAAAAGGGCATAATCGGATTTCCATTCGAGGGTGTCGGAAAGTTGTAGAACTTCAACGGATTCTCCACGCACTTTTCCACACATCGTACCCCTCCAGGCCACTCACATCTTCTCACGACGCCTCTATTACCGCGGCCTTGATGGATCCTCTTTCGATCTCGTCGCGCACTCCCTCGACCGTTTGGCGGAACTCGGCGTCCACGCTCATCGCATTCTCGACTTTGTGAATCGAGTGGATTACCGTCGAGTGATCGCGGTCTCCAAACAGCCGGCCAATATGAGCGAGAGAGTAGTCCAAAAGATCTCTTATCAGGTACATGGCGACCTGGCGCGGGACCGTCAAGTCCTTGGTCCTGCGCTTCGAGCTGAGAGCCTCTTCGCGAATCTGCCAGCGCTCAGCCACCACCTTCCGAATGCGTTCGGGCGTCAGCATGGAGCCGGCGGTTCCCGAGGCGGTCCGGAAGCTCCCTTGAAGCGCCGTGCGCGCCAGATCTACGGAGATTTCCTGATTGGTAATGGACGAATACGCTAGCAATTTGATGACCGCGCCCTCGAGTTCCCGAACTGAGGACGTGCAGAATTGTGCGATGAAATCCAGCACGTCGTGAGAGACCAAGAGCCCATCGTCGTCGGCCTTCTTCCTTAGGATGGCGACCCGGGTTTCGTAGTCGGGCGACTTTATGTCTGCGACCAAGCCCCACTCGAACCTCGAAATGAGCCTTTCCTCGAGCCCGGGAACCTCCTTGGGCGGCCGATCGCACGTCAGGACGATCTGCTTCCGCGCATCATAGAGGGCGTTGAATGTATGGAAGAATTCCTCCTGGGTACGCTCCTTGCCCTGGAGGAACTGGATATCGTCGACGAGCAAGAGGTCCATCTGCCGGTATCGTCTGCGGAAGGCAGCGGTCGTTCCCTCCTGGATGGCCGTGACGAGGTCGTTCGTGAATTGCTCGCAGGGAACGTAGGTGACGTGCATGGCGGGATCGGCCTGAAGGATTGCATTCCCGATCGCGTGCATGAGGTGAGTCTTTCCGAGACCCACGCCACCATAGAGGAAAAGCGGATTGTACGTGAGCGCCGGCTGGTCGGCGACCGCGTGGCACGCGGCCGTGGCGAGCTCGTTGTTGTTGCCCACAACGAATCGCTCGAAGGCGTATCGCTGATTCAAGGACCGGGGAGGTCCGGCCCGTTCTGCCGCGGTCGCCTGCGAGCCGGCTCCGACTGCTTCAGGCGTGACCTCGATGGTGGGAATCGGCGTTGGCCCAGCCGGGTCGGCGCAACGGAACGTAAGGGTCAGAGGACGACCAAGGATCTGCTGAATCGCGTCCGTCAGGAGCGGCCCGTACCGATCGCCGATCCATTCGACGTGGAATTGGCTCGGCACCTCGACCAGAATCTCCGAGTCGGTGACTCCCACGGCGGCCGTGACGGCGAGCCACGTACGGTATGTCTGTCCCTGGAGCTTGTCGCGGGTCGAGTCGAGAACCCGGGACCAGAGCTCGTCGGCCGTGAACTCCATGCGCTCCTAAGGTGGACGTGGACGCTCGCTGGCGTAGGCGGAAAGCGGGGGCTCAGCACCGTAGATTCGGATTGTGGAAAAGTCAATTTTTCCCCCTGATGCGAGGGGTCCTCAGCCGGGTCGGCGACCTTGACCCGTGCTCGTACACTCGGATATCTTTCTATGCTGATCGCCTCCGCGCCCTGTACAGTGTGGCCGTGAGACGACGACCCCCAAAAGCTGTTGAAGGCGCCAAAACGTTATGAAGCCCACCTACAGACCACGGAATCGGAAGCGCGTGAACAAGCACGGTTTCCGGGAACGCATGAAGACTCGCGGCGGGAGAAAAACCCTCGCGAGGCGGCGGGCCCGGGGACGCGCCCGCCTCGTGGTGAAGATCGGCTCGAAATAATCGAATGGTGGCAGCCCATTCGGCTGCGGGGACGGGCCGGGGAGGGGGAGGATTCCGCTTGCCTCGTTCAGGGCGGATCCACAAGGCGCGTGACATTCGATCCCTTCTCAGGGATGGATCGAGGAAGAAGACGCCCAGCTTGGACGTCTTCTTTTTATCTTCATCCGGGTCAGGGAACCGTTGGGGCATGATCGTCCCAAAACACCGGCATTCGATCGTTGAGCGGAACCGTGTCAAACGACGTCTACGCGAGATCGGCCGAACTCGTGTGTTGCCTCGACTCAGGGAGCAGGGAATGGCGTTGGACGTGTTGGTGAGAGCCCGCAGGGAAGCTTATGGGGTCGGATTTCGTACCCTGAGCGATGAGCTTCAGTCGATGACTGAGGACCTGTGTTCAGATCGATGACGAAGGGCGTGTGTTGAGATCGATGACGGAGGGTCTGTGCTGCGACGTGGAATGATCCGGGCCATTCGCTTTTACCAACGGGCCCTGTCTCCGCTCATGGGGCCCTCGTGCCGCTTCATGCCCACCTGCTCCGAGTTCGCAGTCGGCGCCATCGACCGGTACGGGGCACTTTCAGGTGGGTGGCTCGCGTTCAAACGAATCCTGCGTTGCCACCCCTTCGGTGGACAGGGCTATGACCCGGTTCCCGAAGTCAACGTTGGCGACACGATTGTCGGGGAGTCAGGACTCGAAAACCGGTATTCCCAAGACGTGCATTCGCGCGAGGGAAAAAGATAGATGCGCCAAGAAGCACGGTTCGTGTTGGCGATAGCGCTGATGATTCTCGTTCTCGTCGGAACCAACTACTTGTTTCCGCCAATTCGCCCCGAGGAGGAGAGCGGACCGCCGGGTGACGCGCCGGGACAACTGGATGGCTCGGAGACCACTGGTACGCCGAGCATCCCCCTGGGAGGGACAGCCGCCGGGGTGGAAACAGCCGACGACGAGCCCAGCCCAGTTGCGGGCCAGCCAAGCGTCGCGCCGTCTCCGATTTTTGAGGCCGAAGAGGTCGCCGAGGGCCCCGCCGAAGACACGGTCGTGGTCGAAGGCCCCCTCTACCGGTTCGTGTGGAGTACGGTTGGAGCCCGCCTGATTTCGGCGCAGCTACTTCAATTTCAATCGTTCGATCGCGACGGAGACGTGGAGCTGATCCCGCAGGAAAGCGACGGTGCGCTGGCAACGGCACTTCGTGTCGACGAGGGCGAGCTCGATCTCGGAGACTCGCTGTTCGACGTCGAGCCGGCCGATGGATTGCGACTCAACGAGGGTAGTGGGCCCCGCACGTTGACCTTCCGTTATAGGCATCCCTCCGGCCAGCTCACATTCGAGACGGCCTACACGTTCGATCCGTCGTCTTACGTCGTAGACGTGCGGACGGAGGTTTTGGGTTTGGATAGCCCCTTGGTGATCACGGGGCTGGGCACCGGGCTCGCCTATAACGAAAGCGACCGTGGGGAAGAATCGCGCATCATGGCTTATGTGACCAACCACCTTCGCGAGGGGATCCAGGACGAACGACTCGACGGCGTCGACTCGGAGCGTATACACCAGGGACCGTTCATTTGGGCGGCGCTCCGGAGCAAATATTTCATGATGGCCCTGTTGCCTGGCCGCGAGGGTGGCGAAGAGTATCTAGGAGGGTTGACGGCGAGCCCTGCTCCCGGGGATGACCAGGCGAGGGTCGTGGTCACGCAAACTGCGGGCAACAACGGAGCGTTGGACTATCGGCTCTTCATCGGGCCGCAAGAATGGGACCTACTCACCGCGTTCGATAACGGTTTGGAAGAGGCGAATCCGTACGGATATCGCTGGATGCGCGTGGTCGTCCGACCCGTGGTGGCGATCGCCTTGGCGATCCTGACCTACTTGCACAACACCCTCAACGTCGGGTACGGCTGGGTGATCATCATCTTCGGCGTCATGATGCGGATCCTATTCTTCCCGTTGTACCAGAAGGCCATGCGGGCTCAGATGAAGAACATGGCGGTGCAGCCGCTGCTTCAGGAGATCCAGAAAAAGTACAAGGACCAGCCGGAGAAGCTCCAGAAGGAGATGATGAAGCTGTACAAGGAACACGGCTTCAATCCCTTGGCCGGGTGCCTTCCGATGCTTCTCCCGTTCCCCGTGCTGATCACGCTGTTCTTCGTGTTCCGGAACACGATTCAGTTGCGCGGGGAAAGCTTTCTGTGGCTGCCCAACCTGTCTGCTGCCGACCCGCTCTACATCCTCCCGATTCTGTTAGGCGTGTCGATGTTCCTCATGCAGTGGATCTCGGCCCGATCCATGCCGCCCAACCCTCAGATGAAGATGATGTTGTGGATCATGCCAATCATGATGATGTTCATCTTCTTCAGATTTGCGTCCGGCCTCAACCTCTACTATGTCACCACCAACCTGGCCACGATCCCGCAGCAATACTTGATTGCCAAGGAGCGTCAAAAGCTCAAGGCGAAAGGGCCTGTCAACCAGCCCGCCACGAGCGGTGACTGACGAGGCCTCCCGCCGGCGCCCCGAGCTGGCGGTAGACACCATCGCGGCGTTGGCTACAGCCGCTGGGCCCAGTGCGATTGCGGTGGTGCGCATGTCCGGGCCCGAAGCCTTCCAGATCCTCGGGGCTCTCACCCCTGATCAAGACGACCCCGCCCCGCGGACTGCCGGTCTCCGTTCCATAAAGAGTGGAGAGGGCGGGGACCTCTTGGACCGGGCGCTCGTGACCACCTTCCCGCGGCCGGACAGCTATACCGGCGAGGACATGGTCGAGATCTCGTGCCACGGCGGTTGGCTGGTTCCTCGACTGATCCTGGATGCGTGCCTAGCGATGAGCGCTCGCCTGGCCGAGCCGGGTGAGTTCACCCGTAGGGCAGTCCTGCATGGGAAGATGGATTTGGTGCAGGCCGAGGCCGTGCTCGACCTGATCGAAGGACGGAGTAGGGCTCAGCACGATGCGGCTCTATTCCAAGTGGAGCGAGGTCTGAGCCGAAGGATCGCGGAGCTCCGAGACCAGTTCGTCACGGTCGAGGCTTATCTGGCCCACCACATCGACTTCCCGGAGGAGGACGAAGCGCCCGTGTCGGTGGATCGCGTCGTGGACGCGGCCTCGGCACTTCGGGAGGCCCTGGAGGAGCTCTTGGAGACGGCCCCTGAGGGGGAGCTCCTGAGGGAGGGTGCCGTGACGGTGCTTGCCGGTCCACCGAACAGTGGGAAGTCGAGCCTCTATAATGCTTTACTGGGAGAGGAGCGGGCCATCGTGACCGACGTGCCCGGAACGACAAGGGACGCCCTCGAGGCCGTGATCTCCGTTGGTGGCTTCCCGTTCCGTTTGGTGGATACAGCCGGGCTCCGCGACTCAGATGACCGGGTGGAGGGGCTGGGCATCGAGGTGGCGCACCGCTATCTCGACCGGGCGGATCTGGTGCTCTTTTGCGTAGAATCCCCGGTGGATCTCGGATCGGCCGAGCGTGAGTTCCTGGCGGGGCTCCCGGACGTGCCGACGGTTCTGCTCAGGACCAAGTCCGACTTGACGTTAGGGGATCGGACGTCGAGTAATGCGACGTCGGACAATGCAGCTCCAGGTTATGCGGCGTCGGGGGATCAGGCGTTCACGGATCTGGGGGATGGCGATCTAGAGGATGGCGATCCGGAGGGTGTTGATCGGGTCGATGTCGCCAGTGTGTGTGAAAGTATGGATCTGTCGGTCGTAGATGGCACCGGCCTGGGGCGCCTCCAGGCGATTCTTCCGCAGCTGGTTTATGGGGGGCTCGTTCGGACTGGTGCGTCTGTGCCCACGCTAACCCGAGTTCGCCAGTCCGAGGCGGTCCGGAAGGCTCGTGATCAGGTGGTGGCGTTTATCGAGGCGTTGGATGAGGGGACGCCGGTGGAGGTAGCGTCCGCGTTGCTCCGGCCAGCGGAGACGGCCTTGGAGGAGTTGCTAGGATTGATCTCGACCGACGAGATTCTGGATCGGGTCTTTCGCGAGTTTTGTATCGGCAAGTAGACTCGTAGACAAAGGCGTGCCGGTACGGGTCGAGACGGACAGTAGATGACAGCGGTATGAGCGATTCCGAACAGGGGTGGCACCAGCGAGGCTTTCGGGTCCGCGGGCGGGTGCAAGGGGTCGGCTTCAGGTGGTGGACGCGCCGTAGAGCTTCGGATCTCGGCCTAAGGGGCACCGTCCGGAACCGGCCGGATGGGACGGTCGAGGTTCATGCGGCCGGGCTGGTCGAGACGCTGGAGGCGTTTGCGGCCGAGCTGGAGGTCGGTCCATTGGGTGCGCGGGTCGAGGGAGTCGACGGCTTCCAGTCGGGGCAGAGCCTCCCAACCGGTTTCGAGATCGTTTAGGCGAGGACACGGCTAGGCGAAGGACACGGCTAGGCGAAGGACACGGCATGGAGCGAGGGTACAAAGCATGAATCGTAGGGACACCGCCATGAAGCGCAGGTACGACGTGATCGTCGTCGGGGGTGGCCATGCCGGGTCCGAGGCCGCGGCGGCGGCCGCACGGATCGGGGCTCGAACGCTGTTGATCACGCCCGACTTGGCCCGGGTCGGACAAATGAGCTGCAACCCAGCCATCGGGGGAATAGCGAAGGGGGTGGTGGCACGGGAGGTGGACGCACTTGGGGGAATCATGGGCCGCGCGACCGATGCGGCACGGATTCAGTTCAGAATGTTGAATCGCTCGAAAGGGCCTGCGGTTTGGAGTCCCCGGGCCCAGTGTGACCGGGGACTCTACCCCCGTGGTGTGCGGAAGGCGCTCGACGAGGTGCCCGGCCTTTCCCTCTATCAGGACATGGTGACGGGCCTGCTAATGGAAGAGGGCCGAGCGGCCGGCGTGCAGACCGGCGGAGGCGGCGAGTTCCGCGCGGAGGCCGTGGTAGTGACGGCCGGCACGTTCCTGCGGGGCCGAATCCACATTGGGGGCGATGCGAGCGTAGGTGCGGGCCGGGCCGGAGAGGCGCCCTCGGTCGCATTGGCCGAAGAGCTCGAGGCGCGCGGTCTCGAAATCGCTCGGTTCAAGACGGGCACGCCGCCGCGCATCGACGGTCGGAGCGTGGACTTCACTCGCACCGAGAGGCAAGACGGCGATTCGCGGGACTTCCGTTTTTCTTCCTATGTGAGGGAGAGTGTTCCCGAGCAGCGCCCTTGCTGGATCACATGGACCGGAGCGGGGCTTCGTGAGGTGGTCGAGCGGAGCCTGGACCAGAGCGCGCTGTTTGGCGGTGAGATCTCGGGGCGGGGACCACGCTACTGCCCATCGATCGAGGACAAGATCGTTCGGTTCCCGGATGCGCCCCGCCATCAGGTCTTCCTGGAACCAGAGGGGTTGGAGACCACGGAACTCTATGTGAACGGCCTCTCGACATCTCTCCCCGCCGACGTTCAGGTAGAGTTTCTCCACACCATTCCCGGCCTGGAGCATGCGGAAGTGACCAGGGTGGGGTACGCGATCGAATACGATTACTTCCCGCCCCATCAACTCAAGCATACCCTTGAGGTGAGGGCCTTTCCGGGCCTCTACTTCGCAGGTCAGATCAACGGAACGACCGGATACGAGGAGGCGGCCGGGCAGGGGCTGCTTGCGGGAGCCAACGCGGCCCTGAGAGTCCTCGGACGGACGCCGTTCGTGTTGGAGCGGGACGAGGCCTACATCGGTGTCTTGATCGACGACCTCATCACGAAGGGGACGGACGAACCCTACCGTCTATTCACCTCCCGAGCCGAGTTCAGGCTCCTGCTTCGTCAGGACAATGCGAGCCGTCGCCTCGGCCCTCGTGCTAGAGAGATCGGCCTGCTGACCGAGCGACAAAGTGAAGCGCTAGCCGCGCTCGAAGAGCGAGAAACGCGGATCCGGCAGTGGTTCGTTGACACCGTGATCGAGCCCAGGGGCGTGAACCCGCTGCTGCTGGAGTGCGGGAGCAGCCAGGTAAGTCAGTCTACGCGGGCGTCCGAGCTATTGAAGCGGCCAGAGGTGCCCGCGAGCGGGCTCGCGAAGGCCGGGGGAGCCACGTTCGACCCGGCCGCAGATGCCGACGCGCTGGCTGCCGTCGAGATCGAGATCAAATATGAGGGATATGTCCGGCGTGAGGCCGAGCGAGCACAGAGCCTTCGCAGGCAGGCGGACTTCGAGCTCCCGCAAGACCTTCCCTACGAAGGGCTGCTGAGCCTTTCCTCCGAGGCGCGGGAAAAACTGGGGCGGGTGCGTCCCTCGTCGCTGGCGCAGGCAGGCAGGATTCCCGGCGTTTCCCCGGCGGATCTACAGAGTCTGATCCTCGAGGTCCGGCGGTGGCGCCGAACCCGACCAATCGAGTCAGCAGCAAAGAGCTGAGGCGGCCTGTTTCACGTGAAACAGACACCGAGGCACTCCCTCTGCCTTTTCTGAGCTGCCGAGAATCCCTAGAGGTGTTTCACGTGAAACACCACCGGGTTAGCCCGAGCCCTCCATCAGCCCGGGCCCTCTGACCGCCCGAACGGAAGCTACTTGGGAATAAGCACCTGCCTGAGCGTGGCCGCTTCGTTCGTACCGTCGAGGTCGAAGTCGAACTCGGTCTCACTCTCCAGGATGACGGAGTCGCCCACGAGCTCCCATACGGCCAGCAAGTCCTCTCCGGGGGGCGACCGCGGCATGAAGACGACGTGTATGCCGTCGACGGTGAGATCCCCGATTTCACTGCCAGGGAATCCGAATCCCGACGTGATCGACGTGTAACGACCGGAAGGTTCGACCAAGAGTGTGAAGACCAGTCCGAGCGCTGTCAGATTGACGACCACGGCTGGATCCGCCTCACTCGTCACCACCACCGAATCGGCCAGCCAGTCTCCCACCATGAAGCTCGGGTTGAGGTCCGGCCCAGTCGAGTCGTTTCCGCAGCCAACGGCGCCAATGACCACTAAGCCGCCGCCCACGAGAAGTCGGCGCCGGTTTTCTGCATAACGAGGACGTTTAGCGTTCATGGCTGTCGAGCCAGAGAGAAGAGAATTTGAAGAAAGCCGAGTCCGGGAGCATGCCACACGGCCGATCGTCGGTGAGTAATCTAGCACCGGAATGCGGTAGCAGTGCATGTCCTTGCGTTTTGCTCTTGGTTGGACGACCGTTCATTTTAGGACCTCGCCGAAAAGGTTCATCCCAACGGTTTCGTTCGTATGTCCCGCGTCATCGCTATCGCCAACCAAAAGGGTGGGGTGGGTAAGACCACGACCGCCATCAACCTGGGCGCCGCCATCGCGGTCGCCGAGGCTCGCACGTTAGTCGTCGATCTGGATCCGCAAGGGAACGCCTCAAGCGGACTCGGGCTATCGTCGACCGACGACGAGCGGGTCTCGATCTATGAGGTGCTCATGAGCGGGGCGGACGCGAAAGGGGCCGTGCGTTCGTCGATTCAGTTCCCGCTTCTCGACGTCATGGCGAGTACGCGGGACCTGGTGGGGGCTGAGATCGAGCTCGTCGGCGCCATGAGCCGGGAGACGATTCTCCGTCGAGCACTGGAAACGATCCGGTCCGACTACGATTTCATCCTCTTGGATTGTCCGCCCTCGCTGGGACTCTTGACGCTGAACGCACTGACGGCCTCCGATTCCTTGTTGATTCCAATCCAGTGTGAGTTCTATGCCCTGGAGGGTCTCAGTCAGCTGCTCAACACGGTGCGGCTAGTCCAACGGGCGCTCAATCCGCACCTTGAAATCGAGGGTGTGTTGCTTACGATGTTCGACCGGCGCCTCAGCCTGGCGAGACAGGTGGCCGCGGAGGCGAAAGAGTATTTCGGCGACCGCGTGTACAAGACGGCGATTCCGCGAAATGTTCGGTTGGCCGAGGCCCCGTCGTTCGGACAACCGATCCTGAGGTACGACGTTCTGTCCAACGGCGCCCAGAGCTATCTGGCACTCGCCAAAGAGATCATGGCGGGGCGTGGACCGGCGCAGGCCTGAAAGTGACACGCCGGCCCCTCAATCGGGAGGATGTAGGCGAGTGAATCCCGCACCGAAGAAGGCTCGTCTCGGCAAGGGGCTCGGCGCTTTGCTCGGTGAGTATTTGGAAGAAGTTCCGAGCCACGAGGCACAGCTCATCCATGTGAAAGCGATCGGGCCAAATCCGCAGCAACCCCGAAAGGTCTTCTCAGACGAAGAATTGGCGGAGCTGGCGCATTCCATCAAGGAGAATGGTCTCCTTCAGCCGCTCTTGGTCCGCCCGGCTCCGGGGGCCCTGGGGAAATACGAGTTGGTGGCTGGGGAACGCCGCTTGCGCGCGGTTCAGAAACTTGGTTGGCAGGAGGTCCCGGCGGTAACCCGAGAGGTCGACGACGACACGCTCCTCGTCCTGGCGCTCGTGGAAAACCTGCAGCGCGAGGCCTTGAACCCCATGGAAGAGGCGGAGGGGTACCAGGTTCTCATGGATAAGCACGGCCTCAGTCACGAAGGGATCGGGCGTTCTGTCGGAAAGAGCCGATCCACGGTGGCGAACATGGTCCGCCTTTTGCAGTTGCCGGCACCGGTGCGAAAGCATGTCGAGGAGGGATCCCTAACGACTGGACATGCGAGGGCGCTGCTGTCACTCAGTGGTCAGACAGGAATGGTCGGGCTTGCCCGGAAAGCCATCGAGGAAGGCTGGTCCGTACGCGAGATGGAAAAGCATGCTGGCGTCGATTCGGGAAAGTCAACGAAGAGATCGAAGAGCCGCACGTCCAAGCGCCGGGATCCTGTCGTTGAGGCTCTGGAGGAGGATCTACGAGCGGCGCTTTCGACCAAGGCCAGCGTCCGCCTTCGCAGAGGCGGCTCCGGTGTGATCGAGGTGCCGTTCCGTAACCATGAGGATTTCGAACGAGTCTTCCACCTGATCACGGGGCGAGAGGCGTCGGGGGTCGTGTCATGACGAACCCGATTCTGCGGATCATTCTCGTGCCTGCCAATAGCCAAAGCAGGACGTACGAGGTGTCGTACAGGCGCCTCCGCGTGCTCCGGGGCTTGGGCCTGGCTCTCGGTGTGGTGGTGTTGTTTATGATCGCGACCTGGGGGTACATGGCCTCGCGTGTTTCCCACATGATGGATCTCGAAGCGGAGGTCGCCGTGATGCGTGCGGAGCAGGAGCGGATTCCAGGACTTCGTCGCCGGCTCACCACTGTCGAACGCCAATATTCGGACATTCGCGATCTTTTTGCCCCCGATGGTTCGGGCGCGCCATCCGAGTTGTGGCTCCCGCCTCCGGGCTCCTTCAGCCGTTCCCCGGGTGGTGATGACGGGCGCGACGGCCAGCCCGATAGCTGGCCGCTCGCCGAGATCGGGTTCGTGACGCAACTCCGTTTCGAGGACGGACGAGAGCACCCGGGCGTGGACATCGCAACGCCCACCGGCTCCTATATTCGGGCCTCGGGCGCGGGCAAAGTCATAGAGGTGGGAGAGGATACCGTCTGGGGCAAGTATGTGCGGATCGATCATGAAAATGGATACGAGACTTTGTACGGCCATGCGTCCGACACGTCGGTCGAGCTCGGCGAGGAAGTACGGAAAAACGAGGTGATCGCGCTGAGTGGGTCGACCGGTGCATCGACCGGGCCTCACTTACATTTCCAGATGTGGTTCGAGGGAGAGACAGTCGATCCTCTCGAATTGGTAGCACAACCATAAACCACAAAGGATCGGATCGTATGCCCAAGAACACTCCTTCCTCCAACACCCCACCTGAGGCGGTGATCTCGATCATCGGGGCGGGCATGAACATGGTAGGTGACTCCGAGACAGACGGTTCGTTACGCATCGAGGGTACGATTCGTGGTAGTGTGCGGGCCGGAAAATCCGTGGTGGTTGGCAAGGACGGGTTCGTCGACGGGAGCGTCTTCACCCAAGATGCGGTGATCGCCGGTCGGGTCTCGGGCGGAATTCATGCCGAATCCCGCCTCGAGCTTCAAGCGACCAGCGAGGTGTCGGGTGAAATCGTGGCTCCGCGGATGCAAGTCGAGGAAGGCGCCAAGGTCCAGGGACAGGTGGCAGTCGGCGAGACGCCTTTCAAGGCCCCTTCCAAGGCCGCGAAGGCACAGAAGATCGGCGGCGGAGGAAAGGCTGAGCGCCAGACAGAACCGGCCCGGGCCGGGGGCGGAGGAAAAGCTGAGCGCCAGACGGAACCGGAGCAGGCCAGTGTGGGAGGTAAGGCCGAGCGCCAGACGGAACCGGAGCGGCCTAGCGGTGGAGGAAAGGCTGAGCGCAAGCCGGAGCCGGAGCGGCCCAGTGGAGCGAGAAAAGGCGAGCCGGAAACGAAGCAGCTCGGTGGCGGAGGAAGAGTTATCCACAAAGGTGGATAATTGCCTCAACTCATGGTGTAACAGTGAGTTACACTTCGCATAGGTGGGCAGACACGGTGGCTCGCGATCGTTTCATGGGCACTTTTCCACATTTCAGCGTGACGACCAGGTGAACACGGAGTCGCTGGTCCAATATCTGGACACGTATCTCTCGATCGACGTGTTCCCCGACTATTCTTCGGCCCACAACGGCCTCCAGGTGGAGGGACCCGAGGAGGTGAGGCGTGCGGCCGTGGCCGTGGACGGAAGTGAGTCAGTAATCCGGGAGGCCGCATCCAGGGGCGTGGATATCCTGATCGTCCATCACGGGATCTTCTGGGACGGCCAGGCCAAGATGGTGGGTCCACGTTTTCGAAAGATCCGAGCCCTGATGGAAGGCAAGGTCGCGCTCTATTCTGCACACCTGCCCCTGGATGCCCACCCTGAGGTGGGCAATTGTGCGGTTCTCTGCCGGGCGCTCGGGTGGAGCCCGAAGGAACGGTTCGGAAGCCATCAGGATCATGAGATCGGCTGGAGGTGTGAGGTCGATTACGAACGAGAGGCATTGGTGGACCACATCGGGGAGGTAGTGGGTGGTCCGGTGAGGCTCATTCCGGGCGGACCCGACCACGTCTATCGGGTAGGGTTGGTGACCGGCGGCGCGGCGAACCTCATTCCGGAGGCGTCCCGGCAGGGTCTGGATGCGCTCATCACTGGGGAGGGACCGCACCACACGTATCACGACGCCATGGAGTATGGCGTAAACGCGTTATACGCTGGCCACTACGCCACAGAGACGTGGGGCGTGAGGGCGTTGGGGACTCACCTGGAGGAGCGATTCGACCTCCAACAGGAGTTCATTGACATGCCCACTGGCCTCTAGGCCAGAGCTGCAGTCGGGCACCCCGGAGCGACGGAGCGGCATCCCGGAGCCACAGACCGGGCCAACTCCTGGCGGCACTCCGAACGCTTGTCCCGGGTACCGCTCATGGGTACGATCCTCATCCCCGTTCGTTCAACACTTGTTGGAGACAACCGTATGTTACAAAGGGTCCTGACGGGTCCGGGCCTGACCCTCGCCGCCGTCGGCCTCCTCTGTGCCCAGAATGTTACGGCGGCCCAGGACGTTCCGACGCCCGAGTCCCACTTCGGATACGAGATCGGGTCTGAGCGGAATCTGGCCAATTGGACGGAGCTCACGGCGTACTACGAAGTGCTTGCACAGGCGAGCGATCGAGTGAAGGTCGATACGCTGGGCCTCACGACCATGGGCCGGCCCTTCGTGATGGTGACCGTCACGAGCGAGGAAAACCAAAACCGTCTGTCCGAGCTTCACGACATCCAGATGCGCCTCGCCGATCCTCGCAGGGTGTCCGGTGACGAGGAGCTTCGAGAGCTTATCGCAGCGGGGCGCACCGTCGTGCTCATCACGCACGCCATCCACTCGACGGAGGTCGGGAGTGCCCAGACCGCTGCGCGGTTGCTGCACCGGCTGGCGTCCTCGAACGAAGAGCGGGTCCGCGAGATTCTGGACAACGTCATCCTGCTGGATATCCCCTCCCTCAATCCAGACGGGACGGAGTGGGTGTCGGATTGGTACAACGAGTGGCTCGGCACGGAGTACGAAGCTTCGTCCCTGCCGTGGCTCTACCACTACTACGTGGGACACGACAACAACCGGGACTGGTACGCGTTCACGCAGAAGGAGACTCAGCACACCGTCCTCGGGGCCCACAACGCTTGGCACCCTCAGATCGTGCACGACATCCACCAGATGGGTGGCTCAGGTGCCCGCATCTTCTTTCCGCCGTATGTGGATCCGATCGAGCACAATGTCGATCCGGCCATCATCACTGCCGTGAACATGCTGGGCACCTCGATGGCCGCCGAGCTCACGGCCGGCGGGAAGTCCGGCGTGGTGACCAGCGCCATCTACGATGGCTTCACCCCGGCCCGCGCCTACATGCACTATCACGGCGCCGCCCGCATTCTGTCGGAGACGGCCTCCGCGGACCTCGCGACTTCCGTGAACGTCTCCGCCTCGAGGATCGGGGGCGGGCGAGGGTACGACGCCGCGACCGCTTCTGTGAACTACCCGAATCCGTGGACCGGCGGAGCGTGGGGTCTACCCGACATCGTTGATTACATGGACGCGGGGGCGATGGCTTTGCTGAGCAACGCGGCCAAGAACCGAGCATATTGGCTGGAGAACTTCTACCGGATCAACGAGCGGGCGGTGAACGGGTGGGACGCGTGGCCCACCGCGTGGGTCATTCCCGCCGATCAGGACAACGAGACGGGTCTCGCCTACGTGCTGCGGATTCTGCGAATGGGCGACGTAGAGGTGTATCGCGCCTCGGAGGCGTTCGAAGCCGATGGCGAGTCGTTGCCGGCCGGCACCTTTGTGGTTCCGATGAACCAGCCCTACGCCTCGTTCGCCCAGACGCTCCTCGAGGTGCAACAGTACCCGGATCTGCGCCAGTACCCCGGCGGTCCACCGCGCCGGCCATACGATGTGACGGCCCACACGTTGCCGTTGCTCATGAACATGACGGCTATATCGGTGGAGGAGCTGAATCCGGGCCTGGATGCGGTGATCGGGCCCACGCCGATCGAGACGCCGGAATTCGTTTTTCGCTTGCCCGAAGCCCTCCAGGGTGAGGCCGCACCACGGATCGCTCTTTACAAGTCTTGGCGGGAGCCCATGGAGGCGGGGTGGACACGCTGGGTCTTCGACCAGCACGAGCTCGCTTACGACACGCTGAAGGATGCACGTGTTCGGGCTGGGGATCTCCGCCGGGATTACGACGTGATCCTCTTCCAGGGGCAGGCCCCGTCATCCATATCCGGGGGATTTCGGAGGGGAGCCGTTCCGGAGGCCTACGTGGGGGGCCTGGGCAATGAGGGTGAGCAAGCCTTGGACCGCTTCGTGCGCGAAGGAGGGCGCATCGTAGCGATCGAGGCTGCGACCGATTACGTGGTGGATCTCTTCGACCTCGGTGTCTCGAATGCGGTGGAGCGGCTCACCGCGACGGATTTCTACATACCCGGCTCGATTCTCGAGATGCGTCCTGAGCCTGGCAACGCCCTCAATGCGGGGCTCCCCGAGACGGTGGCAACGTGGTTCTCGAGAGCTAGCAGGGCGTTCGATGTCTCCGATAGCTCGGTTCGCGTCACCGCCCGATTCAGCGAGGGGAACCCCTTGCGGTCCGGCTGGCTGCTCGGCCCGGAGCATGTGGCCGGGAAGCCCGCTGTCGTCGAGGCGTCCGTCGGTGAGGGCTCGGTGGTGCTGTTCGGTTTCCAGCCTAACTACCGAGCCCAAACCGTGGCCACTTGGCCGATGTTGTTCAACGCGCTGACGCTAGGTCCGTCCCAGCCGCCCCGCCTCGACCGGGAGGACGATTGATGAAGTGCCCGAGTTGCGGTGCCGCTGTCGAGGGTGGACGGTTCTGCTCGGACTGTGGTACGGCTCTTGGGAAACCGGAGTGCCCGGGCTGCGGACATAAGCCACCCGTCGGGGCTCGCTATTGCAATCAGTGTGGGGCCGCGATGGGCGGATCCGCGATGAGTGGTTCGATCCTTCCCGGCGCGCAGGGAAATCGGGCGGTGTGGTGGACGGGCGGAGCCCTCCTGCTGGGGCTGATCGTGGTGATCGCATATCCATTGTACGGCCCCGATCGTGCTGCTGCGCCCCCGCCGGTCGCTACTGGACCCGCAGCGGGACCGGCAAGGCGCCCAGCGGGTGTGCCTCCGGACCTGTCTTCGATGACGATGCGTCAGGCGGCCGATGATCTCTTCGATCGTGTGATGAGAGCAGTGTCCGCGAATAACTCCGCCGAGGTCGTCCAATTCCTGCCGATGGCCCTCCGTGCCTATGAACTGGCCGACCAGGAGGCACCCCTTAACGCCGATGGGAAATTCCACGAGGTAATGCTTCAGCTGACCGGCGAATTCAACGCGGAAGCTCTGGCCGGCGCGGAGGAGATTCTCTCCGAGCAACCGAACTACCTTCTCGGCTTGGCCATGGCCGGGGATGCATCACTTGCCCTCGGCGACAGCGCGAGTGCTCGCGCGTATTACCGCCGCTGGCTGGACTCGTATGCAAGCGAGACAGCCAAGAATCTCCCGGAGTATCAGGAGCACGGGCTGATGTTTCCGGAAATGCAGGCCAGAGCCGAGGCGCTGGGGCGGGACGACTGAGACGTGAGCAAAGACGACGAAGGGAAAGGGCCGCAGCAAGTCGTCCCGCCGCCCCCCGTCTCGAAGGAAACGGAGGACGAGCGGTTTCTTCAGTCCACTGTCGCCGAGTTGCAGGAAAGAGGGCTGTTCCGAGGGGGCAAGGAGTCCTGGCGCGTTTTTCGAATCATGGGTGAGTTCGTCGAGGGGTTCGACGAGCTCGGCGCGGTCGGCCCGTGCGTCTCGGTCTTCGGCTCGGCGCGTTTGACACAGGCCGACCCCGTGTACGACCGCTGCGTGGAGACTGTGCGCCTCCTCGGGGAGGCCGGATACGGGATCATCACGGGGGGTGGCCCCGGGATCATGGAGGCGGCGAATCGAGGCGCCCAAGAGGCGGGGAGGCCGTCGGTCGGCTGTAACATCGAATTGCCTTTCGAGCAGGAGGTGAACGAGTTCATCGATATCAGCATCGACTTCCGGTACTTCTTCGTACGGAAGACGATGTTCGTGAAATATGCGCAGGCCTTCGTCATCTTTCCGGGAGGATTCGGCACGCTCGACGAGCTTTTCGAAGCGCTGACGCTGATTCAGACCAGGAAAGTGAGGAATTTTCCGGTGGTCATGTTCGATACGACGTATTGGGCAGGGCTGATGGATTGGATTCGGGACAAGCTGCTCGAGGAGGGCAAAATCTCGAAGAAGGATCTCGACCGGATCTACGTTACGGACTCACCGGAGGAAGTCGTCGCCCGCGTCAAGTCATTTCGGCCGTAGCCCTTCCGGCATCGGGCTTGAAAGGGTGCGCGATCAGAGCTTTCTTTAAGGTACGGCCAGGAAGGCCCAGGGGCCCCTCCTCCGATCATCCCAAAGACAGGTAACAGGTGCAGAAGACGCTCATGGAGTCCTCCGGGGGCTATGCCCCTGGTGGTAAGGACACCGGTTTCGTCAAGCCCAAAGGGAGCTCGAGCATTCGAGCCCACGAGGGCCTGGAGACGGTGCCCATGCGCGACCGAAAGCCGGAGTGGCTGAAGGTCCGGTCGCCCGGCGGATCGGAGTATCTTCGGCTCAAGGGCCTGATGAGAAGCCAGGCCCTGCATACGGTGTGTGAGGAGGCGGGCTGTCCCAATATCGGAGAGTGTTGGGAGGCCGGCACGGCGACCTTCATGATCCTGGGGGACGTCTGCACACGCGCCTGCAAGTATTGCGCGGTGGCGCATGGGCTACCGACGGAATTGGACCTCGAGGAGCCCAAACGCGTCGCCGACACTGTGCGCGCCATGGATCTGGAACACGTGGTGATCACGAGCGTGAATCGGGATGAGCTTTCCGACGGCGGCGCCAGCATCTACGCAGAGACGATCAGCCGCGTCCACGATGCCGTTCCCGGTTGCTCAGTCGAGGTACTCATTCCGGACTTCAAGGGGGACGAAGATGCGCTCCGGGTCGTCATGGAAGCCAAGCCGGCGATTCTGGGGCACAACCTGGAAACGGTCGAGAGAATTCACCCGGATGTGCGCCCCGGCGGGCGTTATTGGCGCTCCATCTCCTTTCTCGGAGCGGCCAAGAGGATGGACGCCTCGATTCTTACGAAGACGGGCCTCATTCTCGGGATGGGGGAGGAGGCCGACGAGATCCGTCAGGCGATGAGCGATCTTCGCGAAGCGGCGGTCGACATCCTCACGTTGGGCCAATACCTGAGGCCGTCGATGCAGCATATTCCGGTCGCGCGCTGGGTGACTCCAGCCGAGTTCGCCGAATGGAAACGCGTAGGTGAGCAACACTGCGGATTCAAGCATGTGGAGGCGGGTCCGCTCGTGCGTTCAAGCTATCACGCCAAGGAGCAGGCCAGGGAAGTCGAGGCCGGCGCACCCGGTAGCATACAGCGGGTTCTGGAGGGCGACATTCCGGCACCTGCGGAGGTATTGCCGGCGCTCGATCTGGTTCAGTTGGAGCTCGGGCGTCCGGATCGGTCAGAACAGCGCCCGATCGCCGGTTGGGACGTAGGAGCGCTCCATGGGTGAGGCTGAAACCGCAGAAATCAGTGTTGTGAACGGAGGGCCCGCTCTCGGCGGGTTCTCCCAGAAGAAGCTGCTCGAGCTCCTCAGGGAGATGCTCCTCTATCGGAGATTCGAGGAGAAGGCCGAAGAAGCATACGCGATCGGAAAGATCGGCGGATTCTGTCACCTCCACATCGGCCAGGAGGGTGCTGCCGCCGGCTGCATTCTGCCCCTCCGTGAGGACGATTACGTCATCTCGTCGTACCGGTCGCACACGGAGGCTCTCGCGAAGGGGCTCTCCCCCGAGTCCGTGATGTCCGAGCTTTACGGCAAGGCCAGTGGAAGTTCGGGTGGGTTGGGCGGCTCGATGCACATCTTCGGTGCCGATTCCAGATTCATGGGTGGGCACGGCATCGTAGGGGGCCAGGTCGGACTGGCCTTGGGCATCGCATGGGCGATCCACTACCGGGGTGGCGATCAAGTTTGTATGTGTTTCCTCGGCGATGCCGCTGTCAACCAGGGGGCGTTCCATGAGTCCATGAACATGGCCGCCATCTGGAATCTCCCCGTGATCTATGTCGTCGAGAACAATGCGTACGGCATGGGCACGAAGTTCACCCGGATGTCCGACACCGAGATGGTGCAGAAAGCGGCTTCGCACGGTGTCCCTGCGACAGTGGTCGACGGCGAGGATGTCATGGCCACTTATACCCACTTCGAAGGCCTCATCGAGAGTGTGCGACAAGGCCAGGGCCCGCAGTTCGTAGACGTAAACGTGTACCGGTTCAAGGGCCATTCAATGTCCGATCCGGTGTCCGGCACGTATCGGTCGAAGGAGGAGGTCGAACACCAGACCGAGAACGCGGATCCGATCTGCATTCTCCGCGATCGGATGTTCTCGGCGGACCTCCTCACGGAGCAGGAGCTCGAGGCGATCGATCGCGAAGTAAGGGGCATCGTGGACGCCGCGGTCGAGTTTGCCGAGGCCGCCCCCGAGCCCGAGGTCGATACGCTCTACGAAAGCGTGTACTCCGAAATCAATCCTCATGGACGTCTCTTTTTCGACGGGCGGGGAAAGCAGGGGTGATGGCGGAGCTCACCTACAGGGACGCCCTCAATCAGGCGCTCGTCGAAGAGTTGGAGCGGGACGAATCAGTCTTCCTGTTGGGCGAAGAGGTCGCCGAGTATGACGGGGCGTACAAGGTGTCGAAGGGCCTCCTCGATCGGTTCGGCGACAAGCGGATCAAGGACACGCCGATCAGCGAGCTCGGTTTCGCGGGATTGGGGGTCGGGTCGGCGATGGTCGGCCTTCGGCCGATCGTGGAATTCATGACCTTCAACTTTTCGATTCTCGCCCTGGATCAGGTGATCAACAGCGCGTCGAAAATGCTCAGCATGAGCGGCGGCCAGATCGCCATTCCCATAGTGTTTCGTGGCCCGTCGGGGGCGGCGCTCCAACTCGGGGCCCAGCACTCACAGGCTTGCGAGACGTGGTATCTCCACGCTCCCGGGATCAAGGTCGTAACGCCCGCGACGCCGGCCGACGCCAAGGGCCTACTCAAGGCCGCGATCCGGGACGATGACCCGGTCGCCTTCATGGAGGGCGAGCTGCTCTACAACCTGAAGGGTGAGGTGCCGGACGATGACGACTTCGTCATCCCCCTGGGCTTGGCGGACCTGAAACGAGAGGGCGGTGACGTCTCGATCATCACCCACGGAACGATGGCCCACGTAGCCCTCCGGGCCGCGGGAGCACTGGCCAAGGAATCCATCGAGGCAGACGTGCTGGACCTGCGCTCGCTGCGTCCTCTCGACGTATCAGCAATTCTGGCGACCGTCGCGAAGACGAACCGGGCCATCTATCTGGAAGAAGGCTGGCCTTACGTTGGCGTAGGGGCCCAGATCGTATCGATCATCATGGAAGAAGCCTTTGACGATCTCGATGCGCCCGTACTCCGGGTGACCCAAGCCGATATCCCACTTCCTTACAACAAGAAACTCGAGGCCTGGGCCAAGCCTGGTGTGGCCCGTGTGGTCGAGGCCTGTAAGAAGGTCCTGTATGTCTAACGCGCATGCTGTGGCTCGCCCCTCTCAGGCTGGTCCCTCTCAGCGTTTCGGCTCACTCCTGTGACAGGCCGCTAGGGTATGGCAACCAAGGTTCACATGGAGGCTCTGTCCCCGACCATGGAAGAAGGGCAGGTCGTAAAGTGGCTTCGGTCCGAAGGGGATGGCGTCACATCAGGCGACGTCATCGCGGAGATCGAGACCGACAAGGCCACGATGGAGTTGACGGCCAGGGGAGACGGAGTCCTACGCGCCATCCTGGTCGCTGAAGGCGACACAGCCCCGGTCGGTGAAGTGATCGCGCTTATCGGGACCGCCGACGAGGACATTTCGGAGCTCCAAGCGGCGGCACTTGCCGCGTCGGAAGGGAACGGGGCGGGACTGGCCGCCGTCGAGAGTGCCGCCGCCGGTGCCGAGGTCGCCTCGGGGACCGACACGGCTGCTGTGGAGATTCCAGCGTCGGGCTCGGACGGAGAAGTCGATGGCCGGATCAAGGCCTCGCCGCTCGCCCGTCGCTTGGCCGCCGAGTCCGGCGTCGAGCTGTCTGATGTGTCCGGATCCGGCCCGGCCGGGCGTATCGTGAAGCGGGACATCGAGACGGCGATCGCCGGCGGGACCGCTGCCCCGATTTCGACCGCACCGATTGCGGCCGCGCCGATTTCGGCGGCACCAGCGCTCATCCCTTCCGGCCCCGAGTTCGAAGACGTTCCGCTCTCGCAGATGCGCAAAACCATTGCCCGGCGTCTCACCGAATCGCTCGGCCCTGTGCCCCACTTTTTCCTGACGATCGAGGTGGATATGGGGCGGGCGATCGAGGCTCGCCGCACGATCAACGACATGCTCGAGCGCGAGGGCCGTAAGATCTCCCTGAATGATCTGATCATTCGGGCCACGGCAGCGGCGCTCAAGCGCCACCCGGCCTGTAACGCACACTGGTTCGGCGACGGGGTCCGGCTGTTCAACCGCGTGCATATCGGCGTGGCCGTGGCGATAGAGGATGGCCTCATCACGCCCGTCATCCGGGACGCCGACCTGAAGGGCGTTGCCCACATCGGTGCCGAGGTCCGGGAGTTGGCCGGAAGGGCCAGGGAGAAGAAGCTCCAGCCGGACGAGTATACCGGAGCCACGTTCTCGATATCCAACCTGGGAATGTTCGGCATCCACGAGTTCACCGCGGTGATCAATCCGCCCGAGGCCGGCATTCTGGCGATCGGCGGTGTGGAGGAGGTTCCAGTGGTCGAGGCGGGTGAGGTGGTCGTTCGCAACCGTATGAAGATCACGATGAGTTGCGATCACCGCGTGATCGACGGAGCACTCGGGGCCCAGTTCCTCGCCACCCTGAAGGGGATGCTCGAGGAGCCGGCGGCGATCCTTGTCTGACGGCTGCGGCTCCAGACTTCCTCCTGCCCTGCGGTCTCGCGCTTCTGTTCCCTCGCCTGTCCCTGAGCAGCCCTCGGCTCCCCAACTTTCTGGGGGCCGTGCGGCGAGCGCGTCCCAACCTTAGGTTGCCTCGGCCGGATGAGTCCGGCTGAAGGTTGGTTCCCCCTCAATGCAAGGACAGGAGCGGGTGCCGGATACCGTATCACGAATCCTGAACATCAAGAAGGAGGAGCGGCCGCTCGCTCTTTTGTCGGCTGCCTACTTCTTCTGCATCCTGTGCGGTTACTTTTTTCTCCGTCCGGTGCGAGACGCGATGGGGGTCGCCAGGGGGATGGACGAGCTCCGTTGGCTCTTCGTGGGGACGGCGGTGGTATCTCTGTTGTTCGTGCTCGCGTTCGGTGGGGTCGTGGCCAGAACGAACCGCCGCCGGTTCATCCCGATCGGCTACCTGTTCGTGATCGTGTGCCTGATCGTGTTTTCGGGGATGCTGATCGCCGACGGAGCCGCCGGGGGGGGACTCATTGGCACGGATACCGAGACCGATGTGGCCCGGTATGTGGGCTACACCTTCTTCGTCTGGCTCAGCACAGCCAACCTGTTCGTGACCAGCGTCTTCTGGGCGTTCATGGTGGACATCTTCGACGTGCGGCAGGGCAAGAGGTTGTTCGCCTTCATCGGCATCGGAGGCACCTTAGGGGCGCTGGTCGGCGGCTGGGCGACGAACGTCATCAGCGGTATGACCGACTCGGTCTACCTCCCCGCGGGGCTCATGCTGACGGGGGCCGCATTCTTCGGGTTGGCCATCGTGGTAATGCTCATGTTGGACCGCCTGACTCTGGGCTCTGAGCATTCGCGGACTCAGAGCGCCGACGAAGCGGCCATCCGAAGAGCCGACGAGGCGGCCATCCGACGCAACCAGGGGGCTGTCGGTGGGGGAACGGCGGGCCTGGAGAAGATCGGCGGGACCTTCTGGGATGGTGCGCAGGCCGTTGCGCGCTCGCCATACCTGCTGGGCATCGGTGCCTACATCGTGCTGATGGCCATCTCGAATACGCTGATCTACTTCACGCAGGCCAACATCATCCTCGACAACACGGACACGTTCAACGAGCTCGTAGCGGGCTTCGCCCAATTGGACGCCCTCGCCCAGGTCGCTACACTTTTCGTCCAGATTTTTGTGACGACGCATGTGATCAAGCGTATCGGTGTGGGCTGGACGCTTGTCATTTTGCCCCTTGTGACCATGGCAGGCTTCGCGGTGCTTTCGGCCTGGACCACCTTCGGTGTCATGGCGGTCTTCCAGGCGGTGCATCGCGCTACTCGGTACGCTGTTTCGAGGCCTGCGCGGGAGACCTTGTGGAGCGTCGTCTCACCGTCGGAGAAGTACAAGGCGAAGCCGTTCGTGGATGTGTTCCTCTATCGTGGCGGTGATGTGGCGGGGACGGGAGTGGATGGCATGTTCGCTGCCATGGGACTGGCGTTGGCTTGGGTTGCAGCTGCAACCGTGCCCGTGGCGGGCGTCTGGGCCGTGCTTTGTCTGGCCCTGGGGCGCGCGCAACAAACGAGGGACACGGCAAAGCCGGAATCCGAGCCTGAACCGGAGCCCGCGAGCGTAGGATAACCACGGACCCGTGCCCGCCCGTGTTAGGCGCGGGGGTTCCTCTTAGAACCCTCCTCCTCCACCGCCCCCGAAGCCGCCTCCGCTGGAACCCCCACCCCCGCTGAAGCCTGAACCACCGCTGCTTCGCGGCTGCAACGGCGAGGTCCACGATGGAGGCCGTGATGTCACGCATGTGGGGACTGTTGTCGATCAGCGTGCCAATCTCCGCCGGTGTCATGCCATCGGGCGGCTTGTACTGAGGTGTGACGGACAAACGCGACGGATCCCGACCACGTGCGTTCCAGAGGCGATACATGACGATCAGGGTCACGATGGGCACGAGGAAGATCCAATTGGCGCTAAAGAAGCGCACAGTCGTGACGTAGGACGCGGGGCGGGCGATGACACCGGGAGCCCACGCCATCGAAAAGGTCATACCCTCCCGCGCTCCGAGGGACTGGCTCGTCACAAAATAGAATTCTGATTCTATTTCAGTGGCCGTGGCGTCATTACTGGTCGAACCGAGGGCGCACCGAAGAGGAGTAGCGCGGATAAGAGATCGAGAGCTCTGAATCGTCGTCGGGTCATCGTCAGGTGACCTCCCACGAGGAATGAGCTTTAGGAGGGTGATCACCCTCCTAGGAGGCACCACCGTCGCTGAAGCTCACGTTGGGCACGGCCCTTTCGTCCTCTGGCACCTCGAAGAACTCCCGCTCACGAAAGTTGAAGCCATTGGCAATTATGTTAGACGGCACCTGACTGATCCTGGTGTTGAAATCTCGCACGACCGCGTTGTAATACCGCCTCGCGTTCTGGATCGAGTCCTCTAGGTTGACGAGCGTGTTCTCGAGGTTTCCGAAGCCGACGGACGCCTTGAGTTCGGGATAAGCCTCGACGAGCGCGAACATCGACTTGAGGGCTCCAGTGAGCATGCCTTCGGCCTGACCCTTCTCTACCGGAGTTTGGGCTGTCATCGCCGGAGATCGCGCCGAGACTACTGCCTCGAAGGTTTTCTGCTCATGAGCCGCATATCCCTTTACGGTCTCGACCACGTTGGGGATGAGGTCATGGCGACGCTTGAGGTGGACGTCGATGTCGGCCCAGGCCGCATCCGCCTGCTCCCGCAGCTTGACCAGCTGGTTGTAGAGACCGATCCCAGCCGTGAAGACCGCGGCAACGGCGAGCAATGTCCATAACATGTGAAACCTCCGACTCAGCCGGAAAACAGATGGCATAAGCCTTAGTTTACGATAGGCACAGGCCCCTCCCGAAGTAAATGAATTTCGCATCGCCCTCGGGGTACTTCCGTCCTGGTCTTCGGGCCCTCTCCCGAGGGTTTACCAGCCTTTGCGCCCCATCTAAGTTGCGGAGCCACGCCCGGAACCGAGCCGGGTCCCTGGGGTGGGACATCTCACTCTCCGCGCGCTCCTTTGCGAACGGACCGCTTTCGAAAGAGGTAAGGCAGTGCCAGAAAACGACTTCGACGTACTCATCATAGGTGGGGGCCCGGGAGGCTACGTGGCGGCCATCCGTGGCGCGCAACTCGGATTGAACGTGGCTTGCGTAGAGGCTGACAAGCTTGGCGGTGTTTGTCTCAACATAGGCTGCATTCCCACCAAGGCCCTTCTGACCAGCGCGGCTCTGGCAAATGAAGTCAAAACGATCGGGGCGCACGGTATCACGTTCACCGAGGCCAGCGTGGACCTCGGGCCGGCTCAGGAGCGCAGCAGGGCGATCGCGGAACAACTGGCCAACGGGGTGGGCCACCTCTTCAAGAAGAACAAGATTACCCACATCGAGGGTCGCGGCCGTCTCTTGGGCGGGGGCGGCGTAGAAGTCGAGGCAGCCGACGGCGGCCGGCAGGCATACACAGCCGGGCACGTCATTCTGGCGACTGGCTCGCGGCCGAGGGACATCGCAGTCCTACCGATCGATGAGGACCGCATCTGGTCCTCCACCGGAGCCCTTTTTCAAGACGGGGCACCGGACACGCTGGCTGTCGTGGGGGCTGGTGCGGTCGGGATGGAGTTCGCTGACGTGTACAACGCCTATGGCACCAAGGTCACGGTCATCGAGGCGTTGGACCGTATCCTGCCTCTCGAAGACGCAGACTCGTCAGCGGTCGTCGAGCGGAGCTTCAAGAAGCGTGGCATGGATTTCCACACAGGGGCGGTCGTGGAGGGTGCGGACGTTGCGAAACGCTCCGTGAAGCTCCGGTTCAAGGACAACGAGGGCCAACAACACACGCTGAAAGTCCAGAACGTCCTGTCGGCTGTCGGACGCGTACCCAACACAACCGACTTGGGTCTGGAGGCATCAGGCGTTGAGCTCGATGATCAAGGCTTCTTCGTTGTGGACGAGTACATGCGCACTAGCGCCGCAGGTGTCTACGCCCTAGGTGACTGTGCCGGAAACCAACTCCTGGCCCACAAGGCCATGCATGAGGGAGTGATTTGTGTGGAGGCCATCGCGGGTCACGCGCACGGAACGGTAGACTACCAGAACGTCCCGAACTGCACCTATTGCAATCCCGAAGTGGCGTCGGTTGGACTAACCGAGGAGCAGGCCAGGGAGCAGGGCTTCGAAATCGAGATCGGGAAGTTTCCGTGGGTGGGCAACGGTCGCGCACTGGCCGCTGGACACTCAGAGGGTTTCGTAAAGGTTATTCGTGGCGCCCAGTATTCCGAGATCCTCGGTGCCCACATCGTAGGATCCCACGCCACCGAGCTGATCGGAGAATTCGTGGTGGGCCGCCATCTCGAATCGACGGTCGAGGAGATGGACCGTGCCATGCACCCGCATCCCACGCTGTCGGAGGCCATCGCAGAGGGCGCATTGTCGGCTCTGGGGCGGGCGATCCACATCTAGAGCTGGCAGGGCCAATGACTGACGAGCGCAAATACCGAGAAGACGAGATCCACAAGATCTTCGATCTCGCTTCGAGTGGGCACGGGGTCGGGCCGCCCTCGTCGTCCGACGAGGAGGGACTGACGCTTGCCGAGCTCCAAGAAGTAGGACTCGAAGTCGGATTGGCGCCTGAGCGAATTGCCCAAGCAGCGACCGCGGTTGATTCGAGAGGAGATGTCCTCCCGCGTCGGACGTACTTGGGCATGCCTATCTCCGTCGGCCGAATCGTCGAGCTACCTCGGGACGTGACTGATCGGGAGTGGGAGATGCTAGTCTCGGAGCTCCGAGAGACCTTTGGCGCGAGAGGCCAGGTCACGTCGCAGGGGGGTCTTCGTGAGTGGAGCAACGGTAACCTGCATGCCTTCCTCGAGCCCACCGAGACCGGCTATCGTCTGCGCATGACCACGCTCAAGGGAAATGTGCTGCCCGTGACCGCAATGGGGGTCGGCGGCTTGGTCATGGGGCTGGTTTTGCTTACGATCTTCGTTCTCGAAGGGCGGCTGACGGACCCCGCGCTTCTCCTTCCTTTGATGTTCGCAGTGTTAGGTGCCGGTGCATTGGCCTCGAACCCGCTCAGGTTGCCAGGTTGGGCCCGGGAGCGGGAGGAGCAGATGGAGTACATCGCGGGACGCGTGTCCGAGTTGATTTCGGCACCGCCAAGCGGCGAGGAATAATCTGACTGGGAGGTCGGGCTATGGGGAGCACCTTGAAGGCCAAACGCCTACATCGTCTCGACGTGCAAGGGTTCGACACGGTGGGCGAGGATCTGCTGGCCCAGGTGGCACCGTGGTTGCGGCTGGCCTTCGGACTTTGCGCGATCTTGGCGATCGTCGGCACCGCGCTCGCCTCTACGCCAGTTTTGCTGACGTTGGCCGGAATCGCCTTTCTTGCGGCGGTTTTTCCGGTCCACCCGTTCGACCTGATCTATAACCACGGCCTCCGTCACGTGACGGGAACGCCACCGCTGCCCAAGCGGGGCCCACCGAGTCGATTCGCATGTGGCATTGGCGCCCTGTGGTTGATTCTCACGGTCGGGGCCTTCGACGCGGGGTGGACAGTCGTCGGCTACGCTCTCGGCTTTACGCTGGCTTCGGTCGCCACTCTCGTAAGCACGATGGACATCTGTATCCCGTCAATGATCTTTAGGGGCATGCTGGGCGGCCCGATGCCACGGCCGGCAGTCGAGGACGGGTCGGACGATCAGGTGAGGAGACCTCCCATCAATCGTCGAGCGCGGGATCATCTGTATCGACCGTGAGACCCGCGTGCCTTGGTGCTGGGCTCTCCGGGTTTTCAGGCAAGGAGACAAGCCGCCCGGTTCAAGCTGGGCAAGCGAAAGGAGTTTCGACATGGCTACACGACGCATTTTCCTGAAAGACGGTGCGCTCGCCGTGGTGGGGCTGAGTATGGTGCCGGGGTACGTCTACCGCTCCACATTGGCCGTTCAGCAGGTCGTCGCCAAGAACAAAAAGCTGGTCGTTGTGTTCCAACGCGGTGGAGTCGACGGGCTCAACATGGTGGTTCCGTTCGGCGAGAAGCACTACTACGACCACCGCCCAACCATCGCGGTACCGGCACCCTCGAGAGAGGGCCAGGGGGCGCTCGACCTTGATGGGTTCTTCGGACTCCACCCTGCCCTACGACCGTTGCATGAGATCTACCAGCGCGAGGAGCTGGCCATCGTTCAGGCAGTGGGCTCGCCTCACGAGACTCGCTCGCACCTCGAGGCCCAATCCTATATGGAGTCGGCGGTGCCGGGTTCCAAGACTGCGGATGGATGGCTGAACCGGTACATGCACGAGAACCAGCACGCCGAAGCCACGAGCTTCCGGGGCGTCGCCCTGGGGGAGGTTCTGCCCAAGACGCTTGATGGCCCGGCTCCAGTCCTCGCGTTGGGTGAGCTGGCGGGCTCGGCAAGGGTCGTGGGTGCCCGGTCTCTTTTCGAGTCCCTGGACGACCGGGAGACCAACTCGCTGCTCTCGGGGACGTCGAAGGAAATGTTCAACGCCATCGATCAACTCGCTGAATTGAAAGCGGCGACGTATGAGCCCGAGAACGGCGCCAACTATGGGAATGTCAACAACGCCAACAACGCGAATGGACAGTTTGCCAGGCCCATGAGGCGACTGGCCCAACTCATCAAGGCAGATCTGGGAGTCGAGATCGCGTTCGTCGATATCGGTGGCTGGGACACACATCAGGCCCAGGGAAGTCTGCAGGGTCGCCTCCCCGGTCGCCTCGCAGTATTCGCGAGGGTCCTCGCCGCGTTTTATAGGGACATGGGCGACCGGATGGAGGACATCGTGGTGCTCACGATGTCAGAGTTCGGGCGGACAGCCCGTGAGAACGCTAGCGCGGGCACGGACCACGGGAGGGCCAACGTCATGTTTGCGATGGGTGGGGGAGTGAAAGGTGGCATGGTTTACACCGATTGGCCCGGACTCGCCCCCGAGCAGTTGAACGAGGACCGCGACCTTGCGATGACGACCGACTTCCGGGACGTCTTCGCCGAGGTTATTACGGGCCATATGGGGGCCCAGCACACGAGTGCGATTTTCCCGGACTTCGCTGTGGACAAGAGCAAGTTCAAGGGGTTGATGCACGTCTAAAGGGACCCCGTACATCACGTCGTCGCGGCTCGTCTTCCTTGGAGGGCGGGCCGCGATCGCTTGCGGCCTGAGGTCGGCTCTACTCGTCGGTCATCTTCGACCGAGAACCAGGCGCCTGGTCGCGAGCTACAGCTCCTTCGAACGAACCACGATCAGCTTCCTGATCTGCATGTCTTCCATCGTGTAGGGGATGCCCCCCACGCCCAGGCCCGACTCCCTAAGGCCGGCGAACGGCATCCAATCCACGCGGAACGCCGGGTGGTCGTTGACCATCACCGCCGAGGCGTCGAGCCGGCGGGAAGCCCGTAGGGCCGTATCGATGTCGCGCGTGAACACCGACGCCTGGAACGCGTAGGGAAGCGAGTTCGATCGGGCGATCGCGTCATCGATGTCGTCGTACGGATACACGCAGACGACCGGGCCGAAAATCTCGGACGTCGAGACTCGAGCGTCGCCGGGCGGATCGTACAGCACGGTTGGTGCATAGCACGTCTCGGAGATGGCCTCGCCGCCGGTGAGCAGCTCGCCACCGTTGTCGACGGCCTCCATCACCCACTCTGCGATGCGCTCCACTTCAGCTGGACGGATGAGGGGCCCTACTTCGGTGTCCGGCGAGGTCGGATCGCCGACGTTGAGAGCGGTCGCCGCTTGGGCAAGACGTTCGGCCAGATCGCGAGCGATGCTTTGGTGGGCGAAGACGCGCTGAACCGAGACGCAGACCTGGCCTGCATGGTAGAATCCACCCTTGCTGATGAGCGGAAGCGCATGGTCGAGGTCGGCGTCCTCAGCCACCAGCACGGGCGCCGCGCCTCCATGTTCCAGCGCACAGCGAGTGCCTGCTGCGAGCTTGGAGCGCAACATCCAACCGACACGAGCGCTGCCGATGAAGCTGAAGAAGCCCACCCTGGAATCCGTGGCCAGTGATCCGGCCAGGTCCAAATCGGTGGTTACTAGCCCCTGGCACCACTCCTCCGGGAGGCCCGCCTCGCGGAGAATACCAACGAAGCGCATCGCCGAAAGGGGCGTGGCCTCTGCCGGTTTGACGATGCACGGGCACCCGGTCGCGACCGCGGGTCCGACCTGGTGGACGATCAGGTTCAAGGGATGGTTGAAGGCACTGAAGGCGACCACTACGCCGATGGGCTCGTGGCGAGTAAACGCCAATCGGTCGGCCGACGCGGCGTTGAGTCCCATCGGGATCTCTTCGCCCTGCTGGGTGCGCAGGAATTCTACGCACTCGTGTACGCCGTCGACGGCCCGATCGACCTCGACGAGCGAGTCCATCAAAGGCTTTCCGCCCTCCCGAGCGGCTTCGAGCGCCAGCTCCTCTCGCCGCTCCTGCATGATGACCGCGGCGCCCCTCAGGACCTCGATCCGGTAGGCCGCGCTCAGCCAGGCGTCCCTGTCGCGGAAGAGTCGGTAGGCCGTGTCGAGCGCCTGCTCCACGACCGGCGGTCCTCCGCGCTCTACGGTAGCGATCAGGCTCCCGTCGTAGGGCGCGTGGACTTCCATGCGCTCGCTGTCCGGCGTAGCGCCTGGAACCATGAGTGGGAACTGCTCGGGCATCTCTCGCATCTCCGGTTATGCGGCTGCCTTCGCGAGGCAAACCACCGCTCTATCCGTCAGCTCCCCTATGCGTCCGCTAACTGACACCTACAACAGGTTCGGTCCTTAGAGGGCCGGGCTCTCCGGTGCGGGGCCCGTCGAGGGCTGACCGTACACCGCACCCACGACACCGCCGTAGATGATGTGACCGATCAACGACCCCATGGCCATGTTCATCGCTCCCGAGAAGAACCCCATCCCCATCATCGGCATGACAGCCACCTGTGCGAGCAGCCACGGAGCCAAACCGAAAAGCGCGCCACGAACCACCACGGGCCCGGGCAGTGACCGCGCGACGATCGCGTACCCCACGGCGAAGATCACGCCAATCATGAAGTGAGCAATCCATCCCAAGACGGCGCTCCCACCCATCTCTTCGGCCATCATGTCGGCAGGGTTCATCTCGGGGATGCCCATCAGCGGCGCTACATAGAGTCCAACGACCGTCATCACCCCAGCTCCAATGATGCCGGCTAGTGCGGCACGCCCGAAGTTCACGTTCATGCTTCCTCCTTTGTCTGGCCCCAGGAGGGGCCTGCTGGGTACCGGCGGGAGCCATCTCGTTCCGTTACTGTAAGCCGAAGGCGCTGGAGTCGCGAGTTGGCCGAGCCGCAATAGAGAGTTCGATCATCGACCGGAACATCGCTGCCTCACCGAGGCTTTGCCCGCTAGGGGGCGGGACTTAAAGGTGCCGCTCTGCCCGCCGCAACGAGACGACCCAAGAACCGGAGAAGGCCGATGTCGAACGAACTGATCCCACCCTTCACCGAAGAGACGGCCGGGGCCAAGGTGAAGGCTGCGCAAGACGCGTGGAATAGCCGAGATCCCGAGCGGGTCGCCCTAGCCTATACGGAGGATTCCCAATGGCGGAATCGAGACGAGTTCTTCACCGGCCGCGAGGCGATCAAGGAGTTCCTCACGCGTAAGTGGGCGTCCGAGCTCGACTATCGCTTGATGAAGGAGCTCTGGGCCTTTACCGACAACCGCATCTCAGTGCGGTTCGAATATGAGTGGCATGACGAGAGCGACCAGTGGTACCGGACCCACGGCAACGAACACTGGGAGTTCGACGAGGAGGGTCTGATGCGCCGCCGCGACATGAGCGCGAACGATGTTCCGATAGAGGAATCCGAGCGGCGTTACAGGCCGCTTGAAGAATCTGCGTGAGGGAGCGCGACCTCCCCTGGCGCTCCCAGCGGCCTGGGGATCGGTCTCGCATACGGCGGGGCCTGGTGGATTCTGGGGCCGCTCACCTTGATGCCGCTCTTCATGGGCATGGGCTTGGGCGTTAACTGGAACGCCGCCGCTGCTGCGGCCATGCTCCCCAGCCTAGTCGGTCACCTGGTGTACGGCGGCATCCTGGGCCTGGCGTACACCTGGCTCCGTCGCAGTGACGTCGACGCGGTCCTAGCGACCGCCACCGACTGATGCAATTAGGCGGAGGCAGGATGCGTCGGGGGGAGGGCGTCCGAGGAGGCGCCAGCTCTTCCCGGCGCGGGCGGCTGCTCCGCGCTTCGGGGGCACCGGCGGCTCAAGCGATTTATCGCCGTCCTTCTCCGTAACGCTCGCACCTCAACTACTGCTAAGGAGAAGGGCTTAGCGTTGGCGGGACGCTCGACTACCCAGTACGTTCGTGACAATCAACGCTGCAGGAGCTTAGCCAGGTGACTGAGCCGGTTCGCCGTCATCATTGGATTGTTCGACTCACACATTGGTGTGCGTTCGTGCTGATATTCGGAATGATAGCGAGCGGGCTCCAAATCTATCGGGCCTATCCGCGATTCGGTGAGCGCGGCGGCCCCTATTACCCCAATGCATTCCACGACCTTGCCTTCCCGGAGTGGACGCGGCTAGGCGGCTGGCTTGCGGGCGGCCTCAACTGGCACTTCTTCTTGATGTGGCCCCTGATCGGGATCGGTGCTCTTTACCTTGGCTACCTAGCGGTGTCGGGCGAGTGGAAGAAGCTGGTCTTTCGGCCGCGCGATGTGAAGCCGGCAATCGAGATGCAGAAATACTACCTGCGGCTCAAGAAGGATCACCCACCCCAGGGGAAGCACAACGCACTCCAGAAAGCAGCATACACCCTGATTGTGCTACTCGGGGCGCTCTCGATTCTAACCGGCTTCGCCATATGGAAGCCCATCCAGTTCCCGTTGCTCACGTGGATGTTCGGCGGCTATCAGGCTGCGCGCTATTGGCACTTCTGGGCAGTCTGGCTCTTCGCGGGCTTCACGGTGGTACATGTCTTTCTGGTGTTCGTTGTTGATCCGGTGTCGTTCCGTGCGATGGTAACTGGGTGGTATAGCGGAAGGTACAGAAGCGATGAGCCGTAACCCTGATCGCCGGGCGTTTGTCACTTCAGGCGGAGCAGCGCTGCTGACCGCCTGCAGCTGGGACGGTGGGCCCGCGCTCCGACCAACACTACGTGTTGCCGGCCGATTCAACGACTGGTTCAGTGAGCGAATCTTCTCGCCCCAGCAGCTTGCCCGAAAGTATGAGGCAAGCGACCGCTCGAGCAGTTTTCCGAACTACCATATCAGCGGCATGACACCGTCACTGTCTGAGCCCGATGCCTGGCGGCTCGAGGTGGCGGGGCTCGTAAGTACCCCACTAACCCTCTCGATCGACGAGATTCGCGGGTTAGGTGGGATCACCTACACGGTAAAGCACCACTGCGTAGAGGGATGGTCGGCCATAGCGACCTGGACGGGCGTTCCGCTCCGCTCGATCGCTGACAGAGTGGGCATGCTCCCAGAAGCGCGCTACGTGCGGTTCGATTCGTTCGATGCCGGCTACTACAACGGCTGGGATCTCAAGTCCGCGATGCACCCCGAGACGATCCTCGCCTATCGGTTCAACGATCGGGAGCTCATGCCTGATCATGGCGCACCGCTCAGGCTCTATGCGCCGCACAAGCTGGGCTACAAGCTCACGAAATATCTGACGCAGATCACGTTCACGGCAGAGCGCCCGGGGGGCTATTGGGAGGACCAGGGATACCCGTGGTTTGGCGGCGTGTGAGGACCGGTCTCGGCTTGGGCATCGTACTTGTCCTTTTTGCGTGTGGACGTGAGGGTGATATGCCCGAACAGGTCGAGATGCCCGATACGATGGAGGTGATGCGGGCTATGCAAGACCCCGCCGCCCGAGACGCCATGCTCGATACGATGCCCGGTGGCGAGATGGCCCGCGGCGACTCGGCCACCGAGATGCGACTCCTGGATCGCAAGAGGTAGAGACCCCTTTCTCCGTTTCGTCATCTACTGCAAGCCGTTCCATGTCGTGTTTAGTGTTGCGGCTCTGAATGAAGCGTGATCGCCAGCATGGCGATAACCTTCACTGTGTCGCCTCTCCCTCAGGTACTTAAGGAGGCTGGTATGGCCAACGTCAGAGTGTACACTACCCCCACGTGACCGTATTGCAAACTTGCCAAGGATTGGCTCAAGGAACACGGCTGTGAGTTCGAGGATCTCGACATCACAGAGGACGTTGAGGCCCTTAGAGAGTGGCGCTCTCTGAGCGGTGGGGTCGGAGTTCCCGTGATCGCTCATGGCAACGACTTCATAACCGGGTTCAGCCCGGAGCGCCTCGAGCAGCTTGTGGACTGCCGTGAGCACTCGACCCCGGTGGAGGCGGCAGAGGCGGAGGGGTAGGGCAGCGAGTTCCAGCGTCGGCGGAGGGCACTTGGCGGCTCAAGCGAGTGGCATCGGATCCATCGCCGATCCGTCAAAGTCATCTTGCCGGAAGAGCACCGGGCAGTTCTGATATCCCTTTCCCCCTCTATCGTTACGTCTAAACGGAGGACTTACGATGGCTGACGTGCAAACCCTTATCGGTCGCAACGTCGAGTTCGCCGGCAGCTTCGATCAGGGGGACTTGGCCATCCTGCCCCGCCTCTCGACACTGGTGGTAACCTGTCTCGACGCCCGGGTCGACCCGGCGCACTTTTTCGGTCTCGAGCTGGGCGATGCCGTCGTGATGCGCAACATCGGTGGGCGAATCACCGACGATACCATTGAGCAAATCGCGATTCTCCGAGCGTTGGCCGGGCTCGTCGGGGGCGGTGCCCTCGAGGTGGCGATCGTCCATCACACCGATTGTGGAGCCATCCGCTTCGCCAACCCTGAGGTTAGACAGAGGTTGGGCCAGGCCGCCGGGACCGGCGAGGCAGCGATCGACAGGCTTGCCATCACCGACCCGCAGATCAGCGTGGCCGAGGACCTCGACCGGCTCAGGGCCGCCCCAATTCTACCGGACGACCTCGTCGTTGCTGGCTACGTCTATGACGTCACCGACGGGCACGTGCGCGAAGCCTTCGCGCCGGCCTCGCTGCGCTAAGGGGCACATGAAGGCCAGGAGCTTCTCACACTATTTGGGGACGGGGTTGAGCCAAGCCATACGAGCCGTGCCGACCTCGGTCTTCAGCTCCGTTGGGAGGGTCTTCTGAACATGACCTGGAAACGAGGAGAGTACGCCATTGGGTCTACGGATGGTGCCGCAACCCCTCGCATTCGCCATCTTGATCTGGGAGCTCGAAGTCGGGAACATGTTTCCCACCTCCAACTCTGGGTGCATCGGATAATCCATGTCTCGTCGCTCGTTCGCGCCAAAGGGTATCAGGTAGCTGGCAAGGACCCACCTAACCCCGAGCCCCGAGGGAAGAGCACCCCCCGGGGCTTTCCTCCATGCAGCGCAGCTAGAACCTCAACAGCCTCCAAGCAAGCAGGTGGACGCCTGCTCTTGACTGGGCCGCGTCACGGTGGACTCGGTCAGAGGTACTGACCGAATCACGGTGCGACAAGCTGGCCGGATGCTGACCCCGCCTGCGGGAAGTCCTCCAGGATCTCCTCCACCGCCTTAGTGACAAACTTCCGGACCTTCTTAGCACTCGGATCAGAACGAAGCGATTTTCTCTCCCACTCTCGAAAGATGACTTCGTCCGTTCGGACATCGATTATGTCCAGAACCAAGGTTACCCGTAGGCGTTCGCGCACGCGGCCCGCGCCTGCGTACCCGACGCTCGGATAGCCGTAGTACGGCCTGAGGTATCGGCTACCATACAACGAAAAGCCAAAGGACCCTCGATAGGACGACCGCCGGTACCCGAACGGCCCTCCAAAGCCGAAGGATCCATAGCCGTAGGATCGATCGATCCTCGATCTCTCCTCTGCGAGCAAGCTGTAGACAATCCGGAAGTCAGGAGTCTCAGACGTCACCTTGCGATAACCTATCCTTCCGAGCTCGCCCTCCACGGCATCTCGGAGATGCCTTTGCAACAGTGGGCTTTCCACGGCCGGATGGCCGCTCGCGTCCGCCTCCTGGTCGACCCAGTCGTACGTGCTCAACTGCGGCACCGACACTTCCGAGTCATAATTCGTCTGTCCTTGTAGGGTCGCGAAGCCCGCTAGGGCAAAGACCGCAAAAGAACTCATTATGGCATGAGAGATTTTCATTTTCTGACCTTTCTTTCTATAAAGGCTTAGGTACTGGTAAAGGCTTAGATACTGGCCGGTGGGTCGTCGACGCCACCTTGGCAGCCAGAAAGTGTTCGTAGGTTAGTGCGCGCAATCTCCAGAATCTTACAGATTGTTCGGTGAGTAGTGCATCGACGCCGGTGAACCGACGGATCCAGGGAACGGGTGGATAGGGTCCCGTATTTGAAAATTGCAAACCCAGGTGCGGTGACTGAAGCGCCCCCCTAGGGGCGCCGATAACGGCCCAGTCGCTCCCCCACCGAGCGCCCGACCTCCTCGGTGTCCGGATCCTCCAACGTCAGCGCCGGCAACAGGATAGCGGTCTTTCTCTGATAAGCCTGCATTGACTTGAGGATCGTGTCCAGCGTGCGGATGGTCTCGCCGATGTAGGGACCTTTGTTCAGCATCACGCACTCCGCGCGCTCGGCCATGGCCACATCGCTGATCTCGGCTCGGGTCGGGAGTCGGTTCTTGGCGAGTCCCTCCAATACCTGGGTGGCCCACACGACCGGAACGTGGGCGGCCTCGCATACGCGCAGGATCTCCTCCTGTACCTGAGCCAGGTGGGTCCAGCCCACCTCGATCGCGAGGTCACCCCGGGCGATCATGACGCCCACGAGCGGCCACTCCATGGCCGCGAGCAAGATGCCCGGCAGCTGCTGGAATCCTTCGCGGGTCTCGATCTTCAGAATGAGAGCGAGCGACTCACCCCCCACTGCTTCCATCGCGTCCATCAGATCCTCGACATCGTCCGGATGCTTCACGAACGAGATGTTCACACCGTCCGCGTGGGTGGCGACGAAGCGCAGATCCTCCCGGTCCTTCGGTGTGAGACCGAAGATCTGTAGCGAAGTCTCGGGTAGGTTGATCCCCTTATCGGCCTTGAGCTTGGTGCCCTTCGGCTTCGCTCGGGTGATCTCGACCAGGGCTCCGTCCGGTCCCACTTCACGGATGACTCCGTGGATCTTGCCGTCGTCGAGGATCAAGGGTTCTCCAACCCGCACGTCGTCGAGGACCTCGGGGAAGACACACGAGACGTGAGCGGGCACGGAAGGCTCACCAGCTTCGCCCGCACGGGCAGGTTCGCCTGGCCGTGGGTCCTTGTGGATCAGAAGAATGTCCCCGACGCGGAGCAGGAGGGCCTGCTCCTTGACGGGTAGCCTGCCGACGACGCCCTTGGCGCGGATCTTTCCCGATCCGTCCTCCAGCGATATCGGGAGGCCGGTCTCGAGGTACGCGTCGGACGCGCAGTGTGCTCGAGCGGTCCACGCGTCCACCTTGCCGATTTCCAGACACGTCTGCTCTCCCCGGGTGTCGATGAGAGAGATTCGATCCCCTGGAGCGATGCGTCGAAAGACGTCGGCAGAGATGGGGATCACCCCGTTGTCCGGAAGAGGTCGCGGGAGGGCGCCGGATCGTTCGGCGTCGGGCGGCTCTTCGGGGACCAGCGTGACCTTCTCGGGGGCCACGATACGTCCGTTGTTGTCCTTCGTAGGCTTGATCGTGGTCACCCTCGGGCCGGGCGCATGAGCACCGGTTCGGATCTTGGGCCCGCTCAGGTCCATGAAGATCTTGCAGCCACGGCCCGTGGCCTTCCGTCCCCTCTCGATGTTGGCCACCATCCGCGCCCACGCCGCGGGTCCATCGTGGGCGCAGTTGATGCGAGCGCAGTTCATCCCCGCCGACATCATGTCGCGGATTAGCGAATGGTCGTCGGCAGCCTCGGACGGCAGGGTCACCATGATCCGCACGGTGCTCCCTTTGAGCTTCTTGCCGAGGAGCGCGTTCGTACGCTTGCGGATGATCTTCCGGCCTTGCTTGATGGTCACCGGAGACTTGCGGAGCTTCGTCTCGTTTCCCTGCAGGCTTCGAAGTGCGTGCAGTATCGCGTGGACGCTGGCGAGCACGTGAGGCTCGGCGCGGCCCAGGCGGGAGAGGCCCAGCGCTCCGAGATCCCCCTGGAGCTCGCTGACGTCGTGCTGCCTCAGGGCTAGATAGTGGAGGAGGTTGAGTCCGCACTTGTACTGGTCAGGATGGACTCCTCGAAGCTGGATCTCGTAACGCTCTTCGAACGCCTGGGCTTCGGCCTGGATCTCCTCGAGGCCGTGGATCAGTCCGTCGAGCTTCTTCTCGAGCTTCGCCTTCATGGTAGGCGCCCTCCTGGCCCGCCGAAACACCCCGCGGGACTCACTGTTCGCGGTTAGCGGTCGTGGGCAATAAAGTAGCCGGAGGTTCGGAGTCCGAATCGGGCTCCGCTGCCGCCCTTCAAGTGCCCTCGGACCGGACCTTACGACCGACAGGGGAAGCGAATATACGAACGCCAGCTTTCTGCCGGAAGCGAAGCTGCCATAGCCGCCGGGCCGCGCCAAGGACGATCAGCATCAAGACCACCACTACTGCCCTGTTGTACGTCAGTGCCCACTCTATCACTGGCGTCACCTGATCAGAAAAGGTCCAGCCGGCACCCGTGTAGATCGCCGCCCATAGGATCAACCCGGCGGCGTCGGCGAGGATGAAGGGAAGGATCCCGAAGCCGGCTAGACCGGCTGACACTGCGATCAGGTTGCCTGACCCCGGGAGCATCTTCGCAAGCAGGATGTATGGGGCGCCCAGGCGAGAAAGCCGATCCTTGACCATCTATACACAGGCCCTCGGGTTGGACGAAAGGACGCAGGTCACGTCGATCAACCAAGAGCCTCGTCGACGGCCTATCGAGTACCATCCTAGGTCGGCGAGCCAGCCGCCTGCCGCCACCGACAGCACCATTGGCCAAAAGCCGAGGGTCCCCGAAGCGACCGACGCCCCTCCCGCGATGAGCACCGGCACGCTGACGATGGGCACACCGACGAATTCGGCGAAGCCCACCGCGAAGAACACCCAGTAGCCGTAGCTACTCAGGAAGGCATCGAGGTATTCCAAGTGGTGCTCCCGTGCGGGTTCGGGACGTTTGATCCATCTCTTTCCACCTAGTCGTAAGTGAGCGAAAGACGGAATTCATTACACACGGTCGCCGATCCCGTCAAAGTCATCTTGCCCGGAGAGCGCCGAGAAGTTCTGATATCCCTTTCCCCCCGGGCCTTGGGCTTCATCCGAACAGCGAGGACGTGGCCATGAAGCATCGCTCCCTGTATGTCGTTCTAGGCGTGGCGGCGATGGTCGCCTCTGGGCTAGATCCCGCGCGCGCGCAGGATGCAGTGAGCATCGGGGTCGTGGTCGACGGGCCATGGGATCGGAACGACGAGATTCAAGATCGCTTCGAGCAAGAAATCATCGCGCTTCTTTCCGGCGATTTCGACGTACGGTTTCCTGACCAGGCACAGATCGACGGCGCCTGGACGATGGAGGGCGTGCGGAACGCGCTCGACAGGTTGCTCCAAGATCCGGATGTGGACCTGGTCCTCACCGTCGGCGTGCTCGGCTCGGTGGAGGCGGGACGCCGCGCGGTTCTCCCCAAGCCCGTCATCGCTCCCCTCGTCTGGAGTGCGAAACTGCAGGGGCTGCCCCTTACGGACAGCGGCACGAGTGGCGTCACCAACTTGAACTACCTTGAACATCCCTCGTCATTCCCGAGGGATGTTGAGCTCTTCAGGGAGGTCGTACCGTTTCGGACGCTTGGCGTCCTGCGTGGTGAGGCGTACGTCTCGGGTGCTGCAGAGCTGTGGACGGGATTGGAGCAGGTCGCGGACAGCTTGGGCCAGGTCGCGGACAGCTTGGAGCTCGAGTTGGTGTCGGTCCCGGTGTCCGCGTCGGCCGATTCGGCCCTCGCCGCGATTCCGCCAGGCGTTGAGGCCGTGTATCTCTTCCCGTTGACCCAGCTCGACCCGGGCCAGTTCGACGTGCTGGTCGAGGGCCTCATCGAACGGCGGCTGGCGAGCTTCTCGTTCTTGGGCGTCGAGGAGGTGGAAAGGGGCATCCTCGTGGGGCTCAATCCCGAAACGTTCTGGGACCGGCTGGCCCGGAGAGTAGCGCTAAACGCCCAACGAATCCTGCTCGGCGAGGACGCAGGGACGCTCTCCGTCGGCATTGCCTATGGCGAACGGCTGACGCTGAACATGCGGACGGCTGATGCGATCGGGATCTCGCCGCCGTGGGACGTAATCACCGAGGCCGAAGCGATCGACGACGTGCCCGAAGAGGGGCGTCGGTTGACACTCGCCGAGGCAGCACGCGAGTCGTTGGACGCCAACCTGGATTTGGCGGTCGAGGACCGTGTCGTGGCCGCCGGCTCCAAGAACGTCGGGCTAGCTCGTTCTCCACTGTTGCCTCAACTCGACGTGTCGGCGCTCGCCACGTACATCGACGCGGACCGAGCCGAAGCCAGCGTCGGCAGCCAGCCACAGCGAACGCTCGTTGGCGGCGTCACTGCGACTCAGCTCCTATTCTCTGAGCCGGCCTGGGCGAACCTGGCTATCCAAGATGATGTGCAGCTCTCCCGGGAGGCCCAGCGGGAGGCGCTGCGGCTCGATGTGATTTCAGAGGCGGCGACGGCGTACTTGAACGTGCTGCGCGCCAACACCTTCGAGCGGATCCAGCGGGAGAACCTCCGGCTCACACGCGCCAATCTCGAACGGGCTCGAGTCCGCCGGGTCATTGGGGCTGCGAGCCCGGCCGAGGTGTTCCGGTGGGAGAGCGAAATCGCACGGGGGCGCAGTGCATCGATACGAGCCAACTCCCAGAGGAATGTCGCGGAGATGGCGCTCAACCAGGTGCGGCACCGGCCGCTCGAGGAGCCGTTTTTGACGGTGGAGGTGGGACTCGATGATCCCTCCTTTCTCACGGGTGACACGCGCTTCTTCGACTACTTCAGCGATCGGGCCATTTTTCGCGTCTTCCGCGCTTTCATGACCCGTGAAGCCATTGCCGCGGCACCAGAGCTCGAGGGCCTAGGGGCTGCGATCGAAGCACAGCGCCGCGTGCAAAGCTCCGCATCGAATAGCTTCTGGGCGCCGACCGTGGCGCTTCACGCCACCTTGACGGGCCGCCTGGCGGAGGGAGGAGCCGGTACGCAGTTCAGCCCCCAGCTGCCCGTGGGAACACCCGATCTCTCTGGATTGTTTCCCCAGGCCAACGGCGTGAATCTGAGCCTGGGCCTCAATGTATCATTGCCGGTTTTCTCGGGCGGCAGCCGCTTCTTGGAGCGCTCGCAGAGTTTCGAAGAGGTCAGCCGACTCCAGGTCCAGCAGGCGGCCGTCGAAGAACGTGTCGAGCAGCGGGTCCGTGCTGCCCTTCATTTCGCGGGCTCGAGTTATGCGGGCATCAGACTTGCCCGCAAGGGAGCCGACGCCGCACGCAACAACCTGGAGCTGGTGGGTGACGCGTACGCCCAGGGCCTCGTGTCGATCATCGATCTCATCGATGCCCAAAACGCCGCGCTGGTTGCTGATCTCGGTGCCGCGACGGCGGTCTACGATTTCCTCGTTGATTGGGTCGAAGCGGAGCGTGCAGTGGGACGTTTCAGTCTGTTCATGACCGCCGCCGAACGGGACGATTTCTTCGCTCGGCTGGAAGCCTTTGTTGCCGCGAGCGGTGGTGGCGCGGGCAATGTTGACCCGGACTGAGCGGCTAATGCCATGACACTACCAACCCGGTTGCTTCGGATTTATGGGATCGCCGCCGTGGTGCTGCCCATGGGCTGCGGTGGGGATGAACCGACCATCGAGGTCCTTCGTCCTGTGCGGTACGCCCAGGTCTTCTCTACCGGAGGCATTCGCGAACGCACCTTCTCGGGGACCGCGCAGGCCCGGGTCGAATCGCGCTTGAGCTTTCGGGTTGCTGGAGAGATCCGGCAAGTCCCGGTCGACGTGGGTGATGGGGTGCAGGTGGGACAGCTCATTGCCGAGCTCGACCCGGAAGACTATCGGCTCCAGCGCGAGGAGGCAGAGGCCGCCGTAAACCGCGCCCAGGCGGAGGCGCGGAACGCCCTGGCCAACCTGGAGCGCGTTCGACGGCTCTACGAAAACAGCAACGCCTCCCGAAACGATCTGGATGCCGCGCGCTCGGGGTCCGAAACGGCGGCTGCGCAGGTGCAGGCCACCGTCAACCGGCGGGACGCGGCACGCTTGCAGTTGAGCTACACGCGGCTCGGCGCACCTTCCGCGGGTCGTATCTCGGCGGTCGACGTCGAGGTCAATGAGAACGTGCGCGCCGGACAGATCGTCGCAGTGCTCACGTCGGAATCCGAGTTGGAGGTAGAGGTCGCCGTTCCGGAGGCGCTCATCTTGGGCGTTCGTGAGGGCGCCGACGTCACTGTTAGGTTCGACGCGCTGCCCACCCGCTCGTTTGCGGCGGTGGTGACCGAGGTTGGCGTTACTGCCGGTGGGTTGGCCACGACGTTCCCCGTCACCGTTCGACTGGAGCAAACGGTACAGGGCCTCAGACCGGGGATGGCGGCCGAGGTGTTGTTCCGATTCGAATCAGCGGACCAACGGGAGCGGGTGGTCGTGCCCCTGGTAGCCGTCGGTGAGGATCGAGATGGCCGCTTCGTTTTCGTGGTGCAACGTGTCGACTCCATCACGGGTGTCGTGCTGCGGCGACCGGTGACTGTGGGTGAAGTCACGACGGATGAGCTCTTCGAGATTATCGAGGGACTCGTCGATGAGGAGCTCGTAGTGACGGCCGGCATCACCCGCATTAGGGACAGTATGCGGGTCAGTCTACCGCTCCCCGCGGGAGGGGGATCATGAACGTCACCCGGGCTGCCATCGAGCGGAACCGCGTCACGACCGCGCTGCTCATTCTGCTGTTGGTCAGCGGCGGATTCACCTACACGACCATGCCGCGGGCGGAGGATCCGGGCTTCGTCGTCCGCACGGCGGTCGTTATGACGTTCTTTCCAGGCGCCAGCCCGGAACGCGTCGAGCTGCTGGTCACCGATAAGATTGAGAAGGTGGTTCAAGAGATTCCAGAGCTGGACTACGTCACGTCCCAATCGACGACGGGCACGTCGATCGTATGGGCGGAGATCCAGCCGAGCTACAAAGAGATGCGTCCGATCTGGGACGACCTAAGGCGGAAAGTGGAGAGGGCGGCTCCTGATCTGCCAGAGGGGATCATCGGGCCGGTGGTGAACGACGAGTTTGGCGACGTCTTCGGAACCATCATCGCAGTCACGGGCGATGGCGAGGACTATTCCTACGCCGAGCTCAAGGATGTCGCCGACGATGTACGCGACGAGCTGCTCAGTATCGGCGAAGTGGCCAAGGTCGAGATCTACGGTGCGCAGGAAGAGCGCGTGTTCGTCGAATACAACAACGCGCGATTGGCGGAGGTGGGCATTTCGCCGTTTCAGCTGCAGGCGATTCTCGAATCCCGCAACATCATCATCCCGGGTGGCGCCATCACAACCAGCGCCGAGCGGATTGCACTTGAGCCTTCCGGTAATTTCGAAAGCGTGGACGACCTCCGGAGGAGCGTCATTCACCTGCCGGGAAGCAACGATGTCATCGCCCTGCAGGACATCGCCACGGTGCGCCGCGGATATGTGGATCCACCGCAGACGATGACGAGGGCGTCGGGCATCAAAGCGCTGGCGCTGGCGATCTCGATGCGGGAAGGCGGCAACATCATCTCGCTGGGTGAACAGTTCACGCCGGTGTTCGAGCGCGTGAAAGCGTCGTACCCAATAGGGATCGAGTTCGACCTTGTCGCCTACCAACCGGACGTCGTCGACAGGAAGATCAACGAATTCGTAACGAACCTGCTGCAGGCCATCGGCGTGATCGTTCTGGTCATGCTGGTCACGCTGGGAATTCGCACTGGCCTCGTCGTCTCGACTTTGATCCCCATGACGATTCTGACCTCGCTCCTAATCATGCCGCTGTTCGATGTCGGGCTTCACCAGATGTCGTTGGCGGCGTTGATCATCGCCCTGGGCATCATGGTGGACAACGCCATCGTCATGTCCGAGTCGATCATGGTGCGCCTGGCCGAGGGTCGTGATCGCCTCGAGGCGGTCGTGGAGTCCGCCACGGAGCTCCGGATCCCGTTGCTCACCGCGTCGCTCACGACGGCAGCAGCGTTCTTGCCGATGTATCTCGCTGAATCGACGGCCGGCGAGTACGTGGGATCCATCTTCATCGTTATTACGATCACACTGCTCAGTTCGTGGATTCTCTCTCTGACGATGATTCCCTTGTTCAGCTTCCGGTTTCTCAAGGTGAAGAAGGCGGAATCCGCAGACCGGTATGAATCGGGTGTCTACCGGCGATACCGAGGGTTGCTGGTGGCGGTGCTCAAGCACCGCGCATTGAGCCTTGCGGGAACGGCCGGATTGTTCGGCGTAACGATGTTCATGTTTGGCTTCGTGCCGAATATCTTCTTCCCCCCGTCCGACCGCCCGATGATTCAGGGGGAGATCAAGCTTCCAGTGGGCACGCCCATCGAGCAAACGGAACGGGTGGCTATAGAGGTGGAGGGCTTCATCCGGGATTCGCTCATCACGACGGAGGACCGCCCAGCAGGCGTCACTAACTGGGCCACCTTCGTGGGCGAAGGGGCGCCGCGGTACATGCTCCCGTACAATCGCGAGTTGGCCAGTCCCGAGTACGCGTTCCTGATGATCAACGTGAATGAGCTGTCGGCCATCCCCACGACGATCTCGCGTCTGGAGCAGTTTGCACACCGGACGTTGCCGGGTGCGATAACGAAGTTCGCCGCGCCGCCCCTCGGTCCGCCTGTGAACTCACCCATCGAGGTTCGGATTTCGGGACGGGATACGGATGTGCTCTTCGGGCTGGTGGATCAGGTCAAAGCGCAGATGGCCCAGGTCGGCGGCGCCCGGAACATCACCGACGACTGGGGACAACGGACGAAGAAGCTGCTGGTAAAGGTGAACGAGCCGCGTGCGCGGCGCGCGGGTGTCTCGAGTCGTGACGTCGCCGTGTCCCTTCAGACGGCGTTTTCCGGCTTCCCCACCACCCAGTATCGGGAAGAAGACAAGATCATCCCAGTTACTCTTCGCTCGGTGGAAGCAGATCGGAACGATCTGGGGAAGGTCGAGAGCCTAAACGTCTATGCTCAAGCGACCGGGCAGACCGTGCCCCTGAAGCAGGTTGCAGACGTCGAGGTCGTGTGGCAGCCGTCCAAGATCCGGCGGCGAGATCGCTTCAGGACGGTGGCGGTGCTGGCGGACGTAGAGGCTGGCGTAACGGCTGCCGAGGTGAACGCCCAACTGGTGCCGTGGCTCGAGGAAGAGAGCGCGGAATGGGCTCTGGGATACCGCTATGAGATCGGCGGTGAAGCTGAAGAAGCCCGCACGTCGCAGGCTTCGATCAATGTGAAGATGCCGATCATGATGCTAATCATCGTGCTACTGCTGGTTGCCCAGTTCAACTCATTCCGTCGGCCGTTGATCATCTTGCTCACGATTCCGCTCGGATTGATCGGCGTGGTATTCGGATTACTCGTGACCGGCTCGTACTTCGGGTTCATGACCCTTCTTGGGGTCTTTGCGCTTGCAGGCATCGTGATCAACAACGCCATAGTGCTCATCGATCGGATTCGGATCGAGATCGACGAACACGGCCTCGATCCCGCACGCGCCGTGATCGAAGCGGCGCAACGCCGGCTGCGGCCGATTCTGTTGACGACGGCGACCACTGCGGCGGGGTTGCTTCCCCTCTGGTATGGAGGTGGACCCATGTGGAAGCCCATGGCCATCGCGATCATCTTCGGGCTCTTGTTCGCCACCGTGCTGACGTTGGGCTTTGTGCCGCTGCTTTATTCTCTTCTTCCGCGTGAGCTTCAAAGGATTCGCATACGATCAGGCGGGCGCGTCGGAGGGACGCTGATATGAGACGGTCGCGGGGGGAGGTCTCGGTCCCGCGCGACGATAGCTACATCTTCACGGAGGACCTGCCATGGCTGACGTGCAAACCCTTATCGATCGCAACCTCGAGTTCGCCGGCAGCTTCGACCAGGGGGACTTGGCCATCCTGCCCCGCCTTTCGACACTGGTCGTAACCTGTCTCGACGCCCGGGTCGACCCGGCGCACTTTTTCGGTCTCCGGCTTGGGGATGCCGTCGTGATGCGCAACATCGGCGGGCGAATCACCGACCATACCATTGAGCAAATCGCCATTTTGCTCGCGTTGGCTGGGCTCGTCGGGGGTGGTGCCTTCGAGGTGGCGATCGTCCATCACACCGACTGCGGGACCAGCCGCTTCGTCAACCCTGAGGTTAGACAGAAGTTGGGCCAGGCCGCCGGGACCGGCGATGCAGCGATCGAGAGGCTTGCCATCACCGACCCGCAGATCAGCGTGGCCGAGGACCTCGACCGGCTCCGGGCCGCGCCCATTCTACCGGACGACCTCGTCGTTGCTGGCTACGTCTATGACGTCACCGACGGGCACGTGCGTGAAGTCTTCGCGCCGGCATCGCTGCGCGAAGGGGCACGATCGTGACGAGGCTTCTGTGCGCCACCATCTTCACTGTTCGGTAGTCGCCGTGGGGGCCAAGAACGCGTGTTGGATCCGATCGAGCTCGAGTCGGTCGATGCACTCTGCGTCCAGGAGACCAGTCTCCAGCAGAAAAGGAGCAGGACATGGCAGCGTACGACTACGACGTCCTAGTCGTGGGAGCCGGACAGGGTGGGCTTCCGGCTGCCCACATGGCGGCGAACCTGCGAGCCAAGGTCGCATTGATCGAGGAGCGCGAGGTCGGCGGCACCTGAGTCAACGAAGGGTGCGTACCCACCAAGGCCCTACTCCGTTCGGCCGAGGTCATGCACCTGGTTGCCCGGCGGGACGGCTGAATTCGGAGTCGAAGTCGAGGGCCAAGTTCGCTTCCACTTGGATCAGGCCGTTGCCCGCAAGGACTCGATCGTCGAAGGCATCCACAAGTCGATCTATGGCGCCCTCGACCGGCGAAAAGAAGCGATTGACTTACTCCGAGGGGAAGCTCGTTTCCTGAACGAGCATGAGATCGAAACGGGAGATGGCCGCTTGAGCTTCGAGAAGGCCATCGTGGCCACCGGGGCGCGTCGAGTCGTACCACCCATTCCCGGTCTGGAGGAGGTCGAGTTTCTCACCAACCAAACCGCCCTCGATCTGAATGATCTCCCCTCCAGCATGATCATCGTGGGCGGCGGCTATGTCGGCATCGAGTTCGCCCAGATGTACGGTCGTTTCGGCACCGAAGTGACTCTCCTCGGCCGCAACAGCCGGCTGGCGTCCATGGAGGATCCGGATCTGGCGGAGCTCCTTAGCTCGCGACGGACGATCGTGGCCACGACGTACGTTGCGCGTAGATTGATGCTTAGTCCATTACGTGGCGGCCACACTGCTGGAGGAGGAGAAAAGAAGATGGCTGAAAGCGTTTACAAAGTGATCGAGCTAGTAGGAACCTCTACTGAGTCGTGGGAGAAGGCTGCGGCAACAGCCGTCCAACATGCTTCCCGGTCGCTGCGGGACCTGCGTGTGGCGGAGGTCTCCGAGCTGGACCTGCAGCTCAAGGACGGTGTCGTTCAGAGCTACCGCGCGAAGGTCAAAGTCTCCTTCAAGTACGAAGCCGGCGACTAAGAACACCCTACGAAGCGTGGTCGGGAGTGGGTCCCGGATCGGGGGGGTCGACCCCTCCGCCGTAGTCGGTAGCGTCGACCTTATCCTCTCAGGGAACGAAACGCCTCGGGAGCAAACGCATCGACCTGAATCACCTCGTCCCGGACGTCATCAGCGCTGAGCACGGCCCGGCGCTCCTGTGCAGTGACGATGCCGGCCTCGACCGCTCGGTCCAGCAACGCGTCCCCGGGCGCTTTGTCCAGGAGGCCCGCCCGGACCGCGTCCCGGATCTTCCTTTCCACTGCCAGAGCTGGAAGGGCATGATCCAGGGCGGCATCAAGCTGGCCGAGACCGGGCTCGTGGGCTGGGGGAATGTAGATGTCACGCGTCAGCGCCTGGCATACTTCTCGATCGTCGAGAAGTCCGCGCGCCACGGCGCCGCCAAGCTTGTCGCTCGGCGGACTGAGGCGGGCACCCAGTGGGAATACCACGGGCCACAACGCCCACGCCGCGAGACGGTTGGGCAGGTTACGGAGAATCCCTACCAGCGCCGTCTGAATCTCATGCAGGGCGTGCACACAGGACCACTCCACGAACGGAACGTCACAGGCGCGCTCCCCTTCGTCGATGAATCGCTTCAGCACGGCCGAGCCGAGGTACATCCAAGCCAATGCGTCGGCCAGGCGTCCACTGATCTTCTCCCGGCGCTTGAGCTTACCTCCCAGGGTGGCCATCGCCGCATCGGATACGACTGCGAAGGCTGCGCTCATACGGGTTAGCTGACCGAAGTACCGCTTCGCCTTCCCCCTCACGGGAGGCCTCACCAATCGGCCATTCGTCACTCCGAGTAGCACGGCTCGCACTGCATTGACGATCACGAAGCCCACGTGACCGAAAAAGGCACGGTCGAAACGCCGCACGTCACCCTCCGCCACCGCCCGCATTTCCTCCTGCGCATGTGGGTGGCAACGGATCGCCCCCTGGCCATAAATGATCATGGAACGAGTGAGGATGTTGGCCCCTTCGACGGTAATGCCGATCGGCACAGCTTGATACGCACGGGCGAGGATGTTGCGCGGCCCCCGACAGATCGCGGCGCCCGCACGGATATCCATGGCGTCGTTCACCACCCGGCGCATCGCCTCGGTCAGGTAGGCCTTCACGATGGCTGAGGCCACCGCCGGTCGCTCCCCGGCGTCAACGGCCCCGGCCGTCATCGTGCGTGCGGCGTTCATTGCATAGGTGAGCCCCCCAATGCGGGCCAGCGGCTCCTCGATACCCTCGAATCTGCCGATCGGGGTATCGAACTGTTCGCGGACCGTGGCGTAGGCCCCAACCACCCGGGTGGCTAGCTCGGCCGAAGCCCCGGCGAGGGATGGAAGTGAGATAGACCGGCCCGCGGCCAGACTCTCCATGAGCATCCGCCACCCCTCACCAGCCATCTCACGTCCCCCGATGATGAAGTCCACCGGAACGAAAACGTCGCGGCCCCAGTTGGGTCCGATCTGAAACGGCACACCCAGGGGATCGTGTCGAGCGCCGATCTCGATCCCGGCCGTATCGGCGGGGATCAGGGCGCACGTGATCCCGAGGTCTTCCTCCTGCCCCAACAGCCCGTCCGGATCGAGGAGCCTGAACGCGAGCCCGATCACTGTTGCGACCGGTCCCAACGTGATGTAGCGCTTGCGCCAATTGAGGCGCATTCCCAGAACCTCTTCACCGCGATAGGTCCCGCGGCATACGGTGCCTATGCTCTGGGTCGCTGCGGCATCGCTGCCTGCCTCGGGGCCGGTCAGGGCGAAGCAAGGGATCTCCTCGCCCGTCGCCAGCCGAGGGAGATACCGGCTCTTCTGCTCTTCAGTACCGTATCGGTGGAGGAGCTCGGCCGGTCCTAGCGAGTTGGGCACCATGACGGTCACCGCGGTCGTTACGCTGCGGCTCGCCAATTTCGTGACAACGGCCGTATGGGCCGCCGCGGAGAAGCCGAGTCCACCGTACTCCTGGGGGATGATCATGCCCAGGAAGCCGTGCCGTTTGATGAACTCCCACACCTCCGATGGAAGATCTCCCCCTTGAACTACCTCCCATTCGTTGACGGATGCGCAGAGTTCCTCGACCGGGCCATCGAGGAACGCACGTTCTGCCTCGGACAAGCCGCGTATCTTGAAAGCGAGGAGCTTCCGCCAGTCGGGATCACCGGAGAAGAGATCGCCGTCCCACCAGACGGTCCCCGCTTCTAGGGCGATTCGCTCAGTATCTCCCATCCGAGGGAGGAGCGGTGCGATGAGCCGCATCACCCACGAGCTCACCAGGGCACGGCGCAGTGGCCGGGCTCCGAAGAGGAGCGCAAGGATCCCGAATCCGCCGGCTACCACACCATAGAGGGCTGGAGAATCCACGCCCCCTGCCGTCCACCAGATCAAGCCGAGCGCCCCAGGGGTCACCCACGCCCAGAAGCTGCGGCCTTGATAAGCCAGGGTCACACCGAGAAGCAAGAGCACCGCGAGAACGACGATGATCATCGGTCCTCCAATGGCGTTAGGTGGCGTGTAGCGTGCCATCACAGACCTCGCAAGGGCGTACTGGATTGCGCTCCACGTGCCACAGTGAACTGGGACGCCGCTGTAAGGAAATGCCCCCTTCGCCCACTCACTGGCAAGTAATGGAATCCGGTTGATGGCCTCGCTGGATTTGCGACTGTGAAAACGCGCTAGATGAGGAGACATAAAATGAGCACGAGAGAACTGAAGTGGGGCGCCTACGGCGGCATCGCCGGTGGTTTGATCTTCGGAGTGATGATGGGAATGATGGGCATGCTTCCGATGATCGGAAGTATGGTCGGCCAACCGACGGCCGGCGCCGGTTTCGTTGTACACATGGTGAACAGCATAATCATCGGGGTCGGCTTCGCTATTGTACTCGGCCGATTCGTGAGCGGGACTTCCAGCGGTGTGGGGATCGGCCTCGCATACGGTGGGGCCTGGTGGATTCTTGGACCGCTCACCTTGATGCCGCTCTTCATGGGCATGGGCTTAGGCGTTAACTGGAACGCCGCCGCTGCTGTGGCCATGCTCCCCAGCCTGGTCGGTCACCTGATGTACGGCGGCATCCTCGGCCTGGTTTACACCTGGCTCCGTCACAGCGATGTCGACGCGGTCCTAGCGACCGACGGCTGATGGAAAAACGCGGACGCAGGATGCATCGGGGGGAGGGCGTCCGAAGGGGCGCCGGCTCCTCCCGGCGGGGGCGGCTGGCCCGCGCTTCAGGCGTCCTCAGACCGGACCTTGCGACCGACAGCTGAAACGAGTATACGAACGCCAGCTTTCTGGTGGAAACGAACCTGCCATAGCCGCCAGGCCGCGGCAAGGACGATCAACATCAGGACCACCACCACCGCCCTGTTGTACGTCAGTGCCCACTCGATCGCTGGCGTCACTTGATCAGAGAAGATCCAACCGGCACCCGTGTAGATCGCCGCCCATAGGATCAGGGCGGCCCCGTCGGCGAGGAGGAAGCGAAGTGTCCCGAAACCGGCTAGACCCGCCGCTACGGCGATAAGGTTTCCTGATCCAGGGAGCATCTTCGCAAGCAGGATGTATGGAGTGCCTAGGCGAGAAAGCCGATCCTTGACCGTCAAGACACAGGCCGTCGGGTTGGACGAAAGCCCGCAGGCCACGTCGATCAACCAAGAGCCTTGTCGACGGCCTATCGTGTACCACCCCAGGTCGGCGAGCCAGCCGCCTGCCGCCACGGATACCACCACCCCCCAAAAGCCGAGGGTCCCTGAGGCGACCAACGCTCCTCCCCCGATGAGCACCGGCACGCTGACGATGGGCACACCGACGAACTCGGCGAAGCCCACGGCGAAGAACACCCAGTAGCCGTAGCTACTCAGGAAGGCATCGAGCGTTTCCAAGGGGTGCTTCGGTCGTCTCGAGTTCTGCGAATAGACTGCAGTGTCATGATCACGTCCTCATGGCAGAACCAGATCATACGCCCCAACTACTGCGCCCATCAATATGCCGAACGCGCCGTCGCGACCCACCATTGTTCCAACTCCTGAGAGGGAGTTTTGAACTCGCATTTATCCTAAGCGGGGCTCCGTCCGTTTGCGAGAGCCTTGTGGTGTGACATTCGGGAGCACTCGGGTCTCGGGCATGGCCCCTTGAATTACCTGGCCCCGGCGTAGGTGCGTCTCGCGCCTCCTGAACGAGAAGACGGCCACCTCCGGACGATGGGACACGTACAGCTTCCTTTCGCCGCCAGCGGGAGAGCGGACGGGGCTCTCTACGAACTCCGTCGCGGGCAGTCTTCAGCCGGCACGTCCTGATGTCATGAATCTCCCGAGGCGGGGGGGAGACGCCTCAGTTCCTGGGGGGGGGGGACGGTTCCCCTAGGGTGCCGTCAGGGAGTGATCCGTAAGATTTTCGAGGTCAGGCGCTCTAACATCTGAGTGTCTCTCTTGATGGAGTTCGTTTTATGTTGGGCAACCTTATGTTACTCGCCGTCTCCGCCGTTGTAAGTCCTTTGGCCGCCACACCCGCTCTCTCTCAGTCGGACGCTGGGGAGCTGTGTCCGTTGCCCGCCGGCGCCCAAGCCGCTCCATCTGTAGTGCCCGACGTGGACACGGGCCCGCTCGGCAACAGCCGGTACGCCGTGATGGAGATGCTCCTCGAAAAGACCATCTTCAACGTCGACGTGCTCAGGCTGGAGGTGCGCGTCGACACCGCCACCGCCCGCCGATTGGAGTCACTGGTGCAGATCGCGCACCGCCGTCAAGAGGTTGAGGATTCCATCGTACTAGCGGTGTTGGCCGCCCCCCACGCTATGGCGAGAGTGACCTTTGAGCGCAACATCAGCCTCAAACGGTTCCTCGACGCCGTCGAGGACGACATGCAGAAAACGGCGGACGCCGGGTGGCTCAGCGAAGAGGAGTTCCTGGACATCAACGGTTGGATGCCGCGGTGGTTCGGTTTTCTAGCTGAGGATGGGATCCGGGACGGGGATGTGATCACGTACCGCCTCTCGGGCGATACCCTCCGCACGGTCTATCGTACAGTCGCCGGCGACATACCCTTCGACGAGATCCTGGTGGGCCGAAAACACCGGTACGGAGTCCTGGGCGCGTACTTCGCCCCGAAGTCGAGCTTCGGCAAGAAACTGCTCCGGTCGTTGTTTCGGGACTCTCGATAGTGCGCCGTGGGCGTCTTGCGCAGGGAGCAGCCCGTCGAAAGCCAATAGCACCGCCCTGGTTTCGTGGGAGCAAGACGGGGAGGGGTTCTCTCGCTGGAACAGCCCTCTGTAGTGAAGGATTCCTTTGGTGGGGCCACCTCTCTTCTCCAAAGGATAAACCATGATCCGTGTCTCAATTGATCCCGTGCGAACCCTCATGATGAGCCTGGCCGTGGTGGTTCTGATGCAGCCGCTGGAGGGCTCGACACAGGAACGGCCGGCCGTAGCGGGCCGCGACGTCTGGAAGACCGACTTCAGCAGACACACGGTTCCTTTCGAGGAATTCGCGTCCGGTGGTCCGCCGAAGGATGGCATCCGTTCCGTCGACCGTCCGTCGTTCATCACGATCCGAGAGGCCAACAGGTGGCTCTCCGACCGGGAACCGATGGCCGTGGTGAGCGTGAACGGGGAAACGAAGGCCTATCCGCTTTCGATCCTGATCTGGCATGAGATCGTGAACGACGAGATCGGCGGCCGCCCCGTGAGCGTCACGTACTGTCCCCTGTGCAACACGACCATCGCGTTCGATCGCGAATTTCGAGGTACGGTATTGGACTTCGGGACCACGGGTCGGCTTCGTCACTCCGACCTGGTCATGTACGATCGGCAGACCGAGACCTGGTGGCAGCAGGCTACGGGTGAGGGGCTGGTTGGGGAATACGCCGGAGAGCAGCTCACCTTCGTACCCGCTACCGTCATGAGTTGGAGAGACGTAAAGGAGCAGAGACCGTCGGCTCGGGTGCTCTCGAGGGACACAGGATTTTCGAGGGATGTCACTAAGCGCTACGGCACCAATCCGTACCAGGGCTACGATCGCGGGAGCGGTCCCTGGCGGCAGTTTTTTCGGTTCGGGCGGAAGGATGGACGGCTCAAGGCGATGGAGCGCGTGGTCGCGCTCGAGCACGACGATGAATATCTCGCGGTTCCGTTCTCGATCCTGGCCGTGGAGGGCGTCGCCAACGTCCGTGTTCGCGGTCTCGACGTTGTGGTGTTCTGGGCTCCCGGTACAGCCAGTGCGTTGGACAACTCGACGATCGCCGACGGCCGAGACGTGGGCTCGTCCAGCGCTTTCTCTCCCGAGTTCGGCGGCCGCACGTTGACGTTTGAGCCGGCCGGTGACGGTCGCTTCCGGGACCGCGAGACCCGTTCGACTTGGAATCTCTCCGGAAGGGCGATCGCCGGTGAACTGGCGGGCGCGCAGTTCACCGAAATCGTTCACGGCAACCACTTCTGGTTCGCCTGGGCGGTTTTCCGTCCGGACACGGAGATTTGGCGGGGGCGCTAGAACAGCCGGGTCTCCGGCCGTCGACGGACCGATAACTCGAATCGACGTCTCGCCGAGGACGGCAGCCCGCGGACCTAGCTGATCATGGATCCATACGAGTATCTGACCGTCTTCGTCTCAGTAATACTTGGCCTCGCTGTGGTTCACCTCCTCAGCGGCGTCTCGCTGATCCTGGACACCAGGATCCGCGAACGAATCGACTGGATCCATGCCGTATGGACGGCCAACGTATTCGTTACGACGCTCCTGGTCTGGTGGTTCAACTTCAGCCTCACTGCCATCCAAGAGTGGACGCTTCTCCACTTCCTGAACCTCGTAGCGTACTCCGTGGTCCTGTACCTCATGAGCGGACTGCTCTACCCAGTGAAAGGTGCGGAGATCATCGACTTCCGCGCTCACTTCGAGGCGAATCGACCCCGGTTCTTCATGGTATGCCTGGCGTTTCAGGCGGTCGATTTCACAGACGCCGCGCTAGAGCAGCAGGCGCTCGGCTCTGGCTGGGTACCGCTCCACCTAGTTTCTCTCGTGGTGTTTTCCGTCGCGTTTGCCATCGGGATCCGCAGCAACAATCGGGCCCTCCACGGTGCGTTGGCGATCGCCTGGCTGTTGGTCTGCATTTCGTGGGGCGTCAAGGGAGTTCGGGAACCCATCTTTGCTCCGTCATAGCTCCAATCAAGACGCTTCGCCCGGCGGGCATCGCCCATGTGACCATATCGCGCCGACGTTCACTCGCCTTCGAATTCCACGAGGGTCAACACGCTCACGCCTTTTTGTTCCAGACGCTTACGGCCGCCCAGGTCGGGCAGATCCACCACGAACGAACAGCCCACGATCTCCGCCCCCGCCTGGCGCAAGAGATCGACGGTGGCGAGAGCGGTGCCGCCGGTGGCGATCAAGTCGTCCACCACCAGCACAATCTGGCCCTCGGTCACCGCGTCCCGGTGAATTTCGATGCGGTCGGTGCCGTATTCCAGCTCGTAATCCAGGCCGATGGTTTTCCACGGTAGCTTACCCTTTTTTCGCACCGGGATGAAACCCGTGGAGAGCTGGTAGGCCACCGCGCCGCCGATGATGAAGCCCCGGGCCTCGATCCCCGCCACCGCGTCGATGCGCTTTCCGGCGAAGGGCTGGACCAGATCGTCCACCAGCTTGCGGAACCCGAACGGATCCTGCAGCAGCGTGGTGATGTCACGAAACTGAACGCCGGGCTTCGGGTAATCCGGGATCGTGCGGATACGGGATTTCAGCGGCACGGAGCTTCCCCTTCTCACGTGTTCAAGACCCGGCCCGCAACCGCATCCAGCTTGGCCGCCATCGCCGGGTCGCGGGCTTCCGGCGCGGTGATGATGGCGGCGTCTAGGGCATGGTCGCACCCGGCGGAACAGACGACGGGGCGATCACGCAGGACCGGCGCCACTGCCCTTACTAGTGCCCGGGCGTGGTCTGCGTTCGCGTTGAGCACGCGGATGATGTCGGCCACCTGGACATGGTCGTGGTCCGGGTGCCAGCAATCGTAGTCGGTGACCATAGCAACGGTGGCGTAGCAGATCTCCGCCTCCCTGGCGAGCCTGGCTTCGGGCATGTTCGTCATGCCGATCACATCGCAGCCCCAGGTCCGGTACAACTCGGACTCGGCTAGGCTTGAGAATTGCGGCCCTTCCATGGCCAGGTAAGTGCCGCCCCGAACCGCCGTCACATCCACAGATTCGGCCGCCGCCTCCAGGGCAGCGGCAAGCCGCGCGCAGACTGGGTGCGCCATGGACACATGGGCCACCAGACCGGGCCCGAAGAAACTCTTGTCACGCTGAATCGTGCGGTCGATGAACTGGTCCACCAGCACGAAGGTGCCCGGAGAAAACTCTTCCCTAAAAGAGCCCACGGCGGATAAAGACAGGATATCGGTGACGCCTGAGCGCTTGAGCGCGTCGATGTTGGCGCGGTAGTTGACCCCGTCGGGGGGTAACTTGTGGCCGCGCCCGTGCCGGGGAAGGAACACCATGGGCTGACCCTCCAAATCGCCGAACAATAGTGCATCGGAGGGTTCGCCGAAGGGCGACGTGACCCGTTCCCATCGTGTGTTCGATAGCCCTTCGATGTCGTAGATCCCGCTGCCGCCGATGACCCCGATCACGGGCTTCGATGCGGTCATACTCGCCTTCCGGGGTTAGTGAACTTCGGCCCAGGCTTGGCGCTTGAAGGCGATGGACAGGCCGGAAAGGATCACTAGAAGGACAGCCAAACCGAAAGCCCTTTGAGGATAGCCAAGCCAAAAGCCTTTTGACGGCTTAGGTAACGTGAGGGCCAGGACCAAACGAGTCAACGCATCCGGTCTGCTCTCGTTTCAGGGGTTCACTCGGGTTACTCTTTGCGCTTCCCGCGTGCTTCCTCTGCAAGCTCTTGACTTGCTTCGATTGCTTTGATGGCGCTCATGTGGTTCGGCATCCACATTCCGGGAGGTAGAATCTGAGGCCGTCTGCTCAGAAAGGTCATCTCGTGGCTGAAGTGAACGGGAAGAAGCGCAGAGCGATTCTGAAGCTCGGGGCGCTGGCCACCCTGCTGGCGGGGGGCGCCGCACTGGCCGCCTTCACGCCCCTGGGCCAGATCCTCAGCCGAGAGGGAATCGGAGACGCCATCGGGTGGCTCCGCAGCTCCACGGGGGCGCCGGTCATGTACGTGGCCGTGTACGCCGGCGCCACCGCCCTAGCCATACCCGGATCCATCCTCACGCTGGCCGGAGGCGCCGCCTTCGGCCTCTTCTGGGGAACGATCTATACCACGATCGGCGCCAACATCGGCGCGAACCTGGCGTTCGGCGTCGCCCGCTTCCTGGGTCGCGACGGAGTCGAACGCGTGGCAGGTGATCGTCTCCAGGCCCTGGATCAGGCCACCGAGAGCTACGGGTTCCGTGGACTGTTGGCCCTCCGCCTCATCCCGGCAGTGCCGTTCAACGCCTTGAACTTCGGCTCGGGCCTCACGGCCTTGTCGTGGCCCACCTACGCCGTCGCCACGGTGCTCGGCATCTTCCCTGGGACGGTGATCTACACGATGTTCGCCGATGCGCTCCTCGCCGGATCACAGGAGGCGTCTCGCGCCGCGCTGATCCGGGTCCTCGTCTCCGGCGGACTCCTAGTGTTCCTGAGCTTCCTCCCCGCCTTGGTGAAGCGCCTCGGTGTGCGCCTGCCCCAACCTCGTGGAGAACCTCCTCCACCTGCGCTTCGATGACGGGACCCGACCCACCGGCCCTGGCCGTCGTCGTCCCCACCCTCGATGAGGCCACGCGTCTCCCCGGGCTCCTCGCGGATCTCGGCCATCTGAAGATCCCTTGGGAGCTCGTCGTCTCCGACGGTGGCTCGACGGACGGTACCGTCGACCTGGCCCGCCAAGGCGGCGCGCGGGTGGTGACGGCGCCCCCGGGTCGCGCCTCCCAACTCATGGCCGGCGCCCGAGCGACAGCAGCCCCGTGGCTCCTCTTCCTCCACGCCGATAGCCGCGTGCCGACGGACGCCGTGGGGGCGCTGGAGGACTTCCTCCATTCGGCGGGGGAGGACGAGGCCGCGTACTTCGAGTTCGCCTTGGAGGGTGACGGACGGTTCTGGCGGTTCCTCGAGCACGGACAGCGGCTCCGCGAACGCGCGCTGGGGCTGGTCTACGGGGATCAGGGGCTGGTGGTGTCGCGGGCTGCGTTCGATGCCGTCGGTGGCTATCCGAGTTGGCCTATCATGGAGGACGTGGGAATCCTGGAGCGGCTCCGTAAGGTGTCCAGGATTCGTCGCCTGCCCGCCTGCGTGGTCACGAGCCCGAGACGTTACGAGGCGGAGGGCCGCTGGTTCGGCTGGCTTCGGAACGCGAGCCTCATAGCCCTCTACCGGCTCGGGGTGCCGCCTACGCGGCTAGCCCGGTGGTACCCGCGCGACGGCCGCCCGGAGGGGGATCGCCAAACTCCATCCAGGGATCGTCCGTCCTCGGACACCGAGGCCCGGCTCGACTGGCGGGTCCCCCCGCTCCCCGAAGACCGCGGCAGGGTGGAAGAGCGCCGGGCACTCATCGTGTTCGCCAAGGCCCCCCAACCCGGCCGCGTAAAGACCCGTCTGGCGGCGGACCTGGGCGTGCAGGAGGCGGCTAGGGTGTACCGCCGCCTGGGCCGCCGCGTGCTGGACGCGGTAAGAGAAGGACCCTACCGGACCCTCGTGTACTACGACCCGCCAGACGCCGAAGCCGAGATGCGGGACTGGCTCGGAGGCGAATCCCTGGAGTTCCGTCCCCAGACGGAGGGCGACCTGGGTGAACGCATGGCCCGCGCCTTCGAGGAGGCGCTCCGGGACGCCGATCGGGCGTGTATCATGGGCACGGACGTCCCCGCCCTGAGGGCGGCCCTGGTCGTACAGGCACTGGAGCGTCTCGAGTCGGCCGATGTGGTGCTCGGACCCGCCGAGGACGGGGGATATTACCTCATGGCCCTGTCACGACCCCACCCCGAGATCTTTCGGGACGTCCCCTGGAGCACGGCCGACGTGCTTGGCGCCACACTGGAGCGGACGCGCCGCGCCGGCCTCCGGGAGAGCCTCCTCCCAGTGCTCAAAGACGTGGACACCGCCGCGGACCTCCCGGCCTACCTCCTCTGACCATGGAGATGCTCGACTCCCTCGTCTCCCTAATCGAAGAATCAGGCGCCTGGGTGTATGTCCTGGCGCCCCTGTTCATGGTAGCAGTCGCCATCCTTCCCATCCCGGCGGAGATTCCGGCCATGTTGAACGGGATGGTCTTCGGACCACGCGTTGGGGCGCTGATTACGTGGAGTGGGGCGATTGTGGGCGCGGTCGTGAGTTTTGAATTGGCGCGACGATTCGGGCGCCCGCTTGCGGAAAAACTGGTGTCACCCCCTGCGCTGGCGAAAGCCGATCGACTGGTGCTCTCGGCTGGGTGGAAGGGGCTCCTGACCGTGAGACTCATTCCCGCCGTCGCGTTTACCCTCATCAACTGGGCCGCCGGCCTCACGTCGATCGGTCGCGCGACGTTTGTGTGGACGACGGCAATCGGGATTCTACCGGGCGCGATCGTGTTCACGCTTTCCGGGGCTGGACTCGGCGCCCTCTACCGTCGCCACCCTCAGCTTGCGTTCGCCCTTGGGCTCCTCGTGCTGGTGTTGATTGCATGGACCGTCTTGCGGTTCCGGGCGAGCGCCCGCGCTGAGGTCTAGACCGGTTTTGATGAAAACGGGACTCGCACGTTCGGCTGTTCATGCGTCGGACGGGCCGTTTCCTCATGATCCCGTCAATGGAGGAGATACACATCATGGTGACGCTCGAACATCGTACGCTACTGCACCTCCCGACACTCTACACGTTCGAAGAAGACGGAATCAACTATGCAGTGGATCCGGCGAAGCCGAACTGGATCGCCGTGGATGGAAAAGGGCGCGAGCTGCTCGACGCAATCGCCGGCAGTGAGGGCAAGGTCACCTTTGGCGCACTGGTAGCACGCTACGCCGCTGTCCATCAACTCGAAGCCGGCAAAGCGTGGGTGCATGTCCATGACTTTCTCCGGGCCCTGAACCGCGCCGGTATGCTCGCGGACGGACCCGTCTCACCACCTCCCTATCCGGGGCGCGCGGCGCTCATCGCTCCCGAAGGATTGCGGGAGTTGTGGATCCAGATCAACAACGCTTGCAATCTCTCCTGTACGCACTGCTTGGTTTCGTCGGGGCCGGGCAAGGACCGCGGCCTACCCTTCCAGCGGCTCAGGGCCCTCGTGGACCGAGCCGTGCAGCTCGGCCTCGAGCGCCTGTACCTCACTGGAGGGGAACCGCTCATCCGTAAGGACATATTCGAGCTGATACGGCACGGGACAGAATCCCGGGATCTCGAGATCATCGTGCTGACCAATGCGACGGTATTCCGGGGCTCCATTAAGGCCGGCCTCGAGGCCCTCGACCCTTCCAGGGTCCGATTCCAGGTGTCGATCGATGGGGCCCACGCCGAGACCAACGACCGGATCCGGGGGCCGGGGACATTCACCAAGGCCCTAGACGGTGCCCGGGTCCTGGCCGACCTGGGATTCGACGTGTCGCTGACCACCGTGGCGACTCGAGCGAACCTGGACGAATTGCCCGAGATTCCCGGCATTGTCCAGTCAGTTGGAGCAAAGAGCCATCATCTCATGTGGGCGCACAAGCGCGGGCGCGCGGCCACGAGCACAGATGGATGGTTCCCGGATATCGACCATCTGCTGGCTGCAGTGATGAACACAGTCGACGCCGCTGAAGAAGCCGGCGTCGTGCTCGACAACCTGGAAGCGGTGAAACGCCGGGTGAACGGCGTGCCCGGCGTGAAGTACGACCTGGGCAACGGGGGCTGGGATTCGCTCTGTGTGTACGCGGACGGTAAGGTCTATCCGACGGCGGCGCTGGTGAATGAGCCGGCGCTCTTGTGCGGTGACACGGCCCACGAGGACTTCGAGCATATCCTGGAGTCCTCACCGGTGATCCAGCGCCTTCACCGGGCCAGCCTGGCCGACAATCCGTCGGTGCGGGACGACCCGTTTCGATTCTTCACCGGTGGTGGCGACTGGGAGCACGCGTGGTGGGCTTCAGGGGGAGACCCTGTCGGCGACGACCCTTACTACCCGATCGCAATAGCGCTAATACGGCACGTGATGGTCATGCTCGGGAAGGAGAAAATGAGACGCCGCAATCCGGGGTCCGGATATGACGCCCCGCTCGTGCTCCATGCCATGGGGGAAGGTGCCATCGCCTGCGGGACGGCAGACGGGGCGGCCGCCGAGCAGCCGGTGCTCACGCTCCATTCGAACTGTGTGTTGTCGTTCGATGTCGATAAGCCTCGGGCCAAGGTCCGAGAGTTCTACGGAGAGGCTGCCGAGAAACCGCAGGCGGACCTGTGCTGTCCCACGAAGTATGACGACTCGGCAGTCGCGCATATCCCACAGGACGTACTCGATCGCTTCTACGGCTGCGGCTCCCCCCTAGCGAGCGCTGGGATTCAACCGGGCGAGACCGTGGTCGATCTCGGCTGCGGCGCGGGCATCGACGTGTTCATCGCTGCCAAGTTCGTCGGACCCTCGGGAAACGCTATCGGCGTCGACATGACCGATCGGATGCTTTCGGTGTCCCGGGACAACAAGCCGAAAGTCGCCGCGGCCCTGGGCTATGACGTTGTTGAGTTCCGAGAGGGATTCCTCGAAAGGATCCCCGTCGAGACGAACACCGTCGATCTCGTCACGTCGAACTGCGTCGTGAACCTATCGCCCGACAAGCCGCGGGTGTTCGAAGAGATCTGGAGGATCCTAAAGGATCACGGCCGCATCGTGATCTCGGACATCGTGAGTGCGCAGGAAGTACCTCCACACCTCAAGGTGGATCCACGGCTGTGGGGAGAATGCCTCGTGGGGGCGCTCACGCAGGAAGAGTTCCTCGCTCGGCTGGAGCGCGCCGGCTTTTATGGGCTTACGGTTCTGCAGCGAAGCTATTGGAAGGACGTGGAAGGCTATCCGTTCCACTCCTTGACGGTACAGGGATTCAAGTTCGAAAAAGCGGAGGGATGCGTCTTCAGAGGGCACCGGGCGGTCTATCTCGGGCCGGGCAAGGCATTCGTGGACGAGGAAGGCCATCTCTTCCCGCGCAACGAGCCGTACGAAGTCTGCACCGACACGGTCGCCAAGCTACGGCGACCACCATACAAAGACATGGTCGCCATCCTGGAACCAGGCGCGCAGGCCAGCAGTTACGCCTGCTGCGGTCCGGACGGAGCCTGTTGCTGATGGCGATGGCGCTAACCCACCAAGCGCTCAGCACGGCGCAGAGCGTGATGGCGGCCAGGGCCTTCGCGAGTCGCCTGCGAAAGATTTCGGGAGTGGCGCCAGACTAGCCGGGCAGCGTGATAGGGTTCAAACTACAGTCGCGAGATTATCCAGGCGTTATGGGAGACACCAAAATTTGGTGCGCGCAACGCGACAGAAGGGAATCAACGTGTTCACTTTCTCGATCGACGGCCCCAAGACAGGGATGCTCGCGACCCTGGGGGCCATCCTGCTCGGGCCACCAAGCGTTGAACAGTTAGCCTCGCTCCAGGCTTCCGTCTCGCTCGACCGCCTGGCCGAGGCCGAGATCGGCGATGACCTGCCCCCCGGATGGAGCCTCCGAGCAGTCCGAGACGAACTTCCCGCCCTTACCAGCGTCGTCCGTACGGATGCCGACGCGGGAGCGGCACCCGGGAGGGCGATCCGGATGGTCGCCGAGAACGCGGCCGGTCAGGCCTGGCTCGAGTTCGACGATCATCTTCAGCCCAGCGAAGGCCTCCTTTCGTGGCGCTGGCGCGTAGATCGTCACCTCACCAGTGTCGTCCTGCGGGAAGCCGAGCTCGACGACGCACCAGCCCGATTCTTCGTTGCGTTCGGCGGCGGCGGGCTCTTCGGGCGCCCCCGGTTGATCTTCTACACGTGGGGTGGTCGAGAGCCCAAGGGCGACACGTTCATCTCGCACGTGAGCGACCGAATCGCGGTGGTTGTGCTGCGCAACTCGCAAGATCGCACGGGGCAGTGGCTCACGGAACGCCGAAACCCGGACGAGGATTTTCGTCGGGCCTTCGACCGCGACCCCGACGAGATTCGAGCGGTGGGGCTGATGGCCGATACGGATCAGCTGGGTGCCCGAGCCGAGGTCTGGCTCCGCGACGTGCACTGGGAGTCCCGCGGAGAGCGCCGACCCTCACTCCTCGGTCCAGGCTGAGCGGCTAAGGAGACTGACGGGCAAGCCTGCGCGGCTCCCTGGTTCTTGCGGCCGGCGTTTACGCGGTCGGCGGCATGACGTTTTCCCAAAAGTAGACAAGGACGAAAAATACTTCGTAGCATACTCTAGGCACGAGCGTCCTAAGACACCGAATGCAGATGTAGGAGACTCGTCATGGCAGAGCTGGCAGTCAAAGAGGACAAAGAGCTGTTCACGATCGAACCCTGGGACGAGCACAACCAGAAGACCGTCGCCAACGTCCACCCTAACGATTGGGTCAACCCGGAGCCTGCGGCACGCTACAATTTGGTCGTCTTGGGCGCTGGAACGGCCGGGCTCGTCTCCGCGATCGGCTCCGCCGGTCTCGGCGCGAAGGTGGCGCTCTGTGAGAAAAATCTGATGGGTGGCGACTGCCTCAACGTGGGGTGCGTGCCATCGAAAGCGCTAATCCGCGCCGCGCGGTCGGCTGCGGACGTACGGGCGGCTGCCGCCGACTACGGAGTGAAGTTACCAGACGGCGTCGTCGCGGTGGATTTCCCCAAGGTGATGGAACGGATGCGGCGTCTACGCGCGAGGATCAGCGACAACGACTCGGCGCAGCGCTTTAAGAGCCAAGGCGTCGACGTGTTCATCGGCAAGGCGACGTTCACCGGGCGAGACCGGATCGAGGTCGGTGATAAGACGCTGCGCTTCTCCAAAGCCGTGATCGCGACCGGTGCCCGCCCCGCCGCGCCGCCGATCCCCGGGCTGGAGGAAACTGGCTACTTGACCAACGAGACGGTCTTCTCGCTGACCGAGCTACCTAAGCGTCTCATCGTCATCGGCGCCGGGCCCATTGGGTGCGAGCTCGCGCAAGCGTTTGCCCGCTTCGGCTCCGAGGTGCACCTCCTCGAGGGGGTCGGCCAGATCCTCATCCGCGAGGACAAGGACGCCGCCGGGCGCGTGGAGAAGGCGTTGATGCGCGACGGCGTTCAGATCATCACGGGCTGTAAGGTTCAAATCGTCTCACAACACGGCGATAAGAAGGTCGTCGAGCTCGAGTGCGGCGGTGAGTGCAGAGAGGTCGCCGTCGACGAGATCCTCGTTAGCGTGGGTCGGGCCCCGAATGTGGAGGGCTTCGGTCTTGAGGCCGCCGGCGTCGAGTTCGACGCCCGCGACGGCGTGGTCGTCGACGACACGCTGCAGACCAGTAACCCCAACGTCTTCGCGGCCGGGGACTGCTGCTTCCAGTACAAGTTCACGCACATAGCGGACGCGCTTGCCCGCATCGCGATCCAGAACGCCCTGTTCGGGCTCCCCTTTTTGAAGAAAAAGGCCAGCGCGCTCACGATCCCGTGGGTCACGTACACCGACCCCGAGATCGCCCACGTCGGCATGTACGAGAAGGACGCCAAGGCGAAAGGCATCGCGGTGAAGACCTTCGTCGAGGAGCTCGCCGACGTGGACCGTGCGATCCTCGACGGGGAGGATGAAGGCTTCCTCAAGGTGCACGTGAAGGAAGGCAGTGGCCAAATCCTTGGGGCCACACTCGTTGCCAGGCACGCCGGAGAGATGCTCAGCGAGTTGACGCTCGCCATCACGGCCGGTCTCGGCCTCGGCACCATCGCCCGCACCATCCATCCATACCCAACCCAGGCGGAGTGTATCAAGAGGGCGGCGGACGCCTTCAACCGAACCCGTCTGACACCGGGAGTAAAGGGTCTGTTCGCGAAATGGCTCGGCTGGCACCGCTGAATTCCGCGGCGGCCCCGATGAGAACGATCATTCGGGCAGGGTGATCGTCGGGGTGCGCTCGCCCCCGGCGTAGCGCACCACGTCGATGGCGTCGATGATCAGCGAGAGGGTGTTCATCAGCATCACCGCCACCAGCCAGAGCCGAAAGCCACCGTCCGCCGGCGCGTCCGCGTAGCGCATCCACAGCCAGGGCACCAGCGGTACCCAGAATATGTGGCCCAACCCCAACAGGCGCACGAATCCTTTGGCCTTGAAGATGGCCTCCATCACGATGATCGCCCCAAAAAAGGCGGCCACCACGAGCTTGCCCTCCAGCGAGCCGACGTAATACAGCCCGGCGACCGGATTGACGAGGATGAGCACGGCCAGCCAGGCCACCCAGGGCTTGGGCATGTGCAGCATGGTCCGCATCATAGACCTCTCCCAAGCTGTAGCGAGCATCGCTTTCATGGCGGTGTCTCCTCCGGTCGAATGCGGGAAACCGTTACTTTCTCTAACCCTCCAGCTCCTCGCACGCGCGAGATCGGTGACGCCAAGCGTGACGAAGCTCAGACGGGCCTCCATCGAGAACCTCCTCTGTTGGGGTGCGCGAAGCTGGGTTCGCCAGGAGGCCCCCTCGACCCTATCCGCCGCCGGGGGGTGAGGAAGGTGCCAGCAGCCCCGCTTCAGCGAGCGCGCCGCGCAGCCGCTCCACGCGACGCCCGTTCACGCCCATGTCCCCACGACCCAACCGCGAGGCAGACCGGACGACGAGTTCGCTGTCCTCCGTCAGGAGCAGCTCCATATCGTCGATGAAGCGGAAGAGCCGACTGCGCTCCTCGGCATGGAGGTACCGTTCGGACGCCGAGACCACCGTCAGACGCGGCATCGCTTCCACGACGGTCCGCACACCGTCCCAGCTGCCTTCGCCCTCCGCTCGCAGATAGAGCGGCAGCGTGCCGTCCGGATGTCGCTGACCGGTGTGAACGCAATTGGGCGAGCCGGGGCATGCCGCCAGCTCGCCGTCGACCACGCCGAGCGTTGGCGGGGATGGGGCGCCGCAGCCGGCGCTCAGCACGGCGCAGAGCGTGATGCCGGCCCGGGCCTTCGCGAGTCGCCTGCGAAACATTTCGGACCTTGCCAGGCACGAGGAGACGGGAGTTGACCAGGGACGGGACACAATAACCCTTCGCGCGAGTCTGTGTAGCGTCTCGCGATTCTGCTGCACGACCAAGATGCCTACCAAGCGCGGCACGCGCGAGCCACGCTCCGAGGAGCAATGGACGCCGGCCTCCTTCGCACGGTCGCCTTCCTATCACCCTTGGTTCCGACGACCGGCCAAATGGCGGCGATCGCTCGATTCGGTCTTTCAGAGCTTGAAACCGGCCCGGGGTCCCGGAGTTCGCCTGGTGATAGGCGGCACCTTCACGACGCCTCCTCCAGCCGCGCGACTGCGAAGACAACGCTGTACGGCTTACAGTAAACGACTAAGCTGTGGATCTGTGAGAGATCGACGTCACCCGGGATCGCGTACTCCTGATCGCCACGGTTCGAGCGCAACGCACCGAGGTCGATGTACTCCTCCCATTCGACGTCGCGGCTCCGCCTCGGATTCGGGTGCTTCGTGAGCAGTACGCGCAGTGCGGGCCCGTTCGTGACCCGAAAGTCCCGCAGGTGTACGACCAGGCTCCCATCGTCGCGGCGAACGATCTCTGCGTGGCCACTGGCTCGATGGCTCCGGTCTGCGCCGGTGAAGACCCCGGTTTTGATTAACTCCGGCGGCGTGCGCTCCACGCCTCCGGGTGCGTGACTGCTGGCGAGCGCCGAGAACGGCATCACCAGCGACGACAGCGCCAGGATCATGCCCAGCAGGGGAAGCGGCAATCGCATGTTGCGATATCTGTAGGACGCAATCGAGCGATCGTGGCCTTGCGACTTCGGAGCATCATGCTGTTGTCGTCTGTACACGGCTCTTCCTCTTGTATGTCATCCGCTGTCAAATGAGAGCAGAGCGTGCCGCCTTGAGCGGGGTCGAATGCTCCCGCCCCGGCGGACACGCTCCGTCAAGCTTCGTAAAGGCGGCTCGACCGCCGCTCGGCAGACCAAGCCTCGGCAAGGCCGTGGGCCCGGCGTGCAGGCGGCGCCCACCCACGCCAGATTACTTCATCCGTTCGTCATGAGCCGTGGTCTCAGCCATCTCGTCATGAGCCGTGGTCTCAGCCATCTCGTCATGAGCCGTGGTCTCAGCCATCTCGTCATGAGCCATGGTCTCAGCCATCTCGTCATGAGCCGTGGTCTCGGCCATCTCGTCATGAGCCATGGTCTCAGCCATCTCGTCATGAGCCATGGTCTCGGCCATCTCGTCATGAGCCATGGTCTCAGTCATCTCGTCATGAGCCATGGTCTCAGCCATCGAGTCCGGAGATGACGCCACTCCGAGGCTGACGCCAATCACGATCACCAGACCGAATACTCCACCGATTACAGCCTTCTTTGTCGATTTCATTGCAGACTCTCCTATCGTTCACGTGCAGTCGCACGGATTTGCCTTTATGATTGCTGGGAACCGGGGGCTAATTCGTCGCCCGAGAACCGGTAGCCCGCATCGAGCGTTCGTGGGTGAGTCGCCCAGGTGCGCGAAGCGTTACAGCCGACGTCCCCGGACCAACCGAAACACCCGACGAGAAGCCCAGGAGGAGGGAGAGTTGTCCTCGAATCGATCAGAGGTCGTCTACCGTACCGATGCGGAGCTGGTGGCCGGTCTCCGCACAGGCGAGGAGTCCGCCTTCCGGGCCCTGGTGGATTCGCATCACCAGATGCTCCTCCGGACCGCCCGGATCTACGTGAGGAGCGAGGCCGTGGCTGAGGAGGTCGTCCAGGAAACCTGGCTCGCGGTGCTGAACGGGATCGGCCGTTTCGAGGAGCGCTCGAGCCTGCGCACGTGGATCGTCGGGATCCTGCTCAAGCGCGCGCGGAGCATTGGGAGCCGGGAAGACAGGCACGCCTCCTTCGCGACGGGCGCTTCGAAGCCCGATCGATCGGCGCCGACTGTCTCGGGCGATCGTTTCCTCGTCAGTCCTGACCCGTCCCTGGACGGTCATTGGAGCCGGCCCCCCGCGCCCTGGGACGCCGACCCGGAGCGCCGCCTCCTAACCCAGGAGGCGTTGGAGCGTCTCTCGGCCGCCATCGAGGATCTGCCTCCGAATCAGCGCCAGGTTATCACGCTCCGCGACGTGGAAGGCTGGACATCTGCGGAGGTGTGTAACGCTCTGGACATCTCGGAGCTCCAACCTTGGCGTTCCTGCCGCGCGGGCGCGGGAGTTGCTTGATGCGGTCAGCGAACTTCCATAACGATCTTACCCTGGGCCCTGTTCTCGTCCATTGTTGCGTGCGCATCCCGGAGCTCCTCGAAAGGAAAGTTCGGCCCGAGTTTGAGCTGTAACTCACCTGATTCGACCAAAGAGACGTAGTCTTGGAGCTGCGCGGGTGAGAGATCGGATGACTCACCGGCGTATGACGTCAACTTTACGCCGGTCGGCACGTCGGCCATTGGGAGAAATTCCGATAGAATCCATTCGCCGCCAAGAATGCCGGTCATGCACACAATTCCGCCTCGTCGTGCCGTCTGCAGTGAGTCGCGCAATGTCGTGGCCCCCACCAATTCGAGGACGCGGTCGAAGCCATCTGGGTAGATCGCTCGAGCCTTGTCTGCGATCGATCCGTCATCCACGAGCACATGAGTAGCTCCGGCCGCCACGAGTTCGTCAGCGTTAGTGGCGCTTCTGGTGGTCGCCGTGAGCTCGAGGCCCGCCGCTCGGGCGAGAGCGATGGTCGCAAAGCCGATGGACGACGTCCCGCCTCGCACGAGGAGGTTCTCCGCGCGCTCGATCTCCAGGCCCGTATGGAGTGAGCCATGGACGGTCTGCAGCATCTCGGGCAGCGCTCCGAGAATCTTCCAATCCAGTTTCGTCTCCAATGGGAATACGTGCTGCCGTGGAACGAGGACATACTCGGCGTAGGAGCCGTCGAACTGACGCCCCATCCCACCCATCATCGCTGCGACTCGCGTCCCGCGGGACAGGTCGGAGCCGGGCGCTGAGGCCACTTCGCCGACGCATTCGATGCCAAGCACCCGGGGGAACTGTACGTCGGGCGACTCCCCCCGGCGTGTGAACCACTCCGATCGGTTGAGCCCGAATGCCCGGTTTCGAATCAAGACCCACCCGTCGCGAGGCTGGGGTCGGGGGATTTCTCGGAGCTCCAGCACTTCGGGCCCACCGGCCCGTTCGATCACAAAAGCACGCATTGTTTCCATCCTCGGGCCTCGTCTCACGCCAGCGTTGCCTCGCGGGACTCGCCTAGGAACCGCCACCCTGCTTGCCAGAGTAGTCGAAAGCGGCCACCTAACACTGGGCGGCGACATCCACTCGAACAACCTGGAGATGAGTCCATGGTAGAGAGACTGATGGGGTTGGACGTTGCGGACGACGATGGATACCAAGCCTACCGAGACGCGATGTCTCCGTTGCTGGAGCGAATCGGCGGTGGGTTTCGTTACGACTTCAAAGTCGCCAAGACTCTGAGAAACTCGGCCGGACACGAGATCGACCGCGTCTTCGTGATCTACTTTCCGGATTGGCTGACCCAGGACCGATTCTTCGACGATGAAGCCTATCAGGAGATCAGGGGGCGGCTCTTCGAGCCCTCGGTGAGGCACGCCACCATCATCGGGGCATGGGAGGTCGATGCGAGACACTCGCCCGATTGAATTCTCCCGGCCCTCGACCTTGCTGCAATCGGAGCCGGCCTCTGAGATCAGCGCATGATCAAAGAGGTGCGGTCCGTCCTCTCATCCACCATCGCACCGCTACGAAAAGGGCTATAGACTCTCCTGCGATCCATCCCCACCACGGGTAGCTCACCTCCGGCAGTGAGACTCCCTCCCCCAATCCCGTCACCCCGGCCAGCGCAACAGGCACGATGAACGTCGCGAGTAGCACGCAGCACGCCGCCACCAAAAGCGACCACTCCCACGCGCGGGGCGCGATGACTCCATAATCCATCGGCCAAAGCGCCCAGGCCGCCACCGCCATGGAGAGCGCAATCAGGGCCGGGGCCCAAACCGGCCCGACCCAGACAATGGGGATCAGGAAGAGCACATCCGGCTCGAAGAGAGACGCGGGCCAGCCCAGCAGAATCTTCAGTCCGGCGTAGTACGCCATGTCCCACACACCGAAGACGAGCGCGAAGCCAGTCAGCGTCTGCCAGCCGGAACGGGCCGCCGCCCACGAAACGGCGAAGATCATGACGAGGGTCGCGGCCTCCCGGCCGATCTCCACGCTCAGGATTCCGGGCTCCATGGGCGTCAGCGGGAAGGAGAATCCCTCGGGGTAGTAAAGGGCGCGAAGATAGACGACGACCGCAGCCTCTAGATAGCCCATCGCAACGGCGTAGAGGAGTAGTGCTGTCCGAGGGCGGCCGAACATCGCGGGACCCTACGCTCCCAACTTCTCGAGCTGATGCTCGAAGTACCCCGACCAGCTCTCGGGTAGGGCGGTCGCCGCAATAGCTTTCTTCAAGAGCGCGATGTTACCTCGCTCGGTGGTGTACAACCGCGTGACGTCCGATACGGCCAGCCCGTCGGGATGCTGCGAAAGCAGCTCGAGTGCATCGCCTGCCTGAACCTCTCCCTCTTCCACCACGCCAAAGTAGAAACCGCTCCGCTGACTCTGGAGAAACCGCTTCGGCATGTCGATCCGGCCGAAGCGAACGCTCAGCTTGAAGCACGGCATGCGCGGCTCGGTCACGACTACCCGAGCCGTCCCGACGCTGAACTCGTCGCCGATGAATGTCGAGTCCTCGTCCATGCCTTCGACTGTGAAGTTTTCGCCGAAGTGGCCCCACCCCAAGTCGACTCCCGGCAGCTCACCACGCCAATACGTATAGTGTTGGGCGGGATATACGTATACCGCCTTAGTGGGTCCGCCGTGGACGGAAAGGTCGGCTTGCTCGTCTCCCTCCAGATTGTGCTTGCGCAGGGCGACCGGGCCTTCTACCGGACTCTTGAAGATGCCGGTCGTAACGGGCTGGTCCCTCCACTGGACGGTTTTGGGAAGGCCTACGTTCACGGAAACCACCGTCATCGACGCTCCGTCGCTCATCATGGGGTGCTCCCTCCGACAGGGGGTGCTCCACCCGACGCCCTCAGGTCCGAGCTCCCGGACCCCCCTCCTCGAACGAGTACGTAGACCGACAGGACCATCACCACCACGGGGATAATCGGTTGCTCGGGTTGGAGTGGGAAGAGAGAGGGGTCATCCACCACCAAGTGCACATAGGTCCCCACGATCATGATGCTGTAAACGACCACGGTGGCGAGTCGAGTGTGGAATCCGATCAGCAGAGCACCGCCGATCGCCATCTCGATGAAGGGCACCGCCCAGCGATTCAGGTCCTGGAACGGGATGTTCGCCCCCGCCAGTTGTCCAGCGAACGCTTCTCCCAAGCTAGGGACAACGACCTTCATGACGCCGCTCATCACGAAGAGAAAGCCCAACCCGATGCGGATGCCGGCCGCGACTCGGTCGTTCTGAGTGCCCCGAATGGACTGCCACATCATGATCTCCTCCTGTAGCTCCAGGAATGAGTCGAGAGCTAGTCCGAACACTGCAGGATGGGACCTCGCGGCGTGACCCACCAGAGCACGTCTCAAGGGACTCCCGCAGCGCGGACTTGCGGGGTCTCCCATCGTGTTCTACGGATGTGCGATGCCGCGCTACTTCGCCTTCCTCCGCGGGATCAATGTCGGGGGTCACAGGGTCAAGATGGATCGCCTCCGAGAGCTCGTAGAGGGGTTGGGGTTCGAGCACGTCGAGACGTTCATCGCGAGTGGCAACGTGATCTTTTCCTCGGCGTCTCGAGACGTCCACGCCATGGAGGAGCGGATCGCTCGGCATTTGCAAGAAGGCCTGGGTTACGACGTCCCGACGCTCATCAGGTCTCAGTCAGAGCTCGAATCCATAGCGACCTTCGAGCCGAGTGGGTCGACCCCAGCCGACCAGTCCGTGTATGTGACCTTCCTTCCGGAAGCGGCGGATGTCGAGTTACGTCGGAGCCTCGACGATCTCAGCACCGATACGGATCGGTTCGAGTTCGCCGGCCGTGAAGCGTACTGGCTCATACGCGGCAAGCTCAGCGAATCGCCACTCTTCGGAATGGATCTGAACAAGGTGATTGGAGGAGCTCCAACGACGATGCGTAACATGACTACCGTCCGCAGGCTCTTGGCCAAGTATCCTGCGCGGGACTGATCGGACCTCACTGTGGGGACCGTCGGGATGATCCGATCTATCTTGCTTACCCGCCCACGCAGGCTCACTGTGAGGGGCCAGATTAGGCATCCCCGCCTGTGAAGGCTGTTGAAGCGGTCGCTGTGCTCCTTCGACAGCCTTCCAACACAACCAGAGCCCCGAACGAGATCGATGTCATCTGCACGACGGCGGCGTGCCCAGAAGGGGAGCCGACACAAGAAAGGACCCCAGAAAGGAACGGACGCTAAGCCACGCGGCCCGACCCGCGATGCTGCGCCCGATTCGAGAATCCCGTCGCCACGTCGTGTGTTCTTGGTGCCCTTTGCGCTGACGCTGGGCCTCGCCCTGATGTCGTTCCTGCCCCGCGTGTCGGGCAACCCCATCCTGAGGGGCTCGTTTTTGGGGGCGGCGTTCGTGCTGCTCGTCTGGCAGGTGGCGCTCTTCATACGGCTCAAGGGTGCGTCTGAGGGCCGATCCCTCACCACCGTGCTACGGCCCCAGCACTATCTGCAGGCCCTCGTTCAACTCTCGGTGTTCGCATACTGGGGCTGGTACTGGCGACCTGTATACGACTTCGCAGAGCTTCTCGTTGCGCAGTTGGTGTTCGCTTACGCCTTCGACATGCTGCTGGCCTGGACCCGGCGCGGTAGCTATGTGCTCGGCTTCGGGCCGTTTCCCATCATTTTCAGCACGAACCTGTTTCTGTGGTTCCGGGACGACTGGTTCTACCTGCAGTTCCTCATGCTCGCGGTCGGGTTTTTGGGCAAGGAGTTCGTGCGGTGGCAACGTGAAGGAAAACGAGTCCACATCTTCAACCCATCCGCTTTTTCGCTGGGGCTGTTCTCGCTGGTGTTGATCGCCACCAACACCACAGAGTTGACTTGGGGCCAGGAGATCGCCTCGACGTTGACCCTCGCCCCTTACATCTACTCTTTCTTGTTCCTGATCGGCCTGATCGTGATGTACTTCTTTTCGATCACGCTGGTCTCCGGTTCCGCAGCCATCATGCTGTTCAGCCTGAGTGCACTGTATGGGTGGGTCACGGGCGTTCCGTACTTCGTAGACTCCGAGATACCCTCGGCGGTCTTTCTCGGATTGCTTCTGCTCGTGACCGATCCGTCCACCTCACCGAGGACACTGCTGGGCAAGAGTATTTTCGGCGCGCTGTACGGTGTGGGTGTCTTCGCTCTCTACTGGCTCCTCGGCGCCCTCGGGGCGCCGACGTTCTACGACAAGCTTCTCTGTGTGCCTCTCCTGAATCTGAGCGTACAAGCGATCGATGGTCTGGTACGTGCTCTTCAGCAGAGTCCGGGTTGGAGTCGGTGGCGACGGGATTGGGCGCCCGCACGGGTCAACTTGGCCTATATGGCCGTCTGGATCGTCTTCTTCGGCGCGATGACGGGGATGGGGCGGACCGACGGGCGGCATACGGGCGACAGCTTGCCGTTCTGGCAACAGGCGTGTGAGGAGGGGCGGCGGAACGCGTGCGCACGCCTGGTCCAGCTGCAGTCCACATACTGCGGCGACAATTCGGGATGGGCTTGCAACGAGCTGGGTAGTCACTACGTGGAGGGCCTGATCACGGATGCGGATGTCGAGCTCGCGACCGCGTTCTTCTCGAGGGCGTGCGAGGTCCAGTTCCAGGCCGGATGCGTCAACGTGCTGGACCCGGGAACGCCCAGCCGGGCGGATCCAAAAGTCATGGATCTCCGACTGCTCTTGCGCGAGGGAGGACAGAACTTGATGGAACTGCCGGAGCCGGATTTGTATGCCCGAGCCCGCGACCATGGGTGGACCTTCTCGCCGCCGCTCACGCGAGGCCCAGACCTCCAGTCGCAGTCCGAATTGGCAGGCGACGTGGAGCGCCTTTCCCGCTTTACGGCCCTACTAGGAGACCTTCCGGGCTTCCGCTTGGACGCATGGTTCCTCCCGGATGAAGAGCTCCTCGGCTTCGTAGAGGTTCCGCCTGGCCCGTTCCTGATGGGCAGCGACCCCGCCATCGACGGGTTGGCCTTCGACAATGAGTGGTGGCCGGGTGCCCGTCCCCAGGCGACGGTGGATCTTCCGACGTTCTACGTCGGGCGCTACGAAGTCACGGTGGCTCAGTTCGCGGCGTTCGTCGAGGAGACGGGACACCGGGCCGATGAGCAGGCATTCCAGGGACCTCCCGATCATCCCGTGGGCACCGTCTCCTGGACCGACGCACTCGCTTACGGCCGGTGGCTCGAGACCACGCTCAGGGAGTGGCCGGAAACGCCTCCGGAGCTCGGCCGACTGCTCCGCGACGGATGGCGGATCAGCCTGCCTACCGAAGCGGAGTGGGAAAAGGCGGCGCGGGGGCTCGACGGGAGGGTCTACCCATGGGGGAATGAGCCGAGACGGGACCGGGCCAACTACGAGGGGCGGGGTACATCGCCGGTCGGCAGCTTCGAATGCCCGGAATGTCCTTTCGGTCTCCTCGATATGAGTGGCAACGTCTGGGAGTTGACCCGGAGCCCCTACCAGGCCTACCCCTACGATGAGTCGGACGACCGGGACGGCCTCGATGCGGACGCCCTATGGGTGATGCGTGGCGGCGCGTTCAACGATCCTGAAAGGAACGTCCGGACCGCGATTCGCGGCGGTGCCGACCCCGGCGTGCGTCGGCCGTTCATCGGATTTCGTCTGGTGATTACCCGCTTCTGATCGGCGCGGCTGGCCTCGGGTGCCAGAGACTCTTGGTTCAACCGGTGAGCTCGTACTCCACGCCCCGGATCTCCAGGACGCGCAACAGCGCCTCCCCGATCTTGTTGTTGGGGGTCGATGCTCCGGCCGTCATTCCCAGATCGAACGGTCCGTCCGGCAGCCAGTCGGTGACCACCTCTTCGGGGGTGTCGCTCCCGACATCCGGCTTGTGGCGGATCGTCCCGTCTTCCAAGGCGATACACGCCGCGTCCTCGATGTGGTACGTAGTCGTGAATTTGCGGCAGAGATGGGCGAGGTGATCGGTATTCGATGAGTTGTAGCCGCCGATGACGATCATGACCTGGGGGGGGCCCTCGTCCATCATGTCCTCGATGGCGTCCTGTCTCTCCTGGGTTGCGGAGCAGATGGTGCCGAAGGATCGGAAGTTGCTTTCGGCATAATCTTCGCCAGATCCCTCAACCATGGCCTCCCGGATTCTTGCGCCGATGGCGAGCGACTCATTGGCCAGCATGGTTGTCTGGTTCGCCACGCCGATCTGCAGCAAATGCAAGTCGGGATCGAAGCCTTCCGTCGCCTTCGCCCGAAAATGCTCGATGAAGGCCTCACGAGTAAGTCGATTCGGACGGTTGGCCACGTAGTCACAGATGAGGTCGGCCTCCTCCATGTTCCGAACGATGATATACCGGCCACTCTCATGGTTACTGACCTGGGAGGCCGTGGCCCTCGACTCTTCGTGGTAGTGCTTTCCATGGATGACGGCGGTGAAGCCGTCCCTCGCGTAGCTCTCCACGCGCTTCCAGACGAGGAGCACCGATCCGCACGTTGTATCCACCAGTACGCATCCGATCTCCCTGAGCGCCACCAGATCTTGAACGGTGACCCCGAACGCGGGCAGGACCACCACGTCCCGCTCGGTCAGCTCCGAGAAGTCGAACGCCCCGTCCTCCCCCGGTAGGATGAAGTCCATCCCCATGTCCCGAATGCGCTGATTGACGTGGGGGTTGTGGATGATTTCCCCGACGAGCCGAATGCGCTTGTCCGGGAATTTGTGGCGGGTCTCGTAGGCGTAGTCGATGGCCCGGTCCACGCCGTAGCAGAATCCCAGCTCCTTAGCCAAGCGCACGGTGATGTCCCCCATGACCTTCCGATTATCCTCGGAGCGGATGTCCTCAACGAGGGCGGAGTGGTACTCCAGATCAATCAGAGGTTGCACCTGAGACTTCAGGCCGAACCCTCGTCGAAAGTAGGTCTCTTCCATGTGCGTCTGTGGGTATTAAGGGGGTGGCTTTGGCGTGCCACCTCCAAAGTTAACGACGGGCATCGAGCACGCGAAGGAGGGTTGGTGGGGTAGGACCGATCACGCCCCGGCCGGGGTATCATCGCGCCATGAGCATTCTTGGGCGGCTCGCCCTTCTCTTCGTCATCGTTCCCCTCGTGGAACTGGCCCTTCTGATTCGGATCGGCCAGTGGGTCGGGTATTGGCCCACGATCGGCTTGGTCGTCTTGACGGGGGTCGCGGGTGCGTGGCTGACACGGACGCAGGGACTTCGGACCATGTGGAGGTTGCGCCATGATCTCGCGAACGGGCGTGTACCGCGCCAAGCCATCATGGATGGTATGGCCGTGCTGGCGGGAGGCGCGCTTCTCCTCACGCCGGGGATCCTCACGGACCTGATCGGGTTCGGCTTGCTGTTCCCGAAGACGCGGCATGCCATCCAAAAACGGATTATGGCTCGGCTCGAACGCCGCGTCCAAGAGGCCGCGCTCCAGGCGAGGGTGAACGGGGGCGAAGTGTGGACCGGCTCTGCTGATCCCATGTCTCCATCCCGATCGGGAGGAGAGTAGTAGCACCACCCTGGTGAGCTCCTCTGGCGGGCCCTTTGAGTTGGTGTCCCAGAGCGTATAGCTTCTCCGCATCATGAACGATTCCCCGCCGTTTCTCGCCAGCCTCCTCGATGCTGCGGGTCCTTCCGGATTCGAGGTCGAGGCGGCCCGTCTTTGGCGTGCTGAGGCGGAGTCCTTCGCGGACTCGGTCACGACGGACGTCAGCGGAAACACCACAGCGACCATCAACCCCGACGGGCGACCACGCATCATGCTCGCCGGTCACATCGACGAGATCGGCCTCCAGGTCACGCACATCGACGAGGACGGATTCCTCTACATCGATAGCATTGGCGGATGGGACCCGCAGGTACTCGTGGGCCAACGCGTGAAGATACTGGGCCCGCCGGATGGAGTCCTCGGCTTGGTGGGTAAGAAGGCCATTCACCTGCAGACGCCCGAGGAACGCAGGAAGCCATCGAGAATCAAGCAAATGTGGGTCGATGTCGGGGTGGGTTCTCGAGAGGAAGCCACGGCGCTCGGACTGAGGGTCGGAGACGCCATGGTTATCGACGCGACGATGGTAAGTCTGGCCGGTGACAGAATCGCGAGCCGGGCCGTGGACAACCGAATCGGAGCGTATGTGGTACTCGAGGCCCTGCGGCTTCTTTCAAACGCGTCACCGATCGCATCCGCCGTGGCGGTCGCGACTGTCCAGGAGGAAATCGGTGGGGGAGCGGGTGGGGGAGCGCGCAGCAGTGCTTTCGGTCTCGAGCCGGACGCTGCCCTCGTGGTCGACGTCACATTCAGCACCGACGTACCCGACATCGAGAAGAAGGAGTTGGGAGAGCACCGTCTGGGAGGAGGCCCGGTCTTGAGCAGAGGGTCGGCGGCCCATCCGGTGGTTTTCGAGCGTCTGGTGGAGGCGGCCGCGGCAGAGGGGATTCCCCATACCATTCAGGCCGCGGCGCGGTCTACGCGCACGGACGCCGACTCCATCTACCTGACCCGATCCGGCGTCCCCACCGGGCTGGTGTCGGTCCCGAATCGATACATGCATTCGCCGAACGAGATGGTGAGCCTGTCCGACCTGGAATCCACGGCTCGGTTGTTGGCTGCTTTCGTGTCGAGTCTCGATGGAGATACCGACTTTACTCCACGGTGACGGCCGAGCCGACTCCACGGTGACGGCCGGATCGACTACCCACGGCCGGATCGACTACCCAATGACGACTGGATCGACTACCGTGTGGCTCAACGACCTCGACGAGCTTTGGGGGCTTGGCCCCTTAATTCGCGCGCGAGCGCGCGTTTCGCGTGTACGCACGCGTTACCCGAACCGGAATAGGTCTGAATGCTCGAACCGAACGATGTCTTGAAGGAGTTGGACGAACTGAGGGATAATGGATTCCTCTCGGATACCCTCTTGCGCCGGGCCGTAAAGGACATCGCAGCAGCGGACGATCGGTTCGACTGGGTGGGCGTCTACCTCGTGAATCCCGAGGAGAACGTGCTCTGGCTGCACAACTACGTCGGAAAACCCACGACACAGTCCAAGATCCCGATCGGTGAGGGCGTATGCGGTACGGCTGTTGCGGAAGGGAAGAACGCGAATGTCCCGGATGTGAGTGCGGTGGACCACTACATCATGTGTGATCGGAGAATCAAGTCCGAGATGGTCGTGCTGATCCGTGGCAGCGATGAGATTTTTGGTGTGATCGACATCGACAGCAGGACCGAAGAGGCTTTTACCGACGAGGACAGCGCAGCCGTCCAATCGCTGACTGACAGGCTCGCTGAACAGATGGCCCAGGAACGCGGGTAACCACCGGGTCCACCGGTGGAATCAAGCCGTGGGCGGCGAGTCAGATAGGCACTGGAGAGCATATTGGCGGAGCCGCTGACGAAGGAGCTGAGGAATCGCCTCCGGGGCGCCGTCGGAGACGAGTGGGTCATCTCCGACGCGGACCGTCTTCTGGCGTATGAGTCCGATGGACTGACCGCCTACCGCAAGACGCCGCGCGCCGTCGTGCTCCCCCGGGACACCGAGGAAGTCAGCCGTGTGTTGAGCATCCTCTCACAGGAAGCCGTGCCCGTGGTTCCGAGGGGCGCAGGCACTGGACTTTCCGGAGGTGCCCTGGCCGATGGTGACGCCGTCGTTGTTGGTACGGCGCGGATGACCGACATGCTCCAGCTCGACCCTGACAACCGACTTGCGCGGGTTCAGCCGGGGATGATCAACGCGCATCTCACGACGGCCGCGGAGCCCTTCGGGCTCTACTACGCGCCCGATCCGTCCTCGCAGAGCGCGTGTACGCTGGGCGGGAACGTAGCCGAGAATTCGGGCGGGCCTCACTGCCTCAAGTACGGTGTCACGTCACGCTATGTGACGGGGCTCAAGGTCGTGACCTATGACGGGAAGATCGTAGAGATCGGCGGCTTCGGCAGGGAGTCAGGTGGATACGACCTCGTCGGCTTGTTCATCGGTTCTGAAGGGTGTTTCGGAATCGCTACCGAGATCGAGGTGCGGCTTCTTCCGAAGCCGGAGGGCGTGCGTACGCTCCTGGGGATCTTCGACCGACTGGGGGATGCCGGCCGCGCCGTGACGGAGATCATGGCCGAGGGCCTTATGCCGGCGGCTCTGGAGATCATCGACGGACCCACGATTCGTGCGGTTGAGGCGAGTGTGTTCGCGGCTGGTTTCCCGACCGACGCAGAGGCGGCACTGGTGGTCGAGTTCGATGGCATTGAAGCGGGCCTGGTAGCGGATGTCGAACGGGCCGTGGCCCGATGCCGGGAGGCAGGCGCCCGGGAGGTAAGGACGGCCGACTCCCCCGAGGAGCGGCTCGCGCTTTGGCAGGGCCGTAAAAAGGCTTTCGGGGCCATGGGTCAGATCGCGACCGATCTGCTGGTTCAGGACGCGACCGTCCCGCGGAGCAGGCTTACTGAGGTGCTCGGGCGGATCTCCGAGATCGGAGTCCTCCACGATCTGACCATCGCCAACGTGTTTCACGCGGGGGACGGCAACCTCCATCCGAACATTCTCTTCGACCGGAGCGATCCCGAGGAGCTCGCTCGGGTCGAGCGGGCATCGACGGAGATCATGGCGGTGTGTGTGGAGGCTGGGGGCACGATCACCGGAGAACACGGCGTCGGCTTGGACAAGCGGCATTACATGAGCTTGGTGCATGGTCCGGAGGAGTTGGAAGCCATGCGGCGCATGAAGGCCGTCTTCGACCCGCTCGGGCGTATGAACCCCGGTAAGGTCCTTCCCGATTCGCCGGAAATCGCGAGGGCTGTCCAGTGAACCCGACGAGCGGTGCCCTGTGAACCCGTTGGCCGGGCTGTTCTCCGAACGGTTGTCCAAGGCGCAGGTGGTCGACGGGTTCGACACCGAGCACTGGGCGGTGTGTGGTCGACTGCCGCAGGCCGTTGTTTTCCCGGAGAACGAAGAGCAGGTGGCTGAGATCCTCTCGCTGTCCAGTGAGGAGGGGTGGCGCTGCGTCGCGGGGGGCCGTGGGAGTTGGCTGCACGGAGGGCAGCCTCCGCAGGGCGTCGATGTACTCCTGAGCGCCGAGAGGATGAATGAGATCTCGGCGTACGAACCGGCCGACCTGTTCATCGAGGCCCAGGCCGGGGCCGGAATGGATGTACTGGAGCAGCGCACCAGCGAGTGTCGGCAGTGGCTTGCCCTCGATCCTCCGGGTGGAGAGCGAGGTACTCTCGGAGCCACGTTGGCAGTCGGGGCTGCGGGGCCGCTCCAGGCAAGCTTCGGGTCCCCCCGGGATCAGGTGCTCGGAGCCAGGCTCGTAACCGGGGACGGGCGAGTGCTCAACCTCGGTGGCCGAGTGGTTAAGAACGTGGCGGGCTTTGATCTGCTCAAGTTGGTCGCCGGGAGCTGGGGCACCTTGGGAATGATCACAAGCGTGACCATGCGGCTTTACCCCCTCCCGGCGCTCGATCGATCGCTTCTGTTCAAGAGTGCCGAGGTGATGGACGGTGCGGAGCTGGCCTGCCGTCTTGCCCAAGCACCGCTCCCGCTGGCGGCGGTGGAGCTGCTGGTGCCCGGGGACGGGGAGTCGGGCTCAGGCGCATCCAGTCCTCTGGTCGCCGTCCGAATTCTGGAGTCGGTGGACGCCGCGAACGACGCGGAGCGGGTCGTGTCGGAGCTTGCCGGCATGCCGCCAGTTCAGCGGCTGGAGGGTGAGAAATCGGCTGCGATTTTCGATAACGTGAGGGCCATGGAAGACGGGGCTGAGCTCGTCTTGCGTCTGAGCCTTCTTCCAACCCGGCTACCGGAGTTGGTCGAGATGACTTCTCGGTTGAGCGGTCTATATGATTCGACGGAGAGTTGGGGGATGCGGCTGGCGGCCCACGCGCACACAGGCGTGCTGCGGGTGATGATCGCTGTCGTGAGCCGCTCGGACGACTGGGTCGATCGTGCCAAGACGACGCTGGGAGTCCTGCGACGGTCCCTCGAGGGGGAGGGTGGAAGCCTCGTGGTCTCCCAGGGTCCGCCGGAGATCGTGGGTGCCGTTTCAGCATGGGGTGAGCTCGGACCGGCTGCTCTCTTCAGCGCGGGGATCCAAGCGGCGTTCGACCCCGCGGGAATTCTCGCCCGAGAAGGATCGCCGCAGTGAAGCCGCAACAGGACACTGCGTTGGCCGCCGCGCTCTGGGCGCAGGAAGACCGGCTCAAGCCGTGCGTACACTGCGGCTTTTGCCTACCGGCTTGCCCCACGTACTCCCGACTGGGAGACGAGAATGATTCGCCCCGCGGCAGGCTCCACCTCATGCGCGCGGTCGTCGAGGGTCGGTTGAGCCCCGAGTCCGGAGCATTTCAGACGCACATCGACCGCTGCTTGGGATGCCGTGCATGCGAGCCTGTGTGCCCTTCGAGCGTGGAGTACGGCGTCTTGCTCGAGGCCGCACGGGAGTCTGTTTTCCGGGCTCGAAAGACCCCGGTCGTCGTGAGGATGCTCCTGGCGGTTTTTTCGAGCCGAGCGTGGACGAGCTGGAGCATGCGCCTGGCAAGGGCCGCGCGAGGACTCGGGATGGCTGGATTGGCCGTGAGACTGGTGCCGGGCAACCGCCTTCTCCACCCGATGCGGTTCGGTCTCGCGATGCTCCACGCGAGCCGGGAGCGGCCGCTCGCCCCCGGACCGCCTTCGGATTCCGCAACTCCGAGCCCATCGGTGGCCGAGTCATCGGATGCCGCATCACAATGGCGGGAAGGTAGTCGGGGACGCGTGGCGATCCTTCGCGGGTGCGTCCAGGCTGGCCTCTTCGCGAGAGTGAACGACGCTACCGAGAGGGTCCTTCGTGCCAACGGCTACGACGTGGTCGAGGTGAGCGGGCAGGGATGCTGTGGGGCTCTTCACACCCACGCCGGGGACGCCGCGGGGGCTCGCGAATTGGCGCGCGCCAACGTTCAAGCCCTGACGTCTGCCCAAGCCGACTTCATTGCCGTGAACGCGGCCGGCTGCGGTGCCGCTCTGAAGGAGTACGGCCATCTTCTCGAAGCCGATGAGGAATTCGGGCAGACCGCTGCGGGCCTTGCGGCTTCGACCCGAGACATCTCCGAGCTTCTAGCCGGCGACGCCTTGCGGGTTGGCGCGCCGCTACCGGCTCGGGTCACGTACGATGCCGCCTGCCATTTGTGCCACGCACAGGGCTTGAGGGAGGAGCCCCGGGTGCTGCTCGGGGCCATTCCGGAGCTCGTCGTCCTGCCCCTCCGGGACGAAGAGGAGTGTTGTGGTGGGGCCGGAATCTACGGGATGACCCATGCCGAGCTGGGAGGGGAAATCGGCGCCGATAAGGTGTCCGCTGTCTTGGACACGGGAGCGGAGATCGTGGCGACCGGAAATCCCGGCTGCATGATGCAGATCGGCGCCGGGCTCCTTCTCGGAGGATCGGAAGTCGTAGCGTGCCACCCCGTCGAGTTGCTGGACGAGAGCTATCGGCGGGCGGGGTTCTATGACGGACCTTGAGGTCGCCGGCGTAAAGGAGTTCCTCGCTGAACGGCGAGACGATATCGGCGGTCTGCTCATCGAGCTGGCCCAACTCGAGTCCCCTTCTCTGGTGTCCGAATCCCAACGTCCCATTCAGGAGCTTTTGACCCAGCGGCTCGAGGCGATCGGCTTCACAGCCCGGCTCTTCCCCGGCGAGGAAACGGGCGGCCACCTCTATCTGTCCCCCAAGGACGCCCCGAGTGCCGTCGAGGGAGCGCCGGTCCAGCTTCTGCTCGGACACACGGACACGATCTGGCCGATCGGCACAGTACACGACATGCCAGTGGAGTGGGACGAAGGGGAGGACGTCATCCGGGGTCCGGGAGTCTTCGACATGAAGGCTGGGATCGTCCAGATGGTTTTCGCACTCGAAGCTCTCTCGGCGCTCGGGCTCGAGCCGACCGTCGCTCCCACGATCTTCCTGAACTCCGACGAAGAGATCGGCAGTCCTGAATCACAAGATCATGTCGAGCAGGTGGCTCAGGCGTCGAGTCGCGTACTCGTGCTGGAGCCGGCCCTCGGCCCCGAGGGGCTAATCAAAACCAGCCGTCGGGGAGTCGGGCGCTTCGATATTCGAGTCGTAGGTCAGGCGGCGCATTCGGGTCTCGCCCCCGGGGAGGGTGCCAGCGCGATCCAGGAAATGGCCCAGGTCATCGAGAGTCTTCACGCGTTGACGGACCCGGAGCGGGGCATAGCGATCAATGTGGGCACGGTTTCCGGCGGGATAGCGGCGAACGTCGTTGCCGGCGAGTGCCGTGCAAGCGTGGACATGCGAGTAGCCACACAGGCTGACGGTCGATGGGTCAAAGAGATCATTCAAGGCCTGGAGCCCACCACACCGGGAACCCGGTTGGAAATCGAGGTGACGCTCGATCGCGGGCCGATGGAGGTCACGCCTCGAAACCGAATCCTATGGGAGGCGGTTCAGGGGTGCGGTAGGCGCCTTGGGCTGGAGTTGGGGAGTGCCGAGTCCGGCGGCGCGTCGGACGGAAACACGACGAGTCTCTATGCCGCGACCGTGGACGGCTTGGGCGCGGTGGGGGACGGCGCGCACGCGCTCCACGAGCACGTCAGCGTGAGCAAGCTACTCGAGAGAACGGCCCTTTTGGCCCTAATTCTGATGGTGCCCGCACTGGAGGGCGCTTGAGGAAGAGTCTCCGGAAGGGAGCGACCTCTACCGGGTCACGGCGGCTTGTTGGTTGTAGATGCAACTAATACTTTGATCACCATCCCACGGGCACTGTCTCATGACGTGTCGGGTCCATGTGGCCGTGAGGGTTGTTTATGCAACCAATAGAGCGAATCCGATGCAATCCGACCGGACCCGACCTGGACATGAAATGACCTCGACCAGGAGCTAGACGTGGACGCGGAGCTGCAGCGGGACGTGGACGCGAAGCTACGGCGGGACGAGGAAGTCGAACTACCCGTGGGGGACCCTGGAGTGGAAGGCGCCCTAAACGGGGAGGCCGCTCGAGAGATCCTCCGCGGTTGCGTATGTAGCCGCACCCGGATGCTCGATCGAGTCCTTTCGCGCCTCTTCGACGACTCGCTGGCGCCGCTAGGGATTCGTGCCAGTCAGTTGACCGTCTTAGCGCTCATCGGAGCGATGGAAGGCCTCCGCGCCGCGGATGTGGCACAATACCTCGAGATGGACAAATCCACCGTCAGCCGCAGCCTGGCCTTGCTGAGGGCACGGGGTTGGGTAGAGGAATCCGCGGGGCCTACCAGGGGGTCGCGTCGCCTCGACGTTACTGCGAACGGGCGGACCCTACTCCGAGAGACACTCCCGCTCTGGCGGTCCGCCACGGAAAGAGCGCGTGAAGCATTGGGAGAAGAGAGTGTCGAGGCGCTCAAGGGCGCTGCAGACTCGTTCCTCCGGCTCCGATCGGGCAACCTCAACCGCCGCGGTGCCGCTCCATGAAACCCACGAGAGCGTTCAAGAAGTCTGGACGGGAAGACTCGATAAAGGCCATGTGATCCGCTCCCGAGACCTCGAGTGATTCGCGGTCGGCCGTTCCCAGGGAGCCGAACAGCAATGCACGTTGCTCAGGGGTCGCGATGGGGTCGAACTCGGCATGAATGAGGAGTGTCGGGACGCGCACCTGGGCGGGATCGAGCTCGTCCCATTCGCGTGCGCCGCTCCAGTCCACGCGGATGGGGTCAGCCTCTAGCACCGCCTTCACATACGCATCGATGGCGAGCTGGCTGATCGACCCGGGCGTGATGAAGTCGCTTGCGGCCGATGCTGCGCTGTTCGGAGCCGCCCGGGGCGTCATATCTCGCTTCCCGTCAGCTAGTGGGGCTCCGGCGAACGTCGGGGAATAGCCGAAGAAGACGAGGGACGACACCAACTCCGGCCAGCGTTGGACCGTGAGTTGAGCCACTTTCGAGCCGCGTGACCACCCGAGAAGGGCTGGCCTCGCACCGCCTCCGGTGAGGAGCCAAACGCGCTCGAGTACCGCCTTCAAATCCCTTGCGGCACGATCGGGGTTCAGCCATCCGGTCTCGTCGCGGGGGGTTTGGCCGTAGCCTCTCAGGTCGACCGCGAAGGCCGCGCACCCGGCCTCGACCAACCCGTCCATCAGCGACAGATCCTCGCCCGGCACCTGTAGATCGAAATTTGGAAGCGCGCTCCACGTGCGGCCGTGCAGTAGGAGGATCGCCCCCCGGGCGGCCGAGGGGCTCTTCTCCCAAAGGGTGATGGGATGCCCATCATCGGCGTCGACGGTATGCCTCGTGATCATCCTGGTCACTGAAAGTGGTGATCTCCGGTTCGGGGCCAAGCTGGTCTCAAGCCGCCGAGTACCGCAAGTTTCCGAGCCGATTGCGGCCATCGATCGGCCGCATTGCCCCTCCATGAGTACCCCATAAGGCCGTGGAAGGAGTACAGCTTCTAGTGCGTTCCCATTTCACGATCCGCCCGTTCGCCTCCATTGCCGAGTTCAAAGAATGCGTCCGCTTTCAGGAAGAGACATGGGGCGAGGGCTTCTCCGAGCGCGTGGCGGTAGCGGTCTTGAAGGTGAGTCAGCGCCTCGGTGGGATCGCATCAGGCGCCTACGACGACGAGGGTGCCTTGGCAGGGTTCGTCTTCGGCATGACAGGGGTACAGGCAGGAGAGATCGTCCACTGGTCGGACATGCTTGCGGTCCGCCCGGAGTTACAGGACTCCGGGCTCGGCACGCGTCTCAAGGCCTACCAGCGAGAAGAGCTTGTCTCGAGGGGGATCACGCGCATGCATTGGACGTTCGATCCCCTCGAGGCCAAGAACGCGCACCTCAATCTCAACAAGCTCGGGGCGGTGGCCGGCGAGTATGCCCAGGACATGTACGGCGGGACCGACTCCCCGCTCCATAGGGAGATCGGCACCGACCGGCTCGTCCCGACCTGGGTGATGGACTCTCCGCGAGTGATCGAGCGGCTCGTGGAGGGGCGCACCGGGCCCGACCCTGGCGGAGACCAAGGCGCCCTGCCCACGTTCCGGCTCCGGCGAGAGGGGGGTCTGGACGTACCCGGGGAGCCGGATCTGGCCATCGAGGCTGATCGGCTGCTGGTCCCGATTCCGGACTCCATCCAGGCGCTCAGGGACGCCTCGTCAGAGGCCGCCATGCGCTGGCGAAGCACTACACGCTCGGTCCTGTCGGCGTACGTTGATCGAGGGTTTGAAGCGCGCGAATTCTACAGGAGGGACGGGTGGGGCGAGTACCTACTCGTCTCTGAAAGATCCTAGGTTGCGGCAGTGGCTGCCGAATCGCAGCCGACCTCCCCAGGGAGATGATCAGGTGAAGATCGACCGTGTCGAGATACGGGAAATCCGAATGCGACTCCGTGAGCCATTCGAGGTATCTAGCGGCGTCTGGTACGACAGGCGGGTGCTCATCGTGGCACTACACTCCGATGGGATCACGGCCTGGGGAGAGTGTGTGGCCAGCGAGACGCCCACTTACTCATACGAGACCACCGACACGGCATGGTCGATCCTTACTGATCTGATCCTCCCGAGGGTGGCGGGCGCCGTGATGGGGTCGTCCGCAGATCTTCTCCCTGCTTTCGAGGGCATTCGTGGCCATCCCATGGCGAGGGCGGCCGTGGAGATGGCCGTATGGGACCTGGAAGCCAAGGGTAGTGGCGTCTCGCTGGCTTCTCTCGTGGGGGGCGCGCGCGACTCCGTTCCCGTGGGGGTCAGCATCGGCCTTCAACCCACCGACGAGGAGTTGCACGGGAAGGTCGCCGACTATCTCGAGGAGGGGTACGAGCGTATCAAGGTCAAGATCAAGCCGGGGCGGGATGTGGCGATGCTCAGTGGGCTACGCGACCGGTTTCCGGACACTCCTCTCATGGCGGATGCCAACTCGGCGTATTCACTCGAGGACTTCCCTCGACTGAAGGAGTTGGACGCACTCGATCTCACGATGATCGAGCAACCGCTCGCACACGACGACTACCTCGACCACGCGCGGCTCCAGAGTGAAATGGCGACGCCTATCTGCCTCGACGAGTCCATACGGTCCGTCCGCGACGCCGCCCTCGCCCTCGAGATCGGGGCTTGCCGAATCATCAACATCAAGCCGGGTCGAGTAGGCGGTCTCTCCTCGGCGAAGGCCATCCACGACCTGTGCGTCGAACAAGACGTGCCCGTCTGGTGTGGGGGGATGCTCGAATCGGGGATCGGAAGAGCCCACAACGTCGCCCTGGCCGCCCTCCCCGGTTTCACACTCCCGGGGGACATCTCCGCAAGCCGGCGCTATTGGACCGAGGACACCGTGACACCCGAGTTTACGCTGGACGGAGGCACCATTTCCGTCCCGTCCGGATTGGGTATAGGAGTAGAGGTCAAAGAAGACCTTCTTGCCGCGTTGACCGTGAGAAAAGCGCGGTTCTAAGCGGTTTTCGGCCAAATTTGTTGAATTTTGCAGGGAGGTGTCGAGAATTAGAAGAAGGACATGGTGGGAGACTTCGGACCTCAAAAAGGAGCGGATCGATGATTTTGCCCACGATTCGCGCTTCTCTGAGTCGAGGTGACGCACAGCAGTTGGTAGGCCTCTTGGGCCAATCAGACCCGGAGTTGGCCGAGGCCGCGCGGCTCCGGCTCGAAGAGAGCGGGATTGGGAGCCTGCTCGACGACCCGAGGGTCCGGAACGCCTTGCTCACCGACACCGACGTGTCCGTCCCTCCCGCTGTCATCTTCTACGTACTCGTGCGGCAAGCCCTACTAGAGGGAGGAATCGACGACGAGACCACGTCCGACTACGTCGCCTCCATGCTGGTTTCGTTCGGTCGGGCCGGGCGGGCGTATCGAATCTCCGACGAGGACGAGGGCGAATTCCACTACCTGACAGATATGGTCTCCGAGCTGCGAAGCGCCGACGGCCGGCGACGCTTCCTCCTGCGCGTGCATATGGGGGACTTTGCGCTCTGGATGTCGGGACTGTTTCCTGACTATCTCGAGCTGCGGACCCGCCGGAAGGGGGCGCCCCCGATCACCTATTTCGAGGAGTTGGGAGCGACTGGCTACCGCGGCGCATCGGAGAGTCTCGAAGCCGGCGAGCTCGGGATGGACACCGTTCTGATGGGTGTGGCGAATCAGTTCAGCGCCGTCCGGACAGCCCTGAATCGGATCTCCGACCGGCATTTCTGGCCTGGCTCAGGCAACCCGGTCGGCCGTCTTCTGAGGGAAGTCTCCCAGATTCCAGCGGGTCTCTGACGAACTTCTGACTCCGGGCTCCATGCGGCTTCAGGCCGCAGGCAGGCGGGACCGAACCTTCCTCCGGTTTCTCCGGGCGAACTCGCTGGCCTGATCGCGTCGAGATCTCTCGATCCTTGCCGCCTCGGCGCGTGACGTGCATAATCGTGCCGGCGAGGGCGACTTGGGCCGCGAGGCCCCCTGGCCGCTCCGGCCGCCACCGTACGAGGAGGAGGGTCGATCATGTCCATCACGACCACCCACTTCACTAGTGAAGAGGCCCCCTGTGGGCAGGTAGTAGATGGAGAGCGCTTCCGGGATCGGGACGACGAGTGCTTGCTCAGCGACGATCTGTTCTATGACTGCGGCTGCCGGAATATCCGCCACGAATATCACGACGGAAGCGTTTCGAGTAACGTGGTCCGTCACGATGGTACTGTCCTGGAAGACGAGATCATCTACGGGCAATAGCGTTTCCAGACCTCGGTTTCGGGTCCTCTCGTGATCGCTTCGCATGACATAGTGCTGGTGGGGGGCGGCGGAGCAGGACTACGTGCGGCCATCGCCATCGCGGAAACCAACCCCCACCTCAGCATCGCCGTCGTGTCCAAGGTGTATCCCATGCGCAGCCACACGGTCTCGGCAGAGGGCGGCGCTGCAGCGGTGATTGCCGAAGACGACTCCCTCGACGAGCACGCCTATGACACGATCTCCGGTGGTGCTTGGCTGTGCGATCAAGACGCTGTCGCCGAGTTCGTGAAGGAGGCGCCCCAGGAGTTGCTGCGATTGGAACACTGGGGTTGTCCCTGGAGTCGCACCCCCGAGGGGCGAATTGCCGTGCGTGCGTTCGGCGGCATGAAGAAGCAGCGAACGTGGTTCGCGGCCGACAAGACCGGCTTTCACATGCTCCACACGCTGTTCCAGACCTCACTCAAATACACGAGCGTCGTTCGCTACGACGAGTGGTTCGTGACGAAGCTCCTGGTCGATGATGGCCGGGTCCAAGGCGTCGTGGCGTTAGAGCTGATGTCCGGCGAGGTCCAGCCGATTCTGGCCAAATCAGTCATTCTGTGCACGGGCGGCTGCGGCCGCGTGTTTCCGTTCACCACCAACGCCAGCATCAAGACCGGCGACGGCATGGCGTTGGCCTACCTGGCCGGAGCCCCGCTCAAGGACATGGAGTACGTCCAGTATCACCCGACGGGCCTCCCGTTCACCGGCATCCTCATCACCGAGGCCTCGCGGGCCGAGGGAGGCTGGTTGCTCAACAAGGACGGCTACCGCTACCTGCAGGACTACGACCTGGGCACGCCGGAGCCGAAGCCGGTTCTGCGGAGCATGGAGTTGGGGCCTCGGGATCGTTTGTCGCAGGCCTTCGTCAAGGAGGTGGAGAAGGGGCGGGCCATCGATGGTCCCTACGGACCGGTGGTTCACCTCGACGTACGGCATCTGGGCAAACGGGTCATCAACACCAGGATTCCGTTCGTGCGCGAGCTGTGTCGCAAATACCAGAATATCGATCCGGTCACGGAGATGATCCCGGTGCGGCCGGTCATTCACTATATGATGGGAGGGGTCCACACCGACATCGACGGTGCTACGCCCCTGGCCGGGCTCTATGCGGCGGGAGAGGTCGCGTGCGTGAACATCAACGGAGCGAACCGCCTGGGGTCCAATTCCCTAACGGAGCTGCTCGTTTTCGGCGCGCGCGCCGGCCGTGCGGCGGCGGAGTATGCGTCCACCCAGACGGATCCGAGCTCTAGTCTGCTGGCGCAGGCAGAGGATGAAAAACGGCGTTTGAAGCGCGACTTCCTGCACAAGACAGATGGCACGGAGCGCCCCGCCACTATTCGCGAGGAAATGCAGGAGGCCATGGAGCAGGGTGCTGGCATCTATCGCTCGGGCGAGGGACTGACCCGGGCGGCCGACCGGCTGCGCGAGCTTCAGGAGCGCTTTCGAAACGTCGCCGTGCAGGACAGCAGCCGAACGTTCAACACGGAGCTGACCACCGTCCTGGAGTTGTCCGCCATGCTCGACGTTTCCGAGTCGATGATCCACTCTGCGTTGTGGCGCGAAGAATCCCGGGGCGCACACCAAAGGACCGACTTCACCGACCGTGACGACGAACGTTTCTTGGCGCACTCACTTGCGTATCGCAATTCCGACGGCTCCACCAGGGTCGAATCACTGCCGGTGACGATCACCCGGTGGCCCCCTGGCGAGCGAGTATACGGGAGGTAGCAGCTGTGGATGATCATATTACCGTGCGGCTGGCGCGGTACCGTCCCGAGGAAGAGGCCGAGCCGACGTTCGAGGAATACGAGGTGCCGTGCCGCAAAGACTGGGTGGTGCTCGACGGGCTCAACTACATCAAGGACCAGCTGGACGGCACACTGTCGTACCGTTGGTCGTGTCGCATGGGCATCTGCGGCAGTTGCGGCATGACAGTCAACGGAGAGCCGAAGCTGACATGCGCAACGTTCCTCACCGACTACGCGCCGGGTCCCGTGCTTGTCGAGCCGATGGAAAACTTTCCCGTCGTCCGGGACCTCATCGTCGAGATGACGGACTTCATGCAGAAGCTGACCGCGATCAAACCCTGGATCGTGCGCGAGGAGGAACGGCCTCTGTCGGAAGGAGAGTACAGGCAGACGCCCGAAGAGCTGAGCGAGTACAAGCAGTACAGCATGTGCATCAATTGCATGCTGTGCTACGCCGCCTGCCCGGTGTACGGCCTCGACCCAGAGTTCGTTGGGCCGGCCGCGATCGCTCTGGCGCAGCGGTACAACCTCGATTCACGTGACGAGGGATCCGCTGAGCGTCTCGACCTTCTTTCCCTGCACGATGGGATCTGGGCTTGCACGTTCGTGGGCGAATGCACCAAGGTTTGTCCGAAGAACGTCGATCCTGCCGGCGCCATTCAGCGTTACAAGCTGGATGCCGCGGTGACGTCGCTCAAACGTCTCCTCTTGCCATGGGGCGCCAGATGAGCGAGCAACCGCCATACACGCCTTACCACCCGCGCTGGTATCGTCCGCGAATTTCCGCGTGGTGGTGGCTGAAGCGCCGGTCCTCGCGTGCGTTCATCTTGCGCGAGGTGAGCAGCGTCTTCGTGGGGTGGTTCGTCTTCTTCTTTCTGTTGCTGGTCGCTGCGGTGGGGCGTGGAGAGGCTGACTACCAGGAGTTCATGCGTTGGGCGACCAACCCGGGCATCATGATCCTCAACCTCGTGAGCCTGTTCCTTGTCGTATTCCACGCCGTCACTTGGTTCAACCTGGCGCCCCAGGCAATGGTGGTGCACATGCGAGGCAAGCGAGTGCCGGGGAAGCTGATTGTCGCTTCCCAATACGGCGCATGGGTGGTGGTTTCTCTCCTGGTGGCGTGGATCATCCTCGCCGGGTCGAGTTAGCGATGGCCAGGCGAACGATCGAGCCGTTCTTGTGGCTTCTCTTCAGCGTAGGGGGCGTGGTGGCCGCCCTGTTGATCCCTGTCCTGCTGTTGCTCTTCGGCCTCGCCTTCCCTCTCGACTTGCTCTCGGCCCCCGGTCATGAGCACATGCTCGTGGTGCTAGGCCACCCACTTTCGCGCGTGACGATTTTCGTCTCGTGCACGTTGTTGTTGTTCCACTCGGCGCACCGCATACGATTCACACTGTATGACGGGTTGCAGATCAAGCACCTGAACGAGTTGATCATCCTGCTGGTTTACGGGGCCGTGCTGGTCGGTATCGCTGCCGCAGGATACCTCGTCTGGCAGCTTCCGTAGGGGGGGTAGAGCGCTACTCGCCCACAGTGTGGGCAGCCTAGGGCATCCATTAGGTTTTCTTGACTCTGAGGTTCCGGACGCCTCATGTTCGACTCCGCCCATCCGTCCCTCACTTCCGCGAACCCTGCGGGGATGGCGCCATGGCCGACGTGAAACGACAGCTCGCCGCGGTGATGTTCACCGACATCGCGGGGTATACCGCCCTGGTCCAAGCGGACGAGGACGCCGCCCGGGAGGTCAGGGAGCGGCATCGCGTGACCATCGAGGAGGAGGTGTCCTCGGCCGGCGGGAAGCTCCTACAGCACTTCGGCGACGGCACTCTCAGCGTCTTCTCCAGCGCGGTTGAGGCCGTTGGGGCCGGCGTGGAGATTCAGAAGCGGCTCCGCTCTTATCCCACGGTCCCGGTGCGCATCGGCATCCACCTGGGGGACATCGCCTATGACGAGCAGGGGGCGTACGGCGACGCGGTCAACGTGGCGTCCCGCTTGGAGGCGCTTGCCGAGCCAGGCAGCGTCCTGGTGTCGGGGAAGGTCTTCGACGAGGTGCGGAACAAGTTCCGGTTCCCAACCGTCCCGCTGGGTGAAGTCCGCCTCAAGAACGTGGAGGGACCCGTCTCTCTACATGCGGTTGCTGCCGAGGGGCTGGAGATCCCGAATCCTGCCGACTTCACCGCGCGGGTGGCAGAACGAGGAGCGGTCATCGGGTCGAGCTGGTGGAACCGATACCCCCTGCTCCGCCGGCTCAAGGCGCGCCGGGTGCAGATCGCGGTCATCGGTGGGCTGTCTACGGCGGCCATAGGCTCGGTGGCCCTGGTCAATTGGGATGTTGAGGGCGAACCGGCTGTGGGTGTTGCGGGGTCCGCTCCAGCGACGGCTACGATCTTCCGGGGGGACCGCCCGGGCATCGCGATCCTCCCCTTCGACAACATCACCACCGATCCCGCCGACTCGTACTTCGCGGACGGGTTCCACGACGAGCTCGTCACGACCCTCTCCTACATCGGGTCCATTGCCGTGACTTCCCGGGAGTCCACGCTCCAGTATCGGGGCCGCTCGCAGACCGTGCCGGAGGTAGCACAGGCGCTGGGAGTCGACTGGATCCTGGAGGGCTCCGTGCGCAAGGATGGCCTGAACATCCGCATCACGGCGCAGCTCATCGAGGGCGAGACGGACGATCACATGTGGAGCGAGCAGTACGACGTCGCACTGGTCGAGGGAGAGATCTTCAGCATCCAGAGCCGGATCGCTGAGGCGGTGGCCCGGGAGATCGGGCTGGAGATCACCGACGCCGAGATGGACCGCATCACGCGGGCATCTACCGACAGCCCCGAGGCCTACGAGCTGTACCTCAGGGCCCTCCAGAACCTGGGCGCCGGAGATCCACGAGCGCTCGAAGCGTCGAGCCAGCTCCTGAGTCGAGCCATCAGTCTGGATCCCGACTTCGCCATGGCCTACGCTCAGCTGGCCGCGCTTTCCATCTACGTTGCGAACAACCTGGGGACTCCGGGTCTGGCCGATTCCGCGGCGGTGCTGGCAGGAAGGGCCATCGAGCTCGACTCTACCCTCTCCTACGGACATGCGGTGCTGGGGAGCGTCCACACGTCGGCGGGACGTCTGAGCCTGGCTGCCACAAGCTTGGAGAGATCGCTCACGCTACGGCCGAGTGATGCCGTAGGGTACCATCAGCTCGCCTTGGTCGAGGTGCTGCGCGGCAACCTCGTCGATGCGCTGAGGTATTTCAGGCAAACTCTCCGCCTGTCGCCGTATGCGTTCCAGGCCCAGACGTACACCGCCATGGTGTACTTCGCCCTCGGCGACCCTGAAGAGGCGATGAGGTGGCTGGAGCGGAGCGAGGCGATCTTTCCCGCTTACGAGTTGAGCGGAGTCTACCGCGCCCTGTGGGCCCTGCGGGAGGGCAGAGCCGGTGACGTCGCCGCCGGGGCCGACGGCGTCCTCCGGCCACGTCCCATCGATAACAACAATCGCCTCGTAGCGAGCGTCGCCCTGATCCAGGCCGGAGATCTCGAGGCCGCCCGCGTGCTCCTGGAACCGATGGCGCCGGCTTTGCGTGATCCGACGGGAGTCAGTGTTCGCAGCCGCTACGCGTCGGTGCTTACCGAGCTGGAAGGGCAGGAAGCTGCTGAGCCGCTGCTGGACGAGCTCCTACAGCAGGCAACCGCTCTGAGGGATGCAGGAAACGAGCTGCCCGGAGTCGCCCTGGAGATCGCCGGCATCCACGCCATGCGGGGTGAGACCGAGCTGGCCTACGAGTGGCTGGAGCGGGCGTTCGACGGAGGATGGCGCCTCACGTGGGTGATGCCATCGATGCTGCCCTTTTTCACCGGGATGGAGGGCGATCAGCGGTATGCCGCCTGGCTCGATAGGATAGACGTGGACCTCGAGCGGATGAGGGAGATCGCCGCGTCCGACGATCTCCTGCCCGGTTCACGCTGACTTCGAACCCGAGGGCTGACCGCCACTAGGTGGGGCCGTTATGCCGCTGCGGGCCGCAGGCAGGCGGCACAGAATCTCCACCTCCTTCGCACCACGGCTCCACAGGTACAGACTCGCCGCGCCACTCGCCCACAGTGTGGACAGCCCAGGGCATCCCATGGAACCTCCCCGTCACAATCCGGGCACGGTGCGACCGAACCCACATCGCTCCGTATGACCCGAGCCGCCTCGTGCGGCGAGGTGAGCCCCTCGGCCACCTTCCGGTTCACGTCTTCCGTCAGAGAGGCCATACCGCTTTCGGCCGCAAGCCGCCCGAGATCCGACGCCGACGCACCACACATGATCTGGTCGCGAATCGCGTCGTTCATCGCCAGCACCTGAAAGACTCCGGTCCGGCCCGAGTACCCATCCTCGCACCGGGTACAGGCTTCCGAGTCTCGGCCGCGGCAGAAGCGGCAGAAGGTCCGCACGAGGCGCTGGGCCACGACACCGCTCAGACCACCTACCACCAGATGGGGCGGCACCCCCATGTGGAGAAGCCTGTTGATGGCCCCGGGGGCATCGGTGGCATGAATCGTAGAGAGCACGAGGTGGCCTGTAACCGCGGCGCCCATGGCGATTTCCGCGGTTTCGCGATCGCGGATCTCACCGACCATTACGACATCGGGATCCTGCCGGAGGATGGCGCGGAGGGCCGCGGGAAACGTCAGCCCCGCGAGCGGGTTCACCTGGACCTGATTGATGCCGGGGATTCGCATCCTGCGGCCGTCGCTTGACGGAGATATCCATCCCCGACATCAGCTTGATCCGCGATGTGATGGAGGCCAGACCACTCCCTGGAAGGGTGAGAGAGCGCCGCAGTACACCGTCGATGCGGTAGCGAATCAAGACCCGACCCGCGAACGGCTCGAGATGGATGTCGCTCGCTCCCAAGGCTGCCGCATGTTGAAGGATGTGATCCACGAGTCGGACGACAGGCGCGGCGGCAGCGGCGGCCTTCAGCTTCCTGGCATCCTCCGAGTCGGGGTCGCACACGGGGAGGTTGTTGACCAGCTCTGCCAACTCCCCCTCGTATGCGGTACGGATGCCCTCTGTTATCGTGGACGCCGCCGCAACGATGGGTTCGACGCGGCGCCCGCTGCTGAAACGCAGCTCCTCCAACGTCTCCTGGTCCAGCGGGTCGGACACCGCCAGCCGAAGAACACGGTCGGTGGCCGACAACGGAAGAATGACCCGAGCACGGGCCAGCGCGGCGTCTACGAGCCCCAACGCCTCGGCCTCGGAGATCAGAGGCCCTTCGGCGAAAGGGAGGCTGAGTTGAGCCGCTAGGGCTCGAGCAACGGCCGCATCATCGACGTATCCCCTGCGTACGAGAATGTCGCCGAGGCGCCGCCCGGAACCTTGCTGCTCGTCAAGCGCCGCGCGTAAATGCCGTTCCTTGAGCCCTCCGGCTTCCACCAGCGATTGGCCGAGCGGAAGAGGTCGTGTGGCCATCGGGGCACGTTGACGCATATCAGCGGGCGGTGCCATGACCGCATGGGCCGGGCGGACTACGCGATCAGAGGAGCGACTCCTCTTCGGGTAGCCGCACCTCCACGGGCCGGACGTCCATGGTAACCTGCACGGCGACATGGCCCATGTCGGCGCGGTCTCGGAGCGCGTCCCGAACTCTCGGTTCGACCTTCTTGTACGCCGTCAGCACCCCGTCCCGGATCTCCCGGCGGAGCACCTTCAGCGCGTTGACGTCGGGACGGCTCGTTTTGGTTTCCTTTTTTGCCTCGATGAGGCGCTCCGGGAGGATCTCGAACGGTGCCATTCCGATGTCGTCGAGCCGAGCGGAATCGATGTACTGGATGGAAACGGATACGTCGCCACGCGCATGGTGCGTGGGAATGTCACCCACGGCGCGGAAGTGCGACGCCAACTTACCGAGCTCCACGTTCGCCGCGGCCTTCGTGTAGCTGCGCTCCACAATGCCGAATATCCGCCGCATACGCTCCGGAGTCGTCGCGTCTACGTCTGGTATTTCGGTTTCCAGCTCACGGCCCACGGCCTGGCGGTCCTGCCCGGCCTGAGCCTCTTCTTCCCGGATCCTTTGGCGATCGATGTTCTCTAGAATTCGGTCAGGGTTCGTCCGAAGCCCCATTGCCTCTCTCTCTCAACACTCGCAATCAGTACCTTCGTGCTCGACTCCAAACGATAACCTGATCGGTCCATCGCGGCCAAGTGGGCCCGGAAGATCGGCCAGTGCCCGGTGGCACGACCCCATCTCCGTTGTTGGAGCTCCTAACCGTAGCTATTGCTATGGCGTCGTCGCTCCGCCTAGGATCTGGGGTCGTGGCATCCGCAACGCGGCCCACTGTACTCCTTCAACAGCCTTCTAGACTGGACACATAGGAGCCGGTGGCGGAGGCGAGTCTCTGTCTCGACCGCCCAAACTCGAAGGGAGCGAGAGTCACTACATGGACGCTGTGGGAGAGCAACACACAGACCAGGAGGCCATTCTTCCGGGTCTATTTAGCCGCTATATCCGCGTCTTTTTCTCTCCAGATCTACTGTTCCAGGGGCTACGCAGCCGGCCTGACTGGGCCGGCGCCTTGCTTCTGGGCGCCGTCCTGGCGGCGGTGGGAACGGCGCTGATCCCGCCTGACTTGGCCCTCGCGACGCTGCGCGAGACCTTTCAGGCACAGGGCCAGCCGGTTCCACCTCAACTCGAGGACCTGGGGGGCGTGCTTCGTTACTTCGGAGCGACCGCGGCTGTCTTCTTTTGGCCCCTCCGGATCGCGTTCTACGCCGGCTTGGTCATGTTGTTCTTCGCGATCTTGCTGGGGCACGAAGGGACCTATCGGCACTACCTGGCCGTGGTGGCCCATGCCCATTTGATCCAGGCCACAGCGGGCATCCTGGTCTTGCCACTGAGAATCGCCATGGAGGACGCGCAGCTCCTGCTTTCACTCGGTACGTTCGGCACGTTCTTGGAGCCCGGCTACATGCTCCGTTTCCTGAGCCTCTTGGACCTTTTCGGCCTGTGGGCGTGGGTGCTCGTGGGTCTCGGAGCCGCCAGGATCGGTCGGAAGGAGTCCTGGGCCGGCGGCGCCGTGGTCGTTTTGATGATTCCGTTAACCGTGGCGGCGGTCTTCGCTATCTTCACGGGCTAGACACCGCGGGAACGCACTACCGAGCGGCCAAGTCTGTGGATACAGAAGAGACAAGAGCGCTGGCGTGCCAGCGGGATGCCTTCAGCCTTCCAGACAATGTTCATTATCTGAACTGCGCCTATATGAGTCCGCTGCCGAGGGTCTCGGAAGAAGCCGGGATCCGCGCAAGCCCGGGAGCGGGCCCCTATGAGCATCCAGGCCTCCGATTTCTTCACGGGGTGCGACGAGATACGCCGGCGCTTCGCGCGCCTCGTGGGCGTGGAGGACCCGAGCCGTATCGCCGTCATGCCTTCCGCTTCCTACGGTACGGCCGTAGCGGCCCGAAACCTCGTCGTTGAGCGAGGGCAGAACATTGTCCTGCTCCACGAGCAGTTCCCCGGGAGCGTATACGCCTGGCAAAGGAAGGCTCTGGACTGCGAGGCGGAGATCCGCACGATCGTTCCTCCGGACATCGTGACCCGCGGTGCGGCCTGGAACGAGCGCATCATCGAATCGATCGACGAGAGCACGGCGGTCGTCACGGTACCGCAGGTGCATTGGACCGATGGCACCGTGTTCGATCTTGTGGCGATCGGCGGGCGGGCGAGGGAGGTGGGAGCCACGTTGGTGATCGATGGAACACAGTCGGTCGGGGTCTTGCCACTCGACGTTGGCGAGATTCAGCCGGATGCCTTGATCGTCGCTGCGTACAAGTGGCTTCTGGGACCGTACTCCACAGCTGCGGCGTACTTCGGGCCGCGGCTCGATGGCGGAGTGCCTCTGGAGGAGACATGGCTGGGGCGGGAGGGGAGCGATGACTTCAAGAGGCTGGTCGATTATCAGAGCAAGTACCAACCGGGTGCGGCTCGCTACGACATGGGAGAGCGGGCGAACTTCATTCTCCTCCCCATGCTTCAAGCCTCGCTGGATCTGCTCCTCGAATGGACCCCCGATGCCGTCCGCGACTACTGCGAAAAGCTGACGTCTCCTCTGATCGAGGCGTCGGTGTCTCTTGGGTTCTCGGTAGAGCAAGATGAGTGGCGGGCCGATCACCTATTCGGGCTTCGGATGCCCGAGGATCTGGAGCTGGACAGTCTGAAAGCGCAGCTCGAGTCGCGAGAAATCCATGCATCGTTGAGGGGAAGTGCGCTGCGCGTGTCCCCTCACCTCTACAACGACGAAAGCGATGTTGGAGCATTGATCGAGGCACTCCATGCGGCCCGGCCGTAGTTGCCTTTGCGCCCCTTTTCCGTTCCGGGGATAGACGTCGTTCTTGGCCGGGGCGGCGGAAGGCTCTCCGGCCTACCGCAAGTAGATGAGCTGGCAGCGGTCGCCGACCTCGACACCCTTTTCCGCGAACCACCCCTGACGGACTTCGAGGGCGAACATCGCGGGTCTCGCGCCGTCGTGGATCTCCCTGCTCTCTGGCTCCATCTGCTGGATGTCGACGATCCTGAAGTTGGCGTCGATCCAGGCCACGTCGAGAGCAACGTAGGTATCCTGCATCCAGAACGATCGAATCGCCTCATCGTTGAAAACGAAGAGCATGCCGGTGCCGTCGGGGACCGCGTCTCGGTTCATGAGCCCCTGACCCCGCGTGGCCGGCGTATTCGCGACCTCGGCACGTACCGTGTCAGTGCCGAAGATGACCAGCGCGGTAGCCGCGTTGGCCACCGACGTCGAGCTGGCTGGCGCTTTGGCGTCCGGCCAACCCTCCGACTCCGGTTTGGAGAGTGGAAGCGCCGCGGCGGTGGCGAGCAGGATGATGAGTGGCTTCATGGTTCGTTGCGTGGCCGTGCGGATTCGACTCCCCACCGACTGGTCGGGCTGATAGATTGGGGCCGAGCTTCGCATCGCGAAACAAACGTGTCTTCCTTACCGGGATTGAGGCGCAGGCGTTCCCATGGTCGATCCTGAGCTACTCGAGATTCTCGTCTGCCCCGAGACCCACCAACCGGTGCGTCCGGCCGAACCCGAGCTTCTGGACCGATTGAATCAGGCGATCCGGTCCGGAGGCCTGACCAATCGAGGCGGCAATGAGGTCGCCGATTCTGTCGAGGAGGGCCTGGTCCGGGAGGACGACAAGATTCTGTATCCCGTTCGGGAGGATATCCCGATCATGTTGATCGACGAGGCCATCGAGCTCGACAAGCTGGCCTAGAAGGTCCAAGCCCCCTCCCTTGGGGCGCGAGGGTGGAATAGGGGTTCACGGTCCCGCTCCGGCCAGCGCTTCGCTCTACGGCTTCGCCGCAGACTGTCCTGCGCGGGACCGTCGATCCCTCTCCCTTCTACACGCAAGAAAAGGAGTCGCCACTTCCTTAAGGGGCGCACTCCCGCCCGTGGTTGACCCGCCGAACCTCCCTTCGTACACTCCAGGCATCATCAAGACCGGCTGAGGGGCAGGCCCTGAGACGCCGGGGCAACCTTCGGGGGCTCACGCAACTCCCGAAAAGGTGCCAAGTCCTGCGGGAACTAAGGTTCACCGACAGATGAACGCGCGTCCGAGTCGCGGCTCTCTTCGCCGAGGCCTTCGGGTCAAGTCCGTCTCATCCGCTGTTCCTGGTTCCGCTAGCATAGGAACGGGAGACGTACATGAGTTCTGAGAAGGCGGCCGTGATTTCCGCCACTGGAGCCCAGGTCGGAACGGTCGAGCTTGCCGGTCCGTCGGCTGACGGCAGGAGGGTGGCCTACGCTTCTTATGGCCCCGAGGACGCACCCGCTGTGATGGTTCTCGGAGGAATCTCGGCCCATCGCTTCGTTTGCGGCGATGAGGATGGAACACCGGGTTGGTGGCCCGACGTCGTCGGCCCTGGAGCTCCGCTCGCCCCCGGGCCGTATCGGGTCCTCGGCGTCGACTATATCGGTGGGGCCGGAGGGTCGTCGCTGCCGGCGAACGGACCTGGTATTCCCGTCGTGACCACCGGGGATCAGGCCGATGGGGTGGAGGCGGTCCTGGACCACCTCGGCATCGACAAGCTACACGCGTTCGTGGGTGCGTCTTATGGAGGGATGGTGGGCCTCGTTCTGGGAGCACGCCATCCGGATCGTCTCGCTCGGCTACTGGTCCTCTGTGCGGCGCACAGATCTCATCCCATGGCCACGGGCCTTCGAACTCTCCAGCGCCGTATCGTCGAGTTGGCCATCGACGCCGGGCGGGAGTCCGAAGGCCTGGCTCTCGCACGCGAGCTCGCCATGACCACATACCGGACTCCGGAGGAGTTCGAGAAGCGGTTCGTATCGGTCCCGATCTGGGAAGAGGGAAGTCCCCACTTCGCGGTTGAGAAGTACCTGAAGGTTCAGGGGCAGAGGTTCGTTCGGCGCTTCGACGGACGTGCCTTCGCCATCCTCTCGCAGTCGCTCGACCTCCATGATGTCGATCCGGCGCTCATTCGCGTGCCGACGACCGTCGTGTCGATCGACTCGGACACGTTGGTGCCCCCGTGGCTGATCGCGGAGATGGTGCGCGGGTTACCTGGCTCGGGACGGACGATTCGTATCACATCCAACTTCGGGCATGATGCCTTCTTGAAGGAGAAAGCCGCCGTTGGAAGGGTGATTCGCCACGTTCTTAGCGAGGATGTCCCCGACTAGGACGATCGACGCTATCTTGATGTCCGGCTTCGATCGGTCCGGAGTGGATTCCCGAGGGGATTCCCGGCGGGATCGGTTTACGCGCGGCCTGCTACAGCGACCTGACTACAGGGAGATACAGAGCTTGTCCCTCATCAGCTTTCATCGGATCCTCATCGCCGTCGCCATCCTGTTTTGTGTCGGATATGGCGTGTACGAGCTGGTTGCGTTCGCGAGGGATGGGGGAAACGGATCCCTGGTGATCTCGGGCTTCTTCTTTGTGTCCACGGCGGCTCTGACCTACTACCTCTGGCACCTCAAGCGTATCCTTGGCGTCGAGGAGGAGGCGTCGACCCGCTTCGAAGAGTCACGTGCCGAAGTGCCAACGGATCGGCCCTTCTAGTCTCGACCCGTGGGACCCCGGCGTCGGGGAAGACCGTCCGATCAGTTGACGGGGTCGGGCTCCGCCGGTGAGGGAGCGGGTAGCTCTGAGGGTAGCCTCTCCCAATAGAGGAGCGGGCGCTCTCCGGGATGATTTCCGACTTCGTTCAGAGTTGCGGCGTCGTATAGCCGCCCATTGAGCATCACCATGCTCAATGACTCGGTGTTGCGGAGATCCTCGAGCGGATCTTCGTCCAGTACGATCAGGTCTGCGAGCTTGCCCACCTCCAGTGAGCCCAAATCATCATCGAGGCCCAGGTAGCGGGCGCCGTTGATCGTGGCGGCCTTGAGCGCCTCGACCGCGGTCATTCCCCCCTGCTCGAGCATCCACAGCTCCCAATGAGCGCCGAGGCCCTGCATCTGCCCGTGAGCCCCCAGCGTGACGAGCCCGCCGGCGTCCTGAATGGCCTTGGCCCCTCGGGATATGTTGATGTGATTGAAGTCCTCGTCACCCGCGGCGATGATGCGTCGGCGCGATCGGGAGTCGACGACGTCACGAGGGACAAACGTGAGTAGGCGCTCGTTCTCCCACACGTTGGTGCGCTCATACCAGTAGTTCTCCCCCGAGAGTCCCCCGTAGCCCACCACCAACGTCGGTGTGTAGCCCGTAGAGCTCTGCCCGAAGAGTTGGGCCAGGTCGTTGTACACGACGGGAACGGGGAGCGCGTGCTCCACGCCCGTATGACCGTCGAGGACCATGGTCATGTTGTAGTAGACGAGGGATGCTCCCTCTGGCACGACCATCATCTCCAGATTCCGGCCCGCCTGGAGGATCCACTGGCGAGCGTCACGGCGGCGCTGGTTGTAGCTCTTGACGCTGAAGGCGCCGACGGCCCTCATACGGGTCAGGTGATGCTCGGCGTCGTCATAGTCGTCGACGATCGCCTTGCTCGTCGACTCGGCCCCGTACAGGATGGTGCCCGTGGAGAAGAGTCTCGGCCCGAGCTTCAACCCAGCCCTGATCATCTCCGAGTTCGTAAACACGGTGGTCGTGTTGTTAGACGGATCGTGGGAGGTGGTCACGCCGAAGGCGAGGTTGGCCATGAGCGGCCAGCTGGCCTCCCCGACGATCCCCCCTCCCTCTCCACCCACGTGCGCGTGCACGTCGATGAATCCGGGAAGGATCGTCTTGCCCTCTACGTCCACCCGGTGAGCATCGGGGGGGACGGTGACCTGGTTGGTGCGTCCGACAGCGGTGATTCTATTGGCGATCACGACGATCGTGCCGTTCTCGATCAAGCCGCCGTCCTCGCCAGACTCCGCGGCGAGTGGGAGGATGCGGGCTCCGACGAAGGCGACCGCGCCGGACGGGACGTCACCGGATTGAGCGAATCCGATCGAGATCCCGCTCGCCTCGGGCTCCGCGGCCTCGGCCGGTGCGCCCGGCCGGAACGTGAATGTCTCGGTAAGGTCCCGGGAGAAATATTCGGGCCCCAACGTCCAATGGAGCGACCGGCTGTCGCCCGACCAATGGAGGTAGAGACCCGCATTGTCGGAGACGCGCTCGACCGGGAAGCCATCCACATTGGGACCCAGTGTGATCGTTCTCCCGGACCGGGGAAAAGCGGCGATGTAGGCACGGTAGCGCTCCGTGAAGGCCACCCATCGGCCGTCGGGTGAAGGGACGATCTCGGTGGCATTCTCCGATTCGAAATGAACGACTTCATCCGTCCCATCGAGGTCGACACTCACCAGGCGTCGACTGCCGTCTGCGAAATCGTTCACGAAGATTCGTGAGCCGGTGGGATCGAACAGAGGGCTCGAGCCGGTCGTGCGGATCCTCCTGGGTTCCTCGGACCCGTCCACCGGGATGATGAAGACTCCCGGGTTCTCACCGTGGGTGGGACCCCGGACGCCGTCTCCACCTCCCGACTGATAAGTCACCCACTGCCCGTCGGGCGAGAAAGAGGGCGCGGAGTAGTGCCCCGGCGTCGTGACGAGATCACGAGCGCCACTGCCGTCTGCCCGGATCATCCGGATCCGGCCCTTTGCGGCGTCCGCCCACGTCGCGTAAACAATCCACTGTCCTTCCGACGAGAAGGCGGGAGCGAACTCGATGCGGTTGTCTCGGGTGAGCCGCCGGGGCGATTCGAAAGGGAGTTCCTTCAGATAGAGCTTGCCCAACGCGGTGTACGCCACGAAGCGGCCCCTGGCCGACGTCGTGACGTCACGCAGCATCTTCACGTCGAACCGTGTCGTTCCCACGTTCTGCTGGAAGCGCAACGCCTCGTGGATCGTTTGATCCACCTGCGCTCTGAAGGGGATGATCTCCGCCGTGGCCGTGGCCACGTCGACGAGCCAGATCTTACCCTGGCCCCAAATCACGATGCCGGTGCCGTCGGGGGTCCAGTCGTACTGCGTGTACACACCGTGGATGGCCCAGGCTTCTTGCATGTCGCGGTCCAAACCGTGGAAGATCGGCCGGTCCTCTCCGTTGGAAAGGTCGTGAAGGAAGAGCACCGTGTTGTTTCGAACGCGTCGAATAAAGGCGAGCTGCGTTCCGTCCGGTGAGGGCCGCGGAGTGATCGATCCACCGGGTCTCCGGATGATCGTCCGTTCTTCTCCGGTGGAAAGGTCGCGGCGGAGAATCGCGTAGATCGTCTCGTAGACGTTCTTGTCGTACTCGAACGTCTGCCCTGGCCACACGTTCCGGCTGTAGTAGAGATATCGTCCATCCGGGGAGATGGCGGGCTCGCCTTGATCCTTCTGCCAGCCGTTTCGCTCCGTGACCTGCAGCCCGGAGCCGCCGCTCATGTGGTACATCCACACCTCGCCGGCTCCCAGGGAGCGTTCGTCGACGAAATGCTTTCGCACGAAGATGTACTGGCCGTCCGGAGACCAAGAGGGACTGTTCACCTCCCGGTTCGACTCCTCCGAGATCTGCCGAAGATTCGATCCGTTCTGGTCCATCAGCCAGATGTTGGTGGCCCCTGATCTATCCGAGATGAAAGCGATGGCCAAGCCGTCGGGGCTGAACCGGGGCTGCATGTCGAAGGACTGCCCGGATGAGATGCGGGTGGCCGTCCCTCCGGCGATCGGCATCGTGTAGAGATCACCCAACAAGTCGAACACCAGAGTTCTGCCGGCGGGGTGGACGTCCACGTTCATCCAGGTCCCCTCGTCGGTCTCGAAGGAGAGTGGAATGGTGGGCCCCAGGGTCTGCTCGACGTCCCACTCGTCTTGCTCTGGCTGCTCCTGCTCTGCCGGCTCTAACTGGGCAGACAGGGTCACGACCGCCGGAAACGTCAGGATCACAGCAGTAAGGAGGGCGGACACGAGGAACGCACTGCGCTTCGTCATTACATCCTCAGCAGATCGAAAACGGTTGTCCCGTAGGAACAAGGGTGGCCCCGCGCGAACGAGGACCGATGGACAGTAGAATCTGTGGAATTAGTGACAGCCTCAGGACGTTTTGTCCATTGGATTGGCCGCGAGCGCCTCACGTAGTTTCGGGTGCTTGATCCACAGATAGGATCCCATTGCAACGGTGGCCAGAACGTTTCCCACCATGACCGCCCACCAGGCTAGGGCGCTGAGTAGAAACTCGGCCGAAAGCGCCATGAGTCCCATGAAGAATGCCGTGAAGGCCAAAAAGAGCATCAGAGCACCGATCAGGAGCGGAGGCGTGTCCTCAGCGTAACCGGCGATGGCCGCGGCGACAAAGCCCAGGGCGAAGAAGATGCCGAGGTGAATGATGCTGAAGCCGGCCACCGTCGCGACCGAGATACTTACGTCAGTCGGATCCGTCGAGCCGAAGAAGAGGGCCGAGCCGAGCGCGCCCGGTGTGAAGAAGGGCTGTCCTCGGCCCATGTCGACCATGAAGAACCACATCGCGACGGTCCACGCCCCGACGAGCCCCGCGATCGCGCCTTCCTTGAACACCCTGTTCTTGGAGAGGATGGTCCACCACGATATGGGTGGCCTGGCACCCGTGAAATGGAGAAAGCTCATGAGGGACATACCGGCGATCAGGTTACCCACCAGGACGGGGGGCCAACCGAACTCGCCGATGACGTCGACCCCGGTCACCGTGACGCTTGCGTAGAAGACCAAGTCGAAGAGCCCAAAGCCGAGGGCGAGCCCCGAAAAAATGTTCGGTGTCGCGTGCATCTTGGAGAGGAGCCAAGACACCCCGACCCCGACACCGATGAAGGAGACGTAGTGAATGATCGTGAACAGAAGAACCGGCCCGACCGTCGGCTCCAGGGCGTCGGTGCCCAGGAGAGCGCCTCCGAGGAATCCCGGCGTGCGGAAGGGGGTTCCCTGGGAGCCGTCGACCACCAAGAACCAGAAAGCGAGCGCAGTGGCACCGATCACCCCGGCGACTACGCCGCGGGAAACGTGGCCTTGAAACCGTGTGCTCATGGTGCACCCCCTTGCTCGGTCGGCTCGTCGCTAGTTAGCGCTCCTCGCGATACTTTTTGAAAAGGAAGATCACGCCCGCGGTGCCCAGGATTACGGGTATACCGGCCATGAGAAGGCCGCCAAGCATTAGCCCGAGCCTCAGACCTTCATTTTCCATGGGCAATCTCAGAAGAGGGTCGACGGGATGGCGGCACTCGGTGGCCGCAACAGCACTAGCTAGGGTAACAAGCAGAAGCCCGGACGGAAACCGGCAGTTCCCATCCGGGCCTCCACAGCCCTTTTAGTGGATCCTTCCAGTAGTGGATCCTCTAGAACTCGGTGATAACGGCCAATACGAGGATGAACGCCAGGGGGAGCGGCGAGATCGCCAGAATCCACAACCTTCTCGGCTCATAGCGCAGATGCATGTAATACATCGCGACCATGACCGCCTTCCAAACCGCCATCAAGACCAGTCCCACCGCCAATACGACTTTCGGCAGATCGAGGAAGGCGTATACCACCTCGGCCGCGGTGAGCACGGCGAGTATGACCCAAATCAGGATATAGCGGGGGTGTGCGTGTTCTTGCTCTTCCATGATTGGTCCCGCCCTCAGAAGGCTGTTGAAGGGGTCATATGAGGTAGACGATGGTGAACAGGAGAATCCAAACGAGGTCGACGAAGTGCCAGTAGAGGCCGATCACTTCCACGCCCTCGAGGTGTTCTGCAGTGTAAGCGCCCTGGAGCGCCCTGACATAAACAAAAATCAAGCAGAGAACGCCGATCGTAACGTGGGCCCCGTGAAACCCGGTCATGGCGTAGAAGGTGGCTCCGTAGAGCGGGCCGCCCAGGGAAGGACCCTCGTGGGGATTTCCACGCCCTACGGCATGGTAGGAGTCGACCATCGGAACAAAGCCTTCACCCGCCAGCGCGATGTATTCGTACATTTGGACACCGACGAAGGTGGCTCCGATCAGAATCGTGGCGAGCAGCCACCGTTGGAGGCCCTTCTGATCCCCCTGCTGGATGGCCGCGAAGGCCTTGACCATGGTCACGGATGAGCAGATCAGAAGGAAGGTGTTCCCCGCTGTCAAATTCACATTCAGAACGATGCCCGGATCGGTCCAATGGTCCGGGTGGGCGAAGCGCAGGATGAGGTAGCTCCCGATCAACGACGTGAAGAACATCACCTCGCTGAGCAGGAACACCCACATGCCCAACTTCATGTTGTAGACCATCATCCCTGGCATGGGCTTGCGGTCCATGGTCGCAACTGCTGCATCGCTCATGCGTCAGTCTCCAGGAACGGGTTCGGGGGTTGGGGATGCGGCCGTTTGTCCGCCCATCCCACTGGTCGCGGGCGGAGCGTTTTGAGGCCAGAAGTCCTCTTCCGTGTCCGGATGGCTGTACTCGTATGGGCCACGGTACACGACGGGCATCTCCGGGAAGTTGCCGTGGGGCGGGGGAGATGGAGTCTGCCACAACAACGTGCTTGACTTCCACGGGTTGTTGCCGGCTTCCTTACCGTAGCGCAGGCTCAACAAGAAGTTGAGCGCGAAAATGATCTGCGTAGTCGCGAAGAGGAATACGCTGATCGAGATGAACGTATTCAAGGGCTGAAGACCCTGTAGGAACTCGTACTGGTTGGGATCGTAGATCCGGCGCATCATCCCCTGCACACCCAGGTTGTGCATGGGGAAGAACGCCATGTTGTAGAAGAGGAACGAGAGGAAGAAGTGCGCCTTGCCCCATCCCTCATGCATCAACCGACCGAACATCTTGGGATACCAGAAGATAATCCCCGCGAAAATTCCAAAGAGGCTTCCACCCACCAGGACGTAGTGGAGGTGAGCCACGATGAAGTACGTGTCGTGGATGTAGATGTCGACGGGGGCCGCGGCCATGAACATCCCCGACAGCCCTCCGATGATGAAGAGCGACACGAACGCGACCGCGTGCAGGAGTGGCGCGTCGAAGTGGATGTTCCCACGCCAGAGCGTTCCTAGCCAGTTGAATACCTTGATCGCCGAAGGGACCGCGATCACGACCGTCGTCACCACGAACGTCATGCCGAGGAGCGGGTTCATGCCGCTCTGGAACATGTGGTGGCCCCAGACGACCCACGACAAGAACGCGATGGACACCAAGGCGATCACCATGGAGTGGTAGCCGAAGATCGGCTTCCGCGACCGGCATGCAATCACTTCAGAGACGAAACCCATCGCGGGAAGGATCAGGATGTACACTTCGGGGTGACCGAAGAACCAGAAAATATGCTGCCAGAGGAGGGGCTCGCCGCTGCCCTCGGGGCGGAAGAAGGCCGTTCCGATCGTCTGATCGAAGAGGAGCAAAATCAGGCCGCCCGTGAGAATCGGGATCGCCAACAGAAGCAGCCACGCGGTGATGAACAGCGACCACGTACCCAGCGGGATCCGAAACCACGTCATCCCCGGCGCCCGCATGTTGATCACGGTCGAGACGTAGTTCAAGGCGCCCAGGATCGAGGAGAATCCGAGGACGATCAGAGAGATCAGCCAGAGTCTCTGGCCCCAGTAGACGCCCGTCCACTCACCCGAGGCGCTCAGCGGCGCATACGAGGTCCAGCCGGCTCCTGCGGCGCCTCCCTCGACGAAGAAGCTCGCCAGCATGATGACGCCCGCGACCGGCATGATCCAGAAGGACAGCGCGTTGATCCGGGGGAACGCCATGTCTTCGGCACCGATCTGGAGAGGGATCAGGAGATTGCCGAAGACCCCCGCCATGAGCGGCATGAGCGCGAAGAACACCATGAAGGTGGCGTGCATCGTGACCAGGGAATTGTAGAACTCCGGTAGAATGATGCCGCCCGGGGCCATGGTCTCCGGAAACATCCACTGTATGAAACCGGGCAGGGGTCGCCCCGGGAAACCGAGCTGCCAGCGAACCATGACCGCGAGCAATCCGCCCAGCAGCAGGAACATCAGCGCGGTGAACAGGAACTGTCTCGCGATCATCTTGTGATCGGTAGAGAAAATGTAGGTCCGGATGAAACCGAGCTCGTGGTGCTCAGCGTGCCCGGTGTGCGTTTCCGTCGCAGTGGTCGTGCTCATCAGTCGTCCTCCGCTGCGGCTTGCTGCTCCGCGAGCCAGTCTTGGAAATCAGCCTGTGAATGGACGATGACCGTCCCCCCCATCGTATAGTGCCCCAGCCCGCAGAGCTCCGCACAGGCGAGGGTAAACTCACCTGTCTGTGTCGCCTCGAACCAGACCGGGGTGATCATGCCGGGCACCGCGTCCTGCTTGACCCGGAACTCGGGTAGAAAGAGAGAGTGGATCACGTCTTGGGCCATCAACCGGACCACAACGGGTTGAGCGACTGGAACGTGCAGTACGTTTCGGGAAACGAAATCGTCCGGCGTGTCGAACGCTCCGTCGGCGCCCGTATAGGTGGCGTTCCACTCGAACTGAGTGGCGATCATGTTGATTGTATATGCGTTGGCCGGGATGCGGTTGGGATCACGAATGTCGTCCCAGATGCCCTTCGAGTAGAAGGCCAGACCCATGACGATGACGAAGGGAATCGCAGTCCATATGACCTCGGCTTTGTTGCTGCCGTGGATGTACTCCGCTTTACGTCCTTCCCTGTGGCGGTACTTCACCATGAAGATCACCAAGATGATCTCCGTGGCGAAGAAGATGATACCCGTGATCCAAAGGATCACGAGCCACAGGTTGTCTAGAGTCGCCCCGTACGTCGACACGACGTTGTCCGGCATCACCCAGGAAAGGTCCAGCCACGAGGGGTCGGTTATGACCCACAACACGATGACCACGGTGAGCATGCCGGCCAGCAACATCCCCATTCGCAAGAAAAAATTCATCCCACTCGTCTCCCGAGCTTGGGTGTGAGTCTCACAGTTGTAATGGAGAGGCGCTCACCGGTCCGTTTCAGGGACCGAACCGGCAAGCGCCGTAGCCACTTAGGATGCACTGAACGTGAACGTGACCTCGGCGGTCTGGCCCGTGGTCACGGTGACATTCTGGGTCTGCGTTCTGTAACGCTCGTGCCACGCCTCGATCACGTAATCGCCCGGAGGCAGCGTAGACAGGCTGAAGGCGCCACTGCTGTTTGACACGGAGTGATACGGATGATCGACGACGCCCACATAGGCGTTCATCCAACCGTGAACGTCGCAGTGCAGAGGAACCATGACCTCGGACGCCGCGAAGCTGCGCGTGGTCTCCATATTGACCGGCTGGCTGCTGTTGAAGCCGCGGTTGATGTCGGGCGATGCATTGATGTTGTGGAGAAGGCCGTCGCTGTTCCGAATCGTGATGTCTTGACCCACCATCACGCCCAATACGTGTGGGAGGTAGACGCATCCGTCCTGGTCGAGGAGAGCCGGACCGGGCGTCGGGAACTGGAGGCTCTCCAGCCCTTCCTTCACGTAGACGAACACGTTGGCCAGCGTACCGTTGCTGTTGACCACCACTTCCTCGGTCATCGGTGTGGATGAGTGCTTGGCCGCACACACTTCCTCCTCGCTCATGTCGATGACGTCCGTGCTGGGTGCGTCTCCCTCGAAGGCGATGGAGCCAGCGATGTTGCCGGCCGTGGCCGCATCGACCGGGTTCTCCATAGCCATACCACCTTCGGCGTCACCGCCACCGCCGCCTCCATCTCCACCACCGCAGCCTGCCATGACCAGCAGCATGAGTGTGGGCGCTACGACTCCGCGCAATTCTATTCGATCCAACATTATGCCTCCAATATGAAAAAATGACTCAAGTGTTTGCTGTTTCGCTTCGTACTTCAACGCCCTTCCGCTCCTTCTTCCGGGCGCTGCCTACCACCAAGAATCCCAACGCGGCCGTCAGCATCATGGCCAAGGCCGGATACACATATACCGTTGTGGGAGTAGCGTCCTCCAAAAACAAGAAATACCAGGAACTTACCGCACCCCTGGCGCCTGATTCCCCGTTGTCTCCATCCCAGGCGAAGAACGCCATCGGAATGGCCTCACCCCTCACGAAATCGAGGTCACCTTCGTCATCCGTGACGATCGACCTTGTGAACATGACCAGCCACTGGCCGTCGGCGTGTGAGGCGTCTACGGTAAGGTTTTGCCCCTCCGATTGGAAGGCCTCGGTTCCGATGCCGCGGGCCTCGCCTTCGAGCGCCCCTTCTCGGTCACTCTGCCACTGCCAAAGATAGACCGGACGGCGGTTGTCTCCCTTCAGGAAGAACGGCCGCTCCATGCCCTCCGGCATCTGCATCGGGAACTGGACCACGAGTTGATCCGGCGTTGGCCCCTCCTCCTGTGGGTCGCCCTCCTTCGGCTGCATGAGCGAGATTATCTGGGACTTCCAGTCTGCCCACACCGAGTCGGGGCTGTTGTTGGGATCGCTCCAGCGTACGCGAACAGCCACGGATTCTCCGTCATGAGCGGCCTGCACCCAGACACCGTCCACCCGGGGATCGAACCAGCGCGGCATCACGATGATCTGTCCGACCAGCGGGAGGTACGCGCCTTCGATATCATCCCACGCCTCGTCGTCCACCGACGAAGGAAGCGGACTGTCCTCGAAGAGGACGCCCCGCACCACCTCGGTGATTCCTGGCTCGTCCTCCGGAGAAAGACTGCGAACGTAGTGTGCGATGGCCCAGACCTCTTCGTAGGTGAGCTCGCCCGCCGTGACGACGTCGGCCAAGCTCGGCATGGGTGTGCCGTCCAGGCCCGTTAGTAGTCGGCGGTAAATGTCCTCGACCTCTCCGCCACCGTTGAAAAGCCAGTTCTCCGTCAGATCTGCCGCACGAACGGGAAGGTCGGTTTCATCAGCGGTCAGCGTCGGCGCGGACTCTCCGTCGCCTCGGCCCTCTTCCCCGTGGCATGCCGCGCAGCCCGCTAGGTCCCGGTACAGACTCTCACCTTCAGCGACCACGTCGGCGTTGCCCCGGGTGGCGCCTCCGAAATCGAGAGGTTGCGGGACCGCATCGGGAGTGAAGAACCGGGAGAACGACTTGAGATGCTCGACCAGTGCCTCTATCTCGTCGTTCGAAAGAAGATCCTCCCAGCCCGGCATGGTCGTACCCGGCATCCCCCGGTCGATGATGGCCCGAATGTCCTCATCCGTTGGGAGCTCGCCGCTGGCCGTCGTACGAATCTGGTACAGTGCCTGGGTGAAGTCCCGTGGCCGGGGAAGCATGTAGCCGGAGGCCGGGCCGTTGCCCGTCCCGTCCACACCGTGGCAGCCGGCACACCAGCGATCATAGGTGACCCGGCCGAGATCGTCCCCGTCCTGGGCGCTCAGGCTCCCGACCCCAGATGCCGACGCCGCGGCGAACAAGAAGGCCAAGGCAAGGCCCACTCTCGGCGCACACTTCATCGTCGCGGTGCCCCTGGTCGTCGTCGCCGTCATTCCGCCTCCCCCTCTCCACCTTCTTCTTCGAAGGTGCGAGGCTCATGACCGGATTGATCATATATGAAGATGATAACCGACCAGATCTCATCTTCCGTCAGGAAGTCCTCCCACGCCGGCATGGCCGAGTTCCAGGGCCCCCCCTCGTTGGGGAGGTTGGGACCCCCCTTCGCGATCCGCCAGAAAACGAAGGGTTCAACCAGCTGCGCGATGGTACCGACGTCCTGGAAGCTCAGGGGGGTTGGATTGAATCCGTGCGAGTAGTGACCCTGGCCGTCGAGGCCGTCACCATGACAGGCCAGACAGTTCTCGTAGTAGACGCGCTTGCCTTCTTCGTAGTGCTCCTCCATGGAGCCTCGCGAGCGCAGGGGGTTCTCCAGGGTGGCGAGCTCCAAGGTCGTCCCCTGGAAGTTGATCTGGCTCGGAGCCGACGGGTGAATCGAGCGTAGGGTCGAAGGCGCTGCGAAGGAGGGTCTCACTTGATTGAATGTCACGAACGCGACGAGGATCGGCGCCAGCACCATCAGCGAGCTCAGAAGTATTCTCTGGCCCGGGTCCACCATCACGCGATGGATGGGCTCTTTGAACTGGGTCCAACGGGCTTCGTTGTCGCTGACCCAGAGGAGGACCCCCACGGCTACCGTGACCGTGAACTGGAACACCACCGAATTCGGGACCGGAGCGCTTGCGATCCCCACCAACGGCGGGAGGTACGCGATCCCGTATTCCAACAAGAGGTAGGAGAGAAAGAGGACAAGGACAGCCTGGCCGAGGGGATGCTTCAAGTACTTCATCGCTATTCTCGCCTCCCCTTAGCGTTGGCTTGCCAGGAACTGTACGAGGGCTTCCAGCTGACTCCCGGTGAGCTGGTTACCGAAAGTCGAAGGCATCACCCCCGGAAATCCCTCGAAGCCTTCTGAGGCGCTGGCTTCCGGATCCAGGATCGACTCGCGGATATAGTCGGCATCTACACGTGCGCCGATCCCGTCGAACGCGGGACCCATCGCCAGACCCCCTCCGTTGAATTCGTGGCAGGCGAGGCACCCATAGGCGTTCATGATGTCGACTGGATCCGTGTAGGCGGTGGCGGACGCAGTCGAGGCTGCAGCCCCCGAAGTCGCAGCCGCACTCGTAAAACCGCCGGTCTCGATGATGTCTTCGCCCGTTACGGTCACCTCACCGCCCTCGGACTCCAAGTAGGCCACGAGCGCCCAGATCTGCTCGTTCGAGAGCTGCACACGGATGTCAATTTCATTCATGAGCGGGAGGAAGCCCTCCACGAGGTACGCCGCCGGTTCTACCAGCGAGCTATAGAGGTAGGTCTTGCAGTCCTCGCCAGGCACACGATTCGCGCACCGGACGCCGATCGTGCCCGTGCCCTCGTGGTCGGTCAGAAGGTTCGGAGCCCTCTCGCCCAGCCCGTGACAGGCCAGGCACCCGCCGGCCCCGTTGAAGAGGGTCTCCCCGGACGAAACAAGCTCCTCGGGGGTCACGTCGGCCCCGAAGCTGAGCTCCTCGGGCACCTCCGATTGCAACTGGGGAATCATGTTCGCCACGAGCGTGAATGTGGCGAGTGTGCCGATCACGACCACGAAAATCTTGAGGTTTTCTACCAGCATCTCGCGGTTCCAGCCTGAGTCGGATCCCGAAATGAAATCTGCCGCGGCCGCGGCCGCTCCCACCCCCACGCCCACCCCAATGGGCTCCTCCCGGACGTCGTCGAATCCCGGAGTTGCGTGGGCCACGCCCTCCGGATCCTCCCGGAGCGCAGCGGGGTCCTGGCCTTTCAAGATGCCTCTGGCTCCGTCGAGGTGATCCGCCGCCACGGTCACGTAGATCCCGAACTTCCCAGCACTGAATTCCGGGTCGTAGACGACCATCGGCTTGACATAGGGAAGGCGGCTATTGATGAAGAGCCCGATCACGGTGGACAAGGCACCGAACAACACCATCATCTCGAACGTGATGATCACATAAGCGGGAATCGAGAGGATCGGCTTGCCACCCGTAACCAACGGCCAATCCATCGAGGTAAAGGACGTGAGAGCCAACCCACCGGCCGCGCCCAAGAGTCCACCCGCCAACGCCCACACCCTGACAGGGCTCTGATCGTACCCGAGTGCCTCTTCGATTTGAGCCTCGGGATACGGCATGTAGGCCGTGATCTTCTTGTGGCCGGCCGCCCGTAACTCGCCGATGGCATTCACGGCCGAGTCTACATAATCGAACGAGGCCAGGAGGCCGACGGTGTCGCTCATCAGTCGCCCGCGGCAGGAGCGAGCTCCGGCCCTCCAGTGGTCGGGGAGGCGTTCGCGCTGGCCTGCGGTACGTCAGGTGTTTCGGCCAACCCGCCGAGCCAGAAGATGAACGCCACTAATGTGAAGAAAATCATCACGCAGGCGGAGATCACGACGGCCGCGTACCCGAGCGCTGGCGTCGCCGCCCATATGCTCGTGTCTCGAATGACCTCCCACACATGCCAGTGCTGGCGAATGCCGCTCCGGGCGAAGCCCATGAGACCCATCAACCACGTGAACGTGACGGCCAGAATGAAGAGCGCGTACTGGGAACGGGGGGGCATCTGACCCCACCGAATGTCGCCACGCGACTCAGCGCCCCGCATCATGAACACATGGATTATGCCCACGCCGACGATGGTCACGAGTACCGCCAGCACCTGCCAGACCGAGAAGCCGACCCGTGTAATCGCGTCGACGAAGTAGCCATATATGCCGTAGAACATCACGACGGCCGCGGCGAGGAGGAACAGAGCCCCCTGCACCAGGGTCCCGGTCGTAGCCCACGGAACGGTCGGATTCTTGTTCGCACGCCCGTAGAGAAGGAACGAGAGGATCGTGGTCAAGATCATGATGTTGACGGCCGTGTTCTTGGCGCTCATGACGCCAAGGACCCCCAGGAACGGATGGTACGTCCCACCCATGGCGTCGATCTCTGCCCGGCTGGCGATCATGGTATGCGGCGTGGCCCACACGATGACACCCACCACGAGCACGACCAGCATGTATTTCGTGTAGGGCGTGAACCGCTCTGCTCCCGGAATGCGTCCCATGCCGACCCACAAATAGTAGTTGCCCGCCAGAAACAGCACTCCGATCAGGAAGGCCTGAATGATCCAGAGCCAGCTCATGAATCCGCCCATGAGGGTGTTGCCCATCTGTGGGCTGAACTCGTAGAGCTCTCGGCCGAGGTAGTAACCGGCGAAGGGAAGGACGATGAGAAACATGATCGCGATCAAGTTTCCGATGTAGCCCATCCAGTCGTAGTGGGCGCGTTCTTCGTCGGTCTTGGCCAGCAGGAAGCGGTAGGCCGCATAGGCGCCCACGATCGCTCCACCGAACACGACGTTGGCCAGAACCCGGTGGATGTTGATGGGCATCCAGGTCGCGTTGAAGATGGCGTTCCACGTCTGGACCATGGCAGGTGAGGTGTCGGGCCCCACCTCAGCTGGCGGGCTCATCATATAAGTGAGCCACGAGTTGGCGATGAGCATCACGGTAGTGCCGAAGACGTTCAGCAGGATGCCCAACGTCCAGTGGCCTATCTTGGCCCGCCCCTGGTTCCAGCGATCCCAGCCGTAGTAGTACAGGTAGAGGGTAAAGGATTCGAAGAAGAAGAGCCCCACGTAGGCCCACATGGAGGCCTCGAAGATCTCCGCAAGGTAGCCCCAGAGGTTGGGGTAGATCGTGATGAGGAGGAAGGAGAGGATCGCTCCCCAGATCGCCGTGGCGGAGTACGCCACGAGCAACAGCCGGGTGAACTCCTTCGCAAGCTTATCGTACTTCGAGTCCCCGCCGAACATTCCGATGGCCTCGGCGACCACGGCGAACATGGGCACGCCGAGCACGAAGGCCGCGAAGAGCAGATGGACCTGGGCCGCTATCCAGACGGCTGCCCGTCCCCCGATCACGGGGAAATCCCCGTAGTCTCGGCCGGCGAGGTCCTGCGCCCATGCCGCGTCGGCGAACAGGTGAAGGGCCAAGGCGGAGAGGCTCGCCACCCCCAGGAGCTTCAAGCTCATCGCCGCTCGTCGTGCCGTCATGCCGTTCCCCCTCTGCCCAAGAAGAACGGAAGCTTCTTGGAGAAATCCACGGGGAGGTCTCGACGAACCTCCTCCATGACCTCCACATCTACACGCGCGTAGCCTCGGTCGTGGGCGAACTTCTCGACCCTTTGTGTGACCACTCCCCGAACGAAGCTCGGTACTCTGTCCATGCGCGCGAGGGCTTCCGGGGACCATTCGAGTGCGACCGAAGCGGGTTGCTCGGTAGAGGACGCGCCGGTGTCGGCGACCGTCGGCCCATCCGGGCCGGACTGCCCGTGGGACGCTGACTGCCCGTAGGAGACTGTCCGGCGAGAGGCGATCAGGGGTATCTCTCCGGACGGGTCGTAGGCACAGGAGTCATCCGGGCCCATGAAGTCACCACTGTCGGCATAGGCCCGGGCGCGGCAGCCTCCGCACACTTCGCGATACTCGCACCGTCCGCACCTGCCGCCGAGCTCGCCTGTTCTGAGTTGCGTGAAGACCGGCGACGACTCCCAGATTTCCCGAAAGCTCTGCGTCGACAGGTCCCCCGCGACCGCGGGCATGTAAGGACACGGGGTGACCTTGCCCTCGGGCGTGATGCGCACGTAGTGGACGCCACAGGGACAGCGGGTCTCATAGTTCAGCAGAGGAGACTCGGGATCGCCCTGGACGACATGACGCATGAGTTGGGGCTGACACTTCGAGCGGACCATCATGCGGCCGCGATACGTCCCCTCCAGCTCGACGAGCTCCCGCAGGACGTCCTCGTTCTCTTCCGGACTCATGCCCTGCATGTGCTCTGCGCGCCCGGTCGGGACCACGAAGTAGACGTTGAAGGAAACGGCTCCTGCCTCGGCCGACCAGCGAGCCAAATCTGCAATCTCGTGCCGGTTGCCGGTGGTGACCGTCGTTTGAATAACGAAATCGAGCTCTCGAGCGGAGCAGCGCTCGACCGCAGCCATCGTGTCCGTGAGTGCGCCCCCGCCGTGGCGGAATCGATCATGATACTCGGAACGCAGAGAGTCGATACTCACGGCGACACCCTTGACGCCGGCCTCCAACAGGGAGTCGATACGCTCACCAGTCAAGCGAGTCCCGTTCGTTCCCACCACAACCGTGGCGCCCCGCTCCGTGGCTCTCTCCGCCAGGGTCTCCAGGTCGTCTCGCAGGAGGGGCTCCCCTCCCGTGAGGATCAGCATCGGGTTGGGGTTCACGTCGAGAACCTCATCCAGGATCCGCAAGCACTCGTCCGTCGGGAGCTCATCGTCCGCCGCATGCCAGGAACCTGCTGAAATATAACAGTGCGCACACGCCAGATTGCATCGTTTGGTGAGGTTCCACGCAACGATATGCGGAGTGTATGGACCACGCTTGGGGCCCGGTGCACCGCTCGGTGAAACCCCCACGAGCCCTTCCGGAGTGGGAGGGGCCAGCGCTTCGCTGCTCATGCGTCGGCGGGTTCCTTGCTTATGAATTGCTCGATCGCGGCTTTGGCGTCCTCTGGTGAGACGGTCTTGAAGTCCACCGGGCAGTCCTCCGCGGCCTCGGCCACGTCCCGAATCGGGCAGCGCGTCACGCCGCTGGCCTTGGCCTCCTCGATGAACTTGCGCATCTCGGGAGTCACACCGTCGATGCCCTCGGCTGCTGCTTGGATTTGCTTGGTCTGGAGCTCGCGGAACATGACCAACATGGTGTCCATGTCGAACTCGTCGGCCTCGATCATGGCCTGCTTGTTCTCATCCATGACGGGCGTGGTGACTCTCCAGAAATCGTTCTCACGCGCGAATCGCTCCACCGTGTTGCGGGCGAGCGGCCTCGCGATCAAAGGCACCAGCTTCAGCCGTTCGAAGGCTTCTTGGGTCCATTCGACGGGATCGTCTGCGGTCCGTTCGCGCATGAGCGGATGACCGCTGTACGGACAGGTTGCCGAGATCATGGGGACGTCCGGCTGGGGGTCGGCGTCCCGGCCCGTGACCAGCGTCCGCTTCATCGCCTCCTCAGCCTTCACTTCCGCGAGGGCGAGCTCCTCTGCAGTGCCGATCCCCATGATCAACTGCATGTGCGTCGGAAGCAGCTTCTGGATGGCTTCGTCCAGGCGGGGGCTCGTGACCATCGGGAGGCCGCCCGCGCCGAGCGGGGGCACCGATGCGCCGGGCTCCGCGCCGTCCGCGGCGGCTTCGGCTCCGGCGAGGGCCGCTCCTTCACCGTTGGTTGAGGCGACGGTGGACGAGGAGCCGTTGGTCGCCGTGCCGTTCGAGGCAGCCTGCACGATCGCGTCTTCCCTATATGTGCCGTTGGCTCCGGGGCCATAGTTGTCGAGCACGTACTCTTCAACGGCCTTGCGGGCGATCCCGAGTGCGAACGGCGGTACCCGCAAGATCCGGACTTCGGCATCAGGCGCCCACTCGAGCCCAGTCTCACCGTCCTCTTCGATCCAGGGAATGTCGTCCGGGCGAACGTCGGTCGTGCCGATGAGCAGGATGTTCGTCGGTGAGAGGCGGCACAGGTTGTCCGCCTGAGATCCCATATCCGTACCCTCGATCCGGTGCCCGCCATGGCGGGCGAGGATCAAAAGGCTCGGATCGATTTCCTCGACCCACTGAAGGATGCACTGGAAGGGCTTTCCGATGAGGATCTGCGTCTCGACCTCGACATCCGGGAACTCTTGCGCCATCACCTCGGCCCGCTTGAGGTTGGCCTGAGCCAGCTTCAGGAGACCCTTGTCGATGATGTTGTTATGGAGCTCTTCCTGCTCCTCGAACTTGAAGACCTTCGAGGCCTGCACGGAGAGAATGTCCTTGATGTTCCCGAACACGGCGTGGTGGTATTCCACATCGAAGGCCGAGCACACATAGAGCTTCGCCCCAAATTCCCTGGCCATCTCCAAAGCATGCCGCATGGCCTTGTACGAGTACGAGGAACCATCGACACAGATGATCCAGTCACCGCCTTCTAGTGCGCGATCGTTCCTGACGATCAGGGTGTCCTTTTCAACCTGGCGGATGACCCTCGAGACCATCCCACCCAACTGTGAGTAGGGTTGCTTGCCGATCCCATGCGCACCGATGGCGAGGAGGTCGTAGTCTCGACCACTCGACCCAGCGAGCTTCTCATCCTGGTCCTCGTCCTCCGCGACGATCCGCCCGTCCTCGTCCACGATGACGTCACTACGGACCTTGTCACCGCCGTCGTACTTGTCCGCGATGTTCGGGTCGAAGCCGATCAAGCTCGGAAGGCGTCCGGCACCCTGGTTGGCCTCCCGAACGACCTCCTCATAGTTGATGCCCTCGAGGAGCTGTCGGGTCAGCGGTACGCCCGCCGCGTCACAACTGATTGCGGTCTGATCGAGAAAGGAATCCGAAATGAGCTGGAGGCCCTTTTCGATCAGCTTGTCGTGTACCTTCCGCTGCCGCTTGATTTCTTGCGCGGTCTGGAACTGGGCGGGAAGTCCTGTCTCCAACTGGCGAAAGCGCACATCATGAAGGCGCGCCGCATAAACATGGTTTCCGGTGATCCGCCCCTCGGAGCGCTTACAGAGCTCTATGGCGCGGTCGATGGCCCAATGCGAGTTGTCGGAGTTGTCGACGGGAACGAATACTTCACGGTACATAAGCACCTCGGGCCTCAGGCCCTGGTTCTTGGCACCCTTTCCGTACCGATCGCACAAAGGCCCCCCGTCCCCAGGGAAGGTGGCGGGGCTCCGGCTTCTGCAGCCGGCAAGCGTCCGAGTGCGATCTGGTTTGGTCTAGAGGCGCGCAGGCGTTGTCATGACTTCAAATGCACACACGGGTTACCGGTCACAGCCGAAAGCGAGAGCCGTACGAGCATGACGAGGCCCTAATCTCTCAGGTCGACCCCCTCTGAGCCAGGGGTCTCGACGGCGGCGCGGTCCGCTTTTCCAATCCATGAAAACACGGTCCTCGGCCCCCTACCAAAGGGCCCTTGTTCCAAATGGTGCATGTCGTGCGAACGGAGTATACCCGACCCTTCTGAGGGCTGTCAACAACGGGGGAGCAGGCTCGATTTCTAGTCGGCTGCGGGGTAGGACCTCAGCGGCCGCCGAGGCCTATGGCATAGCGCCCGCCGGCAGCAATCAGGACCAAAACCGCTGATGTGATTGCGACTGGAAGTGCGAGCAGCACGGGGTCCAGGTCTGGCCCGCCGCCGCCTGCCGCCGCGAGCAAACTCTCATGGAGTGGGCGGAACGGACTCCACGCCTCCAGGGTGGCTTGCCAGGTTCCGGGAACAGGAGTACGAAACGTCCCCGCCCAATGCAGAAGCAGGAGGGCGGCCACGGCCGCGAAGAGCGCTCCCTCGGCGACCGACTTGGCCAGGGCAGCGGTGAGCGCGCCTAAAGCGTTCGCCGCAACGAGCCCGAGCACCATCGCCGGCACGACCATGGCCAACTGAGCGCCCGAGCTTCCCCTTGCTACGGCGACGACCAGCACCGACGGCGCCAGCTGGATCAGGTCGAGCACGGCGGTGGCGAAAAGGCGCTGAAGGAGGAGCCCACCGGGGTGGGCTCCCGTGAGCACGTAACGGCGGAGAAGCCCGGATTCACCGTCACGAACCAGTGGAATGGCCGAGCCGAATGTGCCGAACAGGGCGAAGAGCACGGCGAAGACCGCCGCGGAGTGTACGGCAGGCGCCGGACTGAAAGCGATGGTGGCGACGAGCGTAAACGGAATCAGGACATTCAGCGCCATGAGGCGCCGGCGCCGAAGGGCGATGAGCCACTCCGTTCTCCACACGGCCGACGTCACGCGTCCTCTTTCTTTGTGTCCGAGGCCTGCTTTGTGCCCGAGGCCTGGCCTTGCTCAGCGTCCAACGCCTGGCCGGTGAAGAGCGTAAACACGTCCGTGAGGTCGGGCTCGCGTATCTCGATCCGGTCGATCCTCAGCCTCGCGTCGAGGACCGCGCCCACCAATTGCGGCAGGACATCGGGGCCCGATTCACTCTCGACGATGATTCGGTCGGGGAGTTGTCGGATCGACACGATGTCCTCCGGAAGCCCCTCGAAGGCCCGGTCGGTTGTTGTTGGACCGGCCGGCGGAGAACTGGCCACATGCACTTCGATTCGCGTGGCGCCGCCGACCTTGGCCAGAAGGTCGGCGGGGCTACCGTGCGCGACGACCTCGCCTTCGTGGAGAAGGACGACGGTGGTGGCCAACTCCTGGGCCAGCGCGGGTTCGTTGGTGGCGGCGAGCGTGCAAACGCCCTTCCGCGAGCGCTCCTCGAGTATTCGAAGAAGGGCTGCCCGAGAAGGTGGATCCAGGCCGAGCGCGGGCTCGTCCAGTATGAGCAGGTCGGGGTCGTGGACCAGAGCCTCCGCGATGAGAAGCTTCTTCTTCATCCCGTACGAGTACTCCTTCGTAGGGACGTGACAGGCATCGTCCAGGCCGAGTGTCGTGAACAGGGCTGCAAAGGCACCCGATGCCTCGGCTCTGGGCAAGCCGTAGAGCTCTGCAAACAGGAGCCCGTTCTCCATCCCCGTGAGATCTTCCACGTGGACCGGCGTATCCTGCACGACACCGATTCTTCTGCGAAGCTCTCTCCTGTGGGATTCGCACGGTTGGCCGAAAAGGGTGAGCGATCCGGGGCGCGAGGGGAGCTCAGTAGATACGAGGCGAAGCAGCGTGCTCTTACCGGATCCGTTCGGGCCCATCACGACCAAGCGATCCCCGGGAGCTCCGTCGAGGGAGACGTCTTCCAGGCCTCTGCGGCCCGAGGGGTAGGTGAAGGAAAGCTCTCTGGCTCCGAACAAGCCTACATACCTTCCAGGCCCAACTCCGTGCGAGCCCGGTCCATGTTTTCGGGCGTGATCTCCGAAACGCCCTTCTGGCGTGCCCAATCGGTGTAGATCCGCTTCACCATGCCCCGGACGAAGCTGGGCACCCGTTCGAGCCGGCTCGTGGCCTCTGACGTCCACACGACGCGGCCCGTCGCGGCCTCGGCGCCTGCGCCCTCGACACCTACGGTATCGGCAGCTTCGGCCTCGCCTCCAATCGCCGGCTCACCCGAGGCGAGCGCTGACTCGCCGGAGGCGAGCGGAATGTCCTCCGACAAGGCGAAGGCATCGTCACGGCCACCCTCGAGAGACGTACGGGCCAACTCCATGGGCTGGGTGGGGACTTCGCGTCCGCCGATCTTCACGCCCATGCTGGAGACAAGCTGCGTCTCCATTGGGTTCGTGAGCATCGCCATCTCTCGGCCGCAGGACTCGCACGTGAATACTGCGGCCAGCGTTCCGTCTCCGGGAATCTGCCGCTCGGCGAACTTCATGACGTCGTCGCAGTCCAAGCAGAGGAACTTCATGAGCCGGCCCCTTCCACCGTGTCTTCAACCGTATTCTCGTGCGGGATCTCGATATGCTCTTCGACCCGGTCGGCCAACGCGAGAATGGCCCGGCTCGAGTGGGTATCGGGGTCCGTGACCACCAGCGGCGTGCCCGAGTCCGTGGCCGCGCCGAGCCGTGGATCGAAGGGGATCTCCGCCCAGACGGGTACGCCGGATTCCTCTTCGAGGCGTTTGGCGCCGTCACCCGTGAAGAGCTCGGACACATGGCCGCACTCCGGACACGTATGGCCGACCATGTTCGCAACCAGCGCAACCGTCCCCACGGCGCCCTCACGGGCCATGCGAACGGACTTGGACACTACGAACCGAGCCGTCTCGGACGGAGTCGTGACCAGGAGCATCTGATCCACGTCCGGGACCAGCTCCAAGAGTCGTTTGATCTTGTCGGTCCCCGGTGGTACGTCGACCAAGAGTACGTCCAGCTCTCCCCACTCGACGTCCCCCAGAAATTCCCGGAGGACCCCGGTTTCAAGCGTGCTTTGCCAAATGAACCCTCCCATTCCGGGCTCTCGCCAGCGAAGGGGAGCGTCCTCCTCTTCCTGGAGCAACTCCATGGACATGACGCGCACTCCCGATGGGCTTTGGGCCGGTGCAACCCCGCTTGGCCGATCGGCTAGCCGGGCCCCGGATACGCCCAGCATGCGGCCCAGTGACGGTCCGTTGAGGTCCGCGTCGGCGGCTCCGACGGCGAGCCCTCGTCCCGCGAGAGCAGCGGCCAGGTTGGCTGTGATCGCGCTCTTGCCGACACCGCCTTTGCCACTGGCCACCGCCACGACAGACCGAACCTGCGCGAGGCGGTCGGCGAGACGGTGTTGCTGGTCCACGACCTGCTCGAGCAGGTCCGAGCCGGTCTCGTGGGTCACGTCCTGGTAGGTTCGAATCTTTCGCATGGGACTCGTGGTTTCCAAGGGGCTCCGGCGTCGGGTCCGCTCCTCCAGCGGCCCTCATGTGTGACCCGTTACGGAGCGAGTTGCTCCCCCTTTTCGTCGAACGCGGTCAGTGCGTCTACCGGGCAGGAAGCGCAGGCCTCGATCAGTCTTTCTCGTGTGGTCGCACCGGTCTCAGTCACGAAGACCGCTATCTCATCGTCGTCGAACTCGAACACGCCTGGCTCTGCCTCGATACAGTCCCCGAAGCTGACACAGAGGTCTCGGTCGATGTGGATCCGGAGACCCTCAATAGTGCGCTCGGGCATATAAAGTCGGGAGAATCGTTGGCTAAAGTCGGGAAAATCGTTAGCGGCCGTCGGCGGACGTAGTTCAACCCCGCCGCACAAGCGGGATGAAAGAGCCGTAACGTGTCCGAGAGTGATCGGGGGGGCAAGGGGAATCGGGAGCGCTGTCGCGCCCGGAGCGCCGAGCGTCTACTTTGGTCTCCCCAACAGACCGGGAATTCGGCCCTTACCAAGAGCATCGACTCTGGAGATCTCCATGCGCAAGATCCTGCTGCCCCTGCTGGCTCTCTCGCTGTTCGCCGCCGCCTGTACAAGTGAACCGGAGACGGTCTCGATCCGACTCGTCGACAACTTCGAAAGCAGCATGGTCCAGGGGAGTCCTACGGCTGCCGAACCCGAGCGCACCGAGTGGCGCTTCGACGGCGAGGGGACGCTTCCCGCTCCCGAAGAGGCAGAAGAGGCAGAAGAGGCAGAAGAGGCAGAAGAGGCAGAAGAGGCAGAAGAGAGAGAAGAAGAACCATGTCGTACGAGGGAGTGCGCTATAGCGAGGAGGGAGGCAGAAGACGGAGAAGAAGACGGAGAAGCGAGTGATGCGGCAGATGCGGGGGAAGACACGTTCGGCTGGAGCGCGCTCAACGACGTCGAGGGCCTGGAGGTTCGTGACGGAAAGCTCGTCGGCACCACGGGCGCTCTTCCCATCCTGCTCGGTGTGCGTCCGGACGGGGTGGACCAGAGCGATCAGCTGTACTCCATCGAGGTCCGAATGCGCGTGTCGAGTGGAGAGGAGGTCGGAATCCAGCTCAATGGATCGCAGAATCGGGACGACGACTGGGTGGAGGCCAGAATCGAGCAGCTCGCCGATCAGCCGCGCCGTCAACTCAGGGCCGAGCTTTCTCCCGGAGACGACTTCGTCACGTACACACTTCGCGAAGCCGGCGCCACGATCCGGATGGGCGGGGTAAGGAACATTCTGCTCGTACCGAGCGACGTGGAGGGCGCCGAGTTCGCGATCGAGTCGGTCCGCGTCATTCCGTTCAGGGAGCACCTCGCGACGGTGCCCTCCGGCCCCGGGTGGCATGGGCTGGCAGAAGTCTACCGGGAGGCGATCGTCAGTCGCACGCCGGAACGCATCGTAGTCGACCTGGACCTCCCGGCGCGGCCGTGGCTCGACCTGGCGTATGGGACCATCGAGGACGGTCCAATCACCTTCGAAGTGACGGTGACCGCGGCTGGGACGGAGACCTCACTCTTGAAGCGCACGGTGACGACTCCGGACCGGTGGTCTACATCCCGCTTGGAGCTGTCCGAGTACGCGGGCCAGAATGTGACCATCTCACTCGGGCTGGATGCCGACGACCCCGGGATGCTCGGGTACTGGGGATCGGTGGTAGTCCACAACAGTGGTGCAATGCCGGCCAACAACGATGTGACGGAGGACCGAACGGCTTTGTTGGACGGCGGAAGCAAGCGTCCGCGAGCCGTTATCCTCTTGATCATCGACACGATGCGTCGCGATCACTTGGACTCATATGGCTACGAGCGAAAGACCTCTCCGACGCTGACGAAGCTGGCGGGCGACGGTGTCCGCTTTGCCGACAACATCTCGCAAGCTTCTTGGACCAAGGTATCGGTACCATCGATCCTGACGTCGCTCTATCCCAGCACGCATGGAATCGTAGACATGCCCGACCGTCTGGCGTCTTCGGTGACGACCATGTCGGAGGCGTTCCGGGAGGCCGGCTACGCTACGTGGCAGACCTCTTCTGTCCCATTTTCTGGCAGACTGAGCAATCTGCATCAGGGGGTGGACGTGTTGCACGAACGCACTTCGGTCGGGGACCTGGATCACGCCGCATCCAAGACTGCCCGCACGTATGTCGACCGCCTCCTCGAGTGGGCAGGCGACCACGGCGACGTGCCTTTCTTTGCGATGATCCATGCGTTCGATCCCCACAGTCCGTTCGAGCCTTATGCACCGTACGACGTCATGTGGACCACAACCGAGACCGCTGCAGAACACGAGCGGGGCAATGGTCTTTGGCAGGGCCGAATGGACGATCTTCCGACCCAAGTCCAGATGGACTCCACGGATGTCGATAAGGAGCTGTACCTCCAGCACGAGTACGATTGGTACGATGGATCCATACGCGCGATGGACGTCGAGGTCGCCAGGCTCATGGAAGGGTTGGAGCAACTCGGAATCGCAGACGAGACGCTCTTCGTTTTGATATCCGACCACGGTGAGGAGTTCTTGGAGCATGGCCATCATTTTCATGGAAACAACGCCTACGGCGAGATGATGAACGTGCCGTTGATCATGCATTGGCCCGGCGTGCTACCCGGTGGGACGGTCGTCGAGCAGACGACGGAGTCGGTGGACATGATGCCCACGGTGCTGGAGCTGGCGGGCATCACACCACCCGAGGCGGTGCAGGGTCAGAGCCTGCTGCCCTTGATCGTCGACCCGGACGGCGTGTCCGACTTTGGCGCCATTCGACGGGCCGCGTTCAGCGAGCGCGTCGTGGCTCCGGCCATCTCGTTCATGGGACTGCCGCACGATTCGTATTCCATCATTCTGGACGGGTGGAAGCTGATCCAGAACGAGAATCAGGCCGAGGATTGGCCCGAATTCGAATTGTACGATCACGTGAAGGATCCGATCAATCTCAACGACGTGGCCGAGGATCATCCGGACATCGTGGCGAATCTGGCAACCGAGCTGTCGACCTGGCGGGAGTATGCGGTGTCGCTGCGTCCGCCGCCCGACACGGAAGCGATCCAGAACCTGAGCCCCGATGAGATCGCGCGGCTTCGGAGCCTCGGCTATATCAACTGACTAGTGTTGCGCAAGCCTTCACGCAGCTGTCAGCCGCGGTTGCGATACAACTCCGGGCTCACGACGGCCGCCATGGCCTCGGTGTCCAGGTGCCCGCCGAGGAACCGGTTCAGCTCGTCGGCGTGCTTCCGTCCGTCCTCTATGACGGCGTGGTACTGCACGTGAAGCACGTCGAAGCAGGGTCTATACGCGAGCAGGCTCTTCGTGCGGGCGAGGGAATCCGCGAAGAGCTTCCTCATGCGCGGGTCGTCGGTCTCGGTCGTCTCACCCAGCTTGGCGAGCATCTTGGTCTGGGAGGCCAGAACCTCGTCCAGCCTGCGATGCATCAAGATGACCTTGTAGTTGAAGGTCTCCGGGAGGTGTCGCATGAGGAAGGCGATGATCTTGACCGCCCGCCCGCGTGCGCTTCGCAGCCAAAGCTCATCGACGCCCTCCTCCAGGTCCTTGACCATTTCAAGCTCGTAGTAGCCTTTCGGGTTGCTCTCATCCGCCGTGCGGACACCATCGGTCATGGGTTCCACGCCCCCCGCCTCGAGCATCTGCATCATCATGGACGTGCCGGACCTGGGAAGTCCGGAGACCACCACGATGGGGGGCCCGTATCGAAGGCGGCGCAAAGCACGTCGTGCAGTGGCAAGGGGCATCGTTCAGTCTTTGCTGAGCGGCATGGGTCAGTGAGTCCGGCTGGTGGTGGCAGGCGTCATGGGCGGAAGAATAGCACCGCGGGGCGCCTTTCCGCAGCACGCGGTCTTCTCAGACGGGATGGAGTCAGACGGAATGGACATCTGCTCGTTGCGGGAGTGCTCGGCCTGCTCCTGATCGCTGCAACGCCTGAACCGGTCGCGGCATACGTGGGACCCGGCGCCGGGTTCGTGTTCGTCACGTCCTTCTTGGTCTTTGCCGTCTCCACGATGATTGCGCTCTTCTCACTCCTGTTGTGGCCGTTCAGAGCGGCCGTGCGCTTTCTACGGTATGCGCACCTAACGAAACCAAAGGTCCGACGGTTGATCGTCGTCGGCTTCGACGGCCAGGACCCGGGGCTCACGGATCGTTTCATGGCGGAGGGCAAGCTCCCGAACTTCCAAAGCTTGGCTGAGGAAGGGTGCTATCATCCGCTTCAGTCCACTTTCCCGTCGGTCTCTCCGGTGGCGTGGTCCTCCTTCAGCACCGGCACACACCCGGCGAAACACAACATCTACGACTTCCTCGACCGGGACCGCCGAACCTACCTGCCCCTGCTCTCGTCGACTCGGATCGGCCCCCCCGACCGAACCCTCAAGATCGGTCGTTACCGCATTCCCATCGGGAAGCCCGACCTGCGCCTGCTTAGGAGGTCGAAGCCGTTCTGGTCGATCCTGGGGGACCACCAGATCTGGAGCACCGTCCTTCGTGTGCCGATCACCTTCCCACCGGAACGTTTCTACGGGGCGCAGCTTAGCGCGATGTGCGTCCCCGACCTTCTCGGCACGCAGGGTACGTTTACGCTTTTCACGACCCGGAAGTCGGAGGCGGGCTTCAAGGAGGGCGGTCGACGCGTGCGCCTGGACCGCGTGGACGATCGGTTGGAAGCCGACCTGGAGGGCCCCAACAACGAGCTGGTGGAGGGAGCCCCTCCGTTGGTCCTGCCCCTCACGATCACGTTGAACGGGGACGCAGAGAGCCACCCAGTGAACGGAGCCGGGGCAAGCGCCAACACCCTGAACGGAGCCGGGGCAAGCGCCCAGGTCCAGGTTGGCAAGGAGGCGCTCGAGCTTCGGGCAGGTGAGCTGAGTGATTGGGTGGACCTGGCCTTCAAGGCCGCACCTGGCATCAAGGTTCGCGGGATCTGCCGCATGTTGCTCACGGAGACGGGCGAGCACGTATCGCTGTATGTCACGCCCATCAACCTCGATCCCGACAGCCCGGCCATGCCGATCTCTCATCCTGACTACTACGCGACGTACCTCTCGAAGAAGCTCGGGAAATTCTCGACGCTGGGTCTTGCCGAAGACACCTGGGCTCTCAACGAAGGCGTGATCGACGACGGTGCGTTTCTCCAGCAGACCTACGACATCGACAAGGAGCGGGAGGACATGCTCTTCGCCGCCATGGAGCGGCAGCGGAAGGGGGCCGTGGTCTGTGTGTTCGACGCGACCGACCGGATCCAGCACATGTTCTGGCGCTACCTGGAGGAGGGACATCCGGCCGCGCGTTCTGCGCCGACGAACGGTGACGGGCGACCGGGTGGAGAGCACGCGGACGCCATCGAGGAGCTCTACCGGCATAACGACGACATGGTGGGCAGGATTCGCGAGCAGCTCGAGGAGGGAGACATGCTGGTGGTTCTGTCGGACCACGGCTTCACGTCGTTCCGCCGCGGGGTCAATCTGAACGCCTGGCTGCACGAGAACGGCTATCTGAAGCTCAAGGACGGAGCCGCTGGCGAGGGTGAGTGGCTGCGAGAAGTAGACTGGGCCGAGACCAAGGCTTATGCGCTCGGCCTCACCGGCCTCTACCTCAACATCGAGGGTCGCGAAGCGGAGGGATCGGTCCAACCGGGCGAGGAGGCCGCCGCACTCAAGGCCGAGCTCATAGAGCGGCTCAGTGGGATGCAGGATGAGGAAACCGGAGATTTGGCGATCCGGGAGGCGTTCGACCCCGCCGCGCTCTACGGGGGTCCCTATCTCCAGAACGCGCCCGATCTGCTGATCGGGTACGCGAAGGGCTACCGGATCTCGTGGGACGGAGCGACTGGTGTGGTCGCGGGCGCGGTCATCGAGGACAACGTGAAGCCCTGGAGCGGCGATCACTGTGTCGATCCTCGCATCGTCCCGGGGGTGTTCTTCAGCAACAAGGCCATCGATCGTGACGACCCCGCGCTCATCGACATCGCGCCCACGGCGTGTTGGCTCTTCGGCGTGGAGCCGCCAGCCCATATGGATGGCAAGCTGCTGTTCGAGGGAGAATCGATCGAATGAGGCGGGGAGCTCTGAGATCCCGAGTGGGCAGGGTTGGTAGAGGTGCGAGGGCGGCCGCGGCTGTGGCGATCACTTTCTTGGTGGGCGCGTGTGGCGGGTCCGAGCCGGTAGGACACCAGGTCATCGTCCTCGGCTTCGACGGGATGGACCATGCGCTGGCGAGCCAAATGCTCTCCGAGGGGAAGCTCCCCAACCTCCAGCGGATGGCGGAGAGTGGAGCTTTTTCGGCGCTGGAGACGGCGATCCCGCCGCAGAGCCCTGTTGCCTGGTCGGACTTCATCACCGGACTCGACGCTGGTGGGCACGGGATCTTCGACTTCCTTCATAGAGACTCTTTGACGATGGCGCCCTACGAGTCCACGACGTTCGTCGAGCCCCCGGGGCGCACGCTCGAGTTGGGGCCTTGGCAAGTCGCGCTGGGGGGCGGAGCCGTGGTGCTGATGCGGCAAGGCGTCCCCTTCTGGGAGGTGCTCGAGGAGCGGGGCGTACCGACTACGATCGTGCGCATGCCTGCCAACTTCCCGACGTCGGGCGCGGCGAGCCGTGAACTAAGCGGCATGGGTACGACCGACATCTTGGGCACCAACGGAACGTATAGCTTCTTCACGACGGCGCCGGAGCGACTGGGAGGCTCACCCACCGGCGACGTTCAGCGGGCCGAGATTCGCCGAGGCATCCTCAACGCGAGTCTCCGGGGGCCACTGAACCCGTTTCTCATCGAGCCCGAAGACCTACGCTCCGAGTTCACCGTCTACCTGGACCCGGTCCGCCCGGTCGTGAAGCTGGAGGTCGGGGACGAGGAGCTGATCCTCGCTGAAGGGGACTGGAGTGACTGGCTTCCGGTGGAGTACCCTCTCCCGCTGTTCCAGACGCTCCCCGGCATGGTGCGCTTCTATCTCAAACAAGTTCGGCCCGAATTCCAGCTCTACGCCACGCCGGTCAACTTCGATCCGCTTGATCCGGCGACGCCGATCTCGACGCCAGACGACTTCGCTGCGGAGCTGGCCGAGGGCGGGCGCTACTACACGCAGGGATTTCCGGAGGACACCAAGGCTATATCCGAAGGAGTCTTCGACGAGGACGAGTTCCTTGCCCAAGCGGCGATGGCGGCCGCCGAGATCCGGCGCCAGTACGAGCACCTGCTCGGCGACTTCAACGACGGGTTCCTCTTCAACTACTTCGGCTTCCTGGATCAGGTATCGCACATCATGTGGGGGAAGACGGATCCTGGCCACCCGGCCTATGACGAGGTGCAGCACAGGCCTTATGCCAATGTGATCGAAGATCTGTACATGGAGGCGGATGAGATCGTGGGCGAGACGTTGGACCGCCTCGAAGAGTTAGGGGGGGGTGGAACGCTGATCGTGATGTCCGACCACGGGTTCACCTCTTGGAGGCGCTCGTTCAGCCTCAACGCCTGGCTCGAGCAGAACGGTTACCTGACCGTACAGGATGGCAACCGCAGGGACCTGGACTTCCTGCAAAACATCGACTTTGCGAACACGCAGGCCTATGCGTTCGGTCTCAGCGGGCTGTATCTGAATCTGGAGGGTCGCGAGGCGACCGGGATCGTGCCCCCGGCCGATAGGGAGGTCTTGCTCGGGGAGATCACGCGTGGGTTGTTGAGAGAGGTCGATCCGGCCACGGGCGAAGCCGCGATCACTCGGGTGTATTCTCGCGACGAGACCTATACCGACGTGGGTCACGCCGGGATCGGTCCGGACTTGGTGATCGGGTTCGCGAAAGGCGTGCGGAGCTCGGACGAGTCGGCGGCCGGAGCGATCCCGGCGGACGTAATCACCGACAACATGGGTGCGTGGAGTGGCGACCATATCATGGACCACGAGACGGTGCCGGGAGTGCTCTTCTCGAACACACCACTCCGGGTCCCCGCCGGTTCGCTGAAGGAGCTCGCCGCCGCCGTCGTTGCAGAATTCGGCGTCGAGGACTTTCCGCCAAACTGAGAAGGTTGTCTAAGGAGTACACGAGGAGGACACGTGATCGGTTCCAAAGTGAAGCTGGACAAGGACCTCTTGAAGCGAATCGAGAAGTACTCGCGGATCGCCGGCTATTCGTCGCCTGCGGAGTTCATCACACACGCGGTCGAGAAGGAGCTGCTCCTGCTCGAGGACGCGGACTCGGAGGAAGAGATCCGTAAACGCCTGCAAGGTCTCGGATACATCTCCTGATGTGGTTCGTCAATGGGCCGTTGGCCTGGGTCTTCGATCTCGTCGTGCTCCCCTTCCGGGGGATGCCACCCATTGTCGGTCTCACCGTGATTTCCCTGGTGGTGAGCGTCGCTATGCTGATCGGATTCCGGGCCGTCTCGGACCAGGACGCACTGGATGCGGTCAAGCGCCGGATCTACGGCGGCGTGTACGAGATTCGACTCTATAAGGACGATCTCCGCACGATCTTCGCTGCGCAATTGGGTGTCCTCCGCGAGACGACGACATATTTCCGCCTGTCGATGGTGCCCATGCTCTGGATGATCGTGCCGATCGTGATCATCGTCAGCCAGCTGCAGTTCCAGTACGGATACGAGAGCCTGGAGCCCGGGCAGACTGCGCTGGTCAAAGTGGAGCTCACCGAGGAGGCCGCCGACCGGGTGGCCCAGGCCGACGGCGCCGGCGTGTCTCTGGAAGTACCGGCCGGCGTGCGGCTGGAGACCCCCCTAGTGTGGATTCCTTCGCTCAGGGAGGCAGGCTGGCGCATCGCCGCCGAGAGTCCGGGTGAGTACGAGCTCGCCGTGCGAATCGGCGAAGAGACCCTGACGAAGTCCGTGCGGGTGTCGGGAACCACGGTGCGCCGCTCCCCGATCCGCCCGTCCAGCCTGTTGGATCAGCTCATCTACCCGACGGAGGCCCCTTTGCCCCGAGGCTCGAACGCGGAAGCGATCAGGCTCGGCTACGTGGACGCCGACATCAACCTGTTCGGCTGGCACACCCACTGGATCATCGCGTTCTTCATTTTGACGGTGGTCTTTTCGTTTGCGCTGGCGAAGCCGATGGGTGTGAAGATCTAAGACCGCTTCACGCCGGCTCAACGCCGAACTGGTGGATCACCTGGCCCGCCTGATTCACGAAGTCCACGGTCGCCCGCTCGGGGCGTACGGTGAGGCGGCCGTGTCCTGATTCTGGCCAATACCTTCCATACCCGGTGACCTCACGCCCGAACTTCCAGGGAGCTCCCAAGCAGCCGGGGAGCGCGTAGTGGATACCGTCCACGACCTCGTCGACGAAGACGTGATCGTGTCCGAAGAAGAAGATCTGCACCCCGTTTTCGACCATCATCTCATGCACGAGGCGCTGTTCACCCACCAAGGCGGCTCTCGGTCCGCCCCGCCCGTAAAGGGTCTCGAAGTAGTCGCCGGCGTTTCCCCCAACCGGGTGATGGATGCACACGAACTTGAACGGGTGGTCCGAGGCGGCCAGCACACCCTCGAGCCATGAGAATTGCGCAGCGCCGAGCGTCCAGTCCTCAATGACTGTGACGTCCGCCATCGGCGTCGACCGCTCTCCCGACGGGACGGAGTAGGACTGGACGTTCAGGACAACGAAGAGCGCAGGGCCCCAATCGAATGCGAAGTAATCTTCATTGGGGCCTCCGCCCTGGGGGTAAGTGAGGTGGTTGGGGTTGGGGGCGAAGTTCCGTCGGACGTTCGCGACGAGAGCTGCGTTCTCGGGAGGGACTTTTCCGGACTCGCCTTCCCAGTTCCCGATCAGACCGAAGTGCGGACACGAAACGGAGACGGGTGCCAGGTGCTGTCGATACATCGTGTACGCAAACATCGCACCGTAGTCATCATTTTGTGGGTAGTCCCGCGACGTGGCCCACGCGACGTTGTCTCCCAAGCCGATCACGAAATCTGGCTGGTCCCTCTGGACGTTGCGGATGACGTCATCGAGCTCTATGACGGGCTGGGACCCATTCGCAAAAGAACCTGTATGTGGATCGGCGGTGAGCGCCGCCGTGAACCCGACTTCACCTACCCGTTGAGTGGTGAAGCGGCCGGCAGCGACCGACGTGAGGTCCTCTCCAGCCTCGGCCATGAGGATGCGGTACTCGTAGGCCGTACCGGCCGCCAGGTCGTCGAGGTTCCAGTTGAAGAGAGTGTTCGCCGGAACATTCTGATCCCCCGCGGGCGCGGTCCAATCCGTCGGTCCGAGCGGCCTGATCTCCAGCCGGCCCGTAGTGTCCACAGTGCCGTTTCCGACGCTCACCAGAATCGACTCAGTCGTCGGTCGGGCAAGAAAAGGGGGGAGCGCCAGTGTCGGAACGACTTGACCGTCGGGGGTGAATCGAGGCAGCCCCATGGCTGCCGTGCCCGCGAGTCCCGCCAAGAACGACCTCCGTGAGAGATCGCCTGCTGAGCCAGTCACTCGAGCGTCCCTCCCAGAGCTTCGTAACGCAGCCTGACACACCATCCCATCGTGCGCTCCCATCCGGCGGATTTGCGGTTCGTCGGCCCTTTCACGATGGGCTACCGGGCGTCGGGCTGCAAGGCGAGAGGGCTTCGCCGATGCGGCGGGAGCCGACCTTGTGGGCCCTCCCGAGCCGAAAACCTGGGGGTTCTGAACATGGATCACAACCCAAAACCAAAGGGGCCCGGTAGCCGTTCGGCTCCGGAGCCCCTTCCTGCTATTTCGGCAGATCGCATCCCATCGACTCAACTGACCCGCCGTCTACTGCCATATTGGCAGGTTAATCAAGGCGTCCGCCAGGCGGACGCCCGAGTGATCATGCGTTGTGCTTCAGCACGAAGCCGAGTACAAGGAACGTCCAGGACGTAACGATCAGTCCCCATCGGACCGCCTTCATGGCTCGCGTGTTATGTATCATTTCGGTAAGCATTTTCTCTTCCACCCCGTTCTGCCGGGTCGCCTCGACCCTTTCCACCGATTGAAACCGCCCGCTTCGGGCGGTCGCACAACTCAAGTGCAGGAAGCAGGCCAAACTCCACTTCTCAACCACTTTCCGAGCCATCCGGAGCGGTGTCACACCTTTATACGATTACAAGACAACGAGTTACAGGATGCGAAGGGTCTTTGTGACGGGCCGATCTCGAGGGCTGCGCGGGAGTCCGTTGGGAGGGGTCGGACGGCTAGATTGTTCCGGAGATGGGACTTGTGTGTCACGTTGACAGAACGGCCCCACCTATCGACCATGCTGTAGCCATGAAGGCCTACGTCCTGAACCGCCACGGCTCGCCCGACGTCCTCCGACCCACTGAGCTGCCCGACCCCACCCCCGGACCGGGTCAGGTGGCCGTGCGGGTGGAGGCCGTGGGCATCAACTACGCCGAGGTCCTTTCCCGGAAGGGCCTGTACGGATGGGCCCCCGACCTCCCCTACGTCCTGGGGATGGAGGCCACGGGACGCATCGATTCGGTGGGCGACGGCGTCGAGCGCCGACGCGGCGAAGCCGTCCTCGTGGGGATGCAGCACGGAGCCTACGCCGAGCGGCTGGTGGTGGACGAATCCAAGGTCTTGCCGGCGGTGGAAGGGTTCAGCGTGGAGGAGAACGCCGCCTTCGGCGTCAACTACACGACGGCCTGGGTGAGCCTCGTGGAGATGGGCCGACTCCGGGCTGGCGACCGGGTCCTCATCTCCCCGGCCGGTGGCGGAGTGGGCACGGCCGCGGTGCAGATCGCTCACCACTTCGGCTGCTACGTGGTGGGCGCGGCAGGTGCCGATCCCAAGCTGGAGCGGATCCGGGAGCTAGGCGCCGACGAGACCGTGAACTACCGACGCCCCGGCTGGCAGACGGCCCTGGAGGATGCCGCCGGCGCGGAGGGCATCGACATCGCATTCGAAATGGTAGGCGCCGAGGTCTTCGCCGCAGCCAAGAGCGTGCTGGCTCCCTTCGGCCACGCGGTGGTGGCCGGGTATGCGGCCCTGGACTACTCAACCTGGAGCCCGCTGTCCTGGTGGCGTGCGTGGCAGGGCAAGCCCCGGATGAGCATGGAGGAGATGTACACGAACGCCCGGGGGATGTCCTCGGCCCATCTCGGCTACCTGCTCCCCGACGTCCGGCGGATGCGGGCCATCTGGGACGAGGTGACGGCCTTCTGCATGGAGCACAGTATCCGGCCTCAGGTGGGCCACGTCTTCGGTTTCGACGAGGCGGCCCGGGCCCATCGTCTCATCGAGTCCCGGGAGAGCTACGGGAAGGTGGTACTGCGGGTTTGAGGCGTGTGACGTGGGTCCTATATTGCCGTTTCGATTTCCCCAACGCCGAGCACGGCTAGCCGAGGTTCTGTGGCCGACGACCAGATCTTTCGCCTCATACTGATCGCGGGGTTCGCGACCATCGTGCCTCCAATGGCCTACCACCGGGTGAGATCCCAGGCCAGCCGCGAAAGTCTCGACCGCCGACAGGAGGGGCTCTTCGTGCTGGCGACACTACGGCCTTTTGGACTCGCGTCGATGCTCGGATTGATCACCTACATGATCAACCCTGCCTGGATGGCCTGGTCGGCGGTGTCGTTACCCATGTGGGTGCGGTGGGTGGGTGTGGGCCTGGGCGCAGTGACGGGCTTGTTGTTGATCTGGACGATGCACACGCTCGGCAAGAACCTGACGGACACCGTGGTTACTAGAAAGGACCACGAGTTGATAACCGGCGGACCGTACCGTTTCGTTCGGCATCCGTTCTACTGCGCCTTCATACTCGCTATCCTCGCCAACTCGGCCGTTCCCGCCAACTGGTTCATCTTGTTGACTGGAGTCTCGGCGTGGCTGGTGATCGTCTTCCGGACCACCAAGGAAGAAGAGAACCTGATCGCGAGATTCGGCGACGACTACCGCGGCTACATAGAACGCACGGGCCGCTTCTTTCCACGGGTGTGAGGAGCTCTTCGCTTGAAGAGGCCTGATTCCGGTCCGACCCCAAAGCCCGATCCAACCCCAAAGTTCGAACCCCCTTCTCCGGTGGCGCCTGACGCGATTCAGGCGAATCTGCGCCGGCGACCCGAACGACCTGCGAGCACGGGTGGGCGGAGAGGGGTCGATATGGCGGCGCGTGTCCGCCTGGCGAAGGCGATGTTGCTCGGAGGTGGCGTCGGCGGCTTCCTCGGATTGATCGCCGGCGTTCTCGTCGAGCATCCATTCCTGGGCGCATCGCTCGGTGCGCTGGGGATCGGCTTGGTCTCGTACCTTGTCTCGGAGAGGCTGGGCGGAGCGGCTCGCGTCGTCTATGCACCCGGGGGTCCTTCGACGAAGCCGGCTCGTGACTACTCTCGCGCCGAGGCGTTGGCCGTCCGAGGGCATTTCGACGACGCAATCGCCGTCTACCAGGAAGCGATCGAGGAAACTCCCTCCGATCCGGATCCGTACCTCAGGATCGCGAGGTTGCTGGCAGACAACGCAGGCGATCCCGAGCAGGCCGCCGTTTGGTTGCAGCGTGCGCTCAAGGAAACGGAGTTGCAGGGCAAGTGGGAGATGGTCCTCGTTCGGGAGCTCACGGAGCTCTACCGGCACCGAATCGAGGCGCCGGCTCGGGCGGCGCCCCTACTCGCGAGGATTGCCGAGCGGTACGAGGGTAGCCCGGATGGCGAATGGGCCCGAGAGGAGCTGGCCTACGTAAAGCGCCTCATGGCCGAGGACGCGGAGTAAAGCTCCCGCCTGCTCCGATCGCAAGCCGATGACGTCAGCTATGCCTCGTGTCGGACGCGGTTCGCCTCGATGGCCGACTTCACGAACGCCGCCAGACCGGGAGCATATTTCTCGTAATACTCGGTGAACCGCGGGTCCGCCACATACATGTCCCCCAGGCCGGTGTGCATCTCGTGAGAGCATTCGTAGAACCAACGATCGATATGCAATCTGTGCCGCTCCGCGAGATCCATGGTCGCCACGTCCCCCGGTGCGTCTCCCGCCTTGAGCCGCTCGGCGAGCTCCACTGTGATGGATTCACCTTCGGCCATGGCCTCCTTCCACTGGTCCTTCCCGTAGGTCTTCGTGCGTCGCTTGAACTGCTCCAATGCCGGACCCGACCAACGTTCCTCGACTTCGGCCTCGTACGCCTTGGGATCGAAGTCACCGAACACCTCGAACATCTCTTCCTTCGTCATGGTGATCCCCTTTTCGTGTGCCTCGAGAGCGGTCTCCACCGCCCCGATCATGTTCTGGAGACGATCCTTCCGAATTACCAGCAGATCCCGCTGGTGGCGCAGCGCACCCACCCGGTCATACTCGGGATCCCTGAGGATCGCATTGATCTCTTCGAGCCCGAATCCCAGCTCGCGGTAGAACAGGATCTCCTGAAGCCGCTCGCAATCGGCGTCCTCATACAACCGATAACCGGCCTCCGAACGGGCATCAGGCGCGAGCAGGCCAAGCGCGTCGTAGTGGTGAAGTGTTCTCACCGTTACCCCAGCCAGCTCGGCCATTTGACCCACCGTCAACGGCATACCTCGCCTCCTTTCCACGAAGCTAATCCCTAACGTTACGTGAGGGTCAAGGGGGCGATTGTTGCATCGTACTCCGGCAAAGAGGCGGGGGATGGATCTTCTTACTGCTGGAGCCCCGGGAGGTAGAGTTCGTCGGGACTCGGGCTCTCGAAGGGGTCACGTATGTTCTTTGGTTCGCGGGTGAGTGCTCGGATGTCGAATATCCTTTTGGTCCCCCGATAGAACCGACCTCGTCGCTCGCCGTGTGCCTCAAGGAAACCGGCGTCCGCCGCCTGTTTGAGATCTCTGCTCGCCACCTGTAGAGATACCTCTGCGACGGATCGATAGGTTGCATTTCGGACCTTGAGCCCGAGCGCGGCCTCGGCTGTCGCGAACAAGAGGCGCTCGGGAAGACCAGCCTTCTTTACTTCTATCTCGAGCATATTCCAAAGCCGCTCCAACTCGCGGGATCGCCTGAGCAGCGTAGTGGCCTGGATGAAGTGTGCGGTCAGACAGAACCGAACCCAATGAGAGACGGCCCCTTAGGCGATCTTCCGCCGCTTACGCCGCATGAAGTCCATCATGATGTACTGCCCGAGCGTCTGGGTCGACGTGAAGTACGCCTTCCCCTTCGCGATCTCGGAGACCTTCTGGACGAACTGCACCAGATACGGGTCCTGCGCCAGCATGAAGGTGTTGATCAAGATTCCGGCGCGCCGACACGCGGACACTTCTCGGAACGTCTGCTGCAGGATGTGTTGGTCCATCCCTCCGGAGTTCTTGTAGATGCGGCCGTCGGGCATGGTGATCGCAGAGGGCTTCCCATCCGTGATCATGATGATCTGACGCATGTCCTTCTTCTGCGCTTTCAGGATGTTTCGCGCCAGAAGCAGTCCACCCGCAGTATTCGTGTGGAAGGGTCCCACCTGAGCCTTCGCCAACTGGCTCAGGGGGATCTCCTCCGCCGTATCGCCGAACGTCACTACATGGAGGGAGTCCCCGGCGAAGCGCGTGCGGATGAGATGGGAGAGAGCCAGCGCCACACGCTTGGCTGGGGTGAAGCGATCCTCTCCATAAAGGATCATCGAATGCGAGATGTCGAGCATCAGCACCGTGGCACATGAGGACCGGTACTCGGTCTGGTGCACCATGAGATCCTTGTAGTCGATGTCGAGCGGCACGCCGAGTCCCTCGCGCTCGATAGCATTCTTGAGCGTGGCGGGAACGTCGAGGTTGAGGGTATCACCGAACTCGTAGGGCTTGCTCGTGGCATCGGCCTCGACGCCCGTGGCGAGGTGTGGTGTGTCGTGCGAGCCGAGACTCGACGTTCCGATCGCCGAGAGAAGGCTCTTGAGTGCCCCGTACCCGAGGAAGTCCGTGCCCTTCTGGGTCAGGTTGAACTGCACATGCTGGGCCGCCTCCTTGGCCTCGTCGATCTCGCCCATACCGGTCACGTCCTGGACGGCACCGGGCATGGTCGGGGTGCCACTCTCCAGCGTCAGATAGCCCTCCTCGACCATGCGCTGGATCAGATCGTCCAGGAGATCGGCGATCTGCTGCTGCACCACCTCGTCTCCCTGGCCCTCGCCGCGCAACTCCTCGACCATCTCGGGCGTGAGCTGACCACTCTCGATCAACGCCTTGAGAAGAGCATTCTTGAGAGCGTCGACCGAGCTCGTGTCCTCGAGTCCGGACCATCCCCAGAAGGGGTGGTAGTTGGGTCCGCCCGCGAAGCCTCCATTCATGAAAAAATCAGAGAGGGACTCGATGAGGCTCTCGAGGTTCATGGCGTCGAGCCAGCTGCCTTTGTACTTGGTGTAGGTTGCGAATCGCATAGTGGAGCCGGATGGTGGACGGGACCTTGACCTCCTTATCAAGTCTAACCGAGGCTGAGCGCGGCGGCCACTTCACCGCTCCGTTCGCGCTCCATCCCCCGGGGTCCTCGAGGATCCCGACAATCTGTCCCATCCAGACATTGACAGATTTCAGAGGCAGCAATGGCCCGAGTCCGGGACCGAGGGCTGAGGACCCGTTGAAAGAAGCCCACCCGTGGTGTGCTCGACACCAGCACACTCTCGGTCCCACCGAAGCCTAAACTCCCTCCCTCGGCCGCCCAGAAGCCAGCCAGAGCCTAGCAAAACCCCCGATTAGATTACGGGGAGTTTTTCCCCGGACCGGCTCCCCGACAGCCGCTTCTCGACAGCCGGTCCCTGAACTGCTCCCCGAAAGCCACCTTCTATCAGAGGATGCTCGTATGATCGACTTCGCACAAAAGGTGTCCACAGCTTCCACTCCCACAGCTTCCACTCCCACAGCTTCCACTCCCGCCGATTGCACCCCGACTGCTCACACCTCTGCCCTCTTCGCCGACGTCGAGCGACTGGGTGACGAGATCGCCGAACTCGCCGCCCACATTGATGCGGCCACCTATCGTCTCTTGGTGCTGATCCGTGAGTTCGACCAGCGAGAGGGCTGGGGCGTGGGCTTCAAGACCTGTGCCCACTGGTTGAGCTGGCGCACCGGCATCGCCATGGGACCGGCCCGCGAGAAGGTGCGCGTCGCCCGTGCGCTCGAGCATCTGCCGTTACTGAGTGAGAAGATGCGGCGCGCCGAGCTGTCGTACTCGAAAGCACGTGCGCTCACCCGGGTGGCCACGCCCGAGAACGAAGAGGAGCTCATGGACTTCGCCCGTGTCGGCACGGCCTCACACGTTGAGAGGCTCGTACGTGCGTGGCGACGGGTGGATCGGTGGGAGGAGGAGTCACTGGAGCAAGAACGTCATAGCATGCGCTCGCTCGACATATTCCCTGATATGGACGGTATGTACGTGCTCCGGGCCAGACTGGATCCTGAGGCGGGGGCTTTGTTGAAGCGGGCGATCGAGGCCGCAAATGAAGCGCTCTACCCTGGGTGCGGACCGTGCAGTCCGGTGCTGTCTCCCGAGGATCCGGAGCTCAACCGCGAGCAGATGCGCGCCGACGCCATTGGGCTGATCGCTGAGCGGGCGCTACAAGGTGGGTTAGCTGCTCCGGCCGAGCCAGCCACCGGCGGCCGCTCCGCTACCGTTGGCCGCGCCGCTACGATCGGCCGCGCCGACCGTTTCCAGGTGGTAGTGCACGTGGACGCCGAGGCGCTCGTGGAGTTGTCGGAAGAGGGCGATTCCATGCTCGAGGGTGTCGGACGCGTTCCCGCGGGAACGTCTCGCCGCATCGCTTGTGATGCGAACCGGGTGGTCATGACGCATGCCTCGGACGGTTCCGTGCTCGACGTGGGCAGAAAAACCAGGACCGTACCCCCCGCCATCCGTAGGGCGCTCGATCACAGGGACGGAGGGTGTCGTTTTCCGGGCTGTGGGCTCCGCTTCTGCGATGCGCACCACATCAAACACTGGGCCGACGGCGGCGAGACTCGGCTGGACAACCTCGTGCTGCTCTGCCGGCGCCATCATCGGGCGATGCACGAAGAGGGGTTCAGGGTCGAAATGCTGAAGGGTGTGGAGGGAGGAAGAGGAAGAGGAGGCGGAAGTTTCCGCTTCTACTGGCCCGACGGGCAGCTGTTTCCGGACGTGCCGCCGGCGCCGAGACTACCCCGCGACCCGGTCGCCGCCCTGGAAGCCGAGCACAGCAACTTGGGGATCACCGTGGATCCGGAGACCGGCATGTCCCTCTGGGGCGGGGAGCCCTTCGACGTGGGGTACGCGCTTCATGCGCTGCGAAGGTCGTGAGCGGGCAGACCATCGTTATACGTATCTTCTTGTTTCAAGTATACGTACGCCGACTGTCCGTCGTTGGCCTGTGGCCGACACCGCTCGCCTGATCTACCTTGCCGGCCGATGACGACCCACCCCGATCCACCGCGCGTCCGAACGCTCCTCCTGGAGCACTACGATGCCCACCGGCGCGATCTCCCATGGCGAGAGAGTCGGGAGCCTTATCGGGTGTGGGTCTCCGAGATCATGCTCCAACAGACGCGGGTAGAGACCGCGATTCCGTACTACCACCGCTGGATGGAGCGTTTTCCCACGGTGGAGGCGCTCGCTGACGGGGACGAGGAGGCCGTACTCAAGGCCTGGGAGGGGCTCGGCTACTACACGCGGGCCCGGAATCTCCGTCGCTCGGCCCTGATCGTGAGGGAGAGGCTGGGCGGGGTGCTTCCGGATGACTCTCAGAGTCTCAAGACGCTCCCCGGGATCGGCGAGTACAGCGCGGGCGCCATCGCGAGCATCGCCTACGGAGAGGTGGTGCCCGCCGTGGACGGAAACGCGCGACGTGTCCTGTCCCGACTCTTCGACCTGGTGGATCCCACTGATGCGAGCCTTCGGAAGCGAGCCGGCGAGCTCGTCGATCCCGATCGTCCCGGAGACTGGAACCAGGCGCTCATGGAACTGGGGGCCACGATATGCACCGCCCGATCTCCAGGTTGTACGGTGTGTCCGTTGACCGGACAATGCAGAGCCAGGGCCCAGGGTACGCAGGAGCTGAGGCCTGCCTCGAAGCGGCGGGCCAGGGTACGGACCGTCTCCTACGCGGTACTGGTGGCAGTCAACCCGGCCGGCGAGCTGCTCATGGTCCGTCGTCCCCCCGACGGTCTCCTGGGTGGCCTTTGGGAGTTTCCGGCCGTCGAGATCGGGGCGGAGGACGCCCCACCGGCAGGAGGTGCGCTCACGGTGGGAAGCTCTCTCCACGAACGATGCCTGTCCCGCCTGGAGGACCTGGGTGCCGAGCTACCCTCGGGCACACCTCCCTTCGGCATCCTGCCGGAGGTCAGCCATGTGTTCACCCATCTCAAGGCTGTCTATCGCCCGATGTTGGTCTTCAGTGCCCGATCATGGGTGGCGAAACACGCCCCGTCGGGCGTGTCGGTGCCGCTGGAAGGGATGGCGCCTAAGAAACCCGGGCGGGACGGGCAGAGATGGGTCTTCCCGGACGAGGTGGAACACCTCCCGCTACCGGTCGCACAGAGGAAGATCTTCGATCTGGCTGGGGCGGCCCTAGACGGTTGCTGAGCCTTCACGAGCCCGTTGAAGAGCGGCCTTCCACGCTTCTGCTACGAGGCGACGCCTCCGAACGGGTCGAACCCCTTGTAGCCCTGGCCCGGAGGAGTCTCATGACGGGCCTTCGCATAGCTGCCGGTGACGGAGCGGCTGATCTTCCGCTCTGCTGCCAGCGCTTCCAGAACGAGCTCACATGCTCCAGCCTGCCATCCATCTGAGCACTTTTTGGGGGCGAGGCCGACTGCCTGAACCAACTTCAGAAGCCCGGGGACGACCTCGAAACCCTGAACACAGGCTTCGGCCGAGCTGTCGGATCCCACCTGGAGCGCGCCCCCCTGCTCGAAGTACTCGATGATCTCCTCGACATCCGAACCACCCGCTCTCGCCTGATAGACCTCGCTCGCGGCGGAAGCGATCAGCTCCCGGGCGATCCTTTCAGAGCCGTGCAGTTCTCCTTCGTACTCGAGCTCCATCTTCCCGGTGATGGCCGGGAGCGATCCGTAGATATCGGCCACGCGGGGGACGGCGTGGTTCTCCCCGAGCAGGAGCGCCCTCCGCTCCGCGGAGGATACGACGCTCTCGAGCACCGAGATCGGCAGACGCTGGCTGAGGCCCGAGCGCTGGTCGATCCGCTTGTCTTCTCGGCCCAGAAAGGCGATCCGTTCGACGAGCTCAGCGATGAAGTCCGGGACCTCGGTCGGAAGGCCGTCCCGGTCGAGCCAGGCCTCCTGCTGAGTAATGTCCATGCCGATAGAGACGTCGGTCGGATAGTGCGTCTGGATTTCGGCGCCGATCCTGTCCTTGAGCGGAGTAATGATTTTTCCGCGTGCAGTGTAGTCCTCGGGATTGGCCGTAAACACGAGGAACACGTCCAGGGGTAGGCGAATGGGGTACCCCTTCACCTGCACGTCTCCCTCTTGAAGAATGTTGAAGAGGCCGACCTGGATCTTACCTGCAAGATCGGGCAGCTCGTTCATCGCGAAGATGCCGCGGTTGGCCCGCGGGAGAAGTCCATAGTGGATGGTCAGCTCGTCCGCGAGGATGTGTCCTCCGCGCGCGGCCTTGATGGGGTCCACGTCCCCGATGATGTCTGCGATGGTCACATCAGGCGTCGCCAGCTTCTCTACGAAGCGACTATCCCGGCTCACCCAGGCCAACGGTGCGTCATCACCCTGCTCCTCGAGTACCATGCGCGCATACTTCGAAATCGGCTTGAGAGGATCGTCATTGATCTCGCTCCCCTCGAGGATCGGGATTTCCAGATCGAGAAGGTCTACGAGCTGTCTGAGAATCCGGCTCTTCGCTTGACCGCGTAGACCCAACAGGACGAAGTCGTGACGAGCCAGAATCCCGTTCACGATCATGGGAACGACAGTGTCATCGAATCCGATGATGCCGGGGAAAATGTCCTCCCCGGCCTTGAGCTTGCAGATGAGGTTGTGCCGTAGCTCGTCCTTCACGGTGCGGGGCTCGTATCCGGAGGACTTGAGCTCGCCGACGGTGGTGGGCCGTTTAGAAGTCATGAAGAGCGTTCATCTCTTTGGTGAGCGAAATCGGAATGGAGGCTCAGCGCTTCCTGTATGGTGTCGAAGTTGGAATCGCTGCGCCAATCCGCGACCTTCTGGAAACGCCACAATAGCTATTCGGCGCCGAACCGGTGGGACCCACCGGAGGTGATTCCGTTACACCCCGAGGATTCGCTGGATCCCGGGTGCCCGATCCGTCCTGAAGTCGAACGTCGGCGACCACGATTCATGGAGCAAGGATGTCGGAGAAAGTCAACACGGCAACAAGCATTCGACCGGCTCGATTTCAGCCTCCGCTGCCGACCGAGCAGCTCCTTCTCCGGGACGCTCCTGATCCGGAGGCGGTGCCGATGGACGTGGTGTTCGTGGGGGGTGGCCCCGCCGGCCTCGCGGGGGCCATCGAGTTGGCCCGGCTCGTGCGGAAAGACAACGAGAGCGACGGTGGGCTCGGCGACATCGAGATCGGGGTCCTGGAGAAGGCGAGCGAGCTCGGCGAGCACTCGCTCTCTGGGGCCGTAGTGAACCCGGTCGCGTTGCACGAGCTCTTCCCGGAGCTCGACATCGGTGATTTTCCACTCCGGGGCCGGGTCGCAAAGGAGGCAGTCTACTTCCTTACGGAGGACAGGGCGCAGCGGGTACCCGCGCCTCCCACCATGCGAAACCACGGCAACCACCTGGCTTCGATTTGTGAGATCGTGCGGTGGTTGGGAGAGAAGGCCGAAGGCCTCGGCGTCAACCTATTTCCGGGCTTTCCGGTCGATGGATTGCTGGTCGAAGCCGACCGTGTCATCGGCGTGCGCACCACGCCCTCCGGCCTCGACCGCGAAGGCCGGCCGGGCACGGACCACATGCCCGCCATGGACCTGACCGCCCGGGTGACCGTTCTCTCGGAGGGCACCCGCGGGCCCCTCACACAGGCGTTCCTGGAGTGGCAGGGGATCGGCTCCGAGAATCCCCAGATTTTTGCGCTAGGGGTAAAGGAGTTGTGGGAGACACGGGTGCCGTTGGACCGGGTGATTCATACCATAGGGTGGCCGCTTCCGGGGGACGCCTTCGGCGGAAGCTTCATGTATCCGCTCGATGAGAATCTCGTCGCATTGGGCCTTGTCGTCGGACTGGACTACCGGGACGCCCGCTTCGACGTCCACGGCGTGCTTCAACGTATGAAGCTCCACCCCCTCTTCCGGCCCTATCTGGAGGGTGGCGAGATGGTGGAGTGGGGAGCGAAGACGATTCCCGAGGGGGGATACTACTCGGTCCCCGAGCGCCGCCACGGATCGGGAGTGTGCGTGGTGGGTGACGCGGCCGGATACGTTGACGTGCCCTCACTCAAGGGAATCCACTACGCCATTCACTCGGGGATTCTGGCCGCCAGGGCGATCTTCCGTGCGCTCAAGGCAGGGGACGTGTCGGCCGCCGGCCTGCACTCCTATACCGAGTCCGTGAACGCCAGTTACATCATGAAGGACCTACGGCGTACCCGAAACATCCGTCTGGCGTTCAAGAAGGGGTTCTTGGGAGGAGTGATCCGGGCCGGCTTCATGACAATATCCGGGGGTGTAGTGCCCGGCGGGAAGATCTCCGTTCCCGAAGACGCCGAGGAAGAGCGAATGCTCGGTGACGGGGGGCCGGGCGTCCGCCCCGACGGCAAGCTCACGTTCAGCAAGGTGGACGCGGTGTACAAGGCCGGGAACCAGACCCGCGACGACGGGCCCAGTCATTTGGTCGTACGCGAGGATGTGAGCCCCGAGGTTGCCGAGCTGTACACGCATATGTGCCCGGCCGGCGTGTACGAGCGGGACGGTGACGAGCTGCGTGTCAACGCACCGAATTGCATCGACTGCAAGGCGACCGACGTTCTCGGGCCGCGGTGGACTGCCCGGGAGGGTGGGAGCGGCCCGGCCTACCGGCGGATGTAGAGTTGGACCGAAGTTCAGCTGTGCCAAGCCAGCGAGGAGGTTCTTCTTCAGAGGAAGGCTCTGCGGCGAGCGCCTTGAAGCGCCGCCGTAGAGCGAAGCCCCCAGCCCGATCGCGTACCTACACGCCCGAGGGCGTAGCGGCCTTCCGTTGAAGAAGAACCTCCTCGCTGGCGCGGGGGCCTGACGGCCCTTCCGGTCCTTCTAACGGCCGACGGCCATGCCGTCCTTCCTCGGGTCGGACCCTGCTACCCAGCCCTGGTCCAACCGCATGATGGCCTGCGCTCCTCCGAAGTCGGAGCTGGTACCAACCTCGATCTCATGACCCATCGCCGTGAGTTGTGCCCGCACGTCCTCCGCGACAGGGCTCTCGATCAGAACGCGATACCCCTCCAGATGTCGGAAGCGGGCCGCGTCGATCGCCTCTTGAACGTCCATGCCGAACACGGTGATGTTCAGGAGCATCTGCATGTGACCCTGAGGCTGCATCGACCCGCCCATGAGCCCGAACGTCATCCATGGGGCGCCGGCTTTCGTGACGAACCCGGGGAGGAGCGTGTGAAACGGGCGCTTGCCCGGGGCCACCTGATTGGGGTGTCCGTCCTCGAGCGTGAAGCCCGCTCCCCGGCTCTGTAGGCTGAATCCGGTGCCCGGTATCACCACGCCCGATCCGAAGTGTCCGAAAAGGCTGTTGATGAACGAGATCATGTGCCCTCGGAGTCGACCGCCGAGAGGTAGATCGTCTCGGTCTCCGTCATTGCGGAGCCGGGTTGGGGCCTGGATCCGGCCCGCTTCGGATCGATCAGGGATCGCCGGCCGTCCAGATATTCGTCGTCGAGGAGCCGATCCACCGAGACCTCCATGTGGTCGCGGTCGGCGATGTACCGGTCCAGGTCCGCAAAGGCGAGCTTCTTCGCCTCGATGAGATGGTGGAGGTAGGGTGCGGAGTTGTGCCCCATTCCCTCGAGGTCGAGCGGCTCCAGCATCTTCATCATCTGCAGCGCCGCGACGCCCTGGCCGGCGGGGGGGAGCTCCCACACGGTGTGATCCCGGAAGTCGATCGAGATGGGATCGACCCACTCGGCGGAATGGTCGGCGAGATCCTCGAGCACCAGGTAACCGCCCAGGTCCGACAAGCCATCCACCACCGTGCGCCTGAGCTCCCCGCCGTAAAAGACCGCCGCGCCCCCCGCTGCAAGCGTCCGGAGGCTTCGTGCCAGGTCAGGGTTCCGGAACCACTCACCTGCCTCGGGCGCTCGCTTCCCGCCGATCAGGTAGGTAGCTGATGCGCCCGCGTTGCCCGCGAGCTTTCCCTCCTGGTTGCGCCACTGTTCAGCGATAATTGGGGTGACAGCAAAGCCTTCTTCGGCGATACGAATCGCCGGTGCGAGCACCTCGGCGAGTGACATGGTCCCACACCGCTCCAGCAGAGCGACCCAACCGGAGATCGCTCCTGGGACGGTGACGGAGGCAGGTCCGTCTTCGGGCATACGCTCATGCCCGTCGGCTCGGAGAGCCTCTGGAGTCAGGAGCGAGCCTGCGCGCCCACTCGCGTCGAGTCCGACGAGCTCCTGGTCCGCCGCCGACCAGAGAGTGGCGAACATATCTCCGCCGATTCCGGTCATGTGGGGCTCGACGACATTGAGTGCTGCCGCGGCGGCCACGGCGGCATCGATTGCGTTGCCGCCTCGAAGGAGGATCTGGAGTCCGGTATCGCTCGCGAGCGGCTGGCTCGTGGCAATGGCCTCTTTGCCAGCCCGGCACGCCTTCTTCGAGATCAGCCTGGCATGCCCTGTTCGAGGATGACCACTTCGCCGTCGGACATTTCCTTCACTCGCTCCGCGTTGTCGCGCGTGTCGTTGCCGCCCCCCCAGTGCACCGGGACGACGACGCGGGCATGACAGGCGCTGGCGGCGCGGGCGGCGTCCTCCGGCCCCATCGTGTAGTGACCCTCACATGGCAAGAACGCGACATCGCACCTGATCTGATTCATCGCCTCGAGGAAGTCGGTGTCGCCGGAGTGGTAGTATGTGATCCCTCCTAACGTGAACACATACCCCAACCATTCGTTCTCCGGAGGATGGAACTTCTTCTTTTCGTTGTAAGCGGGTACGGCCAGGATTTCGATGCCCTCGAGGTGGACCATGTCGCCCGGCCGGAGTAGATGATCGACATCTTCCAGCTGCTTCCTCATGGAAGCCGGCGCCACCAGCGTGGTATCCCGACCCCGCACCCTCGCGATGTCGTCTTCGGAAAAATTGTCGTAGTGGGGATGCGTAAGGAGGATGTAGTCTGCCTTGCTGGCTTCCGGTATTCCCCAGGGGTCGATGTGGATCTCGACACCGCCTCTGCGAATTCTGACAGAGGATTGCCTGAACCAAGTGACGCCTTCGAGCATGACTGGACCGGATGAGGAAACGTATGCTCAACGATGTCTTCAGAACGTAAGTGCTGACGTCATGCCAAAAAAGGCCGACATTGTGGCAGAGGGACTGCAACTACGGCATAATTCAGTATGATGAGTCTGGCAGGGTTTATGCAGGTAGGATCAATTCCGGGGCCGCCCTTTAGTTTGCATACCTGTTGTGATCGGGTGGCGGGGGTGGACATTCAATATCAGCGGCCTCGATCCTGAAACCAGTCGGGATCGATCGAGTGAGGACCCATGAGTGAACGATATACGCTTCCGGTTCTACCACTGAGGGAAACCGTCGTCTATCCCGGGGTTGCGGTACCGATCTCGGCGGGACGGCCGGGTACGGTCGAAGCCGTCCAGGAGGCACTCGACGGAGACCGTCGGCTCTTCGCCGTGGCGCAGACGGAGAACGTCGATGACCCGACGCCCGAGGTGCTGTACACGGTCGGTACGGTTGTACGGATCATCCAGACCCACAGGGTCAGGGGCGGTGTGCAACTCCTGGTACAGGGCGAGGAACGGGCACAGGTCCTCTCCTACGAGTCCGAGGGTGAGGGGGGGATGCTGCACGCGGTTCTTCTGGAGATGGAGCGCCAGCCGAGTCCGAATCCCGAAGATCCGGCCTTTCAGGCGCTCAATCATGAGTTGAGGGAGCGCGCCGCCGAGTTGGGCACCCGAAGGGGGGTTCCGGCTGAGGTTCTCAATCAAATGGCCCGCGGTGTGGATGAAGGAGCGTTCGCGGACCTCCTGTCGTTCTATTTGGAGCTCGAAACCGAAGACAAGCAGGCTCTCCTGGAGATGCTCGACGACGAGCAGCGCATGCGTGAGGCCCTCGTCGCCGTAGAGCGCGAGTTGGCGCGGCTCGATGCCCAAGAGGAAATCCAGGCGAGGGTACAGGAGGAGCTGGGCGAGCGACAGCGCGAGATGCTGCTTCGTGAACAGCTCAAGCAGATCCAACGTGAGCTGGGTGACGAGGACGAAAGAGACGACGTCGAGGAGCTCCGGGAACGAGTCGAGGCGCTGAAGCTGGGGGAGGAGCAGCAGGCAGAAGTCGAGCGGGAACTCAAGCGCCTCGAGCGCACGAGTCCACAGTCGGCCGAGTACCAGGTCATCCGGACGTTCCTCGAGTGGGTGACGGAGCTCCCGTGGAATGTCCGCTCAGAAGACAAGATCGACCTCGCTTTGTCGACCGAGATCCTGGACGAGGATCACTACGGTCTCGAGGACGTGAAGGATCGCGTCCTGGAGTTCCTGGCGGTTCGGAAGCTCCAGCTGGATCGGTCGGAAGTCTCGGAGAACGGGGCGGGCGACGAGGAGACCGATGAGGAGACCGACGAAGCCGCCGAGCCTGCTGAGGCAAGCGAAGCGGAGGAGTCCAGCGACACCAACGGTGCGGCGGACGCTCTGGACGCTCCCGAGGAGAAGGAGGAAGAGGAGGAGGAGGCAGAGGGCGTCGGTGGCCGGGGTCCGATTCTCCTGTTCGTAGGTCCGCCGGGAGTCGGGAAGACGAGCATCGCGCAGTCCGTCGCTCGTTCGTTGGGCAGGGAATACGTGCGGATCTCGCTAGGCGGGGCTCGTGACGAGGCCGATATTCGCGGTCACCGTCGTACCTACGTCGGCGCCATGCCCGGTCGGATCATCCAAGGGATGCGGCAGGCCAAGTCGAAGAACCCGGTGTTCCTGTTGGACGAGGTGGACAAGCTCGGTGTGTCGTTCCAGGGAGATCCGAGCTCGGCGCTACTGGAGGTGCTCGATCCGGCTCAGAATTCGACCTTCACCGATCACTACTTGGGTATCCCGTTCGATCTCTCCGAGGTGCTCTTCATCGCGACGGCGAACTACGCGGACCGGATTCCGCCCCCGCTGTATGATCGCATGGAGAAGGTCGACTTCTCAGGGTACACCGAGGCCGAAAAACTCGAGATCGCGAAGCGTTATCTGCTTCCGCGCCAAGAGAAAGAGAATGGCCTTCGGGAGGGCGAGATGTTGTTGGGTGACGATGCGCTTCTCACGCTGATCCAGGAATACACGCGGGAAGCCGGAGTGCGTCAGATCGAGCGTCAATTAGGTAAGCTGGCCAGGAAGGTCGCACGGAAGGTCGCCGCGGACGAGGTCAAGCATCTCGAGATCGATCAGGCGGTCATCCGCGAACTGATCGGACGCCCCAGGGTGCACCCCGAACAGATGGCTCCTGCGAATGCCGTGGGCGTGGCGACCGGGATGTTCTATACGCCCATGGGGGGCGATATCATGTTCGTCGAAGCCAGCGTGATGACTGGGGAGGGCGCTCTGGTCCTCACCGGCCAGTTGGGTGACGTCATGAAGGAGTCCGGCCGGGCCGCACTGAGCTTCGCCAAGAGCAACTACACGCGCCTTGGCATTCCGGAAGATGCGCTCATGGGCCGGGAGGTGCATATCCACGTACCTGCCGGGGCGGTCCCCAAGGACGGTCCATCCGCCGGTATTACCATGGCGACGGCATTGGTGTCTGCCCTCTCGGGACGGAAGATCCGTCGAGACGTTGCGATGACAGGGGAGTTGACGTTGACGGGCCGCGTTCTCCCGATCGGCGGCGTAAAGGAAAAGCTATTGGGAGCCATCCGCGCCGGCATCGACGAGATCATCATGCCATGTGACAACGAGGCCGACCTGGACGATCTCCAGGAGAAGGTGAGGAAGTCACTGACGATTCACCTGGTCGAGGATCTGGACCAGGTGATCGGGATCGCGCTCGAGAACGAGAAGCGGAAGGCAAAAAAGAAGACCACGAAGAGGAAGCCCCGTGCGAAGGTGAGTCCCTCGCAGCGCCCTGCGCCGGCGTAAAGGTCACCTCGCTTCTATAGAACCTTGATCGTTCCCGGTGCTCCGTCGATGATGCGTCCTATGATTGCCGCGACTGGGGCGGTGGCCTGTAGGAGCTCCATGAGCTCCCCGGCGCGGTCCTCGGGGACCGAGATGAGCAAACCGCCGGACGTTTGCGCATCCGCGAGAATCAAACGGGTGCCCTCGTCATGATCCCCGAAATCGACGCGATCCTCCAGATCTTCAAGATTCCGTCGTGTCCCGCCGGGGATATGGCCTGATGTGATCAGGTCGGACACCTCGGGCAGGACCGGTACGTCTTTGGCAGCGATCTCCGCTGCCACGCCGGACTGACGGAGCAAGATGCTCAGGTGACCCAGGAGCCCGAACCCGGTCACATCAGTAGCGGCTCGGATCCCGACGCCCTTCATCGCGGCGGCCGCGTCACGATTGAGTTCAGTCATGCTCTTGACCGCTGCATCGGTGGCCGCGCGCGAGGCCGCGTCGGCCTTGATCGCGGTGGCCACGACTCCGGTGCCCAGCGCCTTGGTGAGCACCAACAAGTCGCCTGCTTGGGCATTGGCGTTGGTCACGAGATTCTCGACGTCCACCTCCCCGACCGCGACCAAACCGTACTTGGGTTCGGGGTCGTCCACCGAGTGTCCTCCCATGATGGGCACACCGGCTTCGCGGGCGATGTCGGATCCCCCGCGAATGATCTCCTCGGCCAAGCCTTCGCTCAGAAGGGCCCTGGGAAACGCCAACAGGTTGAGGACGAAGAGCGGTTTGGCGCCCATCGCGTAGACGTCCGAGAGTGCGTTTGCGGCCGCGATCCGTCCGAAATCGTAAGGGTCGTCGACCAGCGGCGTGAAGAAGTCGAGCGTGACCACCAGCGCCCTACCGTCCCCGAGCGCATACACGGCGGCGTCGTCGCCGGTGGAGGCGTCCACCAGCGCTTGCTCGCTTTCAATCGGAGCCAGATGACGCAGGACCTGCGCCAGCTCGGACATGCCGAGCTTACACGCTCACCCGGCGCCGTGAGAAAGCTGGGTCAGGCGGATTCTGGGCTTCTGATCTCTGGGCTCTTGTGACATGAGCGATAATCTAGACGAGGGCGCTAAAGGGGGGAACACGGTAACTTCGGGTATGAACGATCCAGAGAGTTCGATAGGCGACCGCGTGTCCGACGACCACCGGAGCGTTCACGTCCCGATGGGAGCTGTCTACGGCCGGGTGCGCGGGGTAGAAGTGCCGAGGCATTACGGCGATCCTGGGGCGGAATACCAGGCGGCCCGGAAGGGACTCGCCATTCGTGATCGAAGCCATCGGACTCGGCTGGTAGTTCTGGGACGAGCACCGACTACCGCTCTCCAGGGAGTACTCACGGGCCGCATGCCAGGTGCCCCTGTTGCGTCTGGAGAGGGGCTGGGGAGGGCCGGGATCGAGTACTCGGCGGTCCTCACGCCCAAGGGTAGGATGATCGCGGATCTGCGGGCGATGTGGGGTCCGGATCCGGAAGAGGAAGGCCTGTTTCTGGACGTACCTGCGGCGGCGATCGAGCCATTGCTGGCGCACCTGAAACGTTATGTGCCGCCGCGCTTGGCCGCCATCGAAGACGTCACCGCCGATTCAGGGCTCGTGACGGTTCTCGGACCAGAGGCTGCGTACACATTGGCGGAGATCGTCTTGGGCTCGGCGTCCTACGCCGCCGAGCTCGAGGGCTTGTTAGAGGGGGAGTTCCTGGAGGGCCAAAAGGGCGAAGACGGGCGCGACGGGGGTGCCGCGCGCGGTTTGGCCGGGAACGGCGGGGTACGGATCGCCAGGACCTGTGATGTGGACGTGCCTGCCTGGGACCTCTTTGTCTGCGCTGGTCGCTTCAGAGAAGTCTGGGACAGCCTTATCAAAGAGGGGGCTGCCCCGATCGGCGCAGGCGTATGGGACACATTAAGGGTGGAGGCGGGCCGGCCGGCGTACGGCGGGGACATGGATGAGTCCACGATTCTTTCGGAGACCGGACTCGTGGATCGGGCCGTGGATCACAACAAGGGGTGCTATACCGGCCAGGAAGTCATTGTTCGGATCCGTGACCGCGGGCACGTGAACCGATCTCTGAGAGGGTTGCTGTTGGCGGAGGGCCCTGCGCCGAAGTCCGGGACTGAGTTGTTTCGGGAGGATCGGGTCGTCGGTGGGATCACGAGCGTTGCGGGTTCCCCCCGCAGGAGTGGCCCGATCGGACTCGGCTACGTACACCGGGACGTCTCGCACGGCGAGCAGGTGGCGGTGGGGTCGCCAGCTGGACCCCCCGCCGAGATCCGTGCGTTGAGTCCAGGTTGGAGTTCCACGTAGGCTGGAGGTTGTTGGAGAAGTACAGTGGGTCGCGCACCTGGACGTCGCGGCAACCGTACAGGCCGTCTGGTGTAAAACTCCCCAGAAGCCCAGTTCTCGAGCACCCGGTCGCGGTCGGCGGCAGCTGGCGCCGCTGGATCACACGTGTCTGCCTGGCTATTGTTTTGTGCTCTCGAGTTGGTTTCTTAGGTGATTCTGTAGCGAAGGAGTTGATCGATGCTGAGCCGTGTGGCATTTGGAAGAGGTTCATTCGCGGTGTTGGTGGCCGCCCTGGCCTCGGTCCTCGCAGGGATCCCGCTCACAGCCCAGGAGGCCCTTGGCGGGAAAGTCGGCGTCTTCAACGCCGACCGTATCATGGCCGAGTCGCAGCCTGGTCAGCAGGCCCTTGCACTCTTCAACCAACTGCGTGATCAACGCGTTGGAGAGTTGGGGGTCCAAGAGGATCAGATCAATTCCCTCCAGCAGCAGCAGCTTACGGTGGCACCCGGCAGTCCAGACGCCGTGCGGCTCCAACGCCAGGTGGAGAACAGCATGCTCCAGCTGGAGCGCCTGCGAGAGGATGTTCAGCAGGAGCTGGCTGAGCGGCAGAACGAGTTGACGTCGCAGATCACGCAGAACATCACTCAGGTCATCAATGTGATGGGCGAAGAGGAGGGCTACACCTTCATTTTCAATGCCATCCAGAGCGGCTTGGTTTACGTAGATCCCGCCCTGGATGTCACGGATGAAATCATCCGAAGGGTCGACGCCATGAGTGCCCCGGACCCGTTGTAGCCGTTCTCTTTCCCTGAACGTGGATGCAGTTCAGGACGCGCCCAGGCTGATGTCAATGGACGCTCTCTTAGCGAGGTCGATGGGCCCGGGCTCGCCGAAGAGATAGCCCTGGACAAGGTGGATCCCCATCTGCTCCGCGACGGAGAGCTCCATCTCCGACTCGATCCCCTCGGCGACGATGCCTCGGCGCGCGTAGTGCTTCAAGCCCTGCACCACGTGGTTCAGGAAATCCCGGAACTCCTCGGACGCCACCGCCTGTAGGATCGTGAGCCGGTCCAGTTTGATGTAGTCGGGCTCCAGGTCCGCGAGGAACGGAAGGGAGATGAAGCCCACACCAAAGTCATCGAACGCGAACTTGAATCCTTCAGCTTTCCATTCCTGGGTCACGGCGAGGTGGCGCTCGATATCGTCTAGGGATTCCTTCTCCGAGATTTCCAGGACGACTTCGACGTCGGATGGCTTCGCTCGGCGCCCCAGATAATCCAGAAGCTTGAAATCGACGTTGATGAACACTCGGTCCAACCCATGCGCTTCCGCTGCTTCGATCTGCTTTCGGAAGCAGATTTCCTTCAGTTCGAGGAGTTTGCCGATCGAACGATACTTCCCGAAGAACTCTTGGATGCCCAACTTCTCCTTGGAGGGCCGGCTCATGGCTTCATGTCCAATCAGCTGGCCCGACAAAGTGTCCACGATAGGCTGAAAGACCACGTTGATCACGTCGTCGTCCAACTCGTACTCCTCCTCCCCGATATGGATCTTGTCACCCCTTTTCTTGGCGATGTACAGGGCTCGGTCCGCGAGGCGAATGAGTTGGTTGGAGTCTCTTCCGTGTTCCGGAAACGAGGCGACGCCTATGCTCAGATCGAGCGGAAATCGCTTCTCCCTTCCCAGCTCGACGACGCGCTCTCGTATCCGCTCCCCCGCGTCGCGATGCCTTGACGATCGTCCACGAGGAGAATCACGACGAACTCGTCTCCTCCCCATCGGAAAACGAAGTCGACGTCGCGGGTCGCGGCCTGTATCGCCTGGCCAGCAGCCTTCAGGATCTCGTCACCGAATTGGTGGCTACGCGTATCATTGACCTTCTTGAAATTGTCGAGATCGCAAAGGAGGAGTGCGAACTGACTCTTTTGGCGAGTCGCGCGGGAAATCTCCTGTTCGATGCGTTTGTTGAAGTATCTGCGGTTGTAAAGGTTGGTGAGGGGATCTCTCACGGAGAGGTCCTCTAGGGCCCGCTCCGCAAGTTTGCGTTCGGTGATGTTCCGGAAGAACGCCACACCGCCCACTCGATCCCCCGCTTCGTTTCTGAGCGGTGAGAAGTGAATTTCGAAGAATACGGGCCGATCTCCATCTCCCAGCGCGTAACTGCTTTCCTTGGCGATCGTCATCTCTGTGACCAGGGCTTCCTTGAGGGAGTCGTAGTCACCGGTATCCTCTAGCCGCGGGAAGACCTCCAAGAGTGGGCGCTCCACCGCATCTTCCCTGGTCACCCCGGTGATCAACTCCATCCCGGGGTTCCACACGGTGATGTCGAACGAGGCGTCACACGCGAAGATGCCGTCGATGCTGCTCGTGATGACGCGTTCGAATGCAGCGCGTACGTCCGAATTCGCCTCCAGGAGCTCCAGGGAGTGCTCCAACAGGGCGCGGTCTTCGTCGAACTGTTCATACGCGTCACTGACGAGATCGAGCAGGGCCCGCCCATCGTCAGGCAGCGATTCGGGGTTCTCGAGCGCTCGGGCAACCTGACGCCGGAGAAGCCGATGTAGTTTCTCCACCGGCTAGTTCTCCGACAGCGTCGTGATCGTCATCTTCTAAGGTGGATACGCCGCCCCCGAGAATGCAAGAACGACTCTCACGGCTCAGGGTCGGGGGGCGGAAGCTCGCGGGAATCGGATGGCGGCTCGAGCAGATCCTTGTAAAAGTCGCGCTCCTCTTCGAGTTGTTCCACGCGCCCGCTCAAATCGGCAATCGTGTCGCCGATGCGGCGGAGTTCTTCGGAGTCCACCTGAAAGGATTCGCCCGGGAGCGGGGTCGAGCGCCGGCGCCGTTCAATGATCCCGCCGACGGTGGCGATGAGGACCAACGCGATGACGAATTCGAATGGGCCCATTTCGGGGATCCTCTCGGCGATCCCTGGTTACGCACAGACTGGGTGCCTCGTAGCTTCGCACGCAGGATCGGTGAGGCGCACGTAAAGTAACGCATGGTGAATCACCGTTCGAGTCGGGAGATGATGATCGTGGCGAAATTCGCGCTCACCGTATTGGCCATCGGTGCCCTGATCGGCCCTACCCCCGCACATGGCCAGTTGGCGGGGGGAGTGTTCGGGGCCCGGGCACTCGACAGTTTCGGGGGGACGAATGGTTTCGGGGCAGAGGTGGGCGTCAGCCTACCGATGATTCCGCTGGAAGTGTTCGGTGCCGGAACATGGTTTAGTCCCGCATGTGACGGATGTAAGCTCCAAGGCTGGTCCCTGGGCGTGAAATTCGGGGTCTTCCCGCTCCCTGTGCTCAAGCCCTTTCTCACGTTCGGGCGTTCGTGGCGTGATCTCGAAGATCCGAACAATGCCCTCGCGTTGGATGAGAAGGGTTTCTTCGCCGGTGCGGGTCTCGAGATCGCGTTGCCAGGCTTCGGGATCTTCGGAGAGGCAGCCTACGAGTTCATGGATGACGACCCCGCACAGACCGAGGATCTCAGGCAGTGGATTCTGCGGGTTGGCCTGGTGTTGCGCTGGGGTGGGATCCCGCTTTAGACGCCGGTCAGCCGGCCGCTACCGCCTCGACGATCTTGGGGCCGTGAAACTTGCCGTTTTCGATGAAGATCTTGTTCGCGTTATAGCCCGCTGCCAGAACTCCAGCGATGTAGATGCCGGGCACGTTGGTCTCCATCGTATCCGGGTCGTGGGAGGGAATGCCGGTCTCGTCGTCGATGTCGATCCCGAGCCCAGCAATGAATCGCCGATCCGGCCGCCACCCTGTCATCGCGAGCACCCAATCGTTCTGGATCTCCACCGTTTCTTCCGAGTCCATGTCTCGGAGCACGACGCTGGCGGGCCGGATCTCTAGAATCTCATGCCGCCAAAAGACCTCGATCTCGCCGTTCTCCAAACGGTTTTGGATGTCGGGGACCACCCACGGCTTCACACCTCGGTCGATCTCGTCGAAAATGTGGACCATGGTGACCCTCGCCCCGGCCCGGTAGGTTTCGAGCGCCGACTCCACCGAGGAATTACCAGCCCCCACCACGAGTACGTCCTGATCGTAGAAGGGGAACGGTTCCTGATAGTAGTGCTTCACCTTTGGGAGGTCCTCTCCGGGAACCTCCAGATAGTTGGGTTCGTGGAATCCTCCGGTCGCGACCACGACGGCTCTGGCCCGGAGTGTGTCCTCTGCTCCCGACTTGGCTCTGGTGTGCAGTAGGAAGTTCCCCTTTTCGCCCTCGATCGACGTGACTTCCTCGTATTGCCGAACGTCCAGGTCGTAGTACTGGACCACGCGCCGGTAGTAACCGAGCGCCTCCCTGCGGGTCGGCTTACTGTCGGCGATCGTAAAAGGCACGTCCCCGATTTCCAGCTTCCGCGCGGTACTGAAGAACGTCATGTAGTAGGGGTAGCTCACCAAGGAATTGGTGATGCACCCCTTGTCGTAGAGGGTAGCCCTGAGTGGGGTGGTGGCCGCCGCGGCTCCTACGGCAATCCCGCAGGGTCCGGCTCCCACCACGGCCACGTCTATCGAGTCGCTCATTGCTGGTCCGCGTAACGTACGTTCGGAATCGTCCAAGCTACCGACACCAACCTCTGTCCCCAAGTGCGTGAGGCGGGGTGGGCATATCCGGCGAAGTTCGCCTGTTGAGCAGGTTCTACTCTACGCTCCGCCGCGTTCCGACTACGTCTCCGCCGCCTTTCGGCGCCCTACGGGACACAATCGGGACACTGTGACAGATCGGAACGTCCCTTTTTGACAAGCTCTGTAGATTCTGGCACCGATGGCTTCACTCGCCGCGCCCGACGCGGGAAAGTCGCTGGCTTATCGCAGGGGTGCCATCACATAAGATTAATGACTTATTCTTATGGCAACCGAAGGGCCTCATAAACTTCCTGTTCCGAAACCCGATGGTGGATGTGAGGCGCGTGAAGACAATCACGAAGCTATCTCAGCCCGCCGCGAACGCGCTCACCAACGCGATGGAGGAGGCTGGAGTCCTCCGGGAAATCACGGGGAAAAAGACGTACCGGGTGTTCGCGTTTCACCGATACCTGGATCTCTTTGAGGAGAGGGATCAGCGGGGCTGATCACAAGCCCTATAAGGGGCCGTCCGAGAATCCTGCACCCGAAAGACGCCCAGTGGAACTTGGTGCTTCTAGGTGCACCCGGCAGGAGCGGAATGCGTTACCTCTGTCCCCAAGGGCGCGCGGCCGGCATGTTTGGATGGGCAATGTTCGTTCCCCGGATGGGAGATTGCATGGTAGGATCCACCCCGCCGGTCGGGGCGGAACGCCCGTTGAAGGAGACTCGTTTTGAAACGTCGAACCTTCATACAGACCGGTAGTCTGATCGGCGTGGCTGGCGCCGCCGGAGCCTTGGGAGTCGGCTTCGCCCGAAGCCGCGACGGCAAGAGCGCTGCCGCTGCGATCCCGTCCGGGACCGATCGGGCGAGCAGTTCGGAGACGGCTTCCGGGACGGGACCCGGAGTCACCCCCGACCTCGTGCTGCGCCGGGCCACAGTGTTCGATGGCACGGGCGCACCCGGGCGGGAGCTAGACGTCGCCGTGACGGGTGACCGAATCACAGCGGTGGGAACGATCGCGGAGGCCGGGTCCGAGGAGATCGACCTCGCCGGGATGGCGCTGGCGCCGGGGTTCATCGACATCCACTCCCATGCCGACCTCTCTCTCTTCGTCAACCCGAACGTGGAGAGCCGCATCCGACAGGGGGTCACGCTGGAGATCGTGGGCCAGGACGGGAACTCGGTCGGCCCGATGTCCGACGCCGGTTTCCGGGCTACGCGCGATCGATACCGCGATGTATACGGAGTCGACATCGACTTCCGGGACCTCGGTGGGTTCCTGGATCAGCTCGATCGCACTCCGGCGACGGTCAACCTCGCCACGATGATCGGCCACGGGACCATCCGCGGACTGGTGGTCGGAGGCGCGGACCGGCCAGCCACCGAGAATGAGATTCAGCGCATGCGAGCGCTCATAGGGGAAGCCCTCGATCAGGGAGCGGTGGGATTGTCTTCGGGTCTCGAGTACACACCCGGATCCTTCGCCGACGCGAACGAGTTGGTGGAGCTCGCGAGGGAGCTGCGGGGGACCGGCTATCCCTACGCGTCTCACATGCGCAACGAGGACGACCGTCTCTTCGCGGCGGTCGAGGAGACTCTCCAAGTAGGCCGGATGGCTGATGTGCCGGTTCAGATCTCGCATCTCAAGGCCCAGGGTGAACGCAATTGGTGGAAGGCACCGGCGGTTCTTCGATCCATCGAGGAGGCTCGCGGCGCCGGCCTCGACGTACACTTCGACCGCTATCCCTACGTCGCCTACGCGACAGGGCTGTCCGGACTCTTCCCCACGTGGGCGCGGGCCGGTGGGAGCGGCGCCTTCATACGACGTTTGGAGGATCCCGCTCAGCTTCCGGCCATCGAGCGCTTTGCGCGGGACAAGGTGGCGCTTTTGGGCTCGTGGGATGCGGTACAGATCAGCTCAGTCGGGAGCGCCGGCACCGTGTATGCCAGGGGCCGCCGCCTAGGGGAGTTGGCCGCCGAGCGGGGCGAGGAGCCCTTCGCCCTCGCCCTCCGGTTGATCGTCGAGGGTAGGAGCAACGTCGGCATGATCGGATTCGGAATGTCGGAGGAGAACACGGCTGAGTTCCTGGCTCATCCGCTCGGGATGGTGTGCTCCGACGGCGGCTCGTATGCCCCATATGGGGCCCTCTCCGGGGGCTCTCCCCACCCGCGTGGGTACGGGACTTTCCCCCGCCTCCTGGGGCGCTACGTGCGGTCCGGAGCCCTGTCTCTGCAGCTCGCCGTGCACAAGGCGACCGCCCTCCCGGCTCGGAAGATCGGCCTGACCGACCGAGGGGTGATCAGAGCGGGCGCCTTCGCCGATCTCGTGGCATTCGACCCCACCACCGTTGCTGATCAGGCCACCTTCGAGGATCCCCATCAGTATCCGGTCGGCATCCCCCTCGTGATAGTGAATGGCCAGGTGACACTTAGAGACGGTGAGCAGACGGGCGCGCGTGCGGGACGGGCCGTTCGGGGCAGCGGGCGGGGAGCGGCCAGGTAGCAGGGTGATCGGAGAAGGGGGCGGGTCTAGGCTTTCAAAGAACCGGAAGAGGCCCGAAAGCGAACCTACCACCGATCCTCAAGACCTAATTCTAGTAGAACCTCCACGATCACCTCCTCCACGGCATTAGAGATTCTAAGCGATAACTCCGTCGCTGTATCGAGCCATGCGCGAACAATCTCCATGTGGGCATCGTAGTCGGCATCCGCACGCGAACATTCCCTGAACGAGAAGACGGCCACGAACGAGGGGGGTGGCCGTCTGGTGCGTCGTGGTCCTTGTCCAGAACTTCTTCGAGGTGCTGAGGGAGCGGGCGGGGAACTGATGCCCTCAACCGACCACTGAAGAACTAGCTTCTGTGGCTCCCGGCGAAAGTACCCGGGTCGAGCTGGCCGTAGACGCATCTGCCCTTCAACGTGGTCCCTTCGAGGGTGCCTTCGTAGACGACCACTCCTCGGGTACTGACGAAGGAGAACTTGACCAAGCCGTCCTCGACGGTTCCGCGTACCTTGAGGCGCGTACCCCAGAGTCCGCTGTAGGTCCCGGAGATGCGGGTCCCGTCTTGCTCGAGGACGAACGTCGCGTCACCGCCTCCTTGACGCCCCAGATCCACGGACAGGACCCAAGTGCCGGTCAGTTCCTGATTCGCCCCGTCCTCGGCGACGGAGAAGTTCTGCTCTACGGTTTGACCACCACCGATTGTGATCTGCGCCTCCGTGGTCCGGTACCCGATCCGAGTTGCGGTCAACGTGTACGTACCCGCGGGCACATTCTGGAGCACGTAGAGGCCGTTAGGCTGCGACAAGCCGCCCAGCTCCAAGCTGGTGATATAGACCTGGACCGCCGCAACCGAGCCTCCGGTCTGCGCATCGGTGACTTGGCCGGTGACCGTGCCGACGGCGACAGGCACATCACCGGAGCGCGACCCAAGCAAACTGAACGAAAGCGAAGCGCCGATTACCCCACCGGCCATGATGGTCAGCATTGGGAGTAGGTCGCTGCGAGAGAGCCTCATCGTCGCCTCCTTGGATCCGAGTCGAGGAACTATCTGAATACTCCCCGTCCGAGCGAGAGGATCCCCGACACGATGGGGGTGGCTGTCCATCACGGTTCGTGTCTTTGCCCACTCCATCCGGTTGATTGGAATCGCGTCAGTGTCGAGTTGTCTGTGCGCAAAGACAACTCGAGCTTGTCCTAACCGGGGTGAGCTTTTTCACTTTGCCGAGGAGTAGATGGCCACGCTGGCGGCGGTTACTTTGTCACAGGACGACCCTCGGGATCGTGCGTGGTGGTGGCTTATTGGCGACTCAGGCGAGATCTGCCAAACCATCTATATCCGTAACTCGGTGTTGCACAATGGGTTATCCCCGTAGTTCAGTTGGATAAATCCTTTGCCGGCCTGGCATCCGCGTTGGGCACCGCCTTCAAGGAGACCCGCGGTGAGCCCTGGCCGGATGATGTTTTCGAGTCGTGGGCACAAAGGGTTTTCGCCTATCAGTTCGAGACCAATCCGGTATATGCGACTTATGTCCGCAAACGGGGCGCCACGCCGTCCACGGTGGCTCATTGGAGCGAGATTCCATGGGTTCCCGCCTCGGCATTCAAAGCGGTTCCGTTGATTTCTGGAGACTCATCACAGGTACAGCGCGTGTTCCGGACGAGTGGCACGACAGATGCTGGCCGCCGGGGAGAGCACCATGTCCTCGACCTGGGTCTGTACCGGGATTCGCTGCTTCCGAACATGAGGCGCCATCTCTACATGGGTGGACCGGGTGCGGGCGAGCCATCCCGCCCGATCCTGGCCCTCACACCCGCCCCTGCTGACGCGCCCGAGTCTTCGTTGAGCTTCATGTTGGGTAGCGCACTCGATGTGCTCTCGGGGGGGGAGGGCGGGTTCTTCGTCACTCCGGACGGAGTGATCGACACGGTCGGGCTGAGCGAAGCGTTGCTGGAGGCAGCCGCTGTGGCGACTCCGATCCTTCTTGCCGGAACGGCCTTCGCCTTCGTCCACTGGCTCGACTGGTTGAAGGAGCGCAGCGTCCGATTCGAATTGCCTCAGGGCTCATTGATCATGGAGACGGGAGGCTTCAAGGGCCGCTCTCGAGTCTTGGAGCGTCCGGAGTTCTACGCGTTCTTGTCGGAGGCGCACGGCGTCCCGTTCGGGGCGATCGTGAACGAGTATGGAATGACCGAGCTGCTCTCGCAGTTTTACGATGGCCCGGTTTCGGCGATGGCCCAAGTCGCCCTGGAGGATCGCAGACATGTTCCGCCTCCCTGGGTCCGAACGCGTGTGCTCGATCCGAAGACGCTATCGACGCTTCCGCTGGGGAGGCCGGGTTTGCTCTGCCATTACGACCTGGCCAACGCGGGGTCGGTGATGGCGGTCCTCACGGAGGATCTGGGCGTAGCCGTTGACGATGGGTTCCGTGTGCTCGGCAGGGTCCAGGGCGCCGAGCCACGAGGCTGTTCCTTGGCGATGGACGACCTTCTGTCGGGTGCGGAGTCATGAAGACGACGTTCGACGCCTGCCGGCTTCCGTCCTTTTCGAGTGGGTTTACGATCACGCCTGAGGCCCTTGTGTGGGAGACTATCGGCGTTTCCGAGAGTGTAGCAGTTCGCTATCCGGCGTGGCCCGGCGATACCGCGGAGGGGCTCCTTGCTGCCTTGAAGGAGGCGGGGGCGCGACTCTCCGAGGTGCCGGTTCAGGACCTGGTGATCCACGTCGGACGGGTGGCGGATCGCTTCTTGGACTCGTCCGATTCCCTCCGCCAGGAGGCGATCGACTTGCTCGTGCCCACGGCGGGCGTTTCCCAAGAGATGGCCTCGGAGATTCTTACGGGCATGGCTCGCGACTGGACCACGGAGCGGCTCACTGAGCTCTTGAGGAGAGAGTTCCGTGACCCCGGCGTGCTGGACGGATTCCGCGAAGTGGACGAGGGCCGGACGGTCCGGGCCATGGGCCCTCTTCTGACGTTTCATGTGGGTGCGGGAACGGTCCCGGGCGTCAGCGTCACATCGATGATTCGCGCCCTCATCGTGAAGTCGGCGGTCCTTCTCAAGCCCGGATTGGGCGATGTGGTGTTGCCGGTGCTATTTGCCAAGGCGCTCGCCGAGGAGGCTCCCGAGCTGTCGGACACGGTGGCTGTGACGTATTGGCCTGGCGGTTCCTCTCCGCTGGAGGGCCTTGCCCTTGAGAGCGCGGAGGCCGTGGTGGCGTACGGTGGCGACGAAGTGGTCGCGTCGCTGAGGGCGCGAACCCCTGTGACAGCCCGTTTCATCGCATATCACCACCGTCTGAGCCTGGGCCTGGTGGGGCGCGAAGCGCTCACCCCCGAGCGCGCGCCTCGCGTGGCCCGCATGGCTGCCCGTGCCGTCTCGATGTTCGATCAGCGGGGTTGTGTCTGTCCACACGCGATCTACGTAGAGGAGGGCGGCGCCGTCGACCCCGGAGAGTGGGCCGCCCAGCTGGCGTCTGCCATGGCGGACCTCGAGAAGGAAATCCCGGGCGGGCAAGTCACCGCCTCCGACGCCTCGGCCGTCCACCAGATGAGAGGATCCGCTGAGCTGCGGGAGGCCACTGGGAGCGGCGTCCGCGTATTCCGGGCGGACGAGAGCTTCTGGACGGTGATCCTCGAGGACGAAATGCGCTTCACGCCCTCTTGTCTCAACCGCGTCGTGTCTGTTGTCCCAACCCCTGATCTTGGCCGTGTCGCTGGTTCGTTGGGAGAGGTTGGGCGCTATCTACAGACGGTGGCGGTCGAAGGCGCGGAGGATCGTATGCCGAGGTTGGCGGAGGCACTCTGCCGGGCAGGCGCCACACGGGTTACGTCGTTCGAAAAGGCGCCCTGGCCGCCACCTTGGTGGCGCCACGACGGTGCTTCGGTGCTTTCGGGATTGATACGCTGGGTCGATCTCGAGGCCTATTGAAGGAGTACAGTGGGCCGCGTTGCGGATGCCACGGCCCCAGATCCTAGGGCGGAGGTGGAAGCTATGCTTCGTCCTGCTCCTCCGAGCGCCAGATCACCATCTGTCGCCGGCCGTCGGAGGTCTCTTCGACGCGCACTGTGAGAGAGTCCTTGGCCGCGAGCCGCAAGTCGTCTCGCAACCCCTGTGGGATCGTGATCCGCCCACCCACTCCGATGGACACATCTGTATAGTAGAGCGTGCGATAGATGGCCATCTGCCCTCCTGGAATTTGCACGATAGCAGGCAAATCTACCGCGATTGCCAAGGGCGGCAACCGGGTTGGCGAGATCGTCCAATGGGTCAGGGAAGCCTAACGGACCCGTCACTCCGGATCAGGAAGGACCGAGCGGAGGAGGCTCTGAAGCTGGAAGTCCTCGAGGGCCCGAGCTTTACTCACAACCGTCTCGTAAGAGTCTTCGATCAGAATGGTGGTCGTCCGCAAGGCCGGTGCCCCTTCGCCCCCGGCTGCGGGAGAGAAACAGAGGAGACCCCGGAAGCTCGTGGGTATGCGGGGGTCGTCTTGGAACTCGAGGTAGACCTCCCAGAAAAGGCCGTCGTAGCTTATGGTCGTAAGATGTTCGCCGTCTGAGAGAGGCGCCGGGCTGGAAGACTCGTTCGCTGAATTCATCGTAGCAACACAGTAGCATCGCGCTTTTAGTCTGGCCACCGGCCAGGCGTCTTTGCCTGGCTACAAGCCGAGCGACGCGTGCGCCCGCACCCGTGTTCGTCGTAGGGTACCACGCACGCTGGCGAGGTCGTTTCTCATCTCCTGCCGTTGGGCCGTGTCCAATTCTCTGCCGCCGAACCGGGACCGGAGATAGTAGTCGACGAGCCTCTGCGCGCTTCGATGGGCGGGATGCCCGACACGTGCGAGCTCATCGAGCAGCAAGAGCGGCGCTACTCCCGCGCCCGTCTTGAATCCGGCACGGCTGCAACTTTCGCGGAACTTGAGGTAGAGCCCCACCTCGGGAGGGTGCCTTGGGGCCTTCTTGAGCAGGACAAGCGTGCTAAGGGCCATCACCACGACGATTATTGTCATCCAGTCCATACCGACCCGTGTGCCTGGTGCCTGATCGGGAGAGACTTGGCTCTGTCGTGACTGCCCGCTGAGCAGTTGCGCGATGCGCTGGTACAGTCCCGATTGCGACTCCCGGTTGTAATCGAGCACCCACTTGTTCCATCGATGCTGGAGTCCGTCGAACAGGAAGCGGCCCGGCCACAACCAGGACGTGACTGCCTCAGACGTTCCGGCGCCTCCGGGGGTAGGGTCGAACTGGACCCACCCGTACCCTGGGAACCAAACCTCCACCCACGAATGCGCCTCGTTTTGGGTTACGGCGAGGTACTGTCCGAACTGGTTCCACTGCCCACCGAGGAACCCGTTTACTTCCCGTGCGTGGATCCCCAAGCTCCGCACCAGTACCACCATGGCCGTCGAAAAGTACTCGCAGTGGCCTTCTCCACGCTCGAATAGGAAGTAATCCAGCGTGGCCTCCTCGGCAGAGCGCGGGAGTTCGAGCGTGTAGTCGAACTCCGTATGAAGGAAGTCGTCGATTGCGCTCACCTTGTCGAAATTGTTATCCAGCCCTCGTGTGAGGGAGTCCGCGAGGTCGCCAGCCCGTTGGGGAAGCGGGGGCAGCTGGGTGTAGAAGTCGGGCGCCGGCGAAAAACCGGAGCGTGCCTCCCGTAGTGCCGCTGATGCGGGGCGGTCCCCTACGGACAAAGCCTCGTACGAAGGGGCGCCGGAGCCCCAGTAGATGTGGTCGCCCGCGTTGTCGAAGAGCGGCTCGATTCCCGGGTTGTTCGAGCGAGCATCCAACAGAGGGTGGAGCGCGAAGAGCACATCCACGTCCAGCGGGGCTGCGTAGATCTGCTGCCTCACCCTTCCTTCTCCCCAGGCTTCATACCATCGCGAGGGGCCAATCGATGGCGGAAGTCTATTGGATCGGCTCCAGCGCACCCCGTCGAAGCGGTCATAGGAGCGGCCACGCCAGTGGAGGCCGGAGATGTCCTCGGGTGTGCCGTCGGGGAACTCCACGCGGAGCACGATCTCCGGGTTCGGGTAGATTCTGGATCCGTGCTCTCCGATCGATACCTGGTCGGCGAATCCGGCGATGGACGTGGCGACGACTTCTCCGCGGGGGGCCCATCCCCTCGACAGCCTCGGGAAGGCCAGGAAGACCACACCACTCACCAAGAGCGTGACACCGGAGAGCCCGGTCATGCCGAGCAGGAATCGCCGGCCTAGCAATGCCTCTTTGACACCATGCTGCTTGGTTTGCCTTCGCATGTGCCCCACGACGAGGGTGACCGTAGCCAACGCCACGTAGATGACGAAAGCAAGGGCGAAGAGAACGCCGGGCCGGTAGGCAGCGGCCGCGAGAAGCAGGGCCAAGCTCAGGTAGTACAGTCGACCGTCGTTCGGGGCGTCGAGCGATCTGAGGGCTTCCGCGCACAAGAGCAGCAGCAGCAGGTCCACCACTGGGATTACGACATCGTCTCCGATCAGGAAGAAGTGATACAGAGCCCGTACTACCAGGACTGCAGCAAGCGGCAGCCAGAAGCGCTCGAGCGTCTGGGAGACCCTGGAATCAGGTTGCCAGAAGAAGGCGAGAGTCAACGCGACGCCCGCCAGGGCGGCGCTGATCGGCTCGAATCCGGCACCTCCAGCAAAGGCGGCGAGGGCGACAAGACCCATGCCCACGACCAGGCGCCGGTGAAGGAGATCGAGGCTCATCCTGCTTTCCTGTCCAGGTCGCTCAGTCCCGAGCGGAAGTACGGAGCCTCAACCGAACTGGCGGCAGGAACGATATACGCCCCGTACAATCCTCTTCGTGCGCCCGAGATAGATATGAGGACGCAACGCATGGGGTCGGTCGGCGGTGCCAAGTGGGGAGCGGATGGATCGAAGTCCACGCGCGCGAGGAAGTCGAGCACACGCTCGAACTGACCGGAGCCACCACCGGGATCGAGGTCCGACGTACACGTGGTGATTCCGAACCGGTGTCCTCGTCGATACGCGCGGGCAGCCACCGCAGCCGCGACTTCGATGGCGACCTCAGCCGCCTCTCCGGGCTCCCCTCGCGTGTCCAGACAAATCCGTACGGTCTCGTTGGCGTCGTGGTCGTACTCTCTCGAAACCGGAACCCCGATCTTGGCCGTCGTCCTCCAATGGATGTCCCTCGGGTCGTCCCCGACCCGGTACTCTCGCAGTCCCCGGTATTCACCGCGAGCCGCCGGAGCGCCTTCCGACGAGTCAGAAAACGCTGGCCTGCCACGTCGTCCAGGAGGTGCCGAAAGGCGTACGGGACGGTCGGATCTCGGCCAGATGACAAGCTCGCCGGGTAGCGGCACGTCACGCTCCTTGGTGAACAACCCGAAGGGGAATGACGTGGAGAGGGTCAGTGTCTCGAGCGGGTAGACGCCGCGCTGGACGAAGTGATTCTCCGAGCGCACGGTGACCGATTCGCCAGCCCCGACACGACCGATGAAAGCGGACCGCGGGAGCCCCGTTTCGATCAGGTCAACCGCGAGGGTGGGGAACCACCGCTTCTGATTCGTCACGTAGTATGTGATCCGGAGCGGGTTCTCTACCGTGACGCCCCGAGGAGCACGCCTGCGAATCTCCAGGTGGCGCAGGTCGCGCTCAGAGAGCCAGCCGGACAACCCGATGAAGCCGAGCATGGCTCCGAAGAGAAGATAGAGCAGGTTGTTGCCCGTGTTACCGGCCGCGAACCCGATGGCGAGCGAACCCACACTGAACAAGGCGCCACCCGTGGTAAAACGGATCCGTCGCCAGCCGCGGAGCCTCCTCCACGCCTTTCCTAGATTGGTCAGCATTGGCGCCAAGGGCCTTCTTATTGGCTGCGGACCCGACCTAAACAGGGACCGCGATGTCCTCGAGAATGTCCTGCACGATTGCCCCGGCCTCTTCATGTGCTTCGTGGCTGGCCGCAGCAGCCCCGACCGGAAGGATGCGGTGTGCCAGGCAGGGCACGGCGAGCTTCTGAACATCGCTCGGTACCAGAAAATCTCGGCCGCTGATGAGAGCGTAGGCCCGGGAGGCGCCCAACAACCCGATGGCGCCCCGGGGGCTCACGCCCATCTGAAGTCGGGGCTCGACTCGAGTCCGCTGGACAATCGCCATGACGTACCCTACCAGGGAATCGTCGGCCTCGATCTGAGATACCTTCTGCTGCAGTCCAAGGACCTGCGTCGGCTCGAGGACTGCCCTGATGCGCTGTTCCCATGGATCGTCCATCGTGGACTCCATGAGGATCCGTCGCTCGGCTGTTTCACCCGGGTATCCGATCGTCAGCCGCATGAGGAAGCGATCGACCTGGCTCTCGGGAAGGGGATACGTTCCGTGATGTTCCAGCGGGTTCTGCGTCGCCATCACCATGAAGGGCTGAGGCAGTGGGAACGTCTTATCGTCCAGGCTCACCTGCCCCTCCTGCATAGCCTGGAGAAGGCCACTCTGGGTCCGTGGGGGCGCACGGTTGATCTCGTCCGCCAGGACGAGATTGGTGAAGATCGGACCAAGCCGGGTCTCGAATTCCGAGGTGCGGGGGTTGAAGATCGATACGCCCAGCACGTCGGAGGGGAGGAGGTCGCTCGTAAACTGGATGCGTTGGAACGAGAGGCCCAGAGCCGTGGCGAGGGCATGAGCAAGCGTGGTTTTCCCAACGCCGGGGACATCCTCGAAGAGAATATGCCCACGGGCGAGGAGGGCTGCGACCGCAAGACGCACGACCTCCTCCTTGCCGTGAAAAACCTGCTCGACCTCGCTGATCAGATTCTCGAGCAGATCAAGCGTCCGCGGCGTGTCCGTGATGGTTGCGATATTGGTCGAAGTCACTATCCGTCCATCGTTCGAGAGGCCCGTCGAGGGCGGGGAAACTAAAACACACTAGCGAAGGAAAGGTTCTCAAAGGTTCTTATATATACACTGTTTTTGTAGACTGTAAGCACGTTTTTGTGAGCATGCGGCAGCGTTGACACCGTCTGGAGGCTCAGATACCTTCCCGGCGAATTGACACCAATAAAACCATACTCCCACCCATTCCCATCCTTGCGGCAGAGCATATGACGAAGCGATGGATCGGTGCATCCGTCGTCGCTCTCACACTGCTGGCTTTCCCGGCATTCGTGCAAGCGCAGGACAGTGGCACGGAGGGGGCGGCCGCCGACGATGAGGCTGCCCGGGTCCAGCCGATCGCGTTCCCCCATACGATTCACGCGGGTGAGGACCAAATCGACTGCCAATACTGTCACTTCTCTGCGGAGCGGTCGGTCGATGCCGGCATCCCCCCGGTCGCGACCTGTTGGGGCTGCCACCAGAATATCCGGGGGACCGATGCGGGGCAGCAGGCGGAGATCCAGAAGGTCGTCGACGCCTGGGAGAATCAGGAGCCGATTCGGTGGGTTCGGATCTACAAGGTCGCGGACCACGTCCACTTTCCGCACATGAGGCACATCGCCGCTGAGATCGACTGCGCGACGTGCCATGGGGAGGTCCGGGAGATGGCCGTTATCGAGGAGGTCAAGGAGACCCTTGAGATGGGATCGTGCGTCAGTTGCCACGTGGAGCGCGGCGTTTCTCGGGACTGCGCCGTCTGCCACTACTGATTCCGAAAGCAGCCTAACATGACCGACGGACTGAAAAGACGTGATTTCCTGAAGGTTGTCGGCGCCAGCGGTGCGGGCGCCGGCGTGCTGGGCTGCTCGACCGAGAGGGTCGAGAATCTCCTGCCGTTCGTGGTGCCTCCCGAGGAAATCACCCCGGGCGTTGCTACCTGGTATGCGACGGTGTGTGGAGAGTGTGAAGCCGGGTGCGGCATGTGGGTGCGCACGCGGGAAGGGCGTGTCGTCAAGGTCGAGGGCAACCCCGAACACCCCGTGTCGCGAGGATCGCTTTGTTCGCGTGGCCACTCGAGTCTCCAGGCACTCTATAACCCGGATCGGATAGCGGGTCCAATGCTCCGCCAGGGTGAACAGCTCGAGCCGATTTCATGGGAAGACGCGGAGCAGATGGTTGCGGATCGCCTGGCCTCCGCTGATTCGTCCTACCTGCTTACGGGATCCGTCGGGCCTTCTCTGGCGGGTCTGATGTCCGACTTCGCTGGGGCGACTGGCGGGCAGGTTGTCCGGTACGACCCCCTGGCCGAGGCGCCGCTCCGGGAGGCCAGTCGGATCGTCTACGGACGAGATGTCGTTCCTTGGTACGATCTGGAGGAGGCTCGCTTCCTCGTATCGTTCGGCGCGGATTTCCTGGAGAGCTGGCTCTCGCCGGTTCGAGACGGACGGGGATTCTCCCGCATGAGCGGCGTGGACGAAGAGGGCGGTAAGGGCCACTTCGCGTTCGTGGGGTCCCGCCTCTCCCTGACCGGGCAAAACGCCGACGAGTGGCTACCGATCCGGCCAGGGAGCGAGGCTCTGGTGGCATTGGCCATGGCGAATGTCGTGGGCGGCGGGCCCAGCGCTGGACCCTACCGCAACATCGTAGCCGCCTACAACCCCGAGAATGTGGCGAACACCGTGGGGGTCGAGGCCGAGAGCATCCGCGCACTCGCTGAGCGGTTTGCGGAGGGCCCGAGCCTGGCCCTGGGCCCGGGAGTTGCCGGGCTGCATCGCGGTGCCACGGCGGCCAACGTCGCGGTGGCGATCCTGAATACCGTTGCCGGAAACGTTGGGCGTACCGTCCACTACGACGCTCCCCAGCTCGATGCTCCATCGGCGGGCTTGGCCCCGATGCAGCAAGCCATGGAAGCGATGCGTGGGGGTGAGGTGGGCGCGGTGCTCGTTCACGGAAGCAATCCCGCCTATGCTTTGCCCGCTTCGTCCGGCTTTCGTGAGGCGTTCGCCAGCGTTCCCTTCAAGGTGTCGTTCGCGTCGGCGATGGACGAGACGGCCTCGGAGGCGGATCTGATCCTTCCGGATCGGCACTTCCTCGAGTCGTGGGGGGATGCCTCCTCCCGCCCCGGTCAGTGGGCGGTGCGGCAGCCGGCCATGCGCCCGGTTCCCCACTTCGATTCGAAACAGACGGGGGACGTACTTCTCTCCGTTGCCAGCCGATTGGGACGGGACCTCGGCTCGGAGACGTTCTACGACTACTTACGCGGCCGCTGGGCGGAACTTGCCACCTCGGCTGGGGCGGCGGACGCCGACGCCTTCTGGCACGAATCGCTCCGAACGGGGCAGGCGCAGGTCGGGACCACGCCGTCCGGCTCGTCGGAAACGCTTCGTCAGCCCGATCAGGTGTTCGCATTCGATCCTCCGGCCTTCGACGGGGCAGAGGATCTGCCTTATCTGATGGTCTACCCCTCCGCTCGCTTCGGCGACGGTGCGCTCAACGCCAATCGGCCCTGGCTCCAGGAATTACCCGATCCAGTGAGCAAGATCACCTGGCATTCCTGGGTCGAAATGCATCCGGACCGTGCGGAGGCCCTTGGCGTTCGGGACGGAGATGTGGTCGAACTCTCGACAGAGCACGGGTCGGTCGAGGCGCCGGTTTGGATATACCCCGGAATCCGCGAGGACGTGATCGCGTTGGCTATGGGCGGTGGACACACTGATGCAGGGCGCTTCGCTGACGGGAACGGTGTCAACGCTCTGGACCTTCTCCCGACCGAGGCTGAAGCCCTCTCGGGCGGGCTGGTGCACTTCGTGACGAGGGTGGACGTCGCGCGGACCGGCGACCGCCGCCGACTCGCGTCGATCTCCGGGTCGAACTCGCAGAGCGATCGGCCCATTGCTCCGGCCATCGCGCTCGCGAGCCTCGGTGGCGAGGCGGCCGGTGCCGAGGAGGGTGACCACGGTCCACTGAAGGAACTGCAGGGGGTCGGAGGATTCGTGCCGGTAGAGACCGAGGGTCGCCCCGAGGACTTCCCGCTCGCGGGTGCTCGCCACGGTGAGTACGGGAACGAGGAACAGCCCCGGTGGGCCATGGCCATCGACCTGGACAAATGCACCGGCTGCAGTGCCTGCGTGACGGCTTGTCAGGCCGAGAACAACGTGCCCTGGGTCGGCGAGGCCCAGGTCGCGATGGGTCGTGACATGGCGTGGATCCGGTTGGAGCGCTACTACGAGGCGGGCGCGGTGGACGCGAGCCGTGCGGGACCGTTGGACGTGCGCTTCCTACCGATGATTTGCCAGCACTGCGGGAACGCCCCCTGCGAGCCCGTATGTCCGGTCTTCGCTACGTATCACACCCCCGACGGAATCAACGCGCAAGTCTACAACCGTTGTGTCGGGACGCGGTATTGCGCGAACAACTGCCCTTACAAGGTCCGCGTCTACAACTGGTTCACCTTTACGGGCGAGGAGCCGGTGCGCGAGGGCCTGGGCCACATTCCGGAGCCGCTCGATTGGCAGCTGAATCCCGACGTGACCGTCCGACAGACCGGGGTCATGGAGAAGTGCTCCTTCTGCATTCATCGGATTCGGGAGCACCAGGACCGAGCGGCGGTGGAGGGAAGCACCATCGCGGACGGCCAGATTATTCCGGCATGTCAGCAGAGTTGCCCGGCCGAAGCGATCGTGTTCGGCAACATCCGTGACTCCAGTTCGCGGGTGGCCCAGGCCTCGCTCGATGAGCGTGCCTACCGCGTGCTGGACGAGATGATAAATACGCAACCGGCGGTGAGCTATTTGAAGAAGGTGACGTTCCACGAAGTGGACTCCGGCGAGCATTGATGAGCACGGCGACCGAAGTGCCGCGCGGGGCGCTCGCGCACCCGGACGTCCAGTCGCTCGACGAGGTCAACCGGGACGTTCTGAAGCCCCTCCGCCGTCCGGGCCTGGGCTGGTGGGCGCTCCTGGCGTTGTCGATCGCCGGGATCGGGCTCGCGGTATTCTCGTGGGGCTATCAAATCAGGTTTGGGATCGGTGTCAGTGGGCTCACGAGTCCCGTGGGCTGGGGCGCCTACATCACCAGCTTCGTCTTCTGGGTCGGGATCGCACACTCGGGGACGCTGATCTCTGCGATCCTCTTTCTGTTTCGCGCACCGTGGCGTCAGTCCATCTACCGTGCTGCGGAAGCCATGACCGTGTTCGCGGTCATGACCGCGGGGCTGTTCCCGCTCATCCACATGGGACGCGTCTGGCACGGGTATTGGATGCTACCGTATCCGAACAGCCGCTTCCTGTGGCCCAACTTCCGCTCGCCCTTGATCTGGGACGTCTTCGCCGTGACCACGTACTTCACGGTTTCGGCGGTCTTCTTCTACCTGGGCACTATTCCGGATCTGGCCGCTGCTCGGGACGCGGCGACGGGGCTGCGGAAAAGGCTCTACAGGGTCATCTCGCTCGGTTGGCGCGGCACGGATCGCGAGTGGCACCACTTCGGGAAGGCGTACATATTCCTCGCCGCGTTGGCGACGCCTCTGGTCCTCTCGGTCCACTCGGTGGTGTCCTGGGACTTCGCCGTGGCAATCGTGCCCGGCTGGCACACCACGATTTTCGCTCCCTACTTCGTGGCCGGCGCCATCTTCTCGGGCATTGCGATGGTGATTACCCTGACGGTGCCGCTCCGGAAGGCTTTTGGGCTCGAAGCATACCTGACGAACAAGCACTACGACGCGATGGCAAAGCTGTGTTTGTTCACGTCGATGATCGTCCTTTACGCCTACCTCTCAGAGTTCTTCATGGCGTGGTACAGCGGTGAAGAGGTGGAGCGGGCCGCGTTCTGGGAGCGTCTCTTCGGCCCCTACTGGTGGGCTACCTGGACCATGCTCGTCTGCAACGGCCTGGTTCCCATCATGCTTTGGTTCAAGAGAGTTCGGTATTCCATTCCCGCGCTGTTTGTGATCTCGATTTTCGTCAATATCGGCATGTGGTTCGAGCGGTTCGTGATCATCGTCACTTCGCTCCACCACGAGTACGAGCCGTTCGCCTGGGGACTCTATCGGCCATCCGTCGTGGAGATGGGCATTGTGGTGGGGAGCTTCGCCTGGTTCGGGTTCTGGTTCCTGCTCTTCACGCGGGTGCTCCCTCCGGTGGCCGTCGCCGAGCTCAAGGAAGTGCTGCCGACGCCGATGCGACCTAGGGCCACGGCAGGCGCTGGTGGGCGAGGGGCCGGTGGGCCAAGGGCCGGTGGGCCAGGGGCCGGTGGGCCAAGAGCCGGTGGGCCAGTGGGTGACCGATGAGCAAACCGATGGTTGTGCGTCGTAACCATCGTTTCGCGGTGGCTCGTAGCACCCGGATGGCGTGCGTGGGTGCGTTGCTCATCGCATCAGGGGCGTGTAAGCCGGTGGACGACTTGGCCGTGTGGGCCGTTTCCCTTATCGCAGTGGAGGGGGATGGCTTGGGCCGTTCCATGCGTGATTCGAGGTCGTTCGATCCATACGAGAACCCGATCGCGCCGCCCGAGAACAGCGTGCCCTTCGCCTCCGGGAACAACACTCCGGGGCCAGGCCGGCTGAACACGGGGCAGCCGGAGCCGGGTCTCATGCCGGCCCCGTTTACGCAAGCGGATCTCTTAGAGCCCGTGGTGCAGAACCTCGTCAACCCGGTTCCGGCCGATCAGGCATCGCTCGAACGCGGCGAGGTGCTCTTCAACCGGATTTGCGCCGTCTGTCACGGTCCGGCGGGCGTGGGTACCGAGGCCAACATCGTCGACAAGTTTCCTTTGCTGGCGGCCTATGATATCTCGGGTCCGCCGGCGTCCGGGTTCACGGACGGCTTCCTCTACGGAAAGATCCGAGTTGGCGGCCCGATCATGCCGGCGTACGGACATCAAATCAGTCACTTCGACCGCTGGAACATCGTGAACTATCTCCGTGTGTTGCAGCGGCAGGCCGGCAATGCCCCGGCGGGCGGGGGGGCAGACTAGGCCGATGAGCCATATTCATGTCCCCTCCGAGATTCCCATTCGGTATCTCGCGCGCTCCAAGAAGGCGGACGCCGTGTTCCTCGGGATGTTCGTGGTGGGCCTCGCGGGCTTCCTCTTCTTCTTGACTATCGATGCCGATCGAGCCTGGCAGTCGTACGTCTCGAACTGGCTGTTTTTCACGAGTATCGCTATGGGCGCCATGCTGCTTTCGGTGGTGACGTGGATCACGAAGGCCAAGTGGAACTGGTCGGTCCGCCGGGTGGGTCTGGCCTTCGTGGCCTTCCTTCCGATTTCGTTCGTGATGTTTCTGCCGATGCTCGGGCTCGGAGAGTCGTATTTTCCCTGGGTCACGGAGCTGGCCCAGGATCCGATCCTCGATCCGGTACTCGAAAAGAAGGAGGCCTACCTCAACATGCCGTTCCTTTTGACCAGGAACGTGATCGGGGTGCTCGTCCTGTTCGGAGTGTCGCTCTACTTCGCGTACCTGGCACTCAGACCCGATATGGGCTTGACCGGGGGACACTCCGATATCGACTCCGGGCGGGAGAGCTGGCGCGAGCGTCTCTCGCGGGGATGGCTTGGTCAGGAGGTGGAGGAGGTCGTTTCCTACCGGCGCATGACGCGTCTCGGTCCGGTCTTCGTGATCCTATACGCGGTCGTGATGAGCATGCTCTCGTACGACTGGGTGATGTCGCTCGAACCCCACTGGTTCTCCACGATGATGGGCCCATGGTTCTTCATGGGTGCCTTCTGGAGCGGCATCGCGGCTACGGCACTTACGGTGACGTTCCTCAGAGGGGGGGGCGGCGTGCTCGGCAAGGCGATGGGCCGCCAGCAACTCCATGACCTGGGCAAGCTCACTTTCGCCTTCTGCGTGTTCTGGGCGTACCTGTTCTTCGCCCAATACCTGGTCATCTGGTACGGAAAGCTCCCTTGGGAGCAGGCTTGGATCATCCACCGGGCCGAGGAGCCCTGGGGAGTGTTGTCGGCAGCAGTAATCGTGATGTGCTTCGTGGTTCCGTTCGCAGGCCTGATCGGCCGGAAGCCGAAGTGGAGTCCCGTGATCTTCCGGTCGGTTGCATTCGTGCTGCTCGGAGGATTGTGGCTGGAAAAACACCTCATGGTGGCGCCGTCGATCCGGAGCCCCGATACCCCGACGTTGGGCATCACGGAGTTCGTCGTGGCGGTAATGTTCCTGGGGATCTTCGTGTACGCCGTCCGGCGGTTTCTTTCCACCTTTCCGCTCATCCAGGTGTGGCAGCCGATGGTGGATCCGGAGACGTTCGAGGTAGAGATGGCCGCTTCGGGGATGCCGTACGAGTGATCTAGTGACGTTGGGCTAGTGTTCTATTGACGTTCGGCTAGCGTTTGTTGGCCTTGCTCTCGTACATCCGTCGGTCGGCGGCCTGAATGAGCTCCTCGACGCCCACGGTCTCGCCTGCCTTGAACTCCGCTATTCCGGAACTCACCGTGACTCCGTGAGACGCCAGCAGGCGGTGTGCCTTAATGCCTGCGTGGAGCCGAGCCAGGTAGCCGTGGGCGCCCGCCTCATCGCCCTCGGATAGGACGGCAACGAACTCGTCCCCGCCGTATCGTGCGACCAGATTCATGGCCCGGTTCTCCTCCATGAGAACTTCCCCGAATGCCTTCAGGATCTGATCCCCGACAACATGCCCGAGGGTGTCGTTGTAGTGTTTGAACGAGTCCAGATCGAACAGGACGAGCGCCAGTTTCCGGCCGCGTTGAGCCGCACCGATTTCTCGCTCGAGATGGAGTTGGAGATGCCGGCGGTTGGGTAATCCAGTCAACGAGTCGGTCAGCGAGAGCGCCTGGATGCTGGCGTGAAGCTCGGCATTATCCAGAGCAACGGAAGCTTGTCCCGCCAGCCGGCCCAACATCCGCACGTCGTACTCGGTGAACCGCCTCACCTGATTGGATCGGGCCGAGAGCGCGCCGACGACGCGGTCGCCCATGAGAATCGGTGTCAAGATGGCGCTTCCCGTCTGGAAGTAGCTTCTGACGATGTCTGGAAGGTCATGATCGGCTGCGACGTCCTCGATCCAAAGCGGCTTGGCCTGCACCAACAACACGTCGGCGACGGCGTCCGGGACCTCGACCGCGGTTCCGGCAGGGACCGGGGCCTCCCCCACGGAGGTGCGTACGGTTGCGGACCCGTCTTCGTACGTCCAAACGCCAGCACCGTCGAGATCGAGAAGGTCCATCGCTGCGTGGGAGACTCTCTCCAGGACCTCCTCGAAGTCGAGGGACGCCACCAAGACACGGCCGATCTCCTCTAGTTTCTCCGCTTCACGCGACCGCCGGTGCAGCTCCTCGACATGACGCATGTTTTCCAATGCTACGGCAGCGAGATCGGCCATGCCGCTCAAGAGCTCGAGGTCGGGGGGCTCATACGCGCTCGCGCGCAATGCGTAAACAGTGAGAACACCGGTCACGCGGTTCTTACGCAGAAGCGGGACCGAGAGGGTCGACCGTGGGACGCCGGACTCTCCGTCCTCTGGGAGCAGGACTGTGCCCGTATCGGTCTGGTCCTCGATGGCTGTGGGTGTGCCGGTCCGAAGGACTTCGCTGTCGGAGCCACGGTACGTGAGTCCCGACTCGCTCTCCTTGCCATCGTCCACGCTGAAGACCACGGTAGCGACATCACTTTGGTCGTCGTAAAGGGAGAGCAAGAACCCGGCGAGCTCGATTACCTTGGCGGATTCGGCGTAGATCGCTTGATAAAGCTCGTACGAGTTCGAGCAGTCGAGGAATGTGCTTCCCAGTTCGAGCAGCACGCGATAGCGCTCAGCGAGCGGGTCGGCAGTGCTCGGCTCGGCTGAGTTCATATCGGGGGGGGCTGGGACTCCGCGGAGGAGCTCGAAGCATTTGGAGTTTTTCTGCGGACCGTGTTGGCTACGCACCAAGATTCAACATATGCGTCAATAACGGAGGGTTCCAGGGGAAAAGTCTTGGAACCGATCGTCCCATCGACGTCGGATACGGGGGCGCCGTCTCTGGAGTGCTCCTCGAATCAAGTGCCGGATTCGCTCCCCGCCTCTTCTCGGTCAAAATAGCGCTCCATCTCGAACCCCATGGCACGGACCAAACGTGCTTCCCGGAGGTCCGGCTCAGCGCGCGCCAGGATGGTACGCAGAAGGCGCATGACACTTTCGGGGTGTCGATCCCCTTTGAAGAAATCGATTCGATGCAGTCCCCGGTCGAGGGCGGAGTACATCTCCTCGAGGTCCTTTTGGGTGGTGGGCCCTTGGTCCCGCTTGCCCCGCGGTAGAGGAGCGTCCTCGGACCCTGCAAGATGGATCTCGTAGCAAAGAACCAGGCAGGCCTGAGCCAGATTGAGACTCGGATATTCAGCGGCCGTCGGCACGATAGCGACCATCTGACAGAGGTCGAGCCCCTCGTTGGTGAGCCCCCGATCCTCTCTACCGAATACCAGCGCGACGAGGCCGCCGGCGGTACTCTCGACGATTCTGGGCGCAACTTCCCTGGGCCTGACATAATTACGCTGATCCGTACGGGGGCGAGCACTGGTTCCGACAGTGAGCACCACGTCGGACAAGGCGCCCTGGAGCGTATCGAACGTCTCGGCAGCCCGCGTCAACTCTTCGCTACGGTGGGCGATACCCCCGATGCGGTACGTGTCGAAGTCGTCTGGGTTCACCAATCGTAACCGGGACAGACCCATGTTCATCATGACACGGACGACGCCGGCAACATTGACGACGTCCTTGGGCTCGTCCAACACGATGACGATGTTGTCGAGAGACACCGTCTCCATCAGCACTTCTTCAACGGCCGTCTAGGAGGGTGCTCCGATCACCCTCTTAGCGTGGTGTCCCAGAAGTGTCGGGTTCCTGGGGTTCCTCGAGCGTGCGGTCTGGGGGAGGAGGGTCGCCTTCGCGGAGTTCCCCCTTGAAGTTCCGGATGCCCGCTCCGACGCCGCGAGCGATCTGGGGAATCCTCTTCGCCCCGAAGAAGAACATGACGACCAGGACGATCAGGATCAGCTCCCAAATGCCGAGCCCCATCATCCTAGAAGCGCCTCGGCGATGGTTCGGAGTTGCATGTTCGTCGTGCCCTCGTAGATCGTGCCGACCTTCGAATCGCGATAAAATTTTTCAACGGGATACTCCTTGGTGAATCCGTATCCGCCGTAAAGATCGATACACAAAGAAGTCACTCTCTGTGCCATTCGCGAGGAATGTAGCTTGGCCATCGCTGCTGGCACCAGGAAGTCCTCGCCGGCGTCCCTGAGCCGGGCCGCATTGTAGACCAGAAGTCTGGATGCCTCGAGCTCCGTGGCGGCGTCTGCCAATTGGAATTGGACGCCCTGAAACTCACCGACGGGGCGACCAAACTGCTCCCGCTCCTTTACGTACGCCAGCGTGTGATCGAGCGCCCCTTGGGCGGTGCCTACCATTTGCGCACCGATTCCGATTCGGCCCTCATTCAGCGTCTCGATGGCCACTTTGTAGCCCTCGCCGACTTCACCGAGCACCTTACTATCCGGCACTTTCACGGCGTCCAGAATCAACTCCGTCGTCGAAGACGCACGTATCCCGAGCTTGTCCTCCTTCTTGCCCACGGAGAACCCTGAGCTGTCCCGATCCACCATGAACGCGGTGATGCCCTTGTGCCCGGCGTCGGGGTCCACCGTCGCGAAAACGATAAAAGTAGAGGCCTCGACCCCACTCGTGATCCAGAGCTTCCGCCCATCGAGTACCCACTCCTGGCCCTCTTGGGTGGCCCGACAACTCAGTGCGAACGCATCGGAGCCGCTCCCGGCCTCCGAGAGCGCATAGGCGCTCACCCATTCGGAAGCAAGCTTGGGAAAGTAGTAGGCCTGCAACTCCTCGGACCCCCACCGCCTGAGCGCGGTGACGACCAGCGTGTTGTGCACATCGACCAAGATGGCCACCGCCGGATCGATCATCGACAGCTGCTCCACGACCAGGACCGACGTGAAGAAGTCGGACCCGGATCCCCCGAACTCCTCCGGGATCTCAATCCCCATGAGACCAAGCTCGAAGAGTTGGGGGATCAGCCCAGCGTCCAACTCCTGGGACCCATCCATTTGAGCGACAAGCGGGGCGATCTCCGCGGTCGCGAAATCCCTCACCGCCTCCTGGAACATTTGCTCTTCGTCGGAGAGCACCGTCAGAGCGGAATGGATCACTGAATCGGTCTTTGTCAACGTATCCATGTTCTCTATCTTTCGCGCCGAGATCGTTGTGAAATCGTCGAGAATTTCCGGTTGAAAAAGCTATCCGAATGCGTGGGACGTGAAAAGACGACCCTCGCCTAGCCTGGAGATGTGATGTCCGAGTTCCCCGATGGACTACGATATACAGAGGAGCATGAGTATCTCGCTGCGACCGAAGAAAGCGGCGTATATCAGGTTGGAATAACGGACTATGCGCAGGGGGAGCTGGGAGACGTCGTATACTTGGAGTTACCCGCGGTAGGGGAGAGCTTCGAGAAGAAGGCCACCTTTGGGACGATCGAGGCCGTAAAGGCGGTGAGTGACTTGTACTGTCCGGTTGCGGGCGAGATCGTCGCCGTGAACGAGTCTCTAGACGACGACCCGTCGTTCGTTAACAGCGATCCTTACGGTGCCGGTTGGATGATTCGGCTGCGGGTGGGTGACGAGGCCGCGGTCGACGCTCTTATGGACGCGGCGGCCTATCGGGCCTTGGTTGGCGAGTAGCCGCCCGGATGTCGCCAGACATAGACTCGGAGAGTCGGTTCACGAGCCGTCACATCGGGCCGCGGCCTCATGATGTCGAGCGAATGCTGGCGTCCATGGGTCTCGCCAGCCTCGACGAGCTCGTCGATCAGACCATCCCGGAGGCCATCCGGCTGAAGACCGACCTCGACCTTCCGGATGCGTCTACCGAGAAGGAGCTTCTGGGGCAACTCGAGGAGATCGGGGCCCTCAACCGGGTGTTTCGGTCGTACATCGGGATGGGGTACCACGATACGATCGTTCCCGGCGTCATCCTGAGGAACGTCCTCGAAAATCCTGGCTGGTACACGCAGTACACGCCCTACCAGGCCGAGATTTCACAGGGACGGCTCGAGGCACTCCTGAACTTCCAGACAATGGTGATCGATCTCACCGGGATGGAAATCGCCAACGCCTCACTTCTGGACGAGGGCACGGCGGCCGCCGAGGCGATGACCATGCTGTTCGGCGAAGTGACGGATGAGGCCCGCAAGATGTTCTTCGTCTCGGAGGGGTGTCACCCGCAGACGATCGAGGTCATTCGGGGGCGCGCCGAGCCACTGGGCATCGAGGTCATGGTCGGCGTCCACGACAACGTCGATCTCAAGACCTTCGGGGATGAGCTCTTCGGAGGATTGGTCCAGTATCCGGCCAGCGACGGCGCGATTCACGACTACAGCGCGTTCTGTGCCAACCTCCATGATTGGGGTGCGGGCGTGGTGGTGGCCGCAGATCTGATGGCACTGACCCTTCTCACGCCTCCTGGTGAATTCGGCGCCGACGTTGCCGTCGGGAACACTCAGCGATTTGGCGTTCCCATGGGGTACGGCGGCCCCCACGCCGCTTATTTGGCGGCGAAAGAAGGGTTCAAGCGCAAGCTGCCCGGCCGGATCATCGGTGTGTCGATCGACGCGGATGGAGATACGGCGCTCCGGATGGCGCTCCAGACCCGCGAGCAGCACATCCGGAGGGAAAAGGCGACGTCCAATATCTGCACCGCTCAGGTACTCTTGGCGATCATGGCGGGCATGTACGCCGTGTATCATGGGCCCGACGGTTTGCGCGGCATCGCGAAGAGGATCCATGAGTTGGCCACGACGCTGGCGCATGGGATGCGCGAGCTCGGCCATACGATCGTCCACGATCGGTTCTTCGATACCATCCAGGTGGTGCCCTCGCAGATATCGGGGGAGGACGTACTTCGGCGCGCGTTGGAGCTGGAGATCAATCTTCGTGATTTCGGGGACGGAACGGTCGGCATAGCGCTCGATGAGACGACCCGACCGGAGGACATCGACGATCTCTTTAAGGTGTTCAGCCATGGTGGCCCGCGGGGAGGCGGCGTGAAGCTCAGCTTCGCGAAGGTCTCCCAGTCGGCGTCGTCCGCCATCCCTGAGGATCTGGTTCGCACCTCCCCCATTCTCGAGCACCCGGTCTTCCACCGGTATCGTTCCGAAACCGAGATGCTCCGGTACTTGCATCGCTTGGAGAGTCGAGATCTGTCGCTCAACACGAGCATGATCTCGCTCGGATCCTGTACGATGAAGCTCAACGCCACCACCGAGATGGTGCCCGTGACCTGGAGAGCCTTCGCGGGGCTCCACCCCTTTGCGCCGCCTGACCAAACCGAAGGATATCGGCGGATCTTCTCGGATCTAGAGCTCTGGTTGGCGGAGATCAGTGGGTTCGATGCGACGTCCCTCCAGCCGAACTCGGGTGCACAGGGAGAGTATGCCGGATTAAGGGTGATCCAGGCGTTCCACGAGAGCCGGGGTGAGGCTCACCGGAGCGTCTGCCTGATCCCTTCGTCGGCGCATGGAACCAATCCGGCCAGCGCCGTGATGGCTGGCATGAGCGTCGTAGTCGTCCAGTGTGATGAATCCGGTAACATCGACGTGGACGATCTCGCTGCAAAAGCCGAAGCGCATGCTTCCGAGCTTGCGGCCTTCATGGTGACATATCCGTCGACCCACGGTGTATTCGAGCCTCGCATCCGTGAGATCTGCGATATCGTCCACGCCCAGGGGGGGCGCGTCTACCTCGACGGCGCGAACCTGAATGCCCAAGTGGGTTTGTGCCGGCCGGGTGACTACGGTGCCGACGTCTGTCACATCAATCTCCACAAGACATTCGCGATCCCACACGGTGGCGGAGGGCCCGGGATGGGGCCGATCTGTGTCACATCGGAGTTGGCACCGTTCCTTCCCGGGCATCCCGAAGTGATCACGGGTGGCGAGCACGGTATCCGGGCCGTGTCCGCGGCTCCTTGGGGGAGCGGCAGCATCCTCCTGGTCTCTTGGGCGTATATTGCGCTGCTCGGAAGGGACGGCGTCCGAAGAGCCACGGAAACGGCGATCCTCAACGCCAACTACATGGCGAACCGGCTCGATGACCGGTTCGACATCCTTTACCGCGGCGAGAACGGCCGCGTGGCGCACGAGTTCATTCTGGACCTCCGCCCGCTGAGAAAAAGGAGCGGCATCACCGACGAGGACGTCGCCAAACGGTTGATGGACTACGGGTTCCATGCGCCCACGATGTCGTTCCCGGTGGTTGGCACCGTCATGGTCGAGCCGACGGAGAGCGAATCCACGTCCGAGTTGGACCGGTTTTGCGACGCGCTCGATGCGATTCGAGATGAGATCGAGGAAGTCGTGTCGGGTGAGGCCGACCCGGAGGACAACGTGCTCAAGAATGCTCCGCATACGGCTGCCATGCTCATAGCCGAGACGTGGGAGCACCGCTATTCGCGCGAGCGGGCTGCCTATCCGGTCCCTTGGACCCGAGAGCACAAGTACTGGCCTCCGGTCCGAAGGGTGAACAATGCGTATGGAGATCGTAACCTGGTGTGTGCATGTCCGCCGGTAGAAGCCTATGCTGAGGACGTCGCCACGAGCGACTGACGCCTGGGCGACGTGTCCACTGTACTCCTCCAACAGCCTTCACGGAGAGGCCCCACATGGCAACGCTCGACTACTACGGTCATTCGACGTTCGGCCTGACGACGGACGACGGTACCCGAGTGATCATCGACCCATTCTTCGGGGACAATCCCTGGACGGAGGTTGTTCCGTCCGAGGTCGAGGCCGATTTCATCTTCTGTACGCATGGCCACTTCGACCATTTCGTGGACGCGATTGCCATCGCGAAGAACACCGGTGCCACCGTCGTCGGCACATTCGAGCTCGTCGAATACGTCCAAAGCCAGGGAGTGGAGAACGCCCATCCGATGCACATCGGGGGCGGTTGGGACTTTCCGTTCGGGCGCGTAAAGATGACCGTCGCCATACACGGGGGCCGGGTACGGAGACGGGGCCGAGGGCTTTACCACCAACCCTGCGGGGCTGCTCTTCGACCTTGGTCCGGGGAAGCGGCTGTACCACGCGGGTGATACCGCCCTGACCATGGACATGCAGCTCCTGAAGGGAAAGGTCGATGTGGCCCTGCTTCCGATGGGCGACAACTTCACCATGGGTCCGGAGGATGCGGTGACCGTGATCGAATTCATCGAGCCCGCGGTGGTGATCCCGATCCACTACGATACTTGGCCTTACATCGAGCAAGATGTCGAGGCTTTCGGCTCTCTGGTTGGCGACCGCGCCCGAGTTGAGATCATCGAGCCCGGAAAGGGATCTTACGAGCTTTGACGCTGGCTTCGGGTTTCGCGCCGCCGGGCTCCATGCGACTCAACCAGAATCGTGACGGCCCAAGGCGAGGTGCGCTCGATGCTGAGTCACTCAGGTGGAGGATTCTCGTCGACCCGCCCTCTTCCGGTCCGAAGAACATGGCTGTGGATCACGCACTTGCCGCGTGCTTAGGTCCGGGAGAGGCGGTGCTCCGCCTTTACCAGTGGAGTCGCCCCACAGTCTCTTTTGGCCGTAACGAGCCCGCCCGCGACCGCTACGATCCGGCTGCGGGTCACAGCGCCGGCATCGAGTTCGTACGTAGGCCGACAGGTGGACGGGCCGTCCTTCACGACCGGGAGCTCACATATGCTGCCGTGCTTCCCTGCCCGACGCCGGGAGGCCTCAGGGCGACGTACAGGCTGATCAATCGGGGGCTGGTAGACGCACTGGGTTCCCTGGGAGTTCCGGCCGCGATGGCCGGGGGCGGCGGCTCTTCTGCGGGTCGCGGCTTTGCCCCGGTACGCGGCTTTGCCCCGGTACGCGGCTTTGCCCCGGGTCTGGATTCCGGGCCGTGTTTCGATGAGCCGGCCCCCGGCGAAGTCACGGTGGCCGGAAGAAAGCTCGTCGGATCAGCGCAGGCTCGGCTCGAGGGGGCGTTACTCCAACATGGTTCGCTGCTCATCGGTCCGGGCCAGGAGCGGCTGCTCGCTCTGGGTTCCGCCTTGGACTCGACATCTACGGGCTCACGAATGGGTGGGCACCACGGAGTGCTCCAGAGCGACCGCTGTGTTCGGGCGCCAATCTCCCTCGAGGAAATCCTGGGCCGGGCCCCGCGCTGGTATGATCTTGTGCAGGCGGTCATCTCGGGTTTGAGTGGTGTAGCGGGGGGCGACTGGCATCGGGGCGAACTCACGGAGCCCGAGCGGGTCAAATCCATGGCGCTCAATGAGCGGTACTCCTCGTTGGAGTGGACGTGGCGCCGATAGGCGTGGCAGGCCTTCTAGCACAGGAGACGAACATGAATGACGCTCGGTTGACGAGGTCGATTCTGGTGGCCGTGGCGGGTGTGGTAGTGGGAGCATGTGGAGGCAGCGAAGGTGGGGCCTCGCGTGAAGCAGGACCCTGGATGCTGGAAGCCTCGTTGTCCCGGGCTGGGGCGGGCGTCCCGTTTTGTGAGGACGTCACGGCTCGCGTCTCGGCTTATATGTCTCAGTTCGAGGGGCAGATGCCTCCGTCTGAGCGCTATGGCGGCTCGGCGGTCGTCGCTTCGATCGGCGACATCCCCGACGGGATGAACAATCACGTTTCTCAGGACTACACCGCGTCGCAGCACCAGAGTTTCGTCAACCTCATGACGTTGGTGAAGTACGACGAGAACCAGAATCCGGAGCCTTATCTGGCCGAATCGTGGGAGGTGTCGGACGACAACAGCGAGATCACGTTTCACATCCGAGACGACGTCTACTGGCACGACGGCGAGCTGACCGACGCGTACGATGTCGCGTATACGTTCAAGCGCGCCATCGATCCGGAGACGGCTTTTCCAAACGCGGCGTACTGGACCCACTACGATCGGGGGCCGGATGGCGTGGAGGTGGTCGACTCGTTTACGGTGAAGTTCCGGATGCGGCCCCATGCGGACTACATCGACCCCTGGCGGTCCACGGCGATCATGCCCGCGCATCTGCTCGAATCAGTCCCCTCCGCGGAGTTGAGGCAACATCCCTACGGTACCGTCTGCCCGGTGGGCAACGGACCGTTCATATTCGTGGAGCATCGGGAAGCGGCGAGTTGGACTTTCCAGGCCAACCCTGCCTTTCCTGCCGACCTCGGCGGTCGCCCGTACCTCGATCGCTACGTCTACCGAGTTATCACCGAACAAACGACGCTGCTCACCGAGTTGTTGACGGGAGGGTTGGACGTATTGATCCGTCCCATGCCCGATCAGGCGCAGGCAATCCTCGATTCGGATGCCGTGGACCTCTTGCAGTATCCGTTCCGGGGCTACGTTCTGGTTGGTTGGAACGCGCGTCGTCCCCAGCTCGCGGATAAGAGGGTGCGTCAAGCGCTAACAAGAGCCACGAACCGGCAGGAAATCGTGGACGCTCTGTTGCAGGGGTACGGGACGGTGGCAAACGGGAGTGTGCCGCCGTTCCACTGGGCGTACGACCCCTCGGTAGGCAGGGATGCCATGTCGTACGATCAGGACGCCGCCCGGGCATTACTCGACGCCGCGGGTTGGGTGGATCGGGACGGAGATGGCGTGCGTGAGAACGCCGAGGGGGTTCGACTTTCCATCTCCATCAAGTACAACCACGGGAACGATATACGGCAGGACATCGCGGAAATCATGCAGGCGCAGTTGGCCGACATCGGTGTCGAGGTCACTCCGACGGTGGTCGAATGGGGTACCCTGCTCGACCAGATCGGCCAGACCCCTCGCGACTTCGATGGCGTGGTCATGGGCTGGATAGTCGAGTACAAGCTGGACGACACAGACCTCTTCCACAGCGATAATGTCTCCGAAACCTACGCCTGGTCCGGTACCCAGCGGCCCGATATCGACCGTTTCCTGGACGAGTTGCCGCTGGTCGTCGACCGCGAGGAGGCCAAGCCGCTTTGGAGCGAATACCAGGAACTTCTGGTGGACGAGCAGCCGTATACGTTTTTCTATTTCGACGACCGGCTCGACGGCATCAACAAGCGACTCCGCGGTGTCGAGATGGATGCCCGCGGGGAATGGCTGAATATCAAAGATTGGTGGATTCCCGCCGACCAGCGATGACGGACCACAGCTCCGGCTACAACTCCGGTGCACTTCGGGGCAGCTGGGCTGTGAAAGGCGGGCGATGAGGACATTTATTGCGGGCCGGCTCCTCGGTGCCATTCCCCTCGTCCTCGGAATCGCCACGATCATCTTCTTCGTGGTGAATTTCGCCCCGGGGGACCCCGCCGACCGGTTCTCGAGTCCCACCATGTCGGCGGAGGCCCGGGAGCAGGTCCGTGTCAACATGGGCCTCGATCAGCCGATTCACATCCGCTACGTGCGGTGGCTCGGGGCGCTTGCTCAAGGGGACCTCGGGGTTTCGTTTTCGCGTAATCGGCCGGTTGTGGACATCATCCAAGAATTGCTCCCCAACACGCTGCTCCTCTCGTTCACCGCCATCGGAGTCGCGTTCGTCCTGGGGATCCTGCTGGGAATCCTGCAGGCTGTTCGGCAGTACTCCCTGTTGGACTCGATCGCCTCGGTCGTGGGTCTGTTCTTCTACTCCATGCCCTCCTTCTGGCTGGCGTTGATGATGGTGCTCGTCTTCAGCCTTTTTGCGAGTGTCTGGGGGTGGCCGATCAGTTTTCCGGCCTCGGACATCCAACACACCGAATACGTATTCTTCAGTCCCATGGAGAAGGTCCAGGACCGGCTCATGCACCTGACGCTTCCGGCAATGTCTTTGGCACTGGTCCTGGCCGCCGGGATCGCCCGGTATACACGGACAAGCATGCTGGAGGAAATCCGCCAGGACTTTGTTCGTACGGCGCGGGCCAAGGGGCTCTCGGAGCCCGCCGTGATTTTTAAACACACCCTCCGGAATGCTTTGATTCCGGTGATCACACTCGTGGGCCTCTACCTTCCCTTCCTGTTCAGCGGCACGGTTTTCATAGAGTCGGTCTTTGCGTGGCCGGGGATGGGCAAGCTGGTCGTAGACGCCATTCTTCAACGTGACTATCCGATAATCATGGGGGGTAGCTTGGTCTTTGCGATGATGGTCGTGGTGGGAAATCTGGTTGCGGATGTGCTCTACGCCGTTGTGGATCCGCGGATTCGATATGACTGACCGCTTTCGACCGGGGCGACGCGGGCTGGCTCTTTCCGCGGTGCTCCCGGGGTTGCCGCAGCTTGTGGTGGGACGGTGGGGCGTCGGCGGCTTGAGTCTGACGGTGTGGATCGCACTCCTGGCGGTGCTCTTGACTCGGTGGGCTCGGTTCGCCGCCGGCTGGGGCGGACCGCTTGACCACCAGCTCGCGTCGCTGACCGTCGTGGCGGGCCTGCTCGGCACGTGGGGATGGTCCATGTTCGACGTGTCGCGACAGGTCGAACTGGACCCCAGCGGCATGGGCCAGTGGAGGCTGGCGGGGCAGGCGTTCAAGAAGAATCGGATCGCCGTAATCGGCGCGATGGTGCTCGTGTGGATCTACTTGATTGCCTTGGTGACACCGTTGATCGCTCCCTACGATCCGGCCTTGCAGGGTCCGCTACCGGACCGCTTGGCCGCTCCTGGCGGTGGATTTCTTCTCGGAACGGACCACGTGAATCGAGACGTCTTCTCACGCATGATGTACGGCGCACGGATCTCCCTCTCGATCGGTTTCGTGGCGGTGGGGATCAGTATCAGCGTAGGCACGCTGCTGGGGGCTGTGGCAGGCTACGTCGGGGGATGGGTCGATACGGTTGTGATGCGCTTCGTCGACATGGTGATCTCCTTTCCCCGTCTGGTGCTTCTCATCGCCATCGTCGCGCTCTTCGATACGCGATCGATCTTCCTGATCATGGCGGTCCTGGGCTTCACCCAGTGGCCCGGCACGGCGCGGATTGTCCGTGGCGAAGTCCTCAGCCTGCGAGAGCGGGAATTCGTCGAGGCGACCCGGGCTCTTGGGTTCAGCCGAAGGCGTATCATCCTCCGCCACGTGATCCCCAACGTATTGGCTCCGGTGATCGTCGCGGCCACGCTCGGTATCGGTAACGTCATCGTGTTGGAGGCTGGACTCTCATTCCTGGGTCTCGGTCTCGCGCCTCCCACGCCCTCATGGGGATCCATGGTAGCGGACGGCCGTGACCTGCTTCTCAATGCCTGGTGGATATCCACGTTTCCAGGTCTGGCGATCGTGCTAACGGTAGTGGCGTTCAATCTTGTGGGGGATGGGCTGAGAGACGCTCTCGACCCACGCCTGAGGACGTGACGTGAGACACGACGCTGAGAGCCGCGACGTGGAGGAATGGGGCTAATGGCGCTTCTCGAGGTGACGGATCTTCGTACGTACTTCACGACGGACGGGGGTGTGGCCCGGGCGGTCGACGGCGTGTCCCTCCAGGTAGGAATCGGAGAGACGTTGGGCATCGTCGGGGAGTCGGGGTGCGGCAAGACCGTGACGGCGCTCTCGGTCTTGGGCCTGATCCCCTCGCCGCCGGGCGAGATCGTGTCGGGCAGCTCCATCCGCTTCGACGACGAGGAACTACTGGAGGTAAAGGCCGCTCGGCTCCGCGAAATTCGTGGCAATGCGATCTCTATGATCTTCCAGGAGCCGATGACTTCGCTGAATCCGGTCCTCACGGTGGGGCACCAGATCGAGGAGGTGCTCAGGCTGCACCGTGGCTTGAGCAAGCGGGACGCTCGCGCGATTGGGGTGGCCCTTCTCGCGGAGGTCGGGATCCCGGAACCCGATCAGCGTTTCGACGCCTATCCCCATCAGATGTCGGGTGGAATGCTCCAGCGGGTCATGATCGCCATCGCTCTCTCCTGTGAGCCGCGCCTATTGATCGCCGACGAGCCGACCACTGCGCTCGACGTGACGATTCAGGCGCAGATCCTCGATTTGCTCGTGAGCTTGCAGAGTAAGCATGGAATGGCTCTCCTCCTCATTACGCACGACCTCGGGGTCATCGCAGAGGTGTGCGATCGGGTGGTGGTCATGTACGGTGGCCAGATCGTGGAGACGGGGACCACGGAGGAGATCCTGACCCGCCCCGAGCACCCCTACACGCAGGGGTTGCTGGCTTCTCTTCCCGGGATCGGGGACCGTGACGTGCGCCTGAACCCCATTCCAGGCACCGTCCCGAGTGCGGTGGATTGGCCGGAGGGGTGTCGATTCAGGGACCGCTGTTCCTTTGCGTGGGAGCGTTGCGCGGAGTCTGCACCGGGTCTGTTGCCGGTGGACGGGGGGTTGAGCCGGTCCGCAAGGTGTTGGCTTGTCGATCCGGACGATTCCACAGGCGGGCCGACTGGGGAGCCGAAGTGACGTCCGCAGTCAACGTGAGGCCCACCGTGGAGGGGAACGGCGCGTCCGATGCCGATGCGCTTCTCGACGTTCAGGACCTGAAGAAGTACTTCCCCGTCCATCGCGGGGTCCTGGGGCGGAGCGTGGATCAGGTCCGGGCGGTGGATGGCGTGAGCTTCCGGCTCCAACGGGGAGAGACACTCGGACTCGTCGGGGAGTCGGGTTGCGGAAAGTCCACCACCGGACGAGCCATTCTCCGTCTCATCGAGCCGACGAGCGGGCGTCTGTTCTATAACGGTCAGGACCTCGCGGAGTTCGATCGTGCCCAACTCATAGAGTTTCGGCGACGCGCCCAGATCGTCTTCCAGGATCCCTTCGGGTCGCTCAATCCCCGGATGACGGTCGGCAGCATGCTCGCGGAGGTCCTCAATGTGCACGGGTTGGGCGAGACCCGTGGGAAGCGTTCGGCCCGCATCAACGAGCTACTCGAGATGGTCGGCCTCCACGCGGAGCACGCAGGACGCTATCCGCACGAGTTCAGCGGGGGCCAAAGGCAACGGGTCGGTATCGCCCGTGCGCTGGCCGTGGAGCCGGAGCTGATCGTCTGCGATGAGCCGGTCTCGGCGCTCGACGTATCCGTCCAGGCCCAGGTGATCAATCTTCTCCGGGATCTCCAGAAGGACCTCGGCCTCACGTACCTCTTCATCGCTCACGACCTGGCTGTCGTCGAGTACATGAGCGATCGCGTAGCGGTCATGTATCTCGGTAAGATCGTCGAGATGGCTGCGGCCCGTGAGCTCTACGAGAGCCCACGTCATCCGTATACCCGGGCACTTCTTTCTGCGGCTCCCCGACGCGATCCGAAGGCGGGACCGACCCACGAGCGCATCAGGCTTTCCGGAGACGTGCCGAGCCCGATCCGGCCCCCATCAGGATGTCCGTTCTACACCCGATGCCCCCATCCCGAGAAGGATGAGGAGTGCCGGAAGGTTGTGCCCCCCCTGGAGGAAAAGGCGCCGGCTCATCTGGTCGCTTGCTGCAAGAGTCCAATGGCGGTGGGCGGGACTTGACAGGGTTGTCGGGCACCGGCAGCTTCGGATCTCCGAAAAATCAGATCCGTCGCCTCTCTAGGCGGCCCTGCAACCTTGATAGAAATCTTTGCTGGAGGTCCTTTTGGTCGGTGTAATGCGTGTCTACAGTGCGCTGCTGCAGATTCCCGGTGTGGAGGTCCCCGACGAGACAGTGGGGGAGATGATTTCCGGGTTCTGGGAGGACATAGGCGGCATGAAATGGCCCCTGCTCGCCTGCGTAATCGTCGGCATCGTCGTCATCATATGGAAGTTCTTCGACCTCACCATCAAGGCGTCCAAGACGAAGAAGATCCTGGCTGAGGTCGACGGGCTGCTCGAGGACCACCGCGTCGATGAGGCGCTCGAGGCGACCCGGAACTCGGACGCTCCGGCCGCGAAGATTCTCTATGCCGGCCTGGACCGGCATGAGGAAGGCCCGGAGCGCGTGATGAAGGCCATCGAAAACCAGGGTCTCATCGAGTTGAGCAAGCTGGAGTCGTGGTTGGTGGTTCTGGCTACGTTGACCAATGTGGCGCCGCTCCTCGGCTTCCTCGGGACAGTGATCGGAATGATCATCGCCTTCCAATCCATCGAGGCGGCGGGCGAGGTCGAGGCCACGCTGGTTGCCGGCGGGATCAAGGTGGCGTTGCTCACGACTGCGACGGGACTCGTCATCGCGATTCCGGTGAGCGTTTCGCACAACTACTTCGTGGCGCGTATCGACAGCTTGGTCATCGACATGGAGGAATCGGCTCAGAAAATGATCGACATGCTCCACTCGATGGAGTCGGACCGCTCTCGGATGTAGGAGCACACGCAGGAACGCTAGGAGGGGCCGCCCGAAAGGGTGGCCCCTTTTTCTATCTCCACGCGCCTCCCGTCCGATTTCCCACGGGACTCCCCCTAAAGGTTGTCGAAGAAGTGCGGCTGGCTGCGGGCAGTAGCCATTGTTAAAGTGTCCGCACTATAATTAGATGTCCGCGCTATTAGTTAGACGTCCGCTTCCCTGGGTACGTGTGGTCGGATTCCTTCGCGTAGGTAGTGCCGTTCGGTGAAATTCTTCGGGTCGATCATTGTTGTCTTGATGCTGTGGGCTGCTGCGCCCAACGCTGAGTTCTTCCCGACCTCCCCGTTTTCCGTCGAGACGCGGCCCTCCTCCGAAGATACGCGGCCTGCCGATCTCGGTTTTTCGGCTACCATCACCGGCCGGATGGATATCTCAGATTCGACGGTCGACTCAGCCAGAGCCGAGTTCGAGGCGGGAAGATACTGGCACGCTGGTCGGATATTGAGGGATCTCGTTGCCGAGGGAGCCGTCCTGACACCGGCGGACGTGCTCTTGCTCGCTCGCGCCGATGCGGGCTGGGAAAACTGGACCGGCGTGCTGGCGGGACTCGAAGGGGCCGACTGGCTCGATAGGATCGAAGGTGGTGAGGGCAGGCTGCTCTTCGCGCGTGCGCTAGAGGCGGCGGAGCGATGGGATGAGGCGGCTCGACACTACGAGCGCTTCCGGTCAGTTGGGCCGATCGCGACGGAGGATGCTTGGGCGGCTTCCCGCGAAGCGCGAGTCGCAGCGCGGGCCGGCCTTTGGGTGTCGATGCTCGGCGCCTTGGAGGAAGCCGGGAGGAGCTCGCCAGCGTTGTCCGAGTGGACCGTGCTGGAGTTGGCCCGCAACGCACTCGAGCGCGACGACGCCGAGCAGACCTTGCAGATTCTCCCCATGATCGGGCGGGACCCGGCCGTCGCCGAGTTGGCGTGGGACTTCGAGCCTCGTGCCTTGCTGTTGGCCGGAGACACATCACGCGCTGCCGAGCGGTACGCCGAGCTCGTCCGGGCGGATCTGGGGGCCGCGCAGCGTGGTGAGGCGCTGGCAGCCATTGGTGCTCTGGCGGAAGCTGGCGAGGACATGGGGGCAGCGCGCGCGGCCTACGAGGCATCCTTGGACGCCTACCCACGGGAAGAGAGCGGGGCGCAGGCCGCGTGGGGGATCTTCCGGACCGGTACGGTGGACGCGGAGCAGGCGCTCCGCTCGGCCAGGGTTCTGGACCAGGCCAGGGAGAATCACCAGGCCCTCGAGGCTTACGAGCGGCACTTGGCCGAGTTGCCCCAATCGGTCCAGCCCGAGCCCACGGTTCTGTTGGCTCGTGCGCGACTGTTTTCGGCCGTCGGCAGGCACGAAGCGGCCGTGGCGGAATTCAGGAAGTTGGACGAGATCGACGACCCCGATTTCGAGCTCCGCCTTCTCGATGAGTGGCACGAGGCGCGGAGCCGGCAAGGCCGACGAGATGCGGTCCGAACGATCGAAGGATGGATCATCGAGCGATTCCCGGAGAGCCGCCGGGCCGTCGACCTCGTCGTAGCGCGCGCCAACTCGGCGCTCTCGCGGGGCACATACGCGGAAGCGGCTGCCGACTACGAGCGGGCAGTCGCAATGGAGTCGTCACACGCTTCGGCGAGTCTGGCCCGAATGCGACTCGGTCAGATCCATCTTCAACAGAACGACTTTGAATCGGCAGCCGAGGTGTTTGGTAGCTACCTCGAGGAGTTTCCCACCGGGCAGCGTTGGGCCGAGGCCACTTTTTGGGTAGCCCAAAGTCTAGTGGCTCTCGGGCGCGACGAGGACGCACTGGAGTATCTGAGTGAGTTGCGGGACCGAGATATGCTGTCCTACTACGGTGTGCTCACCTTCAATCTCCTCGAGGAGCCCTTTCGCCCCGATGTGCCCGCAGGGCCGGTCTCGATACCGCGAAGCTGGCTCCGAGATGAATTGCGGACGCTCGACCTGCTCGTGGCCGCCGGTCTCTACGAGGGAGCGGACGTTCACATTGGCCGCCTCATTGAGCGGACGGACGGATCGGTTCCCCAGGGTCTGGACCTGGCCGACGCCCTGATCGAGCGAGGCTTCGCCATCGAGGGAATCCGCCTCGGGCAGAATCTGCAACGCCGAGGGGCCCCGCTGACCATGCGCCTTCTTCGCGTGCAGTATCCCTTTCCCTATCGGGAGCTCGTCACGAGAGCGGCAAATGAACGCGAAATCGATCCCATACTTGTTGCCGCCCTGATCCGACAGGAGTCGGCATTCACGCCGGCGATTCACTCGCCGGCGGGAGCCATCGGCCTCATGCAAGTGATGCCCGCGACCGGGCGGGATGTCGCTCGACAGCAGGGTATTCGGGGGTTCACGCCTGCGAGTCTCGAGACCGCCGAAATCAACCTCCACTTGGGAACCGCATTCTTGGTCGACATGGAGCGGCGTTACGCCGACGGGGAGTTGCCGCTGGTGCTGTCCGCATACAATGCCGGTCCCACCCGCGCGCGTCGTTGGAGACAGCTTCCCGAGTTTGAGGATCTCCTTCGGTTCACGGAGCGTATCCCCTTCGACGAGACCCGGGGATACGTGAAAAATGTTACGCGCAACATCGGGCTCTACCAGTTTCTTTACGGAGACGATTAGGAAGGCTGTTGAAGGAGTACAGTGGGCCGCGTTGCGGATGCCACAGCCCCAGATCCTAGGCGGAGCGACGACGCCATAGCCTTAGCTACGGCTAGGAGTTCCAACAACGGAGATGGGGCTGTGCCACCGCAACCCTTCAACGCGTAAGATCATTCCCCACATGGTGGTGGGCACATGGCGGTTGTGCGGTTGATCCTGCGTCTCTCCTCCTCGCGACCACGGCTTCGCCGCGGTGCCCGCTTTGCTACGCCTCGTCGTCGTTCCTTGTCTGAACGCGCACAAGCGCCATGTGCGCGACCCGCTGTACTCCTTCAACAGCCTTCGAACTTTCCGGGCCCTTCTGGAGAATTTCTTGACGGCTACCCGGTCGCGCCCATAACCTAGGGGCGGGTCGCGCCAGACCCGGTCACGGCCCTCGGTCGGACGCAGCGCCCTGGGCGTGACGAACCATTGTTCCATGCCGCAGAAGGAGTAGGCCGCATGTCCAAAGGGACCGTGAAATGGTTCAACGATTCCAGAGGGTACGGGTTCATCACACGGCCGGAAGGTGATGACCTGTTTGTCCACTTCTCAGCCATCATCACGGAGGGCTTTCGAACCCTGACGGAGGGCGAGGAGGTGGAGTTCGAGTTGGCTGAAACCGAGAATGGATTTCAGGCCGCAAATGTAGTCAAGGCCTGACACCGCCGAGACCGATGAAGACGCTCCGGGGATGAGGACATCCGCGGGGCGTTTTTTTTAGGCGGCCCACGGACCCAGAAGGCTGTTGAAGGAATATGGACGTCCCACCGAAGAACGCGCCCCGTCTCTTCCTCATCGATGCCTACGCGCTGATCTACCGGGCGTTCTTCGCCTTCATCAACCGGCCCCTCACCAACTCGAAAGGTGAGAACACGTCCGCCCCCTTCGGGTTCGCGAACTTCCTGGTCGAGATCCGTGACAAGTATCAGCCCGACTACCTTGCGGTCGTCTTCGATGCAGGAAACAGTCACCGGGAGAAGGTCTACCCGGCGTACAAGGCCACCCGGGACAAGATGCCCGATGAGCTCAGGGCCAGCTTGCCACGTGTGCGTGAGCTCGTGGCAGGGTTCAATGACGCCCTCGTCGAATTGGACGGGTACGAGGCGGATGATGTGATCGGCACCCTCGCAATCAAGGCGAGAGACGCGGGACTCGAGGCCGTAATCGTTTCCGGCGACAAGGATCTCTACCAGCTCGTGGGGCCCGGCATCCATCTCTTGAACCCTGGGCGTGGAGGACGCACGGGTGTGGCGCCCGAGTGGGTGGACGAGCGGAACGCACACGAGAAGTTCGGTATTCCGGCGACCAAGGTCGTCGACTACTTGGCGCTGATCGGTGACTCCTCCGACAACATTCCCGGAGCCCGGGGAGTGGGGCCGAAGACGGCCCTCAAGCTCCTCGATGAGTACGAGAGCGTCGAGGAGATTCTCGAGCACGCCAGCGACATTTCCGCGAAGCGTGTACGGGAGTCACTCACCGAGAACGCAGATGCAGTCCGCCTCTCCAGGCAGCTGGTAACGATCATGACCGATCTCGACGTCGACTTGGACCTCGAGGCACTCCGAGTGCGGGAGCCCGATCGCCCTCGGCTACACCGGTTCTTTTCAGAGATGGAATTCCGCCGCCTCATAGAGCGCTTCGCGCCGGCCTCAGAGGATGCCGAGCCCGACTCGGCTCCCGAAGATGACATCGCCGGGACGGCGCCCGTAGCCGTGGGCGGGCCTCCTCCGGTCCAGTGCCACCTCGTCATCGAGCCGGGAGATATAGGAGCTCTGGTCGGCCGGGCCCGTGAGTTGGGGCGGGTGGCTCTTGCGGTGCACGGCACGTTCCTCGATCCGCATCGGGCCGGCTTGGTCGGCCTCGCGTTGGCGGTGGACGTGGGCGAGGCCTTCTATCTCTCCTTCGATCATGTACCCCAGGGTGAGCCGACATTGGCGTTCGAGTCGCCCGGGATCGCCAATCTTCCTGAAATGCGTGCCGACGCCCTCACTGCCTTGGTAGATCTCCTGGAGGATCCCAGCGTCGAGAAGGTGGGCGCTGACCTGAAGACCTCAGCGCTGTCTCTGGCCCGCGAGGGCGTGTGCCTGAGAGGGATGACCTTCGACGTGACTGTTGCGTCCTACGTGCTCGACCCGAGCCGGCGAAAGCACGATCTGGATGTGCTCTGCCAGGATTTCCTCGACTTTTCTCTCACGCCTTACAACGACGTGGTTGGGACCGGTCAGAAGCGAGTCAGCTTCTCGGAGGTCGAGCAGGAGAAGGCGCGGGACTATGCGGGTCAAGGCGTCGATGCTGCACTCCGGCTGACCGAGCGCTTCACGGCGGAGCTAGCCGGTCAGGGGCTTGCCGGACTCTTCACTGGGCTGGAGATGCCCCTCGTGCCGGTTCTCATAGGAATGGAGCAGGAGGGCATACGCATCGATCCGGCGTTCTTCCAGGCCATGAGCGAGCGGCTGGAGCGCGATCTGACGCTCATCCGGGACGAGATCTACAAGGTTGCGGGGGCGGAATTCAATCTCAACTCTACGCCTCAGCTGCGGGAGATCCTATTCGAGCAGCAGGGCCTTCCCGTGATCAAGCGGACCAAGACGGGTCCTTCCACAGATTCATCGGTCCTGGAAGAGCTCGCAGCGCAGGGGCACGAGATTCCGCGGCTCATGATGGAGTACCGGGAGCTGGAGAAGCTCCGGTCGACCTATGTGGATGCTCTGCCCCAGCTCGTACTTCCACGAACAGGTCGGATCCACACTCGTTTCAATCAGACAGTGGCGGCCACCGGGCGGCTCTCGTCGAGCGATCCGAATCTCCAGAACATCCCGATACGAACCGATTTGGGTCGCGAGATCCGTAAGGGATTCATCCCCGTCGACGGCTACCTGTTCTACGCAGCGGATTATTCTCAGGTCGAGCTGCGTATTCTGGCGCACTTTTCCGGGGACGAGCCCTTGGTGCGGGCGTTCAACGAGGGGATCGACGTCCATAGGCAGACCGCCGCGATTGTCTTCGACATTCCCCTCGACCTGGTGACGTCCGAGCAGCGAGCCCAGGCCAAGACGATCAACTTCGCCACGCTGTATGGGCAAGGTGCGTTTTCTCTCGCCCGACAGCTCGGCATCGGCCGGGAAGAAGCGACGGCATTTATCGATCAGTACTTCGAGCGCTTCAGCGGTGTGAGAGCCTATCTGGACGAACAGGTCGCCATGGCTCGCGAGAAGGGATTCGTCGAGACCCTCATGGGGCGCCGCCGCCACATCCCCGAGCTGCAAGCCAAGAATTGGAACGTCCGGCAGTTTGGTGAACGAGTTGCCCAGAACACGCCCCTCCAGGGCACGGCGGCTGATATGATCAAGAAGGCGATGCTCGACGTCTCAGGTGCGTTGGCCGAAGCGGATTCGGGTGCCCGCCTGCTCCTACAGGTCCATGACGAGCTGCTCTTCGAGGTTCCGAGTGGCGAAGAGGACGATCTTGCCGAGTTGGTGGTGTCGCGGATGGAAGGTGCGATGGAGCTCAGCGTTCCGTTGGTGGCAGAGGGCGGTGTGGGCGAGAGCTGGTTCGAGACGAAACACTAGGCCTATCTGGCCATCCTCCGGCCCCACCCTGCTCCACAACTTCCATCGTCCCACTCAAGAGAGGCCGGCATGGACCGAGCTCGATGGAGCCGGCCCGCGGGCCGGCCGCAAATTTACTCGGGAGGATGAGATGAGCCGCACCATCAACAAGGTCATTCTCGTAGGCAATGTCGGACGCGATCCCGACGTTTACGAGACAAAGAAGGGAACCAAGGTCGTGCACCTGAGTCTGGCGACCAATCGTCGGCCGTTCGGAGACGAAGGTGAGCAGCGGACGGACTGGCATCGGCTCACGCTTTGGGCCGGCCTGGCCCAGTTCGCCGAGGAAAACGTGAAGAAGGGTGATCGGATCTACGTTGAGGGACGGCTCGAATACGATGCGTACGAACGGGAGGGCGTGAAGATTCCGACCGCCGACGTCAGCGTACGGGAGTTGGTGCTGCTCACTGCACGCGAGGCGGAAATGCAGGTGGCCGCCTGAGTCGGCTTGAACCGACGTAGAAGACTGTTGGCGAAGCACCCTTGGTTGCCTTCACGGGGCGGGGCCAGAAGGCAGAAGGCTGCTGTATTGCTTCCGCAGCCTTCTATAGCCACGCCCAGAAGCGGCGCTGGACGGAAAAGACGAATTCCCAGTCCCCTCCGTCGTTCAGGCCCCGCCCCGCATCGAAGCGCAACAGGTCCCAGCCAAGCTTCAGGCCCAGCCCGGCAGAGCTCTTTAGCCCGTCTGTGCTTTGGCTCGGCCAGCCGGGGTCGGGAAGGGTGGAGCCACCAAAGCCCGTTACGCCTGATGCTCCGAACACATGGATCTTGAGCCAAGGAGCGAGCACGGCCTGGCTGGCCTCGACTCTGAGCAGGGCCAGTTGGTTTCCGATGAACGCGCGAAAGGGGTACCCGGGTAGGGTATGCCTGCCGCCGAGCAGGTAAAGCGTCTGCACGGGGGCGTCCTCCGACGTGACGCCGACGTGGAGCGCAGCCTCCAGGGTGGTGCCTCTCTGGCGGAGCTCTCGCCGAAGCGTCACGGCCCACGAGAGGGTTGCATACCCCTGATCCTCGATTCGCCCGAGCCGGCCGGTCGCCGAGCTCTCGAACCCTCGGGCGGCGGTCCGTGCCCCAAAGGTCACTTCGACGGCGCGGTCGTCGCCCTCGTCGACGGAAAGCACCTGGCGGGCTATCGCCGACTCGCTCGCTGGATCCCCCCCCAGTCCATCGTCCACGACGTTGGTGCCAGAGTCGTGACGTGCCCATTCGGTGCCCACTTCGAGTGAGCTTGTCGCTCCCAGGCCCCATCCGTAGCGGACACCCGCGCCGGACTTGAAGTACGGATCCATGTAGTCGCGATTCGTGAGGAGCCCCTTCAACGTGTTCACGGCTCCGCTCGCTCCCGGGAGTCCGCCAGATACGTTCTGAAGCTCGTTCCACCAAGCACTTACGGTCAGCCCGCCCGGAGTGGGCTTCGACCGAGCCTCGACGGCGATTTGACCATCCTTCCGTTCGAAGGCGTAGCCGCCCCGGGACAGAAGCCTCCAGGTCGCGCCAAGCCGGAAGGATGTCCCGGCCCCCGCGAAGGACCCCTCCGCGCGGTTGTACCGGTACACCGATGAAACGGAAGGCACATGAAGACGGGCCGGATTCAACCCGCTCAAGTACCTCCTTTCCAAGACGGCCACCGCCTGCTCACGGATTGCTTCGATCTCTGGGGAGGGGTCCAGGCCCTCTTCGGAGAGTTGATCGTACAGGCCCGATTCGAACGGAAAGCTTCTGCGTTGGGCCACTGGAACCGAGATGAACGTCGCCCCGAGGAAGAGGGTCGGGGGAAGCTCTGGATTGAACCGGTAATTCCGAATCTCGAAGCGGCTCCGGATGACGCCGCCCCCCAGGAACTCGATGAACGGGGGCTCCCGTCTGAGCTCGACTTCCTGCCGGTAGGGAAGCCAATACTTTCCATCCCATACGGAGTTATCCATGGAGACGCGGATGTAATCCAGGCTCCCGTCGACATAGGAGGCGGGGGTAAACGTGAAGCTCATCCGCACGATGGCACCGGTCCCCCGCTCCAGGAATAGGCTCCCGATGACGCTTGGAGCCTCTGGGTCCTTCGGTCGAATCTCTAGCTCGTAGACCCGGATTTCCGCCACTGGGGCCGGAATCGTCACGGTCAAGGAGTCGGCGAGCCGGTAGTCGTAGATCGACCCCGACCCGGGTGCCACCGGATGGACTACGGCCGCGACTTCATCGCCGTCGCCGAGGCGAATCAGGTCGCCGTAGTCATCTTGCACGACGGTCAGATGGTCGAGGTGATAGGTGATGGTGGTGGGGAGCTCTTTCGCATCGCGGCGGCCGACCAACCGCTGTTTGGTCTGGCCGGGCGCCTTCCAAAAGACCTCGAGAGCCACCTGGTCGGTCTTCACCAGCGTGCGCTCGTCGCTGTCCGTGCGATCGAGGAAGAAATACACGTAGCCGCGTGCGTCGGCCTGGTAAGCCTGAAAGGCCGAGTCGATTGCGGTTGCCTGGCGCAGGCTCCGGGCTTGCTGTACGAGCTCGAGCGCCCTCTCGCCGTTCCACTCGGGAGGGGGCTCTTGGATCTGTCCGCATAAGGCCCAGGGCCAAAGAAGGACCGTGAGGAGGCCCGCGATCGGCGCCATCGAACGAGTCAGCATATTCGGAATCTTTGCGCCATGCATGCAAAAAAAAGCTCCGTCTGGTTTGACGGGGCCTAAATTCGACGGGGCCTAAGCTCAGTGGAAGATCCGGTGTGTCAGGTCGCGCTCCAGAATCCGGACAGGGAAGAGCCCTGCGGACTCTCACGCAGCTTCTCGAAGGCGCGGTTCCGAATTTGCCGGATCCGCTCGCGGGTCACGCCGAGCAGTGATCCGATCTCCTCGAGCGTTCGCTCTTCGCCGTCGTCCAAGCCGTAGTAGAGGTAAAGGATCTTCCTCTCACGCTCGGTGAGATAGCTGTCGAACATCGTATCGAGGAATTCCCTGCGAGCGATCGCTTCGACGTCCTCTTCGATGTCGGTGGCCTCGATCCCGGCGAAGCGCTCACCGAAGCTCGCACTGTTCCCGTCGCTGCGGTCGATGGGAGCATCGAGGCTCAATTCGCTGGCGGCTACCCTTCGGAGAGCACGGATCGTTTCGATCGGCTCTTCCATTTCGCGAGAGATTTCCTGGATGGTGGGGGAGCGGCCGAGCTGTTGTGTGAGGGCGGTATCGATGCGGGCGAGCTTGGCGAGGTTGGAGTTCTGATTGAGAGGGATTCGAACCGACCGCGTTTGCTCCGCCAGGGCTTGCAGTACGGTTTGGCGGATCCACCAGACCGCGTACGAAATAAACTTGACGCCCTTGTCCGGGTCGAACTTCTTGACCGCTTTCAGCAGCCCTTCGTTGCCGATGCACACGAGCTCGGCGAGCCCCAAGCCACGACCCTGATATTTTTTTACGTAAGAGATAACGAACCGGAGATTGGCTGTTACGAGTCGCTCAGCGGCCTCTTTGTCGCCAGCCCGGGCTCGACGTGCGAGAGCGCGCTCTTCTGCTGGATCCTGAATGAGGGGGTATTTCTCGACGTCTTGCAGATACTGGTCGAAGGAATCCAGGCCTCGGGAAGTCGAAAACATTCGTGCCGGGCGCCTCGTCTTGAAGGTCAAGAGGTGTCTCTAACAGCAACCAATCCGTAAACCAGCAACCCATCCGCCAACGCTTCGCAACAAACGCTACCTAACTCACGAGGCAAAGGAACACATGTTCACAATACAAAGCGAAGGGGAAATAAACTAAAACTTTTGTTTCCGACGTCAAAGGGTTGGCTTAACGACCGACCGATGGATCCGGGATAATACCTGATCCGACGCCCGCCCGGCGACTCCGGCGTAACTGCCGGTCCTCGACCCCACGCCTCAGGCCGAGGAGCTCGGCTGAGATGCGGAACGTGGGTGAACCGAAGGGGTCGAGGCCGTTGAGTGGGAACGCCACGTCAATCCGGGTGACTCCTCGAGTTCCGCCCGGAAACCCGATCCTCAGGCCGGCCCCGGCCGTGGTCAGAGTGCCGGAATCTGCCCCGAACGGAACGCCCCCCTCCCAAATCGATCCCACGTCGATGAAGGCGGTCATTCCCAGATCGACGAAGCCGTCGCCCGGGGACCCGAAGTATATCCGGTCCTCCAGGGTGGCGATCAAGCGTTTCCCTCCCGGAAAGTCGTCCAGACTGTAGCCTCTCAGCCCGGATACTCCCCCCAGCGTCAACTGAAACGGACCGGTTACGGACCAGCCCCCGGCGCCGGAGAGGCGTGCGAAGAGTGTGTGCCGTGACGTCTCCGACGGGCGCCAGTAGGAATAGATAGCGAACTCGGCCAGTACGTCCTTCCAGCCGTTCACGGTTCCGCCGAAGATCTTCCGGCCTTCGATGCTGACTGCCGACGCGAGCACCCAGGGTCCAGGTGCCAGCCCACCGAAGAGGCGGACCCGCCCGAAGAAGTCGGAGTCCTCGGTCGCGGCGTCCGATCCGAGAAACGGGATGCTCCGGCCGAGAACCAGCGCCAACTCTGCGCCGACGGGGACGTCCTGGACGCCTCTGAGGGCGTCGAGGCGCTCGCGCCGCTGATAGGAAATGTGCCTCTGGGCGAGGATGAGGTTCACGCGGGTCGTTGAGTAATCACGAAGTTGCGGGGCCAGTGTGTCAGCAATTGCGGGCGGTGCCGGCTCCGCGTTTCCGAAATCCTCGTCCCGAACGACTTCCGCCTCGTCCGGGTAGTCCCACTCTTCTCTCGAGAGTCCGCCGCCGAAGATGGTGAGGCGCCCCGGCGGGCCGATCCTTCCGGCCGCCGTGATCTGGCTCGACCGTTGGTCGAAGGGCTGCACGACGTTGCTGTACGTCCCCCCCGCCGGGAGACTGTAGTTGAACAGATCCTCCACGTCGACGAACGACTGCACGGCGGCTTGGCGGCCGACCTCCCCTACAAAGGGGTAGAAGAAGCCCTGCTGGAAGGCGTTCCCGGCCCGCGTTCGGCTGGCCTGAAGCCGTGCGTCCCATCGTGTGCCGAAGAGGTGGGGGGTCTCGAATCTTCCTCCGACATTGCGACGCTCGCGATTCTGGCGGTAGAAACCGCCAAGCAGGATGCCTCTTCCGAACAGATTCCTCTCGGTGATGTCGAGCCCGGCGAACTCGAACCCCTCTTGGAGCCGGAAGCGCGGCTCGAACTGGAGGGTCCAATTGTTCCAGGTCTCGACCATGACATGTACGGATCCGTCCGGCTGGGGCGCACCGGTGACCTCTGCTCGGTCGATGAAGCCCAGTTGTCGTAGGAGTCGCCCGGATTCTTCTGCCAGAAACTCGTCATAGCAGTCGCCGACTCGCAGGAGGACTTCAGTCCGTACAAAACCCTCGTTGGTGTCGGCGTGGACCCAGTTCGCGATGTTGTAGAACCACGAAAGGGTGCTCCCGTCCGTCGAGTCGTCTGTTTCGAAGTACGAATGGGGGGTTACCAGGACCGCCGAGACCTCCCCTTGGGGGCATGCTTGGCCGGCGAGCGCCGTTACGGAAGTGGTACCGAGGAGGGCGAGTAGCGTTAACGTATGGAAGGGATAAACGGCCATCTACTCTCTGGTCAGGCGATTCGCGCACTACCTTTCCAAGCTAACTCATCCCCTCTCCGCGAGGCTTCCGAATGGACGCTCGTACCAAAGCGGCCCTCGAGTACCACACCACGGGCCGCCCCGGAAAGATCGAGGTCATTCCCACCAAAGCGCTCAATACGCAGAGAGAGTTGTCGCTCGCATATAGCCCAGGAGTGGCGGCCCCCTGTCTCGAAATCCGGGATGATCCGGACGCGGTATTCAAGTACACAGCACGAGGAAATTTGGTCGCAGTCGTGTCGAACGGGACGGCGGTACTGGGTTTGGGGAACATCGGCCCTGCTGCGTCGAAACCGGTCATGGAGGGTAAGGGGGTGCTCTTCAAGAAGTTCGCCGGCATCGATGTGTTCGATCTCGAAGTCGGCTCCGAGGACCCAGAGGACGTCATCCGCTTTTGCGAGCTTCTGGAGCCGACAGTCGGTGGGATCAACCTCGAGGACATCAAGGCACCCGACTGCTTCGTGATCGAGAAGCGCCTCCAGGAATCCCTGGACATACCGGTGTTCCACGACGATCAACACGGCACAGCGATCATCGCAGCCGCTGCGCTGCTAAACGCCTTGGAAGTCACCGGCAAGAAGGCATCGAAAGTACGGGTCGTATTCAGCGGGGCCGGCGCGTCGGCGCTTGCGACGGCCGAGCACTTCACCCGTATGGGCGTCACACGCGACCGCCTGATCTTCGTCGACAGCAACGGGGTGATCCATACGGGACGTACGGAGGGGATGAACGAGTACAAGGCCCGCTTCGCCGTCGACACCGACCGGCGCACTCTAGCCGAGGCCATGGAGGGCACCGACGTGCTCGTCGGCCTGTCCGTCAAGGGACTGGTCACGAAGGAGATGGTCGCCTCGATGGCTGAGCGTCCGATCATATTCGCGTTAGCCAATCCCGATCCGGAGATCACGCCCGCAGAGGTCGCTGAGGTCAGAGATGACGCCATCATGGCCACGGGGCGCTCCGATTGTCCGAATCAGGTCAACAACGTGCTGGGCTTCCCATTCCTGTTCAGGGGGGCGCTCGATGTGCGCGCGCGCGCCATCAACGCTGAAATGATGGTTGCCGCCACCGAGGCGCTGGCCGGGCTGGCGAAGGCTGCCGTCCCACAGTCCGTGGCCGCCGCTTATGGCGGGGAGGTCTTCGAGTTCGGCCCCGAGTATCTGATCCCCAAGCCGTTCGACTCCAGAGTGCTTTTCTACGTGGCTCCCGCGGTGGCCAGGGCCGCCATGGAATCGGGTGTCGCCCGCGAGAGCATAGACTTGGAGCAGTACGAGGATCGGCTCAAGGCGAGCCTGGGCCCCGGCGGGGAGGTGATGAGGGGACTGATCGACCGGGCTCGGAGGCATCCGATGAAGGTGGTTCTGGCCGATGGTTACAACGAACGGGTGATCCGTGCAGCTCAGGAGATTGTGGAAGAGGGCATTGCCGTGCCGGTGCTCATCGGACGCGAGAAAAAGATCGACAAGATCGTCGAATTGCACGGCCTCGACCTGAAGGGAGTGGAGATCGCCCACCCTATCGTGAGCGACGAGGTTCGGCACGAATATGCCGAGGCGCTTTACGTGTCGCGAAAACGCAAGGGTCTCACGCGTGCCGAGGCGCGCTCCAGGATGTACCAGCCGAGCTATTTCGCCGGCATGATGGTTCGCCAAGGTGATGCCGACGCCATGGTGGGAGGGATCGAATCACACTACTCGGAGCTCATACGGCCGGCGCTTGAGGTCATCGGACGGGCCGATGGAGTTCGCAAGGTGGCCGGCATGTACGTGGTGGCTTTGAGGGGCCGAGAGTTGCTGTTCTTCGGCGATACGGCTGTGAACATCGATCCGAATGCGGATTCGCTGACTGACATTGCGTTGCTCACGGCGGGCTTCGTTGAGAAGCTGGGGATCGTTCCCCGCATCGCGATGGTGTCGTTTTCGAACTTCGGATCCGTAAGGCATCCAGAAGCGCAAAAGGTTCGGCAGGCCGTCATGCAGGTGAAGGAGCTCCGGCCGGATATCGAGATCGACGGAGAGATGCAGGCCGATACGGCTCTGAATACGGAGATTCTGCAGTCACAGTACCCGTTCAGCGATCTGAAGAGAGCCGCCAACGTGCTGATCTTCCCCGGCCTGGCGTCGGCCAACTCAGCTTATAAGCTGTTGACCGAGTTGGGGGGAGCCGAGGTCATCGGACCCATTCTCCTGGGGATGAGGCATCCTTTACATTTCCTACAGCGGGGCTCCACGGTCCCGGATATCATCAACCTGGTGACACTCGCGGCTGTGGACGCGCAAGCCCGATCCGATCAGCCCTAAAGGGTGATCGGAAGGGGTGCGGGTCGCGCATCATCACTCTTCTGAGAGGGCTGCTGAACAAGTATGGCGACGAAGACCGAACGTAGCGCGGAAGTGACGGGCCCGGGCGCCGGGACCGTTGCCGGTTTGGACATGCATGGGCTCGAGCCCCGGGAAGCCGTGCACTGGAATCTCTCGCCCGTTCAGCTCTATGAGAGAGCGTTGGAGCGGGGCGAGGGTCGGCTCGCCCACATGGGCGCCTTCGCTACCGTCACCAGTCCTCACACCGGTCGATCTCCCGGCGACAGATTCATCGTGGGGGAGCCGACGACCCAAGACACGGTGGATTGGAATTCCGTCGGCGCGCCCTTGAGCGAGGAGCACTTCTACGCCCTCCGAGAGGAGGTTATAGCCTTTCTGAACGGGCAAGAGCTGTTCGTTCGAGACGCACGTGGTGGCACCGATCCCAATCACTCGCTCCACGTCCGGGTCGTGAACCACAACGCGTGGCACAACCTGTTCGCCTACAACATGTTCCTCCGACCCACACCGGAGGAGTTGGCCGCCTTCCAGCCCGAATTCACGGTGCTGCATGCGCCGGGGTTCCTAGCCGACCCGGAAAAACACGGAACGGCCACGGGAACCTTCATCGTGCTCAACTTCAAGGAGCGCCAAGTCCTGATCGGCGGGTCCAACTACGCCGGAGAGATGAAGAAGTCGATTTTCACGGTGCTGAATTTCATGCTCCCCGATCAGGGCGTGTTGCCGATGCACTGCTCGGCCAACATCGGCGCCGACGGCGACACGGCGCTCTTCTTCGGCCTCTCCGGTACGGGCAAGACCACGCTGTCCGCCGATCCGGAGCGGAGGCTCATCGGAGACGACGAGCACGGGTGGGGCCCCGGCGGCGTGTTCAACTTCGAGGGTGGGTGCTACGCGAAGGCCATCAAGCTCTCCCTCGAGACCGAGCCGGAGATCTACCGCGCCACGCAGATGTTCGGGACTATCCTGGAGAACGTGATTCTCCGGGAGGGGACCGCCGAGGTCGACTTCGACGACGCGAGCATCACGCAGAACACGAGAGCTTCGTATCCCATTCACTACATTCCGAACGCCGTCCTTACAGGCCGGGGTCCCAACCCCGAAAGTGTCGTTTTCCTGACGGCAGATGCCTTCGGTGTGCTGCCCCCGATCTCGAGACTGACCCCCGAGCAGGCGATGTACCACTTCCTGTCCGGGTATACGGCGAAGGTGGCCGGAACGGAGCGCGGCGTTACCGACCCCGAGGCGACGTTCAGCGCGTGCTTCGGCGCGCCCTTTCTGATCCGTCCTCCGGGTGTATACGCCAAGATGCTGGGCGAGCGGCTGAGAGAGCATGGGTCCAACGTCTGGCTTGTGAACACAGGATGGAGTGGCGGCGGGTACGGCGTGGGGAGCCGCATGAAGCTGTCCTATACGAGGGCCATGGTACGGGCCGCGTTAGATGGTGCTCTCGACGATGTCGAGACCACGGCCGATCCCGTCTTCGGGTTGCACGTCCCAGTCGAAGTCCCTCACGTGCCCCCCAAGGTCCTGAATCCACGCGGCACCTGGGCGGAAGGCGCCGACTACGATGCCGCGGCCGAGAAGCTCGCGACGATGTTCAGAGAGAACTTCGGCCAGTTCGAGGCGCAGGTCGACGACGAGGTGAAGTCCGCGGGGCCGAAGTAAGGGAGCGGTTACACCCGCCATCTTTCCGCGGTCGCCGTCGCGATCCCGACGCATGCGAGCAGCGTGACGAGGGTCAGGAGCACGGACAGGAGATCGGTGGAGGGACCCGCCTTCTGGGGTCCCATTCGGTCCTGCGCCCATCGCATGGTCCACGCTTCGATCGGCTCGCCGAACGCTGTAGCGAACGCGTCCTCCACCGCTTGTTCGGACGTCCAGAATCGGGTGAACCGGTCCTTCCCGAACTCGGCCTCCAGATCGCCCATCCAATGGCGCTCACGGCCCCCGAAGGGCTGGCCGCCCTTGGAAGTCCCCGAGGAAACCCAGTCTTCCAGTTCGGGATAGTGCTCCCGGTCTAACCACACCGTAGGATCGAGCACGGCGCGCCGGCAGGCGTCGAGATGCCCTGCTAGACAGCCCTCACCCACAGAGGTCAGTCGTCCATATTCGTAAGAGCCGGCATTACGCTGATCCGAGTCCCACTCTCCGTACATGCTCCGATGGTCGCCAATCGGTGGGTACGCAGAGCTCGGCCAGGGGGCCCTTGCTAGGCGGGACATGCCGTCGTCCCGCAGCCATTGTCGGATGGCGGGTCCGGGCGACCCATGTACCCAGTGGAGGCTACATGGCCCCAGGACGTCGACGGGGGCACCATTCGGGCTTCGTACAAACCGACCGTCGGTACGCACTCTGATCTCTCGCGTCAGATTGTCCCGATTCCTCTCGTCCGTCCGCTCGCTTGCGTAAAACGAATAGGCAGCGAGGCAAAAGGACTGCCGGTCGACCGTACCTGAGAAGTAGTCGGCTGACCCCCTTCCAAGATCCTGAAAGTCAGCGTGGTTTCCGAATCGGTCGTACACGTATGACACCCCGACGACCATGTCTTCGCGTCCCGCTCCCAGGTATTCGACTTGGCTACGAACTGCCTCCGAGAGCTTGCTCCAATCTTCGGGGCTGGCCTCCGGCGGGAGGGTGACGACCACGGGACCCGTCGAGGAGGAGAGGATCTCGGCTCTCAGGGAGTCTACGAGCCGGAGTCGCTTGAGCAGAGCGTTCTCCACTCGGGCCTTCCCTCGGATGGTCTCGACGGCTTGCCGCTCCGGCGTGAGGCGCGACTCCCCGTAGGATAGAACGTCGTCCATAAGGATCGGAAGCGGCTCGGCCGGGACCAGCCATAGCGTCAGCACCGTGCACCAGACGCCGACGATCAGAATCGCACGCTTCATGTCAGGCGCCATCTTGTGCTCCTTGTAGAGATTCCCGCGAGAACCGCGAGCCAGAAGAGAGAGGACCATCGAATCCTCCCGACGTCGCTGTTCACGTCGGGCCGCGCTTCGAACGTCGCGGCCCGCCACGAGGCGATGAGGGAGTCGGGTGACACGCCGGAGGCCCGAACGAGGCGGTCCTTGAGAGGCGCTTCAGGGGGCGGGGTCGTGTGGGGATCTCCGACGGCCAGTTGCCTATAGGCCTCGGGCCCCCCAAGCGAGAGCACCTCGGCCAGGAGTGTCATGCGTGCTCCAGGGGGCAGAGGAATCAAAGGCTCTACGTCCGGGTCGGCTAACGCGGCCACACACTCGTCGTCCCTTCCGTCGTCCACGCAACTGGCCGGGGCGCCCGGGTACGACGACTGCTTGAGACGGCGCACCAGTGCCTGGCGTTCGGATGCAGTGTACCAAGCGGTGGCCCATTCATCTGGGTGATCCAAGCCCATGGCGTCCCAGCATCGATCGAGTGCGCCATCGTAACAGTCGGTCACGGCGGCGGAGGCCGTCGTCGCCAGGGATCGGTAGGCCCATTCGAGCTCAGGCTTCGGATCCGCCCTGATGAAGAACTCAGTCACCCAGGTCCGCAGATCGTTGGGGAAGTGGGAAGCCAACTCGCCACCGAGGATCCGTCCGACCGCGCGATCTCGATCTCTAGGCATGAAGCGTGGATTCACGCGCCTGCCACCCCAGGGACTGAGACCGAGAAGCTCCTCCCTCTCCCCGAAGATGAAGACGCGCCCCTCGATTGAGGTGGGTTCGGGTCCGACGATTGGGGCATAACGGGCCCACGCCCCTTCGAAGTATCGTTTCGCGAGGCTCGTCTGGCCGACCGGGGTCACCACGAGAAAGGGTCCGACACGAAACGTATCGATCCGCGCGCTCAAGAGGCGCAATTGCTCTTCTCTACGGTCTGCGTCTGCCACCCTCGCCACTTCCTCCGCCCTGCTGAGGATCGCGCTCAACGAATCGATCCGGTTGACGAGCTCGGACTCGAGGGGACTGGTCGTTTGGCCGTCGATCGACGCTCCGAAGGGAATCGCCAGGAGCGCCGCAAGCCCCAGAGTCACCCTATACATCGATCAGATTCCAGTTGCCGAAGAACACCTCGAGGGGGCCGGGCCACTCGACGATGATGCGCGCGAGCCAATCGACCAAGTACCAGTCGAAGCCCGAGACGAACTCCGTGAGATAGAAGGTCAAGAGTTGTCCGCCGAAGACGACGGAGAAACATGTCGTAAGCACGATGACGGTGGTACGCATCGTTCCGGAGGCCATTGCGAACAACAGGCCATAGGCGAGGAGGCTGGCCATGAGGAAGCGCTGCGCGAAGAGGAACGGGTAGGCACGAAGCCCTTCGGCTAGTTCGAGTGAGCCCACCGCGACGAAAGAGCCTACGGTGAAGAGCGTCACCGGTACCAGGACCAGCAGGGCACCGGCACCCATTTTCCAGATCGCGTACTTCCAGCGGGGCAAAGGTAGAGAAAGTGCGTACACGTGGCCCGCATTGTGATCTCCACTCCACGCGTTCAAAGCAAAGACGACGCCGATGATTGTGGCGAGAATCGGGAAGAAGGGCAGCCAGATTTGCCAGCTCTCGAAGATGAACTCGGCGTGAAGGGCACGGAGCGATGAGTCGGCGGCAAGGTCGTCCGGCAGTGCGAGATCTTGCACTGCCAAGAGAGGGATCCCGAACGACGCGATCGCCAACGGGATCAGCCCCGAGCGCACCGACTTCCACTGCGTGAATAGGATCTGCTGAAACATGGGCTTACCCTCGCGTCGGGTTAGGGCGTGAAGATGAAAGGAGCTCGACGAACCCCTCCTCCAGATCGAGATCTACGACCTCCCGTATCGTGGCTCCCACGCCTTCGAAGTATTGGGTCATAGGTGGCTGCCAGCCGCGAACGATCCAGGTCTCACCGGCCGAAAGCCCGTTCGTGGAGGCGCGGGACAGAAGCACGAACGGCGTATCACCGGGTGCGGCGGGCGGATCGGTCACGCGGATGCGCTTGATTCCGTCCTTGAAGCTCTGCATGGGGAGCTCGGCAACGAGGCTGCCCTCGTCCATGACTCCCACCCAGTCGCAGATGCGTTCGAGCTCGTGTACGAGGTGGCTCGATATGAATACGGTGGCGCCGGCCACCGAGACGTAGTCCAAGACCGCCGTCAGCACATCCCGCCGTACCACCGGATCGAGTCCGTCGGTGGGCTCGTCCAGCACCAGGAGGTCGGGCTTTTGGGCAAGGGCCAAGAGAATGATGAGCTTGCCGGTCTCACCCTTCGAGAGGCGACCGACTCTCTGATCGTGATCCAGGCCCATGCGATCCAAGAGTTCTCCGGCCCACTCCTCGTCCCACGTCGGGAAGAACGAGGCGTGGTACCGCAGTGACTCGACGACCGTCAGAGCCGTGTAGAGGTGAGGGGTCTCCGGGACGTATCCGATTCTCGCCATTGCCTGCGGCGCCCGTTTCGGAATAGGGTGGCCTAGCACGGATATTTCCCCACGCGTGGCTTCATGCATCCCGGTGAATAGCCGAATAGTCGTGGTCTTTCCCGATCCATTCGGACCGAGGAATCCGTAGATCGAACCGTACGGCACGTTCAGCGTGAGGTCGCGAATCTCGAAGGATCTGCCGGCGCTGTAGCAGACGTCCTTCAACTCGATGGCGTTATTCTTGGGAGCCATTGCACAACTCATCCGAAAGGGCTTGCCTCAGGAGACCTGCGGAGATTCCCCGCCGGGCCGCGTCACTCATGAGACCGCTCACGAGCTCACGGGCCTGCTCCTCCATTTCTTCGTTCTTGCCCCTCATGGGCACCTCCTTCACAAAAGTCCCGGCCCCATGGCGCTTGGACACGAAGCCCTCCGCCTCGAGATCACGGTACGCCTGCGCGACCGTGGCCGGGTTGACCCTGACGATGGCGGCCAGCTGTCGAACCGACGGCAACGGGTCACCGGGCTCGAGCTCCTCCGACGCAACCGCCAGGCGGATCCGCGCCGCGATCTGCTCGTAGAGCGGCGTGGGGCTTCGCGGGTCGATGGCGTCGAACACGTAGAGGACCACCTCGTCAAGTGTATCAGTGTATTAATACACTCGGACACACTCTACCAATCTGTCAAGGAAGTTTTTTTGGGCTGGACGCGGACGGGGAACCCTGTAGGCCCTCCGCGGTCTCAGGGAGCAGCCGACCCTGCTCGACAATGAGGGAGCGTTGGAGGTACATACGTGGGCATGAAACGAGAAGGGCGAGCGCCGCTTGGCCTGACGGCGCTTGGAATGCTGCTGGCCACCGCGACCGTCGCGGCCTGTGACGCGAGCCTAAACGGGCTCGGTCCTTCTGAACAGGTGATCGATGGGATCACCTACAGGGTGACGAGTCTCAGTATCGCCGAGTCCTTTCCGGTTCAGCTCTCGATCACTGTGGAGCTCGAGAACGAGTCCGCGATACCGCGGTCGGTGACTTTCACCGACGGGTGTGTGGTGTTGATGAGGGCCTACGATTCCGGCACTGAGCCGGTATGGGACATGGGCCCGACCGTGGCCTGTACCCTCGCCCTCGTAGAGGTCGACCTCGCTCCCGGCGAGAGCGAGCAGTTCCAGACGGGCCTCGTGAGCGCCGCCACGATTCTAGAAGACGGCCTACCCAACGGGGAGTACCGGATCACCGCGTACCTGCGTCTCGGTCAAATCGTGGAGCTGGAAGCGGGAACGGCGGATCTGGCCGTTCCGTAGCTGGCAGCCTAAGAGGAAAGACGTGAGCAACGAAATACATGAGGTGAACCGCGAGCGTTGGGACGCCGGTTCCGAGCAGTGGGCAAGGCGAGCGGATTCTCGGGGCCTCTGGCGGCGTTGCCCCTCGGAGCCGGAGCTTGTTCTCTCCGGGAAGGAACTCGAATACGTCGGTGACATTTCCGGAAAGCGCGTATGCGTTCTCGGAAGCGGTGACAATCAAGTGGTGTTTGCGCTCGCTGGACTCGGTGCGATTCTGACCTCGGTGGATATCTCGCAAAAGCAACTCGATGTCGCCGAGCGCCGAGCGCTGGAACTCGACCTCTCAATATCCTTTATTCGTGCCGACGTCACTGACCTCTCGACGATTGATACCAATACGTTCGATATCGTCTATACTGGTGGCCATGTCGCGGTCTGGGTATCTGAAATCGATGCGTACTACGCGGAGGCGACCCGTATCATCTGCCCGAGCGGCCTCCTTATCGTAGCGGAGTACCACCCGTTTCGGAGGATCTGGAGGGAATCGCCGGACCGGTTGACTGTGGAATACCCCTATTTCGAGCGTGGCCCGTTCGAATATGATGTGTCAGAGGACATTCTCTTTAGCAAGCCGGGGACTATGAAGTCCTATGAGTTCCATTGGACGATCTCCGACCACATCAATGCTGCGCTGAAAGCGGGATGCCGGGTGCTCGAGGTTGACGAGTTCGGTGAAGACGTTGCCGACTGGGAAGAAGCACCTCTCCACGGTTTGCCAGAGTATCTTCTGATCATTGCACGAAAAGAAGTCGACCATTCGCCTGTCGATACCGCTTCGCAGATCGTGCAAGGCACGGCCTAGAATCCGTCAGTCGGAGGCGAACCTTCGGGCGATCTCGTCGAGTCGCTCCTGGATGTAGCCCTCGGAGAACCAGCGACCCCGCACCATCACGCCTGCCCGGTCGGTCACGTTGCTGATGTCGTCCAGCGGATTCGAGTTGAGGAGGATGAGGTCGGCGCGTCGCCCTACGGCCACGGTGCCGAACGTGTCGCTCCGCCGGAAGTACTCCCCCACGGCCCGCGTGCCGGAGACCAGGATCTCGTACGGTGACATGCCGGACTCGGCCATCGCCTGCATCTCCCGATGCAGCGAGAAGCCCGGCACCGAAAAGACCTGCGGTGAATCCGACCCCATGAGAATACCAGCCCCCCCGTCCGACAGGGCCTTGAGCACCTGCAGCCTGTTGTTGGCCCAGAGATCGGCCGCATCGGGATCCGCTTGCGCTTGCCGTGCGCTCGCGGCGTGTCGGCGGGCCCAGCCGTCGACCCCCTCGGCCCCCCGAATGCTCTGCTTGGGCCAGTAGCGCATCTCCGGACGGTTGGCCAAGGCCTCGGTGTCTCCCCGGCCGATGATACCCACGTCCCAAAGCACCATGGTCGGCACGACCCAGGCGTCGGCGTTCTTGACCAGGGTGACCAGCTCGTCGAGGCTGCCTCGGTCGATGGGCTCGTCGAAGGCGTTGAGGTACTCAATGAAGCCGTCCAGGTGGTCGAAGGTCTCCTGGCCCATTTCGATGGCGTGCCCAAGTCCCACTTCGGCAGGAACATGACCGCCAAACCGGATGCCCACTTCGTGGGCGGTGATGGCCATCGCATCATACTCGGGCGCCGTCAGTCCCGGGTGGATCTTCAGGAGATCCCAGCCTTGCTCCTTCTGGGTGCGGACCCTCCGGACCGCCTGCTCCGGAGAGGACACCGAGCCCCCGCTGAAGCTGGGTCCGGCCATGTAAAGAGTCGGAGCCACGATCTCGCCTGCGTTTGCCTTGCGACGCAACTCCATGTGGCCGTCCTGACCGAGCATGCCCCGGACAGTCGTCACACCATTGGCCACGTAGAGGAACATCACCATCTCCTCTACGTCTCCACCGGGCATGTGGCCGTGCATCTCTGCCAGGCCGGGCATGAGGTATTTGCCCGATCCGTCCACGGTTGTGACGCCGGCAGGAACCTGCACTTCGCCCGCGGACCCCAAGAGGCGGATCCTGCCTTGCTCCACCAGAACGGTCTGGTCCCTCAGGACTCGCTCGGAGTCCATGGGAACGACGTTGACCCGAGTGAAGGCGACCGCTGCGGGAGCGCTCTGGGTCGCCGCAAAGAGTGAGGAATCGGGTGCCACGGATGCGCGTGAGGCGGCCAGCATCGAGCCGCTCACGACAACGGCACCGAGCGCGATGGCGGTGACGGTTTTCATCTGGGAGTCCTTTGCCGACGTGCAACCTCAACGAAGGGTTTGAACGTTGAATAGATGGTCGGTGAAGGCAAGGTCTGGAAACCGAAAGCACTGCGTCGATCTGGGGCCGACTCAGACGTCTGCCTGGACGAGTGACTTCATCCAGAAGCGTTGGGCAGGCGGCGCGCTCCGAGACGAGCCCTGATCGCCTCCGACTTGATGGGGCCGATCTCCGCTTCCGCCCTCAGGGCTCTCGACCAGAACTGCCTCCCCCGTTCGGGGCGCCCCGTATCAAACGCGACGAGCCCGGAGAGGTAGTCCACTTCAGGCTCAGGCTGGACCCCGGTCTGTGCGGCCTCGATCCACATCCACGCCCCCCGCTCCCGGCCCAGGCGGCTGAGGACCCAACCGAGGACCGCGAACGATTCGGAGGTATGGCGAATCGCCAAGTCCCGTTTCGCGTATCGCAGAGCCTCGGCCAGAGTCTCGTCTTGTTTACCGAGGACCAGGGCCAAGGAGCGCAAATGGAGTTTCTCGGTCGCCGAATCCTCCCGCACAGCGGCCAGGAACCGCTGTCGATAACGCACAACTCGGTCGCCCCAGCCGGCCCCCTCCGCCATCTCGATCAGGCGTACGTAGACGTCCAGGTGTGCGCCGTTCTCCAAGGCCTTGAGGAAGAGGGCCTCTGCGGCCCGCAGGTCTCGGTCCGAGCCCAGCGCCACCTGGGCCAGACCCTCTATCGCAGCTGGGCTGCCCGGCAGGAGCTCTAGCGCCTCCCGATAGTTAGAGACTGCCCGGTACGGTCGCCCGCTGTGATGCTCGAGGCGCCCGAGTTCGACGAGGCACCACGCCACGATCGCGGGCGGTTGGGCGTACGAACGCGCCACTGCCAGAGCGGCTTCCATATCGTTTCGAGCGCCCACCACGTCGCCGAGTCGATCCTTCAACCGGACGGCGCGCGTCCGGTAGGCGAAGGAGTCACGGTCCAGCGGTAGACTGAGCAGGTCGTGGGCCTCCTCGTACTGTCCGGTCGCGAGGTAAGCGTCGAAGAGGCGAAGCCGGCCACCTTCGTCGTCGGGGCCACCCACCCGAACGGAGCGTTCCGCGGCTTGGACCGCACCCGGGAAGTCATGCCGGGACAACCTCGCCGAGGCCACGGTGGCCCAAAGGCTCGACGAGGTCGGGTACCGATCCGTGAGGGTCACCAGGTGCTTTTCCGCACGTGCCAGATCGGCTTCCCTCCCGTAGGTCTGGAAACGGAGAAGGCTCGCGGATGCCAGGCGCTGAAGCGCGAGCACATCGTCTGGTCCCCGCTCCTGCAGCCTCATCCGGAAGAACTCCAGATCGTCGCTCATCGTCAGCCGCTCGGGTACGTCACTCGAGAGCGCTTGGGCCAGAACCTCGGGTGTCACCAAGCGATCAGACTCCGATGACGGACGTGGTGGAGTGTGGGACCGCCACACCGCCGCCCCGAGCAAGAGGGTAAGGCCCGTCAGACACGCGAGAGCCGTGGTCCGCTCCCCGAACACGCCGCCACCACTCAACGAAATATTCATAGCTCGACTTTCTCCATCGGAAGGGATCTGCCTGTGTGCGCCCCTGTCGCGAGGCCGCTCGTGATTCATGTCAGTTGCTCGGTGCCAGGTATGGGAACGATGTGAGGAACGGCACATCGTTGGCATCCACGTTGTCGCTCTGCAGGGCCGCGATGCCCACGACTACCTGGAGCGCCACATCCGTGCCGTCGTCAGCAAGTTTCCTTCCGGTGAGGGCCGCGAAGTTCGAAACCGTCTCCCCTAGGCTGACCGGCAGCTCATCGGGAAGGAGCACGGCCGCCGTCGCAGTCGGGTCGGCGTTCGCTACCGCTCCGAGGACGGTCAGAAAGAGCCCGGTGTACGTGGCCAGGTCTCCGTCGGGACCGGCTGTGTTGTAGTCGGTCTTGCTGAACGCGGGTGGGTGGTTGAAGACGGTGTTCAAGGCCGGAATGCCCATCCGGTCCACCTGTCGGTACTGCGCTTCGAGGTCGGGGAAGTTTCCGGGGCCCGAGGAGTCGTCGCCGCAGCCCACTGCCAACGCGGAAATCAGGAGGCAAGCGGAGACGCGACGTATCAATGCTGGGTCGATCATGATCACACCTCTTCCGTGGATTCGTGTTGTGTGTGGATTCTGGGACATGGCGCGCCCGCTCATTGGCGGATGCTGGTGGTTGCCCATGCGAAGAACGCGTCCGAGACGCTGATTCCCAGTGCAGCGGCCACCATCGACTTGGGCACCTCCACGACGATCGCCAGAACGTTCAGTCCGGCGAGGTCGTCCACGGCCGGGTCCGCGAACGCGAGCGTCTGTTCGTTGACGCTTCCGATCGTCTCGCCCAGCGTGGCGGAGAACACAGCATTGAGCACGCTCGTGAGGCTTTCGTCCCCGAACAGATCGATGAAGAACGGGTCGTCCCGCGGCCCCGCGAACACCGTCAGACCTTCGCCCGAGAACGTCGTGTTGAACGCGCCTCGAGCCGACGGTGCGGTCGCCAGCACGTTGTCGGTGGTTCCGGTCACCGCGGCGGCGACCGGGCCTCGTACGTCGACCTGCTGCCCCGTGCCTTCTCCGACGACGACGATCTGGATCACCGCCTCCTCGATTCCGTCGCGCTCCACGTCGAGCTTGAACTGGTACAGACCGTTCGGGTTGAAGGCGGCGCCCGTGGTGGACGCACCCGGCGCGAGCAGCGGGCTAACGGTCATCGCGAAGACGACGTTGTTCCCCTGGTTGAAGACATAGAGGTCGTTCACGTCGAGGTTTCCTTCGGACGTGTCGGGCGAGTCGGCGTGGTCCGCCGCGCGTATCACCGCGTGTCCGGCGAGCACCCCTACGACCGCAAGAGCGGTGACGAGGACTCGGGTTCGGTATGCAGATTTTTTCATGTGATCCAGCCCCTTCCATAGCGAGAAAAGAAAAACGGGCGCGAGACTTCATCGTCTCTACGCCCGTCGCCGCCAGTCGGATTGGTCTGGTTTGATTGGAGGGCTGTTGAAGGGGTGCAGCGGTGTACCAGGGTCGCCGCCCCGACCTCAGATTACTGACCTGCGGCCAGCGTGCCTACCAGGAAGGGGGTTGATGTGGGCTGCGGCGATCCGCCTGCGGGCTCATCCGTGACGGCCCCTAGCTCGTACTCGATGCCTTCCGGCACTGGGTTCTGGAAAATCGCCGTCCCGTTGGGTTCAGTCTGGAAGGTGCCGAAGCTCACGGGGTCAAGGCCGGTCGCAATCCCCCAGAGCTGATACGTACGGCCTGCCTCGGCAGGAGGTAGGTCGAATGCGGCCATCACGACGGAGCCGGCTGTGGTGTTCCAGAAAAGCCGGGCGGACGGTGGTCGACCGGTCTCCGCCAGCGTTGCCGTTCGCACGTCGGGGCCGAGGAACGTCCCGAGGAGGGATTCACGGGCCTCGAGATCAGATACCACCTGGGCATACGCGACCCGCAGCGACTGGTTGTCTACCGCCAGTTGGTCATAGACGACCCGCAGCGAATCGCTATCCGTTCGCGTGCGCTGATAGGCCACCCCGAGACCCAGACTGAGCACGACCCCAGCGGCCGCGAGCAACCAGGGGAGCGTCGTCCCTCGCCCGGTCGATCCCCCCGGGCTCTGCGGGTCAGGCGGTGCCGCGGACGCCGTGCCGCCTCGGGCTTCGACCAGGATGCGCTCCTTCAGAGCCGCGGGAGGCTCGTGCGCGGGTGTCGCGTCGGCGAGGGCACCCATGACTTCCCGATAGGAATCTACGTCGCGCTCGAGCTCGGAATCGGAGGCCAGACGCTCCTCGAATGCGGCTCGCTCCTCAGGATCCAACGAGCCCAGTACATAAGCCGCGGTCATCTCCGTCCAATCCCTCGGGCTCACGATTCCACCTCCAGGGCGTGGGAGGAGAGAGCCTCTCGAAGCTTCTGCATTCCAGTGCGCACGCGCGTCTTCACAGTACCCAGCGGCTCCGAGAGTCGATCGGCGATCTCGGCCTGGCTGTAGCCGCCGAAGTAGGCGAGCAAGATGACCTCTCTCTGTGCCTCCGGCAGCGCGTCGAGCGCCTGGCGCACGATGGCGCTGGTTTCGCGGAGCTCGAGCGCGCGATCCGGTGCCGGGTCAGAAGCCGACAGGGCGACGGCCCGCCCGCTCTCGTCCCAGGCGGCAGCTCGGCCCTCTGCTGCACCACGCCGGCGGGCGGCCCGCACCATGTCGAGAGCCCGGCTCCTGGTCACGACGGCGAGGAAGGCTCCCACGGAGGCGCGACCGCGATCGTACTGCGCGGCCCCGCGCCAAATCTGAAGGAACGCGTCTGCCACGACCTCCTCAGCGTCCGCGGGCTCCGAGACGATGGATCTAGCGAGCGAGTACATCACCGCACCGTGGCGATCGTAGAGCTTGCCCAGGGCCCGATCGTCGCCTCCTCGGACCCGCTCCATCAGTTCGACGTCCGTCGCGGCCGCGTTCAATGCGCTTATCGACATGGATCGCTGAAACGTGCAGGCACCATCCGCGGACCCTCCAGACAGACGCCGGGCTGGCGGTCTCTCGGTGGGCCGGTCTCGGGCCGGAACGAGTTCGTGACGCTGGGTCCTGGAGGAGTATAAAGCAGACTGCACCGTCCTCAGTTCCCGCGGGAAAGATCGAATCGCCACCATAAGGATCTAGTCGCCACCATAATGACTTGGCCGTCTCGGAGAATGCAAGCGCTAGATCCGTGGCCGCGCCACGAAAACTCGCTGGTGTCGCCGTACAGTGTGCTCGGCTCGTATAGGATACGGCCGCCAACTCTACGTTGGATTGGTGAGGCGACCCGAGATGGGCTCTCGGGACGCCAGGACGACTTCCGGCCGCACGGCAGGTGTCGACTCAGTTGACCCCCGGGATCGCCAGAGGCATTCTCTCAATCGCCTCGAACGAACGTCGGAGTGTGAAGGCCGTTGAAGGAGTACAGCGAGACATCATGAGCTGGAAAAAATGCCTCCGGGCGAGCGGGGCCCGGGCTGTTCTTGGAGGGTTGGCAACAGCCGCCCTGGCGAGTCCCATCACGTTCCCTGAGGAGACGCTTGCTCAGGAGGTGACGTCGGTGGAGCAGGTCTTTCAGGACCTCACCTACCGGAACGTCGGGCCGTCTCGGGGCGGGCGTGTCACGGCGGTCGCCGGACATCCAGCCCACCCGTTCACGTTCTACATGGGCGCGACCGGTGGGGGGGTGTGGAAGACGGAGGACTACGGGACGACCTGGCATCCGATCTCCGACGGGTATTTCGAGACCGGGTCCATCGGGTCGATCCGCGTCGCGCCGTCTGACCCCGAGACCGTTTACGTCGGCACCGGCTCAGACGGAATCCGGTCGAACGTAATCGTGGGGCGGGGGATGTATCGCTCCGGCAATGCCGGGCGGACCTGGGAGCGCGTTGGCCTGGTGGAGATGGGTCAGATCGCGGCCGTCGAGGTGCATCCGACGAACTCCGACATCGTCTATGCCGCGGCGATGGGAAATCCCTGGGCCAAGAGCCACGAGCGCGGAGTGTACCGGACGCGCGACGGTGGTCGGTCGTGGGCTCAGGTGCTCTCTACCTCCGACTCCGTCGGCGCGGTCGACGTCGAGCTGAACCCCGCTGATCCGAACGAGATCTATGCGGCCATGTGGCGTGGCCAGCGTCAGCCCTGGACGATCATCTCGGGCATGGAGGCTTCGGCCGGGGAGGACGGCATCTGGAAGTCGACGGACGGCGGGGACAGCTGGCGGATCCTGACCGACGGCCTTCCGACTGGCCTGGTCGGAAAGATCGACCTCTCGGTCTCCGCAGATGCGCCGAACCGCGTCTACGCGCTGGTCGAGACGACCGATCCGGATGAGGGCCTCTATCGCTCGGACGACTTCGGTGAGACGTGGGAGCTGGTCAGCAATCAGGGCGGCCTCATGAACCGGCCGTTCTACTACACGGGAGTGACCGCCGATCCCACCGACGCGGACCACGTCTACGTCAACAATGAGGGCTACTTCGAGTCGACCGACGGTGGGCAGACCTTCGTCCGCCGTTCGACACCACACGGTGACAACCACGACCTGTGGATCAACCCTCAGAATCCGAATATCCAGGTCCAATCCAACGACGGTGGCGCCAACGTGACCTTGGACGGGGGCACCACGTGGTCTACGCAGCACAACCAGCCGACCGCGGAGCTCTATCAGGTCGACATCGACGACAACTTTCCGTACTGGCTGTACGCCGGACAGCAGGACAACTCGACGATCCGTGTGCCGAGCAATCCGCCGAGCACCGGCTCGGCGGCGGGACATACCGGTAACTGGCAGGCGATCGGCGGGTGTGAGACGGGGCCGGTGGTTCCGAAGCCGGGCGATCCGTCCATCGTCTACGCGAACTGCAAGGGCCGTTTCGGCCGCTACAACCTGGAGACGGGGCAGGAGAAGCAGTACTACGTCGGCTTCGTCAACCTCTACGGAGTCAACCCGGCCGAGCTCCCGTACCGCTTTCAGCGCGTCGTGCCCATCGAGGTGTCTCCGCACGATCCCAGCACGGTCTATCACGGCTCCCAGTACGTGCACAAGACGACCGACGAGGGCGTGACCTGGGAGCAGATCAGCACCGACCTCACGGCGTTTCGCCCGGAACGTCAGATGGAATCTGGCGGCCCCATCACGCGTGACATCACCGGTGAGGAGCACTATTCGGTGATCTACGCCGTCGAAGAGTCACCCGTTGCGGCGGGCGTCATATGGGCCGGCGCCAACGACGGCCCCGTCCACATAACGCGCGATGGTGGTGACACATGGACGGACGTGACCCCGCCCGACATGCCGACCGAGGGCCGGATCCAGACCATCGAGCCGTCGCCGCACCACGCTGCCAAGGCGTACTTCGCTGGCTATCGAACTCTGCTCGGGGACTTCAGGCCGTTCATTTACAAGACGGAGGACTACGGGGAAAGCTGGACGCTGCTCACACCCGGCGACAACGGAATCCCATCGCACCATCCGACGCGCGCGGTCCGTGAGGATCCTGTGCGTGAGGGGCTCCTCTATGCGGGCACCGAGTTCGGTATGTTCGTTTCGTTCGACGATGGCGGCAGCTGGGAGCCCTTCCAGCTCAACCTGCCACACACGCCGGTCACGGACATCAAGATCCACCAGAATGATCTTGTCCTCTCCACGATGGGCCGGGCCTTCTGGATCATGGACAACATTACGCCTCTCCGTCAGAGGGGTGAGGCGATGGTGGCTGGCGGACCGTACCTCCTCGAGCCGCTCGACGCCTATCGCATCCGCGGGGGCGGCGCCGGGGGCGGCCGCGGCGGTGGCTCACCCGACCAGCCGCAGTACAGCAGGCGGGGGGCCGAGCTCGACTACATGCTCGATGGCGAGGCGAACAGCGTGCGGGTCGAGATCATTGACGAATCAGGTGCCGTGATCCGGAGCTTCGAGGGCCCGGGGAGCGGGGCGACAACGCCGACGCTCCATCGCGGACTGAACCGCTTCGTCTGGGACCTCACGGTGCCTGGACCGAACGGCACGGCCCGCGGCGGCCCCACGGTCGTGCCGGGGACGTACATGGCGCGGCTCACCGTGGACGGCCAGCGGGAGACGCGCTCGTTTGCTGTCTTGATGGACCCGCGCGTGGCTGCAGACGGGGTCACGGTTGCCGACCTGCAGGAGCAGTTCGACTTGGGGATCGAGATCCGGACTGCCATCGAGGATGCCGATGCCACGATCGAGCGGCTCGAGGGGGCGATGCGACGCGCCGCGGAGGGCAGTGACGTCGCGATGGAGCTCAAGGAGATTGAGGCTGCACTGGTCACCGACCGGTCGATCTCAAGTTATCCGCAGCCGATGCTCCGAGACCAGCTAAACTACCTGAGCGGAAACTCCCAGCGGGCCGACCAAAAGCCGGGGGAGGACATGTACGAGCGGCTCGAAGTTCTGGTCGCCGAGCTCGAGGCTCACAAGGTTCGGCTGCAGCGCCTGAGTCGCCTCGTAATCTGAGATAGGGCCTGAATACGACTGAAGGACGACTGAAATACCACTGAAATACCACTGTAATAGGGCCAAGCAAGGCTGAAATGTAGAGCCGCACTGGCGGGGGCTCCTGAGCAGGCCTTAGGCTTCAGTGGTTAACCTGTCAGTTATGGAGGGGAAATGGATCGGACGTGGGTCTATCTGTTCAATGAGCTCGAAGCCGTGGAAGCCTCTGCGGATGACTGGGAGGCGGTACGCGCGCTGCTGGGGGGAAAGGGAGCGAATCTGGCGGAGATGTCGCGGATTAAGGTCCCCGTGCCCCCCGGCTTCACCGTGACGACCGAGGCGTGCATCGCCTATCTCGGCGAAGAGGGCGGGTTCCCGCCGGACATCTGGGACCAGCAGATCGACGCCCTGAGCCGCACCGAGGCTGATACCGGCAAGGAATTCGGCAATCCCGAAAGACCCCTGCTGGTGTCGTGTCGATCCGGGGCCAAGTTCTCGATGCCCGGAATGATGGACACGATCCTGAATCTGGGAATGAACGACGAAGTCGCCCGAGGAATGGTCGAGCTCACTGGTGACGCTCGCTTCGTGTACGACTCCTACCGACGGTTGATTCAGATGTTTGGCACCGTGGTCCGTGGGATGGAAAACGACGTGTTCGAAGAGGTCCTCGAGCACAGTCGACTGGCTGCCGGAGTCGATACCGACCCGGAGCTCGGTGCGGAGGACTGGAAGGCCATCACCCGACGCTTCCGAGATCTCGTCAAGACACATACCCGGGCGCCTTTCCCCAACGATCCGTTGGAGCAGCTCCAGTCTGCCACGGAGGCGGTATTCGAGTCCTGGAATACCAAACGGGCCGTGGACTACCGGAACGCTTCCGGGATTCCGCACGACATCGGCACCGCGGTGAACATCCAGACGATGGTGTTCGGTAATATGGGTGAGACTTCCGGGACCGGGGTCGTAATGAGCCGTAACGCATCCACTGGGGAGCCGGGCCTGCACGGGGACTTCCTGGTGAATGCACAGGGAGAAGACGTCGTTGCCGGAACTCGGAAGACCCTCGACATCAGCGTAATGGCGGAACGGTTCCCGGACGCCCACAAGCAGCTCTGTGGAATCGCGGAAAAGCTCGAGCACCACTACAGGAATATGCAGGACCTCGAGTTTACCGTCGAACACGGAACGCTGTGGCTCCTCCAGACCCGAAATGGCAAGCGCACTGCCAAGGCGGAGGTGCGCATCGCCGTGGACATGGTCGAAGAGAAGCTCCTCGGCCGAGAGGAGGCCGTGCTCCGGGTGAGCCCCGAGCAGGTGGATTTCTATCTCCATCCTCAATTCGATGAGGAGGCCAGGGAGCAGGCTCAGGTGTTTGCGCAGGGTCTGAACGTGTCGCCTGGAGCGGCCGTGGGCTTCGTGGCATTCGACGCGGACACAGCCGAGCGATGGGCACGGGAGGAAGGGAAGGACGTGATCATGGTTCGCCCCGAGACGAGGCCCGACGACGTCCACGGGATGCTCGCGGCGCAGGGCATCGTGACCAGCCGGGGAGGGCGGACCAGCCACGCTGCACTGGTCGCGCGCCAGTTCGGCAAGCCGGCCGTTGTGGGGGTGGAGGCCCTCGAGATCGACTTGGACCACCGCGAGGCGCGGGTCGGAGATCTGACGATCCGCGAGGGTGCCGAGATCTCCATCGATGGGCTGCTCGGAGAAGTCTACGTCGGCGCGCTTCCGACCGTCGTCCCCGACATCGATGATCCCTGGCTCAACAAGCTCATGGCTTGGGCGGACGAGTTTCGGACCCTCGAGGTGTGGGCAAATGCGGACTACCCGGACGACGCGCACCGTGCCCGCGAGCTGGGGGCTCAGGGGATCGGACTCTGCCGCACGGAACACATGTTCTTCGAGGAGGATCGCCTCCCGGTAATGCGGGACATGATCATGGCGCGGAACCACATCGAGCGCGAGGACGCTCTCGATCGGCTCCTTCCGCTTCAGCGCGGCGATTTCGACGGGCTCTTCCGAGCGATGGATGGGCACCCGGTCGTCGTCCGTCTCCTGGACCCGCCGCTCCACGAGTTCCTCCCAGACCACCAGGAGCTCGTGCGCGAGCTGGCGGAGCTCAAGGTCAGGCTTCAACACCTGGACACGCTCCACGAGATCGACGACACGCTCGAGGAGATTCGAGAGAAGCAGGACTTCCTCGCTAGGACCGAAGACCTTCTCGAAGCAAACCCCATGTTGGGCACGCGAGGGGTCCGTCTCGGAATGCTGCTCCCCGAGATCACCCGGATGCAGTCGCGCGCACTGTTCCAAGCCGCGGCTCAGTGCATGCACGACGGGATCGAGGTCAAGCTCGAGGTCATGGTCCCACTGGTCTCTCACGTGAACGAGCTTCGGACTCAGTGCCAGCTCGTGGAAGCCGAGGCGCGGGACGTGATGGGTGAAGAGGAGCAGGAGATTCCATACAAGCTCGGGACGATGATCGAGATCCCACGGGCGGCTCTGACGGCGGACGCAATTGCGTCGGCGGCCGATTTCTTCTCTTTCGGAACGAACGATCTGACCCAGACGGTGTTCGGGATCTCCCGCGACGACGCGGAATCCGGATTCCTCCTTCACTACATGGAACAGGACGTGCTTCCCGACAACCCGTTCGCAACGCTCGACGTGGATGGCGTAGGAAAGATCATGCGGATGGCAGTCGAGCTCGGGCGAGCCGTTCGTCCCGATCTCGAGATCGGGATCTGCGGCGAGCACGGCGGTGACCCCCGATCGGTGGAGTTCTGTCACAAGCTGGGCCTGAACTACGTGAGTTGCTCCCCGTTCCGGGTCCCGGTCGCGCGCCTCGCGGCCGCTCAGGCGGCGGTTCAGGAGGCGGGTTGGCGGCCGATGCCTGCGGCGCCGAGAGACGAATTCCGGCAGGAAAGGGTTTCGGCCGCAGTGCCCGCAGCGAAGGAGACCGCAATCCCCTCAGAGGACGTGGTGAGCTGAGCGGAAGCTGTTCAAGAGCCTTTTAGGGGAGGAATCGTGCAATGCGGAACCGTGAATCGTTGCCCCACTCGAGGATCTTCCCCGTGGTCTTGCTCACCCTTCTTTTGGGCCTCCCCCTAGGCACGACCCAGGCGCAGGAGGCGCTCGACATATACCTGATCGACGTCGAGGGTGGGGGTGCAACCCTGTTCGTCTCGCCAGCCGGGGAGACCCTGCTGATCGATACGGGGAACGGTGGCCAGAATGCCGCGCGAGATGCCGGTCGGATCATGGACGCAATGCAGGACGCGGGGGTCGATGAGATCGACCACCTGATCACGACCCACTGGCACGGCGACCACTACGGTGCGATGCAGGAGCTGGCGAGCCGGGTTCCGGTGCGAAATTTCATCGACCACGGACCAAGTGTCGAGTCGAACGCCAGGGTGGCCGAGTTTCTCAACACGACGTATCGGGCGTTATACCAGGCCGCCGAACATACGGTCGTCACGCCCGGGGATCGGATCGCCCTCGCCGGTATCGACATCACCGTCCTTGCATCCGCGAAGCGGGTCATCGACCGGCCGCTGCCCGGCCACGGCTTATCCAACCATTACTGTGCCGATTTCGTCCGGCAGAACGAAGACAACGGCGAAAATGCCCAGTCGGTAGGCATTTTCGCCCAGTTCGGTGGGTTCCGAGTCCTCCACCTGGGCGACTTGACCGTCAACACCGAGTTCGAGCTCATGTGCCCCAACAATCCGATTGGTAAGGTCGACTTATTCGTCGTCTCCCATCATGGGCAGCCGACCTCAAACGCGGAGGTTCTGGTTCACGCGATCGAAGCTCGTGTGGCGATCATGAACAACGGCACGCGCAAGGGTGGACAGCCCGATGCGATGCAAGTGCTCTACTCCGCTCCTGGCCTGGAAGACCTTTGGCAGCTTCACTTCTCTCAACTGAGCGGACAGGAGTACACGGTGCCCGGCCTGTTCATTGCGAATGGGGTCGACGAGGAGCAGGCCGCCATGCCGATCGCGCCGCTAGTACCTAGGCGGGGCGCCGGAGCCCCTCCCCGGCCCGTCCACAACGGCGAGGCGTACTGGATCAAGGTGTCAGGAAGCGCCGACGGCTCGTTCACGGTGACGAACAGCCGGAACGGGTTCACCAAGGAGTACCGCTAGATCGAAGCTACCCCCGACTCACTGGAGAGAACCCATGCCGTCGCGCCTTCCCCTCGGTTTCGTGACCCTGTGCACTTTCCTGATCTGTCCGGTCCTGATCGCCCCCACGCCGCTGAGCGCACAGGGGGGAGACGACACCCGCCTCAGCCGCGTGATCGACCTCCTCGACGCAGATGAGGCCGTTTTCGGGATCATCAGCTCGGACCGGGCACTCAACAACGCCAGCGCCCTCGCTCGGTCCGGCCTGGACTTCATCATCATCGACATGGAGCACGGACCGTGGAGCCCCGAGACACTGCGAATCTTCCTCCTCGGCATGACCGACCGGCAGAGGACCGCAGCGAACGGCCTCCAGATGGCCGTCACCCCCCTCGTCCGTGTTCCCCAGAACGGGTCGGAGATGATGAGCTCCGTCGTGAAGCAGGCGCTCGACGTAGGAGCGTTCGGCGTCATGTTCCCGATGGTCGAGAACCGGGAGCAGGCGCTCAATGCGGTGTCCTCGATGCGGTACCCGCAACCGCTTGGCTCCGACATCCGAGAGCCCCGTGGACGTCGCGGCCGTTCGCCGACGATCGCGGCGTGGTTCTGGGGCATCGGAGGCGGTGAATACTACAGGAGGGCCGACCTCTGGCCCTTAGATCCCAGTGGAAGCCTCCTCGCGGTCATCCAGATCGAGACGCCTGGTGCCGTCGAAAGGATCGAGGAGATCATCACAACACCCGGGATCGGCGTCATCTTCGTCGGTCCCTCGGATCTCTCGACGCAGATGGGCTACGGGGACAACCCCGGCGCCCCTGAGGTGGAACAGGCGATTCAGACGGTCCTTGCAAGTTGTCTCCGCCACGACGTGCCCTGCGCGATCACCACGGGTGCCGGGACGGTCGAAGCACGCGTCAGTCAGGGATTCCGCATGGTGACGGTCGGGGGGGACGGCGGAATCACGGCAGGGACTTCCCGCGCTCTAGGGTTAGGCCGAGACGCGGCGGGGCGGTAGCACGCGCAGGACACTAGGCCACTGCGGCGCGGTAAAGTGAGGCGGGGCCGGCGCTTCGTTCAGAAGATGGCGATCGGGTTTACCGGCGAGCCGGTGCCCTTGGGGATCGGCATCGGCGCGAGCGTCAGCATGAACTCCCACCGCCCTTGGGCCGCCGCCACCTCACTGAGCGCATTGAAGTCCGCGCGGTCGAGAAGGTGTATACCCAGCATCGTCAACGCGAAGTCGTGCAAAGCGAGCCGGGGCAGCTCTCCGGGTGGCCGTGGCATGTAGCCCGGCGTCTCCCAGCCGATGAGGGCGACGTCGCGCGCCTTCAGCCAGGGGATGACCGTGTTGTCGAGCCCGGCTGCTTCGGCCCCGGTATCGAACGGCCCTATCGCGTCCTGCCTGGCCCAACGGCCCCATCGCAGGAGGAACGCGTCACCTGGACCCACCCTTACGCCCGTCCGCGCCTCCCACGCTTCCAGATCCGCGACCGTGATGCGCGTACCCGGCTCCAGGTAGGGCACTCCCTTCAGCCTGGGGATATCGTACAGCACCCCGCGCGTCACGATTCCGTCCTTCATGGTGAGGATGTCGTTCTTCAACGCACCATCTTCCATCGTGACCAGGTCGTCGACTTCGTATCCGTTCCACATCTTGCCGTCGAAGAAGCGATGAGCGAAGCCGTCGATATGCGTGGTGCCGGGGCCGTGAATGCACCGATAGGCTATCCGGTCGGTAGCCCCGCCCCGGTTGGCGTTCGCCATCTCCCACTCGAGGGGACAGGGGTTGTCGATGGTCCGTTCGGTCTGAGCGGTTGACGCGAGGGACACGGTGATCCCCGCCCGCACCAGCGCAGTGGCCGCCACTCGTTTCGCCGGAGTGATCAGGTTGAGAGCGCCGAGCTCGTCGTCCGGTCCCCACCTACCCCAATTCGAGAGCTCTTCCGTCCACCGCTCGTACTCGGCAGGTGTGACCAGCGGCGGAACCTCCTGAGCTCCAGCGACAGGGACGCCGCCAAGAACTGCGAAGAAGCAACAAAAGGCGAATGCTCCGAGGGGCGGGGACGAGCATGCTCGCCGGGCCGTGCGGCTTCCCAGCGCTTTACGGCGTGCCATGCGACTAGTGCTCCGTCGTCGCGAGGTGCTCCCTCAGCATGTCGCGGCCGAAGTCTCCGTCGAAGTCACGCCACCCCGAGTGGATGTGATTCGGGTCACGCTGCGTATGGTCGAACTCGATCAAAAAGCTCGGTCCCTGCACCCGGAAGTAGGACACGTCGCCGTACGAGGTCCCACCGGCCCAGGCGAACGTGACGTTCTCGATCCCGTCATCGTCAATCTGCGCACGCCGGAGCGCTGCGATGTCATCGGCCATCGTCGACGTATAGAACTCGATCACCTCCATCATCAGATCTTGCTGCTCCGCGGTGAGTGCCGAGCCTACAATCCCCACGGGCGAGAGGGGATCGGGTGCCAGCTCTACACCCGCGACGATGTTCGTCGGCGCGACCTCGTTGATGATGGCGACATCCCGTTGCGCTGGGTCCAGGGAAGCGAGCAATGCTCGGCCCGCGTCTTCGAGAGAACCCAGCGGGCGCAGCCCCGCCCCGCGTCCCGCCATGACCTCTGCCGGGCTCGCGGCCAAGAAGGTCGGCGTGCTGACGGTGATCGCCCCGTCGATGATCGTGAAGTGCAGCGAAAGGTGGTGTCCCTCGAACCTCCACGCCCAGCTCCCATCGGTCGACGGCGGACCGAACACGGAGACGAAATACAAATCGGGGTCACGCGAGAACTGGCCGCTGCCGCCCTCCCGCTCCTCCAGTATCGCCTCGAGCTCGATGATCTCGTTTGCCGTCATGTGGCCCTGCTGACTGAGCCCGGTACCGAGGAGGGCATGAGCCAGGTCCCTCTGTTCGGCGCTCATATCCTCGAGCGGGAATCCGTGTCGCTCGAATGTCTCGGGTGGGACGAAGTGAAACCTCTCCCGCTCCTCCGACTCGAAGTCGAACGTCGTGCGTGCGCGCTCCTCGTCGGACAGAGACACGAGAAACTGATCCGCAGCGTCTGCCATCTGCGCGACGTCCCCTGAGCCCGCAGCCATTTGGTCGCAGGAGAGACCCGCGAAGCTAATGACCACCGCGCAACCAAAGAACAATGCCGTACGCCCGATCGTGGACCGCATGATGGATTCCCCTTTTCGCCGATACCGTTCGGTCGCTTCTTCTCCCTGCTAGCGACCTGCTAGCCGAGCTATCGTCCTGCTATCCCCCGGACGCATACACGCAGAATCAGAGTAGCGGCCGCCAGGGTCGGTGGGCAAGGCTGTCGCGCTAGGTCTGCAGTGGGCCGTGCTGCTATCCTCTTCAACCCCCAGGTAACACCTCGAAGAGGGGCTCCACCGGGTCAACTCGAACCGCTCGCCCAGAGCTGCGATCGGCCTCGCCCTCTACCATCCAACTTGTGTACGTAGTTGCGGAGGCGCTACAGCGGTATGAGTCGGGAGGGGACGGCTACCGGCGAGTCTACTTCGGCCTGAACGCCTGCTCCATCATGGCGGTGTTGAAGTGCTCACCCGCATCGCCCGTGGTGGCGAACCGGTAGAGGGCCGCCGAATAGATCCCCTTGAGTGCAGAGCTCAACAAACCCAGGAAGATGTACCCGCCCACCAACGATATCACCATGGGGATGGCGAGGGCGCCGTTGATCGAGGAAACAAGGATGATGAGTGGCACGGCGATGGCGGTCATCGCGACGAACAGGACGAACGAGGCCAGGCCGATGCCGGCGTTGCCCACGACCTGCTCCCCCCAGGTCCGCTTGAAGACCTCAGCGCTCTCCTTGACGGCATCGAAGGCTGAGACGTCCCGGGTGACGAGCACGGGCACGGTCAGGTAGGTGGCCAGGGCCCAGGACATCCCGATGAGCCCAACCACGATGCGGCCCAGGGCGCCGACTCGCTCTTCGATTGCGCGTAGCACCATGCCCACTGTCGCGGATATGGCGGCATACCCCAGGATCGTCGGTAGCTTCTTGTTGGCGATACTGATGCCGTCGCCGACGGTAGGGTCGCCACCGTCCAAGCGAATCAACGTCGCGCCCACTAAACCGGCGTTGAAGTAGAAGGCGACGGTGTAGACAATGAGGTAGTACACGAAGCCGCCGGAGTAGACCAAGTACCCCGGGTCTTCCAGAGCCTCCAAGGCCTCGGGTCCCCCGAAGAACGCTATTAGCGCGCCGACCGATATCGTGATCAGGACCACCGCGAACATGGTGAGGAGGGGGAAGATCAGGAGCTCGGTGTCCAGCCGAAGAACCGTGGCACTCGCCTTCAGCATCGCCCAACTGTTGGACATTCTCGACATTATCGATCGCCTCCGTGCTCGAGCAGCGTCCTCCACGAATCGTGTAGCATATCACTCAAATGTACGGGGACCACGCCAGGATTCTTCTGTCCTTGCCCCGCGTGCGCAGCGTGTCTAATCTGTACACCCCCTACCCGCTACTCAAGCGCACGAGGCTGACTATGAAGCGTCGCACCTTCCTTCGCTCGAGCCTCGGCGCAGCAGCCGCAGCCGCCCTTCCGTTTCCCCGGGGTCTCGAAGCGGCCTATCGCCCGGCTCCCAAAGTTCCTGCCGATCTCCGGGCGATTACGGGTGACGGTAGAGAAATCACGCTGACTTCCAAGGCCATTGCCGACCTTGCTGCACGCATGAAGGGGCGGGTCTTGCTGGCCGGCGACGACGGTTATGAAGGGGCTCGTCAGATCCTGAACCCCTCCTTCGATAAACGCCCGGCGCTCATCGCCCAGGTCACAGGTACGGCGGATATCCGTGCGGCCGTTGACTTTGCGCGCGAGAGCGACGGGCTTTTACTCGCGGTCAAGTGCGGTGGTCACAGCTTCTCAGGGAAGTCCACCTGCGACCTTGGCATGATGGTCGATCTGTCGCGCTTCCGTAACGTACGCGTCGATCCGATCGCCCAGCGAGCCAGGGTGACCGGGGGAAGCCTGCTTGGGCAGGTGGATCACGAGGCCATGGCCTATGATCTGGTCACGCCCATGGGCACGGTATCACACACGGGTGTGGGCGGGCTGGTGACGGGTGGCGGATTCGGGCGCCTGGCCCGCCGGTTCGGGCTGTCGGTCGACAACCTCCGATCCGTGGATGTGGTCACAGCCGACGGCGATTTTCAGCGAGCGAGCGCCGACGAGAACCCCGACCTGTTCTGGGGGGTGCGCGGGGGCGGCGGAAACTTTGGGGTCGTCACTTCATTCGAGTTTGGGCTCCATCCGATGCAGCGGCAGGTCCTGGCTGGGCAGATCATGTACCCCATCTCGATGGTTCGGGAGGTGCTCGCCTTGTACGGTGACTACGCGCCGACGGTGCCCGACGAGCTGCAGCTGGACTGCGTGGTGGTTCTGCCACCCGGCGGCGCACCCGGTGTCGCGGGTTTCGGTCTTTGTTACTCCGGGCCGCCGAATCAGGCCGACCGAGTTCTCGCTCCGCTGCGTAGGCTGGGGACACCGGTCGAGGACACGGTTGGGCCCACGGACTACGTCGCCCTGCAGCGCTCCGGTGACACGGACGACTTCCGAGCCCAAGCGTCGTATCTAAAGAGTGGCTTCATGAGCGAGATCCCGAGCGGCTTCATTTCCGCTGTTGCGGACGGGCTAGAGGGACATCCGGACCGGCTGACTCAGGTCATCCTCGTACAGGGAGGTGGCGCGATCGGTCGCGTTCCCGATGGGGCAACCGCCTTCGCGCAACGTGGGGAATTGGCCAACCTGCTGTGTATCGTCGGCTGGCCCTACCCCACCGACGGTAGCGAGCACATCGCCTGGATCCGTCAGTTCTGGCCGTCCCTCGAGCGCTTCACGCGTGGGTTCTATGTCAACGATCTAGGGGAAGACGCTACGGTCGAGGACATCAACGCCAACTTCAATCGGCTGGTGGCGGTCAAGAACCGGTACGATCCGAACAACCTGTTCCGCTTGAACGCGAACGTGGAGCCGTCCGTCTGAGGGGTGTTAGCGCACATCAGGTGCTACGGCACAGCCAGGCTCTACGGCACATCCATGTGCCGGAGTCGGCGAACCGATAGCAGCAGGAACCCGGCGAACACGACGGCCGACGCACCGATCGCGAAGCTGAAGTCCAGGGTGTCCTCGGAGACGAACCGTCGCTCATCCAATCCGTGCATCAACGCGATCGAATAGTAGCGGATGCTGAGGAAGCGCACGCCCGTTACGAACCCCGAGAAGAACCCCTCCCACAAGAAAACGTAGAGCAGACCGAACCCGATGGCTTGGGGCGTCACTAGGCCGGCCCAAACGAAGGCCGAGGAATACAACAAGACCGCGACCAGCGCCGAGACCGTGACGGCAATCGTGGCGGTGACGTCTCCGGCAAAGGCTATATAGGCAACGGCGAAGGCACTCAACGTCATGAACGGTCCGGAAACGGTGATGACCGCGAGTAGCTTCTGCACAACGATCTGCCACCGGGGGATTGGAGAAAGGGTCAGATTCGCGAGAGTCCGGTCTTCGAGCTCGTTCCCGAACGCGGCACTCGCTACCGCGAGGACCACTAGCGGTAAGATCGAGCCTGCTAGCATGCCGCTGAGGACCACGATCTCCCACTCCTCGGACCAACCGCTCTGTACGGAAGCGATCACCGGCAACAAAGCGAGCAGCAACATGAGCAGCAGTCGCGATCGGCCCGAAAGCTGGCGGAGCGTCAGCGTGTAGACGGAATTCACCCCTACCCTCCCACCAGGTAACCGAACACGCTGTCCAACGAATCGTCCAGCGGCTCAACGCGGTGTATTCTGATCGAGGCCGACTGAGCGAGGCGAGGCAACTCGACCTGTAGGTCACGCACGTTTCTGCTCTGCACGATGATCGCCCCATCGGGATTGATGTTCACGGCGTTGACGGAGTCGAGCCCTACGACGGCCGAAGCCAATCGGCGAGGCGCATCGGACATCACACGGACGTGGTACGGCCTCTCGTTCAGCGCTTTCCTGATGGCGCGGAAACCTCCAGACGCCGCCAGCTTGCCGTTGACGACGAGGAGGACGGTCTCCGCGAGCTGCTCGACCTCTTCGAGAATATGCGATGAGATCACAATGGTCCGGCCCTCGGCAGCCAATCGGCGAAGCAGGTTCTGAAAATGCACGCGCTGCCTGGGGTCGGAGCCGTTCAGCGGCTCGTCGAGAATGAGGATTTCCGGATCATGGACGAGCGTCGCCGCCAGTCTCATCCGCTGACGCATTCCCCGGGAGTAGGTACCCATCGGACGGTGTGCCGCGTCGGCGAGGTCGACATATCCGATGGCTCTGTCGGCCGCGTCGTCGACGTTCGTCACACCCCTGAGGCGGGCCATCAGCTCAACAAATTCGCGGCCCTTCATGAACTCATAGACGGTCTCGTGCTCCGACATCACGCCGATGCGACTGTAGAGTCGGGGGTTGTGGCGAACCGACTCTCCAAAAACGGTGACCGCGCCGTCGGACACGTCGGCGAGCCCCGTGATCATTCGGAGCAAGGTGGTCTTGCCAGCACCGTTCGGACCCAATAAGCCCGTGATGCCAGGCCCGACATCGAACGTGACATCGCTGACCGCGACGACATCCCCGAACCAACGGGAAACGCGGTCGACCTTTATGACCGGGGAGGTGCCCCGGGCCGTCACAGGGCCAATCTCCGGTAGCGTATCCAGAGAATACCTGCGGGCACGAGCGTCCAGAGGAAGTACCAGCCGACCAGAATCCACGCCGAGAACGCGGCGGCGGGCGCAACCTCGGTGATCGCACTGACCTCGCCAAAGATGAGGTCATTCACGTGCACAGGGATGTTGGTCAGGTTGAACATGGAGATCCACTGACCGAGCGTGCCCTCATAATAAGCGGCAAGGCCCGTGGTAAACCCCGTCGTGATCACGAACAGTCCGATAAGAAACACGGAGGCGTAGGCGCGCCGAGTCGTGAACGCTGATGTGAGCAGTGCCAAATTCGTCGTGTATGCTGCGATCGCGGCGCCTGCTCCGAGGAATTTCGGAATATCGAGCCAGTTTTCGAGGAAGTAGTCGACCGGCTCCGGGCCACCCATGGTCAACCCGATCAACAAGATGACCTGCGGGGCCCAGGCGACGACCAACATCACCGAGAAGAAAGCGCACCACCGGCCAATGATATAGTCCGACTTCGTGAGAGGCCGCACCAAATACAGGTGGATTACTCCATCGCGACGGTCGGGACAGAGCAACTCCGGTGCACCGACGGCAGCGAGGACGAAAAAGACGATCGACGCGATCCCATAGTAGTCGGAGTGCGAAGGCAAGTCCGGTTGTTCAGCGGCCCCGGGTCCTATGTACCTGTATAGCGCACCGGCCATGAGAGCCATGATCATGGCGATTACCACGAGCACGGCGATGAAGAACCACGGAAGAAACTTTGCCCGGGCGCCGCGGCCGAGACCCAGGGCGTTCCGCACGCCGTCCTTGTAGACAGAGAGTCGGGCGCGGGTCCGTCCTTCGCGGGGACCGGCGTAATTCTGATAACCGATGTCGAAAACAGTGCCTTCGACCGCCTGCGGGCCCTCGGGGTGCACAGCCTGCCCCGTAGTCATGTGCCCGGCCCGCTTCCAAAATCGTCGCCGTCGCGTCGAAATAGCTCGGTGAGGGCCCGTCGCCGGGGAGCCATCCGGCGTAGGGGCGCTTCGGCTTCCACGAGCGCATCTCTCACCTGGTCGTAGATCAACTCGTCGGGACCCTCGACGTAGAGGCCGTGGCCATCCGCGGTGACCACAACACCGCGTTTCTCGAGAGCGACGACGAGAGGCTCACGGTTGGTATCGACTTCGAGGAATACGGTCGCCGTCTCTTCTGTGAAATCACCTATGTCCCCAGATTGCACCACTCGACCCTCCTGCAAGACAATGATCCGGTCACAGGTGCGTTCGACATCGGCCATCAGGTGAGACGAGAAGAGGATGCTGATTCCGAACTCACGGTGCGTCTTATGGACCAGAGCGAGCATCTCCTCACGTCCTGCTGGGTCGAGTCCGGCAGTCGGTTCGTCCAGAAACACGATCGCAGGGTCGTGTACGAGTGCCTGCGCGAGCTTCACTCGCTGCTTCATGCCCGTCGAATAGCCGCCCATCGCTCGGTAGCGTTCTTCAAAGAGGCCGGCGTGCCTCAACGTGTCTGCTGCGCGTGTGCGTGAGCGTGAGGGCGGAAGCCCGCTCACCTCGGCCATGTGGGTGAGGAACTCGGCGGCAGTCACGTTGCGCGGGAGGCAATCGTGCTCCGGCATGTAGCCGAGCCTGGAGCGTACGTCGATGCTCTCGGAAACGTTCTGGCCAAGGATCACTGCCGAACCGGACGTCGGCTGGATCAGACCCAGAAAGATCTTGATGGCTGTGCTCTTGCCTGCTCCGTTCTCACCGAGAAGTCCGGTGATCCCGTCGGAGATGTCGAAGCTCACACCATCGAGTGCAACGACCTCCTCGTAGTGCTTCGTCAGGTTTTCAGCGGTGAGCAGCGCTTTCACGAGGCCTTCCGGGTGCGAGAAGTCGTCAACACTCGCTGCCCCCGTCAACTTTGTAAACCACCGCCCAACCTTGTTCGCCCGGTGGTCCCGACCTACGGTGGTCGAGCATCGCTCGCCATCTGGAGGCATGCTTGACGCAGAACCCCACGTCCGAGGTTCCCATCATCGACGTCGCGCCCCTAGTGGCCGACTCCGGCGAGCAAGAGGCGGTGGTTGCCGCCATGGGGCAGGCCTGTCGGGAGAGCGGCTTTTTCTATGTGATAGGGCACGGGGTCGGCGAGGAGCTCAACCAACGGCTCGAAGAGCTCAGCCACAGATTCTTCGCGCTGGACGTCGAGACGAAGCTCGAGATCCGGATGGCGACAGCGGGCAAGGCCTGGCGAGGCTACTTCCCCGTGGGCGATGAGCTCACCTCGGGCAGACCCGACGTCAAGGAGGGACTCTACTTCGGGTCGGAGCTGAGTGAGGACGATCCTCGGGTGCGCCAGGGCCTGCCTCTACATGGGCCGAACCTGTTTCCGGCCGGGCTTCCGGGCTTTGCCGACACGATTCTGCAGTACATGGCGGCTCTGACGGATCTGGGTCATGCGCTCATGAGGGGCATGGCCATGAGCCTGGGTCTGGAGCCGGGCCATTTCCGGGAGCGGCTCATGGCTGATCCCCTCACCCTGTTCCGCATCTTCCACTATCCGCCAATCACGCCAAAGCCCGAGGCAGCGGTCACGCGAAAGCCCGAGGCTGAGGAGGAGTGGGGCGTGGGTGAGCACACCGACTACGGTGTGCTCACAATCCTCAAGCAGGACGACGTGGGTGGCCTGCAGGTCAAGACACATCAGGGGTGGATCGACGCCCCTCCCGTGCCCAACGCTTATGTGTGCAATATCGGCGACATGCTGGACCGCCTCACCGGCGGGCTCTACCGGTCCACGCCACACCGGGTGCAAAACGTGTCCGGGCGAAGCCGGTTCTCGTTCCCATTCTTCTTCGACCCTGGCTTCGACGCACGCATCGAGGCCATCGACCTCAGTGGCGTGCGACTTCTGGAAGATGACAAGAAGGCCGATGAGAAGGGCGACGAGTCAGAGCGCTGGGACGGTGCCAGCGTGCACGAGTTCGAAGGCACCTACGGCGACTACATCCTGGGCAAGGTCTCGAAGGTCTTCCCGGAGCTCAGGCGGAGTGTAATGTAGCCGGCCACCTGGCTCTGGGAGCCACGACCCGGCTTTCGAAACGCCCCCCTCAGAAGCTCCTGAGCAGCTCCCTCATCCGGCCCCTCGTGGACTCATCCGGAAAACGCCCGAACGCCGCCTGGATGTTCTCCTCCATGTGTTCGGGATTGGTCGTCTCGGTGAGGACGCAGGTCACGGCCGGGTTTGCGAGCACATACTTGAGGGAAAACTGCGCCCAAGTCTCGCAGTCGAACTCCGCTGCCCACGCGGGAAGCTCCTTTCCTGCGACCCTACCGAAATAATTGCCGTTCATGAAGGGCCGGTTGATCAAGACCCCCATGCCCATGTCTCGTGCGAGGGGCAAGAGGCTCTCCTCAACCCCGTTCTCAAAGGGCGAATAGTTTACGTGCACGAAGTCGGGCCGATTCTCCCTCATGAACGTCTCCATGAGGGGGTGCTGGAAATTGGAGGATACCGTCACACCGATGTAGCGCGCCTCGCCGGAGTCCTTCCAGGCCCGGACGTTGGGCCAGTGCAGCTCAACGTCTCGTAGGCTCTCGACCTGGAGCAGATCCACCGTGCGGCGCCCGAAGAGTCTCTGAGTCTGCCGCCACTGATCGATGCCCGCCTGTTCGCCGTTGATGTTGACTTTGGCTGCGAGGAAGAGCCGATCCTGAAATTCGGGATTCTGGAGCACTCGGCCGAAGTCCCGATCGATCGCCTCCGTACGTGGCGAAGTGTCGATGACCCGGCCCCCGTGCTCGAGCAGCATTCGGAGGACGTTCGCGATGGGCTCCGTGCCCTCGGTCGGGCTTTCGAGCACCGGCTTCGAGGATCCGAAACCCACGATGGGAAGGGACTCTGCGGTGCCCGGGATCGGCCGGGTGGGGATACGCTCCTGAGCCAGGAGGCGCTGGCCCGTCGAGAGCAGTGCGCCCAAACCCATCGCTTGAGCGAGAAAAGCACGCCGGTTCGGCGCTGGCGATGTATCGTCCGCTGCGACCATGAGTCTCCTCCGCTTTCGTGACTTCGCTGTCCCGTCTGCCCGTCCTACCGCATGTCTCGAGCCCGCTCGACGAACTCGACACGCGCGCCGTTCGGCCCGGCGACGTAAAAGAATGCGATCTGACCATTGGGAAGGGTCATGTCCCGCCGTTGCGTAGTGAGCTCCAGACCCTTGGCAGTGAACTCCGCAATCTTCGCGTCGAGCTCGATGGCCTTCCAGCCAATGTGATCGATGGCGGCACCCTGGCTGGGGAAGGTCTCACCCTGCTCGACCAACAGCCAGACGTTGCCTGGATAGAGAATTCCTTCCAACGGGGCGAAGCCCCTGAGGGTTCTTCGGACGCCGCCAAAGTTTTCGTGGTACCAATCGAGCGCTGCTGTCGGATTGGGGTCGCGCAGATGGACATGGTGGAACCCGAGATGCTGCGGGTCCTCGAGCATTTCCAGCCGCGTGCCCCAGGGATCCACGACGAAGCTGAGCGGGAACAGGCCCGGCACGTCCATACGCGGGGTCGTGACCGTTGCGCCGGCGCCCTCCAACTCGGCGAGTTTCGCGGAGAGGTCCATCACGGAGAACCCGAGGTGGTCGATGACGCCCCCCTCACTCGGCCTGCGCTCCTGGCCCCTCGAACCGAGCCACATGATCCTCGTCGTGCCGAACAGCAACCGGTCGGTGCGGCCGTCGACGAATTCACCCCCGATGTGGTCGTGGAACCACTGTGCTGAAGCTTGCGGATCCGGGACCGACATGTGCACGTGGTCGTACTGGAGCGTCTCGACCTGGGCTGCTGCAATCGAAGCGGAAACGGCGAGCACGGTAGCCGCCCGGGGAACGGCTCGCAGGACTGGAGAGATAAAACGTCGCATTACGACCTCCTGAGGTATGATCACTACGCTCAATCCGGGACTTCTGGCTCATCCAAGCTTCGGGACCGGCCGTAAAAAAAATCGGGCCGAGCCCGAGGCGATCAGGTCCAACCCGCGTTGTTTGGGTACGGACCTCTAGCGGAACCTGGGAGCCTTGAGCGGTTCGCGCAACGACACCGGAGTGCCCGCGTGAGATCCCGCCGTGGCGCAGGAGGGTCACACGAGCGGCGGTTAGAGATGATCATCAGACGTCAGCTCCGGCCGAGTACATTTCCGACTCGCTTTCGAAGCCTTCGGAACCCCTCCTCCAGCCGCGTCGCTCGGTGCGGGAATGGCAGCTTGGGGATGGGCTTTCTGAGGAACCGACAGAGTTGCGCCCACCCCTCGCCACCGAGAACGTCGAGGGTGAGCAACGTATCCGCTCGACTCCGGAAGTATGACTCTAGCCCTTTCACATGCTTGTCGTAGGCTTTCTCGAAACAGTTCCGGTCGAACGTTGGCGCCCCGTAGAGCTTGATGCGAAGGGCTTCTAATTCCGGCTCCTCCCGGCGGTTGCCGTACCGCTCACACGACTTGAGCCAACTCTCCTTGTCTCTCACGGTGTGGATAAAGAGTGAGTCGGGAAACGCGACATCCAATTCCGGATAGAAGGCCGAGACGGGGACATCGAGGAATGCGTCTGGTTCGTGGAAGTAGGCCAAGTCCAGTCCGAGCGTACCATTCGGTCCAAGTCGAAGGGCCTGTCGAGTGTACTTGAAATGACGGGCGTCGTAGCCGAGTTGGCGAAGGGCCGCGGTGAGGCTGCGTGTGCCGGTTCGGGAAAGGCCTACGCAAAAAATCTTCAAGCTCTAGCGGTCCTTCTTTGGAACGGCCGGATGCCGCCTTCGGCGAGCCACTTCTTGGGTGTCGCCGTGCGCTTCAGCTCCTTGGGGCGGAGCTCGAACCACCGAGCCAGGAGCAGGATCTCGGCGGCATCGTGGGGTGCCAACGACGCCGGGCCCTGCTCTGGGGCACGGTATACCGATTCGACCGCCTCGTCGATCTCCCTGTGCTCGCTCGAGGTCGTAGGGTAGGGGAACTCGCTGCGAAGGCGTCCCCTACGGATGAGATAGAGGCGGCTATCACCTCCGAATCCAGGCACGCGGTAAAGGAACGTGAGACTCTCGATACGGCCTCGGAACGCCGCGAGATGCTCCTGGAAGGCTTGGAGGCGTGCGATCCGGTCCCTGATCCGTGCGGCGTATTCGAAATCGAGACGGTCCACGGCACCCTGTATCTGGCTCTCGAGTACGCCGAGCGGCGCGCGAGTTCTCCCCTCCAGGAAGCTCCGTGCGGCCACCACCTGGCGCCGATAGCCCTCGCTGCTCGTTCCCCCGCAGCACGGTGCCAGGCAGGTCCCCAACTCGGCCCTTATGCAGAGGGGAGTGCGTCCCTCTTCGAAAGCTTCCAGTTGATCGTCGAAAAACACCGGGGTCGCTCCCGGGCAATCCCTGAGGCCCAGGGCGTACGCCAGATCCCGAACCGTGCGACCTACGTTTCCAACGGCCGGAAAGGGTCCGAAGTAGAGGGAGCCATCGGGAACGGCCCGCGTAACAGGCAGGATCCGGGGTGCTCGCTCCCGTGTGAGTTTCACGAAGGCATACGCCCGCTTGCGCTTGTGCTGGCTGTTGAACCGCGGTTGCCAACGTTGAATGAGTCTCATCTCATGGACCAACGTCGAAAACTCGTTCGGGATGTACTCCCACCGGATTTGGCCGGTATCCCGGATCAACTTGGCCGCTTTTTCCCCTGCCGGGGCCCTGAAGTAGGAAAGGAGTCGCGTGCGTACGCGGATCGACTTTCCTACATAAAGGGGGTCTCCATCGGCGCCGAGCATCTGATAAACGCCCGGGCGGTTCTCGGCATGAGTCCGTACATATTCGCGGAGGGCGGAGGTGGGCACGGGTGGTTGAGGATTCTTCGTGGAGGTGGCGTGAGCTCGTCCAGGTTCGGCTTTCGCTTTTCGTTCGGTAAGGTCGGTAAGTATACAAGGCCTGTTGAAGGAGTCCAGTAGGCCAGGTTGCGTCCCGGCGCAAAGAGCCATTGCCCCGGCCAAGCGGGTCCCGCTAACCTCCGCACATGCCGTCCTACAGTGAAGCGCGGATCATCCGCGACCCCCTTTGGAACACGATTCGGCTCGACCCCACGGCGGTTCGCATCATCGATACGGGGGCATTCCAGCGGCAGCGCTATATCAAGCAGCTAGGATTCGCACACCTGGTGTATCCCGGCGCGACACACACGCGGTTCGGCCACGCAGTCGGGGTATATCACCTGGTGGTGACGGCGCTCCGGCGTCTGCGAGAGGGCGGCGAAGTCCCGGACGAACTTTGGCAGGAAGCGGCGCTCGTTCCGTATGCGGCCCTTCTCCACGACATCGGGCACTACGCCTTCTCGCACAGTCTCGAAGAACTGGGCACCGACATGCTCCCCGGTGACCACGAAGCGGTGAGTGCCCGCTTCTTTAATTCCCCGGAGCTACAGGAAGCGCTCTCGACGCTGGGGGAAGGTGCGGGTCAGAAGATCCACGCGCTGATTCAAGGCCGCAGCGAAAACCCGTTCGGCGGGCTGGTTTCCGGAAGTCTCGACCTGGACAAGATGGAGTACCTCCGGCGCGATGCCCGGTTCTGCGGAGTCCCGTATGGGGAGGTCGACGTAGACCGTTTGCTACAGGGATTGGTCATCCTCACCGATCCCGAGACAGGTGCGTCCGAGGTGGGCGTGCGCGAAAAGGCGGTCAGCGCACTCGAATCCCTGCTCTTCGCGAAATACCAGATGTTCAGGAACGTGTACTGGCACCACGGGGTGCGTGCTGCCGCGGCTCTCTACAAGAGGATCATCAACGAGGCCGTCGGTGCAGACATCCTGGACGCGGAGGAGCTGGTGGGCCCCACCGACGAAGAGTTGTTGTACGAGACGTCCCGGCGGGCCCAGCAATCGGATACGGCGATTGGAGAGCGGCTCGCCACGAGATGGCTTCCGGCGCTAAGAGCCCGGAGGCTTCCGAAGCGGGCGCTGGAAGTGACGGCGGCGGAGCTGGGAGATCGGGTCGTCGAGGACTGGGCGCTCTCAGAGACTTCGCTGAAGCGGGGCATCGAGGATGGCCTGGCCGATGAGGTCGGCCTCGAGCCAGGCGAAGTGTTCATCGACTTCCCGGCTAAACGTGCCATGTTCGAGCTCAACCTCTTGGTCGAGCGGCTCTCTGGGCAGGTCGATCGGCTGGGTCCGGGCGGCCTCACGGGGCTCATCGACCTCCCGCGCGTGGCCGAGGAGCTCTACACCACGACGAGAGTACTCCGGGTCTTCACGTTCGAGCGCAGAACGCTGGACCGTGATCGGGTGTTGGAGCGGATCACTCGGCCGGCGCACTGATTCACCCGCGGCCTCGCCCTCAGACCGATGGCGGGAGGGGCCGGGCCCCCCTGTTTTTCTCGTGCTAGAAGAGGGGCTCACGATCCCGCTCCGGAGATGATGACTTCCTTGCCGTCGGGTGCGGGGCCCTCTTCTAGCTTGTGGGTGGAAGAGGGGCTCACGGTCCCGCTCCGGCCAGCGCTTCGCTCCACCGCCTACGGCGGCGGATTGTCCTACGCGGGACCGTGAACCCCTCTTCACGTCAGCGTGTCGGGGGCGGGCCCCAACGGACCGCTTCAAGGGGCGTTGGAGGCTTGGGCGGAAGGAGGATTCCCACCTCAGTGCAAGAACCTCGTCAGCTAGAGCGGCGGCGCCGAGCCACGGAGCCATACGTATGTTTGCGTTTCGATTGTACGTATGGGGCCCAGCACCGTGTCTTACGGCGAAGCCGAGCAAAAGGCTCACCCACCTACCTGCCCATGCCCCCCAAAGCCCGGGCGGGCAGTGTTCGGCTCCAGAGAACACGCTTGAGGGAGAGGGATTGATGGTCCCGCGTAGGGCAGTCCGCGACCGAAGGTCGTGGAGCGAAGCGCTGACCGGAGGGGGACCGTCGATCCCTCTCCCCTCCACCCGCAAGACAAGGAGTCGCCACTCCCGCCCAGAGAAGCTGCAGTCTCAGCCGCCTGCGATGGCACCCACAACCCAAAGTGGGTCGGTTCCGGATTTCACGGAGTCGGGAAGCGGCGCATCGGGTGCGTCGTGCGACAGATCCAATCCACACGCGAAGAAACGGATATACGCGCGTCGCTCATCCGTTCCGTAGTCGCGGATCGTGCCCTGCAGCATCGGGTAGCGGTTCTCTAGGGCGTCCAGCACCGTGTTTACCGTTGGAGGGTCTACAACGTCGAGCATCAGCTCGCCCTCGATGTTCGCGAGCGTGCGCAGATGCGGTGGGAGCGTGACCCTGATCGTCGTCATTGGATCGTCTGGACCTCCACCGAAGACACTCTCGGCAGGTGCTCCGCGATCGCCGACCACGTATCTCCGGCGTCCGCCGAAGCGTAGACCTGCCCCCCCGTCGTGCCGAAGTAGATGCCGCACGAGTCGAGCGAGTCCACGGCCATGGCGTCACGCAGGACGTTCGCGAAGCAGTCCTTCTGCGGGAGGCCCTTGGTGAGCGCCTCCCACTCGTTCCCCCCCGACCGGCTTCTGAACACGCGCAGCTTTCCCTCGGGCGGGTAGTGCTCCGCATCGCTCGTGATCGGGACGACGAAGATCGTTTCGGGCTCGTGCGTGTGAACGGCGATAGGAAAACCGAAGTCGGATGGCAGGTTGCCACTCACCTCCGTCCACGATTCCCCGGCGTCGTCGCTGCGGCAGACGTCCCAATGTTTCTGCATGAACACGGTGTCGGGATGGGCCGGATGTATCGCGATCTTGTGGACACAGTGTCCGATCGGGGCCTCCGGCTCGGGAAGGAAGGGCGAGTTCAGTCCCTTCGTCGCCACGTGCCACGACTCGCCGGCGTCATCGCTGCGAAATGCTCCGGCTGCGGATATCGCCACGTACATGCGCTGCGCGTTGCCGGGATCGATGAGGATCGTATGGAGGCACATGCCGCCGGCTCCCGGCTGCCAATCCTGCCCGGTCGAGTGCGTCCTCAGGCCCGCCAGCTCAGTCCAAGTCTGACCGCCATCATCGGAGCGGAAGAGCGCGGCATCCTCTACCCCTGCGTAAACCGTGTCGGGATTGTCGGGCGTGGGTTTCAAGTGCCAGACTCGTTTGAATTCCCACGGGTGTGGCGTGCCGTCGTACCACTGGTGTGTGCCGGTCTCGCCCTCGTAGGAGAACTCGTTTCCCACGGCTTCCCATGATTTTCCGCCGTCGTCGGAGCGCTGTACTACCTGGCCGTGCCAGTCGGTCCACTGAGCGGCGTAGAGTCGATCGGGGTCAGCGGGCGACCCCTGAACGTGCATGACCTCCCATCCCCCGAAGTGCGGGCCCTCGATCTTCCAGTCGCGACGAGCCTCATCAGAGGTAATCACGAAGGCGCCCTTCTGCGTCCCTACCAGGACTCGAACTTCGGCCATTCTCTCCTCCCATGCCGGTTACGCTGGGACACTCGTGCGAGCGCAGAACATAGAGCCCCTCATCGCCTCGTTGCTAGACCAGCCCGTGCGGAGTACTCTGCGGACCCCTAGCTATCGCAACGGATGGTCGGCTTCGGCACGCCCCTGGGACCTACCGCGTCCGTAGTGAGTGGTACTGCAAAGGAGTAAATATGCGCTCAACGGTCTCGGTTCCGTTGATGAGTCTCTCGGGGCTGGTCATGGCCCTGGTGACGTTCTTTCCGGCCTCGGCCGTCGCGCAGCAGACGTCCGCCGTCGACATCACCCGTGAGGACGTCAACACCGTCCTCGCGAGCATGGGTCGCTCGATCGACAGACAACTCAAAGTGGTCGACATCGGCGCAGGGAACGTCGCGGTCGGCATCCTTCACCGAACCGGGGACAACGATACCGATGGGGAGCTCAGGGGGATCATCCACGCCCAGGTCACCGAGGTGTACTACATCCTGTCGGGTGGGGGCACTCTCCTGACGGGCGGCGAAATCATTAATGCGACCGAGCCGTCAGCTGGAAGCGACCTCATAGGACCCACGTTCAGCGGGGAGTCCAGGAACGGTGAGATTCGCGAAATCTCGACAGGGGACATCGTGGTGATCCCGGCCGGGGTGCTCCACGCATGGACGCGCATTCCAGATGAGGTCACGTACCTCAGCGTCCGAGCCGATCCGCACAACGCGCTTCCTGCCGGATTCGTCAATGAGCTGATCCGGTGACGAGCTGCTCCCCATGTCCCCATCCGGAGAGGCCCTCCGTCCGAACTACGCCAGGCCGCGTACCCGCAACTCCGTATACCGCAACGCATAGGAGCCCGAAGACCATGAACAAGACGATTATCTCGGCTGGCGTCTTCGTAATGCTGGCGATGAGCGCTTCGTTGGTCCAAGCGCAGGTCGGCGCGAATTTCGATCCCGCCGATTGGGAGTTCGGACCGCGCTGGGACTCGGATGAAGAGATCCCGATCTGGAACCCGGTGATGCAAAAGATCAAGAACGGGGAACCGGTCATCGGAGGCACGATCCGCGCCACGGATCCACGGACCTACTGCTCCACGGCGTCCGCTGGTTACGACTTCACCTGGATCGAGATGCAGCATGAGGCGATGAGCTGGGAGCAGGTGGCTCGCATGTGGCTCGCTTGCCCGCGGCCGGCCGTACCAGGCGTCCGCATCCCTCACGAGAGCGAGGAAAACATCCAGAAGCCGTTGGACAGCGGGGCCCTCGTTATCGTGGTCCCGACGGTCGATTCGGTCGAGGAAGCGGAGCGCGCCGTCGGTTGGACCTACTTTCCACCCCTAGGTCGGCGTAGCCAAGGCGGAGGTCAGGGGTTCAGTGGCACCATGTGGGGCGGAGTTCCCGGAGGCTACCGCGCCACCTGGAATGCGAACGTCGTGCTGATCCTCATGATCGAGACGTTGGAGGGTGTTCAGGCCGCCCGCGATATCGCCAAGATCCCGGGTGTGGACGGCCTCTTCGCCGCCTCGGGCGACTTGGGTAATTTCTCGGGGTTCCGGGCGGGCCAGCCGCAGTACGAGATGTTGATCACCGAGGTGGTGGAGGCGGCTCAGGCAGCCGGAAAGATCGCTTGCGGTCCGCTCGGTTGGATGGGGACCCGTCCCGAGTTCATGTGCTTCCAGGGAGGCACCGAGGGGGCCAACATCCGCCGCGGTGCGCAAGGCGAGATTCAGGCGGCGAACGAGCGGTTCGCAGGAGTGGCCGGGACTCCCAGGATTGCCGGCGTGCTGGCCGACCTCAGCGGCGGGTGTGGCGAGATCGTCTATGAGGCGGACTGCCTCCGTGCCGTCCGGGGAGCCGCATCAGCAGCGGGGGACCTGTCTGCGGCGGAGCAGCAGGGCGTCCGCACGAGGATCATGGAGATCATGACTGCCCACCCGAACCAGGCAGCGCGCATTCGTGAAGTTGCGGGCGAGGCGGGACTGAGGATCGACAGCCGGTAACAAGCCTCGACCCGGGGGTTGCCCGCGTTGGTCGCCGGTGTGGGGCGCCGGCGGGCGCCCCCGGGTTTCTCCCCCGTCGTGTGCCCGAACGCTAGGCGATATTCTCCACCGCGAGGAAAGCTACCGTCACGTTGTCCGGCGCACCCCGCTCATGGGCGAGGGCCACGAGTTCGGCTGATTTTTCGTCGAGGCCGGTGAGTGCCAGACCCTGCAGGGCATCCTCTAGTTCATCGTCGGTCATCAACCCGGCCAAGCCGTCACTACAGAGCAGGAAGACGTCGCCGGGCAGGGCATCTCCCTGGAAGATGTCCACGTTTACTGTTCCCTCCGTGCCCACCGCCCGATTGATGAGATGGCTGAGCGGGTGATCGGCCAGTGCCTCGGGTGAGATCGCTCCCGACTCCACCAAATCCTGCACCACGGTGTGGTCCCGTGTTATCCGACGTAGCTTTTCATCCCGGAATACGTAAGCGCGACTGTCACCGACGTGGCCGATAGTCCAGCGTGCCGAATCTCGATTCAGCGCCAGCGCGGTGACGGTCGTACCCATGCCTTGGCGGGCGGGATCGGCGACTGATGCGTTCCAGACCTCCAGGTTTGCCAGAGAAACCGCCTCGGCCATCCGATCGTCGAGCTCGGCGGCCGAGCCGTCGGGGGAGGACAGGTGGGACTGGACCACCTCTGCGGCCAGCGCGGACGCGTACTCTCCTCCGGGCCGCCCGCCCATCCCGTCCGCAACGATCACAACGCCCTCGTCGGGATCGAGAACAAGCGTGTCCTCGTTGTGGGCTCGGCTGAGTCCGGTGTCGGAAACGCCGGCGGCTTGCCATCGGAGTGTCACAAGGGCTCCATGCATCGAAGGTGGTGAACGGCCTTCCTTGAAGGGTCAGGGAAGCCGAAGCTAGGGTCGGGGGACACCCTAGCGCAAAACTCGGGGCGTTTTCGCTTGCATGCCCACCGTGTCAGATCGGGAACAGCGGACGTACAGCGGGTTAAAATTGGGTGTGCGTCCACTCTGGCGTTGAGCGGGACGCTTCGCCGGATCCCCCCGCCAGAAGTTTCAGGAAGATGTGGACAAGCTCGAAGAAAAGTGATAGGTTTCACGGCTGCAGATTTTACGCTATGTAAAATCGCAGCCGAAACATGATTCAACTTCAAAACCTGAACAGGTTTAGGAGATAGATTTCGATGGCAACGGTCACCGCGCGTAAGAAGCGTAAGGGTCGTGGGAACCCCCTCGCCGGGTTCGACGCCAGCATCGAAGAGAAGACGGCTCTCGACCAGTACTTGAGGGATGTGAGCCGGCACGAGCTCATTACTCCTGATAAGGAAAAGGAGTTAGGGGCCCTGGCCCAGAAGGGCGACCAGGAAGCCATCCAGGAGCTTGCCCGTGCCAATCTTCGATTCGTCATCAGTGTGGCGAAGAAGTACCAGAACCGGGGCGTCGCTCTAACCGACCTGATTCAGGAAGGGAACGTCGGGCTGGTCACGGCGGCTCGGAAATTCGATCCTGAGCAGGGCGTGAAGTTCATCAGCTACGCGGTGTGGTGGATTCGTCAGGCGATTCTTGCCTCGCTCGCGAACCACGGACGGGCTGTGCGTGTTCCGCTCAACCGCGCTTCTGATTTGGCGCGCATCTTCCGGGAGAAGGAGCGCCTCAAGCAGGAGTTGAATCGGGAGCCCACGTCCGAGGAATTGAGTGGCGCCACCGATCTGACGCCGGAGTTGATCGAGTCGTTGCAGACTCTCAACGCGGCCGAGATCCGGCTGGACGCACCCATCGGCGACAGCGAGGACTCTCAGCTCGTGGAGCGCTTCATTTCCGAAGAGGCTGCAGAGCCGGAACAGGATGTCGAGAGCAGGCTCCTGACTGAGACGGTGGGTACCGCGCTGACAATGCTCGAAGCTCGAGACGCCAAGGTGTTGCGCCTGTACTTCGGGCTCGAGGGAGAGCGTGAGCACACGTTGGAGGAGATCGGCAATTTGCTTGGCGTGACACGCGAACGTATTCGCCAGCTCCGCGATCGTGCGCTACGGCGGTTGCGTGAAGGCGGCAAGGGAGATGCGCTGGAGTCTTTCGCCGCGTGACCTCCCGCGAGGGATGCCCCGCTCCCCGTATGGCCGACGGCCTTCGCGGGGGGCGGGGCCTTTTTTTTGCTCCGACCCACGCTATCGCGCGGGTACCACCCCACGCTATCGCACGGGTACCACCCCACGCTATCGCACGGGTACCACCCCCCGCTACCGCTTTGGTACCCCGAGCCGTCTTATGAACGGTATGGTCCGCCGCGTCGGGGGCGGGGTCTATACGGTGGCAATGGAGTCGGGTGAGATCGTCGAGTCTTCTTTGAGGGGACGGCTCAAGCTCGACGAGCTGGAAGGGGCGCAAGTCGTGATCGGGGACCGAGTTCGCGTCGAGGAGGTCGGCGACGGGGATCACGTCATCGAGGAAGTGCTTCCAAGGGTGACCACGATCACCCGCAGCCGCTTCGGTGGCCGGACCATCAAAGTTCTCGTTGCCAATGCCGACCGCCTACTCGTCGTGGTGGCAACCTCCCAGCCGAAGCCCCGCCGGGATCTGATCGACCGTCTTCTCGTTGTGAGCGAGTCGGGTGGCGTCACGCCAGTGATCGTGGTCAACAAGATGGACCTGGACGGTGCCGCCGAAGTGGCGACGGGACTCGAGCATGTATACCTGCCACTCGGATATGACGTGGTGCGGACCAGCGCACTTGAAAGCGACGGCATGGTCGGGCTTGCCGAGCAGCTCTGTAAGGGGATCGCCGCACTCGCCGGGCCCTCGGGCGTCGGAAAGTCGAGTCTCGTGAACGCGCTCGAGCCAGAGCACGCGCTCCGGACCGGCGAGCTCAGCCGAAAGCGCGGCACGGGCCGACACACGACCGTGAGCTCCAGCCTCATCGAGCTCGGTTGTGGGGGGTTAGTGGCGGATACGCCGGGGTTCAGCGACGTCGGAGTCTGGAGCGTACCCAGTGAGGAGCTGGACCGTTGTTTCCCGGAGCTTCGTGCCTTGAGTCCTTCGTGCCGTTTCAGGGAGTGCAGCCATCTCCACGAGCCCGACTGCGCGGTGCGGCAGGCGTTGGATGAAGGCGACATCGACCCGGGCCGGTTCGAGAGCTACCGGACCCTGTACGAGGAATCGGCAGCCTGAGCCAGAGTCAGGGGTCTGAGTCGGATGAGTGATCTGAGTCGGACGAGTGGTCTGAGTTGGACGAGTGGTCTGAGTTGGGTGCCTGATCTGAACCCGGCTGCGAGGCAGTCGATAGCGGCGTCACCCGGGCTACCCCAGTGGCGGGGTCGTCTCTGACCGAGACGGGCCACTCGTACACGCGCCGCAGCGTGTCTTCCTGGAGGACCTCTCGTGGTTCGCCTTCGGCGGCCACCCTCCCGCGATCCAAGAGGAGCAATCGGTCCGCGAAGCGTGCTGCGAGATCGAGATGGTGGGTGATGAGGAAGATGGTCATGCCACGGTCGGCGGACGCCCTGAGCAGCTCCAGAATTTCCATCTCGTGGCGGACATCGAGGCTTGCAGTGGGCTCATCCAGGACCAGCATGTTCGGCTCCTGCGCCAGCGCCCGGGCCACCCTCGTTCGCTGGATCTCGCCACCGGATAAGGTGGAGAGGAAGCGCTCCTCCAGGTTCTCGACGTCGCACCGGCGCATGGCCTCCGAGATGGCCTCTCTGTCAGCGGGTGTCTCGGATTGGAGGGCACCCAAGTGGGGGTAGCGCCCCATCGCCACGAGCTCCCGCACCCTGATGGGGAAGGCGAGCGACTCCGACTGCGTTACGACACCTGCTTCCCTCGCCAACGCTCGTCGGTCCCAATCCGAGACCGGCCGACCGGACACATTGGCCTGGCCCGAAGCGTGCGCCACCATGCCGAGGAGCGCCCGAAGCAGGGTCGACTTTCCGGAGCCATTCGGGCCCAACACGGCGTAGAAGGTGCCGCTGGGCACGACCATGGTTACGGAGTCGAGTGCGGGTGCCGGCGCGTTCGGATAGCGGACTGTCAATTCGCTCGCCTCGAGGGCCGCGGTAGTCGGCATTTACGATCCGACTCCGGGGGCATGGCGGGCCCCCAAACTGCGCCGCAACAGAAGAAGAAAAAGTGGGACTCCCACGAGCGTGGTGATGACACCGATGGGTATCTCGGCGGGCCGCATGACGGTACGGGCGACGATGTCCGCCACGGTGAGCAACACGGCGCCGGCGAGAAATGAAAGCGGAAGCAGGACGCGGTAGTCGGCCCCTACCACGAGCCGGACACCGTGGGGCACGATCAACCCAACGAAGCCGATGACCCCTGTGGCCGCCACCCCTGCGGCGGTCAGGAGCGACGCGAGGACGTAGGCGATTCGTTTGACGCGCTCCACGTCCGCGCCGAGAAAACCCGCGGTCTCCTCGCCGATTGCCAAGAGGTTCAGAGGGCGAGCCAGACGCACGAGCGCAAGCGATGTCGGGATCGTGTACAGGGTGACCACCCCCACGGTTCGCCAGTCGGAGCCCCCGAGGCTGCCCATCATCCAGAGGACTGCGCTCCGCACGGTACGTGCGTCCGAGATCGAGAGCACGAACGCCATGCAGGCCGTGAAGAAGGCGCCGACGACCACGCCGGCCAGGAGTAGGACGAGAACATCCACCCCGCCGTCCGCCGTGGCGGCGACCCTCAGCACGAGAACGATCGCGAACAGGGCTCCGGCGAAGGCGGCTACGGGAAGCGCCCAGGAAAATGAGGCCGCCAGGCCCAGCGCGAGCGCGATGACTGCTCCGGTGGCGGCTCCCCCCGAGATCCCGAGGATATAGGGCTCGGCGAGTGGATTACGGAGCAGAGCCTGGAAAACCGCACCGGCGACCGAGAGCCCCCCTCCGACCAGCATGGCCATCACCGCTCGCGGGGCCCGGAGGTCCACTACGATTTGCCGGTCGCTGAGATCGCCCTCGCCACGAAGAGCCGCGGACACCTCGCCGATGGTGAGGTCCACCGACCCGAGGCCGATGCTCAGCAGGAAGACGAGGATAACGGCGAGACCCAGCAGGACTGCCCAGGCGAAGGGCTTCATCGGCGACCGTCGTCGAAGGCTCCAGGATGAATCAGAACAGCGATGTCGCGAGCGGCCTGTCCGAGCCCGGGCCCGGGAATCTCGACGGATGCCGGTAAGAAGGCGCTCGGCACATGAGCGAGTGGCGAAGGGGGAGTCAGTCCCTCGGAAAGGAGGATGAGGTCCAAATCCCGATCGAGGAGCGCCTCCATACTCACCGGGGCGTACAACGGACCCAGGTCATCGAAGACATTTTTTCCGCCCGCCATCGCCATGAGCTCATCGATATACGTACCCGGGCCGGCCACCCAGGGAGGATCGCCACCCAGGAGGTATGCGACGCGGGGCTCGGGAAGCCCGGCCACTCTGCCAGCCACGTCGTCGAGGGCGTCGTTGATCTCACCGAGCATTGCGTCCGACGCGTCCGACGCGCCCATGATCCTCCCGAGGTCACGAATGATGTTCAGAACGTCCTCGATGCCGTCGGGTTGGACGGCGAAATGGGGAATCCCCAACTCCGTGAGGCGCTCGGCGGTAGCCAGGTCGGAGTCACCGGCGAAGCGGATCACGAGGTCGAGATCGAGGGAGATCAGTACCTCCAGGTTGGGCTGGAGGCCACCACCAACGGAAGGCAGGCCGCTGAGCTCCGGCGCCCTGTCGTAGTCCGTTCGTCCGACCAGTTGGTTGGCCAGGGCCATCGCCAAGAGTGCTTCCGTGGCCGACGGGACCAGAGATACGACCCTTCGAGGTGCTGCGTCGAAAGTGTGTGGCGTCCCGGCGGCGTCGATCAGTTGGACGGGATAGCTCGCCCCCGAGGCCTCGCGCTCGTCAGCGCTGCCGGGTGCTTGTTGGCCAGGGAACGCATCGCAGCCGACCAGAGTCGCCACGAGCAACCATATGACCGAACAACGCATGCCTCGCTCGCTTAGGAGGGTGATCGGACAGCGGGGTGTCAGCGCCCCGGCCCTGAAGTCGCAGGAGCAAGCCCACATGGGTCCCGGTACACTTCCACCCATTCTCCTCCCTGCCGGGTCAGCGCGGAGAGCCACATGGACTGCTCGCCCATGACCTCGAGCACTATCTCGTCGCTTCCGTCTCCGTCGATGTCCAGGTGGTCGAAGTAGCGTGCGGCGCCCTTTCCGTCACGGGATTGCGATCGGTGGTCCACGTAGCTGCGGCGGTAACCCGCTCCGTCGTTATCGTCGGCGGTCAGGAAGATCGAGTATGCTTCGCGGGGCGCGGGGCCTACGGCGAGATCGTCATCGGATACGAACGTAGCGACCACGGTCGGCGTCGCACCGGGTCGGGCCCGAAACACCTGGATGTCGCGCCGGATGTCCCTCACATCTCCGGCCAAGAACACACCGACGTCGCGAAGTGCCCGCAGCGCCATCCTGAGTGAGGTGTTCCGAAGGTCTGTTGTCTGGACGACGGGAGAGTAGGCGCGGTCTTCGAGCTCACGCGCCTCCTGGGCCGGAACGGCGAGAAATTTTCGGACCGTCGATTCGGCCTGCGTCAACTCGATCTGGCCCCGGACCTGGGGCCGCACTCTGCAATATCGCTCGTCCACCGAAAAACTTTCGGCGCTGAAGGTCCCGACCCGGGCCCCCTCGGAAAACAGCGTGAATTGCTGGCCTGGTGTAAGGTGCCGGGCCACGAACGATCTGCTCGCCTCCGCGGATCCGATGCCCTCGATCGGGAAGAGCCCGTCGGGCCGGATTTCGGCCACGGACACGAGGGTCGCTTCGTCTCCGTCTCGGTAACCCAGGTATAACACCGGTCCTATGGACGGTCCGTCCGGAACCGTGTCCTCGACCACCTCCACCTCGTCAGCTGGCGGGTCGGAAACCAGGGCTTCGGACGGCTGACGCAGGCTCACGTCGATTCCGCCCCACTCCCAATTGTCGCAGCCTGTAGCGACGATTACAATCCCGCACAACAGGAGCCTTTGGAGGGCTGTGTTCATGCGGAAAAGCTATCTCGGCTCATGGGGGAAATCAAAGGTCTTGTTTCATTCCCGAACCGCAAGTCTAGGCCGGAGTGGAGGGAGTAGAAGGAGCCGAGGGAGTTGGTCTTGCCGTTGAGAAGGGGATTGGCGCGGGCGCCCGCGTTCGTCGTGGGCTTCGGGGCAGGGGCATCGGGAACCGTGGCTGTCGCTCTTCTGCTGTACTCCGGAGAGGGACTGCTCAGGTCGCTGACCCTGATCGTGACGATCGAGCTGGGAGCTTTCGGTTTAGGCCTGGGAATGGGAGGACCGCCCGGGGACTGGAGCCGGGCGCTGGAGTCCCTTCGGAGACGTTGGCTCTTCGTGCTGATGGCCTTTCTTGCGGCGGCGGGGTTCACAACAGCATGGGCGCTCTTCGCAGGCTTCGGAGCGTCACCGATGTCCCAGGGGCTTGGACTTGCCTTGCTAGCCGGCCTACCGCTCTATGCGTGCGGCCGCCTTTTGAGGGGCATAGGCGCCGTGCGGATGATGGCGGGCCTGACCAGCAACGGTGCGTTCGCGTCGCTGGGCGCAGCAACCGGCGTGTTGGTGACCGGCATCGGCGTTCCTTCCGGCATTGGAGTGCCGTCGTTCGTGCTATTCTTGCTCGTCATCCTATCGGGGGCCGCACGTCTTCAAGGGTGGGTCCTGAAGCCCATCGAAGAGAGTGTCGAAGCGGTCGAGGTTGCAGCATCCGGGCCCCCCGAGGGGCCCGCCGAGGCGCTCCACCCGGTCGGGCCCGAGACGCAGTGATCGTCGCGCACCTGTCGGATCTGCATCTAGGTTACCGGGCGTTCGGACATATCGAACAGGGCAGAAATGTTCGAGAAGCCGATGTCGCTCGTGCGTTCCACCAAGCGATTCAGAGGCTCCTCGAGGTCGCGCCCGCCGCGGTGCTCGTCGCAGGGGACGTATTCGATCGGCCCGAACCCCCCCATTCCGCGCTGGTAGCGCTCGCCCAGGGGTTGCAATCGTTGAGAGAAGCGCTCCCGGATACGCCGGTCCTGATGGCGGCCGGCGCGCGTGACACACCGGCCGGTCCTGCGGATCCGGGTTCCCTGGCTGCGTTCGACACCCTTCCGGGCGTCGAGGCCGTCACCGCAACGACTCGGTCGGTGCACTACTCAGAGTTGAATCTGAACGTCGTGCTCGTTCCCCACCGATCGACGATCCAAGGACCCGGACCTGTGGTGGAGCCGAACCCGGATGCCCGGTGGAACGTGCTCGTGGGCTATGGATCGGTGGATCGGGAGGAGGGCCCTCTCTCAAGCGCACTTCTCTCATTGGACTCGGGTGATTGGGATTACGTGGCGCTGGGGCACGAACACTTTCGACGCGAAGTGGTGCCGGGCGTCCACTACGCCGGCGCACTCGAGCGGGTGGGGGCTATACCCTGGGAGGAAGCTGCCGAAGAGAAGGGCTTCCTGACGTGCGATCTCGAGTCCGGGCATACGAGCTTTCATCCGGTCCACGGTCGTCCGGTCGTATCGCTGGAACCGATCCCGTTCGAGCCGGATCGCCCCGAACGCCTGAGGGAGCGGGTCGGCGAGGTACTCGTCGAGGTGCCGGGCGGTATCGAAGAGAAGATCGTTCGGATTCGAATTCAGGGGCTGCCACCGGAACGCTTGGACCTCCTCGACGGTGTGTTGCCGGAGTATCGGCGGCGGGCACTACACCTCGAGGTGCAACTGGATGACGAGCCGTTGGGACGTCTCTCTCGGTAATCAGACCGGGACCTTCTGCCCGAACGTCAGCGCTAGTTTGGTGTCCAATAAGGTACACGAGGGGCAGAGACACTTCTGGGACACCACAGTTGGAAGGGTGATCGGAGAGGGGGGCGGGAAGGAATCGTGGACTCCGTCGATACGGGCGCGGCCGAGGCCGACCAGGGACCGCTCGATCTTCAGCTCGGTACCGGGCTGACCGCTCTGGTCGGGGGGGACGGCCCTCTACGTAGTGAGGTCATGGAGCGGCTCGCTCGGCGGCTGGCTCAGGATGATGAGCGGCTTCAGACACTGATCGCAGGGCCGGGCCCGGTTGGGCCAGCGCTCGCGTGGCGCCGTGCGGTTCGCATTCTGGCGCATTGGTCAGGCCTCGAGGGCGTCGATCAGGAGGAGGCTGCCCTCATCCACGGAGGCTCGCGAGACGGCGAGGCTCCGCTCTTGACCGACTCCGGCGTGGACGGTCTCCGGGCACGGGTGGAGGAGTTGAGGCGCCTTCCCGATGCACTTCGCGTGAAGGAGCGCGAACTACGAGGGCTGCGGGCGGATGGGATCGAAGTCGGCGGGGATCTGGAGGTCGCGAACATGGATTGGCTTCGTGAGCGCCAGGATGCCGAGACACACCTGCTCGCGTATCGCGACCGGGCCCGCGAGCTGAAAGTTCGCCTACGGCAACTCGAGGAGGGAGGCAGGGATACGGCGTGCCCGACCTGCGACCGGGTTCTTAGCGAGCGGTTCGAGTCGGTCGTAGATGTGATCCGTGAGGAATGGGAGTCCGTAGTGCAGGACGGGAGTTGGTGGAAGCGCCGCAAGGACCAGCTCGACTCGAAGCCTGCTCATGTACAGGACCTCGAGGGGAAAACCATACGCCTCCAGGCGACGGTTGCCGAATGCACCGAAGAGGTCGAGCGACTGAGGGCTCGATTGCCGGAGTTGAGTGAAGCCGAAGACACCCTGGCAATGGTCCGGGTGGCCGAGGGCGCCTCGCAGCCCGACGACACCGATCTCCGTCGGCGTGCGTTGGAGGCTCTACGTCGCGAGCTACTGGCCGACGCGCGCGATGCCTTGACCGCCCGGACCGGCCACTACCTGAATCATCTGTCGAGCGGAGGCGTGCTGGGGGTCGGCGTGACGGGAGATGGCGAACCCACGATCGTTCGAGACGAGGGCGCTCGGAGGATCCACTCGGATGAGGAGGCGGCCGCTTTACTGTTCGCGTTGCGGCTCGCCTTAGTAGACTTGGCTGCGGGTCGCGGGGTGCACGCCTCCGAGATTCTCCTCGGCGACACGTTCGACCGCCTCGAGCCCGATGCCAAGTCGAGGGCGGTCGGGCTCCTCAGAACGCTGCTCGTCCGAGTACCGAGAGTTCTTCTCTTTTGCCGCGGCGACATTCTCGACGCGACACCCGAATGGTTCGATTGGATCGTCGAATTGTCGGTCGACAGACAAGGCTCTCCGTTCGCTCGTGTGCAACGAAGCGGGGTGGGGAAGCTACAGATTCACTGAGCCCGCCAGGAGACCATGGCCCTCGGCCGCGATATCCTCCCTACAGCTTCCTACCGCCGCTCCTAAGGCTCTCTACAGCCGCTGGTTGTCAGGGCGCCAATTCGTCACCCGTTTCTTGATCTCCTTGCGGTCCTCGATCCCCTCGGCGGTCACTGCCGCGACCAAGGCCCCGACTTCCCCGTCTGAAGCGAACCTCAGCCCGATGAGTTGGGCAGTCGTCAGATTGCCGATCGCGTCACGCTGATCAGGCGGGAGCAGGTCCTGAAGGCGGAGTCGCTCCTCGAGGCGAATGACACGGTCCTGGGCGCCTAATGCGAAGATTCGGGCATACAGCCCTATAATCACCAGCGCGACCGCCACTAGTAGAGCCATTGCGGAATCCAGCGAGAAAGAGGTCGCAACCAGATATCCCGAATAAACCACGTTGAGCAGGAGGATCGGGCCCGCCACGTAGTGGAAACCCGGAACGAATTTCTGGTGGTTGTCAAAGTTTTGATCAGCGGCAGCCGTCGCCATGAGAATCTCCTTGGTTCGGTAAAGAGGCGGACCGATCGAGCGGCCTTGGATCGCAACCCGTTAGCGACCCGGTGCGGTGTCTGAGAAGTACGGGACACATAGGATAGGGAAGCGTCGTCGTCGCCGCCATCTTCCGACGGCCGTCTTCAAAGACTCGATCCAGACTCGGCTAAGATTCTCTACTGATTGAGAATCTGACCGAGCGTCTGCCAGGCGACCGCGCGGTCTTGATACCTCACACGAAGCTCGTCCTCGCCAGTCTGGGTCGCGCTCTGCGTGAGGGCTGCGAATACCCAGGAGTAGTAGTTCGGGATTCCGACGGTGGAGCGATCGGGCCAATGACTCCACTCATCGGGGATACCGGTGTGATGTACAAAGACCTCGTCCGCCAACGTCCTGGTGCGCTCGACGTCCAGCCAGAGCCCGACAACCCGGGCCATCGGTGGGTCTTCGAGCAAGACGTTTCGCGAATTCACATCAGGAGGACCCGGGGAGAGTCGAAAGGCCAGGCCATGCCGCACTAGGTATGGAGCGACACCCAGTTCCTGGGCTGCGCTTCCGCTCGATGAGAAGTAGATCGGTCGGTCTTCGACGCTGTTTTGAATCAGCAGTAAGGCGAACTGCTGCCAAGGAGCGATCACGGTTCCGCCCCGCATCCTCGCCACCACCGGACCGAGAGGAAAATCACGGTCCTCCGGGATGGATACGTAACCCGCTGGTCCAGCAACCTGCTCTATGACGTCGTCTTCCAGATCGAGGATCGTTCTGGTGGGCAGTGTCACCGGATCCTCCGTGAGGATCGCGACCCGTCCCTGTGATTCGGCGACGCTGGGATCATCGGTGTAAAGAGGTTCACCCTCCCCGGGGTCGTAGGGTCGTTGGCAGATTATGGTGGTCCTGTCGTCGCTCGCCTGGACGCCCGGTGGGCAGGGGGTGGTGAGGCCTCGAAGCTGTTTAGCGTACCACTCCAGATTGAGGTAGGACGTGACGATGACGGTCACGTCGCGACGTATACCCTCGGCCTCCTGCAAATACCAAAGTGGAAACGTGTCGTTGTCACCGTTGGTAAAGAGCACGCTATATGGTTCCACGCTCATCAAGAGGTTGTACGCCCAATCCCGCGCGGAGTAGTCCGTTCGGCGGCTCGCCCACTGCCAGTTGGACAGGAGCGGGATCAGAGCCAGCAAGAGCATGCCCCGTGCGAGCACCGGCCCGGCTCGGGGCCACCACCGCTTCAGATCTGTAGCGGCCTGTTGCCAGAGCGCGGCGATTCCGATTCCCACCCAGAGACCCCAAACCGAGAAACCGACGATGAAGAAGTAATCCCGCTCGCGCACTTCGTGAACGTCTGCGGCACTCGGGGAGGGGACCGAGAAGCCATAGGAGAAATTGAGGTAGTAGACGAGGCCGACGGAGAGTGTCGTGAACAGGGCCAGGACGTAGAGGCCGCTGGCCGTGTCTCTCCGCAAGTGCTGGGTGGCACCGTACAGTCCCAAAGACGCGAACAAGAACGTGAATGGGAGTCTGGTCTGCGGGAAGAAGGTGTCGGTCCCCGCCACGCCCCTGGCCCACTGCCAGTCAAAATACTGCAGGTAGTTCTGTAACTGCGACCACAGAGGCGCCAACCGTGGGATCAGGGGGGGCTTGAGGTACTGTTGCCTGGACAGTGCTGCCGAAAGCTCGGTGCACCCCGCCTGGCCCATCGTCACGATGCTCCCGAGGGCGCTCTGGATACTGGAACAGGTTGGATCGGCTTCGTTGATGATGGGGCTCAGCGCAGCCCGCAAGGGCAGAAACAGGTGAATGGAAAGACCGAGGAAAACGGCGAAGGCGCCGACCGCATAGAGACGCCAGTTGAGCAGCACCCGAGGAGAGACCCAAAGGATGAACAGGCCGAGGGCCGGAGCGGCGAGGAACGCCATGAGATGATTTCCCACCGACAGCGCCAAGATGAACGCGATCAGCACCAGAAGGTTGTCATCTCGCCCCTTGCCGAGGTTTTCACGCCAGTGGAAGGCCAGCCACGTCAGCAGTGCGATGGTCATGAGCGAGACGGTGTAGACCTTCTCGTTGACGTTGGACTGGTTCCAGACGGTAAAGGCAGTCGCGCTCACCAGCACCGCCGCGATGGCGCCCGCGATGCGGAACCGGCGATCGTCGGAGAAAAACGAAAGAATGTGATGGACGGCCAGGAACCAGAGACCGTGGGCGACGCTGCCCATCAGGGCCGAGAACAGGTTGATTCGTGTAGCGACCGGGAGGCCCAGGGGCGTCAGGAGAAGATCCCAGGTTCGGGCCAATAGCACGAAGAGGGGATTTCCCGGTGGGTGGGGGATTCCGAGGATGTGCCCCGTGGCGATGTATTCGCTCGTATCCCAGTATGCGGTCGTCGGCGACAGGGTCAGCGTATACAGGAGGCCGACACCGAGGCCCACGATCAGCGCCCAGAGGTAGACGGAATCCTCGTTCTTGGGCGTGTCGGCAACCTGCTTCTCCCCGTCTGGCACCAGGGTTGGGGTCGGGCGGTCCTGACTCCGGTTCATCGTTGCTCTGGTTGAGTTGCGAGGTGCAAGTTCCCCCACTCGTCGACCTCGAGCCCCCAGCCTCGGGGGACCCAAGTGGTCGCACTGTATTCTAACACCAGGGCGGGCCCGGCGAGCGTCTGGTCCGGGCTCAGGTCATCCCGCCAAACGCGGTCGACTTCGGTCCACTGGCCCTCCAGGTACACTCGCGTGTGTTCGACAGTCGGCGTGTCGCCGTTATGCGGGATGCGTTCCAGGTCGAGTGGCGGCCCGGGGGCGGAAGCGATGGAGCGGAGAGTGACTGCCTCGACGGGCGTCTCAGGACGCTGATAACCGTAGCGTGTTTCGTGCAGCGCGTGAAACCGGGTGTCCCAGTCCTTCCTGGGGACTCTCAGCTCGAAGCTCTGGCGTTCGTAGCGAGCGTCTACCCATTCCCACAACGAGAGGCGGTCCTCGGGAACGCCCTCCTCCGCCATCGCCGCGACCGCGGCCTGTCCCAACTCGGCGAACACACTCTCTATGCTCTCCTGGGCGTTGGCCGACGCGGTGGAAATCAGCACGGTCCTGGAAACCTCACGCGTGATGTCTGCTGCGAGCATCCCGTATGCCGAGAGAAGTCCGGGGCGCGGGGGCACGAGGGCGCGGTGCGTCCCCAGCCGCTCGGCCAGATGCGCGGCGTGTAGGCCGCCGGCGCCACCGAAGGCTACGAGGGTGAAGTCCGCCGGATCGTGTCCCCGCTCGACCGAGATAACCCGAAGGGCGCGCTCCATAGCCGCGTCGGCGACGGCGAGGATGCCCTCAGCCGCAACCTCGAGACTCGCTCCGAGACCATCTGCGAGGCTTCCCAGATGCGGTTCGACGGCTGACCGGTCCAGCGTCCGCTCCCCTCCCAGGAACGCATCGGGCGGCAACCGTCCCAGCCACACGTGTGCATCGGTGACCGTGACGCCGGCTCCGCCCTTCCCGTAGCAGATGGGGCCGGGATCGGCGCCCGCCGATTCGGGTCCCACACGCAGGGCCCCCCCGGGGTCGATTCGCGCCAAGGATCCGCCTCCCGCGCCGACCGTATGGATGTCGATGACCGGGATTGCGACGGGCTGCCCGCCGATCTCCAACTCTCTCGTATGAAGGGGCGCCCCCGGGCACAGGGAGACGTCGGTGGAGGTTCCTCCCATATCGAACGTGATGATGTGCTCGTGCCCGGCTCGGCGCCCCCACGCGAGCGCCCCGACCACCCCCCCCGCAGGGCCGGAAAGGACCATGTGCACCGGCTCTCGGGTGGCACGCTCCAGGGGAAGCGACCCGCCGTTCGACCCCATGATGCTCACGCGCTCCGCTCCCGCCTCCCAGGCCAGACGCTTCAAGTAGGCCGAGATATGTGGTGCGACGTAGGCGTTCACGACCGTCGTCGAGGTTCGCTCGTACTCTCGGTATTCCGGAAGAAGTCTGACGGACACGGACAGGGGCACGTCCAGCTCGGCCAGGGCGTCGGCTACGCTCTCCTCATGACCGGCGTTCGCATAGGAGTGCAAGAGCACGACCGCAACCGATTCGGCACCGGCCAGCAAGGCAGGGAGCGCCTCCAGCTCAGCCGGGTCGAGCGGGTCGATTACCTCACCGTCAGGCCCCATTCTGCCCCGGATGCCGTGGCGGTCATCGCGGTCAACGAGGGGTGGAGGACGGTGACCGACGAGGGCGTACAGTTGAGGGCGATTCTGCCTCCCGATCTCTATGATGTCCTCGAGGCCCGTGTTCGTAACGAGTTTCACTCGGGCTCCCTTCCGCTCGAGAAGGGCGTTGGTGGCGACCGTGGAGCCGTGCAAGAGCACGAACGTAGCGTCGGCATCACGCTCGCCGTCGGGTTCGCGACCGACATCGGAGTCACTATCGACATCGGAGCCACTACCGAGATCGGAGTCACCATCGAGATCGGATTCACGATCGACACTGTCCACAACGCCGTCCAAGACTTGGCGTAGGCCCTCCAGGACGGCATCGGACGGATCGCTGGGCGTCGACGGAAGCTTCAAAGCGCGGAGGCGACCCCCGTCTAGGAGGAGGACATCCGTGAACGTCCCTCCGGTATCGACAGCCACCGCCAGCGGGATCTTTCCCTTTTTCGCTTCGCTCATAAGTTTCTTGGCCCCTTCGGACGCCAGTTCACACTAGGTTCTTGGCCCCTTTCGGGACGCCAGTTCACATAACCGGCCAGGATCCATGGAGCTCAAGCCTACACTAGAGGAATTTCGCGCCCAGGCGACTGGCACGGGCGTCCTCCCGGTATGGAGAGAGTTCCTTTTCGACGTCGATACGGCGGTTACGGCCTACGCCAAGATTCGCCGTCCGCCTTTCGGTTTCCTCCTCGAGTCGGTTGTCGGGGGCGATCAATGGGCTCGGTACACCTTTCTGGGGAGTGCGCCGGCCCAGGCATGGCGCCTCCATGGGGACCAGGCGGAGCTATGGACGCCGGGCGACGGTTGGTCACCAATCGCCGCCGCCGACCCCTTGACCGATCTCGACGAGCGGCTGCGAGCCCGACAGCCACTGGCCACCGGAGGCCTCCCGAGACTCTGGGGAGGTGCAGTAGGGTACTTCGGTTACGATGTCGTGCGCCAGGTCGAGCGGCTTCCCGATGAACCGAAGGACGATCTCGGACTGCCCGACGGTCTTTTCATGTTCATGGATGTCGTGCTTGCCATCGACAACCTCCTTGGCCGTGCCATGGCGATCGCCACCGTCGAGGTCGAACCGGGCCTGGACGACGAGGAGCTTCGCCGCAGATACGACGAGGCGGCTGAAAAGACCCAGCGCCTGGTCTCCCAGCTTTCCGAGGGGGCCTCGCCGCCACCCCTGGAGATAAGCCCCGAGCCTACTGACGACCCCGCGTTTTCCAGCACGATGACTCGGGCGGAGTTCGAAAAGGGAGTCGAGCGCATCCGAGAGTACATCTTTGCGGGCGACGCCTTCCAGGTGGTTCTGAGTCAACGGCTGGCGATGCCCATGGCGGCGGAGCCCTTCGAGCTCTACCGGGTGCTCCGTTCGCTCAATCCGTCTCCCTATCTGTATTTCCTCGAGCTCGATGGGTTCTCACTCGTCGGGAGCTCGCCCGAGATCCTCGCGCGAGTCGAGGACGACGTCGTTACCGTCCGGCCCATCGCCGGGACCCGTGCAAGGGGGGCGACACCGGAGGAGGATCGGGCTCTTGCGCTCGATCTCCAGGCGGACGAAAAGGAGCTTGCCGAGCACCGCATGCTCGTGGATCTCAGCCGGAACGATGTCGGTCGCGTCGCCGAGTACGGGTCTATCACGGTGCCCGATCTCATGATCGTCGAGCGATTCTCGCACGTCATGCACCTCTCGAGCCAGGTCGAGGGGAGGCTGAAGCAGGGTCTGTCGGCCATGGACGTGTTCAGGGCCTGTTTCCCGGCCGGCACGGTGTCGGGGGCGCCCAAGGTTCGAGCGATGGAGATCATCGATGAGCTCGAGCCATTTCGGAGGGGCCCCTACGCCGGCGCGGTGGGATATTTCGGCTGGGGTGGCACGTCGATGGACACGGCGATCACGATCCGCACGGTGGTCGTAAAGGACGGTACGGCCTATGTGCAGGCGGGCGCTGGTATCGTGGCCGACTCGGACCCGGCGCGGGAGTACGAGGAGACGCTGGAAAAGGCCCGAGCGCTCCTACGGGCGGGGGCGATGCTCACGACTTGAACCTGATGGTGCTTCAGTGGGTCGCTTTCAAAATCTCGGAATGGATCCGAGTGGGGGTTTTGAGGATCTTGGGGATCGACCCCGACGATCACCACGCCTTCCACGAAGACGCGAAGCCAGGGGATCTGAGCCTTCAATTGCCGAGCAGCTCCAACAACTCCTCGAACCAGTTCACGACGATCAGGTGTCTCGAAGGCTCGGACGCCTGGGCCGGCGCCGCACCACCGTCCGCTACGCTCGCTTCTTGTGAGACAATGATCCGATCTCCGTCGGGATGCAGGTCGCTCGAGTCGAAGCGATAGGCGCCCGTGATCACGGTGTCTCTAGACATCACGGTGAAGGGCGGGCCCCAGTCGATTTGGACGGCCACCACATGCTTGACCAGCGTGGCGGACCCCAGGGTCCAGTAGTAGAGCGTGTTCCCGTCGGGTGACCAAAAGGGAGCGGCCCCCCCACCCTGTGACACGACCCTCGGCTGTCCCGGATCGGGAAAGGCGCGGACGTACACTTCGAACCTTCCCGATTCGGTGGAGACGTACGCGGCGAGGCTGCGGTCCGGCGAGACCATGATGTCACGAAGCTGGGCCTCCTCGTCCGCGTAGAGGGTGGCCACGGCACTGTCCGAGGATGGATCGACGATCCACAGATCGCTCGTCGAACCTCCATCGTTGAATACCAGCACGTCGTCGAAGGGCCATTGGGAGGCGCGAACGGTTGAAGAGCTCACGATGATCTCAGCCGGAGCATCGTCCAGAGTCTTCATGAACAGACCCACCCCATCGACCCCATCCCTGTCCGAAGCAAAGGCGACACGGGTGCCGTCGGGCGACCAGACGGGCCCCCAGTCGTCGCCCTCGATGGTGAGCCTCGTAGGGGCGAATCTGAGGTCCACGTTGTACAAATAGATGTCGGCTTCGTCCAACTGCCGCCCCGGCTCGCTGCCTCGATACGCCACCCATGCGCCGTCCGGTGACCACTTCGGCTCACGGAATAGGCGCGGAGCGAGCGGCATGATCTCCTCACTCCCGTCCAGACCCACGACCAGCAGCCGTTGCCCACCATCACTGCCGCCTCCGTGGATGCCGTAGAAGGCTGTACCCGTCTCGGATACAACGAACGCGCTCTCGCTTCCACGGACCGTGACATCCAGGAGGACCGTGGATTGCTCTCCCGTCACCTGGTGGGTGTCCAGGTCGAAGGGCACGGCCATGAGCACCTGGTCACTGTGCCCGTACAGCAGATGGCCCGACGCTGAGTACTGCGGACGGACGCCCTCTATTGCGAGGTCGGTGACCTCCCCCGACTCCAACTCGACCATGAGCAAGCGGCCATTGTTTCCAGCCGCTCCGGGCGCCTCGAAGATGACGGCTTTGCCGTCCGGGAGCAGGTGGGGCTGACGTCCGACCACCAAGCCGCCTTCAGCGGCGCTCGCGTCCAGAATCGGGGTGGGTTCACCACCCGTGGGCGAGACCAAGTAGAGGCCATCCGGCCCTTGGTACACGATCATCTCGTCCACGCCCCAGTGGGGTTGGTTCCCCACCGCTATTGGCAGCACCGGCCCCCCGGTTAGCTGAACCCGCGCGACCTGCCCGTCCGTCCTCCTCCCGGAAAAAGCCACCCACTCCCCATTCGGTGAGAACGTGGGATGCACGACTCCTCCCTGGGTGCCCTCGATCTCCCGGAACCCCAGTTGATCGACCCTACGCACGAAGAGCCGGTACGGTCCGCTGCCGCCAAAGTTGGTCGTGACCGCGATCTGCGACCCGTCGCGGGAGATCGCGAGCTTTTGGCCGCCACCACCGGTGATCTCGAAGTCGGAGAGCACCGTACGCAAGGGCACGGGCGAGGTGACGGGCGATGGCGGCGGCTTGAGCCAGCCCCAGGCCGCGAGGGCTGTCATAGTCGCTGCCACCAAAGTGACCGCTGAAAATACACGACGGTCGATGCCCGTGGCTTGTGGAACGGGGGCCAAGGGCTCGGGTGTCGGCGGGGCGACCGTGGTCCGAGCCCGAGCCTCATACGTGAAGCTCGGGTCCGCGAGTGCAGCCGCGAACTCCGCCGCACTCGTGAAGCGGTCGGCGGGTAGCTTCTCCAAAGACTTCGCCAAGGCCGCCCCGACGTTCGGTGGCACGGTCCTGCGCTCACTCGTGATCGACGGCGCATCCATCGTGAGGATCTTGACCAGAACTGCCTGGACGCTGGAGGCGGAGAATGGCGGCTGCCCGGAGAGCATCTCGTACAGGACGCAGCCGAGCGCGTAGACATCCGACCGTGGGTCCACATCCCGGTCGCCCGTCGCCTGTTCGGGGCTCATGTAGTGGGGGGTGCCGAGGCTGAGTCCCGTCTCGGTGATGCGCCCGGCACCCGCCTGAGCTACTGCCAGCGCGATCCCGAAGTCCGCGACGAGTGGCTCCCCCTGGGCACTCAGGAGGATGTTGCCAGGCTTGATGTCGCGGTGGACCACGCCGTTCTGGTGCGCGTAATCGAGTGCCCCCGCTACCTTCTGCGTGATGGCCACCGCGTCGTCTACGCCAAGTTGCTTCTCGCGGTCGATGCGCTCCCAGAGTGACTCCCCTTCGATGTGGGGCATCACGTAGAAGAGGAAGCTGTCCGCTTCTCCCGAATCGTGGAGAGGCAGGATGTGCGGGTGCGTCAGGTTCGCGGTGGTCGTGATCTCCGCCAGGAACCGCTCGGCTCCCACTACCGCTGCGAGTTCGGGCTTCAAGACCTTGAGCGCGACCTTGCGTTGATGCTTCAGGTCGTCGGCCAGGTACACCGTGGCCATGCCGCCCTCGCCAATCTCACGCTCGATGGCGTAGCGGCCTTCGAGAGCGGCGTTGAGGCGTGAGACGGCGTCAGACATGCCGGACAAGATGTGTCTAAGACGTGTGAGGCGGCAAGGATCTCCGCCATCGAGGGTACGGGTGGCTTGGTAGGTCCCCGTAGGCCGCACCGCAAAAGTGTGCACCGCGACCGTTCAGCCCTCCGAAATTTCTGTCCTCACGGGCCGTTTCGGCCCGCCGTTTTGTGTGCCAACAGTGTGCCAACTCAGCCAAACGGGGCGTAACAGGAAAATACTGACCGAAAGAACGACCCCACCTAAGTCCCAACGGAAAATACACTTACGGCACTGAACCCAACTCAGCGGAACTCAGCAAAACACCCCGAATAGTGAATGGGGTTCAGTGGGTCGGTGAAGCAGTCAGGCCATGTGTCACCTCCGCCAGACCCGGTTACAACGGCAGATTCACAGCCAGACCGGTTTGCGCGCTGCGATGCACGGCCTCCGAGAACTCCATGTAGTCGAGACCAACCTCGAGGGTCTCCGTCGTATTCTCGGCGGTTCCCCGAATCGTGTTGATGAACCGCTCTTCCACCCCCACGCGTGGAGGGCCCGGTTCCTGCGGCGGGGCAGGAACCTCACGGAGCTCGGAGTCGCCGCGACGTCCGCCGAGGATTCGGCGTCCGGCAAGCTGAATGGTTCCCTCGCTGCCGAAGAGCCAGGTCCGACTTCCGCCCGCTAGTGCGGTTGTGGTGCTCACCCTCAGGTGAATCTGTGCCCGGTTGGCGACCTCGTAGAGAATGTCCACGTGGTCCACCCCGCCCTTGGAAACCATCGCTCCGTCCGCGGCGCGCCGATTCGGCGCGTGCACCTTGCTCATCGCCATGACCCGGGTCGCCCGCCCCAACATGGGACTCATGCTTTCGTAGGCAGCCCCCAGGCCCAGCGGGATGTTGAACCCGTTGAACTCGGGGTCAATGCGCCAGTGCAGGTCCTGGCCGGGCTCGACGAAGCCGCGTCGTCTGTCGGGAGAAGCACCCGCGGAGGCGTCGGATCCCAACCTGCGGATCTCGGCCGAGAGGAGCTCCCCTAGGTATCCGTCGTCGATCACTCGCTTCAAGGCGCGCTGGATCGGGTTCACGACCAGTTGGCAGACCAGGTCCGGGTTACGAAGCGCCCCCTCCAGCATGTCTCTGGCCTCGCCTGCGTCCATGGCCATGCGGGACTGACACAGCACGTGTTTCCCCGCCTCCAGCGCCTCCAGGGTCACTGTGCTGTGCATGTAGGGCGGCGTGCCGATCATGACGGCATCGACGCCGTCGTCTTCCAGCAGCTCCCGCCAGTTGGCATAAGCGGTGGGAATGTCGAACGCCTCGGCAACTCTCTGACTGGAAGCCAAGCTGCGATTCGCCACGGCAACGACCTCGCATCCCGGGATCCGTCGAAAGTTCGGAAGCTGGGCCCTCTGCACGACACCACCGGCACCCACGAGGCCGACGCGAACAATGGCCTGTGCAGACTGCGTCGTCTTCATCTCGAGCTCCCTCCCGATGTTTTCGGTGCCGAAATCCTTGGCCGCCAATCCGGCCGCCAACGGAAGTGCACCAATGCCGAGAAACTCGCGACGGTTCAATCCGGTGCTCCGGTGCCTTTCAGGTCCTTGCGTCATTCGTCTTCTCCCGAGCGATCCAGGGGATTTCTGCCTTGGGATATCCGCTAGGATATCCGCTGAGGCCCCAGCCGGCCACCGTGGGCCTAGCTCCCCTCCAGCTACCTGTTCACTCATGTCCTCTGTTAAGTGTCAGTTTGTATCGTTAAACGATATTTTGTCTCCCTAAATGCCATTTTGTTGTGTTAAGTGTTATATTGTTGCGAGCGTGGAGTATTGTGGAGCATTAAAGAGTCGAAAAAAGAGCGTAACGAGAATCGCTTTACGTACGCCGAAGGAAAAGATCATGGATCGTATCGTGAAATCCACGGGAGCAGCACGACACGAAGTCCAGAGGGGGCTCGCGGCTGGGACCCTTCGAAAAATCGGTCCAAAGCTGTACACGACGGACCTGCAAACACCGCTCGAGGATCTAGCGCGCCATGAGTGGAAGGACATCGTGCGACTTGTGGCCCCACAGGCAGTGATCGGATACAGGACAGCCATAGAATTGGAGCCAACTCCCGAGGCGGTCGTTCATCTTGTCGGGAAGTCAAAAAGGACGGTCACGTATTCCGGGTTAATCGTCGCCGTGCATTCCGGTCCGGGCGCGTTGCCCGGCGACACACCCTTTCTCGGCACACTCTTCCTGGCCTCGCCAGCCAGAGCACTGCTCGAGTCACTGAAGCCGAGCCGGCGCAGATCAGCGGTTGGTCTAAAGAGCCTACACCGGGACGTCATTGAGTCGACCATCGAACGGATGATCCGAACCCGCGGTGAATCTGCAGCGAACCAACTTCGTGATCACGCTCGCGGTCTAGCTCAAGACCTGGATGCAGAACGGGAGCTTGCGATTCTCGAGGGAATCATCGGCACCATGCTTGGTAGTCGCTCAGAAGAGCTCTCGTCGACAGCGGCGATTGCGCGGTCGGAAGGGCAGCCATACGACGGCGATCGAGTAGAGCTGTTCACCGCCCTCGCGACGGAACTTGCTGATTGGTCGTCAACCGTTCGTCCCGACCCCATTGGCACGGCCACATCCTTCGCCAACGCTGCGTTCTTCGATGCGTATTTCTCGAACTGGATTGAAGGGACACAGTTCGACGTTGAAGAAGCCAGAGCGATCGTCTTCGACAACAAGCCATCAAGTCGACCGGCAGACGCGCACGATGTTCTCGGGACTTATCGTCTAGTGAGTGATCGCCAGGAGATGTCTCGGTCGATGGCAACTCCCCAGGTCAGGTGGACGGAATTCTTCGAACTGTTGACTGGCCGTCACACCGAGATCATGGCTGCCAGGCCAGACATGCGGCCGGGCGAACTCAAGACCGAACCGAACTTTGCTGGACAGTCTGGTTTTGTCTCACCCGAGCTGGTCGAAGGGACCCTGGGGAAGGGCTTCGAGTTGCTCAAGACGCTGGACGGCGGATTCAGACGAGCCGCCTTCCTGATGTTCGTCATCTCCGAAGTCCACCCATTCGGCGATGGTAACGGACGGGTCGCGAGGGTCTTCATGAACGCGGAGCTGGCGGCTGATGGACAGAAGCGGATCATCATCCCAACCGTCTACCGTGAGGACTATCTTCTTACCCTGAAGGCAGCGACCAACAGGCGGGGTTTTGCTGGATTCCTGAGCATGCTCGACCGTGCACAGGAGTTCGTGTCGCGAATCGATTTCTCCAGCTACGACCTCGCGAGGGTAGAGTTAGAGAAAGCCAATGCCTTCGAGTCTCCTACGGACTCTCGATTGGTGCTTCCGGTGACTCCGGCACAGCCCCGCCCAGAGCCTTGACCTCCTCCACCCTCCCGCGTACGGTTGCCGTCCCACATTCTGGTCTGTCCAAAGGAGGTACGATCATGTCGACCCGGATCCGGAAGTCGAGTCTCGTCACGCGGATGTGCGCCATTGGTGCGCTGGCACTCATGGTTCCCGCGGAGGCAACAGCGCAGTCGGGCCCCAGCCCCTACCGGCTGGTGAACGACTGGGCCCAACTGCCCGACGGAAGACAGATGGGCGCGGTGGGCAAGGTCACGATGGACCCGGACGGAGATCACCTGTGGGCGGTGATACGTTGCGACGCCCGCGGATTCGATGTGACACCGAGCCGGTTCGGCAACGAGTGCGTGGATTCCGACCTGGATCCGGTGATCAAGTTCGACCTCGCCGGCAAGGTCGTGGAGAGCTTCGGCAGCGGGTTGTTCATCTGGCCACACGGCATCGATGTCGACCCTGACGGCAACATTTGGGTGACCGACGCCGTGGGCTCAGGCAACATCCCGGACGGTGACCAGCGGGGGCACCTGGTCTACAAGTTCAGCCCCACGGGTGACGTGCTGCTGCGCCTCGGCACACCGGGAAGGGCCGGCAGCGGTCGGGACGCCTTCAACTCTCCGTCCGACGTGGTGGTGGCAGACAACGGCGACGTCTTCATCGCGGACGGCCACAACGCCGTCGGAAACAACCGGGTCATGAAGTTCACGAGCGACGGTGAGTACATCATGGAGTGGGGCCAGACCGGATACGCCCCCGGGGAGTTCCGTGCTCTGCACGCCATCGAGATGGACTCCAGGGGACGGGTCTTCGTCGGGGACCGGAGCAACAACCGAGTCCAGATCTTCGATCAGGAAGGGACGCACCTGGCCACGTGGACGCAATTCGGGCGGCCGAGCGGAATCGCGTTCGACACACAAGGGCAGATCTATGTGGCCGACTCTGAGTCGGACATCGTGGAGAATCCCGGCTGGGAGATGGGGATCCGGATCGGAGACGCCGAGACGGGCTGGGTGACGGACTTCATCGTCTACCCGTGGGGAGATCCTGCGGTCAGAACCGGAAACGGGGCGGAGTTCGTCGCCGTGGATCGCGACGGGAACATGTACGGCGGTGAGCCCGTCCCGCGGAACCTCCAGAAGTACGTACGGGTCAGGTAGATGGGCCTTTTACTGTCGACCATACTTGTTTTTGGGGTGGCCATTTTTCTGGGGGCTTCGCTGCTACAATGGATCCTTAAGAAGATCACTCCCAAGTACATGGCAAGCCTCGGCAATGTTGCGACAACAGTTGCCATCGTATCAGGTACGACGGCGGTTTATATGTACGTAATGACTCGACCTAGCATCGTGGGGCCGTACGAGCAGTTTACGTTCGAAAACATAGGTGGCCAGGTAATCGCAGGAGTATTGGTGGCGGGATCTAAGATTTGGATTGGAAGAAAAGCAGAGTCGAGCGAAGGTCCTGAAGCCTGAGGTTCGATCCGCTACCTAGGCGTCCAGAAGAAGACCTCCATGTCGCGGAACGGAGCAGGCCCACCAACAGCCACGTCCGTGGGTGGGCCGCTCTCGCCTGCCCTCAGGGCGCGCGCGCTTCTGGCGGCGCGAGGCCCCCACAGCTCGAGCATGGGCAGTCGCGCGTCGCCCAGGATCTCGGTGGCCTGCATTGCAAACGTCTCATCACCGATGCGCAGCCACCCCTCGTTGCGCCCCTCTCTCACGCGCCGGGCCCAGTATCCCCCGTCTGGGCGGGTCGCTGTGATCACACCCTCGGGAGTTCCCACATACGCGAGATAGACCACGAACGGCGGGAAGCCGCTCAGCTTCATGATCAGATTGAGCCCCGCGTCATTGAGTGAGCTGAAGTCTCTGGGGCCGGGAGTATCCGTCCCTCCGATTCTCACTCCGGGCATGCGCGAAAGTCCTTCATTGCCCGCATAAGGAGCGGTGTACACATAACTCGTCGCGCCGACCACGAGAGCCATTACCGTGACGATCACTGCGATGTTCAGCCTGCCGTTCACCTTACTTCCTCCGTGTTGGTCTCGGCGCGTGCAGACGAACCTGAGCCCGGGGCCCGCTCGAGCTCAGCGTGGCAGATCGATTGCCGGATTCCGGTCGAAGAAGCCTGCGGGCACAAGATTGAAGCCGTGAAGCTCCAGCGGGAGGATCGGCGAATCCTCCGGACGGGCCACGTGATGGAAGCCGGTGGTGTACCAAAGCACGATATCGGTGTTCTCGACGTCCCGATTGGCCCGGGTCCACTGAGGTAGTCCCTGACCGGCGACACCGTTGGTGGGGTAGTCGCCGGCTGCGAAGAGCTCCCGCGGGTTCATTGGGGTGGCCCAGAGCGTGTGTTCGGTGAATCCGGCACGCCGCTGCATGTAGTCGTCTGAGCTCAACAGGGTCTTGATGCCGTGTCCCTCGACCATGTAGCCGCTGGGATAGCCGGTGGGACCGAGCCGAGACGGGTTCACCACCCGCCAGAACTCCGGAGCGGTCAGTGAGCTCGTGCGCATGGCGTCTTCTTCGCGCTGAGCTACCTCGGTTTCGGCCCGCCAGACGCTGCGCCGGGGGTTGTCGTCGCCTTGGCGCTCGGTGACGAGTCGGTCCACGGCCAAGCTGTTGGCCGGCCCATCGACGTCGAAGTCCAACCTGAAGTTGAACAGGTGGCTATGGTTCACGGCCACCAGATGAGGAGCCGCGAATCGCCCGTACCGATCGTCAGGATCGCCCGTATCCTCGGCAGCGCTTCGAGCTTCGACGGACTTCATCTGGTCGATCCCCGTAGCCGCCAGGTTCACACGGATCACGCCGTTCTGCATGAACACCCAGTCGAACAGGTAGTCGTAGTTGCCGGCTCCCATGATCATGCGCAGAACCAAGTCGCGCCGGCTGCGGCTTTCCACTACGCCACCGTCGCGGGCGTGGCGCCATGCCGGCTCAGCGCCAGGCCGCTCGTACAGGCAGGCCACCCGCTGTCGCTCACTCGGCGAACCATCGGATTGGACGACCCATGTGTCGAAGAACGTGGCGTAGGCCGGACAGTCCTGTCCGGACTCCAGGGTGCTTGTCACCCCTCCGAAGAGCGAAGGATACGTGCCGAGGTCGAAGTAGGCCTGGTGATTCCAGGGCTCGGAAGGGTCGTGGTATGGGACGAACACCTCGGACAGAGACGCCTGGTAGAGCACCGACCGCAACTCTGATCCGTCCTGATGGCCCACCTGAGAAAGCACGAGGCCCCGGCGCTGGTCCACCCGGAAGTGGAAGCGCCAGCCCTCCCAACTGACCTCGTGGCCGTCGAGCTCGTAGCCGGGTCCCTCGGGCTGGGAGATGATGATAGGAGGTAGGGGCTTGCGGGTCGGTCCCACCGCCTCGGGGTGGTGTTCTCCGATGGAGGGCGCGGCGGCGCCGGTCGGACCGTTGTCGATGATCCGTAGCACATCTCCGGACCGCTGGTCCACGATGGCGACGAGGTTCTCGATGGGAGCACCCAGGCCGGAAACTTGTCCAACCATGTTCGCGCACCGGACCCGGCCCAACCTCCGTCCGCGCTCTTCTTCGGTATCGAAGTAGGCGTCAGACCAGACGTCGCACTCCACCTTGCTCAAGTCCGTGATTCCCCGCGCCTCGAAGGCGGCAGCCATCTCGGGATGCTCCTTGATCTCGGCAAGGGCGGCCACGTCCGAGGGCGCCCACATGTACTGACGGTCGGTGACTGCACGAAACTCGAGGACGGCGCGGTTGGCCACGTCCACCACGGCTTCGTAGCCCGTGTGGGACTGGACCAGATGGACCCGGGCCTGCCTGCCGAACGGCCGGCCGGGCTCCCAAGCCCGGATTTCGGCCTTGGTCGGCTCGTTCAGGCCGGCATAGAGGAACTCGGCCCCCTCCTCGACGTCGATGTGGGCCGTGAGCGTCTCATAGACTGCCCAGTACTCTGCGACGGTGAGCTCGTCCAGTGGGTGGGTGGGTTCCTGCGCGAGGACGGGAAGTGGCAGGACCAGGAGCAGCAGAAGAGCAGAGCGTCGCATTGGAACCTCCAAATGGATAGGCACTTCAAAGGCACTCCGGGGCAGGACGACAAAGTAGGGTGGAAAGTGGTGGACGAGCCAGGTGGAGGTCGGGCGGTGGTCTGGCGAGTCCCCCGACAGCCGCGCCACCTAACCCGTCGAGCCGAAGAGTCCAGTGGAGATCGACTTAGGTTTTGCGTGCTATACGCCCTGTCACGATAGGTGAACAGCATCAATACTATGACGAATGGGTCGGCAGAGTTATGTTTCTCGTGCAGAAAACCTCATGGAGATGGGCGTTTTGCAGACAAGGAAAGAACAACCTCTCAAGACCCTCGGGCCCCAGGCAGCGCGCTTCGTCGCAGAACTGCACGAGCGAGGAAAGACTCTGTTTTCCCACGCCGACGTCCGCGAGATCACTTCGCTCCAGGAGAAGTCGGCGCGGAACTTCGTCGCATCCCTCGTTCAGCGCGGGGTGGTGTCTCGTCTGAAGCCTGGGTTGTTCATCCTCGTCCCCTTCGAGCTCGGGCGCGAGCGGGACTACCTCGGCAGCCCCTACGTTGCCGCGCGTGAGCTTGCGGGCGCCGCCGACTACTTCGTGTCGCACGCCTCGGCGATGGACCTTCACCGGATGGTCACTCAGCCGCAGTTCGTGGTGTACACGACGACCCCGCGGCTGATTCGACCACGACTGATACTCGCCACCGAGTTCCGCTTCGTCCGCTGCAAGCCCGAGCACCTGTTCGGCCTCACCGAGCACTGGGTCACCAAGACTGAGAAGGTGCAGGTCAGCGATCTGGAGCGGACGATCATCGACGGTCTCAAGCGGTCCGAGTACTGCGGTGGCTTCACAGAGGTCGCCAAGGGGTTCTGGATGCGAAGGGACGACATCGATTACGGAAAACTGGTTGACTATGCTCTGCGGCTCGATGTCGGCGCCGTAATCCGCCGCTTGGGGTTCCTGCTCGAGACGTTTGAAGTGGATGCGCCTCGTGAGGTGGAGCGCCTGCAACTGAGGCTCACGGCGACCTACGCCACTCTGGATCCCCTCCTGCCGGACGAGGGGAAGTTCGTGGCACGATGGCGGCTCCGGCTCAACGTGGATCCCGACGAGATCGTCTCAGTCGTGAGGACCTGAGCCGTGATCCCGCAGCGAAACCTCTCCGTCCTGTCCAATCGTCTCGCTCGGGCAGGAGGACGGCGCATCCCTGAGGCCGTGCTCGAGCGTGACTACTGCCTGGCGTGGTTCCTCGTCGGGCTATCCGCGTCCTCCTTACGCGAGCATCTGGTGTTCAAGGGCGGCACGGCGCTCAAGCGCTGTTACTTCAGCGATTACCGATTCTCAGAGGATCTCGACTTCACGCTTGCCAGCGAGATGCCCCTAGAGTCGATCCTGGCGGGGCTCGAGGACGTCTACGCGGAGGTACGGAGCGCCTCAGGCATTCCGTTCCGTTACTCACGCGGAGACCGAAAAAAGCATCAGAACAGCCACACGTTCTACCTCGCCTACGAAGGGCCGCTTCCCTCTGCCTCTCCGAGAGAGGTCAAGGTGGACATCACGATTAGCGAGCGGCTGGTCCTGCCTATCGAGGACCGGGCCGTTCTCAGGGGCTACGACGAGTACGCTGACCTGATCGAGGACAGCCAGATCCGCGTCTACTGTCTCGACGAGATCGGCGTCGAGAAGGTAGTGGCGCTCACCGACAGGGCTCGCAACGAGCCGCGCGATCTCTACGACGTCTGGTACTTGACCTCGGAGGATCACGTCGATTTTGCCATGCTCACGTCTGAGATCGACAGCAAGCTCGAGTTCCGCGGCCGCAGCCGAGACATGATGGGCGAGGAGTTCAAGAAGAAGGAAGCCCGGTACGAGAAGCTCTGGAGCGTCCGGCTGGGCTCACAGATGGCTGAGCTACCGCCCTTCGCCAGCGTCTTTCGCTCAGTGCGCAGGAGCCTGCGTTCGGCTGAACTGATCCCGAGACGATGAGATGACACCGCCGTGGCGCAGAACATTAGGTACGCGGCAGACCAAGCTCTTCGTAAAGATAGGCGAGTGCCCGGATTCCGAGCTCGATGTTCTCTTCTGGGAACCACTCGTTGGGGGCGTGCAGGTTTGCCCCCGGCAGGGAGAACCCCATCAGGAGCACCGGTGCATCGAGGATGCGCTCGAACTCGCCGACGATCGGGATGCTGCCACCACCGCCCGCCAAGACGGGAGCGGACCCGAACGCCTTGAGCAGTGCGGATGTAGCCGCCTCTTTGAGGGGGCCGTCGAGCTGTGCACGCCAAGGCATGCCTCCGTGCAACTCCTCGACGGTCACTGTGACTCCGGGCGGAGTCACCGAGGCAATGTGTGCTCGGAAGAGCTCGGCCACGCGCTGCGGGGTTTGATCCGAAACCAGGCGGAAGCTCACTTTGGCCATGGCTTCGGCGGGCAGGACCGTTTTGGCGCCCTCGCCCGTGTATCCTGAGAGGAGCCCGTTGACCCCACACGTCGGCCGGATCCAGAGTCGCTCGAGAACGGAGAAACCGGGTTCACCGCCCTCCGGAGCGGCGCCCTGCGATGCCGCGAATTCGTCCTCATCGAAGGGGAGATTCCGGATCGCGTCCCTGGTCTCCTGTTCCCAGTCCAGCACGTCGTCATAGAAACCGTCGACGGCGATGCGTCCCTGATCGTCATGCAGGGTGGCCAGAATACGCCCGAGAGCCGTCGCCGGGTTCACTACCGGGCCGCCATACTCGCCCGAGTGCAGGTCGCTCGAAGGGCCCATTACCCGGAGCTCGAAGTAGGCGAGGCCCCGGAGCGAAAAAAGAAGCGCGGGCAGATCAGGCGCGAACATGCCCGTGTCGGAAATCACTACCGCGTCACAGGCCAGCCTCTTTTTTTGGGCCTCGACGAAGGGCACGAGATTCGGCGAGCCGATCTCTTCTTCACCCTCGGCCAGGACGATCAGATTGACGGGAAGGGACCCTTCTTCCTTCAGGTGGGCTTCGGCAGCCTTGATGTGGAGGTAGAGTTGCCCCTTGTCATCCGTTGAGCCCCGGGCGTAGAGGCGCCCGTCACGAAATTCCGGTTCAAAGGGGGGCGAGTCCCAGAGCTCCAAAGGCTCGGCGGGCTGGACGTCGTAGTGGCCGTATACCAGTACGGTAGGAGCGTCAGCGCCCGCTTCACGCCACTCCCCCAACACGACCGGATGGCGGGCGGTCTCGAGCACCTCGGCTTCGAGGCCGGCGCCCTCCATTGCATCGCGGAGCCACTCTGCGGCTCGGCGCGTGTCCGCATCGTGTTCGGACTTCGCGCTTACGGATGGAATTCGAAGAAACTCCAGGATCTCAGATGTGAAGCGGCCAAGCTCTCTGCCGATGTAACCCTGGACGTCACTCATGCTGCTCAGATGAGACCGCGAATTCCCCAGCGGTAGATGAAGCTGATGAGGAGCGAAAACGTGGCCGCACCAGCCATGCCGCCCACGCTCAACGCGGGCACTTCGGGGAATTCGAAGATGCCTACACCCAGCATCCCGCCGATGACGGCGCCGAAGGCCCCGAGCACGACGAGCACGGGTACATGCCCCGGCGTCTCCTCAGGTCTCTTGATCACCACTCTCGTCACGAGAGCGATGCCCACTCCCATGAGGATCCAAATACCGACACCGATCCAGTTGTCCATTGCTCCCTCTTACCTACCTTGCTCTTTCATCGCTCGCTTCAAGGCCTCGAGCCGGGCATCGAAGTCGATTTCCACTTCATCGGGAAGGCTTTCAAAACGATCAGGCTCGTCGTCCATGAGATCGTCTACTTCGATGCTGGCCTCCCGCCGGGCATCGTCCCCCTCGATCTCGTCCGCGAACCGGTCCAGCTGAGAGAAGAGGTCGTCGGCCTCCTCGATTGAGTTGCGTGCGGTCGCGCGTCCCGCGGTGGCGGTAAGTCCCTCATTCCTCTTCTCCGCCTCCTTGATCGCCTTGATCATTTCCCCGAACTCCTCCTGTCGCATGTCCAGCTCCTCCTTCAACGCGAGGGCCTTCTGCTCCAGGACGCTCCGGCGATGCTCGTGCTTCTCTGCATACTCCCGGGCCACACGAGCGGTCTCTTCGTCCGAGATATCCACGGCCATCTTTTCCCGGCGGCGGGCCGTCTCCGCCGCGGCCTTGTCCTTCTCGGCCTTCTCGATCGCGCTGTTGATAGCCTCTTCGAGTCGGCGGAGCTCGGCCTTCGTCTCCGCGGCCTCTCTCTTCATTTCGCGAAGAAGGCGGCCCACTTCCTCCGGGATTTCGTCGCGACCCAACTCGTCCTTGAAGTTGTCGACGGCTTCGCGGAAGGCCTGCCGTAGGTTGTCGAACATGTTTCGACTCACCCCACTAGCGTGGTGCTCCGGATGCATCCGGACTCGAACGGCCGAGACACTCCTCGGTCACCACACTTCAATTGAGGAATGGTTCGATCCTCTGGGCGAAGGAATTCCGGGCGCGGTGCAGCCTGCTCTTCACTGTCCCGAGGTTGACGCCGGTGATCTCGGAGATCTCTTCGTAGCTCTTGCCCTCCAGCTCGCGCAGTTGGAACACCAACCGATGGTGTTCCGGCAACTCCTGCACGGTGTCCTCCACGAGGCGCTTGAGAAAACGCTTTCGATATAGATCGTCGGGCCTCATCCGGAAATCCTCGAACTGGATAGGGCGGTGGTCGTCGTCCCAACTGTTCGTGAGCCGTTGGAAGAGAACCAGAGGACTCCGTGACCGGTTGCGGAGCTCATTCTTCGAGAGATTGCTCGCGATCGTGTACACCCATGTCGAGAACTTCTTCGACGTGTCGAATCGGTGGAGGTGCCGCGTCACTCGGATGAAGGCTTCCTGAACCAGGTCCTGGGCTTGGTCCCCATCGCCGGTCTTACGGGCGACGAAATGCACGAGTCGGTCGCGATACCGGTCGTATAGGTCCTCGAACGCACCGCTTCGGCCGCGAAGATGGGCGACGACGAGCTCCTCGTCACTCAACGTGTCGAGGGCTTCTTCCTTCAAACCCGTCGGAACATCGTTGTCCATCTGAGGCTTTCCCATATTCATGCCGACGGGCTCGGCCGTCCGTTGGGACCGATTAGGCCTCACCCGACAATGATTCTCAGTTGCGGTCGGAATATGATCCGTCCCGATCTCACCTTCAAGGGTGAACCCGATTCGAGGCGCGGAGGGGGCGGAGCGAAAGTGGGCGGCTTGGGCCGGCATGATCGAAAAAACAGGCACCGCGTCCCCGGTTCGTTGCCGGGTGACGAGCGGCCTGCGAGATTGACGGCACCCGCCCCGTCGGGGGAGGTAACCGGACCTGCACCTGAAGGCTGCTAGGCCCACTGTACTCCTTCCAACAGCCTTCTAACGACCACGGCTATCAATGATCGACCAGCGCATTGAGGAGACGGGAACGGGGGAGTCAAGCGGCCGCGGGCGCCGGCGGGTGTCGGCCCTGGTTGCCTTAACGATTCTGGAGGTCCTCCAAGCGAGTGATCGTCCCTTCGAGGTTTTCGAGGAGGAGGACACGTCGATCACGATGCCGCGCAGGTTGGGCCTGAGTGATGTGGTGGACCGCCGGATACGGACCTACCAGGAGGAGACCAGAAAGGGCAATAAGATCTCGGATGAGGAGTTCGAGGATCTTGTACGACTGGTGGTAAAGAGGCCCGACGCGAGGGCGATCTTTCTGGAGTGTGGTGCCAGGCTCGCCGGCAAACGGTCACGTCGATCCAGGCTTGTGCCGCGTAGGTTGGGGCTGGCCTTCGCGAAACGCAGAACGAGGAAAAGGCTCCGGGCGCTCTTCGGACGTCGTGTTGGCGGCTTTGCGGACGGCGGATTCGTTTTGGAGGGGCGTTCCCTCCTGTTCATCCAGAGCGACTCCACAGGCGATGCCTGTTCCCTGGTATCGGGTCTCTGCTCCGCGACGTTGAGCGGATCGATCGACGATCCGCCGACCATCGTGCACATCGCGTGCGAGGCTCGGGGAGACGCGTACTGCCGGTGGGGGGGCCAGTAGAAGATGGGGGGCGATTCACGATCACTGGGGAAAGTATGGATGCTCTGACCGTTGGAGTTATTGCCGGGGTGGTCGCTGCCCTCGTCGGCTTTTTCGTAGGAAGAAGGAGTGTTCGCACCTCGGGCGGATCGCGGGGCCGGGCGCCGGCTCGCTCCTCGGCGTCCGGCAAGACTACCGAGGCCGATGCGGCTTTCCGCCTGAGCCTTTCTCGCATTAGCGCTTACCTGCGCGAGAACGTGGACGGTCCGCTCGCTGCAGCGTTCCAGGATCGTAGCCTTTCACTCAGGCGAGCCGCCGAGGATGCCACGACCGCGATCGAGGATCTCCAGTTTTTCCTGGAGGATCCGGCGGGAGAGATCGCCGAGGACGATCTTGCCCGAATCGTCAAGGAGGCGGTCCAGGCGTACGAGTCCGAATGGGACCTCTCCGTGCTCTTCTCGGCGAAGGGCTCGGTCCAAGTCCGTGTGAACACCGAAGCCCTGCTCGACGCCCTCTATCTCGTTCTTCACAACGCGGCGGTTTTCGGCAATGGCGAGGGCGTAGTGGCGACCGTCTCGAGCGATGGGGAGTGGGGTCACGTGCTCATCCAGGACGGGGGTCCGGGTTTCTCTGCCGAAGCCTTGTCCCGGGCGTATGATCCTTTCTATACGACGTCTGAGGGAGGCCTGGGGCTCGGGCTCTCACATGCTCGGAGGGCTGTTGAGCTTCAAGCCGGGCGGATCCATTTACGGAACCGTCCCGACGGGGGTGCGGAAGTCGAGATCTCCGTTCCCCTGGCGTAGACAGTCCCTTGGCGTAGACAGTCCCTCGGCGTAGACAGTCCCTCGGCGTAGACAGGCTCTCAGGGCTGTATCAGAATCCGCGTCCCTGCGGTCAGCGCGACCGGGTTGCCCGGCGTGAAGAACGGTTCCACTTCCTCCACGGGGCCGCGCAGATTCTGGGAGATGACGCCGTAAGCTTGGTAGTCGGTGTCGAAGAGGTTGGTGACTCGTAGATAGACCGCCGCGGCGCCGAAACGTCTTTCCACGCTAGCGTCCAAGAGCAAGTACGCATCGAGCTTTCCGAACATCGCGTCGTTCCCTTCATCCCCGACCAGGAACTGCCCGCCGACCCACCCGCCGGTCAGCTCGAACACGGTTTCGCCACGGTCGTAACGCAGACCAAGGTTGGCTGTAAAGCTCGGAACCATCGGGAATCGGTCACCCGGCTCCACTTGGGGTGGACTGGGCTCGTCCGCTCCCATCGGGTCCCCGGGTGCCCCCTCGTCGTCATCGACGAACGGGGCCGCCAGAAGGGCCTCCGATTCGAACGTAGCCCGGGTCCAGCCCATGGCCGCGCGGACCGTCAGGGGAACGCGCGAGAACGGGACGAGCGACAGCGACGCCTCCACGCCCACCCGCCGGGTTCGCTCGAGATTCGTGAAGAACCCTCTTGTTGGCGTCTCGAGGTCCGTGACGTTGAAGATGTCGTCGTGAACCTCCGACCAATACGCCGCGATTTCCGCTTGGCTTCGGATCTTGGTCATCCGAAATCCGGCCTGCCACGTGTCTGTCTTGACCGCCTTCAGCGGCGGATCGGGGCCGAGCTCGAACGGAAGCTGGCAGGGGTCATCCGGATCGGCGCACGTCACTTCCAGAATCACCGGGGCCCGAAACCCTCGACCATAGCTCGCGAAGGCATTCCAGGACCGGCCAAGAGCTTTGTTTATGCCGATACCGCCAGAGAGGGGCGTGAACTGGTTCCGCCCGCTCCCCGAGGGATCGAGGAGGTCCTGTACCGGGAGATCGACGTAGTCGAAACGAACGGACGCATACAAGGAGACGGTTGGGAGAGCCTTCCACCAAACCTCGCCGAACACGCCGACATTCTGCTCGTCGGTCTTGAGGTGTTCGGTCGTTGCCGGGGTGAGCGACGGAAACGCGTTGTTGGGAAGCTCCCGGATCTCGATTTCCACGTCGTTCCCCGTCCATTCGGCGCCCGCTGTGGCCATCAAGCGATCGGTTGGCTCATAGCTGATCACTGCCGCGGAGCCGAGCGTGCGGATGTCCGTGAGGCCCAACGCATCGGGTTCGGTGATGTTGTCGTTCGATTGGCGGAAGTCCGCGAGCCGCCAGTACGCGCTTGCCTGGAGCGCCCAGTCATCACCGAGCTGTTGCTCGACACGCCCACTCAGGAAGTGAAGGAGGGGATCGAAGAGATCCCCATCTCCTCCTGTGTACTGGAGCTCGCGGCGGTCGTCGGGGGGGTCGGTGATGTCGGGCGGCAGCGGCCCGCCCGCTAGCCAGGACTCGGGTAGCGGCCCCGGACCCTCCAGGCTGTGGGACGCGAACGAGTAGGAGAGCCACGCGTCCGTTCTTTCAGCGCGCACACCGACCTTGGTGAAGAGGCTCAATTCCTCCGTGCTGCTCAATTGTCTCCAGCCACTGGCCCGGTCGTACGACGCCGTGACGAGCCCGTCGAACTTACCGACGGTCTCCGAGGCTCTGGCTGTGCCTCTCAAAAACCCGAAGGAACCGCCCTCGAGCTCGGCCTCCACCGATCTCTCGGTCCCCCGCCGCGTGACGATGTTGAGCGCTCCGGCCAGTGAGTTCTTTCCAAACGCGCTCACCGGACCACGGATCAGCTCGATGCGGTCGACGGCGCCGCCAGGGATCAACGAGAGGTGCACCTGTGCTGCGTCGGCTTCATTCACTCGTACCCCGTCGACGAACACACTTATGCCTTGGGGGACGCCAACGATCGGGGAGAGCGCGAAGCCACGTACGCGAATATCGGCCTGTGAGGAGCTACCGGTCTGGTTGGTGAGGTTCAGCCCGGCGGAGCCTGTGAGCGCATTGGCGACCGAGGAGCCCGACCCCCCCTGGACGTTGGGCCCCGAGATGATCTGCACCGGGAACGGTACCTCCGCGACGGGCACGGGCCCCGTCCTCAGACGGCCGACCTCGACCGTCAGCGGCGGTAACGACAAGACGGAGTCGGGGGGGGGCGTACGGTCCTGCGCCGCTAGGGGGGCTGTGACACCCAGGACCAGCGTGAATACTCCAGTGATTGTCCGCAACGAACTCACGACCACGGCGGCAACCTGGTCGCACACGAGGCATGCCCACTCTTCGGTCTAGACATACCCGTACACCTGGTAGAGCAGGACGTAGACCACGATTCCGGTTACGGATACGTAGAACCAGGCCGGGAAGACCCAGCGGGCCAGGCGGCGGTGATCCTGAAAGCGCTCCTTCGAAGCCAGGTATAGGAGGCGAAGGACGCCTGGAACGATCAGCACCGCCAGGATCATGTGGGAAAACAGGATTCCCAGGTAAATCGCCTTTGCGGCTCCCACGCCCGCGAAGGAATGCGTGCCGGTAATTGCGAAGCGGGTCACGTAGAAGATGAGGAACAATGCCGATGTGGCGACCGCACCCAGCATGCTCAAGCGATGACGGCTGACCTGCTTACGGCGAATGAAGACCCACCCACTGACGAGCAGGATGCCACTGGAGAGGTTTAGTGCCGCATTGGTTCGAGCCAAAAGCGCCCCAATCGCCTCAGCCTCCATATCCGGCCGCCCCCTGCTCGGCCGTTGCATGCTCGACCGCTCCGAGCTCGGACCGCTCACCCGCTGCGCCTGAGCCTTCTCCAGGCGCCCACGTCATCACCGCGACCCCCACAGTAACCGTGAGAATGGACGCAGCCAGAAGTGTGTGAAAGGAGACCGGAAGCACCGCCAGGCGCGTATACACGGAGGCGAAGCCGAGAAGTACCTGCAGCGTCACGAGAACCCCCGCCGAGACCGCTAGCGTGCGCGCGACGGATGGACCCAGCGTCCGCACGGCCTGAACCGCCAAGGCCAGCAACGTGATCAAGAGGAGTAACCCTGTGACGCGGTGGCTGAAGTGCACGACGACGGTCGTGGCCTGCAGAGGTGGGATCCACTGCCCGAGGCAGAGAGGAACGTCCGGGCAGACCAGCCCGGCATCCATATGGCGGACGGCGGCCCCCAGGACCGACTGGAGAAACGTGAGCACGGCTCCGAACACTGCCAGCGTGCGAAGGCCCCGGAGGCCCCCCCCGGCGCCACTGCGCCGCAACCAGCCTGGAGAGGCGACCACCGTCAGGCCCGTGGCCAATGCGAGAAAGAGGAACGCCAACGCCAGATGCGTGGTCGAGATCGCATCCGGAAGCCTCATCAACACGGTGAGTCCGCCGAAGAGGCTTTGGACCAGCAGGAGACCGATTCCGGCCAGCGCCCACCAACGAATCGCCGGCCGCCGGGCTTCGGGCCTCCAGGCCAGGTACGTAGCGGCGATGAAGATCAAAACGAGGCCCCCGGCGACGAGGCGGTGCAGGTGCTCCCAGAAGACGCCGCCCGTCATTTCGGGTAGCATCGTCCCGTAACAGGTGGGCCAATCGGGGCAAGCGAGGCTCGACCCCGTGGCGTGAACGACGCTGCCGAGAAACAAGAGGCCGAGGGTCCACACCGTCGAGATGTAAAATGCTCTATAATGTTGTTCTATGTTCATCCCGGATTCCCGGATGTTGTTCTATGTTCGACCAGGATTCTCGCTCATCCCTTGGCATGGAATCAACCCTTGAGACGAAAGGTCACCCTCCCCGCCATGGATCGACTACATAACCGGGCGTTTCGGTGCCGCAGCAAGAGCGCATGAACCTTAGCGGGACCGCCGGATTCCTCCGGCGGCTGGGCCCCCGCGTACGACCGTACTGGTCATCGCTTCTGTTCGCTGGCGTGCTGATGCTCTTCAGCGTGAGCATCGGCTTGGCGTTCCCGCTGATTGTCCGGGAACTCCTCGACGCGGCGTTCCTGGCCGGAGATTCCGAGCTCCTCAACCGCATCGCCATCGGGTTGCTTTCGTTGTTCGCGGTGTTGGCGGTCGTCAACTTTTTTCAGAGCTACTTGACCGCTGCGGTATCGGAAAAGGTCGTAGCCGATCTGCGGCGGGACCTCTTCGGCGCGTTGATCTATCAGCCGCCCGGATTTTTCGCCAACCGGAGAGTGGGCGAGCTCTCTTCCCGGCTCGCCTCGGATTCGGGCTTGATCCAAGGTGTTCTTCGTTTCGGTGTTCCGGAGATCATTCGCCAAGTGGTGTTCCTGGTCGGAGCTTTGGTGTTGGTGACGATCACGAACCCGCGGCTCACGCTTGTTACGCTGACGGTCATTCCGTTCGCCGCTTTGGTCGGGTGGTTCTTCGGGCGCAGGGTGAGACGTCTGAGCACGCGTATTCAGGATCGTTTGGCCGATGCGGTGTCGAGGGCGGAGCAGGTGTTCACGCAGATCCGCACGGTCCAGAGCTTCACGCGTGAGCACTATGAGAACGAGGCGTACGTGGGGGCGGTCCACCGGGCGCGTGACGAGGGACTTCGGAGGGCGATGGCCCGGGCCAGCCTCACCGGTGCGGTCACGTTCGCGGCGTTCGGAGCCATCGTCATGGTGCTTTGGGTGGGGGGGCGCCTGGTCTTGGCCGAGGAGCTGAGCGCGGGGACCCTCGTGGCCTTCCTGCTCTATGCCGTCACGATCTCCGGCGCGATCACGTCCCTTGCGGGATTCTGGGCCAATCTCCAGGAGGCTGCGGGTGCAGCGCGACGCATCTTCGAGATCTTGGACCACCCCGTGGCCATCGAGTCGCCCCCCAACCCGCGGGTATTACCCACGCCCGTGCGCGGCGTCGTCCGCTACGAGGGTGTCGCGTTCCGGTACGAGCCAGACCTCCCCAGGGTCTTGGACGGCATCGATCTCGTTCTCGATGAGGGGGCGACCGTGGCTCTCGTCGGGAGCTCCGGATCCGGCAAGAGCACCCTCGCCTCGCTCATTCCGCGCTTCTTCGATGTCGAGGAGGGCTCCGTCACGTTCGACGGAATCGATGTCCGGGATCTGGCTCTCAATGACTTGCGGAGTTGGGTCGGGATCGTTCCACAGGAGCCCATGCTCTTCGGGGGGACGATCCGTGAGAACCTCGTGTACGGCGATCTGGATGCGAGCCAAACCGAGATCGAGCAGGTTTCTCGGTCCGCTCACGCCGCCGAGTTCATCGAGACGTTCCCCGACGGATACGACCAGGTCGTTGGGGAGCGGGGTGTGACGCTCAGCGCCGGACAGAGGCAGCGGATCGCCATCGCCCGCGTCATGCTGGAGCGTCCCAAGCTCTTGATCCTCGACGAGGCGTCGAGCAGCCTCGACTCCGAGAGCGAGGCGCTGGTCCAGGACGCGCTGGAGCATCTGATGCGGGGCCGGACGACCCTGGTCATCGCCCACCGTCTCTCCACGGTGATTCGGTCAGACCGGATTCTCGTTCTCGATCAGGGCAGGATCGTCAACGAGGGCTCGCACCTCGAGCTGCTCGAACGGAGCGAGGTGTACGATCGGCTCTACCGGCGACAGGCGCACGAGCCTGCCGTGCCTTGAGGTTAGGTCCCCCCGCTGCGAAGAGCATTCTTCTTCAACGGAAGGCCGCTACGCCCTCGGACGTGTGGGTACGCGATCGGGCTGGGGGCTTCGCTCTACGGCGGCGCTTCAAGGCGCTCGCCGCAGAGCCTTCCTCTGAAGAAGAATCCTCCTCGCTGCGGGCGCGAGGCCTAGGCACGGTAGCGGGTGAACCGCCGCGCCAGCAGACGGTTCGCGTTTGCCGTACCCCACCGGCTTGCGTCAGGCGTGTCCGGCCGGTTCGCGGGTGGGCGCCCGCTCACGCTCTTCCGTTGGCTCGGCTGCAGCAACGCCTTCCCCGGTACTCTCCTCTTGGGCTTCGCGGTCCGGGTTGGGCATCCAGTCGGTGGTGACCAGCCCCGCCTCCAGCCATTCGTACGTGCCCTTCATCGCGTCCTGAGCGACGCGATACGTCACGGTGTCGTGTCTGGAGAAGAGGTGCTTGAACCGCTCCTGGATGCGGACTCGCGCATGGCGGCAGAACAGGTCCGCAAGCTGGTAGGGAGAGCGGTCGGATGGATTCTTGTCGACCAGGGCCTTCGCGTGCACGGTGGTGGCCACCATGACGAAGAGCTCGGCGCCGATCTCGACAATTCTGCCAAGGACGGCCTGCTTGCGCTCCAGGCCGGGGCCGAAGCGGATCATCCCGTGAAAAATGGAGCGCGCGAGGCGCCCCGCGGTCCGCTTCGTGTAGCGCAGGTGCTTGGCCAGCGGGCCAAACTCCCGGTAGCGGGGCCAACGTCCCCATGTGAGCCAGCGCGTGGGATACCACACGGCGTAGTGGAGTCCCGCGCGGATCAGCGCCGCGAGACGCCGCCCCATGGGGGCCTTGGGATCGATCAGGTCCCCGGCCACGCTCAGGTGGCTGTCGACGGCCTCCCGGGCGATGAACAGGCGCATGATCTCACTGGACCCCTCGAAGATCAGGTTGATGCGTGAATCCCGGAAGCCTCGCTCCAACGGGTACGGATGCTCACCACGCTCCCGCAACGAGTCGGCCCTCTCGTATCCTCTGCCGCCCCGGATCTGAATCGCGTCGTCGACCAGATCGAAGCTGACCTCGCTGTTCCACATCTTCGCGATGGCCGCTTCGAGACGAATGTCGAAGGTCTTGGCGTCGGACATGAGGGCGGTGAGTTGGACTACCGAATCGAGCGCGAAGGTATTGGCTGCCATCTTGCCCAGCATCTGCGCTACGGCCCCGTGCTTTCCGACCGGCGCTCCCCACTGGAAGCGCTCGGCGGCCCACTGGCGGCTCACGAGTAGAGCGGCTTTGGCCCCGGCGGCACAGAACGCGGGAAGTGCCAGACGGCCCGTGTTCAGCGTGATCAGGGCGAGCTTCAGCCCCTTGCCCTCACCCCAGAGGAGATTCTCCTTGGGGACCTTCACGTTGTCGAATGTCAGCACGCCGTTGGACAGACCGTTGAGCCCCATGAACGAGCACGTCTGCACCACCTCGACACCCTCCCACGCCGTCTCGACTATGAAGGCGGTGATCGGCTTGCGGCTTTTCACGCCCTCCCTCGGCTGCGTCCGGACCATGACCACGATGATGTCGGCCCGTGGTCCGTTGGTGCACCAGAGCTTCGTGCCGTTCAGGATCCAGTGCTCCCCGTCGTCGGACAGTTCGGCGTGCGTGGAGAGATTGGCGGGATCCGAACCGACATCCTGCTCCGTCAAGGCGAACGCAGACAGCTCGCCCCCAGCCAACCGTGGCAGGTATTTCCGCTTCTGCTCTTCTGTGCCGAAATACAAGAGTGGCTGGGGGGCCCCGATCGACTGATGTGCCGATAGAAACGCTCCGGTGGACGCGCATCGGCTACCCACGATGGCCAGAGCCTTATTGTACTGATATTGCGAGAGCCCAAGCCCGCCATATTCAGTTGGGATCTTGATCCCGAACGCACCGATCTCCGCCAAGCCATCGAGCACTTCCTGCGGAACCCATCGGTCGCGGTCGATGGCGTCGCCATCGATATGTTCGCGGGTGAACTCCTCCAACTTCTCTAGGAACGGCTGAGCGCGGGCCTCCAACTCCGGATCCGGCTCGGGGAGCGGATGGACGAGGGAAAGATCCAAATCTCCGTTGTAGAGCCCGCGAGCGAAGCTCCGGTCCTTCCACTCGGTTTCGCGGGCAGATTCCGCCACCTGGCGGGCTTCCTGCTCTGTGGCGAGGCTCTTTTCGGATTTGTCGGACATCGGGGAACTCCCCTCTTTTCGGGCGGGGCGGGGGTCGGCTTGCGATCTCGCCGTACCCTAAATCTAACCCCGAACGACTCGGCGTGGTTTCTCCTCTTTCAGTCAGACCGCCGGGGCGGGTCCATCACCAGCGACGCCGTCTACTCCGGCGACGCCGTCTTCTCCGGATCGGATGAACGCGTCGATCTCCTCGGCGTGGGCCTCCGCGTCCGACTCACCGAGTGCAATGAGTCGGCCGATGTAATCCGGCTGAAAGAGCACCATGCTGAGAAAGTCCGGACTCTTCAGCTGCCTCGTGCCGAGGCCGCGCGTGAGGAACCGGAAGGTCTTGGGGAGTTGAGGCTCGAACTCGTTCGCGAGGCGCGCCAGGTCGAGGGAGGGCCGCAAGATCAGCAAACTCACAGGCCGCAGGTCGCCCCTGTCCTCGGGTGGCATTTTTCTCAGCAGCTGATTCAAGCGTTCCAGGCGGAGCGCGTCTTGATCCAGAAGATCGAGGAACACCGAGTTGAGGATGACACCCAGGACCTGAGCGGGAGGGGGGTAGCCTGTGACGTCGGGACGCCGGGCTTCGGCTGCCGTTCTACCGTATCGGGTGGAAATCGCCAGGATCTTTTCCGCCCCGAGATGAATGGCGGGCGAAAGCGGAGTCGAGAGCCGTAGGCCGCCGTCTCCGAAGTACTCGTCTCCGACTCGGACCGCCGGAAAGAACAAAGGAAGGGCCGACGAAGCCATGACGTGATCGATGGTCAGCACGGTCTGCTGGGAGCGACGTTGGGGACGGGTCCAGTCGTGGAGGTCTTGCCCCTGAATCCACGTCAGGGACTGCCCCGTCGTGTAGCTCGAAGTGCTCAGGGCGATCGCCTTTAGCCTTCCCAGCGCCAAGTTGTATTGGATGCCCGTCAGCTCGCCGTCGACCGCATGGAGCACTTCGGACAGATAGGTCCTGAGCGGCGTCGTATCCACCAGGCCTTGCACGCGGACCGCGCCGCCGACCCCTCCCGATAGGAGCTGGAAAAGCCACCGCATACCGATCCGTGTCAGCGAAGGCGCGTCGACCCGAAACACCTCCTCTACGGTCAAGCGCTCCCAGAGGGCCACCAGCTCCCGCACGGCCTGGGCGAAGGAGCCGTGGTGTGAAGCCAAATGCGCCGCATTGATACCGCCCGAAGACACACCAGTGACGATAGGCACCTTGAGGTCCGGGAACTGCTTGGCCAGATAACTCAAGAAACCGACTTGATAGGCCGCTCTCGCTCCACCTCCACCCATCACGAGACCGAGGTCGGGAGCCGCGTGCGGGGTGGTGTCAGCTTGCGAGGCGGCGTCCGCCGGCGATGTCGGAGCCTCGGGTCGCGTGGTCATCCGGCGTCTCGGCTCTCTCGGTGGCTCGTGAACTTCTGGGACACCACGTCAACCGACGATGGGACGCCCGATGGACAGGATCCCACCCGCGATAAGCGCCAACGCCACGAGTGCCCCTATTGCGTGGGGCATGTAGGACTTCAGCTCCTCCGGCCTCCGGCGCATGACCGACACCGGAATCTGCGCCGTCGCCGCCGCGAACAACATCATGAAGATGTGTCCCGTCAGCGCCGCCCGGAACAGGCCGAAGAAAATCAAGCCGAGCCCGAGAAGGAGTTGCAGATGCAGCGTTCCGGCGAAGCTGGATGACAAGATTCTTATCGTCTTGTCGTACTTCCGCCCCGAAATCACTCCATACGCCGCGTAGAGAACGGTCAAGACCCCTGCAAGGAGGATCAGGTAGCGGAGGCCCGAATGCGCATTGAAGAAGAAGCTAGTCATCGTTTTTGGCTCATCGCGGTTAACGGTCGTCTCTCGTGATCGAGAGAATGCCATCGAGGCGATCCTCGATCGCTGTCTTTCTTCTGATGTGCTCCGGAGTCGGTGGATGGAGTGAGCCCGGCTGCACGGCCTCTCCCCCCAACGCTTCCAGCAACTGTCTTGCTTGGCTTCGGATCCGGCAGAGATCCCCGTCGGTCCCGAGCCGGTCCGTGCCGAATCCACACTGCAGGTCAGGCCGAGTCTCTTCGATCCGCCGTTCGAGAGCGATTAGCTCGAGGAGGAATGCCTCTCGCTCCTCATACATCGCCTGCGTATTGGAAAGTAGCGGATCTCCGCGAACCTCCACCATTTGGGTGGATGTAGTGCCCCTCGCTTCCAGAGTTACGGAGTACGCTCCGGGCGAAACCCAGGGTCCTTTGGTACCGACGGGGCGCGCCAATTCGAAGTCGTCGTGGCGGACCCAGACCTGCGGCCCGTCCGAGCGACTGTGCCTCAGGTCCCAATTGACACGGTGAACGCCGGCTTCGGACGGCACGACGAGCTCCCGCACGGCACGCCCTGAGGCGTTGGTGATTCGAAGGGTTGCCGCGCCACTGCCCGGTCCCAGTCGATAGGTGACGAGGGCGCCGTCCACGGGGTTCGTACCGTGAAATTCGGCTTGGCCGCGATAAGAGGTGTCCTTCCGGTAGTTGAAGATCGTCGCTCCCTGGATGCTGAAGACGTGCGCTGCGGCCGAGGCGACCTCGGCGGTCCACTCGGCTAGTGGCGACGTGTCATCCAGAATCCAGACGCTTTGCCCGTGAGTTCCGATCACCAGGTCCTTTTCCCTCGGATGGATGACGAGGTCATCGACGTGCGTCGTGGGCAGATGGGACAATCTTGCCCAATCGGTGCCGGCATTGGTGCTCACGAACAGGCCGTGCTCGGTGCCGACGAACAGCACGTTCGGGTTGTCCGGGTGCTCCACCATCGAGTTCGCCGACCCGGAGGGGAGGCCAGCGGCCAGAGATGCCCAGGTCTCGCCGAAGTCGGTGGTCCGAACAACATAGGGCTCGAAGTCCCCGTCGCGGTGAGCGTCGAACATGACGTAGGCGACCGCGGACCCTGATCGCGATGCCACGATGCGGCTCACATAGGTCCCGTCGCGGACGCCCCGTACGTTGCCGCTTTGTTCGGTCCAGGTGAGTCCCCCGTCCCGAGACACCTGGAGGTTGCCGTCGTCCGTGCCGACCCACAGGACCAGGGGGTCCACAGGCGACTCGGCGAGCACGGTGATTTCTCCGTAACCGAACGTACCGTCGTTGCGGGAGAGGTCGATTTCGGATCCGGGGACCCCCATCAGCTCCAACTCGTCCGGATCTTGACGGCGTGAGAGGTCCTCGGTGCGTGTCCACGAGCCACCACGGTCCCGGGAGATGAAGAGGCGGTTGCCCCCGAGGTAGACAACCGAGGGATCGTGTCGCGACACGAGGCTCGGTGAGACCCAGTCCCACCGGTAGCGCGGCTCACCCTCGGGCGCGCGTGGGCGAATGTCCAGCATGTCACCGGTCTCCGGATCCAGTCGGTAGTATCCGCCCCCGTTCGAATTGGCGTACACGTAGCGATGGTCCGTGGGGTCGACTTGCTGGTACATGCCGTCACCGAATCCGGTCTGCTGCCAGTCGTCGTTGAGGATGCCGATCCAACGGCGTGTCTCCGACGGACCCATCCACGAGTGGTTGTCCTGCATGCCTCCATAAACGTAGTAGGGGTCCTGATCATCGACACCGATTGCGTAGAATTGCCCGATCGGAAGGTTGTTGATCTTCCGAAAGTTTATGCCTCGGTCGTATGTCTCCCAGAGACCGGCGTCCCCCGCGAGGTACAGATGGTTCGGGTCACTCGGGTCGATCCAGAGTGCGTGGTGGTCGGCGTGCACGCCCACGTCGTATGTGGGCCGCTCGGCGATCTCCGAGAAGATGCGTCCGCCGTCCTCACTCTTGTACGCGGACGTTCCGAGGACGTACACGCGCTCCTCGTCGGAGGGGTCGATGAAGATCTCCGAATAGTACATCGGCCGTGGATTGAGGCCGTTCACCCTTCTCCACGTGACGCCTCTGTCCTCGCTGCGGTAGGTACCCTGCTCGGCTCCTGACGCGTGCTGGATGAGCGCACTCAGAATGCGCGGATTCGACTGGGAGATCGCGAGCCCGATGCGGCCTTTGTCCCCCGGTGGGATCCCGTTCGTGAGCTCGCGCCATGTGTCACCCCCGTCGACGCTACGGTGGATCCCGCTTCCGGGTCCCCCCCCGTTGAAGCCCCAGGCACGGCGAAGCCGTTGGTACGTCGCCGCATAAAGGATTCGGGGGTCTTCCGAGTCCATGACCAGGTCGACGGCGCCGGTGAACTCGTCCACGTAGAGGACGCGCTCCCAGGTGCGCCCCCCGTCTTGCGTTCGGAACACCCCCCGCTCCTCACTTCCACGCCAGAGATTTCCGAGCGCCGCCACATAAGCGATGTCGGAGTCCCTGGGGTGAACCAGGACCTTTCCGATGTGGCGTGTCTCGACCAGCCCCAAGTGGCGCCACGTCTCGCCCCCGTCGTCGGACCGGTAGACGCCATTCCCCCAGGACGAGCTCTGACGGTTGTTCTGCTCACCCGTTCCGACGTACAAGACGTTGGGATCCGAGGGAGCGATTGCCACGTCCCCAAACGTGCTGACCGCCTGATCCGAGAAGACGTTGCGCCACGTGTGACCTCGATTGGTGGTCTTCCAGAGCCCTCCGGACGCCGACGCCAGGAAAATCGTCGACGGGTCGTTGGGAAGCGCCTCGACGTCGTGCACGCGTCCCCCCGTTACGGCCGGTCCGATCAAACGGGGTCGGAACGCAGCGAGCTGCGCCTCGCTGATACGGGCTGCCTCATCCGTTGACGCTGTTTGCGCGGCGAACGCTGTTGTCTCAGCGGCGGACGCCGCAGGGGCGAGGAGGAGACCGGCAAGCGCGAGGAAGCGGCTCAATTCTCTTTCCCCGCGGCGAGTGCCTCTTGGACCACCTCTAAAACCTCGGCGTCCATGTCGTCCGCCCCTATCATCCACTCGAGGTAGTCCGCTTCCTGAGCTGCGACCTCGGCGAGAGGCCGTCCCTTGTGTTTGCCTCTCCGGAAAATCAACCCCGCATCCTCCTCGTTGAACCACTGCTCTACGGCGGTTCGAATCGGAAAAATCTCGTCACAGTAGCCGTGGAGCGCATCAATGTCCCGTGGAAGGTGAGGATAACGCTCGATCTGTGCGGCCAAGACGGCTGCGGTCGTGCGTATATCACCTAGGGCCGTGTGCGCTTCCTGGTGTTCCCGGCCAAGGTAGAAGCGGGCGGCGGCGGAGAGATCGCGCGGCTCCTCGCGATGGAAGATTCCCTGCATGTCGATCACCCGGCGCGTCCGGTGGTCGAAGTCGAGGCCGGCCCTCTTGAACTCCGCCATCAATATCGGCAGGTCGAAGCGCCGAATATTGAAGCCCCCGAGATCGCAGGGGTCCATCAACTCGAAGAGCGATTTGGCTCGAGCCGCGAAGGGTGCCTCGTCCGCCACGTCCTCGTCGGAGATTCCGTGGACCGCAACAGCTTCCGGATCGATGGGTATGCCGGGATTGAATCGCCTGACGCGCTCCATGACGTCGCCCTGCGGAGAAACCCTAAGGATCGCCATCTCGATGATGCGATCCTCCTGCGTGCTCAATCCGGTGGTCTCCAGGTCGAAAAAGACCAGGGGCCGGTCGAGCTCGATGGGTAGAAGCATCAGGACTCGATGAGTAGCAGCATCAGAACTCGATGAGTAGAAGCACCAGAACGCGACCGGCAGAAGAACCAGGACGATGCCGGAAGCTGTGCATGGCCCTATCATAGCTGGCATGAGCGAATCGAGCAGCATGCGGGCGGTGGTCATCGAGGGCCAGGGGGACGTGGGAAACGTCTCCTTGAAGGAGGTGCCCAAGCCGATCCCGGGCCCCGGTGAAATCCTGGCACGCGTCAGTACTTCGGGCGTCAACCGTGCCGATCTGCTGCAGCTACGCGGGATGCACCCCGCGCCCGAAGGGTGGCCGAAGGACATCCTCGGATTGGAGTTTTCGGGGGTCGTCGAGGCTCTGGGTTCCGACACGAACCGGTGGCAGGTGGGGGATCGTGTGATGGGCCTCCTGGGCGGAGGTGGATACGCCGATTACGTGACGACGCCCGGGTCGACGGTGTTGCCGGTGCCGGACGGCATGAGTGAGCATGACGCCGGGGCGATTCCGGAAGTATTCATGACGGCCTTCGACGCCGCGGTTCTTCAGATGGGCCTGGAGGCCGGAGAAGTTCTGTTGGTCCATGCGGTGGGAAGCGGGGTGGGTACCGCGGCCGTACAGATCGGGAAGGCGCTAGGCGCGGTGACGATCGGAACCTCTCGCACGCTCGAGAAGCTGGGGATGGCTTCGGAGCTGGGGTTGGATCACGCGGTCTTGGGGGATGCCGACTGGCCGGAGCGCGTGCTCGAGTTGACCGACGGGCGCGGAGTCGACGTGATTCTGGACCTCGTTGGCGGACCCTACATGGCGGGAAACCAGAGCGTAGTCGCACGTCGGGGCCGGCACGTGGTCGTGGGCGTACCCGGCGGCACTGCTGCGCAGATCGACTTTCGGGTGTTGATGCTTCGTCGTGTGACGCTCAAAGGCACGGTGCTCCGTGCCCGCCCGGTGGAAGAGAAGGCCATTTTGACAGAGGCCTTCGAGGAGCGCTTGCTGCCGTTTTTTTCGTCAGGCGAGATGAGGCCCGTGATTGACCGGGTCTTCCAGCCTGAGGAGGCGGCTGTGGCTCATGAAGTCATGGGGTCCAACGAGAACTTCGGGAAGCTGCTCATCGATTGGGCGTGAGCAGTTAGGCCTCCTGAGACGCCGGGTCGCCTAAGGCCTCCTGGACCACCCGGGCTTGTGCGACGACGTGATCGATGTGCTTTCCCTCCGCGGGGCTCGCGTGTGCCGGTCGCGTCACATAATCCAGCCTCACCTTCCGGGGGACGACGGCTCTCAGGCGAGGGCCGATATAGGCTAATGCGCCCATGTTCTTAGGCTCCTCTTGGACCCACACGACCTCATCGAGGTTGGGGTACCGAGCGACGAGTTGCTGTGTCTCGTTCGCGGGAAACGGGTAGAGCTCCTCTAGCCGAGCGATGGCTACATGTCGAGCGCCCCCACGCAAGTCGCTTCCGAGAAGATCATAAAAAAGCTTGCCGGAGCAGAGAACCAGGCGGGTCACCGCCAAGCGATCGAGCTGAGCTCCCTCGACACTCGATGCGTCGCCGGCCGAATGGTCGATGCGGTTCGCCTCCGAAGCGCTCGAATCGAGGCCTTCGGGGTCGAGGCAGGCCGGGTCGTCGAGCACGGGCTGGAACCTGCCGTCGAACAGGTGCGATACGCGGGACGTGGCCATTGGATGCCGCAGTAGGCTCTTCGGCGACATTACCACGAGCGGCCGCTGCGGCCGGAGGTGGGCCTGCCGCCGGAGTAGGTGGTAGTATTGCGCCGGCGTGCTCGGGGATACCACCCGCATGTTGTCTTCGGCACAGAGCTGGAGAAACCGCTCGAGCCGGGCGCTCGAATGTTCGGGCCCCTGGCCTTCGTAACCGTGCGGCAAGAGCATCACAAGACTCGCAAGCTGTCCCCACTTTTCCCAGCCGGAGGCGACGAACTGGTCCACAGAGACCTGTGCGGCGTTGGCGAAATCTCCAAACTGGGCCTCCCACAACACCAAGGCTCGCTGCGACGCCACACTGAAACCGTACTCGAACCCCAGGACCGCCATCTCAGAGAGTGGTGAGTTGTGAACCTCGAAGCGGGCGTCCCCGAAGTCGGCGAGTGGCCTGTGCTCCAGTCCCGTCTTTGCGTCGTGGAAAACGAGATGTCTGTGGCTGAACGTTCCGCGCTGTGTGTCCTGGCCAGTGAGGCGAATGGGGATCCCCTCGCGGAGTAGCGACCCGAAGGCCAGTGCCTCGGCATGGCCCCAGTCCACGGGTAAGCCGGGCCCGAAGTCCTCCTCGCGCCGGGCGAGCACGCGCTTGAGCTTCGGGTGCACGGAGAAATCCGGGGGTGTCGCGAGCGCCGCGACGTTGATCTCGGCGAGCACCTCCAACGGTACATCCGGCGGGGCGACTCGGTCCGTCTCCAGAACGATACTGTCGCTGAGCTCCGTACGGGATTCCCCCTCGCTCTGCACTTCCTGGCGCGCGTCCCGTAGGTATACGGCGATGCGTTCCTGCATCGTCTCGACATCGTGGGCCGTCAGGATACCATGGGCCACTAGCAGATCTCCGTACAGTTCCCTGACCGTCGGGTGCTTCCCTATGGCCTCGGTCATCAGCGGCTGAGTGTAGGCCGGCTCGTCGCCCTCGTTGTGGCCGTACCTCCGGTATCCGACGAGATCGATGATGACGTCATCGTGATATTCGGCTCGGTAGGCCATGGCGAGCCGGACAGCCGCCAGACACGCCTCCGGGTCGTCGGCGTTGACGTGGATGATCGGGAAGCTGAATCCCTTGGCGAGGTGGCTTGCGTACCGTGTCGACCGGCCGTCGACAGGCAGCGTCGTGAATCCGATCTGATTGTTGACGATGATGTGGACAGTGCCGCCCGTCGTATACCCGTCCAGCCTGCCGAGATTGAGGGTCTCGGCAACAACACCCTCTCCGGCGAAGGACGCGTCTCCGTGGATGAGAACGGCAACCACCGCCGCCACATCCCGCTTCGCGTCTTGGTCGTATCCGGTGTTCTGGAGCGCCCTGGTCATGCCCTCCACGACCGGATTCACGAACTCGAGGTGGCTGGGATTGGGAGCGAGAGTGATATGAATGGTGGAGCCGTCCGATAGACTCTGCTCTCCCTGGGCACCTTGATGGTACTTGACGTCCCCGGTTCCCCCGACCGTGAAGGCCCCCTTGGCCTCGATTCCCTCGAATTCGCGGATGATCCCTTCGTATCCGAGGCCCACGATGTGGGCCAAGACGTTCAGTCGGCCGCGATGGGCCATCCCCAACACGACCCGCTTTCCGCCGACCCGGGCCGACTCATCGAGGACGAGATCCAGCATGGGGACCATGATGTCCGTCCCCTCGATGGAGAAGCGCTTCTGGCCGAGGTAGGAACGGTGGAGAAACTGCTCCAGGCTCTCGACCTCGGTGAGCCGCTGAAGAACACGTACCCGCTCCCCGGGCTCGAGCGGGCGCGTGTGCGTGCCGGATTCGACCTGGTTCCAGAGCCACCGAACGACACTGGGGTCCTCGAGGTGCTCGAATTCGTATCCGATCGTTCCGCAGTAAGCCAGCTGGAGTCGCTGGAGCGCCTCGGCCAGGGACTCGTCGCGCCCGTCCTCGAACACCAGAGATGCAGGAAGTTCTTGGAGCTCCTCCAGGCTCGTGCCGAAGAAGGACGGATCGAGCTGTGGGTGCCCGGGAGGCTCGGAGCCCAGGGGATCGATGGTCGAGAGCTGATGCCCGTGGTCCCGGTAGGCCTGGACGAACGATGTCGCGCGGGCGACGACACGGAGAAGGCGGCGCATCTTCGTCGCTTCTTGCCGTGCGGCGCTCAGCTCGGCTGCGACCACCGGCGATCCCGTACCAGCCGCCGCGTGGCTGCTTTCGCCACCGTTTCCGGCCAGGCCCTCCGGGACGATCAGACCGGCCTCGACCGTGGTCGCTGGGCCCTGATCGAAGAACTTCCGCCACTCCTCCGGTACGCCCTCCGGGTTACGCGCGAACTCCTCATAGAGGGCCTGTGCGTAGGCGGCGTTCTGGCTGTCGAACGGCTTGTCGTCCATCGGTCTCATTGCTGTCCGCTGTGGTCCTTCAGCGGTCTTCGAAGGCGGGGTTCAGCAGCCTTCAAAGCCGGGGTCATCTGCCGCCGTCGGCGCCAGCCCTAAGCTAGCCACATTCTTGCCCCTGGGGAGTGCCCGTTTCACGCTATGACCGCTTGCTCTGGGCCTCTCAGGGGCTTCGGCTTGCGCCTACCGGCCCGCCCCCAGATGTTAAGGACCCCCCCTGGGTGAAGAGGTAGTCGATGGAGCTAGGCAAGATGCCGGCGGACTTGCTTGCGCGCCTCAAGGCAGCGCTTTCCGGCCTGTATTCCGTCGAGCACGAGGTGGGCTGTGGCGCCATGGCCCACGTGCTCCTGGCCCGGGACGAGAAGCACCAGCGGCAGGTCGCCATCAAGGTGATGCGTCCAGAGCTCACATCGTCGCTCGGTACCGAACGGTTCCTGCGGGAGATACAGCTCGCGGCCAAGCTGAGCCATCCTCACATCCTCCCCCTGTACGACTCCGGCGAAGCCGACGGATTCCTGTATTACGTGATGCCCTTCGTGGAGGGCGAGTCTTTGGGCGACTTGATGGATCGCGAGCATCAGCAGCCGCTGCTCGATGCCGTGCGAATCGCCCGCGAAGTGGCCGAGGCCCTGCACCATGCACACGGGCACGGCATGATCCACCGCGACATCAAGCCCGACAACATCATGATTGCCGACGGGCACGCGGTCGTGACCGACTTCGGGATCGCACGGGCAGTGGACGTGGCCGCAGGCGAGAAGTTGACACAGACGGGCATGGTGGTGGGGACGCCCGAATACATGAGTCCCGAGCAGGTGTCCGCCGAGGCTGCTCTGGATGGGCGCACGGACGTGTACAGCCTGGGGTGTGTGTTGTACGAGATGGTAGTGGGGGAGGTCCCGTTCCCGGGCCCGAGCCTCCAGTCGACCCTCGCACGCCACGTGGCGGTCCCGGTGACGACGCCAAGCGTCATGCGAGACACCGTACCCCCCGAGCTGGACCAGGTCATCATCTGTGCAATGGCTAAGTCACGGCCAGACCGGTTTCACACGGCGGGGGAGTTCGCCGAGGCTTTGCGTGTGATTGAAACGGGCACGGGGACCATGCCCAAGATCGCATCTTCCATACGAATCGACACACCCAGCCGGAATACGATCCTCGGCGGGCAGTCACGGAAGGTCCGGTGGGGCCGCAGATCCGGCGCAGCGATCGCCGTGACCGCCTTGGCCGGACTGCTGCTGGCGTATCAGCTCATGACTGGTCCCCCGACCGGCGTAGTGGGCGTTAGCGGTGGGCTCCCGCTCCAGCGCCTTGCGGTCCTCTACTTCGACGACGTCAGTGGCGACGCCTCACTCGGGTATCTCGTCGATGGTCTTACCGAGGCGCTGATCGACGAGCTGTCCCTCGTTCCGGCACTGGATGTCCTGACCAAGAACGGAGCTCTACAGTTCAGGGGCTCCGACCTTCCCCATGACAGCATAGCGAGGGCCGTGGGCGCGGGAACGATCGTGAGCGGCACGATTGGACAAACGGGAGACGACGGAGTCCGGGTGAACGTGGTGCTTGCCGACGGCGAGAGCGGCGCCGAGTTCCGTCGTGGCACTTTCGACAGGCCGAGTGCCGATCTGTTCGGGATGCAAGCCGAGCTCGCGCAGGAGGTTGCCGGATTCCTCCGGGGATGGATGGGTGAGGAGATCGAGTTGCGCAGTGGCAGTCAGGGAACGGAGAGCGTCGCTGCGTGGGCGCTCTACCAGAGAGGCGAGCGGGCCCGAAAAGAAGGGGAGGCACGGTTCCTCGAGGACGACGTCGCTGCCTTCGTTACCGCTTTCATGGCGGCGGATTCTATGCTCGCGGAAGCAGAGCTCCAGGATCCAGAGTGGACGCGCCCCCCCACCCTGCGGGGCCACCTCGCCCGCCGGTGGGCCCAGCTCACCGCCAATCCCCTGGAGGCGGCCGAATGGATCGAAGAGGGTTATGGGCATATCGAGCGAGGTTTGGCTCTCGACGCCACGAACGCGGAGGCTCTCGAAACGCGGGGTATTCTCACGTACCTGAGGTGGGCTCGCAGCCTGGAGTCGGACCCGACCGCCGCAGCCGATCTTCTCCGTCTGGCGGAGCAAGATCTCAACGAATCGGTCCGCCACGATCCGACGCGGGCTAATGCCCATAACGTCTTGAGCATCATCCACGGCGAGAATAATGATCCGATCCGGTCAAAGAATGCCGCCCAGCAGGCCTTGGAGGCGGACGCGTACCTGCAAGCGGCGCCCCAAGTGTTGTGGGGTCTCTATGCGACATCGTACGATTTGGAGCAGTTTCCCGATGCTGTCCAGTACTGTGCCGAGGGGCGGCGCCGCTTCCCCGAGAATCAGCGGTTCGTGGAGTGTGACCTCTGGCTACTGGCTTCTCGGGCGCTGGACCCCGATGTCGACCGCGCCTGGGACGTACTATCCCGATTCGAGGAGCTGAGTCTGCCGGAGAGTCGCGAGTACGATCGCCGGAAGGGGCGATTCCTGGTCGGAGGTGTCTTGGCGCGAGCCAATCTGCCAGATAGCGCGAATAGCGTGTTCTTAGCGGCACGAGCCGGAACGGACGTCGATCCAGCACAGGAGCTGCTTGGGATCGAGGCCGTCTTCCGTATCCAGATGGGCGATCAGGACGAGGCGATCCAACTGATCAGGACCTATTTGACGACCCATCCGGAGCACCGCGGTGGCTTTCAATTTACGTCTCACTGGTGGTACCGCGCGATACAGGACAACGCCGAGTTCCAGCAGCTCGTCGGCGGCTGATCAAGACCCTATCGACGGCATGTTTGCGACATCTTGCAAGGCTGCGGGCCGTCCCATAGTTTGAGCGCCCCTTGCCTCGGGGACTGCGCTTAACAGGAGAGTCATTATGATTCGCCGTGTCCCTATCCTTTTGGCTCTTCTTTTCATCGCGTCGTGCGTCGCCGAGGATCTGCCCACCGCCCCCGAGGCGAGCGAGCCGAGCTCCACGGTGGCGAACCTCGGGGCGTTCCTCGTCCCGAAATTCGTCGTGCTCGACCAGGGCGCAATCGGCAAGGACAATGAACCGAACTTCTTCACCGAAGAGGACGTGAACGAAGATATCGCGGACATCGGGCTTCGGGATCAGCTCCCCTTCTTCGCTGCGCTCGCGGCCGTGGACAAGCTCGACGATAGGACGCTCACGCTTCATTCGGGCGAAGTGGGGGGTGAGGGGTGGTTTGCTCTGACGGACATTCCGACTGACTGGGAGTCTGCTGGCCCCGGAGACGGCTTGCGCAATTTCCTGTCGTCCGCTCCGGGACTGGGCTCGGGCAATGACCCAGAGGCCCTCCTGGACAAGATTCCGGGTGTCACTCCCTTGCGGGCGACTGGCCTCAAACAGCTGCAGGGGCAAACGGTCTGCGCCGTGGTCTACAAAGGCGACCTCTCCATCAACTACGATCCGTTGGACGGCAGCCTCAAGGGCGACAATCTAGTGTAGTGTCGCTAAATTATCTTGCATGATATAAGGCTACGTGGTATTGTATGACATGCCACTACCCATACGTGTTATGCCACTGCGCCGCGGGGACCGCGCGCGCCTCGAATCGCTGGTCCGATCCCGCACGACCCCCCAACGCGTGGTCGAGCGCGCCCGCATTGTGCTCGGGTCCGCTGCGGGGGACTCGGGCTCGACTATTTGTGGTGATGTCGGCGTCTCGCGCCCGACCGTCACACTCTGGTTGGATCGGTATGAGGCTGGCGGGCTTGCGGCCCTCCGGGCCGACCGCCCGCGGTCGGGACGCCCGAAACGTATTACCCTGGCCGAGGAAGAAGCCATCGTGCACCGCACGACACAAACGACGCCGCCCACGGGCCGCGGCACCCATTGGAGTACGCGGCTGATGGCCGAAGTGACCGGCTTGCATCACTCCACGATTGCGCGCATCTGGAAGGCCCATGGGTTGCGCCCCCATCGGGTCCGGTCGTTCAAGTTGTCCACCGACCCCGCCTTCGTAGAAAAACTCCGGGATGTCGTCGGGTTGTACCTGCAGCCGCCTGAGCGGGCGATCGTCTTCTCCTTTGATGAGAAGAGCCAGATCCAGGCCCTGGATCGCACCCAGCCAGGCCTGCCGCTGAAGCGCGGGCGCGCCGGCACCTTCACCCACGATTACAAGCGCCATGGCACGACCACGCTATTTGCGGCCCTCGATGTGGCCACCGGCCACGTCATTCAGGAGTGCATGCCGAAGCATCGCCATCAGGAGTTTCTCAAGTTCATGAACACGGTCGTGCGCACGACGGCCAAGGATCTCGACATCCACGTCATCCTCGACAACTACGCCACGCACAAACATCCCAAGGTGAAACAGTGGCTCCAACGTCATCGGCGAGTCCATTTCCATTTCACGCCCACCTCGGCCTCGTGGCTCAATCTTGTCGAACGCTTCTTCAGCGAACTCACCGAGCGACAACTGCGGCGGCTCGCCGTTACCAGCGTGGACGAGTTGATCCAAGCCATCACCGACTACATCGAGTGCCGCAACGAAAACCCCACACCTTTCACATGGACAGCCACCGTCCGCCAGATCCTCAAGAAGGTCAACAAAGCCAATGAGACTTTGGCGACACTACACTAGGGATCGTTGCATTTGTGGTTCTATCGGTGACGCGGCTCACGGGGTTCTCCTCCTCCTCCCTGCCGGCTGTCGAGATCTTGATCTTAGATGCCGGCGAAGTCTGTGCAGATGAGAGTCTGACACTCTTCGATGACCCCCCCGAACCGATCTCGTCCTCGGAACCGTTTGACGTGAGGCCAGTGGACGAAGATCTGGAAGAAGACTTGACGGAGTGTCTTAGCGAGGGTGTCGTGATCGACTGCGACGTGGGGGTCGTCGAGAACAGCGAGGGTGGCACTTTCGCGGTTTTCGAGGATCCGGGCGAAGTGACACAGACCGTGGCCGGGTTTCTCACGATCCCTGCCGGCGGCGTGGTCGGTGGCGGTGACGTCAAGCTCACCATGAAGCATGTCACGCCCCCGCCTGCACCTTTTGGGGATATAGCCGAGGACGACCAGATACCGTTCTTCCTCGACATCACCGCGGAAGCATCAGGGGGCGGCCCCGTGGTGTTCGACCCGCCGGGCGCCGCGCTAGTACTCTGCCAGCCACCGGATCTCGGCGTAATGGGGTCAGACCACTTTATCCCCGACGCACTGCACGAGTTCTTGAAGATCTTTCAGGTCACTGGGACTGGCACCGTGATTCTTGACTCGAAATTGGACGACGACAGCTGTCCAGGCTCACTTCACGGGGGGCTGGTGACCATCGGGGGCAGGGGTTCGGGGGAGGGGTCGGAGTTTATTCTAGGGGGGCTCTTTGGCTTCAGCGGCTTCGGGGCGGTGCTGCACTTCGCGTTCACGAGCATGAGCGCCGGCATTGGCCACACGTGCGGAGTGACGACGTCCGATGCCGCGCTCTGCTGGGGTAGGAACGACGTCGGGCAGCTCGGAGACACCACGAACATGGACCGCACGACACCCTTCCCAGTGTTCGGCGGGTTGAGCTTCGCGAGCACGACAGCCCGCGGCTTTCACACCTGCGGGGTGGAGACCGGCACTGGTGACGGCTACTGCTGGGGTTTCGGCACCGACGGGCAACTCGGCGACGGCAATACCAACGACAGCTCGTCGCCGCTCCAGGTCACAGGCGGGCATACTTTCGCAAACATGAGCGCTGGCATTCGGCTCACCTGTGGGGTGACGACCGGCTCTGCCGCCTACTGCTGGGGCTTGGATAACCGTGGCCAGCTCGGAAACGGCAGCCCCCTCAGCCCCAGCGCGTCGCCGGTCCTTGTCTCCGGCGGGCTGAGTTTCGCGAGCGTAAACGCCAGCAACCGCTGGGCCTGCGGGGTGGAGACCATCACCAATGACGCCTACTGTTGGGGTAGGAACGAGGCAGGCCAGCTGGGCAACAGCACGCTGGTGGACAGTTCGATGCCGGTCGCGGTATCCGGCGGGAAGAAATTCGTCAGCCTGACCAGCGGCGCCACGCACACGTGCGGATTGGAGGTCGGCGGCGACGTCTACTGCTGGGGCTTCAACGATGTCGGCCAGCTCGGCGACGGCACGATGACCACCAGCTCGACGCCGGTCAAGGTCTCGACAGCGCTAACGTTCGCGAGCGTCAGCTCTCGTAACAAACAGAATTGCGCCGTGACCGCCACCGGCGCTGCCCACTGCTGGGGCTTGAACGCCGCCGGCCAGCTCGGCGATGGCTCGACCACCGACAGCCTGACACCGGTCGCGGTCTCGGGTGGGCATGTCTTCACGAACCTGGTCGTCGGCACCAACCATGTCTGCGGGGTGACCGCCCTCGGTACTTTCTGCTGGGGTGGGAACGGCCGTGGCCAGCTCGGCGACGGCACGATGACCAGCAGCTCGACGCCGATCAAGGTCTCGGGAACCTGAATTTGGCGGGAGTGGCCCCGCAGCGTATTCGCTTCGCTGCGGGGCCCGGCTAGCAGAGTTCCCTAGAGGTCGGCGTCTCCAGCCATCCTGACCCCTGCCGCGCCCGGTCACCAGGCCGAAGAGTGCCCGTTTTCTTCTATGCCCGCTTGCTTCATTCCACTGAAAGCTGTAGTCTCTTGCGGTTGAGAATCGTTCTCATCTTCAGAGAACGAGAAAGCCCGCTCAGAAGAAGGATCCACGACAATCGGCGCCCGGGGGAGCGGGCGCCTTGATGGGATAGATCGCCGTGCTCAGTTACGTATGAATCGACTCCTGCCTCTCGCTGCGCTCAGCGCGGCTTTTTTCCTCGCTTCTCCACTGGCCGCCCAGAGTGGATCCGCCTCGGTCGAGGGCGTGGTCAGGGCGCAAGACGACGGCTCCGCACTCTCGGGCACCACGGTGGAAGTCGTTGGGGCCTCCCTCGGCGTGCTGACGGACGAATCGGGCCGTTACACTCTCCACGGGATTCCATCCGGGACGATTTCGTTGCGGTACATGCGCATCGGATACACGACTCTCACGAAGACCGTCACGCTTGCCAGAAACGAGGCCGTGGTCCTGGATGCGGAGTTGGGGACCGGGCCCCTTCGCGTCGACCCCATCAGGGTGCTCCTGAAGCGTACGCGCATGGTTGGCGACCCGCTCGGGGCGTTTGAGGCTCCTGGTGCCGTCGATGTGCTGGTGGTGGAGGATGTCGACTCCCCGGCATTCGTGTTCGACAACATTCACGATTTCCTCCGGCAGGTGCCCGGCGTGAACGTTCAGGAGGAGGATGGATTCGGGCTACGCCCGAACATCGGAATGAGAGGGACGGGCGCCGAGCGCAGTTCGAAGATCACCCTCATGGAAGACGGCGTCCTGATTGCTCCAGCGCCCTACTCGGCTCCAGCGGCCTACTACTTCCCGGTCGCGGGACGGATGGAGGCTCTGGAAGTTCGGAAGGGATCGAGCCAGGTGCGATACGGGCCACGCACGATCGGTGGAGCCCTCAATCTCGTGTCCGCGAGCATCCCTGACCGTCTGACCTGGTTCGTCGAGGGCTCGGGAGGCCAGCACGCTAGCCTCCGGGGCCATGCTCGAGCGGGAGCCTCGGGAGCACGATTCGGATGGTTGGCGGAGGCATACTCACTGGGAACCGGCGGCTACAAGGAGTTGCCTGATGGTGCGGGAACCGGCTTCGATGTAGGTGACTACATGGCGAAGTTCCGCGTCAACTCGGATCGTTCCGGGGAGTCCTATCAGGAGCTGGAGCTGAAGCTGGGGTACACCAGGGAGGCGTCGGATGAGACCTACCTGGGACTGACGGATGAAGACTTCGGCCGCAACCCCTTGGCCCGCTATCCGGGATCGGGTGCGGATCTCATGAAGGCCGATCATTCACAGCTCCAGCTACGGCACTTCTGGGCGCAGGGCAACGTGGACATCACGACGACCGCCTACCGAAATGACTTCTCGCGCAACTGGTACAAGCTCCAAAGCGTGTTGGGCACGAGCATCAGCGGCGTCCTCGGAGCGCCGGAGGACCACGCCTCAGCCCTCGGCATCTTGAGGGGGGGAAGCAGCGATCCCGACGCATTGAGGGTTCGCGCGAACAACCGCGAGTACTTCGGGCAAGGCGTGCAGTCGTCTTTGGGACTCAGCCTAGGAACGCACGAGCTCGAGGTGGGCGCTCGGTTTCATCAGGATGAAGAGGACCGTTTTCAGTGGGAAGACGGTTTCCAGATGCTCGATGGCTCGATGCGTCTCACGAGCGCCGGCGAACCCGGGACGCAGTCCAATCGGGTCAGCTCGGCAACGGCTGTGGCTGCTTTTCTACAGGACGAAATCAGGCTTGGGCAGTGGATCATCACGCCAGGCGTCAGGCTCGAGCACATCGAGTTCAAGCGAGTGGACTACGCTCAGGACGACCCGTCCCGGACCTCGCCCGTGCGCACAAGAGTGAACGGGGTCAATGCCTTGATCCCCGGAGTGGGGTTCTCGTATCGGATGCGTGCCCTGAGCGTCTTCGGCGGGGTGCATCGTGGGTTCGGCCCCCCAGGGCCCGGCGCGGATGAGGCCACACGCCCTGAGAGCAGCGTGAATTATGAAGCAGGGGCACGGTGGCGGGGCTCGGGTCTGGCGGCGCAGGCCGTCGGATTCCTCAGTTCGTACGGCAACATCCTGGGCCAGGCGACCTTGGCCACCGGCGGGGATGGGAGTGGAGATGCGTTCAATGGGGGCAGCGCACGCGTCGGTGGTGTCGAGGCATCCTTGGATTACGACCTCGCATGGGCATCCTCCGGAGTAACACGGGTGCCGCTTCGGCTGGCCTATACGTTTACTCGCGCTTCGTTTCGCTCGGGGTTCGTCTCTGACTACGACGCCTGGGGCACGGTTGAGGCGGGCGACCACCTGCCCTATCTACCAAGCCATCAAATGAGCGCGAGCATCGGCTATGACAATGCGGCTTGGAGTATCTCGGTCTCCATGAACGCTTCCGGAGCGATGCGGACAGAGGCGGGGTCCGGTCCCATTCCGGTGGGGCAGGGCACACAAGCCTTCGTCGTTTTCAACGCTTCCGGCGAGGTCCGGGTCGGCGGGGGGGGGACGCTCTTCGCAGGCCTGCAGAACTTCACCAACCAGGTCTACGGCGTGGCTCGCCGCCCGGCCGGTCTGCGTCCGGGGCTGCCCCGTACGTTCGTGGCGGGTTTCCGCATCGAGGGCGTGCGCTAAGGGCGGCAGCAGGAGGCCCGCCAGCTACGAAGTGGCGTGAGACGATCAGGAGAATCGCGGTCCGGTGAGGACCGAAACGGAACTCACGCGGCTCGGTCTTGATGCTGAGTCGCCGCGCCCACCACTCATGAGTGGCGACCCCGTTCCTACCTCACGTACTTCGTCAATCCACCACCGGCAGTTGGGCGCGAGATCGGTCCTTCTGCCACATACACGTTTCCTTCGGGATCGACCGCCACACCTTCTCCTGCTACGCCGCGACGCTGGGGGCCCGAGCCAATCCAATGGGGTGGTATGAATCCGGTGACCCTGTCCTCCGCAGCGTTACCAATTCGGATACCGTTGAGCCAACCAGGATTGAACCTGGCATTCGACTCCGAGTCGACCGCATAGAGCGTATCGTCGTCGTCGATGAACAAGTCACTGATTCGGCTGAACTGGACGTAGGAGTCGATGAAATTCCCGTCCTGGTCGAAGATCTGCAGGCGGTTGTTGCCACGGTCCGCGACGAAGAGGCGACCGCGTGAGTCGAATGCCAGGGCATGGGGCGTGCGGAATTCGCCCGGTGCCGTGCCGATCCCTCCCCACTCTTTGATGAACTGGCCATCGCTCGTGAATTTCATGATTCGTGCGGTCGCGCCTGGAGGAGGAGGGCTCAAGTGTCCACTGTGTCCATCAGCAACGAAAATGTCCCCATTCGGTGCCGTAATGACATCGTTCGGTTCGTTGAACGTATCGCGACCGTTTCCCGCCACCCCCGCCCGCCCGAGCGTCATCAAGACCTCGCCCTCTGGGCTGAACTTGATCACCCGGTGACCCTTTGTTCCCGCTTCGTTCCCCATAGAGTCGGTAATCCAAATATTGCCGTCGCTGTCCACATGGATTCCGTGTGGAAACACGAATAGTCCCGCTCCGAAGCTCGTGAGGACTTCTCCCGTCGTTCGATCGAATTTGAGAATGGGGTCGAGGTCAGACGTACTGCACACGTCGGCGAAGGCTGTCTGGCCACACCGATCATAGGCCCAGATATTTCCGTCGGGGCCAATATCGACACCCGCCGACGTTCCCCACGTTCTGCCGTCGGGCAACGGCCCCCATTCTGTAATCACCGTCGGATTGGGATTGGGTAGGTCCTCGCCTGCCGGGTCGTCGACCGCTTCGGCTACTGCGGAAGTTACTCGTCGTTCAGCCGTCCAGATTCCGCCGCCGTTTCGACCGAAGTCCAGCAACCCCGACATCGAACCCTCGGCCACGGTGCCAGTGAAGATCATATTCGCCGATCCTCGGGCGCTCGCAAATTCCCACTCAATCCGGATGTTGGACCCGCTAAGAGCGGCCGTCAGGGTATCGACTTTGCTGGACGCACCCTGCGGCGGGGCCGTCACGGTCAAGGTTTGACCGTCTTGGACTATCTCGATGAGGAGGTAGAGTGTGAACCCGGGGGTATCCGCATCACTTCTTCCTTCAAGGGTCCATGCCCCGCTCAAATCGTCCTGAGCCAACACGTCCACTGGTGCCGAAACCAGAACCGCAACTACCGCCGTGAGTACGCTGAAGGTTCTCATGACCGCTCCAGTCACCGTTGACGTCGATGGAGTGCCAATAATATCACGTCGTGTGCTGACTGAGCGAACCGCTCTACGGATGTCGTGTAACGCGGTCCTTACCCTATTGCGGATTAGGCTAAACTGGGCCGACTTGTAAAGGGGAAATGACTGTCGCGCGGTAGCGTAGGAGGCACCGAGTCGGCGGCGGATCCCGCATAAGGAGCGCCGGCGCGCCTGACGTTCGCTCACCCTTCCACCCGGAGTGCCTCGTGCGGCTCGACCCTGAGCGCGCGTGCCGTGGGCGAGGCGCATGCGGCGAGGCACACCAAAGATGTGAGAAGGACGTAGCCCAGCATTAGACCCGCGATACGGAGCCACTCCAGGCGTTCCAGGCTTCCGATCTGGGTCCCCAGCAGCACAGTGAGGAGAAGGGCCCCGGATCCAAGACCCAACGCAACCTGGCGGAGCGGACGCCGGAAGACGGAAAGGACGACGCCGCGGCGGCTGGAGCCGAGGGCGACACGGATGCCGATCTCGCGGGTTTGCCGGGCGACAGTAAAGGACATGACGGCGTAGATGCCCGCCATCGACAGCAGTAGCGCAAAGCCGCTTACGACCACGAGCAACGTGGTCCAGAACGCGTAGAAGTCTCTGGGCTCGCGCGTGGCCTCGACGAGATCGCTCACGTTGAGGAGCGGTCGCGTGGGTTCGACATCGGTGGCGATGGTGCGGAGGCGGCCGGCGAGCTGCTGAGCGCCGCCCGGCACGTGGGCAATCAGGTGGGCCACCGGCAGGGATTCCGGTGCGACCGCGTGATAGATACCGCCGGCACCATAAAAGGAGCGTGCCCCGATCTCTTCCACCACGCCGACGATTTCGAGCCACGGGCCCGGGTCCTGTGTGGGGTCGCGGAACGACTCGTTAGCCCGGTAGCGGATGTGGCTGCCGACGGCGTTGCGGCCCCCGAGTACGCGCTCGACGAAGGCGTCGTCGACCACCACGGAACGGACGCCCTCATCGAGGTCGCCGGAGTGGAAGCCACGGCCCGTTACGATTTCCGCACCGAGGACCTCGAAGAAGTCCCGTCCGACTTTAGCGGAACCCACCCTATGCCCCCGGTCGTCCGGCGGCGTCGCCGATGGTCCGTCGATCTCCACCTCATGCCAAGGGTGATAGGTCATCGGAAGACGCTCGGAGAGGGTGACGCCGGCGACCGCCGGCTCGCCGCTCAGCCGATCTCCGATTGCGGCAGCCAGCGTACCCCCCGGTGCCGGCGGCTCGCTGGAAGGAGGCGCGTCCCCAAGATCCGGCAGCACCCGTCCGACGAGGTACTCTTCGAGCCTGAACGGAGGATCGTAATCGAGCTCGACCCGGCCCTCGTTCCGTACCGCGAGGGTGACCAGCGGGAAGAGCATCATGACCAGGATTTGGCCGGCGATTACGAAGGTCCACACACCCCCGAAGCGGAAGCCTCCGCCTCCCGCGGTGCCCCGCTTGAGCCGTTCGCCGAGGTCGCGTGTGACACGAAGCCCGGGCCAGGCCCCGGCTACGAGCGCGGCGAAGACTGTCAGCAGGCCTACGTAGAGAATGGTGCGGCCCGAGACGCTCGAATCGAGCCAAAACGGTAGCGCGCTGCCGTTGAAGATCTCCAGACGGATGATCCATAGCGCCCAGCTCAGGCCGTACCGCGTGGTGAGCAGCCCTACCACAGCCGCCGCCCCGGCCAGCACCAGCGCCTCCGCGAAGAGCTGCTTCACGATCCTCGACCGACTCGCTCCCAGCGCGCTCCGCACGACCAGCTCGGACTCGCGTGAGCTCGCCCGGGCGAACATCAGGAGGGCCACGTTGCCGCAGACGAGAACCAGGAAGAGCAGTACCGGCAAGTTGGACGTCAGGCCGAGGGTCAGCAAAAGCAGCCACATCCGGTCGGAGGGAAGCCCCAAGGCGGCCCTCGCGAGTGGCTGCACCTTCGGTTGTAGGTGCTCGTGGGTGCTGGGAAAGGACGTCGCCATGCGCCGTCCGAGGACCGCTGCCTCCGCGCGAGCGTCCTCCAGCGAGGCCCCGTCGACGCGCCGAGCCACGACGCCGACGCTCGGCCCTTCGAGGGGCTGGTATCCCGCCCCGAAGCTGGGGAACGGGGTCCACACATCGTGGGCCGTCGGGAAGGCGAACCCTTCTGGCATCACACCAACGACCGTCGCGGCCGTGTTCCCGATCCGGATATCCCTCCCGACGATCTCCGGGTCGGCGGCGAGTCGGTCGCCCCAGACGCCGTAGCCGATCACCGCGACCGCCGGAGCGCCCGGCCTTTGGTCCTCACCCGTGAGCACCCTTCCGAGCAGCGGGGGCATACCTGCGAGGTCGAAGCCGGACGACCACATCTCAGCCACGACCACCGGCGTCCCCACGCCTCCGATGATCAGGTTACGGGATCGGGTCCGGTAGACCGTCAGGTGCTCCATTGTCCGGAGCTCCTCACGCCACATCCTCGCGTCGTAGAGCACACGACGCTCCGGATCGCTCGTCGAGGCGTCCCATAGCTGGAGGTCTACGATGCGCTGGCCCTCGGGCAGCGGGATGTTGGGGTCGACGGCTTTGGTGACGAGCTCGAACGTGCCAGCCCCGACGAAGATCGCGAAGGCCATCGAGAGCCCGCCGAGAACTGTGATACCCCGGTGACGCACGAGCATTCGGGTGCCCAGCTTGACGTCCAGCCAGGAGATGCCAGACCCGGAGGGGAGACGGTCGCGCATTAACGTTGTCGCCATGTCCAGCGCCTCGAGCGTGGTCCAGGCTAGGGCCTTCATACGACCGTGACGCCGCTCCCGGAGGAGGTGAGCCTCCTCGAGGTCGCCGACGACCTCCATCTTGCGGTTGGAAGGAGCCAGGCGAGTGAGTAGCCAGCGGGCCAACCGCGGGGACCTCATCATGAGCCTCCCGCGAAATCGGGGAGGTCTCCGAGCATCGCTTGGATTGCCGAGGTCGTGGCCTGAACCGCAGCGGCGCCGTCCGCGGACACCGTCACGAGGCGCGGAGGTCGGCCGCCCCGTTCTGCCCGGGGCTCTCCGAGACGCGTCGAGACCAGCCCCTTGGCCTCGAGGCGCTGCAGCGTCGTGTAAATGTTCGCGCGCCGGACGGCGCGCCCGGCGCGCGCCCGGATGTCCTCGGCGATCGAGACCGTGTACGCGTCATCGGGACCGAGGCGCAGAGCGGCCAGCATGACGAGAAGCTCGAATTCGCCCAGCGTGTCGGTGGACATCGCAACTCCGTCGCATCAAAGAACACAATGTGATTATAAGTGGTGATACGATGGGGCTCGCGCAACCCTGGCTTCGCCGCAACGGAACATTTGAGGGCCGTCAAAGAAGTAGAGCGCATGCCCGATCGCATGACTCAAGAGATCGCTGACGCTGGCTTTCCGCTTTACGTGGTTTCGGATTGGGTCGAGCGGTTTCCATGGCTGTTCGCCGGGATCACACACGCTGGATCCGGCTCCGACCCGTTCGATTTCCGGCTTTTTGGCGAGCCCGCGTCACACCTGGCCCCGGCTCGGTGGAAGGATCTGCTCCAGGCTTCGGCCTTCACGGCCGTCGTTCATGCCCGCCAGATCCACGAGACTCGCATCGTCGTTTATGACGAGGTCGGTAGGGGCGTCCAGGAGGACGACGAAGCCGCCGACGGCCACGCCACATCGGCCCCAGGTGTTCTCCTGGCGATCACCGTTGCCGACTGTGTGCCCGTCTATCTTCTCGATGCACAAGCGCGAGCGGTGGCCCTTCTGCACGCGGGATGGAGGGGGACCGCAGCGGGCATCCTTCCGCGCGGCATCGCGCTTCTCGGCCAAACGTGGGGGACTGATCCTGGACGTCTTCTCCTGCATCTGGGACCGGCCATCTGCGGCGCGTGCTACGAGGTGGGTCCCGAGGTGTTCAAGGCACTGGGCAGTGAGGTCCCGCCGCATGCGGCCCCTGTAGATGTGCGAGGCGTGTTGGCCGAGCAAGCGAGGGCCGCCGGGGTGCCGCCCGAGAGAATTACGATCTCCGACCTTTGCACGCTCTGCGGAAACGGAAACCTGTTCTCCCATCGCGGGGGACGGTCCGAGAGGCAGGTGGCAGTGCTGGGTATCCGGCCGTGAGTCCGGGGAAAGCGCGGGGGATCGACCCGGACGTGGGTCTTTGCAGTGCCTGCGCATTCGCCCGGCGCGTCGAGAACCGGCGCGGATCGGTCTTCTACCTGTGTGGCCGCTCGGAGGAGGACCCCCGCTTCCCTAAATATCCGCCTCTGCCGGTTCTGACTTGTCCGGGGTTTGCGGAGATGGATCCTCTCCCTCCCCCCTGAGAAACTTCAGGACGATCTCCAGCGATTCCTTCGGCAGCTCCTCCGGAGGCAGGTGTCCACATTCTTCCATGATTTCCAGCTGCGCCTTCGGAAGGGCCGCGAGGAGCCGCTCGGCCACATCTAGGGGGACGACCCAATCCTGTTTCCCCCAGAGGAGCAGCGTCGGGAGGTCGATTTCGGGAAAGCGCTTCGTGATCTCCGCGAGATCGGGGGGGACGATCCGCAGGGCGGTCTTGATCAGAGCTGTGCGGTGGGCGGGGCTGTAGAGTGGTTCCGCATAGGCCGCGACTTGAGCGTCGGTCACCCGTTCCCGGTCGAAGACGATGGAGCGGAGCACCGAGCGAATCAGGAGAGCCTTCGGAACGAAGCGAAAACCCCACTCTGACAGGCGCCCGTGCCCGGCCAGGTCGATAAACGGGGGGAGGCGCTGAGGGTAGGCTGCGCTGGCCACGAGAACGAGCCTTTCCAGGCGCCCCTCATCGAGCAGTCGGAGTGCGACGAGGAGCGCGACGCCCCCACCCATCGAGTGACCGAAGAGGGTCAGTTGACGGATGTCCTTTTGCAAGATGAGGCGGTGCACGAGGTCGGCATGATCATGGGGCGAGTAGAGATCGTCCGGTGGCGCTGGCGCCGACCCGTGGCCCTTGAGCTCCACCGACCACACGCGGTGCTCCTTCGCGAGCCCCCCGATCCAGCCCCGCCAGGTGGACGATGTGGCCCCGAAGCCATGGAGCAGCATGATCTGGCGCTGCCCGTCTCCATACTGTTCGACGTGCAGCGGGAGGGCGTATCCACCGGACTCCGGCGCTGAATTCACGGGAGGTCTATCCGGTTGGCGCCCGTGTCGGTCAACTCCTTCGCCCACTGCTCGTGGCACGTCATGACAAACACCTGCCGCGTCTCAGAAAGCTCGCGAAGGAGCTGAAAGCCCCGACCCCGCCGTGCGGCGTCCCAGTTCACCAGGGCCTCATCGATGAACACGGGGAGGCGCTCTCGGTCCTGGTCGAGATGACTCATAATCGCCAGGCGAATGGCCAGATAGAGTTGCTCCCTTGCTCCAGTGGAGAGGCCCTCCGCAGCCACAGCGCCTGCGGTACCGCTGTCCAACGACCCTCTGACATGGAACTCACCGGAATCGCCCACCATGATGCGGTCATATCGGTCGTCGGTGATGGTTGCGAGGTATCCGGAGGCCCTACGAATGACGTCGGGCTGGTGTTCCTCGCGGAAGCGGCGATCCGCCTCGCGAATGGCATGTGCGATGACAATTTTGCGGTCGTGCTCGCGCTCTAGGCGTCGCACCTCATTCTCGAGGGCGTCGATTTCCCCGTCGATCTGATCCGCTGTGGTCCGCTCCGCCGCCCTCTCGTAAGTGTTTTGAAGGTCTTGGACCTGCCCGGCCAGCGATTCGATCCGGTCCGACAATTCCTCGACCGTGGTCTTGGCCTCGGCCAACAGGTCCGCACCCGTCCGGCCTCCATCGCCATCACCGAGCTCTGCCAGGCGAGCCATCAAGGCTTCGAGTTTCGGGTGGGACCGCTCGAGTTCGTTGCGGGCCTCGGCAGCCTGCTCACCGGCCCGCCGCATTCGCACTACGGCCCCCACGGCGGCCTCGATTTCTTCACCACCGAACGTCCGGAGTGCCCGATCCAGCGATTGAAGGGCCTGCGTCCGGCTGGCCAGCTCCGCTTCGAGCTCGGCCTCGTGGAGGCCGAGGCGCTCGAGCTCGGCTCGGGCCCCCTTCGAGGCTTCCTCCGCTCGTTCCGCTTCCCGGAGCTGGGTCTGGAGAACATGGATCGCCGCTGCTCCGGCCTGAGGGAGCTCGATTCCAAGGCGATGGCCGAGCTCGGCTATCCGGTCATCGACCCTTTCGATGGTCGCCTTCGCTTCTTCCGCTTCCTTCGTTCGTGCATCCAGTTCTTCCAACGATTCCTGAAGCCGCGAGAGCGTCGCCACGAAATCGGGGCTCGCCTCAGCCAAAACCTCCGAACGAACGGGCACGTCGGAGAGGAAGTCCCGAAGGACCGCAGCAGCTGCCTCGGACTCGCGAGCAAGCCTAGCGTCGGCGTCGGACCCGGTACGCTCTCCGGGGTCGCTGCCGCGTCGGGCCTGACGGAGCGTCCACCACCGGGCCGATGCCACAGCAGCGACCAGGGCCAGGAAGACGCCCAGCCCTCTTATCCATGGGGCGCCCGTGGGCCAACCGATCAGCACGGCGGCCGTGAGCGCGGCGACGAGCCCCCCGACGAGGGTGCGGGGGGACGGCTCGGGGAGCGCCCCTCCCAACGTTGCACGAATTGAATGCTCCCGGACCCGCTCGCGGGCGGCTGATGCATCCCGGACCCGATCGTGGAGGTCGCGAACCACGAGCGTCCGTACGGTGGATTCCTCTCTAGACGTAAGCGTTCGTTCGAAGACCTTGGGGGCGTCCGACGTGATCCGGCGCTCCCGATCGCGGATCTCCTGATCGAGGGTGCTGAGGCGGGCACCTACCGGCCCGGCCGCCGCCTCGGCGCCGGTGATCTCCTCGATGCACCGGCGTGCGTCGAGAGTCGCCCGGTGGTGGGCCGAGAACGCCCGTTCCCGCTCCCGAGGCTCCTTTGTGTCGGCGCGTGTCCTCCGGAGGCGGTTTCCCAATGTCGTGACCTCCTCGAGGAGCCTGATGCGCTCGGCCGAAGGATCGGCGGGGAGGCCGTCGAGGGCTCCGGGGGGCCCAGCCTCGGCTTCGAGCCTCGCGGCCTGATCCATCCGCTCCCGGATGGGAAGCAGCTCTGTGATCTGTTCAATGAGAAGGCGTTTCTGCTTTCTCTCAAGGCGCGCCGCGCTGAGCGTCTCCGTGGTCTGCTCCAGTTCTCGCATCGACTCTCGCAGGACGCGGTCGGCTTCCAGGGCCTCGCTACGAGCCGCCTTGGCACCACGAATCCGCTCTTGCAGAACTCGAATCTCTTGCGTTCCACGGCGGTTCGCGCGCCAGAGACCCTTGGCCTCAGTCTCCAGCGCCTCGGCTACATCGCGAGCCGGTACCAGATCGCGAGCACCCATGCCGCCGATGAGGCGGTCCTGGATCTCGGACCAAGCGCGGGATTCGAGTGAGGCGATTTCCGTGAGCGTAAGCGCGAAGACCTGGCGGAAGACATCACGCGTCACGTGGCTCGCGCATGCCAACGTCTGATTACGGATGTTTTCGACCCTTTCGGTTCGCATGAGGTGCGCCGTGGGTGACCCCGCAAGCTTCCTGTGGATACCCCACTCCTCCCCTGATTCGAGCCATATCTCTGCCTCGACGTCGAGGTCGCGGCCGCTCCAGGGTGTGTAGGGGTGCTGGTCCTTGGAGGCGGGATACAGCCCGAAGATGATCGAGTGCAGAAGGTGGAAGAACGTAGTCTTCCCCGATTCGTTCGGTCCTACGACCACGTTGAGGTCTGCCAGCGGACTGGGTCCGGAGTCGAAGTCTTCGAACCGCCCGAAGGCCCGGGCCTGAATCCGATGCAGCCTCATCGACCCTCCGCGATGCCCTTGAGCATCCTGGAGAGAACCTCCGCCTCTCCGGTGTCGAGGAGCTCTTCGACATACTCGTGGAGCCGTTCTGGTTCCTCGAGTCCGATGAGTTGCTCGGGAGTGAGACCGGTGAGGCCGGTGAGCCTGGTGAGGCCGCCGTCGCCAGGGTCACCACCGCTGCCGGCGCGGCCAGCGCGGATATCGCGTACGAGCCGCAGTGCCTGACCGAGAACGTCCTCGCGCATCAGGTGCTCGTCGGCCCGAACTTGCGGATAGACGCTCCCGATTTCGAGCGTCAGGTCCAACAGGCCGAGGCGGTATGCGAGCTCCTCGCGAAGGTGCTCCTGGTCATCGTCTCCGGAGAGCTCCCGCCACAGAGGCGTGGCGCCCGAGATGCGAATCCGGCCGATCCAGTCGGTTTCGGTTTCCCGTCCGGTCACGCCGTCCCACGCCTCGGCGATGGTCTCGATCAGGGCGTCGAGGGTTGCGGCTTCGGACGGGTCGCGTACGTCGACATCCTCCCACTGAATCGGCGCCAGCTTCTTGAACTCCACATCGGGCGGTGTTCCGGGGTGTACGTCGACGAGCAGACAACCCTTGGGGCCCCGTTCGCCATGGGTACGCCCCTGGAGGCTTCCCGAGTAGTGGATCCCGGGGTGTGCACAAAGGGCCGAGCGCTTGTGTACGTGCCCCAGCGCCCAGTAGTCGTGGCCGGACCCCCGGAGTCCGTCGAGCTCGGATGGCGAGTAGCGCTGGTGCTGGGCCGACCCTGGCGAATCGACGACCTGGGTGTGGAGCACAGCGATCTCGGCCAGACGCCCCTCGGGGGCCGGAAATGACGTTGAAAGGTCCCCCTCCTCGGCAGCCGTCTCGTGGCCAACCGCCGTAACCATCCCTGAAGGCTCACGGGCCCCGGACTCGCGTCCAGGACTCTCGATGGCGATGCGTACGGGGGTCCGGTCGCGAGCAACGGTCACGTTGCCGGGCCAAGCTAATTCGAGAGAGCGTAGCCCTGCCCGTCCGGGATCATGGTTGCCGGTGGCATAAACGACGGGAACAGACTCGATGTCCAGGCGATTCAATTGCTCGAGCAAGAAGCGTTCGGTTTGGAATGAGAGCCGTTCGTCGTCGAAGAGGTCGCCTGCGATCAGCACGGCATCCACGCGCTCACTGAGCGCCAGATCGACCAGCCGCCGAAAGGCCAGTCGAGAGGCGTCTCTCAGCCTGTGACGGACCGTCTCCGACCGGCTCGAGCAGGGAGAGTCCAGATGTACGTCGGCCGTATGAAGAAAGCGCATCAATCGCCCAGAATGGTCGAAGCGTGAATCGGCGCCTAAAGTCAGCGCCCAAACCTAGAAGAACCGGGTGTGCATGGGCCAGGGCTGCATAGGTCGGGCCCAGCAGCGATCAGGGTTGAACGGGCGAGTCACCCGTCTCTATCTTTCACGTGCACGGTGAAAGAGCCCTCATCCCCCACTTGATCGCGGTCCCACAGCGAGCAAGCTCAGACCGGCACACCCATGAGCGAGACCTCCCAGGCGGTGGTTCGCCGCATCCGCGAAGAGTTTCCGACGATCGACGCCGTGTGCCGCCAGCTCGATCGGCAGGTCGACCCGAACGAGGCCGAGTCCGTGGTCGCGTTCGCCGAAATCTTCCTTTCCAAGGCCAAGAGGGAATTTCTTCACGGACGGAGTGCGGATGCCCTTTCGCACATCGTCCTCGGTGCATGGCGGTTCTTGCAGGACAGCCAGCCGGACCGTGTCGACATCGAGGTGTTCAATCCTGAGGTGGAGAACGAGGGCTGGTATGGGCCGGTAACGGTGCTGAGAACCAGTTTGTCCGAGCGCCCCTTCATCGTTGATTCGCTTCGTGAGTTCCTGCACGACGAGGACTTGTCGATCGAGGTTCTCATCTACCCGGTTATGCACGTGGAGAGGAACGGGAACGGTGAGATCATCAGCGTACGACCCTCCAAGGACGGTGAGAGCAAGGAGTCGTTGGTACACTGTGAGGTCTCGCGCATCATGGATGCCGATGCGCAGGAGTCGCTGCGGAGCGAGGCGAGCAGGCGCCTCAAGGACGTGATCAGGGTCACGGACGACTTCCACCCCATGATCGATGCGGTGAACAGCACTGTGGTCGAGCTCGCCGAATGCGTAACGGCGCTGCCCGACCTGCGTGAAGAGTTGGAAGAGGTGCAGGAGTTCCTCCGGTGGCTTCGGGACGGCGGCTTCGTATTTCTGGGTTACCGCCAATACGACATCGTCGAGCTCGACGGCGGTCCCGCGATCGTCGTACAGCCGGGATCGGGCCTCGGGGTGCTCCGGAACGAAGCCGAATCGTCATTCGCCGTGCCTGTTCTGGTCAATGAAGCCGACCAGGGAACGAGAGACCTGGTGATGGGAGGGCCCCACCTGGTCATCACCAAGGCCAACACGCGCTCGACCGTACACCGACTGGCCCGGATGGACTACATCGGAATCAAGAAGCTCTCGAGCGACGGCGAGGTCGCAGGGGAACACCGCTTCTTCGGTCTCTTCACGTCCAAAGCCTTTGCCGAGGACTCCAACAAGATTCCCATTCTCCGGCACAAGCTTCAGTTGATTCTCGAGGGGGTGGATGCCCAGGAAGGATCGCACGACTACAAGGAAATCAACACGATCTTCAGCACTATGCCGAAGGAGGAGCTCTTTCTTTCGTCGGCCGACGAGATCGCCGCTGACATCCAGACCGTGCTCACGTCGTACCATACCGACGACGTTCACGTGACCTTGCGTGAGGACCCGCTTCACCGGGGCGTCTCGGCCATGGTGATCCTTCCGAAGGAGAGGTTTTCGGGTGAAGCCCGCCGGGCCATCGAGGAAGCGTTGATCGAACGGTTCAAGGCGGAAGTTCTGAATTACCATTTGGCGCTCGGCCAGGGAGACCAGGCCCGTCTACACTTCTATCTGTCCTCGGGCGCAGAGTCGGTGGCGGAGGTGGAGAGCCGTGACCTCGAGACAGTAATCAGAGAGGTCATACGATCCTGGTCGGACCGCGTGCGCAGCGGTCTCGAAGGAGTGCGGCCGACGGAGGAAGCCCGGCGTCTTGCGGGCCGCTATGGCGAGGCGTTCAGCGCGGAGTACAGGGCCGCGACTGATCCCGACGTGGCCGTTCAGGACATCCTGGAGCTCGAGGCGATGGACGCCGAGGACAGCTTGGTGTCCATATCGTTTTCTCAGGACGGTGTCGTCGGGGATGGTGCCGGAGAGACAGTCGGTCCTGCCACGCAACTCAAGCTCTATCTCCGCGGAGAGCGGCTCATCCTCTCGGACTTCATGCCGATCTTGGAGAACGTGGGCCTGCGTGTCATCGCCGTTACGCCCTACCAGATCAGCGGTCCCAAGCGCGCGGCGGCCGTCATCTATTCATTCTCTGTTCAGGACTCCACAGGATCTCCGCTGAATGTAGACAACCAAGGGACTCTGCTTGCAGAAGCCGTTCTCGCCGTGCGGCGTGGCGACGCCACGAACGATGCGCTGAACGCCCTCGTTCTCCTGGCGGGACTCTCATGGCGGGAAGTGGACGTTCTGAGGGCGTATGTCGCATACGCGTTCCAACTAGGGGTGGTCCCGAGTCGACTTTCTCTTCCGACCGCGTTGCTCTCCAACTCGAGTATCGCACGAGTTCTCTTCGATATTTTCAAGGCGAAGTTCGACAACGAGGGCGGGTCCACGGAGAGCCGCGAGGAACTCATCGAGGATCTCACGGCGCTGCTGACGCAACTCATACAGTCGGTGTCGCTTCTTGCCGATGATCGAGCGCTCCGGAGGCTGTCCGCCCTCGTCAGTGCGACGGTACGTACGAACTATTTCCGGCACGGAGGACGGATCCCAACCTGCCGATCGGGGGGTGTGCCTTACATTTCGCTCAAGATCGCCGCCCGGGAGCTCCAAGACATAAACCCGACGAGGCTCCTGTATGAAGTGTGGGTGCGATCGTCGAGAGTGGAGGGGGTTCACCTCCGGGGGGCCGGCGTTGCTCGCGGAGGGATCCGCCACAGTGACCGCCGCGATGACTTTCGCACCGAAATCCTCGGCCTCGTCAACACACAGATGGTCAAGAATGCGGTCATCGTGCCGACTGGATCCAAAGGGGGGTTCATTACCCTCCGGGCGCTGGACGACAGCGAGGAGATGGCGAACGAGGCCCTGGAACAGTACAAGACTTTGATCCGGGGCCTGCTCGATCTCACGGACAACCTGGAGGTCGACGGAACTCCTGTGCCGCCCGAGAATGTGGTCTGCTGGGACCGGCCCGATCCGTACCTCGTGGTTGCCGCGGATAAGGGCACGGCACGGTACTCCGATGTGGCCAATACGGTCGCGGCCGAATACGGATTCTGGCTGGGGGACGCTTTTGCTTCGGGAGGGTCCAAGGGCTACGACCACAAGGCCGTCGGGATCACGGCACGCGGCGCCTGGGAGTGCGTGAAGCGCCACTTCCGCGAGCAAAGGAAGGATATTCAGTCCGAGCCCTTCACGGTCGTGGGTATTGGGGACATGAGCGGTGACGTTTTCGGAAACGGAATGCTCCTCTCGAAGCATATCAAGCTCATCGCGGCGTTCGACCACCGGCATGTTTTCATCGACCCCGCTCCCGACCCGAAAGCTGCTTTCCGCGAGCGGGAGCGAGTCTTTCGCCTCGAGACTTCGAGCTGGGAGGACTACGATCAAAGGCGGATGAGCGAGGGCGGGATGATCATCCCGCGGAGTGCCAAGGAAGTGGATCTTACTCCCGAGGCCAAGACGGCCTTGGGCATTCCGGACGATTCGGAAGCTCTGGACGCCGAGTCGCTGATCCAGGCCGTGCTTCGCGCCCCTGCCGAGCTTCTTTGGAACGGTGGAGTCGGTACCTACGTGAAGGCCCCCGACGAGTCGAATAGTGATGTGGGCGATCCGCCCAACGATGCGGTTCGCGTCAACTCCGATGAGCTACGGTGCCGGGTGGTGGGGGAAGGCGGCAACCTCGGCTTGACCCAGCGCGCCCGCGTCGATTTCGCGTTACGCGGAGGCCGCCTCAATACCGACGCCCTGGACAACTCCGGTGGGGTCGACCTCTCAGACCACGAGGTGAACCTGAAGATCCTCCTCGGCCACTCGGTCGGATCCGGGGCAATGGATGTGGAGCGCCGCGATGGCACTCTTGAGGAATTGACGGACACTGTCGCCACGCTCGTTCTGGCGGACAACGAGAGCCAGAGCCTTGCCGTATCTCTGGATGTACTCCGAGCTAAGGACGAGCTGGATGACTTCCGGGATGTGATGTCCTCGTTGGAGAAGACCGGGGCGCTCGACAGGGCCGCCGAGAACCTTCCCACATGGGAGGTGCTCTTGGCTCGAGTCGAAGAGCGCGGGCAGTCTCTGGCACGCCCCGAGCTCTCCGTGCTCCTGGCGTATGCCAAGATCGATCTGATGGGACGCTTGCTGAGGAGTGACCTCCCGGACGATCCGGCGGCCGAGGATTACCTACGAAGCTACTTTCCGGCTGCCGCTTTGAAGGCGGCGGGCGAAGAGAGCCTCGATCGCCACCGGCTGCGCCGCCAGATCATCGCCTGCCAACTCACGAACGACCTCGTCGATCTCATGGGCGCCACCTTCGTGAATCGTATTTCGCGTGATACGGGACGCACCACCTCCGAGGTCGCTCGAGCTTGGCTGATCGCTGCGAGGCTTGCCGACCACGCCGCGCTGATCCGACGCGTCAGCGAAGCGGGCGACGCGCTGCCAACGAGCGTTGCCTATCGGTGGCTGCTGGGGCTGGCTCGCGTGCTGGAACGCACCACCCGATGGCTACTGCTCAATGTCGAGGTCAATGAAGAGATGGCCACGATCATCGAGCGGCACCGTGAGGGGCTCGGAGCGCTGAATGCCGAATTCGAGGACTTCGTGGCCGGGGACGACAAGGTCGTATACGAGGGAAGGATGACAGAGATCGAGCGTCACGGTGCTGAGCCGGATCTCGCGAGAAGCCTCATCACGCTTCGATTTCTCGATCAGCTTCTCGAGATCGTACGGGTGGCCCAGGAAACGGGGGCTAAACCGCTGGTGGCCGGGCACGCGTACTACCAGATGTCTGAACTTTTCCACGTTCCCTGGCTACGGGAGGCGATTTTCAGTTCAGCCGGCAAGGACCGATGGGAGCAACGAGCAGCCCAAGCCCTCGCCGAGGATCTGAGCCGCGCCCACTATCGCCTGACGCGCCGGGCACTGGAGTCGCCCCGGGAGAACGGGGGTATCGACACGAACACGAGTGATTTCGAGCGGTTCCATGATCTCATGGAGGAGATCCGCGCGGAGGACGCCGTCTCTATTTCTGGACTTGCGGTGGCGGTGCGCGAAATTACCCGCAGGGCGCCGGGCTCGGGCGGCGAGGGGCCATCGGCGGCATGAGAAATGATGCCATCGGATCGCATGGAGGAGATCAGAATGGTTGAGCAACTCCTGTTGATCACCGATCTTTGAGATAGAGCATTGCCATCCAAGCGGGCACTACCAGCCAAGTCCATGAGGCGTATATGCAGTGATAACGGTGCGGGAGAGGAGGGTCCACCGACTCAGCTGGGGTTTACGGTCGTTGAGTTGCTCGTTTCTCTCATTCTCTTCACGATAGCGCTGACTCTGGCTTCCGTTGTGTTTGCAAGCTATCAATCTCGAACGGCCGCCCAACGGGCTGCCCAGGTTTTCACGATGGACCTGAGCTATGCCCGGACCAGTGCCGTGAGGGGCAGGAAGGCCGTTATTGTGGATTTTAATGAGGCCGGAAAGAGCTACCTCATCAGGGTGGAGTCAGGCGATACGCTCGTAAAGAGAGAGTTTGGTCGGGACGACGACATTCCACTCGACGGTTTGAACCTTCAATTGACAGGGGACAGTTTGGTCTTCGATACTCGGGGCGTGGGTGACCTGAGTGGCTCGGCGACTTCGCTCGGGCTCGCCAGCTTCGCCGCGGGAGCGACAATATACGATGTATCTTTTAACGTCATGGGAGCCTCAAAGGTCGACTTGCGTTGAGTGCCGGACATCTCAAGGCCCCGGGTCTCTCGGCGGCCGGCTTCACTCTGATCGAAGTCATCGGCGCCCTTGTGATCTTCTCCCTGGGCGTGCTGGGGGTCATGCAGCTGGGGGTCACCTTGTCTGTGCGGATGGAGGAGGCGGCCCTGCGGTCCGAGCTCGCCGTCGTAGGACAGGAGCGGTTTGGACAGCCTGGAATTGGTGGATTACCCCAACCTCACCCTCGGCACGACCACGTCCTCGGCGTCGATTCGCGGAGAGACGTATACCTGGTCAGTGACCGTGAGCGACTCGACAGCGATCCTCCGGCACGTGGGGGTATCAGCCATCCCTTGGAGTGGCTCGGGGCCGTCTTTCAGCGGTTCCACGTTCGTGGACCGCTCCTGGTAGGCCGTCAGAAAGCCGGTTTCACCCTTCTTGAAGCCATCGTGGCGCTCACTCTCTCTTCAGTGATCGTGACGTTGGTGTCCTCCGTTTTTCTTACGCAGAACAACTTCTACCGCTCCGTCGTTCAACGGACTCGCGTTCAAGACAATCTCCGCGTCGCGACCGACTTCATCGCTTCCGAAGTCCGGGGCGTGGCGGGCGGTGGCGTCACCACAGCCGAGAGCCGACGCTTCGTGGTGCACCTTCCGATCGCGATGGGAGGCGTATGCCATAACGAGGTCGCGCACGGTCGCGTGTACATGCCGGGCCTCTCCGACATCGATGGAGACGAGGTCGCCGGGTACGCCCTGCAGGACGCCGGCGGAGATTGGACCTATACGGCGGACACCTGGTCCAACCTCCTCGTGTCGTCCGGCTCCAGCGACGCCAACCAATGCCTGATCACCAGCGGTGCCGACACGGTAGGGGCTACCGCAGATTTCGGGCGCCTTCTGATCAGCGGAGGCACCACGCTCGGGGAGGTCATCATGATCTACCGGGACGTGGAGTTCAAGATCGATCAATCGGAGCTCAATCCGCGGACGCTGGCGGTCTACCGTGGCGTCACTGGAGACACGCCTCGGGAGTTTGCGACTGGCATCACATCAGACACGAAATTCCAGTACAGATTGCCGAGTGGCACGTACCAGAACTCGATCACGGGTGCATCACTGGCCAACATCGAAAACATTCGCGTGATCGCATCCGCCATCGCCACCGACTCCGTCGGAGGCATCGAGTCCTACTCCTATGAGTGGACGGCGGGCATTCCCTTGAGGAACAAGAATTGAGCGGGCGCGGCGCAGGCCATGGCGGGCTCGAAGTCGTAGACGACCCCAGAGGCGGGTTCGTGCTCGCGCTTGTTGTCCTGCTCCTCTTTGGCATCGGTGTGGCGGGCGCTGCGGGTTATCAGGTCGTGTTCGCTGAGGCGCTGCTGTCTGTCCATGCCAAGGAGACACAGACGGCGCTCTCCATCGCCCGGGCCGGCCTGCGGTCCTACATCGGCAAGCAGATCGGCATCCACGATGACACCGTCACATACTCCATCGAGGGTGGAGACGCTGTGGTCACCGCACGGCTGGTGTCCGAGATCGATGACTACGAGACGCTCTACCTGCTCGGGTCCGAAGGGGTGTATACCGATCCGACCTTCACCGGATCCGCGGCGCGCCGGACCGTCTATCAGTACGCCATCAAGCGGGAAGTCGCGCTGAACCACGTGGCGACGCTGACCCTGGCGACCGGAACTCTCTACGTCGAGGACAACGCCCACATAGACGGCAACGAAGAGGCGGGCGCCGGTTGCCCGCAGGCGTCCGTGGACATCACCGCGGTGCGGATGGGCACCCCCCCCGGCTCGGTGACCATCGATAGTGGAGATCCGATCGATGGACCCAACCCCGAAGTCGTTTACCTCAATACGGAGGCGGCGGCCCTCGACGCGATTGGCATCGACTGGGACGTCCTCACCGACCCCAACTTTGCGGTCGACTATGAGGATGTGTGGCCGTCCTGCGCTCTGCCCGTGGATTCCTTCACCGTGACCCGCTTCAACGGAAACCTGAGCTCGTCCCCCTCGTGCAACCGCCCGGGCGTCCTGATCGTAACGGGGAGCTTTACGGGGGCCGCCGGACTCCAATGGGACGGCATCCTGCTCGCCGGCCACATCGCCACCACCAGCAACAACTGGAGGATCGACGGGCTGCTCGTGGGTGGCCTGGACGGCAACGGGACCGGCACCACGCTCGACGACGGCACGCACGTCGATTACCATCGCTGTAACGCCTTCCAGGCGGGCAAGCGCTTGAGCCACTTCGTGGCGGTCGGCAGCACCTGGTGGGAGGACATGTAGGGCGGGCTTACGGCTTGCCACACACTTTGGCTGTCCGGAGGATGCTTCATGCCCGAGATCACGTCGTTGATGGACCTGGTGGAGCGTATTCTCGAAGATCTCGAGGACGGGACGCTCGAAGCGGGCTTCGAGGAGCCGATCGAGCGGGGCTCGGCCAGCGGTTCCGTAGCTGTCCTCAAGGGTCCCGACAATGTCGAGAGTATCGTCGTGGTCCGCCTCTCCATCATGAGAGTTCCCGAGACCGCTGGCGCCGCGTTCTATGAACGCCTGCTCGAACTGAACCATGCCTCTCACGGTCGCGCGGCGTTTTCGGTAGACGCAGACGGCATGGTTTTTCTGACCTCGGGGCGGCCCATCGCGGACCTCGATCCGGGCGAGCTCATCGATCTCATCCTCTGGACCTCGGAGTACGCCGATGACCTCGACGACGTGCTGCTCGCTGAGTTTGGAAGTGGGAGCGCGCTGTGAGTGAGTCTACAGAGAACGCGGGGCCCTCCGCTGGCAAGGCGCGAAGCGAACGTGGTTTCACTGGGACCCTGATTCGAGTCGGCGCCTATTACGTCGTTTTCTTGGGTGCCTTGGCGGCTCTCTTCTGGGCAGTCCCCTGGTTGTCCGAGGCGATCATCGACACCGGGAGCGACTCGGCTGTCTCAGATGAGATCACGAGGACGTTCGCGGGTGTCCCGGAGGTAGAGCCGGGCGGCTTGCCAGGCTGGAGGGGCCTGGCCGTCCAGGGGCTCCATTTACTCGGGGCCCTCGCCATCATGATTCCGGTGGCTTGGACGTACATCATCATCAAACGAGCCGGCGGATACGACCAGTCGGTCGTACACACGCTGATCATTTTGCCGGTCGCGGTGACCGGGATCGTCATGATCGTCAAGAGCAGCGTGGCTCTCGCCTTCAGCCTTGCGGGAATCGTCGCGGCCGTGCGGTTCCGGACGACCCTGGAAGACGTAAAGGACGCGGTGTACGTCTTTCTCGCGATCGGCGTCGGCCTTGCAGCCGGCAGCGAAAAACTCCCGATCGCGCTCATGGCGTCCATGGTATTCATCGGTGTCAATCTGGTCCTGTGGAAGATGAAATTCGGCAACATCTATGTGGATCAGTTGCACCGTACGTCCGCCCTCGGGCTCGGAGACGTCTTGGCCGGGCCAGGATCAGCGAGGACGGCGCTTTCGATCGGAGACCAGGCGCTGCTCTCTGCGATGCCACAGTCGGATCTGGGAGAGATGGTTGGTCGGGTAGCCCGCCTCGAGCGGTACCTGGACGAGGAGACGGACGTCAAGACGGAAAAAAAGCTTTACTCGGTCCTTCTTGTCCATACCCGGCTTGCCGGTGACGCGCAGAAGGTGGTCGAGGGTCCTCTCAACGAACTAGCCCTGCGCTGGCGCTTGGCCGAGATCCTCGACGGTCAGGACGGGGCATCCATCCTCCAGTACCTGGTCCGGCTCCGGCCCGGTGTGCAGCCCGGCCTCATGCTGGACACGATTCGTAAGGAGGGTGGCGACCACGTCCAGGCCGCCGAGTTGCGGTCACTCAAGAGTCGAACCAAACGGAGTAAACCGGCATGAAAAACGCCTATCCCGTATGGCTTTGTTGCGTGGTGGCGCTCGTTTCAATCGCTCCTGCAGGGGCGGCTGGGCAGGATTCAGCCCTCGGTGAGCCACAAGTTCCGGCTCTCTTCTCCTCACGTGACCTCATCGAACTTACGATCGAAACCGACTATGGACTCCTTCGACGTGACCGGAGCCAGGACAGCGAATACCGACCGGCGATCTTGAGGATGACCGACGAGGAGGGCCTCGAGCGCACGATCGACATCCGAGTAAGGACGCGCGGGAACTTCCGGCTCCAGAACTGCCAGTTCCCTCCCATGCGCGTCAACTTTCCCAGGACCCGCATGGGCGGAACGGTCTTCGATGGGCAGAACGGGATCAAGCTGGTCAGCCACTGCCGGGACCGGGATGACGACGAGCAGAACTTGCTCGAGGAGTACCTGGTCTATCGAACCTACAACCTCCTCACCGATGAGAGTTTCCGGGTGAGGTTGGCGCGCATCACATATGCCGACGGGGAGGATGACGATGATCCGGTGGTTCGGTATGCCTTCTTCCTCGAGGAAGCCGAGGCGATGGCGGAGCGGTTGGAGGCGTTATTCCTGGAGGTCCGACAGGCTTCGCCAGCAAGCTTCGGCGCCGAGGAAGCCGTGCGCTTTTCAGTCTTCCAGTACATGGTCGGAAATACCGACTGGTCGATGACGGATTTCCACAATGCGGAGGCGTTGCTGAGCTCGCAGGGTGTCAACGTTCCGGTCCCCTACGATTTCGACTGGACGGGTTTCGTGTCGGCACGGTACGCTCGGCCCGATGAACGCCTACGCATCAGGAACGTCCGGCAGCGGATCTACCGGGGCTTCTGCCGTCCGGATTTCGACTCTTCCACAGTCTACGCACAGTTCCAGGCGATTCGTACGGATTTCGAAGCGCTCTACACCAACCAAGAGGGGTTGGAGGAGGGCAATCGCAGCGATGCCGTGGAATACGTCGCCGACTTCTACGAAGACATCGAGACCCCGGAAAGAGCCAGGGATCGCCTCGAGAGAGATTGCCGCAGTATGCCCCGAGAATGATAGCCGCGGACGGCTCGGCTATTTCTTCTTACGGCCGGCGTTGGGGTGCTTAAGGTGTTTCCACGTGTCTCCACGCCGAGCCGCTAGAATCGTGCTCGGCGAGACTTTTAGAACCTTGGCCCAGTATCCGGCCGCGTTGCTCCAGTAGCCCTTCTCATCGTCCCAGTCGTCCAAGACCCTCCGGACCTGCTTTTCGTCCAGGAGCGCGTGGGGCGATTTTTCCCCCTGGAGCCAGGGATTGTCGGACCAACGTCTGCGTCGTTGTATGGGACCCGGGGCGTTGGCACCGGAGTGTCCGAGACAATAATGCCGGATCTGACTGGCCGTGTAGTCAGGAAAATCCTTGGCGATGTCGGTGTAAAACCGACCCTCTTGAGCGAGGTCTCGCCACTTTACGATCAACGGAAGGGGGGGCTTAACCATGACTCACCTTTTCACTGTTGAACGGTATATCCTACGTGTAAGGCGTATAAAGTACGCAAGGTACCATCCCCTTGGAAGGGGGGTTGTTGCTCATTCAAGCGCGAATCCCACGTTAAAATACTCAGGCCGCGCCGTGCCGGGTATAGGACTTTAGGCCAATACCCGGCGTCACACGAATTTCGAGGAAAACCGCGCCCGGGGCCCAGGGATCGAGACGCTCAACACGGCGACCACCATGGTGATGGCCGAGGCCAGAAAGAATACGCCGGTCCCCAGGACTCCATACAGCAGCCCGCCGACCAGGAGGCCGACGATGCTCGCAACGGCACCGCTACTGCTGGCGAAGCCCTGCACGGCGCCTTGGTCCTCCCGGTCCGTCGCCTTCGAGAGGAGGGCCATCAGCGAGGGCCACATGACCCCGTTTCCAAGGGCGAGCAAGGTGGTGCCGACGTAGGCCTGCAGCTTCCCGTCCACGGTGAAGAACAGGAAACTGGCTGCAAGCACGAGACTTCCCGCGATGACGAGCGTGCGCTCGGACCAGACCTTCGAGGCGCGCTTCAGGATTGGACCCTGGACCACGACCATGGAGATTCCCATGAACGTGAAGAAGGCCCCGATCTCGGCGAGTGACCACTCGAGACGGGTCGCGGCGTGAACGGGAAATGCGATGTAGAAGAAGTTGAAGGCGAGGAATACGAGGAAGTAGAGCGAAAGCAATAGCCGAATGGGGGGCAGCCCCAGGATCTCCCGCATCGTGAGAGCCGGCCCCCCTTCGAGGCGATAGCACTCCTTGAGCTCTTGGCCGAGGACCTTGCGAACCGTGGCGCGCTCCTGATTCGCCCTGAGTGCGCCACAGCTCGTCTCGGGAAGCCAGAACGCGACGATGAGGCTCGCTACGACCGAGATGACCAACGCCGCAACCACGGGTGGGATTTCCCCCGACGCTGTCGCCCCCAGTGCTCCCGCGATCGCGGGCCCCAGAATGAAGCCGAGATTCCCGGATATCGCCATTTTTCCGAAGTTCGCACTCCGCTCACGCTCCTCGGTGATGTCGGCCAGATAGGCGTTGGCCACCGACACGTTGCCCCCGGTGACTCCGTCCAAGGCTCGGGCGAAGAAGAGCACCAATAGGGGTATGGTGACCGTGAAGGCTCCGGTCACCCCGAAATCGACCTCCACCAGGGGGACGACGGGCAAGGACAGCGCGATCAGAAAGACACCCCAAGACACCATGGTCCCGAGCTGGCTGAGAAGAAGGATACGCCGTCGCCCGTAGTGATCCGACATTCTTCCGAGGATCGGGGCGCCGATTAGCTGGAAGAAGGAATAGGTGGCACCCACGACCCCGTAGATCAGAGCGTTACCGCCGAGCCTCGTGACCAGAAACACCAAGAAGGGAAGGACGATGGAGAAACCCAACGTTCCGACGAAGTTCACCGAGAGGATCGGATAGATCGAGACGGGCCGTGGCGGCGTATTGATCATCTGCTTCCAGTGTCCCGAGCCCGAGCCGTGCACGCCCTGCTGTACTGCTTCAACAGCTTTCTAGCCGAGAGGAATCGCTCCCAGCCCAGATCGGTCGAGGCGATGCATCACGGGACGGGAAGTGGGGCTCGGGGCCCGCCAGCGGGACTCTGGGTAGTGTAGAGCCGAACGTAGAAGTCACGCCCCATCAGTGCTTCGCGTTCCCCGGCGTTCAGGGTAATCGTACCGGAGGCTGCTTGGCCGCCGGGGCCCGACAGCCGGTAGATGATGCCGCCCTCCCGTTCTGGTTCCGCTCGGTGGAGGCCCACCCCGAGGATCTCTGGGGCCGATATTCCTGAGAACGCCACCTCATACGACAAGGCACTAGTCGTGACATCCCACGAGAAGAGAACGCGGGCGGTGGCACGCCCCCCCTGGGCGGCGACCTCGAAGGCGACGGGCTCGGGAGCCCGGCCGTTCTCCAACGGCGGGGTACGCACCGGTGCGCGCCGGGGCTGGAAGGCTTGCTCGAAAGCGAAACCCAGGGCCAGCAATCGCGCGTCCTGCAGCGGTCTCCCGAGCAACTCGAGTCCGGTGGGAAGCCCTAGCCCGGTAAACCCGGCAGGGACGCTCAACGCTGGAAGCCCCGTCGCCGCGCTCAGCTGGCAGTTGACGCCCCCCTGGGGATCCCCGAGTCGGGCCGCCGTGCGTCGTACCGTGGGGTAGACCAGCGCGTCGAGTGACAGCTCATCCATGGTCGCCAGCACCGCAGCGCGTGCCGCCGCACGTTTCTCCATAGCCCTGGCGTATCCGGCGCTGTCCCTCTCCTCCGTGGCGGCGCGGGCCCGGAAGGAGCCCCCCAACTGAACGTGATAGAGACCCCGATCGAGGATGTCTTGCAGACTGGCAACCGGTGCGCCGGGGGTGGCAGCCAAGTAATCGATCAGGTCCCATTTGAACTCGTACCCGAGCACGCTGGTCCGCGAGAGGAGCGAATCCCAACCGGGGATCTCGACGTCGATGATCTCCGCTCCGGCCTCACGCATGCTATCGAGAACGGCTCGAAGCAGGCGAGCGTGCTCCCGGTCCTCCGCAGCATCGCCGAACAGAATGGTCAACACCCCGAGCCGGGCCCCTTGAAGGGCCTCGGCATCGAGCTGGTCCACGAACCCGGGGAGTTGGCGATCGGCCAGAATCCGGGTGGCCGGGTCGGCCGCGTCGAACCCTATGGTCGCGTCCAGACCGATGGCGAGGTCTGTCACGGTGCGGGCCAAGGGGCCACCTACATCCTGAGTGTGAGACAGGGGGATGATCCCGTCGATGCTCGAGAGGCCCTTGGTCGGACGGAGACCGAACAGGTTGTTGTGTGACGCAGGGACACGAATCGATCCGCAGGTGTCGCTGCCCCAGCCGATGGACGCGAAGCTGGCCGCGATTGCCGCACCGGTACCCCCGCTGGAGCCGCCCGGGTTCCGGGAGGGGTCGTAGGGGTTACGCGTCTGACCGCCAACAGAACTGATGGACGTGTAACCGAGCGCCAGCTCGTGCATGTTGGATTTTCCCAGAATGACGGCTCCGGCCTCCCGTAGCTTACGGACCTGGAAGGCGTCGTCCGGGGGGATCATCCCGGCAAGGGCGATCGATCCCGCCGAAGTCGGCAGGTCTGCCGTATCGTAATTGTCCTTCAGGATGACCGGGATCCCGTGGAGCGGTCCTCTGGTGCCTCGGAGCGCTCGCTCCTCGTCGAGCGCCGCCGCTCGCGCACGTGCATTCGGGTTGACCAGGATCATGCTGTTCAGCGCAGGCCCTGCTTGGTCGTATGCGGCAATCCGGGCGAGGTATGCGTCTATGAGTTGCACTGCGGTGATCCGCCCGTCGGTCATGGCTCGCTGGAGATCGGGTATCGTGGCCTCGAAGACTTCGACGCTCTGGTCCTGAGCGGGCGGAAGTGCTGGGAGGGTGCCGTAGGCTTGGGCAGGGTCCCCCAGCATGAAGGCCAGTCCAACGGCCAGCGTCGCGGCAAACGTTGGCCCCACCCCGTGAAGTGACAAGACCGATTTCGGATCTGAGAGCTTCGACTCCATCATTCCCTCCTCACGGCGCTAGAAGGTACTTCTTCAACGGCCTTCTTCGATGGCGTCCAGGCAGGTTAGATGGTTTCAGGGCGACACGCGAGGGTTTGGCTACTGGCCGATAGTCGTAAAGAAGGTACGACGGTTGCGGCGCGTGCCCCCGGGACACAGACTGAGGCGAGTAGCGGTGCGGGGCGTTGCGCCGCCGAGCGAGCGCAACCCCGCCCAAGATCGGTTCCGTCCACCCAGTGAATGCACTCTTATGAAGAAATCTGCGAGAACTCTTGCTTCGGCTCTCATCGCCGCCGCACCAATCATCCTTTCGCCGGGCCCGTCTCTGAGTGCCCAGAACGCAGGTGCGCTATCGCTGACCGAGGAGGTGCACACGGCCGGCCAGGCAGCCTATGAGAGGGCGTGCGCTTCCTGTCACCTCGCCACTTTCACGGGATCGTTCGAGGCGCCCGAGTTGGCGGGTCCCAACTTCCGCGCCGTCTGGGAGGAGCGCACTGTCGGCGAATTCCGCGCGACGCTTCGCACGATGCCTCCCACCGCTCCGAACTCGTTGAGGGCCGCCGAATACGATGCCATCACGGTCTACCTGCTTGCGGCCAATGGTCTGGAGAGGGACGGACGCACGGTCCAAGGGGATCGCGAGACGACCGTCGGGTCGATGCTCACCGGGGCCGTGGCTGAGGTTACGGCTGCTAGCGACGCAGGTGCTCGGGTCGACGCGGACGATGACGACGGGTCTGTTCCCTCAGGTGTGACTCGAACCTTTCATGAGATAACCGACTTCGAGCCCGTGACGGAACAGGAGCTCCTCAATCCCGACGACGAGGATTGGATCATCTACCGGCGCACCTACGATTCGCAGGGGTATAGCCCGCTCGACCAGATCGACCGGAGCAACGTGTCCGACTTGAGGCTCGCCTGGGTGTGGTCGATGCGCGACGGGGTCAACCAGCCGACGCCACTGGTCCGTGACGGCGTCATGTACCTGACCAATCCTGGCAACGTGATCCAGGCCCTCGATGCGGCCACCGGTGACTTGCTCTGGGAGTACAGGCGCGAATGGGCGGAGGATTTCCGTGCCGGTGGTTTCGACCAGCTACGCAACCTGGCGATCTACGGCGGGAACATCTACGTCGCGACCAAGGACGCCTACATGGTCGCGCTCGATGCACGCACCGGAGAGACCGTCTGGCAGACTCAGATTGCCGACTATCACCAGGGCTTTACCAACGTGGCCGGTCCGATGGTCGTCGAGGGCAAGGTGCTCAACGGCATCAATGGGTGCACCCGCTTCTTCGAGGAGAGCTGCTTCATCACGGCGCACGACGCTGCCACCGGCGAGGAACTGTGGCGCACGTTCACGATCGCCCGTCCGGGAGAGCCCGGGGGCGACTCCTGGGGTGATCTTCCACTGGAGCTCCGCGGGGGCGTCGATGTATGGAACACCGGCAGCTACGATCCCGAGCTCGGACTGGTCTATTGGGGGACGGCCCAGGCCAAGCCGTGGGTGGCCGCGAGCCGCGGCCTCACCGTTGACGACGCAGCGCTCTACTCCAATTCGACCCTGGCGATCGATCCAGACGATGGCTCCATCGTCTGGTACAACCAGCACGTCCCCGGGGAATCACTGGACCTGGACGAGGTCTTCGAGCGGGTCCTGATCGATAGTAATGGCCAGCGCTCAGTGTTTTCCATCGGAAAACATGGGATCCTCTGGAAGCTCGATCGTGAGACTGGACAGTTCCTGGGGCATAAGGAGTCGATCTACCAGAACGTTTTCGACTACATCGACCCCCAAACCGGCGCGGTCCGTTACCGCGAAGACATCGCTTCGGCCGGAATCGGCGACTGGGTGTCGGTGTGCCCGAGCACCGCGGGTGGCCACAACTGGCCGTCGATGTCCTACAGCCCTGAAATCAATGCGCTCATCATTCCGCTCTCACAGAGTTGTTTGGAGATCCAGGGACGCCAGATGCGGCTCGAGCGCGGCTCAGGCGGCACGGCCGCGCTCAGGCGCTTCAGCGCTATGCCCGGAACCGACGGTCGCTTGGGCAAGATTGGCGCTTACGACGTAGACACGATGGAAGAGCTGTGGAGTGTCGAGCAGAGGGCGGCTTTCCTCACCGCGACGCTCAGCACGGGTGGCGGCCTGGTATTCGCGGGCGACCTCGACCGCTACTTCCGCGCCTACGACGTTCGGAACGGCGAGGTGCTGTGGCAGACGAGGCTCGGGACGTCAGTCCAAGGCTTTCCGGTGTCGTTCGAGGCGGATGGGGAACAGTACATAGCCATCAGCAGTGGTGTCGGCGGCGGAAGTCCCCGTGGCGTGCCGCGTGCGGTCACACCAGAGATCCGGCACCCTCAGAACGGGAACGCCTTGTACGTCTTCAAGCTGCCGAGTCGGTAACGAGCTGCAGAGTCGGTAACCACTTGCCCGATCGGTGATGCTCTGAGTCCCGCGAAGGGACCTTCGCCGCGCGACTCTTCCTTTACAGCGGCTAGGTGCCGGACGAGCGCCTGGCGCGACGCCACAGTAGGAATCCGTACGCCCCCAGGTTGACGGCGACGACCAAGCCTCCGAGGACCAGCTGGTGGGCCCGGGTGAGGCCGGACGGGTAGATGACCGGCACCAGGTAGTGGTCTATGAAACTGCCCGCGTATCCCTCCGCCCCGCCCATCCTGCGAAAGCGATTCTCCAGAGGAGTCAAGGGACAGATCGTACCGGTGACTTCGATCCATGCTCCCCAAAGCGCGCACGGAATGTGTGCCCAGACGATCTTCGGCCAGCGGTATACCGTGAGCGCGCCAAGCACCACAAACACAATGAAACCGAAATGAAGAACGACCAGGGCGTCGGCCAGCAGCAAGTAGATCACCGGTCCCCTCCAACAGCTAGAAGGCTGTTGAAGATAGCCTTCACGACGACAGCCTCGAAAGAATCGTTGCGCGCTCCCTGTCGCACTCCAAGACTTGAGAAGAGATTAGATTGAAGGCACGATTCCGCCGGAGAGATCTGCTATGGCCACGACGTCGAGACGCTTGATTCTCGCATTGCCGCTTCTGCTGACGACGGCGTGCGCGTCTGCGGAAGACCGGTTCAACGAGGGGCTCGACCTCCAATCTCAAGGCCGCTACATGGAGGCCGCGTACCGGTATGCGGACGCGGTGGAAAAAGACGCCACGCTCCAGGAGGCGAGAGACCGGCTTCTGATCGTGGGTGATTCGGCGGTCATGCTCGCTCTGGAAGAGGCCGCTTTTCTCGAGGGCCGGGGTGAGCCCGTCGCGGCCGCTCGTGAGTTCCTCTCCATCGACCGCCTCATGTCACGTATCCGTTCGGTGGGGATGCGGCTCCTGCAGCCCGACGGCTATCGCGTGGCCCGCCGGACGGCCCTGGAAGCGGCCATCGAGTGGTACATGACCGAGGGCGAAAATGCCTCGCGCGAGGGCCGATGGGAGGACGCCGTTCGGGCGTTCGCTTCCGTTCGGGGCGATTTCTCCCCGACGCGCGAACAGCGGGAGGCGTCTTTCGACGCCCAAACGCGCGTCATCATCGACTGGGCCGAAGTCGAGCTGGGAGACCGGAGGCCGAGAGCCGCTTACGGCATCGCCGAGCGGGCTCTCTCCGTGCGCCGTTCGACACCGCGGCCGATCGCCCTGGAAGTACGTGATCTTCAGGATCGGGCGTTGGCGATGGGGACGGTGGTTTTGGCTGCCCTTCCGGTTTCAGCAAGCGATCGCGTCCGTGGCATCGCCGGAACAGCACTCGAGATCGAGCTCGACGAGGGTATGGAGTCCGGGTACTGGAGGGACGCACCGCCGTTCGTGGCGATGGCGGACGCCAACATTCTGCGCCGGGAGCTCCGTGGGCTTCTGCGTGGCATAATGCCCCGATCTCCGGCCCTGGTTGGACGGGCGCTCGACCTCATTGGCGCCGACTACGGCGTTATGGTCGAAGTCGTCTCGCTCAGAATCGAGGACGAGAACGTCGAGGTCGAGGAGCGCACGGTCGAGATCCGCAGGCAAGATCCGGCTCGGAGCCGGGCGCGTGAGCGGGAGCGGGGACCGACTCGCGACGCATGTGCCGGACCCGGCCTGGGGCACGACCGCGGCCGCGGAGTCAGGTTGAGTCCGGATGATTGTCGGGGTCGAGGGTGGGGCAGTGGATCGCCTTCCGACCGGAGCTCGGCGACCACGAGGCAGAGATGGGTCACGTATGAAGTCGGCGATGTGGCGACCTACTGGGTCATCTCCGGGGAGCGCATCGTGCGAGCCGAGGCCGACGTCCTCATTGTGAACGTGGATGGCCGGGTGGTCGCGGAATTCACCATCACCGCCGAGGAGGAAGGATCCTTCCGGGAGGGCGAGTTCGACGGAGACCCCTGGCAGCTCGGGCTGAGCAACCGAAACGCCCGCCTCTTCGACTGGGCGGAGTGGGACGACGAGTGGAGGCGGATCCAACGTGCCGTAGTCGACCGGCTGGCGGTTGGAATCGCTGTCGAGACCTTCGAGGAGGTTCTTTCGGGGGTTCAGTGATACCTCTCGGTTGAGTTAGGCTCCCCGGCTGAACCTTGCTTGCCGGTCCCACCAGCAAGGCACATCTTGGCCAGACCATGGCCGGCCCCTCCAGAGCTCAATCCACCTGCTGTGAAGGATCCAAAGGAGATTCGAGTATGACTCAGTCCGTCACGTCGACAGCCGGTGCACCCGTCAGGTGCGGTGTTCGGGCACTCTTGGGCAGTTGTTTGTTAGTGCTCGTTCTGCAAGGTGGCGTTCTCGGTCAGGAGTGGGTTCTGCCGGAGCGATCCCAGGCGAATCTGGATGCATTGGCGCGAGTGGAGCTTCGAACCTACGAGATGCCCCAGGCCAACGGTGCCGAGGTGGAATACGGCGTCTACGTGCCCACCGGATACGACGGTGGAGCTACCCCCTTGGTCATCGCGCTACACGGCCTGGGCAGCGGCACGATGTACATGATGGAGTACAACAACCTGGTAGAGCTGGCCGAGGAATACGGGTCTCTGGTGGCGACCCCGATGGGGTTCAACGAGAGGGGATGGTACGGCGGTCGCGGCGCCGGAAACGAGTTCAATCAGCGCCAAGCGGACCCCGGCCCGGCCAACCTCGGTGAGCTCAGCGAGTTGGACGTGATGAACGTCCTTGGAATCATGCGGGAAGAGTACAACGTCGATGACAGAAGGATTTATCTCATAGGCCAGTCCATGGGTGGTGGCGGCACTTGGCACCTCGGCATGACGTACCCGGACGTTTGGGCCGCGCTTGCGCCAATGGCACCTGCGATCTACAGCGACCCGGATGCGTTGAGTGCGGCCCGGCGCATCCCCGTGATGGTCGTGATGGGGGACGCGGACGAGCTGGTGGATGTGGAAGTGACGCGTCGATGGGTCGCGAAGATGGAGGAGCTCGGGATGAGCTACGAGTACATCGAGGTTGCCGGTGGGACTCACTTCAGCGCGGGAAGGCAGAACATCGATAAGGTCTTTGCGTTCCTGGCCGAGCAGCAAAAGGCGGCCCCGCGCGTCAGCGGTGTACGACCTTTCGGCGGTTCTGGGCGTGGGTATCCCGTTCGTCGTCGCCATCCCATACGGCGCGATGGGGAGCCGGTCTTACAAGGAAGCCGCCAAGGGCGCGTTCACATTCAGTTTCGTGGGTGCAGCCATCGGCGTCGTGGTGGCGATTCTGCTGGGTGATCAGCCTTGGCTGCTGCTCACGTTTGCGCCCCTATCTTCAGGTGTCACGGGAGTCTTGGGTGGGTGGATCGGCGTCGCGGCGCGTCCCCGTGGATCCCAGTCTGAAGACCCGGCGAGAGACGCGTAACCTCAAGAAACTGGCTGATCAGTTACGCAGCGGCGGTCGGCCCCGCAGTACCAAACCTCTTCGCCCCGCGCTCCCGCGCCTTGGCCGCCTCGACCTCGCGGTTACGCGGGTTCGCATTGGTGGTGAGAGAAGTGAGAAGCTCCTGCGCCACTTGCGAGACCTCTTCGACTGCCGTGTCGAAAGCGTGCTGGTTCGCCTGAGAGGGCTTGTTGAACCCGCTGATCTTTCGGACGAACTGTAACGATGCACCGCGAATCTCCTCCTCGGTCGCGGGAGGCTCGAAGTTGTAGAGGGTCTTGATATTCCGACACATTGAGATCTCCCGAGCGAGTGGTGCGCGTACTGTCTGTGGGCGATCAACATGTCGACCGACCGCGACGCGCGCGACCCCGTGCGCCTAGGGAGCTTGCCCACGTAGGTACCGCGAGTCCGGAGCACCTTCTCCTTCCTCTCCACTGTGAGACCGGCCGCCGCAAACGCGGATTCCGTTTGCTCCTGCGTAAACAACCCGAGCTCGTGAACCTCGGATCGTCGCTCGATGCCCTCCGCCGTACCGATCAGATACTCGAACTCGAGGCGCGACACGGCATCTTGAATGACGGTTCGTGATATCCGGCATACGGTGACCCCATCACGCTCGGCGACGAGAGTCGAGATCCAGCCGTCCGTGAGTTGACCCGGCTCGAACCAAGGACTCCCCAGCGTAGAGGAGATCGTAGAACTCGGCCGCCTGTGAGTAGTCTCCCAATCGCCACGCTCCGGATACGGCCCAGAATGCTTACTGGGGGTCGTTGTCGTCCCTAATACGTCTGGCCGAGTACAGTACGTCAGAGCGCAAGCACGCCGAAATAGATGATGAGCACGCCCACGGCCATGCCCATCAGCCCTGCGAAGCGCCACAAGAACAGGCCTCCGCCTGAGTCGGAGGGCAAGAACGGGTTGGCTATGGCGCGGTAGACGCCCGGGAACAGCACCAGCAGCAGCGCGCTGACCCCGACGATCGCCCAGCCGAATATCGTCAGGAAGGTTGCCAATCCACTGTCCTCTGAGGTGCCTGCCCAAGCCATCGCCGCCCCGAGGATCACCATGAATGCGCCGAACGTTCGGAGGCGAGCGTTGCTCGCGATCGTCTCCTGGAACCAGCGCAGGGTCGGCGCCGGGGCAACGAGCAACAGTCCCCGACCGCCCGCCACGAGGACCCCCAACAAAATCGTGACGATTCCAACCGCGCTCATATTCGCGCCTCCCAATGTCTATGCAATTGACCTCCACCGGCTTCGTGGTGCTCAGTCGGCTCGGCACTCGATGTCTGCCTTCCGCTCTGTTGCGCGATCAACATGTCGACGTCGAGCCAAGCCCGCGACCTCAATCAGTCTCCGCCCGGTAGACGCTTACGCAGCCAACGAATCTGCCCGCGGTGATTGATCTCATCCTCGCAAACGTGAAACCACATCCAGTAGTTGTTGACGGTGTGGCCCAGAAGCGGGGCAGTCTCTGCAAGCCAGTCGTCATCACGGGCTCGCAACTCGCGTTCCGTGTGGCTCCTAACCTCGGCCAACTGCGCTTCGTAGAAGTCGAGCGGATGTTTACGGATTTCGGTGCGTGCGCTCGGACCAAGGTCAAGTCCCACCTGCCAGCGAGCACTCTCGTCCGGGGTCCACTCGCGTCCGTCAAAGGTGCCCGCCTGATATATGGCCTCGACGGCGGCCATATGGTAGAGTAGGCCGCCGATGGAGTTGCTGTCGGAATCTTGTGTGTGGTCGAGGTCTTCCACACTAAGTCCGGCCACGGTCTCGAGCGTGGTCTTGCGGGCGTAACGAAGCATGCCGATCAACCCACTGATCTGGGGGCTGACACCGGGCTCGTCACCAATGAGAAAAGGATTTTCGGTGCTCATGGTCGCTCCGCGCTTGGCGTGATTCTCGATCAGAGCGCCAGCGCGCCGTAATAGATGAGTACCACGCCGGCGACGACGCCTACCAGCCCTCTGAAGCGCCATGCGATCAGACTTCCGGTTGGCTCGGAGGGCAACATCCCGTTGGCAATGGCTCGGTAGGCGCCCGGAAACAGTACCAGCCCCATCGTGCTTATCCCGACGAACCCCCAGCCGACCACCGTCAGGACGGTGGCCAGCACACTGTCCTCTGAGGCACCTGCCCAAATCATTGCAGCTCCGAGGGTCAGCACGATCGCACCGAACATTCGGATTCGACCGTTCGTCTCGACGATCCCCTTGAACCCGCGCAGGGTCGCCGCCGGGGCCACTAGCAAGACGCCCCGGCTGCACGCGAAGACGACCCCCACCGCAATGCTCACGATTCCGACTGTGCTCATGACCGCTCCACGGTTAACGTGCTGCCGCGGGAACATGCCGATTGGGAGGAAAGCGCGCGACCCTCGTCGGGTGTCCCCTTGCCGCTCAGGGCAAGACGGCACATGCTAAGCTTACGGGGGGACAGAGGCTCCGCTACTCAAAGTTGCCAACAGCGTTGTTGCGCCGGCCCAGATGATTCTTGTACCTGACATCCTACTTCGGCGGGTCACATCAGTCATGCTGACGCTGTACGTGGGAGCATTCCTGGGCCAGGCCCTCTGCGTACTCCCTTCATCGCACGTGGGGCCTGGGATGGAAGGCCCTTCAGCTGCCGTCCACACGTCGTCTTCTGCGGCAGTACCGTCATCTTCGATGGCTGCGCATAGTGCGTCCGCGCATGGTGCACATTCCGGGGCGCCTGGAGAAAGTCACTCGGGCATGTGTGCAGTAGTCGCCTGCGGGTCGGCCATCGCGACTTCCCCCGATCATGGCCTCGGCCTGATGAGTCGGGTCTCGAATGCTTCCGTCGCGTACGTCGGTGGCATCGTGCCGCCTGATGCAGAAATGGTGCTTCCACCTCCTCGTTTGGGCTGAATTCGAAGCGAAATCTCGAATCAGACCTACGAACGAGGAGGAAAAATTGTGGTACGCCGATCCCCGCGGTGCCAAGAGCGTCATCCGTCGGACACGATCCTCTACGCTTGCATACCGAAACCATGTCTTGCGTAGGCGAATCATCCGCGCTGCGTTTCTGCTCATCGCCGTTGTGGAGACCTCTTGCACTGGAGTCATGCCCCGAAACAGCCAGTCCCACCTTCCAGGGAATTACAACTTCGCGTTCTACGACACGCACACGAGAGCGGCGCAATCCTTTTACGCGGCCCATGTGGCCCACTTCGGCATATACGAGGTCGCACTCACGGACGGTGAAGACGCGACGGACGCCTTCAAAGAGTTGGAGACCCGCATTCGGCGGTTGGTTGTAGAGCCGCCCGAGTTCGAGCCACCTGCGGAACTCATCGCCCCTGCCTGGACGAGGATGGCTCATCCGACCGGGCGAGCGATGGACTGGACGCACCACCTCCACAGCCAACTCTACGACATACTCACCGACTCTTCGGTAATCGAGAAACAAGCCGCCGGCGAGCGGGCGACGGCCTATTACCTATCCAACGCATCAGCCGCGTTTTCGACTCGCGGATACGGGCACCGGTGGATGATGGGCGGCGGCGCCTGGGCCGGCACGTTTGCTCGCAAGTATCCGGACATCAACGGGGTCCTCTGGGCGTACCACTGGCACCACGCGGCCGTCTATGAAGCGCTCATGGAGCCGACGCCCGAGGCCCAGGCGCGAGAGCTCGACCGAGTCATCGACCTGTTCGTGGACTCGGTGCTCGTTACGCCTCCCGACTACATGCCGCTTGTGGGCGAGGTGGCACCTCGCTTTGCTCGGATGTTTCCGGCCGCTGCCCACATCTTTGACAACCTCCACATGATGCATGACGCGACGAATGACATCATGGTGGACGAACGTCTCAGCCGGGAGCAGAAGGAGGCGGAGATCCAGCTGATGCTCCGGAATCAGATCTATGCCACTCAGGACTCTATGGTGGCACCCGGAATACCGACGATGGCAGACCACACGATGGGGCCGGGTGCGATGCGCATCCCCACACCGCTCCCCGACGGATCGTGGCTGCCACAGGGCCATCCCGAGTCGGAGATGGTCCCGATGGGCCGGTTCATGACGCCTTTGCTGCCGGAGGAGGATCGAAGATGAGCCCCCCAAATTGGGTTCGGATGGTGCCGGCGTTCGCCGCCTCAATGGTCATACTGTTGAGCGGCATGGTGAGTGCCCAAGAGGACTTCCGATCCTTGGATGCGGGCCGACCGCTCAAGGTCACGGACGCATATCCGAAGAAATATCTGGAGTGGGAGTTCCAGTCAGGGCTAAGGGGTGCATGGGCGGAAGGCGGCCGCAGGTCGCTCGAGGGTCTTTTCGAGTTGGAGACCGGTCTGTTTCGCAATTTCGAGATCGGCACAAGCCTGGAGCTGGCGACGAGGAGCGACGGCACGAGCACCACGACCGGATTCGAAGCGCTGGAGATCGACGCCCTCTACAACTTCAAACACGAGGGGTGGACCTGGCCGGCGGTCGCCGTTCAGACAGCTGTAACGGCTCCCGCAGGTGGCGATCTTTCCCGAGAAGATTGGGCCTGGGGGGCCGATCTCATCCTCACGCGAAGCTTCGCCAGCCGACTTCGGATACACGTCAACGGCGGGTATCTCGTAGCATCTGAGGTAGACGGGAATGACTACTGGAGGGGTGGCCTAGCGTTCGACATTCCACTGGGGTTCAGTAGCCGACTGATCGCCGGCGATCTTTACGCTGAGATCCCGGTCAATACCGGCGCGACGCGGGTGTGGGCCGAACTGGGTTCACGGATCCAGGTTTCGAACGTCACGGTGCTCGACGTCGGGCTGGCGACCCGGTTGGACGAATGGGACGACGGAGCCGCCAACATCGCGCTGATCGTCGGATTCAGCCGCGCGTTCGGGATCGGCGGACTGGTTGGCGTGCCGGAGTACCCAAATCCGAGAATCCGGTAGTGCGGGGAAGCTCATCGCCGGGGATACCGGCCAAGTTGGGGAGGGCCATCCCCGCGGGGTGCTAGTCCGCACCGGCCTCCGCTGCCTCGTCCTCCTCCTCTTCCTGGAGGAGCCGTGCGATGTCCCGCATCTCTCCCGGCCTCCGATCGTCTCCGAGCGAGCCCATCCAGGCGGGGTATCCCAACGGGATTCCGCTCACGTCGTCGAGCTGTGCGACCTCGTCGTCGCTGAGGGTCACATCGACCGACCCGAAGTTGTCCTCGAGCTGGTCCATCCTTCTCGCTCCGATGATGACGCTGGTCACTGCGTCCTTATGGAGTAGCCAGGCGAGCGCCACCTGGGCGACCGAGGCGTCGTGCGCCTCCGCGATGGGACGCATCACGTCCACGATCTCGAAGCCCTGTTCCTCATCGATCGGCGGGAAGTCGAAGGTGGCTCGGCGCGCGCCTTCCGGGCCGCCCTCTCGCGTGAATTTTCCGGAAAGAAATCCTCCGGCAAGTGGGCTCCAGACCAGGAGTCCGAGGCCCTGGTCCTGAATCAGCGGAATGGTCTGCTGCTCCAACTCTCGTCCGGCGAGCGAATAGTAGGACTGCGTGCACTTGAACGACTCGAGGCCCTTCCGTTCCGAAATTCCCAACGCTTGCATCAGCTCCCAGGCCTCCAGGTTGGAGCACCCGATGTAGCGCACCTTGCCGGCCCGCACGAGATCGGTCAGCGCGATGAGGGTCTCTTCGATGTCGGTCTCAGGATCGGAGCGGTGGATCTGGTAGAGGTCGATGTAATCGGTGCCGAGACGCTTCAGGCTCGCTTCGGCGGCCCGGATGATATGCAGCCGGGAGAGCCCAACCTCGTTCGCGCCCTGGCCCATGCGGCCACGTACCTTGGTCGCGATTACCGCATCCTGGCGCTTGCCCTTCAACGACCGTCCGAGAATTTCCTCGGATTCGCCACTCGAATAGACGTCTGTAGTATCGAAGAAGTTGATTCCCTCGTCGAGAGAGCGATGCACCATTTTGTCGGCGTCCTTCTGGCCGAGCGCGCCGATCATCTCCCACTGGCTGCCGAAGGTCATGGCGCCGAGGCAGAGCTCCGACACGAAGACACCGGTGTTGGCGAGCGGACGATATTTCATGGGATGATTCTCCGGAATCGCGGACTTGGGGTTAGCGGACTTGGGGTTAGCTGAGTCGGATAGGCATGGTCATCGCACCGTTCCCGGCCGAGTCCCATGCGGCGAAGCGCACCCGCATCAGCCAAGAATATCGGTTGTCGTGATGACCGGCTATGCTCGCCCCGGAAACGGAGGGTCGCGCCCGCTGGACAAGACCCTCCCGACGGTCGTAGGCTCGTAGTCCGATCGGCGAAGGACTGGAGAAAAGGAGAGACCCCATGGCAGTACAACTTGGTGACGAGGTTCCCGACTTCACGGCTGAGAGCACGCAAGGGACCATCAACTTCCATGATTGGATTGGGGACGGCTGGGCCGTGCTGTTCTCACATCCCAAGGACTTTACACCGGTCTGCACGACCGAGCTGGGCTCGGTGGCGGGCCTCGAGCCCGAGTTCGCGAAGCGAAACTGCAAGATTGTCGGCCTGAGTGTCGACTCGGTCGGCGATCACGCAGAGTGGTCCAAGGATATCGAGGAAACCACAGGGAACGCTGTGGGCTACCCGCTCATTGGAGATACCGAGTTGGAGGTTGCCCAACTCTTTGGGATGCTCCCGGCCGACGCGAGTGGGAGTGCCGGGGAGCGGACGGCGGCCGACAACTTTACGGTCCGCAAGTTGTTCGTGATCGGGCCGGACAAGAGGGTCAAGCTCACCCTCACCTATCCCATGACGACGGGTCGCAACTTCCATGAAGTGCTCCGTGTCCTGGACTCGATACAGTTGACGGCCGCCCACGCGGTCGCGACGCCGGCCAACTGGAATCAGGGTGATGACGTGATCATCGTGCCCTCCGTTTCCAATGAGGAGGCCGAAGAGAAGTACCCGGATGGGTGGCGTTCCCCAAAGCCGTACTTACGCATCGTAGCGCAGCCGAATCCAGAGGAGCAGAGCGCCGGCGGATCCGGCTGATTTTGAGGCCCCGCGGTGAACGTGCTGCGGGGCCTCGAGGTTGCAGAACGCGGACGACTGAGGCTAACCACCCTCCTCGCCCGAAGCTCCCCCCCCCCCCACCGTGATCGCCTAAGGCTTCATCAGCCCCCTCATCGTGAAGCACGTCGGAAGAGGCGAAGTAGAGGACGGCCGCGAGAAGGCCTGGCGCGACCAGCCACCAGAGGGACACGTCGAGCCCGAACCAGGACAGGATCACTTTTCCGGCGTATGCGAAACGCACGGTCACCCACACCGGGAGCGTCAGGAGGTATAGTATCGCGAGGTTCTGGCCCAAGCATCCGGGGTTCCAACCCGTTTGAGCGTGGAACGCCGCCAGCAAGAGTACTTCAGGAATCAGTACGAGGACGCCTCCCAGCAGCGAGGCCCACCAAGGGATCGAGATTTCCTGCGAAGCCGTAACTGCCTCCACGACTCCGATATTGCCCACGACAGCCAGGAGCAGGAGCAGCCCGAGTACGACCTTCTTGGCTTCGGAAGCGAGCATGGCGACCCCAGGAGAGTCGTTGGGCTGGGCTTATGGCAGCCGAAACACGAAGAGTGTGTTCCCCTGGCCTCGCTGCCGGATTTCCCGCGTGAGGCTCCGGTAGTTGACACCCCCGCCTGCCGCGATGGCGATATACTGGACGCCGTCCACGCTGTAGCTCACCGGGTACCCGCCGGCACTCGAGTTGAGAATCTGCTCCCAAAGAATCTCACCTGTGTCCGCGTCGAAGGCTCGGAAACGCCGCGCGTCGTCGGTGACGAAAACCAACCCGCCGCCGGTAGTCAGCACCGATCCGCCGATCCCTGCCCGTTGCCGATGTGCCCACCGCGTCGCCCCGGTTGCCACGTCCACCGCCGTGAACTGACCGATCTGACCGTCAGAGTTCGGCACGTCCACGCGCCGGTAGGTCGCTGAGGCGTGGTAATCACCGAGCTCGTGATCCACCGGATTCAGCGTGTAGGTCATGCAGGTACTGTTGGTGGGCGCGTAGAGGGCGTTTGTCTGAGGACTGTAGCCCACCGCCTGCCAGTTGATGCCGCCACCGCCGAGGGACGGACAGACGAAGGTCGTGTCCTCGATCGACGAAAGCTTGATTTCAGGATTCGCGATGCCCTTCCGCCCCTCCACGTCGACGCCCACGATGATGTTCTGGTAGTTCGTTTCTCGCGCCCAGAGGAAGTCTCCAGTGGCCGCGTCCAGTGTCCAGACGATGCCCGGCTTGCCCGGAATACCTGTGACCACCTTGCGCCGGCCTGGTGTGATGTCGGGATTGAGCCACGAGACGGCATCCGGATCGGGCGAAACCTCGGTCTCCACTATGATGCGCTCGAAGGGGTGATCCTGATCCCAATCGTCTCCGGGAAGATGCTGGAAGTACCACTCGATCTCACCGTTGTCGGCGTTCAAGGCGAGCGTGGAGTTGGTGTAGAGGATGTCGCCTCCGCCCGTGTCTCGTTGGACCGATCCCCACGGGACGGGCACCGCCACGCCAACGTAGATCAGGTTCAGATCCGGGTCGTAGCTCGGGGGCATCCAGGCCGAGCCTCCGCGGCGTTGGTCCTGCGGAAGCCCTCCCCAGGTCTCACTTCCGGGCTCCCCCAGCATCGGGATCGTATGCGTGCGCCACAGCTCGTCACCCGTCTCGAGGTCGTGGGCCGAGACCCAGCAGCGTGTGTTGATGTAGTAGCAGCCGGACATCCCGGCGATGACCTGACCGTTGAAGACCTGGGGCCCGCCGGAGTAATGGTGTCCGATGGTCCAGTCCCCGACCTGGTGCTCCCACACCACCTCGCCCGTACGAGCGTCGAGGGCGACCAGATAGGCATCATGCGTGGCGATGATGAGATGGTTGTCGTACAGCGTGGCGTTGCGGTTGACACACGCCAGGGTTGCCGCGTGGTCGACCCGCTCGCGGCGGTACTCCCAGATGATGGTTCCGTCGCGCGCGTCCACCGCTTCGATGAAGTCGCACGCCTGGGGCAGGAACATGACTCCGTCGTGCACCAACGGTGTCGTTTCCTGTTGACCCGGCGCCATGGTCCAGGCCCAGGCCAGGCGGAGCGTGCCCACGTTCGAGGTGTTGATCTGATCGAGAGGGCTGTACCCCCAGGCGCCGTAGGTTCGGCGCCACATGAGCCACTCACCGTCTGGGGGGCTGAGCAGCATATCCTCTGTTACGGGCGAGTATGTGTCCATGAGCGACTGGGCGCTCGCAAGAGAGGACACACCGAAGACACCGATGAGGGAGGCGACCACACAAGACATGACGGTGCGATTCGCGCGTGGGCGCGTGGGGGCTCGAAGAAGTATGGTCACTACCCGAGTTGAAGGCTCAAGGCAACAACGGCCGGACGTTGATCGTCACCTCGGCGTCGGCGAACAGAGATCCGTCATCGGCCCGGCCCCGAAGCACATAGGTTCCCGGCTTATCGAAAGTGACTTGCGTCACCCATCGATTGTCCTCCGGAGTGGAAGGCGCCTCCCAGGACGGTGACCATGGAGAGTTGTGGAAGGCCCGGGTGTCCTCCCAGGGTTTGATCTGGATCGGATCGAAGGTCGGATCAGTGTCTCCCCTGTAGACGAACCATGTGAAGTGTAGGCCAATGACCTTGTCCACCGAGAGCCGGATGGGCCGGTTCAGCCAGCCCCGAAGGGCTAGGAGCTCGGCCTCGGCGCGTTCCCGCTCCATCTTCTCCTCTTCGGTCTCGTCCGGAGCGTCATCGGCGGTATCCGCATCCTCTTGCTCCGATTCGGTCTCGTCCGAAACGCCGTCGATCACGTTTGCAGCGCCTGCGGCGTCTATGGCGTCCTCGTCCTCGGCACTCACGTCGGTGTCGCTCGTAGCCTCCACCACCTCGCCACGGGCGACCGGGTCGGCACGCGCCCGGCGCTCCTCCAGAGTGATGGGGAGCCCATCGTCGGTCACTTGGGCGATCAGGGTGACAGGCTGCCCTACCAGCGCGGCGATCTCGCGGTCCGTGCCCAGCTCAATGACCGGGGCCGTGTTCAATCGGTTGTCCGGGTCGCTGCGACCGCCGCCGAGCGCTCCGGTCTCGGACGCGATGATCATGTTGTCGACGAGCAGGTCCGGCCGAAGCGTCGCGTAGGCCTTCTTCTCCACCCCTTGGCTCATCAGAGTCCAGACCACCTCTTGAGTCGGGTCGAAGTCTGCGGGCAGGTGAACCTTGAAGACAAATCGGTTCCTGCGTGGCAGGAAGTGGGTCGGCTGCCCGCGGTCGGGGAGCCCGGGGGAGAAGTAGTTCTCAGCTCCCACCGGGATGTTGAGCACCTCTTCCCAGTTTCGGTTCAGGTACCCGAAGAGGAGGTTGTACGACCCGCCCGGGTTGACCTCGAAACCCTCGTAAGCCGGGGAGATCGTCTGGCCACTAGTGTAGGAAAGCTGTGCGTCCGCTATCTCAGGCACGATGAGCAAAGAGACCGCAAGGGCACACCCGGGGACGAACCGCATTGACCGGATCATGGGTTGTCGGACCCGGCCCCCGCTGTCGCGTCCGCCTCAGGCGACGGAACGGCAAGGGGTGCCAGGCACAGCGGACAGCCGATCACGTGGTCATTCTTCGTGAGGCTGAACTGGTCCCTACGGTTCGCCATCTCCTCGAGGAACTGCTCGTCGGTCATCGTAACGCGTATCCCGAGGTCGATGAACATGTTCGCGACCGAGCGATTGCCGGCTCCGGCCCAGTTTCTAGCGTCGGGGACGTTAGCGTTCTCCTCCGTGTTGTTCATGTAGCCGATGATGTGGAGGACCGTGCCCTTCGGGAGGAGCGGCTGGTAGCCGTCCTCGTAGGCGTAACCGCGTACCCAGTTGTGGTCGTATCCGACGCAGTTGAGGGTTTCCACGTTGAACCCCCAAATGGCCTCGATGCACATACGCTCGCCCGGTGCGTGCAGGTGCGGCTCGAATGTGATGAACTTGGTGTGCTGTTCTAGCACCTCGTAGGCATGAAGCTCCTGTCCGGTCTCCAAGCCCTCGATATCGATGTCCACGCCGTTTCCGAGGGCGACGGGAGCCTGCGGGTACTTGGGCTCATAGTCCCTTGGATGGAACCGGAAGCCGAAGACGAGCTTCCCTCTCGTGTCCCGACCGCTGGAGTGCAGGTGCACCGAGTTGGACACGATGCTGGAGCCCGCCCTCAGGAGCCGTCCTGCTTCGGGATCGAACACGTCCGGGTTTCGACCCACCTCATGCACGGGCCAGAACGTGGCCTGGGCGTCAAAGAACCGGAGCAACGTCGGGTCGACGTCCGCCTGGAGGATCTGGGTGCTGAAAGCCAAGTGGTGGAAGATGTAACGCCCGCCGACCGTCTCGCGCCCGGTGTCCGTCACATCGATGTCGTTGACCTCCCTGATCTCGATGGACTTGACGTACCGGTCCTCCTCGAGAGGGATCTTTACGGACTCGATCTCGCCCCACCAGTCAGGGGCGCCGGCCGCCATGAAGATCTCCTCCGACTCCACGATCAAATCCGGCTCGCCAGCAACCCAGACCTCGTCCGCATTAGCGAAGTCCAGGGGTGGGGGCAGATCGGCCGGGTCACCCTCCGGAGATCCGTTGTCCACCCAGGTTGCGATGGCCGTGAGCTCCTGATCACTGAGGGAGGGATCGTACTTGAAGTTCTGGATGCCGATGTCCTTTTCGACGTACCAAGGGGGCATCGCACCCATACGATCGCGTATCTGGGTCTTTTCCTTGATCCTGCGGGCATACCGTCGAGCCTGCTGGTAGGTCTGGAGCGGCATGGGCGCCACACCGCCCGCGCGGTGGCAAGTCTGACAGCTACGCTGCAGGATCGGCGCGATGTCGCGGGAGAAGGTGACTTCAACGTCCGATGAGGCGGACTGAGCCACCGCGGCATCCGATGCCCCGAAGCTGAAGGCGACCACCGCAAGACCGACGCCGAAACGCAATGCGACCCTCGACCTTCTCTTCATCACGTAGCTCCTTTGGAAAAACGTGTTGTCCGCGGCGGCGGCGAGGTCATCAAGATAGCGTTAGGACCTCGACACGCCCGCCCGAAAACTAGGACGGGGTAGCGGCATGGTCAAACGTCCGAGGGCCCGCCCAGAGGCTACCTCTCCACCACTGGGTTCACGTAGCCGGCCTGGAGAACCTTGTTGGGATCGGGCCGCACGCTGAGGTACGTGACGTGATCGGGGATGTCGGAAAAACCGTGGAACACACCAGCTGGAATGATGATCACATCGCCCTCGGATATCACGCGGGCCCGTCCGCCATCAGTGGCACCCGACTGGCTGGGTCCGTTGAGGATCTGCACGACTGGCGAGGTGGCTGGTATTTCTCTGGGGTTGGCGATGGTACCGCCGGTCACCAGCGTGCCGGACCCCGAAATGACGTAGTAGGTCTCGGTCACCAGAGAGTGCATGATGCCCCCCACGGGACCGCCGCTCCCCTGCGTGGCTCCCCGATGAATGACGCCCACGGCCAAGTTGTAGCTACCCATGTCCACGATGCGAATCTGACGGTCTGGAATGCTGCTCTCGGTAGCGACGACGGCCGCGATGTCGGCCGCAGGAATGTCGATGGCCTCCGTCGGGCCACCTTGGGCGTGGCCCGCGGCGGGCGACAGCGCCACGAGGGCGAGGAAGCAAAGAACGGGTGTGATGCTCGGTATGATGTTTCGCATGGTGCTTTCCTCTGGTGGACCGGTGGATTCTGACCTACAAGACGCCCGCTTCGCGCATCACGGCTTCGCACTTCTGGCGGATCTCGGTGCCGACCTGGAAGGGATCTCCCCGCACAAATTCCTGCCGGAACAGCTCCACGGAGAGCGCTCCGTCGTACTGTTTCTCGGCCAGCTTCTGGAGGATGCGCACCACTGGCGCGATGCCGTCGCCCGGAATCAGCCTGTAGTCGTTGTTCGTCAGCTCGCGGGGAGCATCGAGCAGGTCCTGGAAGTGTGCATGAGCGAGCTCGCCGGGCTCGAGCAGGTCCAGGTCGTCGAACTTGCTCAGTCCCGACCAGAAGTGGAAGAAATCGATCATCGGCCGGACGTTGGGATGCGCCGCCTCGCGGATCATGCCGAGCGCCGAGGTCAGGGTCGCGAGGTGGGTCGACGTGCGCAGGAATTCGATCATCGCGGTGAGGTTGTACTCGCCGGCGATCTCTCCGGCCTCGCGGATGCAGTCCGGCGTTGCCGCGAAGTCCTCTGCGGTGACTCTCCGGTTCGTGGTCGAGGGGGAGTAGATCTTCCCAAGTCCAAGGCTGGCAAACTGCTCGCAGCGTCTTCTCCACGTCTCGAGCGATGCTTCCCTCGCCGGACCAGGGATCCAGAGATCCGGCAAGACCGCGGCGCCGGACACTGGTGTCAGTCCCAGATCACTCAGGAGGCTCCTTGCGCCTGCCAACGTGTCGTTCTCCAGGAATCCATCGAGCATGCGGTCGTTCAGCTCGACGTACTGGATTCCGGCTCTCGCCCAGCCCTCGAGCGACCCGCGGAATCCGGCCCCCCGGGAGGTGTTCTGGTGGATGGCGAGCAGCATCTTGCCGGGAGGCGCGGTCTGCGCGTGAGCCACCCGTAGCGGTCGCGCCAGGGGAGCGGCCAGAGAAGCCAGAACGAAGTTTCGGCGAGTCAGCATTAGGCTACTGTATCGTCAATTGTCAGCTGCCGCCACATCACTACAGCTAACCACTTGGCGCCAAATCCGGAGCGCGTCGCAAGGTGGCCCGACTGCACCGGAAGGTCCGCCACCAGCGTCTGGACTTCTTGCATCAGGTAACCGCCCATCTCGTTCGCCACTTCGGCTTTCTGGCTACGGAAGAGTTGGCGGTGGCGAACCTGACGAAGTCAGCCCGGGGTACCGAGGAAGCCCCGGGCACGAACGTCCGGCAGAAGGCCGGACTGAACAAGTCCATCCTGGACACCGCACCGGGAATGTTCCTCTCGATGCTTCGGTACAAAGCGGAAGAAGCTGGTGCCGAGCTCGTGGAGGTGCCCACACGGACCTTGAAACCCACGCAGCGCTGCGCACGGTGTTGGGAGACGACGAAGAAGTCGCTCTCGCAGCGCATCCATCACTGCGCACACTGTGGGTTCACCCTGGACCGCGATTGGAACGCAGCCCTGATTGCGCTGATTTATGCCATGAGTGGCGACGGCCGGGAACCGGCCGCAGGTGTCCGTCTCCCCCCGTCAGGGGCGAGGTGGCACGAAACTCCATGTAGAGCGGCGTAGCCGCTTACATGGCGTGGTTCATCGCCCGATTGCCGACTCCTCCGCCAGCCTGATCGTCTCCTCGGCATCCACCTCAAGGATGTATCCGGCGGCGACGTTCGCCTCGGCCACCTCTCTCACTGCCGCGACATAGTCATCGTGGCTCGGGTACAGCCTGGCTAGCGTGGCCGCATCGAAGGGGTCATGCGCACCATAGAGGCGGCAGAAGCCCTGCCCCGTGTTTTGACCCGCGTTCAGCGCGGTCGGAACCGCATGAGCCACGAGTCGGATGCCCCCGGTCGCATTGCCATGAGAATCCCGGGCGAACTCCGCGGGTGGCCCGACGGATTCGGCGTCGATCGGCGATGCAGTCGGCGGCGCGCCACGCCCCTCGATCCAACGAACCATGTGGTCATAGGCTGCGTTCATCACATAGCGGAACGGCACGCGGCTGTACTCCGGCCGGTCGCAGCGCCCGCTGAGCTCCCCGGCGGCCGGGAGCCCTGCGAGCGCCTCGGCCGCGGTCTGCCCGTTCATCACGCCCCGCACCTTGGCCGACTCGACGGCGAAGATGATGTCGACGTGCGACGAGCCTGCGACCTCCCAGGTCCGGAAGCTGTCGGTGTCTGGTTGGCGGGTTGCGACCTGTCGACCCATATCGCTCTCGGCCAGCAGCTTCCAGACCTTCACGTCGAGGTCGTCGCGGACGCGTCCACCACCCCCGTGGACCACGACACCGTCGAAGACGGGGTCGATCGGATGAACGTTGTTGAGATAGACGGCAAGCCGGCTCGCCGACTGTGAGTGCCCAGTGGCGATGACATGCTCGACCTCCAGCCCGCCCATCACCGCCGCGTTTGCGGGCCCGCGCACCGCTCGGCCGACCGCGGCGAAGATGTCGTAGGACAGATCGTCCCGCTCGACCATCCCTCCGTGCGTGACATCGAGAGACCCATAGCGCTCGGGGCTCCACCCCCGGAGCGCATCGACGCCGACCCGCTGGGCCGAAACGCCGACCCACGCATAGCCGGCACGCACGAAGTGCGGCCACGACTGGAACCAGTCGATGTCGAGATCCTGGCCGGCGGTCACGTTGTTCCACTCCACCACCACCGTGCCATTGAACGCGGCGGGCGATAGGGGACGTCTGACGACGAACCGCGTCTTGTAGGGATGCCCGCCATCGATCACTTCAGCGGTCGCCATATCGGAGCGCGTGTACCGGTTCGCGGTCCCCTCGATGAAGAACTCCTCCTGGACATACCCCCGAGGGCCGAGGTCGACCGCCGCCGGCGAGAAGACGAAGCCGTGCGACGGATCGCCAAGCGGGGCGGTCGCAAGAATCGGACCGGTGACGGTCGGCGTCGGGGCGACGCCCTGCGCCGACACGGACGCCACGGTCGCGAAAAGGACCATCCCGGTCGCCATCGAGGCAGCTACGAAACGGATCGGGCCAGCTAGGCGTTCGGTCTGCGAATTGCGGCTCATGAGCTGCCTCCCTCGGGTCAAACTGCTCTCGGCGTCTGAAGTATTCTGGGTGTCTGAAGCATTCTGGGTGCCTGAAGCATTCTGGGTGCCTGACGCACCCTCCTCGCGATCGCCAATCAGACAAGCAGCTTGGGAAACGTCGTCACAGGACGCAAGAACGGGACGCGAGACAGGGTGTGGCGCCAGCCTACGCGTCGGCCTCGGCCGCCAAGGGTGCGGCTCCAGCGTGTCCATCGGCCTCCGCCACCATCGAATTCGTCGGGCCCCGGTTTACCGCCTCCAGGAACGCCTCTCCGTACCGCTCGAGCTTCAGCGGCCCCACGCCCGAGACGGCCAAGAGCTCGCTCGCCGTGGACGGACGCGCCTCGGCCATGGCACGCAGGGTCTTGTCGCTGAATACGATGTATGCCGGCACACGCTGCTGGTCCGCAATGGACTTGCGAAGCACTCGCAGGCTCTGAAACAGGGCCTCCCCTTCATCGGAGAGCGGCCCGGCCTCGGCGACTCGATCGAACGACTTCGATCGTCGCTGGGCTACCACGGCGGCGGCCATCTTCCCCTCCGCGGCTAGCATCCCCTCAGCCGCCAGATCCTCCGCCTTCACACCCATGCACCAGTCACAGGAACTGCCGCACGGATCGATCTCCTCGCCGAAGTGGCCGAGGATCTTCTTTTGGCGACACCCCCCGTCTTCCACCAAGCGGAAAAGAGACTTGGCCGCTTCGATCTTGGTCCAGTAGAGATCGGGGTTGTCGATGTCGTTGAGGAACCGCTCCTGGAGCTTCACGTCGGCCCACGAATAGAAGAGGAAGCAATCGCTATCCAGACCGTCCCTGCCCGCGCGCCCCATCTCCTGATACCAGGACTCCACGTCCTTGGGCATGTCCCGATGGATGACGAAGCGCACATTCGACTTGTCGATGCCCATGCCGAAGGCGATGGTCGCGACGATCACGTCGGCGTCGTCCCTCGCGAAAGCATTCTGGTTTGCTTCCCGATCCGCGGCCTCCATGCCGGCGTGGTAGGGCAACGCCCGCACCCCCTGATCACAGAGGAATCCGGCCATCTGATCGACCGCCTTGCGCGAGGCGCAATACACGATGCCGCTCTGCCCCTGATGCGCCTGGATCAGCCCTGAGATCTCCAAGCGTGTGGGTCCGGTGCCCTTCTTCCTGCAATAGATCTTCAGGTTGGGGCGGAAGAACGAGCCCTTGAACCCGGCGGGCTTGCTCATGTCGAGTTGCCGAATGATGTCTCTGGCGACGGCGTTCGTGGCGGTCGCGGTGAGCGCTAACACGGGCACACCAGGCAACTCGTCCCGGAGCCGTTGCAGCCGCCGGTAGGACGGCCGAAAGTCGTGCCCCCACTGGCTGATGCAGTGCGCCTCGTCCACCACGAGCAGTGAGAGCGGCCAATTCCCAGCCTCGCGGCTCAGGCGGCCGTCGAGCCCCTCGGGGGCCAGATAGACGAGCTCGTACTCTCCGCCTCTCAGCGCCTGGAGCCTCCGCTCTCGCTCGTCCGGCTCCAGCGACGAGTTGATCGCGGCGGCCCGAAAGCCCAGCTCGTTGAGGGCATCGACCTGGTCCTTCATGAGGGAGATCAGCGGAGACACCACGAGCACGGTCCCGTCCAACATGCGAGCCGGCACTTGAAACGTCAGGGATTTGCCCGCTCCCGTGGGCATGAGCGCGATGCAGTCGCGGCCCTCGAGCACGGCTTCGATGACCTCTAGCTGGCCGGGGCGAAAGTCCTCGTAGCCGAATACGTCGCGAAGAATGCCGAGTGGTGTGCTGAGGGGCATGCCGAGGGGCGTGCCTGTCGGGTCGGGGGTGATCGGGGGCTCCAAGTCCGGGTGGCAGGTGCGAGCCCCAAGGTACACGAATGCAGGGGGCGAGGAGAGGGGTGGATGGGGCGCAGGAATCCATCCGAGTCGCGCATGGTCTGCGCAGGCCCCATGTTTCGGGACCCATGGATACCAGAGCGCGCCTCGAGGCGGCCCTCGCCGACCGATACCGTGTGGACCGAGAAATCGGGTCGGGCGGCATGGCGGTCGTGTATCTCGCCGAAGATCTGAAGCATCGTCGGAAAGTCGCGATCAAAGTACTCCGGCCCGAGCTGTCCGCCGCCATGGGCCCAGAGCGGTTCCTGCGCGAGATCGAGATCGCAGCCCAACTCAACCACCCCAACATCTTGGGACTCCACGACTCCGGTGAGGCGGACGGTGTCCTCTATTTCGTGATGCCGTTCGTCGAGGGCGAGTCGCTTCGCGATCGGCTCGACCGAGTGGGCCAGCTGTCGCTCGACGAGGCAGTGCAGATCACGAGCGAAGTCGCGAGCGCGCTAGGATATGCACATGAGCGCGGCGTCGTGCACCGGGACATCAAGCCCGAGAATATTCTCTTCCAGGCGGGCCACGCGCTCGTCTGTGACTTCGGCATCGCCAAGGCGGCGAGCGAGGCCCAGGGGCGGCTGACCGACACCGGACTCGCGGTCGGAACCCTCAAGTATATGAGTCCCGAGCAGGCCGTGGGCGAGGAGGAGATCGATGGGCGAACGGACCTCTACGCACTCGCCTGCGTCCTTCACCAGATGCTCTCGGGCGAGGTCCCCTTCGTCGGTCCCACGCCCCAGGCCGTGCTAAGCAAGAAGCTGATGGGTGCGGCGACCGATCTTTCCACCGGTCGGCCCGATGTCGCGCCGACCGTCCGCGATGTCATCTCCCGGGCCCTGGCGACGGCCCCGGAGGATCGCTTCGCCACCGCCGAGACATTCTCCAGCGCGCTTGTGCACGCGACGACCGAGTCCGCGGTTGCGGACGACGCGCGACGCCGTCGCCGTAACCGGATGTGGAGGACCGCCGCAATGCTCGCCGGCGTGTTGGCCTTCGGCGCCGGGGGCTGGTGGCTGACCGCGGTTGTGGGCGGACCGCCGATCGCGCGAATTGCATTGCTTCCGCTGACGAACACCCAGCGAGACACGGCGCAGGACTTTTTCGTGCAGGGGGTCCATGAGGATCTGGTCAGGGAGCTCACCTACGCGGGGATCCGTGTGATCAACTCCAACTCTGTGAGAGGCTATGCGGGGACGGACATGCGCATGCGCGACATCGCCGCAGAGCTGAACGTGGATGGCGTCATCGTAAGCTCCGCGACCTTGGAGGGGGACCGCATCGAGGTGGAGTTGTCGCTCGTGGACGGGATCAGTGAGGAGTCACGTTGGATCGAGCGGTTCCAGGCGGACGTGAGCAACATCGTAACCCTCTACCACGACGTGACGCGGGCGATTGCCGCCGAGATCGAAACGGAGCTGAGCGGCGAGGCCCTCGCTCGTCTCGCCGAGTCCCTGCCGGTCGACCCACAGGTCTTCGAGGCACTCCTCCAGGCGCGGTTCCACTGGCAGAAGCTGACCGAAAAGGGGCTGAATACCGCGCTCGATTATTACGAGCTGGCGCTCTCGCGTGACTCCACTTCCGTGGAGGCCTGGATCGGAACCGCACGGGTCTGGAGTGTGCGCGCCCAGCAGGGGCTCGTGTCCGGAGAGGAGGCTACCCAGCGGGGCGCGGCAGCGATGGCACGTGCCGCGGCCCTGGACCCGACCGCGTCCCAGGATCCGGCGAGCCTCGCTGCTCAGCATACGTGGTACGAGTGGAACTGGGCCGAGGGAGAGATCGCCTTCCTGAGGGCCATCGAGAAGGATCCTACAGACTCGGTGAACCGGGCCTACTACTCGCATCTGCTTTTCTACCTGGGTCGCATTGACGAGGCTCTGGAACAGGTCGAACTGGCGGCCGAGCTGGATCCCTTCAACTCCCTGGTCCAGGGACTCCACGCGCAGGACCTCATTTTTATGCACCGCTATGAGGCCGCCGAGGCGCTGCTGGTTCGTACGCTGGAGCGGGAGCCAGGGGCGCCCTACCCGTTGGCGACGCTGCGCACGGCCTACCACCTGATGGAGCGCCACGAAGAGGCGATCCAGGCGTGGAGGGAGTCGTACCGCTCTCTGGGGGACGCAGGAGCCCTGGACGCGCTCAACCGGGGGTTCGAGGAAAACGGATATCCTACCGCGCTCGAGTCCGTCGCAGAGCTGTTCATCGAGCGCCTGGAGACGGGAGACGCAGCCCCGTGGCAAATCGGGACGTTATACACTCGGGCCGGGAGGGCCCCGGAAGCTTTATACTACCTCGAGTTGGCGTTCGAGGAGCTCGATCCCAACATGCCTTACCTCAGTGTTGATCCGATCTTCGACTTTCTGCGGGACGAGCCTCGCTTCGAGAGCCTTCTGGACGGACTAGGCCTTCCACGGTAGAGCGCCACCGACTCCCCCCGGTCCCGCCCCCTATCACTCCGGCTTCCGGGCAATCCAGATGAGGTGCCGAGCGCCCTTCCCCCGGTGCGCCCGCACGGGAACCTCGTCTACCGCGAAACCAGCTCCAACGAGGCGCTTGGTGAAAGCACGGTCGGAACCCGCCGACCATACCCCGAGGACACCTTTGGGCCGGAGTGCCTGGTAGGACACATCGAGCCCGGCCTTCGAGTAGAGCCAGTCATTACTCTTATGGGTCAATCCCTCCGGACCGTTGTCGACGTCCAACAAGATGGCATCGAACGACCGCGCTTCCGCCCTCAGCATGACGGAGACGTCAATCTCGTTGACCGTGACGCGCTCATCGCGGAGAGGATGGCCGGCGTGCTCGCCGAGCGGCCCCCGGTTCCACTCGACCACTTCAGGCACCAACTCGGCCACCACCACTTCGGCGTCGTGCCCGAGGTGGCGTAGCGCGGAAGCCAGCGTGAAGCCCATGCCCAGGCCACCGATCAGCACGCGGGGCCGCTCGCAACCGGCGACCTCGGTGCACGCGATCTCAGCCAGCGCGTCTGCGGACCCGTGGGTTCGGGTGCTCATGAGGTCCTGACCGTCCACGATCTTGATCACGAAGTCTTCACCGTGCTCGTAAAGACCCAACTCGCCACCGCCGTCCGGTATCGGTGCGGTATCGAGCAGCCTCATTCGGGCTTTAGACATGTCAGGGCTGTTCCGGCTCGCGAGGACGGACGGCTTCGCTTTGCACGACCGCAGATAATAACCGGATTAGGGCAGCTTTTCCGGCTCCCTGGCCCGATGTCTGACCTTCCTCCATCTTCCTCGGAGGGCTCCGCTTCCGGGAGTCCTTTTCCTGGAGAGGTCCCTGGAGAGCCCTCGAACCAACAGAGTGCCCATTGGCGAACCTTAGCCCGTCTGAAACCCAAGGCTCCCTGAAGTGGCGTTCCTGGATTTCCCGCGTGTTGGTGGAGTCGGTGCTCGTAGTCGGGAGCATTCTCTTGGCCCTCGGGCTCGACCGGTGGGCCGAGGATCAGGATGATCAGGATCTCGCGACCCTCTCGCTCGTCATCTTCGAACGCGAGATTCAGCAGAACCGCGTCCGTCTAGAGGACGTCGTGCTCTTCCACGCGGGGCTCCGGGACGTCTTGGCGAACATGGACGCCAGCGGCACGGCCATACCTGCGACCACGATCCGTAACATGATGGACGGCTTTCAGCCCGCCATTCTGGTCAACACAGCGTGGGAAACGGCCGTCGCTACCGGCACCTTGGGGTACATGGACTACGATGTCGTGGCGGGCCTCTCCCTCACCTACAACCTGCAGGAGCGTCTGGTCGCCCTGACCCAATCCGGTCTGAATAATCTCCTCCTGAGTGGCGTCTCGAGCGGGGAGACGGATCTGCTGGTCTACATGGCGAACCGCTATATGCGGGAGCTGACCGAAGCGGAGCAAGGGCTCCAGGGAGTCTACGACCTCGTGCTGGGTGTGGTCAGAGAAGCACTCGAAGAGCGTGGAGAGACCGTCGAGGCAGACACCACGGAGGTGTTGGGGCCCCCCTAGCGACTCCGCCTCACCTCAGCGGATAACCCTCATCACCGGGCAACATTCCGTCGATACGAATGACCTTGAGGTCGGGGCCCACGTCCGATACGGGCACGAAGCCGATGGATCCGGGAATGACCGTGACCAGATCACGGAGCATGTCCGTGCTGAACACGATCTTGGGCCCGGACGCCACTTCGCTACGAAACATCTTGCCGATCCAGTACCGTCGGTAGCGGTCCTCGCTCATGCGGTAAATCTCGGTCAGAATCAGGTCGCGCTCGGGCGCGATCGCGGCCCTCACGAGGAGGGTGATCCGTGAGCGGTCAGGCCAATGTTGGCGCTCTGCCAAGAAGATGCTCCTGAGCTCGTCGAACGAGAGATTGTCATCGTCGATGGCGACCTGCGGATGAACCACAATAGCGACAGCCTCCCTCGCTTGTGCGTCGACCGTGGAAGCCATCGGACCCGCCGCCGCTGCTGTGACGAGAGCCAAGGCGGTTGCCCGCACCATGTTCACCCCCTTCAAGAGCCCGCCAGGACGAAGCTGCCTTGCACATAGAGACTGTTCGTATTTTCCAGCCCTTCGAACTGCTCGTAACGATACTCCAACCGTAAGGCCAGAAAAGCCACAGGATCATACCGAACGCCAACCACGAGCCCGTCGTAGTTCAAGGAAAGGGGAGCGAAAACGTCGTCGCCCGTCGGTACAATCACCTGCTCGACCCTGGCGTAGGGCTTCACCGATGAGAGCCCGCCCCACAGCCGGTACCCGAATTGGACGTAGTACGCATCCGAGCCGGGGAACGCTCCAGTGCCCGCCACGGGGTCATGGGTCACGTGGGTGTATTCGGCGAGAATTTCGGGAGCGTCCCGGTCAAACGCCGCGTGCACCGAGTAGATCCGTTCGTTGACGTCACTCAGATCGGGTGCCTGCAGTCGGTCGCTGTAGAAGGTTGCGCCGACCTCGAGGCCCACGATCGAGATGGGCCGCGACTGCACCCGCGCCACCCATGCGGGGCGGTCGTTGTCATCGCCGGCGTCGCCGGCCCGAGCGATGTTGGCGCCCCTTCCGTTGCCGATCCCCACCTTATAGCCGAGCCCAAGCGACGTAGTAGGCAATCCGCCTTCGGCGATGAGGCCCACGAAATGAGTCGGGATGAAGCGGCTCCCGAACTTGATCATCTCCGGCCTCGCCACCGACGTCTGGAGCCAGGATCCATGGTGGAACGCCGCGTTCCAATAGCCCACCGGCGTGTGGAACCGGCCTGCAGCGATCTTGAATTCATCGGCGAAATCGAATCGCACCAGCGCACGCTCGACCTCGATCGAATAGCCGTCGTTCTTGGCGGTGAGCGAGACTTCACCGAAAAACGTGAACCGCTCGTCGAGGTCGGCAATCACGTGGCCGACCATCTGCCCCATTCGGAAGCCTTCGTCCTGATCCAACTCGGTGACCACGTAGTTGAAATCCCCGAAGCCCATAGCCCGGACGAAGGGATCGTCTGGCACCTGGCCGGCCAGGCCGACGGCAGGCGAAAAGACTGCGATGAAAAGGCCTAACCGGAATTCACGCATTGCTTGTCTCAGCACCCATTCACGTGGTTAGGTGGTGCGACTTCCAAGGTGGTGCGACTCCGACCGAGGCTCGGCCACGGGGCCACGCTACACGACCATCGTCACGTTAGCAAACATTCAAGCTTCGGCAGACGTCGGCGCCCCGTCGATCCGTGAAACCGGCACCGGTGTGAGAGGGCACTCAATCGGTGAAGCGACTGACCCTCCAACGCCGCTTTCCGTCCCAATCGACCCATCCCCGGTCCTTCCCGGAACCCTTTCCGATAAGCCGCGTGTGATTGAACTCCGGGCGAGGGCCATTACCCGGAACGCCGAAGAGGAACTTCGCACCCCGCGCGACCCCGTGAGAGCTCACTCCGAGGCCTTGATACTTCAAGGGTTCGGGAAATTCGTAGCCTCCCAGCTCCGTCCATTCGTGCCCGTCGACGGAGCCCCAGGCCCGGGCTCGGTGCCCTCCTCGAGCGATGGCGAGCCTGATGAACACCAGTGTGTCCGAGTCGAAGAGTCCCTCAGGGCCAAGCTTTCTCTCCTTCGCCATCGTAGGGCCCTTGGGCGCGACGCGGTACTGTATGCGGAGCCCGTGGTGCTCCCCTATGCGGAATACGCCGAAGTATGGGGAACCGCTGGCGAGTGAAGCTCGGGCCACTACGCCGCCCTTGACCCAATCATCGACGTCCGAGTTGGGACCGGAAACACAAAACGTATACTGGTTGTCTATGTTGTCAGAGTAGTCACGGTAACGGTACAGAAAGCTGTCGCCGTGACCCCAGAGATCTCCCGAACGCGCCCACATACCGCAGATATCGCCCGCCTCCGTGACGGATGGCGTGTAGCCCCGCAACGCCTGGAAGGGGAAGCCGGTGCTTCGACGGGTTCTCGACCAAGGGTCCACGCGAGTGTTCACATGGTCGGTGGCGATGTGATGGCAGTCGTGATCGACAGCGGATTGCCACCGCTCCCTATCGTCGACGTAGTACGCACGAGAGACGAGGCCCGCCTCGTGAACGTCTTTCGCGAAACGGACATTCTGGCCGTTCATATTGTAGAAGACGATGTGGCCCTCCCCCGGGACTTGGCCGGCCTTTGAAATGTTGGTCGACAAGAAGGCAACGCGTCCGTTGGCATCTCCCGCGTCGGCGTAGGTGGCCAGGTCACTTGCTGCCCCGGTGAGAACGATGAGGAACCTGCCCCTCAACTCCGCCAGCTTCGGCCAGCCTTGGGCGGCCACGGCCTCTTGAAGCGAGTCCACTCCAGGCTCACGAGCCAGCAGGTCTTGCGGCCGGTAGAGGTGGTCCTTGCCGAGGACGTCCACGAGAAGACGATCGAGCACGGCGGCCGATTGTGGCGCCGACGCCCTCTTGTGAAAGGGGTCCTTCATGTCGAGGAAGAGCGTGATCACTTCATGCTGTGGTACGGCTTGCTGAATCCCCTTGCAGATCTGTAGAAATCCGCTGAACCGATCCACCGAGGTGTCGGGGTCTATCCACGCTACGTGGTAGACGTACCAATCGTTCTTGAGAGCATTCCGGAACGGCTTGCCGCGGTGCAGATCGATCTCGAGCGACCGGATTCTCCAGTACAGGACCTGGTCGTAGATACCCTCGGAGCGCTGGAAGGCATTGTGACTCGACGTCTGGCGAACCTCGTTATAGCGCAGATCCTCGTACGACATGGTTAGGTCTCTTCTGTCGACCGGCGGTCACTCATGAGACTCTGGGGCCCGGCCGGTCCGATCGGGTCCGATGTGCCCGCTCCTAATTGCGCGACGTCCTGCGCGAACTCACTATATCCCTGGTCGACACAGCACCGAAACGGTGTATGAAGCTCCATCATAAAGGAAGGTCGTCATGTCTCTCTCCGATCGCTCGATACGTGTAATTCCTTTCGCCGTCGCCTTGACCTTGCTCGTGGGATGCGGCGCGCCAGACGAAGATGGCATGGCCATGGCAGCATCGGCAGACATGCCGTCATTCACCGCCATTTCATCGGGCTTCATGCTCCCGCAGCCTGGCATCACCGGTACGCCCGCCGACAACATCACTGACCCGGTGCTGAGGGGCCTCCCGAATCCCAATCCGACCGTGATCACCAACTTTGGCCCGATCCCCGAGGGCCGCGTGTGGGGGGCGACGGCGGGCGCCGATATCGGACCCGATGGGCACGTCTGGGTCTATGACCGGTGTGGAGCGAGTTTTGGCCCCGAGTGCGACACCAACCTCGTCGATCCGATCCTCAAGTACGACCGGAACACAGGGGAGCTGTTGGCCAGCATCGGTGCGGGCGTGTTCGTCACCCCCCACGGACTTCACATAGACGACGACGGAAACGTCTGGGTGACCGACAACGCTGCGAACGCGGACAGCACGAAGGGCCATCAGGTGACGAAACTCAGCCCCGAAGGCGAGATCCTGCTGCAGCTCGGTGAGGCCGGGATGGCCGGAAGCGGTCCGGGCCAGCTCAACCAGCCGAACGATGTGATCACGGCGCCGAACGGAGACATCTTCGTCGCGGACGGGCACAACGGGCAAGGTGGGAACCCTGCGCCGGGCTCCACGGGACGGATCCTGAAATACACGCCAGAGGGCGAGTTCATCATGGAGTGGGGAGAGATCGGGATCGGTCAAGGCGAGTTCCGGACGCCTCATGCCTTGGAGATGGACTCACGGGGCCGTCTTTTCGTGGCCGACCGAGGCAACCACCGGATTCAGATCTTCGATCAGGACGGGAACTACCTCGATTCGTACTATCAGTTCAGCCGGATCAGCGGCCTGTTCATTACCGACGATGATATGCTCTACGCGATCGACTCCGAGACTGGAGGGACGAACCACCCAGGTTGGGTCACCGGCATCCGGATCGGGCATGCCTCGGCCGACGTGGTGACGGCGTTCATCCCAGGCCACGCAACCTCTGACGGCCGGCCCTGGAACACGGCGGGTGAAGGGGTAGCGGTCGACGCCGACGGAAACGTGTTTGGAGCGGAGGGACCCGGATCTCGTCCCGCCGTGGACGGGGGGCTGACGAAGTACGTCAGGCAGTAGCTGCTGCGCCGGGGGGCACCTGAATGCTAGCCACGAGGCTAACTCGGGTGCACCCCGGCGAGGTTTTCGGGGCAGATGTCAGCTGAGTTTCCCGTCCCTGGTGTCGAGCTCTCTCTTCTCCTCGTTGTGGAGGACATCACGCGTGCGCGGGCTTTCTACACCGACGTCCTCGGAGCCGAGCTCTTTAGGGAGTATGGGGGCACGTCTGCGGTTCTGGAGTTTCAGGGCAATTGGCTCCTGCTCGTAACGGGCGGTGGTCCAACCGAGGACAAGCCGACCGTAACGTTTGCCCCGCCCGCCGATCCGGAGAGAGTGAGCCATCAGATGACCATGCGAGTCCCCGACTGCCACGCGGCGTACGAGGTCCTGAGGTCTCGCGGCGCCGAGTTCCTGACACCCCCTTTGGATCGAGGCGGTGAGATCCGTTGTTTCTTTCGAGACCCCGACGGGCACCTCCTGGAGATCAGCGAGGTGACGTAACCGAGGCAGAGTGAACGTTCTATGAATCAACTGAATAGCAAGGTCTACCGCCACGAACTGCTCCCGACGCATTTTCTGGAACGTGCCGGTGACGCCTATGCGGAGCACACTGCCGTCGTGGACGGTGATGTCGAATACACGTGGCGCGAGTTCCGGGCCCGCGCCAGGCGATTTGCATCCGCGCTCCAAGCGCAAGGATTGGAGAAGGGCGAGCGTATCGCGTTTCTCGCGTTGAACTCGGAGCCGTTGCTCCTCGCCCACTTCGGTGTGCCGCTCGCGGGTGGCGTGCTCGTGAGCATCAACACGCGCCTGTCGGCCGACGAAATCGGCTACATCATCGGACAATCCGGGTCGACCAAGGTGTTTTACAGTCCCGAGCTCCGTGAGGAAATCCCCGGCACACTGTCCGGCGTAACGCTGATCGACACCCGAGGCGAGCTCGAGGATCTGTTGTCACAGGGCACGGAGGACGAGTTGCCCACGGACGGATTTCACGAGGACGAGACGATCACGATCAACTACACGTCTGGGACCACCGGCCGACCCAAGGGCGTCATGTATCATCATCGCGGCGCATATCTGAACGCCCTGGCCATGGTGCTCGACCAGCGTCTCACTGCGGACAGCGTGTATCTCTGGACGTTGCCCATGTTCCACTGTAACGGGTGGACGTTCGCCTGGGGCGTCGCCGCGGTCGGTGCGACGAGCGTGTGCATTCCGCGGATCGATCCGGCCGATGTGTGGCGGCGGTTCGATGAGGGTGTCACCCACTTCTGCGCCGCACCCACGGTGCTCACCATGCTTGCCAATGATCCTGCCGCCCACCGACTCGAGCGACCGGTGCGGCTGTTCACGGCCGGTGCGCCACCGTCGCCTACGATCATCTCACAGATGGCCGCCCTCAATTTCGAGCTCGAGCATACGTACGGACTGACGGAGACCTACGGTCCGTGTACGATCAACGTTGCGCCACCGAGTCTGGAAGATCAGCCCGAAGAGGAGCGGTCGCGTCACAAGGCGCGACAGGGGTTCTTGAATGTGTTGGGTGGGGAGATGAGCGTCGTCGACACTGAGATGAAGCCTGTTCCGGCCGATGGCGAGACCATGGGTGAGGTCGTCATGCGCGGCAATATCGTCATGAAGGGCTACTTCGACGATACGGAAGCCACGGACAAGGCGTTCACCGGTGGGTGGTTCCATAGCGGCGACATCGCCGTGCTTCATCCCGACGGGTCCATCGAGCTCCGCGACCGGATGAAGGACATCATCATCTCGGGTGGCGAGAACATCAGTACAGTCGAAGTGGAGCAGGCGGTGGTGTCGCATCCGGCCGTGATGGAATGTGCCGTCGTACCGATCCCGCACGAGAAATGGGGGGAGGTGCCGAAGGCCTTCGTCACTCTGAAGCCTCAGCAAACGGCCTCGGAGGACGAAATCGTCGAGCATTGTCGCAGTAAGCTCGCGGGCTTCAAGGTCCCCAAGACGATCGAGTTCGGCGATCTGCCGAAGACGTCGACCGGGAAAATCCAGAAGTTCCTGCTGCGCAATCGTGAGTGGGAGGAACACGGGGGGCGGATCAACTAGACCCGGGGACCGACCGCCACGCCCGAGGTTGGGGGCTGCGTCCGATTGGGGACGACGTCCAAAAAGGGTTACCGTTCTTCCCTGTCATAGGGCCGGACCAGGCGCTGCATCCGCTGTCTTGGCTAGGCTCGTGGCTTCCAGAGCAGACCGAAGAGCAGACTGTGCGCCTGGCCGTCGAGGATAGCTAGCGAACGATGCAAGACATGACCAAGGGCCCCATCACGGGGCACATCATGAGGATGGCCGTTCCGATCGCCATCGGCATGGTCTTTCAGACCCTCTACGTGCTGGTCGACCTCTACTTCGTGGCCCAGCTCGGTGACGCCGCCATCGCCGGAGTGGGGGCCGCGGGTAATGTGCAGTTCCTCGTGATGGCCATCACCCAGATCCTGGGCGTAGGGACGATGGCGCTCATCGCTCAGGCGAGTGGCAGGAAGGACCGGGACGACGCGAACCTGATCTTTAACCAGAGCCTCGTGCTCGCCGCGCTGTGCGCCGCCATTACGTTGGTCGGTGGATACGGCCTGGGCGCATGGTACGTGGGCACGATAGGTGCGGACGCCGAGACGGTGACGGCAGGAATCACGTACCTCTACTGGGTGCTTCCGGGCCTCGCCCTCCAGTTCGCACTGATCTCGATGGGGTCGGCGCTCCGAGGGACGGGAATCGTCAACCCGACGATCGTCGTTCAGGTGCTGACGGTCGTGTTGAACGCGATCCTCGCCCCGATCATGATCACGGGCTGGGGCACGGGCCGACCGCTTGGGGTCGTGGGCGCGGGCCTCTCGACGACGATCTCGATCGCCGTCGCCGTCGTCTTGATGACCCTCTACTTCACACGCCTCGAGCGATACGTGGTGTTCGATACGAGCATGGTTCACCCGCGCGTCTCCGCCTGGAAACGAATCCTGGCTGTGGGTCTGCCGCCGGGGGGCGAGTTCGCGCTCATGTTCGTATACATGGGCATCATTTATTGGACCATCCAGGGCTTCGGATCTGAGGCCCAGGCGGGCTTCGGAGTCGGCTCGCGGGTCATGCAAGCGGTTTTCCTCCCTGCGATGGCCATCGCCTTCGCAACCGCCCCGGTTGCAGGGCAGAACGTAGGTGCCAGAGAGCCCGACAGGGTCCGGGAGACCTTCCGCACGTCCATGATCATTCTCAGCGTGATCATGCTGCTCCTGACGCTGTTCTGTCAGTGGCGCCCCGGCGTGCTCATCGCTTTCTTCACGCCCGACCAGGCGGTCATCGACCCGGGTGCCGAGTTCCTGCGGATCATCTCGTGGAACTTTGTCGCGATGGGAATCGTCTTCACGTGCTCCGGCATGTTCCAGGCCCTCGGAAACACGGTCCCCGCCCTCCTTGCGAGCGCCACGCGGCTCGTGTCCTTCGTCATCCCCGCGGTTTGGCTCTCCGGCCAGAGCTGGTTCGAGCTCCGCCACCTCTGGTGGGTCTCGGTCGCAACCCTCGCTCTTCAGGCTGTAATCGCGTGGTGGCTGCTGTCGGGGGAAATGCGGCGGAAGCTGACGTACGAACCCGCCGTCAGTGATGATCAGTCAGGCGCAGATCGTACAATGAGCGAGGTGCAGGCAGTACACTGATGGAGTGTGATCCGCATGGATCCTGACCCCAAGTTCCTCAGCCAAGAAGAGGCGGCCCGCTTTTGGCAGCGGGCAGCTCAGCTTCAGGCCGAGGCCGCTCAAAAAGCCGAGGCGCTGGTCGGGGGGCCCGAGGGCGAGGAGGCGGATGCGGATCCGACCGAGGGATATGCACTCACGCACGTGCGCTCCGCCGCGTTGGAAGCAGGCATATCCGAGAAGTTCATGGACGCAGCGCTTGCCGACCTGCACGCCGAGCGTGCACTCCCGCGGAAAAAGCGGAGGTGGGGTCTGGCGCGATGGATCCTCAAGAACCCCTCGGAAACCATTACCGCGCGGCGTGTCATCGAGGCGCCACCGGAGGCGGTGCTCTCCGCGATGCAGGACGTCTTCCCGCGGGAGCCGTACCGCCTTACCCTGACTGACCAAAAGGGCGATCTGCTCACTGGAGGGGTGTTGGTCTTCGACATCCAGGGGTTTGGGGGGGCGGGGGTCCCCGAGGGTTTGGCCCGCGACGCCAGCTGGTCGGCGCTCCGGAAGGTGCTGGTCTCCCTCCGGCCGATCGAAGGCACTACGCCCTCGTGCGAGGTGACTCTACGCGGTCCCGTGGGCTGGTCGTACGGGATGGACGTCTTTCAGGGGGTGTTGGCTACCGGATTCGCCGGAGTCCCCGGCCTCTTGCTGGGGGTCGTCGGCTACGGCCTAGCCGACGTGCCGGAGGGCAGTCTCCTCACGGCTTTGGGGGCGATCCTCGTTGCAGGGGGGGGCTTGGTCGGGGGCGGCCTCGGCGTGAAGAGCTATCGAGCGGTGTGCCGCTACGGCATTGAGAGGGGCAAGAAAGCGCTCGAGGGGCTCCTCGGCGCCTTGGCAGGCCATGCGGAAGGGGGTTGGCGGATCACCCCGTTGGCGGACAGCGCGCCGCCGCCCTCGCTTCCGGGCGCAGCTGGCGCGAACGGCTGAGGTAAGAGGCGAGAATGGCATCGTTCAGCTCGCGGCTCTTCTTCGGGCTCGTTCTTTTCTTCCCGGGGCTCGTTCTCGTCGGTCCCATTCTGATTGCGAACCCTCAACGCCTTCATGCGCAGGCAGTCGAGGCCGGCCAGGGGAGCGCCGAACCGGCTCAGGAAGTGACGGTCAACGCTGACTATGACCACGACTTGGCGCCCAGGGCTCGGGCGATCCTGGTGCAAACCGCAATCGATGTGGACGGGCGTCTCGAGGAGCCGGTGTGGGCACAGGCGCCCCCCATCACGGAGTTCATCCAAGACGTGCCCGCGGAGGGAGAGCCGGGCACGGAGCGTACCGAGTTCCGTGTGGTCTATGACGATGACGCGATCTATATCGGAGCCATGCTCTACGACCGGTCCCCGGTCACGACGCGGCTCCAGCGGCGCGATGCGGGGGCTGGCGACTTCGACTTCATCATGGTCAGTCTCGACAGCTACCATGACCATGAGACCGTGTACGTGTTTGGGGTGAACCCATCGGGCTCGTTTCACGACGCGGTGTCATCCAGTGGGGGCGGAGGCGGAGGATTCGGGGATAGCTCGTGGGATCCCGTTTGGGACGTCGCGACGCGGGTTTCCGAGGCGGGGTGGTCGGCTGAGATGCGGATCCCATTCAGTCAGCTCCGCTTCAGCCGAGCCCAGGAGCAGGTGTGGGGCATCCAAATCAGGAGAAGCATCCACCGCAACCAGGAGACGGTCACGTTCCCTTTCGTACCGACTCTGGAGAGGGGCGGGGCCTCCCGATTCAGCCACCTGGATGGGATCGAGGGGATCGAGCCGGGCCAGAGGCTGGAGCTCCTGCCCTATGTGGCGGCTCGTGGAGAGTATCTTCAGTTGGCGGATCCCTCGGGCATCAACTTCTCGAACCCCTATCGGAGTGGGTCCGACTACTTCACCCAAGCTGGGCTGGACCTGAAGTACCGGTTGGCCTCGAACGTCACCCTGGACGCCACGGTGAACCCCGATTTCGGCCAGGTGGAGGTGGATCCGTCCGTGATCAACCTGACGGCGTTCGAGACCCGATTCCAAGAGCGTCGCCCGTTCTTCGTGGAGGGGGGAGACATCTTCCGTGTCGGAGAAGGAGGTCCGGCCGGTAGCACCGGGAGGGCCCCGCAGCTGTTCTACTCCCGGCGGATCGGGCGTTCCCCGTCGGGGTCGGTCCCGTCCGAGGCGGTGTTTTCCGATGTGGCGTCCGCGACGACCATTCTGGGTGCCGCGAAGGTCACCGGGAGGGTAGCGGACGGTTGGTCGCTTGGGCTCCTCGAGGCGGTCACCGCTCAGGAGACCGCCAGCTATATGGCGGCCGACCAGGGCGTGGGTGAGGCAGTGGTCGAACCGGCGACCAACTACTTGGCGGGGAGGCTTCGAAGACAGATCAGGGGTGGCGAGACGCGGTTCGGCGTACTTGGTACGGCGGTAAACAGGGCCCTGAACGGGACGGGCATGCGTGGCCTCCTACACTCGTCGGCCTACACCGGAAGCGCGGATTTCGCGCACGAGTGGTCGAACCGAACCTACCGGATCAGTACCATGTTCTCGGGGAGTTACGTAGAGGGAGCTCCGGCAGCGATCACACGTACACAGCTATCCTCCAGACGGTACTATCAGCGTCTCGACGCGGATCACGTGACCCTGGACCCGACCGCGACCTCTTTGGCCGGGTACTATGCGATGGTCGACGTTGCGAAGCAGGCCGGAGCGTTTGGCGCGAAGGTCGCGCTGGCGGCTTCCAGCCCGGGCTACGAAGTGAACGACCTCGGATTCCAGACCGCCTCTGACCGGCTCATCGTCGACACGAACCTCAGCTACAATCAGCCGAACCCTGGTCGGATCCTGAGGTCGTGGGACATCCGTGGGAGCCCGGACGCCGCGTGGAATTATGCAGGCGACCGGATCTGGACCGAGGTAAACGGCAACTTCAACTTGCAGTTCCTGAACTACTGGAGCCTAGGGGGCAGATTCGGCTACAACCCCCAGCACCACGACGATCGCCTGACGCGTGGGGGACCGCTGGCGGGCACGCCGCGTCGCCTCGGGGGGAGTGTGAACGTACGCTCGGACGGACGGCGCAGGACGACCGGCCGTCTCACGTATCAGTGGGCAGGCGCGAGTGACGATTCCTGGGACCGCACCATAAGCTTCGACCTGACTGTAAATCCAGGCGAGCACGTGAGGATTCAGCTTGGGCCGTCGTACAACTGGCGTCACGCGTCGGCCCAATACGTTTCCTCGGTGGCGGACCCCCTGGCCACCCAGACCTACGGTCGCCGCTACGTCTTCGGCGGACTCGACCAGACCACGGTCTCTCTAGCAACGAGAATGAACGTCACGTTCACGCCCACACTGTCTCTGCAGCTCTATGTGGAGCCCTTCATATCCACCGGGGACTATCAGGAGCTCAAGGAGTTCGAAGAGCCCGGGGAGTACAGATTCCTGGAGTACGGGACCGACATCGGGACGATCTCGCAGGGCGCCGGCGGGACCTACACGATCGATCCCGACGGCGCTGGCCCCGCCCAACAGTTCCAGGTGGCGGATCGGGACTTCAGCTACCGCAGCCTCATCGGGAACGCGGTCCTACGCTGGGAGTGGCGCCCCGGGTCGACGCTATTCCTCGTGTGGCAGCAGAGCCGGATCAGCTCGCTCAGAGGGGACGGCGCCGGCGGGACCGATCCGTGGATCGGAGGATTCGACTTCAGCCGCGATGTGGGCGACATGTTTGCCACGCCTGCCGACAACATCTTCGCGATCAAGGTGAACTACTGGCTGAATCCCTGAGGTGGGGGGCGCTCCGGCCGACCGACAAGGATTCCTACTCGGTCACGCGAACGCTACAAGCTCCAACGGCTCGGACTTCCCACGCAGCGTGACGGAGCCCATCTCCTCGGCTGTCCAACCCTCCGGAAGAGCCAGGCGTGCGAGGAGATCGGCGGACGACACGAGTCGCCTTCCGAGCCGAGCACACTCGCCTTGAATCCGGGCGCCGGTGTTGAGCACGTCGCCGTTGAAGACGAGCCCCCTCTTCAGATCTCCGATCTCGGCCGTCATCACTTCTCCCACGTGCACCGCGGCTTTGTACTCCGGTACGACACCGAACCGGTCCAGGTAGCGCTGCTTCTTTCTTTCGACGATCGCGTCGATGTCGAAGAACACTCGGAGGCAATTCGCATCCTTGATCCCCCGCTCCTCCCTCCAGGTGAGGACGACTTCGTCTCCGACGTACTCGTAGATCTCACCAGCGTTGTCGAGGACCGGCCCGGAGATGTCTCCGAAGAATTCGTTGATGAAGGCGAGGTATGTTTCGTGGCCCAACTGTTCAGCGAGCGACGTCGAGGACTTGATGTCCAGGAACATGAAGATGCGGGCTTCACGCCGAGGCCTGTGGTATCGGCCCAGCAGGTAGCGCAGCAGCACGCCGGGACCGAACAGCCGATCGAGTTGCCGGAAGAACACGATGATCGTGTAGAGAACGAAGCCGGCTCCCATCCGCAGGAAGTATTCCGGCTCGGTGAACGATGCCCAGAAGTCCGCCATCGTCAGGCCCACCATCAAACCGTACGTGAGGCCGATCGATTGGAATACGAGGACGAGGGATCCGATGTACACGAGCGACTTCGCCAGGACCGCCACCGAGAAGGGCAGACGTCTCATCCGCTCGTCGAAGGACGACTCCTCGAGTAGGGCCAGTGGCATCGCGAGGGCGATCCCGATGATGAGGCCGATGAACGAAATCGTCCCCGATTCGATGAACTCATAACTAAGGGAGACGGGAATGCAGACCATCATGATCATGATGGCGGTTCTAAGCCGGCGTGCCGTATTCGCGCTCATGAAGACTCCGGAGTTGGGACAACGTTGGGGCTCGAGTCGAACAGTCAGATCAGGCTACAGTGTGATGTGCGGCTCTCGCAAACTCGTGTCGGCTCGGCGGGGAGTGGCCTGTGCCGGACCCTGATGGGTTACAGTTTCTCGTTGCCGCGAGGACCGGGAGCCCTTGAGGTTTGCCATATCGGGCAGTAGCGTCTCCCGAACGAATGGTGTTTCCTGACGTACCCTTCGGAGCCGTATGACAAAGACCCTTCGGCGTTGGAGCGTTTCGCTGAGCCTGGCGTGCGCCCTACTCCTGTTGTGGGCAGTGGACGTCGCGGCTGCCCACGGTGTGGCACAGGACGACGCCTCGTTCTTCCTCACGAACGTGGGTGCGGCCATCGGGCCGTTCATGTATCTCGGTGCCAAGCACATGTTCACCGGCTACGACCACTTGCTCTTCCTGGTGGGGGTCATATTCTTCCTGTACCGCCTTCCGGACGTGGTCCTGTACGTGAGCCTCTTCACCCTGGGACACAGCATCACCCTGCTGGCAGGCGTTCTCTGGGGAGTGCAGGCCAACCCATTCGTCATCGACGCCATCATTGGCCTGTCTGTCGTGTACAAGGCGTTCGACAATATGGACGGCTTTCGCCGCTTCTTCGGCGTCCAACCGAACACCAAGATCTCGGTCCTCATCTTCGGCCTCTTCCACGGATTCGGCTTGGCGACAGCGATTCAGGAGAACGCCCCCTCGAGGGAAGGTCTCGTCACAAACATGCTCAGCTTTAACGTCGGCGTCGAAATGGGCCAGATTCTCGCGCTCATGGGTGTGCTCATCGCGCTGAGCTTCTGGCGGACGCGGGACGGATTCCTGAGGCATGCATTCGTGACGAACGCCTTGCTCATGGCCGGTGGCTTCACGCTGATGGGATATCAGATCGTCGGGTACTTCGTTAACGCTTCATGAGGCTGCCATGACGGATTCTACGACTTCAGACCAAGGGGCTCCCGATCCGGGCGCTCCCGAGCCAGGCGCCCCCGAGCCGGGCGTTCCAGAGCCGAACGTCCCCGAGCCAGAGGCCCCGCAGTCCGGCGTCCCCGGGCTCAGCCTTCCGGATCCCCCGTCGAAAGCAAAACTGGCGTGGGCGACCCTGGCCGCGCTCCTCGTGGCGGGAGTGGTCCTGGTCATCGCCGTCTTGCCGGCTGAATACGATATCGATCCAACAGGAATCGGTGAGCTTCTCGGGCTGCGCGTCCTTTCGACACCCGGGAGCGGCCTGATTCCCGTACGGGAGGATGGCCTCGAGGCCCATCGAAGTAGCTACCGCCTCGACCGGAGGACGTTCGTGCTCGAGCCTGATAGTGGGTGGGTGGAGTACAAGTATCGGCTGGAGGAAGGCCGCTCGATGGTGTATTCGTGGACCGCGAGCCACTGGGTCCGCTCCGAGATGCACAGCGAAGCCGACGGGGCACCTGAGGGTACGGCCGAGTTCTTCGAAGTCGAGGAAGAAACGCTCGCCCGACACGGTAGCTACGTCGCGCCGTTTCCAGGGATCCACGGCTGGTACTGGCTCAACGAAACTGATGACACGGTCACGGTGACGTTGGACGCCGCCGGTTTCTTCAGCACGTCTTTTGAGTTTGTGGAAGGCGTGGCCCCCATCGTACGGGAGATCATGGAGACGCCGGACTCCACGGCTTGGCGGCCATTTTTCTAGCTCAGCTGCATGGAGGTTGCTATGACCACCGATTCGGATGGGACTCCTGACCGGAGGGACCACGAGAGCGTCGAGACGCTCCGTCTCCGCAGCCTATCGCCGGCGTTGACGGTTGCAGACGTCGAAGCGAGCCTCGCTTGGTATCGGGACGTGGTTGGATTCCATGTCCGGGAGACGTGGGAGAACGAGGGCAAAGTTGGGGGCGCCTCCCTCATAGCTGGAGAGGCTTCCCTCCTCTTGGTCCAGGACGACTGGTCGAAGGGCCGTGACCGTGTGAAGGGCGTGGGGTTTCGGCTACACATGACCACCGGCAGCGACGTGGACGAGCTCGCAGCGGCGATCGAGCAACGGGGCGGCGCACTGGAGTCCGCTCCGGCCGATATGCCCTGGGGCGTACGGGCGTTCAGCCTCGCGGACCCGGACGGCTACAAGATTACGATCGCTTCGGAGGAGTGAACGGGCACCCTTTCCGTTAGGGCCGCAACGCATGCTTCGTAACAGGCTCAAGCGAATCCTCGCCCGTCTTGACACGCCCAGCCGTTTGATCGCAGCCGGCGGTGCGATCATTCTGAGTTCGTTAATCCTCTATGCCAGCACATTCGTCGTGTCCTACGGCGAACTACTGCGCGCCGACAACCCCCTCATGAGAACGGATGTCGCCCGGCTCACCACTGCCCGGGTACAGCGTGTGTACGAGATTCGGGGAGTCAAGCAGCTCCAGTCCGTCGTGCGCGACGCGGCCGAACGCGGCCTCAAAGTGTCCATTGCGGGCAGCCGGCACAGCCAGGGAGGGCATACCTACACCGAGGGCGGCGTGGTGCTGGACATGCGCAGCTTCAACCGGATCCGAACCATCGACGGGGCAGCGATGACCGTCACTGTAGAGAGCGGCGCGACCTGGGACGAAGTACAACGCGCAATCGCGCCACGGGGGCTCGCGATCACAGCGATGCAATCGTCGAATGTCTTCACCGTTGGCGGCACGCTGAGCGCCAATGCGCACGGGCGTGACATCGATGTGACACAGGTAGTCGAGACGGTCGAGCGCTTCAGCCTGCTGCTTGCAGACGGGAGCGTCGTGGAGGTGAGTCGGGGCGAGAACGCCGAGCTGTTCTCTCTGGTGATCGGCGGATACGGCCTCTACGGCGTGATCCTCGATGTCACGCTGCGCGTCACACCGGACGAGCTGTATGAGCAGCGCTTGGCCTTGATGGATTATGCGGAGTTCCCGGGATACGTCGCTGAGCAGGTTCAACCCGACACGCGAGTCGTTCTGTTGCTCGGGCGTCCTTCGATCGATCCCGATCCCGACTCGTTTCTCCGCGAGATGGTCGTTGTAATATGGCGACACGTCGACGAGGGCCAGGCCGGCTCGTTCGAGTTGACCGAAGAGGAGAACGTTCTTCGCGACAAGTTCCTCTTTAGTCTGTCGCGCCGGTTCGATTGGGCCAAGTCCTGGCGCTGGTCACTGCAGAAACGGTTCGAGTTCAGCACCGCCCTAATCGTGTCACGCAACAACGGGATGCGCCCCCCAGTCGCCCCGGTAGAGTTCCTCGACTATAGCTCTCGCCGCGACTCTGACATTCTTCAGGAATACTTCGTGCCGGTGGAGAACTTCGTCCCCTTCATGGACCGCTTCCGCGAGGTCCTGATCGACGGCGACGTGAATGTGTTGAGCTCGACCGTGCGTTACGTGGAGCCGAACGTAACGCCGGCCCTCGCCTACGCCCCCCGTGGTGATGTGTTCGCCGTCATCCTGGTCAGCAACGTCGAGTTGTCCGAGGAGGGCCAGGTCCGCGCCGAGTCCGTCACGCGTCAGTTGATCGATGCCACGCTCGAATATGGCGGTACGTACTACCTCACCTACCAGCCCTACGCCACGCCAGAGCAGCTTCATCGTGCGTATCCCACCGCGCAGCGCGCCTTCGACCGCAAGCGGTTCTATGACCCTAGCGAGTTGTTCTCCAGCCAGTTCTATGAGCGGTATGGCCACACGCTGGCCCGCTGACTGAGACCACGGACTCTTCGCCCCATCCGAGTCCGCTAATGGATAGTACGGTTATCGACCGTGGCTCCGTCCTCAACGCCCGGCGCCCAACTCCTCCAGTGAGCCGTACCTGACCTGAAAGGCCGCGGTCACCGCGGCATCGGGCTGAACCTCGCCCTGCACCGTCCACCGGATGTTCGTGTAATCCTCCGGACTAGCGGGACGCAGCTCGGTTCGGCCGTCGACGACCACCTCGACCATGGGCTGTTCGGAGTAGGACGTGCCGCCGTCCAGTGAGAACTCCACGACGACGCCTTCACGGTCCGCGCCGGCAGTGCCTTGCAGGTAGTGCATGCCTTCCGGCAGGGGGTCCGTGAACTGGATGTTGTTGACCGGCCGCCCCGTGATGTTGGTGAAGACGAGCCTATACTCCACCACGTCTCCCAGTGTCACGCGATCGGGGTCTCGATCAAGGGCGTCCCTCTGAGGGCGAGCCTGTTCCGACGGGAGGATCGTCGCCGAGACCACCAGCGCCTCGGGTGCCTCCTCCTGTTGGGCCGCCGCCGAGCCGCTCGCCAGCGTGAGAACCACCAAGATCGGTAAGGCAATCTGTAGGAGCTTCATTTGTTTCTCTCTCCTCTTGAACGCTTTCCGTCCGGCTTCGACATCGGGACGACTCCCGTCGGGTCGATGTCCGACCGGCTGCTCCAGTAAAGAAAGCAAGGTCCGTGCCCGACTGTTTGTTCGACGGTGGGCGCTCGAGGCCACCGTCGACAACCGCTAAAAGACGCTGCCACTGCTCAAGATTCCGGGCGCCGATTCCCTCAGAAACGAGCTCCAGAATCGTCACGACCGGTGAGCCGAATTCGGAAAACTTTACCCTCCCCGGCACGATGTGCCCACCGAAAAATTTGCCGATTTTTGTCCCTTTGGGACCGGTCAAATGACCTGAGTCCGCGGGTTCTCGACGTTCTGGCGGGATTGACCTTTCTGACCCAGAACGAGGTAGCCTCGGTCGGGTTCCAGACCAACTCCGTCTTCCGCGTGATGGACAACAACAGGGGCTATCGCCTCGGGAACGAACACGGCTTCACCGTATGGGGCGCGTACAATCTCTCGGATTGGGTGAGCGTCTCGATGCGGGGCCTCTTCGAGAAGTGGGGTGACGTGAAGGGAGACGACCCAGCAACGGACGGTACGAGCGATCCCAGCGCCGATTCCTTCCGTCAAGGAGGAGAGCGAGTCCAGATCCCCTTTGGTGTCAGCTTCTTCCTCAGAGAAGGACCCGCCGCGGGCCACCGGCTCTTGCTCGAGTGGTACTACGCGGTCCACGAGGACCTCAACGGCCCTCAGCTATCGACCGATCGAACCCTCGTGGTCTCCTGGCAAACCTTTTTCTAGCTCCATCCTGACCGCGAAGGCTGGAGGGCCTGTCCCATGCCCTCGACGTGGTGGCGATAGGCACGCAGATTCCACACCCTTGGTTGAAACCAACCCCGTTCGAGCACCGTACCATAAGGGGATTCCCGTCCATAAGGGGATTCCCGTTCGGGGTTCAGAGAAGGGTGTACATGGCACAGTTCTGTGCGTTTGGCCGCTCGTTGTTGTGTGTGGCGGTGCTCGCCAGCCCCGCGTGGGCGCAGGATAGCGACCGGATTTGGGGTCGGCTCTACACAACGTCCGGCGACGTCCACGAGGGATTCATCCGCTGGGATCGGAACGAGGGCAGCTGGGTCGACGTTCTGGACGGCTCCAAGAAGATCCCTGATGAGAACTACCAGGCCTGGCTCGCAGCGAAGGGTGCCGACGGGCCGCCGCGCCGTTTTATCGATCTCCAGGGTTTCCGGATCTCGTGGGAGGAGGCCGACCCCGAGTTCTCACTTACCGCCACCTCCGGGGTCCGATTCGGGCACATCAGCTCTCTTCGCGTCATTGAGGCAGACAGTGTTGAGCTGACGTTGCGCTCGGGTGAGCTCGTGGAGCTGGACCGTGGCTCCACGGACCTCGGGAGGTCCAATCGGGGGATCGTGGTGGACGTCCCAGGCCGGGCCGAAGTCGACTTGGACTGGGGCGATCTCGAGCGGATCGTCTTTTCCGCGGTGCCGGTGGGAGTTCGGGCCCGGGGTCACCGGCTTTACGGAACTGCCGAGGACATCCAAGGGAATCGGTACACCGGTTACGTCTCCTGGGATCTGGACGAGATCTTCGAGTCCGACGAGCTGGACGGTGAAGAGATGGAGGGGGGTAGGAACCGGGAGATTCGGTTTGGGGAGATCGCCTCCATCGTGCGCATAGAAGGGGGGGCTCGGGTCGTGCTCGTCGATGGTGAGGAGTTGGACCTCACGGACAACCGGGACGTTGATCGCAGAAATCGAGGAATTCAGATCTCGGATCCGGCGTTGGGCATGGTCGAGGTCGAGTGGAGTGAGCTCGAGATCTTGCGGTTCCACGAGGCGGACGCGGTCGTTGGCTACGACGCCTTCGATGGAGGGCATGTCCTGGTCGGCACCGTCGTGACACAGTCGGGAGAGGAGATCGACGGACTGATTCGCTGGGATGCGGACGAAGCGGGCTCCTGGGAGTTTCTGAACGGTCGCGCGGACGACGTGGTCTTCACCATCGAGTTCGGCATGGTGAGCCGGATCGTGCGCGGTGAGGTCTTCGGTGCCACCGTGACACTCCTGGACGGGAGGACCTTCGAGCTGGACAACTACGACGTCGTCTGGGACAACACCGACGATGTCAACTGGGACAATAGGGGCATCCTCGTCGCCCCGGAGGGCGCGAACAGCAGTGGCGGACCCGACTGGTCTCGTTGGCGTGTGGTCCCGTGGGACGAGTTCAAGGAGGCCCGCTTTCGCCACGACCAGACTATCGCCGGCGGAAACTAGGGCTCATGGGTCACATGCGGACGATCCGGTGGTTCGGAGTCGTGTCTCGTGGGTGGTTCGGAGTCTTGTGTCTCGGGTTGTTCGGCCTCGGGGCCGAACGGGCGGCCGGGCAGGAAGCGTCGCCTGACTCGGCTGGCCAGGTCGCCCCGGACACATACGTCGATCCGGTGGCACGCACGCTGTTCGAGGCGGCCCAGACGAACTGGCGATCCGTGGACGAATCGATTGTCCGGTACACCGCCCTTATCCAGCAGCGGATCGCGGCGGCGCTCCGGACCCCGCTCAAGGATCGGATCCTCTACCGGAACGAGACCGCCGTCCGTGCTTTCTGGGATCAGGACTACGACGCGGTCGTCCAGGTTCTGGGGACGCACTCCCAGTATCCGGGTCGATCGATCGCGGTCCGCGAGGGTGACCTGGACTGGTTGGACGACCTCCCGTTCGACGAACCGTTCGAGCCGGGCGGCGATCGCCTCCTCTTCGGCCTGGACACCAGCGACGGGGACGACAGCGCCTTCGAAGAGAACGAGGGGTTTTGGGTCGTACACCCGTTGGCGAACGGATCCGACTCCGTCTACCGCTACGAGAGCGGGGATACCCTTTCGTTGTCCCTCCCGGATGGGCGCGTGCTGCGGACCATCCAATTGGACGTTCTTCCGCGTGAAGCCGATGTCCACCGTATCAGTGGTACCCTTTGGATCGAGCCCGAGTCCGGCGCGCTCGTACGAGCCGTCTATCGACTGAGTAGGCAGTTCGATGCAATGCGAGATGTGGCGGAGCTCCAGGAAGAGGAGGAGAGGGGATCATTCAGGTACGTGCCCGGCTTGTTCAAGCCGTGGACGTTCGACCTGACGATGGTGGCGGTCGAGTATAGCCTCTGGAACTTCGAGGTCTGGCTCCCTCGGAGCATGCGGATCGAGGGGGAGGTCGCCGCAGGCATCCTCAAGATGCCGGTATCGATGGACGTTTCCTATCGGATGGAGTCCGTCACCACCCAGTCCGACCTGGCCCGGGAGGGAACGGTGCTGCCGGCCGGGCTCGTGGAACGACACTTCGAGACCCGCGCCGAGGCCATGGCCTTCATCGCCCAGCTGTTGTCCGAGCAGGACGGGATCGACTACGAGCAGGCCTCCCGAAGCGAAGAGTTCGCGTCAGGTCGACAGTCGCTGATGATCGTCCCTCAGGAACGCAGCCTGGTGGACACCAGTCCCCATCTTCCGCCTCCGATCTGGGAAGACGCTGCGGGTTTCCCGTCCGACGACCAGCTGGAGGACTACTTCAATACTCTTGCCGCTCTTCCGGCCCCGACCATCCAAGGCGTTCCCTGGGAGGCCAACTGGGGTTGGAATCGGCCTGATCTGCTCCGCTACAACCGGGTGGAGGGACCGGCTTTGGGAGGACGCTTCGATGCCAGCATCGGCGGACCCTACACGTTCGAAGGGATCGGGTACTTCGGGTTCGCGGATCTCGAGCCGAAAGCACGGGTGAGCATCGAGCGGTCGACCGTTCGGCGCCGACTGCGCGTCGGCGTGTACCGCGAGCTCACTGCCACCGATCCCAAGGGCCGGTACCTGGGATTCGGCAACTCGGTGTACGCGCTTCTCTTCGGCCGAGACGAAGGCGAATACTACCGGGCCACGGGCATGGACTTCACGTGGCGTCCACCCGTAGGGGCCAGGGAGTCGTTCGAGTTCAGGGCCTACGCAGAGCGTCAGGCGTCGGTCCCGACGGAGTCCAGCTTTGCGCTGTTTCGCGCCTTCAATGGCAGCTGGGAATTCCGACCCAACATCGACGCCGACGAGGTAGAGGAGTTCGGGGCTGAGCTACGGCTCTCGCCCCGGCGGGGTGGGGAGCCGTCCCGCGCCCAGTTCGGACTCGACCTGTACGGACAGGCAGCCCGCTGGAGAACTACTGGAGGGAGCGAAGGAACGAACTATGGGCGGGCCAGCGCCGTGCTGTGGACGGCGATACCCCTGGTCCCGCAACGCTGGCGCTTGGGCCTCGAGGCAGGGGTGGGAACCACCTTTGGCGACGCACCCCTCCAGCGCCAATGGTTCCTGGGTGGCGCCCGCACGCTTCGGGGGTACCCTGCTTCGTCGGCCGGGGGATCGTCGGTTGCTCGGGCCCGGGCGGAAGTGGCACGAACCTTCTACGACATCGGCTCAGTGAGCTTCTTTGGGGACATCGGTTGGGCGGGCCTTCGGGGCAACTACACCGGGGACGATCTGCTCTACGCAATCGGGGTCGGCGGGAGCGTGCTCGACGGTCTGTTCCGCATGGACCTGTCCCACGGTCTCAAGGGCCCGCAGAAGCAGTTCCGGGTCGACTTGTACCTCGACGCTCTGCTGTAACCCCAAGGTCTCGGATCCTTGCCCGCCGAGGTCCTTTGAGCTCGATCCTGAAGCAAGTTCGTTTGACTCCCCTCCCGCCTGATTGTACCATATCACTATAACACTAGTACATTACAACACTGGTGCCATCGCAGCCCATCGAGGACCGGGACCCGTGGAATTCTCCATCGACACCAAGAGCGGCGTCCCCTTCTACCGGCAAATCATCGAGCAGGTGAAGTACGGCATCTCGGGGGGGCTACTCTCTCCCGGGGACCGGCTTCCCACGGTCCGGCAGCTCGCCGCCGACCTGTCGGTCAACCCGAACACCGTCATCCGCGCCTATCGGGAGATGGAGCTCGGAGATGTGGTCGATACGCAACAGGGGTCCGGGACCTACGTGGCCAACCACATGCCGGAGATCGGCGAGCTCGAGAAGCGTCGGAAGCTGGACCAGGTGCTCACCGAGTTCCTGGCTCGCGCGCACGGGTACGGGTTCACCCTGGTCGAGGTCCTCGACGGTTTACGGGAACGCAAGGAGCAGTCATGAACGGCATAGAATCCAAACGCACAGAGCGCGGGAAGTCGCGAACGGGGATCTCTTTCGAGAGGTTCTCCACGTCGAGCCGCGCCGACTTCCGCTTTGCGCCGCTCAACTTCCTGCTGCTGGTGGGGTTCTACGTGGTGGGCCTGACCGTCCACATCAACGTCTACGAATTCTCCGCCGACGCGGTATACCTCACGCTGGGCGCGGCTCTGGTACTCTCTTTCCTGCTTCGTTTTACCCAGGTGTGGGAGGCCGTCGTCGTCCTGGGCACGGCCACGTGTCTTGGGATGTACATCGAGTGGAGTCCTGGCTCCGGGGTCTTGGAGCTGCGTTCCGACAGCACGGTCTTGCTATTGACGACCGTCGTGGCGGTGCTCGTGTCTCCCTCGGTTCAGATGGCCTTCCAGTGGGAGCGAGCAGTGGTGCTGCGCCTCGGCAAGTTCCGCGGCCTGCGCGAGTCGGGCCTGTTCGTGATCCTCCCGGTGATCGACAAGGTGGCGCAGTTCGTGGACCAGCGGATCCGCGTCACCGACTTCAGCGCCGAGACGACCCTCACGAACGACACGGTCCCGGTGAGCGTGGACGCCATAGCCCTCTGGATGGTGTGGGACGCGGAGAAATCCATCCTCGAGGTCGAGCACTTCAACGACGCCGTGATCCTCTCCGCCCAGACGGCGCTCCGAAACGCGATCGGAAAGAACGACCTGGGCCAGCTCCTGTCGGAGCGGGACCGCCTGGGGAGCGAGATCCAGAAGGTGCTCGACGCGAAGACCAACCGCTGGGGCATCACCATAGAATCCGTGGAGATCCGTGACATCATCATTCCCCAGGCCCTCGAAGACGCAATGTCCCGACAGGCCCAAGCCGAGCGGGAGCGCCAGAGCCGCATCATCCTCGGCACGGCGGAGACGGAGATCGCCGAGAAGTTCGCCGAGGCCTCCCAGCACTACGTGGGTAACGAGGTGGCTCTGCACCTCAGGGCCATGAACATGGTCTACGAGGGGCTTCGGCAAAAAGGCTCGATGGTGATCGTGCCGTCCTCGGCGGTGGAGACGATGGGGTTGGGGGCGCTGGGTGGGCTGACGTCGTTCGGGCGTAATGTCGTGCCGCAGGAGGAGGAAGCGGCGGCGTTGGAGGCAGAACCTGAATAGACCGCCTGTGCAAGGGATGTTGGAGTTCGGCCTGTACGTGCAGGACGTTTCGCGAGCAGCCGCTTTCTACCACCACCTCTTCGGTTTTCCCGTGCTGGTCTCGCAAGAGCGGATCGCTGCGCTCGACGTGGAGAGGAGGCAGGTATTGCTGTTGTTCAAGCAAGGAGCCTCGAGCGAGCCTATGACCAGCCCAGGAGGTCTGCTACCGGGGCACGATGGCGAAGGCACCTCTCATCTCGCTTTTGCCATTCAAGAGGACGATGTGCAGCAATGGGAGCAGTGGCTGCATGAGCAGGATGTCGAAGTCGAAGGCGAGATGGAATGGGAGAGAGGGGGCCGGAGCCTCTACTTCCGAGACCCGGATGGACATCTGCTCGAGATCGCGACGCCAGGCGTGTGGGAAACCTATTGATCCCTACGTACTCTGGGCTCACCTGCTACGTCATTCGACGTATCGGATCGGAACGCGATTGAGGGCATCTTCCCCTCGACACTCACGCCGTCGAGGAGCCATCTCAAATGCAGAAGCGCACAACAGTTCCCGCCGGGAATGTGTGTGATGGGCGTGGGTCTTGCGTCCACGGGCCCGCCCATAGGATGTTGGCTTCCGTCTGATCGGGTGTGCGCCATGCCCGATCAACTCAACGCGCCGGAGGGTACGTTCGAAGATGAAAAGTAGGTCCCTGCTCGTAGCTCTCTTCGTCAGCCTTTTGCCCGGCCCGTTGGCGGGTCAGGATGCCGTAGCGTTGCAACAGGCCTGCGACGCTGGCGACATGCTGAGCTGCAACACCCTCGGACTCATGTACGGGGCCGGGAAAGATGTCACCTGGGATGGCGGGCGTGCCGCTAGCCTCTTTCAGCGAGCGTGTGACGGGGGATTGATGCTGGGTTGCACCCACCTAGGGGCTCTGTATCAGAATGGCGTCGGCGTCACTCAGGACCTTACCAGCGCGGTCTTCCTGTACGAGCGAGCCTGCGACGGCGGCGATATGATGGGCTGCGCCACCCTCGGGGTCAGCTATGAGCGGGGCGAAGGTGTCACACAGGACGCTGTTCGCGCCGTGAGCCTCTACGAGCGAGCCTGCGGCGGCCGCGAGATGCTGGGCTGCACCAACCTGGGGAGTATGTATAGGACGGGCAGGGGCGTCACCCAGGATCTCGGTGCCGCGGCCAGCCTCTATTGGCTGGCTTGCGACGGTGGAGTGATGCCGAGCTGCCTCAACCTCGCCGTCAGTTATGAGCGTGGCGATGGCGTCGCTCAGGACGTCAGCATCGCCGTGATCCTCTACCAGCGAGCCTGTGAGTCCGGAGTGACCTTGGCCTGCGACCGGATTGGGGTCACGTACGAGCCGCCTGAGGCAGATGTCGCTTCGGCTGACGGTTTTGCCAGGGCCGGCTGGGTCGTGGATACGGAGACCAGAGACCCGCTCGACGAGGCGATCGTGGACATACCGGAGCTCGGGATTCGGGTGATCACCGACGCGACAGGTCGTGTCGAGTTCCCAAACCTACCGACCGGGCGGCATCGCATAAGGGTAGAGCGGGTCAATTATCAGGCCATGGAGGGTGACCTGGACGTTCCGGAGGACCGAGAATTCCTGCTTGCCTTGGACCTGACCCTCATAGGCGACCCGGACGCTCCGGGGCGGATCGTCGGTCGGGTCTTGGAGGGCGGCAGAGAATATGGGGTTTCGTCTGTGGACATCACCGTACTGACCTCTACACCGGTCAACACATTCAGTGATCCACAAGGACGGTTCAGTCTCATGGACGTGGAGCCTGGGTTGGTGGAGGTCCGCTTCGGGCGGCTGGGCTACGCCCCCCGCAGGGCCACAGTGATCGTGCAACCTGATAGAACGGTGGAAATCGCCGCCTCGATGTCCGCCCGCCCCATCGAGCTCGAGCCGATCGCGGTGGTGGTCCGCCCCCGCAATCTCGAGCAGAACGGATTCTACCGGAGGGCCCTTACTAGTGGGGGCAGCCAGCTCACTCGGAAGGACCTCGACGCCATCGACCCGATAGAGGTAGGCCACGTTTTTCGGCGGCTTCCGGGCGTGAGGGTGGAAGGCGGGCAGATCATGGGGCGGAGGACCGGGTTCGGAGACATATGTCGACTTCGAATTTTCTTGGACGGGGTGCCGGTGGGCGGCCTTATTCCCGGCGTCCCAGTAGAGGACCCCGCCGACCCCAACAACGGGGACATCGACCCCCCCCCAGTTCAGGTCGGCTGGGATTTCAACTCCATCCCCCCCGATTTCCTGGAGGCGATAGAGGTCTACCAGGGACTGAACACGCCCATCCAGTACGGTCCGGCTTGCGGCGTGGTACTCTTCTGGTCGAGGGGTAACTGAGCCGTGAGATGAAAAATAAGTCCCTGCTCGTAGCTCTCTTCATCGGCCTGTTGCCTGGTCCGTTGGCCGGTCAGGATGCCGTAGCGTTGAACCAGCAGGCCTGCGACGCCGGCGATTTGATGAGCTGCAACGTGCTCGGGCTCATGTACGGGGCCGGGGCTGACGTCCCTCAGGATGGGGCGCGTGCCGCCAGCCTCTTCCAGCGAGCGTGTGACGGGGGACTGATGCTGGGTTGCACCCACCTCGGGCTCCTTTATCAGAATGGCGCAGGCGTCACTCGGGACCTTGCCAACGCGGTTTTCCTCTACGAGCGAGCCTGCGACGGCGGCGATATGCTGGGCTGCGCCAGCCTCGGGGTCAGCTACGAGCTGGGCGACGGCGTCACACAGGACCCTGCCCGCGCCGTGAGCCTCTATGAGCGGGCCTGCGGCGGCGGCGAGATGATGGGCTGCACCAACCTCGGGAGCATGTATAGGACGGGCAGAGGCGTCACCCAGGATCTCGGTGCCGCGACCAGCCTCTACTGGGTGGCTTGTGACGGCGGAGTGATGCCGAGCTGCTTGAACCTCGCGGTCAGTTATGAGCGTGGCGAAGGCGTCACTCAGGATGTCGCCATCGCCGTGGTCCTCTACCAGCGAGCCTGTGAGTCCGGAGTGACCTTGGCCTGCGACCGAATCGGGGTCACGTATGAGCCGCCTGAAGCAGATGTCGCTTCGGCAGACGGATTTGGCAGGGCCGGCTGGGTCGTGGATACCGAGACCAGAGACCCGCTCGACGAGGCGATCGTGGATGTGCCAGAGCTCGGGATTCGGGTGATCACCGACGCGACAGGTCGTGTCGAGTTTCCAGACCTCCCGGAGGGGCGACATCGCGTAAGGGTAGAGCGGGTCAATTATCAGGCCATGGAGGGTGACCTGGACGTTCCGGAGGACCGAGAATTCCTGCTTGCTTTGGACCGGACCGTCATAGGCGACCCGGACGCTCCGGGGCGGATCGTCGGTCGGGTCTTGGAGGGCGGCAGGGAATATGGGGTTTCGTCTGTGGACATCACCGTACTGACCTCTACACCGGTCAACGCACTCAGTGATCCACAAGGACGGTTCAGTCTCACGGACGTGGAGCCTGGATTGGTGGAGGTTCGCTTCGAGCGGCTGGGCTACGCCGCCCGTAGAGCCACGGTGATCGTACAACCTGATAGAACGGTGGAAATCGCCGCCTCGATGTCCGCCCGCCCCATCGAGCTCGAGCCGATCGCGGTGGTGGTCCGCCCCCGCAATCTCGAGCAGAACGGATTCTACCAGAGGGCCCTTGTCTCTGGGGGCAGCCGGCTCACTCGGGATGACCTCGACGACATCCACCCGATCTTCATATCCGACGTTTTTCGGCGCCTTCCGGGCGTGAGGGTGGAAGACGGGCAGGTCATTGGGCGGTCGACCGGGTTCGGGGACATATGTCAACTTCGAATTTTCTTGGACGGCCTGCCGATGGAGGGGTGGGATTTCGATTCGATCCCCCCGGAGTTCCTAGAGGCGATGGAGGTGTACCAAGGATTGGCCACTCCCATCCAGTACGGTCCGGCTTGTGGCGTGGTACTCTTCTGGTCGAGGACGGGTGGCTGAGCCGACTCCCCCTCCTGCCCCCTCTGCTGCAGCTTCCAGCCTCACCCGAGACTGAATAACTCCCGAGGACCAATAGCCGACGAGTACGGGTGTGTGACCAGCGACTGCTTGCGCGCACCGGCACGCGGATAGAATGTTGCCAGCGTTCACGTGACGTGGTGTGCCCCTTTTTCCACCGAGGATAGAACCATGCTTCAGCCTTCTCATCGAGTTATCTGCGTCCTCGGGATGACCGCGCTGACATGGATGGCCACGCCCGTTCGGTCGGCAGCCCAGCAGCCCGGCACGATCGTCGAGAGGGACGCGAGGGTGCAGGGCCACACTTATGTGTTCGAGGAAACCGGCGAACAAGTGCCGTATGCCCTCTTCCTGCCTTCCGAATACGATACCGCCCGCGAATGGCCGCTCATCGTGGCTCTTCACGGCCTGGGTAGACCCTACGACTGGATGATGGGCTACGAAGGGTTCATCGACTTTGCCGAGCGGGATGGCTACATCGTCGTTTCCCCTTTGGGCTACCACGCTCGTGGGTGGTACGGAAGCAGGGGCTACGGAATTCCCGGTGGGGCTGCCCGTGGCGGGGCCCAGGGCACGCTCCCCGAGAACCTCGGAGAGCTGAGCGAGCAGGACGTGATGAACGTCTTGGCGATCGCGAAGGATCGATTCGGCATCGATGATAGTCGTGTGTACCTGTGGGGTCACTCGATGGGGGGTGCGGGCACCTACCATCTCGCTGCCCGATACCCCGACATCTGGGCTGGGCTAGCCGTCGCCGCTCCGGCTCCACGCCGCGAAACAATCGATCAGATCGAGTCGTTCAGCGAGATTCCCGTGTTGGTGCTCCATGGAGATGAGGACTCGACCGTCCCGGTCGAGGGGAGTCGAACCTGGGTGGCGCGGATGCGAGAGCTTGGCATGCAGCACGTCTACATCGAGGTTCCGGGCGGGGACCACTCGCTCTTCGTTCGGGAGAACCCCGAGACGTTGTCCAAGGTCTTTTCCTTCTTCAATATCGTTGGGAAGGACCAACGGGGCGCGAGGTAGCTTCATCAGATGGTTGATTCGACAGTTTTCTCCAAGATCGATGCGGACCGAATCCTAAGGCGCGCCGCCGAAATCGAAGGGTCTGAGGACGGCAGACCTCTTACGATCGACGAGCTTCGGTCGATCGCGGGGGAAGCCGGCTTCGGCGCGCAAGCGGTCGAGCGCGCTATCGTCGAGGCCCAGCAAGCGGTCCCGACAGAAGCCGGCCACCATCATGTTCAGAAGTCCGGGCTGGTGATCACGGATCTATCGACCATCAGAGCCATCCCCATCCAGATCAGCTCCGACCAGCTCATGAAGGCGGTCCGGCTCTTTCAACCCTATCGGGAAGGGCCGGCTCGCGTAAACCTCGGAGAGCATCAGATCACGTGGCGTGATCGCAAGGGCCTCAGGTTCACGGTCACCTCTTCCGGTGGAGCCACTGAGATCCGAGTATTCGCGTCAGTGCTCTTCCTGCGAAAAGGTAGGTGGATGGGATGGGTGAAGTCCGCCGCCGACCGGCTGGAGGCGCTGGTGTACTTGGTGTCCCACCGGCCCCTCCCAGGCACAAAGGAACTCGAGGCTCCGCCTCCAAAAACCCAATCGGCAGGGGCGGGCCCGGAGCACTAGCCGAGGGTCCCTCTAGTACGCCAGCGGATCCGGCCGGATCTGGAACTTGACGATCTTGCTCGTTGTGCCCCTGCCGCCCTCCAGATGCCAGGGAATGTTCGTGCCGAAGTCGGCCCAGACGCCCCGTCCCTTCCATCCGGCATCGGGATCGTCGATGCGACCGTCCAGTCCCCGGGAGTAGAAGCCCAAGGGGTAGGGGACCCGCATCCGGACCCACTCACCCGAATCGGGATTGAGAGCCAGGAGAGCATCGGAGGTCGTACCGTTGGCGATGGGTACGTTCTCTCCCAGCCCCAAGGTGTTGAACTGGTCCACCCAGTTGTAGTAGTGAAAATCCGCACTCCTCGAGTTGTCTACGTTCTTCATTTGCGGTCCCGGAGCGGGATAGAGGGTCCACCCCTCGGGGCAGTGCTGGCCCGTGGCCTCAGGCCCGTTCAGCACGGTGCACTTGCTCCGGTCGAAGCTGGCCAGGTGGCTGCTTCCCGAGAGCGCCGTCCAGACGATCCCGTCCCGGGTGATGTCGATCCCGCGGGGTGAGTATCCCCAGTCCTCTTCGGGCACATCAGGATTCTCGAAGGGCGGCTCGTACACTTCCGCCGCACAGGTCTCCGGCGGGTTGTCTCCCAGCTCCAGTCGAATGAGCCGGCCTGGCACGCCGCCCGTCCGGGCGACCCAGATGGCGTCGTCCACCGGGTTCACGATGACCCCGTAGGCGAAGCCCGTGATCCGGGTGTCCCGACTCGGATCACTGGGACCACGGCCCTGGTTCCAGGGCCTCGTGATCCGTCCGTCACCGTTGGTGTCGATGACCGTGGGGCACCAGCCTTGGGCCTCCTCGGCCCGGAGCGCGAGGCGCGCGGGCGCCTGGTCCCGGATCTGATTCACCAAGGGGCCCTGAGGGCCGTCCAGGAGTGGGGTGGTTCTCACCCAGCCGATGACCTGAGTGTCACCGCTGAAGTAGAGGGTATTGTCCGGGTCCTCTCCGAACTGGAGGTGGTGGGTCCCGAAGCACGTGTCGACGAGCGTGAACTCTTCCGTGTCGGGGTGGTAGACCGAAGCCTGCCGCCCACTGCCGTTGAGGGGGAAGTACTGGGCAAAGGCATTGGACGAGCCCTCCCGGCACCAATCGGGGTTGTTCCCGTTGTTGCGGATTCTCGAGGTGAGCCAGACGCGTCCCTCCTGGTCCATCATGGGATTGTGGACGTTGGCCTGGCCCTCGAGGATGATCTCCTCGCCCCAGAAGACCGACGGCTCGAAGCCGGGGTTGGCGGGGAAGTAGGGTTGGGTCTCGGGATCCCGCACGGGCACCCGCAGCTCCCGGGCCTCGTTGGTCCCGGGCTCCATGATCAGCAATCGGTCGTCGGACATGGAGACGCCGTATACGGGGCCGTCGGCGTTGACCTCGGGGGCGCGCTTGTCCGAAGCGACCTCGTCGTGCACGTAGGACGTGCCGTCACCCCAGTCCCAGAGGGTGAGTACCACGTTGCGCTCCTCTCCGCGGGGCCGGGGTGGCTGGGGCGGCACTTCGCCGGCCGTGATCCGGTCCGTCCAATCTGCGAACTGCTGCACGGCCCGCTCCCGCCCCATTCCGGCCAGGGCGCCGTTCATCCGGGCACCGCGCTGCCCGAAGGTCACGCGGGTACTCCACGCTTCTTCTGCAGTGGAGAAGCGGCGGTCGAGGTGGGCGATCTCGCGCGTGATCTGGTTCCCGAGCTGGTGACAGAGTTGGCAGCCTTGCTTGAGGTTGTCGATCCACTGCGCCTGTGACCGGACGCCAGGGTTGATGCCGTTCCCGGAGGGCCCGGTACCCGGGAACTCGTCCGCGTGAGGGACCTCCAGGAGGGAGTACCAGTAACTGGCCGGATAGACCGCCGCTGCCTCCTGGGGCGTTTCCGGATACGCCGGCGTCAGGACGAGATCGTCGCCCGGCTCGGCCATCACGGGCTCGGAGTCGGCCAGCCCGTATCCCCGAACCCAGACGTCGTAGTTCGCGTCGGGCAATTCGGGCAAGACGAAGCGGCCTTCGTCATCGGTGACGACGATCTTGGCGAAGCCTGTGCCGAGGTCATCGGACTCCGCGATGACCCATACGCCAGCCTCGGGGCCGTTTTCACCCTGGACCACGCCCATAACGGCGTCGTGCATTGCTGGCGGAGCACAGGCGGAGGAGGCGATCGCCAATGCCAAGGACGCGGCAAGGGGGGCCCTATGGCCCATTAAGTGCTCGTACACCTTTCTAGGCCGCATCTGCTCTGGCATTTCCTACCTCCTGGGCCGGCGAGCCACCCGGTGTGAACACCGGGGGGCGCTGTGTATGGTCCCAACTCACGGATCGCGATTTACACACGGGTTAGCATGCCGACCCGAGACCGGCGCCGCAAGGCGAGGCCGGGGCACCCCGCCTGATGGAGGGCTAGAGGCGTGGGGTTAGGCCTTGGCTTCTAGGATCTCCTTGAGGCGTCTGTAATCGCTGCGGACGCTGGAGCCGACCAGGAGCTTCATGAGAGGCTCGGCCAGGCGAAACAGCCCCGATGAGTCCCCCCGGACAATGGCCCTCACATGTGATTGCCCATCACCGCGACTCGCGACTTCCCGCGTGACGTCGATGGGCATCGAGCCTCCGGTGGTGCGGATGCGGATGCGCTCTCCGGGCTCGAACTCGACGACCTCGAAGGAGGACACGATCGTTCTTCCCAGGAAGCGCGCTTCCTGCTCGTAGGTGGAGCCGAATCGGAGCGGCGGATCGCTGGTCCACCGGCACTCCCGCATGCCCCCCTGCCAGCGCGGGTTGTTGGCCATGTCGGCGATAAAGTCGAAGACGACCTCGGCGGGTCGATCGATGTCGATGGACGCTTGGACTTCCAGCATCGGGCGGCTCCCTTGGGCTGTGGCAAGCTATCAGGGCCAGCTGTCGACGCTACCTGTCCTCTGGGATTAGCAGATCAGCGTTGGCCCATCCCACCATTCGTACGCTCGAATACAGTGATGATACTCAGGTGGGAAGTTCCACGGCGCACAGGCTTGCGATAAGTGCAGACTAAGTGCACTGTATATGCATGGCCGTGAAGACGATTACCATCGATATGGACGCATACGAAGCGCTGCGGCGCCGCAAGCGGGAAGGGCAGTCGTTCTCCGCTGTGATCAAGGAGCACTTCTCCGGGGGTCCCACTGGCCGCGTGCTGAAGCAGGCTCTCGAGGATCTCAATCTGAGCGAGTCCACTCTGGACGCAGTGGATTGTGTGATCGAGGACCGAAGCAAAGACTCGCCCAGGGCGCCCACGTTGTGACTCACATGTGACGCATCTCGACACCTCATTTCTAGTCGACCTGCTCCGCGAAGCAGCACGCGGGGAAGACGGTCCGGCTAGCGTTGCGCTCGACCGCCTCGCCGAAGAAGAGCTGGCGGTCAGTGTGCTCGTCGCCTGTGAGCTCTACGCGGGAGCGGAGTTGGCGGACGATCCGGAGGTTGAGCGCACCCGGGTCGCCTCGCTGCTGAAGGCGCTTCAAGTCGTGCACACGGGCGACCACTTCGCGCCTCTCTACGGCGGCCTACTTGCCGAGCTCCGCCGCAGAGGAGAGGCCGTCTCCACCATGGACCTGCTCATCTCCACAGCGGCACGCACCCACGACGCCGCAGTCGTCACGCGCAACACACGCGACTTCGAGCGGGTCCCGGGCTTGGACGTCCTAAGCTACTGAGCGCCGCCAGCCGCTCACGGCTTCGCGAAGATTGCTTCGTCTACCGGCCCGTTGACTACCGTCCGGCCAAAGGTCACGTCCAGGTCGAAGACGCCGGGAATGACCTGCTGCTGTCTCGTCGGCATTTGGACGCCCTCGAACGTCTCATACTCGCTGAGCCGAACCGTCACCTCGACCAGCCCCCCGGCCTCCGGAACGTCGAGCTCGAGAAGGAGCTGGGTGACGAGGTGCGTTTCCTTGTCGAGGAAGTAGCGGTAGGGGATGCCACCCGCCGAGATCTCTACCACGAAATGATCTCGACCGTCTACCTGCTCGTCGTCCGCCTTGGCGTATTGTACATCATCGAATATGGGGTTCTGGTACCCGACGAACCAATCCAGGACCGACTGGTTGCGCAGGTTCGCCGCGGCGGTCCCGGTCAACTCGATGGTTCCCGTGAAGTCGTCCGATTGCCAGGCGACGGATCCGTCCCAGGCGCTGGTCTGTGAGAACAGATCGCTCCGCAGAGCCTGATAGATCTTCTGATGCGGGACGATCACGACTTCCATGTCGCCCCCGATGTCGCCGAACTCAGTGCCCATCGTGAAGGTGCCGGCGGCTCTCAGGGTCTCGATCCGCTCGATGGCCTCGCGGCCACCCGCCGCCGCCACCGCGGCTTCGACGATGTCGTCGAGGCTTTGCGCCTGCGCCACGCCAGTCCACCCCAGCACGGCGAGAGTCAGCAACAGCCCCGCCCCATTCGAGCCTCGTGCTCCGTTAATCGTCATCCCACACCTCCTACTTGAAGCAGTGGTCCCGTTCGCAATTGGTGTACGTGACTACTGACGTGTTCCTTCAGCCAAAGGTGTCAACCATGTCAGCCAGGGGTGCCCCTTAGGGCCCGTGGGCGGCGCGTTGGGTGGCTCATCTATACGTGCTCCCCCACCGAGTGCCCGACGGCCTCCAAGGCTGCGACGATCTCCTTCACGTGCTCTTTTCCGCGAGTCTCCAGGTGCATCACGACCTCCACGTCGCCCACCGTGATGTCGGCGAACGCGCGACGGTGCCGGATCTCGAGCACGTTGGCACCCAGATCGCCTACGACCTTGGTCAGTTCTGCAAGCGATCCCGGGCGATCCCTCACGGTCACCCTCAGCCTGGCCATCCGCCCGTCCACCACCAACCCCCGTTCGATGATGCGGGCGATCATGTTCACGTCGATATTGCCGCCGGCCAACACTGCGGCGACCACGTCGCCGGCTCCGAGCGAGATCCGCCCACTCACCAACGCTGCCAGGGGCGTTGCCCCCGCTCCCTCGACTACGGTTCGCTCGTGTTCCAGAAGCAGTAGGACTGCCCGTGCGATCTCCTCCTCTTCAACGACGACGATGTCATCCACGTATTCTGCGATCAGGGGAAACGTGAGATCGCCGATTCGCTGCACTGCAATGCCATCCGCGATAGTCTCGGTGCTCTCGATGGGAGTCACCTCGCCCATCTCGCGCGAACGGTAGGCCGCAGGCGCGGCCGCAGCTTCCACGCCGACGACCTGGACCGAGGGGTGCAGGCCTTTGATGGCGACCGCGATTCCCGAGATGAGCCCGCCCCCACCGAGAGGGACGACCACGTGCGTCAGGTTCGGAACCTGTTCTGCGAGCTCCAGGCCGATCGTCCCCTGGCCCGCCATGACCGCGAGATCGTCGTACGGATGCACCATGGCGAGGCCGTCCTCGTCTGCCAGCCGGAGCGCCTCCGCCAGGGAGTCGGAAACCGTGTCGCCATGCATGATCACGCGCGCCCCAAAGCCACTCGTATTCGTGCTCTTCACCAAGGGTGTGCTAATCGGCATCACGACCGTCGCCGGAATGCCCAGGCGCGTGGCATGGTACGCAACGGCCTGGGCGTGGTTGCCGGCACTGGCCGTCACGATTCCCCGCGACCGCTCCTCTTCGGACAACTCAAGCAGCTTGTTGAGTGCTCCACGATCCTTGAACGACCCCGTGCGCTGCCGGGTCTCGAACTTGAGCCAGAGAGAGCACGCCACGAGATCGCCGAACGCCATCGATCTGGTGCACGGGGTGAGCACCACCTGATCTCCAACGCGCTCCTTGGCCTCGACGATGTCGGGGAGGGTCAGCGAAGGAGGCGCCGGGACACTCGAGCCGTTGTTTGAAACGAGGTCCTCCTCGCTCGGCGTTACGGTCTACCAAAGGGCCGAGCAAACTCACTCGGCCTACCAAACTCATCGCACGGAAGTACACAATGAAGCGAAGCGAAGGATTGGCGAAAAGCAAGAAGGCCGGCTGCCGCTATCGACGGCGGTCGGAGGCGACTAAACTGACCGCTTGCCTCGGTCCGTGAAGCCGCCGGGGGCGGCTGCAACCGATTCGTTGGAGGGAAATCATGCGAGCTGGATTCCTCGGGGTTCTTCTGGCCTCCGTATTCGTTCTCCCTGTGAGCGCGCAGGATGATCGCCGTCCGATGACGGTGGACGACGCAATGGACATGGTGCAGGTCGGTAGCCCACTCATGTCCCCCGACGGCGCTTGGGTGCTCTACTCTCGGCGCACGCTCAACTGGAAAGACAACGAATACGAGACCGAGTACTGGAGGGTGCACGCAGAGGGCGGTGAGGCGTACCGCTACATCGGGGAGGACGGAGGGAGCGCCTTCCAGTTCTCGCCGGATGGGACGTATCTCACATTCCGACGGGCCGTGGGTGGCGGATCCGGCGGTGGAGGCTCCGGGGGTGGCGGATCCGGAGGCGGTAACGGCAGTGCAACGGGCGGCAGCAACCGAGTCCAGCAGATCTTCCTGATGCGGACCGCCGGCGGTGAAGCCGTTCAGCTAACCAAGCACGAGACCAGCATCGCCCAGTACCGTTGGGCGAAGGACGGCTCCGCCATCTTCTTCTCGGCCACGGACAAGAAGCCGGAGGACGTCGAGCAGGAAGAGAAGGACGGCGCCGACGCCATCTTCGTCGACGAGGGGCCCAACGGACAAACGACGAGCTATTGGAGCAACGTCTGGGTCTTCGACATGGCCACCAAAGAGGAGCGCCAGATCACCGACGAGGAGCATATCATCGGCAGTTGGGACATCTCCACCGACGGCCAGCGCCTCGCCCTTACGGCCCGCCTGCAGAACCGCCGCAACGACGCCTACTTGAACGAGATCTATCTCGCCGACGTCGAAACGGGAGAGCTCACGAAGCTGACCGACAATCGCGCCCCCGAAAGTGGGCTCGCGTGGGCCCCCGACGGCTCGAGCCTCCTGTACACGGCGGCCGACGACCTGGAGTGGATGAACCGAAACACCAAGCTTTGGCTGCTCAACCCATCGTCTGGAGAGCACCGGTTGCTCTCAGGGGCCTTCGAGGGCTCTCCCCAGAATTCCGTGTGGAGCACGGACTCGAACACCATTTACTTCAGCGGGCGTCAGGGTACGAACGTGAACCTGTTGGCCATCGACGTTGCCACAGGGGCCGTAACCCAGGTCACGGAGATGGTTGGAACGCTCGCGGCCACGTCCTTCTCGGCTGACCGCTCCCGGTATGCGTATTCCTTCACCGACTACCGGACACCGTCGGATCTTTGGGTCGGTACGACCGCCGGGTCGGAGCCCGTTCGCCTCACCATTGCGAACCCACAGATCGAAGAGTGGCAGCTCGCCGACATGCAGGTCATCGACTGGGAGAGTACGGACGACTTCACCATCGAGGGCCTGCTTCATCTGCCAGTCGGTTATGAGGAAGGCGACAGAGTACCGCTCGTGCTGAACATCCACGGGGGTCCCGCCGGCGTTTTCTCGAACAGTTGGCGGCCGAGCTATCATATCTATGCCGGCCTCGGGTACGCCTCACTCTCTCCCAACGTCCGCGGGAGCAGTGGATATACGGACCAGCTGCGCGAGGGAAACACCTTTGCGCAGGGTGACGGCATCGGCCTCGGCGACTATTGGGATCTGATGAACGGCGTGGATCAGCTCATAGATGACGGCATCGTGGATCCGGACCGCATGGGCGTTAAGGGATGGAGCTACGGAGGCATCCTCGGGGGATGGACGATCACGCAGACCGATCGTTTCAAGGCGGCGTCTCTGGGCGCGGGCGTGTACGACTGGACGTCCGAGTACGGGCCCGGCTTCAACAACGACGTGAGGCTCTGGCACATTGGCGGCACGCCCTGGGAGAACGCCGACGCCTGGCGCAACCAGAGCGCGTTGACGCACGTGGCGAACATTACGACTGCCACGCTGCTCATCCACGGTATGAACGACCGCACCGACACCGAACAGCAGAGCATGATGTTCTTCACGGCCATCAAGGATATCGGCAGGGCTCCCGTGCGGTACATGAAGTTCCCGCGTGAGCCGCACGGCTTCCGTGAGCCGAGGCATCAGCGTACACGAGACATCGAAGAATTGCGTTGGATCCAGAAGTACGTGCTGGACCTCGAGTGGACCCCGTGGGAGCGGCCTGAAGAGGACGACGAGGAGGACGAGGAGACGAAGCCGGGAATCGCCGCCGACGATGGGTGATCGTTCAGCGGTCGCGTAGCACGCGAGCACCGAGAGTGTGGAAGAACAAGTGAGGGGCAACATTGAGGGCAACAAGATGGCTAGAGCTGGAATAAGACGATTCGGACCGTGCCGGGGCCTTGCCACGGCCATCTCCTGTGCCTCCTGACCGTGAGCCCTCGCGCAGTCGACGCGCAGGACCGCTACCCCGTGGATTGGCAGGCAGTCGAGACGGAGTCGATGGAGTACTTTTCGGCGCTTCTTCGCATCGATACCAGCAATCCGCCCGGCAACGAGACCGAAGCCGCACAATATTTACAGCGAATACTCCAGCAGGAAGGCATCGAGTCGGAGCTCTTCGCCCTCGACCCGACGCGTGCGAATCTCGTTGCCCGCCTTCGAGGCAACGGCAGCAAGCAGCCGATTCTGGTCATGGGCCACACCGACGTCGTTGGTGTGCAGCGAGAGAGCTGGTCGGTGGATCCGTTCGCCGCTGTCGTTCGGGACGGATACGTCTACGGCCGAGGGTCGCTCGACGACAAGGACAATGTCACGGCCGGCTTGATGCTGATGCTGTTGTTGGAACGCGCCGGTGTCGAGCTCGACCGGGATGTGATCTTTCTGGCCGAGGCAGGTGAGGAGGGGACGACCCGTTTTGGTGTCGATTACATGGTGGAGAACCATTGGAACGAGATCGAGGCCGAGTACTGTCTGGCGGAAGGTGGAGGGGTCGTGGCCCGGGATGGCCGGGTACAGCACGTCGCGATCGCGACGACCGAGAAGTTTCCGATGCGGGTCCGGCTGGTCGCCCGCGGGACGGCAGGCCACGGTTCGGTCCCTAGGCCCGACAACGCGGTATCGGCGCTGGCCAGGGCCGTGGGACGACTCTCAACGTGGGAAACCCCGCTCCGGTTGAATGAGACGACGCGAGCCTACTTCGACCGCCTTGGCGACATCAGCTCGCCCGAGCAAGCCGCTCGCTACAAGGGCGTGCTCAACCCGGCGCAGCAGTCCGGAATCGACCGTTACTTCGCTGAGAACGAACCAGGCCACTATTCCGTACTGCGCACATCGGTCGTGCCGACGATGATGAGCGCCGGCTTCCGCCGGAACGTGATTCCCACCGAAGCCGAGGCGACCATCGACATCCGCGGGTTGCCCGACGAGGACCCGGAGGAGTTCTATCGCACCCTGGCCGAGGTGATCGACGATCCGAACGTCGAGATCATACCGGAAGGGGTGTACCGGCCCGCGAGCCCCCCCTCCAGCCTGGAGAACGAGATGTTCCGGGCCTTGGAGGATGTCACCGAGCGTCTTTTCCCGGGTGCCGTGACGCTGCCGACCATGCTCACGGGCGCCACCGACATGGCTCAGATCAGGGCGCAAGGCACGCAGTGCTACGGCTTCGGCCCGGTTCGGACAGAGGAAGACATCAACGGGGGTGGTGGAGCCCATGGTGACGACGAACGCATCTTGGAGGGTTCGTTGCTTGGTCTGATCCAGTTCTTGTGGTACGCCGTTGTCGAGGTGGCCGCGAGTGAAGGCTGAGGGGCGGCGAGCGTCGTCCTCGATTCGGCGGCGACGGGCATCAGTCGCATGAGCGAGCAAGCGACCTTCCGGCTCGTGTTCGCCGTCCTGTTCTTGCTTCTGTTCGGGATCGTCGGTGCGTACCGGCGGAAGGCGCAGGCCGGTCGCCGGATCGACTACTCCAGCGAAGGCATGGTGATGTTGATCGCGCTACGCCTGGGTGGACTGCTCCTGTGGGGTTCTTGCCTCCTATACGTCGTTTACCCTCGACCCCTGGAGTGGTCGTTCTTCGACCCACCGTCTTGGTTGAGGTGGGCGGGCGCCGCGGTGGTTCTCGCACTCATCCCGTTCGTCGTGTCTGCGCAGCGAGCCTTGGGACGCAACGTCTCGCCTACCGTCATCACGCATGAAGATCACGAGCTGGTAACCCATGGCCCGTATCGATGGATTCGCAACCCGCTTTACACGGCGGGTGGGCTGATCTTTACCGGCCTGGGACTCGTCGCAGCGAGTTGGCTCATCGTCGGTGCGGCCGCTCTGGTGATCCCGTTCCTCTGGTTGCGTCTGCCCAAGGAGGAGGCAGAGCTGGAGGCTCGTTTCGGCCAGGAGTATCGCGACTACGTCAATCGCACGGGACGCCTTCTGCCACGATTGTCGAGGTGATCGCCAAGGCGCGCCGGCCGCGGAGTAGGTGGACCTAACGCTCTTGGGGCGTGCCTGGGCACCTCGGGCTCGCGTACCCCGGGGGGCACCGCGTATGATAATCCCAAAATGACTGCCATCGTCACGTTCCGTGATCGCCCAGGAGAGTCACTCATGAGCTATCGTCTCATCCCAGCCATCGCTCTCGCGCTCCTGCTCCCGGCCTACGCCGGCGCCCAGCAGGAGGAATCGTACGACTATTGGCGATTTCAACGGGACATGGTCCGGCATGGCCAGCAGGCCATCCTGCAGTGCAACGGCCTGTTCACGTCCAACCGGACGCTCGAGCAGGTCTTCGACGAGGAGTTGGCGTTTCTTCCGGAGCCGGTTGGCACGGCTCAAGGCGGGGACTACATCGTCGATTGGGACCTCAAGGCGGTGGTCATCGGCGGGCCGGGAGGCGTTCCGCCGATCAGCGCGGCGTTCCGCGAGGGGATCGGCTGTGTAATCATGGCGCCGGATCAGAGCTTGGAGGACATCGAGAGTCTGCCGAAGCTCGATGCACCGCCTCTGCCAGGCGACCCAGCCACCATCCCGTGGCCGAACGGAGATCTGATCGAGGACCGCCCGCTCGCACCAGGCGTGAACGCCGCTGCCCTGGAGGCCGCGTCCGACTGGGCCTTCGAACGGCCGACCGGGCAGGTCACTCTCAGCCTTCTGGTGGTGCACAAGGGCCAGATCATTCATGAGCGCTACCGCCCTGGCTTCGACATGACGACCAGGACGCGGACTTGGTCCACGGCCAAGAGCATCGCCGCTACGCTGATCGGCATGATGGTCGACGACGGACAGATGGCGCTCGACAAGCCCCTCGGGCTCGACTGGTACCCGAGGGCCCGCTCACCCGAAACCGATCCACGCAACGAGATCACGCTGCGCCACGTGCTCAACATGTCGAGTGGTCTGAATACGGTGGACAATTCGGGTCAGGAGTACGCAACCGGCTCGGGCATGGCGTATTGGGCCGGCGCGAGCTCGATCCGAGGCGCTCGGAGCCGGGCACTCATTCGGGAGCCGGGCACCTTCTGGGACTACGAGAACTACGACACGCTGCTCGGTGTGTACGCCATGAAGCTGGCCATTGGCGACGCCCAGGCGTACCTGAGGTTCCCGCGCAAGAGGCTGCTCGACAAGATCGGCATGCGCAACACGCTGTTGAGCACGGATCGGTTCGGAGACTTCATCCTGAGCAGCCAGGTCTATACGAACGCGCGCGACCTGGCCCGCTTCGGCCTGCTCTACCTGAACAACGGCGTCTGGAATGGGGAGCGGCTCATCTCGGAGGATTGGATCGACTTCGTTCGCACGCCAGCTCCCGCTACGGCGACGACCGGGAACCAATACGGAGGTCAGTGGTGGCTCCCCGGTGATAATGCCCAAGGTGTGCCGTCGACCGCCTACTCGACGTCCGGCAACCGTGGCCAATATGCCATCGTGGTTCCCTCCCACGACCTCGTCATCGTACGCAGAGGCTTGGATTTCGGGCGGCAGGGATTCAGCCGATGGGGCCTGGTGAGAGAGGTGCTCAAGGCGATCCCGGAGGTATCGGCGGACCGGTAAACAGGAAGACCGGTAAACAGGAACCTAGGGAGGAGCCCGAGAATCCAAGGAGGCCAGCTGACCAGCTTCGTACAGCTAAACCACGGCTGGAACGCGGACCCAAACGCGCCGATGCCAGAGGTGACAGTCGAGGAAAGTACGGTCACGCTTGAATTCACCGCAAACGGGTTGCAGTTCCCCGACTTTGGCGTGGACGAGCGAGTCCGCCTGCTCTTCCACGGGGCACGACAGTATCGGCTCGGTCCGACGAATGACGAGGGATGGTTACGCGGACAGTGTCGGTTCAGTCTGCTTGCCCCTGATTGGGGAGAGTTCTACGAGGTCCTGGGCGACGTCAAGCTCAATCAGATGCCCGATGACTGGCATTTCATCTCCGATTCATTGAGCGACAAGTCCAGCCACTACCTCTTTTACCTTCGAGATGAGACGTTCGAGTGCACGGCAACGTCGTGGGAGTTCGTTCGCGACCCGAGCCTGAGCCCTGACGGTTAACAGAAACTCAGTTCTTCCATCACCGTCCCGTCAGGTGCTTTTCGAACCACCCGACCAGCGCGTCTGAGGCTTGCGCACGGTCTTCGGCCGTTCGATACCCGTGACCCGCGCCCTCGATGACCACGAGGCCCGTCTCGACGCCGCCGGCGACAAGAGCGGAGTGCATCAACTCGCTGTTGTTGAAATCGACGAGCGCGTCGGCGTCCCCGTGAATCAACAGAGTCGGCGGATCATCGGCTGACACGTGCAGGATCGGCGACACCGAAGCGCGGAGCTCCTCTTCGACATCGAGTGCGACGAAGGCTTCAGCGGCCGCTGGCATAGCCAGGCCGCGGGCAAAAGAGAGGGGCCTATCAGGAAGTCTCGGCGGAAAGCGCTCGCTCGGCGTGGTCCTCGAACGCAGATCCACAGGAGGGAAGTTCGCGACGACCGCCGCGACGCGACTGCTCTGCCGCTGCACTTCGTCTGTCGCACCGGGGTCACCTTCGTCCGAGGCCAGACCGAGCATCAAGGCGAGGTGGCCGCCGGCGCTGCCTCCGGTGACGCCGAGGCGCTCCGGGTCGATTCTGAAGCGCCTGCTGTGGAGACGCACGAACCGCACTGCGCGAGTCACATCGGCGTACGCCTCCAGGACGTTGAACCTCGGGCTGCTCCCGTGACGAACGGCGAAGACCGTAAATCCCTCGTCCAAGAGTGCCTGGTATCCGGCCTGGGCCCGCTCCGGGTCAGCCCACATCGAAACCCAACCGCCGCTCACCATGAAGAGGATTCCGGCGCCGTTGGCTTCTCCAGCAGGTGGCATGAAGACGTCGAACGTCAGCGCCATGCCGGCCTTATGGCCGTAGACCACGTCGGGCACGATGGAGCCGCTGCCCTGGGCGTGGAGTGGGATGGCCAGGCAGAGCGATGTCAGCGTCACAAACGTGGCTCGGGTCAACATTCTCATCGTCGGTTTCCTCCTTCAGCAGGGTCTCTACAGATGGGCACGCGGGAGGTCTTTCACGAGTCTTGCCATCACCGACCCGTCAGGTGCTCCACGAACCATCCCACAAGCGCGTCCGAAGCTTGCGCACGATCCTCCGGGGTTCGGTACCCGTGACCCGCACCCTCGATAGTCACGAGGCCGGTCTCCACCCCGTTGGCGATCAGAGCCGCCTGCATCAACTCGCTGTTGTTGAAATCGACGAGCGCGTCGGCGTTCCCGTGAATCAGCAGAGTCGGGGGATCATCGGGTGTCACGTGCAAGATCGGCGACACCGCAGCGCCCTGCTCATCTTCGACATCTATCGCCACGAACCGTTCAGCGGCGGCCGGGAGAACCCCGCCGGCGAAAAAGAGGCTCCTGTCGGGGATCGTAGCCGGAAAACGCTCGCTCGGCGTGGCCCTCGGACGCAGATCCACCGGAGGATAGTTCGCGACGACCGCCGCGACGCGACTGCTCTGCCGCAGCACTTCGTCCGACTCACCGGGGTCACCTTCGTCGGAGGCCAGACCGAGCATCAGTGAGAGGTGGCCGCCGGCACTGCCTCCGTAGACGCCGAGGCGCTCCGGATCGATCCGGAAGCGCCGGGCGTGGAGACGCACGAACCGAACAGCCCGAGTCACATCGGCATACGCCTCCGGGACGTTGAATCGCGGGCTGCTCCCGTGACGAATGGCGAAGACCGTAAATCCCTGGTCCAGGAGCGCTTGATAACCGGCTTGCGCCCGCTCCGGGTCCCTCCACTGTGAGACCCAACCGCCACTGACCATATTGAGGATGCCAGCGCCGTTGGGCTCAGGTGGCATGAAGACGTCGAACGTCAGGGCCATTCCGGCCTTATGGCCATAGACCACATCCGGCATTATGGAGCCGCTGCTCTGGGCGTTGAGCGGGATGGCCAGGCAGAGCAATGTCAGCGTCGCTAACGTGGCTCGGGTCAACATTTTCATGGTCGTTTCCTCTTTCGGCTGGGGTCTCCGGGGACAGTGAATCAGGAGGCCTTTGACGGGTGGGGTAAGGTGAGGGGCGGGGGCGGGCTGGTCAATGACGACGCGAGGCCATCCCACGCCGACAGCACGCCTCGTACTATCAGCGTCGTACGACCGGCAACAACACGTGCGATGGATACTCCAAGGAATGGTGCACCGTATTCCTCGCCACTGCCCATTCGGTCTCGTCGAAGTTGTTGCCCCCGGTGTTCAGGTTGCGGCTCCAGCGTGGGAAGTTCGAGCTCGACACCTCGACGCGGATACGGTGACCCGGTCCGAAGTAGTTGCCCGTGGCGTGGAGGTCGATTCGGGCCTCATACGCCTCACCCTGCTCCATCAACACCTTGGTCGAGAGCCCGTCGCGGTACCGCATGCGCAGCGCTCCCTGCTGGACGTTGTAGGCGATCCCATCCGGATACACATCGACGAGCTTCACCGTGAAGTCCGTGTCGGGTGCGTCGGAGGAGACATAGAGCACCGCTTCGAGTGGACCCGTGACCTCCAAGCCCTCCTCGAGCACGGCCGACGTGTAGACGAGCACGTCCTGGCGTCTCTCGATGTCGGTCTGATCATAGCCACCGGCTCCCGTGCTCATGCCGGTGCAGCACGCTTGACCTCCCAGCGTGGGCACGGGATCCGTGGGATCGTAAGTGAAAGCGTCAGACGGCTCTCGGCCGGGCGGGGTCGTCGTGAGCGACCCGTCTCCGTTGAGCGTGTTGGCGGCACCGCCACTGTGCAGATAGAACGGCTCGAACGAGGTGCCGGGCACCGGCCAAGCGTCTGCGATCCGCCACTCGTTCGCGCCCATGAGATAGTACTGCACAGGCGGCATGTCGGAGATTCCGGCGTCCTGGCCGTCGAGCCAGAGCCGATACCAGCGCAGGGAGAGGTCATCGAGGTCAATCTGCCAATCGCCGACATCGCGCGCTCCGGCTGGCGGGCCGGATTCGGCCTCCGGGTTGGGCGGCCGTGTGAAGCCACAGTGCGTGGATGGCGCGATGATGACGTACTGGTTCTCGCGTGCGCGTGCGCTTACGGCCGTCTCGCGCTGCTGGTTGAACAGCTTCAGCGTCTCGGCGACACCGTAGTCGTACCACGAATCGACGTAGAGCGCGGGGAGGTCGAAGCGGTCGTCCGAGCGGACGAAATCGAGGCTCTGGAAGTACTCGGCCGCTGGCGTGTTGGACGCGAAGTCCTCGTAGTCAGTGCCGACGGCGCCGGATTTCCGCACGATGTCGACCACCGGAAGGCTCGAATACAGCTCGAGGCGGTTCGGAGCGGGTCCCGACATGAACCAGCCCGCCGTCTGGGCGAGCCCGAACGCACCGCCGTCGAACGCGGTCCAGGGGCGGCCCCCGGGATCGTAGGCGGCAGATGGCGCCATCGGGATCGCGGCGATGTGGTTCGGATGGCGCTCGGCCGCCAGCGTGATCTGCGTCTCGCCCAGATACGAGCACCCGGAGGTGGCCACCTGGCCGTCGGACCACGGTTGGTCGACGAGCCAGGAGATGGCGTCGTATCCGTCCTCCCGGTCCGTGGATCGGAGGGTGTACTCGCCCTCCGATACGCCACGTCCGCGCGTGTCCTGGAACGCGACGGCGTATCCGGCGTCGACGAAGAGTGGGATGGCGCCTCGGTAAGGGGCCTCCCGATCCTTGCCGTACGGGGTGCGCATCAGGATGGTCGAGTAGGGTCCTGCCGCGTCCGTCGGGAAGTACAAGTCGGTGGAGAGTCGAACGCCATCCCGCATGGGCACCATGAGACCTGCCTCCTTGCGGATCGCTTGGGGAGTCGCGTCCTGCTGCGGCATGAGGAAGGCGACGGCTAGGGCGGAGGCCCTGGCGACTGGTAGGGCGGAGGCCCTGGCGACGTGTAGGGCGGAGGCCCTGGCGACGTGTAGAGGGGAGGACAGGGCGGTCGCGGGGATGGGCACCGAGGCCAGCAGGGAAGCGGCGAAGGCCGTCCGTAAGGGGAAAGCGTAAGCGAGCATCGATTAGCCGGACGGGCGCGGTGGCCAGTTGATCGTGCCCCGACTCTCCTGGTCGAATTCCCGGTTCCGCTCAGCGTATCTCTCGAGGATCTGCTGCCCGGTGGTCTCAGCGAGTGTCTGCATCGTCCCGCACAAGGGGGTCTTGAGCCGACCGATGTCTCGAGAGAAGTCTCGCGCGGCTCGATACGAGAGCTCTCGATGTGTGTACTCGTGGGCACGCAGGGCGGTGATGTACTCGTCCCACATCGCGATCAACTCCGCGTCCGCGCCGTCGCGTTGGGTCCAGCGCGGCAAGGTGATGCGCGAAACAATCTCGATCGGGACGGAGACCATCTCGCAGTTCGAGATCCCCTGCCTGTATACGTAACTCCACCCGATATCCCAGCGGTGCAGCCCCCTGATTCCCTCGCCCAGGGCCGAGGAGGCACTGACGCTCAGTGATCGACCGATCTCCTCGACCGTGTGTCCCCTCACGTCGTAGTTCTCCTCTATGACGTCGATGGTCACGTCTCGCGGCAGGGAAGGCAGCGATCTCGCTCCCGGCTTCGGCGTGCAGCCGCACGCCATGAAGACGAAGGCAAACAGCCCGAACGTGGCGAAACGCGTCTGGGGTGGCGAGGTAGCCCGCCGGCGGCGGATCTCCGAATCGCCCATTGGTCTCTTTGCGGTGCGGGGGAAGGAATCGGCACGATGTGACAGTACCGCTGGGGTCGGGCCGCTGCAACTTGGTGGCCGGCGCGGGCGTCGCGCCTTTCAGATCATCCTTGTGGAACCCTCGGTGGCGAGCGCCAAGGCCCGGCCGTAGCTTAAACGGAACCGTACCGATGGCCCGGTAACTCCTTCCTGAACGTGACCAAATGGCAGAACCCTTCCTGACGGCTCGATGGGAGAGCCTGGTCTTCCTGAACTTCGAGTGCCCCAGAGAGATTCTAGAGCCGCTGGTGCCGGAGGGCACCGAGCTCGACACGTGGCGTGACGTCGATCTCATCAGTCTTGTCGGCTTCCGTTTCGTCGACACCAGAGTCAAAGGATTCGGGGTTCCGTTTCACCGCACGTTCGAAGAGGTCAACCTCCGGTTCTACGTCCGCCGTCGACATGCCGATGGGTCGCTCCGCCGTGCCGTGGTCTTCATCAAGGAGCTCGTTCCTCGTCGCGCGATCGCGGCAGTCGCCCGGCTCGTCTATAACGAGCCCTACAGCACTGTCGCGATGAAACATCGGGTCTCCCTGGACACGGAGTCCGGTGGGAGTGTCGCATACTCCTGGGTGCACCGTGGGCTCGAGTATGGTCTCCGCGCCAGGGTCGCCGGGCCGGCAACACCTCTCGTCCCTGGCTCCGAGGCAGAGTTCATCACCGAACATTTTTGGGGCTACACCAAGCGGCGCGGCAGGGGCACGTCGGAGTACCGCGTGGATCATCCGAGTTGGTTGGTCTGGGACGCCTTGGAGGCGAGTTACGAGAGTCCGCCGACTAGGAGCCTCTACGGCCCGATCCTCAGCGAGGTTCTTGGAGCCGAGCCTACGTCCGCGTTCGTTGCCGTGGGAAGTGAAGTCAGTGTGTTTCCCGCGGTGACGGTGGGGCCTCCATGAAAGAGCCGCACGCGGAGCACCCCGATGGAGGCGAGTGCCTTCAAGTATCGTGAGGCCGCCTTCGACGACGACACGTCCAGAAAACGTGTCGCCAATCAGACGTTTTGACGACACATTGGGGACGGCGGCGCTGACTCCCGCTCAGAGTGTCTGGCCCCAGACGATGACGGGGATTCCGACGACACACGTGGGTACGACGAAGAACACAGTCGATTGGCTCATGTCGAATAGGGACAGTTCCGTGTACCGGCGGTATCCGACGTCCGCGAGAATGATCGATATGCCCCAGGCCGCGGACATGACGGCGCCCGCCTGGTCGCCCGGTGGCAGGATGCCGAGGAGGTTCACTAGCACGGCTCCGAGGCCTAGAAAGAACACAGCGAAGGTGCCGGCGACGATGATGAACGCTGGCGGTTTCCAGATGATCACGTTTGCCTCCTTCGATAAGTCCCTGGCGCAACGGCGACGTTGTCGGCCTTTTGAACGCTATGTACGGCAAAGAAGGCTCGCCAGTGTGTTAAACATCCGGGGAATTCGCTCGCCGTGAAGAGACTGCTCCTTGCCGGCATGATCGCTCTGAACGTGGCGTGTGGTTCCGCGTCGCCGGATCAAGCCGCAGCGTCGGCTCTGCCGCGCCAGGAAATCGACTTCGAGCAGGCGCGGCGCCAGATGGTGGAACGGCAGATCGAGGCGCGTGGCGTCACCGATTCACGTGTTCTCGAAGCCATGTCGCGGGTCCCTCGCCACGAGTACGTCCCCGAGCGGTATCGAGCCTTCGCCTACAACGACAACCCCCTCCCGATCGAGTTCGAGCAGACGATTTCACAGCCCTACATCGTTGCGCTGATGACGGAGCTCGTTCGGCCGGAGCCGGACGACCGGATACTCGAGATCGGAACGGGCTCCGGCTACCAGGCAGCCGTTGCGGCCGAATTGGTGTCGGAGGTCTACAGTATTGAGATCATTCCCGAGCTGGCACGCTCGGCGGCCGACCGACTCGAACGACTCGGGGTTTCGAACGTGTCTGTCCGTGCCGGTGACGGGTACCTAGGATGGCCTGAGCAGAGCCCCTTCGACGGCATCCTCGTAACCGCAGGGGCCGCCGAAGTCCCCGAGCCACTGGTCGAACAGCTGAAGCCTGGCGCTCGGATGATCATCCCGGTGGGTGACTCGCTCTCCTTCCAGATCTTGAGAGTGATCGAGAAGCTGCCCGGAGGCGATGTCGAGATACGCGACAACATTGCGGTCCGCTTCGTTCCGTTTCGCCGGAACTAGAAGCTATTACCGCCCTAACATTCCCGCCGGCTCAGGTGTCCACATAATTGCGGTTCCCACTTATACTTGCGGCTCTTACGTGCCGGTATGCGGAATCGGATCCATTGCCACGAACATAGAAGGGGATACACCATGACGAGGAAGAGCAACCGTTGCGCAGTGTGGCTGGTGGGCCTGGCGCTCGTCATCCCGATGGGCGTCTCCGGCCTGCAGGAGGGGGAGGGCTACGAGGTTGGGACAGCCCTGCCACCTGTCGATCCGGGTAGGCCGCTGGTCGAGATCACCATCGACGACGCCATCCAGCGAGCCCTCGAGCTGAACCTGGACGTACAGAGTGTGAGGCTCAACCCCCAGATCCAGGGATACTCTCTGCAGGCTGCGGAGGCCGCGTTCGCCACGACGCTCAGTACGACATACGGATACAACAACAGCACCAATCCATCCACGAGCCAGCTCGACGGTGGCCTCCAGACTTCGACCGAGCGGCAGACCTTCAACGCCTCGATTGCCAAGACGATGCCTTTCTATGGGGGCCGATTGAGCGCCAATTTCAACAACGCTCGCACCGCCACGGACAACTCGTTCTCGACTCTCAATCCGAATTTCCGCTCCACCGTCGGCCTCAGCTACAACCAGCCTCTATTAGCGGGGCGCAAGACCGACAACCAGCGCACGGCGCTGGAGACCCAGGAGATCCAAGGCCTGATCTCTGAGATTCAGTTGAACAGTCAGCTCGCGAACATCAGCTACCTGGTCCAAGTGGCCTACTGGGGTCTTCGGGCGGCCATCGAGCAGATCGAGATTCAGCGCCGCAACCTTGCCCAGGCCGAGGAATTGCTCGTGCAAAACGGGATCCGGGTTCAGCTGGGCACGATGTCCGACCTTCAGGTGATCCAGGCGGAAGCCCAAGTGGCCAGCGCCGAACAGTCCCTCCTCGGTGCCGAGATCCAGTGGCGAAACCAGGAGCTCGCCTTTAAACGGCTCCTGGTAGGGGGCGCCGGCGACCCGCTCCTGACGCAGACGCTGGTTCCCACCAGCGTACCGGTCCTCGTGGAGCAAGTCGTCGATATCGATGCGGCCATCGCCATAGCATTGGAGCAGCGCACCGACATCAGACAGTCGCGGCGCCAGCGGGAGATTTCAGTGCTCGACCTCGCGGTAACCGACAATAACCTGCGCCCGGGCCTGGACCTGATCGCGAGTTATTCAGTCCAGGGAGTGGGCGGGGACCGCTTCGATCGGGGGGGCTTGGGCGGTGACCCGATCCTGGTGGACCCGGGCGGCTATTACGATGCGATCAGTTCCATCGTGAACCGGACCACCCCTACCTGGGGCCTCACGCTGAACTTCTCCTACCCTATCGGGAACAAGGGAGCCAAGGCCCAGATGCGGCGGGCTGAGCTTCAGTTGGAGCAGACGGACCTGGCAATAAGGAGTCAGGAGTTGGCCATCGTTATCGAGGTGACCAACGCCGGCTTGACGGTGGGAGACAGCTTCCTGCTGTGGCAGGCAGCGCAACGGAGCCGCGAGGTCTCCGAGCGTGCCGCGGAGGTCGAGGTGACGAGGTTCGGCGTAGGGGCAGCTACGAACTACGAGGTTGCCCTGGCCCAGACCCAGCTGACCCAAGCTCGGCTCGCGGAGTTGCGGGCCATGATCGATTATGTGAACGCTGTCGCGGAGTTCGAACTGGTGCAGTACGTGGGCTGATGAGAGCAAGCCAAGAGGAGCCGCGCTGCATGTTCATGATTCGGTCTGTTGTTGCGGTTGTCGCAGCCTTGCTGATCGCCGGCCCCGCCGTCGCTCAGATCTCGAACGATCCGTTCCCGGACTCGATCCCGGCGTCCGAGGGCGCGATCGTCGTCGGGCTCGAGGAGTTCGCGGCTCTCCCCGACATCGACGGAGCTCCCGCCCGGCCGATGGTGCTCGTCGACGAGCCAGGCTCCGGCCGCCTCTTCGTCAACGACATGTGGGGCCTCGTGTACGCCATCAGCTATGACGGGGTCGTGACCCAATACCTCGATGCCCGTGAGCCGAGGTGGGGCGTCCTCGTGGAGACGCCCGAGCTTGCGCCGATCATGGAAGTCGGGCTCCAGAGCTTCGCGTTCCACCCGCACTTCAACGAGTCCGGCACGGCTGGATACGGGAAGCTCTACACGTGGGTCGACACGGACGAAATGGCTCCGGATCCCGACTTCGTTCCAGGCGGAGGCGACGCCACGCACGACATCGTCCTCCTAGAGTGGACCGCGCGCGACCCGATGGCCGCGACGTACGACGGCGGCCGGCCAAGGCAGCTGTTCCGCGTCGAGCAGCCCTTCGACAATCACAACGGTGGCCGGATCGGCTTCAACCCGACCTCGTCGCCGGGCGATCCGGACTTCGGCTTGCTGTACATCGGCATGGCGGACGGCGGCGCGGCCGGCGACGAGCTGGACATTGCGCAGGACCTCGGCTCGGTGTTCGGCAAGATCCTGCGGATCCACCCGCTGGGCTCCAACAGCGCGAACGGGCGCTACGGGGTGCCGGCGGACAATCCCTACGCTCGTGACGGTGTCGACCGCACCAGGGGCGAGATCTACGCGTCGGGGGTTCGTAATCCACAGGGGTTCGACTGGGATGCCGTGACCGGCAATCTCCTCATGGCCGACATCGGCCAGAGCGTCGTCGAGACGCTCAACGTCGTGCCATCCGGCGGCGATCTGGGTTGGAACACATGGGAGGGGAGCTACCGTGTGGTGAGCAACACGCGGGTCGAGCTGTCGAACCCGAGGGCGGAGCCGTGGATCACCTACCCGGTGGCCGAATACGACCAGAACGATCCGCTACTCCAGCCAGGATCGGCAGCAACCGGTGTGGTGGCATACCGGGACGATCACATCCCTCAGCTCAGGAACCGGGTGCTCTGGGGCGACCTGCCGAGCGGTGAGGTGTTCCACGTGCCCGCCGACGGCCTACGGGGCGGCGGACAGGCCGCGATCAGGAGGGTGCTGTTCCGCGATGGTGGAGAAACCAAGACGCTGCTCGAGCTGGTCCAGGCGAAGAATGTCGAGCAGGGCAGCGAGCCCACATTCCGGGCGGATCTGCATTTTGGGCGGGGGCCGGGTGGGAGGGTGTTCCTGCTGAACAAGTGGGATGGGGTAGTTCGGGAGATCGTGCGGTAGCTCACTTCACGCGCACGACCCACCCACCTCCGCCCAACATCCCGGCGTACTCGTCGACTTGGTCGGCTGCTTCGTAGTCGAGCATATCTCGCACGAGCTCCAACAGCACTGGTGCGCCTTCTGAACCGCCGCCTTTGCCGGTGATGATGTGCACCACGCTTCCACCTGAGATGCGGGAGTGCGTTGTGAGGAAGTCCCGCACGCGTAGCCGAGCCTGGTCTGCCGTGTAGCCGTGCAAGTCGAGCGTCTCGACGGCCATCTCGCTCAGGAGTTGGGCGATACCGCTTAGGGTAGGGGGTGGGGCGGGGGGCTCTTTGGGCCGTCGTTTGCGTCGTTTGCTCATTCGGGCGATCCGATATCCGTATGCCGGAAGGACGGCTGCAACAGGAGAAGCCAAGAAGGGATCCAACCTATCTTTCAGGCGACCACTACGTGAGAACACGCGAACGAACAGTGGGGTCCCCTCGGGTTGCCGCCCGCGGCACTGATCCGCATGATGGGTGGATCTATCTCGATGGGAGGCACAAATGGGCAGGAATCGACCAGGCCAGACGCTCACGCTAGCCGGAGCGGTGCTGCTTACGATCCTCCTGGCACCGGTCCAGGCCGAGAGCCAGAACACAGCGTTGATCCCCGCGCCTTTCGCGCAGGCACGCCATGCGGAGTTCCTGGAAGTTGCCAGGCAGGGAGACATCGATTGCCTGCTCATGGGCGATTCGATCACCGATTGGTGGCGTCGTGCCGGCCTGGCCGTTTACGAGGAGCACTTCGAGCTGCTGAACTGCGCCAACTTTGGAATCGCAGCTGATCGCACGCAGGGCGTGCTCTGGCGATTCGAGAATGGCGAGCTCGACGGTTACACGCCGCGTCTCATGATGCTGATGATCGGTACCAACAATCTCAGATTTCGAGGGCCGCCCAATACCCCTGAAGAGGTCAGCATGGGGATTGCGGCCATCGTAACCAGGTTCCGAGCCAAGTTCCCAGAGGCGAAGGTGCTCCTCTTGGGGATCTTCCCCCGCGGGGCCGAGGCGACCGACCCGCTGCGCGAGCCCATAAGACAGATCAACAGCATCATCTCCGCGCTCGACGATGGCGAGTACGTCCGCTTCATGGATATCGGCGACCGGTTCCTGGGGCCCGACGGCTCGATCCCCACGGAGGTGATGGGGGACGCGCTGCACCCCACGGAGCTGGGCTACCAGATCTGGGCTGACGCGGTGATGCCCACGTTCAGGGAGATGCTGGGAGGGGATCGGTGAGGTACGGCCGGTAGCTTCGGCGCATCTTGTCCGCTATGTCCGACGCCGTCACTCGCCTGAACGCAGCCCTCGAGGGCCGCTACACGATCGAGCGTGAGCTCGGCGAGGGCGGAATGGCCACGGTCTACCTCGCCACGGACCTGAAGCACAACCGCAACGTCGCCCTCAAGGTCCTGAAGCCCGAGCTGGCGGCTGTGGTCGGCGCCGAACGGTTTCTCGCTGAGATCGAGACCACTGCCAACCTGACTCACCCGCATATCCTCCCGCTGTTCGATTCGGGTGAGGCGGACGGCTTTCTGTTCTACGTGATGCCCCACATCGAGGGAGAATCACTCAGGGAGCGGATCGACCGCGAGAAGAAACTCGGTGTGGATGACTCCGTGGCAATCACGCAGAAGGTCGCGGGCGCACTCGACTACGCGCACGAGCATGGCGTGGTGCATCGAGACATCAAGCCCGGCAATATCCTCCTGAGTGAGCGCGGGGAACCCTTGGTAGCGGATTTCGGGATCGCGCTTGCCGTGGCTCAAGCGGGTGCCGGGCGCATCACGGAGACAGGGCTCAGTCTGGGCACTCCACACTATATGAGCCCCGAACAGGCCACGGGCGACCGTGACGTGGACCCACGCTCGGATGTCTACGCGCTCGGGTGTGTCCTCTACGAGATGCTTTCCGGGCAACCGCCTTTCTCGGCCTCTTCCGCCCAGGCGGTGCTGGTCAAGATTCTGACGATGGACGCACCCTCGATCACGAGTGAGCGACGGACCGTGCCGCCCAACGTCGGAGCCGCCCTCGCGAAGTCACTGGAGAAGCTGCCCGCCGACCGCTTCACGAGTGCGGCGGAGTTTGCGACGGCACTCGGGGACGAGAGCTTCACGTATCGGGCGCGCACTCGGCAGGAGCCCTCCGCGCGGGGGCCATTGGCGGAGTCGATCCCGGCTGATGTGGCTCGCCCGTGGATCAGCGATCTCCGCTCAGTGGGCGCCCTTGGGCTGATCGTGGTTCTTGCACTCGGCCTCACCGTGGTTTCGTTCAGGGAGGCACGCCTACCCTCGGCGGTCACCGTTCGGTCGAGCATCACAGACTTCGAGTTCGACAACGGACGGAACAAACGATTCGCCATCTCCCGGGACGGGTCCCTCATCGTGAGCCGGAGCGAGACGGAGGGACCGGAACTTTTCATCCGTCGAGCGGATCAACTGGAGTTCACTGCGATCTCCGGCACTGAGGACGCGACCTACCCGACGTTCTTCACCGGACGGTGAGTGGTTGGCTTTTGTACAGGGGGACGAGATCAGACGCGTGGAGGTGTCGGGTGGACCGATCCTCCCCGTGGCCGAAGGGACGCACCCCCACTGGGGCTCGGAGGGGACGATCGTTTTCGCGTTGCCGGGCAGGGGCCTGTATTCCGTGGCCCCGTCAGGTGGTGAACCGACCCCCCTCCTGGTTGGGTCCGACTCGATCTTTCGCTGGCGGCCCTTCTTACTCCCTGGTGGAGAGGCCGTGGTTTTTCAATCAGGGAATGACATGAGCACCGTAAGACTGGCGCTCGTAGAGGTCGAGTCCGGCTCGGTGACGGATCTCGGGGTCGGGGGCAGCAATCCTCAGTACGTTTCGACCGGCCATCTCGTGTTCGGCCATGCGGACCAGGCGCTGATGGCCGTGCCGTTCGATCTCGGTCGCCGCCAGGTGACCGGCGAGCCCTTCACCGTCCTACCAGATATTTGGGTAGAAGGTAGTGGCTCCACGCATTTCGATGTGTCAGAGACCGGGACCGCACTCTACGTCCTGTCGCGGGAGGGCGCCGGGGGTGCTCTGCTCATAGAGGTAGGCCCCGACGGCGTGGAAACCCCTACACGGCTGGCTCCGGGGAACTACCTCCATCCGCGCTACTCACCCGATGGCCGCTACATCGCGTACGAGAGAGACACCCAGGTCTGGGTCTACGACCGGGCAACCGGATCGAACGATCAATTCAGCGAGCACGGCCTTTATCCCGTATGGTCGGCAGATGGCCGCTACATCTACTACGTCGGGGTTGGAGCCGTACCAGGAGCTACTGGCAGCAGCTACGATGGGTTCCGAAGGCTCGCCGATCGCTCCCGGGAGGCGGAGCTCATCTATCGCCGCGAGGGTTGGGTATATCCCATATCGGCCTCGCCTTCGGGTAATGAGTTCGTCATGAGTGAGCGGTTGAGTGCAGAGCGTGGGATGAATCTCCTGATCATGCGCGAAGACGCGGACAGCATGGTCTTCACGGATTACCTACGGGCCGATTGGAGCGAAATGGTCGGGGCCATCTCGCCGAATGGGAGGTGGCTCGCGTACGCTTCGAACGAATCTGGCCGTTACGAGGTCTACATCCGCTCGTTCCCGGACCCGACCGATCAAGTCAGGGTCTCTTCGGGTGAGGGATTCGCGCCGCTTTGGACACCTGACGGAACGGCGATCCTCCACGTCTCACCGGGTGGCGGAGTAATGCGAGTGGCGGTCACTCGTGGCGACGAGTTCGCGGTTGCCGCGCCTGAGATCATATTCGAAGGTGGACGTGGTTATTTGGGGAGCAGCGCTACTTTCTCGGGCAGAAATCTTGACTGGCACCCCGACGGTCAGCCAGCGGTGGTGGTCAAAGACCCGAGCGCCGAGGGGGGATCGGTTCGGGTACTATCCGTGAGACTGGTCACGAACTGGTTCGAGGAGTTACTGGAGCGGGAGGGCAATTGAGCCACTCACCGAAAAGGAAGTCACAGCATGTTCAACGCACAAACCATGACTAGAGGTTGGGCGATCGCCGTGGTGTGCGGACTCGCAGGGCCCGGGGCCCAACTAGCTGTCCTGGCGCCGGCCGACCTCACCGCTCAAACGACCAACACCGGCGTGCGCGTCGAACGCCTCCTGGACGCCCCCATCATCACGCCCGACCTGCATCCCAGCATCGGAGAGAACATCCAGGGCCCGTCGGTGATCCGGGTCCCCGACTGGGTCCAGAATCCCCTCGGGGCCTACTATCTCTACTTCGCCGACCACAAGGGAACGTACATCAGGCTGGCGTACGCCGACGACCTGCGGGGTCCGTGGCGCATCCACCCTCCTGGAAGCCTGCATATCGAGGGTTCGTACTTCCTGACAGCGCCCCCAGAGCTGGCGCCTGATGTAGCCGAGCGACTCCGCGCGACGCCGACCAATCGGGGACACAGCAACCTCTTCGAGGCGACCACGCCCCACATCGCGTCGCCAGACGTACACGTCGACGAAGGGAACCGGCGCATCGTCATGTATTTCCACGGGCTCGATGGCGTTAACCCCAATGGCGGGGGTCGGCAGCTTTCGCGCGTGGCCCTATCCAGCGACGGCATCCGCTTCGAGGCGAGGCCTGAGCCGCTCGGTCGAACGTACATGCGGGCCATCCAGCACGCCGGGTACACCTACATCATGTCGATGCCCGGGCAGTTCTACCGCTCTCGGGACCCGCTGCGCGGCTTCGAGGAAGGGCCGCGTCTCTTCAACCCAGACATGCGTCACGCAGCGCTTCTGAAACGAGGGGAGACGCTGTTCGTCTTCTGGACGCAGGCGGGGCACGTCCCGGAGCGAATCATGGTCAGCACGATCGACATCTCGGGCGATTGGGCGACCTGGTCGGAGACGCCGGGCGTGGAGGTGTTGCACCCCGAGTTCGACTGGGAGGGCGCCGACGCGCCGCTCGAGCCCTCCGTCCGTAGCACGGCGTACGGGCATGTCAACCAGCTACGCGACCCGGCGATCTTCGAGGATCCCGAGAGCGGGCGCGTCTATTTGCTATACGCCGTCGCGGGCGAGAGCGGGATCGCCATCGCCGAGGTTCACTTCGACGAATAGGCGATCAGCCGCGCCCACGCCCGGCCATCTAGGCTCCTAGAACGTGATGCGCCTGGGCTCCGCGTTCTTCACGTACGTATCGAACCATTCCACCATTTCCGCCAAGGTGTGCATGACCGACTCTCTCGCACGGTACCCGTGGCTCTCGTTCGGTAGCATGATGAGGCGCGCGGTGGCGCCATGCCCCTTGAGAGCGGCATACATGCGTTCGGACTGGATGGGGAAGGTACCCGAGTTGTTGTCCGCAATACCGTGGATCATCAGCATGGGCTCGTTCACTTGGTCGGCAGCCATGAACGGCGACATGTCGAAGTAGACCTCGGGCGCCTCCCAGTAGGTCCTGCGCTCGTTCTGGAAACCGAAGGGCGTCAGAGTCCGATTGTACGCCCCGCTGCGGGCGATTCCGGCTCGGAACGCATCGGAGTGGGCCAGGATGTTGGCCGTCATGAAGGCCCCATAGCTGTGCCCGCCGATCCCGATACGATCGGGATCCCCCACGCCCAGATCCACCAACTTATCCACTGCTGCCTGCCCCGATGCCACCAGCTGCTCCACGTAGGTGTCGTTGGCCAGATTTCCACCGACGATGGGCATCGTGGCCGCATCAAAGACGGCGTATCCCTGGGTCAGAAAGAACAGGTGGGAATAGCCACCGATGCGGGTGAACCTGTTGGGGTTGCCGCGAATCTGGCCAGCGACGGCCGCGTTGGAGTATTCCCGGGGGTAGGCCCAGACCACTACGGGTAGTCGTTGGCCTTCCTGGTACTCCGGGGGCAGCAAGAGCGTGGCGGAGAGCTGAACTCCGTCGTTGCGCTCGTAGGTGACGAACCGCGTCTCGATTCCCGAAAGCTGAGGATGCGGATCGGGGAAGTCGGTCAAGGCCGTGCGTTGGCCATTGCTCACGTCACGAACGTAGAAATTGGGCGGCTCGGTCTTGGACTCGTAACGGGTGAGGATGCGGGTGGCGTCGTCGTCCAGAACCGTGACGAGGGTCTCGTAGCCGTCGGTTCCCGACCTCCAGAGTCTCTCCGACTCTCCGGTCTCGATGTTGTAGCGGTCCAGGAAGGGCCGGTCCCCCTCAGCTGACGCGCCGGCCCCCGTCAGGAAAATCCAATCACCATCTTGGCGTACGAAGCGGTGCCCTGATTCGTCCAGCATCGTCAGGGGGTTTCCCGGATCTCCGTAGCGGTCTTCGGAATTCCTCTCCCAAAGAAGCTCTTTGGCCTCGGTGTCATCCATTGGCACCCGCCACAATCGGCGGGTTCGCGACGGTTGATCGAATTCAGACAGAAAACCGGTTCCACTGGCGGACAATAAGAGGCCACCGTAGCGATATTCCGTGCGCAGCACCTCCTGGGGGCTCGCTGCCAGCGCCATTCGCATGAGTCGGTCGCGATGCGGCACCTCGTTGCGAGGATTACCCTCGTCCAGCGCTTCGAGGTAGGTGAGTGTGTGATCCTCACCCGTCATCCATCCGAAGTTCCTGGGTCCGACCTGGACTCCCCCGATCGTGATGGCCTCCTGGAGCGACTTGCCGGGCAGCTCACGAACTAGGTCTCCGTCCGTAGCGACGACGTAGATCCTCTCTGCGAAGCGACCATCAGGCACCAGGTAGGAGTAGGGCTTCACCCTCTCGCGGACCAGGAAATATTCTCCACTTGGCGACGCGGAGAAGGAAGCGTACACCGCTGGACCCGCCACCGGTGTCGTGATTCCGTTGCCAATATCGACAAGGGTTGGGACCGAGGTCATGTAGTAGTCGTACAACACGATATCGAAGGGCGTCTTGAGGAGATCCTGATAGGTCCGGATCGTTCCCAACACTCCCGACGTCTCCTGGATGATGGGCCCGGAGGGGACCATCGGCTCCACCGGAGCACGGCCCCGGCGGCGATCCACCAGGTGGCAGAGCAACCGCTCTGAATCAGGCATCCAACTGCAGGCGCCCCCGCGGGCCGCGTTCAACCGAACGTTGGAGATCTGCCTGGCTGTTGCCGCCTCGACGTCACCGACCCAGAGCTCGGTTCCCTCGGAGGTCGCCCGCGTCATGTAGAAATTCTCGCCGTTGGGCGAAATCGACGCGCCGCCCCAGCCGTCCTCGTGCGGAAGCTCGACACTGCTTTGGGAGCCGTCCGCCACCCTCATGATGGAAAAGCCGGTCGTGAGGCTTGGGTTGAACGGACCGTTGGTAGCCGGGTTGATGCGCCGCCCTCCGATGCGCAGCATGGGTTGGGACATGTCGGCCAGGGAAGGCATGTTGCGCCGATGACTGAGAATCAGCCACTCGCCCTCTGCACTCACATTCACCCCGGGGGCTTGGGGCGCGTCCAGGATGTCGACGATCTCCTGGGGCGGGAGCCGGTACCCGTCTTGGGCCGTGAGCGCGGGGGCAGTCACTGCCACGAGAGCGATCGAGGCCAGAGCGTAAACCAGAGACGGGCGACGGAAAACCATGGGTCGACTCCAACAGTCGCGGGTGTGTGGAGGCATGATTGGGCGGCAATGCCTTCGGGTGACTCTCAACCTGGGTCGGGTATGCGATCGGAGCAATGTCGTGTGGTGGCTAGCTGGCTTGCTCCACTGACCGTGACTACCTTGCGCTCTCTTCAAGCATGTGAAGGAGCGGGTCGGGAACTAAACAACCACAGGATTCGAGTCATGAAAACTCCCAGCAAAGTCACTCCAAGAGTCGCCCCGGTGTTCTCTCTGTTCTTCGCCTCGCTGATCATGCTTCCCGGGCTGGTCAGCGCCCAGGGCAGGGTGGTGGAATCGGACAGTCACCGCTTCACCGAAGTCGCCGAAGACGTATGGCACGTCACGGGAACCGGAACCGTCTACACCATGAGCAATGCCATGGTGCTGGTCGGGGCGCGCGACGTGCTGGTGGTGGATTCTCACGTAACCGGGGCTGCCGCCGAAGCTTTGCTGGCTTCACTGCCGGTGATCACTGACAAGCCCGTGCGCTACCTGGTCAACAGTCACTACCACTTTGATCATGCCCATGGCAATCAGGCCTTCCCCGAAAGCGTGGACATCATTGGCCATCGTTTCACTCGAGCCAAGCTGGGCGGTGAGATCGGCAATGTCCTGGAAGAAAACACGTTCCGGAGTTTTTCAGACGGCGTGCCGACCCTAGTGGCCGATCTCGAGCGACAGGCCGCCGCGGAGACCGATCCAACTCGCAAGGCGGCGCTGCAGGAGCGCCACCGGGTGCAGAGTGACTACGCGAACGCCATAGAGGAAGTGGTTCCCACACCGCCGAACATCACGCTGGAAACTGAGATGACGCTGTTTCAGCTGGCTGAGCGGGGTAGTCGCGAGATTCGGCTGCTACACCTGGGCAGAGCTCATACCGGTGGCGACGTGGTGATTTTCCTGCCGCGGGAGCGAGTGGTGTTTACGGGTGACATGATGTTGCCCGGGCTCTCCTACATGGGCGACGGTCATGTCGACGAGTGGCCGGCCACGCTGGAAGCCCTCAAGTCGCTGGATTTTGACGTTTTCTTACCGGGTCACGGGCCGCCTACGCGTAGCAAGGACCCCATCACAAATTTCCAGGCCTATCTGACCGATCTATGGGAGAAGACCGCTGACATGCATCGTCGTGGGGTGGATGCCGAACAAGCCGCCCAACAAATCGACATGACCAACCACAGCGACAACTACGGACAACTTCGACGCCCGGGCGTGGATCCCAGGGCCATCAGCAGAATATATGAGCTGTTGGATGCCAGATAGCCGCCGGGACGAGTAGTCCCCGGGCCGAGTAGTCCTCGCGGGGACGGGTAGTCCGCGCTCAGCTTCTCAACGCCCCACCGAGACCCATCGCGCGGCGCCACGCGGCGATCTGTCCCAGGTGGTCCCACTCGTGCCCGGTCATAAGGAAGACGATCATGTCCCCGAGCGTGGGGAAGTAGCTCCGTATCTCCTCATTGGGATGGGGTTCTGCGAACCGTGAGGCATCGATGTTCTTCACCGCCTCGGCGTTTCTGGCGTGGTGCTCCTTGAGGGCCCCGAGCAGCTCTTCCTTGCTCGGATAGATCGACAAATCGCCTGACGGCTCCCCGCCCGTCTTGAACGTCTCGCTCCAACCGTCGGGCGCGTCAGACTCGAGCCCCAACATTTGGCCGAGGCCGTCCGCCGCCATCACTAGATGGCCGAGCGACCAGGCCGGATGATTGATCACGCCACCGGGCTGCTCGGCCATTTGCTCGGCGGACACGTCCTGTACGAGCCTTTCCGCGGCAGCGAGGGTGAATCCGTAGATATACGTCACGTGGTCGAGCATTGAGGCCTCCAGTTGTGATGTGTCGTCGGCGACCTGGAGTATATCACCTCATCCTTGCCGCCCCATACTCCTTGCGAGCATCTTGTCGTCGTGGATCACGCCGGAATGGAGATCAAAATGAGTAATCGGATCGCGCTACTTCTCGCTGTTCTCTGTGCCACCTCGGCGCCTGGCGTCGTCTCGACCGTGGCTGCGCAGAACAGAGCCGCAGACGCCAGCAGCTGGGAAGTCCCCAGGACTCCCGACGGCCAACCGGACCTTCAGGGGAACTGGACTAACGCGACGATCACTCCGTTTGCGCGCAGCCGGGACCAGGGGCCGGTCTACACACCGGAGCAAGTTGCGGAACTCGAGCAGACCACGGAGGAGTGCCCCGCTGCCCCGGGAACAGTCGCTTGCGGAAGGCTGTCCTTCGGCGGACTGAGCGGGCAGGAATACAACGAGGTCTACTGGGATCGGGGCTCGCGGGTAGCCATCGTCAATGGCGAACCCAGAGCCTCGCTGGTCACCATGCCGGCGGATGGGCGCGTGCCGCCCGTCACGCCGGAGGCTCGGGAGCGTAGAACGGAGTACTTCGGGCTGAGGCGCGAATTCGGCCAATACGACCACCCGGAGCTCAGGCCACTCGCCGAGCGTTGCCTCGTTTCGTTCGGCTCCAATGCCGGACCACCGATGACCCCCAACTCGGGCTACAACAACAACTACACCATCGTACAGACCACCGACCATGTCGTGATCATGGCCGAGATGGTCCACGACGCCCGGATCATCCGGATCGGATCGGGTCCGCGGCTGCCCGCACACATACGCCCGTGGATGGGTGACTCCTGGGGCCATTGGGAGGGTGACGTGCTCGTCGTCGAGACGACCAACATCCATCCCCTGCAGCGGTTCAACGGTAACTCCTCCGAGAATCTGAAGGTCATCGAGCGGTTGAGCCGGGTCGACGAGCAGACGATCCTTTATCAGTTCACGATCGACGATCCGACCACGTACACTGAGCCCTGGGGCGGAGAGATCCCGTACACGAGGTTCAACGACAAGCTCTACGAGTACGCCTGTCAGGAGGGCAACTACAGTCTGATGGGCGTGTTGAGTGGGGCGCGCTATCAGGAGAGGTTGGAGGCCGAAGAGGCGAACGAACCCAGGGGTGACTAGCAGGTCGCGTTTGGACTAACCTCAGTGGGGCCGTAGACGCCTTTTCTGGTTGCGCCTACCGCCTGACTCTCGGATGTTGACGTCGTTCTGATCCTCCCACGCCAAGGAGCGAACGAGATGAAGAGTCTTGGTGTCACCTCGATCCTTCTCCCGGCACTCCTCTGGGCCAGTCTGTCCAGTGCTGAAGCGCAGGCACTTCAGCCTAGCGAGCGTTGCAGCGGTCAGTCCGACGCGGCCATCGTTACGTTTGAGGATGCCAACCTCGAGGCGGCGATCCGGGCTGCGCTCTCGGTCAGTGCGCAGGACGATCTCACCTGCGGCCTAGTATCCGGGCTGACGGAGCTGAGTGCCTCGTCCGCCGGCATCGTGAGTCTGGTGGGAATCCAGAATCTCACGAGTCTTACGGGCCTCAACCTAGGCAACAATTCGATCACCGACATCGGCGCGCTGAGCGGGCTCACGAGCCTTAGGCGCCTCAGCCTCGTCAACAACCCCGGCCTCACGGACGTCCAGGCTCTGCTCGACAACACGGGGCTCGGACCAGGGGACGAGGTCCGTTTCGGGAGTACTGGTGTGAGTTGTGGGGACGTTGCTTGGCTGGCAGCCCAAGGCGTTGCTGTGGACGTCGTGCGCACCCCGGAGATGCTCTGCGCGCCGGTCGTGGCGCTGCCGGATGAGCCGCTCGTCTTCGACACGTACGAGCAGCCGCAAGTCCGCGTCGTGGTTGTCACGAAGGGCCTCCAGTATCCCTGGGGAATGGCGTTTCTGCCGGACGGCGACATCCTCGTAACTGAGCGGCCCGGGCGGCTGCGGGTGATCCGCGACGGGGTGCTCGACCCAGAGCCGATCGAGGGTACGCCGGAGGTGCTCGCACGGGGGAGCTCCGGCCTGTTGGATGTCGCCATCCATCCTCGGTTCGTCGATAACAGCCTGGTCTATCTCACGTACTCGAAGGCGGGTGACGACGGCCCCAGGATGGCCCTGGCGCGCGGACGCTTCGACGGCTCGGCCCTTCGCGACGTCCGCGATATCTTCGTGGCCGACCCCTACACTGGCGTTCCCTATTCCGGTTCGCGGATCGCGTTTGCTCCGGATGGCACGCTTTATATGACCGTCGGCGGCGCGTTCGGCGGCCGCCGAATGGCCGCTCAGGACCGGAGCACGTACCACGGTAAGGTGTTGAGGCTGCGCGATGACGGGAGCGTCCCGGATGACAACCCGTTTGTCGGGCAAGCCGGGTACAGGCCGGAGATCTTCTCGTTCGGACATCGAAACCAGCAGGGGGCCGCGGTCCACCCGGAGACCGGGACGTTGTGGGCGAGCGAGCACGCGCCGCAGGGTGGGGACGAGGTCAACGTGATCCTCGCGGGTCAGAACTACGGGTGGCCCCTGGTCTCGTATGGGCGCGAGTACACCGGGCAGCGCGTGACGGAACAGCCTTTTCAAGCCGAACTGGAACGGCCGGTGGTCGTGTGGTTGCCGTCCATCGCGCCCTCGGGCCTGACCTTCTACACCGGGGACCGCTTCCTCGCTTGGCAGGGCAACCTCTTCGCAGGCGGGATGACGACGGGGCGGGTCAGGGGAACCGGCCACGTGGAGCGGATCGTGTTCAACGAGAACGGTGAAGAGCTGCGTCGTGAATCGCTCCTTGGCGAGCTCGAACAGCGAATCCGTGACGTGCGCGAAGGCCCCGACGGACTCATCTACGTCCTGACCGACTACGACGAGGCCGCGCTGCTGAGAATCGAGCCGGCACGCTAGACGCTCCGAGGGGGGCGGGCTAGCTTTCAGCCTCTCGGGCGGCTCATTAACCGAGCCCCATCGGGCTTCGAACGGTGCCGCCCCCAGGAGGATCGTGCCATGCGACAGTTTCGAACCCTTTCACTAGCTCTGGGCTTTCTCGCCCTCGTTGCCATCCCCGTATCCGGCCAGAGTGTGTCCGGTACCTGGGTCCTTTCCGTGGATCTGGGGGCTGCGGGGGGTGGTGACGCGACGTTCGTCCTCGTACAGGAGGGCAACGCAATCACCGGGACCTACAGCGGAGCCACGGGTGACGGCATCGAGGTGACCGGAACCGTGGAGGACGGGGTGGTCAAGTTCTCCTTCAACAGTGACCAAGCGGGGGAGGTCAGCTACGAGGGCATGATCGAGGGGACGACCATGACGGGCACGTGCATCTACGGTGCGTTGGGCGAGGGTACCTTCGAGGGGAGCAAGAGCGGCTAGTTCACGCGAGGGGGGCAAGAGCGCCTAGCTTCGCTCTCGCGGTTACACTTACAGGAGGATCCCGCCATGCGTCAGGTTCGAACCCTTTCATTCGCGCTGGGCTTTCTCGCCCTCCTTGCCGTCCCCGTTTCCGGACAGAACGTCGCCGGTACCTGGGAGCTGTCCGTGGATCTGGGGGCTACGGGCGGTAACGCGACGTTCGTCCTCGAGCAGAACGGCACCGCCGTCACCGGGACCTACAGCGGAGCCTACGGTAACGGCGTCCAAGTAAGCGGAACCGCGGAGGACGGTGAGATCATGTTCACCTTCCAGACCGCTCAAGTGGGCTTGATCACTTACAACGGGGCCATCGAGGGGGACAGGATGGCGGGCACGGTCATCTACGGTGCCAGCGCCAACGGAACCTTCATGGGCTGGCCGTTGACTCCGGAGGCCCTGTGGGGCGGGGCGCTGGTGAGCAGAATCGACCAACTCGCCGAGGCCACGCTCGCCGGGGGGGGCGTGGCAGCCGTGAGCATCGGGGTGAAGCGGGGCGACGACCTTCTCCTCGCGAAGGGCTACGGGCTGGCGGATATCGAGAACGATGTTCCGGCAACCGCCGAAACGGTATATCGCATCGGATCCATCACCAAGCAGTTCACAGCAGCGTCAGTAATGCAGCTCGTGGAGGCAGGGGAAATCGGGCTCGACGACCCCATGACCAAGTACCTGCCGGACTATCCGATGCAGGGGTTCGAGGTCACGATTCGACACCTGCTCACGCACACCTCCGGGATCAAGAGTTATACGGGTCTGGCGGAGTGGCGACCGACGATGAAGCTGGATCTTACCGACGCGGAGCTCATAGCCTTCATCGAGGATGAGCCCTTCGATTTCGAGCCGGGCGAGCGATTCCTCTACAACAACTCGGGGTTCTATCTCCTGGGCATGATCATCGGGGAGGCCAGCGGCGAGACCTACCGGGAATACCTGAACGCCCATCTCTTCGGGCCTCTGGATCTCGCGGGCTCATCGTACTGCGACGAGCGGCCCATAATCCGTGGAAGGGCCGAAGGCTACCAGTTCGTCAACGGGGAGCTATTCAACGATGACTACCTCTCCATGAACCAGCCCGGGGCCGCCGGTGCCCTCTGCTCCACGATTCCGGATCTCCTCTCCTGGACGTCGGCCTTGAGAACGGGGGGTGTCGTATCGGCGGCGAGCTACCAACAGATGACCACGCCGGGGACGCTCAACAACGGTTCGGCGACGAGCTACGCTTTTGGACTGCAGGTGGGGGAGCTGCAGGGGCACCCCAGAGTGTCCCACGGAGGCGGGATCAACGGCTTCAACACCCAGTTGGCCCACTATCCGGAAGCGGACCCGGATGTCGTGGTCCTCTCGAATACACCGGGTAGTCATGTGGGGCGCATCGCTGAATCGATCGCCAAATGGGCTCTCGAGATCGAGGTCCCCGAGGTCCTGGACGAACCAATCTCTGCGGAGGAAATTGCCACGTACGAGGGTGTGTATGAGCTGCGTCCGGGCTTCGAGATTACGGTTTCCTCGACGGGAGGCCAGCTCTTTGCGCAGGCGACAGGGCAGGGCCAGTTCGGATTGAGATCCCAAGGGGATCACACCTTCATTGCCAGTTTCGACGACGATGTTCGAGTCGTTTTCGTCGTGGAGGGCGGAAGGGCCACTACCCTCGTCCTCTACCAGGGAGGGCGCGCGGAGGCGCCGCGGGTACGGTAGTCACCCCCGGGTGCGCTAGTCGGTTCTCGGGCTTAGCTCCCCGGAAAGCACCCAAGGAGCTCAGCTACTCGCGACGGCTATGCCAGCAGGGAGGCCACCCAGGAGGTCGAGGCGAGCCACGCCAGAATCATCAACACGAACACGAGGAAACCGAGGACCGCCTTGAGCCCGGTCACGATCCAACTTTGGCGGTAGACGATTCGCATCGCGATGGCCAGGTAGACCACAAAAAAAAGTGGCAGCCAGCCGGAGACCTCGTCGGGCAGCCGGAGGAGTTGGACGACCGCCTCCACGATGAAAAAGAACGCGGACCAATGAAGGGCGAACACCGCGTGTGTAAGGAACGGGTGCTTCCGGAAGAGCCCTGAAAAGAGGACGGCCGCGCCCGCCACGAGAGCGACCAAGAAAATAGGCAAATAGCCGCTCACCGTGGCGTGAAAACGTTCGGCGAAGAGTTCCTCGCTAGTCCCCTGTGCGGAAAGCTGACTGGCGAAACCCTCCGGAAGGTCAACCGAAACGAACATCGAGCTCAGGGTCGAGATGACCTGCTCGTCACTGAAGTCGATCTCGGCAAAGGGGAAGTATGCGTGAACCAGGAAGAATGCAGCGGTGCACCAGAGATATAGGTGGACAGGCCCCATATACCGGGCCCTTCGACCTACGACGTATTCCGCGGTCAGCCGGCCGGGTTTGAAAAGCAGGCTTGTGAAGGTCCTCAGTGCGTTCGACTCCATTCCCGTGGCGCGGGAAAGTAGGTGCCCCACGAGGGGAACCGCCGCCTGTGGTGGGCCCTTTGCCTCCTGTCCACACCGGGAGCAGTACAGGTCGGTGAGAGGTGAATCGCAGTTGAGGCAGCGCGGCTGGGAGTTCAACGGACTCAGATGACCATCCCGCCGTCCACCTGCAGAACCGCACCTGTTGTGAACGAGCTCGCCTCAGAGGCGAAGTAGATCGCCGCGCCGACGAGCTCATCCACCTCGCCGATGCGACCGAGTGCCTTCCGCGCGACCCAGGCCTTTGACGTCTTCTCGTCGTCCCACAGCGCCCTGGAGAGGTGTGTCCGGATCACCCCGGGGCAGATACAGTTGACGCGAACGCCTGATGCGCCCATCTCACGAGCCATCACCTTGGTGAGCATGATCAGCCCTGCTTTGGTCACGGAGTAGATGCCCTGTGCGGGCGCGGCCTCGAGTCCCGCCACCGAAGAGATGTTGATGATCGATCCCCCGTGGCCCTCCATCATCTTGACGGCCACCCGGCGAGACAGCAGATACGGAGCCCGGAGGTTGACGTCCATGGTCTTGTCCCACGCCCAGTCCTCACTCTCGGCGATGGGTCCGTAGTACGGATTCGTCCCGGCGTTGTTGACGAGCGTGTTGATCGGGCCGAACCGCTCCTCCGCGGCGTCGATGAGTCGCTCCAGGTCCTCGACCTTGCCGACGTGAGCGGCGACGCCCAGAACGTTGTCGTTGTGGTCGCCGAGCTCCGTCAGCGCGGCGTCCACGCCATCCTGCTTGCGACTGCACAGCGTGACCGTGGCACCCGACTCGAGAAAACCCCGGGCGATCGCCAGTCCGATGCCGCGCGTCGCGCCGGTCACAACAGCGTTCCTGCCCTTCATGGAGAAGCGGTTGTCCATGTGTACCTCTCGATTTCTGAATTTCAGGTATATCTACGCGCGGCGAATGGATTAAGATACTCGCGAACGAAAAGACGTCCGCACACCTGGACAGAAAGAATAGGGGATATTGACCTTGGACTTTTCAATCTCACCGACCATCGAAACCCTCCTCGGGAAGATCCGCGGATTCATGGAGGCGGAAGTGTACCCGCTCGAGGAGGAAGCCCGCGGCAAGGGGTTTCGCGAGCTCACTCCGCGACTCGAGGAGAAGCGGCAGAAGGTCCGCGAGGCGGGCCTATGGGCTCCGCAGGTTCCGACCGAGTACGGCGGCCTGGGGCTCGGGTTCATGGAGCATGCGCTCGTCTGCGAGGAGCTGGCCAAGAGTCCGTATGGCATGTACGTGTTCAACGCGCAGGCGCCTGATGCGGGGAACATGGAGATCCTCAACGAGTTCGGAAGCGACGCCCAGAAGGAGCGCTGGCTCAAGCCGCTGACTGCCGGCGAAATCCGCAGCTGCTTCGCGATGACCGAACCGGAGCACGCCGGATCGAATCCGGTCTGGATGTCCTCGACCGCGGTCAAGGACGGCGGCGACTACGTGATCAACGGTCACAAGTGGTTCACGACGTCGGCGGAAGGATCAGCGTTTGCCGTCGCCATGGTGGTAACGGATCCCGATGCGGCCCCGCATGAGCGCGCCAGCCAGATCATCGTGCCGACCGATACTCCCGGGTACCGCCGTGTGCGCAACATCTCCCACATGGGGGATGAGGGGGAGGACTGGGCCAGCCATGGGGAGCTCAGGTTCGAGGACTGCCGCGTTCCTCAGGAGAATCTCCTGGGTGGGGAGGGGCAGGGGTTCGCCATCGCGCAGGCTCGCCTGGGACCGGGACGCATTCATCACTGCATGCGCTGGATCGGGATCTCGGAGCGATCGTTCGACATGATGTGCCGGCGCGCCGCGACGCGCGAGACGGCTCCCGGTGAGCTCCTGGGTAGCAAGCAGACCATCCAGAACTGGATCGCAGAGAGCCGTGCCGAGATTGATGCCGCTCGGCTGCTCGTGCATCACGCCGGCTGGAGGATAGACAAGGTGGGCGCGAAGGAAGCTCGCGTCGATGTGTCGCTGATCAAGTTTTTCGTGGCCGATGTGATGAGCAGGGTCGTCGACCGCGCGCTGCAGACGCATGGGGCCCTCGGCTTCAGCGACGACACCGTGCTCTCGTATTTCTACCGCCACGAGCGCGGTTCACGCATCTACGACGGGCCGGACGAGGTGCACAAGTCCGTGGTGGCACGAAGAATCCTGAAGGAATACGGTGTCGGAAAGTCGGCGACCTGAGTCGGCGCCGTCCTTGAGCGGTGACGAATCAATGGTAACCGGCGACGAGCTGAAGGAGCACGCCGGCAGATCGTTGCTCCCGTCAGAGTGGGTGACGATCACGCAGGAGCAAATCAACCAGTTCGCATCAGTGACCGATGATCACCAGTTCATACACGTCGACGAGGCCGCCGCGAAAGCGACGCCCCTGGGCTCGACGATCGCGCACGGTTTCTTGACCCTGTCACTCATTTCCGCCCTTCGGCCTGCGGACTGGCCCGTGCTCGAGAACACGCAGATGGTCTTCAACTACGGGCTGGACAAGGTGCGATTCCTGGCGCCGGTCAAGGCGGAACAGCGGGTGCGAGTTCACACGAAGATTCTCGCCGTGAGGGAGAAGAGGCCCGGGGAATACCTGATCAAGTCCGAGAAGACCATGGAGATCGAGGGGGAGGAGAAGCCGGCTTTTGTGGCTCAGATGCTCGTTCTCGTCGTGGGAAGACAGCCGACGGAGTGATGGGCGAGTGGAGGGCATGCGGGTATCTCAGTCGCATCCGGAATCGGTGAGGTCCACGAGCTTCTGGTAGGGAATGGCACATGTCGCATAAACGCGTATATATGTCACCAAATATTGTCATTTATGTGACTTACGGTTGACTGTAAGTCTAACAAACACCATTATGTCTTGTACGCTATGTGCTATAAGTGGACATTGGTGTGATGATCTATATTCCGCAAACCGTCTCCGAAAGCCGTGCGCTCCACAAAGCACGCCAGCGTGGAATCGTCCTACGCCTCGCGAAGGGCATCTTGACCGACGATTTTGACACACCACTGACGGAAATAGTAAAAGAGCAACTCCTCGGCATCCTTGGAGCCGCGTACCCGGATTGGTACGTGTCATACAGTACGGCGGCTCTTCGCCAAGACGTATCGGGAGTTGCCTTCTTGTCTGGCTTCAAGAGCACTCGGAAATCGATCGAGCTTCCAGGCGTGGAGGTGAAGCGACTCCCAGCCCTTCCGCATCCCGAGACGGTTGTTCTGCGCCTGGAGAAGCCCGTCGCGCGCGCGCTTAGTGCTGAACCGTCCGAAGCTGAAGTTCGCGTGAGTTCGCCACTTCAGACCGTATTTGAGGTCTTGAATCGAGATGCTCGGCAACCGGAGCGCGGTCTGGATGATGGAGTTGTGCGGCAGTTGATCGAGGGGCTCTCTGAAACGGACCGCAGCAGGGCCGAGTCTTTCGCGCGTCGAAACGGGCTCGAACGAGAGTTTCAGAGATTTGAATTGTTAAGCCGTCCTATCCATCAAACCGTCCCTGGCGGCAGCGATGGGCTCGAAGTCTACTTCTATCACTATGAAGTGGGGCGCCTCGAGGCACTTCCTCACGGAGAATTTCGCTTCGGATACCACCCAGAGTGGAATATTGAACTCAGTGGTCTTCCGCTCCGGACAGAGGGGCCTGCCTACGAGGGTCCTGACCTGCCGGCCTTCTTCGACAACCTGCTTCCGGAGGGATGGTCGGAAGAGAAACTCAGGGCGGTTCACAAGATCGACCTAGAGGACACGTTTGGCCTGCTCCGAACGACCCCCAGATACCTGAGCAACTTGACGTTGCGACCCGCGGGAACTTCGTCGACCGAGGTGGTCCTGGATTACCTCCAGACTGAGCTCAGCAAGGTGTCGAACGATCCCTGTGATGTAATGCCAATCGTTGAGACGATTGGTGGGGATCCTGACACGCGCCAACTCTGGGAAGAGCTACGCAAGCGAGGCGCGACACGCTTGTCCGGGGTTCAGCCAAAACTCCCAGTCCATCTCGAGGAGAGAGACGGGCGGCTCGAGGTGGATCTTGGAGGCCTCGACAAGACGACGAGACATATTCTCAAGCTACCGTCTCACGTGTACGCGGGACTTGTCGAAAACGAATGGGCTACCATGGAGTTAGCCCGGAGAGTTGGTTTAGATGTTGCGCAGGTGCGACGTGTGCAATTTCAGGACGGAAGTAAGCTGAAGGGGCCAGGACTGTTGGTCGAGCGATTCGACCTCCCCCGGTCTTTGGAGGATGCGGGGCGTTTGTCCTTACTCGAGGATGGAGCCTCGCTTCTCGGCCTTTCTCGCACCGACAAGTACCGACCCTCGCTTGAGAAGGTGACTGAGTCGCTCCGTGGTCGGGGCCTCGACACAGAGGGCTTGGGGCATTTCCTAGATCACGTGTCCTTTTCGTGGCTGGTTGGCAACGGTGACCTCCACGCCAAGAACCTGAGTGTGCTACACGAGATTGAGCCTGGGCAGTTTGGTAACCCTCCCTCCAAGGTGGGCGTGCGGTACAGCCCGCTCTACGATCTGATCAACACTCGAGTCGTTCTTCCTGGGGATCTGTTCGCCCTTCCGCTGAACGGCAAAGAGAACAATTTGCGGCTAGGCGATTTTCAGAAGCTGGCTGCGCGATGGGGCTTGCGTAGGGAGGTCAGTCGGGAGAGGGTAACCGACCTCGCTGACCGTATGTTGGCGCATGTCGACGATGTGCTGGAAAGCGCATCCCTGAGCGACGAAATGACAGAGTCGTATCGCAGAATAGTCGTAGAGAATGTGGGGGGGCTGTAGGCGAAGTGTTCGTCGGAGAGCAACCAGCGGAGTGATGCGCCAGTATGCCAGTTAGAAACCATGCGACTTAGAGACAAAGTTGCCGTCGTGACGGGCGGTGCACACGGAATCGGGCGAGCCCTGGCGAGACGGTTCAAGTCGGAAGGCGCGCGTATGGTCGTGGTGGTGGACCAGGACGTCGACGGCGCGAACGCGGTGGCCGGGGAGATCGGCGGGGTGGGCATGGGTGCCGACGTCGCTGCCGAGGAGGACATCATCAGGGTGATCGGCGAGATCGAGCGGCAGTTCGGCCAGATCGACCTGTTCTGCTCCAACGCCGGAATCTTCTGCGAGGATCCATCGACGGCCGCCTCCACGTCGAGCGAGCTGTGGGACAGGATGTGGAGCGTCAACGTCATGGCGCACGTCTACGCCGCGAGGGCAGCGCTGCCGGCGATGCTCGAGCGGGGCGACGGGTACTTCCTCAATACCCTGTCTGCCGCGGGGGTCCTCAGCCACCCGAGCTCCGCCCCATACGCGACAACCAAGCATGCCGCACTGGGGTTCGCCGAGTCGCTCGCCATCGCGCATGGAGACGAGGGCATCAGGGTGTCGGTGATCTGCCCGCAGGCGGTGCGTACGGCCATGCTCGGCGATCTCGAAGACGGCGGGGTCCAGGGAGGCGACGGAGTGCTCGAGCCCGAGGACGTCGCCCAGAGCGTCATCGAAGCGCTCGAAGATGAGCGTTTTCTCGTGTTGCCGCATCCGGAAGTGCTCGAGTACATGCGCCGCAAGACGTCCGACTACGATCGATGGCTCAAGGGCATGCGGAGACTGCGGGCGCGTTTCCCGGCGAGCTGAGCATGGACTTCACCAATCCGACCATCAGCGTGCGGGAGGGAGAGGAGATCGACGAGACCCGCGTCCATGAGTTCCTGAAAGAGAGGATCCCGGGACTCGAGGGCGACATGAGCATCCTCCAGTTTCCGAACGGCGCCTCGAATCTCACGTACCTGCTGGTCTTCGATGACCGGGAGCTCGTCCTGAGGCGTCCACCGCACGGCACCAAGGCGAAGTCGGCTCACGACATGTCCCGGGAGTATCGTGTGCTCAGCGGCCTGCAGAAGGACTATCCGCACGTGCCCGAGGTGCTGCTGTACACGGACGACGAGTCCATCATCGGGAGCGAGTTCTACGTCATGGAGCGCGTGGTGGGGAACCTCGTCCTGCGGGATTTCCCGCCGGAATGGGGCTTCGGCGCCGAGGACTGTCGAAAGTTCTGCCTGGGGTTCCTCGATCGCCTGATCGAGCTGCACCAGGTGGACTACCGGGCGATCGGGCTCGAGAACCTCGGAAGGCCCGAGGGCTACGCCACGCGGCAGATTCTCGGCTGGAACAAGCGCTACGTGAATGCACGAACCGACGACGCGCCCGATTGCGAAGTGGTTCGCAACTGGCTAGAGGAAAGGATCCCGTCGGAGAGTGGCGCCTGCGTCATCCATGGTGACTTCCGGATCGACAACCTGATCGTCGATGCGGCGGACCGGTTCAACATTGTCGCGGTGCTCGATTGGGAGATGGCCACGCTCGGGGATCCCCTGATGGACCTCGGCAACACCCTGGCCTACTGGATCCAGGCCGACGACGCTCCGGGGCTCCTCTCCATGCGCAAGCAGCCCAGCAACGCTCCTGGCATGCTAACGCGCGATGAGATGGCTGCGTATTACGCCGAGCGCACGGGCGCGGAAATCGGCAACTTCGATTTCTACCTGGTCTACGGCGTCTTCCGTCTGGCCGTGATTCTTCAACAGATCTACTACCGGTACTATCACGGTCAGACGAAGGACGAGCGTTTCGCGGTGATGATCGACCAGGTGAGGGAGCTGGAGCAGAGGTGTTTGGGGATTATCGGGGCCACCTGATACCGACCACCTCACGACGGCCGATTCAGATCTTGTCGAGCCCCGATACGGAGGCGAGCTTTCATCATGGCTTCGCGAATTGACTTGTCCGGGCTGAGTCCCGCCGAACGGCTCTCGTTGATCGACGATCTTTGGGAGAGCCTGTCTGACGAGGAGGCGCTCCCGATTTCACCGTCACTCGGTCGTGAGCTGGATCGTCGCGTGGAGGAAGCGCAGCGAAGCCCCGAAGAGGGTCGGTCGTGGGAAGCGATACGTTCAGACCTCGAGGGGCGCAACGGCTGAGTGCGACGGCTCATTGTCCGGTCAGTTGCGGCGGCCGAGATCGAACGAGCCCACCTATGGTACGCCGAGCGGTCATCGGATGCAGCTCGTCATTTCTTAGACGAGATCGACGTCATCCTTGGCCGAGTCGTTGAGAATTCGGACCAGTACCCCCAAGTCCGGCCGCATCTCCGTCGCGCCAGAATGCCGAGCTTTCCGTATGGCATTTACTTCACCATCGTTGGGGACATCGTCAGCGTAGTCGCCGTCGTACATGCTCGACGTCATCCTCAAAGGTGGTCGAACAGGTCGTGAGGCCTAGCTCCTCAAGCAGCGCAGAGGTACCTGGCGATCATAGATGTCGGTAAAGCTGCCAGCGACATGGGAGGTGTGGGATGGTCAACCGAACGCCAGTCATCCTGGTTTTCGCGTTCTCTCAGCTCATCCCTGGCTCCGTGTGGGCGCAAGGTTACTTCATGGAGGACTTTCAGTACTTCAAGCCGATCATCGCGGACGTTCGTGCCTCGCATAATCACCTCCGGCTCTACCGAGCGGGTGAGGTCCCATTCTCGAATTCGACCTCTCAGGGCGATCACTGGTTTGTAGACGCCAGCTTCGGCGAGCGTTTCCACTTTCTTGGCTACAATCTTCCGACCACGAATCAAGAGCCATTTCGAACTCCCGGGGCGTCCATTTTTGTTGAGGGAGCATCCCATTTGCTCTTGGACCTCAACACAGAGTCGAAGGACGTGATCAACGCAGACTATCGGATTGGTCTGGGTGCGGCGGCGAGGGTGCCATTCGCTCGTTTTCTCGCCTTTCGCTACAGGTTTTTCCACGAGAGTGCCCACATCGGGGACGAGTACGCCCTCTTCGCGTCTCGGCAGCCGAGTTTTCGCAGGTACAATGTGAGCTACGAAGCGCATGAGCTCTACACGGCCGTCGATCACCGTGCGTCGCAGTCCGGATCCGGACTACCTCAATCGCGAATATCCTACATGCGGGCCTACGCAGGCTTCCGGCGTCTTAACACTGATCGTTACGATGGGTTCACTGGTCTGTTTGAGCCGGCTAGTCCAGTTCGTCTCGAAAGTCAAAACGAGTACCACGTTGGTGGCGAACTGTACTTTCGAGGCTGGCAAGCCCCTGAGCAGCGTCCAGACGCAAGTTGGTGGTCACAACTATTCGCGTTCCAAAACTTGGTCGTCGCAGCGGATTTCAAGCGAGAGAATCTGTACGATTCACTGGAACCGGACCGGGTGTGGAGCGTCAACGTCGTCTTGGGGCTGATCTACGGGGAAAGCTTCGGCGCGACCGGGCAACGGACGCTGCGATATGAGGTCAGCTACTACAACGGAGTTAATCCGCACGGGCAGTTCCGGCAGGATAAGGTGACGTACGTGGGGCTGAATTTCGTAATCGATTTCTAGTTCTGAGATCAGAGGGGAGCAGACATCAGCCCCACTTGTGTAACTCGACCGGCGACTCTACCGTACAACGGTATACTGCCGCTTCTTGCTCAATCGAGGCAGACATGAGCAAAGCTCCAGCTCCGGAATCCCACCCTCCCCTCTCGGTTCCCGTGAACCAGATCCTCTTGTCGCTAGCCGGCAGGGACCAGCACGGATACTCGATCATCCAGGACATCCGAGAGCGGACGGGGGGTGACGTGGAGCTCACCGCGAGCACGCTCTACGGTGCGCTCTCCCGCATGCTGGAAGACCAACTCATCGGAGAGGTGAAGGACCCAAAGCCGGAGCCTGAGGACTGGGACAGCCGGCGGCGCTACTACCGCGTCACGGAGTACGGGCGTGAGGTGGCCCGGGCCGAGGCTCAGCGCCTCTCGCGCACGCTCGACCAAGCTCGGGAAAGGGGGTTGGGGCCCGAGCCGGCTCCGCAGGTGCAGAAAGGCAAGGCCTGATGAGCGCAGGGGTCCCAGAGATGGCGCTCTATCGGAAGCTCGTCCGATTCCTGCTCCCGGCTACTTCGGCCCTTTTTGACGGAGGCAGGTCATCCAAGACCGCCAGCCTGAGGCCGGTGACTACGTAATCTCACGCCCACCGTTACGTCATCTGACGTATTAAGAGTTCTCCGGGTCCGCGCCAACTTGTCACCGAGCGCTTTTTCAGGTCGGAACCCCACGACGTGGGAGGTCATGATGAGCACGAGAGTCCCTTGGCACGGCAAGGACGTCCGAGAGCGGACTGAGGGTGGCGCGATACGGGGAGCACGGTCTACGGTGCACTCTGTCGCGCGCAGGGAAGCCAAGGGCGAAGGCATGAGAGCTGCGGCCCCGGGGACGGCGTTATATCGGAGGCTCGTCAGATTCCTCCTCCCCGCCCATTTCCGGGAGCGCTATCTGGAGGAGCTGGTTTGGGTCTTCAGCGAGCTCTCGATGGAGGCTCGCACCCGGAACGGGTTCCGAGGTGGGCTGACGATCTGGCTACGTGAGATGCCGGCGCTGCTGCGGTTGACCTGGAGAGTGAGGAGGGGAGGCGACGTGCCTGGTGCGGAGGAGCCGGCCGGGCGGAACCAGGCACTTCGGCGCTGACGGCCTGCCCCGATTATCCCTCTTGCGGATCTTGACCGCACACTATACCGTATTGAGGTATACCGTTATACGGTAGTCACAGTCAACTAGGAGGACCTGGAAATGAAACGCCTTCTACCAGCCGTATTGCTCGCTCTCGTGATCGCAGGATGCTCGGACGACACCGTGGTCGGGGTCGAACCCACGAACGTGATCAGCTTCTCTCGCGACTCCGACGATGCCGAGATCCGAGTCATGACCCGCAACCTCTACATCGGCGCGTCTACCACACCCGTCATTACCGCTGACCCTCCAGACGTCCCGTTCCGTCTCGCGGAGGCCTTCGAGGTCTTCCTGTCCACCAGCTTTGAGGATCGTATGGCGGCCCTTGCCGAGGAGATCGCCGATACGCGCCCGCACCTGGTGGGCCTTCAGGAAGTGACGGTGCTGCGACTGCAGTCCCCGAGCGATCTTGTCTTCGACGGTATGGTCGCCGCCACGGACGTCATCGCCGACTTCGAGGCCCCGCTTCTGTCGGAGTTGGCGGCCCGCGGGCTAGACTACCGGATCGTGGCTCGGATCCAGAATGCCGACATCGAGCTACCGATGTTCGTTGGTGCGGGGGGTGAAGGGGGCATCCCCTTTGATGACCTCCGCATCACGGACTCCGACATGATCCTGGCGCGTGGCGATGTCGGCATCGCAAACGTCACCGAGCGAAACTTCACTCTCGCCGTCCCCCTGCCGCGTGGTTGGGTAGCTGTGGACGCGACGGTGGGCAGTGCGACCTACCGATTCGTCAACACTCACCTCGAGGCGTTCTCCGACGTCGTCCGGAGGGCGCAGGCGGCCGAACTGCGCGCGGCCTTGGCAGCGGAGGTCAACCCGGTGATCGCCGTGGGCGACTTCAATACGGAGGCCACAGGCGGTGTGGGGACGACGTACCAGGACATGCTCGCCGCCGGGTATGAGGACGTGTGGCCGCTCAGTGACCCCGACGGCGATCCGGGATTCACGTGCTGCCACCCCCCCGACCTCTTGTTGGACCCGACCGCACCGTTCGATCAGCGCATCGACCTGATCTTCGTCCGTGAGGGCGCCAGCCCTCAGTCTCCGAGTCTCGACGAGGTCGAGGCCGAAGTGGTGGGCGAGTCACGCCGCGACCGGATTCGGGTCGGCGGGCAGCGCATTTGGCCTTCCGATCACGCGGGTGTGTTCGCCGAACTGGAGTTCGACGAAGACGACGACGATGACGACGATGATGACGACGACGATGATGATGACGATGACGATGACGAGGAAAACGACGACGACGACGACTGAGAAGCGTGATAGGAGGTATCGATGAAACACGGTCGGTCATGGCACGCCGGCCGTGCTGGTGAGCACGGTCGTAGAGGGCATTACGCTCGCCGACAGGATCAGGAACTTCTTTTGCGAGCATCTCGACCTGGCGGACGCGTTCTAGCTCGTTTCGCCCATAGCGGACAAGTCGCAAGAGGAGCGAGATGAAATGCAGAAGCGCAGACACTCGGGAGACGGGCTCGTGGCAGGAGCGATGGTACTCCTGCTGACACTGATCTTCGTCTTGCCGTCTGACGGCTCAACGCAAGCTGTCGCGAGCCCGGGCGACCGGATACGAGTCAAGCAGGTGGACGGAACGATTCTCACCGGGACGCTGGCTACGGTTTCGGCAGAGGCGATTCAGCTATCTGTCGATTCGAACCGAGTGGAGGGTGGCATCGGAATCCCAAGCTCCCAGATCGCGACACTTGAACGCCAGCAAGGCACCCGCAGTAAGAGCAGCCTTGGTGCCATTGTCGGACTCCTGGCAGGTGGCGCCATCGCGGTGGCCACCTTCCCGGACCGGTCCTGCCCTGGGAACGACTTCGACTTCACCCCCGACTTCGGCTGCATAAGTGCGGCCGTTGCCCCATTCGTCGGTCACGTCGCACTAGGCTTGGTCGCAGGAGCGGTCGGCGGCTATCTAATCGGGTCGGCGTTCCGCACGGAAAACTGGGTAATCGTGCCCTTGATCGAAGTGGCGCCCACCGGACAGGGCACAAGCGCATCGGCATTTGGCTTCGGCCTACGATTCGCCCGCGTCCAGCTGCCTTGGTGAAGGCGCAGCAGAATCGCAACGATTAATCGTGACGGCTCCGTGTGGGAGCTCGGCAAACCGCGCAACAGAGACACGGGCTTGCCGACGTTGCCGTTCGGATGATCGAGAGGACTACCGCATCGGCTTGAGGTACTGATCGTACCACTCGAGCGCGAGCTCCACGCTCTGGGGGAAGCGCTCGCCGTAGATCCCGTAGTGCTCGATGCCGGGCTCGATGTGATAGCGGCTCGGGATTCGAGCCTTGATGCGCTCGAACACCAGGCCCGAATGCTGTGTGATGTCGAAGAGATTCTCGTTAGCGGCGTCGATGAGCAGCGTCGGGACGTTGAGTCGGTCCACCTCGTCGACTGGCGAATAGCGGGCGAACTGGCTGAAATAGGGTGTCCCGTCGAGTCCTTCCACCACCACGTCCTCACCCTGCGGGACCGGGGGCGCCTCACCCCTCGCCCTCTGAATCTCCTTTTCGTGGACCACATCGAGACCGCCTGCCCGAACCTCGGCGGACGACCGCCCGCTCATGGAGCCGACTTGGCTCACGACAACCTTCACCCGGGGGTCGTTGATCGCGGTCATGACGACCAGGCCCCCACCGAAGCTCGATCCCCAGATCCCGAGACGTTCCATGTCGACCCGGGGCTCTCCCTCCAGAAAGTTCAACGTTGAGCGGATGTCCTCGAGCTGATCGAGGGGATCGACGACCTCCCGGATCACCTGGACGTTGACGCGCGCGTGCCCGTTCGCATCAGGCTCGGGCTGATCTCCGACGATCACGAGTCGGCTGTCGCTCTCACCCCAGCCGCGGTAGTCGAACGCCAGGACGATGTATCCCGCCGCGGCGAACGCCGGAGCGTAGCTACCGTTCAGGTGCGACTTGAGGCCACCCCATCCGTGAGCAAGAAGTATGGTGGGGGCCTTCTCGTTCTCCACCAGGCCCGGCGGGAACCAGATATCGCCCGCGAGGCGTGTCCCATCGCTGTAGATGTCGACGGCCCGTCGCGTGACTTCCTGGCTCTGGGCCGACGCGGGCAGAATGCAGGCGATCGCTGCTACCAGGGCTACACACCACCTGGTAAGTCCGAGGCTCATCAAGCCTCTCCGTCCTGCTGAGCTGTTCGAGTACATGCGAGCCTCCTTGAGATCGCGCCACGCTGGACTACCTACCGCCACCATGGTCGCTGAGGTAGACCTCCGCAAGTGACCTATCGAAACCTCTCAGCAGTGATCCATTACGCCATGACGGCCGATTCGGATCTTATCCCCCGTCTGGCCGTGAGAGCCTCTTCTTCCCCAGGATGTGGGGCTCTTCTTCACGGCGGGGGAAAGACACCACCAGGCCACGGGCCACTTCCACGAGACCCAACGCTTCGTGCAAATCGATGGAAGGGCCGTTTACCTCAGCCACGGTGTAGTAGACCATGTCGGTTCGTTCGCTCAGCCACGTGATACGGTGTTCGGTTAACGCTCGACCGACTCCTCGCCGACGGTGGCTGGGCAGCACACTGAGCCCTGCCAGGTACCACCCCTCGGGAAGTCCTGGATCCCCGTTCCTCTCTGACCAGGCGTGGTACCTACAAACCGCGTAGCCGACGACCTCGCCCTCCACCGACGCGACGAAGTTGTACCAACGGATCTCCTCGCGGGCGATACGCTCGAACGATGCGACGATACGGGGAACGAGGGTCTCGACTGAGCCGATCCCGCGAGCCTCGTCGATCCGGGCGATCGCCTCGATGTCGTCCGTCGTTGCTGCGCGCACGTCGACGTGGGTCGGGCGGCCATGTTTATCGGGCTCGTAGGGTGGCTGTTCGCGGCTCACGGAACTGCCGAGAAGCTCCGCCTAAACACCCGAGTTTCAACCATTCGTGGAAGACCCGACCTCCAGTCCGATTCGGCGCCCGACCTGTGGAGGCACCGGCAGTGTCTCGTGAAGACTCAAGATGTCTGCTAACCGCGCGAGTACGTGGGCCGCCATCGGCCCACCGCGTCGTGTTGCCAGGCTCACGTGAAGAGACATGAGCTCGTTGGTGGCCGCCAGGAACCCCTCAGTCGCGTGATACATCTCGTGGAAGTAGTGGATCCGCTTCGCATCGAACTCCAGCAGTCTCGTCGTGAATCGCAGCGGAGCCGCGACCCGCACCTCCCGCAGGTAGTTCACGTGTGATTCGAGCGTGAAGGTGGTGACACCCGAACGCGTCCTTTCGCTCGCGGTCAGACCGATGTGGTCGAGCCACGTGTCGGTGGCACGGTCGAAGGCCACCACGTAGTAGCCCATGTTGAGATGGTCGTTGTCGTCGATCCACTCGGGATGCACGACGTCGCGATGCCCATCGAAGGGGGCCGAGATCTCTACCACACACCCTCCACGCTAGCTCGAGGCCACCGTGTCGAGAGGCACCTCCGGACCACCTGTGCGGCCGGAGATCCAGAAGAGCATCCCGGCGGTCGCCACGAGGGCGGCGACGGCGCCGAGCGCCCCAGCCGCGTCCACCGCCCACACCCACAGGGCGATGATGAACGCGAGCATCGAGGTCATCATCAACTCACGCAGGGCGAAGCGCCGCGCATAGAGGAAGCCCATCACCCCGGCTCCGCCGACCAGTACCAGAGCGAGCCCGGCCCCTCCGTCGAGCGTCCAAAACGCAGTAATGAAGCCGAACAGGATCCAAATCAGGACCAGGTAGGCGAGCATCTGCCCGAAGTTCTCGCGCTCCAACGCAGGCGGACCCCAGTGGATACCCCAGAGGGTGAGCGCCAAGATGAGAGCGAGCCAGAAGTCGAGCGGAACCATCACGTTCGCCTGTGTGTCGAACGTCTCCAAGCTCGTCCAGGTGATCATTACGAAGCCCGCGAAGAGCGCCATCACGAACGCATTGAGCGCCCACGGATGACGCTCACCCTCCGGATCGAGCACGAGTAGGCGGAGGAGCACCAGAATCGCCACGAGCAAGACCGCATCCACGGCCCACGCGATTCCGGTGGCCGATAGCGTAGTTGCGCGGTCGAGGAAAACCGCGAAGAAAGCCAGGTCGAACGCCAGATAAATGGCCGGCATCACGACGTTGCGGCTCAAGGCGCGCGGCGCGAGCACGATCGGCACGGCGAGGGAGAGTCCTCCAATGACGAAGCCTCCGAACGTGACGTCGTCCCAGGCTTGCTTCGAGTAGATGGCGGTCGAGAGCAGAAAGCCAAGGCCGGCCGTCTGCATCAGGTAGGAAGCGGGACGCCACCTGTGCGACCCCTCGAGTTGCGCGCCGAAGGTCATGACCCCGACGCCGATGGCGCCCAGCACGTATACTCTGGCACCCTCGCCCAGAAGCGGCCAAGCCCAGTTGAGGAAGAGCCCCCCCGCGATGACCAGCACGATGGCTCCGGTCGAGGCAAGCACGTACTGCGAGAGGCGCTTGGTCGTCACCTCGGCAGTCTGGGCGACTTCGCCACGGAGGAGCGCAGCGACGTCGGCGTCTATGAGCGCGTCCCGCTCCCACCGGTCGATCGCCTCGAGCGTGGCGCCGGTATCTGCGCTCATGCGTACCTCCTACCTCGTGGGTTGAGGCTCCCCTGGATCTCTACTGCGACCCTTCCAACACGCGGATCGCCGCCTCGATGTCGATGCCCGACTCGATCCAATCCGTGAGCTTCACGGCGGTCCCCCCTTCGATGGTGCGCGCGAGGAACATCGCCCTGGTGCCCTGCCGCTGGTTCGGCCCGTAGGTAATCGGGGGCCCGCTCCCCTCGAAGCCGTCCAGCGTCTCCAATGCCGCGATGAGGCTCTCGGTCGTCAGATCACGCCCGGCTCTCCGGAGTCCCTCGACCAGCGGCTCCGAATATCGGAATCCGGCGAATAAGAACTCTCCGGCGCGCTCGTCAGGGGCGAGCCTGGCAGCGGCTTCTCGATATTTCGTCGTTAGCGGATGATCCGAGTTGGCCAACTGACCGATCGCGGCGAAGACGATCCCGGCCCATGCTCCTTCGGTCAGGTCGTACATCAGTTCCGTGTCCGCCAGCACCGAGCTGGCCAGCCACTGCGGCTCGTAGCCGAGCCGGCCGATCGCGCCAACGATGATGGTCGCATGCCGCGGGGTCAGCCACATGATGATGGCGTCGGCGCCCGACTCACGGAGCCGAACCGCATGCGAGTTGAGATCGGTGTCAGGCACCTCGACCGACACCGCCTCGACCACGCTGAGTCCGTGTTTCTCGAGCGCAAGCTCAGCACCCAGGAGGCCACTCTCACCGAAATCGTCGTTCACGTAGATGACTGCGACTCTCGTCTTGCCGAGATCGTTGACCGCATAGTCGACGAGCACTGCAGCCTCGTCCAAGTAAGGCGTATACTGCGCAAATACGTACTTCCTCGGTGGATATGCCCAGAATGTCGCACCGGTCGCGGGCGACACCATCACGACCTCGTGCTCCGTGAGGTAGTCGAGGACGGCTCTGTTCGACGCGGTACCCACACCGGCAGTAATGGCAAAGACCCCGTCACGCTCGACCATCTCTCGTACGGCCGCCACCGTACGGGAGGCTTGGAAGGCGTCGTCCTTCAGGATGAACTCGATCTGCCGCCCGTGGATGCCCCCTTCTTCGTTGATCATGTCGAAGTAGATCTCGGCGCCTCGGCCGACTGCACCCCAGAGAGCTGCCGGCCCGGTCAGGGGCGACCACGTGCCGATCACAATAGTGTCGTCGGTCACGCCCCGGACCCCGCCCTCGTCTGGCTCCGCACAACTGAGTCCGGCGGATGCGGCGAGGAGCAACACCACGGTCACGTCGGCGAAGCGACTCCGGCGACTCCTGTGACTCCCGCGGCTCGTCCGGCTCTTGTGACTCGGCCGACTGGTACGGCCCAAACGACTCGTCCGTCTCAAACGACTCGATCGGCTCCTATCACTCCAGTTCGACATCTTCTTGGACTCCCTGGTCGGACGTTGTGGATGTGGCCCCCATGTATAGCTCCTCCACCTCGTCATTGTCGACCAACTCCTGGGCCGTCCCGGAGACGACGAACTCTCCGCTCTTGAGCACGACACCGTCGTCGGCCACTTTGAGGGCCATGCGCGCGTTCTGTTCTACGAGCAAGACTGTAACGCCCTCGTCGCGGATCTGCGAGATGATGTCGAAGACCTGCCCCACCAATATCGGAGCCAGGCCGAGCGACGGCTCGTCGAGCAGAAGCAGCTCGGGCTCGTTCATGAGCGCGCGACCAATTGCCAACATCTGCTGTTCGCCGCCCGAGAGCGTACCCGCACGCTGCGTCTGTCGGTCTGCCAGAACAGGGAAGTAGTCGTGGACGCGGTCGAGTGTCCGCCGCGTGGACTGGCGGTCTCGGACGGTGTAGGCGCCTACGTTCAGGTTCTCGTTCACGGTAAGCTCCGGGAAGACGTGACGCCCTTCCGGAACGTACGAGATGCCGGTGCGAACGATCTTCTCCGTCGCCATCCCATCGATCCGTTCCCCCCGGAAGGTGATCGTGCCGCCCCGTGGCTGGCCGGCCAGGACACCCATGATGGTCCCCAGCAACGTGCTCTTACCAGCTCCGTTGCTGCCCAGGATCACCGTGACGCTGCCTTCCGCTACGGAGAGCGAGACACGAGAGAGGGCCCGGAGCGGGCCGTAGTACGTCTCGACGCCGTCGAGCTCGAGAAGAGGGGTAGCCGGGTTACTCATCGCCTAGATACGCCTTGATGACTTCCGGGTGTCGACGTACTTCCTCCGGGGTTCCGTGAGCGATCGGTTTTCCGAAGTTCAAGGCCAGGACCCGGTCCGCTAGGCCCATCGCCAGCTGCAGCTGGTGCTCGATCAAGAGGATCGTCAGATCGAGATCGGCCCGAAGCCGGTCGAGCAGCTCACCCAACTCGGTTCGCTCCTGGGCGTTCATTCCCGCAGACGGCTCGTCGACGAGAAGCAGCTTCGGCTCCATGGCCATGGCCCGCGCGAGCTCGACCCGCTTCTGAGTTCCGTACGGCAGCTCGCTCACGGGTCGTTCTCGCACCGCATCGAGATCGAGGAGCTCCAGGATGTGCTGGACCCGCGCTCGGTTCTCGCTCTCGTTGCGGGCCGCCTTGGTTCGGCCGTTCACCATGGCTACCCCCCGCCACACCCCCGTCGTCATGTGTTGATGCCGCCCGAGCATCAGGTTGTCGATCGTGCTCTCGTTCCCGAACAGCTCGATATTCTGGAACGTTCGGGCGATGCCGCGCCGCGCGATGCGGTGCGGCCTCAATCCGGAGATCCGCTCGCCCTCGAAATGTACGCTGCCCGCCGTCGGCCGATGGATCCCGCTGATGCAGTTGAACGCGGTCGACTTGCCCGAGCCGTTGGGCCCGATCACGGAGAAGATCGTCCCGCGCTCTACCTCGAAGGAGACTTCGTCGAGCGCGGTCAGCCCACCAAAGCGCATCGTGAGTCCTTCCACGGCGAAGAAGGCCATCTAGACCCTCCTATCGAAGAAGGCCATCTAGACCTTCCTTTCGTGGTGGCGTCCGAAGAGGCCGGACGGCTTGAAGCAGAGGACGAGGACGATGGCCAGAAACGCGACGGCCGACTTGAACTCGACCGAGATGTAGGCGCCGAAGAGGTTCTCGATCACGCCCAACAGAAAACCCCCGAGCACGGCGCCCACCGGCGTGTTCAATCCCCCCAGAACGGCAGCCGCGAACCCCTTGAGGAGCGGGTCCCACATCAGGGTGGGGTCGAGCGTAATGAGCGGAGCCGTGAGCAGCCCCGCGACCGCCCCGATCACGGAGCTGATGCCGAACGTCAGTCCCACCACTCGTGCAGCCGGGACACCGTTGATACGGGCCGCCATCGGGTCCTGCTGGGTGGCCTGCATCGCCACACCGAGCTTCGTGAACCGAAAGAACGCGAAGACGCCCAGCATCAACACCGACGAGATCGCGATCGTCGCCACGCTCAGCGTGCTGAAGGAGGTGTCTCCAATGCGGAGGACCTCGTTGGGTGAGACCGGGAAGGGGAACTGCCGTTGTTCGGCGCCCCACCTCCAGCCGGCCAGCCCGAAGAGCGCCAGCTGGAAGCCGAGGGTGGTGACGAGGAGGTTGAGATGCGTCGGGTTGCGAACACGCCGCAGGATGACCGCCTCGAATCCGATCCCGAGGACGAAGGCGAAGACGAGGGCCACGGTGAACGCGACGAAGAAGCCGGTCTGGAAGTCGGTGAGGAGGACATAGGCGACGAAGACGGAGACCATCGCCATCTCACCCTGTGCGAAGTTCGGCACCTCGGTCGTCTTGTACGTGATGACCAGGGCGAGACCCACCAAGGCGTAGATGCTCCCGGCAGAGAGTCCGCCGGCGATGACCTGTGAGAACATCGGTCAGCTCGATCCGGCCGGAGGACCGCTCGAACCGGCCCCAGGACCGGCCGACGCCCCGATCGAGGTGTCGGTGTCGCCTTTCCCGCCTCCGACAAGCGCTCCCAGCCGGATCCAGAGGCCGTGGAGCCCCCTCGGCTCGACGAGGATCGTGAGAACGATCAGCAGCCCGGTGACGACCCATCCGACGTTGGGGAGGCCGGCGCTCGACATGAAACGACTGGTGAAGCCCTCCAAAGCCGGACCGAGGAGGGGGAGCTCCTCAAACGCATCCATCTCCAGGTTCAGGTATCCCATCACGATACTGCCCAGGATCGCCCCGGGAATCGAGCCGAGTCCACCGAAGACCACCATCGCGAGGAACATCAGAGAGAGCAGGAAGTTGAAGACGCCCGGGCTGATGAAGCCCGTCATGAGCGCCAGAAGCCCCCCCGCGATGCCAGCGAAAGCCGCACTCAGCGCGAAGCTCAAGGTCTTGTAGTACGCGACGTCCACGCCCATCGTCGCGGCCGCGATCTCACTGTCTCGGATCGCACGGAAGGCCCGCCCCACACGCGTGACCGAGAGGTTGCGAGCGCACAGGGCCAGCACCAGTGTCGTGCCGACGATGACGTAGTACTGCCGCGTGTCCCCGGACAGAGAGATGGGGCCGAGCGTCGCGTCAGGGACCACCAGGCCCATGTGTCCGCCGAAAAAGGCCGAGTGGCCGATGATCTGCGTGACCGCGAGCCCGAAGCCGAGCGTGACGATCGCGAGGTACGGTCCCTGAAGCCGCAGGGCTGGCAAGCCGAGCAGAAAGCCGAACAGGGCGGTCACGATCCCCGCCACCAGAAGAGCGAGCACGAAGGGCGCACTCAGCTCCGTCATCATGAGCACGGTCGTGTAGGCGCCGATCGCCAGGAAGCCCGCATGGCCGAGGGACACCTGCCCGGTGTCGCCGACCAGGATGTTCATCCCGAGTCCGACGATCACGAAGATCGCCATGTAGTTGAGCGTGAAGACCCGATAGCCCGGCAAGACCAGCGGGAGGGCGATGAGCACGACCAGGAGGATCGCGAGCTTCACCCACGATCCCCGCCCTCGAAAGAGTTGGACGTCCGCGTAGTAGTCCTGGGTCGACCGCATTACGACAGCTTTGGCAGCCCCCCGCCCTTCAAGACGGCACGTGCCACACAAGCCCTGCGATCGATCAGACCCACCGGAAGAGGCAGCCACCCGCCGACTTCGTCGAGGCGCTGCTGGAGCTCGTCACCTGTGAAGAGTGCGGCGAGGATCTCGTTGGCCTCCTGACGGGCTCGGTCGGCTGCACGAGAGAGGTAGATCGTAGACAGTGCTTCGTAGAACTCGTTCTCGTCCGCACTCCGAACGGGACGACCCTTGATCACCCGCAGGAAGATGCTCTCCGCTGCGTAGATCTCGATCGCTACGTCGGCCAAGCTCGCCATCAGCTGCTGGTTGTCCGCATCGAACATGCGATCCTGCTCTACCTCACTGCACACCTCACGTACCAGGCAGAGGTAGACCTTCTTCAGGTTCTCGATCGTGCTTCCCTGGGCATCGAAGTCGGTATCCGCGCCGTTGTCGGCAGGTCCAGGTGCGGAGCCTGCGAGCGTCGCGATCGCGCCCTCGAAATCGGGCCTCCCTCTCCAGGAACGCCTCAACATCGCCCTCTGCGCGTACAGCCTGCAGATCTCGTTCGTGCCCTCGTAGATGCGGGTAATGCGCGAATCCCGGTACATGCGCGCCGGTGGGTATTCCTCGCTGAATCCGTATCCGCCGAAGACCTGGAGCGCCTCATCGGCGAGCTCGTTGTACGCCTCCGAAGTCTGAACCTTCGCCATCGCGCACTCGGCCGAAAACTCCGAGAGGGTCGCGAGCTTGGCGTCCAGCGTGGAGCTTCCAGCTTCCGCCTCCGCCTCCTCCATCGCATGGTAGACGAGGCCGGCCGTTCGGTAGGAGACCGCTTCCGCGGCGTATGCGCGTGTCGCCATGTCCCCGAGCTTCCGCTCTATGAGGCCGAACTCGCCGATCGGGCGACCGAACTGGGTCCGTTCCGCCGCGTAGCGTGCCGCGACCTCGACGGCCGCGCGAGCGCCCGAAGCGCTGTTCGTCGCCAGCTTGAGACGGCCCATGTTGAGCGTGCAGAACGCCACCAGGTGGCCCTTCCCGATCTCGCCCAGGAGGTTCTCGACCGGGATGTGCACGTTTTCGAACGAGAGAGCGGCAACGGACGAGCCGTGCTGGCCCAGGAGTCGCTCGTTGGCGCCGACAGTAAACCCCTCGCTGTCGCGGTCCAGGATGAACGAAGTGAAGTGCTCACCGTCGATCTTGACGAAGAGGATAAAGATGTCCGCCACTGCGGCGTTGGTGATCCACTGCTTGCCTCCGTTCACGACGTAGTGCGTACCCTCGTCGTTCAGCACTGCCCGCGTCGTAATGTTCATGGCGTCCGACCCCGTGCCGGGCTCGGTCAGCGCAAAGGCCGAGAGGATCTCCCCGCTCATCGAAGGCACGAGGTAGCGTTCGCGCTGATCCTCGGTGGCGAAGTTGATGAGCGGAAGCATACCGATACCCTGATGTGCGAAGATCAGCGAGCCGAGGCTCCCGAGCTTGGCGCGAATCGAGCACATGCCCGTGACGGCGAGGACGCTCAGGTCGAGTCCCCCGTACTCCTCCGGGACCTCGGCCATGAAGAGTCCCAGCTCTGCCGCCTTCTGAAACAAGGAGCGGGCGAGGTCGCTCGACCCCTGCTCCAGCTCATCTAGATGCGGGCCAACCTCCCGGTCGGCGAAGTCCGCGAAGGCCTGCATGAGCATGCGGTCCTCGTCCCCGAGATCCTCGGGGGTCACGACCTCGTCTGGAGACGTTTCGTTGATGAGGAAGCTGGCACCGAAGGGTCGGGTCGTCGTGGTCATGTGTCTTGGTCGCGGAAGGAGGCGTGCTCGTGGGCTGGTTGCCTTGGATCGGGCTTCATGCTATCCCAATCCGGACGAGATCACTAGCCCACTGTGCTTCCTCAACAGGTCTCCAGAGAGGTCCCTAGAACTGCGCATGATTTTCCGAAGCCCCTACCCCGACGTTGTCATCCCCGAGACCACGGTGACGACTCATGTGCTCCGCCGCGCACAGGAGCTCGCCGGAAAGACCGCCCTGATCGACGGGACCACCGGCGCCACCATGTCGTACGGTGAGCTCGCTGATGCGATCCGGAGAGCAGCGGGTGGCCTGGCGGCACGTGGCTTCGGCAAGGGAGACGTGCTCGGCATCTACAGCCCGAACACCATGCAGTACCCGATCGCCTTTCACGGCGCAGCCCACGCGGGGGGTGTCGCCACCACCGTGAATCCACACTCCACCCCCGGCGAGCTGGCCAGCCAGCTCCGCGACGCCGGGGCCCGCTTCCTCATCACGGTCGGAGACTGCCTGGAGAAGGCGCGCGAGGCCGCGGAGCAGGTGGGCGGAATCGAGGAGATCTTCAGCTTCGATGACGCATCGGGCGCGACGCCCTTCTCGGCGCTGACGGATGCGGCTGAGCTCCTAGAGGAGCCGAAAATCGACCCGGGGACGGACCTGGTGGCCCTGCCATACTCGAGCGGGACGACCGGTGGCTCGAAGGGTGTCATGCTAACGCACCGGAACCTGGTCGCGAATATGGCCCAGCTCGACGGCATGGAGAGCCTGTCTCGAGGGCTCACCGAGGACGACACGGTGATCGCGATCATTCCTTTCTTTCACATATACGGACTCCTCGTGATCATGAACTGGGCACTCTCCCGTGGGGCACGCATCGTGGTCATGCCCCGCTTCGAGCTCGAGACGTTTCTCGGAGCGCTCCAGGAGCATCGAGTCACCTACCTGCACCTGGTCCCGCCCATTCTCCTCGCTCTCGCCAAACACCCCATCGTCGACCAATACGACCTCTCGAGCCTCGACACGATCAATTCGGGCGCCGCGCCGCTCGGTGAGGGTCTCGCCTCGGCGGTGGAGGAGCGGCTGGACTGCATCGTGGGTCAGGGCTACGGGCTGACTGAAACGAGTCCTGTGACCCACCACGGGCCGAACCAGCGACGGGGCCAGTGTCCACACGCCTCGGTCGGGCCGAGCCTGCCGAACACCGAAACACAGATCGTCGACGTCGACTCGGGTGCGGCGCTGGGGCGGGGAGAACGGGGTGAGGTGTTGATCCGGGGCCCCCAGGTGATGCTCGGGTACCTGAACCGCCCCGACGCGACTGCCGAATCCCTCGACGGGGACGGATGGCTCCACACCGGGGACATCGGATACGTCGATGAAAACGGATACTGCTACATCGTCGACCGATTGAAGGAGCTCATCAAATACAAGGGCTTCCAGGTCGCACCCGCCGAATTGGAAGCGCTACTCCTGACGCACCCGCAAATCAAGGACGTGGCCGTCGTTCGGAGCCCCGACCCGGAAGCCGGCGAGGTGCCGAAGGCATTCGTCGTGGCAGACGGCGAGTTGTCTGCCGATGAGGTGATGAGCTTCGTCGCCGAGAACGTGGCCCCGCACAAGAGGATCCGTCGAGTCGAGTTCGTCGATCAGGTGCCGAAGTCTCCGGCCGGCAAGATCTTGCGGCGGGTGCTCGTCGAGCGTGAGGAGGGGCGGGCGTAGTTGACATCATAGCATCATTCGTATGATGTTTTGATGTATGAGAACGACGCTGACCATCGAGGACGACGTAGCCGTACGGCTCGAGAAGGAGCTGAAAGCTCGCAAGACGAGCTTCAAGGCCCTGATCAACACAGTGCTCCGGCGCGGGCTTGACGATATGGATAGGCCGGCCGAGCCGAGGACCGCGTACGTCCTGTGCACGGTCGATCTCGGGGAGTGTCTCGTCCGGAACCTGGACAGCGTTGCCGAAGCGCTGGCTCATGGCGAGGGCGAGGCCTTTCGGTGATTCTGCTCGACGCGAACCTGCTCGTCTACGCTTGGAATCGGGAGGCTCCCCAGCACGAGCGGTCGAACGTCTGGTTGCAGGAACGTCTCAATGAGCGTACCGGAGTGGGGATCTCCTGGGCGACCCTGCTGGCATTCGTGCGTCTCGTGTCGAATCGACGGATCTTCGAGCGGGCCGTCCCCGTGGATGAGGCGTGGCGTCAGGCGGAGGAGTGGTTGGGCCTTCCCAACGTCTGGGTACCCGAACCCGCTCAGCGCCACCAGGAGATTCTGCGAACGCTCATTCCGGAAGTGGGCAAGGCCGAGCTCGTCCCCGACGCCCATCTCGCGGCCCTCGCGATCGAATATGGTCTCGTTCTTCAGACCACGGACCGGGATTTCGCGCGGTTCAGCGGTTTACAGTGGGAAAATCCTATCGACGCTTCGCAAGAGCTCTGACTACCGCGATCAGACCGCGGATCTGCGCCTCTGATCCTACAACCTCGCCAGATACGTAAGCTTCACGATGGCCGCCCTCGTGTTCACGTCCCATATCGAGCGTGCGCTTCCGCGCTCCTCGTTGAACACGATGAAGAGATCGCTGCCCGGCCTGTGGATGAAGTTGATGCGAACGCTGACGGACAGATCGTCGTCCCGCCTGTTGTACTGAACCAGTGTGTTGGCGACGAGCTTCGTCGAGAATGCGTACCCCACGCGGAACCGAGCCAGATCGGCGCTGAACGCCCCCGCCGGCACATCGACCCGGTTGAGCGTATAGCCCACGGTCAGGCTGAAGTTTGCGTTCGGATTGGCCGTAATGTCGTTGGTGATCGTGTCGACGCGACCGCCGAAGAAACTCTGAAGGAAGGCGTTGGAACTCACTGAGATTGTTCGGTTTTGGCTGCTGCTGGCGAACCAACCCAACTGGTGGGCGTCGTAGTCATCGGCCGGGACGGTGACTCCCTCACCGATATCGAATGCGTTCTCGACCCTGGTGAACCCGCGGCCGATGGCGAACCCCAAGAAATCGCCCGAATTCCACTGCGGTGCGATGAACAAGCCACTCGTCCAGTCTTGGAGCGTCCCACTAAAGCCGGTGATCAACTGGCTCGTCCATTGGAGCTCGAGGCTGCGCAATCCCGGGATCCTCGGTCGAGGCGTCAGGCGTAGTAGGAGATCGGACTGCTGAATGTCCGTTCTCGGGATGAATCCCAGTTCGGCTCTCGCGTCTGGGCTTACGCCGATGTGGCTCGCGTTGATTCCAAAGAAGTCCGTCTGATAGTCGACAGCGAGTCGGTAGGCCGCTCCTTCACCGCCCGCTCCACTCGTCGTCGTCCCGGCTGCGAAGCCCTGCACGTTCAACGTCGACGTGGGCCAGAACGACCAATCCAACCCTGCGGTCGAGTTCGAACCTCGCGTGCTCCGACGATCGGTGACCATGGCGCCCAGGTAACTACTCTCGCCGACGTCACGCTTTACACGGGCTATCGCGTGGTTTGTACGTGGCTCGGTGAATGCGGCGTCCGTGACGGCGTTGATGAAACCCACGGTCTGGCGTCCCGCTCGCCCCGTGAGCCTCAATCCGCCCATGATCGGGATCGGTCCGTCAGCCGATATTCCGATTTGTCGAGAGAAGAACATCAGAAATGGAGGTGGCCCGAATAATGCAGCAGGTGCCCCCATCTCGAAGATTCCCGCGTTCTCCAGGAAGAAGTCCCGCTTCTCCGGGAAGAAGAGACTGAACCGCGTCAGGTTGACCTGCTGATCGTCCACTTCCACTTGCGCGAAGTCGGTGTTGACCGTGGCGTCCAGGACCAGTCCGGGTCTCACCTCGTACTTCGCGTCGATCCCGATGGCGATTTCTCCATCGGTGTCCAAGCGGCTCGTCGAGTCCAGCTCCCCGCGGGTACCTGCCAGCACATACGGTTTCACCTCCACGTTCAGCCCTGCCCGAGGTAGATCGGTCAGGCCGTGGATGTGTCCGGCTCTGCTCACACGGGTGAAGCCCTCGTTCGAGCGTGACCAGGAGCTCCACAAGACCTCCTCGTTCTTCCTCCGGATGGTCCGATAAACATTAAACCCCCACGGCTGATCGGACGTCTCCGGAAAGCGCAGTGAGCGGAACGGGATCGCGAACTCGGCGGACCACCCCTCGGAAGTGCGCCGTGCGGCGACCTCCCACACACCCCGCCAATCCACATTGAATTCCCGACCCTCGTCCGTAATGAGCGCATCGTACTCGGCGCCGTTCGGGTTCGTGCCGAAAACGACCGCGTTCCGGTGATCGTGGAACGGATCGAGGACGATCACAATGGCGTCGTCACTCGTGAATCTCGGCACTCCCCCGAAGCCTGAGCTCATGAGTCGGTCCCTCTGAAGAATCCGGGCGATCACCTCATTGGGAGAGCGGTCGCGCGCCAGTACGCCCACATAGAGCGTGGCATCGTCGAAGAGGATCCGGACCTCGGTGAGCTCCGTCGCGGGCTCCCCTTCGAACGGCTCTTGCTGCCTGAATCCGGACGCCACAGGTGCCTCGCGCCAAGCCGTCTCGTCCAATAGGCCGTCGATACGGAGGGCGGATGTCTCGCCGGCAGGGAGGCGGTGCGCATCGACGTCAGGTGTCGGAGACACCTGAGCGGACGCAAGCATCGCGGTCGATGCAAGTAGAAGGCTGGTCAGCACAATGTTGTACGACCAGCCACTCCGGTGTGGTGGAGTCACGATTGCGGTGAGGTGACCATTCGTGGGGGCAATACCCAGGGCCCTAGAGCCTTACAGAGTACGTGAATCCGGGTGGGACGCCATCATCGCGTCTCTCTTTCGTTTCCATGGACCCGAGGAAGGCGATCACGATGGCCAACGGGATTCAGACCGACCCGACGATTTGCGGAGACGGAGGTGGTTGTATATGCCCCCCGCCTTGGTCGCGACTCGCAGGTCGACGGCGAGAACCTGGAACACCCCCGGGACCACGCCACCGTACTGGCCACGGACCCAGCGGAAGAAGAGCTTTCGGATGCCTCGAGCCTTTTCCGGCACGACGGTCATGATGTTCAGGCAGGTTTTCGATCGACGGCACCGGGAGTGTGAAGTCTGATTCCTGGAGAAGCAGCTCACGGGAGACCATCGGCTCGAAGAAGATCACCTTGCCACCGTAGGCGGTAGGCGTAGCCAAGGATTACCGATAGAGCTGCGAGGCTGCTTGCAGTAACGAGTACCCTGGACGCATCTTGTCGGCTATGTCTGACAGTCGCCTGAAACGCCCTAGAGGCTCGATATGCATGTGGAGCGCGGCCCTCGTCGCGCTTCTGGCCCTTCCCGCGACCGCTGCGTCTCAGCAACTCATAACCGCTGGAGGTGTCGGCGAGTTCGATTGGCCGAGTCCCGACGCGCAGATCTCATATGGGGATGACCAGTTTCAATTCGGATACCTTCGCCTGCCCGAGGGCCCAGGACCGCATCCCGTCATCGTCTTCATGCACGGGGGATGTTGGCTGTCCGTGTTCGACATCAGGTACACGGGTCTCGCCGAGCAGGCGTTCGCGGACGCCGGATACGCCGTGTGGAGCCTCGAATACCGGCGAGTGGGCAATGAAGGCGGTGGCTGGCCCGGGACCTTCCTCGACGTCGCGGCAGGGACGGACCACCTCGCCGAGTTGGCTCGTGAGTACCCTCTGGATCTGGATCGAGTGATCGCCATCGGTCACTCGGCCGGTGGGCAACTCGCGTTGTGGCTGGCGGCGCGCGAGCGTATTCCGTCGTCCAGCGAGTTGTACTTGGCTGGGCCTCTAGACATCCACGGAGTTCTGGCGCTCGCTCCGGCACCGAATCTCGAGACCCTGCACAGTTCGGGCGCTTGCGGCCCCGGTGTGAACGGGCTCATGGGTGGGTCGCCGAGTGCCTTTCCGGAGCGCTACCAGGCGGGGTCACCGATGCAGCTCATGCCTGTTGATGTGCCCCAGCGAGTGATCGTGGGTGCGCTCGACACCCAATTCGGCTCCAGCGGGCGGGCTTACTTCCAAGAGGCCCGCGCTGCAGGCAGATCCCCGGTCACGCTGCGTGAGGCACCCGAGTCGGGACACTTCGAGATGGTGGTGCCGGGCACGTCTACCTGGCCCATCACCTTACAGGAATTGGAGAGTCTGTCTGTTGAGGCGGCGGAGGCGCGGGACCGCTAGACGTTTTCGCTGACTATGGGAAACGCAGACACGAAGGTGGCTCTCGTGACCGGAGGCGCCCAACGCATCGGTGCCCGGCTGTGCCGCGCCCTCCACGAAGCCGGCTATACCATCGCCCTGCATTACCGGAGCTCCGCCGTTGCAGGCGAAGCCCTAGCCGCTGAGCTCAACGTTTTGCGGCGTGGATCGGTGACGTGTTTCCAGGCCGCCCTCGGAGATCGCAGCGCGGCAGAGAAGCTAGCGGGTGAGGTGATCGACCATCTCGGCCGTGTCGACCTTCTGGTCAACAATGCTTCGACCTTCTACCCGACACCCATCGGCAGCGTCGGCGAGGAGGACTGGGACACCATCGTAGGAAGCAATCTCAAGGGACCGTTCTTTCTGAGCCAGGCGCTTTCCGAGACCTTGGCGCAGAACCGGGGAAGCATCATCAACATGATCGATATTCACGGCGAGAGGCCGCTTGCCGATCATTCGGTGTACAGCACGGCCAAGGCCGGGCTGGCTATGTTGACCAGGTCCCTGGCCCGGGAACTGGCGCCTGAGGTACGAGTGAACGGGATATCCCCGGGGGCGATTCTGTGGCCCAAGAGCGACGAGGCGGATGACATCGAGCGGAGGGAGCGCCAACTGCGGCGAGTGCCGCTCGGGAGGAAGGGCGATCCTCAGGACATTGCGGAAGTCGTGTTGTTCTTGGCGGAACGGGCCCCCTACATCACCGGGCAGGTCATCGCGGTAGATGGTGGGCGCAGCCTGACCTGACCTGGATCGGCGTCAGGTCTGCGGACTCGAGATCTGTACGCCGTCCCAGACGAAGTCGACTCGCCGCAACTCTTGCCCCCCAACGGCGAAGTCCCGCCATAGATCGGCGTAGGACTTCTGCGCTATCGGGTGGATCTCGGCCCCCGCGATCTCGGCGAGAGGATACAAGACGAACGCGTTCTCGGTGATCTCTGTTCGTGGAAGCGAGACGCCGTCTACCACGCCCACAACGTCGTCGTAGGTCAGTAGATCCAAGTCCAGCGTTCTCGAGCTGAACCTCGGCGTGTCACGGCGTCGCTCACAGTCGTCCTCGATCTTCCGCAAGACTTCTGCGAGCGCACCGACGGACTGAGCGGTATCCAGCCCCACGGCGAGGTTGTAGAACGGGTCGCCTTGGAAACCCTCGGACTCGCTCTCGAAGACCGAGGACAAACGGAGCTCTCCGTAGGCGGCGGACAGGGCGTCCAGGGCGGCGCTCACATTGCGTTCACGATCGACATTGGTGCCCACGTTGACGTACGCACGAGCCACTAGCTGCGCTCTCCCCGTTCGATGACGACACCCACGTCCGCGGCTCCTGTTACCGCGCCGGGCTTGCTCACCCGCAGGCGCAGCCACGTCACCCCGAACTCCTCGCGGACGATGTCGGAGACGTTCTCGGCCATACTCTCCACAAGCTGAAACTCGGCCCCTTCCACGAAGTCGATGATCCGCTTGGCCACGGCCTTATAGTCTATCGTATCCGCAATATCGTCACTCTCGGCCGCCGCACGGATGTCGGTAGCCATCTCCAGATCGAGGCTCACGGTCTGGTGCACCTCGCGCTCCCAGTCGTTGACCCCGATGACGGTGTCGATCTTCAGGTCACGGATGTACACGATGTCCATAGGGTTGTCGGATAATCTCCCGTCGCAGAGTGGCGGAGCTAAATGTCCGCCAGCGCGCGCGCGACCGTGAGGTGATAGACCGTCTGCTGTCGTTCGTAGATGACCAGTGCCAGTCCTTCTGCTTGGGCCTCGCGGAGCACCTGACTGAAGATGGCTCCCAACTCGCGTGACTTGCGGGCCGAGACCGACTCGAGCGCCAAGTCCACGAACCGTGCGAGATGCGGGGCGAGCTCCGTTGGAACGTCCGGGAGGATCTCTTCGGGCGTGTCGGCGGGGGGCGCGAAGGCCGCGTAGGAGAGGTCCACGGTGGTGCCGAACTCGTGCGAGCTCGTCCCGGCGGCGGCGTTGCTGTTGGAGCGGCGCAGTCGTTGCTGACCCTGAGCGGTACGTAGCGAGCTGGTGACCTCGATTCGGTAGGGCGGAAGCCCCATCTCGGCGAGCCGCTCCTGGAAGCGCCTCCCGAGCACCTCGAGTAGGGTGCGCAGGTGGGGCACGACGTAGGCGGGGGAGGTACCTCGCCTGACGATCCAGTGATGCGTGCTGTCCTCAAGCTGGATGGGGCGCCCCGTGGCGATGAGCGAGTCCCTCACCGTGCGGCTCGTCACGCGGACTCCAAGCGCACGAGCACGAGCCACGTGCTGGTCGTTCAGGAAACGCCGCAGCGCATCCTCCTCGGCCGGTGTCATGACCGGCAGTGGCCTTAGGATGCGCTCGGCCGAACCCGCGAGCCGGTCCGCAAGCCGGATCGTCTCCGACAGCACAGACTCGATCTGGACGAAGGTGGCTGCTCGCGCGGCTTCAACGGCAGCCTCCCGCTCACGCTCCGCTCGACCGCACGAGGGGAGCAGCAGGATCAAGCAAAGCGGCAGAGTACGCATGGCGGCTCCGGGGGGTGGGTCGAGGACGGAATCCCATCATGGGCTCGCGCGTACGTGCCGTCCAGTGGACGCCTCAGATCCCCCCCGACCGCGATTTGAATCTTCTCGCCTACGCCAGCAGGGAGGCCAACCAGGGAGTCGAGCCGAGCCACGCTTGCGCCTACCCGCTCGCTCTCGGATGTTGACCTCGGTCCACTGCCCCCGTTCGCGGAGACCGGATCTGTTCCGCCAGAGGAGGAGACTGATGGCACTGTGCAAGTCGAAGCGATCCTGCGTCGTATTGCTTGTCGGGCTCACCATTCTGATCTCGAGCGAAAACGCAGTGGGGCAGTCGATCTACTTTCCCGCTGACAACGGTATCTGGGAGCGGGTCGATCCAGCGTCGGTGGGATGGGATGCCGCGGGGCTGTCGGCGGCACTCGACGTAGCGGGCAGCCGCAAGTCCAGCGGGGTCTTGATCCTGCACCGGGGACGCATCCTGGCCGAGCGGTACTGGGAGGTCGACGATCCTTCCCGAGGGTATACCAACGGCGTGACGGGAGAAGATCCTCAGGGTCACGCTATAGAGGACGTGGCTTCAGCACAGAAGAGCGTCGTCGCGGTGCTGGTTGGGATCGCGCAGGAGCGAGGCCTGTTGCGGTTGGATGATCCGGTCACCAAGCACCTGGGGAGCGGTTGGTCGAACGCATCCGCGGAACAGGAGCAGGCTGTAACCGTCCAGCATCTGTTGAGCATGAATAGCGGCCTGGCTACGGATATGAGCTTGGAGGCCGAGGCCGGAACCAAGTGGCTCTACAACACACCGGCCTATCACTACGTGATGCGTGTGATCGAAGCGGTTACCGGAGAGGATCGAAACGCTGTCACAGACGATTGGATCACAAGAGGGCTGGGTATGCACAACTCGTCATGGACGCCTCGTCCTCAAGCCAACCCAGCCATTGGTGTGGGGTTTTCGACCACAGCTCGTGATCTGGCCAGGTTCGGTCTCATGGTCCAGGCCGGTGGTCGCTGGGGAGACCAGGTCATCGTCGGGGATACTGACTATCTGAGGGATATGCTGAGCCCAAGCCAGTCGCTCAACCCGGCCTACGGTTACCTGTGGTGGCTGAACGGCCAGGAGTTTTCGGTAGGGTTCAACGCTCAGGCCACCCGCAGAAGCGGTCCGCTTATTCCTTCGGCACCGCCCGACCTGGTGGCGATGCAGGGGGCCAGGGATCGGAAGCTTTATAGCATCCCCAGCCTCGGGCTGGTCATCACGCGCCTTGGTGATGCCGGTAGGGCCGATGGCGTAAGCTTCAATGAGGCCTTCTGGGAAGCGTTGATGAGGGCGAAGCGGTAGGCCTCTCGACGCAGTAGTCCTCGCGAAAAAACTTCTGGCCGAACGGCCCCAGGGTTTCCTAGCTTTCAATTAGCACTTCGATCCTCTGCGAGTGAGACCCCCGACAACCGGGTGCGGCTCGAGGGTCATCACCGCGTTCCCAGGCAAAAAGCATGCGAATTATTTCCAGAAGTCTCATTGGGCTCACCACCGCCCTGGCCCTCACCGTTGTCGCCTGTGGCGACATCGTTGGCACCGATACCGGCGTCGAGGAGCTCAGCGACGCCGAAGTAGCGGCTTTCGTGGATGAATTTTTCGGGGCTTTCGACGCCGCCGAGGCCGATGCCGACGCCCAGGAGGCTGCGGCTGCACCGGCCCAGGCCGCGGTTTCCTTCGACGGGTCTCTCGCCTTGTCGGTGCCATGCGAATCGGGAACCTTCGATGTGAGCGGCTCGTTCGCTTTCACCTACGACGACGTGACGTTCGACGAGGACGGCAGGATTGCCGTGACCTTTGATCCGATGGCATGCGTGGTCAACGATGGCACGACTACGTGGACTCTGGACGGAGACCCTCACGTGGAGATCGTTGTCGAGTTCGCTACTGAGGGGGATGCTGAGACGGTCGACGCCACGGTGAAGGGTGGATTCAGTTTCGCGAGTGACGCGCACTCCGGCAGTTGCGCCATTGACGTGACCTTCCACGGCGAAAGCGACGGCACCACCGCGAGCGTAAACACGGTCAGCGGGACGGTCTGCGGCGTAAACGCGAACACCATCGATGCCTTCGATAACATTGGTAGCGACGAGCCGACGAACCCAGCCTAAGTACCACCAGTCGGGTTGACATGGCCGGGGGCGAGTGTCGCCCCCGGCCATTGTTGTTTGGCGCAAGTACTCTTTCCGATGTGCACACCTTGACCGGTTCTTTTTGGTCGTTAACTTTGAAAATCAAAGTGACTTTGAAAATCAGAGTGAGGCCGAAATGGACGTCGAAACGGACCAGGACGCTGGCAGGGAAGAACTCGCGGAGATCCGGTCGCTCATGGCTGAGAGTCAAGGGCTCCTCACAGGCAGCTGGCGACATCAACTGGTGTGGGGACTACTGACGGCGTTTGCCGTGTTGGGGATCTGGGTCGCGAATCGGCTCGAGTGGCTCCCGGCCCCGGTGTGGATCTTGGTCGTTGCCATTGTTCTGGGCTGGATGTACTCGCTGCTGTTTGCCCAACGTCGCGATCCGGTTGGAAACGTCGCCGCTAGGGCGTTTGGAGGGATCTGGCTCGGGTTGGGCGTGACGCTGACCTTGATCTTTGTAGTCCCAACGTTGACCGGCGCAGTGGCTCGCGAGAGCCTCCCGGGGCTCATGGCCTTTGTGTTCGGTGCGGGATACTTCTCGAGCGGATTCCTGTCTGGCCTACGTTGGCTCTCTGCCGTCGGGTTCGCATGGTGGGTGTCGGGTGTGGCGCTGCTCGTGTGGCGCGGCGTGGACTCTCTCCTCGCTTTGGGCGTTCTGTTGGTCGCACTCCAGGTTCTCCCGGCCCTCAAGCTCCGGTCGATGGAGCGGTCCCACGGCCAATCCCGATAGTGTCCGACGGTTCTTCGTTCGACTACCGGACGCTCGACGATGTCATCCACTCGCGGATCCGTCTGTCGATCATGGCGATCCTTGCCTCAGTGGACGACGCCACCTTCACTTACCTGCGTGAAAAGGTCGGCGCCACCGACGGGAATCTCGCGACGCACATGTCTCGACTCTCAGGAGCCGGATACGTGAGCGTCGAGAAGGGCTTGTCCGAAGGGCGCGCTACGTCGCGCTATGAACTCACCCCGCTCGGCAGGACTGCCTTCCGAGCCTATTTGGAGCGTATGGAAGCGCTCCTGGGAGATATCGACCGATGACGACCCTCGGCACCGTACACTTGTTTTTCTCCTTCATAGCCATCGGCGCGGGGGGAATCGTCGTAGCCATCGGGAAGGGCACCCGGTGGCACCGCACTGTCGGCCATGTCTATGCCACGGCGATGATCGGCGTGATCGTCACCGCCTTCTCGATCTACGGCCTGACGGGGAGTTTCGGTCCGTTCCACTTCGCTGCGATCGTGTCAGGGATCGCCATCTTCATGGGATTGACAACCGTGCTTCTCCGTCGTCCGCGGAAGGGTTGGATGGAGTCGCACGCCATCTGGATGAGTTGGTCCTACATCGGACTCATCGCTGCATTCTTTGCCGAAAGCCTCTCCCGATTCGTGATGCCACGAGTCGAGTCCATGCTGGAAGCGTACGAGCTCTGGTACGCCTTCTGGACTACGGTGGGCGTGACGAGCGTCGCCGTGTGCGTACTCGGTGCCATCCTCCTCAAGAAGCGACTTCCCGGGGCCCTCGCCTCGACGCCCGAGGCGATCCGGAGGGAAGAGCAGGCGCAGCGAGAGGCCGTGGGTACTGCCTCGGCTACTCCTGCTCCTCCTGTTCGTTCTTTGGACCTGACATGAGCTTCCACAGTACCCAGATCACCACGACCACACCGGCGATCATGGGAAGCCAGCCTATGAGATTCCACAGGATCGCGCCCCCGAGCACGACCGCCCCTCCCTGAAGCCACCCGACCACCTGCCCCGTGGTCTTGGCTCGGGTCACTTCCTTTTCAGTGTAGACCTTCTCGGGGAGATTCATCGAGGCCGTTCCTCACAGCGTGCGCCCGTCGTCGTGTCGGCCTGCCCGACGAGCCGACAAACCCATGACGGACAGGATCTTAGGGCCCGCAACAACGGAGCGCCAGCCTTCTCGCGGCAGCACCACGATCGCTGGGGAATCCCTGCTTGACGGGCCTGGACCACCCCCTCACGTTACCCTGATCCGGCAATGGGCCTTGGTTTTTCCTATCTCTCGGGGATCGAGACCGCCTCGGAGGAACCCGTGCGGAAGCTGACCCGACTGTTCGTCTTCATCTTGATGCCGGGCATATGCCTTTCGGCGCCCGTGGACTCCCAAGCGGCCCTTCAAGCGGCCGTCCAAGCGGCCTCCCAAGAGGCTTCCGCGGGTGTCCTGCGAGCTGAATTCCTCTTCGAGAGCGCGCCTTTTCCGAGCGTCCACGCCTCCACGATTGTCGAGACCGATCAAGGCCTGGTTGCCGCGTGGTTCGGGGGCACGCGTGAGGGTGCCGAGGACGTCGGCATCTGGATGTCGAGGCAGGCAGCTGGCGAGTGGACCGAGCCGTTCGAGGTGGCCACCGGACTCCAGGCCGACGGAACTCGCTATCCGTGCTGGAACCCGGTGTTGTTCGCGGCGCCCGATGGCGCGGTGACGCTGTTCTACAAGGTGGGTCCCAGCCCAAGACTGTGGTGGGGCGAATCACGCACCTCTCGGGACGCCGGACGAACCTGGAGCGAGGCGGAGCGGTTGCCCGACGGCATCCTCGGCCCGATCAAGAACAAGCCGGTCCGACTCGTAGACGGGTCGATCATCAGCGGGAGCAGCACCGAAACGGACGAACGTCCGAGCACCTGGCGCATTCACTTCGAGCGGTCCATCGACGGAGGCCGGTCATGGAGCGTGGTGCGGCCGGCGGCCGCTCCGGACGGAGCCGAGATCCAGGCGATCCAGCCGAGCATTCTGATTCATCCCGGAGGCCGACTCCAGGCCGTGGGCCGCACGCGCTCAGGCCGCGTGTTCGAGACCTGGTCAGACGATGATGGACGAAGCTGGAGCCCGGTCACGCTAACGGCGCTTCCCAATCCGAGCGCGGGGACCGATGCAGTCACGCTACGCAGCGGACGTCACCTGATCGTCTACAACCACACGGCGCGGGGCCGCTCGCCGTTGAACGTCGCGGTCTCGCAGGACGGCCTGACCTGGGAGGCGGCGCTCGTGCTGGAGCGTGAGGCAGGCGAGTACTCGTACCCGGCGGTGATCCAGACGTCGGACGGCCTCGTGCATGTCAGCTATACGTGGCGGCGCGAACGCATCAGGCACGTCGTCATCGATCCGACTCGGCTCGTGCCGGCTCCGATGGCCGACGGGGAGTGGCCAAGGTGAGGGATCACGGATCGAGAGGATTCATGAGCTTTGGAGCCGAGATCCTTGGGCTCGTTTTTCTGGGAGTGGTCTACGGCGTCCTCATACCACTGTTGATAGTATGGCTCGACTCCGGCGTTCTCATCGCGGTCGTCTGCGTTGTTCTATTCCTGCCCGTCTTCATGGCATCGTACGGTCTCGCAGACGTGTTGACAGAGTTCACCTCTCGAGAAAAACGGGACGAAGAAGAATGATGGCGATTCTGAGTTGGATTGGCGCGCTGGTCGTTCTGCTCGTCGGGGCGCTCATACTGAACGGCGTAGGCCAGTCGCTCGAAGGCCGGGAGACCACCTTCATCCACTTCGGATGGGTCACGCTGATCCTACTGATCGGAGGCGCCCTCTTCCCGTTCTGGGGATGGACGTCAACCGGATGGGTCCTCGGCGTGGCGGCGGCATGGAGCATCGTGCCGCCCCTTGCGAGCCGGCTCCTGGGTGACGGTCCGCCCTCCCGTCAGATCTACCACGGCGACCCGCCAGGCACCGGCGACGCCGAAGACCTTGCTAGCCCGGATGACGACCTATGATTCGGCGTCTGCGTGGTCCGGTTTTCGGGTCGTAAATTCGCATTCGTGCTCCGTAGGATGCAGCTCGATACCCACGGAGCGGAAGAAATCTATGAGCGATCCTCCGAGAGCAGCCGCTTCATCTTTTGGGCCAGATGGGCCAACAATATGGATTGCCTGATCGTTAGAAACCGAGGTCCACTTCTTGGCTCTGCAATCGTACAACACATGCACTTGCCAGTCGCTCATGTCGTGACCGGCCAACGCGGTGGCCTGTCCAGAACACCAAGAAACGGAAGCAAGTTTGGCGCGAGGGATCTGCAGATTATTGAAGTGACATCCCAACAATGTGAAGCGAAAACGCGCCATCGGATCATCGCCTTGTTGTGGAACGATCTCGACAAAGTGATGGGCTGAGATCGCGGCCAAACGGTTGATGATAAACAGGCGAAATCCGCCGGCCTCGCGAATGTGCACAGTGAGACCGGTACCGACGATCAACAACCAAATGACAGACAAGATGATGGCGTAGAGCGGAACCCATTTGTAGTCGACAAGATTGGATATGGCCACGGCAACGAAGGCCACCAGAACCGTAGAGTAGACGATTTCAAAGACGGCACCCTCGGAACGGGGAAGATCCATTCGAGCGACGGTGGTGTCTCTATGCGGCATAACCTGTCGAGCGGCTCTTCATGGCGAGCCTCCGAAGCAAAGGATGTTCCCCTAAACTCGGGCGCCAACAGGCGGCTTGGAATTGGCCGGGTGGGGTTGTTCGTGCGTATTAAACGATACTATTCAGGGACTGGACGGTAAAGATTTTCGGGGATTCTGGGTGTTCTGCTTGCGCCAACCGGCCCGCTCTCGGATGTTGACCACAGTCTGATCCCGGAGTGTGCCATGTCCGATCGCGACACGCCGCAGCGCAGCCCTTGAAGATGAACGGCAAGTCCCTGCTCGTAGTCCTCTTCGCAAGCCTGTCGCCTGGCCCGCTGGCGGGTCAGGATGCCGAAACGTTGAGCCAAGCCTGCGACGCCGGCGTCGTGCAGAGCTGCGACGCTCTCGGGCTCAGGTACGAAGCCGGGTTGGACGTCACTCAGGATCTGGCGCGTGCCGTCGGCCTCTTTCAAAAAGCTTGCGACGACGGCCTGATGCTCGGCTGCCACCACCTCGGGACTATGTACAGGGCGGGCCTGGGCGTCGGACAGGACCTTGGCACCGCGGTCGGCCTCTACCAACGAGCCTGCGGAGGCGGAATGATGGATGCCTGCGCCAACCTGGGGATGAGCTATGAGCGTGGCGACGGCGTCACGCAGGACGCCGCCACTGCCGTCAGCTTCTATAGGCGAGCCTGTGACGGCGGAGTGATTTGGACCTGCGACCGCTCCGGGATCGCTAATGAGCCTGACGCTGGAGTTGCTCCGGTCGCCGGATTTCGCATTGCCGGTTTGGTCGTGGATACGGAGACCAGAGAACCGCTCAACGAAGCGATCGTGGAGATGCCGGCGCTCGGGATTCGGGTGATCACCGACGGATCGGGTCGCGTCGAGCTCCCGGTACTCCCCCCCGGGCGCCATCGCCTAAACGCAGAACGGGTCGGGTATCAGATTCTGCAGGGTGAGCTGGTGGTACCGGGGCAACGAGAAGTCGAGATTCCCCTGGAGCGGACCCTCATAGGCGACTTGGGGGCTCCGGGGCAGGTCGTCGGTCGGGTCCTGGAGGGTGGCAGAGAATATGGGATTTCGGACGTGGAGGTCACCGTACTGACCTCCACACCCGTCCGTACACTCAGTGACCCACGAGGACGGTTCAGCCTCGCGGACGTCGAGCCCGGGTTGGTCGACGTCCAGTTCGAGCGGCTGGGCTACGCTACTCGCACCGCCGCGGTGATCGTGCAACCTGATCGGACCGTCGAAATCAACGCCTCGATGTCCACCCAACCGATCGAGCTCGAGCCGATCGAGGTCGTGGTCCGCTCCCGCGTTCTCCAAGGGAACGGATTCTACCGGAGGGCCGCCGTCCCGGGTGCCCGATTCACGCGGGCGGACATCGAAGCGTTGAACCCCAGTTTTACGGCCGAACTTCTTCGACGCGTTCTGCAGGTCAGGGTGGCCAACGGGGTGGTCCTAGGGCGTCGTCGCGCGGGAGTTCCTTGTCGCCTGACATTTTTCTTGAACGGGATACGGATGGAGGACGACTTCGACTTCGAATCGATCCCCCCCAATTGGTTAGAGGGGATGGAGATCTACCAAGGGCTTAGCACCCCCATAGAGTACCAGGGCTTTCGACTTGACGGCGGACAGATTTGCGGCGTCGTACTCCTCTGGACGTAGCGGTGGCCGAGCCGGTGGAACGCAGCCCTTGAATATGAAAAGCGAGTCCCTACTCGTAGTCGTCTTCGCCAGCCTGTTGACTGGCCCGTTGGCGGGTCAGGATGCCGAAGCGTTGACCCAAGCCTGTGACGCCGGTGACATGCAGAGTTGTGTCGCTCTCGGGCTCAGGTACGAGGCCGGATTGGACGTCACACAGGATCTGGAGCGTGCCGTCAGCCTCTTTCAAACAGCTTGTGACGGCGAACTCATGGTCGGCTGCAACCACCTCGGGAGCATGTACAGGATCGGGGCGGGCGTCACACCGGACCCTGGCATCGCCGCCAGCCTCCATGAGCGAGCCTGCGACGGTGGAATAATGGACGCCTGCGCCAACCTGGGGATGAGTTACGAGCGTGGCGACGGAGTCACGCAGGACGCCGCCACTGCCGTCGGCCTCTACCAGCGAGCCTGTGACGGCGGAGTGACGTGGACCTGCGACCGCTCCGGGATCGCTATTGAGCCTGTCGCTGGAGTTGCTCCGGCCGCCGGATTTCGCATTGCCGGTTTGGTCGTGGATGCGGAGACCAGAGACCCGCTCAGCGAGGCGATGGTGGAAGTGCCACAGCTCGGGATTCAGGTGATCACCGACGGGTCAGGTCGCGTCGAGTTCCCGGTACTCCCCGCCGGGCGCCATCGCCTAAATGCAGAACGGGTCGGGTACGAGCCCTTGGAAGGTGAACTGTTGGTTCCGGGAGACCGAGAAGTCATGATTCCACTAGACCGGGCCGCCCTCGGCGACTTGCAGGCACCGGGGCGGGTCGTCGGTCGGGTCCTGGAGGGTGGCAGAGAATATGGGATTTCGGATGTGGCGATCACCGTACTGACCTCCACACCAGTCAGCACACTCAGTGACCCGCAAGGACGGTTCAGCCTCACGGACGTCGAGACCGGGTTGGTCGATGTCCAGTTCGAGCGGCTGGGCTACACCACCCGCAGGGCCAAAGTGATCGTGCAACCTGATGGAACCGTCGAAATCAACGCCTCGATGTCCGCCCAACCGATCGAGCTCGAGCCGATCGAGGTCGTGGTGCGCTCCCGTATTCTCGAACGGAACGGATTCTACCAGCGGGGCCATTTGGGCTACCAGCTCACGCGGACGGAGATCGAAGCGAGGGATCCCATAGTCACGACCAGCCTCCTGCGGAGCCGCATGGGCGTGGGGGTAATTGAGGGAACCTTCGGCCCGCCGACCGTCAGAGGGCGGGCCAATTGTCGCTTACTAATCTACTTGGATGGGCTACGGATCGACTGGGACTTCAACACGATCCCCCCCGAGTGGCTAGAGGGGATGGAGGTCATCAAAGAACCGTACGTGCCCCCCCAGTACTTTTCGGGGGGTTGCGGCGTCGTACTCATCTGGACGACGAGGTGACTGAGTCGGAGGTGGCCGTCTTCTCGTTCGGCGGTGCGAGATGCACGTTGGCCACCGCAGGGTCAGTGATTCACCGAGCCGCTGCCGGCTCTCTACTTGCGTCCCGAGCGGCTCGGGGGTGGTGAACGCCCAGCTGATTCTGCAGATCCCTTAGACCGCCCGTTGCTAATCGTTCCGGATCAGAACCAAGAGGAGGTGGGTCATGTCATCACAGAATGTGGAGACCTTGCGTGCGGCGCATCAGGCCTTCAACAGCCGCGACTTCGACGGGTTTGTGAGCAAGATGATCGCAAGTTGCACTTATCGTGATCAAGCTCGCAATGTCACCTTCACAGGACGCGACGGCTTCAAAGAGTTCATGCAAGGCTGGGCGGGCGCGTTTTCCAACGCTACGGTTACCGACCCAACTTACCTGGACGCCGGCGACACCGTGATCGCTCAGTTCAAGGGGCGAGGCGTCAACGACGGCGCGTTCGGAGACCTCCCCGCGACCGGTCGGGAGATCAACGTCTCTTTCTGCGAGCTCATGCGTTTCGACGACAATGGCCAGATCGTATCCGGCGGCATTTACTATGATCAGGTCACGCTGATGACGCAGCTTGGCCACATTGAGCCGTCTGCGGACGCTGCGACTGGTTAGTCTGTGCGGCGGGGGCCGACCGAAGAGCGACCCGATCGGAGCAACGAGGCTATTGGCCCCCCCCCGTCACTCCAGGCCGAAAGCGAGCAGCACGTTCCCTGCCCGGCTGCCGATAAAGGCGTAGCCGCTGTTGACGTAGAGCATCCCGTCGACGATCACGGGTCCGGACGCGTTAAGCGATCCTCCTGACGCCGGCACACCGTTCACCGTGTCGAAGTCGCGGTTCGTGTCGTAGATCCAGATGATCTCGCCACTCTCCGCCGAGTGAGCCCGAAGACCGCCATCGTTGGACCCCGAGAACACGACGCCGGGGATCGCCGAGACAGCGGCCGCGAGGGCCGCGTCACAGCCGCTCATAAAGCCGGACCGGATGCCGGACTCGGCGCAGATCGGAGGTGGCGGCTCGGCTTTCCAGACCAACTCGCCCGTTCTCAGACGGACGGCCGACAGCCCGCCGGGCGCCGGCGTAAGCAGGTCCGAGTTGGCGAAATAGGCATTGTCGCCGTCGACGGCGAAGCCCCATTCGATCCCCCCGAGTGCGCTGCCTGCGCCAGCCCGGTACTCCCAGACGATGGCGCCATCGCGGTCCGGGTCGAGGCCGTAGGTCATGCCCGACTTCTGACCGATCACGAGGAGGTCGCTCCCGGTCGACAGCGTGACGAGCACGGGAGAGGCGCCGAAGTCGAAGTCGGGGCCCTCGTCCTCCGGACAGTTTGGGTTGGCTCCACCACAACCAAGGATGAACGCGTCTGCGGGGGTCAGCTGGTTCCACCAGCGGATCTCGCCGCTGTCGAGCTCGAAGGCGACGATCGCATCGCTCGTCTCGGCGGCCGGCTGCGTGTAAGCGTTGCCGGTGGCGGCGTAGATGAGACCGCGGCTGGCGTCGATAGTGGGCGCCCCCCAGATCGCGGCGCCCGCCGGACCCGAAAGTGTCGTGCCATTCGGGCCGGTGCCCCTGCGCGCCGGTTCGGTAGGAATGGTGAAAGACTTCCAGATCTGATCGCCGGTCGCCGCGTCGAGCGCCACGACGCTGCCTCGGAACGTGCAGCAGCCGTAGCTCGGCTGACCGGCCAGCGCTTCCTCGATGGACGACACCGGCACATAGAGACGACCCTCATGTAGCGTCGGCGCCCCGGTGATGCGGGCCGCGGGGTGGCTCTCGACGTCCCGGCTCCATATTTCCGTGCCGGTCTCCGCGTCGATCGCATAGACGCGCGCATCGAGGTCGCCGAAGAACAGCGCGTGGCCGTCACCGAACTCGCCGACGGAGATCGCCGTTCGCACGCTGGTACCGGCCGTGTAGGTCCAGTGAGTGCAGCCGGTCATCGCGTCGAGGGCATAGACGAGACCGTTCTCGCTTCCGACGAAGAGGCGCCCGCCGGCGACCGCCGGTTGCGCCCACGCTGAGGTCGACTCCGGGAACCCGAACGCCCACTTCAGCGTGAGGTTCGGCACTTGGTTGAAGTCGAGCCCAGCGCTCTCCGCCGGCTGGAATCGGAGGTTCTCGCGGCTCACGCCCCATCCACTCCAGTGGGGGCCACTGAGCGGGTCCACAAGTGCCGGTGTGCTCTCGCACAGACCGACGACCGGGTCAGGATCCTGCGCGGCGGCCGCGACGGTGCCGCAAAGCACAAACATCAGGACCAAGGTACCGAGTCGTGTCTTCATATGGCCTCTCTATGATGCTCTCTCTATACGAACATGCCTCTCTATACGAACGTGCCGAATCGTGTGTTTCGTTTGCCCTCCGTTTGGCACAAGCTTATGGGGAGGGATAGGAAAAACAAAGTCCATTGCCGGATCGGGATTAATGCAGCCAATCCTAGAGAAGGTCGCCGATCACGTCTTCCCCCGTCGGGCGGCGACGCTCGTGGGAGTCGTCGTCGGGATCGCCATAGGAATCGGGAACGCGGTGCTAGGCGTGATCTTCCCCTCGTGGCTCGCCACCCTGGGGCTGTTGTGCGCGGCCTTGGCAGTGGTCCTCGTCCTCCATGAAGGCCTGCACGGAGCCGTTGGGATGCTGTTCGGCTACCGGCCCATCTTCGGCATGCAGCCCCCGCTCGTGTTCACCACGTTCGAGGAAAAGATCGCTCGCAATCACCTCGTTGCCATCGCGCTGGCGCCTCTGGTGATTCTGGACGCTGTCTTCGTGGCGGCCTTCGTGCTAGTTCCCGGCGACATCTTCTGGAATCTCTGCTTTGCGGTGAACACCATCGGCGCCGTAGGCGATGTGTGGATCACTGCGAGGATCCTGCGCCACCCTCCTGAGACGGTCTTTCAGGACACCAAGAGCGGGGTGGAAGCGTGGCGGCCACTGGCCTGACATCCGGTCCGCTCGTGGACATTGAAGATGAGTTTCCCGAGTTTGGACGCCCGGGGCGATCGCCCTTCCGACGAACCGAATCCACAGAGGAGCTCACGCTGTCCGCCCAGATCCCCCTGAGGAGAGTCGAGCTCCAGCTTCCGGAGGACGACGGAAGTCCTGCTGCGTTCCCTTTCTCTGTGTCGGCGCTCCAGGGCCTCGACACCCTCGACTTCAGCGGACCCGTCTGTTGTTTCGTGGGCGAGAACGGGTCCGGAAAGTCCACCCTCATGGAGGCGCTAGCCATCGCCACAGGGCTCCCGACGGTGGGGGCGGTGAGCGCTTCCAGGGATCGCAGCCTGGAGGCTCAGGGCCGGCTGGCCCGGTGCCTGAAGCTCGTCTGGAACAGGCGGACACACCGGGGATTCTTTCTCCGGGCCGAGGACTTCTTCGGATTCGCTCGCCGGCTGTCAGAGATGCGGACGGAGTTCCAGGAGGAGCTCCAAGAGATCGACGAGACCTACCGGGATCGCTCGGCGATGGCGCGCATGCTCGCGAAGCTGCCCGCAGCCCGCTCGGTGTGGGAGATGGAGGACCGCTACGGTAAAGATCTGGATGCCAACTCCCATGGGGAGAGCTTCCTGAAGCTATTCCAATCTCGTCTGGTCCCCGGGGGTCTTTACCTCCTGGACGAGCCTGAGGCTGCCCTGTCTCCACAGAGCCAGCTCGCCTTTCTGACCATGGTCAAGGACAGCGTGGACGACGGATCTCAATTCCTCATCGCCACGCACTCACCGATCCTCATGGCGATCCCGGGTGCCACGATCTACAGCTTCGATCAACGCCCGGTGGACGCGATGGAGTTCGAGGACCTGGAGCACGTGAGCCTCATGCGGGATTTTCTGGCTCAGCCGGAGCGCTTCCTTCGGCACCTCTGGACGGACGGCGACTGAGGAGGCGCTCTATATAACGGCGGCTTCTACCGGCCCGGCGGCGGCGCGTAGATGTCGATTACGGGAGGTCTTTCTCCCTCTGTCGGAATGCCGGCCGCAACCATCAGAGGCGTAATCGCCTCGATGGTTGGGCGCGAGGGTCTCGGAAGCCCGAACCGGTAGCCCTCGGCAATGAACAGTGGCGTCCATCCCCGGTGGTTCTCTCGCTTCCAGATGTGGGGGTCGGCTCCGTTGTCGGCCAGCAGGTCGACAACCGCCGGGAACATCCCGTACGCCGCGCCGTGCATTGCAGTGTCGTTCTCGTCGTTGACCGTGTTGACGTCGCCGCCCAGCTCGATCATCAACCGAGTGGCCTCCAGCACTTCGAGCTCTGTTCCGGCCTCTTCCTCCGGGGCCGTCGTGCCGAGGCCGGCTGCGGCCATCAGCGGCGTGGTGCCCCTGAGATTCGGTGTGAACGGGTCGGCGCCAAGCTCGAGAAACAGCCGCATCAAGATGACGTCCGCCCGGTCGGCGGCCATGAGGAACGGAGTGGCGCCTCCCGACCTGAGCCGAGACGCAGAATTCGGCTGGCGGGGCGCCTCTTCATCCAGGCGCAGATTCACGTCCGCTCCCAACGCCACGAGTGCCCGGACGAACTCGAGGCTGGTCAGGTCGCCAGACCCGATCGGAGCCGGATCGCCCCGGTCGCTGGCATCCGGCTTCCGCACCCAGCTCATCGTGTGCAGCGGCGCGAAGCCGGTCAGCTGGTCGTTCGGATCGGCGCCAGCCTCGATCAGTGCGACCGAGAGCTCGAAGTGGCCGTTCCGGACCGCCATGAGCAACGGAGTCATGCCACGGGCTATTGGCTGCGTGCTCGCATTGTTGTCCGCCCGCGCCGTCCGTTGCCTCCTACGCTGAAGGACCTCATTCACGTCGACCCCTGCTTCGAGGAGCGCTTGCGCAACATCGATGTGGCCCTCGCGCGCGGCGAAGAACATGGGATTGAATCCGGACCCCAGCCTGGCGTGCACGTCGGCCCCGGCATCGATGAGGGCCTCGACGACCGGCACGTGGCCCTCGGCCGCTGCCCACATGAGCGCGGTCTGCTCGCGCCGCTCCTGTGCGTTGGGATCGGCGTCCTTGGCAAGGAGCGCTTCCACCGCTTCCAGGCTTCCGGTGCGAGCGGCGATCATGAGGACGGTTTCCCCACCCTCGAGGGACTCGTTCGCGTCGGCGCCTGATTCGAGCAGGAGCCTCACGACGGACGCGTTGCCGTTCGTGGAGGCCGTGGCAAGCGGCGGCACGCCGTAGCGGTTCTCCGCGTTGACGTCGGCACCGGACCGCATCAGCAGTCCGGCCATATCAGCGTCGTCGTGATACACGGCCCAGTGCAGCGCCGTCATGCCATCGACCTGCGCGGCGTTGACGTCCGCACCGTCCTGAAGCAAACCGCGGATGAGCGCCCCATCGCGCATCTCGGCCGCGTCAGCCAGAGTCGGGGCGTAAGCCTCGGTCTGGACCTGGGCCTGGGCCTGGGCAGGCCCGGCCGCCCCGGCCAGCCCGAGAGCCAGGATAGCGAGTCTGGCGATCATACCGGGACCTCCTCGAAGAGGTCTTCGATCTTACCGGTGCTATCGCCGAACGAATCCAGATGCACGCCTGCGCGGTCCAGCAGCGTCAGGTGGAGATTGGCCAATGGTGTCCCATCTTCATATCGGATGTGCTGTCCACCCTTCATGCCGGTTGCGGCTCCGCCCGCGACGAGAATCGGGAGGTTCACGTGGTCGTGCAGACTTGGGTTCCCCATGCCGCTTCCGTACAGGTAGATCGTGTTGTCGAGCAGCGAACCCTCGCCGTCCGGAGTGGACTCCAGCTTCTCGAGAAAGCGCGCGAACAGTGACACGTGGAACGTGTTGATCTTGCTGATTTTCTCGACCTTTACCGGATCACCACCGTGGTGACTGGTCGGATGGTGTGGCTCGGGAACGCCGATTTCCGGATACGTGCGGTTACTCAGCTCGCGCGTGAGCTGGAAGCTGATGACCCTCGTGATATCCGCCTGAAGGGCGAGCACTTGCAGGTCGAACATGAGCGAGGCGTGATCCTCGAACGAAGCCGGTACGCCCACCGGACGGTCGACGTCGGGTGACAGATTGGCTGCGCCCTCCGCTTCGGCCCGCTGGATCTGACGCTCGATCTCTCGGACGCTGTCGAGGTACTGGTCGACACGGACGCGGTCGCTCGTCCCCACCTCCCGCTTGAGGCGCCCGATGTCTTCGCGGAACGAATCGAGCAGGCTGGAACGGCTTCGCAGCGACGCTTCGCGCTCGGCCTGGCTTCCGCCCTCACCGAAGAGCCGCTCGAACACGATGCGCGGGTGTGCTTCCGAGGGAAGCGGCGTGGTCGGTGAAGACCACGACAGGTTGTTCTGATAGACGCAGGCGTATCCGTTGTTGCACACGCCGGCGAGCGGGTTCAAGTCAACCGACAGCTCGAGCGACGGCAGTCGCGTGTCTTGACCGATCTGCTTCGCCGCGACCTGGTCGATGGTCGTTCCTAAATGGTAGTCCGAGCTCTCCGTGTGCTTGGCAAAGGCCGCGCTCAAGAATCCCGAGTTCGAGGTGTCGTGCGTGCCCGGGTAGGAGTTCTGCAACTCGGTGTTGGTGACAACCGTCACGTGCTTCTTCACCGACTCGAGCGGGCTGAGAATGGGTGTCAACTCACCGAGTACGTCCCCTCCCTGTGGCGTCCAGCGCGCATGATCGGTCCCCATTGGTATGAACACGAACCCCATTCGGGGCACGGGGTTGGCCGCCGTCTTCGACAGGGCGGTCGCCGCGGGGATCATCGCGTCGAGCAGAGGCAGCGCCAGCACGCCCTTCAGGAACGTGCGCCTTGGTAGGGCCTTCTTGGTGATGATCATGTCGATGCCCTCATCTGAAACGGTACGCTCTTCACGATACCCAATATGAGCGACGAGAACCGGTATCCATCCAGCTCGGCCTCGCGAACGATCCTGCGGACCGCGGGTGCGTCATAATACTCGACACCCCGTCCGAGCGCGAAGGTGAGCAACTTCTCGGTCAACGTTCCGGCGAACATCTCCGGACGGCTCAACAATGCTGCTTCGAGGCCAGCCACGCCATCGAACTCGCCGACGCCGGGCAGGCCCCCCGAGGCGTCCATGGGCCCGTTATCCCCCTCATGGTCCCGCCAGCGACCCACGGCATCGAAATTCTCCAACGCAAACCCGACGGGGTCGATGGTACGGTGACAGCTTGCGCACACGGGGTTCGTGCGATGCGCATCCAGCCTCTGCCGCATCGGAAGGGACGCGGACACCGCGGTCTCGTCGAGCGCCGGAACATTCGGGAGCGGTGGTGGTGGTGGCGCACCGTAGAGGTTGTCCAGGACCCACTTCCCTCGACGGACAGGCGAGGTTCGCGTCGCATAAGACGTGACGGCCAGTATGCTGCCGTGCCTCAGCAAGCCGCCACGCTTGCTGTCGTCCGTGAGCGCTACGCGCCTGATGCGGCTGCCGTAGATGCCGGGGATCCCATAGTGCTTTGCCAAGCGCTCGTTGAGAAATGTGTAGTCCGCTCGGAGCAGGTCGAGCACGCTACGATCTTCACGCAGAACGCTGTCCATGAAACGCTCTGTCTCTTCGCGAAACGCCTGACGAAGATTGTCGTCGAAGTCCGGGTAGAGGCGCGGGTCTGGGCTGAAAGCCTCCAGATTGCGGAGCAGAAGCCATTGTCCGGCAAAGTTGGTGGCGAGATTGCGCGAGCGAGGATCCGCGAGCATTCGGCGGGTCTGTCTCTCGAGCTCGTCCGGCCGGCTGAGCTCGCCCCGAATGGCCGCATCGAGTAGCTCGTCATCGGGGAGGCTGCTCCACAGGAAAAACGACAGGCGGGATGCCAACTCGAGGTCGCTGATACGGTAGGCGGAACCCGATGCCACGCGATCCGGATCCAACTCCACGCGGAACAGGAATTGCGGGTTGACCAGCACCGCGCTCAAGGCATTCACTATGCCGGCATCGAAACCGGCATCGAAACCTGCGTCGGAATCTCCCGAAGACCGGCCTTCCCGATAGAAGGCCATCGGCCCTTCCACATCGGCGTCGGTGACCGGCCTGCGGTACGCGCGCCGCATAAGCGAGACGAGGATATCCTCTGCGCACGCCTCTTCCTCGCTCGGCACGGCTGGCCGACAAACGAATATCTGGCGGCGGCTCGGCGAGTCGTCGACACCTTGGGGCGCGTAAGGTCCGGTAATGGAAACCTGGTAGATGGCAGGCGTCTGCCGTGGATGACGCGTCTCATTGAAGTGCGACTGGAGGGGCTGACGCGCGGTTTCGTAGAGCGCCGATGATTGCTTGGGAAACGTGATGCCCACGTCGTGGGGACCCGCCGTCACCGGCACGCGAACCGTGAAATACTTGTCTACGACCGAGTGATCGGGCCCGTCGGGCCTCACCACCAGGAGTGTCTCGACGATCTCCCGGTCGATGAGCAGCTCCAACGGTTGCGGGTCCGAAGTCCTCAAGCCCCCGACGTTCCCGGTCCGGTCGCGCGCGAGCCGTATCTGGATGTCGTACTCCGCGTCCTGCGCGAACGTGTAGGAGATCGACACGCCGCCACGCGTTCCTATCGGGAGGCCGGCTACGTGCTCTTCCTGCGTGCGGTCCGCGGGCACGCGAATAATATCGCTTCGGATTGACGTCTCAGCGGTACCGACCGCCAGCCCGCTGATCTTTCGCGCAGCGGAGATATATCGGTCCAGAAGAGCAGGGGGCAGGTCGCCTACCGTCACATTGTCGAAGCCGTAGCCGCTTTCATCGGGGGGCAGGAGTGACGTGGCGTCGATGTCCAGAGACAAGAGGTCCCTGATAGAGTTCTGGTATTCGGTCCGATTGAGACGCCGTAACGTCTCGGTGCGGCCCGGATTCGGAGTCGCGGCTGCGGCTTGATCGAGCGACGTTTCCAACCACGAAACCATGGCGCTACGGGCTTCCATGGGCGGCTGCGCCACGTTGGAGGGCGGCATGAGGCCCGTGCGAAGTTTACGCACGACCTTTTCCCATACCTCGGCGTCCTCGGTGACGTCGGCGACGTTGGCCAGGTCGAGCCTCAGCCCTGCCGTCTCGAGCCGCTCGTCGTGGCAGGTAAGGCAGTAGCGGTCGATGGACTCACGTGTGCTCGACGCGGATCCCAGCACACCGCCCGAGGAGAGCGGTTGGGCGGTCACGCCCGAAGGTACCGCGCCCGGTAGCGACAATTCCGGCTGGGCGCAGCCGGCTACGCTCAATGCCAACCCAGCGCAGAGCGCCAACCCAGGGCACAGCACTTTGACATTCGGTGGGGGCATGAGCGACCTCTCTCTCGTGCTTTGGATAGTAGTTGAAAGACGGCGGAGATGCCAAGGGATAGGCGTTGTTCTGGGGACGGGGCATCAAGCACCCGCGTTCTGCATGAGACCCAGCGTGTACAGCAGGGCCGCTACCATCGCGGCGTTGGTGCGGACGTGGTTCCACATGGTCCATCGGCTCAAATAACGCTCCCACACGTCATGGGCGGCGGGGTCGGTGGGGGATGCGGCGGCCAACTGGTCGTTCAGGGGAACGTTCTTGAGCCCGGTGACGAGGAAAGTGCCCACGACGTAGAAGAGCGCCCCGCCCAAGAAGAAGGGTGCGGAAGGGCGGCCCCAGCCTGCCAGGGCGAGCCCGCCCGCGCCGAGTGACACCACGGTCGTTCCGATGAACACACCCAGAAACGAGAGGTTGAGCACCACGACGTTGATCGACTGCATCGCCCCGATCCCCTTTGCAGGTGGCACGCGCGCCAGCGCCTTCATCACGAAGCTCGAGAACGCGTAGAAGATCCCGCCAACCAAGGCGGAGCCGAGCAGTGCCGTCGTCCCGACGACCGGTATCAGCTGGTCCATTCCCTAGCCTCCGTTCGAAGTCGTGCCTCGGTACACCAAGCCGCCGTTCGAAGTCGCGCCTCAGTACACCAACTCGAGCGGTGACTCCTCAACCGGCGCGGTGGTGGTCAGGACAGCGGCTTGCATGATAGGGTCAGAATAATGAAGCCCGCCCAAGGCCGTAACCTCGAGCGGGCAATCCCGCGGGAGATGCCTGGTTTCAGGCGCCTACTGGTCCGATGCGCCTATCTGCTGCGTCCTGCTGAAACCATGACCTCGCCATCAGTTGCGACCGGCTCTGCGACCGGCTTTGCGACCGGGTCTGCGACCGGCGCAGGCTGCTTGGCCGAGCGCCCGACCTTCGCACGATCTCCCATGCGGATGCTGCCGTTCACCTGTCCCCCCTCTTTGAGACCTAGAAGACGGGCGTCGACATCACCTTGGACCTCCGCCGTCTCCTCGAGGGCTAGCCGGTGCCGCGCCAGGACGCCGCCGTGCACCTGCCCGTGGATGACGGCCTCGTCCGCGACGACTCCGCCATGCACCTTGCCGCTCCGTCGTACTTCGACCCGAGCCGCGTGGACGGCGCCGGTCACCAGACCGCTGATAACGAAGACCTGATCCGACCCGGTTTTCTTGGCTGCGATGACGTTTCCGTCAACGGAGCCCGACGCCGCCAACTCGATGCTTTGTGCGGTGACGTTGCCCGAGATCTTCCCCTCGATGAGCAACTGGCCATCCGTTTCGCAGTTCCCCTCCATGCGCATGTCCTTGGAGATCACCGAGAAGTTCGCCCCTCTCTCTCCAGTATTCCGCTCTCGTCCCTTGGTATTTCGCTCTCGTCCTTTCACTTCCCGGCCTTTCGTCGTCTTCTCAAACACGGTTCGTCGCGCCTCGCGAGCACGGGAGCTTGCAGCCCCACACGCACTGCAGGCATCTTATCCAACATGTCTGCTCCGTCTCCCGATTGAAAGGCGCACATGAGACCCCTGACGCCAAGGTGGGCGATTGCGCTCATCTTTGTCCTGTGTGCGGTCCTGTGTGCGCCGGGTTCCGGCGCTGCCCAATCCGGGTCGGCCGAAGCCATTACGCTGCCGTCGACGATCCCGATCTTTCCTCTCCAGGACGTCGTGCTGTTTCCAAATAGCAATGTGCCGTTGCACATCTTCGAGCCGCGTTACCGTGCGATGGTGGCGGACGCACTCGAGGGCGACAGCATCATTGGCATGGTATTGCTGGAGCCGGGCTACGAGGCGGAGTATGAAGGACGCCCGCCGATCTTCGCCATCGGCTGCGCCGGGGTCATCATTGCATCCCAGGAACTTCCCGACGGGCGGTTCAACATCGTCCTGGGCGGAACAGTGAAGTTTCGTGTCCTGAGTGAGGATGCGAGTCGTCCCTACCGGCTCGCCGAGGTGGAGGCGCTCCCGGAGACCGTCGAGGCGGGCGACCGGCCGCTACTCGCCGAGAGACGCCGGCAACTCGAGCGAGTCCTCCTCTCGATCTCACCCGACATACAGTTGCCGCCTTCCGATCTCTCCGACGAGGAGGTCGTCGACGGCCTCTCCCAGGCTCTCCCCATGGAACCCGCTCACCGACAGGAGCTGCTCGAGGCCGACGGTCCGATCGAGCGTGCGTCGAGGCTCATCAGTCGTCTGCGTGGGAACGACCGACGTGCTGATCTGTAGGGCTCCCCTTACTCGGACCGCATCGCGATGACTGGATCGACGCGGGTCGCGCGCCAGGCAGGCACGAAGCTGCCGAGGAATCCGACCACGAGCAGCGTGGCGAGCGCGGGCGCGTAGACGAGCGGGTCACGGGGATCGACGCCGAAGAGTTGGCTGGAAAGCAGCCCCGAAAGCGACAGCGCACCGACGATTCCCAGCCCCAACCCGATGAGGACGAGCTTGAGGCCGTCCATCAGCACCATTTTGCGGACGTCGCCTCGGTCGGCTCCCAGCGCCATGCGGACCCCCAGTTCCTCTCTCCGTTGCGCCACGGCGTAGGAGAGCACGCCGTACACCCCCACGGAAGCGAGCAGCAACGCGATGACTCCGAACAGTGTGAGCAGCAGTGCGCTGAATCGGTCTCGGGATTGGGCGTCGGCCATGATGTCGTCCATGGTCTGGATGTTCGCGAGCGCCAGGCCGGGGCTCATCACGGCGAGCTCTTCCCGAACCGCCGAAAGCAGTGGCGCCGTGGATCCCGCCGTGCGGATCGCGATCGTCCGGCGCTTGATGGACGACTGAAGGCTGCTGAGGTAGAGCGCGGGCACCGCGTCTGCCCGGAGCCCGTCGTATTTCATGTCGTTTACGACGCCGATGATCTCGGACTCCTCATAGTCACCCGCCATGTGGATGCACCCCAGCGGGCCGAAGCAGCCGCGCAGGTCTCCCATCATCTCGCCGATGGGGTCCTCTCCCGGGAAGAACTGCTCGGCCATCGCCTCGTTGATGATCACGACGGCCGGACCGCCCACCCGGTCGAGCGTCGTGAAGTCTCGCCCGGCGACGATCGGCGAGCGCATTGCCTCGAAGAAGCCCGGGCTCACTGGCCGCCAATACGCACGCGGGTCAGCCTCCATGGAGACCTCGAGATCCACGAAGCTGATCGGGTTGAAGTAGTCGAGCGCTTCGCCGAGGGGCAGCGTCGAAGCATCGCCGACGGCTGTTACGCCCGGAAGCTCTTCGATGCGGAGCTCGAACTGCTCGTAGAAGTCCATGACATCCTGGTTGGTCTCGGCCTCGGAGAGCGGGACGTCCAACTCGACCGTGAGAACGCCTTCGGGAACGAATCCGGGATCGACACGCCGGACGTTCTGAAAGCTCTGCAGCAGCAGGCTCGCCCCGACCACAAGTATGAGCGCCATCGTGAACTGGGCGACGACGAACGAGTTCTGGATTCTGTGCCTGCCGGCGCTCGCGGTCGAGCGGGTGCCGTCGCGAATGGTGCTGTGCACCTCCGAGCGCAGCAGCCGCGCGATGGGCGCGAGCCCGAACAGCACACCCGTGAGGAGGCTTACGCCGGCCACTACGCCCAGCACGGTGCCGTCCAGGGCTATGGTCTCACTGCGCGGAAGCGTCACCGGCGCGACGGCGAGAAGCGCTCGCAGGCCCACCTGCGCCAGAACCAGGCCGAGGACCGCGCCGGCGCTTGCGAGCACGAGGCTCTCCGTGACGAGCTGCCGCGCGAGGCGACGCCGACCGGCGCCGAACGCGACCCTCACCGCGATTTCACGAGCGCGAACCTCGGAGCGGGAGAGCAAAAGGTTGGCGACATTCGCGCACGCGATCAGGAGAATTAGCCCGGTCGCGCCTAGAAGGACGAGGAGCGCCGTCCTGGTGTCACCCACCAACTCGTCGTGGAGACTCGTCATCGTGACGGTCCAACCGCGGTTGGTGTCGGGGTTGGCCTGCTCCACCCGAGCGGCCACGCCGGCCATGTCCGCCCGCGCGGCGCTGAGCGCCCGGCCCTCGGCCAGTCGGCCGACCACGTTCAGATAACGCGCCTCGCGACTCTGGATTGTCATCGACCATGTCATGTTGATCCACATGTCGACGTCGGCCGGGTAGGTATGCTCGCCTCGGACGACCCCGATCACCTCGTGCGGCCCGCCGGTTCCGTTCCCTCCCTCGAACGTGATCGCGCGCCCCACGATGGAAGGATCACCGCCGAAGCGACGCTGCCAGAACCCCTCGCTCAGCACTGCGACCGGCGCGGAGCCCTCCCCGTCGTCGGCCCCGAAAACGCGGCCTCTCAAGGCCTGCACGCCCATGACCTCGAAGAAGTCCGCCGAGGCGTACGCGATGCGCACCCTAGTGGGATCGCTGCCTGCCTCCGTGATGGTGCCGGTCGAGGGCCAGAGCGCCACCAGCGACTCGAACGTGGCGTTCATGTTACGCCAGTCTTCGAAGTCCCAGGGCGAGGCAAAGTACTTGTGCTGGTCCAGGTCCTCGTTGTCGGTCCAGAGCAGGGCGAGCTCCTCCGGCTCCTCGAAGGGGAGAGGCTCGAGCAGGACCGCCTCGACGACCGTATAGATTGCTGTAATGGCCCCGATGCCGAGCGCCAGAGTGAGAATGGCGACCGAGCTGAACAGCGGGTTCTTCCGGATCACCCGAAGTGCGTACTTGAGGTCCTGCATCACGTCCTCCGCCGGTTTCGTCCGCCTGGTGCTCCCGGGTTCACTCCTCGATATACGCCCGGTCGGTCAGTACATCAATCCTCCCACTTAGACGCCCTAGGCGATCGAGAAGTTGCGGGGGCTGCACTGGAAGCGGTCCTCTCGGCAGGTGAGTCGGATAGTGACGAGCCGGAGAGAGGTAAGCCGGGGCGAGGCAAACCGAAGAGCGACGAACTGGTCGGGAATAAGGGACTGGTCGAAAACAACGAGCTGGTCGAGACCGCGGCCTGAGGGTGATCCCAGTTTCCGCGGAAACTGGAGCACAGTGCTTCGCTGGGCCCAGGGACGTTTGTGAAATGCTGGCAGAAGGCCTGCCGCTCCACGCTTGCGCCTGCTGTCCCGCTCTTGGATGTTGACCCGGTCTGATCCGGGAGCGCGCCATGTCCGATGCCGACCGTGCGGCTTTTGAAGTCGGACCGCAGTTGATCGCGCCCGACGGAGATTCACGAGTCGGACTCAGCCTGGTTCGCCTGAGATTCTGAGCACTTCGCACTTGGAGCGCCCTGCGATCACACATATATCCGGCGGATGCGACGCTGAGAGGAGAAAGGCCCGATGACCAGCAAGAAGCTCCTCCGAGCCCACACCGGACTACTGGCGTGCTTGGACCTCGAGATCGAGCAGGCATCCAACGCGGACTTGTGCGAGACCTCGGCACCGGCGGTCTCCAAGTGGAGCGTGAAAGACCACCTGGAGCATCTCTCGATTGCCAACGAGGGAATCGTGAATTGGCTCGAGCGAGCCCGCGACGGGGATTCCGAGCTCGAAACAGGCGGCCGCCCCAAGTTGCTCGGGAGGATTGTCCTGTTCGTCGGTGCGGCTCCCAGGGGTCGGGGTAAGGCCCCTGAACGAGTCCGGCCAAAGGGGATCAGCGCCGAGGAGCTAGCGGCGAGGTTGCGTGGAATCAGAGAGCGGGTGGAGGGACTGGAGGGTTCCCTCGCGCAGTTGCAGGCCTCGCGCGCCACACGAAATCATTTCGTGTTCGGCGGCTTCAACGCGACGCAGTGGCTACAGTTCGCGGTGTTCCACTCCAACCACCATCAGAAGATCATCCGCGACGTGCTCGCGGCGACGTCGGACCGTAGCACGGCACGGGCTGCTGAATAAGGCGGTGGCGTACCACTGCCTCCTTGCGGCCTATCCTCCTCGTCGAATCAGTGGTTCCGTGGCTGCAGGTTCAGTTTCGTGGTGCGGAACCGCGAGCATCTTCGTAAGTGGCGGTGAAATAGCGATCCAATTCGTCCAGTTCTTGCTGGTGAAACCTAGTGCCCTGGCCAACATCGGCACCGATGATCTGGTGCTGTTGTGTCTCAGCGTTATAAGCCGGCCAACGGGGCAGGCCTTCGCGGTTCGGGTTGCCGGTCGTGGCGAACTGCACCCAGTAGTCACTCATCAGGTCGGCGATATCCTTGTCCACCTGGCTGGCTTGCTGGGGCAAGGTGTTGAACACGTATCGAAGTTCCATCGCGTGGGGAGCGCGCTGACTGGGATCATTCAGGTTTCTGGTGAACACATACATGAAACTGTTCGCTCGCGTGTTCGCCATCGAGTTCAGGATTTCGCGGTTGGCGCGGGCAAACCAGGCATCGGTGTTGTAGTCGACCTCGGTCGTATAGATGTCCTCGTCTGAGTCCGCCAGGTAGTGGTCGGCCAACCCACGTCCACGTGTGCCCCACTCTTCCAGCCTGGCCTCTCGCTGCTCCGCGACGGTGCTGAACGTGTTGTTCGGCCTGACGAAAAACAGACCCTCACCGTCATTCACGCCAGCCAGAAGAGGCACGACGTTTTGAGATCTCTCACTGAAGATCTCAGCCGGGGACTTTGGGATGACGTAGCCGTCTTCCACGAGGGACACCTGGAAGCTCAAGCTGATCACGTCGTCCGCGGATAGGGCGCGCATCTCATCCACCGTAACGCCACTAGCGGACCTTCCCAGTTCCGTCAGTTTCTCGGCGATCGCCCTCTGTCCTTGCTCTTCCGCACTATTGGTAAAGCCGTTCCCGTTCTTCTGATGGGTGACATTGGTCGAAGTAATCCAGGTGCTCTCAGAAATGGCTCGATGGAATAATCCTTCGGCCAACGGCGTGGCCAATAGTGCATAGATGCTGGCGCCACCAGCAGACTCACCGAAAATGGTGACGTTGTCAGGATCGCCGCCGAAGCCGCTGACGTTCTCACGCACCCACTCCAGCGCAGCGATGTGATCGAGGATGCCGTAGTTGCCCGATATCCCGCGCTCGGATTCGGCAGAGAGCGCAGGATGCGCCATGAACCCGAAGGCATTCATGCGATAGTTGACCGATACCAGGACCACGCCTTTTTCAGCAAAGGCGGAGCCGTCATAAATGCCGTTGCTGCTGGCGCCGGAGCTCCACCCTCCGCCATGGATCCACACCATCACCGGCAAGTCATCATCGGCGTCGGCCGTGGTCCAGACATTCAGATACAGACAGTCTTCGCTCTGCAACGCCCGACCGCGCTGCATGCAGGTGGGACCGAAGGTGTCTGCGGCTCTTACACCCCGCCACGGTGTCGGAGGCTGAGGCGCCTTCCAGCGCAGATCCCCAACGGGCGGGGCGGCAAAGGGAATACCTCTGAACACGGTGACGTCATTGTCCAGCTCGACTCCAGAAACCTGGCCGTACGTCAGCTGCACCTGTCCGTGGATGGGGAGAGCGGCGGCCGAGAGAGAAAGAGACAAGACAGCAATCGCCAGTAGACCCTTCAAAGCGGACGTCTTCATGGAAGTTTCCTCGGGATGATGGAGTCGAGCCCTGGAATAGAGTCGAGCCGTGTACATAGAGTCGAGCATTGAATCAACTCTCGCACTTGGACTTGCGGGCAGTGCTCAGGTACAGCGAGACCCAAGAATAGGAGGCGAAGCGGAAAATGTCGAACGCTTGCATCATGAGCTGTCCACGGGCATCGTAGTCGGCGCGGCAGAGAGCCACCAGGAGAAGTCACAGGTTTCGTGATGAAAAACTACGTCCACACACAGATCGGCTATTTTCTGCTCGCGACCTATGCCGTGCTGATACTGATCGTCGGTTATCTCATCAGGGACGCAGAGCTCAGCGGGCTTCCCCAGGCCGGTCTCATCTTGCTGGTCTTGGCCCTGATGACGTTCGTAACGTTGAAAGTGAGCGTCGATGAGCAGAAGGTGCAGATACGATTCGGGCCGGGGATATTCAGTAAGGGCTTTCCGTTGAGCGACATCGAGACGTGCGAGGTAGTCAGGAACCGCTGGTTCTACGGCTTGGGGATCAGATACACGCCTCACGGCTGGCTTTATTCGGTTTCCGGTCTCTCTGCGGTTGAGCTCCAGATGAAGAACGGAAAGCGCTATCGCATAGGGACGGATGATCCTGAAGGACTGGCAAGCGCGATTCTCGACGGCCTGCGCGGTCTAGTTGACGCCGCGGCGGGAGGGTCTTGACTCAGCTTCCGCCACCTGACGGTGGCACCATGGTGAGGGTTCCCTCTTCCCCGCCCGCGGGCGGGGAAGGCCCTTCGAAGCTCCCGTCTTCCTGCCGAAGAAGCGTACAATCGACCCGGATGCCGGGCTCCCACCAGAAGGTTAGCTCATCCCCGTCAAGCTGCTCGTCATTGAACGGCGTCGACCCCTGCGGGCCGCCATTCATGACGATAGAAAGCGCACCGCCGCTCTCACCCACCTCGTAGGTGACGTCGACACTGGGGGTTCCGGGAGGGGACATCGTGCCCGTCCACGTGCCCCGCGCGAGCTCCTGAGCACCTGCCGGGGTCGTGACCCACATCGTAAGCAGAGTAACCATTCCGAGTCCTGCAGCCGTCCTTTTCATTTCATCGCTCCCGCAAAAGGGCCCCTTGTCCGACCGGGATAACGTGAGGGGCGGGACCAATGCGGTCAACGTCGAACACAACTTGAAAGCACGCCCCCTGCGGGTACCGTGGAGTTGCGAAACGACCATGGACCACAGCAGAGGGCGGCTCTCATGAAACGAACGACGAAGTATGTGGGGCTCGACGTGCATCAGGCAATGACAGTGGCAACGGTTCGAAACGCAGGGGGGCGTGTGATCGCGCGTAGCGTGGTCGAGACGAGCGACAAATCGATCCGGGAGTTCTTCAGCGCGATGGCTGGCTCGGTGCACGTGGTGTTCGAGGAGGGAACGCAGGCGCAGTGGCTGTATGACCTACTGAGTCCTCGGGTGGATCGGGTGATCGTGTGTGACCGCAGAGGCGAGAAGCGCTCGGGTAACAAGGGGGACCAGGTCGATGCCGACGATCTGTCGGAGCAGTTGCGGTGCGGCAGGCTGCGAGCGGTCTACCATGGCGCACACGGCCGAGCCGACCTCAAGGAGCTGACTCGAGCCTATCGTAACCTCGTCGAGGACGGCACGCGCGTGATGCTGCGGCTCAAGGCACTGTTCCGTGCGCGGGCCATCCGAACCACGGGCGGCGGTGTCTACCAGCCGAAGGGGCGCGCCGCCTGGGTCGCACAGCTACCCGAGCACGGTGCTCGGCTACGTGCCGAGACCCTGTACGCTCAGCTTGATGTGCTTCGGACTCAGCGCAAGAAGACCAAGGCGGCCATGGTGGCCGAAGCGAAGCGCGATCCGGCCTTTGGCGTGCTCAAGACGATCCCCTACTTCGGGCCCGTGCGTATCGCGCTGTTGTTGGCAACCATCGGTACGCCATGGCGCTTCCGCACGAAGCGCAACCTGTGGGCCTATGCCGGACTCGCCGTCGTCACGCGCTCGAGCGCCGACTACGAGTTGTTCGACGGGCGTCCTCGGCGGCGCCGTCGGCCTCCGCTCACGCGAGGGTTGAACCGCAACCACAATCGCGTACTCAAGAATGTCTTTAAGGGCGCCGCCAACGTAGCCATCGGACGTCGGGGCCCATTCCAAGACTTCTATCACCGTATGATCGAGCGCGGGATGCGCGAGGAGCTCGCCCGTGTGACGCTGGCTCGCAAGCTCGCCGCGCTCACCCTTCGTCTACTCAAAACCGGAGAAGTCTTTGATCCGACCCAGCTGAGTCGACCCCAAATGTAGAGGGGGTTCGTCGTCCTGGAGCGTGGGTGCAGCGCTTGACCCTCGATCCCTTGGAACGTCGAATCCCCCGGACGACGGTGCGGGAGGCAGTCTCAAGCAGAGACGTACGCCAGGCTCCCAGTCACGCCGAGGCACGAGTCTAACTCCAGGCCCTTCCGCAGAACCCGAAGAAGTGTCAGGCCGGCCCCAGGCTGAGTCTCAGATAGAACCATGGTTCGCGTCGTACGACCCAGGTCCACTCAATCAAGTCCGGACGGATCGATCACCCAAGCGAGGATCATCATGGTCGACACGAAGACTGACTCATCCAGCATACCGCTCTCTGACGACCGGGCTAATCCAACCAAGGGGCTGAGTGCCAAGCGCTCCACCGCTTCGCATCCGGCCGGGGCGGAGCCCGGTCTTGACACTCTCTTTCATAGAGCCTCTCTGCATTCCCGGCGGGGAGCCCGACTAGGCACGCAACAACGGCACGGGTTCAAATCCTCTTCGAGCGGGTACTCAAACAAGAAGCACCCCTAAAGGAGTACCTCAATGGGCAAGAACATTGTCCACGTCATCGGAACCGGGACGATTGGTGAGCCATTGGTCGGCCTGCTGGCTGTTCACAGGGAAGACTTCAACATCGATGAGGTCACATTCCACAAGAACATGCCCTACAGCCACGACCGTCCCAAGCTCCTGCAGATGATCGCAAAGGGTGCCAACATGGCGACCCGGAAGGACCGCATCGAGAAGTTCAAAGAGCAGGGCATCGAGGTCGCCTACGAGCAGGAGGAAGCGATCGCGCGGGCGACGGTGGTGATCGATTGCACGCCAAGCGGCATCGGGATCGACAACAAGAACGAGTTCTACAAGAAATATCGCGACAAGGTACGTGGGTTCATCGCCCAGGGCTCTGAGTTCGGCTTCGGCACGATGTACGCACGAGGCATCAACGACGAAGTGATTGACGACAGCGACCCGCAATTCGTACACGTGGTCAGCTGCAATACGCACAATCTGGCCGCGTTGCTGCAAACTCTGGGGGATGACGGCAACGGGGGACTGGGGATCGAGGAAGGACGTTTCGTGTGTTTGCGGCGGGCGAACGACATTTCACAAAACAGCGCTTTCGTACCGGCGCCGCAGCTCGGCGTTCACTCTGACCCTCGGTTCGGCACCCATCACGCTCACGATGCGTACCATCTGTTCAAGACCAAGGGTATCGAGCTGGATCTGTATTCGAGCGCCGTCAAGCTCAATACGCAGTACATGCACGCGGTGCACTTCTCGATTCGAACAAAGCACCAGATCAGCGTCGAAGAAGCCCTCGCCCGGTTGTGCGAGAACAAGCGCGTGGCATTGACCGAGAAGCTCTCGGCCAACGACATCTTCTCGTTCGGTCGCGAGCACGGTCACTACGGCCGTATCCTGAGCCATACCGTGGTGCCCACCCCGACCCTCGCGGCTCGGGGAGACCACGAGATCGTGGGCTCTTGCTTTACCCCACAGGACGGCAATTCATTGCTGTCTTCGATCGCTCAGACATTGCGGTGGTTGGATCGGGACAGCCTGGAAGACCGGATCGATTGTCTACGACCGTATCTGTTCCAGGCGATCTAGGGAGTACGAACGCAAACCCCATGGAGAGTAACCGAGAATGATCACCGCCATGAACCGGATCTATGTGGTGCCGGAGTACACCGAGCAGTTCGAGCAGCGCTTCCGGACGCGAGCGGGGCTGGTGGACGGGATGCCCGGGTTTGTCTGGAACAAGGTACTGCGCCCAGTCAATCCGGGAGGCCCATACATTGTCTTGACACTGTGGGAATCCCGGGCCGCGTTCGATGCGTGGGTACAGTCGGACGAGTTTGTGAAAGGGCATGCACGCTCCGGCACGCTTCCGCAAGAGGCGTTCATGCAACCGAGCCAGCTCGAGTTGCACGAGGTCTTCACGGACTCGAGCCAACCGGATCTCGAGCCGGAACCGCGTGGCAAGCCAGTTGCCTTTCACGGCACCTAGGGTGGCGAGCGCCGAGCCTGCAGCCCATCGTTCGCCCGAGATGACCTCGGTTCTGAAGCGTAAAGGACGGGCCTGGACGGTAATGGGCGTCCTCGCAGTCGCTGCGCTGGCCGCCGCGAGCCTGGTGGGCGTGCGCGGCGCGGCGGAGCCTCCCCTGGCGGCGGAGCCTCACCTGGCCGTGGCAGACCCACCGCTGGCGTATGACCTGGCTCCGCTTCCGGCGGGCCTCGACTCCCTTACGAGCCTAGAGGTCGTCGCCACGCGGATCGAAGAATGCGCCGACGACTGCTCGGGGATCGTCTACTTCTGGTCCAAGCGCATGCCTCTCTCCCGCTCGGGGATTGCCGAGATCTCCAGCGCGGCCCGGAGGGTGGGGATGCGGCTTACGTTGGTGGGCACCGAGGAAGCGTACGAATACGCCTCGGCCGATCCGGAGGGCGGAGCCGACGCGATTCCGGATCGCGGGGCCGGTGCGATCCCGATCATCGACGCGATGCTTGCCGCGGGGGCTCTGGCCCACGCGCCGGCGGTCGTCGTCCATGACGAGGGACAGGTGGTCGGCCACGCCATCCTGGGGTACAAGACCGCCGAGACGTACGAGGGGATGATTGGGCGGCGGATTTCCGGGACGACCTCGGGCAGGGCGAGCAGCGGCGTCACCGGTTCATTGCCGATGCTTTCCACCGAGGTGCGCGCTGCATCGCTTCCCGCTTCGTCGGAAGGCGGCCGTCCTCTGGTGGATTACGAGGCGGTCGGGACTCCGGGCGCCTATTTCCGGTGGGTCCCGGGGAGACAAGCTCTCGCCTATGAGTCGCGACAGCGGATCTACCTCCTCGACCTGGCGGACGGGCAGAGCCGTCTCGCGCCCGGGTACGTCGACTTCGTCCCGACGCCCGACGGCCGGTATTTCGTGACACCAGGCCCCGGCAGAATGGGCCTCGCCTTCTACGAGGCGGACGAAGTGTTCGATGCCGCGCGAGCCAACAGGTCAGGCTCGGTGGAGCCGTTCTTTTCAGATCGGCAAATGCGAGACCAGTACCCGTCAGTGGGTATCCTGGAGCAGGACGAGTCCCGGACGGTGTATCGAGTGCTCACGAGCTGGTACGAGGGCATCGTCTACCGCGACTACGAGGTCCAAGTCGATCCCCGGACTGGCGCTCCTCTGTTCCGGCCGATCGGTGAGCCGGTTGCGCCGTGTCGGGAAATGTCGCTCTCGACCCCAATCATGTCGCAGGACGGGACAGAGGTCGCCGCTCGCGACGAGTCGACCGGCACCACGAAGATCTTCCGATTCCTCACCTCCGGACGCTGTACCGAGGTCGTCGACCTAGGCGTCCAGACCGGCAAGGTGGCGTGGCACCGAACCGGTCGGCTGCTGGCGTTCGCCAGGCCACGCGTGCGGCGGCGGGGGGTGGTCGATGAAAGCTCACAGGGGATCTTCCTCTTCGACCGGGATCGGCGGAGTCTCACTAGGCTCAGCGACAGTGAAGGCGCCAGCCGGCTCGCCTTCCCGGATTTCATCGGGGATGATTCCGTCGTCTTCCTTATTCCCGGCCCGGCGAGGGGGGAGCCGAGCGTCTTCCGCGCGGTCGACGGAATCCGTTAGAGCCCGTCGACGGCGACGCGGCGCCCAGGGCCAGCTACGAGATCTGGCCGGCGGGCTAGTAGATGATGCGGTCGATCCGGTGCCTCCGGTCACGGTTCAGTTGTGGGGGCGGGGCGGGTGTGGGATGCCAGCTGGGCCACCAGGCACTGGAAAACAGATACATGGCCTTCCGTGGGACTCCCGTCGTGAACTTCTCCATGGGCACACCGTCCACGAGGAAGCGTACCCGGCGGGGCGACCACTCGATTCGGTAGTCGTGGAACCGGGCTGCGGGATCGAAGGGAAGTGTGTGTCTTGCGTGGTTGGTTTGCACTCCGGCAACCCAGGTGGTGAACCAGATCTGCCGGGATCCGTCGTTGAAAATCTCGATGTCGATCTCATCGTTGTCTAGGTCCAGCTGGTACCAGAAGAACGTGGAGATCGTCCCGGGCGCCCGCGGCGTTCTCAGCCGGATCTCTGCGTTGCGAAATCGCATTCGCGAAGCGGACACGATCTCGCCGCCGTTGTAGCTGTGGGCGGGAATCGTGATGAGGAGCTTGCCGTTCCTGTGGCTGACGTTGTCAGGTTCGAACTCGCCTCGGCCGAGGGGGTGGTCGCGGGCGATCCACTCGGTCATATCCCAGCGGCGGAAATTTTCGACCCTCGGGCCACCTCTTGGGCGACGGTTGCGTCCGCGGGCCAGAGCGGATGATTCCGACTCTTCGAATGATTGTGACTCTTCGGGGCCGACGAGCCCGCCTTCATCCGTGCAGCCGGCAAGCGTGGCGAGCGCGATCATGAGGAACCAGCTTGGCATGTAACGACTTGGCGTGGACATCGAACCTCCAGAAACGGGCTACGGACGTCGGTGCGGCGGACCGGCACCGGCGACGGCAAGGCGGCGAATGTGACGGGAGGTCCTCGGGCTCGCAATAGTGGCCTATGATGTACGCCGATGTGACGCGTGGCCTCACACGTCTCCCCAATCGAGCGCCGCGAGCTCGAGCCCGAAGAACTTGGCTACCGCCTTCGCCTGCCGTTCCACAGCCCGGCTGGCGCTGCTGGTGAGCGGGGCGAAGGGGCTCAGGCTGATGCGGAGCCCTTTGGAGCGGCGATCGTAGCGCCAGGTGCCGGCGATGCGGCCGTGTATCAGGAGCGTGGGCTCGACGTTGGCGCCCGGGCGCCAGACCTTTTTCCTGTGCTCTTCGTCGGTGAGCCAAGATTTGTCCTTGAGCGCTATCAGCATGGGGTCCCAGCGCCCTAGCAAACGCACCGGCCAGCGGCTCGGAGGCGGTGGTGGCTCGTTCGCTATGGAGTCTAGATCTTTGGCGGCGCAGCAGAGGGTACGACCCTCCACCTCGATGGTCGAGCACCGAGGGCCGGCTGATTCGATCCAGCGCTTCGCATCGCTTAAGGTGGTGCCGTACCAGTACGCCAGATCGCTCGGCTGGGCGGGTCCGTAGGTCGAGAGAAAACGAACGGCGAGCTCGGGCATGGCTTCGTCGGCCGCGGGCGGCGACCAGTCGAGACCGGGTAGCCAGTGTGCTCGGTGCACGAAGCCGGACTTGCCGTGCATTTGCACACCGTGGCAGACGACCCCCTCGCGAACGAGCTGCATGAGGGTGGCGGCGGAGAGCACATAGGCGCCCCCGCCAAGACCCAGGGCTTCTACGGGGGACTCGAGCTTCTGGGAGTGGATGTCTTTGTGGGTCAGAGTCGCGCCCTTGGCCAGACGCCCGCCGGCATGGGCGACCAGGCGACGAAAGTCGGCCAGGAGGCCCGCCTCAGCGAGCCCCCGCTGGAGAATCGACTGCCGTTGCTCGAAAACGGTGTGAAGGAAGGGCCAATCACCAGCAGCGTAGAGATGGAGCGTCTCGCGCTGTCCCCAGAACCGCACAAGAGTCCGGCGGTCGAGTCGCTCGGCTTCCAGGTCCGCGTGGGTCAGGCCATGCGTGCGATTCCAGATGGCCAGGGCCGCTGCGGGCAGCATCTGAGCCTGAACACCGATCAGTCGGTGAGCGGTCTCCTCGGGGCTCGTGAACGGCTTGACCAGCCCCGAGCGCCGGAGCCGGAACCAGCGAAGTTGCGTGGGAGTGGCCTTCAAGGGTTCGCTCGAGAAGCGCTAGGGACGGGTAAACCGAAAAGCCCTTCGACGGGCCGATAACGTGAGGGGCAGGACGAAAGCGGTCAACATGAGGTCTCACGTCAGCGCTCCGACCCGAGGGCCAACAAGAAAAACGGCTAAGCGGGTTGCAGCACCACAAGTCTTGGACCCATGTTTGCCGCCATGTCCAATCCCATGCCACGCCTGAACGCAACCCTGGAAAGTGCGTTGGAAGCCTCCAGGAGGGCTAATGCCCAACTCGTCAAGGCCGAAGAGGTTGCGCACATGGGATTCCTGGATTGGGATTTGAGGACGGATGAAGTGGTATGCTCCAACGGAGCGCATCAGCTCTTCGGGATCGAACCTGGAACGCCGGTCAACACTCATCTGCTCTTGGATCTGGTGCACCCGGACGATCGTGAGTTCGTGAGAACGAGCCTTCTCTTGGCCGTGAAAGGGATTCGTGATTACGACATGGACCACCGTATGCTCCGGCCCGACGGCAGTGTCATGTGGGTACAGGGGCGTGGGGACCTGGAGTGGGGTGAGGAAGAGGTGACCATATCGTTGATCGGGACCGTGGTGGACATCACCGACCGCAAGCTGATCGAAGAGGAGTTGTTGAAGAATCATGAGGAAGTACAGAGGCAATACTCGCTGCTGAAGGACAGCGAGGCCCGTTTCAGGATGATCTATGAGAACGCGCCTGTCATGATTGACGCTTATGATGCCGACGGGCGATGTACCATGTTCAACAAAGAGTGTGAAAAGGTGTTCGGTTGGCGCGCCGAGGAGGTCTATGCCCTCGATAATCCTCTCGAATTGTTCTATCCGGATCCTGAAATTCGACGTCAGGTTGTGGCAACCGTCACCAACAAGCCCGAGAAGGTCTTCAGGGAATGGAAACAGACAAGGAAAGACGGTACGGAGGCCGTGTGCCTCTGGGCCAACTTCAGGCTGCCCGATGGCGTTGTGATCAACCTCGGTTACGACATTACCGAGCGCACGAAGTCAGAGGAGGATATGCGCCTACTCAGAGCGGAATTGCTGCACACCACGCGGGTCCTCACGATGGGTGAATTCACGGGCGCGCTGGCGCACGAGCTCAATCATCCCCTCGGCTCCATTCTCAACAACGCCAACGCGGCGAAGAGAGTGCTTGAACATGAAGAGCCGGACCTCAATGAGATCCAGGACATCATCGCCGATATCATCTCCGAGGATAAGAGGGCGAGCAACGTTATTCAGAGACTCAGGGATTTGATGCAGAAGACCGAGGTCAAGGTCTCTTCATTACCAATAAATGAGGTCATCGAGGAGGCGGTCGGACTGATTCGCAGCGACCTCGTCATCAAAAACGTTTCTCTGTCAAAGCGATTGGCAAAAAGACTTCCGGAGGTACGCGGCGACCGCGTCCAGCTTCAACAGGTACTCCTGAATCTGATTATCAACGCGACCGATGCCATGACGGAGAGCAAGGAGAAGAAACTCCATATTTCTACCGCCAAGAATGGCCGCGAGGACATCACGATTTGCGTGAAGGATTCTGGAAAGGGGTTCGATCAGAAGGCACTAGACAACCTGTTCGAGCCGTTTTTTACCACCAAGAAAGAAGGCATGGGGATGGGGTTGCCGATCGCCCAGACCATCGTCAAAGCTCTTCATGGAGAAATTTGGGTCGAAAACAACGAAGAGGTGGGCGCCAGTTTCTTTGTAACGCTCCCGGTACATGGGGGAGACCCTGTACATGGGGGAGATCAGGCGTGAACGAGGAGCGCTCTCGAATCTTCATTGTGGATGATGATGAGGCCTTTAGCAGGAGTCTCGCGCGATTGATAAGATCTGCCGGATTCGACGTTGAAATACTGAGCGCGCAGCAGTTCCTGGAAGGGGAGATCTATACAGGTACCAGTTGTTTGCTTTTGGATGTCCGCATGCCTGGCATGACCGGCCCTGATCTACAACGGGAATTGTCGAGTAGGAATATCCGGATCCCTATCGTGTTCTTGACGGCCCATGGAGAGACACGTACGGGCGTTGAAGCCATGAAAAGCGGCGCGGTTGATTATTTACTGAAGCCGGTCGACGAAGAGAGCTTGTTTGATGCCATTGGGCGCGCCTTGGATCAGGATGTACGACAAAAGGCGGAGAGCATGAACCGCGCCTAATCCGGCGCCCCGGCTGCGTACTGGCCCTGCTGCGACGGAACCTCGGCTCACCCCTCGTCTTTCTCGTCCGAGTCCGACGTCTTCTCGAACAATGATTCAGGATTCGAGAGATCAGCACTCGCGGCCCCCATCAGTCCCATCACATTCGTGGTATTGAGCGAATCCGCCAACCCGGACGGGACGACCATGAGCGAGCCCCGTTTGACGATACTCTCATACAGCATGTTCATCGCTCGAAGGTTCATCGCGACCGGATTCTCTCTGTACGTCTCCGCCGCGGCCACGAACTTGGATGCGATCTCCTCTTCCGCCGTCCCGAGAATGATGCGCGCCTGACGTTCACGTTCGGCCTGCGCCTGGCGTGACATCGCCTCCTCGAGCGCCTTCGGAATGATCACGTCCCGGATCTCGACAGACTGCACCTGGATACCCCAGTCGTGCATCTTCTCGTCGAGCGCCGTCTGCAAAATCGCGCCCAACTCTTTCCGGGACTGAATCAACTCGGCCAGATCGTGTTTGCCGATCGCATCTCGGAGCGCGGTCTGGGCAGCGAGAACAACGGCCTGCTGGTACGCTTGAACCTCGAGGGCCGCCCTTTCCGCATCGTACACCACCCAGAACGCGATCGCATCGACGTTCACCGGCACGGTGTCTTTGGTGAGACACGATTCTGCCCCGAAGTCGGTGGTGCGGATCCGTTGATCGATGTGGTACGACACGCGATCCACGAACGGGATGACAAAAAACATTCCGGGCCCCCTGAGGCCGCGGTATTTTCCCAACCGCAATACCACGGCCCTTTCCCACTCGTCCGCAACCTTCATCGAGGCGGCGATGAGGCCGCCCGTGGCGAAGCCGATCGCGGGGATCATCCACTCGAGCCCAGCCCCAAGGGGCGCCAGCGCTGCCAGCCCGGCGGCGACGGCGCCACCAAGCACGCCGGCTACGATCGACGGCACCGGGTACCGGGTGTCGTCCGGCGTTGTAGAGGGCGAACGGGCTCTCAAACGGACCGGGAGCATGTTCTGTGTCATGTCGATCTCCTGGCGGGTGAATCTCCTCGTCGGATCTCGCTCAACAGCCCCATCACGTCGTCAATGGAAGCCCCGATCAGCTCGGCATCCTGTAGCGCGGCTCGACAGATCTCGTCGAGACGCTTCTGCTGTTCGAGCTCAGTCTGACGCGAGGCGTTCAGTCCCACAAATGTACCCGCTCGGGGCCTGCTGTGGACGACGCCCAAGCGCTCGAGCTGTTGGTAAGCACGCGATACGGTGTCGAGGTGCACCCCGAGGTTGACGGCAAGCTGCCGAACCGTGGGCATCCGCTGTCCGGGCTCGAGGGCTCCCTCTATGACGTCAGACCATATGCGATCGGCGATCTGCTGATACAGCGCCGTCCTCGACCCGTGGTCGAGCGACATCTTGATCTCCACCGCAACATCAAGTGATTTGTCGGACGCCATGATGGCACTCCTCCTCATGCGGAGAACATGCGACTCGGGTCGGCAAACCGCGAGCCGACCCTCAACGTAACGAAACGTCCTGGAGTCTGATGCATCGGTGGTGTCCCAACCAATCGCCGCACTACCTTGAGCTCTCCCTCTGACGGAGGTGGAGGTCTGGCCAGTTTTCATGAGGGTCTCGTGCCGCGACACTGCTCGATAATCGTCACGACCTACAATGCACCAAGCTACTTGGCGTTGGTCCTGGAATCCTTAGGAAAGCAAGACTACCCAAAGCCGTATGAAGTCGTTGTGGCGGACGATGGCTCGGAGCAACCCACAGCGGAGCTCATCGCGGAGCTCGCCGAGCTCATGCCCTATCGGCTCATCCATGCCTGGCATGAAGATCGAGGGTTTCGTGCGGCTGCCGCGAGAAATCATGCCGTCTCGAAATCTAGCGGGGACTACCTGATATTTCTCGACGGTGACTGCGTCGCCCGCCCAAATTTTCTCTCGGCGCATGATCGCCTGGCGCAGTCCAGTCATATGCTGTCCGGCCGCCGGGTGAAGCTCGGAGAGAGCTACACCGCTCAGCTTCTTCGGCGACAGGAGCTTCCGCCGGGCGATCGGAGCTGGCTGCGTCACCGCCTCAGCGGGGATATTGAGAGCATTCTGCCCGTGCTCTATTTCCCCTTCTTCAGATATCATCATGCGACCAAGTGGCGTGGCGTCATGACCTGCAATCTGGGTCTGTGGCGTGATGACTTCGAGAAGGTCAATGGCTTCGATGAAGCCTATGTCGGCTGGGGTGACGAGGACCACGATCTTGCCGTACGCCTTCTTCGCTGCGGTATCAAACGCAAAGAGGGTCGATCGGATGTACCGGTCATTCACCTATGGCACGAAAAGAGTGACCGCTATGCGAAGCGGGAGAATCGGGGACGCCTGGAACACGTGCTGAGCGCAGACTACACCTGGGCACCCGTGGGCCTGAAGAAATAGGGGGGCCTGAGCGAGGCTTGCCCCGCAACCCCCCCCCCCCCCCCGGGGTCGGTTGCGGATCTCCCTTCACAACTATACCGTATCACGGTATACCGTGAGCAGTAATTCGGAACAGAAGACCCACCGTCTTCAACACGTGGGTTTTGGTCTGAACCAATTCGGCCGCTAGTGCCCGGCGGCCACCCTAGCGGAGGATGACATGACTAAACGGCCATGGCTGTTCGCACTGTTGTTGCTTGGCGTTCCCCTTGTCTTCGCGCCACCTGCCGAGGCACAGCGAAGGGGACTCGTCGTCGGCATCGGCCTCGGCCCCGGCGTGGCCTCGTATACGGGTTCGGCACCGGGGCCCCTTTTTCCCGACCGCGCGACCGAGATCGGGGTGGCCACCGACTTCCACATCGGGGGCGTTATCGGGGATTCATCCGAGCTCTACCTCATGAGCAAGGTGATGTTCGTCTGGGACACAAGAGTGGGCTTTCTCGCGACGGGTGTGGTCGGCGTCGGGTTCACCTATCCGTTGAATCCCGACTTCTACATCAACTTCGGCGTCGGCGTCGGCCTGTGGTCGGAGATTGACGTTGACCTGGAGATCTTCTCGAACGCCTCCCCCCCCGAATCTCACACGGGACTGGGACTGGTGGCTGGCGGCGGCTACTACTTGAGCGAACGCTGGGTGCTTGACCTCGATATCATGTACGCAAGCCCGAGTGACGATTCCTTAGATATCAGCCTCCTGGGTATCGCACTCTCGGTCAACTTCTTGATACGGTGATCACGGCGGAGGGTCGGCCGACCGCCGGGCTACCCTCCCGCCAGGCTCTTGATGTAGTTGACGAGGTGCCAGATGTCCTCTTCGGGGATCTGGCCCTTGTAGCCCAGCATGTCGGCCGTCACGCCGTCCCTGATGACCAGGAAGATCTCACCGTCCGTTGCGCCGTGCTGCCACACCGCGTCGGTGAAGTCGGAGGGCACGCCACCGGCGTGGGACATGTCGCCGTCACCCTTTCCGGTGTTGCCGTGACACTGACGGCAGCTGAAGACGTAGCGCTGGCGCCCCTTGGCGACCGATGCGGATGTGGCTTCGACCGGATTGGTCAGGGCCTGCCCGGCCTCGTGGGTATGGGGTTCCGCCGGGTGCTCTTGGGCCTGCAGCGCTCCGGGCGCCCCGAGCAATCCGGGTATTCCGCCGGCCACTAGCACCAGGCAAACGAGTCTCACGAAGTTACGACCTGTACAATTGTACAATTCATATGAGTCCCGCTGTAGACGACCCCGGGTCTGCGGGCCGGTCTCAGTCCTCCGATACATCGTAGTTCTCCCAAAGGTACTCCGGGTAGTAGCTGTGAAGGTGCAGGTAGACCTCGTGCATCAAGTTCACCACACGATTCGCCGCGTAGACGTGCTGCCCCCGCCGCGCGACCACGCTGAGCCGCATCTCGCCACGCCGGACGAAGGCCGACACGACAGCGCGGGCCGGGTCGATCCGTCGGTGTTCGGGCAGCGACTCGGCCGAGCGGCCTTTGACGAACGTCTTGAGCGCCCGTGCGAGCGGCGTCCGAGCAGGCACGTTGGGCAACGCATTGAGGAAGACGAACGTCCCCGTTCGGGGCTCGTACTGGAGGTCGTAGGGCTGGTGTGCCAGCCACGAAAACCGAAACACGATGCGCCCCGCACGGGCCGGCCGTTCCGTGTACCCTCGAAAGACACCGCGATCGGCGTACTCTTTCAGGCATCCACGGACCGCGTCAACGCCGCCTCCCACCGACGCTGGCGTTGTCGCTCGCGATGGGCTTCGAGCCTCGCCCCGCTTTCGTGCGCCCAAAACGCCCGTCCGAACGGCGCCGCTAGTGATAGTATGACATGACGCCCGGCTCGATCTTGCCCAAGAAACCGGGTGGCTGATCGCGCAGCCAGAATTCCTTGCGCGCCTGGACGTTGACCACGGCCGGCCGGCTCTCGTTCAGGGCTACGGCGTAGGCTCGCTCGAGCGCCGGCGTGAACTCATCGGGAGTGGTCACGTACTCGCCGTAACCGCCCAACGCCTCGCCCATCTTGTCGTAACGGAGGTTCTCCTGGAACAGATGGACCGGGAGCCCGATCTGGTTGTTCACCTGGCCGGACCACGTCCCCCAAGCGTTGTTGTTGTAGACGATGACCACGACGGGCATCCGATACTTCGAGAGCGTCTCGACCTCCATGCCGGTAAAGCCGAAGCCGGCATCACCCGTGATGGCGATGACGGGATGCCCCTGGTAGTTAGCTTGGGGGCCCACCCCGTCGCGCACCGCGGCGGCCACGCCGACCGCGTAGCCGACATCGGGACCGATCGCTCCGTATTGGTAGGCCCCGTTGATGATCTGCCCGGGCCGGTACGCGCGGAGGTAGCGACGCGTATAGCGGGCGATTCCATAGCCGCCCTGCAGGATGGTGGTCCGATCCTTCGGCAGCCCCCCGCCGTGGACGAAGTCGGCCAGCTCCTTGCCGATCACAGCGGGGTGCACGGCATCGGTGTAGCCCAGGCCGGTCTGGTAGTACTCCTCGTTCTCCGTCTCGAATGCTTGTCGCGCGGCGGCGATCTCTCCCACCCATTGATCCCGACGCTGTCGCGTCACTGCCGCCGCCAAGGCTTCGAGGGCAGCCTTCTCGTCGCTTACGATTCCCAGGTCGATCGGAAGATTCCGCCCGATGTCCTCGGCTGATGGATCGATCCGGATGTATCGCGTATCGGGACCGAACGCGAACTCTCCCAGCGTCGGCATGCAGTATTGACCGACCAGCAGGACGACGTCGGCGCTCATGAGCGCCCCTGGGGCCGCAGAGGCGCACAGCTCGTGATCGGCCGGGAACTGGCCTTTTGTCGCTCCTGACTCGACAACCGGAATGTGGGCCTTCTCGGCGAGCTCCCGCAGCGCGTCCCACGCCCGACTGTAGAAGACCCCGTTGCTCGACACGATCATGGGGCGGTCGGCGTTCCGCAGCATCGCCGCCGCCGCGTCGATCGCATCAGGGTCCGGATGCGGCTTCGTCTCCGTTCGATACTTGGTATGCTCGAAGAAGAACTCCAGCTCGCTGGCGTCGTCGAACCTGGCGCGTGCGATCTCCGCTGGGAAATCGAGGTGGACCGGCCCCGGCACGCCGCTCCTGAGCTGCCGGAACGCATAACCCGCGTATTCCCAGACCCGAGAGGGCGTAATCATCCGCTTGCCGTATTTGCGCAGGCCCTCGGTGGTGGGCTGCTGGTAGGCATCCTGGATCCCCTGCTCGGAGTCTTCGGCGAACACCGACTTGTTGCTGGCGAGCACAAGGACGGGCGAGCGGGCCGCGTTGGCGGTCGCGATCGCGTTGATCATGTTGGTAAACCCGGGCCCCTCGGTCCCCGAGGTGGCCGCGACCTCGCCCGTCGCGCGGCAAAACGCGTCGGCGGCATGGCACTGAGATCCCTCGTGGCGCCCGCCGTAGGTCGGAATCCCGGTGTCGGCGATCGCGTGCACGACATCGTAATTGCCAGGGCAGCAAAACAGCGCCTTGACCCCCTCCTCATGGCACGCGCGAGCAAACACCTGGGCGCCTCTCATCGGGAAGTCGATGGTCGGCAAGCTGGCCTTCTTGGCTGCCTCGAACTCGGGGGGGATGGTAATCGGATCCGCGTCGGCCTCCTGGGCGCTGGCCCTGACTCCGGTCGTTCCCAGCGCGGCGGTGGCACCCGCCCCGAGCACGGCCTTCTTCATGAAAGCGCGGCGTGACGTGTCGGCTGCGGCCTCTGACGATTTCTTCGTGGTTTTGCTCATTGGATGTCCTCCATCCGCGATGCTACCCAGCCACCAGGAGGACGTCAACATTTCGGGGGCCTGACTTTACGCCATTAGCGCCCCGGTGATGGTTCGGGAGCCTCGACCGTTACCAATACACTGTCCCTCATGGCGTCGACCGTTGCGACGAGGTAGGCGCTTCCGGGCTCGAGTGCCGTAACACGCCTGTTGATTAGGTACACCACACGCGGATCGGACGACCGGACCACGACCCTGCCATCATCGATGATGATCCCGCCGCCGGGATCGACAATCCTCAATTGGAGCTCCTGCCAATTACCCTCGCTCATCACGCGGCTCTCGAGAAGCATGATGAAGGAGGCGATGGTCGGCTGCGCTATCGGGACCGGGGGCGAGACGTCTGCCGGCCGTGTCGGCAGCGCCGGCAGTGTTTCGGGGGTGGACACAGCGATCTCGACGAAGTCGCGCAGCCCTCCGATGGCGGCGTATACGCGTGTGCGCCCCACTTCTCTGGCCAGCACCAGGCCCTGGCGATTCACCAACGCCACTAGCGGATCATCGACCCTCCAACTCGCCGATTCGACGGACACCGGCTCTCCGTCCTCGTTCACGGCTGAAGCGGTCAGCCTCACGGTATCGCCCGGCAGGATCACGTCTCGAGGAGACTCCATGCTGACCGTGATCGCCGTGACGGACCCTGCCGCAGACCCGCCGTCCGCCCCCATCGACTCGCTCAACTGACTCTGGACCACGAACACGATCGCGATCAGAGCGAGAACCGACACGGCCCCAACCGCCCGCCGCCACCGGGGTTCGTGCGCCGCCTTCCGAATCAGAGCGAGAACAGGCGCGGCCCCAAGCGCCGGTCGCTGCCAAGCGCCGGCTTCCGAGCGCTCTCCCGGGGTGTGTCCCCTGCCTTCCGAGCCTTCCCCCGGGGTGCGCGTGCCGCTTTCCGAGCCCTCTCCGGGCCGATCGCAACTGCCGGCTCGCGGGGTACGGTCTTCTGGTCGCCCGAAGCTGGCGAGGGGGGCGGGGGTTCGATCGCCTCTTCCTCAAGCGTAGCCCACACGGCGACCCTGGCCGTGGCTCTCACGTCACCGGCTGCGGCGGTCACTATAGCCGTGCCCGCGGCGTGCCCACTGACCTCGCCGATCTTCGATACCCTAGCGACCTCCTCGTCACTACAACTCCAGACCAGGTCAGACTGTATGGCTGTGCCGCGGCGATCGCGCACTACTGCGCTCAAGGGGACCGTCTCCCCCGTCTCGATCTCGATGGTCCCGGGCTCGACGACGATGTCGGCCGGGCTGGGCTCCGACACGCCCAGAGTCACCGAAGCCTCCACACTTCCTGCGGTGGCGATGATCGACACCACTCCGGGAGAGAGGGCGATCACCCGACCACTTTCGACTATGGCGACGGATGGATCACTACTCGACCATCCTATCTCCGCATCGGCAAGCTCCGCTCCTTCGGCGCCCTCCGCGCGTGCTCGAAGGTCGAACGATTCACCGGGCTCCAGCCACTCTGGCAATCTGGCAACGTAGACGGCCGTGGGCACATCGACCGCCGTGGGCGCCTCGGACTCACTAGTCGAGGCTCTGGGCACAGAGCTGAGCGTGGAGTCCGTGTCGAGGCCGGCCTTCCCCTCGACATCTCGGGGAATCAACTCGACGATCGACGCCCGCACGGGATCTGCATGCCCAAGTGGTGCACCGCCCATGCCTACCACTGCGGCGTCCAGATTCGGCCAGCGATCTGCGGGGTCCCTCGCCAACATCCGCGTGACCGCCTCTGCGACGGGAGGCGGGCAGTCTTGTCTCAATTCCTCGATGGGCTTGGGGTCCTCCGATCCGTGAGCCAGGAGAACCGAATATTGAGTCCCGGTGAAGGGCGCGTGGCCACAGAGCATTTCATAGGCCACGATACCGAGAGAGTATTGATCCCCCGCGCCGGTGAGCGGCTCACCCTTGCACTGCTCGGGGCTCATGTACTCCGGTGTCCCTATGATCAGACCCGTACCCGTTAGAGTAAGACCGCTTGACTCGGCGACTTTCGAGATGCCGAAGTCGGTTAAGAACGCGTCGCCTTCGCCGTCGATCATGATGTTGGCGGGCTTCACGTCTCGATGGATGACTCCCCCACCCCGCCGATGGGCGTGGGCAAGCGCACTGCCGACCTGGAAAAGCAGGGCCTGAATGACAGGGATCGGGAGCGGACCATGAGTCTTCACGACCTTTCGCAGTGAGCAGCCTTCCACGAAGTCCATCACGAAGTAGTGCAGGTCGTCGAACGATCGAACGGCGTATATGGTGACGATGTGCGGGTGCCGGAGCGAGGCCACGGTGCGTGCCTCGAGACGAAACCGCTCCACCATGTTTTGGTCGGATAGGAGCTGCGGGGCGATGACCTTGATCGCCACCTTTCGATTCAGCGCGATGTCCCTCGCGAGGTAGACCGCCCCCATGGCACCCCTGCCGATCTCCCCGACGATCTCGAACTCGCCTTTCGTCGCTCGGGTCAGCCGAGCCAGAACCTCCTCCCAGATGGAAGAAAGAGAACCGGAACCGGAAATCGGCCGAACCTGTCCGCAGCCCGAGCAGTATTGGTCCCCGGGCTGCATACGTCCGCCGCAACCGGGGCAGTTCGTCAGAAACTCGCCCGAGGCGACGAGCGTCTGGGTCGGGATGCCGGGTGCCTGGCTGAGGGTGGATCCGCAACCTGAGCAGTACTCGGCCCCGGGCGCGGAGAGACGACCACAAGAGGCGCAGGACAGCGATTCTTCTGCCATCAGCTAGGAGCGCCTCCTATTCGGAGGGCCTGGATCTGATCCCGAAGCTCGTAGCATGGCACCCTACGTGAGATTCCCTTGAGCTCGCGATCGCCGACAAACTTCGTAACATAGTTTCCCGGCAGAGCCTCCATGGTGGTATCGGACACAACGATCTGACCAGGCAGCGCGACGGTGGACTCGAGCCTAGCGGCGAGGTTCACCGTAGCGCCTAGGACCGTGTAGTCGCTACGACGCACGGATCCGATGTCCCCGGCCACTACCCTTCCCGAGTGCATGCCTACCCGGAAGCGGAGCGGGGTGGCCCCGGGTAACGTCTCATTCAACTGTCGAAGCGCCCGCCTCATTTCGAGGGCGGCGTCGGCTGCGCGCCGGGCGTGATCCGTGGCGGCCACAGGCGCGCCAAACACGGCCATGATGCAGTCGCCGATGAACTTGTCGACAGTTCCCTCGTGGCTGAAGATCACCTCGGTCAACTCGCTGAAATAATGATTCAGTAGTTCCACGACGTCGCGAGGGCCGATCGTCTCGCACACATCTGTGAAGCCTACCAGATCCGCGAAGAGAACGGTCGCCTCTCTCTCGTCCCCCAAAAGGGCTTCGGCAGCCCCTTCTGCTCCCGTCGTGATACGCTCGATCACTGCGGGAGAGTGGTACCGCTCGAGCCGTCTCTGCATCAGCCGTTGGCTGATCACCATATCCTGTAGACGCGACTGGTCGATGGCTACCGCGAGGTGATTGGCCAACGCTGACAGAAGATCGACGTCTTCTTGAACAAAAGCCTCAGTCTTCAGGGTTGTATCGACATAGATCAATCCGTCCACGCTGTCACCGTGCCAGAGGGGAGCCGCCATCGCCGAACGAATGCCCATCTTCACTACGGACGACCCCCCGGCAAATCGCTCGTCGCGCTGGGCATCCGTGGTCATCACAGAGACCCGTTCATTGTAGACCTTCTCGGCAATCGTACGGGAGAAGTGAATCGTTGAATCGCCGGAGCCAACATCATTCTTCACACATTTCGCCACCAGGCCTTGCTCAGCCTCGTCCCAGAGCATGATGCACCCACGCTGGACCGGCAAAGCCTCGAAAACGATGTCCAGAACACTCTCGAAGGTCTCTTCCAGGTCGGAGCTCTCGAGCAGAGTTCGTGAAGTCTCGCTGACCATCTTGAGTAGACGCTGTAGCCGCGTGACGTCGGGTGCAAGCGAGCCCAGCTCGGCGAAGTCGACCGCCGGGCTGAACACTGCTCGGGGGTTGGGTCCAGACGGAGCCAAGGCAACCACGGAAGCCGTCGGCCTGGGTGGAATGGTGCCGTCCTCCTCCATGAACGTCAGGCACATCTCCTCGATCATGATGCAATCGCCGTGTGCCAGCGCTCCATCGACCGTTTCCCTGTCGTTGATCTGGATCCCGCACTTGCTTTCGAGATCCTTCACCCGCCAACCGTCGCTCGTCCTATAGACCTTGGCGTGCCAGCGGGAAACATAGGGGCGGCCGATCACGAGATCGTTGGTAGGTTCACGGCCGATGGTCAGCTCTTCCTTCTCTAGAGGGACAACGACTTGACGCCCGTCGATCTCGTAGAGGATCTGCGCGCGCACTAGCCGACCACCTCCGGCTCGTCCCGATCCCTCGGTAGGGTGCTGTCAGCCGCGGCCCCTGATGGTTTCTGCGTGGTTCTGTTCATAGGGTGTTCTCTCCTCGCGATGCTACCCAGCCGCCAGGAGCCCGTCAACATTCTGGAGGGCTTGACTTGGTTGCGTTTGCCTCCAGGGCCGACACATTGAGGAGTTTCCACGGAAACCGCACGATACCTCCCCGCTGAAGGAGAACATGAATGACTAACACTTGGGTACTCAATCGGCGTGTGGCGGCGGGTGTGGTGGCCTTCGTGGCGGCGTTCGTGCTGTCGGGCGCATCAGCAGCGGCGCAATACGGTGCGACCAACGGAGAATGGCGAAGCTACGGCGCCGACGTGGGCGGCACGAAGTACTCTCCGTTGGACCAGATCGATGCCACGAATTTCAACCGCCTCGAGCAGGCGTGGAGTTGGACGACCGTCGACGCCATGCTGAGCATGGAAATATCCGGAGGCGAATGGACCTCCAGTTCCGCGAACGTCTTCGATGTGCTCCAGGAACGAACGGATGAGTTGTGGAGGGCCGACGCGCATCCGCGGGTCTTCAACCTGAAGGCGACGCCGCTGATGGTGGGGGGCCGGCTTTTTTTGAATACGCCGCTCTCGGTCGGCGTGTCATTGGATGCGAAGACGGGCGAGCCGCGGTGGGTCTACAATCCCAAGAGCTACGAAGACGGCACCACGTCGATGACCGTGATCTGGAACCAACGGGGTGTGGCCTATTGGACGGACGGGGCGGGCGATGAGCGGGTCTTCTGGGGAACCGGCAACGGCTACCTCATATGCGTCGACGCGGAGACGGGACGGCCCTGCGCGGACTTCGGCGAGAACGGTCGCGTGGACCTGCAGCAGACGCTTCCGAGAGCGCCGCGCGGAGATAGAGACTACCTGAACGCCCTGCTCTATTCGGTGCAATCACCTCCGCTGGTCATTCGAGACATCGTCGTCACTCCTGTATCCATCGCGGACCGCAGAATCACCAAGGAGGCCATCCCCGGCTGGGTAAGGGGTTGGGACGTTCGCACGGGCGAAGAGCGTTGGGCCTTCCACACCGTTCCGCTGGAAGGCGAATTCGGGGTCGAGACGTGGGAGGACGATTCGTGGGAGTACTCGGGCCACGCTAACGTTTGGAGCACCTACAGCGGTGACGAGGAGCTCGGAATTCTCTACGCGCCCACGGGTACGGTGACCAACGACTTCTATGGCGGTCACAGACTCGGTGCGAACCTGTTTTCGGAGTCGCTTATTGCCATCGACGTCGAGACGGGCGAAAGAGTGTGGCATTTCCAGGCGGTCCATCACGGCCTGTGGGACTACGATTTTCCGACACACCCGAACCTCATCGACATCAACGTGGACGGCCGGGAGATCAAAGCGATCGCCCAGGTATCGAAGCAGGGTTTCACCTATGTGTTCGACAGGGCGACCGGCGAGCCTGTTTGGCCCATCGAGGAACGGCCCGTCGATACGGAGACCAACGTGCCCGGCGAGGTGGTCTGGCCGACACAACCCTTCCCGACGAAACCGGCGCCCTTCGACTATCAGGGCGTGTCGATCGACGACTTGATCGATTTCACGCCGGAGCTTCGTCAGATGGCCATCGAGGCGATCCAGCCCTTCCGCTGGGGCCCCCTCTTCGAGCCGATTTCACTCCCCGTGGACGGCGGGACCCAAGGCACGATGCTACGGCCCGGCACGGGAGGCGCCATGAGCTGGACCGGCGCGGCCGTGGACCCCGAGACGGGCATCCTGTATGTGCCCTCTCACGACTCGTTCCAGATGGTCCACCTGTACGAGCCGCAGGAGACGTTCCCAGGCCAAGCGACCGTCCGGTACACGCACGGTGGCCCAGGCGGTGTGCCCGCCATGCCCAACGGGCTGCCCCTGTTCAAGGGGCCGTACTCGAGGATCACGGCGATCGACCTGAATACAGGCGACCACATCTGGATGCAGCCACACGGCAATGGAGACGACGTCCGCAATCACGAGGCACTCAGGGACCTCGATCTTCCCCCTCTGGGAGATAGAGTGGCACGCCCCAGTGGGCCGGTCCTCACCAGAACGCTGCTCATCACGGGAATGGAGAGTGGCGGGACCGACGACGGGCCCCAACTGGTGGCTCGCAACAAGATGACCGGTCGAATCGTCGGCGCCATCGACTTGCCGGAGGTCGTACTGGGCACGCCCATGACGTACATGGTCGACGGCGAGCAGTACATCGCTTTGACGGTGAGCAGCAATCCACCCCAGTTGCTGGCGTTTAAGCTACCGTAGATCAAGCACCTCTTCCATGATCAGCCGGGCCTTGCGATCGGGGTCCGACACTACTCTGCTGGCATGGTTGAACAGCATCGTGCCACGCAGACGGGTTGAATACGTCGGCCAGGGTGGGAGATCAGGCGTATAGGGGTCGCCATAGCGGGCGAAAGCCATCCATGCGGCGCTCATTTTGGCGGCGAGCTCGTGCGCCTGCGCGTTCTCGCGGAGGGCGGGGAATCGGGCGGCACCGGCCTCGATGTTGTCGAACACGAACGGGATCTCGAGGGCGTGCGGGGTTTTCTGCTCAGTCCCCAGATCGAAGTCGAACCGGTACAAGTAAGCGGGCGCCCTCCTGGCGTCTGATTTTCGCCTCGCCAGCTCGCGAGCAAACATCCCTCTCGGGTGGTCCGTCGCAATCAGGACGTAGAGATCCCAGGGCCGCGCGTTCGGGTGCTCGCTGCGGTACGCGTCGATCACACGAGTCGGGTCGGTGGTCGTCCCGATTCGGGCCGCCACCCTCCGGCGCAAGCCTGATTCATCCAGGTCGAGCTCCATCTGGCTAGCGGGGATGAACAGGGTCTCTTCTGTACGATTGTAGCCCACGATGATCGGTACCTCGGCTGAGGCAGGCGTGGCGCGTGGGTCGAAGGGGTGGTGCGGAATCGCCTCGCCGTCCAGAACAGGTGTACCGTCGGTCGTGCCGACGACGGGATCCTGGCGCACGAACCCGTTCAGAGCCGCCTGATAGGCCCCCATCAGCCTTGGAGCGGGAATCGACTGGATCTCCCGGGCCCTGGATCCGCTCAGCCCTGTTTCGTCCAGGACCCGTCTAGCGAGCCTGTCCCCGTCTACGCGACTCGTCACCCTGAGCACGGCTCCGCTCTCGATGATCGCTCGGTGAAAGAGGCCCCGGGCAGGGGGCATGGCCAGCAACACCGATACTTTCCGGCCCCCTCCCGACTCGCCGAATACTGTGACGCTTCGCCGATCTCCTCCGAATGCTTCGATGTTGTCGCGCACCCACTCGAGCGCAGCCACGATGTCCAGCATCCCCACACAGCCCGAGAAGGCGAAGTCTGATCCGAGCGCTTCGGCGAGGTGGTTGGAGCCGAAGACGTTGAGCCGGTGATTGATGGTGACCACGACGACGTCGCCCGCGAGACAGAGGTTGGTGCCGTCGTACGTGGGAGACGACCCGGATCCGGACGAGAATCCACCACCGTGCAGCCACACCATCACGGGCCGACGCCCTCCGTCGCCCAACCCGGGTGACCAGACGTTCAGCACCAGGCAGTCCTCGCTCCCGGCCGCGTCTGGTCCTTGTGGAGCGTTGGGCCCGTAGTCGAAGGCCTCGCGGACGCCCGCCCAAGGCTCTCTCGTGAGGGGCGGCATGAAGCGGTTCTGGCCCCCTGTGGGTGCCCCGTATGGAACGCCCTTGAAGACGTTTATCCCCTCCGAGACGAGGCCCCGGATCCTCCCGGAGGACGTCTCGACGAGCGCGTTGGCCTGTGCTTGTTGTGCCCAGGCGTGGCCTCGGAGTCCAGGCATGTCCGGAAGCAGCCCGGTGGCCAGGCCGGCGGCTCCGAATCTCGTGACTCTCGTGATGAAGCCCCGCCGATCAAGCGTGTGGGAGGCAGCCAGCATGTGGGAGCCGCCCGGGTAAACGACCCTTGAGGTTGGTCGAGTCATGGCTGCCTCCTCGTTCAAGCTGCGATCCGATTGTGCCAGAGATATTCCCGCATCTTAACACACCCAACCTGCTTTCGCCTCGCAGTCGAGGACGCGGTTGAGGATACGGCTCTGGAGTCCTCGCGGCCTTAGATCGTCTGGACGAAAGTACCCGAGGAGCCACACCCGTGCCGTCGGGTGGTTGACGTATCAGGCTGCCGACCACACTCTGACGGTCGCGCTGAATGGTCCCTTTTGTAACGAAACTCCCAGTTCGAGAAAGGAGACTTCCATGAAGCACCTTCCTATGGAGCGCAGTCGACGGTTCGGCCTTTCCTTGATTGTGACACTGGCTGTGGCAGTTCTTTCAGCAGCACCGGCCATGGCTCAAGAGGGCACGATCACCGGCCGCGTCACCGATGCCGCTACCAACCAGTCCCTCGTGAGCGCACAGGTGTTCGTGGTCGGAACTGCGCGAGGAGTTCTGACCAACGCAAACGGGGGCTACACCCTTCGGATTCCCGCCGGGACTTATACGGTTCGGGCACAGTATATCGGGTACGCCACCGCCGAGCAGGAGGTCACGATCACGGCGGGCGGAAGCCAGGCGGTCAACTTCCAGCTCGAGGTCGGCGGGCTGGTCCTCGACGGGATAGTGGTCACGGGTGCGCGGACTCAGCGTTCGGCCGTCGAAACTACGGTGCCCGTGGACGTGATTACTGCGGCGGAGATTGCACAGTCGCCCCACACCGAGTTGAACCAAGTGATCCGTGACATCATCCCGTCCTTCAACGCCTCTCACCAGACGATCTCGGACGGGACCGATCACGTGAACCCGGCCAGTCTCAGGGGTCTCGGACCGGACCAGGTCCTCGTGTTGATCAACGGGAAGCGCCGTCATCACAGCTCGCTTACGCACGTGAACGGGACGTTCGGTCGCGGCACCGTCGGTGTCGACTTGAACGCGATTCCGCCGGCGGCGGTTGAGCGCATCGAAGTGCTGAGAGACGGCGCCGCGGCGCAGTATGGCTCGGACGCCATCGCGGGCGTCGTCAACATCATTCTCAAGAGTCAGACCGACGCGTTGATCGGCAACATTCAGACGGGCGTGACGGGCGAGGGCGACGGCGAGCAGGTGAAGGCCGACGCCAACTTCGGCTTCGACGTCGGCGAAAGAGGCTACTTCAACGTCACCGGTGAATACCTGAACCGGAACCGGACGAACCGCTCGGATGCCTTTACAGGGGCCATCTTCTTCACCGACCCGGTCGCGGACGACGCGGAGATCGCCGCGCGTGGGCTGACCCGTAGGGAACTGAGCATGCAGACGGGCCAGGGCGACGCGATCTTCGGGAGCGCCTTCTTCAATGGCGCGTTCGGCCTCTCCGACGACGCCGAGCTCTATACCTTCGGTGGTATCACGCACCGCAACGGTGAAGCGACGGGATTCTATCGACGGCCGATCCAGGAGGAACGGGTCGTCTTCACTCTCTTCCCGGACGGCTTCCTTCCACAGATCCACACGCAAGTGGGTGACCGAGCCATCACGGTGGGTATGCGGGGCAGGAAGGGCGCCTGGGACTTCGATCTGAGCGTGGCTAACGGCCGCAACACGTTTCAGTTCAATATCGAGAACACGAACAACGCCTCGATAGGAGGCGCCAGCCCCACGTCATTCGATGCCGGTAGGCTGTTGTACCGGGAGACCACCGGAAACTTCGACGCGGTCCGGCTCATCGATACGAACGGGAGGTTCAAGTCCGTGTCGCTGGTGCTCGGCGGAGAGTTTCGTGTCGAGAACTATGAGATCGGGGCGGGGGAGTTCGGGTCCTACAGCCTCGGGAACGGCGGGGATGTTCCGGGGGTCGACTTCGACACGACCTCGGCGGGGGCGCCCAAGGCATCGGGTTCGCAGGTGTTCCCGGGCTTCCAACCCTCCAACGAGGTGAACCGTAATCGAAACAACGTCGCGGCCTACGCAGGGCTCGAGACGCAGCTTTCCGATCGGTTCCAGATCGATCTGGGCGGGCGCTTCGAGAACTACAGCGACTTCGGGAACACCTTCAACGGGAAGGTCGCGGCGCGCGTGGAGGTCATCGAGGAGTTCGCGGTGCGTGCAGCGGTCAGTACCGGATTCAGGGCACCGTCGCTCAACCAGCTCTGGTTCAACAACGTGAGCACGCAGTTCGTCATCGATCCGTTGACGAACCTGCTTGTGCCGGCGCGGGTTCTCACCGGGAGCAACCAGGATCCCGTGACCAAGGCCTTCGGTGTGCCGGATCTCAAGGAGGAGACTTCGGTGAACGTGTCGGGTGGCTTCACCTGGCGTCCGATGAACAACCTCTCCATCACCGGTGACCTGTATTACATCGAGATCGACGATCGGGTCGTGCTCTCGAGCCGATTCAGCGACAGCGATGCCACGATTGGAGGCGACGTGGCTGCCATCCTCGCGCCGTTCTCGTCGCTTGGCGTCGGGCAGGCGCAGTTCTTCGCGAACGCGGTAGACACCGAGACGAAGGGCGTGGACGTCGTAATCAACTGGCTGACGCAGTGGCTCGACGGCTCGCTCCGCCTCACGGGTTCGGCAAACTTCACGGACACTGATGTGAAGCGGATCAACGTGCCGCAGTCGATCGCAGACGAGTTCCCGACGGCGAGCGAGGCTGAGATCGCGGACGTCCTGTTCAACCGCGAGGAGAGGAACCGGCTCGAGACAGCGCTTCCGCGCCAGGCGGGCTCGATCTCCGCCCGTTGGACGCGCGACAGGGTCAATATCGGGGTCAGTGGAAATTACTACGGCAACGTGCTGTACCGGCCGACGAACACGGCCAACGACGAGGACTTCGGAGCCAAGGTCCTGCTCGATGTGGATCTGGGCTACGAGATCACGGACGGTGTTATGCTCCAGATCGGCGCCAACAACGTCCTCAACACCTTTCCCGACAGACACCAGAAGGACGCGAACATCAGCAGCGGGAACTTCCCGTACAGCCGACGCGTCACGCAGTACGGAACGAACGGCGGCTTCTACTACGCGCGGGTCCAATTCGCTTTTGGGAACTGACGACTCCACCCTCCGGTCCGGCCGATCCGGCGGGGCCGTGAGCTGATTGAGGTGTGCCCCCCGGGGTCTGGCGACCCCGGGGGCACGTTGCGGACAGACTCCTCTGCAGCCGGTACGGTAACAGCCCGGCGCCGTAGCTGCCGGCCGCTACCGTAGCAGCCTGCACTATAACTGTGCTAGAAAGCCCTCCAATCTGTCACAACCGTGAACCAGGTTGGGAAATAGCGTGGTAAGTTTCTCTTCGTCCATCCCTGCGGCTCCTCGGAACCTGTCCAACACGTTCTCCCCGTCATAGTCAACGGAAGCGACCCTGACACCCAGATGCGTATCGGGGAGATAGAAATCCGAGCCCGGCAGCATCGCCACCCTCGCCTCGGTCAGAAGCGTGTCGGTTAGCTGCCGGGATGTGACGACGCCACGTGCCAGAAGTGGCTCACGGAAGTGATCGAAATCCGGAAAAAGAAAGAATCCTCCTTCCGGTTGCGGGCAGTTCAGGTTCATGTCGATGAACCGCTGGTGCAGGTACTCACCCGTAAAGCGGTGAATGTCTCTACAGAGCTCCACGCCCTCACGAACTTCATCGCCGTACCGGTAGGCAGCCAATGCAGCGTATTGGACGGGGGCACTGACGGCGCTGAATGTCTCGCTGATCATGGATTCGAGCGCCGGGATTATCTGGTCCAGTTCCAGTGGAACGATCATCAGACCGGGCCGGTAACCTCCGGCCGAAAACGCCTTGGACAAGCCACCGGTGATAACGGTGCCTTCGGGATAATGGTGGGCGATGCTGGTGTGCTTCTCCTTCCGGAAGTTCACCAGCCCGTAGATCTCATCTGAGATCACGATGATTTGATGAGTCCTGCAGACTGCTGCCAGATCTTCGATTTCCTGCTCTCTGTGACTGCTCCCGCTGGGGTTATTGGGATTGTTGAAAATCAGAATCTTCTGGCCATCCATACGTTGGCAGACTTGATCGAGCTCATCGGCTTGCAGCCGATAACCAAGCTTCCGTTGCGTCTCTATAGTGACGGTTTCTTTTCCCCGAAGAGTCGCCTGCGGCCCGTAGCTGACCCAACTCGGCGCGGGGATCAGGAGGGGACCCTCCAGAAGGTAAAGGAGCTGAAAAATGAGCTCTTTGCTGCCCGGTCCCACAACGACCTGATCGGGCGACACAGCGCAACTGCATTGCTCGTCATAGAATGCGGCAATGGCCTCGCACAGCTCCGGCAGGCCCTTTGTGGGCAGATAGGTGTTCTTGTCGGCATGCTCGATCAGTGCAGCCTGAATCGCATCAGGCACAGGGAAGGGGGATTGGCCAAAGCCGAAGTGAAAGACATCTTCGCCGTTTGCGCGCATTTGCAGGACACGCTGATTGATTGCCAACGTGGCTGATGCTTTGAGATTGAGTACGTGCGGATTGATGGACGGGCGCATGATCGAATGTACCGACGGGAGTTAGCATGGGCAGCATGGAGGACTACGACGTAACCCGTCACGACTTCCGTCTGGAAGTGCCGGACCGGTTCAACTACACGATCGACGTCGTGGATCGATGGGCGCGTGCCGAACCCGACAAGTTGGCCCTGGTCGCGATTCACCCCGACGGGCGCACGACGACCCACCACACTTTCGGGGAGATTTCACGGGAGGCGAACCGGGCGGCCAACTACCTGAAGGGGCTCGGCGTCGGGAAGGGCGACCGGGTGTTCGTCCAACTCCCTCGGATACCGGAGTGGTACTTCACCATCCTCGGTTGTCTGAAGCTGGGTGCCGTGCCCATGCCCGGCACGTCACTCCTCATGCCCCGCGATATCGAGTACCGAGTCAACGCCGCTGAAGCGTGCCTCATCGTCACGGACCCGGTTGGAGCGGCCCGGGCGGACGAGGTGGCCGACTCCTGCCCATCGCTTCGGGCCAAGGTCCTCGTAGGGGAGGACCGGGTGTGGGAGGGCTCCGTAGGGGAGGATTCGGGAGGGGCAGACCCGGCGGGCTGGGAGAGCCTCGAATCCGGCATGGCCGGCGCCTCCGACGAGGCCGCATCAGTCGATCCCACGGCCTCCGACGATCCTCTGCTGATTTACTTCACATCAGGCACCACGGGGCACGCCAAGATGGTCCTCCATACTCATGCGAGTTATGGGATCGGCCACGAGATCACGGCGCGCTTTTGGCACGATCTGGGGCCGGACGACGTGCATTGGACCGTCTCCGACATGGGGTGGGCCAAGGCGGCGTGGGGAAAGCTCTTCGGACAGTGGCGCTTGGGGGCGGCAGTCGTCATGTGGAATGTGGTCGGCAAGCCCGATGTCGACCGCATGCTCAGGATCATCGCCGAGCATCGCATCACGAGCTTCTGCGCGCCACCGACGCTCTACCGGGCCTTCGTGCAGCTCGATCTGGACCAGTACGACTGGTCGGGGTTGCGGCACTGCACCGCGGCGGGCGAGCCTCTGAATCCGGAGGTGATCGAGACGTGGAGGCGGGCGACCGGCCTCGACATCTACGATGGGTACGGCCAGACGGAGACCGTCAACCTGGTCGCCAACTATCCGTGTCTGCCCGTCAAGGCGGGCTCAATGGGGAAGCCTGCGCCCGGATTCGACGTTCAAATCGTCGACGACGAGGGAACGGTTCAATCGGTTGGCGTAGAGGGTCATCTGGCGGTCCGCACGGAGCCGCGCCCCGTCGGTCTCTTTCGGGAGTACTGGCGTGACCCCGATCGAAACGCGGAGTCATTCCACCACGGTTGGTACTTCACCGGTGATCGCGCCTATCGGGACGAAGACGGCTACATCTGGTTCGTCGGCCGGGCCGACGACGTGATCATCTCCGCGGCTTATCGCATCGGTCCCTTCGAGGTCGAGTCGGCTCTCCTAGAGCATCCGGCAGTCGCGGAAGCCGCCGTGGTGGGAAAGCCGGATCCCGACCGCGGTCAGATCGTGAAGGCGTTCGTCATCCTCGCCGGTGGTCATGAGGCGTCGGACGAGCTGGCAGCTGAGATCCAGGAGCACGTCAAGCGCGTCACCGCGCCGTACAAGTATCCACGTGAGATCGACTTCGTCCACGAGCTCCCCAAGACGATTTCTGGGAAGATCCGCCGAGTCGAGCTGAGGGCATCCGAGACCTAGGGGGTTAGTTTCTCCTGATGAAAACACGCATCACTGAGCTGTTCGGCATCGAGCATCCCATCATCCAGGGCGGGATGCACTACGTGGGCTACGCGGAGCTCGTCGCCGCGGTCTCGAACGCGGGCGGCCTGGGCATCATCACCGGTCTGACGCAACCGACGCCCGAGGACCTCGTGCAGGAGATCGCGCGCTGCCGGGAGATGACCGACAAGCCCTTTGCGGTGAATCTCACCATCCTCCCCACATTCAGGGACGTGCCGTACCAGGAATTCGCACGCGTGATCGTGGAAAGTGGCGTGAAATTCGTAGAAACGGCCGGTCGCAATCCGGAGCCGTTTCTTCCGGGTTTCAAAGACGCCGGGATCAAGGTCATCCATAAGTGCACCTCGGTCCGACACGCCCTGAAGGCCGAGCGTATCGGCTGCGATGCCGCGAGCGTGGATGGCTTCGAGTGCGCAGGCCACCCGGGCGAGGATGATATCCCGAACATGATTCTGCTCCCGCGCGCCGGCGAGGAATTGACCATTCCGTTCGTTTCCTCGGGCGGCATGGCCGACGGACGTAGCCTCGTTGCGTCCTTGGCCCTTGGGGCGGACGGGATGAACATGGGAACGCGCTTCATCGCTACGCAGGAAGCGCCGGTGCACGAGAACGTGAAGCAGGCCCTCGTCGAGGCGGACGAGCTCCAGACCCGACTCGTCATGCGACCCATTCGTAATACCGAGCGCGTTCTGAACAACGCCGCGACCGAGAGGGTGCTCGAGATCGAGCGGGAGAAGGGAAGGGAGTTGGACATCGAGGACATCCGCGATCTCGTTGCGGGCGAGAAGAGCCGTAAAGTGCTCCACGAGGGCGATATGGACGCGGGGGTGTGGAGCTGCGGTATGGTCGCGGGCCTCATCCATGACATCCCGACGTGTCAGGAACTGATCGACCGCATCATGTCGGAGGCCGACGAGATCATTCGCGACCGGCTCGAGGGTTTTCTCGCCGCCTCGTAGCCGCTCAACTACCTCGCCTCACGGTACGTTCCACACGCCCGCGGCGGCGTTCCGGCGCGCAAACTCGGCGAAGTCCCTGGGCTCGCGACCCAGCGCCCGCTGGACGCCGTCGGCCAGGTAGGCGTTCCGACCATCGAGGACAGTCTCAAACAGATAGTTCAGCAGCCACAGGATGTCCTCCGGAAGGCCCGACTCTGCCACCCCAGCGGCGAAAGCCTCGGCCGGTATCTGGACATACCGGATGGTCCGTCCGGTGGCCTGGGCGATCTCATCCACCGCTTCCGCGAAAGTGAGGAGTCGGGGCCCGGTGAGCTCGTAGATCTGACCCGCGTGTCCGTCTTCGGTCAAAGCGGCGACGGCGACATCGGCGATGTCGTCCACGTCGACGAACGGCTCCGGGACGTCACCGGCGGGAAGCGTGATCTCGCCAGCGAGCACCATGTCGAGGAACTCTCCTTCGGAGAAGTTCTGGCTGAACCAGCTGGCACGAACGACGGTCCACTCGACCTCGGGACGCTGGATGATCAGCTCACACGCCTGCGCCTCTTCCTCCCCGCGACCCGACAGGAGGACCAGCCGCCGGATCCCGACGTCCACGGCCTTCTCGACGAAGGCGCGGACCGCATCAGTCGCCCCGGGAATGGCGAGGTCGGGGGCGTAACTGATGTATGCCGCTGTAACTCCATCGAGTGCAGCGTCCCAGGTGCTCTGGTCCCCCCAGTCGAAGGGCGGTTCGCTGGCCCGAGACCCGACGCGCGTCGGCATCTCGTCGCTCTCGAGCCGCCCCACGACGCGCCGGCCGGTCTTGCCGGTCCCGCCGAGTACGAGCGTGAGTCCTTCGGATGGTGTGGTGCTGCTCATGTCTCTGACCTCCTCTGATACTATGTGATCGGGGTCCGGGGAACCTGGATCATCCGTTCTCACTACAGCCCCACGGCGGCCAGGATCTCGTCCATGCGGGGATCGAGGCCCAGGTCCTCCCAGTTGAAGGTGTGTCGGACGAAGACCACGTAGCCGGTGCGGGCCTCGATGGCTCGTTCCAGCCGCTCGACCGCCTCGTCGATACGACCGAGTGCGATGAGGGCCACGATGAAGTCGAAGTGGAGGGGGAGTTCCGGGCTGGTCCGCTCCAGCTCCTCGAGCTCGGCGAGGTAGCCCAGGGCCTCCTCCGTCCGTCCCGCCCGCGCGAACAGGTACGCTCCGGTGCCCAGGCCCCCCACACCTCCGGGCGTAAGCGCCCGGTAGCGCAGGAATTCTTCGATGGCCCGGTCGTGTTCTCCCAGGCGGTCGTAGGCCTGGGCACGACCCTCGATGGCGGTGCGGAAGGTGGGGTCGATTTCGAGTGCGCGATCGTAGTGGATCAGGCCCTCCCGGGGCCCTCCCGCGAAGATGTGGGCAGTACCCAGAGCGTCGAGGGCCCACGGCGCGAGCGGGTCGAGCGACGCGGCGACTTCTGCCGTTTCGAGAAACTCGTCGAAGTGCCCCGAGGCCATGTAGCAGGTGCCGGCCCAGTGGCGGGCTTCCGCGGAGCCCGGGTTTAGTTCGATGGCACGCTCCAGGCAGCTCCGGGCTGCCGCCAGGTCCCAGTCGTAGAAGAGCCTCACCAGCCCCAGCGACACGTGACCCATGGCGATCTCCGGATCTAGCTCGATGGCGCGCTGGGCGGCCTCCTGCGCGGTGGGGTAGGCCTCTTCGCTGGGGAGTCGGCCTTGGGCCCCGAGGTGGACGTAGCAGCGAGCGACCCCGGTGTGGGCGAGGGCGAAGTCCGGGTCCAGCGCCAGGGCATCGCGGAAATGGCGGAGCGCCTCCTGGGTCGTATCAGGCGTCGTTTGGTTCCAGCAGTGCAGACCCCGGAGGTATAGGCTGTAGGCCTCGGAGTTCTCGGTGGGCTTCGGCAGGGTGGTCTCCGTCCGCGCCCCCGCCACGGGGAACAGGACGCGCAGTTCCCGCGCGATGGTGTCGGCGATCTCGTCCTGGACCGCAAAGACGTCTTCGAGCACCCGGTCGTAGCTGTTGCTGAAGAGGTGGTAGCCGTCGGCGGTGTCGACGAGCTGTGCGGTGATGCGCACGCGGTTTCCCGCTTTGCGGACGCTACCCTCGAGCACGGCCCCGACGTTCAGCACCCGGCCGATCTCGCGGACGTCCTCGTTCCTCTCCTTGAAGACGAAGGACGACGTGCGCGCGGTCACCTTCAGGTCGTCGAACTTGACCAGGGTGTTGAGAATCTCCTCGGTGATCCCGTCGGTGAAATATTCGTTCTCGACGTCTGAGCTCATATTGAGGAAGGGGAGCACTGCGATGGACTTCTTGGTCCGGTCGCCGCTGGACGACAGATCGGCGGGCGACGGAACTGCGAGTGCGGACGTGGCCACGGCGTGGATGCTCAGAGGCCTCTGGACGTTCTTGAGCTCGAAGTCCCCCAGGGCTCGCGTGGGAAGACTAGGATGGTTCTTGAGCTCCTCGTAGACCCTGCCCGAGATGAGCACTGATCCCGGAACCGCAAGCCCCTGCACACGGGCGGCGACGTTGACACCGTCGCCGTGTACACCGTCCTGGTCCTGGACGATGTCGCCGATGTGGAGCCCGATCCGGACAGGGATAGCGGGGTCCAGCCGGAACTGACCCTGGATGTCGACGGCGGCGTCCACCGCCTGTACCGCGCTCGGAAAGATACTGAGGGTTCCGTCGCCGTAGAACTGGATGATCTCACCCTGGTGGGCGTCAATGCCCTCACGTAGCACCGTCCGGTGACGATCTCGCAACGTCGTGGCCCTGGACTCGTCCTCCTGCATGAGGGCCGTATAACCCACCATGTCAGTGAACATGATCGCGGAGAGTCGTCGGATGCGTTCCTCGTTCATGCGCTCAAGATGCCCCCCCGGTCAGCAAACCGCGAGCAGGTCCCCTGCTCTGAGCCGCACGACAATGAAGTCTACGCCGTGTTCGATGTTTCCTTCGATAGATTCCCGGGCGAGGGGGTCATCTCCGATGCGGCCGAGGAGGGATGTCTTGGACGCTTTCAGAGCTTTGTAGGCAGATCCTATGACTCGTCGATCCTGGACATTTTTCCAATCTATCCGACCGACGACTCCTGGTCGCGGTTGAACGATCGAGAAGTCATTTGTGCGGTCTACCACATGGAGGGCGACAAGCTAACGGGCTCCAAGAGGGGCTCCGGGATCTAAACTGGGAAAGTATGACTACAGCATCCACATGCTTTCCGGGCCTCGCCTCTGGCGGCTCACGGCTCGTCGACGACCACGGATTCACGCTCATCGAGCTACTGATCGTCGTGGTGATCATCGGGCTGCTTGCGACCATCGCCATCCCGCAGTTCGAGGACGTCCGTCAGAAAGCCTACAACAGCACCGTCGTCTCGGACTTGCACTCGGCGGCGATCGCCATCGAGGAGTACTTCAACGACAACCTCGCGCTTCCCGACGAGAACGAGTTGATGGCTGCCGGCTTCGCGCTCACTGAGGACGTGTCGTTCACGACATTTTCGATACGCGACCCGAGCGACCCCGAAAAGGCGCGGGTGCACATGCACATCAATCACGTAGGCTCGCTCAACTACTACCACTACGAGTATCCGGATCCGGATGGCGAGCCGCCTGAGAAGAGATGGAAGTAGAGCGCTAGGACCCAACCTCCACGTGCTCGATCGTCCACCCGCCCTCGGGTCGGAACTGAGCTTCGCAAAGTACGGGCCTGGTGACGCGACTCCGTCCCTCCACCACGCTCACTCGGCCGCGCACCGCATACTCGCCACCCTCCAGATATTCGGCTACGAGTACCCCCTGCACCGTCGCACTCAGGTCCGAGAGTCTCGACTCGATACCCTCGCTGCACTGCGTGATCGCGTCCTCCGAAGAGTGCAGGGCTTCGAGTTCGGGCGGTGGGCCGGTCTCTCGCGTCACGACCAAATAGACGCTTACCACCGCGAGCGCAAAGACCAAGACGAGGACGTTCCGCCTGACATTGCCCGAACCGTTGCTGCCGCCGGATCCGGCCATCAGGGCACCCACCGGGGGCACGCCTTATTTGAGGGGGAGGACTTCAGTTTGCAGTTCACTATGGAGTGACCGTGACCTCCACGTACCCGTTCGTCCAGCAACACTGGTTGTCGAACGCGCCGCCGAGCACCTGCACGATCAGCACGTAGTCGCCCGGTTCCTGGAACATGGCAGTCGTCTCGGCGAGTCCTTCCTCCGGCCCGACGCGGAACTCGTTCTCGCTGAACGTCACGATCCCGAGGATGTCCGGAGGTCCCGAGTACTTTGCCCAAAACACCTCGAAGCGCTTCGGCTCGCCCACGTAGGGCGCGACCTCGGGGTAGTCGTCGGGGCTCGGCTGCCTCACTGCGAGGGTGAGCGGTAGTGGCTCACCAACCCTCGCCATGACCGGCCCGACCCTCTTCCCGCCCAGCTTGCCCTTGCCGATTCCCTCCGGGCCTGCCGGCTCGACAAATCGGACGAGCGGTGCCATGGATCCTCCCCGCTCGGCTCGATCCGTAGGGAAGAAGATATCGTTGACCCGGAAGTGCTCAGCTCCTGAGTGGGCGGGAACGGAGAAGTCCTTGTAGTCACGTCCAAGGTGCCAGACGATGCGCTCGGTGTCCCCCTGCGGCACGTTGAAGGTGAGGACGCAATAGTTCCGCTGCTTGTTGCGCGCCCGCATCGGTACCGGATTGAAATAAGTCGGTTGAACTCCGTCGTAGCGGGCCGGCTCGATGTAGTTGTTCGGCCCGAGCGGGATTTCCAGGGCTTCGTCGAAATTCAGGTTGAAGTATCCGAGGCACAGGGTTGCCGTGCCGTCCTCTTCGAGCACCCAGCCGTCGAAGATGGGGATCACGGGCTGCCCCTCGGGGCGCAGCATCCGTACGTTCCACTCACCCGCATTGCCCGGGATCTTTTCGTCCCACTGCTGGGCCTCCAGAGACGTCGAGCCAAGCACGAACATCCCAGCGAGGAACATTCCGGCGGGGAACATTCCGGCGAGCGGGCCTCCTATCGGGGAAAGTCGTCGCGATCTCATTGGCTGACCTATGGCTGGGCCGCGGGTCTGGTGTCCAGCATGCGCTCCCGTTCCTCGACCATCTTCTGGAAGTCCTCCTCGCTCTCGAAATACGTGAGGCCGAGCCGGATATGTCCCATCTCGTCGACGCTCCGGTCCCCCCCGGTGATCCACTGATCCGGGTCCTGGTTGTGCGGGTTGGCGGCCGTGTTGTCGAACGTCGAGCTCATGAGGAGCACGGTCCCCGTGGGGAACAGGGGCGCCACATGGTCCTCGTACAGGAAGAGCGTATGCCAGCCGTGATCCCAATTGAGCTTGCTGATGACTTCCCACCTGCCGTCGGGATAGATCGCTTCCAGAACTTCATATTTCCCGAGCAAGTGCATATGCCCCCGGATGCTGTGCATCATGGCGGGCCGGTCCAACACGTGGACTCCCCTAAGCGTCGTGACGCTGTTCGGGGGAATGAGGATGTCGGAGTGATCGTGGAGTCGACCGCTGCTGTCCCGCGTACCCGTTCGTGGACTGAACTCACCCGTGTAGGAGGTCATGCTGGTCTGCATCTGGACGTCGCCCATGCTGTAGAACTCCGGCTCGTACCCCACCGGGTAGTACCAGACGGCGACTTGTAACGCGGCCGCGATGTCGTGGGTGTACGGGAAGTAGTGCAAGCTCCAACTGACGCTCGATCCGGGTCGGATCATCCGGCCCTGGTTGTCTGGAAAGATCCGACCGGTGGTCCCGACCGCCGAATCGATGAACTTGAGCCTTCCCGACTGCGACTCCATCGGATCAGCCACCTCTCCCGGCATGATGAGGCCCGGGTTGGCGTGGTGGAAGACATAGCGAGACTCGGTCGTGTGCGGTCGAACCTCGACCGCCTTGATCCACCGATCCCGGGTGAGCGGCGCGCCTGCGATCTGCACCTCTTCGAGCGGGGTGATCGGAGTGGGCCACTGGTCCATCCCGTTGGCGATGACGTTGTATATGGGCGACTGGAGCACCATGTCCGGGCTCCCCAGATCCGCTTCGAATGCCCACTCGTCATCGGCGGGCCAGACCATCGGCTCGGGCAGCTGAGCAGGATCGCCGAGCGGTGCGCCCGCATCGATCCAATCCACGATCGTCCTGATCTCTTCGTCGCTCAGCGAGGCGTCGTTCTTGAACTCGGTGATCCCGACGGTCCTGTCGATGGGCCAGGGCGGCATTTGCCTCCTGATCACCCGGTCGCGGATCCGCACGGAGTATCGCCTCACCTGCTCGTACGTCTGGAGCACCATCGGCGACACATTGCCCGGCCGATGGCAGTTCTCGCAGTTCTGCTGGATGATCGGCGCGACATCCCGCGCATAAGTGAGGTCCGTCCGTGGGTTTGGGATCAGCGTGACCTTCACCGGATAGTCCGCCTGCACTTGCTGGCTCGCGGTCAAGGCAGAGACCGAGGCCGGGTTGAGAGACATCAGGCCGACTGCAGCCAACATTGGCAACACAACCATACGATTTCCGCTCATGATGCTGTTCCCTCCTGCCCCGTAACAGGTGAGCAAATCCACCCACATATTATCGCCACTCGGTAAAGTTTGCGAGGGACACCTGATTCATTGGGAAGGCCTTGCGCAGACGACCGGCACGGCCTTTGCTTTAACGAACATCGTGGTCGACTAGCCTTGGTCCGACCGGGAGGTCTGAATGCTGAGGACACGTTTTCTCGTCGCCGCTTCGTGGCTCCTCGGCTCGTTCATGATTTCGACGGCCCCCCTCGCCGCCCAGGCAATTGCTGGAACGCTGGTCGAGTCCGAGACGGGGGCTCCTGTGGAAGGAGCCTCGGTCTTTCTTCTCGATCGCGATGGCGAACGGCTCTCTTGGCGCCTGACCAACGCCGCCGGACAGTTCGACTTCCGGCTGCGAGCACCCGGGACATATGTGTTGCAGGCAGATCGGATCGGCCACGCAAGCGTCCTGTCCGATCCGATTCCGGTCGACCGCGGCGTGACCGCGTTGTATCGGCTCGAGACTCCGGTGGAGGCGATCATGCTGGCCGGGATCGACGTGACGAGCAACCGCCGTTGTGAAGTCAGGCCCGGACAGGGCGCGTCCACGGCGAGGGTGTGGGAGGAGGCGAGGAAGGCCCTCGAGGCGACATCGCGAACCAGCGACCTGGGTGTCTACAGCTACATGATTCGTCGTTACGAGCGGGAATTGGATGACGAAGCGCGCGAGGTGAGGAGCGAACAGAGCGAAATCCAACGGGGTGTGATGGCGAGCCCTTTCCGCAGTCTGGACGTCGAGAGTCTACTCGATGAGGGATTCATCCACGCCGACGACGAGGGGAGCACCTTCTACGCCCCCGACGCCGACATCCTCCTGTCGGATCCCTTCCTCGACACGCACTGCATGCGCCTGACCGAGGGAGAGGGCGAAGCGGAGGGTCTTCTCGGGTTGTCGTTCGAGCCGACGGAGGACCGTGGGGTTATGGACATCAGTGGCGTCCTATGGCTGGACCGGGCGAGCGCGGAGTTGCAGTGGCTGGATTATCGGTACGAGTACCTGGACGTTCCCAACAAAGAGCGCCTCGGGGGGCAGGTCCGATTCGAGGGCCTATCCAACGGGACTTGGATCGTAAACGAGTGGTATATCCGCATGCCGCTCGTCGAAGTTCGCCGGGGAGGGAGACTGCGGTTCGTCGGGCTCATGGAGGAGGGCGGCGTGGTCCTGAGCATGGACGAGGTCGAAGACCTCGACTTGATTGTGCGGTGAGAGTCGATCGCAGAAGAGGTTACTCAACTGAATTTGCGAGAGGCCCACACCCCTACGGATCGGACGTATCAGGCGGCGGCACCGGCGGCGGCACGGGGGAAGGTTGCGGGTCCAGGGGAACCAGCTCTCGGCCACGCAAGGCTGGATGGTCCGGCTGAATCTTCGTCGCACGGAACACGGCGTACGGGAACGCCTCGACCGGATGGGGCAACGAGCCGTCGGGCATCCGCACCGCGCCCGAGGTCGGCGACCAGTACTCCCAGACGATTTCGCCCTCGGGGGTCACTTCGAAGAAGCGTCCCTGCGCGCCTGACGTGATCAGTGTGTGGCCGTTCGAGAGTCGGTGCGCACCTGATATGAACGGGCTGAAGAACGACGTGGGGTCGGGTGCGGTGTAGCTCCACGTTGGCGTCACCGGACCGAACGGTCCTCCCTCATTCAGCAGATAGCGCCTGGAGTCATCCATCGGCGGCTCGATCTCGAACACGGCCGAGTGGGGTCCGTCCGGTCCCGGGACGTTGTTGCTGAACACGAGGATGTTCCCGGCACCGGGCAGTCCCTCCGGCACCCACCGGACGTCGTGCTGCCCAAACAGCAGGCGGTCCGCCTCGTCACCGCGCCCGTAGACTCGCGGGTTCCCCCAGCGATACAGCAAGTCGCCGCCGCGACCCCAGCGCCCGCCGGTGTGTCCCATCGCCTCCGCGGTCGTCGTGCTGTGGTCGATAATCCAGATCTCACCCCATGGCTGCATGCTCAGGGCGATCTGATCGAATGAGGCGTTGTAGGCGATCGCGTTCGTGTGCATGAGATCCGACGGAGGGTCGTGATCGCTGTCATCAGGCACGTGGCCGATCTCACGAAAACGGGCGAGCTCCTCCTCAGGGACATCCTCCGGGAGCGCAGGGCCGCCATTGATATCGATCAGCTCGGGATGCTCCGACGGGTCACCGTAGTGGCTCAGATCGGCATCGCGGCTCTGGATCAGGTGGTCCCACATGTGCCACTCCCAGACGATGCGGGCGGCATTGGGCGGCTGAGGCTCGAGCTCGACGATCATGTCCGGCCAGAGCCCGCCTTCGGGCGTCATCTCGGGCCGATAGCCCATCTGTCGTACCTCTTCGACGGACTTCGCTTCCCAGGCGATTGCCAAGATGTTGCCGTTGGGAAGCACCTCGACATCGTGATGCAGCAGGTGATCCTCGCTGGCGAACAGGTAGTCCCAGACCAGCTCCCCCTCCCAGGTCAGCTCCTGGATGCGTCCACCCTGCCCGCCACCGCTGAAGACGGCGACGTCGGGTTCCCGTCCGCCCCGCAACAGATTGCCGTTGTCGAGCAGATAGACGAACCCCGAGGGCGCATATTCGCTCTCCCAGGTGTGGACGACGTCACCGCTGCCGGTCTCGATCAAGTAGGTCGTGGCTGAGATGAGGGGCGAGTAATAGACGTAACCGGGGGCAGCGTCCGGCGTGTCCAGCCTCAGGCCGCGCGGAACCTCCTCCGTGGCCTCCGGCGCGTCTGGCGATGCGCTGCAGCCAACTAGGAACCAACCGGCCACGCACGCCACAACGACCGCGCGAGGCAACTTGGAGCGGCTGGATTTGGCTCGGTGCATATGGACCTCACATCGAAGGTGGCGGCGAAGCGACGAAAAAGATGCGCCGCACTATAACGGCCAGCAAGCGAGCGCCCTAGGTAGCCGACCTCCGCCAGAATTACAGCGAGGACTGGGAGTACCGTACCGCGCCCGACTGACCCCAGGGCAATTTTGGGGAAACGTCTGCGAGCTCCCCAAGACGATTTCCATGTCCGAGACGGTTGCCGCCCCACACGTCTTAGACACATTTTGTCCGGATCATGACGAGCCCATCTGAAGGTCCCACGACGTGTCCCTGACCCTGAGCTACGTACACGGCGCTTCCTCCACGCCGTTCCTGGACACCACTATCGGTCGGTACTTCGACGGCACCGTCGAGCGGTATCCCGACCGAGAAGCTCTGGTCGTCCGGCACCAATCGATCCGCTGGACGTATGCCGAACTTCGCGAGCGGGTGGACCGGTGTGCATCAGGCCTCCTGTCCCTCGGCCTAGAGCCGGGCGATCGCGTCGGCATCTGGTCGCCCAACAACGCCGAGTGGACGGTCACCCAGTTCGCGACGGCCAAGGCCGGCCTGATCCTTGTGAACATCAACCCGGCGTACCGCCTCTCCGAGCTCGAATACGCGCTCAACAAAGTCGGGTGCCGTGCGCTCGTTACCGCGACGAGCTTTAAGACCAGCGACTACATTGGGATGCTGCGCGAGCTTACGCCCGAGCTGGACGACGCCGAGCCAGGTGCCCTGCAGTCCGAGAGGTTCCCCTCGCTGGAATTCGTGATCCATCTCGGGTCGAACGACGAAAAGGGGATGATCCGCTTCGGAGACCTCATGGATGCGGGCACACCCGAGGACGAGGACCGGTTGAGTACGATCGCGGATACGCTTCAGTTCGACGATCCGATCAACATCCAGTTCACCAGCGGCACCACCGGCTTGCCGAAGGGGGCGACGCTCACCCACCACAACATCCTCAACAACGGCTACTTCGTGGGGCAGGTGCTGAAGCTCACGCCCGACGACAGCATCTGCATCCCGGTGCCTCTTTATCACTGCTTCGGAATGGTCCTCGGAAACCTGACGGCGATCACGCACGGAGCGACGATGGTCTATCCGTCTGACGGCTTCGAGCCCGAGGCCGTTCTGGCGGCCGCAAGCGAAGAGCGCTGCACCACGTTGTACGGCGTGCCTACGATGTTCATCGCGGAGCTGGAGCACCCGGAGTTCGGCTCCTACGACCTCTCCTCGCTGCGCACGGGCCTCATGGCCGGCAGCCCGTGTCCCATCGAGGTAATGAAGCGGGTGACCAGCGAGATGCACATGGACGAGGTCGGGATTGCGTACGGTATGACGGAGACCAGCCCCGCCAGCTTCCAGACCGCCCCGGACGATCCGCTCGATCGGCGAGTCTCGACCGTCGGCTCCGTCCATCCGCACGTGGAGGTCAAGATTGTCGACGCCGATGGACGGATCGTCCCTCGCGGCGAGCCGGGCGAGCTGCTCACCCGAGGGTATCTGGTCATGCTCGGATACTGGGACGACGCGGAGCGTACGGCCGAGGCCGTCGATGCTGCAGGTTGGATGCACACCGGGGATCTCGCAACGATCGACGCCGAGGGATACTGCAACATCGTGGGGCGCATAAAGGACATGGTCATCCGTGGCGGCGAGAACGTCTATCCGCGGGAGATCGAGGAGTTCTTGTATGGACATCCCGACATCGAGGACGTCCAAGTCATCGGCGTCCCCGATGAGAGATTCGGCGAGCAGTTGTGCGCCTGGATCAAGCTACGCGACGGCGCGTCCGCGACGACCGAGCAGATCCAGGATTTCTGCCAGGGGCAGATCGCCCACTACAAGATCCCCCACTACGTGAAGATCGTAGACTCCTTCCCGATGACCGTGACCGGCAAGATCCAGAAGTTCGTGATGCGCGAGCAGATGATCGAGGAGCTCGAGCTGGGCGCGGAGGCTAGCTAACTCCCGGCCCGCTCCGGAGCCGAAGCGTTGCTCAGTTTCTATCTACCCCTCCCCCACCGCCAGCGCCTACGGCGATTGTCATCGTCGTCATCGTCGTCATCGTCGTCATCATCATCATCATCGTCATCATCATCGTCGTCGCCTTCATCATCGTCGTCGCCTTCGTCGTCATCATCGTCGTCATCCTTGGCGAACTGTGGCACCGCCGTCGCGGTTGCTTCGTTCAACGACTGGTCCACACTGGTCACCGTCAACACAAACGACGGTGCCTCGATCTCCAGGATTCCGTCGTCGTACTCCACTTCCTGCTCGTCGTCGTCCAACTCCAGCTTCACGATCTGCCCGTTCGTCACCGCGATGCCGTTCAGCATCGCCGTGGTTATCGGGTCGGTGTCGCACGTGTCGCTGGCGCTGAACTCGACGCGGAAACGTCCCTCGTCATCGTCGTGATCTCGTCGAGTAAGTCGGCGCCACCAGCGTCGGAAGCGGCGGGGTTTCGGGACCGGGACCAGCGCCAGGGTGATCTCCGGCGCTGTAGTATCTACCACGGTGATCTCGACCTCGTCGGCGTCCGTACCGCCGTTCCGGTCGTCCACCGTCAGCGTGATCGTGTGGGTTCCGAGACTCCCGAGATCGATCGTAGGAGTCGGACCGGTGCCGACTACCATGTTGCTCACGTCCGTCCACGAGAACATCAGATCGTCACCATCGGGATCGCTGGAGCCCCTACCGTCCAGCGTCACGGAGACGCCATCGGAGGTCCACTCGACAGGTTGGACTTCGCCGGCGTCGGCGACGGGGGGCTCATTACTGAGGCACGAGAAGGTTGGGACAAACGCTAGACCTTTGGTACCGAAGCCATCGTCAGTGACTTCCAAGTCGCCGAGCCGCGTGTCCATCCCCATTGTGGTCAGAGTGTGGAGGCCCTCGTCGAAGCCGCTGACCAGGAAAGTAGGGTCCGCATCGTACGTGAGGCCCAACGCTACCTCATAGGTGGTCGTCCTGGGTCCAAAGATGGGGGTCACCGTCAGGTCGTCCAGATTGATCGTCTCCCAGAACGGGCCGTCGCCTCCGGTCCAGCCAGAGGCGTGGTACATCAGCCCGTCGTCCGGGTTGTATGCGATCGCCTCACCGTCGTCGCCATTGCCAAGCTCCCTCAGGAACGTCGTGATGGCGGTTGTCTTGTCAATTCGGTAGAACGACTCGGCCGGATCGAACCCGTCACCGGTGACTCCGTACAACGCATCGCACGTAAACGCGATGCTCGCGAAGCGAGCTCCGAGGCCGCCAACCAGACTTACCTGTCCGGCTATCGGATCGATAGTCGCGAGCATGGATTCTGCGTCAAGCTCACCGCGGAGCACCGCGTAGAGGAGACCATCGTTCGGATCCGTAGCGAGCCCGTTGCCGGTAGCGATCGAAAAGCCCGGAATATTGATCTTGAACGGGCCACTGAGGGTCTCACCCGTCGCAGCATTGATCGTGCGCAGGAATCCGCCGGTGCGCTCGAGCGAGTACAACACCCTGGCACCGCTGGGGGGTGGTGCAGGGGGGGCAGTACTGTTCGGAGCACTTTCCAATCCATTCAAGTTGCCTCGGAAGGCAACAAGGGTAGGAAGTGAAATCAGCCTCAGATTGGCAAACCCCGACGCGTCGGGCTCCAGGTCTATCTCGTAGAGCTCATTCCCAGAGTCGGGTCCCCCTCTCGAGCCGATGAACCTTCCATCGGCCCCATCGGGAATAATCTCCAACGCGTCCAAACCGAACCCTGCGGGCTCGCCGTTGATTCCGAGCGGCACCACAGTCCCGAGGACTGCCGTGCCGTCGGGATTCACCCGGAAGATCGTGGGTTCTTCGACCGGATCGTTAGGGCGACCGGTCGCCTCGACAACCCACAGCTCTCCGGTCTGGGGATGGACAGAGAACCCCCCGTTCTCGAGGTCGCGACCGCGACTGGCATCAAAACCGAATTCTGCCAACACGGTTGCCGCCCCCGACGCCTGGTCAAGGGTTGCGAGGGCTCCGCTACTTTCGAAATAGGTAGCGAACAGCGTACCCCCCGAGAAGTCGATGTCCGAAAGAAAGTCGACTCCGGTATCACCGAAGTCTTCGATAACTGAACCGTCGGCGGGATCAATTTGGTAGAGATGAGGGCAATTGCACGGCTCAAATCGGTTGCTGGTAACGAAAAGGTCACCGTCCGGGCCGAACGAGATTCCCGACAGTCCTCGCGGGTCACCATTAGGGTGGGTCCCGGCGTCGCCGAGGAGCACCGCCGTGCCAGCATCGATATCGATCCGGACCAACTCCCCCACACCAGTGGTGGCCAACAGCACCCCCGACCCGTCCCCACCATTGAGCTCGGCCACCGACACGGTCGGAATGCTGGGAGCAATCGGCTGTGTCATGTCCTGACACGATGTGACCGCGAGCATGGCGAATACGAGCCCGGCGACTCGCCTTACTGGAGGCCTCCAGTCGGTTACCCGAACTCGACCAACACTCGGCGTGCTCCGCCAAAGGGCCCGAAGGGTTTCTAGGGCTACAACACGGGATGGGGCGCATTGTCCCCCGAACGGCAGACGCGGTCGCATGGGGCCTCCTCTTTTGACGCAGCGCCCATCGCGAACCAGTGAGCGTGCACGGAGGACCGACCATATCCAACCAAAAACCCGCCGGCAACAAACAAATGGCGGCCAGGAGAATCTGATGGAGTCGGCCCCTTGGAAGGCGGTACTCGGCCTTGGTCGACGCTGGCGGCGCCGACGCGAAGAGCAGGTGCAGCCTTGTCGATACTCCGTTCGACCGGGACCGACGGGGAGGGGTTTCTCCCCCGTAGTTGCGGTGTCTCCGTTACGAAAGTCCGGCAGACTTGTAAACGACTGTTCCCATGGTACGAGCGATTGGCGGCGTGGCTGTCACTTTTCGGCTTGAGCATAGAAGGCATATTCTTATCCTCGATCGCGGGCGCATCGATCAGTCCGCCCCTCTCATCTGTGCGCCGCCGCGTCTGAATCCATCTTCTGGGAATCGAGCGTGTCACTGGAAATATTCGTACCGGGTCGCCTCTGCCTCTTCGGCGAACACTCGGACTGGGCGGCGGAATATCGCCGTGCCAACCCCGAGCTTTCCAAGGGATTCACGCTCATCGTCGGCACCAACCAGGGACTCTACGCCCGAGTCGAAACCCATTCCGACGCGCTCGTCATTCGCTCCACCATGCCCGACGGTGAGGTGCGTACTTCGCAAGAAATACCGATGGAACCGAAGGCACTTCTGGCCGAAGCCGAGGCCGGCGGGTTCTTCAGCTACGTGGCCGGTGTGGCCTTCCGCATCCGATCGCGCTACGGCATCGGCGGCCTCGTTATCGACAACTATCGGACGGACTTGCCCGTCAAGAAGGGACTCTCCTCGTCGGCCGCCGTGTGTGTGTTGACGGCTCGCGCGCTGAACCGACTCTACGACCTAGGTATGACGACGCGTGACGAGATGGAGTACGCGTATCTCGGAGAGATCGCTACGCCCTCGCGTTGCGGTCGGATGGATCAAGCTTGTGCGTTTGGGTCCCGGGCGATCCATATGGTGCACGACTACGAGACGACCACGGTCGAAGAGCTCGACCTGGGGGCGCCGATTCACATGGTCGTCGTCGATCTGGGTGGCAAGAAGAACACGACCGAAATCCTCGCTGCTCTGAATCGGTGCTACCCGTTCCCTCAAGACAACACGGCGCGCGGTCTGCACAACTACCTCGGACCTGTGAACAAAGGCATAGTTCGGCGCGCAATGGGTCTTCTCTCCGAAGGCGATGCCGAGGGACTCGGCAAGCTGATGACCGAGACGCAGCGCCTCTTTGACGAGTACTGCGCTCCTGCTGGTCCCAGCGAGCTGGCAGCCCCCCTACTTCATCGCGTCCTCGACAACGAGTCGATTTCTCCGCTGATATGGGGCGGGAAGGGCGTGGGGTCACAGGGCGACGGTTCCGCACAGCTCGTCGTCCGTAATGAAACCGACCGCGACGAGGTAATGCGCATTCTGGACGAAGAGCCGGGCCTGTCCTGCCTGGCTCTGGACCTGCGGCCTGTGCGGGGTCAGCCCATTGTGGACGTGTAACCCCGGGGCCAACCAGGTCTCGCAGAACGCGATTCTGGGCTTGTGACAGGGCGACTGCTTGCGCCAACCGCCCCACCCTCAGATGTTGCCCACAGTCTCCTCCGCTAACTCGACCGCCGCAGGAGGTGGTTATTATGCGACGCATGTGGTTACTGGCCGTGACGCTAGTGATTCCGTCAGCTTGCCAGCCCGCTGAAGAAGGATCAGATCCCACCGCTGACCTTTCGCTCGTTCCTCCGGCTGCGATGGCCGTGGTCAGCCCGACGGAAGGTGAGGGGAAGATGAAGAGAGTCGTGGGGTTCGAGCCAGGCCGAGCCATCCTCGATGACGCTTGGGGGTTCGACCCATTCCCCGTCACGAAGATGGAACCGCTCAAGTCAGCCCTCGAGGACGGGAGGGTCGGCGAGGAAACCGGTGTCCTGCTTCTTGAACGCGGCGACACTCGTCTGGCCCTCCTGACCCAACAGATGTCGTACCATCACATCGCGCAGGGAGAGTTGGCCGGGGAGCCCTGGATGGTGTCCTTCTGAGTCGTCTGCAACACAGGGATCGGTCTGGTCCCACGCATCGATGACTATGTCGGCTCCTTCAGGCTCACCGGACTGTACGACGGGCTCTTCCTCTTCGGCGACGAGAAGACCGACACGTACTGGAACCACATGACGGGAGAGGCGCTGTACGGACCCCTCGCTGGTGAGCGGCTGGAGCTCTACAACGTGCTACATAGCAACGTGCGGCAGGCGCTCGCGCAAGATCCTGCGGCGCTCGTCGCCATCTCCGAACACCCAAGGGTGGGGATGTTCTCAGAGGGATCTGACCCGGGCGGTTCGTGGCGCTCACAGCTGGCGCGCTGGGGTGAAAGGGGCCTCAGCCGACAGTTCCAGGGGACGATCCGCGAAGAGGATGATCGCAGGCCGACGATGGAGCTCGGGATCGGCATCTGGAACGGCCCCACGGCGAAGTACTACCCGATGCCCGTCGTCGAGGAGGAGGGTCGTGCGATACTCGACACTTTGGAGGGGCGAAGTGTCCTGGTCTACTACGATCCGACCGCCTACGCGCTCATCGCTCATTACACGACCGCCGACCGGGTCTGGTGGGAGGACGATGTCCTCCGCCTTTCGACTGGCGAGAGAATCGAGAACGGGCTCCTTTTCGACGAATCAGGCGAACAGATCGAGACGGAGGCTCCGCTACAGGTCTTCACGCGGTGGTACGGGTTCTCGTTGACGTTCCCGGCGACCGAGATCTACGGGGAGCTCGATTAGCGGAAGCGGTGAAGACCGTTAGATTGCGGTCATGGACTTGACCTCTGATGAGCAACCCGTGGTCCGTCGTGCTGTGGCCGCGTACCACGCGATGAAGAAGAAGCACAAGGGGGCTTTCGGGGGCACGACTGCCGACGAGATTCTAGAAGAATTGAGGCCGTCTCCAGGCCGTTGGAACCAACTCGCCGCGTTCGTGATCGAAAGGGCAGAAGGCCCCGCACGAAGGAAGCGATAACGTCGCGTTTAGAACGTGCTTCTGAACGTGTTTGGGACCACTGCTTGCGCCTACCGCCTCACTCTCGGATGTTGACCACAGTCTGATCCCGGAGTGCACCCATGCACATGTAAGACCGCGGCCCCAACACGGGACCGGTGAGAAAGCCGAGGAAGCGATGTCTAAGATCCGGAAGCCATCAAGTGTGTCCGCCGCCTGGTGCAGCGCGATACTGTGTTGTGCGTTACTGCTGGCGCCTGCCGCCGTGCTGGCCCAATACGGTGCCACGAACGGCGAGTGGCGGAGCTATGGCGGCGACGTGGGGAGCACCAAGTACTCCCCGCTGGATCAGATCGACGCTACCAACTTCAGTGACCTCGAAGTCGCCTGGCGATGGGAGACGGTCGATGCGTTGCTCGATCTCGAGGCGCTGCGAGAAGAGATCCCGCAGATGTCGATCGGGGGGCTCCAGGCGACGCCGCTGATGGTCGGTGGGGTCCTCTACATCGCGACTGCGCTGCATCAGGGGGCTGCCGTCGACGCCGGAACCGGCGAAACGCTCTGGGTGCACGATCCCGAGGCCTACCTGCGCGGCGTGCCGACGCACTCGTACCGTACGCGTGGCTTGGCGTACTGGTCGGACGGCCAAGATGCCAGAATCTTCTGGGGTACGAGCGACGGATACCTCGTCGCGGTCGACGCCGAGACGGGTCAGCCGGCGCTCGCCTTCGGCAACGAGGGTCGCGCCGATCTCATGGAGGACATCCCGCGAGCGACGCGCGGAGAGACCGACCCTCGGGGTCGCAACCTACTGGGGGTCGGGTCCCCACCGATCGTCGTGAACGACGTCGTCATCACCCCGACCATCATCACCGACTATGCGGTTCGTAAGGAGGCGCCGCCCGGATGGCTGAAGGGCGTGGATGCGCGAACCGGCGAGACGAAGTGGATCTTCCGAACCGTGCCGCAAGAAGGCGACTTTGGCGTCGAGACCTGGCTGAACGAATCGTGGCGCTACTCGGGCAACGCCAACGTCTGGGCGATGCTCAGTGGCGACGAGGAGCTGGGCATGGTCTACCTGCCGACCGGGACGCCCACGAGCGACTACTACGGTGGCCATCGCCTGGGCGACAACCTCTTCGCCGAGAGCCTGGTCGCGGTCGACGTGGAGACCGGCGAGCGCGTGTGGCACTTCCAGGCGGTCCATCACGGGGTCTGGGACTACGACTTCCCCGCTGCGCCGAACCTGCTCGACATCACGGTCGACGGCCGTCGCATAAGGGCGATCGCTCAGGTGAGCAAGCAGGGGTTCACTTATGTCTTCGACCGCGAGACGGGTGAGCCGGTCTGGCCGATCGAAGAGCGTCGCGTGGACACGTATACCGACCTGGAAGGCGAGGTGCTCTCGCCCACCCAGCCGTTTCCTACGAAGCCGCCCCCGTTCGAGTATCAGGGTGTCAGCACGGACGATCTGATAGACTTCACGCCCGAACTGCGCGCGATGGCGCTGGAACAAGTCGCAAACTTCAGGATGGGGCCCGTCTTCACGCCGCCCATGCTGAGCATCGAGGGTGGGCTGCAGGGGACGATTCAGCGACCCCCTATCGGAGGCGCGGCCGGCTGGGCCGGAGCCGGCGTTGATCCCGAGACCGGACTCCTCTACGTGCCTTCCGTGAACCAGTTCACGGTCATGAAGTACCACGTGCCGGACTCGGCAGACGGTGGGAATCTCCGGTTGACCCAAGAGAGTTTCGGCGCCACAGGCGTTCGGCCCGAGATGCCGAGGGGCCTTCCGCTGCTCAAGCCGCCGTACTCGCGGATCACCGCCATCGATCTCAACGAGGGCGAACACGCGTGGATGCAGCCGAACGGCGACGGCGACCGGCTTCGTAACCACCCGTTACTCCAAGACCTCGATCTGCCGCCGTTGGGCGGCGACGGACGTGGAGGGCCGGTGCTGACCAGCACGTTGATGGTGAGCGCTCTGAACGCAGGGGGCACCGAGGGCGGGCCCCGGCTCGTGGCCCGCGACAAGGCCACCGGCGAGATCGTCGGGTCCGTCGATCTCCCAAGGCGTGCCATGGGGACCCCTATGACCTATATGCACGAGGGGGCGCAGTACATCGCCATGACGATCGCCGGTGGGGGACAGGGCGCGCCGCCGGAGATGATCGCGCTCAGACTGCCCTGACGCCACGCGGAGGCCTGACCGAGAACCCCAGCGGATCTCGCTGGAATCGAGGTTGAAATGAGCACTCGTATGGCGGGGGTGGTGGCGGTTGCTCTCGTTCTCGCGCCGCTACCTCAGGCCGTTCCCCCCGGATTCGTCATGTGGGACGTCTCGGAGCTGGCGGAGCGCAATGCAGCCCTCGGGACCAGGGTGGGCCCGGATGATTCCGCCCGGGAGACCCTTGCCGACTACGGCAACCCGTCCGGGGCACATCGCTTCCGGTTCATCCGTCGAGATGGAGACGGTCGCCCGGAGCAGCACGACGACATCGACGACGTCGTATACATCCAGAGTGGGGAGGGGACCCTGCTGGTGGGGGGCGAAATGCTCGGCCGCACGGGCGATGTCGGCACGTCGATTACCGGCGGTTCGCGCTATCCTGTGAGCGCCGGCGACGTAGTCCGAATCCCGGCCGGGACCCCTCACGCCTACCTGGTGCCGGATGGTGGACACGTTACGTATGTGCTCGTGCGAGTCCCGGCGTTCTTTGGCGAAGTCGTCTCGGATCCCGACGGGGCGGCGCCTCGGCTGGACCCGTCAGGATTCGGCATGTGGAAGTCTTCCGAGCTGGAGGAGCGGAATGCGGCCCTTGCGACCCGGGTGCGCCCGGACGGTTCGGCCCGCGAGACGCTTGCCGATTACGGCGTGGGGGGCTCGTCCCATCGTTTTCGATTCATTCGTCGGGATGCGGACGGAAGGCCCGAGCTGCACGACGACATCATCGACGTCGTGTTCGTACAAAGCGGGGAGGGGACCCTACTGGTGGGTGGCGAGATGATCGGCCGGTCGAACGCCCCCGGCTCCGCGATCGACGGTGGGTCGCGATATCCCGTGGCCGCCGGCGATGTGCTCCACATTCCGGCCAGAACACCCCACGGCTATCTGGTGCCGGATGGCGGGCACATCACCTACGTGCTGGTACGAGTTCCGGCGTTCGAGGGCTAGACGAGATCAGGCCCCAGGAGCCATGCAAACTTGCCGACATCGTCAGTGGAGGAGCGGTCATGGACCAGAATCGAAGAGAATTCCTGAAGAGCGCCGGTGTGGTGGGCGCTGTGGCGGCGGCCGGTGGCTCCCCGGTCGTTGGTGGCTCCTCGGCTGTGGATGGCACTCGGGTCAAAACAGCGCCCAGTCAAGCGGTGCGGATGATCCAGACCGAGGTGCTCGACATCGGATATGAGGAGGCCGGACCAAGCGCCGGATTCCCCATTATCCTCCTGCACGGCTTTCCCTACGATGTTCGATCCTGGGACGGCGTGGTGCCGCCCCTGGCCGACGCGGGCTACCGGGTGCTGGTGCCGTATCTTCGCGGCTACGGTCCCACGCGATTCCGCGACCCCGATGCGCCACGCATGGCGGAACAGGCGGCGATCGCCCAGGACGTGGTCGACTTCGCCGATGCGCTCGGGCTGGAGGTTTTCGCTCTGGCGGGTTTCGACTGGGGCAACCGCGCTGCTTGCATCACGGCCATCCTCCACCCCGAGCGGGTGCGCGCTCAGGTCGCTTGCGCCGGGTATTCGGTGCAGAACACCGTCACGCCGGGAGGTCCTGCGCCTGCCGCGCTCGAGGCACGCCTGTGGTATCAGTGGTACTTCAACACCGAGCGCGGACGGGCCGGACTCGAGGCGAATCGACACGACATCGTCCGGTACCTGTGGGACACGTTCTCGCCCGAGTGGCAATACACCGATGAGGCGTACGATCGGTCGGCGCCGTCGTTCGACAACCCCGACTTCGTCGATGTGGTGATCCACTCCTATCGCCATAGGCACGTGAACGCGCCTGGCGAAGAACGTTTCCTGGCGGTGGAGCGTGAGCTGGCCCAGCGGCCGCAGATCCAGGTGCCCGCCATCGTCCTGCGGGGGTTGGAGGACGGCTTCGGCCGCCCTTCACAGAACCCGGCGGGCGACCAGCAGAGGTTCCCCTCACTCGTCGCGCGTCGCCTCGTCGAGGGGGCGGGGCACAACTTGCCGGCACACCGGCCGGACGCGGTGTCGTTGGCCCTGCTGGAACTGCTGGCCTAAACCCCCGCCGTCAATCGGGCGGCTCTGCATCGATCTCGCGGAACTGGCCGATGGCCTTTTCCAGCTCGAACCGGGCTCCAAGCCGGGTGAAGACTTCGTGCACGTGACGAAGCTCTTCGAGGGCCCCTTCGCGATCTCCCATCTCGGCCAGGCGTCCCGCCAGCTGACGCCTCACGCGTGCCGCTTCGTACCTGAGCGGGATCTTCTCGAACGACTCGGCACCTTTCCGCATAGAATCGACTCCGGCTCCCATGTCGCCCTGCAACCACGTTATGATCCCGTCGCTCGCGTCGGCCCAGGCGAGTCCCAACGGATGACCGACCGCCTCTGCGTCTTTACGCAGCCTCCTGGCGATCTCCTGGGCCCGGACAAGATCGCGTGACCGCATCGAAGCCTCCGCGATGATCGGTAGAATGTGGTGAATCGCCCAGATCACGTATCCGGTTCGGTCCGCGATCGCCAGGCCAGCCTCCGCGATCCGGATCGCTTCCTCCCATTCGTCCCGCGCCAGGTAGAATGCAGCCCGGCCGATGTGCGCAGGAACGACGCTGTGAACGTTCATATCGCCAGCCCCGGTGGACGCGCCATCAGCCCCGGATACGTCCCAGGCTTCTCTGGTCAGCTTGTCTGCAACCTCGAAGTCGGACCGGCCGAGATGGACTAGCGAGACCCAGACGAGGAGCCGCGGGAGAATCATCGTCTGGCCGAGCGAGCGCGCCAGCTCGATCGCCTCAGTGCCGATCTCGATCGCTTCGTCCCACTCTCCCCGCGCGCGTGCCAGCTCCACCTTGAGCTGAAGAGTTTCGAGCTGCAGGAATGGCGAGCCGATCTCGTCGGCCAGCCGCCGCGCCTCATCGACCCGCTCGCTCATCTGGACTGTGTTACCGATCAAGCCCTCCATCGCCCCCATGGCCCACTGGATCCAGAACTCGACTCCTCGGTCTCCTCTCTCACGGGAGAGATCGAGGGCCAACTCGGCATGACTTCTGGCCTTCTCCAGCTGACCGGTCCAGATGTGAAGCCTCAGAAGGGCGCTGTGGACTCGCGCCAGGAGCGCCGGGTGCTCGAGCCGCTGAGCGATCTCCAGGGCGTCCTCCACAACCCGCTGAGCCGCATCGCCGCGACCGGTGGCCTGGTACAACAATCCCTGGGCGAGCTGGATGCGTACCATGAGCGGTTCGTCGTCTGCGTACCCCGCCCATTCGAGCGCCTGCTCCAACTCCTCGATCGCCTCCTCCAGCGATCCACCCGCCATGTACGTGAGTCCGATTTCCCGGTACGTCCGGGCGATCTGGCCCTCGTCCTGCGCCGCTTGCGCGGCACCGAGGATGCGGCGCCACAACGCCACGCTGGCCGGGATGTCTCCGAGTCGGCGTCGCCCCCTTGCCAAGCCTCCGATAACGCCCAAAACGGGCGCTAGGCTCTCGACTTCTTCGAGGGCTTTCCCAGGGGGGGTCGCTTCGATGCGGTCCAGCGCTTCTTGCAGATATGCGACCGCCTCCCGGTTCGCGTGCCGTGAGAGGGCGTTTTGACCCGCGGAGAACAGGTAGCGGACGGCTTTCACTGACGACGGGCCGGGTTTGGCCTGGCCGAAGTGGTATGCCAGTTCGTCGGCGTGCTCGTCCGCCAGGTCCGCGTAATGCGCCTCGAGGGACTCGGCGACCGTCTCGTGGAGCTGTCGTCTGCGGCCGAGCGGGAGCTCCGAGCGCAGCGTCTCGTGAATCAGCCGATGCCGGAAGTTGTAGACCAAGTGCCAACGGTCTTCGGACTCGACCAGAATCTGATGACGGAGGAGCTCGTCGAGCGCCCCGGCGACCTCCGCCTCGTCCATGTCCGACAGGTGGGCCAGCATGTCGTAGCTCACCTGTGTGCCGATTACCGAAAGGAGCTCGGCGAGGTTGAGTGCGCGCTCCGACAGGTGACCCATCCAGACCAGAACGGCGTCGCGTACTGAATGCGGGAGCTCGATCGACTCGAGCTCGAGCCCGTGCCAGATCCCGCCATCACGCCAGAGGGCACGGGCCTCCACAAGAGCGCGTAGCGTCCCCGTCAGGAAAAACGGGTTCCCCTGCGTCCAATGGTATACCAGGCTCGTGAGGCCACCGATGTCCTGATCTTCAATATCCAGAGCCCGGCGCAGGAACTCGCTGGTCCCCTCTTCGGTCAGGGGCTCGACATCGAAGGTCGTGACGGCGTTCATCCCCATCAGCGATTGCTCGATTTCGACCAACTGTCGCTTTCTCTTCGGATTCATCCCGGTGTACTCTCCGATCAAGAAAATCGGCCTGTCCGTGCAGTGCCGAGCGACGAAGTGGAGGAGCTCCAGGGACGAGCGGTCCGCAAAGTCGAGATCCTCCATGATCAAGAGCACCGGCCGGTGGGTAGCGAGCCGTCCCAACGCTCCCATGAAGTGCCAGAAGAGCCGGGCCTGGAGCTCACCTGGATCGCTGTGGCGCTCGTGCATCGCCGGGGGTGGTGCCCCGAGGGTGGGAAAGAGCGCGCACAAGGCATCTGCGCCGCCCGGCGCGAGCTCGCCCAGAGTCTCGTCCGACAGTCCTTGAAGGATCGGCAGAAACGCGTCCGAGAAGAGCGCGAACGGCACCAGTCGTTCCGCTGGGTACGCTCTGCCGGAGAGTACCGTCCAGCCGCGCGACCTCGCGTACTCGGCCGCCTCTCGCGCGAGTCGGGTCTTTCCCGCTCCCCGTGGCCCACGGATGAAGGCCGTGTGTCCGTGTCGCTTCTCGGTCTGCTCGAGTAGCTGCCCGAGTGTTGCGATCTCCCTGCTCCGACCCACTAGAGGGACGCGACCCGGAACCGTGCCGGTCGGAGCGGTCGCAAACGCAGGTTGACGAGCGCGGTCGTCGAGTCGCTCACGGAGCTCGGCCGAGAGCTCGGACGTCCGCTCGGTGTCGGAGCTGATCGGATCCGTGGGGACGGCCACTCCCTCCACCGAGAGCGCGAATGTTCGGACTGCCTCCTTGACGTTTTTCAGGCGAACCGATCCACCGGGAACTGTCGTAAACTCGGGGTGGCGGCGAATATCATCGAAGATCTTCTTCGATATGAGAATCCCCCCGGCTACCGAGAGCCCCTCCAATCGCGCAGCAATGTTGATCGCGTCGCCGTACGCACCTTGCTCGTCGTAGGCGATGTCACCGGCGTGGAGACCGATCCTTAGCGCGGGGTCGCCCCGAAGGTCCCGCTGGATCGCGACCGCTGCCTCGACGGCCTGAACCGAGCTCCGGAAGATGCTGAGGCTGCCGTCGCCGAAGTACTGGAGCAGATCGCCATCGTGCGTTGGAACCGATCGCTGCAACGCACTGCGGTGCCGCTCCCGGCTCCGCAGGGCCGCGGCTTCGTCGCGGTGCATCAGCGCCGTGTACCCCTCCATATCCGTGAACATGACGGCGGCGAGGTGTCGGCTGAGTTGCGGGCTCGTGGGGTGGTTCATCCGAGGCGACGGTGTGTAGGGATAGGAAAACGAAGGCCCATTGCCGGATCACGATAACGTGAGGGGCGATCCAGACCCGTCAAGCAGGGGGTTTCTAATCCGCTTCGCCACCCCAATCTGACTCCCACGGGCTAAACACCGAGCTCAGCGACAACCATGAAAGGTCCCTTGCTGCCGCTACGGCCCATGAAAAAGGTTTGGGCCACAGTCAGCTCCTCGCTACTTACGAAGCGCTGAAGGTTCTGCTCATAGTCGGTCGCAAGCGGCAGTCCGAAGCCTAAGGTTTCGTCTGTGTATTCCAGCGTCTTCTTCGCGAGGGACCCCGAGCCCATGCGAATGAACCGGTCAGCGTAGAGATCGGCGACGACCACGCTCCCCGGAGCGGCGTGCTTGCGGATGTCACGAAGGGTCCTCCTCACATCCTTCTCAGCCAAGTAGAGCGTTACTCCCTCCCAGAGGAAGAGAGTCTTCTTCGTGGGGTCGTAGCCGGCGGCCCGGAGTTTCTCGAAGGCGTCGTCCCGGCTGAAATCCACTGGAACGAACGTGACGTGGGCGGCGTCGATGCCAGCACTATCGAGGGTGCCGATTTTCAGCTCCTGAGAACGGGCTTGGTCCAGCTCGAAGATGGCGAGCTCGTCCCTCTTGAACTCACCGTACGCCCGGGTGTCGTAACCTGCGCCCAGCACGACGAATTGATCCATGCCACCCACGGCACCCCGAATGACCCGGTCGATGTAGAGCGTCCTCGCCATCATGAAGTCACTCAAGCCCTCCCGCCCCTCAGCAGGGATCCGAGGATAGCCGAAATACACACCGCTCAGCTTGTACTTTACCCAGAGTGGGAGTAAGACGAGCCACAGTCCCAGCGTGGAGGTGTTCGGCACGCAGCGGGCCAACCGAAGGCTCGCCACGTCCTGCCGCATGTCGAAAACGTGCATCGTCCAGCGGCCATTGAGGACCTCGACCATCGTTTGGGACACTCCCAAACGTCTGCTGACGACCATCTGCTTGTACGCGACGACGACGAAGCCCACCACCGCTAAAGGGAGGAAGGCGATCTGGAGCACGAGGAACACCACGAACGAGAGGAGTCGCATACGTGACTTCTCGGGAGACAGGGGACAACTGCTGCGCGATCAAGATGCCGACCGCATGCGAAGGGCGCGACCCTACGTACTCTCCATCTCACTGCTACGTAATTTGACGTATCCTGCCGTAGCCGGACTGAGCGCATCTTCCCCGCACACTCGAGCCGTATTGGAGAGGGGAGACCAAGATGCGATCTGGGCAACGTTTTCTCGAAGGCGTACACCGAGAGTGTGCGCGATCGGTCGGAACGCTCTGGCGACTGAAAGCGACCGCACTCGGGGCGATCGTCATGTCGATCCCCGCCTGGAGCACGCTCTCTGCTCAAGGGACGGTCCCAATCAGTCCAGATGAGCGCCCCGCATGGGTGGTCGATGGCGTGCCCGACTCCGTATGGATGCTCGTCGAGGCGTCCTGGACAACAGATGACAAGGATCTAAGGAAAGAGACCCTCAAACGGGCCGAGACCCATGCTCGCGCGGCTAGCGAAGGTCACCCGGACGATGTGGGACGGCGATTCGCGCTTGCCGTCGTGCTCGCGAGCCGAACCGAAATCGAGGGCGGTCGGACCAAAGTGCATCTGGCCATGGAATACCAACGGGAAGTCGAGGCGATTCTCGAGCTCGATCCCCAACACGCCCGAGCCCATCACCTGCTGGGACGACTCCACGCCGGCGTGCGCCGTGCGAGCTGGCTCACGCGGTGGATAGCCAGGAATCTTCTAGGCGGGGGAGAGCTCAAGAAGGCGACGTGGGAAGCGGCGGAAGAACATCTCGGCTTCGCGGAACAGCACGCCCCGGAGGTCTCCGGCCACCACCTCCAACTCGCCACGTTATATGCGGATACCGACCGGCTGGAAACGGCGCTGCAAGAGTTGGAGCACGTCTTTCCACTGCCGATCGCTTCTCCCATAGAACGCTCTGTGTGGCACGAGGCGCTCGAGGTGAGAGAGGAATGGAAGCAGCGGCTCGAAAGGGAGGCCGAGATGCTGGGCTGCCGAAGGGTCGGCGCTCCAACGCGTCCCCGCCGCCTCGCTTGCCAATGATCCGCCGGGCACCTGCGAGGTCGAGGGACAAAACTCTTGCCGTCGGTGGCCGGCAAGCCACAACGTAGAAATCCAAGATTTATACCTCTTTTGTGGGAAGAAGCCCGGGAATTCTCCCGCACGAGTGGGTGTTCAGACACGATGGCCCTCGTGAAGACCAACACGGAGAATCTCTATGGGATCGGCAGAGATTAGCCTGGCCCGCTGGAGGACTCAGAAAGTCTTTGCGGGGCGTGAGGCAGGACACGCTTGCCGCCGGTTCTTCAAGCTCGACGAGCTGGACAAGGTCGGGACGCAAATCAAGGTCACTATTCCTGAGGAGGTCTATTCAGTGAACGCCTCTTTCTTCCTCGGGATGTTCGGAGACTCCATCAGGAGACTCGGCAAAGATCGGTTCCGTTCTCAGTATCACTTCGCGGGGAAGGGGATCTCACGGACACTGAATAGTGGGATTCGACATGCGCTAGACCGCACCGCCCGCCCTCCGCTGTCTGACTGCCTTTAAGCCTACCATTGCCGACACTCGCACAGATCGACTGGGAAGTCGTCGGGCAGGTTTCGATGGCAATCGCTGCGCTCTTTGCGTTCCTCACGGTATCACATGCGGTAGTGCAGTGGCGCCTTACCAGGCAGGGAGCGGCCTACGATCTGGTCGTGCTCGATCCAATTCGACTCGCGGCTGACGAGTTCATCGAGGTGTCTGGGCGCTTGATCACCGACGGCGTTCAGCAAGTGAAGACGTCGACTGGTGAGAAGGAGGTCACGCGGGCGGTTGGGCGGTTGATCGAGGATTTCAATGCTGCCTATTACACCTTCAAGAACAAGGTCTCTCGCGCTGCCCGGGTCTGGCCTGTTGACGATCTCTTCGAAGTGCATGACCAGGTGCTTGCGGTTCAGGACAGGATCACGCTCCCCCTCGCAGCCCTCCCTGATGCCGACGTGGATTTTGCGGACGAGTTGAATGAAGCAGTGACGGACGTGATCGCAGTGGTGCTCCAACACGCGCCGGTGTTGAAGAAGGATCGGCTTAGGAGGCTGCGCGGTTGGGCCGATCAGGAGGTGGCGATCGCCCGGTCCGACGACCGGAGAAAGAGGATTCGTAGGAGGTGGAGCCGCGTGTATGATGGTGAAGTATCTCGACACCTGCCTTAACAACTTGGAGCCCATCGACCGATGACGATGACACCCGAGCTCCAGCAGGAGCTGCGCGAAGCGAACGAAAGCGCCGCCTCGTTCCTCGGCGCGACCAAAGTAGCCGCCTTCAACGGCTGGACGATCGGGTTCTTCGCCGTCGTGTCGATCCTGTTCGGGCTCTCCAGTCTGACCAGTTTCATCATAGGCGTGGGGCTGGCCGTCGTTGCGCGTAACGAGTTCGTGGGCCGAAAGAGGCTCCGGTCGATCGACCCGTCAGGGCTCGAGCTGCTGTGGCGCAATCAGGTTGGCTTCATGGCGCTCATCATGGCCTACTGTCTGTGGAGCATCTTCCGCGCTGTTGCCTTCCCCGGTGCTCTAATGACGATGCTCACGGAGTTGCTCGGCCCAAGCGCGGGTGAGCTGGTCCAGTCGCTGATCGTAACCGTCTACGCCGCGGTGATCGTGGCGACGGGGATCTTCCAGGGCCTGAACGCGCGCTACTATTTCGTTCGGGTCGCACGGATTCGGGACTATGTGAGCCGTACGCCACAGTGGGTACTCGATCTGCAGCGATCGGCGGTTACCGAATAGGGCCCAAGGCGGCCATTCTGGACAATTAGGGGCCGCTGTTGCTGCTGTTAACCGCCGTACGCTCTTACTCGTGGGGTCGTGGGGTCAGGAGGCAAAGGCCGCTAGGAATTCCCACCGCTCGTCGAAGATGGCGTAGACGGTGAACTCGCCGGCCATCTCTTCGGGGTGAGAGACGATGTACCGGGTTCCGACTCGAACTACGTGGACGTGCGGGAAAATCTTGATCTCGTCTTCATCTTCATCGTCTTCATCGTCTTCATCTTCGTCTTCATCATCTTCTTCATCTTCATCGTCTTCTCGCTGGTCCTCCGCGATCTCCGCAAGGTCGTCCAGGTCGTCCTCATCCACTCCCCGCTTGAGGTTGAAAGCCCAAGCTGCTCTGGTGCAGGTGAGTGGGTCGGAGACAATAACGATTTCGGACGGATCTGTTAGTGCGAGACCATAGCGTTCTCGATCCCGAGCCGTCTCTTCGTCCGTCAACGTGCCAAGGCGGATAGCGTAGGACAGCGTTGCCTCGACCTCCGCATCGGTCGGTAAACAGGCGACAAGATCGTCAGGCGATTCCTGCGCCGAAGCAAGTCCTGGCAGCATCAGAACCACCGCGAGGGGCATCCCGGATCTGCGGATACATCGCCCGATATCTCTCAGCTTGGTTGTCTTCACGGTTCTATCTCCAGGTGCAGGAGTCGATCTTGTTCCAGGCCCATCGATTCGGGTTGTTCCCCCGCTCCGAAATAGGCGTATTGGGGTCAAGGCGAAACACTTCCTCCATGTCGATAATGTACATCGGTATGGCGAAGTCAGGGGCGAAGTTCCAGTCCTGCCGGCTCCCGCCGCCCAACCTTTTGTTGTCGTAGGTGGCGCCAAAAGGGAGGTTACAGTTCGGCGGAAGGACATCCCCGTGAGCGAATGGATGGGTGTGGAAGGCGCCCACTACTTCGTCGCCCGGTTGATTGTCCGGAGCTCTGGGGATGCCGCTACAGGGGGTGGCTGGTCCAGGATTCGGAGCAGGGATTAGCTTCAGCGTCCCATCCGCAAGGCGGTGAATGTAACCACTTTGCTCCCTCCGATCCTCTGGATTCCCGTCGATTCCCGAGGCATCCAACAGAGCCATCATCTCGTCACGTATCGCCCGCGTGTCGAGAATCGGGTCTTCGGTTGGGCACGGGAGCTCGGGGAAAATCTGGATCTTGATAACAATGTCGTTGAAATCGTTGTCATGACCGTCTTCGAAACTACAGATGAACGTCGGGTAGCTGCCGGAAAGCCTGTGAGCTGCAGAACCGAAGGACTGATGGGGCGGTCGCGGGTTGTATGATTCAAGGTTGAACGTGATCACGTCACCGGCCTCGAACCGTCCGAGCTCGAACACGGGTCCCGCAAACAGGTAGCCAGGACCCTGCAAGGACTCGCCATTCGCAAAGAGCTGATGCCACCACGCAGCGTTCCGAGCCACGAGAGTGACCGTCACTGTGGCGGCCTCCGGAATCAGAATCGGTGATGGGGCGGCGGCGGCTGGAGCTCGGGTCAGGAAGAGCGGCGGAGTGCTGTCCGGAACGGGGGGATTCGCGCCGCCCGGCTCAAATATGGATGCCGACGGGCTATCCGAGCATGCCAAAGAAAAGACGGCTCCGATTGTAACGATTAGGGCGAGGGATTTGCGAAGAGAACAGGGCACGGGTGACACCAACTGAGGAAAGGCGCGGAGATCTGCGGTAGGGTCGTGGACCCCTCGTCCACAGAGTACTTCCGCCTCCTTGATCGGGTCAAGCGGTCAGGTTTGAGGTCTAGCGCCGCGATTGACCTTCGGCTAGCCGGATCCGTCCAGGTCTCCATCGAGGCAGACCAGGTTTTTCCCGAGCTCTTTTGCACCGTACATGGCCCTGTCTGCCGCACGGATGAGAGCCGCCTGCATTTTCTTCGGGTCCTTGCCGTCCTCTTTCTCCAAGGAAGCGACCCCCACGCTGCAGGTAATCACCCCTTCGATATTCAGGGACGGTTCTCCCGGGGCAGGCCTTTCCCTGACAAAAATGTTCCTTTCAATGGCCCCCCGAAGCTTTTCCGCATAGGCGCTACTTTGTTCGAGCGAGTATCCCGGCAGGAGGATGACGTACTCATCTCCGCCGTACCTGGCCGACGCGGCGTCTGAATCGAGAAACACCTCGTCTATGATGAGGGCAATCTCTTTGAGCACCCGGCTTCCTACGAGGTGCCCGTGCGTATCGTTCACTTCCTTGAAGTGATCGAGGTCGAAGAATATCAACGAGAGGTCGGTCCCCCCATCGATCGCTCTTTGCGTTTCCATGTCCAGTCTTTCATAGAAATACCGATCGTTGTAGAGGCCCGTCAGATTGTCCCTTTTGGACAGGTCCTCAAAGCGTCTCGCATCGAGCGCATTCTTGATGAGTGTGGAAGTGTAGCCCGCAAAGATTTCGAGGATGGAAAGGTCCTTATCGTCATAATTGACTCTCTCCTTCCTGTTGATCAGCTCGATAACGCCGACGATCGCGTCGTCGATCTTGATTGGCACAGCGAGAATCGACTTCGATTCGTATTCGGTCTGTTTGTCGATTTCGTCATAGAACTTGTCGTCTTTCGAGATGTCTTTGCTGAGATAAGGCGTTCCGTTTCGATAGGTGGTCCCGACGATCCCCACATCGTCGGGAAGGTGCGTGCCCGCGAGCCCCGACGCGCCGGCCCCGAAGCAGGCCATGAAATAGAGTTGCCCCTTGTGTCCCTCGCCCCATTTAAGCAGTGGGTCGTCGAGGAGGATAGAGCCGGAATCGGAAGGTACGAATTCGTTCGCCTTCAGAAGGATTTCCCTGAGAACCCCTCTTAGATCGACCCCCCGAGCGGGTTGCTCCCCCTTTGGTTTCCGCTGGAGGATGCGGTTGATAACCGTATCGTTCGCAAGAAAGGTCTCCAGCCCCTTATCCGGTTTTTTTGAAGCTGCGTCAGTCATTTAGCATTACCGGGGCCCTCTGCCTTCCTGTGGCATTGCCATCCCTTCGTTAGGAATAGAATCCTCCCTCATCAAGGGATACGCCCTTCTAGGGCGTTTGTACAAGTTCGGTGCGTGCTCGCCTTGCCCTCATATTGACCGCATCAGTCCCGCGGTTCACATTGTCCTCCATCGCAGGGCTAGCTGATTAGAGTGCCGTTCAGTGTCGTGGATTCCGCTGGATTGGAGGTCGAAATGAGCAATCGCATCGCACTACTTCTCGCCGTTCTTTGTGCAACCGCAGCGTCGGGCGTCGTCTCAACCGCGGCGGCGCAGAACAGAGCCTCCGACGCCGACTGGAAAGTCCCCAGGACACCCGACGGCCGTCCGGATCTTCAGGGGAAGTGGACGAACCAGTCGATGACTCCCCTCTCACGACGAACGGACCAGGAGAGTCTGGTCTACACGCCCGAGCAGGTCGCCGAGATCGAACAAGGATATGTGGACCGTTTCATCCGTGGCTCCCAGCCGAGCGACCCGGACCGCCCTGCACCGCCAACGGGTCAAGGGGTTGGCACGTACAACAACATCTATTTCGAGACGGGTAACCGGGTGGCGGTCGTCAACGGGGAACCCCGGGCCTCGCTCATCACCTTTCCGTCCAACGGCCGGATTCCCGCGTTAACGCCAGAGGGTCAGGCGCGCAGAGCGGAAAGGCGGGACTTCAGGCGCCAATTTGAGCAATACGACCACCCGGAGCTGAGACCACTCGCCGAGCGCTGCCTCACTTCGTACGGTTCCCCTGCCGGACCCCCCATGCTCCCCAACGGGGGCTACAACAGCAACTACATCATCGTACAGACGCCCGATGCCGTGATGATCATGACGGAGATGGTCCACGACACGCGGATTATCCGAATCGGATCAGGTCCGAAGCTGCCATCACACATCCGTCCGTGGATGGGAGATTCGTGGGGCCATTGGGAAGGTGACGTGCTCGTGGTCGAGACCACCAACATCCATCCTCTGCAGCCGTACACCTCGGCAGAAATGAGGGTAACCGAGCGGTTCAGCCGGATGAGTGAGGACGCTGTCCTCTACGAGTTCACGGTCAACGACCCGTCGACCTACACGGAGCCATGGGGAGGACAGATCCCGATGATGGCGATGCGTGGCCAGATCTACGAGTACGCCTGTCAGGAGGGCAATTACGCGCTCGCGGCGGTCTTGAGTGGCGCGCGTTATCAGGAGAGAAGGGACGCCGACGAAGCGAATGACTCTAGGCGTGATTGAGAGCCGGCTCTAACGCCGACCTGGGAGACGGCCACCCCCATCGTTCGGGGGTGGCCGTCTTCGAGTGAACCTCCTTTTTGCCCCATGTGAGCGGACTCAGGGCGTTTTCAGAGGAGGCTCGTCATGCCCGACCGTCACTTACCCGTTCGACCCAACCTGCTCCAGCTACGTCGACAAGCGAAGGATTTGCTTCGGGAGTACCTGCGACGTGACCCATCCGCCGTCGAAGACTTCCGAGCGTACCATCCGCGGGGCATCGCACGGGCCGACGCCAAGCTAGCGGACGCCCAGCTCGCGCTCGCGCGGTCCTACGGGGTCCGAAGCTGGCCTCGACTCGTCGTCGCTTGTCGCGTGACTGATGCGATCTGGCGCGATGACGTCGACGCGCTCCGGGACCTGGTAATGAAGCGCCCTGCGCTGGTCCATGAGATGGCCAGAGGAACGCAGAAGTGCAACTGGGGGCCACCGATGTCTTATGCGGCCAACCTCGGGCGTGACGACATCATTCAAATGCTCCAGGGACTCGGTGCGACAGACCTGATGAAGGCCGCAGACCGCGCGACTCTCCAAGGCCAGGTCGGCACCGCTCGCAAATTGTTCGCGATGATGGGCTCGCGCCGGCCGCCTGCCGGCGCCCTCGGGGGTCCCGCCTACACGTTGAACGTGCCGGGGACGGCTCTCCTGTTCGAGCTTGGCGCCACAGTGGTGGATGATGAGGGGAAGAGCCTCGCGCCAGTCGACATCGTGCTCGAGACCGATAGTCGTAATCCATCGGCGAAGCATGAGATCCTCGAGATGTACGTCGCAAACGGGCTCGACCTGCCCGATACGCCAACCATGGCGTTGCACCGCGGTCGGGTCGACCTGCTCGAGGAGCATCTTCGGCGCGACCCCCAACTTCTGGTGAGGACCTTCACGCACGAGGAGATCTATCCCCCCGAGCTCGGCTGCCACGACGAGGTATCGGCGACGCAGGGCACCCCGTTGGCGGGGACGACGCTTCTTCATATGTGCGTCGACTACGATGAGGTCGACATCGCCGCTTGGCTGCTCGAGCGCGGGGCTGACGCGAACACCAGGGCAGCAGTGAACTCTGATGGCTTTGGCGGGCACACGGCTCTGTTCGCGACCGTGGTGTCTCAACCGAGCTACTGGATGAACCGCCAGGGAAAGCCCCAGATCGCGCCTCTCACCGAGCTGTTCCTGGACCGTGGGGCCGACCCCAGTATCCGGGCCGCACTTCGGAAGCAATTACACCCCGGCTACGGCCCCAATCCAGTTCACGAGTATCGTGACGTCACCGCGCTCTCCTGGGGAAAGCGGTTTCATGACAAACGCTTCGTTAGCGAACCGGCGATGCGATTAATTGCGGCTCGGGGAGGGGGCGACTAGTCGGGGTCGCGCGCTTCGCTTGCGGTCTGCATCTTGGGTCGAATGAACCGCCGTGTACTGCCGCTCATCGTTGGCTCTCTTCTTCTCCCGCTGGGCTGCGGCGATAGCGATGACCAGACCGATCCGCCCGCCGCGCTGGTCCTTCAGCCCAGCGAGCTTTGCAGCGAACAGTCCGACGCGGCCATCGCAACGTTCGAGGATGCCAACCTGGCGGCGGCGGTCGCAGATGCGCTCTCGGTCGATGGGGAGGACGATCTCACGTGCGGCCTCGTATCTGGGCTGACCGATCTGGAGGCCCAGGACGCCAAGATCGAGAGCCTGGCGGGGGTCCAGAACCTCACGAGCCTCACGGCCCTCGACCTCTGGGTCAACTCGATCACCGACATCAGTGCTCTGAGCGGGCTCACGCGCTTGGATAGCATTTACCTCAACCGCAACTCGATCGCCGACATCAGGGCGCTGACCGGGCTCACGAGCTTGACGTACCTCCACCTCGGCAAGAACTCGATCACCGACATCGGCCCACTGAGCGGACTCGCGGACCTGACGTTCCTCAACTTCCGGGAGAACTCGGTCAGCGACATCAGCCCGCTGAGCGGCCTCACACGGCTGACGAACCTCGATCTCACCTACAACTCGATCAGCGATATGTTGCGCGGATGCGGCGGCGCTACGGGGCAATGGGGTGGGGGTGAGCTCCGGCTGCCCGGGCGACATCCTCGAGGAGGTGTTGCCGGTGATCTTGGTCGCCGTCGTTGCGTTCGCCGGCGTGGTCTTCGTTGTCAGGCGTAGGCGGAAGCGGAAAGCGGTAGCGTGATGCCTGACCCCATCAGCCGGCTGAACCAGGCGCTGGAAGGTCGATACCAGATCGAGCTTGAGCTAGGCGGAGCCTTCAGCGACCTCTGGTCGCAGCAGCTTTCAGGGCTTCGGCCTCGGCATTAGCCTCGTCGACCTCACGACGATACTCCTCGTCGGTGCGGGTGACCCAGGCTCCGTTCTTCCAATCCTGTAGGAACAGGCCGCCGCCCCCGCCGGAGTCATCCATCGGGGCTCCCCTCATCTGCAGCAGACCCATGACCTCTGTGCCGGGGTCGATCAAGCCGGCCCAGGGATCGTCGGAATCGATGATGATCTTCACCATGCCCCACTCGCGCGACGGTAGCTCGACCTCACGAGGTCCTCCTATGCGCAGCACGGCGGTCGAGCCGTCATCGGTGGGAGGCAGCATTAGAAGGCCACGGTTCGGGGTCAGGTCGGCACCACGCATGGAGAGGTATTCCTGCTCGAGCGCCGAGAGTCTGCTGGTCGTCGGCGTGAACTCCAGGCCCAGCTTGACCTTGCCATCTTGGTACACCCAGCCGCCGTGTCGGTCGACTTTCATGTCGGCGAGGTACTTCGGCAGGCCCCACTTGAGTCCGACGATGAGAGGCCTCACATGGGTCAGCGGCATGGTGACCACGTATTGGGCGGGCTCACCGTCCGACGTGATGCAGCGCATCATGATCGAGGCTTCCTGATAGCTCGTGTAGTTGGCGACCATGACCATCAGCATCGCCTTCTCGGGCATCCCGCACGCTTCGGGTAGTAGCTCCCGGTAGAGCTCGACATCGGACGGCTCGACGAGAGTAAAGATGCGGTACACATCCTCGTCGCCCGCCATTTCGCGATCGACGTATTGCGTGGATTGAGCCGACAGCGTGCTGGCTACGGCAAGGACCAGGCAGAGGGGCAGGGCACGGTTCATAGCCTTCATCGTGGCTCTCCTCGAGTGAAGTCGCTCGCCCCGCTCAGCGCTTTCCGTCGGGCGCGCTTGGCAGAGACGTATGCACGTCGATGCGTTGCTGGTGCGCGCTGGCAAGCGTAACGAGGCCCTTCGCCGGAAGCAAGAATCCGGAGGGTCTAGAAACTGCAACCGTCGGGGTAAGAGTTGTAGCAAATTTCAACGGTGCATACATCCGTAAGTAAGCCACTCCCGCTCCGTGCCCTCGTCATCTCGGTAGCGGCCATGGCCATTCCCCTTCTGGCGGGCTTTGTCGCCCCAGAGTGGATGACCAGTCGAGAGGGCGTCCTCGTTTGGTTGACCGCCCTCGTGCCGGCCTTTCTGCTGGCTTACTACAAGGGATGGCACGGCGCCTCGGTGGCCCTGGCCCTCGGTATGGCTACGCTGACGTCCGCTCACGTGGCCCTTCTACTCCTGGGGCGCGTTGCGCCGAACTGGACTCTTCTTTTTGGTGTCGTGCTCGTCTATATCGGCGTGTCTCTTGGTCTGGGCGTCTTCGCGGACCTCCTCCACCAGGCCAAGGAAGAGGCCGAAGCGGCGAACCGGTCGAAAGCAGACTTTCTCGCCACGATGAGCCACGAGATCCGGACTCCTATGAACGGCGTGATCGGTATGACCGGGCTCATTTTGGACACCGGGCTCACGGTCGAACAGAGAGAGTACGCCTCCACCCTCCGCCGGTCTGGCGAGTCGTTACTGACCGTCATCAACGACATCCTGGACTTCTCCAAGGCCGAGGCGGGGAAACTGAAGCTGGAGCCCATAGCCTTCAATCTACAGGTCGCAGTAGAAGAGATCGTCGCGTTGCAAGCCGTCCGCGCCGAGGAGAAGGGTATCGATCTGATCGTGCGGTATCCTCCCGACGTGCCGCGCTACGTGATCGGCGACCCGGGCCGCATCCGTCAGGTCTTGAACAACTTCATCGGGAATGCGATCAAGTTCACAACCGACGGCCACGCGCTGGTCTTCGTCGAGTCGATGGGGAGCACCAACGGGAAAGCCGACCTGCGGATATCCGTGCAGGACACGGGCGTCGGGATTCCGGAGCGTGTGATTCCGACCCTCTTCGAGAAGTTCACCCAGGCCGACTCATCCACGACTCGGAGATACGGGGGCACCGGCTTGGGTCTCGCGATCTGCAAGCAGCTCACCGAGCTGATGGGGGGCTCGCTGGGGATCGAAAGCGCGGAGGGCAAAGGTTCGACGTTCTGGTTCAGGCTCAAGCTCTCCTTGGCTCCCGAACCACCCCGGACAACGCTTCCGGAGACTGATCTCACGGGGGTCCGTGTGCTGATCGTCGACGACAACGACGTTGACCAGGTGGTGATGGAGGAGCAGCTCGCCCGTGCACGGATACGTACCGGCACGGCGGCCTCAGGGGGTGAAGCACTCGATCTGCTCCGAGGAGCCGTCGAGACCGGAGATCCATACCAGATTGCGCTCCTCGATTTCCAGATGCCGGGGATGGACGGGTGGCACCTCGCACGCTCGATCAAGGCCGAGCCGGAGTGTGGAGATCCCCTCATGATGCTGCTGACTTCCAGCGGTCAGAGGGGAGCTGCACAAAGGTTCCAAGAGGCTGGGTGCGTCGGATATCTGGTCAAGCCGATCCGCGCATCTTTGCTCCTCGGGGCGCTGCGGGCGGTGTGGGCCGCGAATCAGCAGGGAGATACATCGATGTTCGTCACCCGTCACTCGCTCGCCGAGGCTCAGGCGGCCTCCATCGACGTGGACATCGAGGAAGCGCCGTCCACTTCTCTTCGGGTACTCCTGGCCGAGGACAATCTCGTGAACCAAATGATCGCGTCCAAAATGCTGGAGAAGCTAGGCTGCCAGGTGGACGTTGCAGCCAATGGACAGGAAGCCGTCGATATGCTCGATATGCTCCCTTACGACATCGTCTTCATGGATTGCCAAATGCCGGAAATGGACGGCTTCGAGGCCACGCGGGTGATCCGGCGTAAAGAAGAGTCCTCCTGCGAGCACGTGCCAATCATTGCCATGACAGCGAATGCCATGGCGGGCGACCGGGAGCGGTGCCTGGAGGCGGGGATGGACGACTACCTGAGCAAGCCCGTTCTGCCGGCGGAGCTACAAAGGGTGGTGGGTGACCAACAGTTTGCTGTCGAGGGCAGCGACGCGGGAAGTTGATGGAGCCGAACGACAACCCTCCGGTCGACCTCGACGGCTTCCGCTCTGCGATGCGGGACATAGAAGCGGACGAGATCGTCGAGCTGACTCTGGCGGTGTACATGGAGGAGGCGAAGAGCCTCTTCTCCGGCCTCTCGGCGGCCGTCTCTGACGGAGACGTGGAAACGATCTGTGCCATGGCCCACACGCTCAAGTCGTCCTCCGGCAATATCTGGGCGTGTGACCTAGCAGCTCTCCTCCAGCACCTCGAGATCGCAGCGAAGGAGGGGGATCTTTCCAGGGCGACACAGCTCTTCGACCGTGTGAAGCCCACGTACGAGGCCGTGATCGCTTACCTGGCGGAGTGCGGAGTTGCTGGCCCTTAGTCAGCTCGTGTACCGCCTGCTCGAGCCCCCGCCGCTGCCGCCGCGAGGCTTGCTGTAACCTCGCTCAACGGCCCGGTTTCGATGGGCTCCTTTGCGTGCAGCCGCTTGCCCACGTCAGCCATCGCATCGACGGCCGCAAAGAACAGGTCGATCTGATGGCGATCGAGCGAAATCCCTTCATCTCGCGCAGTCGTCAGGATCTCCTCCAATTCGTGGGAAGCGGTAGCAATCGGAGTCACGTTCACAGATCCCGCCGCCCCCCTCAGAGTATGGGCGGTGCGAAACAGACTCTTCACGAGCTCGGACCGCTCGTCCTCCGGCGGACCTTTCTCCAGCGCCAACAGATCGTGATTGAGCGCCTCGACGTGCTCCTCCAGTTCTCCGAGGAACGTCTTCATCAACCGCTCGAAAAACTCGTCTTTCTTCATGGACTCTTCTTGGTACTTCACATGGAGCAGGGCGCTCAGGGGCTCGCTGACGATGTTCAAGCCCCGCGGCGGATTGCAAGCGCCGTGCTCGAGCATCGGCTACCGCGCCGCTGGTAAACGTAATCCGCCTCTGCCACGAGAGCGAGCCTCTCGGACACCGACGGCAGGCGTCTACTCCGGTCATTCCATCGCCAAGGGACTCGCCGATCAGGCCCCCACCGTTGGGGACGATCGCGCGGCGATGGCCATGGTGCCTAGGAGTGCTCGCCCAAACGAATGGACACTGGCGTTTGACACGGCGAAGGGCCAACATTTGTCCACTATGAGCGGAGCAAGGAGCTGACTGGTGAACAGAATCGCTGTGGTCGAAGACAGCGCCACCAGTCGGATGCTGGTTCGGTTCCTGCTCCAAGAGCACTACGAAGTCGTAGAGTACGAAAACGGGCAGGCGGCTCTCGACGGCCTCAAGATGAACAAGCCCGATCTCGTCCTACTCGATCTCACGCTGCCGGATATGGACGGATCGGACGTGCTAGGGCGGATCCGCGACGACGACGAGCTGCGAGACCTTCCGGTCGTTGCCTTCACGGCTAGCACGACGGAGGATCCCGCATCTTGTCTTGCCGTCGGCTTCGACGATTATGTATCGAAGCCCGTTCACGATCATGAGGCCTTTTTCGCCGTGATTCAAGGTGCGTTTGGGCGTCCCAAATCCGAATAAGGATGCGGCTCGCGTGAGGGAGGCCCAAGGATATGAGCGGTAAAGGTCTATCTACGAAGATCCGAGGGTGAAGCGGAATACCGCCCCCTCTCCTGGCAGGCCCTCGCCCCACACTCGCCCGCCGTGGCGATCCACGATTCGCTCCACGGTGGCAAGCCCGAGTCCGCTCCCGGCGAACTCCGTCCTAGCATGGAGCCGCTTGAAGGGGTTGAAAATTATCTCACGGTTCGCGTTGTCGAAGCCGATCCCATTGTCTCGCACGTGGTAGGTGGGGACCTCGCCCTCGTTCTCGGCGACCCCCAGCTCGATCCACGCGTCCTCGCTGGGTCCGGTGTACTTCCATGCATTCTCTAGCAGGTTGGCCAGGAGAACCCTCAAAAGTGTCCGGTCGCCGAGGGCCTTGATTCCAGGCTCCGCCTCGAACCGCACGTTACGATCCGGGACCAGCGTCCTCAAATCGTCGATGACCTCGCGCGCCAACGAAGACAAGTCGACTTCCCCTCGACGGACCTCGACTCGGTACACATCAGCGAAGTCGCGAAGGTCGTCCATGACATACATCATGTGCCTGCCTGCGTCCCGAATGCGCTTTAGGTCGTCCTCCTGCCGTTCATCGAGCGAGTCGCCGAGGGCTTCGTGGAGGTGGTGGCTGAAGTTGGTCACGATCAGCAACGGGTTCCTCAGATCGTGCGCTAGGGCGTGGGTGAACGTCTCTAGCTCCCGATTCGCCGCTTCGAGTGCCTCCACGATGGGAAGAAGGAAGTTGAGAACTTGCCCCGTGTCCACACCGATGTGAAACGTCCTACCCCCGAAGGGGAACTCGACGGCCTGATCAGAAGCGGGCACACCATCACCGGCGTCCCGGAGCAGACGCCCGATCCGGTCGAGAATTTGGGTCTTCTCGTAGGGCTTGGTCACATAGTTGTCGGCGCCGGCCTGCAGCCCGTCGAGCATGTCTGCTGGGCTGGTCAGTTGCGTGACGAGCACGACGGAAGTTGCTCTCGTGGCGGGATCTTCCTTCAGGACGCGACACGCCTCGAGGCCGGAGAGCCCGGGCAATACGATGTCCAGGAGCACGACGTCATAACCTCCCCCGCGGACCTGCTCCAGGGCTTCCTCGGCGGAATGGACGACGTCCACCGCGTAGTCCTCGGACTCCAGCATCATCTTGAGGAGTGCGGCCTGGGTCTTGCTGTCCTCCACCACCAGGATCTTACTCCTGTCTTCGCCACTCTTACTCATCGGATCATCCGACCTCTCCTAGTGAGTGGAAAGATGCGCTGCACTTTAGCTGTGAGCAAGCGAGAAAGGAAGAGGGGGTGGCGGTGATTTCACCCCGTTTTCTTTCTTGGAGATGGGAGGAGTTGGGTGCTACCACTGCGGCAGGTAGGTCCGTCCGCTCTTGATGGTTCGCCAGGGTACCAGCTTTTCCCGGCCGACTCTCACTCCGCCGTTAGCATCTACGAACCTATGCTCGCCCGTCTGCATCTCGAAGATGGCGACATCGCCCTCCGCGCCCACACGAAGGGTTCCGATCTCCACGTCCCATCCTATTGCGGCGGCGGGGGTCGCCGTGGTCCTCCGCACCGGCCCTTCTTCACCGACGTTACAGGCGTGAGCGGCAGGATCAAGCCGGTCAACATGAGATCTCACGCGAGCGTGCGCGTGTGACGGGATTAGGTACTCCTACTCCTCCCAGACCCCCTCGAGGCGTTTCTTCGCGAGCTCCAGCGCCTCGTTGAACGGCATCGTGAGCTCCTCGACCCTGTAACCCCGGGCAAGCACCTCGACCGTCTCGTCGTGGAAGGCCAAGAAGAAGTGGCGGAGGTCCTTCCACCTGTCAGGATCGAATAGGCGGTGGACGCTGTTCACGGCGATCGCCTCTTCGATCCAGGGGGAGTTACGAACCTCGAGGGCTTCGTAGCTGCCGCCGAAGCCATGACCCACGAGCCTGTGTCCTCCGAAGACCTCGTCGTTCGGTCCTCCGAACGTGATTGCGTGGCACCACTCGAATTGGGCCAGTGCCAGGCGCCTCGCGGTTGGCGAAGACGGGTCAGTCACCTGCACCGTCGTCCCGTCCCAGCCGGGTGCGATATCCTGTGCGTAGTACAGCAGCATCGTGGCATGACCGTTGGCGAGGAGGTGCGGGAGCGGCGCACCCCCGTCCCACGGGATCGGCCACTCGAGAGGGATCGCAGTCTCCTCACCGCGAGCGAGCGAGAGCGCCCGCTCCGCCTCTAGCCGCTGCTCACGCATCTGTGTGTATAGAGCCAAGTCGCCCGAGCTTTCAGGGCCGAACTTGTCGAGCTCGAGCTGCTCCCGAGCACGGGCGGCCTCGAGACGGCGCTCCAGATCGGCGAAGTCAGTCATCTCCCTCCGACTCGCCGTCGACCTCCCAGATGTTCTCGACGTTCATGATTCCAACGATACGTCGCGGTCGGGGTGCATCCAACGAAAAAGACCCCTGCCCACACTCCCGTGCCGCTCCGACCGAGATTACCGGCCAGGAGCCGTTGGTACCCCCCGCAGACATCGGCGAAAGAATTTCATCTTGATGGAGAACGGGCGGTGTGCGCACCGTTAACACATGGGCATTCACAGAACAGTGGCACGTGGGCTCGGCTTGATGATGGTGCTCGCCGGCTGCGGAACGAGCACGGGGCTGAATCTCGTTGCGGACGGGACCGTGTTCTTGAGCGCGCTCAGCGACGAGTTCGACGATGTGGACTCGCTCTCGGACTGGCTGGTACGTTCCGTGGTCGAAGGGGACCCATCCGACGGATCGGCCTCGATAACCGGAAGCCAGCTGCTGCTTCGTCCTTCACAAGATCGCTACTTCCTGGATGACCACAGAGGCTTGAGCCTTTTCAAGCACATCCAGACGCTCGGTAACCATCGTTTCATGATCGAAACGCGCGTCACTGCGGTCGATCCCGTATCCGGTGGTGCGCCAACCGAAGCGTTTCATTCGGCTGGACTCGTCGTCTACCCCGACGTCAATCGGATGAGTGATTGGGTGGTGACGAACATTGGGTTGCAAAACGGGACGTTGGGTTTCGAAGACAAAACAACGGTCAACGACGTTTCCGTTCTCACTTTGTACGCCACCGGGCAGGAGTTCTCCGGTAGCTTGCGGCTCTGCGTGGTCGACAACCTCATCACGGTCTTTACCCGCTTGGACGCCGATCCGGCCTGGACCGAACGGAACAGCTTTACCCACACCATGGGGACCACGGTCGGGGCCGGCGTCATGATCAACGACTATCTGGCCGGCACTGCCGATGTCGAAGGCCAGTTCGACTACGTGCGATTCCAGGCTGTCAGTCGGGTCGAGGACTGCAGGAGCTGAGAGAGGTCAGCTAGCCCTCAGTCCAACCCTGGCAGCGACCCGGGAGGCGGCTCCGGCACCATCCAAACGACGTGGACAATATCACCCCCCAGGGGGACACCGAAGCCCAAGGCGTATTCCGTCGTCTCGGCTGGGTAATCCGCCTGCAACCTCTCCTCGAGGCCCTCGCTTTCATCGATCCCGGTGCGGAGAACGTTGATATCCTCGTCTACGATGAACCAAACGCTCTGTCCCTCGGGCAATCCGTTTTCCAGAACGCCGGGATGGTGCTGGGCGAGCTCGGCCTCTAGCTGGCCGTCGTCAGGAGTGTAGGGGAGTCTGCCCGCGGTGAGCTGCGGTGCCACCGCGTCGTCAGAGAAAAACTGGTCGAGTGCGTTGGCGGGTATGCCAGCTGCGGCGAGTCGGGCCCGGATCTCGTCCGCGCTGAGACCGGACTGGAGAAGTTGCTGGCGCACCAGTTCCCCATTCGCTTCGACTAGTCGGCGGGCTTCCTCGGGAGTCGGGATCAGCTGTCTGCCCTGGGTGAGCTCGGGCGCCACCGGGTCGCCAGAGAGAAGCTGGTCGAGGGCGTCGGGGGGTAGGCCGGCCGCGGCGAGTCGGGCCCGAATCTCACCTATGCTGAGATCGGATTGCAGAAGCTGCTGGCGCACCAGTTCCGCATGCTCTTCGCCCAGCGGGCGGGCTTCCGCGGGAGTCGTGATCGTGTGGCAGAGGAAGCACTCGGGCCTCAACTGTGCGTTCGCGGTAAGCTCGGGTGCCACCGTATCCTCGGTCGACTGGGGTGCCACCACGTCTTCGGTCGACTGGGGCGCCACCACGTCTTCGCTGACGAGACCCGTCACGTAGTCCGCATCCGGTGCGTCGGGGCCGGAGCATGATTGGGCAGCGACAACAACGCCTGTGGCGACGATCAGCGTCAAAGCCGATCGCATGAAGGCGCGTGGGCCATGTGGCGTCAGTATCATCCTTATTCTCCGCTCCAAGGCCGAGGCGGGGTGAGAGAAGGCGGGCAGGCGGGATTGGTCGCCGAATCCAGCCTCTGCGACCTCGAGCAAGAGGCCGCCGTAACGCTCCGGATCGGGATAGTGGGCGAGAACCCGGCGATCGCAGTCCAACTCGATCGCGAGCTCCATTCTCCGCCGGTGCCACCAGAGCGGAAGATTCCAGGGAGCGGCGACACATACGAGGGTCGCGAAGAGACGGAGTACGGGATCGCGTGCCCAGACGTGCTCGAGCTCATGCCGAACGACCAGCTGCTGTGATTCTCGCTCCCAACCAAGGAGCCACTCGGGAACGACGATCCGACCGCCGAGGAACCCAGTCACCGCGGGACCGGTGGATTCAGAGAGAAGCACGTCGTTTCCGGCGAGCCGTTGTGGTTGCCACTTCCGGGCCATTCGCCGCGATGCGATCACGCCGACGACTGTTCGTATGCCCAGGAACAAGGAGAGGGTGAGCCAGGCGAGCACCAAGACGCTATCCAAGGCGGGGTACGCGGGCCCGGTGAGCATGGGCTCACCGGACAACAGCCCCAGGAACTCCGGTCCGGCACCGGCTGGTCCCTGTGCCGAGGTCACGGTCGGCGATTGACGTGGGATCCACGGAAGGACGAACGACCCAACCATGGCAATCCACCAGACGAAACGCGGCGCTGGCCACCGCAAGTCACGGAACGCTTTTTCGACGAGAAATGCCGCGAGCCCGAAGGCGGCTGAGATGCCGATCGCGTAGATCATCCACGGGAGAATCATTCGTCTCTCTCCTTCAGCCGTTCGTCTAGCAATCTTCGAATCCGCTTGGCCTCTTCTGGAGTGAGATCGGTGGTGGAGACCATATGGGTGAGCGCGACCTCCGGAGAGCCTTTGAAGATCTTCTTCGTAAGTCGACGCAATGCGTTCCGAGCTGCCGTATCTCGATCGACCAGCGGATAGTACCGGTGGGAGCGGCCGTCCTCCTCGACGCCTACGTGGCCCTTTTCGACCAGGATGCGGAGGAGGGTGGAGATGGTGGTGTAGGCGGGGTCGTCGGGGAGGGCGCTCTGCACCTCAGTCACGGTTGCGGGGCCCCGGTCCCAGAGGACGTCCATGAGATCGAGCTCTCGGTCGGTGAAGATGACTTCCATGGGAGGCTCCCTGGTTGGCTCCCTCGGGCGTACTGAACTAAAGAATTAGTTGGAAGCTAGGGCGTGATGGTTGGGTTGTCAACTAAGGGCTTAGTTGGCAGGATGGTGGGGTGGTGGCATATCGGATCTGGACAGCCTAACCTGGGACCCCTCTGACGAGCGGGTCCCAGGCTGCCTTGCTACCTCGGGTGGCGATCTAACTCAGACGAGAGCCGCCCGGTACATCTCCATCATTTTGCCCCAAGCTCGCTCGGCCTCCACCTCGTCGTAGATCGCATTTCCGCCCTGTGCCGGCATGTCCGTGACGCACCAGCCGTGCTGGGAATCGGAAAACACCTCGACCTCGGCCGTAACACCCGCGTCGGCGAAGCTCTGTCGCAGTACGTCCTTGGCTTCGGGCTGGTTCGCGTCGTCATTGGCGGCGACAGCGATATACAGGCGTGCCTGCATGTTCGGCACCATCAGATGCGGGCTGTTCGGGCTGGGCGTCACCAGTCCTCCTCCGTGGAAGGATGCGGCGGCGCCGATGCGAGCCGGCTGGGATGCGGCCGTCCTCATGATCAGCGGTCCGCCCATGCAGTAGCCCTGTGTGCCGATCGGCTTCGACGCATCTACGTTCTCTTGCGCGTCCAGGAACGGGATGTAGGCCGACGCGTCCCGCTCGGCCGCATCGGGCGCGCCGATCGAGCCCATCAACTGACCAATCCTCTGCCCGACCTCCCCGAAGTTGACAACGGACGCGTCTGGGAACGAAGGCGCCCTTTCGACCCGATAGAACGGATTGGGCACGAGCACGGAGTACCCGTCCGCCGCCAGCCGCCTTGCCATGGCGCGGAACGAGGGCCGCAGTCCGAACGCGTCCGTCCAGATCAATACCCCCGGATGTTCACCACTGTCCGGGTGAATGTACGCAGCGTCGGCGACCCCATCGGGAGTCGTGATCTCGACGTCCTCTTCGACCACTACGATCTCCCCTGGCGCGCAGCCTACTGTAGCCACAACGCCTGCGGTCACCGAGAAAGCTACAAAGTCGCGGCGCGTCATCTTGCCATACTGCACATCATCGTTCGGTTGTTTGGCTGGATACCTGAGCATGGTCACCCCCCTTTTCGGAGCAACGTATCATCTTTTCGACTGCTGGGCCATCGCGTCCCAACAGAACCCCTTTCGGGGGCAAACAACGAGATGGAAACCCCCTCGCACGGGCTTGTCAGGTAGCTGTCAGCGCGGCTCGCATCTCGGCCCGTGACGTGAACTTCACGCGCGGCCGCCCACCAGCCTCGCCTCGCGACTGCTCCAGCGCATCCAATCGGCTCCAGTCAGCATAGTTCACCACGTGGGGCTGACGCTCCCGAACCAGCGCGTCGAGGGCCGATGGATCGGGATGCGCCGGATCGAGAACGGAGGACGACCCGGCGTCTTCCAGCATGGCGCCGGCGGTCTCCGTCCCGTCTTTCTTGTTCGTACCGATCACTCCGGTGGGCCCACGCTTAATCCAGCCGCTGACGTACATGCCCGGCACGGGTCGCCCAGTCTGCGGCTCTGTCACGCGGCCGCTCTCATTCGGGATCACTCCCCATCTCTCGTCGAATGGAAGACCCTCCATGGGGAGGCCCCGGTATCCGACTGATCGAAAGACCAGGTCCACCGGAAGCTCTTCGCTCTGCTCAGTGGCGCGAGGGCGCAGTTTCCCCGCATCCGAGATGAGCTCGTTGCTCACGATTCGCATGGCACGGACCCCGCCGTCGTCGCCGGCGACCAGCTCGGTGGGTGAGACCAAGAACCGCAGGGTGAGCAAGCGCGCCTTACCCTCACGGGGCCGCTGGGCGAAGTCTTCGAGAATCGCCACCTTCTTCCGCAAAGTGTCGTCATCCGTGTTGTCGAGCTCGGCCTGGCTGAGGGAATCGAGGCGCACATCTTCCGGAAAGACGCGGATGTCCGCTCCCTTCAGCTCGCCCAGCTCCCGAACTTCCGGATTCGTGAAGGCGGCTTGGAGGGGCCCGCGCCGGCCGAGCATGGTCACATCGCGCACTTTGCTTTGGCTCAACACTTCGAGCGCGTGGTCCGCGATGTCTGTCTCCGCCAACTCGTCGGGCGTGCGGCACAGAATCCGTGCGACGTCCACCGCGACGTTTCCGACGCCCACCACAGCGACACGCTCGGCGGAGAAATCGAACTGATGGTCCCGGTAGTCAGGGTGGCCGTTGAACCACGCCACGAATTCGGTGGCGGTGTAGCTTCGCGTGAGATCCTCGCCGGGGATCCCCATCCGCCGATCTGTCTCTGCGCCCGTGGCAAAGCAGATCTGGTGAAAGTGCTGGCTGAGGTCGGTCAGGCTGATGTCCTTTCCCACCTGCACATCGCCGAAGAACCGGAAAGTCTCTCGCTGAGCGATGCGGTCGAACACCCGCGTGACGCTCTTGATCTTCTGGTGATCCGGGGCGACGCCAAAACGCACGAGGCCGAAAGGAGTCGGGAGACGATCGAACATGTCGACCTGGACGTGAACGTCGCCCTGCTTGAGAAGGTGGTCGGCAGTATAAAACCCAGCCGGCCCCGACCCGATGATGGCCACCCTGAGCGGGTGGTCCGCTGTACCCAGTTCCGACGTCAATAAACGCTCCCGGCCAGTTGGCCAAACGGCCCGAATGATAGCCACTTTGGCGCCTCACCGGCACCCGAATACCGGGTGCTTGCCGTGCGCCGAATACCGGAGCTACTAACGCATCACCTTGTGCGCGAAAGCCCGCTATGTCGTATCATGACGGCCACTCTCCTGTGGCCTTGAGGCACTCGTGCCCGATTCGATCACCCGCCTGAACGCAGCCCTCGAGGGCCGCTACGCCATCGAGCGTGAGCTGGGCGAAGGCGGGATGGCCACGGTCTACTTCCTGTCCAGATAGTCGTGAACTTCTTCGAGGAGTTGAAGGAGCGGGTGGGAAACTGACCCCCGCGCCGACCCACTGAAGCACCAACGAGTGTACCCCAGACCCACGAGGCTTCAGACGATGATGAACCGCCGCCAGTTCGTTTCCGCAACCGCCGCAGGCGCCGTAACCACCGTGGGCGTCGTGACATTCGCCCGTGGCTCAGAGTTGCTCGCATCGAACTCAGAGCAGCTTGCGGCGGACTATGACCTGATCATCAAGGGCGGGCGCGTCATCGATCCCTCACTGCAGCTCGATGCAATCCGCGACGTGGGGATCACATCAGGCCGGATCGCGGCGGTCGAGCCCGACATCGCGGGCGATGCCGAGGAGGTCATCGACGCGACGGGGAAGGTCGTTGTGCCGGGACTACTCGACATCCATACGCACTATGGCCGAAACGAAGAAGGCCCCTTGGTGGGCCTTGCCGGCGGTGTGACCGGATGGATCGATGCCGGATCCGCGGGCGCGGATCTGATCGACGACATGGCGGCGTTCGCGAGGTCGGCGCCGCAGCCCGCGCGTATGCTTCTCAACATCGGGCGCGCCGGGATCCTTCCCGGGGGCGACACGATGGACCTGCGCCTCGCCGATGTCGATGCTGCGAAGGCGGCCATCAACCGCAACCGCGACGTCGTCGTGGGCGTCAAGGCGCGACTGACGGAAGGGGTCGCGGCCGATGATGTCGAGGTCTTGCGCCGTGCGCAGGAGGTGGCCACGTCCTTCGACTTGCCCGTGATGATCCATATGGGCCAGACGGCCACACCGATGCCCACGCTGCTGGCCCAGCTCAAGCGCGGCGACATCGTTACCCACATGTTCGCCCCGCCGCCCAACAGCATCATCGACGACGACGGCCGCATCTTTCCCGGAGTGCTCGCCGCGCGCCGGCGCGGCGTGTGGTTCGATGTGGCCAACGGGCGGGTGGCTCATCTGCGGTGGGACACCTTCGATGGGATCATCCAGGCGGGTTTTTGGCCCGATACGATCTCCACCGACGGGAGCACGACGAGCCCTAACGCGGAAAGCGTCATCGACTTCCCCAACGTTCTGTCCAAGTTCCTCAACTTCGGGATGACGTTGGATCAGGTCGTCGCCCGCGCGACCGTCAACGCTTCGCGCATCTTTCCGCTGTTCCAGGATCGTGGCACGCTCAACGTGGGCGCACCGGCCGACGTGGCGGTGCTTGAGCTGCGAGATGGCACGTTCGAATTCGTCGACAACTACGGGAACACGCGGACCGGCAGCCAAAGACTATTCCCGAGCGAGACCGTGCTCGGGGGGGAGCGGGTGACCCGCCTATGAGTGGTTCTTCGGGTGCTTACCACTGCGGCAGGTAGGTCCGTCCGCTCTTGATGGTTCGCCAGGGTACCAGCTTTTCCGGGCCGACTCTCACTCCGCCGTTGGCATCCACGAACCTATGCTCGCCCGTCTGCATCTCGAAGATGGCGACATCGCCCTCCGCGCCCACGCGAAGGGTTCCGATCTCCACGTCCCATCCTAGTGCGGCGGCGGGGGTCGCAGTGGTCCTCCGCACCGCCTCCTCCAGCGAGAGCCCGAGGTACAAGAACTTGGAGATGGTCGTCGCCAGGTCATATGCCGGTCCGTCTTCACCGACGTTATAGGCGTGTACGTCACTGCTTATCGTGCTCGGCAGCACGCCCTGGCGCATCGCCATTTCCATGGTGTCGAATGAGAAGCTCGACTGACCGTGGCCAACGTCGAACAGCACTCCCCGCTCCAGGGCCTCGCCCGCAGAGGTGCGAAGGATCCCTTCGCTCGTCAGGATCCCGTCGTCACCTGATTCCGGCGTTCCGGATCGACGGAAGCTGTGGGTCAGCAGGTCTCCGGGTCGCAACAACCGAAGAAGCTCATCGATGGGTGTCACGGTCGAGGTGATGTGCATCATGATGGGCAGTCCGAAGGCCTCCGCGGCTTCGAGCGCTCGTTCTACCGCGATCAAGTCGTTCGGTCCGGACTGACCTCTGCCGGCCCGGACCTTCACCCCCAAGATCAGGTCTCGATGCTGCTCGATGGTCTGAATGGCACGGTTGACGTCGGCGTGCTCCAAGTCCTGGAGCTCTCCCCGGAGATTGGTGACCATACCTGTGGCGGAGATGTTCAAGAACGTCCGAATTCGGGTGGACTGCGCCTCGATGACATACTTCCGAAAGCCTGGGAAGGTCTGGGCCCCGGCGGATCCGGGATCCAGGACCGTGGTGGAGCCTCGGCTGAGACAATACTTGTCCGCGTTTATGCCGTAGTGGGAAACACCCTCGAAAACATGGGCATGCAGATCGATCAAGCCGGGCGTCACGATCCGCCCGCCCGCCTCGATGACCTCCCGCCAACCCGCAGGATCAATCACCTGTGCGACTTCGGCGATTCTTCCGCTCCGGATGCCGACGTCATAGCGGCCGTTCAATCCCTCTGACGGATCCACGACCCTCCCGCCACGAATCAGAACATCTGAGGTCTGCTCATTATCGGGCAACGTGGTTGTTGATGCGAAGGCGGTCCTGGCAGAGAGGCCTGTAGTCAATCCAGCCGCTGTTGCTACGGCGGCTGTCAAGAAATGCCGTCTCGGTATGGCCTGTGTGTTCATCTTCTCACGCGCCCACGAGCTCTGTCAGGGTCATGCCGATGACCTTCTGGTTGGATCGGCGGGGAGTGCTTCGCGCGCCCTAGTGGTGTGCCCGAGTCAGGGCGTCACTCTCACCCTAACGTTCTCGTAGGTGAATCTGGCGCCATCGCTGGCGACCGCCCGGAGCACGTACTCTCCCGGCTCGTCGAAGCTCACCTCAGACACCCATCTCCGGTCCTCGGGCGGCACGGGGAGGATGTACGGAGGCGACCACGGAGAATTCGCGTACATACGGGAGTCCATCCACGTCTTCATCTGAGTGGGGCGGAAGGTCGCGTGGTCGGCGACACCACGGTAGACCATCCACGTGAACCTCAGGCCGGGTGGGCTCCTGACGACCGATCCCCGCGGGGTGCGGTAAAGCTCCTCCACTGACTGTGGCGGCCGTCGCTCTCGTCTCGGGGGGTAGTCGTCCGGATCGTCCGCATAGGCCACCAGGCTCACGGTCTCTCCTACCCTTACGGTGCGTTCGGTTGCGCCCCCAACCTCGAGCTCGGGGGGGAGGTTGGTCCGGAGATCCTGATGGGTGCTGCCGTGGTTTCCTCCCACGTCCGTGGACATCGCCTGGCCATCGATCGCGTAGTTGCCGGCAAGCGAGGCGTACACTCTCTGCGTCTTTCCGTTGGCAACGAGCGTCCAGACCACCTGCCTCTCTTCGGGGCCGCCAAACTCCTCGGGGTCCGGCAGCGTGATGGTGAAGAGGAAGGGATTGCGACGGGGATAGAAATGGGTCGGCTGACCCTGGTCGGCGTCTTCGGGATCGTAGGACACCTCGAACGCCTCATCCGGCTGTAGGTCCGGGTTTTGCCCGAACTCGACGACCGCGAAGTGGTTGTCGGGGCCTAGGGGGAGCTCGAACTCCTGCTCCCAGTTCTCATTGAAGTAGCCGAACCAGAGCTTGATCGACCCGTCCGCCTGCTGCTCCCACCCGTCGAAGGCCGGAAAAAGCTTCTGGCCTTGCAGGTGCATGGTCTGCGCGGCCGCTCCGTTGGCGGCTCCGCCGAAGAGGAAGAGCGCTGCCAGTGGGGCCATCAGCAGCCACTTCCTTCTTGTCCTCACGGGAGGCCGTCCCCGTCATCCGCTGCCGGCGGCTCGAACGTCTCCTCTGCAAAGGCCCAACAGAGCGGGCAGCCGACATCGAAGTCGTTCCTGTCCTTCATCGTCTTGCGTCGCTCGGCCATCTCGGCCTGGAACTCCTCTTCCGTCAGGCTGACCACCCAACCCAGCTCGAGGAACATGTTCGCCACAGAGCGCCGGCCGCTTCCTTGCCAGTTTCTGTTGTCGGCCATGTTCTGGTTGTCATCCGTGGTGTCGAGATAGCCGACGTAGCGCACTATGGTGCCCTTTGGCAGCAGCGGTTCGTGACCCGGGGCGTACAGATATTGCTTGACCCAGTTGTGGTCATAGCCCACGCAGTTGAGGGTGTGCACGACGGGGCCCCAGATCGCTTCGACGCATGAGCGCATTCCCGGTGCATGGAGGTGCGGCTCCCAGGCGTAGACCTTCGTGTGCTGATTCAGCACGGTGAAGGTTTCGAACCGCTGGTTTGCTTCCCCCGGCCTTGCATAGACGTCGACGTCGTTTCCCATGGACAGGCTGCCCCGGCGCCGGTATTTCGGCTCGTAGCCCTTGGGATGGAGGTAGAAGCCGAATTCGAGGTGCGCCGTGGTCTCCCGAAGCTGGTTCGGTCGATAATGCCCGTTGTTCAGATGAATTACGGAGTTCGCCGGCAAAGGATAGCCGGCCTCATCCGGGAAGATGTCCGCGTTCCGTCCTACTTCGTGAACGGGATAGCTGATCCTCCGGCTCGTTACGTTGCCATCCTCGTCCAGGACGCGGACCCCATAGTTCATGTGGTGCCAGACGAAGCGTCCGCCCACCGTGTTCGCGAGGGCCGGGTCGTCGAAGGAGAGATCGCTGACCTCTCGGACCTGGACGCCCTTCACATACCGGTCTTCCAGGAGCCCAGTCGGGAGCATGCCGAAATCTCCCCACTGGTCCGGGCCGACTATGGGCACTGTCACCGGGTCCATCGGAATGATCAGGTCCGGCTCCCCGTACTCCCATGGTACGGCGCCGGATGCGGCGCGGACTGACACGTCGCCCGACTCACCGAGGGCCAGGGCGTGGTCCGGCGCGTCGGTAGGATCGCCCTCGGGAGTTCCGTGGTCCACCCAGGCCTGGATCTTCGCCAGCTCTTCGTCCCTGAGGTACTCGGAGTCGCGGAATTCTTGGATCCCGATGTTCCGTTCCACGTAGAACGGCGGCATCGCCCCGCTCCGGTCCCGGATGGCCGTCCGCTCCTTGATCCTCCGTGCATACCTCCGCACCTCCTGGTACGTCGTCAGCGCCATGGGCGCCATGCCTTCGGTCGTGTGGCACTTCACGCAGTTCACGCGGAGAATGGGGGCGATGTCCTTGTGGTAGGTCACCCCTGTTGGATCGATCCCGAAGTCTTCCGCGGCGTAGAGATACGGCTCGATGTTGGCGAGGCTCGCATCCCGCACCGGGATCGACGTTTGACCCGTCAGCGATGGTGCGCCGATGCTGAGTATCACGGCGATCACCGAAAGACTGGAGAGCGCCCGAAACCAAACCCTACGACCTGAGGGGTTCATCGCGACCTTCCTCCTTTGTGAGAAGCAACAGAAGCCGCCAGTTCTGACTGTACTGCTCTGACTTGACCGTTGCAAGCTGCCCTCGAAGGGCCACTACACCGCCGACTCACCGTTTCCTTGCTCATTGACGGATCTACCAGCATCTTGCCCGCATTCTTCACGGTTGGGCACCGTTTCCGTCTCCTCTAGCAGTGCTGCCATGAACGACCCCTCCGACAATTCTCGTAGGCTTGCGCGCGAGATCCACGGCCGAAGTCTCTGGCGTCATTGGAGCTGCTGCAGTGGCTTCTAGTCTTGGCGTGTTCCTCTCTGAGCTGAAGCGCCGGAAGGTCTACCAGGTCGCCCTTGTATACATAGTCGTCGGTCTCGCAGTCCTTAGTGCGGCCGAGGTGATCCTGGATCCGCTCGGACTCGAAGGCGCTCGACCTATCATCGTTCTTCTCACCCTCGTGGGATTCCCGCTGGCCGTGATCCTCGCATGGGCGTATGAGGTCAGGCCCGAGCAGCCGAGGGTCGTCGAACCCTCCGGCGAGGAAGCCGGTTCAAATGTAGAGACCGTAGCGCCGACCGAACCCAGAACGGCCGCAGAGCCAAGGTCGATCGCGGTGCTCTCCTTCGCGAACATGAGCGCCGACCCCGAGAACGAGTACTTCTGCGATGGCATCTCGGAAGAGATCATCAACGCCCTTGCGCACATCCCCGAGCTCAAGGTCGCGGGTCGGACATCGGCATTCTCGTTCAAGGGAACGACTCTGGACGTGCCCGAGATCGGAGCCAAGCTGAAGGTCGCCACGGTCCTGGAGGGGAGCGTGCGCAAAGTGAAGGACCAGCTCCGGATTACGGCGCAGCTCATCGACGTCGAGAGCGGATACCATCTCTGGTCCGAGCAGTTCGACCGACAACTCGACGACATCTTCGAGATTCAGAACGAGATCGCGACGAACATCGCCGAGCGGTTGAAGGTGACGATCGGAAGTACGGCGCGAGGGCACATGCTGCAAACCAACAATGTGGAGGCCTACGAGTTGTATCTGAAGGGCCGAGCCCTGCTGTATCAACGCGGAATGGCGATGTTCCAGGCGCGCGAACGTTTCGAGGAAGCCCTCGCCCTGGATCCGCAGTACGCGTTGGCCCACGCCGGTCTGGCCGACAGTTACTCGATCCTCGGCTACTACGGACTCATCGAGCCCCCCGAGGCATGGCCGCCTGCACGCAAATCCGCTGAGCATGCAGTAGCGCTAGCGCCCGACCTCGCGGAGGCGCACAATGCCCTCGCAATCCTAGCCTTCGTCCGGGATTGGGACTGGGCAACGACGGGCCGCGAGTTTCGGCGCTCCCTCGAGCTTAATCCGAGCTACGTCCAGGCCCGATGTTGGTACGCTATGGCTTACCTCCAGGGGACCAGGGAAGACCACGAAGCTGCGATCGCGGAGGCACGAGTGGCAGTGGACGTCGACCCCCTATCCCCCTACGCCCACACGATGCTCGGGTATGTCTTGGCCGCCGCAGGTGATGCAGGAGAGGCAGTTGAGGAAGCCCGAAGAGGTGCGGAAGCCGACTCAGATTCGTACTGGGGCCAGTTTATACTGGCGACCGCGTACCATTGCGACGCGCTCCTTCCGGAAGCGGAAGGCGCGTATCAAAGGGCTTTGTCCGCATCGAACCGTCATCCTTTGGCCCTGGCGAACCTGGGCAGGCTCTATTCCGATTGGGAGAAGTCGGCGGACGCGGCGGCGGTCGACGCCGAGCTCTTGGCCCGGTCCAGAGAGGAATACGTACAACCCATCACTATCGCGCTAGCGGCGGCGTCTGCCGGGAGGTCCGAAGAGGCGCTCGGGCTACTCCAACAGGCTTGCGAAGAACACGATCCCTGGCTGGCATGGGGGGCGCTCACTTCGCCATGGCTCGAGCCGTTGCGAACGCTCCCGGAATACGAGGAGATACTGACGCGAATGAAGCTGCCGGTAACAGGCAGCGATTCGTAAAGTATTGGGCCTCGCGTCTTCGTGGTACTCGTGATGGGCGTCGGCAAACTTGCGAAGGAGAACGCACGATGAGAGAGACATCAGCACGCATCATCCTGTGTGTGGCGCTCCTCTGGGTGGCGATCTCTGGGAGCGCGTCGGCGGACCAGCTGACGGTCTACCCGGCCCGCCGGATCATCACAATGGACCCGTCGCTGCCGACCGCGACGGCCGTCGCCGTCAGAGACGACCGGATCGTGGCCGTGGGCACGATGGAGACGCTCCAACCGTGGCTCGAGGCGTTCGACTACGAGATCGATGAGACGTTTCGCGACAAGGTGTTGCTGCCGGGGTTCATCGATCCGCACCTGCATCCCGATCTGGCCGTCTCACTGCTGGCGCGGAATGAGATCGTCACACCGGAGGACTGGGATCTGCCCTCGCGGTTCATCGAAGGCGTGACGGACCGGGCGGGCTACCTGGCGCGGCTCCAGGAGCTGGTCGATCGGGATCCGGATTCCGACAAGACGTTCTTCACATGGGGGTATAATGCCTTCTGGCATGGGCTCATCACGCGGCAGGATCTGGACGCGATCTCGGCGACACGCCCGATCGTGGTGACGCAGCGCTCCTCACACGAGGTCGTGCTGAACACTGCCGCACTCGAGGCCGCGCAGATCAGCGAGGCCGACGCGGCCAGGGTATCCGACGGGGTCGATTGGGAGGCTGGGCGGTTCTGGGAACGCGGCCAGGCCGTGGTCCAAGGGGGTATCGCCCGCTACTTGCGGGATCGCGACGCATCAGACAACGGCTTGGCCTTGGTGGCCGATCTGATCCATCGCGGCGGTGTGACGACGATCTCCACCGCAGGTAGTGCGCCGAGGCCAGGCTCCGCAACATGGACCGCATACGATTCCGAGCGGATACCGTTCCGGACCCTCATCGTTCCTAGGCCAGGTGGGTTCAACCGCAGGCCCGGAGCCACGCTGTCCGACAAGTTTGAAAACGATCAGGCGGCGAACACGGGGCGGATGATCTACACGAAGGGCATCAAGTTCATGCTGGACGGCGCGATGTTCGCGCAATACATGCAGATGGGCCCTCCCGGCTACATCGACGGCCACGAGGGCGAGTGGCTCATGCCGCCCGAGCAGCTGAAACCCCAGATCGAGCCGTTCTGGCAGTCGGGGTTCGACATCAACATCCACGTCAACGGGGATTTGGGAGTCGACGTCACGCTCGATGCGCTCGAGGACCTGCTCGAAGAGTATCCACGCCCCGACCATCGTTACATCCTGCAGCACTTCGGGTTCTCACGGCAGGATCAGGCCACCCGGCTCGGGCGGCTGAACGGTGTCGTGTCGGCCACCGGATACTACCTGTGGCAGTTGGGTGACAAGTATGCGGAGGTCGGGATCGGCCCGGAGCGCGCCGACCAGATGATCCGCCTGGGGTCCTTGGTGCGGAACGGCGTGAAGGTCACGCTGCACTCCGACCTGCCGATGGGACCAGTGCGACCGCTCCTGGCCATCTGGTCGGTGACGACGCGAAAGACGGCCAGCGGCACGGTGCGGGGGCCAGAGGAGGCGCTGACGCTCGACCAGGGCCTGCGCGCGGTGACGGTCGATGCCGCGTGGTCGCTTCGGATGGACCACGAGATCGGTAGTATCGCGGCCGGCAAGAAGGCCGATTTCGCCGTCCTGGAGGAGGATCCCTACGCCGTGTCACCCGACGACGTGAAAGACATTCGTGTCTGGGGGACTGTTTTTGAGGGTCAGGTCTTCCCGGTTGTTTTCGACTGAAGCCCAGTCGGGGTAGTAGCTCAGCCCTAGGGGGACGGGGCGATCCCCACCAGCAACACCAGTCGTTCCTCACGCCGGTTCCTGACGCCGTGGAGCACCCCTGTCGGCGCCCACACGGTGTGGCCAGCTCCCGCCTCATGTACAGCATCGCCCACCGTGAATTCGCCGTACCCCTCGAGCACGTGATAGAACTTGTCCTGACCCTCGTGGGTGTGAACCCGCTGCTCGACTCCGGGCTCCAGGGAATTCAGCCCCAGGAGCATACGGGTGCTCTGAAACAGGGTCGCCTTGCCCACACCACCATCCTTGATCGGGACATGGCTCCGGTAGTTCTTGATCGTTTCCACGTGGAAGATCTCCCTCCTCTTACCGGCGTCGGCGCCTAGCGGGGCCGTAGCTTGATTCAGAAATCCAGTGCCGAGTCTTCATGGCGGGCCGGGTCATCCAACCGACCCAGCTGGTGCCGCTGCTCGGCCGTAATTGGGTGCCGACCGGCGTAGCCTCCGCTCAGTTCGTGCCAATACGCCACCTCGGGCTCGCCCGACTGCCAGCAGAGATAAACCCAGCGGCCGTCCAGGGTGGTTGGAAAGTCGACCAGGCCGTGCTCGAGACCGCCGACCGGAAAGCGGATGTCCCGGTCGATGAGCCGCTGTTGGATGAGCTCTTCGATCGCCCGGCGGTACTCCGAGAGAGAATGACGATGCTGCGCGTACTCCTCGTGATCCGGGTTGTCGCTTTGCGAGACGAGGTCGCCCCAAAGAGCGTCCAGCACGGCCAGCTGGTCCATCTTGCTGCCCGCTGCGTCGCGAAGGCTTTGGATCTGATCGAGCGCGGCCCGCACCTCAGCAAGCATCTCGTTTGCCTCGTCGACCGTAAAAGCGTGATGGCCCATGGTCGCCACAGTAGCAGATGTGCCAGGGCGGATTCAATCCCCTATCTTGTGATTCGCCGGATCGAGCCGACTGACGAGAGTGCTCAAAGCGAGCTCAGCGGCCCGTAGACGGCTCTCGTAACGAACGACTGGAGGAATCCTAGTGGATTGGTTAGCTGCTCGGTGGCGGTGGGTGCTCCTGGCTATCGTATTGTTGTTTGCGCTCAACAATCTCGCGGGTATAGTCGCCGGTTCCCTGGGATTGATTGCCTTCGCCAACCGGATCACCGGTCGTGTTCTGAGTGCGCGGAGAATGGTTGAACAGGTCCAACAGATTGTCGGCAATCCCGATGCGCCCCGGGAAGACCCACGTCACATCCCGCCGCCCGACGATCAGCCATAGCTTTTTGATAAGAGTACCATTCAGTTTCGTGGATCCCGCCGGAATGGAGGTTGAGATGACGCGTTTCGCCGCTCTACTTTTCGCCGTCCTTTGTACAACCGCAGCGCCCGGCCTGGTCTCGAGCGTGGCGGCGCAGAACAGAACCTCCGATGCCGAGTGGGAAGTCCCCAGGACTGTTGACGGCCGTCCGGATTTTCACGGAAACTGGACGAACTCGACACTCACTCCGTTCGAGCGCCGTGAAGGTAGCGAGCCTCTCTACACCGCTGATGAGGTCGCCGAGCTCGAACAACGACCAGTGGACCGCTTCATCCGCGGGACCGCGCCGAGTGACCCGAACCGCGCGGCACCGACAGCGGGCCGCTCGGTCGGCACGTACAACGAGATCTACTGGGAGCGGGGGACGCGGGTAGCCATCGTCAAGGGCGAGGCCCGAACCTCTCTGGTGACCAATCCGGCGAGCGGCCGCATCCCGGCCCGTACTCCGGAGGCTGAGCGGCTGGTCCAGGAGCGCCGGGACCTCAGAAGCCAATTCGGCCAATACGACCACCCCGAGATGAGGCCACTCGGTGAGCGCTGCATCTTTTTCGGTTCCCCTTCCGGCCCCCCCATGCTTCCCGTCGGGGCGTACAACTCCAACTACGTCATCGTACAGACGGCCGATCATTTGATGATCATGTCGGAGATGGTCCACGATGCGCGGATCATCAAGATTGGCGAGCCCGACCCGATGCCCAAGAGCCTCCGTCCATACTTCGGCAACTCCTGGGGTCGGTGGGAAGGCGACGTACTCGTGGTCGAGACCACGAACATCAGCCCACTACAGACTGTCCGGGGGGTCCCACTTTCCGATGAGGGCAGGGTGATCGAACGCTTCAGTCGGGTCGACGAGGAGACGATCCTCTACGAGTTCACGATTGATGATCCCGAGAGGTGGACCCAACCGTGGGGCGGAGAGATCCCGATCAACAAGCTGCATGCCCGTGTCTACGAATACGCTTGTCACGAGGGCAACTACAGTCTGGAGGGCGTTCTGAGCGGCGCGCGTTATCAGGAGAGGATGGAAGCACAGGGATCGAGTGACTCCAGGCGTGACTGAGAGCCGGCGACGGATCAGTCCGCTTCTGTGCTGCCTGCTCGTACTCCTCGCCGGCCGGCAAACGAGCGCGCAGGTCGTCGACTACACCGAAGTACCCGACTGGCCTGACCCGGCCACGTCGGCAGCCGGCACAGCAGCGGCGTGGAACTTCGGTCAGGTAGCGGCGGTGGCGACCAGCGCGAACGGGCGCATCCTGATGCTGCATCGCGGTGCCCGGCCGATCATGTCGTTCGAGAGCGGCGGGCGGTTCGTCCGCGCGTGGGGCGACGCGCTCTTCAGCAACGGCAAGATCATCATCATCGCGCCGGCTGATCGCGTGGCTGGGCAGTCGGGCTACACGGCAGTCTACGGAGCGGCGGGGTGCCATGCGTGCGGGGCTCACTCGGTGCGTGTCGATCCGGATGGCAACATCTGGGTGGTCGACGCGCCCGGCCACGTCGTCTACAAGATGAGCCCCCAAGGGCGTGTGCTGATGGAGCTCGGCTCGAAGGGCGTCGCCGGCATGAGCCCGAACACGTTCAACCTGCCGACCGACGTGGCCTTCGGCCCGAATGGCGACGTGTACGTGAGCGACGGCTATGGCAACGCCCGCGTCGTGAAATACGCGGCCGACGGACGATATAGGCTCGAGTGGGGAAGCCGCGGCACCGGGCCGGGGGAGTTCGGCCTTCCACACAATCTGGTGGTCGACGCGGAGGGTCGTGTCTATGTGACCGATCGTGACAACCAGCGGGTGCAGGTGTTCACACCGGAGGGCGGGTTCCTGACGGAGTGGCCCAATATCGGCGCCGTCTCCGCCCTATTCATGACCGCCGAACAGCAGATCTGGACCGGCGGCACGCTTCGGAACCTCGAGGGCGTGGCGCTGGCGAGATTGCCGGGGGGCAACGGAGGGCACGGCATGACCATGACCGACGCCGGAGAGGTGTTCGTGGCGCAGCTGGCAGGACGCGTGCAGAAGTTCATCGAATGATGCCGCTACGCCATCGAGCGAGAGCTCGGCGGCAACACGATGTTCGTCTTTTCTCTCTCTGAGTCCCCCTTGAGCAGCTCCGCCCCCGGATTGCGTCAAGATATCCGATCGGATATGTTGAGATATGAGCGAGATTCGGACATTACGGCGGACAGTCGGGGTGACCCAGGCCGCACTGGCGGATGCGGCGGGGACGTCACAGCCGACTATCGCAGCCTACGAAACGGAGCGAAAGAGCCCTTCGGTCCGCACCGTCAAACGGTTGGCGGAGTCGGTTGGGCTCGAAATGAGCATGCAGTTCCATCCTCCTCTGACGAGGGAGGATCGCCGTAGCCTTTGGCTCCATCGGGCGATCGCCCAAAGGCTGGAGGAGCGGCCCCGTTGGGTGTTGCAGCGAGCCCGGGAGACGCTGAAGAGGATGCGTCACGCCAACCCCGGAGCCCGACAGTTGCTCGACGAGTGGGGTGTACTGCTGAAACGGTCGATTCCGGAATTGATCCCGGTACTCATCGATCCCGGTCCGCGCGCACGAGAACTGCGCCAGGTCACGCCATTCGCCGGAGTGCTCTCGGCCCAGGAGCGTGCAAGCGTGTACCGAACGTTCGCCGAGGAGGAGAACAAGAGGCGGCATCGTGACTCGTGAGGGGTTCGAGCACGCGGTCCGGGCTGCGGGTGCCGTTCTAGGCGTCGACGAAGTGCTCGTGATTGGAAGCCAAGCCGTTCATGCATCTCTCGACGAACCACTCCCCGAAGAGGCTCTTCGTTCGATCGAGGTGGACGTGGCCGTTCTGGGGGACGAGGATGGACGCCGGGCCGATCTGATCGATGGCTCCATCGGAGAGGCATCCATGTTCCACCAAGAGTTCGGATACTACGCCCAAGGGGTGGTGGAACGGACGGCTGTGCTGCCCAAGGGCTGGAAGGACCGACTGGTTCGGTTCGAATCGCCGGGTACGAACGGCGTCGTCGCGCTCTGCCTAGAGCTCCACGACCTCTGGATCTCCAAGGCGATTGCGAACCGCCAGAAGGACATTGAGTTCGCCGTCGCGCTGCTCGAAATGGGTGTCGTCGACCCAGTTGAGTTGCGTGCCCGCCTCGGACTCGTCGCGGACCTGCCCGAGGCGGTCCGCCGAATGGTAGAAGCCCGCATTCCTGTGGCGGGATCCTCGTCCTCCGAGGACTGACCCGACCGGCTACGTAATCTTCCCTCCATCGCTACGTCATCCGACGTAGAGAGAAGCCTCCTCTCTCGCGGCATCTTGGTCTTGCGAAAAGGCATTCCTTGTACCGAGAGCAGGAGATTCATCGTGCAGAAGATCACTCAGATCACGGCCCGGTGGACCGTTCTCACGATGGTCCTCGCCGCGTTGTTAGTCCTACTGCCTGCCGAGCAGGCCAGTGCTCAGGCCGAGAAAGAGAGAGCTGGTAGCGTCCAACAGACCGCGCCAACGAATAGCGCCGCGAGCCTCCTTCGCGTGCCGCCACTGACAGAGAGCTCCGCCCGGCTTCTGGGGACTCCGCCTGACGGCGTGCTCTCATCATCCGATGGGGACCCCCTTCCTCCGGTGCTCCGGCTGTCAAGAAGAACCAAAGAGATTGTCGCCATGAGCCTTATCGCGGCCATTATCATCTTGGGGGTCGCTGGGGTATTGTCATACCCTGGCCCGGACCCTCCATAGCGTACCGGCTGTCGGTTTGTTGCTGATCCGACAGATGGGGTCCCAGAAACCAAAACTCACTGCTCACCCGTAGTGCATACGTGGGCGGTGGCTGTGCAAGGTGAACGGGGGGAACCCCACCGCTCTGGTGGCCGATCCTCCCGCAGCACGCCAAGCGGGCCGGTCGGCTGATCTTTCCCCCCCTAGGAGTGCGCTTGCATGATTGCATGCGCCTGAAGGGATGGGTCAGCACAATGAGCGACCTGGACATCGAGAAGGTTGATTCCCGCATCACTGCTTTTAGAGGCGAGCTTTCGTCCAAGCACGACGAGCTGATGGCCCGCGCCAAGGATCAGGGACGGGTCAGCGGCAGCATCAACGCTCCGCCGGTCTCCCAGGAGGAGCCCTACCCGTTCGAGGGGGAGCTTCGGGCGAAGTACCAGCAGCACGTCGCGGAGCTGAGTCAGCTCGCCCAGCCCCTCCTCGAGGGCTATCACGCCGAATACTCGAGGGTCGAGCAGAGTCTAGGGAGAACCGATTCCGAGTGGAAAGCGCTCGAGGCGGAGGCACTCGAGGACCTCGACCACAACACCACAGAGCGGAGGGAGCGGACAAAGGAGCGTCACCAACACCGCCTAGACGTCATCGACGACGAGATCGATACGCAGATTCAGGCCCCCTACAATCTCGCCCAGGAACGGCTCAAGGACGAGAGCGACAAAGTGGGTCGTCAGTTTCTGGACATCTGGCTCAAGTCCAGATGGCTATACGTGCTCTTTCTCGCGCTCATCGGCATCGCCGAGTTTCCCTTGAACCTCAAGGTCTTCGAAAATTTCCGGGAAGGCGTGACGTCGACGATGCTCATGGCCGCGAGTCTCGTCTTGGCGATCCCTCTCGCTGCGCACTTCAGTGGCCTTTCGCTCAAACGGCGCCGGGAACGAGGCATCAACTGGGCCTTCTTCACGATCCTGACCGGGATGATCGTCGCGCTGAGCGTGTACGCCGGTCTACTTCGCTCCGAATACATCGCGACGCTGACCGACTACAACGACCCGATCAACATGCCCACGTTCGTCTTGATCGCGGTCCTCCTCTTCACGGTCGGCCTCCTGCTCGCGTACGGCCACTACGACGAGAGCTCCCAGTTCCAGTCCGCCTGGGAGAAGTTCAATCGTGCCGAATCCGAGTTCCACCGGGAAAAGCCCGTGTATGAAGAGCTGAGGAGGAAGGAGTTGGATCGCTACGGGGACGAGCGTATGCTGATCGATCAAGAGTACAGCGCGGCAAAGCACAAGGTCGACTCCATGGAGTCGCAGGAGGTGAACAAGCGGTTCGAACTAGCCGCGCTCCACGACTCTACGCTGGCCGTCCTGGTCGCTACCGAGACGCAATGCCAAGCCCGCTACGTCGAGGCGGTCATGCGGTTTCGGACCGTAAACCTGCAGGCCCGGCGAAACCACGCGGAGCCCGTCTGTTTCAAGAGTGATCCTCAGCCGCTGGAGTTTCTCTTCGACGGCTATGCGGAGCTCGATCACAACCGGCGCAAACCACTGGAGGCCGCGGTCGGATCGGTAGGCACGGTGGGATCCGTAGGAGCCGTCGACTCGGTAGGAGGCCCGACCCAATGACGCGCGGGGGTGTCCGGGCTTTTCGTCCCGTTGCCCGGACGCTGGTGGTAGGGCTCTGGGGTCTCTCGGCTGTGGGTACTCTCACAGCCGCGGGTTGTGATCAGCCGCCCCCTCGGCAGTCCCAGGTCGATGTCTTCATAGACATGACCGAGATCGAGGAGCTCGGAGGGGACGCGTCCCATCTTCAGGAGAGCCTCGATGCGATCATCGGGATGGTGAGCGGGGAGGATCACCAGCTCGACTACGGCACGATCACGCTCTTCCCGATCTATGACTTCGCCTCGAGCACCCCCAAGATCGCTGCTATCTCGCGAGGCAGTCGCAACGATAACCGCCTCAATCGCCTGGACGAGATCGCCGCGTTTCGTTCAGAAGTCGAGACGGGTATCCATGATCTCCTGAGTCAGTTTGCGGATTTCAAGACCTCTGGGGTCGGGTCCACCTATCTCGAGTCGTATATCGTCGAGCCCGTTTGCAGGCGCCTCCAGCATGTCGAGAATCCAGATGTTGATTGGCACGTGATCATTTTCTCGGACATGCTGGAGAAATCGACCATTCTTTCGCTTTACGACGAGAGCAAGACGGACGAGGAGGTGTTGGAGGTGCTGGCAGGGCACTGCCTTGGCGATAGGCCGTTGCCTCGGGTGTGTTTGCAGGTGGTCTATCAGCCTCTAAAGGCGAATGATCGACGGGTGCTTCGGGCGCGGCGGATCTGGGAGGAATTTTTTCGTGGGCAGGTCCGTAGTGATGGCGGGAGGTGTTTGCACTTTGATACTTTCTTGCACCTGGATTGATTCAAGAACTCGAAACCGGAGGACGCCGTGAGTGAGCGAAAGAAGGGCGGAGGAAGAAAGGAAGTCGTGCGTGGCGGGATCAGCCTCGGTAGCGCCCTGGCGATCGCCATTTCCTGGTCGCTGCATCAGTCGATCTTATGGGCGATCATCCACGGCGTCTTTTCTTGGTTCTACGTGATCTACTACGCGCTCACTCGCTGACATCCAGCATTTCCGGGGGGCGTGGGACGGAGTCGGTTCTAGTCCGGCAGCGCAAACGTGAACAGCGCGTGGTTCGCCGACACCGAGACGTACTGGCGGCCGTCGACGCTATACGTCACCGGTGCCGCGTGCACCTGCCCCCCCAGGCTGATGTGCCAGAGCTCCTCACCCGTGCGGTCGTCGAGGGCGAAGAAGTAGCCGTCTGCACTGCCTGAGAAGAGGACTCCGCCCGATGTGGTCATGATACCGGCCCGCCACCCGTCGCTCGTATCGAGCGGATACTCCCACTCGAGCTCTCCCGTGTACGGAGACAGCGCTCGAATGGCGGCGGCGAAGTTCTCCGGATGGTCAGCGTCCTGGCCGAACCCGCCCAGATAGAAGTCTCCCTCTTCGTACACGTCGTCGCGTTTGAAATAGACGTCGGCCTCGTCTGCGGCGTAGGTGTAGAACAGCTCGGTGCTCGGACTGTAGCTGGGTGAGTTCCAGTTCGTGGCGCCAGCGATCGACGGGTAGACCTCGATCCCCTCCTCGGTCGGATCCATGTTCGGGACCAGGATCGGACGCCCGCTCTCCGATATCCCTTCGGCCCACGTCTGCTCGGCGAATTCGGTGGCTCGCAGAAACTGACCGGACTCACGATCGAGCGCGTAGTAGAAGCCGTTGCGGTTCGCCCACAGCATGAGCTTCCGCGGCTGGCCCCCCACGTCCATGTCGACCAAGACCGGAATCTGAGTAGCGTCCCAGTCGTGCGTGTCGTGAGGCGTGAACTGGAAGTACCAGCTCAACTCTCCGCTGTCTGCGTCCAATGCCACCACGGCATCCGAGTACAGGTTGTCGCCCGGCCGAACGTCTCCGTTCCAGTCGGGCCCGGGGTTGCCCGTGCCCCAGTAGATCAGGTCCGTCTCTGGATCGTACGACCCGGTGAGCCAAGTCGAAGCACCGCCGTACCTCCAGGAGTCGCCTCCCCACGTCTCATTTCCCGGCTCGCCCGGGCCGGGGATCGTGTAGAAGCGCCAAACGAGATCGCCCGTCGCCGCATCGTAGGCGTCGATGAAGGCGCGCACGCCGTACTCCCCACCGCCGACGCCTACGATGACCATGTTCTTCACCACGAGCGGTGCGCCCGTGATGCTGTAGCCTCCAGCGGCGCTTCCTACATCGACGTTCCAGAGGACGCTGCCGGTCTTGGCGTCGAGCGCCAGAAGCCGCGCGTCCACGGTCCCGAGATAGACGTTCTCTCCGAGGATCGCTACGCCGCGATTGTTCTCACCGCAGCAGAGCGTGAGCTTCTCGGGAACGGGGTGAACGTAGGTCCAGAACGGGCGTCCCGTCGCCGCGTCGAGAGCGATGAGCGTGCTGGGCGACTCGGTGATGAACATGAGCCCGTCCACGACGACCGGGGACGTCTCGACGACCGAGAGCGTGTTGAACTGATGGACCCACTCGACCTTCAGGTCAGCGACGTTGGCCCGATTCACCTGATCGAGCCTACTGTAGCGTTGGCTGTTGTACTCGCCCGAGTACATCAGCCAGTTCTCGGGCTCCTGATCCGCGTTGACCAGGCGGTCGGACGTCACGAACCGATCGGCCGAACCGGTCACGGAGGTTGCCACGTCGTCTACGAGGACATCCGGGGTTGGCTCACTCGCCTGACACCCGACCAACGCGATCAACAGTCCTATGGTGACATGTCTCATGGGCTGCTCTCTCCTCCGCGCAGTCCGGCCAGGTATGCGACGATATCGTCGAGATCGTCGTCGCTGAGGACGCCGAGGAACGGGGGCATCCTGGAGCTCTTCCCTCTCTCGAATTCCTCCAGCTCGCTCTTGGCAAACGCGTGGAGGTCGTCGTTCGCGTCGAGCAGGCGAACCGCGAACTGGTCCTCGTCGACCAAAAAGCCGGTGACCTGAACCCCACTCACCGTCCGCGCCTGGGCCGTCCACCAACGGGGTTCGACGTCGGCGTTCGGGTCGAGCACGGCTGCCCTGAGGAAGTCCGGCGCCCGTTGCCAGCCGACCCAACTGAGGTCCGGTCCCTGACGACTCCCCTCACCGTTCACGCGGTGGCACGTGCTGCATGTGGCCGTACCGAAGAAGAGCTCGCGGCCTCTCTGGGGATTGCCCGGGACGGGGCCGACACTGCCGCTCAACGATCGAATGAAGGCCACCACCTGTCCGGTTTTGCGATCGCTCAGTCCTGTCCAGGGCATGGCGGTGCCGTCGATCCCCCCCTGAACGATCTGAAAGAGCTGGCCGTCGCTCGACGCGTGGCGGAAGAGGCCGCGCGTCAGGTCGGGCCCCCGGCCGCCCGTGGCGTCTCCGCCGTGACAGAGGGCGCAGTTCTTCTCGAACAGTCGTTGGCCCTCGGCGACATCGGCGCTGCTCGGGCTATCGAGGACCTGAGCGGTTGCCGGAAGGGTGGTGAGGAGGAGGGGCACGCAAGCGCCCGAGATGGCACGTGTAAGACACTTGACCCACGACATCGCGACTTCCCCGGCTCAAGGATGGGGCGATCGAAAAAGGCCCATTTGTCGGATCGGAGATAACGTGAGGGGGGGGTGCGGAGCCGTCAACCACCCGCGTCGTTCGGAGTCTTCTCGTTCAGGCGCGAGCGGGTCAGCGGGGCGGCCCGCTCGAACGCGGGCGCATGCCGGCTCGGAACAACAACTCGAAGGACCGGTGGCGTATCTCCCCCAAACTCCCCTCGAACGCGTAGGTGAGGCCTTCCATCAGTCTGGCCTCGAGCCGCACGGACCAGCGGCCCCCCACCAGGAGCTCCACGCCCCCGCCGACGACGCCGGTCAGCACGATGCTCTTCTCCGTCGTGTAGGCGCCGGCCACCGAGAGCAACGTCTCGATGTTCGAGAAGTACTCGATAGCAGGACCGGCGTACACATAGATCCCGACCGGATTTCGGAAGAGCCTGGCCGTGAGTAGGACGGGAAAACTGAAGTAATCGACCCGGGTATCCACGGTGTCCTGGCTTGTCATTCCGACCGCTTCCAGGGGGACGTTACCTCCTCGCTGGGCGTAGGAGGCCTCCGCCAAGACGCCGAGCCAGCTCAGGGGAGTGGCCACCTCGACGAAGGCACCGAGCACGAGGCCACTGCGCGCGTCCGTCTCTGGCGCTCCGGACCACAGCTGACGCGATTTCGTCCACCCCAGGTGGCCCCCTACGGCCCGGATCTCCTGTGCGTGAGCCGGCGGCGGGAAGACGCTTGCCGAGAAAAGCGTGACCGCCGCAAGCGCGGATGCCCGAGTCACGTTCACTGATGCGGTCTGCATCGAGCCAAGCTAGGGTGCCTCGAGTCGAGCAGATAGGTGGGCGCCTCGGACGTTCGGGCTTCCCGTCGTTCCACAGAAACTCACGAATCGGCCTGAGCTTGTTTCGTGTGAGGTTCTGAAGCGGGCGGCGTGTGCTCAGTCCTCCCGCACTACTCGCCACGTGATCGGCTGAATCAAATCTAGGGGAGCAGGGAAGCGGTCGTTGGGGAGCGAGCGATACCAGAGCGCACCCGCGACGCCAGTGATCATACGATCCACACAAGGATCCCCCGTGCTCTGGATCAACTCAACCCGATCAACCCACCCATCGGCCCGCAGTCGGAGCCGAACCAGCCCGGTCAGCCCGCGCGTCGGCGGTGCCATCGTGGGGATGAGGATGATCCGTGACCTATCACATGTTTCTGTCAGACGTATCAGAGGTACTTCGCCGGCCACCACCGGCTCCACAGGCTCCCGCCAAATCGTGCCGTCGTCGGCAACAATTTCCGGCGACCCGAACAGTGTCTCGGTCCGTATGCGCGTGCCGCGCCAGTCCCGGCCCACTACTAACGCCTCACCCTGCTGGGGCACCACCGGCATATCTCGGGCCTTTTCGACGCGAAAGCTCTTCAACGCTTGAGCCAGCGAGGTCAGGCGTTCCTGGCGCACCGCCACCGCTCGCAGCAAACGATCGTGCTCGAACTGGAGCGCTGATGAAGGACTGAGAGACCGGTTCTCAAGAAGAAAGCTCTCGAGGCTGTCCTCAGCCTGCTGTAGTTCACGGGTCATCTGGGTCAGCCGCTCCCCAGAGATAAGCGGCTCGACCGTGGGCAGGCCCGAGGCGACGGTGCCAAGCGGTCCGTCCGAGGACGACCAAACTACTTGGGAAGCGAGAGTTTCGTACACTACATGAGCCGCAAGTCGCAACATGCCCACGACTCGCTCCAGGAAGGCGCTCACAGCTTCCGGGAACGAAGAGGCTGCTGAGGAGTCCATCTCCTCGTAAAACACACGAACCACGCCCCCCGCGACAAGCTCCCGCTTGAGCTCATTGATGAGCCCGGACGGGGCTCGGCGGTCTACCCAAATCGACGTGACCGGGGGGGACTCAGGCACGGCGTAGAACGCGGCCACCACCGCCGACACAGCCCCCATCGGGTACGGCTCATCGTTCACGCGGACCACCCCGTCCACGTCCACCAATATCCGCACCATGTTGTCCTGTGGTTCCCGCTCGACCGCCATCGGCACCGGCACCTCGAACGACCCGATCATGAGCACGACGCCGAGGGCCAATGCAGCCAGGCCAGGCAGAACGGACACGCTACGCCGGGGCGTAGTCATGGCGACGATCCTCTTTCGGAGCGGGACATCGGACTCCGTGAACGCGGCGGCCATTAGCGGACTCGACTCCCGCGCCGACACGGTGAGAAGCGCATCCCCATAGATCTCGATGTCGGGACGATGGCGGAGTACCCGGCGATCACAGTCCAGCTCTACCGCATCCACCAGCCCCGACGACAACCGCCACACCACTGGGTTCCAGGGGGCCAGAATCCGTGCGATGCGTGAGATGGCCAGCAGCAGGGGGTCTCGGGCACGGACGTGCTCTTCCTCGTGGAGCAGTACGAGCGAACGTTGCGCTTCAGGTAGCGACGCCAGCCAGGGGGGAACCAGAATACGAGTCCTGAGAACGCCTGAGACGGCTGGACCGAGGTCCGCGGTCAACCAGACGCTGACCCCGTCCACGTTCGCGGTGCGCCAGGACGAGCCCACCCTGGCCAGTCGGTACGCGGCAACGGCCCATCTGAGTGTCAGGAACACCGAGGCTAGCAGCCAAGCGAGCACTACCACTTGGTCCAGACCCAGACCCAGACCCGAGGGTTCGACAGAAAGGGTCACCACGGAGGGCAATCCCAGCACGCCAGTTTCGGGGAGCGTACCTGAGGACAGGGCCGGGACCCCGACTTCGGCGATTACCCCCGAGGACTCCGACGAGGCCCCGCCTACGGTCTTGATCAAGAGGGCAAACGGGAGCGTCAGAGCGAGACCGAGCGCTACGAGCCACACCCCCCGTTCGGACCTACCGTATCTGCGAAGCGCCGCCGCACAAGCGACAGCTGCAAGGAGAATCGGCAATCCCACTGCCGCCGCATAGAGCATCCCATACCCGATCATTGGTCGTCCTGCATCTCCCGGAGCCGACGGTCCAGCAGGTCCCTCATCCGGCGTAGTTCATCAGGATCTAACCCAGAGTCCACCAGGCGAAGGAGAAGCTCCTCGGGTGAGCCCCCGAAAAGCCGCTCGGTCACACGGTCGAGCGCACTCTCACCCGCCGCGTCCCGCTCCACTTCTGGCGCGTACCGGTGCGCCCGACCCTCGGGGGTTCGGGACACATACCCCTTGCCCTCCATGACCTTGAGCATGGTGAGGACCGTGTTGTGGGCCAGATCGTCCTCCAGGGCCTCCCTGACCTCGGTGACCGTGGAAGGGCCGTGTGTCCACAGCACGCCCATGATGTCCAGCTCTCGTTTTGTGAAGCGGATTTCCATCCATATCTCCTAACACCTAAAGAGATAGGAGGACAATACGAGTGCAGCAGGGAGCTGTCAACCAGGGGTCGGCCCTGAGGTTGCGGAATCTGTTGGACCACTATACCGTACAACGGTATACTGTCATGCGTTAGATAAGGGAGGCAAGCGGACATGGGCGCCGGGCTAAGGAAGACAGAAGCTGGGCCGAGTCAAGGACCCGTCGGCAGGAGGGAGATCGTGATGACGTTACGCCGCTATCGTCCGACCGGAGTGGTGCTGCTTCTGCTGCACCTAGGCGCATGTACGACCTGGAGCCCCGTGACGCTGAGTCCTCGCCAGCTCATCGAGCAAGAGCAGCCGGAGAACATCCGAATAACGGGGGCGAACGGGACCGTGGCGTCGGTACAGGACCCCCTCATCCGGAACGACTCGATCGCGGGCATCGCCTGCCTGCCGGGAGGCGAGTGTACCGCCCACCGTGGATTGATTCCGCTCGATGACGTGATCGGTATCGAGGTACGGGGCCTTGGGAATGCCATGGGCTGGTTGGGGGCGGCAGCCGAATACTACTTGTCTGGGGGGCGGTTTTCCGGGTTTGGTGGTGTCGGCTATACGCCCGAGATCGATGAAGGAGATCCCACGGGGCTGACGTTTGCGGCCGGCGCCCGGGCGTACACTCTCGGCATCAAGCACCGAGGCTTCGCAGAGCTTTCTTTTTCCCAGGTGGCGATCACGAGCCTGCCCGCGTTCTTGGGTGGGGGCGAACGACATTACGGGCCTGGGATTCAGCTTGGATATCAACATGTGAGGCCGGGCGGCTTCACGTTTATGGTTTCCGGCGGTGTCGGGTATGCACTCGGTGTAGAAGAATTCGTTACCGGCAGCAGGTTCGGGCCGCTCTTGAATCTGGGCCTTGGGTACACGTGGCGTAGGCCCTGAACACGAGGAGTTCGAGGCCGAGACGGACCCCGGACAGCGCGGACTACGCCGAGAGCAGTTGCGAATAGTCGAGGCGTGATGCCGCAGGCTCCCTGCTTGCGCCTATCGGCCGGCCCTCGGATGTTAAGCCTGATCGCGGAATGCGCTTATGTCCGATCCCGTCGCTCGCTTAACGCAGCCCACTAGAAGCCTGCAACGCCGTCGAGCTCGAGCTAGCCCAAGAGGAATTGTCATGAAGATCGCAAAGCGACTGCTCGCAAAACGAGTGGCGATTGTCGTGCTCCTCGTGCTACTGATACCGGCCACAGCGGTCGCCACCGCGGCAGCAAAGCAACGGTTCGCTGATGGACCGAACCAAGTCTTCTCGGGTGGGGCTTTGGAGGCGGGTGAGCTCCACGTCGGGCCCGAGCCGGACTGGAGCGTCGTGAGTGACGTACAGACGATCGAATTGCAACTACTGGATCCGCCCCGGTCGCGACGGATATGGACCGCGGAATACGATGGCAAACTGTACGTCTGGTCGGGCTACATGAGCACTTTCGTCGGGCGTCTCTGGAAGCGCTGGCCGGGTCAAGCCGAGCGCGACGGACGCGCTATAATCCGTATCGACGGCATCCGTTATGAACGGCAACTGGTACGGATCCAATCAGGTGACGTCCTGGACGGCATCACCGCCGCGATCACCAGCAAGTACCCGTCCCAGACGACCAGAGCAGCCGTGGAGTCAGGCGGCGCCTGGTTGTTCGAGGCTGCCCCACGGAACTGACGAATACGGGAGCCACGCCGTGAAAAAATTCTACTGGGCCATCGTCGCCGCCGTAGTTGCTACCATGTTGGCAGTGCTGTTCGTCCCTGGAGTGGACACTTGGGTAGAGGAGACCGTTCTGGGATACGTGGGTCGCGCTGCCCGTTGACGAACGCCCAACCAACCATGAGTGCCAACGGGGGCCGGACGGGAATCCCTCGGATCGCTCTCGGGTACGAATCCACGGGACGATTGGGTGGAGAACGGGCCGAACCCTCCTACCAGAGGACAGACCATGGTCCCAACGGGCAGGCATAGGCACCCGCTCTCGGGCTGGCTGGTGCTGGCCGGCGTAGTCCTTCTCGTTCTGCCGGGCTGCAACCGCTTCAGCTGGGGCCCCGGTGGAATGAGGATGGCCGTAGGATCAACGTCGCCGTCACCCCCGCCCTTCGACGTCGAAGAGGCGCTGATCCTCAGGCCCAAAGACCGACCACCCGAGCCCGTGGATCGCCAACCGTTGCAGCGGCGATTCTCCTCCGCGATCGAAGCCGGCCTCCTGCCTCCATCGGGAGAGTGGGCTCTGGTCGCCTGGCTTCTGATCGATCGGAACGGCCTGGTTACCGACGTTCGGGTCGAGCGGGAGTCCGGCGACCCCACCTTCGACGAGGTGTTCAGCGAGGGCATCTCTCTCAGCCGATTTCGGCCAGCAGAGCGAGTCGCGGCCGAGTCGCCGAACGCCGAGCCCGTAGCCGAGCCTGTAGCCGAGCCTGTAGCCGTTTGGATGGAGTACCCGTACAGCATCAGTTGGAGGGCGGTACCCCCAGGTGGATCCGATGGCGTTTCGGGAGATCGCGGCTAGCGCCCTCCCTGCCAGGCAACTGCCTGCTGCCGCACGACATCCACGAGGTTGCCCATCGCGAGGTTCACGTCGATCAAGTGTAGTCCCCACTCTGGCGTGATGTCGCCGCCGATGTCGTCGACGCGAGGATCCGAGGCATTCCCGTGAACCGTGACCTCGAGGAAGATCGCGTGCTCATTGCTGGTGCACCTGGCGCTGAGGAGCCCGGGAGCAGAGACGAACGGCGTCTCGACGGCGGGCCCGCCCGTGACCCAAGGCGCCACGCGTGCCGGTCCGGCGATCACGCTTCCGCTCCCCGACAGATAAGCGTGCAGCTCCCCGCTACCGCCGCCTAACGCGGCGGGATTGGTGCAGGCCACGCTGAGGCCGGCGTCCGGTGCCCGACCGAACAGGGTGTTCTCGGGTGGAGGCGCGGTCGATCGGAACGCCGAGAACGCAATGAGGCAGCCCGTCTGTCCCGCGGCACGGCAGAGCGGGATGCTGCGGAAGGATCCTCCGACGTCCTGCCCTCGGGCGACAGTGGGTTCGGCACCCAACAGAAGGGCCGAGACCAGGCGGTCCTGGACTGGCTGGCCGTCGATCTCCTGGGCGACCAGCGCGGTGAGGATGAAGGAACCCTGGGAATGGCCGACGAGCACGAAGCCCCGCCCTGCGTTGTCGTTCTCGAGGTAGTAGCGAAATGCATCCCGAACGTCGTCGTACGCCACGCCTCGGTCGAGGTCCCTCTCCCCGCCTCTTGCCATCCTCGCCATCAAGCCGGCCAGCGAGAGCTGCCGGTAGCTCGGAGCATAGGGCCGGCAGACCGAGCCGAAGCGCGCGAACTGCTGCTCCACCACCCGAAGCTCGGCCTCGTTTGGAGTCATGTCGCTGTTCGGGGTCAAGTCCGTCGAGACCGTGGGATAGACGTAGAAGCAGTCGATCGGCGCGTTCGGATCCACGCTCCACGTCTCTCGTGAAAGCGAGCCGTCGGCGCTCACGATCGTGGTGGTCATATCCACGGCGCAGGCGTCCTGCCGGCCCGGGCGGCAGAGCCATGACGCGCCGTCGGCGTAGTCGTTGGGCTCCGCGGCCGGGGTCGAGGGGGCCTGGGCGTTTGCGCCGGCTGGTGCGCTGAGTGCAGCGGCGAGGACCAAGAGGGTGCTCAGCGACGTCGTGATTTTCATGGAAACCAAAGCCCTTCTACAGGTTGGGATAACGTGTGCGGCGGCTCAAAGCCGCCTTTCGGGGGAACGTACCATTTTTTCGATTGGTGGACCATGACAGCTGGACGGCGAGGGCGGATGGCGTGACGCGTACGTGCCATCTATGATCAAAGCCCCTCGACCCGGAGGACGGCAGATGCACGTTCGGAATCGGACTTCACTTCTCGGGTTACCCGTCACGATCGCGGCGACGGTACTGGTCGTCCTCTCGGGGGCGACCCGAGCCACCGCCCAGGAACGCGAATTCATGCCGGTGACGGACGCGATGCTGGCGAACCCCGACCCGTCAGACTGGCTGAACTGGCGGCGCACGCTCGATGCGTGGGGGTACAGCCCGCTCGACCAGATCAACACGGACAACGTGCATCGGCTCCAACTCGTCTGGGCCTGGCGGATGGAGACGGGTGCCAGCCAGCCGACGCCGCTCGTTTACGACGGCGTGATGTACCTCGCGAATCCGAACAACATCATTCAGGCGATCGACGCCGTCACGGGAGACCTGCTATGGCGGTACGACCGTGTGTTGGAAGACGTTCCGGGCGAGATCGTGAGCAGCCGAACCCGGTCGATCGCGATCTACGGCGACAAGATCTATCTCAACTCCTCGGACGCACACATCGTGGCGCTCGACGCCCGCACGGGCGAGGTGGCGTGGGATCAGACCGTGGGGAACGCAGGACTCGGCTACCGGTACACGAGCGGCCCGATCGTGGTGAACGGAAACATCGTGGCCGGAATGAGCGGGTGCGAGCGCTTCAAGGAGGACGTGTGCTTCATCTCGGCCCATGACGCCGAGACGGGGGAGCAGGTCTGGCGCACATCGACCATCGCGCGTCCGGGCGATCCGGGCGGTGACACCTGGGGCGACCTGCCCCTCGAGTATCGGGCCGGCGCCGACTCGTGGATTCCGGGCAGCTACGACCCGGTGACCGGCTTGACCTACTGGTCGACGTCCCAGGCTAAGCCGTGGGCTCGACTGACCCGCGGGACCGACGGCGACGCGCTCTACAGCAACAGCGTGCTCGCGCTCGATCCGGAGACCGGCGAGCTGGAGTGGTACTACCAGTTCGTGCCGGGCGAGACCCATGATCTGGATGACGTGTTCGAGAGCGTGCTCATCGACCACGATGGCCGCCGCTCGCTCTTCAAGATGGGTAAGATGGGCATCCTCTGGGAGATCGATCGGACGACCGGAGCGTTCGTGGCGGCGCACGACCTCGGGTATCAAACCCTGATCGACGTCGACTCACAGACCGGCGAGGTGACGTACCGTCCGGGAATGATCCCGCAGTCGGGGGTGGAGCTGGGGTTTTGCCCTGATTTTCGGGGCATCAGGAACTGGCCGGCGTCGGCGTATCATCCGCAGACGCAGGCGCTCTACATCCCCATCCACCCGACCTGTGTACGGGGGACGTTCACCGAGATCGACAAGGTGATCGAAGCGCCCTACTACACGAACAGCGGGTGGCGGTCGCAGGGGACCACCGCGCACCCCGACAGCCCGGACCACCGCGGCCACCTGGTCGCCATGGACATCAACAGCGGCGAGATCCTGTGGCGGCACTCCATGCGCACGGTCCCGTTCTTGGCGGCACTCACGACCGGCGGCGGCCTGGTGGTCGGTGCCGACACCGACCGCAATCTGAACTTTCACGACGCATCAACCGGCGACGTCCTGTTCCAGACGCGGTTGCCCGCCTCGGCGCAGGGGTATCCGATCACCTACGCGGTCGACGGCAGGCAATACGTGGCGGTGCCGGTTGGGGGCAACCGGAGCAACGCGATTTACGTCTTCGCCCTCCCGGTGGAGGCGGGTGGACGCTGAGGGTGAGAGGGCCGCGGCTCAGTCGAGCGTGGGGTATGATGGGTCGTCGAGCGCTCTCTTGGGTGGCCCTCTTCGGGATCGTTCTTTCGTGCAGCTCCGCCGGACCTGGCGAGCCGGGAGAGGCGCGCATCCTGATCTTCTCCAAGACCGCGGCTTTTCGGCATGCATCCATCGAGCCTGGGATCGCGGCTCTCGAGCAACTCGCCGACGACGGTGGCTTCCAGCTGGATGCGACGGAGGAGGCAGATGCGTTCAACACTGCGAACCTGGCGCGCTACCAAGCGGTGATCTTTCTCTCGACGACGGGAGACATCCTGGACGAGCCGCAGCAGCTCGCATTCTCGGAGTTCATCCGAGCAGGAGGTGGATTCGTCGGCGTACACTCCGCCAGTGACACTGAGTACGACTGGCCCTGGTACGGCCAGCTCGTGGGCGCGTACTTCGACGGTCATCCCAGCAATCCGGGCGTGCGGACCGGGAGGCTGCAGGTTGTGATGCCAGATCACCCCGCGACGGCGTCGCTTCCCCGCACGTGGATTCGATCAGACGAGTGGTACGATTTACGAGACCTCCAAGACGGATTGTCGATTGTCCTGGAGGTAGATGAGCTCAGCTACAAGACGCCCGCGGAGAACCCTCTACCGGATCCGCGCCCGATCGCGTGGTTCAGGGAATTTGACGGGGGTCGGACGTTCTACACAGCACTCGGGCATACAGTGGAGAGCTATGCCGATCCGCTCTTCTTGGCGCACGTTTGGGGCGGACTCGCATGGGTGCTGGGCCAATGAGCAGACAGTCAACAGCCATCGCACCGCCCGATCACCTTCTCGCCTTGCCCTCATATTTGACCGTTTAGCTCCTGCCCTTCACATTATCCGTACCGGTCAGAGGGCTATTTTACAAGAGTGCCGGTCAGTGTCGTGGATCCCGCTCGATTGGAGACTGAAATGAGCAATCGAATTGCACTACTTCTCGCCGTTGTTTGCGCAACCGCAGCGTCGGGCGTCGTCTCGACCGCCGCGGCGCAGAGCAGATCCTCGAATGCCGGACAGTGGGAAGTCCCCAGGACACCCGACGGGCGTCCGGATCTTCAGGGGAATTGGACGAACCAGACGCTGACGCCGCTCCAACGTCGAGGGGATCAGGGTCCGGTCTACACGCCCGAGGAGGTCGCCGGGGTCGAACAAGGAGCCGTGGACCGTTTCGTGCGTGGCGAACGGCCGAGCGACCCGGACCGCTCTGCACCGACAGCGGGTGGCTCAGTCGGGGGCTACAACAACGTCTATTTCGAGACGGGTCACCGGGTGGCGGTCGTCAACGGCGAAGCCAGGACCTCGCTCGTCACGTTTCCGTCAGACGGCCGGATTCCCGCGTTTACGCCAGAGGGCGAGAGGCAGATCCAGGAGGCCCGGGACCTGAAGGGCCAATATGAGGAATATGACCATCCGGAGCTGAGGCCACTCGCTGAACGCTGCATCATTTCGTACGGTTCCCCCGGCGGCCCCCCCATGCTCCCCACCACGGGCTACAACAGCAACTACACGATCGTGCAGACGCCCGATCACGTGTTGATCCTGACAGAGATGGTCCACGACGCGCGGATCATCCGAATCGGTGATGGCCCGCGGCTGCCCGACCACATCCGTCCGTGGTTCGGCGACTCTTGGGGCCATTGGGAGGGTGACGTACTCGTGGTCGAGACCACGAACATGAATCTACGACAGGAGTTCTCCGCCAACATCGGCGCGACCTTGGCTGGTGGCCAGGACCCCCACCCTACCAAGCAGGCCAAGGTGACCGAACGCTTCAGCCGGGTCGACGAAGAGACGATCCTCTACGAGTTCACTGTTGACGATCCGGGCCTGTACACGGACACGTGGGGAGGACAGATCCCGATGGCGGCGCTGCACGACAATCTCTACGAGTACGCCTGTCAGGAAGGCAACTACGGGCTCATGAACGTCATGACGGGCAGGGTTTACCAGGACAGAATGAAGGCGCAGGAAGAGGCTGACACCAGGCGTGATTAGGGGCCGGTTCCCGACCTGTCAGAGGGCTATTGATCAGACGGCTATTCGATAAGAGTGCCGTTCAGTGCGGTGCATCCGCTTGAGTGGAGGTTGAAATGAGCAATCGTATGGGAGTGGTTCTCGCTGTTCTCTGTGCAATCGCAGCGCCGGGCTTCGTCTCGACCGCGGCCGCGCAGAACAGGGCCTCGGACGCCGAGTGGGAAGTCCCCAGGACTCCCGACGGGCGTCCGGATCTTCAGGGGAACTGGACGAACCAGACACTGACTACGCTCGAGCGTCGGCAAGGCCAGGGTCCGGTCTACACGCCCGAGGAGGTCGCCCAGATCGAACAAGGATCTGTGAGCCGTTTCGTCGCTGGTGAACAGCCGAGCGACCCGGGCCGCTCTGCACCTACAGCAGGTGGCTCAGTCGATATCGCCCCTTATAACAACGTCTATTTCGAGTTCGGTAACCGGGTGGCGGTCGTCAACGGCGAAGCCAGGACCTCGCTCGTCACGTTTCCGTCCGACGGCCGGATTCCGGCGTATACGCCAGCGGGCGAGAGGCAGATCGAGGAGGCCCAGGACCTGAAGGGCCAATATGAAGAATTCGATCACCCGGAGCTGAGACCGTTCGCCGAACGCTGCATCATTTCGTACGGTTCCCCCGGCGGACCTCCCATGCTCCCCACCACGGGCTACAACAGCAACTACACGATCGTGCAGACGCCCGATCACGTGTTGATCATGACGGAGATGGTCCACGACGCGCGGATCATCCGAATCGGTGATGGCCCGCGGCTGCCCGACCACATCCGTCCATGGTTCGGCGACTCATGGGGCCATTGGGAAGGTGACGTGCTCGTTGTCGAGACCACGAACATCAACCCACGACAGGAGTTCTCCGCCAACGTTGGTTTTACGTTGTTCGGCGGCCAGGACCCCCATCCTTCGACTCAGATGAAGGTGACCGAACGCTTCAGCCGGGTCGACGAGGAGACGATCCTCTACGAGTTCACGGTAGACGATCCGGCGGTCTACACGGAGACATGGGGAGGACAGATCCCGATGCTGGCGCTGCACGACAATCTCTACGAATACGCCTGTCAGGAGGGTAATTACGGGCTCGAGAGCGTCATGAGGGGCGCGCGTTATCAGGACAGAGTGGAAGCAGAGGGAGCGAACTGACGCTGCCAAACCATCTGGAGGAATTCATGAAGAATCCGTTCATCAGCATCGTTGTCAGCAGCGCGCTCGCGCTCGCCTTCGTGACCACCACCGCCACGCAGGCGGCGGCACAAGACCCGATCGTGGTCGAGTCACCGACCTACACGTTCATTCCTATGGAGATCGATGTGAACCGCCCCGCGGCCGAAGTGTGGGCGCGCGTCGGAGGGTACTGCGATATCGGTGAATGGTTTGGGATTCCGTGCACGATCACGTCGGGTACAGGAGACGAATTCGGCTCCGTTCGCAGCGTCGCCAACGAGGTTCTCGTGGGAAGGACCGAGCTTTCCTACACCTACACGCAGACCCCAAGAGAGGGCCGGCCGTACGACCTCTACCACGGAACCCTCGAGGCGAGGCCGGTAACGGCGACCACGTCGAAACTGGTCTATACCCTGATGTACGACAACTCGATGCTCCCGGACGACGCTGCCCGGGCAGCGAACCGGGAGCAAAGGCTCGCGGCGTTCACGAGGGCGCTCCAGAACATGAAGACCCTCGCCGAAGGCGGCACGCTGCCAGCTCGGTAGCCCAAAGGGAGGATCCTGCCGCTCGGGCGAGGAGTATTCAGAGAGTCCTCAACTCGGATCCAAGGAGGCGACCATGGGGCTCTCTCGTTCGGACCTACTCCCGGTGCTGACCATCATGACCGGTGGGATAATCGGCGCTTCGCTCTCGTTCAGTGTCCTAGCCCGGTCGCCCTCCGGCGATGTGCCCGCCCCCGATCCGGTCGTCGAGTCCTCTGCACCTGTGGCAGCGCCCGCGTCGTCCGCTCAGGCGAGTGGCTTTGATCTACAACAGAACTACCCGAATCCGTTCAACTCCGAGACGACGATTCCCTTCATCCTGCACGACGAACTGTTCGCCGAGGGGCGTCCTGCCCTGGTGTCCATACGCATCTTCAACGTGCTCACACAGCCCGTCACCTCCCCCGTCGCGCTCAGCCACTCCGCCGGCGAGGGTGCTGAGCTGATCCAGCTCGAATACACTCAGCCCGGCGCATACCGAGCGTTCTGGGACGGGACCGACCGGTCGGGCCAACAGGTTGCCTCTGGCGTTTACATCATCGAGTTGAGCGTGAACGGATTGCCTCCGAAACTGAGACGGCTCTTCAGACGCTCGTAGGACAAGCCGGGCTTGGCCCGACATCGGGCTGACCGAAGACGAGAAGCGCGAGCTGCTCGCGGGGTAGGAGGGTCCGGCCCGTTAGAAGAAGAAGGGGAGGACCTGGAGCCGCACGGACGAGCCTACGGTTCAATTATCCTGTGGCTCTCTCCGGAAGTAATCACGTGTTGGCTCTTGTTTCCCTTGGGCCAAGTGATCTCGAGCTCAGCCTGATCGAAGCCGAAGAGAGAGATCAATAATTCTTTGCTGTTTTGGCTTTGGAATCCGGACGTGGAGTGCGTGAAGTAATACCGCTTTTCATCGTTTTCATACGCCACTTCGATGCGCGAGCCAATCGCCTCGATGTTGCCGGTCGTTCCTTGCAGCGTAACCCAGGCAGAGGACGAGCCTTCAGAAGCATCTCGTACGTAGTACTTGTTGGTCTCTCTGCTTTCGATCTCAGAAGACCGGCTGTCATAAGGTGGGTGGCCACCCAGATTCCAGTAAAAGTCCGTATACCCGTCCCTGTTTACGTCGGCAAAGGCGACGCCATGGGCACGTGTTTGTCTGTGGCTGCGATCCTCGTCGACCAGCAGATCCATACAACGGGAAAAACTTCGGTCCCCGTCGTTGCAATAAGCGAGGTCCGCCCCCGTATAGGAGGGAGCCCCGGTTCCAATCAAGAGATCGGGATAGCCGTCGTCATGTAGGTCTCCAACTCCGAGACCCATCGTATTCTCGGCAGGATCGCCCCGGTAGCTCCCGAAAGGTCGGGAAGGGTCATCCGCTACTGCGTCTAAGCCAGCTTCGGGTCCAAGTGCGTGCAGGTTTCCCTCTCCATCGCTGAAAAGGACATAATCCTGGTAACCCCAGCGACCCAGATACAGATCTTCGTGCCCGTCTTGATCGAAGTCGGCGCTGATCGCCGAAAAAACAGTAGGGCGCTCTCCCGTAAGAGCATTGAGGCCAAGCTGATCGGTGATGTCGGTAAATCCCAGACCCGAATTGACCCGGTTCTCGTAAAAAGCGTGCACTGCCATTCCGGCGATGTATAGGTCTTGATCGCCATCTTCATCGAAATCGAACCAGACCGGGTTCTTGGCATCGAGCATGTTCTCGATGTCGATCCCCAGAGCCATTCCGGTTTCGGCAAACGTCTTGTCACCCTCGTTGTGAAGAAGAAGAGCGCTGCTGTTTCTTCGGGTAATGACGACGTCTAGCCAGCCATCATTGTCATAGTCCGCCCAAGCCGCTCCCCACCAAAAACTGTCATCCAGGCCAGTCGTGGATCCGGCGATCCCGGAAGCGGTAGTCACGTTGACAAACTGGTCGTCCGTCGACATGCGGTTTTCGTAAAACACCAAGGAGGAGGCCATGGTATAGCCTCCATTCAAGATCAAGAGATCTGGATCGCCATCCCGGTCGTAGTCGGCAAAAGAGCCAACCCAGGTTCCGATCAAGTCATCAGGATCTATGCCGACATCAACGGATGCAAACGTCCCGTCCTGCTTGTTCAGATACATCTGGGAAACACCAAAATCATTGGTGCGATGGCGGTCGTCCGTGTCGGCAACGAAGAGGTCGTCAAAGCCATCGCCGTTGATGTCGACGAAGGCTACGCCCCGCCCATATCCGGTGACGTCACCCAATCCCGCTGCATCAGACGATTCTACGTATTGGTCTTTGTCGGGAGCTTGCGCCGTGGCGTCATTCGACCAAGTGGCCAATAGTACCAAGAAGAGAAGGGCAGTGGCCTTTTTGTACATCTTGGACCCCCCTGAGGCGGGCAATGGCGTCCGTTCGTGGCCGCCGAAGTAGTTGCGTGGAGTGTATCCCCATCCACTCACTGTCGCTAGCTGGCGACGACTAGTGTAGTGTCGCTAAATTATCTTGCATGATATAAGGCTACGTGGTATTGTATGACATGCCACTACCCATACGTGTTATGCCACTGCGCCGCGGGGACCGCGCGCGCCTCGAATCGCTGGTCCGATCCCGCACGACCCCCCAACGCGTGGTCGAGCGCGCCCGCATTGTGCTCGGGTCCGCTGCGGGGGACTCGGGCTCGACTATTTGTGGTGATGTCGGCGTCTCGCGCCCGACCGTCACACTCTGGTTGGATCGGTATGAGGCTGGCGGGCTTGCGGCCCTCCGGGCCGACCGCCCGCGGTCGGGACGCCCGAAACGTATTACCCTGGCCGAGGAAGAAGCCATCGTGCACCGCACGACACAAACGACGCCGCCCACGGGCCGCGGCACCCATTGGAGTACGCGGCTGATGGCCGAAGTGACCGGCTTGCATCACTCCACGATTGCGCGCATCTGGAAGGCCCATGGGTTGCGCCCCCATCGGGTCCGGTCGTTCAAGTTGTCCACCGACCCCGCCTTCGTAGAAAAACTCCGGGATGTCGTCGGGTTGTACCTGCAGCCGCCTGAGCGGGCGATCGTCTTCTCCTTTGATGAGAAGAGCCAGATCCAGGCCCTGGATCGCACCCAGCCAGGCCTGCCGCTGAAGCGCGGGCGCGCCGGCACCTTCACCCACGATTACAAGCGCCATGGCACGACCACGCTATTTGCGGCCCTCGATGTGGCCACCGGCCACGTCATTCAGGAGTGCATGCCGAAGCATCGCCATCAGGAGTTTCTCAAGTTCATGAACACGGTCGTGCGCACGACGGCCAAGGATCTCGACATCCACGTCATCCTCGACAACTACGCCACGCACAAACATCCCAAGGTGAAACAGTGGCTCCAACGTCATCGGCGAGTCCATTTCCATTTCACGCCCACCTCGGCCTCGTGGCTCAATCTTGTCGAACGCTTCTTCAGCGAACTCACCGAGCGACAACTGCGGCGGCTCGCCGTTACCAGCGTGGACGAGTTGATCCAAGCCATCACCGACTACATCGAGTGCCGCAACGAAAACCCCACACCTTTCACATGGACAGCCACCGTCCGCCAGATCCTCAAGAAGGTCAACAAAGCCAATGAGACTTTGGCGACACTACACTAGGTACTTTGGTGGGACACGATCGAGAGCCAGTGGATCTCGCTGGGACTGATATGAAGCATCTCGTACCCGTTCTAACGCTCTTCTTTTGCGGTGCCACGGGCGCCTGCACGCAAGTCGACCCGGGCATCGATGTCACGATCCCGAATGAGCCGATCCTCTCCGGCCATTCGCACAACGACTACCTGCGCCAGACACCGCTATGGGACGCCCTATCGCTCGGGTTCATCAGCATCGAAGTCGATATTCATCTGGTTGAGGGAGCGCTCCTCGTCGGTCACGACGAAGAAGATCTCGACGCGACCAAGACGCTCCGGTCGCTGTACCTGGATCCGCTGAGAGATCATGTGCGAGCCCACAACGGCTGGGTCTACCCGAGCGAACACTCGCTCGATCTCCTCATCGACATCAAATCGGACGCGGCGCCGACGTACGAAGTGCTGCGTGACGTACTCGACCAGTATTCGGAAATGCTCACTACGTACTCCGAGACCGAGGTTCAGACGAGAGCGATCTCCGTGATCGTGTCGGGGAATCGGCCACGCGGTTTGATGATGGCCGAGCCGGAGCGAATCGCGACCTATGATGGCCGGTTCGAGGACATCGAGGACCCCGCGGCTGGCGTTCCCGCAAACTTTATTTCCATCATCAGCGACAACTGGGAAGACCATTTCAGCTGGCGCGGTCTGGGAAGCCTGTCCGACCGGGACTCCCGCCAGCTTGCGCAGACACTCGAGGCGGCTCACCGAAGCGGCTACCGCCTTCGGTTCTGGAACATCCCTGTGCCCGAAACCCGACCCATCGAGGAAGTGTGGAGTCAACTCCTGGATGCCGGCGTGGATCTGCTGAGCATCGACGACGTGAACGCCTATCAGGACTTCATGGTGAAGACGGGACGGCACGGCTCCCTATGATGCTTGCTGCCTGACACGCCTTAGACGCATCTTGTGCGCTATGTTCGAAGCGCTTCATCCCTCGATGGAGGCTCATCATGCGTAGACTCCTACCCCTTCTGGCCGCAGTGGCTGTACTCGCCTGTGGCGCTGGCGTGTCTGGCACGTACGACCTCGTGGCTATCAGCGATCAAGAACTCCCGGCCACCATCGAGTTCTTCGGCACCGAAACCGTTTGGTCCGGGTCGCTAACCCTGAGCGATTCAACGTATACACTGACGGCTACGGTTTCCGAAGGTGACGGGGACCGAAGGACGGAAAACGAGTCGGGGGCCTTCACGCTCGATGAGTCCAACGTCATTCACTTCACCCCTGGACCCCAATCCGAGGACGATGAGCCGTTCGAAGGCACTTGGGATGGTGATCGGATTACTGTCGCACTCGACGACGACATTACGCTCGTCTTCCGGCGTCGGCCTTCTCCTTCGACGTACTGACGTTTGCCCATCCGGCCATCGGAATGGGCAGAGTAACACTCGAGGGCCTGATCAGGGTTCCACCAGACCATCTCAATGCTGTGCTTGCAGAGCTTGGCACGCATATCCGATTGACTCGCGAAGAAGAAGGCTGCCTGGCCTTCAGGGTTGATCAGCGTTCGTCCGAGCCTTCCGTTTTCGATGTCTACGAGGAGTTCGCTGACAGGGCGTCCTTCGATGCTCATCAGGCAAGGGTGAAGGAAAGCAGTTGGGGTGCTTGCACCAAAGACCTCGTGCGGGAATACACCGTGACCGAGGCTTCAACGCCCAGTGGACGGACGGGCAGTTGACCTAGCCGATCATTCGCCCAGCCAGACGGCCACCACCCTCCGCAAGGCAACGTCGACGTAGACCGTCAGATCGCCTCCGGCCGTGGCCAACTCGAACTCTCCGTGAGATGGCTGGGGAGGGGGTAAGGGTGCGTAATTGACCGCCCGAAGCGAGTGCCGCTCCTCGATGCCCTCATCGTCGAGGAAGAGATCATCGTACGGTCGAAGGGCCCGTAGAAGCTCCGACGGGTGGTGCTGAGGGTCGAACCCCAATTCGATAGCCTTGGCGTTAGCAAGCGCCAGCACCTCGGCCTCCGTGGCCTGCGGCCCAGGATCAGTCAATTCGGCTTACCTCGGCTCATCCCGATTCTGGGCCTCCGGTCGTTCCTGATAGCGAGCGCCGCGTAGTATGCCCACCAGGTTATGATTCCCTTCGTGACACGCGTACTCGTAGAGTTGGTCGTGTAGCGCTTTCATCGGGACCTCGCCCCCCCAAGGCTCGGTGTACGTCGTGGGGTCGTCGATCGTGAACTCGTACAGGATGGTCTCTTCGTCGACCCGGCTAAACCGCTCGATCACCTTCAGATTGTCCGATGCGTTGCCACGGAACCGCTGAAGCGGGTGGAGGTTGGTGGTCTCGACCACGAGCACATCACCCACCCAATGGCCCCAGGAGTCACCCATCCACGGGCGGATGTGGGGCGGCAGCCGAGGGCCCGATCCGATCCGGATGATCCGCGCGTCGTGGATCATCTCCGCCATGATCACCACGTGATCGGCGGTCTGCACGATCGTGTAGTTGTTGTTGTACAGGCGGCGGTTGGGGATCATCGGGGGACCGGCGCTGCTACCGAATGACATGACGCACTGCTCAGAGAGGGGTGCAAGCTCCGGATGGTCGTACTGCCCGAACTGGCTCCGGAGCGCCCTGTATTCCTGGGACTGCCGACGCCCCTCAGCGGTCAGCGACGGCACCCGGCCATCAGGCGGATTCGTGACGAGCGAGCTCCTGGGCTCACCATTCACGGTGGCCACATGGAAGTCTACCCCTTCGACGAGGGTGACGAGCTCGGTACATGTCCCCGCTCCATAGAAACAGACCGGGTCTCCAGCTCCCGCCTGTCCCCGCTCGATCCTGGCCACCTCTTCCGGCGTGAGAACGCGACCTTGGCCACGCGGGCGCTGGAACGGGGTGAGCGTCTCGTTGGACCAGTTACCCTGGAGGTCCGGGTGGCCGTCCGGCGTACGCGGCACGACCCACTGTCCCGAAGCGTCGGCCGCGCTCTGAGCGGCTACGGACGGGACCGGCCCGGCCAACGCGGTCACCGGCCCAACCAAGGCCGTCGCGAGGCAGAGGGCCAGAAGACGGCCGACCCGAGGCCGTCTAGGCGACATGAAAACAGCCGTCATGGGCAGCTCAAAACACCGCGATAGGGTTCAACGGCGAACCAGTGCCCCCAGGGATCGGAAGCGGCGCGAGCATCAGGAGGAACTCCCACCGGCCTCTCTCGGCCGCTGCTGCGCCCAGCGCCTCGAGGTCAGCGTTGTCGATCATGTGGATCCCCAGATACAGGATGGCGAAATCGTGCAAGGCTCCGGGCAGGTTGGAAGGCGAGACGTACGTAGGATGGTCGCTTCCCAATAGCGCGATATCGCGTTCTTTCAACCACGGAATCACCGACGGGTGGAGGCCGGCCGACCGCCCCCCTCGCGCGCGGCCGCGAAGCCATGGTCCTTCGGCCTCGCGTCGAGCCCACACACCAGTACGAATGAACAGCGCGTCACCGGCAGAGACTCGCACCCCGGTTTGCTCTTCCCACGCCTCCAAATCCTCCACGAAGATCGGAGTGCCCGGTTCCAGATACGGTAGGCCCCGCATTCTTGGAAGGTCGATCAGGACGCCACGGGTGAGGACGCCGTCTTTGAGGTTGTGGATCGAGCTCTTCTCGTGTCCACTTGCGAGTGTGGCGTCGGGGTCGGGCGTGTACCCGTCGAAGAAAGTCCCACCGTCGTTGATATGAGCCAGGGCGTCGATGTGAGTGTGGGTGATACCGTGGTAGCTGACGGCGAGCCGGTCCGAGCTGATGCTGAGCATCTCGTGTTGGTACGGCCTGGGATTGTCGACGGCCTCCACAGTATTGGCGTCAGAGGCCAGAGACACCGAGAACCCCTCCTGAACCAGAGCCACCGCCCCCAAGCGCTTCTCCGGCGTAATCAGGTTCAGGGCCCCGATCTCACCGTCTTCGCCCCAACGTCCCCAGTTGGATAGTTCCGTCTTCCACTGTTCATACTGGGCCGGGGTGACATCCCTATCGGAAGTGCCGCCCTGCTGTTGGCCGGAGGTGGGTGGGGTCAACGCGACGACGGAAATCAGCAGTACCGGGAAAGATCTGGAGAGCAGCCTCATCGTTCGTCCTCCGCTTGTGTGGCTCGACTCTGGAAGACGGCTGGCATGTCGCATGATGACAGCTCAGCGCGCCGTGTAGGTTCGGCTGAACCCGTTGCGGCTATTCATGACGGTGAAGGTGCCGTCCTGGCTGACCGACGCTCGAATCCAATGGCCGTTGCACTCGGGGGTCTCTTCCAGGTTCGCGATCATGTCTTCCGCGGTGTTGTGGGCCGGATCCGGATCGAGCAGCGAACGGTGGCCCTGCCAAATCCCTTCGATGCCCGGACTGTTCGCGATCCGGTCGTAGTGCGCGGTCGAGACCTCGCGAAAACCGGGTGATGCGCCCCCGAGCCCCTTCCGCGGACCGTTGTTCACGACGACGACCTGAGGCTTGATCGCATGGAGGTGCGTCGGCGAGCCCGCGTCGTCGAAGGCTCCATGACGACTCGTCTGATAGAGCGTGACCTCACCCACCTTGTTGGTGGGGCACGACAGCTCGACCTCCATCGCCCAGTTGAGATCCCCGAGGTCGAGAAAGGTGAACCGGCCGTATGTGAAGAGTACCCCGACGCTGCGCTGATTCTCTGGGCTGGCCTGCGCTTTGAGCTCGGCCGTCTCGCACAGCGCGTTGGATCCGCCCTCGTTGACGGCTGTCGTAATGAGTCGACCATCCGAGGCGATGACGTCGATCTCGACTGATCCGAACGGGATCTTCTCGCCGGCCTCGACGGCGGTTCTCTTGTCGCCGCAGACGCTGAGGTATTCGTCGAGCCATCGCCGATTGCTCTCTTCGGTGAAGGTCCCATGGTCGATGCAGTTCTCGATCGGAATCATCTCGGCGAGCGCTTGAAGCCCGCCCACGTGATCCGCGTGGTAGTGGGTGATGACCAAGTAGTCGATCCTGGTCAGGCCGGCCTCTTGAGTCGCGGCAAAGATTCGCTGTGCGTCCCGGTCATTGGCTCCAGGGAAGCCGGTATCGACTAGCAGCGATTCCCCGGTGGGAGACACAACCAGGGTAGCGGCGCCACCTTCGACGTCTACCCAGTAGATGTCGAAGTTCCGTGACTGCGCCGGCGTTTCGACGGGGATGCACAACAGCCCGATGAGCCACATCCAACGCACGACTCGTTTCGACCGCGCGACTGGTTTCGACATGCTCAACTCCTTGTGTCGAGGCACGGCGAAAATAGCCCTTCCGCCATCCCCGCGAAACGACGATCACGTCATGATGCTTGGACGGCGACTCTGGGCGTCTGAGGAGCCTCCGCTTGCGCCTACCGCCCCGCGCTCGGATGTTGAACGCGGTCTGACACTCAGTAGAGTGGGGTCCTATGAAAAAGTGGCTGAAGCGCATCCGTGGCGTACTCGGAACCGGTTTGACTTGGGCTCTAGTATGGGGCGTCGTTGGTACCGCAATCAGGATCGTAGCTTTAGCAATCTCTGACGACCCTTTTGGTGGCGTAGAACCGGTTACCAGCGTGCTCGCTCTACTCGGCACGTTTGGTGCGATGGGCTTTATCGGCGGCGTCGCCTTCGGTACGGTCCTCGGGATTACGGAGGGCCGTCGTAGGTTTGATCAGATGTCGCTACCGCGGTTCGCCGCTTGGGGGGGAGCTGGTGGTCTCGTCCTGTCTGTGATCATGTTCATCGCTGGGGGGTTCCAAATCGGGCTCGGAGAGCTCGTCATTCTTGGCACTCTGCCGCTACTGGGTGCGGGCTCCGCCGCCGGATCACTGGCACTGGCCAGAGGGCTGAGCCCTTTGCTCGAGGTCGGTGAGAGCGGCGGCCTGATTGAAGGGGAATACCCTGCCGCCGATTCCGCTCCCGCCGAGGGCGCTGCCGACATCGATGCAGACATCGACGACATCGGGCTGACCGAAGAGGAAAAGCGCGAACTGCTCGCGTAGCGCCGCACTCGTCACACAGCCATCGCACGGCCGGACCGATGCCTGTGTCGTGGCATCCTTTGTGTCGAGGGACCGCGAAAATAGCCCTCCCGCCGCCCCGACGAAACGACGACCAGGCTCTGACGGCCCGACCGCGACCCTGCATATGAGGGGCCTCGGCTTGCGCCCAACGGCTCGCTCCCGGATGTTGAACGCAGTCTGATCCTCTCAAGCCCAGGACGGAGGAGAATAGTGAAGACCCTTCGCGTCATGTCGGTCTTTCTCCTAGCACTCGTCCTCGCCAGTCCGTCTGTAGCTGTCGCTGCTCAGCAAACGCCCGTCACACCAGGTGCGAGAGTTCGTATTTCAGCCCCCTCCGTCGCCGAGAATCCACTTTTGGGCACTGTCGTTGCGCTGCCGGCAGACACGCTCATCGTGGACGCTCCTGGCTACGCTGATCCATTGGCACTGCCGCTTGCCTCCGTCGCGCGGCTTGAAGTGAGCCAGGGCCAGGAGTCCAGAACGCTTAAGGGAGCTGGCATTGGTTCTTTGATTGGCGCAGGTGCTGGCCTGGCTAGTGCGGCTATCGCGTGCGCGATCACCGGGGACTGCGATTCCGGCGATCCGTATACAGGTCTGGTTTATTTATCTCTTGGCGTGCTGGGCGCAGCCGCCGGCGCTCTTACCGGCGCTATCATTGGATCAACCAAGGAGGTCGATCGCTGGGTGGATGTGCCACTTGAGCGCGTTCGCTTCGGCCTGACGCCAAGTGAGCACCTTGGGCTAACAGTTTCCGCCAGGGTCGCGTTCTAGTGTAGTGTCGCCAAAGTCTCATTGGCTTTGTTGACCTTCTTGAGGATCTGGCGGACGGTGGCTGTCCATGTGAAAGGTGTGGGGTTTTCGTTGCGGCACTCGATGTAGTCGGTGATGGCTTGGATCAACTCGTCCACGCTGGTAACGGCGAGCCGCCGCAGTTGTCGCTCGGTGAGTTCGCTGAAGAAGCGTTCGACAAGATTGAGCCACGAGGCCGAGGTGGGCGTGAAATGGAAATGGACTCGCCGATGACGTTGGAGCCACTGTTTCACCTTGGGATGTTTGTGCGTGGCGTAGTTGTCGAGGATGACGTGGATGTCGAGATCCTTGGCCGTCGTGCGCACGACCGTGTTCATGAACTTGAGAAACTCCTGATGGCGATGCTTCGGCATGCACTCCTGAATGACGTGGCCGGTGGCCACATCGAGGGCCGCAAATAGCGTGGTCGTGCCATGGCGCTTGTAATCGTGGGTGAAGGTGCCGGCGCGCCCGCGCTTCAGCGGCAGGCCTGGCTGGGTGCGATCCAGGGCCTGGATCTGGCTCTTCTCATCAAAGGAGAAGACGATCGCCCGCTCAGGCGGCTGCAGGTACAACCCGACGACATCCCGGAGTTTTTCTACGAAGGCGGGGTCGGTGGACAACTTGAACGACCGGACCCGATGGGGGCGCAACCCATGGGCCTTCCAGATGCGCGCAATCGTGGAGTGATGCAAGCCGGTCACTTCGGCCATCAGCCGCGTACTCCAATGGGTGCCGCGGCCCGTGGGCGGCGTCGTTTGTGTCGTGCGGTGCACGATGGCTTCTTCCTCGGCCAGGGTAATACGTTTCGGGCGTCCCGACCGCGGGCGGTCGGCCCGGAGGGCCGCAAGCCCGCCAGCCTCATACCGATCCAACCAGAGTGTGACGGTCGGGCGCGAGACGCCGACATCACCACAAATAGTCGAGCCCGAGTCCCCCGCAGCGGACCCGAGCACAATGCGGGCGCGCTCGACCACGCGTTGGGGGGTCGTGCGGGATCGGACCAGCGATTCGAGGCGCGCGCGGTCCCCGCGGCGCAGTGGCATAACACGTATGGGTAGTGGCATGTCATACAATACCACGTAGCCTTATATCATGCAAGATAATTTAGCGACACTACACTAGCACCCCTGGGGGCCGCTTGCAGGAGCACTGCCTCACCCGCTACCCTGGTTCGAGCGTCGCAGACCATTAGGGGAGGACTAGACATGGCAACGAAAGACGACCATCCGTCGAACGACCCAAAGCTTGAGAACGACCCGAAGCTCGAGAACGAGAAGGGTCTGAACAGGCGAGATTTCGTCAAGACGGGCGTTGCCGCCGGGTTGGGGGCGGGGGCGGGCGGAGCTCTGTTGGCGCCAGATCAGGCGCAAGCGAAAGTCTCGGCGAATGCCGGCGCACAAACCGCCTGGGACTATGAGGTCGATGTCGTCATCGCGGGAGGCGGGTGCGCGGGCTTGACTGCGGCCATTCGCGCGAGGGATCTCGGGGCCAGTGTGCTCGTTGTCGATCAGAATTTCGACCTCGGCGGCAGGATGTTGCACAGCGGGGCCCGGGTGTCGCTCGGCGGAGGTGACCCCGTACAGCTCAGAGATATGAAGGGCGAGAGCGACGAGGAGGGGTTCGTCACGGTGGATCCGCTCGAGGACCCGGGAGAGGTCGATGACAACATCGAGCTCCTGTTCACGGACATCACCGACTGGTCGGTCATCGATCCCAAGGGGCAGAACCCCTACCGGTACAACGAGCGGGAGCTGGTGCGAGCTTGGGCAGAGAACTGTCCGGCCACCCGCCAATTCCTGATGGACAACTATGTCCGGTTCACGCGGATCACCGGCACGCATGGCGGCGGAGGCCTGTCGCGGGCGAGGGCGGCGCAAGCCTTCCTCATGCTGGGCGACAAGACGGACATCAAGGCGGGCACCATCTCGGCGGAGGATGCGGGCCGCGCCGATCCCGAGCGCACCAGTCCGTTTGCGCCGGTGCCCATGAACAACTCGGCCCGCTCTGTCGGCCCCAACGCCGTGAGCAACGGAGTGGCCCTGTCCCGGTCGCTGGAGTTCTCGGCCCGGGAGAAGGGCGTCGAGTTCATGCTTCATCGCCGTTTCGACGAGATCGTTCGCGAGGAGCCTGTCGCGGGCAGAGTTCTGGGGATCACCGCCCAATATTCGCCTCGGCAGCACCCGGAGACCGGAGAGCTCCTGCAGAGCTTTTGGCAGGACGGCAACATCGATGAGCGGCGGGAGACCGTGAACATCAGGGCCCGCCAGGCGGTCATCCTCGCCAGCGGTGGGCACGCTGGCAATCCCGAGGTTCGCAACATGTTCTACCCCGCCTTGCGGGAACCCGCGTTCGGGACAAGCGGTCAGGCCTTGCAAGGCCCCGGTGGTCAGGATGGATCGGCGCTCATTGCCGGAATGAAAGTCGGCGCCAACCTGGCGGGGATGCAACAGAACCTCTCGTATGGCACGACGTTTCACATCACGACGCGCCTCGGCACCCGGGATGCGTATACCAGCATGATGCCCGGTCACCCGACATTCGGTTACCGCGGCTCCGCCGGGGTCGGTGTCGGCAACGCCGGCTTCGAAGAGTTCATCGCCGTGAACCAAGTCGGGAAGCGCTTCTTCAGCGAGGTTCGTCTTCCCCGAAGGCCTGGTTTGAATGCGTACCCGGGCGACCGTGGCGCCCCGGGGCGAGGACTCGCGCACACGCCGCTCGACTGGCGCAATTGCCGCAAGGAGTGGGTGCGGCAGATGTACAACTACGACCACGGCCTCGATGCTGCACTGGCGCTGAACGAGGGGTCGGAGCCCCCGGACTACTACTCAGGGCCGCTTTGGGCGGTGTTCGATCAGGATGCGGTCGAGCGGACGGGGTGGGAGCTACGCTACCCCTATGTGTCCGACAACGGCTACTTCTTCCAAGCCGATACCATCGAGGACTTGGCAGAGAAGGTTGCCGCGGGCCATGAGTTCCAGCGGGTGCCGCTGAGTCATCTCGCCGCGACGGTTGCCACCTGGAACGACTACGTGGACGCCGGCGAGGATCCGGAATTCGAGCGCCATGAGGATGCCCCCATGAGTCGCATCGCGACTCCGCCGTTCTATGCGCTCTCGATCATGGTGGTCTGGCACGATTCCTTTGGTGGCCTGCGGGTCAACGGCCGGCAACAGGTCGTGGACATGCAGGGCCAGGTCATTCCCGGTCTCTATGCGGGAGGTGAGGCCGTGGGGGGATTCAACAAGCACGGCCTGGGCAAGGGTCACGTCCATGGCTACATCGCCGGCACGCATGCCGTCGACGAGCCGTCCATCTAGTCGTCACCTCGATTTCTGGTGGGGGTGCTAGCCCACCGGGACGACTCGCCTGATATGGCCGCACACGACGACTCGCCTGATATGGCCGAAGACGACGATATGACGTCCGTCGAACCGCATAGCAGGCGTGTCGCCGTATGGGACGCTCCGTCGACCATCGAATGCGGCGAGAAGTTCAGCGTCAAGCTAGGGGTCAAGTGCTCTTCGGAGTGCCCGCCCGACGGTTGGACGGTCGAGGTCCGCGACCAGGACGGGAAAAAGCGGGCGTCGGCCACAGCAGGCGGCGAGCCATGGCCCGGCACATCAGCGCTCTATTATGCGGAGGTGGAGCTGCGCGCCCCTGACACGGAGGGGCTTCATATATGGGAAGCCAAGGCTCCTGCGGACGGCCTGACGGACGGTCTCACGGACGGTCTTACGGACGGTCCCGTGGACGGTCCGGGTACCCCGCACCTTGAGGGTATCGCCCCTTTTAGCGTGAGGGTCGTGCCCACATCCGAGTGTCTCCTGACGGTCATTGCCATGGACATGGAAAGTCAGACGCCCGTCGAAGGTGCCAAGGTTGTTGTTCACCCTTACAAATCCTTCACAGACGAGCGCGGCGTGGCGGAGGTGAGGCTTCCGAAAGGCGAGTACAGACTCTTCGTTTCGGGAAAGAAATACTTCCCCTTCCGCCAAGACTGCGACGTGAAGACGGACGTTACGATAAGGGCGGAGCTTGCTGTGGACCTGGAGCTCTCCGACGCCGATATCTGGTCCTGACTCCGAACCCCGCCACGAAGTGGGAAAGAATGCCTTGATAGAGAACGCTCTGATGTTGAAGCTCGTGGTCGGTGTTCTGGGGCTGGTGTTCGTCATCGCCCCGGTTGCCGTCGCCCAACAAGGGATCGACACGGCCCTTTTCGAGCAGGGGCAGCAACTCTACCAGCAAAAGTGCGCGCTTTGCCATCAGGACACGGGCGTCGGCGATCCGCCAACGTTCCCCGCCTTGAGCGAGAATGACCGGCTCGGGGACCCGGTCCGGATTGTCCGCAGCATCCACCTTGGCCGGGGCCGCATGCCTCCGTTCCCTGATCTGACCGCGGAGGATATCTCCGCTTTGGCAAGTTACATGCGCAACGCGTGGGCGAACGACTTCAGCAGTGTGAGCACCGAAGAAGTAGCCGCGGTGCTAGAGGGACTCGAGGTGTCCGGCTCGATGGCATCGGTCTGGGATGCCGTTTTCACTGAGGCACAGGCGACACGCGGCCAGGCCGTGTATGACGGGGCCTGTGGTCTCTGTCACGGACGCAGGCTGAATGGCGCTCCGGACGATCCGGACATGCGGTCCACGCCCCCCCTTGCGCGGGCGAGGTTCCTCCGCGTCTGGGAGGGAAGATCGCTTGCCACCCTGTTCGCATACACGCGGGCGACGATGCCGGAAGACAATCCGAGCTCCATGACTGAGCAGGAGTACCTCGATGTCATCGCCTATATGCTCTCGGTCGGCGGGATGCCGGCGGGCGATGAAGAGTTGCAACCCGATTCGCGGAGTCTCTCTCGCGTCGTCATAGGAGCGCAGCCGTAGGAAGGTGGGAGCGGCTCATCTCCCACAGCTTGAACGCAGGGGCATCATGTCCTGGGACGGGAGGGAGGGGTGGGGCAGTAACTACGGGGTCGTTTGCGTTCAGGCGGACGAACCGATAGGATCGGCGCGAGTCAGCTTAGCTTCCCAGATGCAGCAAGCCCCCGCCTTTCTTCAACCCCAAACGGAATCTTCATGCGTTTCTCGCTCGAGACCGTACTGCTTCCTGCTCTACTCATCGCGCCGCCGGCAACATCGTCGGGACAGTCGGTCGGCTTTCGCGGCGGTCTGAGCATTGCCTCGGTCGTAGGCGCCGACGCTGCAGACACGGAGTCAAGAAAGGGCTTGAGCTTCAGCGGATTCTACAACTTGCCGCTGCCCGGCATCTTTGGCGCCCAGATCGGGGTGGGGTTCACTCAGAGGGGGTTCACAAGGACTGTCTTCGGCGTGACCCCTGAAGGTCGAAGGACGGCGAGCGCAGGCAGCGTTGAGAGCGAGGGAGACCTAGCCTACGCCGAAGTCCCACTTTTGCTCACGCTGTCCCCGATCTCCTTTGGTAACCTGCGGTTCAACCTCTCAACTGGTCTAGTCCTAGGCTTTATGACCGGTTGCAAGGTCACTTTTTCCGACGATAGCGTGTCACATACTTTCAGTTGTCACAAACGGGAGGCTGGTCTAAACTCGAATACTTTCGACGTGGGTGCCATGGTAGGCGCCGGCATGGAACTCGGTATCACAGAAAACGCCTCCCTGCTTCTGGACGTCTTCTACAATTTTGGCCTCACCAAGGTCGAGCGTTCCGGCGTCGATGATGACATAAAGAACCGAACCCTCTCCATCCTCGTGGGCGCATCGTTCGCCGTGAACAGATAGCACGCCCACTGTGTGGCTTGACCGATTACACTCATGGTGTAAAACTCAAGGTAGTAGTGCGCCCCAAGAAGGGATGGGTCGCTTGACCGTCAGTTTCCACGGCACAGCTCACACGATCGTTGGCGCAGGTCCCTCATATGGAAAAGAACCCCAGGCCCGGAAAGGGTGAGTTGCAGATCGTGCTGGCCGTATTGATCCTTCTCGCTCTTGTGATTGGAACGATGCTCATCGTCTTGGGGACGCCGTAAGTGAGAAGAGCATAACGACAGGGCCGACCCCGATCGTTCGCAGGTGGCGGTCTTGGCGTCAGGAGGCGCCTTCGCGTTTCCGGCGCACGTAGAGGGTTTTGAGGACGGTCGCGACCACTTCGTCCTGCTCGTCCAGAATTGCGAGCGTCCACTGCGGCAGGTGTTTGTGGCCGTCTGCCGTCGCCGAGCGAATTGCTTCGACCTCTTCGTCGGTAATGCGAATCGTGGCGCGGACGGTGCCCAGGCCCGGCTTTCTGAAGTCGATGGTCGCCTCCTTGTCCCAGACGACGTAGTCAGGCCCCAGCCGTTGGATCAGCAGGAGCATCAGGTGCGGATCGACTATCGCGTACAGGCTGCCCCCGAAGTGTGTTCCGACGAGGTTCACGTTGCTGTCCGTGAGCGGCATCTCGACACGGACCTCGCTCGCATCCTCGTCTGGGAGGGAAGATCGCTTGCCACCCTGTTCGCATACACGCGGGCGACGATGCCGGAAGACAATCCGAGCTCCATGACTGAGCAGGAGTACGTCGATGTCATCGCCTACATGCTCTCGGTCGGCGGGATGCCGGCGGGAGATGAAGAGTTGCAACCCGATTCGCGGAGTCTCTCTCGCGTCGTCATAGGAGCGCAGCCATAGGAGGGGGTACCACAGGGTGAACGCAGGGGCATCATGTCCTGGGACGGGAGGGAGGGGTGGGGCAGTAACTACGGGGTCGTTTGCGTTCAGGCGGACGAACCGATAGGATCGGCGCGAGTCAGCCTAGCTTCCCAGATGCAGCAAGCCGCCGCCTTTCTTCAACCCCAAACGGAATCTTCATGCGTTTCTCGCTCGAGACCGTACTGCTTCCTGCTCTACTCATCGCGCTGCCGGCAACATCGTCGGGACAGTCGGTCGGCTTTCGCGGCGGTCTGAGCATTGCCTCGGTCGTAGGCGCCGACGCTGCAGACGCGGAGTCAAAAAAGGGCTTGAGCTTCAGCGCACTCTACAGCTTGCCGCTGCCGGGCATCTTGGGCGCCCAGATCGGGGTGGGGTTCACTCAGAAGGGGTTCACAAGGACCGTCTTCGGCTTGACCGCTGTAGGTCGAAGGGCGACGGCCGAAAGCAGCGTTGAGGCCACGGTAGTCGTAAGCTACGCCGAAGTCCCACTCTTGCTTACGCTGTCCCCCGTCTCCTTTGGTAACCTGGGGTTCAACCTCTCAACTGGTCTAGTTCTAGGCTTTATGACCGGTTGCAATGACACGTTGTCCGACGGTAGCGTGTCAAATACTTTCAATTGTAACAAGCGGCAGAGTAATCTAGAGCCGAATACTTTCGACGTGGGTGCCATGGTAGGCGCCGGCATCGAACTCGGTCTCACAGGAAACGCCTCCCTGCTTCTCGACGTCTTCTACAATTTTGGCCTCACCAAGGTCGAGCGTACCGGCGTCGATAATGACATGAAGTACCGAACCCTCTCCATCCTCGTGGGCGCATCGTTCTCCGTGAACAGATAGCACTCTCACTGTGTAGCCTCCAGCGATTCCCCCCTACGTAATCTGCACTCGCAGCCCAATAAGAGAGACAACCACCCCCATCGTTCGGAGGTGGCTTCTAGGCGTTCAAGAGGTGCCTTCGCGTTTCCGGCGCACGTAGAGGGTTTTGAGGACGGTCGCGACCACTTCGTCCTGCTCGTCCAGAATTGCGAGCGTCCACTCCGGCAGGTGTTTGTCGCCGTCTGCCGTCGCCGAGCGAATTGCTTCGACCTCTTCGTCGGTAATGCGAATCCTGGCGTGGACGGTGCCCAGGCCCGGCTTTCGGAAGTCGATGGTCGCCTCCTTGTCCCAGACGACGTAGTCAGGCCCCAGCCGTTGGATCAGCAGGAGCATCAGGTGCGGATCGACCATCGCGTACAGGCTGCCCCCGAAGTGTGTTCCGACGAGGTTCACGTTGCTGTCGGTGAGCGGCATCTCGACACGGACCTCGCTCGCATCCTCAGCCATGTGCGTGACGAGGATGCCGGCGCCGGTGTAGGGTGGATAGGCATGAAGGATGGCCCGCAGGGCCTCTGGGTTCCAACCGTGGGGAGAGCTCACTCCGCTCGCAGCGCCTCCACCGGATCGACCCGTAGCGCCTTCAGAGCCGGCAGAATCGCCGCTGCGGTGCACGTGAGCCCCAGGATCATGATGACCGTGGCAGAGACTACGACGTCCCATCTCTCGACCTCGATCACCGTGGCCGACATGGACACGCCCAACGCAAATCCGAGGGCGAGTCCAAGGGCTGATCCCAATCCGAGTTGCAGGTAAACACGCCCGAGGACGAGGCGTATGATGCTCCATCGGCTCGCCCCCATCGCAACCCGGACTCCCATCTCTCGGAGCCGAGTCGACACCGAGAAGTCCATCACTCCGTACAGCCCCACCACGGCCAGGAAGAGCCCCACCACACTGACGACGGCAAAGAGCACGCCCATTACCCTGTTGGCGAAATGCGCCTCTTCGAGAGCGGCCTCCATGGATTGAACCCAGTACAAAGGGAGGTTCGGGTCCACCCGTGCGACGGCCTCGCGGAGCTGTGGCGCGAAGTCCTGGGGCAGCCCGCGGGTCCGCGCTACCACGCTCAAGAACCGCGCATCGGCGAGGCCAAGAGGCCGGTACATCGCCTCCGGCTGGCGCACTTGGCTACTGAAGAGCTCCATGCTCTGATAGGTATCGGAAACGACTCCCACGATGCGCATCCAGGGGACCGACGGGAGATCCCGCGGGCCCAACGCGATCCGCCGACCCAGCGGATCGCTCCCACCCAGGAACCGATCCACGAAGGCGCGGTTTACGATCACCACGGGCTCACCGCCTCGTGCGGACTCCGAGGGCAAGAAGTCCCTGCCCTCCTCCACTTCGATCCCGAAGGTCTCGAAGTACCCCGGGCTGACGACCACGCCCCCTGCAGTCGGCACGTCGGCGGCCAGCGGATAGGATACTCCCTCCACTCGGAAGGTCGGGAGGGACTGGTCTATCCCTGGGAGGATACTCGTGAGGGCCGCCGCCGCCGTGCCCGGGTCGGAACGAACCTCCTCGAGAAGCTGGTGGAAGAACTGGCTCCGGGCCAAGGGATCCGGATAGTCCCGTTCGAAAAGTCCAACTCGGGCCGTCAGGACGGGGGCCGCGTCGAATCCGAGGTCGAGTCGGTCCGGGTCCGTCGCGGACTGCCGCGCGAGGCCGGCTCCGATCAGGAGGGCACAGGATATGGCCAGCTCGGCCACCACGAGGCCGCGGCTGAAGCGTCCCACGCGGAGGCTGGAGGAGCCGCGGCTCTCGTCCCTGAGCACGGTCGCGACAGCTGCACCCGAGGCCCGGATGGCGGGGACCGTCCCGGCCAGGAGGGCCGCCGCGATGGTAACGCCCATGGTGAACACGAGGGCAGGTGTCTTGAGCGAGTAGATGAACCAGTACGGCCTTTGGATCCCTGCTACGACCCCTTCATACCAAGGAAATGAGAGTTGGACGAAGAGCAGTCCCAATAGTCCGCCCGCGACCGCAATGACGACGGCCTCCGCCAGCAGCTGACGTACGACATCACTCCGTTTGGCACCCATCGCGCTCCGGATCGCCACGTCCCTCTCTCGTACGGTGGCGCGGGCCAGGAGCAGGTTGGCCACGTTCGCGCAAGCCACGAGGAGGACGCCCAGGACCATGGCCATCAGGACCGCGGACACTGCGTACAACTCGGTGACGGGCAAGAAGGCATCCACGAAGGGCGTCACCTGGGCCGTGACACCCTCGTTCTGCTCAGGGAATTCGACCTCGAGTTGACGGGCGATGATCTGGAGATCGGCCGTGGCGGCACCCGGCGTTATGCCCTCCCTCAGGTATCCCCACACGTTGAGCCAGACTCCCCCTCCCCGCGGGAGCGTCGTGGAATCGTAACGCAGAGGTGCCCAGGCCTCGGCGGCGACGGGGAAACCGAAGTCTTCCGGCATGACGCCGATGATGGTGGCCGGCTCGCCGTTGACCCGGACGCTCCGCCCGACCACATCAGCGTCGGCAGCGTAGTGGTTTTGCCAGGTCTCGAATCCCAAGAGCAGGAGCCCAGGGGCGCCTGGCGCGTCGTCCCCTTCCAGAAAACCGCGCCCGAGGATAGGTGAGATCCCCAGGCCCGCGAACGCGTTCGCCGTGACGTAGCGGCCTTGGACGCGCACGGGTGGACCGTCCTGTCCCGCCAGGTTCATTGTCCCATCGTAGCCGGCAGCGAGGTCCTGGAAGACAGTCTGCCGGTCCCGGAAGTCCCGATAGTCGTGAAAGGGAAGGGACCCCTGGCCGGTTGCCGTGGTCCGCTGGACGGCCATCAGTCGGTCGAAGTTGTCCACCGGCAGGACCATGAGCACGTAGCTGACGCTGTAGGCGAACGTCGTGACGCCGACGCCCAGGCCAAGCGTGACAACGGCGGTGACGGAGAGAAGCGGTGTCCGGATCAGCATCCGGATCCCAAACCGTAGGTCGCTCAGGAGGCCTGACATCGGTTACCCGGGTCGTCTCGTCTGGAGCATATCATCCCGCCTGCAGAAGGTGGCCAGCCTCTACTTTCACGCAACACCGATTCAGGGCTTGCTGCAATGGTCTTGGACCCCGAGATGGTCGGAGGCTACTCCACCATCATCTGAACTGCGTGCGCCTAGCCCCTAGCCCCCGTATCATGGCAAGGCACGAGAGCGCGTCTGATCTTCGAAGAGGAGTAGAGCACTGGACCCGTCCGTGATCGTCTTCGTCATCGCGTTGGTCGCCTTCGTTTTCGTCGTCATAACCGTGCGCGTGGTGTTTGTCGAATCGATCCGTCGTCGCGCGAGGCCAGAGGGAGATTTGCCGCCCGGAGGCGAGGAGCTCGATGGCCTTCGCGACGCAATTGAGGGCGCGATCGTCCGCCTCGACCGCTTGGAGGAGGAGCGAGACTTCTACAAGGACCTCCTGGACCTACGCGAGACGCGTCGCTCGACCCCCCCGTCTGCCGTAGAACAAGATGTCGCCGACAACGAGCCTGGCTGAGCCGAGCACTTACCCATGCCCGATGCCACCTCTCGCCTGAACACCGTCCTCGAAGGCTGCTACGCCATCGAGCGTGAGTTGGGTGAGGGCGGCATGGCGACGGTCTACCTGGCCAACGACCTCAAGCACCAGCGTAAGGTCGCGCTCAAGGTGTTGAAGCCCGAACTCGCAGCGGCAGTGGGAGCCGAACGGTTCCTGGCAGAGATCACGACCACCGCGAACCTGACTCACCCGCACATCCTGCCGCTCCACGATTCTGGTGAAGTTGACGGCTTCCTCTTCTACGTGATGCCCCACATCGAAGGGGAATCACTCAGGGAGCGCATCGACCGCGAAAAGCAGCTTCCCGTGGACGAGGCGGTGCGGATCGCCACGAACGTCGCAGAGGCGCTCGACTATGCCCATCGGAAGGGAGTCATTCACAGGGACATCAAGCCCGCAAACATTTTGCTTCAGGATGGCGAGCCCGTGGTGGCGGACTTCGGGATCGGACTTGCTCTCGGAGTGGCCGGAAGCCACCGACTCACGGCGACCGGCCTCAGCGTGGGCACACCGCAGTACATGAGCCCGGAGCAGGCTGCCGGGGATCGTGAGGTGGGTCCGCCCAGTGACGTCTACGCGCTCGGCTGCGTCCTTTACGAGATGCTGGTCGGTGAGCCTCCTTATACGGGTACGACCGCGCAGGCGATTCTCGCAAAGATCCTCGTAGGTGCTGCCAAGTCCGTGATGGTGCATCGCCCTTCCGTGCCGCCGAACGTGGACGCCGCGATCGCCAGGGCGCTGGAGATAATCCCAGCTGATCGCTTCACGGGCGCTCAGGATTTCGCAGAGGCGCTTGCAGATTCTCGGTTCCGACACGTGGATGAGGTCGCTGTCGAGGCTCGCGTGGCCGCCTCGGGTCCGTGGAATCGGGTGACTGGAGGTCTTGCGGTGCTCGCCGCGGTGTCGGTTCTTGTGGCCGCCTGGGGCTGGCTACGCCCCGCGCCAACCGAACCCCCCACATCAGTCATCCGCTACAGCGAACGCTTGCCGTGGCAAGAGCGGAGCCAGTTCTTTTCAAGCCTCGCTCTCTCCCCGGACGGGGAACGCTTCGTGTATCAGCACCAAGGGCAGTTGTGGCTACGCTCCCGTGACGAGTTGCCTGCGGCTGCGACGCCGGTGCCGGGAACCGAGGGGGGTCGAAATCCTTTCTTCTCTCCAGACGGGGCGCAAGTCGGTTTCCTGCATTCGAGTACTTCGTCTCTCAGGGTAATCCGGCTGGATGGAGGACCCCCGACAACGGTGGCGGAGGGTGTGGGTCGGTTCGGCGCCTCATGGGGACCGGATGGCCGCATCTATGTGAGCATGTCGGGATCTGTCGGCCTCGCCCGAGTCTCGGCCAGTGGAGGTGAGCTAGAACCCGTCACGACGCTAGACACCGCACGGGGGGAGGTAGGTCACTTGTGGCCCGTGGTGCTGCCCAACGGGAGAGGCGTGCTGTTCACGGTAGAGGACGGAGGGGGCTTCCAGTCAGCGAATATTGCTGTACTGGACGTGGCATCGGGCGCGGCTCGCATGCTGGTGCGTGGTGTGGGCGCCAAGTACTCGGCGTCGAAGCACCTCGTGTACGTGACCGCCGACGGCAGGCTGATGGCGGTGCCGTTCGATCAAGATGTGTTGGAGCTTTCGGGCGAGGCCACCCCGCTCGCTGAGGGAGTGATCGTGCAGATCCGTGCGTTGGATCTGGTCTTGTCACCAACTGGCACACTCATGTACACAGCTTTGAGTGCCGGGCAGGTGGCATCGGATGAACTCGTATGGGTCAGGCGGGACGGCACGGCGGAGCCAATCGACCCCGGTTGGACAGGAGATTTTCAAGCACCGGCACTTTCACCCGATGGGAGACGGTTGGCCGTTGGCATAGTTGAGGATGGTGCGCCGCATATCTGGGTCAAACAGTTGGACCGGGGGCCACGATTGCAGATCTCGGACCCGGCCACGGGGGGCTACCGGCCAGCATGGACGTCGGACGGACTCGAAGTGGCGTTTGGTTCAGATCGTGGGGGCTTTCGTAGCTACTACAAAGGACGCGCCGACGGGAGGGCACCGGTAGAGTTGTTGGTGCAGGGGGAGCCAGCCATCAACGAAGTGCACTTTTCGCCCGATGGCCGGTGGCTCGTGTACCGAACTGGTTCGGGGAGCACGGGACAGGGGCGGGATCTATACGCGGTGCGTTTGGGAGTTGACAGTGCTGGAGTGGACAGCGCCGGAGTCTCCGGTGCTCCAATACCGCTAGTGGTCACCGAGTTTGAGGAAACATCACCAGCGGTGTCCCCGAACGGACGGTGGCTGGCGTACGTCTCGAATCGGTCGGGGCAGTATGAAGTGTATGTACGCCCTTTCCCGAACCCCGGTAACATGCGGTGGCCGGTGTCAGTCGATGGTGGCGTAGAGCCAGTATGGGCGCACAGTGGACGGGAGTTGTTTTACAAGAGCGGGGGGAATCTCATGTCGGCGAGTGTGGTGCCGGACACCACGTTCGTGATTGGGGAGCGTCGGGTGCTGTTTTCCATCCAGGGGTATGGTGCCCCATACCGCCAACATCAGCTCTACGCCGTGGCGCCAGATGATCAGCGGTTCGTGATGTACCGGGAAGGGGGCGGGGAAGGCGAAGACGACACCTATTTGATCGTGGTCGAGAACTTCTTCGAGGAGCTTCGCCAGCGGGTGCCCAATTGACCCGTCAGGGCTGGCTTCGCGTCTTCGTGCAAGGCGTGGTGATCGTCCGCAAACCGGAGAACTAGCGAGAGCCGGTTCGCGCGCCTCCCTCAGCAGTGCGCGCAGTCGTCCTTGAAGTCCGACCCCATGGACCGAAGAAGCGCCGCCGCCTCGTAAGTGTCTCTTCCATAGGTCAGTCGTGCGGCCCAGAGGGGCCAGATTGGTCCTCAACGTCCGCCCCCATCCGGGGCCTTTCGCTCGCAAGAGCATGATTCGCAAGGACTTAAGAACATGGCATGGTCCATGCGAATTAGGACGTACGACGCCCAAGGATAGGGCGCCGGGGGAAAGGCCCGATTTGGGCCCTCCCGAGCTCAACGCCTGGAGGACGTATGAATACCATTGGAAAAGTGATGAGCACCGCGATCCTGGCGGGTGCTCTGACTGTGATGAGCCCTGGGCCTCTCTGGGCCCAGGCGACGGATAATGCCGCTGCCGAGGACTTGGTCGCCGAGCGAGAGCCTCATGCGGAGCTGGCTGTGCTGAACGAAAACTGGTCGGATGCGCACCTATACCTGATGCGGGGCAATTCGAGGACTTCATTGGGCCTCCTGACTTCACTCTCGACGAGAGAGTTCGAGCTTCCGTCGTGGGCCACCCAACCCGGCAGGGACATCCGGATCCTGATCCGCCTGATCGGCGGAGGGTCCTATCTTGCACCGGTGTTCTACGTGGACCCTGGGGACGTGGTCGAGTTGGTGGTCCGGAACAACCTTGCCCTGAGTAGAGCGGTGGTCTTCCGCGCTGGCTGACGGTTGATCGGAGGGAAGAACCTGACCGCAGACGGCCACCGCCATCGTTCGGAGGCGGCCGTCTCAGCAGTGCGCGCAGTCGTCCTTGAAGTCCGACCCCATGGACCGAAGAAGCGCCGCCGCCTCCGGATAGGGGGGAATCCCCCGCACGCGGCTGTTGGCGTAGTCCGCGGTCGAGTCACCGTTGCGGGCCTGCAAGGTCGGATCAGCCCCGTGCTCCTCGACCAGATACCGGATCATCTCGAGGTCTCCCCGCCCGGCGGCTCCGTGGAGGGGGGTGAGCCCGTCGTGATCACGGGCATTCACATCTAGTCCGATCTCTTCGACCAGGTAACGCACCGCCCGCATCCGCGCCTCATCGCCTGGTGCGTGGCGATGGGTGGCGCCGTGGCCGATGCGGTCCCCTTGGCCGGCACCTGCCGCCACGTGCAGGGGCGTGAGTGAAGGCCCCCCGACCGGGACCGGCGGCATGCCGGAATCGTCGGTGACGTCGTCACTTTCGCTGGGCCGAGCCGCATTGGCGCCCCTGGGGCCGCGCGGCCTCACACTGGGGGTCGTGGGATCCGCTCCGTGCTCGACCAGGAAGCGCATGGCGTCGACATCGAGCGCGTATGCTGCCCGCCAGAAGGGCGAGGCGCCGGAAGGATCAAGCAACCGCATCTCCATATACTCTTCGTGCCACAGTCGCATCGTGATGCGGGCGTTCGGATCGGCGCCGGCTTCGAGCAGCGCCCCCATGTAGTCCAGGTAATCGACCTGCTGGCTCCAATGACTGATGGGTTGCGGGTACTGGGTCTTCGCGACCCATCGGAGGTTGATCGTGGCGAAGAGAGGCGCGAGACCCGAGTGAGCGGCCAAGTTCGGATCGGCCCCGTGACTCAGCAGAAGCAGCCCCAGGTCCCAGTGGCCGTTGATCGTGGCAATCAGTAGCGGGCTTGTGCCGTCGGCGCTCTGCTGATTCACGTCTGCGCCCCTTTCCAGAAGCGCCTCGACGACCTCCGTGTGACCCTGCCGGGCGGCGTGGAGAAGCGCGGTCATTGCGCCCTTCATGCTGACCATCGTGGAGAAGTTGTAGGGTCCCTGATCCGCCGCCCCAGCTTCCTCTTCGGCAGCGTCGTCGTCCGCTGCGTCCTCTTCAGCGGGCTCCTCTTCAGCAGCGTTGTCTTCAGCAGCCTCCTCTTCAGCGGCTTCCTCTTCGGCCGCGTCCTCTTCGGCGGCGTCCTCTTCAGCAGCGTCGTCTTCGGCGGCCTGGTCTTCGGTGGCCTCTTCTTCGGCGGCCTCCTCTTCCGCAGCGTCCTCTTCGGCCGCCTCCTCTTCAGCGGCCTCCTGCGTCTCCTCCCGGTCCGGGGGGGATTCTAGCTCGCGAAGCAGGCGCATCCGCCGGTTTCGTTGCCGCCGCTCCCTCGCATCGTCTCGGGCCCGGGCGGCGATATCCACGACCGTCGTGGTGGCGTTCGGATCGGCGTCCCAGTCGAGGAGGATCCTCACAGAGGCCAAATAGTTGCTCGACGCGGCGTAGATCAGCGGCGTTTGTTCAGCGGCGTATTCGCGGGCATCGACCTCCGCTCCTCGATCGAGGAGCATTTCCGTGGCCGACGGCACACCCGAAACCGCGGCGAAGTGGAGAGGAGTGGAGCCGTTCGTCGTTCTAACGGCGGGATCGGCACCGGCGCCCAGAAGGGTCTCGATCACGCGAGTGTGTCCTCCCTGGCTCGCGACATGAAGCGGAGTGTACGCGCCGTTCCGGGTCCTTGCCGTGAGATTTGCTCCCGCGTAGACGAGGATTTCCGCGATCTCGGCCTCTCCGTTCATCGCCGCAAAGTGGAGCGGAGTGAGACCGTCACCTTGAGCGGCGTTGACGTCGGACCCCTGGCGAATGAGGGATTGGACGGCTGTTACATCCCCCCGCCGCACGGCGTCGATGAGCTCGGGGTCGAGCGTGGTGGACGTGGCCGGCGTCGCCGAAGTCGCCGCGGCGAGGACCATCGCCGCGCACAGCCCAAGCGACTTGGCTTGGTAGCGTAGACGAGACACGGGCGCGTGCCTCGACATAGGCGCGTGGCTCACCCTGGGCGCGCGGCTCGACACGGGCGTGCTCCTACTGCCCCTGAGTAGCGGTCGCGCCAGAAGGCGCTGCTGACAACGGGAGGCGGCCGGTGCTGTCCCCGAACGTGGTCATGTCGTCCATTCCCATTTCCTGCATGAGCGTCAGCATGGGATTGGCCATCGGCGTGCCGTCGGCGGCCTTGATGTGAACGCCTCCCCGCGGAAGGGCGCCGCTCCCGCCTCCCAGGAAGATGAGGGGGCATCGCGCGTGATTGTGCACGTTGCTGTTGCCCATGGGGGATCCGTAGATGATTGCCGTCCTGTCCAGTAGGCTCTCCTCTCCGTCCATGGTCGACGCGAGGCGCTCGAGGAAGCTCGGAAGCATGCCCACGTGGTACTTGTTGATTTTCGCGAAGTCCCGGAGCTGCTTCTCGCCCTCGCTGTGGTGCGACGCGCTGTGGAACGCGGTGTCCGTCCCGCTGTTGGGGAAGACCCGAACGGAGCCGTCGCGCCCGATCTTGAGCGAGAAGACGCGGGTCATATCGGTCTCGAACGCGAGCAGCTGCAGGTCGAACATCATCGCCATGTGATCGTCGAAGGAGTCCGGCACGCCCGGCGGGGCGTCGGGAAGCTCACGCTCCACGCTGCTGGCGTTGCGCTCCGCGGTCTGCTGGATCCGACGCTCGAGCTCTCGGATGCTACCGAGGTATTGCTCCATTCTCTGGCGGTCGGCTGATCCGAGGCTTCTGTCCAGCGCGCCTACCTCCTCCCTGATCCAGTCCAGGATGCTGCCCTGAGTCCGCATGCGGATCTGCCGCTCCTCCGGGGTCGCACCCGATCCAAAGAGCTGCTCGAACGCGACCCGCGGGTCTCGGATCATGGGGAGAGGCTCGGTGGGTGATTTCCAGCTTATGTGGTCCGTGTAGATGCAGGTGTAGCCGTATCCGCATCCGCCCGCCATATCGACGTTTTCGATGCAGAGCTGCATGGAGGGGATGGGCGTGTCCTGACCGAAACGCTCGGCGAACATCTGGTCCATGGACTGTCCGACGTAGACGTCGGATCCCTCGGTCTTTCGGGGATGGGCCTGCGTCAGGAACGTGGCGCTGGACCGGAAGTGGTCACCGCCGATCTCCTCCGTTTCAAAGGCGTCCGCCATCTTGACGTCGGTGTTGCTCACGATGGTCAGGTAGTCCCGGAACGGCTCGAGCGGCGACAAGCTGGTCGGACCGAGGTCGAACTCATGCCCCAGCCCCGCGGGAGCCCAGAGGTTGAGGCCCTTCGCCGACGCCGCGGATCCGGCGGAGCCGTGCACCACCTCGATGCAGACCAGACGCGTCCGCTTCGTGGCGTCGAGGACCCGCGCTCCGAGCCGTCCTACCGGAATCATGGCATCGAGAAAGGGCAGCGCGACTGATGCGCCCAGGCCTCGCAGGAAGGTGCGCCGTGGAACGGAGCTGCCGGTGAGGACGTTCATCTCATTTTTCTCCCTTGCCCAACGTGCTTTTGACGTGCCTTTAGCGTGCTTTTGACGTGCCTCTGCTAGTGTAGTGTCGCCAAAGTCTCATTGGCTTTGTTGACCTTCTTGAGGATCTGGCGGACGGTGGCTGTCCATGTGAAAGGTGTGGGGTTTTCGTTGCGGCACTCGATGTAGTCGGTGATGGCTTGGATCAACTCGTCCACGCTGGTAACGGCGAGCCGCCGCAGTTGTCGCTCGGTGAGTTCGCTGAAGAAGCGTTCGACAAGATTGAGCCACGAGGCCGAGGTGGGCGTGAAATGGAAATGGACTCGCCGATGACGTTGGAGCCACTGTTTCACCTTGGGATGTTTGTGCGTGGCGTAGTTGTCGAGGATGACGTGGATGTCGAGATCCTTGGCCGTCGTGCGCACGACCGTGTTCATGAACTTGAGAAACTCCTGATGGCGATGCTTCGGCATGCACTCCTGAATGACGTGGCCGGTGGCCACATCGAGGGCCGCAAATAGCGTGGTCGTGCCATGGCGCTTGTAATCGTGGGTGAAGGTGCCGGCGCGCCCGCGCTTCAGCGGCAGGCCTGGCTGGGTGCGATCCAGGGCCTGGATCTGGCTCTTCTCATCAAAGGAGAAGACGATCGCCCGCTCAGGCGGCTGCAGGTACAACCCGACGACATCCCGGAGTTTTTCTACGAAGGCGGGGTCGGTGGACAACTTGAACGACCGGACCCGATGGGGGCGCAACCCATGGGCCTTCCAGATGCGCGCAATCGTGGAGTGATGCAAGCCGGTCACTTCGGCCATCAGCCGCGTACTCCAATGGGTGCCGCGGCCCGTGGGCGGCGTCGTTTGTGTCGTGCGGTGCACGATGGCTTCTTCCTCGGCCAGGGTAATACGTTTCGGGCGTCCCGACCGCGGGCGGTCGGCCCGGAGGGCCGCAAGCCCGCCAGCCTCATACCGATCCAACCAGAGTGTGACGGTCGGGCGCGAGACGCCGACATCACCACAAATAGTCGAGCCCGAGTCCCCCGCAGCGGACCCGAGCACAATGCGGGCGCGCTCGACCACGCGTTGGGGGGTCGTGCGGGATCGGACCAGCGATTCGAGGCGCGCGCGGTCCCCGCGGCGCAGTGGCATAACACGTATGGGTAGTGGCATGTCATACAATACCACGTAGCCTTATATCATGCAAGATAATTTAGCGACACTACACTAGTTTGTCTGGGCCACCACGGGCCCAGCTTCCTGCATCCGGAACGCATCACTCGTGGCGATGCCCATGACGATCGACGAGAGGCGGTGGTCGTTCTCCGCAGCCTCACGCACGATGGACCGCACCGTTGAGCGGTCGCTGGGGTGCGTCCGGCGACCGAGGGCGTACCTCAGCAGGTTCTCGGTGAAGTTTCGGACGATCTGCCCCTCGAAGTTCTCCACCAGGAGCTCCCGAAGCTGCTTCGGGCTCTCCACCGAAGCGCCGGTCCAGAAAGTCCCGTGGGAATCGATGGGACTGGCCTGAATCCTCTCACGGATCCGCCATTGGCCGGTCGGGCCGAAGTTCTCCAGAGGCAGCCCCAGGGGGTCGATGTACTGGTGACACGAGTTGCAGGTGGGATCCGTCCGGTGCATCTCCATCCGCTCTCTTACGGAGAGGACGCGCCCCGAGGCCTCGTCCACGGCTTCGGTGACCTCAAGGTCCGCAATGCCGGGAGGCGGAGGCGGAGGTGACGTTCCAAGGAGGACCTCCATGACCCACTTCCCGCGGTTTACCGGAGAGGTGCGCGTCGCCATGGACGTCTGCGCAAGGATCGATGCTTGTCCGAGCAGGCCGTGACGCTGCTCGTCTACGTGGCTGACGCGCCGGAACTCGGGCCCGGACACCGCAGGGATCCCATAGTGCCTGGCGAGGCGCTCGTTCACGAAGGTGTAGTCCGCCGTGAGGAGCTCGGTGACCGGGAGATCCTCGGTGATGACGTTGACGAAGAGGAGCTCGGTCTCCCTGCGCATGGCCTCCCGGAGGGCCTCGTCGAACTCGGGGTGGAGGAGAAGGTCCGGATCGACGCGCTCGAGATCCGGTAGCCGTAGCCATTGCGCGACGAATCGGGTCGCGAGGGCTTCGGCGCGCGGGTCGTCCAGCATCCGTGAGACCTGGGACTCCAGGACTCCGTCGTCCGAGAGCTCCCCCTCGGCGGCCAGGCTCAACAGCTCTTCGTCCGGCGGCATGGCCCACAGGAACTGGGCGAGCCGCGTGGCCAGGTCGAAATCGTCGATTGCAAAGGACTCGCCTTCGTCGACCCCGCGGGGCTCCTCCTCGATGCGGAAGACGAAGCTCGGGCTGGAGAGGATCCCCTGGATGGCGACCCGGATTCCGGCTTCGAATCCCTCGTCCCCCGAAACCGACTCGTAGAGCTCCACCAACCGGTCCAGCTCATTGTCGGTGGGCGTCCGCCGATAGGCCTTGGTGGCGATGTCTGATATGATCCGGCGAGCGCACGGGACCTCCTCGCTCGGCGTGGTCGGTCGGCAGGTGAAGATTCGGGCCCGGACGGGATTTTCCGAGACTCCCGTGACGTTGTAGGGACCGGCCATCCGGAGCTCGCCCAGGTGGGGCAGGGTGGTCATTCCGGGCGTCTGACTGATCTCGGTGTCCGCGAGGCTCCGCTCGATGGGAGCGAGGATCTCGTCGACGGGTCCATCGAACGTGCTGAGGAACGCAGCGGAGAGCCTTCTCGGCCCTGCCCGCACCGGTATCGGCTCCGACTCCACCATGACGCCCAACGGATCTTCCTCGTGGAGCCACCGGTCGATCTCGAGGAGCGCGACGCGCTCGCCATCGATGGAGATCTCCAGCTTTTCGCCCTTGGCCTCGAAGCCGAAGAGCTCTCCGACCCAGTTGAACAGAAGCCCGCCGCGGAAGACGTACTCTCCGTCGGCAGGGAAGGTGTGCATGACTGAAACGCCGCCCCGGGTCCCGAACGGGGTTCCTTCGATGTGGCGCATCTGGTTCGTAGCCTTCGGAACGGGATACGAGATCTGGCGCGCTGATGCGTTCGGATCTCCAACCGCGAGGGCACTCACCGCCTCGGCGGCCCGCAGATAGCTGTCCAGGAGCGTGCCTGAGATGATCTGGACGTCCGCGATGTTGTCGAAGCCGTCGCTGATCGTCTCCCCGGGCAGGTAGGCATCAGCGTCGACGTCGAATCCGAAGATGGTCCGAATGGCGTTCTCGTACTCCGGGCGGTTCATCCGCTGGAGCGGACGCCATCCGACGGTGGGCCGCGCCCTGGCGGCCTCGTCGATGGTCTCCTCGAGCGTCTCGGCGAGGGCGACAAGCGTTTCGCGATCGGGACGGTTGTTCCCCGGAGGCGGCATCATGTCGAGGCGGAGCTTCGTGATCATGGCCTCCGCCTGCTCCAGCCGCCCGGGGGCCTGGTCCACGGTAAAGCCCTCCAGGGAGTGGCCGCCGGCCAGCATCTGATCGTTGTGACAGCGGGTGCACACCGCTTGCACCAGGTCGTTCAGGTCTTGAACATCGGGATCCCTGGTCGCGTAGGCGACGTAGGGCGACGTGTCGAAAGGCGTCACGTCTGATCCCAGCAGTGTGGGCGGCGGGGCGTCGCGACGTGCCTCGGCACCCAGGGTGACGATCACGCCGAGGATCCCCATGCCGATTACCAGGTTGTTGTTAAGCATCGGTCACGCCGTCCTGCTCGGCCTTGATCCGATCGAGCATCCCGTCGAAGCGTGTCCTCTTCTCCTCGTCCGTTCCGATGACGAAGAGGACGAGCTCGTATTGCGCGGCGGTCATCTCATGCGCTTCTAGGATCTCGGCCATGCGGGCGGAAAAGCGCGCCCTTGCGGCGGCCTTCTCCCCGGCGTCGTGGAACCGCGCGAGCTCCTCGATGAAGGCTTTCTGAAGGTTCGTCACTTGGAGATGCACGCGGGCGGCCGCGCCCAGGAGCTCGTCATCCACCGAAACGGTGGGCGAAGCGGTGGGGGGCGCCTGGGCCTGAGGACCGGCGTCTTGCGCTTCCAAGGCCTGCGGTGAAACCCCCGCCAGCAACGCTAAACAGATCGTCGCGGATGTGGCCAGAACGGCTATCGACCCGGACCGGTTGGCACCCGGCCTGTCGGCGAGGCTTTTCGTGCGGGTCTCCATAGGGGAATGGTACGCTCCCGCACGCTCGCCCGCCACTGCATCCTTGGGCAGTCGAACGACCCCCTGCACCCCATTCATTATTCGGGGTGTTTTCTTGAGTTCCGCTGAGTTTGGATCAGTGCCGTAAGTGTATTCTCTCCGTTGCAAACGATGGGCGTGGCCGTGTCCGTCTTAGAGCCTGCTCTCAATCACGCCTGGAGTCGTTCGTTCCCTCCGCTTGCATTCTCTCCTGATAACGTGCGCCGCTCAAGACGTGCTCGAGCGCGTAATTACCCTCCTGACAGGCGTACTCGTAGATCTGGTCGGGCATCGCCATCATCGGGATCTGTCCTCCCCATGGCTCCGTGTAGGTCGACGGGTCTTCGACCCTGAACTCGTAGAGGATCGCATCCTCGTTCATCCGGCTGAACCGCTCGGTTACCTTCATTTCTGCCGAGGAGTACGGCTGCAGAGGATGGATGTTGGTAGTCTCGACCACGAGCACATCACCCTCCCAATGGCCCCAGGAGTCTCCCATCCACGGACGGATGTGTGGAGGCAGCCGCGGGCCTGATCCGATTCGGATAATCCGCGCGTCGTGGACCATCTCCGTCATGATCATCACGTGATCAGGCGTCTGTACGATTATATAGTTGCTGTTGTAGCCCCCGTTGGGGAGCATGGGGGGGCCGGCAGGGGAACCGTACGAAGTGAGGCAGCGTTCGGCGATTGGTCTCAGCTCCGGGTGGTCGTATTGCTCGAATTGGCTTCTGAACTCCCGTCTCTCCGTTCTGCGCGCTTGAGCCTCGCGTGTAAGCTCGGGAATCCGGCCGTTGGACGGAAAGGTGATGAGCGAGGCCCTGGGTTCGCCGTGGACGACTGACACCCGGGAACCCGTCTCGAAATAGACGTTGTTGTAACCGCCGACGCCTTGACCCGTAGGCGGTGCCGGACGATCCGGGTCGCTCGGCTGGGCGCCACGGACGGTGCGGTCCACATAACCCTGTTCTATCTCAGCGACCTCTTCCGGTGTGTAAACCGGACCCTGGCCCTCTCGACGTTGGGTCGGAGTCATGGACTGGTTCGTCCAGTTCCCCTGAAGATCCGGATGGCCGTCGGGTGTTCTGGGGATTTCCCACTGGCCGGCGTTGGAAGCTCTGTTCTGCGCCGCCGCGGTCGAGACTGCGCCCGGCGCGGCGGTTGCGCAGAGAAAAGCGAAAATCAGGACGGAGCAACGCGACATCACTTCATGACCTCGATCCACCATCGCCATACCCTTGCTCATTTCACCCTCCAATCCAGCAGGATTCACGACACTGACCGGCACTCTTTGCAAGCAGCCCTCTGACGGGTCAGAATAATGTGAAGGGCAGGACCGAAGCGGTCAATGAGAGGGCAAGGCGAGATTGTGAATTGGTGCTGTCGCGATAGTGCGAGGCTCGCGCGCCACGCTTGCGGCCACCATTTCGATGATGAAAGTTGAGCTTCGGCCCTTCCGAATGCAGACTCCGGGTGAGAAGGACCTTTGGATTCTTATGCATCCATCTCTCGATTCGCCGTTGTGGAGGAATAGGGCGCGATGAGCGTGAAGATCCGAGAGGACGACTTCATCCGCAGCGTCGCCGACGCCCTCCAGCACATCTCCTACTACCACCCCCGTGACTACATCCAGGCGCTTGGCGACGCGTATCGGCGTGAGGAATCGCCGGCTGCCCGGGACGCCATCGCCCAGATCCTGACCAACTCGCGCATGTGCGCCGAGGGACACCGGCCCATCTGTCAGGACACGGGACTCGTGGTGGTTTTCCTGAAGATCGGAATGGAGGTGTCGTGGGAGGGCGCGAGAAGCGTGGAGGAGATGGTGAACGAAGCGGTTCGGCGTGCCTACAGCGACCCGGAGAACGTTCTGCGGGCCTCGATGGTCGCCGATCCGCTTGGGAAGCGGCGCAATACGGGTGACAACACGCCCGCGATGGTCCACGTCGAGCTCGTCACGGGCTCCACGGTGCAGGTCAAGCTGGCGGCGAAGGGCGGGGGCTCGGAGAACAAGGCGAAGTTCACGATCCTGAACCCCAGCGACGACGTGGTCGAGTGGGTCCTGAAGGTGGTCCCGGAAATGGGGGCCGGCTGGTGCCCACCGGGGATCCTCGGGATCGGCGTCGGCGGGAGCGCCGAGAAGGCGATGCTCCTGGCGAAGGAGTCGGCGCTGGACACCATCGACATGCACGAGCTCAAGGAGCGGGGTCCCCAAAACCGGCTCGAGGAGCTGCGTGTCGAGATCCACGATAGGGTCAACGCCCTCGGAATCGGGGCGCAGGGCTTGGGTGGCCTGACCACTGTGCTCGACGTGAAGATCCGCGACTACCCGACGCATGCCGCCTCGCTGCCCGTCGCCATCATTCCCAACTGCGCGGCCACGCGGCACGCCCACTTCGTCCTGGACGGCACGGGGCCGGTCGAGCTCCCGCCCGCCGATCCAGCGGACTGGCCGGAGGTCGACTGGGCGCCCGCGCCCACGGCACGCCCGGTGAGCCTGGACAGCGTGACGCGCGCCGAGATGCTCGACTGGAAGGCCGGCGACATGCTCCTCCTCTCGGGCCGGATCCTGACGGGCCGTGACGCCGCTCACAAACGGATCGCCGACCTCCTTGCCCGGGGGGAGGACCTTCCCGAGGGAGTCGACTTCACCGACCGGTTCATCTACTACGTCGGACCCGTGGATCCCGTGCGAGACGAGGTCGTAGGCCCCGCCGGTCCGACGACGGCGACCCGCATGGACAAGTTCACTGAGATGATGCTGGAGAGGATGGGCCTGCTCGGGATGATCGGGAAGGGCGAGCGCGGTCCCGCCGCAGTCGAGGTCATCCGGAAGCACGGGGCCGTGTCCCTCATAGCCGTCGGCGGCGCGGCCTACCTGGTCTCCAAGGCGATTCGCTCCTCGCGCCTCGTCGCTTTTCCAGAGCTGGGAATGGAGGCCATCCACGAGTTCGAGGTGGAGAACATGCCGGTGAGCGTTGCGGTGGACGCTAGCGGCTCCTCGGTGCACGAGACGGGTCCCGCCCAGTGGAGCCAGGAGCTCGTGCAGATCTCCGGGCCCGCCGAGCCCAGCGGGTCCACCGGCTGAGCCCGGTGCAGCCGATCGTCCGCTCCTACCTGTTCGTCCCCGGAAACCGCCCGGATCTATACGAGAAGGCTTATGCTTCGGAGGCCGAAGCGGTCATCGTCGACCTGGAGGACGCCGTCGGACCCGACGAGAAAGAAGGAGCCCGGGAGGCCGCCGCCGCGTGGCTCGATTCCGCCCACCTCGGTTTCTCCCATCCCGATTTCTCCCACCCCGTGCTGCTGCGGATCAATGCCGCCGGCTCCGAGTGGTTCGAGGAAGACCTCGCGCTCGTGGGCCTTCCGGGGGTTTCCGCGGTGGTCCTTCCCAAGACAGAGTCGGTCGAAGACGTGCGCCGCGTCGGGGAACGGACCAGACCGGAAGTCCCGGTCCTTCCCTTGATCGAATCGGCCAAGGGGATGCTCCGGGCCATGGAGATCGCTCACGAGCCGAGCGTACAGCGGCTCGTGTTCGGCGCCCTGGACCTCCAGCACGACCTGGGCATAACGGGCGATGGCGAGGAGCTTCACACCTTTCGCTCCCAACTGGTCCTGGTGTCACGGCTCGCGGGCATTCAGCCGCCGGTGGACGGCGTCTGGACCGACTTCCACGACGAGGAGGGGTTGCGCGCCCACACCCAGCGCGGTCGACGATTCGGCTTCGGTGCAACGCTGTGCATCCACCCCAGCCAGATCGGTCCCGTCAACGAGTGCTTCCGACCGACGCCCGAGGAGATCGATTGGGCGAAACGGGTTCTGGATGCGGTCGAGAGCTCGAAGGGGTCGGTGGTCGCGCTCGACGGCCAGATGATCGATCGCCCGCTCATCCTGATGGCCGAGCGGATCCTCAGCGAGGGTGGAGAGCCGTCACCAGAGCCCTAGCGCTTTCCACCAGAGGCCCCCGATCCCGAGCCAGATGGCGATGTTCACGAGGCTGATCAACGCGCCCAGCTTCCACCAGGTCCCGAGCTCTACGTTCCCGGATCCGAAGAAGATCGGAGCTGGAGCGGTCCCGTAGTGCGTCATCGAGGCGAACAGGTTGCTGAAGAACCCCAGCACCAGGGCGGCGAAGAGGGGAGGGGTGCCGACGGCGAGAGCGACGGCGAGGAACGGCGCGTACATGGCACTCACGTGAGCCGTGTTGCTGGCGAAGAAGTAGTGGCTGTAGAAGTAGATGAGGGAGAGGCCGAGAAAGGCGGGCAGCCAGCTTGCTCCGCCGATCACCGAAGCCACGTTCTCGCTGAACCAATCCACCAAGCCCCGCTCACCCAGCTGACTCGCCATCATCACGACCACGGCGAACCAGATCAGGGTGTCCCAGGCGGCTTTCTCGCTCAGCACCTTTTCCCACGGCAAGGCCCCAGTTACGAGCAGCGCTCCCACACCGGCGATGGCGGTCGTCGTGGTGGAGATGCCGAGGGTGGAGCCGAAGATCCAGAGACCCAGGAGCAGCACGAACACAGTGAGGAGAATCCACTCGTCCCGGGCCATGGGACCCATCTCGCGGAGGTGCCTCCGCGCCAGCTCCGGCGCCTCCGGGGTTTCCCTGTTCTCCACGGGTAAGAGGTAGAAGATCAAGAGCGGGACCACGGCCAGGCTGACGAGCCCCGGGAGTGAAGCGGCCAGGGCCCATGATGCCCAGGTGATCTCGATTCCCTGCTGGGCCGCCAGCTCCACGGCCAAGGGATTCGCCACCATCGCCGTCAGGAACATGGCACTGGTCACGCACAGGCCCTGATAGGCCGTGAAGGTCAGGAAGGCGGCGACGTCCGCCGGGGCACCCCCCGTGGCATCCTCCGGGGCATCCGACGACGCACCCTCCGGGGCATCCCCTGAGGCATCCGCCGAGGAATCGGCCCCAAGCGAGACGCAGAGTGACCGCAGGATCGGGAAAATCACTCCACCCCCCCGGGCCGTGTTGCTCGGAATCGCCGGCGCAAGCACCAGGTCGGTGGCCACGAGTCCATAGCCCAGGCCCAGCGTACGCTTTCCCAGGATCCGCATGAAGTGATACGCGATCCGGATGCCGAGACCGGTGTGGATGAAGGTCGTGGCGATGAAGAAGGCGGCCACCACCAGCCACACGATTGGAGCTCCGAAACCGCCCGTGGCTTCGTCGATCGTGAGCGTGCGCGTCAGGACCGCCACCCCGGTCGCCACCAGAGCGACCGCTCCCATCGGAAGGGGACGCAGGATGATTCCGGCGATCGTGGCGACGAAGATGGCCAGGAGCCTCCACGCATCAGGCTCGACACCGGCCGGCACGGGAACGAGCCACAGCCCCAGACCCACGAGAGCGGTGGCCACGAGCCTTCCGGTCCGCACGGTGGGTATCGCACCCTCCTCGCTCATCCCTTCGGCTCCCGGAATTCGTCCCGAATCGCGTTGGAATGCTCGCCTCTGTCCGGAACCCTCGGGTGTGGGCGTCCACGGACGCTACTCCAGAGCACGGGGTCGGCCGGGAGCGTGATCGTCCCCCCGGGACTCTCGATCTCAGTGACCCGGAGCTGGGGATGGCTGGCGAACTCCGCCACCGAGTTGAGGCGGCCGTACGCGATCCTGGCGCCGTGCAGGCGGTCAACGACATCGACGGTCGTGAGGGACGAGAACACCTCCTCGATGGCCTCGCGAAGCGCCGGACGGTTCTGCACCCGATCCACCCCGGTTCGGAAGCGGTGATCCTCCGCCATCCCGGGTCGCTGGAGGACGTCCGTGCAGAAACGCTCCCACTCCGGTTCGTTCTGGATCGAGAGCAACACCAGCTCACCGTCTCTGGAAGCGAAGGCTCCGTAGGGTGCGATGGAGGCATGGCTCAGGCCCATCCGCTTCGGACCCTCCCCACCGTAGACGGCGTGGAGGTACGGCACGCTCATCCAATCAGCCATGGCCGAGAAGAGGGACACCGCGAGTCCCGCTCCCCGGCCGGTGCGCTCCCGGAGCAGAAGGGCCTCCAGGATGGAGCCGTAGGCATGCATGCCGGCGCCGATGTCACAGATCGAGATCCCCACCTTCGCCGGAGCGTCTGGTTGTCCGGTGACCCCATGGATGCCGGCCTCGCCCTGGACCAGGTTGTCGTACGCCTTCATTTCGGAGTAGGGACCTTCTTCTCCGTATCCGCTGATGTCGCAGGTGACGAGGCTTTGGTGTCGCTCCCGCAGTGCTTCAGAGCCGAAGCCGGCCCGGGAGGCCGCTCCCGGGCTCAGGTTCTGAATGTAGACGTCGGCCCGGGCCAGGATTCGGTGCAGGAGGCCCGCGTCCTGGGGATCCTTGATGTCCAGGACCAGCGACTCCTTGCCCCGATTCAGCCAGACGAAGTACGCGCTCTGGCCTAGTGCCACTTCGTCGTAGCGCCGCGCGAAGTCACCGCCGGGTCGCTCCAGCTTGATAATGCGGGCGCCTGCGTCCGCGAGCTTCCGGGTGGCGAAGGGGGCGGCCACGGCCTGCTCCAGGGCGACCACGAGAGTTCCTTCCAGGGGCAGGGTGTCCCCGACGTCCGATCCAGGGTGCCCTTCCCGATGTGGTTCCTGCTCCGTCATCGAGGCAACGTCGTCGTGGGCCAAAAGACTGTCAATTCAAAACCGCTCTCGACAAGGGGCGCGCTCGGTCTCTAGACTCTGCTGAGCATCGGGCACTAGCTCTGCTGGGCATCGGGCACCAGCCGATTCCGCGGGCGTGGACACCTAATCGAGAGGGCCGGAATGGAAGAGGAGCTGAGGGACGCGATCCGAAAGCTCTGCGAGCGCTATCCCGAGGAGTACTGGCAGAGTCTCGAGCGGGAGCGGGCGTACCCGGAGAAGTTCGTCGGGGAGCTCAACGACGCCGGCTACCTGGCTTGCATGATCCCCGAAGAGTTCGGAGGCCCGGGCCTTGGCATCCGTGAGGCGGCAGTGATCCTGGAGGAGATCAACCGCTCGGGGGGCAACGGGGCGGCGTGCCACGCCCAGATGTACACGATGGGCGCCCTTCTTCGTCACGGTTCCGAAGAACAGAAGCGGCGCTGGCTACCGGACATCGCGGCGGGTAAGACCCGCCTGCAGGCGTTCGCCGTGACCGAGCCGGATGCGGGCTCCGACACCACCAAGATCTCCACGTTCGCCGAGAAAAGGGGTGATCGATACGTCGTTCATGGCAAGAAGACCTTCATCTCGCGGGTCCAACACTCGGAACTGATGATCCTCCTCGCCAGAACGACGCGCCTCGAAGAGGTGGAGAAGAAGACGCACGGCCTCAGCGTTTTCCTCGTGGACCTACGCGACGCCGGAGACCAGATCAGGGTCAGCCCTCTGAACACCATGATCAACCACGAGACGAACGAAGTGTTCTTCGATGGACTCGAGGTGCCCGAAGAGAACCTGATCGGTGAAGAAGGGAAGGGGTTCTACCACATCCTGAGTGGCATGAACGCCGAACGCATCCTGCTCGCGTCCGAGTCGGTAGGTGACGCCCTCCACTTCGTGGACCGATCCAGCAAATACGCGCGCGAACGCGTGGTATTCGAACGTCCCATCGGCCAGAACCAGGGCGTCCAGTTCCCCATTGCCCGTGCCTACATACACGCCCAGGCGGCGGCGGCTCTGCGGGACCGGGCCGTCGAGCTCTACGAAGCCGAAGAGCCTTGCGGCGCCGAAGCGAACATGTGCAAGTTGCTGGCGTCGGAGGCCGCTTGGGAGGCCGCCAACGCTGCCATGGACACGTTCGGCGGGTATGGGCTGGCCGAAGAATACGGCATTGAGCGCAAATTCCGAGAGGCCAGGCTCTACCTGGTCGCCCCCATCGCGAATAACCTGATCCTGAGCTACGTGGGACAGCACGTGCTTGATATGCCCCGGTCCTACTGAGCACAGAGGAATCGTAGCCTGTGGCCGAGAACGAAATCGCCGAGCTCGAGTCGTGGATCGGCAATGAACGCGTAGAGAAGGACGTCCTCACTTTGGCTCCGGCCCAGGGGATGTCTGCGGTGCTGGACTGGCCTCCTGAGGCGCTGAGCCCCGCCTCGCCCCTCCCACTCGGCTGGCACTGGCTCTACTTCAAGCCGGCCACACTCCGGTCCGCGCTGGGGCCGGATGGGCACGAGAGGCGGGGCGACTTCCTGCCCCCCGTTCCGCTTCCCCGGCGGATGTGGGCCGGAGGGCGGCTCCGCTTCCTTGGGACGCTCCGTCTAGGCGAATCCGTTCAGCGAAGGTCCACGATAGCCACCGTACAAAGCAAAGAGGGTCGATCCGGCCCCCTCGTCTTCGTCACGGTTCGGCATGAGATCTCAAACGAGGCGGGCGTGGCAATCGAAGAGGAGCAGGACCTCGTCTACCGTGATGGCCCCGGAGCCGTGGCCGGCCCGCCCAAACCCCCACCCGAAGCCGCGGAGTGGTCCGAGTCCTTCCTGGCCGACGCCGTGACCCTATTCCGCTTCTCTGCGCTCACGTTCAACGGCCATCGCATTCACTATGACCACCGCTATGTGACCGAGGTCGAGGGGTATCCGGACCTGGTGGTGCACGGACCGCTCATCGCGCTCTTACTGCTGGACGCGGGATCGAGGCGGCTGAGCGGCTCGACGGTGGGCTCGACGGGGGGCTCGACGGGGGGCTCCCCCGACTCGTTCTCCTACCGAGCGGTCAGCCCTCTCTTCTGCGGAGAGGAGTTCACGATCGCCGGGAGGGCCAACCCAGAGGACCAGACGGAGGTGTGGGCCGCTCACCCCGAGCGGGGCCTGGCCATGCGGGCGACGTTGGGGTAGCGCGGCCGCTTGCCTACTTGATGAAGTCGGTCGGAATCTGCTCGGCCTCGAACCTGCCTGCGAGAGCGCCCTTGTCGATCGTCCTGAGGTAGGCCTCCTGGGGCTCGACGAGGCCCTTTGCGACGAGCTCGAACAGTGCGTCGTTGAGCTGGATCATGCCTTGCTTCTTGCCGGTCTGCATGATGGACGGGATCTGGAACGTCTTGCCCTCACGGATCAGATTCGAGATGGCCGAGTTGACGATCAGCACCTCATACGCCGCCACCCGTCCTCCACCGATCTTCTTGCAAAGCACTTGGGCGACGACTGCCCTGAGGGACGCCGCAAGCATGACCCGAATCTGTGCCTGCTGGTCGGCGGAGAACTGGTCGATCATGCGGTCGACGGTCGAAACGGCGGAGGTCGTGTGGAGCGTGCCGAAGACCAGGTGCCCGGTCTCGGCGGTCTCGATCGCCATGGCTATCGTCTCGAGATCGCGGAGCTCACCGACGAGTATCACGTCGGGGTCCTCACGCAACGCGGCCCGCAGTGCCTTCTTGAAGCCGGTAGTGTGCATGTGCACTTCCCGCTGGTTCACGAGGCACTTCTTGTTCGGGTGGACGAACTCGACCGGGTCCTCGATCGTGATGATGTGGTCTTGACGATTTGAGTTGACCAGGTCGATCAGGCTGGCGGGGGTAGTCGACTTTCCCGCCCCCGTGGGACCGGTGACCAGGACCAGTCCCTTGGTCAGGCTAGCCAGTTCGCAGACCTCCTTGGAAAGCCCAAGCTCGTGCGGCTTTAGGATCTCGCTCGGGATTATGCGGTAGACGCCTCCCGGCCCATTGAGGTCCTGGAAAAGGTTGCAGCGGAAGCGGCCCAGGCTCTCGATGTCGTAGGCGAAGTCGGTGTCGCCGGTCTCCTCGAACTCTTTGGCATTCCGTTCAGGCGTGATTTCGAGCAGCACCCGCGAGGTGGTCTCGGCGTCGAGCGGGTCGTAGCCTTCGAGCTTCCTGAGATCTCCGTCGATGCGGATCATCGGGGGCACCCCCGTAGTCAGATGGAGGTCCGAGCCACCAAGCTCGAGAAGGTCGTGGAAGAGCTTGTCCATCAGGGGTTCTGACTTCGAGGTGCGGATGGACGCCTGAACGCCGTTTCCCTCGGCCGCCGGCGGTTGTTCGGTTCCTGCGGCCCCCTCCGGCTGGTCGGTCGGTGAGACCGTCTGCGGAGAGCTGGGCGGTGCGGCCGTCTGCGGATTCACATTCGCGGCGTCCGGCGCCAGAGCGGCAGTGGACCCGCTGGCCGGCGGAGCAGCGGTCGCCCCGTTCCCTGAGGGAGCCCCGGTCTGTGCGGCCATTGGCGTCAGGACCCCCTTGGGCCCCGGGGAGATCTCGACCTGTACCGGTTCGCCGGCGCCGGAATAGACGAAGGAGGCACCTTGGCCGGATTGGATGGCCGACCTGGACTCCTCAGGCGTGATCTCGGCCAGTAGGCCCGTAACCAGCTCGGAGGTGAACGGCTGCTTCCCGAGCGGGCGCTCTACGCCGTCGATGTTGAGCGACGGCCTCTGTCCCTCGGCGACCGAGAGGGTCGTGGCCGAGTGCTGGATCATTGCGTTGATGAGCCTGTCGATTTGAGCCACGAAGCGCCTTCCTTCTCGGACTAGGAAACGTGAACGACGTACGATCTCTGAACGAAATCGATCGCCGCAGTCGAGACAACCGACACGAAGAGGCCTGCGGAGTTGAGCTTGTCCACGAGTCGGGAAAGGCTCGGAGGGGTGTCCACGGTCAGTGTGCCCTCGATGACGCTGCCGTCTAGGAGGAGCAAGCTCGAGGTCGGGGAGTCGCTGGGGGCCGATTCGGAGATGCGGTCCTGCACCTCGTCCTCGGAAAGCGGGAGCCGCACCCGAAGGATGTGGGTCTTGCTGAGGACGAACGGGCCGCGTTTCTTGCCGGTCACCGCCAACGGGATGAAGCTCCGGTCGTCGTTGAGTAGATGCATCACTTCGTGGGCGTCATTGGTCTGATACGTAGAGTCGGGGACGTACATGGACCCGCTGATGTGCGCCCCCGTGGTCACCTGGACGTCGACCTCGATCGGCCTCATCGGTATCTGAAGTTCCTGCATTGACGCCCCTCCGACGGTTGACGACCGATGGCCCACTCCGAGTCAAATATATGATGGTGGCCTGGTTTCAGGATGAAAAAATTGGCGTGGGCTAGCGCCGAAGGATCTCCCGATCCGATTGAGGAGCAGCTCTTACAATCGCTTGTCTGTCGAGAGGGTGGGGAGGGGCGGGAGTCATTCCGGGCGGGATGGCGAGTTCATTATGACCGGCATTTCGAACCGCCATCTGCTCCAAAGCTCTGCGTTCTCGACGAGCTCAATCATGAAGTGAGCCACGTTGGCTCGGGCGGTCGGGCGGCCAGTGAAGATACTGGTGGCGGGGGACTGTTCTATGTCATACGGAGAAATCTCAGCGTTGATCAACGAGTCTGGGCGGACGCTGCACCACTCAACGTGTTTGCTCTCCTTCCGAGCGGACAATAGCGCGAACTCTCTGACCCTTGCTCAGCAACTGCTCGACCAGGGACCGCCCCGTCATACCTGTCGCTCCAACCACTAGTACCGTCATGAAAGGCCCCGCTAGCGCCTCAGATATTTTCGCAACTGTCGCGGAGCCACGTCCGCCGCATACACGACCGTGTCCGAGGCGTCCGCCGCCACGCCCGAAGCGCCCGAGATTCGGGTCTGGTCAGCCAGGGCGAGGTCGGGATCGGGAATGAAATACGTGATCTCACCGGTTATCGCGCTCCCAACGTAGATTCCCCTCCTAAAACCCGGGTTGTTCCGGGAGTTCGATTGTGAGTCGGTCACATAAAGCACGTCCGTCTCTCTGTTGATATAGATCCCGCTGGGACGGCCAAAATTGCTCCACTGGTCGAGGAAGTTTCCGTCCTGGTCGAAGATCTGAATTCGACCGTTTCCGCGGTCGGCAACGAACACGTGTCCTCGTGAATCGATCGCGACGTCGTGGGGAGTACTGAAGTTCCCGGGCTCCGATCCCGTCGTCCCCCATTCCTTTATGAAGCGACCGTCTCTGGAGAACTTCACCACGCGGTTGTTGGGGCCTTCCCCATCCATGACGAAGATCTCGCCATTCGGGGCGACAGCGACCCCGCTTGGCCGGTTGAACGTGTCAGGGCCTCGCCCCGTGACACCTGATGTGCCCAGCGTCATCAGGACTTCACCGTCCGGACTGAGCTTCACGACGACAGCGCCCATTTGGTCAGGGACAAGAGCGACGTCGGTGACCCACATGTTTCCCTCGTGGTCCACAGCGAAGCCGTGAGGTCTGCCAACCGTTCCGACGCCGAAGCTCGCCAGGAATTCGCCTGACGGACCGAATTTCAGGATCGGTGGGTGAGAGGCCCACCTCCCCAAGCAATTAGCGCTCAGGCCGTCGGAGTGTCCGGGGGCCACTCCAGGATCTCCCAGCACGACCTTGAAGCATCGATGCAGAACGTAGATGTTGCCCTCGGTATCGAGACGCACCTGAATCATCTCCCCCCATTCTCCTCCATTCAGGTGCGGGGGCGGCATGGGTGCCTCGACCTGTCGATACGGGTTGGACTGGGCGTCGGCCGGAGCTACGATCGCTGTGATTGCCGCGATAGCCGTCACGGCGAATCCTGCTCGAATTAGAGATGACATGGTGTTGTGTCCATCGTGCGAGGAACGGGGTGTCTCACGTTCGCAATCCGGCACCAACTGCCAGACGAGCGACGGGAATCGGACATGGGCGCACTCCGGGATCAGACTGCGGTGAACATCCGAGAGCGGGGGGGGAGGCGCAAGCAGAAGCCCAGGACTCCCTACTCGCGCTCCCGACTCCAAAGTGCCACGTTGGTGAAATGCGGCCGGGCCGCGACGCGAGCTGATGTTGTGTTACGGCCGACTCTCACAGCACCGCGGAGGATAGAAGACATGCCCCGGTTCAACCGACTCGATTGGCCCCGTCGCCTCGCAAGGGCGCTCTCCCTCTCGCTGGTGGCGACCGCGTTGGTTCTCGCGATCAGCGCCGACCCCGTTGCCAGCCAAGAGAGCGCTCCGATCCTCGAGGGCCAGAAGTACTTCATGGCAACGCACAGCTTCAATGTCTTCATCGGACCCAGCCGCCGCAGCGGCGGGGGAGGGCCGCTTCAGGCGCTCGCTGACGAGGCGGGCATCGATGCACACGAGAACGTCGGCGTCCAGATGATCGGGGGTTCGACCCCAATGCAGCATTGGAACCAGGGCAGCGGTGATGACAGCCGGAATCTTGCCAAGGTTGCGCTTCGTGCGGGCGGCGTGGACGTCTTCACCATGTCGCCTAATGCCCGAATGCCCGAGGACGGGATCGATCTGTTCGGGGATCTCATGATCGAGACCAATCCCGGGGGCCGGATCCTCGTGCAGAATTCCTGGTCGGCTTGGGACGGCACGGGGCTGACCCCGAGCGTGGGTGGGGGGGGCAGTCCGGACTTCTCGAACGAGGACCGTGACGAGGTGGACGTTGGGACGATTCAGGGCTGGATGGACCGCCTCGAGTCGGAGGGCGGCTATCTCCGGCGGATGCGGACACAGCTCGCTGGCATCAACGAGCGGGCGGGGCGCGACCTGGCCTTCGTCGTTCCGTCCGCGCCGGCCGTGTACCGGCTGCGGCAAGAGGTATTACGGGGCGATGTTCCAGGTGTGGCGCATCAGTCCGAGCTCTTCGTGGACGCTATCGGGCACCCTGCCCGACCCGTCGTGAATCTCGTGACCTACGTGTGGTTCACGGCCATGTACCGGCAAAGCCCTGTGGGCCTCACGGCGCTGATCGATGCCGACGATGCCACCTCGGCGGAGCGTGAGGAGCTTCTGCAGCGGATCGCCTGGAACGCGGTCGTCGCTGAACCGATGAGCGGCCTGGTGGGAGCTCCGCTCGTGCTCGAGGGAGTTTATTAGGAGAGTACGAATGGGATGAAGAGTGCCTCGGGAGGTTCGGGAGAGGTGGGGCCGCACGGTCTGACTGAGTGGCCGGAGGCTCTCAGTTAGGCCTTTTGGGCCGTACGTATATTGGCGATTCAAATATACGTAGGCCTATTCGTCTCGCTCCTTCTTAGGTATTGGAGAGAGCGGCTCGGATTCTGCCACATCAAGTTGCGTGCTCCCCCACTGAGTGAGCGAAAGCCTCCAGAGCGGCCACGATCTCTGATGGGCAGGACCACAGCGGTCAACTTGCGGGCTCCGCCAGCGTCTACGGGGGGCAAGCGGCCGCTCGATGTAAGTCCCATTCAGCCATCGCCCAACCTCAGCAACACCCATAGCTTCACCGCATGGGCATATTCTCGCCGGACCTCGACGGCGGTTTCTGGTCCCCCCAGCCTGTACTCAATCCTCGCCTCACCGTGTGCTGCGCCTAGCGGGACATGGGCATGGCAGCCAGCCATTGAGGGCTCTGGTGGGGTTGCTGAAGTATACCTAATATGGCATATTCAGAGTGTCCGAGCGACACCTAGAGCCGGTCCGCTGGATTGCCTCGTCTCTACGCGACCTGAAGTCGTTCCCGACCGACGTCCAGCGCTCCGTGGGGTTCAACGCGAGTCTATGTCCTCCATTCGTTTCAGAAGAAATCGAGGAAGGGCGTGGCGACTCCGAAGCACGAGATCGATCTGATTCGGAGACGCTACGAGATGGCACGAGCTCACCATGACCAGGGCCAGGAGGACCTCTGATGGCGGTTCCAAATGAGTACACCGTCGTCGAAGGCAGCGGCAACGTTTTTGCGGACCTCGGATTCTCTGATGCTGAGGAGCTTCTGGCCAAGGCCGGCCTGGCTAGTGCGATCTCCGACATCATCAAAGGCCGTCATCTGACGCAGAAGGCAGCCGCGGAGGTTCTGGGTACGAGCCAACCCAAGGTCTCGAACCTCATCAATGGCAAGCTCGAGGGGTTTTCGATGGAGCGGCTGGCTCGGTTCCTGAATACGCTCGATCGAGATGTTGAGATCGTTGTGAGAAGGCGGCCGCGGTCAAGAAAGAGATCGCGAATTACCGTGAGCTTGGTGTGAGCGCACCTGACACTGTATCAGCCCCTGAAATCTAAGCCTGCCCTCGACTCACAATTAGTTCTCTCCCCGCTCGCGATGTGCTCGATGTATGCCTCCCTCCGAGCTTCCCAAGTGGGCTTCCTACTTGTGCGCGAAAGCCCGCCGTGTCGTATCATGACAGGCACGCTCCCGTGGCTTGAGGCACTAAAGCCCGATCCCATCGAGGCGAGGAACGAGGAATAGGCGGCCTCGTAAAAGGCGGTAAAACGCGCGACACACGCAAAGGGGACGACATCATGAAGACACGGAAAGTGGGGCTGCTGGTCACCGCCACGTTGCTTACCGTCGCGGTCGCCTGGGTCACCCCCCTGCCTGGTCAGGCCGCCCAGAGCGACGAGATCACCGGCGTCGTGACGAGCGGCAATGGGCCGGAAGAAGGGGTCTGGGTCATCGCCGAGACGGACGACCTGGGCACACGGTTCGTCAAGACGGTGGTCACCGGGGACGGCGGGCGCTTCCTGATTCCAGAGCTCCCCGAAGCCAACTACAGGGTCTGGGTCCGTGGGTACGGCCTGGTCGACTCGCCGAAGATCGACGCGACACCAGGGAGCGACATCCAGCTCCAGGCGACCGTCGCGGCCAGCGAGGCCGAAGCCGCTCAGGTGTATCCGGCCAACTACTGGTACTCACTGATCGAGCCGCCTGATGCGAGCGAATTCCCCGGAACCGGGCCTGATGGCAACGGGATCTCCACGAACCTCCAGACACAGGGACAGTGGGTGGACATCCAGAAGCAGGGTTGCATGCTCTGCCACCAACTCGGCACCCAGATCGTCCGCGAGATCGAGAACATCGACGAGTTCGACTCGTCGATTGCCGCCTGGGATTATCGGGTCCAGATGGGGCAGCGGGGCGGGCAGATGAGCAACGTCATGAGCCGATTCGGCCGCCAGCGCGGCCTTCAGATGTTCGCCGACTGGAGCGACCGGATCGCGTCGGGCGCGCTTCCACCCACGCCGCCCCGTCCGGAGGGCGTCGAGCGCAACGTCGTCACCACCATGTGGGAGTGGGGCACCGAGGTCGATTACATCCACGACGAGATCGCGACCGACAAGCGCGACCCGACCGTGAACGCCAACGGACCGGTCTACGGTGTGAACATCTCGAACGACGAGCTCGCCATTCTCGACCCGGTGACGCACGTGGCGACCAACCTCGAGGTCCCGTTGAGGGTCGATCCGGCGACCGTACGGCCGATGATTGCGCCGTCGATGCCGGTGCCGTCGCGGTTCTTTGGGGAGGAGCTGCTCTGGAACGACCCGGCCAACCCGCACAACCCCATGATGGACCAGAAAGGGCGGGTCTGGATGACGTCGGCGATCCGAGGTCGTCAGAACCCCGAGTGGTGCCAGGAAGGGTCGAACAACAAGTACGCGCAGTACTACGCGATGGCGAACAGCGGGCGGTCCGCGGTCTACTACGACCCGCCGACCGAGAACTTCGTCATGATCGACACCTGTTTCGGCACGCACCACCTGCAGTTCGCCGAGGACGATGACAACACGCTCTTCTTCAGCGGCGGCGGCCAGGTGGTCGGGTGGATCAACACCGACGTCTACGACGAGACGGGCGACGAGCAGTTCTCGCAGGGCTGGTGTCCGACCGTCATCGACACCAACGGCGACGGCAGGATCACGAAGCCATGGAACGAGCCTGGTCGGGGTGCGAACTTCGACCCACGCAGGGACACGCGCGTGGTCGCGGGCAGCTATGGCCTCGTGGCCGACCCCGAGGTGGGCACGGCGGTCTGGCTCTCCTCGACGCAGTACCCGGGCAGGATCGTGCGCTTGGACACCGGCGACAACCCGCCGGAGACCTGCCTCACCGAGATGTACGAAGTACCATCTGTGCTCGACCCGAACGTGCCAGAGGACGAGACCGGCTTCGGCCCGCGCGGCCTCGACATCGACCGCGACGGCGTCGTCTGGACGGCGCTCTCGGGCAGCAGCCACTTCGCCTCGTTCGACCGGACGAAGTGCGACGCGAACGGACCGGTGATCCTCGACGGGCGCCACTGCGTCGAGGGATGGACGCTCTATCCGACACCGGGCCCGAACATCCAGAACACCGATCCGCCGTTGCGAGCGGACTACCACTACTACAACTGGGTGGACCAGCACAATACGTTGGGTCTGGGCAACAACATTCCGATCGCCAACGGGTCGAACTCCGATGCGTTACTGGCGCTCATGCCGGACACGGGCGAGTGGGTCGTCCTGCGCGTGCCGTATCCGCAGGGGTTCTTCAGCCGCGGGCTCGACGGTCGTATCGACGACCCGGAGGGCGGGTGGAAGGGTCGCGGCGTGTGGGCGACCTACGGCGCGGCGGTCACGTGGCACATCGAGGGCGGCAAGGGGGTCAAGCCTGGGATGATCAAGTTCCAGGTTCGGCCGGATCCACTAGCCAACTAGACACATTCAGCAAGTTAGGTAGCTTCGCCCGGTCCGATCAGAGGGGTGATCCTCTCCGCAACGGCCTCTGCGAGACCCGCCGGGGCGGTCGGGTCCATGTGAACTCGCCCATGAACACGACTTCTGCCACAAGAGGCCCTAAGGCGCCCGCCACAGCAGCCAGGTATTCCTGATTGGTCATAGGTGAGACCTCGTGGGATTCTCTAACCAGGCATGGAGCCATGCCCCGGCTTCCCGCCGTTCTCGGGATCCTCCGATCCGGATAGAATCGATCACTGCCAGCGCTAAGTAGACCTCTGGGTCAGCTTCGGGAAGTTCGAGGGCCCGCGGTAGCAACGGGAGAATGGCCTCGCCACGATGTGATCCCGAGGCACTGGCCCACACGAAGCTACGGCCGGAATCTGCCACGCCTGAGGCGTGTGCTGTGGGGACGCCCAGAGTTTCTGCACCGATCTCGGCGTAGAATGCATATCGAAGCCCATGAATCAAGAACTCGGAGAGGTTGTCTCTGAGCACCTCTCGGCGCTCTTTCACCAAGAGGTGAGCTTTCTCAAGGCGGCGAACCGACCGATGCGCCCCCCCGACTCCGATGCCGAGCGCGTACCCGAGGTTCTCGTAGCCAACGCCGGGACTCACGACCAAACGCAACGCGACCGCCATGTCGGCCGGGCGCAGGCTCTCAGCTCGTTTCATAGGGTCCTCCGAGTATCTTTCCAGTTTCCGAAAAATGGAAAGACTTCCTTCTGGGGTCAACCTTGCCGACCACTGATTGCCGGTGTCGCGGCAAGTTCGATTGAGTGTGGGTGGCAAAAGGCGCGCGTCCTGGTATTCCCGTGACCAAGCCCGTGGTCAGCCCAGGATGCGAAGACAGGATTCAACATGCTGTCCTATCGCCCCTTCAAGTCGATCCACGATCTCGTGGTCCAAGCCCTCCTCCCGCACCTCTGCGCCAGCCCGAGAGACCGCGGCCGGTGTTGCGGTCACCAGCTCTCGTACACGCTGCATGACAGGATCGGGATCTAGGCCACATCGCTCCGCCAAGCCACGCCAATGGCGGGGGCGAATCTTCCAGACCTGGTGCTCACGATCTACTCGCATGGCGAGCTTCGCCTCACGGTACGAGATCCAGTGAGGATATGGCAGGGCGCTGATCAGGTCGTAGAGGGGGGCGAGCCGAACCGATCCCGGCCCGATCAGGAGAGAGTAGTTCTTTGCGTGCGCGTCTGTTCCAGCGATGACCCAGTTGAGGGCGAGCGCGTCGAAAAAGGCCCCAACGTCAAAATCCGGGTCGTCGGCCTCATCGATCAGGAGTTGAGCGATGGCCGGAGCCCCTGGTCCCCCATCCCGTTCGTACTTGATCCTGGGTGGCACCGCGAGGGACTGGCATGTGTCTTCCTGGTGCAGTCTGACAAGCTGTCCGTTCTCGAGTCGGCGTCGATCGTAACGAGCCACTACGATTGCGGCCTCACCATCAAAACTACGGACCGTAGACTCGGCCGCTGCAAGACCAAGCTTCTGAGCCAGCTTCAGGCAGAAGTGCTCGTTGATGTCGAATCCGTCGAGATCCCTCCGGGCCGGGGGCTTGAGGATGTGTGTCGTGGGAGTCGCGCCAGATGGGATTCCCCATCGTTCGCCATCGTAGACGAAGGCCGTCTTTGGCTGAGCGCCCGTCAGGCTGAAATAACCACGGTCTCCGGCCAGGCGCCCTGTTCCGTGGCGCTCAATAAGATCCCGCAGACGCTCGCCGATCTCATCCTCCGTGAGCCACTCGATCACGGATGGCCCATCAATGACGCTACCCAATTCGTTCGGGGGGATGAGCTGCACCGCGCCAGCGCAGTCTGCGCCCATGTGCCGAAGCAGAGCGAACGGGTTGCGAGGGGAGACGTGAAACTCACGCGCCCAGCGGTCCAGCACGTCCGTATTGTCTGGAAGAAGCCCCTCCAAATACGGGCGCACCACGGTATCAGGATGTTCCTGCTTCGCCAGGAGCATAGAGAGGGAAACAGGATACGCATCTGGCCGATCTTGCCACGCCTGCTCGTAGCCTAGCGTGAGGCTTCCGCCACGGTGCTGCCGAACGACGCCAGCGTGCTCGCCGTTGAGAAGTAGAACGAGCTCACTCATCGGCGGTTTCGTCCCGTCGTTTAGACCGCTGGATCCCGAGCGACCTACCCTGCCGGGTCAAAGGCGTCCGTGAGGAGACCTCTTGGCTCGACTCTATCCAATCCGCATACACGGCGTAGCCCAAGGCATGAAGCGCGCCGAGCACGAGATCGAACTCGACTGTGGTTTTTCCATTCTCAACCTGAGACACCCATTGGCGAGAGACGCCCACGCGTTGCGCTAGGTCGAACTGCGACCACCGCAGGCGTCGTCGGCCGTCGGCGATCAAGTCGCCGACCTCGCGTGCGTTACGTAGTAGCATGGTCCTCTCCTCGGGGTGTCAGCGTTTGTGGGCGATCCTGCATATGTAATCGTTCGTAGACAAAAGTAATCTTGTCTCCGTTCATAGACAAGACATGCCTGCGTCCGATTACACTATATCGAGTGTCGGCGAACGCTGTCACAACGCAAGTTACGGGCGGGACCTGACACGGTAAGCACTAAGCTCCAGCTAGAACCCACCCTCCCGGACCGGCCGCCCCTCACCCGCTCCGCTCAAAGTGATCACGACGGGATCTTCCACCGACTCGTTCTCCGGTAACGGGTGCTTCCCCTTCTCCTCGCCCATCCCCTTCACGGTCTTCAGGTCAGCCAGCTCCTTCGCTCCCTCGAGCGCCTCGCGATCCCCTCCGTACCAAACGAACCACGGAAGGCCCGCGTCCTGGTATTCCCGTGAAGTGAGCGGCGTCGTGGGGGGCTCCTCTCCAGTGACGGCCCGCCACGCCAGCGAGTTGGAGATGTGAACGAAGCAGCGGCCGCTCGCCCGGGTGTCCCACACGTCGAAGCTGTGTGGATCGTCGAAGATCTCCTGCTTCATGCGGCCCCCGGGTGCGAGGCCCATGTCGGGTGCGGCGGCGGAGAAGGCGACGTCCGCTAAGTCGAGGGGTGCGGAAAACCGCCGCCTTCCCACCCGTTCGTAAAACTCCCGGTACGCTTCAGCCTTCATCGGGTAGGCCACGATCTGCAGGCCGCCGTGCTCCGCTTCGCCCGTGATCTGCTCCTCGACCGTGTAGCCCCCGCCGAGCGGCATCGCCACGAACTGGCGAATCGTGCCCTTCTCGACGCAGTACCCGTCCAGCCATGGCTGATCGGGCGTGACCATGTAGTCCTGAGGATCTCGATGGATGCCGTCGGTCCAACTCTCCCCGGTGATGGCGTTGATCTTTCCGGTGGCGATCTCACGGCGAATGGGTAGGAGCCGTAGAAATTCACCCAGAGGGCCTCCGACTGATACATGGGGAGCATGACGCCGCCGTGCTGCTTCCACAGCTCGGGGAGACGGGTGGCGAAGTCATCGACGTGCCGGAGGGTGAACGCGCCCAGGCCGGGAGGGAGAGGATAGTCGTCCCCGTCATCGGGAATCCTGAGAGTGCGCTGGAGGTTTAGGGACAGCTTCGCGTCTGGATGCACTTCCGGGAAGGTGAAGCTCAATTCGTCGTGTTTCAGTACGATCACTGTTCGTTTCCTCCTTCTGATTTCCCATCTGTCCACTGACCCTACCACTCGCCGTCCCGCACCTCGCGTACGAGCCTTACGACCGCGTGATCGGGCATCTCCTTCAACTGCCGGATCAGCTCAGCGAACAGCGCTGGCCGCTTGCGGATGACGTCCTGGAGGTCGGAGGAGACTTTTCCGGCCATGGCCAGGAGCACGTCGGAGTCGACACCACCAAGTTGGTGGCGCTCGAAAACAAAAGGGGGTTGCGCCTGCTCTGGCATCGCCCGACCGGCAACGCCACTTCGCCCGACGGCGCCATCGATCCCTCCCACTACTGGTGGCTCGCACTCGACTGGGAGAACTGGTACCTGGCGTCGCCGCACGTCGAGGCCGTGAAGAGTTTCCAGTTCCCCGTTGCCGGGACGCGAAGCGCGCCGCCAACATCGGAACCAGCGACCGGTATCGACCAGGGCATCCTCCTGGACCCCTGCCGAGACAGCCCCTCCTGGTGGCTCCGCTTCGAGGAGGACGGCTCCGTCTCGCCACGGGAGCATCCTAGTGATGCCGAGCGGAATAAATACGCCCCCTTCGATCGCGGCGAGATGACGATCCGCGTTCTCGCCCTCAACGATTCCCGACTCATCGAGAGTCGGCTCCAGGCGATGCGGGAAGTGCGTAAACAGCTGAGGATGACGGCACGCATCGAGGTGGACCTCACCTGGCTCGACACGCCGCTCCCGCATCGCGCCCTCCGGTTTCAGTTCGCTGCGCGTGAACTCATCTCGATCGCCCCCAGCATGTCCACGGCGGTACTCAGACGACACATCAAGACGTTCCTCGAGTTCGCACCTGATGTGGTCGCTGCCGAGTTCATGGCTTCCGACCTAGTCCTCCTGGACGAAAAGGCGGCCGGCCTGCAGCAGCTCGCAGAGTACGTCGAGGCCGACTACCCGGACCTCCTCCGAACCCCTCGCTTTTCGGAACTCTTAGGCGGGGGAGCCGCCGAGCCTGCGTCACGCTTCGTCCCACGGAAGGGCACCGCACCCCGGAAAACCACGGTCATCCACGCCACCGACCGGATCAAGCGGATCTTCGTGAAGGACTTTCGCGCGATCCGCGCCGCCGAGGTCGAGATCGACACGGACCACGTCAAGCTGCCGATGCCGTACGGATCAGCGGAGACCTCTCCTCTCGAGGCCGCGCAGTGGAAGGTATTGCTCGGCGAGAACGGCTCTGGAAAAAGCTCACTCCTCCAGGCCATCGCCCTCGCCCTCACGGGCGACCGGATCGACGACGTGCTCGCGGCCGCCGATCTCCGTTGGTCCGAGCTTCTTCGACGGACGACACCGGGCGAGCCTGTGCAGGGCCGGGTCGTCTTGGAGTTCACGAGCGGCGAAACGATCGATCTGCGCTTCAACGCATCGCGCTGCTGGTTCTACGGCCTCGCCGGTGGAGCGCCGCAGATCCACGTCGATGTTCGCGCATACGGAGCCACGCGGCTTCTGGAGCGGAACCGGGGGAGCCGCGCAGAGGAGAGTCACGCTCGCGAGGAGCCGACGAGCGTCGTCGTCGCCAACCTCTTCGATCCGAGTGTTACCGTGATGGACGCGAAGCGGTGGCTGTGCGAGCTCGACGACTCCGGCTTCAACGTGGCCGCGCTCACGCTGGCCGAGCTGCTCGGGCGGCCGTCCGCCGAGGACTACGATCCAGGCAAGGAGCCGGTGCAACGCATCGAACGCAGTGAGGGCCGGACCGAAATCTTCGTAGACGGCGATCCGTTGGAGGTTGTCAGCGACGGATACCGGGCGGTTATGGCTGTCGGGTGCGACATCATGGCCGGCATCGGTGGTCTGCATCAGTCGGGCGGGGGGATCACCGACTTTCGGGCGGCGACCGGGATAGTGCTGATCGACGAGATCGGGGCACATCTGCACCCGCGCTGGCGCATGGAGATCACGGGCAAGCTCCGCCGGGCACTGCCGCTTGTGCAGTTCATCGTGAGTACGCACGAGCCGCTCTGCCTGCGCGGACTCGTTGAGAACGAGGTGGTCCGAGTCACCAAGCTGCTAAAGCACGGCGTGGTCCTCGAGCCGATCGAGTCATCTCCGGAACGATACCGAGTCGATCAGCTCCTCACATCGGACTTCTTCGGCCTCGAAAGCGCCATCGACCCGGTTGTGGACGCCCGCTTCGTCTGCTACTACGAACTTCGAAAGAAGCGAAATCGGACCGAAGACGAGCAAGCGGAGTTGGAAGAGCTCGACTACGATCTCAATCAGCGCCTCCGCCCCGTGCTTGGATACACACGGCGCGATCAACTCGTATTCGAGGCTATCGACGAGTTCCTCGCGGAGCGCCACCAGATGACGCCCGACCAGCGGCGGGAAAAACGGCGGCAAACCGTCGACAAGGTGAAACACTTGTGGGAGGACCTCGACCGGGCCATGCCGGGGCGTATGCCATGATTCGCACGAGGCGGGGTGAAGTGGCTCCCGAGATCCTCCTGGTGAAGGGCGCGGAGGAGCAGGAGAAGGCCAAGGTGGCGCTCATCGCTCACAAGAAGGTCGTCGAGAAAGCGCTTCGCGAAAACAAAAAACCCCCAAAATTCTCTTACACTTTCAAGTACTACAAACACCCCGAGGTCAAGGACCCCCTCGTCCGGATATTCCACGGCAAATGTGCGTATTGCGAGTCGTTCTACTCTTCGACGCAGCCCATGGACGTGGAGCACTTCCGACCCAAGGGGGCGGTGGCCGAAGATCCGGCTCACCCCGGCTACTACTGGCTCGCGGCGACGTGGGACAATCTGCTTCCCTCATGCATCGACTGCAATCGAGCTCGGAAACAGAAAGACGTCGTCGAGAAGACCACGCTCTTGCTGGGGAAGAAGGATAAGTTCCCGGTCGGGGGCACGCGGGCTCAAGAGCCCGAGGATCTACTCTCCGCCGAGAGCGCGTACCTGCTCGATCCCAGTCGAGACGACCCGGACCAATTCCTGGAGTTCGACACCGAGCTCGGGGTGGTCGTGCCTCGACACCAGACTGGTGAACCGCACAGGCGCGCGCTCGAGTCGATCGAGATCTACGGTCTGAATCGTTCCGGACTCGTCACCGATCGGCTCCACATCCTCCGGATGATCGACCACCACCTGCGCGTGGTGGAACGCCTCACCAAAGTGCGTGATGGGCTGGACAGCGAGGAACTCAAGGGCCTCCAGCAGATCGTGGACGAGGTGATCACGTTTGAGCTACGGGCGATTTTCGAGATGAGGAACCACGACCGCCCCTACGCGGGGATGGCACGTCAAGTGATCCGCGAAGTGGCGCCGGACCTCACGCCGCCTCCGAACGACTCCGAGTAGCTGTCAGTCGCCGGTCGCTTCGTGGGCGAGCGCCTTAAAGGTCCGAACCCCGGAACGGTCTAGCGAATCCACCAGCACCTGCACTGCATCGTTCTCGACCGAGGGGTTGGACCCCGCGCCCCAGTACGACGTGTGTGCCAGGGGCGTCCGAGTCCGCCACCAGGACGTGCCCCGGACCCGTCGATCGCGGATCCCGGGTCCGAACCATGGCGCGAGCGGGCCGCCGATGAAGTCGCCGAGGAGGGCAAGCCGTGTCGGAAAGAACAGATTCGTCCACCGGGTGACGCCGAATACACCGCCGTGGTGGATTGCCCTCAGCACATGCTCCCTTCCCTTGTCGTCCTCGTACTTATCCCAGACCCTAAAGCTGTAACGTTTTCTGCCGTCGCTTTCAATCTCAGGAACCGGTGGAGCCGCCGGGAGCTCACGCTGCCGCTTCCGCGTCTCCAGCGATGCCACGTCGGCGGCGAGCAAGAGCGCGGCGTGAGCGAGCGGACTGCCCAGGGTGACGAGGTCGGTTACGAGCCACGGGTTCCCGAGCTCACGCAACTCCCACCAACACTCGGTCTGCTTCGTGTGGTACGCCGACACATTCTCGTCGGTGGGGCCGGACGGGAGCGTTGCCCCCTCCCCCTCGACCGCTGCAAGCGCGGCCTGCGCGTGGTTAGAGGGCTTCTCATAGACCTGGTGCACCTCCTGCCAGAGATGGGTGAGGACGTCGTAGGCGATTACGCTCCCGAGGCTGTGCCCGACGACGACGATCCGGTCGTACTTTCCCGAATCGTGGAGCTTCCGAAGAAGCTTCACCCCGTCGGCCCGAATCCTGTGGCGGAGCGCGATGTTACCCGGATGCGGGCTGAGGTAGCGCGCCGCGTCGCCCACGTATCCGATTACGATTCCCTGCACGAGTAACAGCGCTAGGGATGCGACGGAGGCGACGATGAGCGGTAAGGATTCGATCGAGAGGGGCTGTCCGCGGGTCGCCGCGTACCAGAGCCACGCACCTGTGGCTGTAAGGAGCAGGCCCCACGTCAGCGTCCAGAGTGGCACGAGGTGGCCGGGGACCCGAGACGGCCGCCGCAGGAGGAGGGCGCGGAGCCAGGTGATCACGTGGGCCACAGTGGTTCCCTCGACCTTGTACGCCCAATAATATTCGTAGAAGTGCGTACGGGGCTGGTCCCGGTCCTGCAGCTTCCTCAGCTCTAGCTCTTCGGACATCCGGTCCGGCTTGCTGAAGTAGCGCTCCCCGCCGTCGACTCGCTGAGGGAGGACTGACTCGACAAAACCCCTGAGCGTGTCCATCGGCCGCTGCTCGCCGATCCCGTGGATGATCACGAACGCCTGCGTGCGTCGCTTCGCCATGCTTCGCCTCCGTGGTGCGCGCAGGCCCTCGGGCCTTCGCCCTCATCTCAGTGCCGAAACTGGAATCCTCGGTCAACTCAACGAGTCATAGACATAATACTGGGTGTGATCGACCATCTCGCTGATGGCCAGATCGATCCCAAAGGAGTTGTGCATCCTATCCCCGACTCGATGGAGCAGCAGGTCAACGGACGCCGTATTCCCCGGCACGTATGGCGCGTTTGGGTAGCGTGCCTGCCAGGCTGCCCAGATCCGATCGATGTTGCAGTGATGCAGAAAGAACACCGGATCGTTGGGCGAGGCCGAACTCATCATGTCCCCGCCCACGAAACGGTGCACGCTGTTGTGCAGGGGGACTTCGAGATCCAGACGGAAGCTCGCCGCACTGTTGTTATACGGCCAGCGGTCGTAGAACCCGAACATATCGATTGAATTGTTAACGGTCGTTCGCGACGGTAGTGCGGTGGTACCATCCCAACCGAAATCGCGTCGCAACGGGCGCGGAGGATCGAGCTGCATCCACTGGTCGGGGATCAGACTATCGGTAAGAGAAACTTCGAATTGCCCCGCACGGAAGGGTCCACTGGTTACAGTGTTTCCCGTCGCGGGATCCCCATCACCGCCCAGTGCGTTCCATAACGGAGAGGCCCGGGGAGCGCCTGCATCCGCCGACCAATCCCAGTAGGGTACCTCGAAGTTGGCCTGGTCGAGGACCTGACGAGAAAGGACCTCGAATACGAGGAGTAGCAGACGATGCCAGGGACCGAATGAAGGACCCCCGTGAGCCGCATTACGCCGCCTTTGCCCCCCAGGTGTCCAGACGTTCATCGCCTGGAAATGCCAGTGCGGGAAGTAGTCGTAGATGCTGTAGGGGGTACCGGTAATCGGCTCTGCCTTCAGGGCCAGGCAAGCGTCGATGAACCGCTCGCGAGAAGCGTCATCAGTGAGGATATTCTGCCTACTCATGACCCTTCCCTCCTCTGCCCGCGTCGTTCGGGCCCGTACGTGTCCGGATAGATGTCGATGAGGCTCTTTACAAAGTCGACGGCGGATCCGTACGTGGCATAGGGGATGGAGTGGCAATGAAGATGACCTTCGTCGTCCACCATCACATGCCCCGGAAACAGCTCGCCGTCGATTCTGATCTCGTACGTCGTCTTGATCTCGATGTCATGCCCCTTGTATTGAGCCGTCCGTGTCGCTGATACGTCCATAGCGACGGATTCTTCTTGAATGAGGCTGTCCTCCTGGACGAAGTCCGGCTGGGTTCGCGGGTCGTCGAAGATCTCTTTCAAGACCCCGTTGATTTCTCCCGGGTCGGGCAGACCGATCGTCTTCTTTTTCATAGAGCGCCCTCCTTCCAGATGATCAGATAGCTGTCGCTCATTGCCCCTTCCCTAACAGGGCATCGTCCAATCTCCGATATCCAACGTCGAACTCCGTTCGACGATCTCGCTCCCAACCCTCCATCGTCGGTTAGTGCCGAGGACTGTTCCTTCCTCTATCCACACGATTCGGATCGTGGCCTCGTTCGTCATGGACCACGAGACATATCCGATGCATTCGGCCTGGCCGTCCTTGATGCATACGAGGTAGCTCCGAACTTCCACCACGATCCGGGCGACGGTGGTCGTGCCCGGTGGTCGCGTCCGAGACTCTCTGACTTTCGGGCGAATGAACCGCCCCGTCAGCCGCTCGATCGGTGATTGTTCACCATTGCTGCGGTCAGTGAACTCGGGAGAGTCCATCACTCCGGTGAGTTCACTCGTCCCACCTGGCGTCGAGGTGCCTGGGATGGGGTTGTGCATATAGGGTTTGCCCGGATCGTTCGCCGGAAGGCCCAAGCCATTGGGAGAAAACCCCGGGTCCGACGACAGCACCTCGCTGGGGTGGTAGTCCGCCGTCCATTCCCCAAAAGGAAATTCGCGGCCGGTCGCTGCCTCCATGGGGCGTGGTGTCTTCTCTTGCCCGTCGAGGAAGAAGCGCACCCTCACGAACTGGTACCAGCGGAGAGTGCCAGTTCGACCGCAATCGTTGTCGGATTCAGGGTCGATCCAAATCCAAATCGTATCGCGGTTCGTCCCGTCGGGCCGGCGAGTTGTGGTTTGGCCGATATGGACGGTGCCGTATCCGCGAACCCTAGTCGCGGGTAGTTGCGTCGGCGGTTGGCGCAGGTGTGCAGGAAGCGCCTCGAGGCTCGTAGTTCTCATGACGCCGTCCCTAGTGGCGTCGTCATCAGAGACGACTCCCTCGCTCAGCAAGACCGGCCAGCCGGGAACAACCAGTGTCGGTCCTTCCTCTTCGACGTCGGTTATCTCGATCGGGGATTCATCTTCGTTCGGCGTCTTCTTCATAGCATTCCACCGATTTTGGGCTCAATGAAGTTGTCGATCTAATTGCTAAACTTTTACCTCAGCGACTCATGCCGTTAGGGGGGGAGAACGGCCTGGGGGGCGAGTCACTCAATTCAGATTTACGTACCGGACATCACCTCATTTTCGCTTAAGTGGGGGAATAGGCATCATACGGTCTGCGCAAGAAACGGACAATCCTCGTTAGAGCAAGTAATCGAAAGCTCCCTCACGCGATTCCAAGGTGAGCGAAAGAGCCAGCACGGCGAGGGTCTGTAGTGCAAGGTGACGTATCGGGGGGGTGTAGCCCAAACGCGCCGACGTCCAAGCCACTGGCGGGGTTGCAAGGAAGCTGTCGGGTGTCCTCGGTCTCTCCTACGTTGCCATCCAGGGAGCGGATCCAACTTGGAAACTCCAGGGGATCGTAGTACAGCTGAACGTTAGGCCTCTGTGTCGGAGGACAGATGCGAGTCCGTGGATGGAGCAACGGGGGTGGGACCTACGGCCTCAGGGTCGGGGCCCGGAATCGGCGAGAGTTCTTCCGTCCCGAATGGGTTGAGATCCAGATCGAGATCGATGGCGCCAGCCACGCAGTCCGGATTACAGGAGGTTTCTGGAATCAGTGCCCCGAAGTTCGGAGTCCCGTAATTCGTGATTGGTTGCGGAAGCACCGCACCTTAGAGTGGCCGAAGGGCGAGCCGCCGACAGCTGAGTTGGTGCCTTTGGGCGACAACCTGTTCAGGCTCGTTTCCTAGGGTGCCGTGTGGGTTCGGACCTCGCCGTCGTTGAGCTGACTCCTCCTGACAAGCTATGGACTCGAGGGGAGATCCTAAGCCGTCCGAGCCCCATCCCGAGGGAGTCGGGTCTGTCGTGAACATGTCTGAACCTCCTCATCGACTCTCCAAGTCCCGGTTCGTCGCCGGCGTCCAATGCCCGAAGCTCCTCTGGTGGAAGGTCCATGAGCCCGACGCGGTCGAGCTCCAACCAGACAAGGTCCTGCAGGACCGATTCGATCAGGGTCAAGCAGTCGGTGAGTTAGCGACGACCCTGTTTCCCGGCGGGGTCTTGATTGATCTGCCTCATGACGCCGTGGAGGAGCGGATCGGTCAAACGCGTGAGGTGATCGCAGGTGACTCCGTGGCGATTTTCGAGGCAAGCTTCCTAGAGACCAACACGTTCGTCGCGGTGGATATTCTCGAGCGGCACTCGGGAGGCTTCCACCTGATAGAGGTGAAATCGTCCACAAGCCAGAAACCGGAACACATCCCTGACGTTGCGGTGCAGCTCCACGTGCTGCGGCGGGCCGAGATCGAGGTTACGCGGGCCTCGGTCATGCACTTGAACCCGGACTTTCGGACGCCCGATGTGGGAGATCGGTTCAGCACGTCCGACGTGACCGCGGAGGCCCTGGAGTATGAACGGGGAGTCGCTACCGAGCTGGACGATCAAATGGAGGCTCTCAGCGGATCGCTTCCCGACGTTTCCATCGGCCCGCACTGCCATGACCCACGTGCGTGCCCCTTCTTGGAGCGGTGCTGGCCGCAGGATCGAGACCACATCATCAAGCTGTACAACGTGGGTTCCAAGAAGGCCGCTAAGTACATGGCTCGTGGGATCCATCGCATCTCCGAGATCCCGTCTTCACAGAAGCTGCCCGACGCGGCGAGACGGCAAGTGAAGGCGTTGCGAGAGGGTCGGATAATCGTCGAGCTGGGACTCGCCGAAGCGCTAAACGAGTTTTCGGGGGCCCTTGGGTTCCTGGACTTCGAGACCATCGTGCGGGCGATTCCCGTGTGGCCGGGACTCAGACCGTGGGGCCAAGCGACCGCTCAATTCAGCTATCACGAGGCGCAGCCCGACGGAACTTACTCTCACATCGGCTGGCTCGCAGAGGGTCCGGAAGATGCCCGTCCGGAGCTGGCTCGTAGGATGATCGAGGCCACACAAGGCGCAGAGAAGATCGTCATGTATTCGGCCTTCGAGAGACGATGCATCCGAGATCTACAGAGTGCGGTACCTGGACTTCGTTCCGAATTAATCGACCTCGAGGACAAGCTCGTCGACATCCTTCCAGTCTTACGCAATCACGTCTACCACCCCGACTTCCGTGGAAAATTCAGCATCAAATACGTTCTTCAGCCGCTCGTCCCGGAACTGAGCTACAATGATCTCGTCATCGTCGACGGACTCGTGGCCAGCGTGGAGATCGCGCGCCTACTATTCGTCTCGGGCAGGATTCCCCCGGAGGAGCGGGACAGAATTCGGCAAGACCTGCTCGACTATTGCGAAAGGGACACTTGGGCGATGGTGAAGCTGCTAGAGTCGCTTCAGTTGCTGGCGGGTGCTTAGTCTTGAAAATCTGGCCTTCTAACGGGAGGCGACCCCCTGAACCCCATTACGCTCAGGCTATACGCCAAATCACGGGAGATGCCTGGTTTCATTCGGGTCTCGGAGAAAATCTCCTGGAGTCGGAATCGCCGTTTCCAGGCATCCAGGGGGGTTACGTGGTATTGGAGTGCGGCTCTTCTGCGCACTCAATCACCGAGATCAACTGCTTCTTGCAGCGCCGCGACTAGCTCCTTCGGAGAGGTGTAGAGGAGAGACCGGAGAATTTCACCCTGAAACCCGATTCGTTTGCGCAACGCCACCTTCGCCTTGTTGGCCTCGGAAGGAGGCATTCGGGGATCGAGCATGATCTGATCAACTAGAGCGTGAGGATCGACGGTGTAGCGGTAGCTGTTGCTTGTCTGTTTCCGCGAGTCTGATTCCCGCACGAGAATCAGCCGAACCTCTCGCTCGTAGTTGAATGCAGGCCGCTTAACCAGGAGCGTCGTCGCGAGTGCCCGTGGGTCGGAGCGATGCGGAGGGACGACGTTCTTGAGGGCAAACTCCTTCAGCTTCTGTTTTGGCAGGTATTTCACCCTTCCAATGAATGAGCTGTCTGGGTGCTGCGCTTCAAGGCTGGCTAGAAGTGCGCGAACAGTGGAGCGAATACGAACCGACCGATTGGCTGGTGAGTAGATTCTCCACAGGGCATCGGAAGCGGTGTGGAACGACCAGCATTGGGCATAGATGGCTGGCCCCGACGTTGATCTACCAAGGAGGTCCTCGAAAGGGTCTTCCCAGGTTCCCGGATCTGGCAGGAAGTTTTTCCGTGAATCGAACAAGTCGTACAGATGCTTCAGCCGGAGAAAGCGGTAGATGTGTCGATCCCGGTCTCGGGACGTCAGATCAATGAACGCTCCATTCCGGCTCACGCGATGTCTCCCGCCGCCTAACGGATTTGCGATTCTGCTACGCGACGAAGATGCCCACCGCAAGCGATCCGCGCGAGCCGGATGCCTACCGCGACACGGGTCCTTGCCCGTTCATGGCGGGTTGGGGAGCCCTTCTAAGGGGCGGATACTCGATGGAAGTCCATGACGGGGTCCCGACGGCTCACTCCCCCATGAGCCTAGGGGCGGTGTGTCCAATGCTGTCGGGCACCCTCGGTCTCCCCTACGTTGCCATCCACGCACCGATCCAGTCCAGAAACTCGAGAGAACCTGCCGTACAGTCGAAAGTTGAACTAAACCGCTACGCGGTGGGTGGTGTTGGCTACCGGGCGGGTCGTGGTTCCCGCGTGTGAGTAGGGCCAAGGTCCCGAGGACCGGGCGAGTAGGTTGCGAGTCCCAACGCAACCCCGTCCAGGAGGGACCCGATGAGCGAGCTACGCCGGAAGATGCTGACGGATCTGCGGATCCGGAACTATGCGGAGCGGACGCAGGAGATCTACATCACGCGTGTTGCCGAGATGGGGCGCCACTTTGGGCGTTCTCCGGCAGATCTGAGCGCAGAGGAGGTACGCGAGTACCTGCGCTACCTGACCGAGGAGCGGAAGGTCTCACGCTCGGAGTTTGCTCAGACGGTGGGAGGGCTCCGATTCTTGTACCGGTTCACGCTGCAACGGCCGGAGATGGTGCCGCAGATCCCGTACCCTCGCCTGAAGAGACGCCACCCGGTGGTTCTGAGTCCCGGGGAGGTGGCTCGTCTTCTGAAGGCGATCCGGAACCGGAAGCATCGAACGGTGGCGCTCGTGCTGTACGGGGCGGGGCTGCGGATCAGCGAGGCGCTGGCGCTCGAGCTGCGCGACATCGACTCACAGCGAATGGTGATCACGGTTCGGCACGGCAAGGGCGACGCCGACCGGCAGGTCGCGTTGTCAGAGGTCCTACTCGAAGCGCTCCGTACGTACTGGCTGGCCTATCGGCCCGCGCGTTGCCTGTTTCCTGGAGGAGATCCAGAGAAGCCGATGGTGAGCTCGACGATCCAGCGTGCCCTGAAGGCGGCACGCGTTAGGGCGGGGATCGCGAAGCCGGCAGGCCCACACGTTCTGCGCCACAGCTACGCGACGCACCTAATGGAGGCGGGCACGGACCTGCGCGTGATCCAGACGCTGCTCGGTCATCGCTCGCTCAGGACCACGCAGATCTATACCCATGTGGCGACGGAGCGACTGCGAAGCACCAGGAGTCCCTTGGACGCGTTGAGCGGAGTGCTTACGAGCACCGAGTAGGTGCCCGAGCGACCTCGGCACGAGGTCGCGGAGATCTTCAAACGCCACCTGGGAAGTGAAGCCCAGCGTAGCCGTCCGCCATGGAGCTGGGAGCAGCGAGCGGTCGTCGAGCGGATCACCGCGTGCCGGACGGCGCGGTTGGGTGGCCACATCGACGCGTGCGACGCCTGCGGACACCAAAGGATCTCCTACAACTCGTGCAGGAACCGCCACTGTCCGAAGTGTCAGGGCAGCGCCCAGGTAGCCTGGCTCGAAGCACGCCAGGCCGACGTGTTGCCCGTGCCCTACGCTCACGTGGTCTTCACGATACCACGGGTTCTCGCACCGCTCGCGCTTCAGAACCCGAAGGTCGTCTACGATCTTCTGCTCCGCACCTCGGCCCGGACGCTTCAGGAGATCGCCAACAACCCGAAGCATCTCGGCGCCAGGCTCGGGTTCTTCGCCATCCTACATACCTGGGGCCAGACGCTCATCCATCACCCGCACGTACACTGTGTGGTGCCGGCGGGTGGACTGGCCGAAGATAGACGCACGTGGCGTGCGTGTCGGCCCGGCTTCTTCCTGCCCGTCCGCGTGTTGAGCCGGCTCTTCCGCGGCAAGTTCCTGGCCGGGCTCCATGAAGCGTTCCGTGAGGACCGCATCGAGCTGCACGGCCGCCTCGCTCGCTACCGAAGTTCGTCTGCGTTCGGCCGCTATCTCCATGAGGCATGCCGCACCGAATGGGTGGTCTATGCCAAGCCACCCTTCGAGCGCCCCGAACGCGTGCTCGAGTATCTGGCCCGCTACACCCACCGCATCGCGATCTCGAACCACCGGCTGCTCCACGTCGATGACGAGGTCGTGAGCCTCCGCTACAAGGACTACCGCAGTCGCCGGTCCCGCTCCCTCACGCTCCCGCTCGGTGAGTTCACCCGCCGCTTCCTGCTGCACGTCCTCCCCAAGGGCTTCGTCCGTATCCGCCACTACGGGTTCCTCGCCAACAGTGGCCGCGCACGACTGCTCGCGTGCTGCCGTGGCGCCCTCGGCCAGCCCGAAGATAGGCAGTTCGAGCAAGTGTCCGGGCGAAGCGAGGACAACGGACCCTTCCTCGAGCTTCTGCCCCAGAGCTTGCGCCTCTGCCCCCACTGTGGACGCGGTCCGATGCGGTGCATCGAGGTACTCGGACGCCCACCGCCCAGCCATCACCAGTCCCGTCGTGCCACAGCCTAATCGAATGGCCTCGCCCGAGCGGGGTCCTGCACCCGTCTGTGCCTGTGTCGACCTTGGCCACCCGCCATCCTTCTCGCCGTTCCCCGACACGGACTCTGCCTTCTGTTCCCCGCACTCGTGCAGTGCGAGCTCCGCGGGCCGCTCCCGCCGCCTCAACCCCCGGGCTCCTCAATCTCCATAGCCCCACCCACCGCGTAGCGGCTCAGCTCAACTGATCGTTGCCACACTCCCTTGACTCTCGCATCGTCAACCCACCGCGCTTAGAGTGTGGAAACAATCCTTAATCGTTAGAACGCCTTCTCGTGGACAGCAGAACATGGGGGTGGAGGAGATGCCTGGTAGGCTGCCCTCTTTTGATCCTTCCAAGAAAGCTTGCTTCGACCCCCACATCGTTATCCTAGGTGCGGGCGCCAGCCTGGCCGCGTTCCCGGCCGGCGACGCGGCTGGTAATCGACTTCCCCTACCTAATGGACGATTTCGTTCAGACGGTCGGTCTCGAGGACGTGCTGAGGTCTGCGGGAGTATCGTCGCAGGGCCGCAACTTCGAGGAGGTCTTTTCTGAACTGTACGGCCAAGGCGGTCGTTCCGGTCTCGTAATCGAGATCGAACACCTGATTTACGAATACTTTGCGTCTCTACGACTGCCCGACGGGCCCACTCTCTACGATGAAATCATCTTGTCGCTCCGTGACAAGGATCTCATTGCAACCTTCAACTGGGATCCATTCCTACTGCAGGCGTTCCGAAGGAATCGAGACGTACGTCGCCTACCGAGACTCATTTTCCTGCATGGGAATGTTGAGGTTGGCGCGTGCCAGGACTGCCGCCGAAAGGGGCCTATCGGGACACGATGCGACGAGTGTGGGAAGCTTTTCGATCCGGTGCCGCTGCTATACCCCGTCACTATGAAGAACTACCAAGATCCGTTCATTGAGGCTGAGTGGGAGGAGTTTTCAGCCTTCTTGGAACGCGGATATCTTGTGACGATCTTCGGGTACAGTGCCCCCGCTGCGGATGTCGAGGCCCAGCGGATCATGCGAGAGGTCTGGAACTCGAACCGCACCAGGGAGCTGGCCCAAATCAGCATCGTAGATATCAAGCCAAGGGATGTACTGGAGCGGACGTGGGAGCCATTCTTCGTGCGGGATCATTACGGCATCTCCCGCACCTTAGACCATTCCCGCCTCTTTGCTCACCCTAGACGGAGTTGTGATTCCTTCGCCATGGCCTCTCTGCAGCAAAGCCCGTGTCACGATAACCCTCTGCCTCGAGGTGTCTCGCTCGAAGAACTCCACACCTTTGTGGCGCCACTCGTCGCTGAGGAGGATGCCCTCGATGAGAAAGGCGTGGCCTTCGCGTGCTGATCTTAACTGCGGTCTTCTAGCAAGCGATTGCTGCTCTCGCGGTAGTCATCAGGCTCGCGCTTCCCTCTCCGTCCACATCTTAGCCTCGCTGCAGAATCGTAGGTCTGTCAGGAACCGCCTGGCGCATAGCCTTCCAAGGTGCGAACGGTACAGCTCTCCGTTAAGATTCGATCACTGATCTCAGGTGATTCGCAACGCCGTTACGTAGTAGAGGGGGGTATGCCGACCACACCGAACTCCGCCTTTGAGGAGCTCCTTAGAGACGTTGAACCGAGCGCTACGACCAAGTCGGATGCCTCAAAGGCGCATACGGACCTCCGCGACCACCTAGCAAGAAACGAGACCTTGAAGGACCGTCATGTGCGGACCTTTCTCTCGGGTTCCTACAAGAGGGACACGGCGATTCGCCCCCGGCTAAAGGACGGGAAATTAGAGCGGCCAGATGTCGACATCATCGTAATTGTCGATTATGACCTGAGTGAATCCCCGAAGGCCGTTCTCGATGATCTGCACAAAGCTCTCACGGACGATGATGGGGGGTATGAGAATACTCGACGACAGCCCAGGTCCGTGCGGGTAGAGACCTCGAAAGCGGTCATGGACGTAGTGGCCCTCATCGAGCCCGATGGTCACGGAGGGGCGCTCTACATTCCCGATCGCAAAGCATCGGAGTGGCTTCTGACCAACCCACCAGGCCATACGCAATGGACGACTGACGTGAATAAGTCGGCCGATGGGCGTTTCAAGCCTCTGGTCAAGCTCTTGAAGTGGTGGCGCAGGGAAAATCCCACGATTTCAAAGGACCCCAAGGGATTCGTTCTCGAGTGCCTCGCCGCGGATGGTATGTCAACGACCGAGAAGCACTACGGGGAGCTATTTGTGGGCACTCTTGAGACCGTGGCAGAGAAGTACCGGAGCCAGGCGGCGTTGGAGTTGGTGCCCTCCGTGCCCGATCCGTCTGTAGCTGGACAGTCAGTAATGAGCGGTGTCTCGGGGCCAGCCTTCAAGGCCTTCATCAACAAGATGGCGGATCATGCTGAGAAAGGCCGATCGGCTTTGGCGGAGACAGATGGTGCGACTGCCACCAGCGCGTGGCGAGACATATTCGGTCCTCGTTTCCCGGACCTCGCCGGAGGCCAAAAGTCGAGCCTCGGACCGACCCCGGTTCCGCCGGTGACGTTCCCTGATCGACCCGTGAAACCCAACCGGCCTGGTGGTTTTGCCTCTGCCTTGGTTCTTTGAGGACCCGGACCGCCTGGTTCTCGAGACGGAGAGGATCGAGGCCCTGCGAGAGCAGCCATGGTTTGATGGCGCGGAGTGGAGAATTGGGGGTGACGGCCTACTAACCGTGGAGGTTCTGCTGACGATCCAGGAACGGAGGTACGAGGTTGAGTTGGTGTATCCTCGCCTCTTCCCTACCTCACCCGGGTCGGTCTTCCCGTTGGATCGCGAAGCGAGCTGGTCCATACATCAATACTCTGGAGGCGAGCTGTGTCTGGAATGGGGCCCGGACAACTGGCACCCCGACGTGACGGGTGCTGACCTCCTCGAAAGCACCCATCGATTACTTGTCGCGGAGGGCTCCGAGGGCGCTGGTGGTCCTCCCGTGCCTTCAAGGCACCAGACTAGCTTCGGCCAAGATCTCCGAAGCACGACGAGGCGATTCATTCTCGATTGGATGAGTGAGGCTGAGCTTTCCAAGCTACAAGATGGAACGGTGACTCCGGCCGAATTCAGGATCCGATTTGGGTGGACTCCGTTCACGATCTTGATGTATCTGGACGGGATCGGGGCCAAGGGGACTGAAGCGCACTGGAAGAACCCCTGCATACCGGCGGCCGTGCTCGCCGAGGGGTACTCGATCAGCGGCTCGATCGTCGCCACGTCCGATCCTCTCCCGACGGGGAAGTCTCTGTCTGCCGATGAGCTTTCCGCAGTGCTAGAGGGCCAGGGGCACTCACCGGAACTGGTTGGTGGCAGCGGACCCCTTTGCTTGCTTTGGGCGAAGGTCGGAGGGGACAGGGTACTGGCGTCGCGCACCGGTGACTCCAGCGATCCCGTTCAACTTGCGACAACCGTGTCCCTTGAAGAGCCGGACCCAGTCGAGCGTGTCCCGCCGGAGTTCTCCCTGCTTCGAGAAAAATCGGTGGCTGTGATCGGGATTGGATCAGCTGGCAGCAAGATTGCAGAGTCGTTCTATGAAAGAGAGTGTCAAGACCGGGCTCCGCCCCGGCCGGATGCGAAGCGGTGGAGCGCTTGGCACTCAGCCCCTTGGTTGGATTAGCCCGGTCGTCAGAGAGCGGTATGCTGGATGAGTCAGTCTTCGTGTCGACCATGATGATCCTCGCTTGGGTGATCGATCCGTCCGGACTTGATTGAGTGGACCTGGGTCGTACGACGCGAACCATGGTTCTATCTGAGACTCAGCCTGGGGCCGGCCTGACACTTCTTCGGGTTCTGCGGAAGGGCCTGGAGTTAGACTCGTGCCTCGGCGTGACTGGGAGCCTGGCGTACGTCTCTGCTTGAGACTGCCTCCCGCACCGTCGTCCGGGGGATTCGACGTTCCAAGGGATCGAGGGTCAAGCGCTGCACCCACGCTCCAGGACGACGAACCCCCTCTACATTTGGGGTCGACTCAGCTGGGTCGGATCAAAGACTTCTCCGGTTTTGAGTAGACGAAGGGTGAGCGCGGCGAGCTTGCGAGCCAGCGTCACACGGGCGAGCTCCTCGCGCATCCCGCGCTCGATCATACGGTGATAGAAGTCTTGGAATGGGCCCCGACGTCCGATGGCTACGTTGGCGGCGCCCTTAAAGACATTCTTGAGTACGCGATTGTGGTTGCGGTTCAACCCTCGCGTGAGCGGAGGCCGACGGCGCCGCCGAGGACGCCCGTCGAACAACTCGTAGTCGGCGCTCGAGCGCGTGACGACGGCGAGTCCGGCATAGGCCCACAGGTTGCGCTTCGTGCGGAAGCGCCATGGCGTACCGATGGTTGCCAACAACAGCGCGATACGCACGGGCCCGAAGTAGGGGATCGTCTTGAGCACGCCAAAGGCCGGATCGCGCTTCGCTTCGGCCACCATGGCCGCCTTGGTCTTCTTGCGCTGAGTCCGAAGCACATCAAGCTGAGCGTACAGGGTCTCGGCACGTAGCCGAGCACCGTGCTCGGGTAGCTGTGCGACCCAGGCGGCGCGCCCCTTCGGCTGGTAGACACCGCCGCCCGTGGTTCGGATGGCCCGCGCACGGAACAGTGCCTTGAGCCGCAGCATCACGCGCGTGCCGTCCTCGACGAGGTTACGATAGGCTCGAGTCAGCTCCTTGAGGTCGGCTCGGCCGTGTGCGCCATGGTAGACCGCTCGCAGCCTGCCGCACCGCAACTGCTCCGACAGATCGTCGGCATCGACCTGGTCCCCCTTGTTACCCGAGCGCTTCTCGCCTCTGCGGTCACACACGATCACCCGATCCACCCGAGGACTCAGTAGGTCATACAGCCACTGCGCCTGCGTTCCCTCCTCGAACACCACGTGCACCGAGCCAGCCATCGCGCTGAAGAACTCCCGGATCGATTTGTCGCTCGTCTCGACCACGCTACGCGCGATCACACGCCCCCCTGCGTTTCGAACCGTTGCCACTGTCATTGCCTGATGCACGTCGAGCCCCACATACTTCGTCGTTCGTTTCATGAGAGCCGCCCTCTGCTGTGGTCCATGGTCGTTTCGCAACTCCACGGTACCCGCAGGGGGCGTGCTTTCAAGTTGTGTTAGCAAGGGCTGGAGTTGGACGATTTCTTCTCGTTGACGATGATGTAGTGCTGCCAGAAAATCTGGTCCGCCACACCCGGGATTGGGGTGATGTCGGTCTGCACAAAGCCGACCCAGTGGCTGCAGCGATCCAGAGAATTGACGGCTCCGTCGAAGTTCAGGCGCGTCGAACGCGGTTGGATGCTCAGGAGTCCAGCGCAGGAGCAGCCGGCCTAGACCAGCGCCTTGCGGAGTGCGATCTGATAATCGATGCGACCGCGTCGGCTGCCAGCTTCAATCGGGCGGCACAGGTCGCCGTCAGGTCTAAGACACCGCTCCTCTGGTTGCTGGTCTACGCGGGGGGCATTGGAGGCCTGTTGGCACGGTCTCGGCCCGAACGGGACCCAGAGCCCCTCATGATGCGGGCACAACTTGAGAACTGGGCATCCACACAAGATGCTGTAGCTCCCGAGACTGTTCAGGACTATGGATCCGAGCAGGCGGATGGGACCGTTCAAGTAGCCTCAGATGCCCATGTAAGCGCGGTTGCCGCCCACCTGGCAGCGATGGCTCTCGACACGCTCACCGAAATCGAGCCGTCGGCATACAGTGCCAACGCATATTTGGTGGGAATGAGGCGCGATTGGGTGTTTGACGGCCCATTGCACGTCATCCCGCTTGCGCTGGAAGGCTTGGCCGAGACAGCCAAGAAACCCTCTCCGGAAGGGAAAGCTCGGATGCAGTCCTTCATTCGTGACCTCCTACAAGAAGCTCGTGACGACGATCATTCTACCGAGTGAGATTCGCAGTAGACTCCTATCAAGTCTTCGAGAAGCTGGGGACCAAGAGATCGGCGGCGTCCTGATGGGGGAGCAGCTCGAGCCGGGCCGATTCAAGGTAGTCGACGTCACGATCCAAACTCAGGGAGGTACGGTCGCCAGGTTCGTAAGAGCTCTAGCTGAGGCGCTTGTTGGGTTGAGGAACTTCTTCAGGCGTACTCATCATGACTACGAGCGCTTCAACTACTTGGGCGAGTGGCACTCACATCCGTCATTCAGCCCTATACCAAGCCAGACCGATCACCAAACGATGCTTGAATTGGTGGAGGACCCGGGTGTGGGAGCCCAATTCGCCGCGCTCTTGATCGTAAAATTGAATGGTGAGCTCGAACTCGTGGGGTCGGTGACCGTGTACTTGGCGGATGGAAAGGCTCAGCGTGGCAGGCTGGTCATGGAGGGTCCTGATGACTGAGGAGAGGAAGGGGTCACTTCTCGGGAGTGAGGCTCGCGGAGGCGATATCGCTGGTGGGGGGTTTGCCTTTCAAGACGCTCACATACTCTACGATATTCCGAAGTGGCTCGCGAAAGACGGGTTCACTGCGATGATCCGAGAGGGGCTGGGAGACGCAGAGGCTGAGTTCTTCGATCCGTCGAATGGGACGACACTCGTCCTGGTTGAAATGAAGTCGGCGCGCCTTAGCCTGGCCCCATTCTGGAACGAGATTGACCGTTTCCTCGAGCTTGATCGCACGACCGATAGCTATGGACGGTTTGAGCTCGTCTCCCCCGAGTTCGCTCCAGACGTAGCGTCCGTGATCAAGCAGCTGGAGCGGGTGAGGAAGGCTAGCCCCTTCTACGAAGCGGCTCCGGGGATTCAGGAGGAGTCCGCGGCACACTTCCTCGACTTGTGCCGCGAGAGAGGGGGTAGTGAGGACCTCGGCGCGATCCTGCTGAACAAGACTGGAATACGGATCGGTGCCACAGATGAGGACATCGCGTTCGCGCGTTTTCAGGAGTCTCTCACCACCGCCTTCCCGATAACCACTGAGGCAACCCAAACTCAGTTGCGACAAGCTTACCACCGCCTCCAGGGACTGATTCTGGAGGGCCGTGGACAGAGACTGAGCCGCAGTGTACTTGAGGCGACGTTGTGGGAAGGTTTGCCCGCCGAACTGTGTCCACCGCTCGATCGGCTAAGACTGCACTTTGAACACGAGGCGTCGGAGAGACGAGGAGAAGATGATTTCCCGGGGCTACGATTCCGATGGGCCCGGTTCTTCGGTGGTTCGGAGAGGTCGTTCCCCCCCACGGAGGATTGGTCCGAACTGGTGGATGAGCTGGAAGCCACCCGTGAGTGGATCCAACGACATAACCGACCCACGCGGCTTCAGATAACCGGCTTCCGCAGACTGTCACCTTCGTTTGCCGTAGGAGCCGCATTCCCTGAGGTGGCGGGTTTCCACCTTGAGACCGATGTAGGCGGAGACTGGTGGTGTACCTCAACCATTCCTCCGGCTCCGGGTGGTTTCGACTGGGACGTTGAGCGCCATCGCCCAGGTGAGGGTGAGGAGGTTGCAGTCTCCGTCGGCTTACCGAGGCAGGTGGCGGAGGACGTTGAGAGGCACTTGAGTTCCCTTGATGAGCCCCTCCCGCATCTCGCGCTTCACTTCGCAACGAATCTACCGTCGGACGAGATCGCTGACAGAGCGACGGCGGCGGCCAAAACATTGATTGCCGACTTCGTACAGACTTGCCGGGCAAAGAGACTGCATGTCTTCTTGGCGACACCGGCCGCGCTCGCGCTGTTTCTGGGACACCGGATGAACGCGGTGGGCACGGTCCAGTGCTACGAGTTCGCGCAGGACGGGGGCTACCGAGCCACCTGCGTCTTGCCGCGGACTTAGCTGCCTATCTCGCACTGGGCGTTGTGCACCAGGTCCGGCGACATCCAGGCTGGCAGGTCGTGGCTCAGTAAGATCCGAAGTCGCGTTCGGAGCGCAAACGGCGCGAAGTAATTGGCTGGCAACGTTCCAGACCTCACGCTGCGGAGGGTGTATTGAGCAATATTGCTACGGAACACAAGGGACTGGCCGCAGTCTACAGGGCCTGCACCGAGATGGACGCGATCTGGCGCCCAACAACTGCAAACGACCTCGGGATCGATGGCCAGATTGAGTTCCTTCGGGTCGGAAGCCCGGTCGCGACGGGGCACGTCTTGGCTGTCCAAGTGAAGTCGGGAGAGTCATACTTCGCGGACGACGCAGGGCCCGTAGTCGTGTACCCAAACGAGCGGCAACGAGCTTATTGGTCTCGTCTGTCCCTCCCGATCGTCTTGATCGCTCACAATCCCAAGTCTGACGTCACGCTCTATGCGGACGTCAAGACCCAGCTTGGGGGTGACGGTGCCATCCGCGTCGCGAAGGATGCGAAGTTCGTCCCCGAAGCTCGAGACCATCTAGTCGAAATTGCTGAAGCCCACAGTGGCGCCGTGGACCCCGCTGATATCACGGACCGGTTGCGCGCGGCACGACTCGAGGTCGGAGGTGGCCGAGCGATTACCGGTGTGGAGTTCTTGCTGGCGTCCATCAACCTTGAAGGTGGCTACTTCGAGCTAAGGATGGCTCGCTTGCACACGCTGCTCAAGCTCGCCGTGGGCGACTACGGAATCTCGTTGGGGCAGCGCGAATACGACTGGATTCACCGCTGTACGATTCTCTGTTGGAGTCTTCGTCTGGTTGAGCGGTTTGAAGGGGACTTCGACTACTGGTGGTATGAGCAGCAGATGGTACCTGACACCGCTGTCGCCCTCCTTGGACTTGGCCGCGCCGTCGTGGAGTTCGTGTTCGACAACGCCGCTGACTTCGTCGCATGGGGGACCCTGGGCAGTTCTGACCCCGATGACGCAGTGGACGTGGCAAGAGAATTGATGGCTATGTGCCAGGAGTCCAGTGATCATGTTGATGCTTCAGACCGCCCCTTTGACGAACACTGGATGTGAGGTAGGAAGCAGTCGTGCAGTGGGCTCTGTGCTGCTAGTTGCCCGAGATGGGACGTGAGCAAAAAAGGACAGATCCCCTTATTCAGATTACTGGAAAGTTCAACCGGCATAGGTTGCGCTCATGCCGTTATTCCATGCGGACTAGATCAGGCTCTGCGGCGGTGGTAAAGGTGCCCGGACTACCACTTCAGTTACTACGTCGGGGTAGCTTCATGGCGCTTTGAGGGCCCTGACCGATGGTCCTCCGCAGGACGGTCCGCCGCCGAAGGCGGTGGAGCGAAGCGTCGGCCGGAGGAGGACCATCGATTCCTCTCCCCTTCCACGGGCAAAAAGGGAGCCGCCACTCCCGCCCTCATATTTGACCGCTTCGGTCCTGCCCTTCACATTATCCCGACCCGTCAGAGGGCTGTTTGAAAAGAGTGCAGGTCAGTTTCGTGGATCCCGCTGGATTGGAGGGTGAAATGAGTAATCGTATGGTACTTCTCACCGTTCTCTGTGCAATCGCAGCGTCGGGCGTCGTCTCGACCGCGGCGGCGCAGAACAGAGCCACCGACGCCGATTGGGAAGTCCCAAGGACACCCGACGGCCGTCCGGATCTTCAGGGGAACTGGACGAACTCGACGATGACTCCTCTCACACGTCGAGGGGATCAGGGTCCGGTCTACACGCCCGAGCAGGTCGCCGAGATCGAACAAGGATATGTGGACCGTGTCGTCCGTGGCTCCCAGCCGAGCGACCCGAACCGCCCTGCACCGCCCGCGGGTCGAGGGGTCGGTACGTACAACAACGTCTATTTCGAGACGGGCTCCCGGGTGGCGGTCGTCAACGGAGAACTCAGGGCCTCGCTCATCACCTTTCCGTCCGACGGCCAGATTCCCGAGCTTACGCCGGAGGCGGAGCGGCTCCAGCAGGAGCGCAGAGAGCTCAGGAGTCAGTTCGACCAATACGACCACCCGGAGATGAGACCACTCGCCGAGCGCTGCATCTTTTTCGGTTCGCCCGCCGGACCCCCCATGATGCCCACCGGGGCCTACAACTCCAACTACATAATCGTACAGACAGCCGATTATCTGATGATCATGTCGGAGATGGTCCACGACGCGCGGATCATCCGGATTGGCGAGCCCAACCCGATGCCCGAGAGCCTCCGTCCCTACTTCGGCAACTCCTGGGGTCGGTGGGAAGGCGAGACACTCGTAGTCGAGACCACGAACCTCAGCTCAGAACAGCTTATCCGAGGGGTTTCTCCGTCGGGGGAAGGTGTTGTGACGGAACGTTTCACTCGCGTCGACGAAGAGACGATCCTCTACGAGTTCACCGTTAGTGATCCCGAGAGGTGGACCCAACCCTGGGGCGGAGAGATCCCGATCAAGAAGTTACATGCCCAGGTCTACGAGTACGCTTGTCACGAAGGCAATTACTCGCTCTCGAACGTCTTGAGCGGCGCGCGTTATCAGGAGAGAATGGAAGCGCAGAACGACTCTGGACGTGATTGAGGGAAGCCCGGGCGGGCGGTGCTCGGCTCCAGAGAACAGGAGCATCGCCACCGGGGCAAAATGAAGTGGAAGTGCTAGACCTCTTAGACCGTCTCAAGACCACGCTCGCCGACCGCTATGTCGTTGACCGAGAGATCGGCAGCGGCGGCATGGCGATCGTTTATCTCGCCGAGGACCTCAAGCACCGCCGCAAGGTGGCGCTCAAGGTGCTTCGTCCCAAGCTCGCGGCCGACCTGGGATCCGACCGATTTCTACGGGAGATCGAGTTGGCCGCCGCGCTGACGCATCCCCACATACTCCCCCTCCACGACTCGGGCGAGGCCGACGGTGTGCTCTACTACGTCATGCCCTACGTGGAGGGAGAATCCCTGCGCTCGCGGCTCGCCCGAGAAAAGCAGCTTCCGGTGGACGACGCGCTACAGATCGCGCGAGAGGTAGCGGACGCCCTCGATTACGCCCACTCGCAGGACGTGGTGCACCGGGACATCAAGCCCGAGAACATCTTGTTGGCGCGGGGACACGCGCTCGTGGTGGATTTCGGTATCGGCAAGGCACTGCACGTCGCGGGCGCCGACGACCTCACGCAAATGGGCGACTCGATTGGCACGCCGGCGTACATGAGTCCCGAGCAGGTGGCAGGGCAACAAGACCTCGACGGCCGCAGCGACCTCTATGCGCTCGGTTGCGTGTTGTACGAAATGCTGGCGGGCGAACCGTTGTTTTCCGGGCCCACGCCCCAGGCCGTTATCGCCAAGCACATCACCGAGTCGGCGACCAGCGTGCTGGAGCGGCGCGGCACCGTGCCCGCCAACGTCGACCAGGCTTTGGAGAGAGTCCTCGCCAAGGCGCCGGCGGACAGGTTTACCACCGGCGCGCGATTCGCCGAGGCGCTGGCGGCGCCGGCAGCGGGCACCGGGCATCAGCCGACTCCGGAACCTTCACCGGTATCAGCGGGCCCCGAGAAATCCATTGCGGTCCTGCCGTTCGCCAACATCAGCGCCGATCCCGAGAACGAATACTTCAGTGACGGCATCACCGAAGAGATCATCAACGCCCTCGCGCACTTGCCTGGACTGCATGTTGCGGCCCGGACGTCGGCATTCTCGTTCAAAGGAGAGAATATCGATCTCCGCACCGTGGGTGAGAAGCTCAACGTGGCCACGGTGCTCGAGGGAAGCGTGCGCAAGGCCGGGAATCGTGTCCGGATCACCGCACAGTTGATAGACGCCGCCAACGGGTACCATCTCTGGTCGGAGCGCTATGACCGAGAGCTGGACGACATCTTCGCGATTCAGGACGAGATCGCCTCAACGATCGCGGACCATCTGAAGGTCACATTGGCGGGTGAGAGCGACAGGACACCGGTGAAGCAGCCCACGGACAACCTCGAGGCGTATGAGCTGTACCTCCGGGGACGGTTTCATCTCACTCAGCGCCTCGGCGCGTTCCTCCAAAATGCCCTCGAGTGTTTTGAGCGGGCGGTGGTGTTGGACCCCGACTACGCACAGCCGCACGCAGGAATGGCGGAAGCGTATGCGATCATGGGTTTCTACGGCGTTGGTCGTCCGATTGAGGTCATGCCCAAGGCCAAAGAGGAGGCGATGCGGGCGATCGCGCTGGACGAGCCACTTGGCGCGCACCACGCACTTGCATTGGTGAAGCTGATGCACGAATGGGACTGGGCTGGGGCAAAGCTGGAATTCCAACGGGCGCTCGAGCTGGACTCGGGGAATGCCGTCATTCGCTCGCAGTATGCGTTGTTCATCCTTCAGTTGTTGGAGGGCCGACACGAGCAGGCGATCACCGAAGGGCGGCTCGCTCTGGAGTCTGATCCGCTGTCCGCGTATCCCAAGGTAATGGTCAGTATGATCATGAGCATTGCCGGGGAATACGAAGAAGGGGTCCGATTCGCCAAGGCAGCCGTGGCAAACGAGCCCAACTACTTCCTGGCGCATCGGAGTTTGGGATTGGCTTTAAGCTGGCAAGGAAAGCACGAAGAAGCGACCGCGGTCCTGGAGAATGCGTTGGACGTATCCGGCCGGCATCCGTGGTCCGTTATGGATTTAGTAGCGGAGTATGCCGCCCAAGGCAGGTGGGACGAGGCGAATTTACTGAAGGAAGAGCTTCGCGAGCGATCGGAACGTGAGTACGTACAACCAAGCGCGAGTGCAATAAGCGAGGGCTTGCTCGGCAATATCGACGCCGCGTTTGAAGGTTTTGAAATGGCTTACGCCGAACGTGATCCGATCTTGACACTCCTAAAATACTGGCCTGCCTTCGATTTCCTGCGGGACGACCCGCGATGGGATGAATTACTGCAGAAGATGGATTTGGCCTAGCCTTGCCGTCGGGTACGGGGGCCCTCTTCTGGGTCGTGGGTGGAAGAGGGGTTCACGGACCCGCTCCGGAGATGACTTCCTTGCCGTCGGGTACGGCCCCCCCCTAGGCAGAGAACATCTCCTGGAGTACGCCGAGGGCTTTGGCCAATGTCGTTGGAGTTAGGCGCCCCAACTGTTTCATCAATCTCCGACGATCGACCGTTCGAATCTGGTCGAGAACGATGAAGCCATCCTTCTTCTGGAATCGACACGCGATGCGGAAAGGATATGGATGGCCACCTGTAGTCATGGGCGCGACGACGAACGTGCTGAGATTAGTGTTTAGCTCGTCCGGCGACACGATGACGCAAGGCCGGGTTTTCCGGATTTCGCGGCCCACTGTGGGATTGAGCGACACGAGGTAGACGTCACCGCGGCTTGGAGTTTCACCTACCACTTCCACTCCGACTCATCGAAATCTGTGGCCACGACCTCGTCGAGTAGGGAGTCCTCGCCTCTCTCCCGGAGCAGTTCAGCAGCCAGCCCCCACCCGGCCCGAGGCGTCGTAGCCCCTTCGATGATGATTCCGGACTCGACAACGCGAAGTTGGACCTCGTCTTCGAGACCCGCCTGCTCGAGGAGGGGCTTGGGGATGCGAACTCCACGGGAGTTTCCGATACGGACGATCTTGGTCTTCATCAGCGATCCAGGGTGGGCGGGGTACGTAATTACAATGTACCCACCATCTTCGGGAAGGGCAAGACTCCGCGGTGTCTTCCGGAGCCGCTAATCCAGCACGTTCTACGGAGCCCAGATTATGGGTTCACCATCGGAAGGCCTGCCCTGGCCCACGCGTTGAAGCCGCCCACCAGGCTGTAGACCTTGGTGTAACCCAGTCCCGCGAGGGCCGTAGCGGCTCGGACGCTCATGGGTCCGGACCGGCAATACAGGGCGACAGGCGCGTCCTTGTCGGTCGGGAGTTGATCGAGGTGATCGGCGATCTCATTGAAGGGGATCGAGACGTCCGTCCCAGCGATGTCGCCCTGGAAGGGCACGTGCACGTTGACCAGGCGGGTCTCCGTATCCGAAGCCCGCATCGCCTGCAGCTCGGCAACCGAGATGTTCCAGTAGGCTCCACCCGGCACCTCCACACGCTCACCGACCGCGGTTGTGCCTGGAGCCTGCCCAAAGCCGGAGGCGGGAAGGAGCATCAGGGCGAACAGCGGAAGCAGCCGTGGCAACAGCGGAGGCACGTTCATTCTATCGGCACCAGTCTGGGGAAACGAAGCAGCCAACGTAGTCGGCGGTGGGGCTTCGCGCAGCCCGCGCTCTGGATCGGTCACCTGGATCGGTGTGCAGTAGATCGAGCCGCCGACTTGTCGAGGGGCCAGTGCAGGCCGCATTATGCGTCTCCTTGATCGCAGGAGACCCTCGTGAAGGCTTCGAAGCCCGCCCCCATCGTCACCGGTAGTCTCAGCCTCGTGCTCCTCGCGGCCCTCGCGGTGCTCGCGTTCCTCGCAGTGCGTCCCGGCATCGCCGCGGCGATGACTCAACAGCCTCGAGACAACCAGTCCGCACAAGAATGCGTGCTGGAGAACAACACTTATGGGACCGAATTAGCACCGACGGAATACGCCGCGATGATCGAGCTCGAGCTCGGTGTTCCTCCGGTAGTGGACTGCGGAGCCAGTGTCGAGGTCCCCATCTACGTCGATGGCGTTCGGAGCATTGGCAATCCTGGACTCCACGAGTGTGACAATCCGAGCCTACAAGTCGGCGACTGCATGTCGGGATCCAGCTTGCAACGCTATGAGGGGAGGACTGCCGACGGGACACCACTACCGCATGTCGTTTGGGTCAGTTTCTGCCGCCACGATGGTCGGGATACGGACGAATACGATGTACCCGACTCGGGTCAGCTCATCGGTTACAACACCCTGACAGGCGCGACGGCCTTTTTCGAGAGTGGAGACAATAGCGAGTGGACGTACATCGACGCGTCAAACAATCGAATGATGGGAGTATTGCCGGGAATAGACGATCCTGAGGCGTTCAATGAAGCCTATAGCACTCCCCGGACCACACAGTGTGTGTCGTGTCATCAAAGTGATCCATTCGTTCACAATCCCTTCATCGATGCAGCAAGGCTTCCAAGCGACACCACTCAGCCCGTGGTTCCCAGAATCTCTAGAAACCCGGGTTCCGACGTCCCGTTTTACGTCATTGGTGGGAGCGATTGGGATATGCGAACCATTCACATCGAAGGGAACGGCTGCCTGAGGTGTCATCGCATTGGTATGAAGACACTCGAAGAGTTCATGGGTGATGGTTGGCATCCCGACGAGTACATGCCCCCGCGCAATCCGGGCAGTCTGTCGGAGGACTTTCAGGAGCTTCTAGAGTGCTGGACAAGTACTCCGGAGAACACGCCTGGTTGTGACTGGGTCATTCCGCCGGCTGGAACTTGCGAGAGCCGGGTGGTAGGCGATGATTATCCATACAAGGCCCGTTTCAACAGACCCCGCACGCCATGAGGGCGGTCTGATCCGGGAGTGCGCCCCATGACCGACCCAGTCGCTCGCCTGAACGCAGCCCTAGAAGGCCGCTACGCCATAGAGCGTGAGCTTGGCGAGGGCGGCATGGCGACGGTCCACCTGGCCGACGACCTGAGGCATCAGCGCAAGGTCGCGCTCAAGGTCCTAAAGCCCGAACTCGCGGCTGTGGTGGGAGCCGAGCGGTTCCTGGCCGAGATCACGACCACGGCGAACCTGACTCACCCACACATCCTGCCGCTCCACGATTCGGGCGAGGCGGACGGCTTCCTGTTCTATGTGATGCCCCACATCGAAGGGGAATCACTCAGGGAGCGCATCGACCGCGAGAAGCAACTCGGTGTGGATGACGCAGTGGCAATCACGCAGAAGGTCGCGGGTGCACTCGACTACGCACACCAGAACGGTGTGGTCCACCGGGACATCAAGCCGGGCAACATCCTCCTGAGTGCACAAGGCGAGCCGCTCGTCGCAGACTTCGGGATTGCGCTGGCCGTGGCCCAGGCGGGCGCGGGACGCATCACGGAGACGGGCCTCAGCCTGGGCACCCCCCACTACATGAGCCCGGAGCAGGCCACGGGCGACCGTGATGTGGATCCACGCTCGGATGTCTACGCCCTCGGGTGCGTGCTGTACGAGATGCTCTCTGGGCAACCACCCTTCTCGGCGTCGAGCGCCCAGGCGGTGCTGGTCAAGATTCTCACGGTGGATGCACCGTCGATCACGAGTGAGCGCAGGACCGTGCCACATCACGTGGGTGCGGCTTTGGCCAAGTCTTTGGAGAAGCTGCCCGCCGACCGATTCACATCAGCGGCGGAGTTCGCTGCGGCGCTCGCGGACCCGAGCTTCACGTATGAGGCGCGGGCTCGGACTTCGGTCGGCACGCCGACGCCGGAGTCGATCTCGCAGGCGGGGCCGATCGGGCAGGCTCGCCCCTGGCGGCAGGACGGTCGATTCATGGCCGCCCTGTTCGTCGGTGTTGCCATGACCGCCCTCGCCGTGTGGGGCTGGCTCGCACCGGCACCCCAACTTCCAGTGACACGCTCATCAATCGAGCTCGGCGACCTTTCTTTGCGTCCGCCTGGTGAGATCATGGTGTCTCCCGATGGCTCACGCTTCGCTCTGGTAGCTCTGACTCAGGCCCAGCCCATGTATTGGCGGAACGCCGACGAGGAAGAGTTTCGTCCGATCCCCGGAACGGAAAACGCGAATTGGGCTTCGTTCTCGCCCGATGGTGAGTCACTCGTCTTCGGGACTCAAGGAGGGGGAGAGCTCCAGCGGGTGGCCCTATCGGGAGGTGCCCCGCAGCATGTGGCCGCCCTTCCGTTCGCTACCATCGGTGGCGTGCACTGGGGCGACGACGGGAACGTCGTCTTTTCGCAGGCTGGAGGGCTCGGACTGTATCTGGTGCCTGCAAGCGGTGGCGAGCCCGAGGCTCTCCTGGACCCTGCCGTTCCGGTTCGCAACGCGAGGCTCCTCCCCGGTGGGAGAGCCGTGATCTTCACAGAGTCAGTCGCCCTATCGACATACCTGCTCGATTTGGACGCCGATTCAGTGCGACTGCTCCAGGCGGGAGCGATCGACGCGGTGTACGTAGAGACTGGGCATCTCCTGTACGTCGACGTGTCGGGCACCCTGTGGGCCGTAGCGTTCGACCCGGGAGCGGGTGAGGTCGTGGGTGAGCCCGCCACTCTCTTTGGCGGACTCACAAAGACCACCGCCTTTTACGCGCGTTTTTCGGTCTCGAAAACCGGGACCTTGGTCTACGGAGCGGGACTGGGCGGCGGTGAGGGTGGAGGACGTCTCCTCATTGTCGTGGATCTGGAGGGCAATGAAGAGCCTCTCACGCTGACCTCACGAGACATCCAGGACGTGAAATGGTCTCCGGATGGACAGTCGGTTGTCTACGAGAGCACCGCCGAGGACGACTCGAACCCCGACATCTACACCTACAACGTGGAACAAGGAACCGCGCCGAGGCAGCTCACGTTCGAGGGACGCAACCTCGGCCCGGTCTTCTCGCCTGACGGGACCCGCGTCGCGTTCATGTCGGTGCGAGCGGGAACCGACGGTGGCGATCTGTTCGTGAAGACGCTGACGGACGACCAAGCTGCGAGATCGATCATCACACTCCCCGACGATCAACTCCCGGCCCAATGGCCATCGGAGGCTTTGCTCGTGTTCCAGCACGCCGGGTCTCTGACCGCCCCTGCCGATCTCTGGATGCTCGATCTGTCCAACCCGGATAGCGCGGTAGCGGTGGAGTACCTGTCGTCGGAGGCAGACCTTCGCGACATCGAGGTCTCACCGGACGGCACCCTCGCGGCCTACACGTCCAACGAGTCGGGAAGGCCTGAAGTCTACATCCGGAGTTTCCCTGAAGCGGGCGGACGGACGCTAGTGTCGCAGGGGGGAGGGCAATTTCCTTTCTGGTCACCAGATGGCAACACCGTCTACTACTGGAGCGTCGGCGGCCAGACCCTCCCGGGCGACGTCTTCCTCGCAGCCCGCATCCGGCGAGAGCCGACGCCCGTGGTGCTGTCCGCAGACTCCTTGTTTTCGGGAGACTACGTCCGACCCATATCCGATCTCCATCCTGATGGGAACAGGATAATCGTGGCGCAGAGGGCAGACGTGTCCGCGACCCTGGACACTGCGGCTGTCGGAGCCGAGAGGTTCGTCGTGGTCACGAACTGGTTCGAGGAGTTGCTTGAGCGGGTGGGCAACTAAAGGCTCAAATCCCCTGGCTTCGCGTCTTCGTGGAAAGCGAGACCCCCGCCCGGTCTTGGTGACCGGGCGGGGCGGCCAGTTACGTAAGGTTCAGCCAACTACCTGAGGTTCGACCAGCTACCTGAGGTTCGAGTAGTCGGTGGAGCTCATCCAGTAGGCCTCGATGGAGACCGACGCGGGGTACTTCGCGCGGAGCGTGGCCCAGTCCGGATCGGCGGCGAACCCCGCCCAGACCTCGTCCCGATGGGCGCGGTCTCGATAGGCCAGCATCCAGACCAGCGTGTTCGGATCGTCGAGACGCTGCCACACGGCGACGACATCGGCGCCGTGCTTCTGGAAGATCGCCACCTCCTGCTCGCGGAAGCGCTGATGCAGCATGTCGATGTCGCCACTCGCGTTGGTAGCCGTGTACATCCGGAGCTCGAAGCAGCGCGCGTTGGAGCCCACGTTGCTGGAAAGCTCCGACGGCAGCTGGGCGGCCGGGCCGCAAGCGGCTGGCGGGCGCTGGGCTTCTGCCGTCCCGGCGAATGCGAAGCTCATGACGACGGCGGCAAGGATCGTGTTCTTCATGTCTATCTCCCTCTGCAATGGTTAACGGTTCGAGTGTCAGGCTATGGCATCGGCCTCCTAGGGCAGACGGTAGGCCAACAGCTCGCCGGTCCGGCCGCCGCCACTGGTAGCGACGACGATGTATTGTTGGTCGTTCACCTGATAGGTCATCGGCGACCCGCTCTGCGGGGCCCTCATGTAGACGGCACCGACCTCTGCGCCGGTCGCCTTGTCATAGGCGCGCAGCATGGCCCCGACCTCGCCCGTCTCGGTCGTGTAGAGACCGGACTCGCCGGCGACGACCACGGTCTTGGTGACCAGCACACCCACGCGGCCGGGCCAGCCGGTTCGCCCGATGTCCATGCCACCGAGCACCTCATGGTTCCGGATGTTGTCCGGCGCTTCGCCGTGTGGAATCTGCCACGCGTGGTTGCCGGTGTTCATGTTGATGGCCGTGATGCGACCCCATGGCGGCTTGATCATCGGGAACCCCTGGATCCTCGTCGAGGCATCGCGCGGGTTTATGCCCTGTGGGCGGCCGCGGATGAAGTCCATGTCGGAGCGATCCGGGTCGTTGATCAGCCCGAGGGCGCCGATCTCGGTCTTGGTGTAGATGTAGAAGAAGCCGGTCTCCGGGTCGGCCGATCCGCCGGGCCAGTTCACGCCGCCGGTCGAGGTGGGTAGCTGGAGGGTGCCGAGGCTCTGGTTGGCGATGGCCACGGTGGGCGGGTCGTACAGCCATCCGATCGTGTATCTGGAGTAGATCTCCTCGGCCTGCGCCCGCAGTTCGGGCGTGTAGTCGACCAGGTCTTCGAGGCCGAGGTCGATCTCGTCGACGGGCGGCGGCTTGGTCGGGATCGGCTGGGTCGGTGAGTACCACTCACCCGGCACGTCACCCTGTGTCACCGGCACTTCGTCGATGGGCCACACCGGCTCGCCGGTCGCCCGGTCGAGCACGAACATGTATGACTGCTTGGTCGGCAGGACCAGCGCCTCGATATCGCGCCCGTCGACGGTGATGTCCAGGAGCACCGGCGCCGCCGGCAGGTCCCAGTCCCAGATGTCGTGGTGGACCGTCTGGTAGTGCCAGACCCGTTCGCCCGTGTCCAGGTCGAGGGCCACGACGCTGCCAGAGAACAGGTTGTCGCCAGGGCGATGCCCGCCGTAGTAGTCGCCGGTCGGCGCCTCGACGGGGATGTAGGCCATGTTCAGCTCGGGGTCGATGGTCATCTGGGCCCAGACCCCTGTGTTTCCGGTGTAGCTCCAGGAATTGTCCTCCCAGGTGTCGTTCCCGAACTCGCCCTGCTGCGGAATCGTGTGGAAGATCCACTTCCGCTCGCCGGTTCGGACGTCGTAGCCGCGGATGAAGCCTTTGACGTTCGTGCGCGACGTCGGCGAGCCACCTGGCCGATGCGCCGCGCCGATGACGATCGTGTTGCCCGCGACCACCGGCGCCGCGTGCAGCCCGATTTCGGAGGTGGGCTCGAGATCCTGGTCGATGTCTTCCTTCAGGTCGACGATGCCGCCCTCGCCAAAGCTCTGAATCTGGTCACCGGTCCGCGCGTCGAGGGCGATCAGCTGGTAGCCGGGTGTGACATACAGGATCACGCCACCCCTACCGTCTTCCCAGTACGCGAGTCCGCGGCCGGACAGCCGACGCGGAGCCGCATCGCCCCGCTCGCCCTCGTCGATCCGATGCACCCAGAGCAGTTCGCCCGTCTCGGGGTCGAGCGCGATCGCGGCGCGTCGAGAGCCGGCCGTCGAGTAGAGGATGCCGTTCACCATCAACGGCGTGGACTGGAAATTACCCTCGGGCCGCGGACCGAGGTTGTCGGTGTTGAATCGCCACGCCAGCTCCAGATCGCTGAAGTTTTCTGCCGTGATCTGGTCGAGCGGCGAGTAGCGCTGGTGCGTGAGGTCGCCGCCGTACGACGGCCACTCGCCGTTCGTGGTTCCCGGCTCTTGGGCCGCTGCAGTCAGCGCGACGCTCAGCAGCGCCACCGTCAGGGAGGTCTGGGTTAGCTGCGGTAGCAATCTCATGAATCGTCCCTCATCGGTTGGGGCCTGCCTGATAGCTGAAATCGAGCCTGAAGCCGGGCCGCCAACATGCACGCTCTACCTTCACCCATGCAAGGAGCGGACGCGGGATGCCCCTAGTGGCTCAATACGTTGACAAACGCGGTGGCCATCTTTTAGCTTTGCCTAAAGGCGATTTTTAGTCTTGCCTAAATTTAAGGCGGAATCACGTGAGTCAATCCAGGATCGCCCTCGTGCTGCTTGCTGGCCTGGTGATGGCCGGCTGTGATGTCCTCACGCCCAGCGCCCCGGCCGAGGAAGAGGTGCTGGACGGGACCATCGAAGGGATGACCGGATCCCAGGTCGGGCAGCACCTGGCCGGCGACGAAGAGTTCGGTCGTGTCTTCGCCGAAGTGGACGGGCTGGGCCCGATCTTCGTCGCATCGTCGTGCGAGCAGTGCCACGTCGGTGACGGGAAGGGCCACCCGGTCTTCAACCTCGTCCGTTTCGGGCGTCCGGGCCCGTCGGGCTTCGATCCGATGATCGAGTTCGGCGGTCCGCAGCTTCAGCATCGCTCGATCCCGGGCTATCCGGCGGAGTCCGTGCCCGTGGAGGCCGTGGGCGTAGCGACGTTCAACCCACCGGCCGTCACCGGTCTCGGTTTCCTCGATGCGGTAGAGGACGCCACGTTGATCGCACTCGCCGATCCGACGGACGCCGACAACGACGGGATCTCGGGTCGGCTCCAGCTCCACGACCCGAGCGATCTCATCGAAGAGTCGCTCGAGCTCGAGCGCCGTGGCTCGCCCGATCCGGGCGCGCGTGGGACGCTGGTCAACGGCCAGTACATCGGCCGCTTCGGGGGAAGAAGGCCCTCACCGTGAACCTCCTTCACCAGACGGTAGGGGCGTACCAGCAGGACATGGGCGTGACCAGCGACCTGCTCCCCGAGGATCTCTTCAACCCCGACGCCGGCAGTCGTGCATCCGACGAAGTACCCGACCCGGAAGTGTCCAGCGGCACCGTGTCGAACGTCGTCTTCTACCTGAAGACGCTCCGTGCACCGTCGCGGCGCGACGAAGCACATCCGGACGTCCTCGCCGGGGAACAGCTCTTCTCCTCCATCGGCTGCGCGGGGTGCCACGTGCCCACGCTCCAGACGGGAGCCTCGGAAATCCAGGTTCTCGATCGGGTGCAGTTCCATCCGTACACCGATCTGCTGCTCCACGACATGGGCCCGGAGCTCGACGACGGGTATACGGAGGGCATCGCGCTCACTTCGGAGTGGCGGACGCCGCCGCTCTGGGGCATCGGCATCCAGGACGCGTTCCAGGGTGGCGAGACCTTCTTCCTGCACGACGGCCGGGCGCAGACGCTGGCAGAGGCGATCGGGCTGCACGGCGGTGAGGGAGCGGCGGCAAGTGGTGCATTCCAGGCCCTGTCGGCCGACGATCAGGCGCGCTTGATCCGTTTCCTCGAATCGTTGTAGGGGGCGCGACGATGAAGCGACGAGCGTTCGTCCAGCGACTGCCCGTTCTCACGGCCGGGCTGGCCGCGGGCGGCTCCGCCGCGATGATCGGCGGATGCGCCTCGGTGCCCTACCTGGTGCCCCAACAGTCCCCGCGCGGTCTGTCGCTTGATGCGTCCGAGCTGAGCCCGGAAGGAGACGCCTTCGTGCAGGCTCCGGACATGGAACGACCCGTCTACATAAGGCGACTCCCGTCTGGCTCGTTGAGTGCGGTGCTGGCCGCCTGCACGCACCAGGGATGCCAGCCCGAACCAGTGGGTGATCGACTCGAATGTCCGTGCCACGGAAGCCAATTCAGCTTCGAGGGCGACGTGCTCGCCGGGCCGGCGGACCGACCGCTGACCCGCTACGAGGTGGTGGAAACGGATGGGGAGATCGTGGTGCGACTCCCGGGAGGTGCACGATGACCGCCACGACCATCACCCGAATCCTGACCACATCCATCCGCGTCCTGACCAGATCCACCGGCGTCCTGACCATGCTTGTGGCGTTGGCTGCGATCTCGGCGGTGGTCGAGCCGCTGTCGGCTCAGGCGGACTCGATTCAAGCGGACTCGCTTCGGGCGGACACGACGCTGGCGCAGGGCGGCATCTACAACCGTCCGTTCATCGGCTCGCTCTCTTCGACGTCGATCGGCGGCTACGTCGAGGGCAACACGAACTACTTCGTCGAGGACGGGGTCTCGGAAGGCTTCTCGATGGAGCTCCGGCGATTCAACGTCTTTCTCTTCTCGCAGGTATCGCAGCGGATCCGCTTCCTGTCGGAGCTGGAGTTCGAGCACGGAACGGAGGAGATCGCGCTCGAGACCGCGCTCGTCGACTTCCAGCTCGGACGGGGACTCGTGCTGCGCGGCGGCATCATCCTCGTGCCACTCGGCTACCTGAACCAGAACCACGACAGCCCGCGCTGGGACTTCGTCGAACGCCCGCTGGTCACGACCGACATCATCCCGTCGACGCTCTCCGAGGTCGGCTTCGGAGCGAACGGCAGGTTCGCGAGCGGTGAGCTTGTCTTCTCGTACGATGCATACCTGACGAATGGCCTCGGCGCCGCGATCGTGACCAACGAGACCGGCCGCACGGACATCCCGTCCGGCAAGGACGAGGAGCTCTTCGGCGAGGACAACAACGGCTCCCCAGCCGTCTCCGGACGGCTCGCTATTCGGCACACGGGGCTCGGCGAGGTCGGCGTCTCGTACTACGGCGGCTACTACAACGACTTCAAGGTCGAGGGCGAGCAGGTCGACGCGAAGCGCTGGCTGGGCATCGCCGCCCTGGACTTCGGCGGCGACATCGGCCCTACCTCGATACGGGGAGAGGTCGCCTACGCATCCATCAACGTGCCCGCGAGCCTCTCCGAAGTCCACGGCGACACGCAGTGGGGTGCGTACCTGGACGTCCTGATACCCGTATGGCGACCGAGCTTCCTCGGCTACACGGATGCGGTGGTCACCGCCGGACTTCGACTGGAGACGGTCGACTACAACGTCGGCACGTTCTCTTCCACGGGCTCGGACATCGGCGACAAGGTGACGGCGATCGTTCCGTCCATCAGCTTCCGGCCGACCTCCGATACCGTGTTCCGCGCGAACTACCGCTATCACTGGGCCACGGACTTCCAGGGCAACGACCCGGCGCGCATCGCAGGCTTCCAGCTCGGGTTGGCCACCTACTTCTGAGGAACGCGGTCTCGGGGACGTCGACAGTAGCAATCGCCTGCTAGCCAGCGCGCTGCAGCACCTCGGCCTCGAGTCGATCCCCCAGCCGATCGCGTTCGATATCTAGATCGTAGCCCGTCTGGAGATTGAGCCAGAACCTATCGGACGTTCCGAAGTACCTAGAAAGTCGAAGGGCCGTGTCGGCCGTTACGGATCGCTTTCCGTGAACGATCTCGTTGATGCGACGTGGAGGCACACTGATGTCCTTCGCTAGCCGATACTGGCTAAGTCCCATTGGCTCGAGAAACTCCTCAAGCAGAACTTCGCCCGGGTGGACCGGTGTTAGAGTCGTAGTGGCCATTGCTCCCCCTAGTGGTAGTCGACGATCTGGACGTCATGCGCGTCGCCGGCCCGCCATCGAAAACAGATTCGCCATTGTCGGTTGATACGTATGCTGTGCTGTCCAGCACGATCACCTTTCAGCTTCTCGAGTCGGTTCGCCGGCGGAACGCGGAGGTCGTCGAGCGTGGTCGCCGCATCCAGCATTCGGAGCTTTCGGAGGGCAACGCGTTGCATGTCCGCGCCCAGTCGCTTGACCGGCTGTCGATGGAAAAGGCGCTCTGCGTTTCGATCTCCAAAGCTCTTGATCACCCCACAGCATAACGCATAACGTTAATAACGTTAATAACGTCAAGCGTTATTATTAATCGGGGAGCGCTGTCTAACACAACTTGAAAGCACGCCCCCTGCGGGTACCGTGGAGTTGCGAAACGACCATGGACCACAGCAGAGGGCGGCTCTCATGAAACGAACGACGAAGTATGTGGGGCTCGACGTGCATCAGGCAATGACAGTGGCAACGGTTCGAAACGCAGGGGGGCGTGTGATCGCGCGTAGCGTGGTCGAGACGAGCGACAAATCGATCCGGGAGTTCTTCAGCGCGATGGCTGGCTCGGTGCACGTGGTGTTCGAGGAGGGAACGCAGGCGCAGTGGCTGTATGACCTACTGAGTCCTCGGGTGGATCGGGTGATCGTGTGTGACCGCAGAGGCGAGAAGCGCTCGGGTAACAAGGGGGACCAGGTCGATGCCGACGATCTGTCGGAGCAGTTGCGGTGCGGCAGGCTGCGAGCGGTCTACCATGGCGCACACGGCCGAGCCGACCTCAAGGAGCTGACTCGAGCCTATCGTAACCTCGTCGAGGACGGCACGCGCGTGATGCTGCGGCTCAAGGCACTGTTCCGTGCGCGGGCCATCCGAACCACGGGCGGCGGTGTCTACCAGCCGAAGGGGCGCGCCGCCTGGGTCGCACAGCTACCCGAGCACGGTGCTCGGCTACGTGCCGAGACCCTGTACGCTCAGCTTGATGTGCTTCGGACTCAGCGCAAGAAGACCAAGGCGGCCATGGTGGCCGAAGCGAAGCGCGATCCGGCCTTTGGCGTGCTCAAGACGATCCCCTACTTCGGGCCCGTGCGTATCGCGCTGTTGTTGGCAACCATCGGTACGCCATGGCGCTTCCGCACGAAGCGCAACCTGTGGGCCTATGCCGGACTCGCCGTCGTCACGCGCTCGAGCGCCGACTACGAGTTGTTCGACGGGCGTCCTCGGCGGCGCCGTCGGCCTCCGCTCACGCGAGGGTTGAACCGCAACCACAATCGCGTACTCAAGAATGTCTTTAAGGGCGCCGCCAACGTAGCCATCGGACGTCGGGGCCCATTCCAAGACTTCTATCACCGTATGATCGAGCGCGGGATGCGCGAGGAGCTCGCCCGTGTGACGCTGGCTCGCAAGCTCGCCGCGCTCACCCTTCGTCTACTCAAAACCGGAGAAGTCTTTGATCCGACCCAGCTGAGTCGACCCCAAATGTAGAGGGGGTTCGTCGTCCTGGAGCGTGGGTGCAGCGCTTGACCCTCGATCCCTTGGAACGTCGAATCCCCCGGACGACGGTGCGGGAGGCAGTCTCAAGCAGAGACGTACGCCAGGCTCCCAGTCACGCCGAGGCACGAGTCTAACTCCAGGCCCTTCCGCAGAACCCGAAGAAGTGTCAGGCCGGCCCCAGGCTGAGTCTCAGATAGAACCATGGTTCGCGTCGTACGACCCAGGTCCACTCAATCAAGTCCGGACGGATCGATCACCCAAGCGAGGATCATCATGGTCGACACGAAGACTGACTCATCCAGCATACCGCTCTCTGACGACCGGGCTAATCCAACCAAGGGGCTGAGTGCCAAGCGCTCCACCGCTTCGCATCCGGCCGGGGCGGAGCCCGGTCTTGACACTCTCTTTCATAGAACGTCTCTGCATCGCTTGTTAGGAAGCGCCGGACGTAATACATCGTCTACATGAAGACTTCGGTACCTAGTCAGCGGACCTGAACAGGAGGATCGCCATGCACTCGGCCTCGACGCGAAACGCTCTCTTATTGGTCACGCTTCTCGGGCTGGCCGCCTGCACCAGAGCCGAGGACCAACCTGCCGCCGGGGCCGAGGACCAATCTGCGGCCAGAGCCGAGGACCAAGCTGCGCCCAGAGCCGAGGACCAATCTGGAGGGCTGCTCGCGCGGGCGGCGTCCCTTGAGCTCGACACAGAGTACGTTCCACCCCCGGGTGAGGCGCTCCACCACCATACCTCGGGCTTCGCGAAGATTCTGTGCTCGGCCGTGTTCATCACGGGCCTCGACCCGCAGGATGCGGCGGCGAACGTGGGCGGCTTCACCGCTCCGTTCAGCGAGCGGCAGCACGTGTTGGACACGGTCGTCGATTTCGAGCGTCAACAGGTGAGCCTGACTCTGCCGGACGGCGTCACGCGCACCGCGAGGAAGTACAAGAATCAGGGATGCGTGACGCACGCCATCGGTGAGGATTCTGTGCACTTCACGCCCACGGACGTAGAGCGGAGGCTTCCCCCTGCCGCGACTACTCCGTGGCCGATGGGGGACGTGCTGCCGAGCGATCCGTGGCCTGAAGAGGTGGACATGACCAAGGTCGAGGCGGCTCTCGACGCCGGGTTCGGGCCACCGGAAGCTCGTACTCTCGCCTTGGTCGTTACCTACAAGGGAAGGATTCTAGGCGAGCGATACGGACCGGAGGTCGATATCCATACGCCGCTCGAGAGCTGGTCGATGGGGAAGAGCCTGACGGGCTCCCTCATGGGGGTGCTCATCCAGCAGGGTATATACGAGCTCTGGCAGCCAGCACCAATCCCCGAGTGGCAGTCGCCTGGAGACCCCCGGCAGGATATCCGCATCGGCGACATCATGAGGATGTCGAGTGGGATCCGCATCCGCGCACCACAGGACCCCGACTTCGATCCATCGCTCGGGTACCCGGACCATGTCTATCTCTACACCGGCAGTGTGAACTCCTTCGAGTGGGCGGCGACTCGCCCCCAGCAATGGGAGCCCAACACGGTGGGCAGGTACCGGAACAGCAATCCTGTGCTAACCAACTATCTGATCCGCTTGGCGGCCGAGGGAAGAGGGGAGGACTACCACTCGTTTCCGCAGAGGAACCTGTTCGACAGGATCGGGATCCGCGACGCGATCGTCGAGACCGACCCATACGGAAATTTTCTGGCCCAAGGGTACGAGTTTCTTCCGGCCCGAGATTGGGCGAGGCTAGGGAATCTCTATCTCCAAGACGGTGTGTGGGACGGTGAGCGGATTTTGCCGGAGGGCTATGTCGAATATGCGACGACGCTCGCGCCGGCGTGGGTGGCCGACGGTCGGCCTATCTACGGCGGAGGGTTCATGTGGGTGAACGGCAACGGTGGCTGGCCGCTCCCTGAGAGCTCATACCGTATGAGCGGAGCGGGGGGGCAGAGCACCACCATGATCCCGACGCATCAACTCGTGGTGGTGAGGCTGGGCAAGTACACGGGCGGGCGAGCCGGTGGCCAGGCGCTGAACCGAGCGTTCGAGTTGCTGCTGGAGGCTGTGCCGGCCGTCACCCAGTAATCGGACCTAACGCGCCGCCGCTGGCTAGTTGCTGATCCTCGCCCACCTCAGCGCGCTCTGCACCTGTTGGCCCTCTTGATTGGTCCCAGCCGGCGGTCGCAGGGTGAGGTGCGTGTCGGTCAGCTCGTAGAAACGTTGGGCATCGGTGTAGGTCTGCCTCGGACTCAGGTTGCCGATCCGTTGATGGACCAGATAGCCCTCGTCCTCATGCACCGAAAACGGACCGAAGTAGCTGCCGTACGTTTGTACGGCCGAGAGCGCGTCCTCCGGTGATAGCCGCGTGCCGGCGGCGTACGGCTCTCGGCCCGGTCGCATCAGATGCACCGCCATGTGCCCGGAGGGAGCGTAGATGATGAACGCGGTTTCGTACTGGGCGGACGGGAGCGACTCGCCGCCCACGATCTCCCGCGAAACCGACTCGATCCGGTAGAAGCCGAACAGCCGCTTGTGCGTCTCCGTGAGCTCGGATTCGGGTAGGTCCGGGAGCTTCTCCCAGGTGAGCTCCGTCCGGTTGCCGTTCGCACCCGCGGGCGGCTGCAGCGTCAGCCGATTCCCCGAGAAGGTATAGAACCGCTGGTAGTCGGAGCCGGCACCACGGGTGTTGAGACTGCCCTCCAGGTGGTGCGTCAGAAATCCCTCAGCCTCGTTGACCGTGAATGTGCCGAAGTACGACGTGTAGCTCGAATAGGCGGCGAGTGCCTGTTCGGGCGTCCGCTGGCCGGCATACGGCTCCCGGACGGGCTGCATGATCGTGACACCCATGTAGCCGGCCGGGTCGTAGATGATGTAGCCGAGCTGGTCCGTGGTGGGGGGCGCCAGCAGTTCACCGTCGGCATCAAAGCTCTCGATCTTGACCAGTTCCCACGCGCCGGCGAACTGGCTATTTGTACCCGCTATGGCGAGCTCGGCGCCCGGCGTCCCTTCAGCGACATCGGCGGCTGGGGCGCTACCGCTGCAGGCGGACAGCGCGACGAGACCGATTAGGGTGATCAGCTTCCTGGGCATCTTCCCCTCCTGTGGAATCCTGTGGGCGTCGGCATCACGAGTGCCGGGCACGACGACGCTCACCCATATTACCTGTCGGCCTGGGAAGTCGGCAACCTGCGAGCAAAACCTCCGCAGTACTCCTAAGCAGCCCCTACTGAGTGATCCTGATCGCGCTCTGCGGCCCGCTCGGCACCATGTCGATGTTGTGTGCCTTGACGATGAGCCTTCTGTTCGGGTCGCGCTCCTGACTAATGACGATTTCGCCAAACTCGGGATCGTCATGTGCTGATGTGAGCCGTTTGTCGCGCTCGTTCTTCGACGGATAGCCCCGGATGTAGATGAACGTGTTGTCGGCGTCGATGCCGAGCTCCTCGTCGGTCTGCTGCGGGATCCAGTATCCGACGTTCGTGATCCCGTGCCTGGCATAAAGGTCGGCCGTGCGGCTTGCAAACCGCTCCGCGAGGGCGTCCCTCTTGCCTGGCTGCGCCGTATAGATGCGCAACTCGTAAAAGCCGGGGGCGGCCTGCTGCTGCTGTGTGAATCCCCAGGCGACGCCCGCCGACCCGAACGACAGACCAACCACGGCCAAGATCTTCCACTTCAGCATTTTAGTCTCCTGACTCCCAGACGTTTTGGTCCTCACGGCTCAGCCCGTAATCCTTGAACGCCTCATCTCTCGCTCAATGATTCCCGGCTTGGACCGAAGATCGGCCCCTCCACCGTTCGGTGTGATAGGAACATCCATCGACCGTCACGCTCGGCGAACACGCGCTCGTACCAGACGTGAAACCATGCCCGATCGGTGCCGGCACCGGCACGGGTGCTGGCAACGTAGCGCCCATAGGTGATCGCCACGTCCCCGTGCATCTCGGCCCGAACGGAGTCGAACTGAATCGTGAGGTAGTATTTGTTCGCGACTCGCCTGAGAAAACTCTGTTTATCATCGATCCCGAGTGGCTCCCCGCCAACGGTCCATTGGTCACCGTGCACAAAGACGAAGTCGGGAGAAAGAACGCTCTCGACGTACGCGACGTCGCCGGCTACGACCGCATCGGCGACTCTCTGATCCATGGTGAGAACTTCAGCTTCGGCAGCACTGCCGATTGACTGGACAGGTGCCGCACCGACCCTCCTCGCCACCAGGGCCGAGACCGCGAAGTGATCGGAGGGCCAGACGCCGTTCACCTGCTCGTCGAAGATTTCGGCCGCGAGGGGCTCGAGTCGGGGATCCAGCAGGATGTGATCGAGTCGCCGGCCCCCTGATGCGTCGCGAAATCCGTTGAATGTGCCGAGCTCACTCTCCGGGTGAGCCACCCGGAAGGCAGATCGGTACTCACGATCGAAGAAGACGCCGAGCGGCTCCGATTCCTCCGTGAGGTTGAGGTCTCCCATCACCACCGCAGGAGGGCCATCCTCCGCGTGGCGCGCGATCAGGCGAGCACTCTCGAGCCTGGCCACCTCACCCCGGTGGTCGAAGTGCGTGCCATAGACCCGGATCGGCTCACCACCATCGGCGTATTCGATCTCCACCCAGACCGCCATCCGCGGCAGCGCTGCATCCCAACCCTGTGATCCGACTGAGTTGGGGGTCGGCGACAGCCAGAACTCGCCCCAGTCCCTGACTCGCACACGGAGCTCGTTCACGTAGAGGCCCGAGAACTCGCCTTCCAGTCCGCCCTCGCGGTGTTGTCCGAGCTTCCGGTAGTCTCCCAGGACGTCACCCAACTCCTCGAGTTGAAACGCCAGCCCCTCCTGGATGGCGAGTACGTCCGGAGCGCTCCTCCGGATGATGTCGGCGACCAGCGCACGCCGGTTGGCCCAGGCGTTGGGCCCGTCCCCGGCGGTGCCATACCGAATGTTGAAGGTCATGAGACGGAGGCCCTCGCCGGCATCCTGAGCGGCGAGCGCGCCGACGCCAGGGATGGAAGCGCCGCTGCCGGGGAGGAGCGCACCTGCGAACGCGGCCAGCAGCACCGCGAGGAGAGCGATCGGGCGTCTCATGGGTTCATCTCCTGGTCTCGGCTCCACCAGCCAATCCCTATCGGGGCTACCATCGCGCGCGTCGAGGTCGCGTGCAAGTCTGGGGGGACGCGGCCACGCCCACAGTCGCGATCACTCGCCCCGCTCGGTAGCTTCTAGTGTAGTGTCGCTAAATTATCTTGCATGATATAAGGCTACGTGGTATTGTATGACATGCCACTACCCATACGTGTTATGCCACTGCGCCGCGGGGACCGCGCGCGCCTCGAATCGCTGGTCCGATCCCGCACGACCCCCCAACGCGTGGTCGAGCGCGCCCGCATTGTGCTCGGGTCCGCTGCGGGGGACTCGGGCTCGACTATTTGTGGTGATGTCGGCGTCTCGCGCCCGACCGTCACACTCTGGTTGGATCGGTATGAGGCTGGCGGGCTTGCGGCCCTCCGGGCCGACCGCCCGCGGTCGGGACGCCCGAAACGTATTACCCTGGCCGAGGAAGAAGCCATCGTGCACCGCACGACACAAACGACGCCGCCCACGGGCCGCGGCACCCATTGGAGTACGCGGCTGATGGCCGAAGTGACCGGCTTGCATCACTCCACGATTGCGCGCATCTGGAAGGCCCATGGGTTGCGCCCCCATCGGGTCCGGTCGTTCAAGTTGTCCACCGACCCCGCCTTCGTAGAAAAACTCCGGGATGTCGTCGGGTTGTACCTGCAGCCGCCTGAGCGGGCGATCGTCTTCTCCTTTGATGAGAAGAGCCAGATCCAGGCCCTGGATCGCACCCAGCCAGGCCTGCCGCTGAAGCGCGGGCGCGCCGGCACCTTCACCCACGATTACAAGCGCCATGGCACGACCACGCTATTTGCGGCCCTCGATGTGGCCACCGGCCACGTCATTCAGGAGTGCATGCCGAAGCATCGCCATCAGGAGTTTCTCAAGTTCATGAACACGGTCGTGCGCACGACGGCCAAGGATCTCGACATCCACGTCATCCTCGACAACTACGCCACGCACAAACATCCCAAGGTGAAACAGTGGCTCCAACGTCATCGGCGAGTCCATTTCCATTTCACGCCCACCTCGGCCTCGTGGCTCAATCTTGTCGAACGCTTCTTCAGCGAACTCACCGAGCGACAACTGCGGCGGCTCGCCGTTACCAGCGTGGACGAGTTGATCCAAGCCATCACCGACTACATCGAGTGCCGCAACGAAAACCCCACACCTTTCACATGGACAGCCACCGTCCGCCAGATCCTCAAGAAGGTCAACAAAGCCAATGAGACTTTGGCGACACTACACTAGATAGGGAGATGGTTGGTCCGACGGGCAGGGATTTCTATGAAACGATGGCTAGAGCGAATTCACCGCTTGGTGCGGGCGGAGATACGGTATCAGCACGTCCGTGGCGTAATTGGTATGGGGCTGACTTGGGCAGCCGTATGGGGCGGCGCGAGTGCAATCCTCGGAATGGTGGCTGCGGTATTGGGTCTCGACCCCGCTGGTATAATTCCCGACGGTGCCATCATCGGGGCTATCGCGGGCTTTTTGGCCGGTGCCACCTTCTCTACGGTCCTCGGGATTACCGAGGGCCGTCGCAGGTTCGAGATCGGGCTGACCGAAGAGGAGAAGCGCGAGCTGCTCGCGGGGTAGGGAGGCCGGCTCCGCGCCGGACTTCGGTGGGCACATTTCTTGCGATCCATTCTGGCTGGTTAGTGCCTCTCGGCATTTTGATCAATGGATTCGTCGCATGATTGCCGGACCGATTGCAGTCGTCATCGTTAGCGTTCTTGTACTCTGGGTTTCTGAGGCACCGGTGAGCTTGATTGGGTTTCTCTTTTTCATCGCGGTAGCACTACCTACCTGGCTGGTCCTTCATTCTCTACAGGCACGGCTGCTCTCCGCTCTCGCCCGTCGTCGCTCCCCATGGGCGCCCCCGTCCTTAGGGGTAACTCAGTCTCGGGCGGCACTGGACTCGGACATGCGAGATCCGGCCTATTGGTTTGCGGTGCTCTGGTCAGGGGCGATCAAGTGGGCGCTGGTGGTGACGGCTGGGTACATGCTTGCTGTGTGACGACGGCTCTCCCTTACCTGACCACCACCGTCACATCAGCAAACGTGGTATAGATCCCGTCGTCTGCATAAGCGCGCAGCACATAGGCACCACTCTGGCTGAAGCTTGCCGATGCCACGGCTTCTTCTCCGGTGGGACTCAGGGGCGTGACTGCCGAATCAAACTGAACCGGGCCCGGACCCCGATATTTGATCCAGGTAACGGCCAATCCGGTCGAATCCGCGGCAACGAAGTTGACGATACCCTGGGACTTGGGTGTATTGCGGCCGAGGCCGCCGCCGACTTGTGGGAGATCGTTGGGAAGCGGTTGTATCGTCCTGCGGAACCGCACTTCCCGGGGTCCTGGGAGCCCGTCATCGCTGGCGAAAGCGCGCAGCGCGAGAGGTTGGCCCACACTTGTGGATAGCTGCCCTTCAACACCCACCATTTGCACCGTGGGGGGCTGATTTGAATAGGCCACATCGGTTCGGCCACCAACGCCGCGGCCGCGGTTGGCACTCCACACGCCTTCGTCAACACTCCAGATGTTGCCCTGCTCGAGTGTCCCCACGGCAGTGCGGATTTCGCCATTGAGACTCACGGTCCAGACCAGCTCCTTGCCGACAAAGTCCGCCGGGACCCGAACCCCGAACACGAACTGCTGGCGTCTGGGATAGAAGTACGCGGGCTGGCCCCGATCGATCGAGCCGGGGTCCTCCAGGATCAAGTCCTGCTCGACCGGTCCAGCGCTCGATACGCCCTCGGCTTCATGAAAAGAGTTCGTGGCACCGATCGGCACATTGGGCGCTTCATCGTAGTTGCGGTTCAGGTAACCGAACCACATCGTGCGGCTGCCGTCGGGGTTCCTCTCGAACCCCTCGAAGATCGGTTGAACGCTCTGACCGGAACGGTACAGGACCTGCGCAGCCGCAATCCCGCTGCTACTCATCAACAACACAGGTAACAGCAGCACCAACATGGCGCTGCGAATCATTTGCCTGTTTCCCCTCACCATTGTTGAGTGGCTCATCTGGTTCTTCCTATCATTCTTCAGTTCACGCGTTGCTAGTCGTTGGCCGAAACCAACCGTGCCCGGCGCTCGCTGACAGCCGCCTCATATTCCTCGTCAGTCAGTTCGTACCAACTAATCCACGAGAACGACATATCATCAGTGGAGCGCTGTCCAAAACCGACCCAATTGCGTGTATCTGCCGCCCAGGGATTGGTCTCGGAGTTGTTGTGCCAACTGGTAACGTGCAGCATCGATCCCTTGGGAATCAGAGGCTGCACTTCTTCCTTGTAGTTATAGGCGATGTGCCACCCGAAATCCCAAAACGCGCAGCTCAGTGTCTGTCTGCGATTGTCCTGATAGATCACCTCGAGACACTGCCGCGTGCCAAGGTTGTGAAGATGGGGCTGGAAGGCCGTAATGCGGATGTTCCTGGTGAGGAATTCATAGCCGTCGGTTCGGATTGTCTCTTCGCCACCGGGAAGATCGAGGTCCTCATTGTCCGCCATGTGGGAGCGGACCAGTCGATGCTCCGGCTCTTCCCCCACGGGCAGTAGCCAAAGCGCCAGCCTGGTGCGATCGGTACGGGTAACTCCGTCAGGGGCGCTGGCGTAATGAATATTCCAGCGCAGACTGGTGCCTGCTCTGATCAACTGGCCAGTGCCGGGCGGGTTGATGTCGGCAGTCTTGCCCAGGGCGTACTCACTTAGAAATCCGCCTCCACCCTCGGGGAACACCATTGACGTTACCGCGTGGTGTACCACCGGGAATCCCTCTGCGGATGGCTTGGTCTCGAAGGCCCTTATATAACGGTCTTCGGTCAGACCCGTCTCACTAACAAATGTCATCCACCAGTTGGGGCCATCGCCCGGGACCGTAAACGGTTCCGGGATCGGTATGATCAAATCCGGTGGACGACCCATCTCGTCCTCGAGCGTCCAGGCCATGCCGCTTTCGAAGGTCGGGACCGGGGGCAGATTGCTCGAATTCCCTTCGAGTGCTCCGTTATCCACCCAGCTGACGATCGTGGCAATCTCCTCATCGGTTAGTGACCGATCGTCCTCAAATCCTTGGACCCCCACGGTTTTGTCGATGAAGTAGGGAGGCATCTTGCGATTCGCGACTTTATCCTTGATACGCGACGCCCATACTCTGACCGTCGAGTAATCGATCAGCGACATAGGCGCGATGGAGCCCGGCCGATGGCACTCCACGCAATTGTCGTAGATGATGGGGGCGACGTGATCGGCAAACGTCAGGGTGTTGGCTCGCTGACCGAAAACCGGCGACGCCGCAGTCACCATGACAAGAGTGGCTCCGATTACACCCAAATACTGGCGCCACGGCTGACTTGAAACCGCCTTGCTTCTTGAATTGAACACTTGGCAACCTCCCGTATCGCTTCGACGCAATGGGCCTATTGCAGGATGCGCTTTCTGACCGCCCGTGACCAGAAGTGAACATGCGCGACAATCCGGCTTGATGCAACGCGTCCAGAACCGTCATTCGTCTCTACCCCGGCCGAGTTCTTGCCGACTGTGGCGGATGGTCAAGATCTCGACATGGCCCTCATGCACTTCGTAGATGATTCGGTGTCGCTGGTAGATCAGCTCGCGAACACTGGGGTCGTACCACTCCGGAACAACTCGGCCCTGATCGGGGAGACCAGGAAGTGCCGTTAGCCGCTCTTCGAGTCCTTCAATCCAATCGAGAGCTGCCTGCGGACGGTCACTCGCGATGTAGTCCACGATCTCAACGGCTCGACTCGCGGCCAGAGGAGACCAGACCAGCTTCAAGGACTGACTCTGGCCTTCAGTTCTGCGATCGCGTCGATATGCGGAATGCCCTCACCCCGGTCGAGCTCAGCGCGCGCCTGCCGGATGTCGCGGATCACCTCGACTTCCTCCAACAGAGCCTCGTATTGCGCTACATCGAGCACGACGGCGGCGCTCCTTCCGTGCTGGGTGAGGACGAGAGGACGCTGTGACTCACGAACCCTCTTGAGAAACCCCGCCGCATCGGCGCGGAAGGCGGAGAGCGGTTGTATGTCTTGGCTAGGCTTCAATTTGGGCATCGGTCCTCCGTATCATATGGTACTTCGTATAGTACAACAGGACGTACCGATACGACAGGTTTCAACTCTTCTTGTGAATATCATCCTTCAATGAACGGGAGCCCAGGGCTGGACTCGCGGTGTCAGATTGCTGGTTTCGCATCTTCGTGGCAGGCGTCGTGATCGTCGGCAAACTGAGGAACTACCGGTCCCGCAACAGTGCCATCGAGCCCTGGTGTGCACGTGTAGCCGGGCGTAGTGTCGTATCAGTCTGCTGAGACCCACTTGGCGGGGACGTCCCATGAAAAAGTGGCTGAAGCGCCTCCCTGGTGAAGTCCGCATGGGACTCACTTGGGCGGCAGCCTGGTCGCCCATCGGTGCCGTCGTCGGGCTAATAGTGGGGGTCGTTGTTGGAGAAGTGGGGCTTGGCGTGGTCGCCCTTTACCTCCGGTATTTCGCCGGGCTCGGCTTCGGCATCGGTGCCATGTTCATGTTCTACACGCGTCTCAAGCTTAAACAGGAATCGAGGAAGGAGTACGGCCCCAATGAAAAGGTCCGCCGGTTTGATGAGATGTCGTTCTCGAGGGTCGTCGGTATGGGGGGGATGCTGGCAGGGGGCGCTTTTTCGGCGTTCTTCCTAAGCACTGGGGACCCGCTTTCGGAGTTCTTGCTAAGCGTTGGGGACCCGCCCACACTCCGGTGGTTGGTTATTGGCCTCGGAGCGGTACTGGGTGCGGGCTCTGCCGCTGGCTCGCTGGCGCTAGCACGAAGGGCACATGACGGAGCGCTACTCGACGACGCTGCAGACGTTGTCAACATCGGGCTGACCGAAGAGGAGAGGCCCGAGCTGCCCGCGAGGTAGGAGAGGTCATAGGTCTGTACGACAAGGAGGAAACCATCATGAGAACGCACCGCACGCCGAGTCCGGTAGCCATCCTCGTCATGATAGCTTGCGGCGCCCTGGCGCTCCCGGCCGTCGTCCGCGCGGCTCCGCAGCAAGCCGCCCCGAGCACCCCTACCCCCGCCGCCAACTTGCGCGTCGAGACGCTCGCTTCGGGCCTCGATACCCCTTGGGATCTTGCCTGGGGTCCCGACGGTGCGATCTGGTTTACGGAGCGAGCAGGTCGTGTATCCCGGGTAGATCCGGAGACAGGAGCGGTCACATCAGTGGGCGAGATTGCCGTGCACGAGCGGGGCGAGAGCGGCCTGATGGGTATGGCCTTCCACCCGGATTTCGAACAGGAGCCGTACGTCTACCTGGCGCACTCGTATGCCGCCGGGAACGGTATCGAGAATCGCCTGATCCGCATGCGCTACGAGCGGGGACGCCTCACCGATCGGGAGACGCTCATCGATGGGATTCCCGGGCGTGCCAACCACGACGGGTCGAGGCTCGTCGTCGGCCCGGACGGGTTCTTGTACATGACCATGGGGGACGCTGGAAACCGTCCTTCGGCCCAGGACCTCGGCTCGCTGTCCGGCAAGATCCTGCGGCTCACGCTGGACGGAAGGCCGGCTCCGGGAAATCCGTTCAGAACGCGCGTCTACTCGTATGGCCACCGGAACCCGCAGGGCATGGTCTTCCACCCCGAGACGGGTGACCTGTACGTCGCCGAGCACGGGCCCAGGACGAACGACGAGGTGATGCGGATCGAGATGGGCGGCGACCACGGGTGGCCGTCCGTCCACGGCTTCTGTGATGGAGACGCGGCTGACGAGGAGGACTACTGCGACGAGAACGACGTGGTAGAGCCGCTCGAGGCGTGGACCCCGACCGTGGGGATGTCCGGCCTCGACTACTACGGATCGGACCGGATCCCCGGGTGGAATGGAAGCCTCCTCGTCACCTCACTACGGGGCGCGGCACTCTGGCGGCTCCAGTTGTCGGAAGACGGCCGCTCGGTCGTGAGCACCGACGCCATCTACCGCGGCGACTACGGTCGCTTGCGAGACGTTCTAGTGGGTCCTGACGGCGAAGTGTACATCGCTACGAGCAACGAGGACGGGCGCGGTCAGCCGGCGTCCGACGACGACCGGATCCTGAAAATCACGCGGCGGGGCGTGAGCTAGTAGCGACCCGTCTAGACCCGCCCTAGCGGCCGAGGCCCTGATTTCGATGACAGAAACTGGCTGCTGATTAATTGGGTTATGATTATCGGTACTGGTGCGGCTATGTATTTTGCGAGTAGAGTTGGTACCAACGAAACATAAGGACGGTTCGAAAAGAGTGTCGGACAGTGTCGTGAATCCAGTTGATTGGAGGGTGAAATGAGCAAGTGTATGGTCCTGGGTCTCGCTTTTCTCTGCGTAACCGCAGCGCCCGGCGTCGTGTCGAGCGCGGCGGCGCAGAACAGAGCCTCCGACGCCGAGTGGGAAATCCCCAGAACACCCGCCGGCCATCCGGATCTTCAGGGGATCTGGACCAACCAGTCGATGACTCCGACCCAACGTCGAGGGGACCAGGGTCCGGTTTACACACCGGAAGAGGTCGCTGAGATAGAACAGAGGTATGTGGACCGCGAGGCCACTGGCGCCCAGGCGAGCGACCCGGATCGTCCGCCACCAGAACCCAAGAACACGATTTCGGTCGCGGACTCGTACAACGACGTCTATTTCCAGAGGGGTAACGGGGTGGCCGTCGTCTACGGTGAACCCAGGACCTCGCTCATCACCGTTCCGTCCAACGGCCGGATTCCGGCGCTTACGCCCGAAGCTCAGGCGCGCAGAACGGAGCGCCGGGAGGCCAGGAGGCAATTTGGCCAATACGACCACCCGGAGCTGAGACCACTCGCCGAGCGCTGCCTCACTTCATACGGTTCCCCTGCCGGCCCCCCGATGCTCCCGACCGGGCTCTACAACAGCAACTACATCATCGTTCAGACGCCCGATCACGTGTTGATCATGACGGAGATGGTCCACGACACGCGGATCATCCGAATCGGTGATGGCCCGCGGTTGCCTTCACACATCCGTCCGTGGATGGGAGAATCGTGGGGCCACTGGGAGGGTGATGTGCTCGTGGTCGAGACCACCAACATCCATCCCCTGCAGCCGTACTCCTCGGCAGAAATGAAGGTAACCGAGCGGTTCAGCCGGATGCGGGAGGATGCTGTTCTCTACGAGTTCATGGTGAACGATCCGTCGACCTACACGGAGCCGTGGGGTGGACAGATCCCAATGACGACGATGCCCGACCAGATCTACGAGTACGCCTGTCAGGAGGGCAACTACGCGCTCTCGGCCGTCTTGAGCGGTGCGCGTTATCAGGAGAGACTGGAGGCGGAGGAAGCGAATGACTCCAGGCGTGATTGAGAGCCCGCTCTAACACCGACCTGACAGACGGCCACCCCCATCGTTCGGAGGTGGCCGTCTTCGCGTTCAGTCGATGCGGGCCCTAGCGAATATAGCGGCCTTCTAGCTGATTCTACCGGCTCCGGTTGGCGACACGCACGCCGCAGCTCTGAGCCGCCTCCTCCCACTCTATCGCCCTGCTCCGCGCTCTCTCTTCAGCTGCACGCGACCGTCCGAGAATCTCCTCTGGGATCGGCTCACCCGCGACGAGCCCGAGGGGCTTGGTCTTCGCGAAGTAGATGCGAGCGTTCATCATCTCGTCGGTCGTCGCCGCTCCGTACGACACGTCGACGGTCGGATCGGGGTTGTACGGGTTGTCGACCGAGTTGTCGTACCACCACGTGATGTGCATGGTCGAGCCGGCGGGGATCAGATACGGCTCCTCCAGCTCGTACTGGAACTGCCAGTTGAAGTCGTAGTCCGGCACATAAAGCAGCGTCTCACGGAACGGCCGGTCGGGACGCTCGAGCTCGATCTTGACCGCCTTGCCCCGATAGTGCGCGTGCGGGCCCATCGAGAGAAGATAGATCTCCTCGTCGAAATGGGTCTGGTTGCGCACCTCGTAGTTCGGGTGCCCGGCCGGAATCGTGAAGCGGCTGAAAGCCTGAATATCCGTCTCGACCACGTAGTCGATCACCTCACCGTCGTCGTAGAACTTCATCCCGCCCTTGGTGTCGTCGAGAACCGCCGTCCCAGGGCCAGCCTCCTTATGGTAGTGTATGCTCATGCTGACGTACGGATCCTCGGTCAGCAGGATGCCCCAGCCCTCGGGGAACTCGAAGGGACCGCGACCCGGCACCCCCACGCCCAAGTGGCTGGACACCGTGTGGTGCACGCTTGGACCGGTGTTGATCTCCATGGAGCGAATCCACCTGGGCTCGCTGATCTCGCCGTCGACCACGCGCATCGGAAGCCGTGGCTGCCAATCCTCGACCTCCTCACAAACGAGCACCGGTTCCTCGAATCCGAACGTCACGTCTGGCACGCCCGCCCGCCACAGCGACCCGTCGGGTGCCACCTCCGCCGCTCTGGTGATCACGTCCGTCGAGCTCACCACGGCCACGGCCTCGGAGGGGTCGCCCATCGGCGCACCTGCTTCGGCCCACGCGATCAGGGTCTGCTTGTCCTCCTCGGAGATGTAACGCTCGTCCTTGAAGGTGCCCTGGTGCTGCACGTCGGCGTCCCAGGGTGGCATCTTGTTGTCCCTCACGGCCGTAGCGATGCGGCTGGACCACCGCCGGGCCATCTCGTACGACGTGAGCTCCATGGGCGGTGTGATACCGCCGAGGGCCGCCGCATTCGGGCCGTGGCAGCCTACGCAGTTTTTGGCCAGGACGCTCTGCACAGCGCCGTAGTACGTCGCTTCAGATGTGGCCTCGTCGGTTCCCGCCTGGCGCACGTTCTGGGCGGCTACAGCGTCGCCCGCCAGCACGATCCCGAGGGCCCCGACGAAGGCTACCACCCGTACCGCACGTTGCAGCCAAAATCGCACTCCGTCCATGTCGACTACCTCCCTTACAAAATGGCGTTGCACCGAACTGACGATACACATACGGATTCCTTGAGACAAGCGAGCTCGTCGCAGGGCGATGAGGTCCCGTCTTGCCTTCTAATATACCGGCGAACAGTCGCTGCCAGTCACCTCCCCGCGGATCCAAGCCGCAAGCGTCTGCCACTCCGGATCATTCCGACCCTGCCACCGCCTCACGCCGTTGTGGGCATACGAACCGCCACCGTCCGGGTGCAGGGGCTTCAGCAGGAAGCGACTCTGCTCGGGATCGCCAGGCACCATCAGTCTCTGGAGCCGCTCGAATCCCTGTCGGGCTTGCGCCACCGTCACTGCGCCGCCACTGGCGCCGCGCGGGGCGAACCCCGCCTGGCCGCCTGCATGACACGACGTGCACGCGAGCTGCCCGTAGTTCCCGACACTGAGCACATTCGGGAGGACACAACTCTGATAGAACTGGAAGTCGACGGCCACGTCGGGGGCGGCAGGCGTGAACTGCGCCGCCGGGAGGGCACGGATCCAGTCGAGTACGACTTGATACTCGGGGTCCTCAGTAGAAGCCCAGTGGTTCCCGCCCGTGTGAGGCAGCCCGCCGGCTTGCTGCGCCAAAGGCTTCAGGAGAAACCTGCTGGATTCCGGGTCGGAGGCATTGACCAGTCGGGTCACGACCTCATAGTTCCGGCGAGACTGTGCCTCTGTCCAAGCCCCTCCATCCGGTGTCTCGGTCGGCTCCTCGAGGGAGAAACGAACGCTCGTCTGCCACACGTGGCACATGACACATGCGGCCTGGCCGCGCGTCGACCCCGGGTAGCCGCGAGGCCTCAGGAACAGTGGCTCGATGTTCTGCCGGTAGTAGTCGAACGGAACTTGAAGCGCCGCACCGTCGGTGGACAGGTCTGTGGAGGCTTGTAGCGGCTCTGCCAACCCCAGGCCCTCCGAGGTCGGACCGAGACCAACGAGAATGCTTGCGCCGGCGATCACCGAGAAGCCGGCCACCCATCCTCCCAAACCACGCCTTCTAGTCGTCGGGTTCATGCTTGTCGTCACCTCAGTCGTGGGTCTCCACATGGTCCAGCGGAAGGACCGCCGTGTCGATGCGCTTGGGTCCGGCGCCTACGGTCATTCTCGCCACGATTTCGAGCTTCTGGAGGTCGACGGCCACCGTATAGTCAGCGCCCGAAACGGCCACGTACATGTATCGACTGTCCGGTGTCGGCGTCATCCAGTTCGCCGCGGGCCCCACCTCGACCGCGCCGATGTACTCGAAATCGGGCAGAGACCAACCGTAGATTCGGCTATCCAAGCGGCTCGATGCCCAGACTGCGGAGCGATCCGGCAGCACTTCCAATCCATGCATCGGAGCGCCCTGGTTGGCTTCGGCGCTCTGCTTCCACATTGGCAGACGCGGCGGGTAGATGATTTGGTCCGTCTCCCCTGTCTCCCAGTCGACCACCCAGAATCCGTTGACCGCGGCGCCTTGCGCCAGAATCTTGTCCGTCGACCCGTCCTCCGCAGCAAGGAACATCATTGGCCGGACTCGGTGGAGAACACCATCGGGCCCGGGCAGCGAGATTTCCCTCACCACTTCATCGGTGCTGGCGTCGATGACCTGAATAGACCCCTCGTCCCGGCCGTTCAAACCGGCGACCACCCACTTCCCATCCGGGCTCACATAGACGTTGTGAATCCCGGTCGCCACCGGGATGCTGCCAAGCTTCTCGTGAGTGTCTAGATCGAATACGTCGACAAAGGGCGCCGTGGCGATCCCCACGTAGATCTTACGGTTGTACTCGTTGTAGGCGGCCTTGTTGGGACGCCTCGTGAGCTCGAGCTGCTCGACCAGCTGTAATGTGACCGGATCGAAGACGTCGAGCGTGTTTTCTTCTTCGTTCGTGCAGTAGTAGTAGGTCCCATCGGGATGCGAGAAGATATTATGAGCCCGCGGACAGCCCTCTATGTACCCGACGACCTCGTTCGTAGCCGGATCGATGACGGAGTGCACGTTTCCGGCATTGTTGCTCTGCAGCATTCGTATCACGACCCCCTCGTAGGAGTCGAGCGGTTTCACCTTTTGAGCGCCGAGCGGCGATCCCGCGAACATCAGCCCCGCCAAAATAGGAAACATTATGGTCGCTCGCGTGCTATGCATCGTCACCCCCGGATCGGGACGTTTGTGGGCTGCCACTTCTCTGGCACACGGTAGATGTCGATGCTCCGCAAGGCAAGGGAGTTCCTCCCTTTCACTGCAGTTCTTCTGCCCTCTGCCCTGGGCGCGCAATCCGCTGATGCAGATATCGAGCGAGCGCTGCTCGCCGCGCCCGCCTCACTGCGCGCCGAGGCGACGATCCTCGAGCTCCGTCCTGACGGCAGCACAGCGGTGCTCCGCGGGGGCAGCAACGGCCTGATCTGCTGGGACAATGAAGGCCGTCCCGGTCAAATGGCCCCCTTCGACGTCGAGTGCACCGCCGAGGCCAACCGTCCGCGATTGGAGCAGAACCATGCTTTGGAGAGCGCGGGAGGGACGGTGGCTGAAATCCGGGCTCGCTTCGAGCGGGCCGAGGCGGACGGAGCTCGTGCCTTGTCCGTCTGGGGAAGCATCTACTACCACGTGTATGGGGACTCCCCCCGGGAGTACCGAACCCACACCGTGGTGGCCGTGCCTTACGCCACCCGAGACCTCGGCTTCCCGATTGCTCGCGGTCCGGCCATGCTTTGGCTCATGGAGGCCGGTACGTCCGGAGCGCATCTCATGGTTTCGGGACGATGAGATGTATCTCTATTAACTGATGTATCTCTATTAACTAAAGTTCTTCCGCTACTTCCGCTAATAGCTTCTTTTGAAGGGCCAGTTTCTTGGTGTAGACCTGTTCCTTTTCTGACAGGACTCTTGCACTCTCTTCTTCAAGCGCAGATTTCTGAGCAGCTAGTTCGGCCTTATGTGCCAGAGCAGCTTCCGCTATGGCGAGCTCTGTCTCTTTTTCGAATTTCGCGGTTTCACGTTCGGTTTGCTTCTTGATCTCCTGCTCTGCCTTGGCCACCTCAAGTTGCCTTTGTTTCTTGAGTTCTGCTTCCTGTTTGGCCCAGGCGTCAGCTCCTTCTCGTTCGGCTTTTGCTAATGCGCGCTCAGTTTCCTTTTTCACGTTCGCGGCTTCACCTTCGACTTGCTTCTTGAGCTCCTGCTCTGCCCGGGACAGCTCCAGTTGCCTTTGTTTCTCGAGTTGTGCCTCCTGTTTGGCCAATGCGTCGACTCGTTCTTGTTTGGCTTTTGCTAAAGCGCTCTCAGTTTCCTTTTTCAATTTCGCGGCTTCAGCTTCGGCTTTCCCTTTGAGCTCCTTCTCTGCCGTGGTCAGCTCCAGTAGCTTTTGTGTGTAGAGTTCTGCTTCCTGTTTGGCCAATGCGTCGACTCGTTCCTGCTCGGCTTTTTCTAAGGCGAGCTCTTTCGCCTTTTCGAGTTCTGCTTCCTGTTTGGCCAATGCGTCGATTCGCGCTTGTTCGGCTTTTGCCAACGCACCTTCGGCTTGCTCTCTGAGCTCCTGCTCTGCCGTGGTGAGCTCCATTAGCCTTTGTTTTTCGAGCTCTACTTCCTGTTCGGCCAAAGCGTCAACTTGTTCTTGTTCGGCTTTTGCCAATGCGAGCGCCATTTCACCTTCGACTTGCCCCTTATTAAGCTCTTGTTCGTGATTGAAAAGCATTTCCAGAGTTACCCTGAATTTGTTGAATGCCTGTTTGTATCGACCTTCATCTGGAAACAATGTGTTCAGGTATTCCATGAATAACGAAACAGGAAGACCAACCAGCGAACTGACAATTGCCACGGAAGCGCCAGATTTGATATCGCCACCCTGACTTAATGCCAGATAGAAGCCTGCAAACGTACCAATGATCCCGATCAGAATTATCATGAAAGGCGCGCGGAAAAGGACGCCAACAATATCCTCCGAGTCAAAGTACCTGAAGGTGCGCGCAAAATACGGATTCTCGTCCAGCGCGATCTGGGTGATGATTTCGTAATCCGGCGCACGAGCGTACCCTTGATTCCTAATCTCATCGACGGTCAAGTCGATAATGGCTGCCACACCATTCTCGATCTCAAACACTCGATCCAGTATTCCGGTGGGAGTCTTGTCGGTAAGGTCCTTGTCCACCAATTCATCTTTGGTTTTTCCCAACAACACATCCGCTTTTCTATCGAGATGGCGTGCTTCGAGCTTGATTTTCTCCGCCTTTTGAATCTTGGCCCGCAGTTTGGCCAGAAAAGGGTCCTTTCCTGAATAGAGCGTAGAGGGAATCTGCAGGTCGGCAGTCTTCAATGTGGGATCGAAGTTTGCAGCAAGGGCGACCTCTGCCTGTTCCCTCACACTGTCCATATAGGTCAGCTGTGAAGGGCTTACTTGAGCTTTCTTATACTCAAAAACAGAATAATAGAATGCATTCGAAAATCTATTTAGCCCCAGTATTTTATAGTGCAAACCAAACTTAAAGAGTAAGAAAACAACCAAACAACCAAGGATGCCCGTGACGAACAGCCTTCCGATTACCTCATTGGTAAGCGCAACATCAAAGAGGAAGACGAAAAAGAAAATTACCGCCAGAAGTAAGGAGAATACGTATTTAAACATTATGACTCCCTAACCTTGCATTAGTGTGTCGCTTAAAAGCGGCCTACAACCCTCCCGACAAGACCTGAAACTGCAATACCGTAGCCTGCTCCTGCTGGCAATCATACTCTATGCACCGTGCAGGTTTGCCCACCAATTCAGCCTGAACAGGGGTGGCATTCTGGAAGCCTAGTGCCGCAATGCTCATATCTGCTTCCAACCTACTACGAAACTCGTAGTCACCCATCTCTTCTGCATTAAAGATGAAGGCATACAGGGCTTCGGCTCGTCTGTTACTCAGCCCCATATTGTATTCGCGTGCTAGCTGTGTTTCGGGAGATCTATCGTTGATGTCGATATACACTCCCTGATAAATGGGCGATGCCATCCCGGAAATGTTTAGAGACTCTATCTGCTCCGCGGCGTCTCTGTTTCCGTAAATGCTCGCTGCATATCTGGGAATCATTGCCCTGAGAAAACTTTTCATTTCTCCTGATAGCTCGTGAGATCCCAGCGCAAAGTAGGACTCCTGAAAGTGGAGTTTTACCTTTCCTGTCTCTGGGTCTATTTCGACGACTGAACTATCGAAGTCCTTGAAGTGCTCATTTAGCTCTGCAATGATCTGGTTCTTGGCTTCGGCTGCCTGGAGATAGGGCGCAAGCTCATCCGCTGCGTCTGCCAGGGCTCTTGCCCGTTCTTCTTCAAGCGCAGTTCTCTGAGCGGCCAGGTCGCTCTGACGTTCCAGATCAGCTCTTGCTAGTGCGAGCTCTGCTTCCCTTCTCAAGTTCGCGGCGTCACGTTCGGCTTGCGCTTGGAGCGCCTGCTCTGCCCTGGCCACCTCGAGTTGCCTTTGTTCGTCGAGTGCTGCTGCCTGTCTGGCCAATGCGTCAACTCGTTCTTGTTCGGCTCTTGCTAACGCGAGATCTGTTTCCCTTCTCGAGTTCGCGGCTTCACGTGCGGCTCGCTCTTGGAGCTCCTGCTCCGCACGTTGCCTTTGTTCGTCGAGTGCTGCTGCCTGTCTGGCCAATGCGTCAACTTGTTCTTGGTCGGCTCTTGCTAACGCGAGCTCTGTTTCCCTTCTCAGGTTCGCGGCTTCACGTTCGGCTTGCTCTTTGAGATCCTGCTCTGCCCTGGCCACCTCGAGTTGCCTTTGTTCGTCGAGCGATGCCTGTCTTGCCAACGCGTCGACTCGTGCCTGTTCGGCGTCAGCGAGTGCATCTCGGGTATTCTCAAGCCTCGATTCCGTGGCCAAAATTGCTCTGTCAAATTCCTCTTCCGCCTCTGCTATGCGTTGTTCTTGTTGCGCCACCAGCTCCAATCTCTGAATCTCAAAGTTCGTTTCCAGCGTTGCTCTTGCATCTTCCAGTTCCGCCTGCGTCCGTTGTTCCAGAGAAACCACTTCCCTCTGCAGTTCTTCCTCGTGCTCTCTTTCAATCTGAGCTAGGATCTCTTCATATTCCGCGGCGGCGCTACTCTGTTGAGCCGCCATCAGCTCGGTGAATTGCTCCAGTAACTCTTGCGCTTCTCTCTCTCGCTCTGCCTTAATCTCATCAAGCGTCCTGGTCGCCTGGTCTGCCATCATTTCTCTGCGCTCTCTTCTGGCCTGTTCTAATTCGTCAACGGCTCCTAGCGCGTTTCTCACCTCTTGGACCTCTGCTTGGGCGGTAACGATTTCATCGTTCGAATGAATCATGAACACAATCGCAAGCACGGCAAACAGATCCACCATGGGCACAAGCGCTTGCATGAATTCTGATTGATTCGAACCGGATCGATTAGATATCATGAGCCACTTGTCCCCAATATTCGTGAACCAGACATCACGCTAAGTGCAACTAGTATGCCAGATTGCCGGGTGCCTCTGCGACTACCTGTACGTCCTGATTCTCCGGTGTTTTGTGCACAGTTTTGCTTACTTTTGTAAATGGCTCTTTTGAGGTTCGTCCGAGCAATGCGTACTTTGTGCCTCCTTCGGCCACGAATGGCCATGTCATGTCCCACGAGCATGGCCCGGGTATTCGATGTCCAGCCGATGGCCGTGCGCCGAGGCACTAAGTGTCGTGAGGGGCGTTCGGCGGGTCTGTACGACAAGGAGGAAACGATCATGAGAACGCGCGCATCCCACTCATGCCTGCCGGAGACAGATCATGTGTAGATCATCGAGCCCGGTGCACTCGCGCCGGGACTTTTTGCTCACCTCGGGATCATGTGGGGCTCACCTGGCGCTTGCGGGTGTGTGGGCGCCCCGCTCGGTTCGAGAGCTTTTTGCCGCCCGACCCCTGGGGGCGGTCCAGCTCATCGAGCCTTGGGGCCGCATCGAGCAATTGGCGGACGGCGTGTGGGCGGTGGTGTCCACTCCTCTGAGGCAGCGTGACTTTACCACGCTCTCCAACGGGGGGATCATTGCCGGCAGGGACGGGGTCCTGGCCGTGGAGGGGTTTGCCAGCGTGGCGGGAGCGAGCTGGGTGGCATCAGCCGCCGAAGAGCTGACCGGTCGGCGACCTACTCACGTGTTGCTAACGCATTATCACGGGGACCACGCCGCGGGGCAGGGCGGTTATTCTGGCGCCGCCGGCGATCCGAGCGTGCTAGCCACCGAGGAAACGAACCGGCTTCTCGTAGCCGAAGAGCAGGAGCGTCTTCTCCCCAGCCGGGTCATCGGCGATGCGGATCTGCCCCTGGAGCTGGACCTGGGGGGCCGCACGGTTCGCATCCGCTCGCGCGAGGGACATACGTCGAGCGACGTGACCGTGGAGATCGACGATCCGCGGGTGGTGTGGTGCGGAGACCTGGTCTGGAACGGGCTCTTCCCGAACTACCGCGACGCGCGGCCCACCCGCCTGATCCGGCACGTGCGCGAGGTCCTGGCCGAGCCGGATGCCCTTTACGTGCCGGGACACGGTGATACATCCGACCGGGCCGGGTTGGCTCCGTACGTCGATCTCCTCGAGGACGTCGGCCAGGCTGCTACGCGGGCCATAGAGGCAGGTGTGCCAATCGCCGAGGCGGCAGGCCGATATTCGGTCCCGGAGTCCCTGGGCGAGTGGGCGATGTTCAGTCCCCGGTACTACGAGGTGGCCTTTGGGGCCTGGGAGCGAGACTTGGGGGGCGCTCTTTAGGTGGAAGGCCGGGCCCCTGACCCTCACGGGATGCGGGGTCTGTTGGGCGTATCCTCTGCTTGCGCCTACCGGCCCACTCTCGGATGTTGAGCACAGTCTGATCCCGGAGTGCGTCTATGTCCGATCCGGTCGCTCGGCTCAACACAGCCCTAGAAGGCCGCTACGCCATCGAGCGTGAGCTTGGTGAGGGCGGTATGGCCACGGTCTACCTGGCCGACGACTTGAAGCACGAGCGTAAGGTCGCGCTGAAGCTTCTGAAGCCGGAATTAGCCGCCGCGGTTGGGGCGGAGCGGTTCCTCGCCGAAATCAAGGTCACCGCGAATCTCCAGCATCCGAACATCCTCCCGCTCCACGACTCCGGCGAAGCCGACGGCTTTCTCTTCTATGTCATGCCTTATGTGGAAGGCGACACCCTGAAGGACCGACTCAAGCACGAGCATCAACTTCCGGTCGGTGACGCTGTCCACATCGCTACCGACATGGCCGAGGCACTCGACTATGCCCACCGCCAGGGCGTGATTCACCGCGACATCAAGCCCGCGAATGTCCTGCTGCTCGAAGGCAAGCCCGTCATTGCAGACTTTGGCATCGCGTTGGCGGTCGGCGCAGCGGGAGGAGGTCGGCTGACGGAGACCGGCCTGAGTCTCGGGACTCCGCACTACATGTCCCCCGAACAGGCAACCGGGGATCAGAACGTCGGTCCACAGACGGACACTTACGCACTCGGATGTGTTCTCTACGAGATGCTGGTGGGTGAGCCGCCGTACACAGGAGGCACAGCGCAGGCGGTGCTGGGCAAGATCATCGCGGGCAAGCTCGCATCGGCTACCGAGCAACGGGCATCGGTCCCGGCGAACGTGGACGCCGCGATCAGGAAGGCGCTCGAGAAGCTACCGGCGGATCGGTTTACCTCGGCTCAGGAGTTCGTGAGGGCGTTAGGCGATCCAGGGTTCAGGCAGACTTCGGATGGCGCACTGTCCGCAGCGACCGTCGGGACACCACGTAAGGTGTGGCAGCACCGGCCTTCGGTCGTAGCCATCGGACTCGCGCTGCTCGTCGGTGGCGTGTGGCTCGGCTTGAACCTGGCGCGGCCCGACTCCACGATGCCGCGCGGACCCGTTCGGACTGTGTTGGGCGTGCCAGCGTCGGACCAACTCGTTCCCGGTCCACAGACGATCGCCATCTCTCCGAACGGGGAGACGGTGGTGTACGCCGCGGTTCGGGACGGCGTACAGCAACTGTATCGGGTTTCCCTCGACCAATATGGGGCCACTCCGATTCCTGGCACCGAGGGAGCGAGTGTCCCGTTCTTCTCTCCGGACGGCCTGTCGCTCGGTTTCGCCATCGGCAGGGAACTCTGGAGGACCGCGCTGACCGACGGCCTGCCGGTTCCGGTGACGGAGGCGGTAGTGATCGTCCGCGCGGCAAGCTGGAGCGACCATGGCACGATCGTCTTTAGCACCAGCACCCTTGCCCAGGGTCTCTATGAGGTGCCGGCGTCAGGGGGTGAGGCCCGGCCGATAGCGCTCGTTGATACCGACCGGGGCGAGTTGCTACATCGAGGTGGGGAAAGGCTCCCAGGCTCCCGGGCGCTGCTCTTTGGCAGCGTCCCCACTGGTATCGCCATCCAAACGCTCGACAGCATGGAGGCGCCGACGATCATTGCCGAGGGCGAATGGCCGGACTATCTGCCAAGTGGGCACCTTGTCTTCCAACGAAATGCCACGCTATTCGCTGTGGCGTTTGACGTCGAATCGCTCCAGATGACGGGTGAACCGGTGCCGTTGGTGCCCGATTTGCTCGGGAGTCCCACCGTCGCGTCAAACGGGACCATGGTGTATATGACCGGGCAGGGGTCGGGAGAACGGGCGCTGGTCTGGGTCGACAGAGCTGGGCGTGAGGAGCTGCTGGAGGCCGATCCGGGCGGCTACATAGATCTTGACCTGTCGCCCGATGGCGACCGTGTCGCGCTGACCGTGGGTGACCTTTCGGGCTCAGAGGCCAGGGACATTTGGATCTTTGACGTCATGCGTGGCATCTCCACACCGCTCACGGTTGACCCCGCCGTAGACATGTATCCCCTGTGGACACCGGATGGGACCCGCGTCGTCTTTAGTTCAACGCGGAGCGGCACGCGCAACCTGTTTTGGCGTGCCGCGGATGGCACTGGGGGAGTGGATCGGCTCACCACCAGCCCAGACCAGCAGTCTGCGTGGAGCTGGACTCCTGATGCAGAGCGGCTGTTCATCGCACAGGTCACTCCGGAAAACCAAGCGGACGTCGCCATCGTAACGCTGGAGGATGGGGCGTCCCCTGAAGTGCTCGTTCAGACTCCGACGGCAGACTACTCTGCGGCTCTATCGCCCGACGGCAAGTGGCTCGCCTATCAGTCACGGCGGTCTGGCCAAGACGAGGTCGAGGTACGGCCGTTCCCGGACGTGAATGCGAACAGATGGACGATTTCGACGAACGGAGGAGTGAGACCGAAATGGAGTCCTAACACCCAGGAGCTGTTCTACCTGGACGGGTCCGCAGTCATGGCTGTTCCATACGACACCGAGCCGACCTTCAACCCGGGAATCCCGGATACACTGTTCGTCGGTGACTACGTCAACGCCGTCGGACGAAGATCCTACGACGTTGCCCCGGACGGCCGGTTCCTGATGATGAAGCCGGTCGGAACGGAAGGAGCCGAGCCGCCGCGGATCAATGTGGTCCAGAACTTCTTCGAGGAACTGAAGCGCTTGGCGCCCAATTGAAGGCTCAGATCCCCTGGCTTCGCGTCTTCGTGGAAGGCGTCGGACCAATGCACACTTTTCGCTACGTAACCGTCGGTTCGCTGCTCGCACTCTTGGTGGCGCTGGCCACTCCGCCGAACACTCATGCCCAGAGTTATGACGTCATCATCCGAAACGGGAGGGTGATCGACGGAACCGGCAACCCGTGGTTCATGGCTGACCTGGCCCTGGACGGGGACCGTATCGCGGCAATCGGAGATCTCGGAGCGGCCACCGCTGGACGTGAGATCGACGCCACGGGACTGTACGTGACCCCGGGCTTCATCGACGCCCACTCGCACGCGGGGCCTGGGCTGGCCACGGCCGGACTCAGCCACGGAGAGCCGTTGCTGGCGCAGGGAATCACGACCGTGGTGATCAATCCCGACGGCGGAGGTCCTGTAGACTTGGCTCGTCAGAGGAGCGCACTCCTACGAGACGGCTTGGGTGTAAACACCGCACAGTTGGTGCCCCACGGATCGATTCGCCGGGTCATCTTGGGAGCCGAAGATCGGGCACCGACCGCTGCGGAGATGGAGGAGATGCGCGGCTTGGTGCGACGGGGCATGGAGGAGGGAGCATACGGGCTATCGTCGGGGACGTTCTACGTTCCCGGTAGCTACTCGGATCCGGACGAGATCGTTGAATTGGCTGAGGTGGTGGCCTCGTTCGGGGGAGCCTATACGAGTCATATCCGCGACGAATCCGACTACTCCGTCGGCCTCGTGGCGGCGCTGGAGGAGGTGATCGAAGTCGCCCGGAGGGCCGGGATTCCGGGCGTGATCACCCATGTCAAGGCATTGGGCCCGCGAGTATGGGGGTTCGGAGCTGTCATCACCCGGAGAATCGAAGCTGCCCGGGAGGAGGGCATCGAGGTCTACACCGATCAGTTCCCGTACGCGGCGTCCGCCACCAGCCTCGCCGCGGCCCTTCTCCCCCGATGGTCTCAGGCCGGTGGCAACGATTCTCTCACGGCGCGGTTCGACCGTCCCGAGGTCATGGCGCGGATCCGAACGGCGATGGTCGAAAACCTGGCCCGGAGGGGAGGTGCAGATCGTATCCGCTTCCGTCGAGTCCGCTTCGACGAGTCGATCGAGGGGTGGCTCCTATCGGATCTTGCGAGCGAGCTCGATGCGGATCCGATCGACACCGCGATCGATCTTCTCCGGCGGGGAGGCGTCGGTATCATCTCCCACAACATGGACGAAGACGACATCAGGACGCTGATGACTCCGTCCTGGAACATGACGGCTTCGGACGGCGGTCTCGTGCCATGGATGGAAGGAGTGCCTCATCCCAGATCCTACGGCACGTTTCCGAGAAAAATTCGCCAATTTGTGTTGGAGGAAGGGATCGTGGACCTGGCCGCTGCAATCCGGAGCATGACGGGACTCCCCGCGCAGGTCCTGCGCATCTCCGACCGGGGCGTGCTGCGCCCGGGAGCTTACGCCGATGTGGTTGTCTTCGATCTAGCCCTCTTGAACGACCCCGCCACCTTCACCGAGCCCCATCAACTCGCCGAGGGGATGATCGACGTATTCGTGAACGGAGAGGCCGCCATATCCTCCGGTGATCTTGCGGGCACCCTGGCGGGGCGTGTGATTCGGAAGCGTTAGGATGCTCCAGCCTGAAGACGGCTAGAACGCCTTTCTGGGCTTCTGGTTGCGCGTACCGGCCCGCTCTCGGATGTTGACCGCGGTCTGATCCTCTTTCGTGGAAGGCGTGGTGATCGTCGGCAAACTGGAGGCCCTCGAAGGCCGCTACGCCATTGAGCGTGAGCTTGGTGAATGAACATCTTTGGAATTCTCGCGCTCGTTGCGATAGTCCTTTTCGTGGGGTGGCGCATATTCCTCCGCACGCAGGGCGTGTGGATCGATGTTCCGTCTGATCCGCACGAGTACGTGAAACCCGAGCTTGCTCCTCTGGTCGATTGGCTGGCCGAACAAGCGGAGTCGCAGATCGGGCGAAATTTGGAAATTTCAACAGATCCGTTTGCTCTGGGTAGAATCGCCGAGTTGGCAGAGAGAGCATTGGCCGGACAGAGGGATGCCGAGAGTATTGAGATCAGCATCCCCGAATTGATTGGCGATGCCGAAGGAATGCACGGTTTTCGGGTCACCCTGGACCGTGAGCAAGTAGAGCAATTCAGAATCCGAAGTACCGATACCTGACTGAAGTGTCCGTCGTCTCGTTCAGGCTGATTCCTGAACAGATGAGCGTTCCCACAACCACCCTCTAAGCCACGAGGACGCTCGGCCTAGCCTCGAAGACCTGGCCGTAACCGCCACGAGGGGAACGGGCCATAAGCGCAACTTGTGGGTGTCACACTTTGAGTGTAGATCCCAGGACGGCAGTATTTGCGCGGCGAAACGAAGGGGAGGGCGACATGGGAAGGTTGACGGCGTTGGAGCGATGAGCAGCCCGCCGGAGGACGAGAGGCTGCTCATTTGGGCCGCCTTCAACTTGGGTATCATGCTCACCCAGCATGTCTACGGCCTCGGTGATGAGCCCGCCTCCAGCGGAAACGCAGATCGCCTCATGGACACCTTGCGGGAGGTCGCAGAAGGGCGACTCACGTTGATCGCTGCCGCCGGCGAGCTTACGGCAGCTCATCCGGACATGGACCCGGAAATACGGGAGTTCATATATCAAGACATGAACGACACAAAACGGCAGGAACGTGAGGTGGCTAGGCTGCTTTGGGGCGACTACGAGAGTGCGCAGTCCGAGCCACCGGAGGGGTAGGCGTCCTCAACTTGCCCAGACGTCGCTTTCCTGCTTAGTTGTTGAGCGGGTGTAGGAGTGTGTTTTTGGCCACCTGGCACCTGCGATTTCACTCCGGTGGAGGCCCCGAAATGCGACCCACGACCCGTTCCCAACTCTTTGCTTCCGCCCTGCTCGTGGCCCCAGTGCTCGTCGCACTGGCCACCGCAGGACCGCTGACTGCCCAACGTGCCGACGCCACGACGTTTGCTGCCTTGGGATCCGGGTCGGCGACGGACGCAATTCCCACATTCTACGCGGACGTTCTCCCCGTCCTGCAGAAGAACTGCCAGGTGTGCCACCAGGCCGCCGGGCTGAACATGGGTGGAATGCTCGCGCCGTGGCCATTGGTCACGTACGAGGACGCGCGTATGCGAGCCCCGCGGATCGCGAGTGCCGTACGGGAAGGCCGGATGCCGCCGTGGTCCGCCGCGGACTGGCACAAGGGAACGTTCAAGAACGAGCGCGTCCTCGAAGACGAAGAGAAAGCGACACTGATCTCATGGGCAGAGGGAGGCACCCCGGCCGGAAATCCGGCCGACGCGCCGCCGACGCCGGACTTCGTCAGGGCAGCTTCGGAATCAAACGGTTGGTCCCGGGGAGAGCCGGATCTCATCATCGAGTGGGCCGAGCCGTACTGCCTGGACGACGACATCGCGGATAAATACGTCAATCTCTCGGCGGACATCACCGAGGAGATGCTTCCCGAGGACCGCTGGATCGAATCGATCGAGTTTCGTAACGGACCCGCGATCCACCACATCATTTCCACGATCGGGAGTCTGGCTCCAGGCTCCGAGCCGACCGTGTTCGAGGAGGGTTATAGCAGGGTGATGCGGGCGGGACCGAGACAGGAGATGTTCGCGATGCATTTCAATAAGGCGCCGGGACCGGGCACGGCGGTTTGTACGAACATCCAGGCGGGAATCATCTTCAAGGAGCCGGGAGAAGTGATCCGGCACGTCACCGGCGGCACGGCCCTCCAGATCGACATGGGGACGCTCCCCGCGGGCAACGGGGCCTACTCTGCATCCATGGAGTACGTATTCGAGGAAGACGTCGAGATTTTGAGCCTCCTGCCGCACATGCACCTTCGCGGGAAAGCGGCCCTGTACGAGATCACGTATCCGGATGGTCGCCACGAGACACTTCTGCACGTGCCCAACTACGTTTTCAACTGGCAGCACCAATACCTGTTCGCGGACCCGCCTCTGGCGCCGGCCGGGTCGACGGTTCGATTCACGCTCTGGTGGGACAACTCGGAGGATAACCCCAACAACCCGGATCCGACCGTCGACGTAGTGTGGGGTGAGCCCACAGACGCTGAGATGTCCCAGGGTTACATGGGCTTTCGAAGGCTGCAGGAGCGCCACGACGTAGTTGGTGAGCCGATCCCAGCTGACATCGCTCCCGCCTGGTACGCCGGGCCCCTGGACCCCCGATGACGGGAGCGCCCCTGGCATTATTCGGAATGATGTTAATCGGTACAGAGGAGGCAAGATGATCGCGCGTTATTCGACTTCGTTTTTGGCGCTTTGCTTGGCAGGCGCATCCGTGGGCGTGGCCCCGTCGACCGCGGCCGTGGGGCCCACGTTGGACGCCCAGCAATGGGAGATGCCCCGTACACCCGATGGTCGTCCGGACCTCCAGGGGAACTGGAGCAACGCGACGATCACACCGATGCAGCGCCCGCGAGGACAGGACCGGGTATTGACGGCCGAGCAAGTGGCCGAGATCGAAGGTCCGCGCGAGGATCTCATCGAGAGGCTGACTGCGCCCAGCGACCCCAACCGCGGGGCCCCCGACGTCGGCGGCATCTCCGTCGGACCGGGTCACAGGGGCTTCGACGGCGCGGCCGGTGGAACGGGAGGCTACAACTACGTCTACATCGATGGGGGCGACCGGGTCGCCATCTACAACGGCGAGCCGCGAAGCTCGCTCGTCACGAACCCTGCAGACGGCCGCGCCCCTCCGGTGACACCGGAGGCGCGGCAAAGGCGCACCGAGCGCGCGGAGTTCAATCGCCAATTCGGCGCGTACGACAATCCGGAGAATCGACCGCTTGCCGACCGCTGCCTGATGTCCTTCGGGTCCAACGCCGGCCCGCCGATGTTACCGAACTACTTCTATAACAACAACTATGCGATCGTGCAGACACCCGACCACATCATGATCATGACGGAGATGGTCCACGACGTTCGGGTCATCCGCATGGGCGAGCGCGCGCCGCTGCCGGAGCATATCCGCCCGTGGATGGGCGACTCGTGGGGTCATTGGGAGGGTGATACGCTCGTGATCGAGACCACGAACCTCCACCCCCTTCAGCGGTTCAATGGGAACTCCTCGGACAATCTGAAGGTGGTCGAGCGCCTCACCCGAGTCGACGAGCACACGATCAACTACGAGTTCACGATCATCGACCCAGAGACCTACACCTCTGAGTGGGGAGGCGAGGTGCCGATGAAGGCGCTGCCCGGCCTCATACACGAGTACGCCTGCCACGAGGGGAATTACGCCATGGCGGCCATACTGAGCGGTGAGCGCTATCGGGAACGCTTGGAGACGGAGGGAGGGGCGGGGCGGTAGTAGGGTCGGGACGTCATCGAACGATGGTGAACCTCTGAATTCTCCTGCCCCGGTTTTCGGTGACGTACACGCTTCCCTCCGAGTCCACGGCGATGCCGTGAGGTTGATCAAATTGACCCGGAGCATGGCCCACACCGCCGCCGAAATTCGACAGAATCCGTCCGGTCTGCCTATCGATAATCTCGATTCGGGCGTTGTCCTGATTGACAACATACATTCGCGTTTCGTTCGGATCTCGAGAAAGGGCTAGTGACACAGCCGAGCCCTCGGTCTGCCTCGCCACACCATCAGCCGGTGGCGTGTATGGTCGCCACGGCACTTCGATGTTCCTGATGAACGTCCCCCGTTGATCGTATACCTGTAGCCTCGAGTTATAGCGGTTGCACACGTAGACCAAGCCATCCCTGGCTCCTGTCATACAGTGGACCATGGCCATGCCCTCAGGCCGCCACTGGCGGAGGAACCGGCCCTCGCGATCCATCACCGCGATGCGTGTGTTCCGCCCTCTTGATTCTCCGTCGGCCACGTAGACATCTCCGTTTTCTGGATCCACGTAGATGCTCGCGGGCGTTAAGAACCGCGCCGCGTCCGAATTCAGAGGTCTCCCACGGACCGTGCCGTCCGAGGTATCGAACACACCCCTCGTTCCGATCTGGAACAGGAGATCGCCGTCGTGAGAGTATTTCTGCACCATGCCGGACGGTGCACTGGCTATCCACACATTGTTGTCTCTGTCGAAGTGACAGCCGTGCAGGCGCGGGTCCAGAAGCTCCGGGTCGCCCCAGGAGTTGACCACGTTGCCGGCCGGGTCGAACTCAATGATAGACGGAGCTAGGGACCCGGCGTTCAAATTCACTTCGAGCACATCTTGGCGATTGAGGATGAACACGTGGTCCTGCCCATCTACGCACACGTCCGCCAACCCTCCAAGAACCCAACGATCTGGAAGAGGCTTCGGCCAGTACGGGTCGACCTCGTACTGCGGCACGGTCACCTGTGCATGCAACGCCGGACCAAAGACCACGGCCGGCAGGATGACGCATGTCCACCCTGCGACGAAGAGCCTTCTCTTCCTTGCCATGTCAGCTTCTCCTTGCCCTGTCGAACGTGCTGCGGTTCTGATGAACGTCAGGGTCGCGCGCTTCGGTTGCGCTCACCACATTGGCCGCACAGCTGAATCGCGAAAATCCCGACTTCAATCATGATCGTGCAAGAGGCGGTAACGATACTCGGTGGGTTCGTGCTCGGCTATCTGATAGATGCCGGCTGGGCGCGGATGGTGCGAGGAGTCCACTTGGAGCGTCGCGACTATAAGAAGTTCATCGTTGGCAGGTTTCGGATTCATCACAACGTACTTGGATACGTTCTCCTTCTATGCGGTTTCCTGACGTACCCGCTGTTCCTTGTACCTCTGGGACTCGGGGTCATCGTGGGGCATGGGATAAGAGATCGCCTATTCTGGTTTGTCGAGGTGATGGAGTGAAGCCGTGGGTGAACAGGTGCCCGCGCTCAGCCTGCCTGACCAGAACGGCCAGATCCAAACCCTCGAGTCCATCGAGCTACGACTCCCTCAGTGCCTCGGTGGGCTGTATGCGAAGCCCGCGCCGAGTAGGATACGCGCAGGCGAGCAGGCAGACGCACCCAACGACGTGCTGTGGTCCAAAGGCCTGCTTCCATAATCTGTGAGAAGTTCTTCGTGTTTGAAACGGGAAAGGTGGATGCTTGCCGGCTCACACGCCTTCGACGCATCTTGCCCTCTATGTCCGATGCCGTCGCCCGCCTGAACGCAGCTCTCGAAGGCCGCTATGCCATCGAGCGTGAACTGGGTGAAGGCGGCATGGCCACCGTCTACGTGGCCGACGACCTCAAGCACAACCGGAAGGTCGCCCTCAAGGTCCTGAAGCCGGAACTGGCCGCTGTGGTCGGAGCCGAACGCTTCCTGGCCGAGATCGAAACGACGGCCAACCTCACGCACCCGCACATCCTGCCGCTCTTCGATTCGGGTGAAGCGGACAGCTTCCTCTTCTACGTCATGCCTTACCTGGAGGGGGAGACCCTGCAGGATCGGATCGACCGAGAGAAGCAACTTCCCGTGGATGAGGCCGTGCGCATTGCCACGGCGGTGGCCAACGCACTGGATCACGCCCACCGCCACAAGGTCATCCACCGTGACATCAAGCCCGCCAACATCCTGCTCCAGGACGGCGAGCCCGTGGTGGCGGACTTCGGGATCGCACTGGCGCTCGGTGTTGCGGGCGGTACCCGGCTGACCGAGACGGGCCTCAGTGTGGGCACGCCGTTTTACATGAGCCCTGAGCAGGCAACCGGCGATCAGGCGGTGGGGGCCTCCACCGACACCTACGCCCTCGGATCCGTTCTGTACGAGATGCTGGTCGGTGATCCGCCGTTTGTTGGTAGTACCGCCCAAGCGGTGCTCGGCAAGATCATCACGGGCAAACCCGTGTCGGCCACGGAGCAGCGTCCTTCGATCCCGGCCAACGTGGATGCGGCCGTCCGGAAGGCCCTGGAGAAGCTACCCGCGGATCGGTTCGCTTCGGCACAGGAGTTCGCGAAGGCGCTTGGTGATCCGGGCTTCCGATACCAGGACGATCCCGTGATCGCCGTTGGAGAAGGAAAGAGAGGATTCTGGCAGGTCGCCGCGCTCGTCGGTGTGGTCTTCCTGGCGGGTGCCGCAGGATCGGCGGTTTGGTTGAGCAGTTCGAACGCGGGTCCCCGGGCTGGCCTTGTCCGGTTCACCATCGAGCCCGGCGAGAGCACCCCCTTCGACATCGGCGGCGGGGACCGTCCCGACCTGGCCATCTCACCGGATGGAGGGCGCATCGTCTACAAGGGTGAAAACGAAGACGGATCCGCACCTCAGTTGAACCTTCGTTCCGTCGACCAACTCGTCGAAACACCCCTGCTCGGGAGCGAAGGCGGCCTGAATCCTTTCTTCTCACCCGATGGCCAGTGGGTCGGGTTTGTGCACTCCTCGGGCCGCAACAGCCTGCACAGGATCTCGATTCTCGGCGGAGCGCCGGTGATGGTGGTGGAAGCGAACGGCACCATCTGGGGTGCGAGCTGGGGGGAGGATGACCAGATCATCTTCAGTGTGGACGGACCGGGGGGATCGCCACAAGGCTTGTTCCGCGTATCCGCTGGCGGCGGCGACCCGGAACAGCTTACGAACACTGCTGAAGGCGAGACCTTTCATGGTTGGCCGTCGCTCATCGAGGGTAGAGAAGCCGTCCTGTTCGCGATCTGGACCGGCGGAAACATCAGCGATTCGCAGATCGCCGCCCTGGACCTTCGAACTGGCGAGGTGAAACGGTTAGGACTCGGAGGTACGGGCCCTCGCTACGTCGAGTCCGGACACCTGGTCTATGCTGTCCAGGACGGCTCGATCCGGGCCGTGCCCTTCGACCGGGCCTCGCTGGAGGTGACCGGGAGTCCCGTTCCTCTCGTGGATGGCGTGGCGGTCAATGACGACGGCGCGGCCAACTTCAGCATATCGACGGGTGGCCACCTGATCTACGCTGCCGGACCGTCCGCTGGGGTCTCCAACGACTGGCAATTCGTCTGGGTCGACCGGGAGGGGGACGAAGAGCTCTTGCCCATGGCTCCCCGCTCGTACCGGGAACCCAGGGTCTCACCAGATGGGCGGAGCATCGCTACCAGTGTAGTGCGTGATTCCGGCATGGATCTCTGGGTCTACGATGTCACGTCGGGCGCCGGCCTCCAGCTGACCGAGAACGACGCTATCAACTGGGTGCCCATGTGGGCGCCGGACGGGGGCCGCATCTACTTCAGTTCCACGGAGGGCGCGCCGCAGCCCGAGTCCTTCACGGGAACCCAGTGGTACGGGAACGTCTACACGGTTCCCGCCGATGGAAGCGGCCCTCCCGAGCGGATGATGACTACAGAAGAGAATCAGGCCATTCAAGGGATTACGCCTGACGGGCTAACCCTCATCTACACGGATGTGATCGACAACGCTACCCGCTGGGAGATCATGGCCGTCCCTGCCGACGGCTCCGGCGAGCCGGTCGCCCTGGTGTCAGGACCCTCCCGGCGAGGAACCGGCTCCATATCACCCAACGGGCGGTGGATGGCCTACCGGTCGGACGAGAGCGGGCGGTTTCAGCTCTATGTCCAGCCGTATCCGGGCCCGGGAGCCCGCGTCCCAGTGTCCATCGAAGGTGGCGTCGCACCCCTGTGGTCTCGAGATGGTCGAGAGCTCTTCTACCGCCGAGACGACAACATGATCATGGCGGCCGAGATCGCCGGGGAGGAGACCCCCGAGGTCGTCGACCGCACACCCCTCTTCTCGGCGGGTCCTTACCGCAGGGTTGCCGGCAACCGCATGTACCACGTGGCTCCGGACGGCCGCTTTCTTATGATGCGGCAGCCGGGGAACGAAGATTCCGGAAACGAAATTCTCACGCCTCGGATCACCGTCGTCCTCAACTGGTTCGAGGAGCTCCGGGCGCGGGTGCCGAACTGAGGACCTGCAGCGACCCACTGAAGTGGACTTGCTAGGCCGACGCCTCAGCACTGGTTGAGGTACTGCTCGGAATGACGCCGAGTTGTTGGAAAAGCGCGTACTTGTTCCAGGCGAGGTGTCCCTGGTTCACTTTGCCCCCGTCAATGGTCTCCTCTTGCGTGTAGGGCCCGAATCAGGACTCTGATCGTACGAGCCGGGTCTTGGTATGTAAACTCCCTCCCTGACAGTTCAATTGCGGGTAGAAATCGCTTGCTAGAACCCGGCCCGGTCCGACTCCCGAGCGGGCCTCCTGCCCGAGGGATCGGGTCCATCCCGGTGCATCGCGGGCAAGGTTCCGCACAGACAACACTCTTGCACTTGGTGGCCGGCAAGCCACAACGTAGAAATCCAAGATTACCGACTCTTTTGCGGGACGAGGCCCAGAAGTTTTCCCGCGGGAGACCATCCACACGTGGAGGTATTCACGAGTGACGAGTGGGGCGCGTGAGCGGGTATCGTGCCGCGGACTTCCTATTTGGTGTGTAGCTTGAGCCAACAGGTGTGAAAGTAGGCCCATGTCAGACAAGAACCGTGACGAAGGGAGACAGTGCCCGCTCAGAAACCTCTACGTCATCCGGCTAGATGACCGTGTCCTCAAGCTCGACAAGTTTCGGAAAAAAAACCCTACCTATCGAAGCGGCAGGCCGTGCATGTACGTCGGAATCACCTCATGCGACCCGAGGGTGCGCTTCAAACAGCACAAGCACGGTTACAAGAGCTCGCGTCTCGCAAGCAGGTACGGGAAGTACCTGATGTGGAAGAAGTTCCGGCATCTCAACCCTGTGCCGGCCAACGAAGCTGAGATACGGGAGAGGGGCGCTAGCGACGGAGCTCAGAGAGAAGGGCTACGGAGTCTGGCAGAACTGAACGATCGAGGCGGACTGAACGCGCGCCCGCCCGTAGGTTGAGCGCCGGACGAACCGAGTGATAGCAAGACGCGTGGATTTCACGGATTTCGTATCTGTTCACCGCTACACATTTGGCACTAGTCGCCCCGGCCGGATTGAGCTCCGGGGGCCTTCGGCCCCCTCGTTATATCCTGATGAGTCAGCCGGTCTGCCGCGATAGAAAGCCCTCTCTACTTGTCCGTCGAAAAGAGCAGCGCTATTCCAATAAAGCCAAGCACGGATGCGACGACGTCACGGACCGTCCCTCCAAACGGCGCTTCGAGCAGTATCGCGGCGAGCACCATCAAACCGATGAACTGCTGCCCCCACAGGTGCCGCTTGTGCCCCGAGGTCGCAACCGCCGAGTGGCGTATTCGGAAGATCAGCAATGCGTTCCACACAATCAGAGCGCCTGTGGCAACACCCAAGAAGACGAGAGCCACTCTTACCTCCACAGTGAGACTAGAAGATACAATTTACGAATTCTCCGAGGGCGATCGTTCCTTAGAGCCCGGGAGGGCTCGCGGGAATCGCAACCAGCCAATCCGTGTCGTCGTGGAACCGGGCCGCTGAGATGGTATCCTGGCTGTAGATAGGGGATTCACAGCGGTCGCTTTCAAAAAGCGCCAGTGAGTCGGAAAAGAGAGTGGTTCTTCCGAGCCGTGCCTCTGCCTCCGGTGGGGACAACGCCGTAATCCCGGGCTGTTCGTACGGCGAGGCCGATCAAAGTGCACGCCCAGAGAATGAGGGCGCGCCGTCGATTCCGCTCTGTTCCGGTCATTTCCAATCGATCCCAGACTCGATGACCTAGTCGGTGTAGCACTTTAAGGTTGATCCTGGGTCAACCTCATCCGGTGTTTTCTGGGTGAGGGAAGCAGGAGATACCGCCCGAGTGCCACCGTGAACCGCACTGGCGAGACCCACCGATAGCCCCGTACATGTTGCTCGACGGTCTCAAATTCTGATTGAGGACATCCGGGTGGGGCTGCAATCCAGATCTTGTCCAACGGGCATTGAAGGTGAAAGAGGTGCTCAGAGTATGTGAAGTCAGCCCAGATCTCGTCGGTCATTGGCCATGAAAACTTCGCCACGACCCGAAGGCCCGGAAGGCGTTCGAGGTGTGTCAGCAGGAGGGTAGCCAACGTGAGTGCGCGGGTGACCTCCAGCGCCCAGGGATACTCAGGAGTACCCTTCAGCCGTACGGTTTCAAGACCCATGTCGATGTGGCAAACGCCTTCGGTTTAACCTAGCGGGTCGTGTTGCTGATGCCTGCGCGGCAATCTCTGACGGCTTATTCGCATCGGCTTCCTCCGCCGGGACTATTTTTTTCGCAATCCTTTGACTTTGAGCAGATCTTCCATGCGCCAATACGCCAAGGTGTGTAGCGACGCCATCACCAAAAACAGCGCGACAAATGGCATCCAGCTCGCATACAAGAGCGCGGCGATCAGCGCTAACGGGGCAGCGAGTCCGGGCAAGCCACCCAGCACCACATTCACCCATAGCTTCATTCGGACCTCAAGATCACACGAAGAGCACCTAACCGCGCGGAACGATTCGAGCTTCCCCACGGCGGCGCGGGGGATCCCTCGATCCCCGCAGTTGGGGCATAGCATCATATCGTCCAACAGCACACCTCCTCTCTGTTACAACATGCCATAGGCTCGCAAAGAAAACACGATGATTGCAGCAAGAATGCGGCGGACGCTGAGCCAAGGCTTCCTTCAGCGCGTGGATCGCAGCAGGGGTGATTCTCTTCATGGATTCAACGGTACTAGTGTAGTGTCGCTAAATTATCTTGCATGATATAAGGCTACGTGGTATTGTATGACATGCCACTACCCATACGTGTTATGCCACTGCGCCGCGGGGACCGCGCGCGCCTCGAATCGCTGGTCCGATCCCGCACGACCCCCCAACGCGTGGTCGAGCGCGCCCGCATTGTGCTCGGGTCCGCTGCGGGGGACTCGGGCTCGACTATTTGTGGTGATGTCGGCGTCTCGCGCCCGACCGTCACACTCTGGTTGGATCGGTATGAGGCTGGCGGGCTTGCGGCCCTCCGGGCCGACCGCCCGCGGTCGGGACGCCCGAAACGTATTACCCTGGCCGAGGAAGAAGCCATCGTGCACCGCACGACACAAACGACGCCGCCCACGGGCCGCGGCACCCATTGGAGTACGCGGCTGATGGCCGAAGTGACCGGCTTGCATCACTCCACGATTGCGCGCATCTGGAAGGCCCATGGGTTGCGCCCCCATCGGGTCCGGTCGTTCAAGTTGTCCACCGACCCCGCCTTCGTAGAAAAACTCCGGGATGTCGTCGGGTTGTACCTGCAGCCGCCTGAGCGGGCGATCGTCTTCTCCTTTGATGAGAAGAGCCAGATCCAGGCCCTGGATCGCACCCAGCCAGGCCTGCCGCTGAAGCGCGGGCGCGCCGGCACCTTCACCCACGATTACAAGCGCCATGGCACGACCACGCTATTTGCGGCCCTCGATGTGGCCACCGGCCACGTCATTCAGGAGTGCATGCCGAAGCATCGCCATCAGGAGTTTCTCAAGTTCATGAACACGGTCGTGCGCACGACGGCCAAGGATCTCGACATCCACGTCATCCTCGACAACTACGCCACGCACAAACATCCCAAGGTGAAACAGTGGCTCCAACGTCATCGGCGAGTCCATTTCCATTTCACGCCCACCTCGGCCTCGTGGCTCAATCTTGTCGAACGCTTCTTCAGCGAACTCACCGAGCGACAACTGCGGCGGCTCGCCGTTACCAGCGTGGACGAGTTGATCCAAGCCATCACCGACTACATCGAGTGCCGCAACGAAAACCCCACACCTTTCACATGGACAGCCACCGTCCGCCAGATCCTCAAGAAGGTCAACAAAGCCAATGAGACTTTGGCGACACTACACTAGGTATGGGAGACAGCGGATGCGTCTAGAATGCCACGCTTGACCCATCACTGACCCAACGGAGATACACCTCAGTCCCTCTCTCGCTGCACCGGCTGGCAGAACACACCTTTTATTGACATTTCCGACTGCGGGGAGAATCCACCCGGATGAAATTTTCACGGCCAACGTATTGGAGTGACGTATTGGACCTCCAAAACAAGGAAACTCCCCAGAGCATCCAAAGCCCTGAGCGAGTAGACCTTATCCCTAGTCGGGACGGCCGGATTGAGCTGCGGTTGCCTTCGGCAATCCTCGCTCGTCTCGCGGAAATCATCAGGATCTATTCGAGGGCAGGGCTGACGCTCGGCTCGAACCTACGGTTCTGTGGTGCGACTTCGTCGCCCCACGCGTTCTCGCCCTTCGGGCGAGCCCGCGAATCCGGCCGTCCCGATTAGGCTTCAAACAAAGAGGCCCTTCAGCATTGCTGCCGAAGAGCCTAATCGGGACGGCCGGATTCGAACCGGCGACCCCCTGAACCCCATTCAGGTGCGCTACCGAGCTGCGCCACGTCCCGTGAGGGAGGGAATATAGACGGAGCCCAGAACGCCCTCAACCGGGGAGGGGTGGTTCGGCACGATCGCCGGCGGGCTCGAGCAACGAGAAGCCGACGAGTCCCACGACCAACAACCAACCCAGCACATTGAAGCCCAACGTCATTGCCACGATCGTTGCGCCCGCAGCTCCGATGATGCCGCCAAGGCCGTCGCAACCAATTGCCAACCCCTCACCGTGTCCTTCGACCGACCTGCAGGATTGAATCACTGCGAGGAACGGTAGTCCTGTGGGCATACAGCAAATCGCTGTAAACGTGGTGATGAGTAAAGCGGCGGCGGGGATCCCCTCGACAACAGCGCTGATCTCTGCAATGGTGGGTCCCAGTACAGTGAGCACCATCACGCCGGCGGCTGCCAGGATCCCCGTTCGACGCCACATCACGGGCTGTGGGAACCTGCTTCCCAGGAGAAGCGCGCCCATGCCGGCACCCACCAGCACCGAAGCGAGCGCCAGGCCGATCGCCAAAGCGGGGCTGCCCACCGCGCTCTGGACTCGATAGACGACCAGCACCTGCAGCGCCATGGTAACCATACCAACCAGCGCGGCTGCACTGCCCCGGACTACGTTGCCGGGAGCCTTTCGTTCCGAGGTGAACACAGCAACGAGCGCCATTAGCGCCAGCCCCCCCGCAACCAACGCATACGCGAGATAGAAAAAACCTGCCTCGAACAAAAACGGGCGGTCGTCCGTTGCGGGCCGACCGTCGAAGCCAGTCCGGTCTAGAACGAGCTCCGCACCCAATTCGCTAGCAAGAAGACGTAGCCGGCCGAGCTCAGGTTCATCAAACGCTTCGTTGCGAGCCAGCAATAGGTGGTTGAACGGATTGTCGGCATGCTGAGAAATCGGTAGCCGCAATTCAACGATACGATCGGAACGTCCGCCATTGGCTGTGAGCACCGAGAGACGGGTCCGCTCCGCAAGCAATGGTGAGTTCTGAATGACTGCGAGTATCCCAAGGGGTCGCAGGTGGTCCAGGTAAGTCTGCACTGCCTCGACGGTCAGCACTCGACCGTCGACATGGCTACGCCCTCGCCCGATGGCTGGCGAGGTCTGCAGCAGCGTGAGGTTGATGTGGTCCCAACGGTCACTCGAACCGGCCATGAAGCGCCTGGCCTCTGCCAGGTGAATGCGCACCCTTGGGTTGCTGAGTGCGCCGCCCGCCCACGCATCCAGTTCGCGGCCGAACTCGATCGTCTGAGGATTGACTTCGACCGCATCGATGCGTTGCGCGCCCGACTGTAGAGCCACCGCCATGTCGAATCCGGCACCCGCTCCCAACAGCAGTACTCTGTCGCGCCCACCGCCGCCCGTACCGCCGCCCGTACCGCTGAGCAACGCCAATCGCTTGAGGCGGGACAGATCCTCTACGTATGGATCGTCAAAATACGTGGATTCCCCATCCCACTGCACAGAGCGCGTGACGAACATCGCGTCGGTGAACACGTAGGCCACGGACTCCCGGTTCGTATGCACCAGATCCGTCCGGGCATAGGCGCTTGCATCATAGCGATGCTGACGCAATCGCTCTGTGTCTACGACATCGCGCAGGTGGGTCTGTGTCCCGATCTCCCCCAGGACATCCATCGGAAGCCACGGCACCACCATCGGACCGACCAGAACCAGGCCGAGCGCTGCACCGACAACCTCGCCGGCGTATAGCTGAGCACGCCCTCCGGGATTGGTCATTCGATGGAATGCGAGGGTTGAAGCGACGCCGAACAGGACGAACGGCAAGGCGAAGAGGCCACCGATCCAGGCCGCGTCATACCTCGAGATCAACCACCAGCTGATCGGCATCAACGTGGGCAGCAACACCAACACGACCGACAGGCGTAATCGACTGCCGTATCGCCTGGTCCAGAGTGCCCCTGCGCCTAACCCGAGCAGGCACACGGCCAGGGCCAGGTAGGTCAGGTCGAAGAAATAGAAGACGGAAGCGAGGCGCGTGATTGCGAGTTCCCACGCACCAAGCAAGATGGCGGCAGCCGCGAGAGCCAGCACCGTGACGAGGTGATGGGGCCGTCCCATGGACGGATCTCGGCGCGGGATAAGAGACATCATCGGGATGCAACATGCTCTGGCCCTGGCCTAATGGCGAGTGTTCTAGCTAGGATGGGGGTCGGTTCGTTACCTGATCCTGCGGAGGGCTGGTATGGGCGAGAGCAAGAGAACGGTCGATCTCGGTGAACCCACCGATCTCAGTGAACCCACTATGAAGCGCCGGGACTTCCTGTCGGTTGGGGGGGCTACGATTGCGGCGACTACGTTCGGGGCAGGGGGTGGGGTCGGTCTCATGCCTGAGACGTTGCCGGATGAGGAACGTCCGCAAGCCCTCGCTGATGTGGAGGCGATGACGTTCGATGTGTTTGGGACGGTGGTCGATTGGCGGACTTCGATCATTCGGGAGGGGCAGGTTCTAGGGTTGGAGAAGGGGTTCGAGCTGGATTGGGCAGCCTTCGCGGACGCGTGGCGGCGCGGGTATGGGCCGGCGATGAATCGGGTTCGTACGGGGGAGCTTCCCTGGTTGAAGATCGATCAGCTTCATCGGCTGATCCTCGATGATCTTCTTGTCGAGTTCGAGTTCCCTGCGATGACCGAAGCGGAGATCGACGATCTGAATCGGGTTTGGCATCGGCTGATCCCCTGGCCGGATACGGTGCGAGGGCTCTGGCGGCTCAAGGCGAACTTCACTCTGGCTACGCTCTCGAACGGCAACGTGGCGCTGCTGACGAACATGGCCAAGAACGCGGGACTGCCTTGGGATGCCGTGCTGTCGGCGGAGCTGTCGGGGCACTACAAGCCGGATCCCGAGGTCTACATCAAGGCCGCGGATCTTTTGGGCCTTCCTCATGAGAAGGTCATGATGGTGGCTGCCCACAGGGGCGACTTGCGCGCGGCCCAGGCATTGGGCTTCAAGACGGCTTTTGTGCCGCGGCCGCTCGAGTACGGGCCTGACCGGAACATCGATACGACGCCGGATCCGCAGTTCGACGTCAACGCGACCGACTTCATAGACCTGGCTGCAAAGCTTTAGGGGGCGCCTCTAGGGCGGGCCAGTCGGGCCCCCCTGTGCGCCGATTCCGGTGAGCGCTAGGCCCGCTGCCAAGAGGTAGCCGAATCCTATGCTCCGCCAAATGCTAGTGCGACGCACCTCGAACAGCCCAACATCTTCTGAGGCCACGCCCACGACGCCACTATCCGTGTAACCAAGTATTGAGTCGTTCCGCATTGTCGGGTTCTCCAGGGTTACCCTCGCCCCACTCCTCGTAGTGGCGCGCACGGATGACGGCTGCTCGACGGGAATCAACGTCTGGGGGCTCACAGCCGTAGGTCGCCAGGTTTGACATGCCGTTAGCAGCACCATGAGGAGTGCGGCCAGGACCCGCCGCGTGCGTGGGGTTCGCGTACTCATGCTGATCCTCCTGTCCAGGGGTGCTTACTACTCGCCACCGTCCTCGACAACAAGATGCCGCAGAGGGGGAGACTTCTTTATACGTCGGATGACGTAGCGATGGCCGTCAGATTACGTAGCGGGGTGACCCGTGAGGCAGACCTGTACCATGCATCGGTACACGTAGCAAGATGGTCTCACGCTGCGTCGTATTCGGCCTTGGTGACGTCCGTTTTGCTGAAGTCGTCGCCCTTGAAGAGCAGAGGCTCCCTCGAGGCCATCGCCATGCCGTAAGCTAGGCAGTCCCCGTAGTTGAGCACTGCGGGTGAGCCGACGCCCTTGCCGAAGCGCGAGTACGCGAGGCGGGCGAGCCTGGCTCCATCCTCCGTGAACGGGTCCGAATCGATGCCGAGGCGCTCCAAGAGCGCGTCAAGGGCGACCTCCCCTCCCGGGCCCTTCTTGGCCAGCATGACCGCGGCCGCTTCTACGAGCGAAGGGGTTCCGACGACGGCTCGCTCCGCACCCATTATCGCCTTGACGAGCTGGGGCGCTTCGGGCTCGCCGAGTAGAATCGCCAACAGAGCCGACGTGTCGATGACCATCGCGGATCAGGGGCCTATCATAGACTTCTAACTAGGCAGTCCGCGCTCGTCATAGCCCACGATCTCTTCGGCGCAACGGAGGTCGCGGTTGGGCAGTGCGGCCACGAAGTCCTGGATCTCCGCGACCGCGCCTGTAAGCCCGGCAGGCTCTCCTTGCCTTTGAACGGAAGCGAGGCGCTCTCTCAGTGACACGGTGACGGCCTCGGTCAGAGTCTCGCCGGTGGCCTCCGCCAACTCCCGCGCCAAGCGGTGCGCTTCGGGATTCTTGATGTTGAGCGACACGCTTTCCCCCCTGCATATCGTGCACGATCGACAGTGAGGCTACAAACGATCCCGTCGATGGTAGCAAGGTAGAAATATATACAGATGTCTACCCTTTGCAAGGGAGGCGGCGGGACTCAGCCGGTCTGGTCGTGCGACTGAATACCCTCACGCCGGCTCGTAGCGCTCGACGTTGATTTGATCGGCATGCTGACGGGCCTGGGCGAGCTCGTAGTTGGCCTGCAGGCGGATCCAAGTCTCCGCGTTGGACCATCCGGCCATTTCAAGCCTGATCGCCATTTCAGGCGATATGCCCGCTTGTCCGTTGAGCAACCGTGAGAGCGTGTGGCGGGCCACACCCAGATGCGCGGCCGCGGCGGTCACGCTCAACTCCAGTGGCTCAAGACACGTGTTCTTTATGGTACGCCCGGGATGGGGCGGGTTTTTCATAGCCATGGTGCAGCTCCTTCTTTCTTTCTCTCTTTCTTTCTTTCCTTCCTTCCTTCCTTCCTTCAGTTCTAGTGATAGTCCACTAGATCGACACGATGGGCATCGCCTCCTTGAAGATATCAGATTCTCAGATCCGGTCAGGCTGTTGAAGCCGAGCCTCCTTCTCTTTGACTGTACCTACATTTTGTGCTAACATGCACTATGGAGTTTGACTGGGACAGCGCAAAGAACGAAGCGAACCTAGACAAGCACGGTGTCACCTTCGATGAGGCCAGACACATCTTTGAGGGCCCCTACCTGACTCGGGTCGATGATCGGCAGGACTACGGCGAGAACCGACATATCAGCCTTGGGGCGCTATCCCCTGACGCCGTTCTCGTTGTCGTTCATACCGAACGCGGAGACAAGATCCGCCTGATTTCGGCCCGGAACGCAAACCGTCGTGAAAGGAACGTCTACTATGACCATCTCGCGCAAGCGCAAGAAGGCGATTGAAGCCATTGAGGACAAGAATATCGACTACGGCGATATCCCTGAAACCGATGCAGATTTCTGGGCCAACGCCGACCTGATAGAGCCAGACAGAACCCAGCATGTGACCTTGAGGGTTAAGCAATCTGTGCTCGACCATTTTAAGGCCGGCGGTAGGAAGGGCTACCAGACCCGCATTAATGCGGTGCTGGAGTCCTATGTGCGGGCACAGAAAAAACCGCGATCACTACCGTGACACGGGTCTGCAACACCAATCTCGTTATCGCCCCGCTAATATGGCGACACCGGCCGTCGTCACGCGCGTGGAAACCGTCTATTCCACCATCAGGGGTAGCGTCGTGGCCGACGGGGCGCTTCCGTCCTTCGGCGCAATCATGATCCGATACCAAGTCGCCGCCCTCGCGCTTGCGGGGATCCTCACGGGCAGAGCGAAGCTGCCGTCTGCTTCGGGGACCGTGCTTGCCGAGTAGTCGCTCGTCCTACTTCCGTCCCGCCACACTTGGATCCAGACCTGTGTTGCTTCCTCCAGGACCCTGCCCCTGAAGACGACCTCCTCGTCGAGCGGAATCCTGAACATCGGGAGTCCGGGCTCCAACTCGACACCGTTCGCTCTGAATTCGTCGCCTTTCAAAACGGAATCGTCGAACCTCCTCTGCGCCCCGCGGGCCGCCGGTGTGACGGATCGGTAGGTTCGGCCAGCCACGACCTGTACAGCCCCCTCACTACTCACGCGAAAGCGTGCCGGGTGACTCTCAAACCACGTGGGACCGCGAACGTCGAAGTGAATGTGCGGTTGGATCGTTCCGGTCCTTCCCACGTCGGCCAGGCGCGTACCCGCGGCGACGACGTCTCCCGGGCGCACTCTCGCGGTCCCCGCCTTGTGGTGCGTATACGTCATGAAACGACCATCGCCGACATCCACGAAGATGTGATTGGCCAGATCGAAGTTGTTGGAGCCCGTCGTCCGGCGGTCGTCGGTCACCCGAATCACCCTTCCGGGCGCAGCGGCGACGACTGCCTCACCCTCCGCAAGTACGAAATCCCACGCGTGCAGATCCCGGTGCGTGCCGCTGCTCATCGCCCCCTGTCCGCACTGCGCGCTCGATCCGTTTGCGTAGGGCAGCCAGATTGTCAGTGGCTGGCTTGTCTGGCCGGCGAGGAAGACCGGGTGCAGCGCCGCTGCAACCGCGACGAGCGTGGTCCATGATTGGCGACTCCGGCCTCGGTGACGTTCGATCTTCATTCGCTCGGGCATCCCTACCGGCTCTCGGTCGTCCCTACCAGCTTTCGGGCTCCCTACCGGATGATGGTCCTCACCGGATAGGACAGGCACGACACCGCCGAGTTGATGCAGAAGTCGATATCGCCGGCATAGTCCCCGGCGTGCGCGGCATAGGCGCTGATCCTGACATGGACGTCCCGCCCAGCCGGCAACGCCAGGTCCAGGGAGTAGCTCTGCGTGTTGTCGAAGGGGACGTGCATGACGTCCTTGAAGGCGGGCTCCATGTCACGGACAACGACGCCCTCCAGGTACGCGTCGGCGATGTCGACATCCACCAGCGTCTGGGTCGACGGACCGGTGTTTCTGATGGTGAGGGCGATGTTGAACCTCTGATCCTCATCGACGGAAGCCGGCGAATCGATGCTGATGTCGATGTTCTCCGGCGTTTCGAAAGCCTCGCAACCGAGTGAGGCGACGAGGACAAGAAGGGTGAGTCGTCGCATTACGCTCATGGCGATTGGCATGTGCCTCCTTCGATAAATCCCGGCACAACGGCATCGTCGTGCCCCTTTTAAACGCTATGTACGCGCAAGACGCCACGCCAGTTGAATTTCGCGATCGTAAGGGGGCACGGTCCTCGACAGAGCCGTTCTGCTTGCGCTTACGGTCCCACCCCCGGATGTTGACTCGGTCTGATCTTCCCCCGTACTGAGGCCGATGCTCGAATGAATTGGGCTGCAATTGGTGGCGCAGGTGAAATGCTCGGAGCGATCGGCGTGATCGCCTCGTTGCTCTACCTCGCTAGGCAAATGAAGGGCGCCGCATCGGATGCACGTCGAGCCGCGGCGCAGGGTGTTTTCACGAAGTTGAACACGGCCTTCGAGACGACATCGGCCAACCCGCAGCTGGCGGAGGTGTTCGTTCGCGGGACTGCCAACTTGTCGGTCCTCAGCCCGGAGGAGGCAATCCAGTTCTCGTCCGTATTCTTTACCCTCGTCCGGCCTTACGAGGAGCTTTTCTACTACAGGCGGGCGGACGCGGTCAATGAGTGGGTATGGGAGAGCGTGGAGCTGCTCGTCCTGCCGGCCCTGACAACGCCCGGTGCGCTGGAATGGTGGGCGAAGCGCCAGAGTTGGTTCACCTCCGCGTTTCAGGCCCACGTCACCGAAGTCTTGCCCAAGGAGGCACTCGAAACGCTGAAGGGCTTTGAGCAGGCGGTAGAGGGCAAGGTCTTCATGGGGGGAGTGCTCATCGAGACGGCGAGTACGGAAACGGAGAGCACGGAAACGGCGAGCACGGAAACGGCGAGCACGGAAACGGCGAGCACGCTGCTGGCCAAGGAGGCCGGAGCGGATGTCTGACCCCGCGTTATTGAAATAGCGCCGTCTGCTATTTCAACGTTTCATACGATCGGCTTGCTTGATCATCGAACCTCCGGAAACCCCTCGTCGGTCTCCAGGATCTGCACCCCGAACGCGTTGAGCGACATCGAGACGAGCCGGTAGTTGGCAACGGTCATCAGTGCGGCGATGGTCTCGCGCGTGTCGAACTCGGCGGTGATCGCCGCCCAGGTCTCGTCTGAGACCATCGCGTCGCGATAGAGCTCATCCGCGACGGTCAGCAGCGTGGCGGAGAACGGGCTCCAGCCATCGGCGCCGGGACCTTCGGCGATGCGCACCGGCTCCAGCCCGTGGTCTCGCGCGCGACCCACGCTGCCCACGTGCTTCGCCCATTCGTATTCGGCCTGGCAGTTCCAGCCGATCCGAAGAATGAGCAGCTCTCGGTCGTGGTCGGTCAGCGGTGATCCGCGCAGCACGAAGCCTCCCTGGCCACCGCGCGCTGCGGACAGCCGTGGGTGACGGCGGAATGTTCGGCTGACTCTGAGACCGTTCCCGTCGAGGGGCGCGATCCGCGGGTTGACGAGCGGCGGCTCCCGGTCCGGTGCCGACACACGGTAGGCGACGTCTGTGGGCAGCCGGTCGGTCGTCCAGTCGTTGGGCTGCACGCCCATCGAGTTGAACATCATCGCGAGCAGAACGAACTCGTTGACGTTCATCACGGCTTCGACCATCTGGAGCAGGTTGTACCGGACGCCCAGCGTCGTCCACGTTTGGTCGGTCACGGATGAGTTCTGGTACAGCTCGTCGGCCAGCCTTATGTGTGCTGCCTCGAAGTCATCCCACCCGTCCGCGTCGGGTCCGACAGCAATGCGCCGCAGCTCGACATCCGTGAGCCCAGCCTCGGCGCCCGTCGACGCGAGCTCCGACCACTGGTACTGGCTGTGCGTCAGCCACGCCGTGCGCAACAGGAGAAGCGACTGATATCGTGGCTCCAACGCCGATTCCTGATCGAGGAATCTGACGAACGGCGTGATTGCCTCGGCGAGCTCCGGCACGTGCAGGAGTGTCGCGAGGGCGTTGTCGACGCGTCCGTCCGGCGCATACTCCCGGACCAGCGCCCGGTGCTGGTCGGTCCATTGCGATTCGGGGAGCGGGGCGATGCGCGGAGTGCTCAGGCGAACCGGCTGGCGGCTGCCCGGATCGTCCGGACGCGACTGAGCAATGACCTGCTCGACAGGCGAAACGAGCACGCCGAGCAAGAGGCAAGTCGAGAGGCACGTAACAAAACGCTTCATTGCAACCTCCAGGTGAACACCCCCCTCAATCGAGCGTTACTGGGCCAACTCGCGCAGCGTCCCCAAGAGCATCCGCAACTTGAGGGGGTCACCCGATCCGCCGGCCGCATCCAGCAACTCGTTTGCCGTGCTCCCAAGCGCCTCCCGTCGCGCGGCCCCCGAGGCGTTCTCGGCAGATGCAAGTCCCCGCCGTGCGGACTCGATCTGCGACCCCGACAGCCCGCCGGACCGTTCGAGCTGGTCCAGATAGGCTCCCGCCAGGGCGTACGTGGCCGGCCAGACGAACTGGGGCTGGCCCTGCGCGTTCAGGTACTCGAGCCTGACCGACTTGGCGGCGTCGATCTCGTTCTGCGATAGGAGCTCGCTCGGCGTGAGCTCGAAGACGTCGAGCCCACGGGCGATCTCCGAGCTCACGATCACACCGTTGTACCAATAGACCGACCAGCTCCCACCGCTCCGCATGCGCTCCGGGTCCACCGGCCCGCGGTCGTGGAATGCGATCTCGACCGCGTTCCCGGGGTCGGTCCAGTCGAAGATCGAGATCCCTCCCTGGTACCATCCCTGTACCATGACGTCGCGGCCCGGGATGGGGATCAGCGAGCCATTGTGCGCCACGCAGTTCTCCAGTGACGTTTGCGGCGCCGACAGTTTGTAGTAGCTCTGGAACTCCATCCGTCCGTTTTCCACGGTGAAGATCGCGTTGGCACCCCACTCCTTGGGATCGCTAGCGCGGCACTTCGGCCCGCCGCCGCCGCCCCATTCGTCCGTGAAGAGGACTTTCGTGCCGTCGTTGTTGAATGTCGCCGAGTGCCAGTAGGCGAAGTTCTCGTCGCTGACGGCCTCGATGCGCTCCGGATTGACCGGATCGCTGATGTCGATGAGGAACCCGTAGCCCCCGCAAGCGCCGCCGGCCACTCCGATTTCCGGGTACACGGTGATGTCGTGGCACTGAGTGGGTCCGACACCCGGACCGGTGTCGGCCGGCTGCTGAGCCACCACCTCGACGAGGAAATCGCGCAGAGCCACGCTGTCCGCCGCCGTGGGCGGGCCGCTACCTCCGCGCTGGGCGACCATCTGGGCGAGCAGTTGCGCGGCTTGGCCGTCCGGCAAGACCTGCGGCTGATCGGGAATGTCGAGAACGAACGCACCATTCGCCCGCGCCTCCTCGATGGCGGCGATGTCGTCAGGCGCCAGGCCGTGGCCCGGGGGCGCGACGAGGCCTGTGAAGATCCGGGGCGAGCTCACGATGGCCGCACGCTCGGGGTTGGCGAGCGGCACCCTGATCACCTCGATCCTGAAGAGCGCGGTATTCGGGTCCTGCTCCAGCGGAGCGCCGGAGCACCCGGCCAGCTCCTCGGCGGGACGCACCAACGAGGATCCGGAGACGTAGATGTACACGTTCTCGTCGTCATCCGGGTCCTTCAGCAACGTGTGCGTGTGCGACCCGCGGCACGTCTGCACATTGGCGACGTACTCGGGACTCCGGATGTCGCTGATGTCGAAAATCCGGATACCACGAAGGCGCTCCGTGCTCACGGCCTCCTGGATGCGCTCATTGCCACAGTCGAGCCGGCCGCTGAGTCCCTCGCCTGATACAAACAGAAGGTCCCCGTAGACCGAGACGTCGCTTTGCGACGCCGGGCAGACGTAACCCGTCACGAGCAATGGCTGGCGCGGATCCTCGATGTCCCAGACCTGGACGCCGTTGTAGTTGCCCTGAATGGCGTAGTTATCCTTGAAGGCCAGGTCGGAGTTCGTGACACCGACGAAGTCCGTGGACGGCGGCGTCGCCGACATCAACCGCAGGTTCCATATCGCCTCTTCGGCATCGAAGAGCCCCGGCTCGAGGCCGATACGGGGGTCGGGGCTCGGTGCGGTCTCGGCCGCGATCCGCACGAGCGTCGAGGAGGCCGTCCCCGAGCTGCCAGGGCTGGCAGACCCGGATGCGCAGCCGGCGAGGACGAACAGCCCCGCGGCGAACGGGAGTGCCAAGAAACGGTACACAGCCGTCCACGAGGTTCTCTGGTGAGCCGAAAGCGTGCTGGTCATGATGACATCCTGGAAAGAGAGTGACCTTCTACGTCAGTGATAGTCTGCGCTAGTGGTCGTCTGCGCTAGTGGTCGGCGCTAGTCATTGTCTGCGCCAGTGATCGTCCATGTTAAGGGCGCCGTCCCGTCGCGGCCGACGCCTCCAGCATGCGCTCCATCCGTGCGATCTCGGTCGTCTGATCCACTTGGATGTCGGAAGCGATCTTGAAGACCGCCTCGTCGAGCGCCGCGCCGTCCGTGGCGAAGAGGTCCTCAACCATGGTCACGGCCCCTCCGTGGTGCTGAATCATGTAAGTAAGGAAGAGCCGGTCGAAATCCGTGCCCCTCGCTGCTTCGAGCTCCCGCATCTGTTGGTCCGTCAGCATCCCCGGCATGAGCATTCCGTCATCTGCCACTCGCACCGTCGAACCGACTCCCCCGGTACCAACCTCGGGGACGGGCTGCCCGCGATCCCGGAGCCATTGTTGCATCACGGTGATCTCGTCTTGCTGGGCGTTGATGGTGCGGGCCGTCAGGATCTGGACCGACGGGCCGGCCTCACGCGTGGGAGCGAGACCCGCCATCTCGAGCGCCTGGGCGTGGTGGCTGATCATGCCGGTCATGAAGTGGACGTCGGCCTCGGTGAAGCGCGTGCGTGCGCTGTCTTGGCGCGCGCGGTAAAGCGCCTCGAGCTCGGCCGTCGAGCTGCCAGTCGGAGATGGGGTCGTGTCCACCCCCGTCCCGGTGCCGGCGCAGGCCATGCTGGCGACCACCGCGAGCAGAGTGGCGGTCATACAGCGGCTGTGTGAAGCCCTCATGGATTCCGATGGACCTTGTCCGTGTGAGGCACGCTCATGGGAGCGAGCCCGGGCACCCCAAGAAACCTCGAGGCGCGAGGCTGAGGGGAGGGCGCCAAGGTACGCGCTCGCCGTTTGCACAAGCAAGGATTCTGCTTGCGTGTACGGCCCCGCTAGAACTTCAGTGAGAACGTAAGCTCCGTCACTCGCTGAGGTCGGAAACCCTGGCTTGGACTCTCACCGCTCGTGTATTTAAGAGAAACGCCCGCCAACCTCCCGGCATCCGTTCTTAGGAACCACACGTTCGCGTCTGCCCTCACCAGCTGGTGACCACGATTTAGCTGATCGGGAGCTTCAGAGTCCTTCAAGTCGTAGACGTAGCCGTACTCGAAATTCAGTTCGAGCCGTCGAGCCAAATGCTCAGGCAGCGGAAGCAGCTCAGCCTTTACCGCCGAGACTAACCGGACAACGGAGCCCACCTTGGACTGGTCCTCCGCGCGCACCACGCCCTCGTGCTCGAGACCGATGGACGGGCTGTAGGTGAACTCCACCGCCGAGCCAAATTGTGTCGGGACATTCGGGAGACCGAGATTTGAAAGACCACCGCCCCGGTCGCGCGCTACCGGCGTGAAGTTCAGGTTCGTCTGCACCGACTTGGTGACGCGCTCGAAATCGTTCTTGAAGTTGACGCGCATAATCATGACTGCGGACCACCGTTGCTGTTCTGCCTCCTGGTCCCGAGTCTCCCAGTCCGCCGAGAGCCCGACCGAAAAGACATTCTGCGGCCTCCTGATGTTCGTCAGCAGCCGGTATTCGACGTAGGGGCCGATATCGACCTTCTGGCCCAAACTCCCGAAACCGAGATCGACCCGCAGGCCTGACCGGATGCTGTACGAAGGGGTGGTATCACCAGGTAAGAGGACGGCGAACGACGCCGGCCGTGATCGTCCCCGCGACGCAGAGAACGATTCCCGGAAGGTGAACCGGTCCCAGAACTGGCCCGCGGCCTCCGTGATCGAGCACAGCACCATGGCCACAACGATGAGCAGCGTCGGTTTCGTCAGCGTCGTTCTCTCCAGCGGAGGGAGGGAAAAATGGATAGGCCAATGTACTACAAACCCTGTGCAGCGTGGGTCCCTTGAGGCATGGGTGTCAGGGTTGAACCTTTGTCTTCTCTCGAATACCTTTCCATTTCAATGCGGGGTGGAGCAGTCTGGTAGCTCGCAGGGCTCATAACCCTGAGGTCGCAGGTTCAAATCCTGCCCCCGCTACTTTGAAACACGCCGCCTTCGGGCGGCGTTTGTATGTTCATCCACCGGGAATCGGGAGTTATCGATGTTCAGGACCGATGCGCAGCACGCCCGGGGATGGACGATGGCGGACACGTGGTCTAGCCCGAGAGGGTGGGCCGTCGAGGGGCGCCCCTAGAAAGACCGGAGTGCGCGTCCCTCGCCGAGCCGCCCGTTGCCGAAAGGCCGGGCGGATTTTTTTTCGGGCCAGGTAGCGGGCCAGGTAGCTCAGTTGGTAGAGCACGCGACTGAAAATCGTGGTGTCGGTGGTTCGATTCCGCCCCTGGCCACTGTAGGATAGGCATGGTGTAGGATGGGCGTCAGAGGTCCGTAGCTCAACTGGTAGAGCACCGGTCTCCAAAACCGGGGGTTGGGGGTTCGAGTCCCTCCGGGCCTGTTTGAGAGTTGGCAGGGGAGTCGCCCTCATCGTCTAACGGTTAGGACACCAGGTTTTCAACCTGGAGACCGGGGTTCGATTCCCCGTGAGGGTATGAGGGGCCCGGTGTGTGTTCCGGGATGGGACGTTGTAGTGGGTAGGGGCTGTAGCTCAGTTTGGTTAGAGTGCCGGTCTGTCACACCGGAGGTCGCGGGTTCAAGTCCCGTCAGCCCCGCTCGAGACGCTGTTTGACAAATTTCAGGTTGATGTGTTGGGGCCGTAGCTCAGTTGGGAGAGCGCTTGAATGGCATTCAAGAGGTCAGGGGTTCGATTCCCCTCGGCTCCACTGCACACGAATTTGCTCGGGTGGCGGAATTGGTAGACGCGCAGGGTTCAGGACCCTGTGGGGGTTAACCTCGTGAGGGTTCGAGTCCCTCCCCGAGCATGACGGTGTGTAGGGAGCTTCGAGATGGTACGGGCCCACGTGCTGGAATTGGTAGACAGGCTGGTTTGAGGGACCAGTGTCGGAAACGGCGTACAGGTTCGAGTCCTGTCGTGGGCACTCTTTCGCGGAGTGATTTTGGCGTAGGGCGGTGTCAGGCTGCGGACGCCCCTCCCTGCGGCGTACGATTGTACGCCTCAGTCGGGGCGTCCTACCCCTACACCAAAATCACTCCGCGAAAGCATGGATCTTCGAGGGCTTGTTGGGGGGCGCTTTTTTCAGCATTGCCTCGCGAAAAGCGTGGGTCTTCGAGAACACTTGAGGGCGGTTGTTAGCGATATCTTTCATTGTGGTTTGTTTGCGCCCGTAGCTCAGCTGGATAGAGTGCCTGGCTACGGACCAGGAGGTCGGGGGTTCGAATCCCTCCGGGCGCGTTTTGGAAAGTGAGAGGATGGGGCGCGTAGCTCAGTTGGTTAGAGCGCTACGTTGACATCGTAGAGGTCAGAGGTTCGAGTCCTCTCGCGCCCATTTACGGGGGCCGTAGCTCAGTTGGGAGAGCGCAGCGTTCGCAACGCTGAGGTCAGGGGTTCAATTCCCCTCGGCTCCACTCTCAGCCACCTTAGCTCAGCTGGTAGAGCACGTCACTCGTAATGACGGGGTCGTCGGTTCAAGTCCGACAGGTGGCTCTGTGGCTGGTTTTTTGCCCCTTGGTGTAACTGGCAACACGCCGGATTCTGGTTCCGGAGAGTCTAGGTTCGAGCCCTAGAGGGGCAACTGTTCATGGGAGGGATGGCCGAGTGGCTTAAGGCGACGCCCTGCTAAGGCGTTGGACGCAAGTCCGCGTGGGTTCGAATCCCACTCCCTCCGTGTAAAAGAGGGCGATCGGTTGAAGTGGGTTCGAACCCACGCGGGGGAGCGTGGGTTTGAGCCGAGCGCCCAGAGATGGTTGGGCGCGAAGCGCTTTGGAGGGTTGTGCGCGAGACGACCGAGGATCGCCGAAGGCGACCGCAGGTCAATCCCACTCCCTCCGTGTTTGAAAAGGACCTTGTTGGGAGTGTGGGATTCGCGAGCCGAGGCGTAGGACTCCGTCTCCCGTTTGGTCTGAATTTGGATGGGTGGCCGAGCGGCTTAAGGCGCACGATTGGAAATCGTGTGGGTTAATACCCGCGTGGGTTCGAATCCCACCCCATCCGCTGGACGTATGATCTTTTCTTGCATGCTCTCGCCCACGCGTTCCCGCGGGAACGTTTTCTGGGCGGTGATGTGCGAATTCGGGGCGTGGCTCAGTCCGGTAGAGCGCTGCGTTCGGGACGCAGAGGTCCCCGGTTCAAATCCGGGCGCCCCGACTGAGTGGAAAGAGCAAACGAGCTCGCGCCCGGATTTGCGGGCTCGCGTTAGCGAGCACGCGGCGGCCGCCGAAGGCGGACGCCAGAACCGTAGGTTCAGCCGAGGCGGGAAGAAGTGATCCGCGAATGCGGTCTGGGAGGTGACCGCCGAGACGAGCGAGGAGGCCCTTTAGGGCCCCCGCAGCTCAAATCCGGGCAGCGGTGACCGGAAGTATCAACAGAGTTAGTTCGAGGCGCCTTGGAGCCGTCGCATAATTGGTATTGCACCGGTCTCGAAAACCGGCGCCCGTGAGGGTGTGTGGGTTCGAATCCCACCGGCTCCGCTTTGTAGGACAACGACTTACGGTGTTTTCACCGTACATCTACCGTGTCTCCATTTTGGAGGTGTCACCCGAACTGTCACCCGGCGACCCCAACCCGAGCTGCTCGCCCACCTTATCGAAGTATTCCTCCACATCCGAATAGTCTGGATGGAACGCTGCGTACCGCATCGTCATCTTGATCGTGGAATGCCCGAGCTGGCCCATAAGCAGATTGAGGGGCATCCCAGCCCTGGCAAGATGAACAGCCGCCGTGTGCCGGTGGTCATGGATGGTGTAGCCATGAATCCCGGCTAGCTTGCAAGCCCGCGTGTGCTCCTTCTGTGTCGTGCGTCGGGGCATCTCAAAGAGCTTGTCGGTGCCACTGAGTCCACGCTCTTTAATGTGAGCCCGAAGCGCATCAGCAACCCACCCAGGCAAGAACACCGAGCGCACGCCCGAATCCGTCTTGGAGTCATTGACTTGAGCGCGGGCTTCGGAGCCGCCTAACCTCAAGTCGCACACCCGCAGAGCCTCGCCCTCACCGAGCCGCATTCCACTTCCTACGAGAAGCTGAAACAAGACTCGGTAAATTGGCCGCACAACGGCCATGTAGGTCGCGAGCTGGTCGCTCTCGATGTAGTTGATGCGGACCTTCGTACCGAAGCGTTTGATTTTGGGCTTCTTGGTGATCCAGCCCCTGTCGAGTGCGTGCGTAACCAAGATCGAGATCGCGCCGAGATCGTTGTTGATCGTCTCGTGCGCCGCTCCCTCCTTGAGCCGCGCAGCCTTGAAGGCCTGGATGTTGTCGGCCACGAGGGCCTCCTTCGCGGTGAACTGGCCGGATAGCCGCCGGAAGTGGGCGAGTCCCTGCTCGTAGCGCTGAAGCGTCTTCGGCTTTACGTCCGGTGCCTTGAGCTTGAGCGCTTCCTCGCACGCATCTGCGAGAGGCGAATCCCGCTCACTGAGCTTCGCGGCGAGTTCGTGGACCCTGCCCGTCTCGTAATATTTGGCGAGCCCCTCGATTGAGACCTCGCCGTCCACAAACGCCTGCACCAGCTCGATCCGGCCCTGGCCGTGTAGCGAGACCAACATGAACTCAAGCGTCGTCGCCCGAGCCGCATTCTTGGTCCCGAGGCTCCTCCACACCTTGCCGATGCCCGGAAAGGATCGCTTGACGTAGTAGATGCCGTTGCTTCGCCTCGTCGTCATGCCACCTCCTCCTCGCGACTCAGGATGAAGTCGCGCACCACCTGTAACCTCCAACGTACCCGCCGCGTGCTCAAGCGCACCTTGGCAATCGGTAGGCCGTACACGTTCTTCTCCGCTACCCCGAGCATTCTACCTACCTCGCTGGCCCTGAGCAGAGGTTCGGCGTCGTAACCGTCACCGACCAAGTCAGGGCGAATCTCGTCAGTCACACTCCAGCTCCCCCTGCGCCCGCGTGAGAGCGACCCTCAGGCACCAGCCGATGGCGACCCCGGCGTCGAGGATGAGGAAGCCGAAGAAGGCCGTCCAGCCGTTCATGCAGCCTTCTCCCACAGCTTGTGGTAATGAGGTGCCCGATCGCGGACAGACTGCTTCGTGCGCCCGTACTCCTCCTCGAACTGCACCTCGGACATCGTGTCGAAGTGCCAATGGACCTGATGATGTAGGGGTACGATGCTCGTGAACGGACCCCTCCTGGCCGTGCCGTCGCCCTCGGTGTGGGCGTTGTGGATCCCGAACCGCACGCCCGAGACTTCGCACGGCAAGTTGCGGAAAAACTCGACGCGCCCGGCACTGTGGAACTGCCTGCGGAATCGGACCTTGGCTCGTTCAAGCTTACGGTGCCGAGTGGTCTTCATGCCGCGTGCTCTTGTTGCATCACGAACCGCTGACCGGCGTCCGTGATCTCCCACTCGATCTGCTTGCGGTTCGTTCTGGCGCTCTTCCTCTTGCCTATCCCCGCTATCATGCCAAGTCGCTCAAGCGGTTTCATGCGAGGCGTCACGGTGTTCCAGGGCTCGCCCGTCGCGTTCACGATCTCGTCATTGATGCCCCGGCCACCGATCTTCACCATCGCTCGAAGCACCTTGGTCTGAAGGGCGGTGATCCGCTCCTCCGACATCGAGGCTGCGGCCAGATGCGAGGTCTCCGGGTCGGTCCTCCGTGCGCCCGGCTGGCCTGGATCGTAGTAGCTCGGAGCACTCACGCCGGATCCTCCAAGCGACTCATCGCGTTCATGTGAGCAATCGTCCTGGCGTCCCATTCGAGGAGGGTACGAACTCGCCAGTATTCGCTCCTCGCGTGCTCGCGCTCCTCGATGGCAACCGCCAGCCCGGCGATGTGATTCTTGTAGCGCTCGTCCGCTCGGGCCAATCGGTCGAGCTTCGCCTCGGAAAGGTTGTCCTTGGCGTGGGCGCTCGCGTATTCGTTGCAGAGCTGGGCGACTACGATCTTGCGCTCATGTTCGAGCTGATACGCGATGCCCTCGGCCTTCGCCTTGCGTGCGCCCAGGCCCCGTAGCTCCTCGATCTTCTCGTAAGGGTCCTTGTCGAAATGAGAAGCGAGAAGCTCCCTGGCGACATGGGGAGTGCGCTGGCGAGCGCCATTCGCCCGTAGATCGTCCGTGCGGCTCATAACTAAAACGGCAAGTCGTCGTTGTCGGGGTGGCCCGGCCCGGCCTCACCCACCGACGCGCCCACCGTCTCCTCGCCAACCCCACCACGCTCGTCGAGAACGAGCACTGTGAAGAGACGGTAGGCGTTGCCGCTGCCCTTCGCTTCCACCCAGCCCTCGAACGCGATATGGACGTTCTCGCCCACGTCGTCCTGGTCGAGCGTGTCCTGCAGCGCACTGGAGTTGAGACCCACGTTCACCTCTTCGCCGGCACGAACGTCGGAGACGGTCTCCTCACCGGACTCATTCTTGCCTTTGGCAACAAGCCCGTCTGATGCCGATGAGACTTCGAGCGTTGCGCTGGGACCGAACCTGCCGTTCCAGATTTTCTTGACCCGGCCCTCGACCCAGGCGTAGTTCTTGTCCTTCGGCCACTTCACGAAAGGCGCTCCACCGCCGCTACCCGTGCGGTCGCTCGCGCCACCCTGGCGTATGTCGTCAGTTCTACTCATGGTTGCTCCCGTTCAGCGTGATGGGCTCGGCGAATACCCGCTCCCGTGGTGTTTTTCCTGCGACGGATCAGTTGTTCTTTGACCAGATACGGGCTTCGGCGGAGAACAACGAGGACATTGCAGAGGCGGCTCGCGCCAACAGCTTCAAAGATTTCGCCTCTTATCTGGATCGCATGTTAGACGACTTATTCATCGCGCGAATGGAAGGCAATGAAAAGATCTTCTCCAGGGTGATGACGGACACCGAGTTTCGGTCGGCTGCACACGAACATCTTGCCGAAGAGATCTTTCGTCGGGTTCGCGAGCAGCAAGACGCGGAATGATTGTTGTCTAGCGAGTCGCAGATCCGTTCAATCTCTACTCCGTAGACGAAAACGTGCGATCCGAGTCTCAGGCCCAAGAGGTGACATTGAAGGGTCCACTGCATTTCGGGAGGGTTCCATATGGGAAATCCCGGCTAAAACACTCTCCGGGATTTCCGGGGCGGTTCAGTGCTTACACCGCCTTCACGTTTAACCCCGGATGCCTTATGATATGAGTAAGACAGCGTCCTATTACTGCAGGCAAATAGACAACAATGCCCACCAAGCCAAGGAAGATCGAAACCATCCCCTCCTCCCTCTCTCCGGAGTTGGCCCAACAGCTGCGGCCCGCCTCATCAACGCCCGGGCGGAAACCGTACATACGAAGCCGTCATTCGGGGTCGCATTCCGCTCACGCCGGTACCTGGTCCCGGCCAACGGGTGGGCTCCGATTCGAAGTTTACGCCGTCTCTGGGGATTGGAGTCGGCTTTGCGAAAGTCTCGCTTGCGTACCGGACCTTCTGGCGCCGGACGAATGACCCCGAGAACGTCACGGTATTCGATACTGAGGGGGTGATTGGTGACGAGCTGGCGAAGGCCTAGGCGTTAAACCGGGAGATTGCCGGCACGATCACCGCGGACAGAGCGAAATTGTCGGATCTGCTGCTCGGCTACCAGGCGGTGGCGGGCCTGGATTATCAGGTCAGCGATCGGGTCACCATCGGGCTCAAGTTCCGATGGGCGAGTTTCGGCGAATTCGATGACGAGTCGGCATATGATTCTCTCCGCGATCATGCGTCGGTGGCCGGTAACCCGCCGGTCCCCGTTACCTACTATGTCAAGACGGATGACATTCAGTTCTGGGGAATCAGCCTCAACATGAAGTATCACTTCTGACCGGCAGCTAATGGAGTCATCAGGGTCCGAGAGTCTGTCAGATCGGTGTCTCGCGGGGGAAGAGTGATTGGTCACGCCTCCCCCGCAACGAAAATCTCCCTATCGCCGGACCGAGCAGGTTTCGGCACGTGGAGCGACGAAAGGATGCCAACTGCAGTTAAGATATTAGGCAGGCCCGAGTCGAAGGCTGCTGGCACGGCCCGACTGGCGAGCAGTAGAGACTAAATATCGGCGGGAGAGGCGAACATGGCTGACGGCACATCCCACTCCGGCGCGGTCCATACGAATAACAGCCAAAGCTCCAAACACTCGGCGCCATGTCGAGCCGGCGCAGGCGGAAAGGCGATTGCCATCAGAACTATTTCACGCCCGAAAATCATCGGCGCAATCTCGCCGCCTCCGTACGCTCAATCGAGCCCGCCTGAGCCGGATGCCGAAGGGGCGCAGTCCCCTCCGGCGGCGCACAGGGACGATTCTCTCGCTACCAATCCATCGGCGGGGCTGGTTGCCGAAGACCATCCCTCCAAGCGCCGCCGTGGCGGCTGGGGGCTTGCAGGCGTTTTCGCCGTCGTCGCGTGGCTGGCCTGGCTCGCCTGTCCGACCGCGGCCTTCGCGCAGTCGAACACAATTTCCATCAGCTCCGTTGCCGGCGATAACGTGGTCACCGCCTCGGAGAAGTGGAACGGTTTCAAAATCACTGGCCACACGGGTAACCAGAGCAACATACCTGTCGTGGTGACCTTCGGCACGGAGACGTGGAACAGGACCTCCACGACCCTGATCGATGGAAACTATTGGTGGTCGGTGAGCGTGCCGGGCAAGAGTAGCTACATTACTGACGGAGATAACCAGACCGTAAACGCGGAGGCCACTTTTAGCGGCGGGATTAAGCTGTCGCATTCAAGGACTTTTAACGTGGACCTGACGCTGCCGCTGGTGGTAGACGCCGTTACGGGCGACGACGTCATCAACGACGGCGTTATCCACATCACGGGCGACACAGGCGATATCGGCTCAGTGCGCATCAATTTGGTCATCGGCACGGGGTCGTTTATCAACGCCTCGGACCTCGCCGGCGAGTGGTTGCACACCGTGTTGGCCGCCCAGAACCAGAGCTACATTACGGGATCGAGCGCGTCGCTTTCGGTGACGGCGACAAAGACCGGTTATGAGCCGAGTGCGACGGTCAGCCGGACGCTGACGAAAGATCTGGTGCACCCGTCGGTGAGCTACACGGCGCCGTTGAGTTTGCAGTTGGGCGTGGAGATCACGCCGACCACGAGCGACACGGACATTGTTTCCTACTTGTTTTCCAATCCGCTGCCGGGATTGTCGTTGCATGGCGTGACGGGTGTGATCAGCGGCACCCCGACGACCTTCAATGCCAGCACGCGGAGATCGACCGTGATTGCCACCGACGCCGCCGACAACGACGGCACGGCGACGATCGACTTTCCGCGGGTGGTGGCGGGCACGCTGACGCTGAACGTGGACGACGTTACGGGCGACAACACGATTAACCGGTCGGAGCACAGGAACAACTTCGCCGTCACGGGCAACACGGGTACCGACAGCGGCGTGACTGTCACGGTGACCATCGGCGGCACAGCGTTGACGAGCGTGACCTCCGCAATCGCGGTCGGGGCGACGGAAGCGACCTGGTCGGTGACCGTGCCGGCCAATGCGGGCTACATTACCGAAACGAGCGTGGAGCTTTCCGTGACGGCCACCAAGACCGGGTTTACCAGTGCGACGGTTACGCGGACGCTGCCGGTGGATTTGACGCCGCCGAGTGTGAGTTACACGGCGCCATCGAATCTCACGGTGGGCGTTTTGATCACGCCGATAGCTCCGACCACGAGCGATACGGATATCGTCTCCTACGCCACTAGCGGCGGTTCCCTGCCGCTGGGACTGGAGTTGAATGGCAATACAGGTATTATCAGCGGCTCGCCGAGGACGGCCAACACCAACACGCAGACGGTGGGGGTGCTGGTCACCGACGACGCCGGCAACGTGGATCGGCCGCAGATTACATTCCCGGCGGTTGAGCTCGCATCCGGCGTAATAGTTTCGGAGACGGAACTGACGGTGCCCGAAGGCGGCTCGGCGACCTACACGGTGAGGCTCGTCACCCAGCCGACGGATGATGTCACGATCACGGTGGAGCGGGCGACCGGCGATGAGGATCTGACGGCGAGCCCGGATACGCTGACCTTCACGAACTCGAACTGGAGTGTGCAGCAGACGGTGACGGTCTCGGCGGCGGAAGATGACGACGGCGCGGCCGGCACTGCCCAGTTTGGCCATAACGTGATCAGCCCCGGCACCGTCTATCACGGCGTTTCGACCCCTGGCCTCAGAGCAACCGAGGATGACAACGACACGATCGGCGTGATCGTCTCGCCGACGGCACTGTCGGTGCCGGAAGGCGGCTCGGCGACCTACACGGTGAGGCTCGTCACCCAGCCGACGGATGATGTCACGGTCGAGGCGAGCCCGGACCAACTGAGTGACGCCGACCTGACGGTGACCTCGGTAACGGATATGGATGCGGACTTTAATTCGGTTACGTTGTTATTCACGGACTTGAACTGGCATACGGCGCAGACGGTGACGGTCTCGGCGGCCGAGGACGACGCCGACGAGGTGGATGGCGTCGCGATCTTCTCTCACGGAGCGGCAGGCGACGAAGACTATTACGATATTTATATCGATCCAGTCACGGCGACCGAGGCCGACAACGAAAAGGTAGTGACGGTCGTGATTCAAACGGAGGTGTCAGCTCCGGTGCGCGGCGTGTTCGAGGTGACGATCATCTTTAGCGAGGCGGTGATGGGTTTCGAGCGGAGCGAGATCGCGGTGACGAATGGTTCGGTGACCGACTTCAGTGGGTCGGCGCCGACCTATAAGGCAGAGATCACTCCCTCGAAGAGCGGTGAAGTGATCGTGGAGGTTGGGGCGAATGTGGTCGAATACGGGGTCGGCAACGGCAATATAGCGGGCGCGCCTCTGGTGCTCGAGGCGGATCTGTATCCGGTGGTGAGCTATCAGGAGGAGAGCTACACGGCGAGGGAAGGTGGAGAGACGGTGACGGTGACGGTGAAGTTGAGCGAGGGCTGGGATGAGGAGCTGGCGATCCCGATCCGGGTGACGCGGCCGCAGCCAGAGTCGACGGAAGTCGACGACTATACGGTCGACGGGTTGGAGGAGTGGGATGCCCAGGAGGGCACAGGCAAGCTCACCTTCTCAGCCGGCGAAACGGAACAGACGTTCACGATTGCAGCCAACGATGACGAGGACGGGGAAGACGAAGAGCTCGAGCTGGGATTTGGGGACTTGCCGACGGCGGTGATGGCGGGGGACCCAGCCGTGGCGACGGTGACGCTCGAGGACAAGGGTGTGGTGTTGAGCTACCAGGAGGAGAGCTATACGGCGCTCGAGGGAGGAGAGGCTGCGACAGTAACGGTGAAGCTGAGCTTCGGCTGGGACGAGGAGCTAGCGATCCCGATCCGGGTGACGCGGCTGCAGCCAGAGTCGACGGAAGTCGACGACTATACGGTCGACGGGTTGGAGGAGTGGGATGCCCAGGAGGGCACAGGCAAGCTCACCTTCTCAGCTGGCGAAACGGAACAGACGTTCACGATTGCAGCCAACGATGACGAGGACGGGGAAGACGAAGAGCTCGAGCTGGGATTTGGGGACTTGCCGACGGCGGTGATGGCGGGGGACCCAGCCGTGGCGACGGTGACGCTCGAGGACAAGGGTGTGGTGTTGAGCTACCAGGAGGAGAGCTATACGGCGCTCGAGGGAGGAGAGGCTGCGACAGTAACGGTGAAGCTGAGCTTCGGCTGGGACGAGGAGCTAGCGATCCCGATCCGGGTGACGCGGCTGCAGCCAGAGTCGACGGAAGTCGACGACTATACGGTCGACGGGTTGGAGGAGTGGGATGCCCAGGAGGGCACAGGCAAGCTCACCTTCTCAGCCGGCGAAACGGAACAGACGTTCACGATTGCAGCCAACGATGACGAGGACGGGGAAGACGAAGAGCTCGAGCTGGGATTTGGGGACTTGCCGACGGCGGTGATGGCGGGGGACCCAGCCGTGGCGACGGTGACGCTCGAGGACAAGGGTGTGGTGTTGAGCTACCAGGAGGAGAGCTATACGGCGCTCGAGGGAGGAGAGGCTGCGACAGTAACGGTGAAGCTGAGCTTCGGCTGGGACGAGGAGCTAGCGATCCCGATCCGGGTGACGCGGCTGCAGCCAGAGTCGACGGAAGTCGACGACTATACGGTCGACGGGTTGGAGGAGTGGGATGCCCAGGAGGGCACAGGCAAGCTCACCTTCTCAGCTGGCGAAACGGAACAGACGTTCACGATTGCAGCCAACGATGACGAGGACGGGGAAGACGAAGAGCTCGAGCTGGGATTTGGGGACTTGCCGACGGCGGTGATGGCGGGGGACCCAGCCGTGGCGACGGTGACGCTCGAGGACAAGGGTGTGGTGTTGAGCTACCAGGAGGAGAGCTATACGGCGCTCGAGGGAGGAGAGGCTGCGACAGTAACGGTGAAGCTGAGCTTCGGCTGGGACGAGGAGCTAGCGATCCCGATCCGGGTGACGCGGCTGCAGCCAGAGTCGACGGAAGTCGACGACTATACGGTCGACGGGTTGGAGGAGTGGGATGCCCAGGAGGGCACAGGCAAGCTCACCTTCTCAGCTGGCGAAACGGAACAGACGTTCACGATTGCAGCCAACGATGACGAGGACGGGGAAGACGAAGAGCTCGAGCTGGGATTTGGGGACTTGCCGACGGCGGTGATGGCGGGGGACCCAGCCGTGGCGACGGTGACGCTCGAGGACAAGGGTGTGGTGTTGAGCTACCAGGAGGAGAGCTATACGGCGCTCGAGGGAGGAGAGGCTGCGACAGTAACGGTGAAGCTGAGCTTCGGCTGGGACGAGGAGCTAGCGATCCCGATCCGGGTGACGCGGCTGCAGCCAGAGTCGACGGAAGTCGACGACTATACGGTCGACGGGTTGGAGGAGTGGGATGCCCAGGAGGGCACAGGCAAGCTCACCTTCTCAGCTGGCGAAACGGAACAGACGTTCACGATTGCAGCCAACGATGACGAGGACGGGGAAGACGAAGAGCTCGAGCTGGGATTTGGGGACTTGCCGACGGCGGTGATGGCGGGGGACCCAGCCGTGGCGACGGTGACGCTCGAGGACAAGGGTGTGGTGGAGCTCACGGTGAGCTTTGGGCAGGCGGAGTACGAGATTAGGGAAGGTCAGGAGGCCGACATCGAGGTGACCGTCTCACCGGCAACGGACCGGCGGGTGGAAGTGCCACTGGTCGTGGCGCTCCAAGGAGGGGCAACGGACGAAGACTATAGCGGGGTGCCGGCGTCGTTGGTGTTTGAGGAAGGCGAGAGTCAGGGGACGATATCCTTAAAGGTGCTGGCGGATGAAGTGGACGATCCTGGAGAGTCGATTGTGCTGAGCTTTGGAGAGTTACCGGAGGCGGTAAGTGAAGGAGAAATCTCGCAGACAACAGTGAACTTCACTCAGCAGCGCACGGCGGAGCAGTTCTCACAAACACTGGAGGTGATGCTGGCGGTCTTAGCACGGTCGACGGCCGCCAGCGCACAGTCAGCCATTCAGGGTCGCTTCGAACGCCATCGTCAGTGGAGTCGGTTGGGGTCGTCCGGTGCGATGCAGGGTTCGGGGACTAACGAGGTGGTGAGAGTAGACGTGGTCGAGCCAACGCAAGGATCGTGGCTGCGGAGTTTCTCGCTGGGTTCGTTAGGGAGCGCCGCACGCTCCGGTCAATCGTACTTGGGCGCCTCCTCTGGCTACAGTATAGGGCCGAGTGGGAGCGTCGACGAGCACGATCGACTCCAGGGTTTTGGCATCGGAGACGCGTCGCTGGGATCGGGACTGACCGAGTATTCGGGGATGAGGGATCAAGGGTTCAACCTCGCAGGAACCTCCTTCGAGATGGCTCTGGGCAAGCAGGAGCAGGGGACGAGCACGAGCTGGGTACCGGTGTTGTGGGGTCAAGGAGATCTGCAGCACTTCAACGGAGACCTGGATCGGCTCGGAATGAACTATCGCGGCCGCCTCGAGGCCGCTCACCTCGGGCTTGATCTCTATGCCAACGATCAGGTGCTCGCCGGGCTGTCGTTCATGCGCAGCTGGGGAGATATGGACTACACCGACGACGGTGTAGACGGGGTCTTGGGAAGTGATCTGAACACGTTTCATCCTTATCTGTATTGGGAGTTGAACGAACGGGTGAGCATGTGGGGCTTCGGAGGCATAGGATGGGGTGAAGTGGATGTCAAAGAGCTGGGCCGGACGCACAACTTCGATGCCGACTTTCGGATGCTCGCTGGTGGCGTGAGGTCGGTGCTGTGCAGGTGGCCTTGCAATGAGTTGGCCCTGCGAGCGGATGTCTTCACGGCTCAACTGAGGACCGATGCCACCGACGACATCGCCAAGGTGAGCGGTGAGGCCCACCGGGGCCGGTTGATGCTGGAGTGGGTGCACGACCTGCCGCTGGCAGCGGGGCGATCACTGAGCCTGCAGCTGGAGGCCGGCGGGCGGTTCGATGGGGGCGATGCGGATCGCGGCGCCGGCGTGGAAACCGGTTTTCGTCTGGGGTACCTGGATGCGAACCATGGACTGGACGTGGCACTGCACGGCCGGACGCTAGTGGTGCATGAAAGCGACTACCGGGACTGGGGGTTGGGCGTGCAAGCGAGCTGGGACCCGGGCGAGAAGCAGCGCGGGTTCAGGGCATCGGTGATGTCCACGTGGGGCCGGGACGGAGGAGGCCGGACGACGCTGTGGGACAACGCGGATGCTGTCATGCGCCCAACGGGGATGGGAGCCATGAGTATGGCCTCCCAGTACCGGATGGAAAGCGAGGTGGCCTACGTCGGCATGAAGGCGCCAGGCGTACCGGGTCTGCTGATGCCCTATAGCCGGCTGCGATGGGCCGGACCGGGGCGGGAGCTGGCCTTGGGGACCGCTTGGAGCTTGTCCGCCGCCCTGCCCGCGATGTTGGAGTTAGAAGCCATGAGACGCGAAACCAGAACGGGTCCGGCCGATCTGGGGATGTCGCTGCGCGTGTCGATCCCCTTGGGCGGCACGCGGGATGTCATCCCCAGCCGGGGCCACGTTTCCGCCCAGGCGCCCGCTCCGAAATTGATTCCGCGCGAGGTTGCCGAATCTGGCGCCGACGAGCAGCGGGCCAGCGCCGCGGCTACACAACCACCCGCCGAGCCAGTCAGCGCCCCCCAACAGGATGCGAATCCACCACCCGAACCCGCGACGCCCGAGTCGGCCTCGCCTGCTTCGCAGCCCGCGCAAGCTTCGGCCCAGCCGCAAGGCGCGGCACCTGCACCAACAACCACTGCACCGGCCAAAGGACACGAGCGCGTCGTCAATGTCCAGTCGACGCCCCAGCCACGTGCAAGAACGACCCCGCAGCCCCGGTCCGCGGCATCCCCGACGCAAACCGGCGAGTTGCAAGCCCAGGTGACATTGCCGCAGCTCGACCTTCGTCGCCAATCACCGCCTGCCGTGACCCCTCCCGACGCACCGGCCCCCACGGTTTTGCCAAGCGGGGGCATCCTTGTTCAAGTGGGCGCTTTTCGGAGTGCCGAGAGGGCTGCCCGGTTCACCGACGAGTTACGGCAACAGGGTCATGCCGCGATCACGATCGGCGGCAACGACTATCACCGCGTCGGGCCATTCCCTAGCCGGCGCGACGGTGCCAGCGCCCAATCACAGCTAGAACAACAAGGCTACCAGGGATACCTTCGAGTTGACGTGGGGCACCGGTTGGAGTCTGCCCGCTCGCTTTCAGCTGCCCCTGCTCGACCTTTTCGTCCAACTCGGGGGTTGCGATGATCGTCCACCGTTTTGTAGTGGTGACCGCGATGCTTGGGGTCAGTTCGTGTTGCCTAATAAACCCGCCGCCCCTGCTTCCGCCGTCCGGTCCAGCCATAGACTCGCTGCCGGCTGAGCAGGATTCCGTCCGTCAGGCCGAAGAGGCCGCACGTGCGGAGGCTGCGCGCCTAGCCGCCGAACGTGCCGCCGAGGCGGAGCGCCAGCGTGCCATCGCCGCCGAACGTGCCGCCGAGGCGGAGCGGCAGCGTGCCATCGCCGCCGCCCGTGCCACCCTCGAAGAGATAGTCTTCTTCGACTACGACATGTCGGCGGTCCGCAATGACGTGGCAGCCGTGCTCCGCGAGAAGGTGAACATCCTCCGTGCGAGCCCACAGGTGCGCCTCCGCATTGAAGGGTACTGCGACGAGCGGGGGTCCTCCGCGTACAACCTCGCCCTGGGCAACCGTAGGGCCGAGGCGATACTTCAGTTCTTCACAGGCTTCGGGCTGTCCGAGAGCCGCTTCGACATCGAGTCTTTCGGCGAGGGCCGACCTCTGGTGCAGGGCTCGAACGAGGGTGCCTGGGCGAGGAACCGGCGCGTCGAGTTCGTGATCACGGCAGGTGCGGACGCCATCAATCCGCCCGAGTGACGGAGTGACCTCTACGTGGCCCTTCCTCCGGCACGCGGGGGGAACCGCCGAGCGCTGGGCCACGCGCCGTGGCCGAACCCCTAACTATAGCTAGTGTAGTGTCGCTAAATTATCTTGCATGATATAAGGCTACGTGGTATTGTATGACATGCCACTACCCATACGTGTTATGCCACTGCGCCGCGGGGACCGCGCGCGCCTCGAATCGCTGGTCCGATCCCGCACGACCCCCCAACGCGTGGTCGAGCGCGCCCGCATTGTGCTCGGGTCCGCTGCGGGGGACTCGGGCTCGACTATTTGTGGTGATGTCGGCGTCTCGCGCCCGACCGTCACACTCTGGTTGGATCGGTATGAGGCTGGCGGGCTTGCGGCCCTCCGGGCCGACCGCCCGCGGTCGGGACGCCCGAAACGTATTACCCTGGCCGAGGAAGAAGCCATCGTGCACCGCACGACACAAACGACGCCGCCCACGGGCCGCGGCACCCATTGGAGTACGCGGCTGATGGCCGAAGTGACCGGCTTGCATCACTCCACGATTGCGCGCATCTGGAAGGCCCATGGGTTGCGCCCCCATCGGGTCCGGTCGTTCAAGTTGTCCACCGACCCCGCCTTCGTAGAAAAACTCCGGGATGTCGTCGGGTTGTACCTGCAGCCGCCTGAGCGGGCGATCGTCTTCTCCTTTGATGAGAAGAGCCAGATCCAGGCCCTGGATCGCACCCAGCCAGGCCTGCCGCTGAAGCGCGGGCGCGCCGGCACCTTCACCCACGATTACAAGCGCCATGGCACGACCACGCTATTTGCGGCCCTCGATGTGGCCACCGGCCACGTCATTCAGGAGTGCATGCCGAAGCATCGCCATCAGGAGTTTCTCAAGTTCATGAACACGGTCGTGCGCACGACGGCCAAGGATCTCGACATCCACGTCATCCTCGACAACTACGCCACGCACAAACATCCCAAGGTGAAACAGTGGCTCCAACGTCATCGGCGAGTCCATTTCCATTTCACGCCCACCTCGGCCTCGTGGCTCAATCTTGTCGAACGCTTCTTCAGCGAACTCACCGAGCGACAACTGCGGCGGCTCGCCGTTACCAGCGTGGACGAGTTGATCCAAGCCATCACCGACTACATCGAGTGCCGCAACGAAAACCCCACACCTTTCACATGGACAGCCACCGTCCGCCAGATCCTCAAGAAGGTCAACAAAGCCAATGAGACTTTGGCGACACTACACTAGTGCCTTCGTAACACTTGGAAAGAGCACCTCGCCTGGTAACCCCTCGCTGTGTTCTCCGGCAATCCATATTCGGTTTGCGCCAGTGACCTGCCCCCGGTGGACGCGACATAGCTCTCCCAGCTCTGCATAACCCGCAGGAACTTCTCTCGGGGTCCTTGTGAAGTGAGACCACCGGCTCTCGGCGGCTAGTCGCTCACCCCTAACACGTCGTCCCCCGGATAGGTCACCCAGGTCCGACAATTCTGTGATCCTAGCGAACCGTGCTGATGTCGGTTTGCCGTTTACGGTGAACGTAGTGATAGCTCCGGTAGTGGCTGTACCAGGAAACGGCTTGGCCTTCGGTTCGATAAGGAAAACGCTCTGTCCGCCGAGTCGGTTCAGGAAGAGTTCCCGAACGAGCTGGCCGTAGTTCACATCGAGCCATTCTGCGGCGGTGATGAGTGCTCCGTAATCTCCGTCCTTTGCCCGGCTCGCCACGGCCAGTATGAAATAGACATGGAGTCCCGCGAGACGGCTGGCCTTAAGACCCAGCTTGTCTGACTCCTTCTTGAGCCACGCCTTCCACTTGGATTCTATCAGGTGATGGCGAATGTAGGGTGGGTTCCCTAGGAAAAGCGTCTTGCCGTCATAACCGTCCAGCAGGGACGTACGGAAGTCTTCTACCCGGATTTCCGACCTCTTGGCCATGCCAGCCGCCGCGAGGTTACCACGAGCCATGAGGGCCGCGAGCGGGTCCTTTTCTACTCCTAGGAGTCGAGCCTTCGGGAATCTGCGACCAGTCGCGAGCAGAAAGCGGGCGGACCCCGTGCCAGGATCAATGACCCGACCCGGTTCTCCCACCGTCGAAGCCCATGAAACCATAGCGTTCACAATGTCTGGGGGCGTGTAAACAGCGCCGTCTTTCCGTCGATCCTCGGCCTTCCGATGGTCGCAAAAAGCCTCCCCTAACGGATCGTCTCCCGCCCGGATTTGTTCTTTGGTTTCATTGACGAGTTGTTGGGGAATACTAGGAAGGTCGCTAAGAAGCGCTGCTTCGGCTCTCGATAGGCCACCTACCTCGCTCGCGCCAAGAGCATGGGCAATCGCAGCCAAGGTCCGCTCATCTCCGAAAGGGCCTTCTGGCATCCCCCCATTCTGGCCATCCCCGCTGCCGGGAGGTGGCCAGGATACGCCAAGCAGTCGTCGTACAGATTTCTCGAAAGAAGTCGAGAGCGACGTTTCGCGTGTCATGTATCCCCTTTCTGCCCTAGGACAATCCTACTACAGAATGATAGGTCAGCCGCTTGCCTCCACTCTGGGCAATTGCCGCCCTCATGCGGGCTTGACCCGCAACGGGTGCATTTGCTATCTGGGACGAGGGTGGACATGGAGTCAGCTCTCTCCCCCCCGGTGGTCCGTGACGACCAAAGCGAACTCTTCGACCCCGTCGAGCGAGACCATGAAAGCATTGAAGGCATCTCGTGACCGGAGCACGGCGAGCTTGTGTGTCATTATACCAGAGTCTTCGTCGATCACTTCGAGCACACCGAACCGCATCCCGAGCCCAATGCAACCGTCCGTGTCCTCTTCAGTATTAAGGACATGGAACAGGATCCGGCTCCGACCCTCGACACCCGTGACCTCGAACGTCTCGTAGCCTCCCCGATTGTACATGGTGCGCCTACAGACGTAGGTGCCCGTAGGGATGCTCGATACATTTCTCCGATTCCCTTGGTCCTCCTCCTCCAAGGCGGCCCACGGCCCAAGCCGACCGAGCGTCCCGTCGGGCGTAGGACCAAACCGGACCAGATATTCGGTTCTCATACCTCTTCCTTTTCGTGAACCATCAGCGCACCGCCAGATAGACGAGACCGCCACCGATCGCCGCTCCGACGAGCGCAACCTCGGGCATGTCGAAGATCTTCTGGAAGAAGCTCGGCGCGAGTGCCCGCTGCTGCACCTCGATCGTCTGAAGCGCGAGGTCGAGCCGGGCCTGAATCGCCTGCCGGACGTCGTCAGCGGCCACCCTCTCGTCGAGGATCTGCATATCGAGAGTACGAACCCTCTGCTGTAGGGCGAAGACTGTAGAGGCGCTCACGGCGTCCTTCTCTCTGCCGGCCTCGCGCTCGTCCTCCAGCTCCTGGATCGCTAGATCGAGCGCGGCCAGGACGACCGGAAGATTCGCTGCCGTGTTCCTGGTAGCCGCCAGTGCATCGTTGGTGTTCGAAACCGCGGCCACGACCGAGTCGTGGGCTGCAGCAATCGAGATCGAGTCCTGGCGCTCCTCCTCATCACGCTCGGCCATGAGGCTGTCGCCACGCTCTCGGACAGAGTCCTGGGCGTCACGGTAGACGACCACCGTATCCTCCAGTTCGGCGATCTGCTCGCGGAGCACGCTCACCCTGCCGAGCGCTCCCGCGAGCTGAACCGCGGTGACGATCAGAATCACGACCAACGTGATGCCCAACCCGAGCTGGATCCACGACCCCCGGGTCATGGCGGGCATTCCTCGTCCAGTAACGACGGCACGATGGTCCCTGCAGTGGCGTTGAGGCTCACGATGCAGAGGATCCGGTCACGGGCGTTGGCCCCTGCGACGAGGCTCACGTCGATGGCGTTGAGCCGTCGGACGTTGTCGTCCACCGTGATCTTCATCGCTGGCACGAGCGCGATGCTGTCAGCTGTCTCACCGAACCCAAGGACGGCCCCAGCGCCGGCACCGAAGCTCATGGCGAACCCTGCGAGCATCCAGACGAGCGCCTTCCCCTGCGGCACTGCAGCAACGAGCGTCTCAAGGAGCTTCACTTGTTGCCCCCCCGCCCGAGCACAGAGCTGATTAGATCCTGAACCTGGCCGAGCGTGGCGATACCTCCACCGACAGCCATGACCACAAACCCGATCAGGGCTCCGACGTTGTTCTGCTGGACGAGAACGGCGTAGGTCCCGATGAAGAGCCCCACGACACCGGCAGCGAATCCGATCCGCACCCTGAGCCTCTGGATAGCGAGCTTCGCCTCGCGCTCGGCGATCTTGAGCCGCACCTCGTCGTCACTGAGTTCGACGTTCTTGCGCCGGTCGGTCGGCGGCTGTTCGTAAGCAGGCATGTTGTCCTCCGTGTTCAGTGCCGGGGGGGGCTCGTTTATCTTCCTCTCAGAGCACTGGTCACTTCTGACCTTGCCCTGCTCGATGCTCTCTCCAATACCTGCTTCTGGATCTCGCGACCGACCAGAAGCGGGTCCACACCCTCGAACCTCGGATCGACCTCGACGATTCTACGGGCGACATCTATTGCAGTCTGGTACTCTGCGCTCTGTATGGCCTGCTCCAGGCCCTGGCGTGTGGCTCTCCCATACATCTGCTGGAGCGCGGCGTACTGGGGTGTGCCTTTCCTCACGCCCCTCGGTGTGAACACGGAAATCGAGGCCCCGGTGTCGGCTATCGCGGACCTGACCGGGTCGCCCTCGGTGAGGTCTCGGCGTGCGCTGAACGGATCCGCGACCGCCCTGATCACGCCACCCTCGGACTTCACGATCTCGCCGAGCGCATCGAACTCGGGCTGGGGTAGGGGAGCGGGCGCAGCAACACGCCTTCGAAGACGCTGAAGATGAGCGTCGACGTGCCGACACTCGCCACCAAGGTCAGGATCGCGACCATGGCGAAGCCCGGGCGTTTCCGGAGCGACCGCAGCGCGATCATCAGTCCGGCCGAGAGCTTCCCCTTCGCCCATCCTCCCACCTGGGCCGTCACGTCCTCTTGCCTTCGAACCCCTCGGGCCCGCAGGCGCCAGGCCTGTCGTCTGAGCCCGAAGAAGGGGGTCATCGCGACCTCCCGGGCGAGCCAGAGGGCCGCGCCGATGCGGCCTCTTAGACGGCGGTCCGCATATCGCTCTTCGAGCTCGGTGACCACGTCGTCCGCGAATTCGTGGGGAAGTAGCGCTCGAACGAGCGTCCCCAGGCCAAGCGGGAGCGGGTTCACGGCCGGCCTTCCGCCGGCACGCCCTCCCACATCCGGTCCATCACGCGGCGGTTCCACTCGAGCGTCTCCCGGCCCTCGTCGGTGACTTGGTAGATGCGTCTGGCCTTGCCGCCGCGGCTGGCTTGCGGAGCCGACTTCTCCGAGCTGGCAAGGCCGCGCTCCTCGAGGCGGCCGAGCGTCATGTGGATGCTGCCGAGGGATACGTGGCGACCGGCGGCGTTCTCGATGTCTGCCTGCAGATTCGCGCCGTAGGCTTCGTCCCCGAATCGCAGCACGGCGAGGAGGAGGAGCTGCTCGAGGTCGGTCAGGTGGGCGTAATCCGGCATGGCTGGCTCGCTGGTTTTATAGGGCCTTCGTCAGATATTTATCAAGTTTAGATAAATATAGCTGGGCGCTCTGCAAAGCAAGCGGGGCAGATCGACAGCGGGGGCGATCGACAGTCGGGCGCGACCCTAAAGCCTATAGCTCCTCGAGGTCGGCCTCACGTAAGGTCGGGGTGGTGGCGCTGAGAATCCAACGCCGAAGACACAGTCTGAGAAAAGCCGACGGGATCGTAAACGTACGCCCCATGCCCTTCGCTCTGGAAGATGTGGGTGTCTGCGTCAGGGTATAGGGCCGACAGCGCGGTCCTCATCTTACTGCCGACCATGGCGTCCTTTCGAGAGAGCATGATGGTCACCGGTCCGCTCCAGGCGTCGTTGGCCCTCGGCGTCCAGTCGTACGACTCGACGAAGTCGGACATCAGCAGATATCGACTGACCAGCCCCTGGCGGTCGATGCGCTTGATTTCTTCGGAGTAGAACGGCAGCCAGAACTCCTTGGCGGGTACGCTTGAGCATGGCGCTCACGAGTCGCGCGAACAGCCAACGGATCAGCCCCGTCGGTAGGACGGACGCGATGCGGGCCCAGAACCGCCCTTTCCCGGGCGGGATTCCTGCCGGAGAAACGGTTTGGGATAGGATGAGGCGGGCCACCCGTTCCGGATGGCTCTTGGCGAAGGCTTGCACGAGCATTCCTCCGAACGACGACCCCAGGAAGGAGGCGCGCTCGACGCCCTCTCGGTTCAGGATGTCGAGGATGCCGTCCGTCACCTCCCGGATCGAGGCCGTGTCGGGGATGTCGACCGCGAGAACTCGATGCCGGCTTTCCAACTCCGTCATCAGAACGAAATACGAACCCGCGCTCCCCAGCGCTCCGGGCAGCACGACGAGGGTGTGCTCGCCTTCTCCTGACGCACGGTACCGCCAAGTGGTGCCTGCGCGTTCGAACGTCTGCACGGGATAAGTCCGTCTGACCTGATCCCAGCGGTCCTGGAGTTGTTGCGAGGTCATGGGACTGTTCGACTCAGGGTGCAGTTTTAGGCAAGCCTAAAAGTACGGTTGCCCGCTTCGCTCCTCAAGGGGGCACTCCAAGGAGCTTTTGGTTTAGCTGTCCTTACAACTCGGAGGAGCCTTCGACACCAATGGACGGAACAAGCGAGCGACACCCGTTGATGGCGACGGCGGGCCTTGCCCTCCTGGTGGCGGCCTGTGCACCGGCCTCACTGACGTCAATCGGGGAGCAGCCGCCCAACATCGTCATCATCACGGCTGACGATCTCGGCTACGGTGACCTCGCTTCGTACGGGCACCCGAGCATCCGGACACCTCATCTCGACCGGATGGCCGAAGAAGGGCAGCGGTGGACGAGCTTCTATGCCCAGGCCCCGGTCTGCTCACCGAGCCGAGCCGCCTTGCTGACCGGTCGCGTCCACCTCAGAAGCGGCATGTTCGGGCGCCGCCAGGCCGTGTTCTTTCCAGACTCGCGCGCCGGTCTCCCGGACGAGGAGGTCACCCTTGCGGAGGCGCTTGGGGACCTGGGCTACGCGACCGGTATCGTCGGCAAGTGGCACCTCGGACACCTACCCGAATACTTGCCGACGCGGCACGGGTTCGACTCCTGGTACGGCATTCCGTACTCCAACGACATGGACTGGAACCTGCCGGAGGGCCTCGGGAACCGATCGGCCTACTTCGAGCCAGAGATCGACTACTGGCATGTGCCGCTGATGCGGAACGAGATGGAGCTTGAGCGCCCGGCCGATCAGACCACTGTGACTCGTCGCTATACGGAAGAAGCGGTGGCCTTCATCGAAGAGCACCGTGACGGCCCGTTCCTTCTCTATATGCCGCACTCGATGCCGCATGTGCCGCTGTTCGCGTCAGAAGAGTTCCGTGGCCGCAGCACAGCTGGCATCTACGGAGATGTCATCGAGGAGATCGACTGGAGCGTCGGGCAGGTAATGGCGGCACTCGAAAGGGCCGGGCTGTCGGAGCGCACGCTCGTCGTCTTCACTAGCGACAACGGCCCCTGGCTCGCCTACCGGACCCATGCGGGCACGTCCGGTTTGTTTCGGGACGGCAAGGGGACGACGTTCGAGGGCGGCATGCGCGTGCCCGGGATCTTCTGGTGGCCGGGCACGATCGAGCCGGGTGTCACGCAAGAGATCGGCTCGGCGATGGATCTCTTCACCACCGCCATCGCGCTGGGGGGCGGGCGGGTGCCGCGGGACCGACCGATCGACGGGGTCGATCTGAGCCCGGTGCTCTTCGGTGAGGGGCCGAGCCCGCGCCAGGTCATGTCGTACTACCGGATGGGCGAGTTATACGCGTTTCGACAGGGCCGGTACAAGGTGCACTTCGTCACGGAAGGACGTTATGGGCTCCCGCCCCTGCGCACCGACCACGATCCGCCGATCATGTTCGATTTGGACGAGGACCCGGCAGAACGGTTCGACGTGGCCGCTGAACGCCCGGAGGCGCTGGCCGCGATCCTCGCGGCGGCCGAGCGGTATCAGTCGAACATGACCGTCGCCGAGCCGCTCTTCGATTTGCGGGGCGGATCGTAGGATCGACCTGGGGGGCTTTTCTCGTGCCTCCCTAGCAGCAGCCGCCGCCGCAAGTCGGTATCGGACCCGGTAGGATCTCACTCGTGCCTGACGTACCGGCCGGCGCACCGGCGCCCGTAGCCAACGCTCCCGACGCCACAGTCGTGGCTGTCGCGCCGTCCCGTGCCGGCGCCTCGCGTTGCGCTTGACCCGTCCTCGTCCCCGAACCTCGATAGTCCGTGAAGATCTGGTACCGATGCTCACCGATCTCGGTATCCAGCCGGATCGTTCCCGGGCCCTCGACCTCGAAGCGGTTGAACGGCTGGCCGTCGATCAGGATGAAAACCTCGCCGGTGTTGGGCACGTTCGTCACGCGCCAGGCCGTGTCCTGGCCGCGTACATCCGGGGTGATCGCGTAGGTAGATACGTGCAGAACTCCGCCCTCCGGGTCGTTCCACGCCCGCCGCACGCCCAATGACGGGAAGTCGATGCCCTCCACGGTGGGGGCGTCGTACTTGTCCAGATACGGTGCCTGGAATGCGTCCGACCACACGGTGCCCTCGCCGATTTCCGCGAGCATGGACATCGCACTCGCTTGGCCGCGCGGGTATGCCTCGTTGCTAGACCAGAACCCGAACATCTCGTTGTGCTCTCCGAAGAAGCGGGGGTCACTGCGGGCCTCCGCCGCGGCGCTCAGGCGGGCCACGGTGGTTTCGTCCCCGAGGTCCCGCGCCAGGAGTAGCGCGTTGAGGTTCGGCCTGGCCGGAACGCGTGGGTTGTTCCAGCCGGCCGCGTTTGCCGAAGCCTCATAGAGGTACGAGGCCAACTCCCGATCCTGTGGGAGGACCAGAAGTGCGACGTTGAGGCCGGAGCCGGGGCCGCCGTTGGCTTTGTAGTCGATGAGCGGGTCGTACCAGGTGGTCATCCACTCGAGCTCGCCACTGCTCGAGACACCCATGTAGTTGTCCCGCATGTACTCGAGCCATCCGTGCACGGGGTCGTACCGGTTCGTGCCGTGGATCTGGTCGTATAGGTATTGGCCGAGTGTGGCCGCGCTGTTGCAGAACGGCCAGATCTTGGTGTTCTCGCACTGCGGCCCCTCGGGATGGTCCCTCCACTGGCGCTCGAGGTGCTCCGCCAACCGGTGGTGATCCCACTCGAACTCCTGATCGCGGTAGCCCGTGACCGCGAACGGCTGCTCCCATTTGTCGTCGCCTGATACGTACCGGTAGATGGAGAGCGTCAGGTTGAGCCAACCGCGGTAGAACAGGTAGCCGTCCGCTCCGATCGGATCCTCCTGGAGGCCCCACGGCTCGACGCCGTTCGCGGTCCACCCGATGCGGTCGTAGTTGCCGCGGTGCTCCTCGGGGATCTGGAGCATGAACTGGGGCGGGTACTCGGCCCGGGCCGGATCGGGCCCGATCTGCGTCAGCCAGTCGATCGCGCCCCAATACGTTACGTAGCGGCTGGCGAGCTCGTCGGCGATACGAGTGTAGACCTCCCGCCAGGCTGGAGTCTGGTCCGCCATGACAATCAGCCCGTACGCGGAGTACGCGAGATCGAAGCGCGGAAAGCCCAGGACGCCAGGGAATGTGTACAGATCCCACCACATATGGGGTTGGCCCCACCGGGTCCAATTGTCCGGTGTGGTCGACTTCTCCCAGAGGAAGCGTAACCAGCCGACGGCCCGATCGTTGAGCTCCGGGTAGGACGATGGCATTTGAGCCGACGGGCCTTGAGTCGACGGCATCCCGCGCGGTGCAGCGAATAGTTCCGTCGGGTAGGCCCCCATGGCCGCTCCGCCGGCCGCGAGGCCAGCTCCCTTGATGAAGTCTCTTCGGCTTGAACGACGGTCGGGGCTCATTCGCTTCCTCTGTTGTGGGCGCGAGACGATGTGCGGGGGAATCTATCGGTGCAGTCGATGATTGAGCCAGAGCACGGAGAGAGCCCGGTTAGGAACTCGGCCACCCCCACCCCCCCGTCATCCTGCAAGAGGAGCTGCCACTCCGGATTCTTGCTTGCAGCGAGACCCGTCGCTACGCTCACCAACAGCGCACGAACAGCACTTCGACTGAGCCGTCGACACATCATCGGGATGGAATCATGAGAAGTTCGAAACCGGCCGCCATCGTCCTGGCGTGCACCCTCGGCGTCGGTCTCAGTGGCTGTGGAGGCCCCCCGCCCGACGCGGGTCCGCCCGCGGATTTGATTCTCTTCGGCGACAACATCGTCACCATGGATCCGAATCAGCCATCCGTCGAAGCGGTGGCTGTCCGGGGCGAGACGATCACAGCGGCCGGAGCCTTGGACGACGTGATGTCCCTGCGAGGGGATGCAACGCGGGTGGTGGATCTCGGGGACAGCGCGTTGCTGCCCGGCTTCATCGATGCTCATGGTCACTTCCTGGGGGTGGGGCGGGCCTTGGATCAGTTGTTGCTTCACCCACCGCCGGTGGGCGACGTCACCAGCATCGACGACATCGTGCGGAAGATCCAGGCGTGGATCGTGGAGCATGACATACCGCCAGGCGAGCCCGTTTCTGGAACTGGATACGACGATTCGTTGCTTGCGGAGGGTCGCCATCCCACGGCCGTCGATCTCGATCGAGCCTCGACCGAGCACCCGATCGTGCTGGGCCATGTCTCGGGACACTTGCGGGCGGCCAACTCAGCGGCGCTCGAAGCCAGCAACATTACGGCCGACACACCAGATCCTTCCGGAGGCCACATTCGCCGGATCGAAGGCTCGATGGAGCCCAATGGGGTCCTGGAGGAGGGGGCGGGCGGGCTGATCCGACTCGGTGGTGGGTCGTCGCGAACACCGGTCGACATGGACGAGTTGATTCGGAGATCCATCGAAGTGTATACGTCCTACGGCATCACCACGATTCAAGACGGAGGAACCGGAGCGGGATTCGCGCGCACGCTTCGCGATGCCGCCTTAGGTGAGCCACTCGATGCCGACGTCGCCGTGTTCCAGCGACTTGGTTCGACGCAGGGTGCTGAAGATGTGCCGTACGAAAAGACCTATAGCGGTGGGTTTCGTGTCGCCGGCGTCAAGTTCACCCTCGATGGCTCACCGCAGGGGCGCACTGCCTGGGTCACCGAACCGTACGTCGAGGGACCACCGGGAGCGGGACCCGACTATCGCGCGTACGGCACGATGGATCCGGAGCGCTACAAGGCCGGAGCGGCCGCATTGATCAAGGCCGGCATCCCATTTCTCGCCCACGCCAACGGTGATGCGGCCATGGACCTCATGCTGGACGGGGTCGACGAGGCGCTCACCGACATGGATGAGGCGCCGGATCATCGCTCGGTAATCATTCATGCCCAGCTCATGCGCGCCGACCAACTGGACCGGGCGGCCGAATTGAACGTCGTGGCCTCGTTCTTCTCGGCGCACACATTCTTCTGGGGAGACTGGCATGTGCGGAGCTTCGGCGAGGAGCGGGGCACCAACATCAGTCCGGTGCGCTGGGCGATCGATCGCGGCGTGAATCTCACCGTACACAACGACTCACCGATCGTCCCGCCGGACATCATGCGGTTGGTGTCGATCACGGTGAACCGGAAGAGCCGCAGCGGCCGCGTGCTGGGACCTCACCAGCGCGCCACGGTCTTGGAGGCGCTTGATGCGGTCACGCTTGGGGCGGCCTATCAGTATTTCGAGGAAGAGACGAAGGGCTCAATCACGGTTGGGAAGCAGGCCGATCTGGTGATCCTCGAGGCGAACCCGCTAACGACAGACCCGGCTGACGTCGAGCACATCCAGATAATCGAGACCTTCTCGAGGGGTAGGTCGGTTCACAGGCGGTGAGTCAGCGATGTCGTCCACGAAAACGAGTGGCCGCACCTGGGCCTCTCCAGCGGACAGACTGGCGAGGACGAGTGTCGGGAGAAGGACCGAGATGACACCAAGATTCTTCACTATGCTCTCCTGCCACTGTCGGTGGAGCCTACCTGGATGACGGCGGCACGAGTTTCCTTCCTCGCCTGGAAGATCATTCTTCCGCAGAAATGCTTGAAGAGCCGGTGTTCCGTGGTCTCGCCGAAGATCTTGGTCATCAACCGGTTAGCGATCGGTAGGCCTCCGAGACCGGATAGCTCGGTTCTCACGAAACCTGCGTGGGCTAGAAGTCCGTCCATCTCCCAGGTCGAAAAGTCCCCGTCGACCGGTTGGACGAAGCGGTTGTACTTGCGCGATGCCGGGACGAGCGGCTGCTTGAGCGCCACGATCGTCTGCCACCAAGCGTTGTCCGTCATGAGGTAGGCGCGGCCGCCGCCTTTGACGACACGATGGACCTCCGCTAGGACGCCTGGGACGTCGAGGCAATGCTCGATGACTCCCCAGAGGACAACGATGTCGAATGTCCCGTCTTCTTCCGGGATATCCTCGCAGGTGCTCCGGTAGGACTTATGGGCGAAGGGACGGACTGCCTCGACATTGACGTCCGAGATGTCGAAGGCCGTGATGTCGCTAAACCCTGCTGTGCGTAGCTCCCGCGACACGATCCCCGAGCCGCATCCCGCATCGAGGACTTTCGCATTTTTCGGGACCTTCGTCTCCTCGAGCCAACGAAAAAGGGTGTCGTAGAATGCACCCGTGCTTTCCGGCCCTTGGAGTTGGAGTTGATTGTATCCTTCCCGGATCTTTTCGAAGTCGCGGTCTTCCCGGAGTTGCCGCCAGCCTTTTTTTGACGGTCGGATCAGTTCGTGAATGTTCATCTTTGTTCTCGGCCTAGGCCGAGGCGCGTGTCACTGCGCATGTGGAGGCTTTGAACCCTACCTGGATGACGGCGGCACGATCCCGTTGATCCGCATGTAGGTCACCAGGTTGCCGTAGTGCTCGTAGTTGTGAGTGGAGTTGAACGCCAGTATCCCGCCGACGGTGTTTGGACCGCCGAAAAAGTCGGCCGGAGCGACCGCCCCCGCATCGGTGGTCCGCGCGAAGATGCGCTCGCAGTACGCGAAGCCCAGCTCGAGTGCTTGGATGATCTCCGCTTTGCGTGTTCGCGTCTGCTCGAAGCTTTCGGGAGCGGCGCCGGGCTCACCCGCGGCGCTCCCGCAGAAGGAGAACTGCCCGTCGGCGAGGTGGGCCAGAATCTGGCCAGCGGTCCGTACCTCGGCCGTCGGTCGGAACGCGTACATCTCGTCGTCCAGGATTTCGGCGGTCGCCATGATGTTGGTCTTCGTGATATCGAAGGTGCCCTTCAACGACTGCACGAGCGGGTTCTGGGCGGACAGCGAGAGGGGTGCGACGAGTACCACCGCTAGAGCGGCAATGAGTATACGCTTGGTCATGGTCGGGATCCGTTTTGGATGGCGGGCTCTTACGGTCGGGCTTGTCGTGGCGCGAACCGGAGGAGGAAGCCTAAGACACCTATCGACAGCTTTCAATGGAGCGGTCCTTGCGGGGGCCCTCCGGGGTCTTTCGTTCTCTCGTGGGAGACACGATTTTCCCAGCCCTATCGATCGTCCCACAGTCACACCAGAGGCCACGAAGGACCACTGCTTATGAACACGACTGAAGTCCTGACACTTCTCGAGGCCAATAAGAATGACAGGGGCATCGAGAATTGGGAAAAACTAGGTGCGAAGGCAGGCCAGCTGAAGAGCTTCGGAATTGGGCTGACCCAGCTGCGCAAGCTGGCGAAGCAGATCGGCCGGGATCGTGATCTGGCCATGAACCTCTGGGAGGGCGACGTCTACGACGCGAAGATCATCGCGCTGCTCATCGACGATCCCAAGGCGATGACCGAGGAACAGGCCGAGGCGCAGGTCGAAGAGATTGGGCCGGGCTCCCTCTCGCACGTGTTTGCTTCCTGCGGCGCGACACTCTCCAAAACGTCGTTCGTCGTGGAGCTCGCTTCCAAGTGGATTGAAAGCGAGGACCCCGTCCGCCGCCGTTGCGGCTACGGACTGGTGTACGAAGTGTCCAAATCCACGAAAAAGACCGCGCCGGACGATGCTTTTTTCCTCGAATGCATTGACCACATCCGGGAGACCTTCGACCACGAGGAGCGCTCGGTGCACGTCTCGATGGGCGCTGCGCTCATGGGCATCGGCAAGCGCAATGCGACCCTGAACGCCGCCGCGTTAAAGCTCGCCCGAGCCATCGGCCCCATTCCATTCAGCGCCGGCAACTACGAACCCTTCGACGCCGTCAAGCACCTCACGACCGATCGCCTTAGAGAGAAGCTCGGCGTGTAGCGGCAGGCGCTTGGATTGCTCCTCGAGACGGGAGAGGCGATGACGGGTCTGCAACGCTGCGCTTGAAAAAAAGGTGTTAGAGGCTGCGCCGCAGCCGGTATTGTTGAAGATGGACCACGCAACCGTAGGAACCCGCCTCGCGCTCGCTGCGGCGACCGTGCTGTTTCTCGCGTGTGCGGATGACGGCTCGACATCGAGCGACCCCACCGGTCCCGAAACGAACGACACGGCGGGGCTGCCACCGGTCGATCTCGCCCTGCCCGTGCCCGCCGCAGCCCTCCTTGAAGGGGCCATCGTGAACCCGTTCGGGATTGTAAGAAGCTCTCTCGACTTAGGCGCAGTCGGGCACCCGGGCATCGACCTCGTATCGGTCCAGGGCACCGCGATCCACGCAGTCGGCGATGGCGTAATCGTCTCGGTCGAGGCGGCCACCGATGGGTTCCCCGGAGACCTCGTCCGTATTCTCTTGAGCACGGACGCGCCGGAAGGTGAGGGGTGGGTCTTCTTGTACGAGCATATCTCTCTCTTGAGCGGCTTGGTGGTGGGCAGCACCGTCACGAGAGGTGAACAAATCGCGACGAATCCTCTCGAGATCGGCAGGTCCAACCATCTCGAACTGGCATGGGCGTTCAACGACTTCCTGTTCCACCGGGACCAAACCTGCTGGGTCGTTCAACTCGAGCCCACGGAGCGTACGGCCCTCGAGGATCGGTTCAACAACGTGATCCGTGTACACCCCGACTTCGTCGGGGTCTGGAGCCAAGTGGACTTCAACGAAGGCATGCTCCCATTCAAGGAGCTGCTCAACATCGTCACGTACCCGGAGGGGCCGCAGCTCTGCTACCCAAAGGGGACCGACGTGAGGGTTCCTGCCACGGCGGTGAGCGCACCCAGGTAGACTCCGCCCGGTGGACCACCCGGGCGGACCGCATCACGGCAGCGTATACGCCACCAGCGAGCCCGGAAAGTCCGCTCTGATGCTACCCACCTGCACCACGATGTACTGCTTGCCTTCGTGCATGTAGGTCATCATCCCGTACTGGCCGGGGGCCGGAAGGTCGATGGTCCCCTGGATTTCGCCCGTCCGCTTGTCGCGGGCGTGGAGCTCGAACGGGGCGTCCGGCCTAACCTGGGTCGTGCCCCAACTGAGCGCCCTGGTCTGCACCAGGAGATCGCCCGTGACCATCTGGATCGACCAGCCTGCTCCTCCAGCATTCGGAATCTCCACTCCAGCCAGACGCGGGTGGTTCCTGATGCGCTCAGGAGTCTGGCCGATCGGCAACGACCAGAGCTTATCGCCCGTGTTCATCTGGAAGGCAGTGAGCTGGTTCTCCATGGGCTTCCAGAGCCGTAGGCCATCGATGGTCGGTAGCCCCCCGAAGCGGCCGGGCGCCCAAGCTGCCACTGTCGTGCCCGTGGTAGGCGTACTGTTGGGGGTCGCACCGCCAACGCCGGGCACAGCGAAGTTCGGGTTGTCTTCGTCCACGCCGCCCGTCGGCGCCATGAAGCCGGGGGCGCTGCAGGTCCGTCGGTGCGACGCGTAGAACATTCCCGTGCCGGGATCGGCGACCGGGGGATGGTAGATGATGTCCCCACCCCCTCGACACCCGAGGTTGTTCGTGAAGTCGTTGTCGTGGGGGAAGGGAAGCGATGGCACGTAGAGGCCCCCGATTTGGTAGTTGCTCAGAATCTCCATCGCCTCGGCCTTCAGCTCCGGCGTGTAGTCGATCACGAACTCCTCGGTCAGCCCGTCATACACGATGGGATCCACCGCCTCCGGTCGCGTCGGGTAGGGCTGCGTGGCCGCCGTGTAGTTGCCGGGGACCTCCGTCTGGATGACCGGGCGGTCCTCGATGGGCCAGATCGGCTCACCCGTCGCCCGGTTGAACGCGAAGATGAGGCCCTGCTTCGTGTTCTGGATCACCGCAGGGATCTGCTCCCCGTCCACCGTCAGATCCATCAAGATGGGCGCCGTCGGGAGGTCGTAGTTCCACTGGTCGCTGCGATGGATCTGGAAATGCCACCGTCGCTCGCCCGTCTGGACGTCCAACGCAAGCAAGGTCCCGCCGAAGAGGTTGTCGCCCGGCCGATGGCCCGTGTACGACTGGACCGTGGAGGCGTTGGTCACGATGTAGACGAGCCCCAGCTCGGGATCCGCGGACGCGGGAGCCCACGACGACATGTCACCCGACCACTGCCAGGCGTCGTTCTCCCAGGTCTCGTGGCCGAATTCTCCAGGCCGGGGGATCACGTGGAACTTCCAAAGGCGCTCTCCCGTTCTGGCGTCGAACCCCATGATGTCGCCCGGGATGTTCTCGATCCGGGTCTGGCCGTAGCTGGGCTGGTGGCCCACGAGCACGACGACCACCCCGTTCACCACGATCGGCGGCGACGAGCTGGTGACCATACCGAGCTCCCTCGGGACCCCGTAATCGGCGTCGTACGGTCCCTCATCCCAGCGCTCCCATTGGCCCCAGCCCTCGAGGAGCTCCGGCACCAGATCGACGACGCCGGTCCGCTCGAAGTCATCGAGCGGTACGGGTGCGCCCCAGTCCTCCAGGGGCCGACCCGTCTTGGCGTCGAGTGCCCAGAGGAAGAAGGCGGGGGAAGTGACATAGATCACTCCGCGGCCGTCGATCTCACCATAAGCGACCCCTTTCCCGTACGACCGCCTGGGAGAGCGCAAGAATCTTGTGGTCTCGGGCTCCCGAAAGGCCCAGAGCGTCTCGCCCGTGGCTGGGTCGATCGCCACCACCTGCCGGCGCGGCGTGGCCACCGTGTAGACAATTCCGTCGACGTAGATCGGGGTGGCCCGGGAAAAGTAGTCGACGTTGGGCCCGAAGTTATCGCTCCGCCAAAGCCACGCTTGCTCGAGGTCCTCGAAGTTACTGGCGTTGATCTGGTTCAGGGTCGAGGAGCGGGTGTGCCCGGCGTCGCCGCCCAGATAACGCCACTCGCCGTTCTCGGTCCCTGACAGGCGCTGCGCAGACGCGGCCACCGACGTGGTCATCAGAAGTGCGGAGGCCACACCGAGGCAAAGCGCGAGAGTCTGCGTTCGAAACGGTCGAAACTGGGCGTTGATCATGTGCGGCATACGTTTTTCCTCGCCTTGATGGAGCAGGGTTGTAACCTTTAAAGAGGGTGCAACGAGATGGAGTCGCGAACGGTAGGTCGGGCACAACATCGACGCAACGCCCCACAGTTCCGTCTTAGCCGGCGAGGAGACCAAGCGAAATGGCCCGCGTTCTTGTGATCGATGATGACGCAGTAACCCGCACGCTCGTAAGGCACATGCTCGACCGGGAAGGGCACAAGGTCGATGAGGCGCCCAGCGGCAGAGAGGGCCTGCGTCTCTTCGGGAAGAATCCGCCCGATCTCGTTCTCACCGACATCAACATGCCCGGCTTGGACGGACACGACGTGATCACGGCCATACGGATGGGAGGCGCGCAAGTCCCGATCATTGCGATCTCGGGCGGCGGTAGGGGTTCGAAAGACGAGCTCCTCTTGAAGGCCTCGCGTCTTGGCGCTGCTGAGGTCATCATGAAGCCGTTCGAGTACAGGCAACTCGTCGGCGCGGTCGAGCGGGCGCTTGCGGGCGCGACTGGACCGGGTCAAACTCAAACGGGTTCGCGACGAACAGGGCCCATTAGGTCAGGCTGGCCTAAATAGCGCCTCACTCACGCCCACTGTTAGCACGCCCCACCCGGATCACCCCGACATTCCCTTCGATGTCGATCGTCGTGATGATATCCTGATCAGTTTCAGCACAAGCTTCACCCCGTCACTGCGCGGGCAGCGTCGGCCCACCCCCCAGCTCGTTGTAGATGATGGGCACGATGTCCTTTGAATTCCACGTGGCGACCTGCCCCCACCGCTCGTCGTACTCCGCCGTGGGTCTCGCGGCGAGCACTTCCTCCAAGTGCATCCCGCTCACGATCATTTCGCGGATCGTGTCGCGGATGTCCACGATCATATCGAGCACTTCGATGAGTCCGTCGCGGTCGGTAAATCCGCTGCCGTGGCCCGGAATAACCTTGGTGTTCGGTCCTGCAAGCGCGATGGCCGCCTCCGTGGCGGCGATCGTTCCCGCCAGGCTCCCGCCGTTGTAGACGTCGATGATCGGATACATGTTGGTCCGGAACACGTCACCGGTGTGCAGCACGTCCGATTGGGCGAAGTACGTGAAGCTGTCCCCGTCGGTGTGCGCGCGCGGGACGAGCCACACCTGTACGTCCTCGCCGTTCATGTGGAAGTTCATCGCATCCTCGAACGTGAGGATCGGGCGATTGGCTTCGGGGATTGGGGCCGCCGCATAGGTCCCTCCCCGTCGGGGAGTATGGTGCGGCTGGAACATCCGATCACGGACGTTCTTGTGCGAGATGATCGTCGCGCCCATGTCCTTCAGGACTGGATTCCCCCCGAAGTGGTCCATGTGGACGTGCGTGTTGACGACGAAACGGATCTCCTCATCGGTAATCGCCCGGACCCCCCGAAGGACGGCGTCGGTCACATTCGGGACCTGGTCGTCGATGAGGAGGACCCCGTCGGGGCCGGGCAGCACCCCGATGTTCCCCAACGTGTTCGGGAATTGCAGCATGTAGACGTTCCCCTGGACGGGGATAACCTGGACGCCCGCCAGTTGCTGAGCCGTTTCGGACGCGCCGGGCAGGGTCCGAACAAAAAGCGCCAGAAGCAATGGAAGCGAAAGGGCGCCGAGCCAGGCAGCTCGCCGTGGAGATCCGTTCATAGCTCCCCCGAGGGTGGAAGGGAAAGAAAGCGAAGTTACGCGCCTCGACGACGCCTCTCAAGCCGAGAGACGGCTGAGTAGATGGCTGGGTGTGTTCGAGATCCGCGCTGGCGCGGCCTCGCCTACGGACAGGGTGAGAACAGCTCGTTGTTGACCATCACACCCTTGGCCTCCAGTAGAGCCGCGTCGCTGCACGACACCCTCGTGAACCGGAGCTCGACTCTGTCTCCCGCTCCGAGCCCCGGGTTGTCCAGCAGAGGCTGGATGTCGCTGAGCTCGGCGTTGAATCGAAGGTCGAGGCCCGTCAGAGCAGTGAGCCCCTTCAACGCACTGATGTTGGTGATCTGGTTGCCGGTGAGCTCGAGGCGCGTCAGGGCCGTGAGCCCGCGCAGTGCGCTGATGTCTTTGATCTGGTTGCCATTGATGCGGAGCTCGTTCAGTGCAGTGAGCCCGCTCAGCGCGCTGACGTCGGTGATCGCGTTGGTGTGGAGGTTGAGATCCCTCAGGTTCGTGAGCCTACGTAGCGGGGTGATATCGGTGATCGGGTTGGTATCGAGACGTTGAACTCCCCGAAAATCTCTCGGCAGTTGAACGCCCGTGAAGTCTCCGTGCTTATGGAGGCGCAGGACCCTCAGCTCGGTCATCCCGCTCAGCGCGCTGATGTCGCTGAACGAGTTCTCGCTGAGGAAGAGGTCCGTCAGCTTCGTCATCCCACGCAACGGGCTGATATCGGTGATCCAGTTGGTGTGGAGCCGAAGGACCGTCAGGTTCGTGAGCCCGGCGAGCGGCGTGATGTCGGTGATCGACTTGTTGTTGAGTGTGAGGCTCGTCAGGCCCGTGAGATTCTGGATCCCCAACAGGCTCTCGAACGGAGCCACAACGGGAAGGAACCGAGGGGATCCGGTCACGGTCCGAACGGGACCAGGTCCGGAAGCGGCCAATCCGGTCAGCCCGGACAGCAGGCCACAGGTGAGATCCTCCTGTGGACCGACCCCGAGTGCCCTCCGAACCGCCGCCTCCAGGTCGGCATCCTCGAACGTCGCGATGGCGGCGTCGGAGTGACTACTGCACAGCTCGCTGGGCGCTAAGATCCGGCGCGCCTGCGCTTCTGCAGCCGGGGGACTGGCGAGGAGAGATGTCAGGAGAAGGAGAATTGTCGGGAGTAGGGCCGACGTGGCAGCAAAGCTCTTCATGGCATTCACTCCTCCGATTCGGTCCTCGGCATTTTCTCGTACCTCAGAGCTGTGCCTTGCGTACAACCCACGCAGCTCCCCTCCCCATGACGTGGACACCTTTCTCCAGTCCCCATAGAGCCGCTGCCATCACGACCAATAGGATAGAGATCGCGAACCATCGCAGACCACGTGTCCCCCAGCGAGAATCGACAAAGTCATAGATGGGAGTCCACAGAATGTCCCTCCAAGACGGTCGCTTCTCAGTCATCGAACTCCCCTCAGCCCTACCGGCTGCCCCCATTCACCAGGTAATCCCAGTGCTCTCCGGCCCGGTCCAAAATGGGCACGAGGTCTTCGGCGAGCAGGTAGCCGTCGTCGACCAGACGGAGGCCGGCTTCCGACACGAGACCCACGTACTGCCCGCGGCTGCTGTAACGCTCCCCGATGGCGCGTCTCGGATCCCCGTTCCGCTGCCCGTCGGCCGTGGTCCGGGGGAACGGAATGTAGGACCCCTGCATGCTGGACAGGACATTTTCGGGTCCGGACTCGGGTCGGAAGTTGTTCCACCCCGTGTACGTGGCCAGCGGCACCTCAACCTCCGGCATCTTCAGTCCACCCGTCTCGTTGCCGTCGGCATCGACTTGGGGGACCAAGATCGGAAACGCCGAGGCCACTTCGGGAGGCTGGACCGAGACGATGCCTTTGGTGGCGAACTCGGGACCGTAGTCCACCCGGTAGGCCTTGTGGGGTGTGGCGGGCATGGCGACACCCGGCAGTCGCGGGAAGGCCAACTGCCCGGGGAGCACCAGATCACCTGAATCGATGCGCGGGTAGTTGCTCGCGGGCGGCGGCGAGTCGTCGTCGATGGTCCAGCGGTTCATGGCCAGCAGCAGGCTCCGCAAGAACCAGGAGTAGTCGTTGGGGTTGCTGAGCTGCTGTCCGCTTCCCTGCCTCGGTGGGAAGCCGCCCGGGCCGTGCTGCCCGCCCGCGAACGAATAGATGCGCACGTTGTCCATCAGCGGATGGTCTCGTGTGCCGTCGATGGACGTATGGATCAACGACGCCGCGCGTCCCCAGTACTCGTACGATGAGTTCGTGTAGAAGATCTTCGGCATATAAGCCGGCTCCACCCCGTCGAGCAGCCCGTCCCGCATACCGGTCTCGGGGTCGGTCTGTGCGATGCCGGTGAAGGGGAAGATGTCCGTCGGATAGAGCTTGTTCAGATATGGATGGCCGTCTCGGGACGGCTGGGCGAACCGGTGATTGAAGCTGCCGCGGCCTCCCCCGGCGATGTGTGACATGATGCCGTCGAACGCCTTCTGGTGGTCTTCAGTCTCGTTGAATCCGTAGTACAGATATGTCCGCAGGAACCGGCCGCTCTGTGAGCTCCCCCACGCCAACGCACGGTCGATTGATCCTGCCGGAACGGACAGCCCCTCCGCGTCGCCGTACTTGAGCAGCGCTATGGCGTCACGGACGGCCGCCGGGCCCAGGCCCACCAGCGGCGGATCCTGCGCCTTGTAGACGACGTCGTAGATCTTCTGGGGCTCGAATCCGCCCTCAAGGTAGACGCGCGTGCGGTCGGGCACGACCCGCCCGTCCTCCAGCCTGGCGAACCTCCACTGACTGCGAGGAATCACGCGACGCGGTTGATCCACCCCGTCACGTACCGTCATGACGTTCGCAGGATCGTTCGGGTCGGCGACCTCGTACGGGGCGTGGCTCCGGTCCGCCAAGGATCGGTCGAACGCCCGGCTGTTCACGATGACTTCGCTTCGGACCAGCCCCTCGATCGGATCAGCAACATCGTTGGCGATCGCGGTGAACAGCTTCATGGTCCCCTCGCGATCCGGCACGTCGAACTGCCAGCCCAGCCAGAGAAGCGAGAAACCGTTCCGCAACAGGAAGCCGTCGCCCATGTGTGCTGCCGTCAGCGGATCCCGGCTTCCTGAGGCGTTGTTGAAGTAGCCCAGCAGTCCTTTACCGCCGCGGTTCGACACCTCGTACAGAACCGTGCCGTTGCCGCGTGTGACGTCCTTGGGCTTGATCAGGAAGAAGTTGGAGCGGAACTCGACCAGGCCATCGGCATTCCGGGGCGCAAAGGCGATGTCGGTAATGATGCCATTGGCCGGATTGTCGGGGTCGACTGCGAAGTAGATCGTGCCGACGATCTTTTCATAGGGCCCGGCCAATCCGTACCACGTGCCGTCAGCCAAATCCATTCTGTAGTCCACTTCGATGCGTACGACTCTGGCATCCGCGGTGGACGTGGCCAAGCACAGCAGGGTCAGAAGCGTGGCGATGGTGCGAGTCCAGAGCGTTGCCACGCTCCGAGTCCAAAGCGTTGCGATCGTCCGGTCCATTCTTCCTCCTGCGTTGACGCCGACACGGCTGCACGTTGGAATCGTGGACGGTAGGTCGGGCACGACATCGGCGCAACGCCGAGTCAAAGGTCACTCGAGCCCATCACCCATAGCCGATCACATCGAGCTCCGGCACACGCCCAAAGTGCCTCTTGTTCCGCGTCACTACGGGCATTCCAAAGGCCAGAGCCGTCGCGGCGATCCAGAGGTCGTTCGCATCGATCAGCAGACCGTTGTCGCTGAGGTACCGATACAGGCGACCGTAGCGCCAAGAAACCTCAGGCGTACAGGAGAGCACTTCGAAGGGAGACACCAACTCCTTCCACGTGGCCCGTTCGTTCATGCGGGGTCCGGCGGCCAACTCACCTGCGACTGTGAAGGTGATGTGGAGCTTCTGCGCATGGTGTGACTCGAGGAAGAGTTGCGCTGGTCCGGGGCCACCGGCGATCAGCTCCCGTTCGAGGTCGACCAGGAAGCTGGTCTCCAGAATCAGGGCGTCGACCACTTATCCGCCGGTGCTTTCCCTTCCGACTTCAATTCGTCGATCGCGTCGAGCTCGTCGCAGTCGTACAACGGGCCACGCTCTCGAACCAGGGTCAGAAGCTCGCCTCCCGTCACCGTTTGATCGTCCCACCGGGCCCGCATCACAACGTCACTGAAGGATTCGTTGGGGCGCCACCTTGCACGTCGGAGCTTCTCGTAGGCCTCTAACCGGAGGGATATCGTCTTGGTCGCCATATACACAGAATGTGTGTGTACTGTGTATGCGTGTCAAGTCTCCGAGGACTTCTCCCGTACTGGCCAGCCGACGGAAGCGGGCCGGCGGAGCTCAACCCCCAGCACCGTCGAAGATCGCCCGTGGTGGCGTTTCCTCTTCCTCCTCTTCGAGCGTCTTCAAGACTTGCTCCCACTCGAACTTGTTTCCGATGCCCCGCACGTAGTAGTCCATCCACGCCATCTCGCTCACCGACTTCACGAGCCGATTCCGAGGGTCGGGGATGCCGTGGCTTCTGCCGGGATACATGAACAATTCTGTCGGGACGCCCAGCTTCTTGAGCGCCATGTGCAGCTCAACGGACTGCGGGCTGGGAACCCGCGGGTCACCCTCGACGACGTGGATCATCGTGGGCGTCTTCGCGTCCGAGATGTACTTGAGCGGCGACTGATCCCAATACGGATCGAAGTTCTCGTAGAGAAAATCGTCACCGATGTAGAACTGGCGATTCCGTTGAACGTCGCTCTGAGCGTACATGGAGATCCAGTTCATCGTACCGGCGCCCGAGCTGATCGCTTTGAAGCGGTCGGTGTGCGTGAGAATCCAGTTCGACCAATGCCCGCCGGCGCTCCACCCGAGCGCGCCCATGCGATTCGGATCGACGATCCCCTCATCGATGAGGTAGTCCACCCCCGTCATGATGTCGTCGTAGCCCAGGGTGAAGTAGTCGCCCACGATATCCGTCCGGTGGGCGTTGCCGTAGTTGATGGATCCGCGGTAGTTCGGCTTGAGAACGGCATAACCGGCGCCCGCGTAGACTTGCGCGCCGTAGCCGCCGTTGAATCGCAGAACGTCGGCTCCCGCCGGCCCCCCGTGAATGGCCACAATGAGTGGATAACGTTGTCCCTCGCGGTATCCCACCGGCTTGACCAGAACCCCGCCGACCGTCTTGCCATCCGTGGACGTCCAGTTGACCTCCACCTCCTCGCCCAGCGCCATTTCGCTCACTTGCGGATTCGGGTCGACCAGTCGGGTCCACGCGGACCGGTCGGCCACGCGGTCGACGTCCTCCACCGTGAACATCGTGGGCGGGGTCATGGGGTCGGTATATGCGACGAGGATGACGCCCGAATCGCGGTCGCGGCTCACGTTCAGGCTGGCTGGCTCATCGGTGATCTGTGTCACCTCTCCACTTCGGACATCCAGCGCATGAAGCTGATTGGTGACGCGAACACCCGTGTTGAAGTAGATGGTGTTTCCGTCTTCGGACCAGAACCCGACGCTGACACGACCATCGAACGACTCCCCCAGCTTGCGGAACCCAGCACCCCGGTCGGTCAACTCACGAAGGTACACACGGTTCTCGGTCATCGAGTACCGGGTCATGTCGTCGGGCGCCGAGAACGCGATCCAGCGTTCATCGGGAGAGATGCTGGGAAGGCTCTCACCGACCTCGAAGTTGTCCGTCAGCCGCTCGACGTTCCCTGTCACGGTCTCGAGCAGGAACTGGTCGGCGTACAGGCGGGCCCCCGTGATGTTACGCTCGAATCGTGCCGCCGACCCGCCCGTGAACGCGATCCAGCGCCCGCTGTCCGACACCGAGAAGGCGGCCAGGCTCACATCAGCGTCGTCGGTGAGCTGTCGTGTAGCGCGGGGGGCCAGGTCGACGACCCACAAGTTGGAGAGCGGCGTCACCATATTCCTGATGTCCACCGTAAAGCCTTTGTCGCGGCGGACCTCATCGTCTTCATCCCGGGAGTCCGGCCGAATGAAGTAGATGCTCCGACCGTCCGGTGCCCACCGCCACTGCTCGACTCCGGCCTCTCCCTCCGTCAATTGCTCCGGCTCTGCGGAGAAAATGTCGTCGACGGGCAACCGATAGAGTTGCTCCTTGCCCGACTCACCGCTCCGGTAGGCCAGGGAGCGGCCGTCCTCGCTGAGCGCGAAGTTGGAGACGCCCTCTTCTGCATCGGTGATGCGTTGCGCTTCGCCCCCGTCGGGCCGCATGAGGTACAGCTGGTTCTTGTTGTCGTCTCCCTCGGCATCGCGGTTCGAAGCGAACACAAAAAACGAGCCATCCCTCGACCACTCTGGAGAGGTTTCGTTCTTTTCGGTAGTGAAGGTCAGCTGTCGACTCGATTCGATCCCGTCCTCCATGGACACGATATGGATGTCCGACTGCCGCTCGTCCTTCTGCCAATCAGGCGTGGAGACGGTATAAAGCATCCAGCGGCCGTCGGGACTCGGCGCCCACGAGCCGGCATTCGCGAACTTCTGCATGTCGAGGAACGTCATGGGACGCCCCCCATCCTGCGGCGTCTGGGCCGAAGCGTCGGCCACAGAACCGGCGCCGATCGCGAGCACGGTCGCAAGCGTCATCGCAAGCGACAGGGCCGTAAGTGACGGGAGGGATGTGACCTGAAGAAAGCGTGGGTTACTCATGGTGGCCTCGCACGAAAGGAATTCGATCATGCATACGAGGCGGACAAAGTGCGTCTAAAGCGTGGGGGCCGCAAACACGCGCGGGCCCGGCCCTAGTCACGGCAGCGCATAGGCCACCAGCGCACCCGGGAAGTCCGTTCGGAAGCTACCAACCTGCACCACCATGTACTGCTTGCCTTCGTGCATGTAGGTCATCATCCCGTACTGGCCGGGGGCCGGGAGCGGGACGCTCCCCAGGATCTCGCCCGTCATCTTGTCGCGGGCATGGAGCTCCAGCGGGGCGTCGGGATCGTACTGTGCGGTACCCTGACTGAGCGACCGCGTCTGGACCAGGAGATCACCCGCGACCATCTGGATCGACCAACCGACGCCTCCCGATTCGGGCACATCGACTCCGGCCAGCAGGGGATGCTCCAGGACGCGCTCAGGCGTCGGGCCGACCGGCAACGACCAGATCTTCCGGCCCGTGTTCATCTGGAAGGCCGAGAGCTGATTGTTCATACGTTTCCAGATCTGCAGGCCATCGATCGTCGGCAGCCCTCCTCCTCCGCCCGGCGACCACGCTGCCACCGTGCTGCCCGTGGTAGGCGTAGAGTTGGGGGTGGCGCCGCCGTCACCAGGCACGGCAAAGTTCGGGTTGTCTACGTCTACCCCGTTCGTGGGCCGCATGAAGCCCGGGGCGCTGCAGGTCCGTCTGTGCGAGGCGTACATCATTCCCGTGCTGGGATCCGCGACCGGTGGATGGGGGATAACGTTCCCGGCGCCTTGGCAGCCGACGTTGTTTACGAAGTCGTTGTCGTGGTCGAACGGAAGTGGCGGCACGTAGAGGCCACCGACCTGGTACTGACTCAGGATGATCTGCGCCTGCGCCTTCAGATCCGGCGTGTAGTCGATCACGTAATCCTCGGTCAGCCCGGTCAAGATGATCGAGTCCAAGGGCGCCGGCAGCGTCGGGTAGGGCTGCGTAGCCGACGTGTAGTTGCCGGGGACCTGCGTCTGGATGACCGGGCGGTCCTCGATGGGCCAGATCGGCTCGCCGGTCGCCCGGTTGAACGCGAAAACGAGGCCTTGCTTCGTGTTTTGGATCACCGCGGGGATCTGCTCCCCGTTCACCGTCAGATCCATGAGCATGGGCGGCGTCGGAAGGTCGTAGTTCCACTGATCGCTGCGGTGGATCTGGAAGTGCCACCTCCGCTCGCCAGTCTGGACGTCCAACGCGAGCAGGGTGCCGCCGAACAGGTTGTCGCCCGGCCGATGGCCCGCATAAGACTGCACCGTCGAGGCGTTGGTCACGAGATAGACGAGCCCCAGCTCCGGGTCGGCGGAGGCGGGAGCCCACGTCGACATGTCGCCCGACCACATCCAGGCGTCGTCCAGCCACGTCTCGTGGCCGAACTCCCCGGGCCGAGGGATCACGTGGAACTTCCAGAGGAACTCTCCCGTTCTGGCGTCGAACCCCATGATGTCGCCCGGAATGTTCTCGATCCGGGTCTGGCCGTAGCTGGGCTGGTGGCCCACGAGCACCACGACCACTCCGTTCACCACGATCGGTGGTGCCGAGGCCGTGACCATGCCGAGCTCCCTCGGGACACCGTAATCGGGGTCGTATGGCCCTTCGTCCCAGCGCTCCCACTGGCCCCAACCGTCCAGGAGGTGTGTGACCAGGTCGACCGTGCCGGTCTGCTCGAAATCATCGAGTGGCACAGGTGCACCCCAGTTCTCGAGGGGGCGCCCAGTCTTGGCGTCGAGCGCCCAAAGGAAGAAGGCGGGGGACGTGATATAGATCACGCCGCGGCCGTCGATCTCGCCGTACGCGACGCCTTTCCCGTAGGCCCGCCTGGGGGAGCGCAAGAACCGGGTGGTCTCGGGCTCGCGGAAGATCCAGATCGTCTCGCCCGTGGCGGGGTCGATTGCCACTACCTGCCGGCGCGTGGTGGCGATCGTGTAGAGCAATCCGTCGACGTAGATCGGGGTGGAACGCATGAAGTAGTCGACGTTGGGACCGAAGTTGTCGGACTTCCAGAGCCAGGCTTGCTCGAGCTCCTCGAAGTTGGTGGCGTTGATCTGGTCGACAGGCGAGGAGCGGGTGTGCCCCGCATCGCCGCCGAGATAACGCCATTCGCCGTTCTCGGTGCCCGTGAGGCGCTGGGCGGAGGCGGCCGGTGCGGTCGCCATCAGGAGTGCGGCGGCGAGGCCGAGGGAAAGTGCCAGAGTCTGCGGTCGGAAGGGTCGAAGCTCACCGTTCATCATCTTAGTCACTCCTCATTCCTCGCCTGGATAATGCAGAGTTGCAACCCTCATGGAGCTGCAATGAGATGGGGTCGGGAACGGTAGGTCGGGGGCGACATCGGCGCAACGGCCGCTCGTGGCCTCCCTGGCCTCGCCGTCGGGACGCCGATCGAGGCGGTTCGGAGATGAGATGCTAAGCCCTTTTGGGGGACGGCCTCAGTTCCCCGCCAGCTCCTTCAGCTCCTCGAAGAAGTTCTGGACCAGGATATACTCAGCACCCGATGCGGCGTCGGCCCGCAAGCTAGGCATCAGGAACCGCTGGTCGTCGGGCGCGACCTGGTAGAAGTCGAAGCCCTCCAACATCGGGCCGCCCGTAGGGAGCGGGAAGAGCGTCTCCCGCTGCAGAACTCGGAACTCCGGCTCCGTCTCGTAGACAGCCGCCACGAGCGCACCGTCGTTGACGAAGAACAACTCTCGGCCGTTATGCGCCCAGCGCGGAGCGAACCCGCCTGCCGTGGAGACGGGCACCCTCCTCGAGTCGACGTTGGGGAAGGGACTAACGTAGACCTCGGGCCGACCGGTGCGATCGGATGTATAGGCGAGCCAGCGCCCGTCCGAGGATAGGGCCGGGTCCTGCTCCTCGAATCCGGCATTGGCAACCAACGGTACCGCGACCGTATCCATGCCCGGGCGGAAGCCCAGGATGTCGCGGCCTGGCGTATTTCCCGAGCGGAATACCATCCACTCCCCGTCGGGGCTCCACCGACCCTGAAAGAAACTGCGCGAGTCGTCGAGCAGGGGCTCTGGGGATCCAGTGCCGTCCGCACGCCTTCTCCAGGCATCGAAGTTACTCGGCCGCGACTCACTCCGACCATACGAAACGAATTCACCGTCCGGGCTCCAAAAGGGGCCCGCCTCGGTTGCGTCGTCGAACGTAAGCCGTTCGAGCGGACCGACAGGCAGGTGCTTTATCCAGATGTCGGTGTTTCCATCAACCGTGGTCGCCAGGGCCAGCCGCATTCCGTCGGGGGACAAGCTCAATCCGAAGTTTCCTCCAGCCATACCGACGGGCAACTCTGGATCCACAGGTGCCACATCACCCGACCGCGTGATCCACACGAGCTCCACGGCTCGCAACCCTACGCCAGCACTTCCACCCCCGTAGATCAGTGTCCCGCTTTCGGACACCGCATAGGTCACGTCGCCGGCGGCACTCACTGCGAGGCTCTCGACGACCGGGATCGAGGGACCGGTAAGCTCTCCAGTGGCCGGGTCGATCGGTGCGGCCATGAGGGCGCCGTCCACCGTTCCAAAGAGTAAGTGCCCCGTCGTAGCGTAGCGCGGGCTATGTCCCACCGTGAGGAAAACCCTCTCCCGAGTATCGAGGTCGATCGCCCAGACCTCGGCGTCCTCAATAGACTCGGAAGGAATAACCTGAAAGACACCCGTCCTCCCGCCCGGAAGGCCCGTGTAGAAGATGTGAGCCACTTCGCCTTCACGGATCTCCGTTAGCGTCTCGAGGGCCTCGGCCCCTCCACCGGTGGCGGGTATACGAGCGATCACCACCCCTGTGGAAGCCTGGCTGACGAATACACTCCCGTCGGGAGTCCAGTCCCACACGTTGATCACCCGGTCGGCCAGTGTCCGTACCGGGCCGCCGTCTAACGGCACCGCCCGCAACGGACCCGGGAAGCCAGCGAATGCCACCTCGAGCCCGTCGGGTGACAATGCGACGGTTCCCGCTTGCTCGGTTCCTCGAATGGGTGTCGCTTCGAGATCGTCCCATCGACGTACCCAGACCTGAGGAGCTCCGCCAAACTCGCCCGGCCCAACGTAGACCAGCGTGGATCCGTCGGCCGTGAGGTCCATCGACCCCAGGGGGGACTGTCCATCCTCGAACGGAGAGGAAAAACGGGCGACAAGGGGGGGCGGCTCGGTGCGCAGGAGCTGCCAGGCAGCGACACCACCGGAGATGAGCGTTGTGGCGGCAAGCAACATGGTGAGCCCGCTCCACCGGCCCGAGGCCAACGGCCCGCCCACGGCCGCCACTTCGCCGTGTCGGAACCCCGTGTCGGCCAGCGCCTTCATGAAGTCCTGAGCGCCGGCGAAGCGATCCGCGGGCACCTTTTCCAGCGCCTTCTGGATCGCGGCGTCCACGTTGGCCGGAACCGACGCCCGTTGCTCACTGGGGGAGGTGAGCGTGCCGGCGATGATCTGGCCGAGCACGGCCTGAGCCGTACCACCTACGAACGGCGGGGAGCCGACCAGCATCTCGTAGAGGACTGCCCCTAACGCGTAGATATCCGTCGCCCGCCCGACCATCTGGTCGCCCGTCGCCTGCTCGGGACTCATGTAGTGCGGTGTGCCGAGGCTGAGTCCGGTCTCGGTGAGCCGCCCCCCGCCCCCGACGCCCACAGCCAGAGCGATCCCGAAGTCCGAGATGACGGGCTTACCAGCTTGCAGGAGGATGTTCGCAGGCTTGATGTCCCGGTGGATAACACCCTGTGCGTGGGCGTAGTCGAGAGCCTCGGCCACATTAGTGGTGATCCGCACGGCCTCGTCCACTGGAAGCTGACGCTCGCGCTCCAGCTTGTCCCTCAATGACTCGCCTTTCACGTAGGGCATCACGTACCAGACGAGCGAATCCGCTTCCCCCGAGTCGAAAAGTGGCAGGATGTGCGGGTGCTGGAGACTGGCGGTTGTCTTGATCTCGGCCAGGAAGCGCTCGGCACCCACCACCGCGGCCAACTCGGGTTTCAAGACCTTGAGCGCGACTTTTCGCTCGTGCTTCAAGTCATCGGCCAAATAGACGGTCGCCATGCCGCCCTCACCGAGCTCGCGCTCGATGGTGTAGCGGCCTTCTAGGGCCGCGTTCAGGCGGGCGATTGGATCGGACATGGGTTCGGCACCGGCTAGACTACGAACTCCTTGTCCAAGACAAAGACCTTCACCGTTTCCCGTTTGACACCATCGACGGCCATGGCCTCGGCTGTCTCCGGAGAATCCATCCCCTGTAAGAACCTGTCCAAATCGCTCGCATCGAAGCAGACAGCAACTTCGTTGTCGTCATTTGTCGCGATACCGATAGGTCCGGATACAGACTGACTCCTGAATAGGTCTCCGTGAGTCCGGAAGCCCTCTTCCCACTTGACCAGTTCTTCAACCTGCGCGGTGACCAATACTCTAGGCATGTCTCATCTCCTTCCTGTTCAATGTCCGCGGAATTCTCTATCTAGACCTCACCACGGAATCCCCGCAGTGGCCGCAGTAGCGCCTCAGCCCCTCGGCAGGTTCGGATCATCCGCTCGAGTTGCCGCGCATCAGGGAGCCGCCCCCGCCCGGCGGCCAGGTTGTCCGCCATGTGCTCCGGGTCGCTGGTGCCCGGTGTCGCTACGGTGACCGCCGGGTGAGCGATCACGAACTTGAGCATGAACTGCGCCCAGGTGTGCGCGTCGAATTCGGCCGCCCAATCCGGTACCGTGCGGTCGCCGATCCGCTGCCACATCCGACTCCGGCCGAACGGCAGATACACGAGCACACCGATCCCGCGCTCCTGCGCCAGCGGGAGGATCAAGACGTCCGCGAGCGCGGCGTACTGCCTTGCGCTCGTGGTCGTGATCCCGCTGTAGCGAACCCGACCCGCGGCCTTGAGGCGCTCCAGAACTCCGAGCTGAATCGGAGGATCACCCATGTTGTGAACCTGGATCAGGTCGATCACGGGAATACGGAGGCGCTCGAAGGAGCGCTCGATCTGGTCCAGGGCTGCCGCGGGATCGGCGCCACCGCCGCCCCGACCAGCCACGTTGACCTTGGTCGCCCACCAAATCCTCTCGTCGATGCCCAGCTCCTGGGCGACCCGGCCGGATACCTCCTCGGAGGCGCCGTACCCGGCGGCGGTGTCCAGAACGGTGCCACCCCCGTCCACGAGGGCCCGCAGGACGCCCCCGATCGTGCCGAAGTCCTCGGCGCGTGCGACCCGTGAGTACGTGTTCGCACCGCCCAGTCCGACCACCGGGAGCCGCTCCCTTCCCCCACTGGAGGGGATCGATCGGGTGATGACCTCCTGGCTCTGAAGCGCCTCCAGGATGCGGGGACTCAGGCCGAGCGCAGCGCCTGCGCTTGATGTGATTCGGAGCCAATCGCGTCGAGATACCATTGGTCTATCCTCAGCGGTTCGTGTGGTCAGCACAACGAGGACACACCGTGGAGGGTCGCTGTTGGGAACCGGGCGCGCAACTCGATAGGTTGTCCGTCCGGACAGGGCCACGCCCCCGCGCTGGCTGACTCCCTGGTACACGGTCACTCCGTCGTACAGGGTGACTCCTCTGCGCTGGGCAACACCCAAGGAGATCTGAAAATGACCCCCGTGCTGAACCACGTCTCTCGGATGATCCTCGTTGCGGCGGCATCGCTCGCCGTGCCGTTCCTTGCCACGCCGGAGGGCCTTTCGGCCACACCGCTGGGCCTCTCGGCCACGCAGGCCGCCGATCTTCCGTCCATCGACGAAAAGACCGATGGGATGGAAAGAATCGACGGGTTCCTGCCTCTGTATTGGGATGAAGATCAGGGGCAACTCTGGATGGAGATCCCGGAGCTGGACCTGGAGATGATCCATTTCGTCGGGTTCGGCGCTGGCCTCGGGTCGAACGACCTCGGGCTGGACCGAGGGGCCCTGCGGGGGTCCCGGATCGTGAAGTTCGAGAGGGTCGGGCGCAAGGCGATGATGGTGCAGCCGAACTACCGCTTCCGCGCCATCACGGACAACCCGGCCGAGGTCCGGGCCGTAACGGACGCGTTCGCGCGCTCAATCCTTTGGGGATTCACGGTCGAGGCCGAGACCGACGGTCGGGTGCTCGTGGATCTCACGGGCTTTCTCGTGCGGGATGCCATCAATGCCGGTCAGTCGATGCGTCCCGGGACGTACCGACTCGATCAGAGCCGCAGCTCGATCTACATGGAGATGACCGGTGCGTTTCCGACCAACACCGAGTTGGAAGCCGAGCTGACCTTCGCGCGGCAGCCGGGAGGCGGGGGAGGGGGTTTCGGCGGGGGAGGAGCGTTCCTCGAGGGTGTGGGGAGCGTGGCGGCCTCGGGCGAGGCGGCGACCATTCGCTTGCACCACTCATTCGTGGCGTTGCCGGACGATGGCTACGAGCCCCGCGCCTACGATCCCAGGGCCGGATTCGGCTCGGTGACTTTCCAGGACTACGCGGCGGGGCTGGGCGAGCCGATGACGCAACGGTTCATTCGCCGCCATCGCCTGGAGAAGCGAGATCCGTTCTCTCGCGTGAGTGATCCCGTGGAGCCGATCGTCTACTATCTCGATCCGGGGGCTCCCGAGCCGATGCGCTCGGCCCTACTGGACGGCGCTCGGTGGTGGAACCAGGCGTTCGAATCAGCCGGCTACCGGGACGCGTTCCAGGTCACGCTCCGTCCCGACAGCATCAGCCCGCTCGATGCCCGCTACAACGTGATCAACTGGGTGCATCGGTCCACGCGCGGGTGGAGCACCGGTGGCTCTGTGACGGACCCGCGCACCGGGGAGATCATCAAGGGCGTCGTCACGCTCGGCTCTTTGCGCGTACGGCAGGACTACATGATGGCCGAGGGGCTGCTTTCCCCCTATACCGACGGTGACGAGACGCCGCCTGAGCTCGCGGAGTGGGCGCTCGCCCGAATCCGTCAATTGGCCGCCCACGAAGTCGGACACACCATCGGGCTGGGACACAACTACTACAACAGCGGGGTCGGGCGCATCTCCGTGATGGACTATCCGCATCCGCTCATCACCCTGAACGACGACGGGTCGCTCGACTTCTCGGAGGTCTACGACGTCGACATCGGCGACTGGGACAAGGTCGCCATCACCTACGGTTACCGTGAGTTCCCGTCTGGAACGGACGAGGACGCACAGCTGGCGAGCATCCTACGGGTCGCTTGGGGTGATGACATCCGCTACATGACCGGTCAAGACGCCTCGATCTCGCCTCAGGCCGATCTGTGGGCGAACGGGACCGATATGGGTCACGAGCTGGAGCGGATGATGGACGTGCGGGCGTCCGGGCTCGAGCGCTTCGGAGTCCGGGCGATCCAGTCCGGCATGCCGATGGCCACCATCGAAGAGGCGCTCGTGCCGCTCTACATGCATCACCGGTATCAGGTTGATGCCACAGCCTCGGCCGTGGGCGGGGTAGTGTATACCTACGCCGTGCGCGGCGATGGGCTCGAGCCATGGCGACGGGTGTCCGCCGATGTGCAACGGGATGCCCTCGATGCGCTCATGCGCACGATCGCTCCGGCGGAGCTCACGCTGCCGGACCGTGTCTTGAGCGCCATTCCACCGAGACCACCGGGGTTCGGCCGCCATCGCGAGCTGTTTCCGCGGTATACGGGCTCGACGTTCGACGCGGTGACTCCTGCCGTGGTCGCCTCCAGCCATACGCTGGCCATGCTGCTCGAACCGAGCCGCGCCGCCCGTTTGGTGGAGCAGCACACGTTGGACCCGTCCTTGCCGGGTTTGGAGGAGGTTCTCGAAGCACTGTTCGTGGCCAGCTTCGGCGCACCAGTGAATACGGCTTATGAGGCCGAGGTGAAGCGGGCCGTCGAGGGCGTCGTCCTGGCACGCACCATGTGGCTGGCGGCAAACGCACCGATGCCTCGGGTGCGTGCGATCTCGTCCGCCGCGTTGAAGAACAACCGCGACGAGCTGCTGGAAAGGGGCGCATCGGAGGCTCACGCTCAATTGATGGCGGGCGACATCCAGCGCTTCCTGGATCGTCCCGGTGAGGTGGTGCCGGACCGCGTGGCGCCGTCTGCACCGCCGGGATCCCCGATCAGTGAGCCGGCTTTGAACTGGCTGGCAACAATGGAGCCGTGGTGCTCCTGGCTGGAGGACGGATGGGACTAATTGGCGGAAGCCCGTCGCCCCAGTCGCTCAGGCAACGGTTTCGGCGGACCGGGTTCCCTAATGGACTGAAGTGATATAGAGTCGACCACTCACTGGCTCACAGGTAGGAGACATCGACATGCCCGGAACCACTCGCAGATTGCTACCGATCGTCACCGCGATGGTCGTATCGTTCGGCCTCGCCGCCTGCGCCGGAGAACCGCAGGAAGACGGTGACGGAGCAGGCGAGTTGAGTCTCGCTCAGCAGACGGATGAGGCCACCTCGGGCGAGAGCGCCGAACGTACCGGCGCCGAGGCCCGTGACGAGCGTCGAGAAGAGAGCGGCGGTGAGCACGACCAAGCAGGGGATCGTGAGCGTGGTGAAGAGGGAGACGGTGAGCACGGTGAAGAAGAACACGGCGAAGAAGGCGAAGAGGGTGAAGAGTCGGGCGAGATGATCGCTCGCACGGCCTCCTGGGATGCCACGCGAAACGGCGCGAGGCTCATGTTGTCGTTCAATGCGTCGTCCAACGCCTTCGTCGGCAGGGTCGAAAACACGACCAATGAGCCGCTGTGCGCCGTTCGGGTCGAGGTCCACCTGGATACGGGCGTCGAGCTAGGCCCAACGGAGCGAACGGACATCCCATACACGAGGAGCATCGCCGTGTCGTTGCCCGCGGGAGGACAGGAGTTCTCGACGTGGACGGCCCACCCGGAAATCTCCCGCTGTGAGAATCAGTGAGGTCCGAGGTAGGGCCGGTTCAACGATAGGAGTACGTTCAGTCATCGGCTTCCGTACGTAGGTCACGAAAGCCACACGAGAACCGAAAAAAGGAGGGCTCCATGCGCAACCGGTATCCCCAGAGTCTCGGAATGTTCGCCGTTCTTCTCGCCATCCTGGCCACGTCGGGTGTGGCGCAGAGCACGGCCTCCGCCACCACGGAACGGATCCAGGAGCTGAGCTACCAGTTCGAGGAAGCCGGCATGGCGATGGAGTACTCGCTCTATGTGCCGACCACGTACGACGCAGCGACTCCCGCTCCCCTCATGGTCCTCCTGCACGGGCTGGGTTCCAACCCGGGCGGCGTCATCCGGTATCAGGGACTCACGGACCTCGCTGAGGAGCGGGGATACATCGTGGTCGCGCCGATGGGATACAACTCACGGGGGTGGTACGGGAGCCGCGGCCCCGGCAGAGCCAGCAATCGAGGCGACGCCGCGAACGACCCGGACAACCTCGGTGAGCTCAGCGAGTTGGACGTCATGAACGTCCTAGAGCTGACCCTCGATGCGTATAACGTCGACCGCGATCGCATCTACCTCGCGGGCCACTCCATGGGCGGAGGGGGCACGTGGCACATTGGCATGAAATACCCCGACATCTGGGCGGGCCTCGGCCCCGTGGCGCCGGCGATCTACACGAGCCCGGATGCGCTCTCGGCGATCACCCACATTCCGGTGATCATCGTCATGGGCGACGCCGACAACCTCGTCGATGTCGAGATCACCCGCGCCTGGGTCGCCAAGATGCATGAGCTCGGGATGACCCACCGCTACGTCGAGATCCCTGGTGGAGACCACTCGAGGATCATCGCGCGCGACCCCGACAACGTGAAGGCGATCTTCGACTTCTTCGATCAGAATCGGAGGAACTGACCGGGTTTAGTTCCCGACCCGCTGCCTCAGCCTCGCACGCCGCGCGTTCCCGGGGGAACGCGTTCTTGGGCCGTGCTTCCGTAAGTCTCATGAAAAGTCAGGACAACTTGACATTTGGGCGTCTTGGTGTCAGGTTAACTTGACACTAAGTCAGCAACACCTGATAGGAGGCTCCCATGCGTTACAGGCCCGTTAAGTCTCACGAGCTGTTTGTCTGGATCACCATCGCAATCTCCATCTTCACTGCCAATCTGCCCGAGGGCGAGGCTCAGGAGCCCACAGGATCACGGTTCGTGGTCGAACGTCGCGGCGTCAGCAGCGGCCAACCGGTCGTTTTCATCCCCGGCCTCGCCTCCGCGGGCGCTGTCTGGGACGGGGCGGCTGCAAGAATCGCAGACAGCCACGACCTACACATTGTCACGCTCGCCGGTTTCGCCGGGCTACCGGCGGTTGATCCGATTGGCCCCTTTATCGAACGAGCAGTCGGCGGGTTGGCGGACTATCTCGAAGAGGAGGGATTGCAGAACGTGGTCCTGGTCGGCCATTCCATGGGCGCGCAAATCGCCTTGCAGCTGGCGGCCGCACACCCCGATGCTGTTGGCCAGATCCTCGTCGTCGACAGCGCGCCGTTCTACGCCGCTCTGCTCAATCCGACAATGACGCCCGAGGCCGCCGCCCAGTACGGCGCGGCGCTCCGCACGCAGATGGCTGGGGCGCCGCGAGAGCAATATCTCGGCTTTGCGCGTCAAGGCATCGCTGTGCAATCGATCACCAACTCTGGTCAGAGGCAGGTGATGGCCTATGTGGAGGCCTCCGATCAGGCGGCGGTTGCCCAGGCGATGGGCGAAGTGGCAGGCTCCGATTTCCGCCCGATACTGGCGAAAGTGAGCGCGCCTGTGACCGTACTGGCGGCCTGGAGCGACGGTGCTCCCTTTTCGAGTGACCAGCTGCGCACGGTATATGAAGATCAATATGCAGGACTGGCCGATGTCGATATCCACGTCGTTGCCAACTCGCGCCACTTCATCATGCTCGACCAACCCGACGCCTTCGCCGATGCACTCGGCGGAGTGCTGAGCGCTGATCGCGAGGGGAGAGACCGATGAGCGATCCCAGGAAAGCTGTAACCAAACGCTATCTGGTGCATTTCGGTGGGGCGATGCTTGTCTACACCGGGACGATAGTTGCCTCGGTGTGGACGATTGGTGCGCTGGAGGTCACGGGATGGCGAGCCGCTGCACTGTCGCTGACACCGATGGTGCCCGCCCTCTACGCTCTCCACGCCTTCGTGGTGAGGTTCCGAGCCGGCGATGAGTTCCTGCGTAGGGTCGAGTCGGAGGCGCTCTTGTGGGCCGCGGGCATCGTCGGCTTCGCCAGCTTCGGTTACGGCTTTCTGGAAGGCTCGATCGATGCGCCGCAGATCTCGATGATCTGGGTGCTGCCAGCATTGATCGCAACCTATGGCGCCATCTACGGCTTTCTGATGTGGAGCTCCAGATGAAGAACCGGCTTCGCGTCCTTCGTGCCGAGCGCCGCTGGAGCCAAGCTGATCTTGGCGAGCACGTTGGCGTGTCCCGGCAGGCGATCAACGCGGTCGAAACCGGCAAACACGATCCGTCTCTATCTCTGGCCTTCAAGCTAGCAGAGGCGTTCGACTTGAGAATCGACGACATATTCGACCCCCACGACGATGCGGAAGATTGATTCTTGCTACGGTCGGTGAGCCTGCGCTTCCAGCGTCGAGGCGGCCATGTCGAGTTGAGTGTCGAGGCCCTTCTTCACACCGCCACCAACGACCATCATCACGCGGAAGATCGGCGTGTGCCAGGTGCCTGTTTCGATATCGGTGACACCCGACAGGCTCACCCTGCAGCCTTGGCCGGCCGGCTCAAGCGCGTACTCCCATTCGCTGGTCATATTCACGGCGGCGGCGGTCATCTCACGAGTCATGTGATGCGGTGGCTCGAAGGTCGTGGTCTTCACCGTCATGATCTCTCCGTGTCCCATGTCCTCCTTCCAGGCTGGTCGCCCCTCATCGGACGGTAAGGTCTCGACAGACTTCATCATCCTACCGGTCATGGGATGGGTCTCGACGTTTTGCAGGGCGTCCCAGACTTGCTGAACGCTCCGGTCGTACTCGACTGTCGTCGTCCCTTCGTATCGCACCGGCATCAAGAATCCGATGACGACGAGTAGGGCGATCAGCGCGCCGATCGCGACGATGATGATTAGTGGCCACGTCATGAGGCAACATTCCACGCGCGGGGGAGGGGGCGCAAGGCAGCGAACTACGAAAGGCAGTCCTAAGTAAAGGCAGTCTCGAGTCCCCGGAGCTGCTCGTAGAGGCCGTGGAGTCCGCTTGACCGACGGTATGTCGCCCCCCATCCTACCCGTTCCCCTTCACGGCCGGATCCCCAGCGGGACCGGCCGTGAATCTTCTCCCCCATCAGGGAGTCGTTCATGCCAGTCGTTTCGATGCAGGTAAACGGCCTAGCGGTCTCGCACGACGTCGAAGCACGCACGCTTCTCGTCGACTTTCTGCGTGAGACCCTGGCGCTCACCGGAACCCACGTCGGGTGCGACACCAGCCAATGCGGGGCGTGCGTCGTTCTCGTCGGGGGCACGTCGGTCAAGAGCTGCACCATGTTGGCCGCCGAGGTCGAGGGCGCCGAGGTCACGACCATCGAAGGGGTCGCGACGAACGGGGCGCTCCACCCGATGCAGGCGGCCTTCAAGGAGCACCATGGTCTGCAGTGCGGCTTCTGCACGCCTGGCATGGTTTTGAGCGGCATGGATTTGGTGAGCCGTAATCCCGACCCGTCAGAGGGCGACGTTCGGGAGTGGCTGGAGGGCAACCTCTGCCGCTGCACCGGATACCACAACATCGTGAAGGCCGTGCAGGCGGCGGCCTCCGAGATGGGGGGCTGAGCCATGTCGGAGAACGGAATCGGGGCCGCCGTACGGCGGAAGGAAGACGGCCGTTTCCTCACGGGGAAGGGCCGGTACACCGACGATATGAATCGACCCGGACAGACGTACGCCCACCTCGTGCGCTCTCCTGAGGCACACGCCAACATCTCGAGCATCGACACCGCGGCAGCCGCGTCCGCCGCGGGTGTGGTGGCCGTGTTCAGCGGGACCGACTTTGCGGCCGCCGAACTGGGCGGTCTGCCGTGTGGATGGGGGATCAACAACAAGGACGGCTCCCCCATGGTGGAGCCACCCCACCCGGCCATCGTGGCCGATCGGGTACGGCATGTAGGGGACATCGTTGCCGTCGTCATCGCAGAGACCAAAGCAGAAGCCAAGGCTGCAGCAGCGCTCGTCGATGTCGACTACGAGAGCCTCCCGGCGGTGGCGTTCCTGAATCAGGCCGTGGCCGATGACGCGCCACAGGTGTGGGACGAGGCGCCCGGCAACGTGTGCTTCGACTGGGAGATCGGTGACAAAGCGGCCACCGACGCGGCGTTCGAGGGCGCGGAGCACGTGGTGCCGATCGACATTGTGAACAACCGTCTCATCCCGAACGCCATCGAGCCTCGTGTGGCGATCGGCGATTACGACACCACGAACGGCGACTACACGCTCTACACGACGAGCCAAAACCCACACGTGATCCGGCTCCTCATGGGCGCGTTTGTCATGGGGATCCCCGAGCACAAGCTCCGTGTGGTGTCGCCCGATGTGGGGGGCGGCTTCGGTTCCAAGATCTTCCACTACGCCGAAGAGGTCATCATGACCTGGGCGTCGTCCAAGATCGGACGGCCCGTGAAGTGGACCGCCGAGCGCTCCGAGTCGTTCATGTCGGACGCGCACGGTCGGGACCACCTGACCCACGCCGAGCTCGCACTCGACGGTGAGGGGCACTTCTTGGGTCTTCGGGTGAGCTGTCTTGCCAACCTGGGCGCGTATCTGTCGACGTTCGGTCCGGCGGTCCCGACGTACCTCCACGGCACGCTCTTCGCCGGATGTTACCGTACGCCGGCCATCTACGGTGAAGTGAAGGCGATGTTCACCAACACGGTGCCGGTGGATGCGGTTCGTGGTGCGGGGCGACCGGAGGCCTCCTTCATGCTGGAGCGCCTCGTGGACGTCTCGGCCCGCCGGCTGGGGATCGATCCTGTGGAGATCCGTCGAAAGAACTTCATTCAGCCGGATCAGTTCCCCTACCAGACGCCTGTGGCGTTGGAGTACGACACGGGCGACTACGACCCCACGCTGGATCTGGCGTTGGAGCTGTCGGACTGGGGGGGCTTCGAGGCTCGCAAGGAGGAATCCGCGTCCCGGGGCAAGCTCCGTGGGATTGGCCTCTCGACGTTCCTGGAGGCGTGCGGGATCGCCCCCTCGGCAGTGGCCGGAGCGCTCGGTGCCCGGGCCGGACTCTTCGAAGTGGGACAGGTGCGCGTGCATCCCACGGGGAGTGTGACGGTCTTCACCGGGAGCCACAGCCACGGCCAGGGCCACGAGACGACCTTCGCCCAGATCGTATCAGAGAGCCTGGGCATCGGGGTCGATCAGGTCGAGATCGTGCACGGCGACACCGCCCAGGTGCCCTTCGGCATGGGCACATACGGCTCCCGATCGGGCGCGGTGGGTGGCTCCGCCATCTTCGAGGCTTTGCAGAAGATCATCAAGAAGGGCATCACCATCGCTGCCCACCTCATGGAGGCGTCCGAGGCGGACGTTGTCTTCGAGGACGGCCAGTTCACCGTGGCGGGTACCGACAAGTCGCTGGGTCTTGGTGACGTGTCACTGGCGGCGTATGTCCCGCACAACTATCCGGAGGGCCTGGAACCGGGCCTCGAGGAGACGGCCTTCTACGATCCGAACAACTTCACCTTCCCGGCCGGGGCTCACGTGGCTGAGGTGGAGATCGACCCCGAGACGGGAGTCGTCGACCTGGTGGCGATCTCCTGCGCCGACGACGTGGGGCGCATCATCAATCCCATGATCGTCGAGGGCCAGATGCACGGAGGCCTGGCGCATGGAATCGGGCAGGCGCTCCTGGAGTGCTGTAAGTACGACGACAGTGGGCAGCTGATCACTGGATCCTTTATGAACTACACCATGCCCCGCGCGGCCGATCTGCCGTTCTTCAAGACGGGGCACAACACGACCAACTGCACCCACAACCCGCTGGGTGTGAAGGGTGTCGGTGAGGTGGGCGCCATCGGGGTCCCGCCTGCCGTCATCAACGCCGTCGTAGACGCCCTGGCCCATCTGGGCGTCGAGCACATGGACATGCCTGCGACCCCGGAGCGCGTGTGGCGCACCATCCGGGACGCCCAGGCCTCGAGCTGAGGGAGAAGAGTCATGGATGACTTCACGTTCCACCGCCCCGGCTCGGTGGCCGAGGCCCAGAAGGCCCTACTGGGGGCTGTGTCCGGCAAGTTCCTGGCTGGCGGTCAGAGCCTGCTTCCCATCATGAAGCTGGATATGGCTGCCCCCAGCGACGTAGTGTCGTTGGCTGGACTCGACGAGCTCCGGGGAATCCAGCGGGACGGGGATGCGCTGGTGATCGGGGCCGCGATGACACACGCCGAGGTCGCGGGCTCTGGTGAGGTGCGGGATGCGATCCCGGCTCTGGCCGATCTGGCGGCAGGGATCGGAGATCCGCAGGTGCGGAACCGCGGCACGCTGGGCGGCTCGGTCGCGCACAGTGATCCAGCGGCAGACTATCCGGCTGCCCTGGTCGCATTAGGAGCTACGGTCGTGACCGATCGGCGTGAGGTCGCCGCCGAAGACTTCTTCGTGGGCATGTTCGAGACGCCACTCGAGGACGACGAGATCATCACCTCGGTCCGTTTCCCGATTCCAGCGAAGGCCGCCTACGCCAAGTTCCCCAACCCGGCCTCCAAGTATGCCATCGCCGGCGTCATGGTGGCCCAGAACGGATCAGGAGTCCGGGTGGCCGTATCCGGCGCGGGGTACAAGGTCTTCCGCGTCGGGGCCATGGAAGACGCTCTGGCGTCTGATTTTTCGGCGGGAAGCCTCGACGGCATCGCCGTGGACCAGGAGGGTCTGATCTCGGATACGGACGCCGGCGCGGAGTATAGGGCGCACCTGGTTTCCGTCATGGCTCGCCGTGCGGTGGAGGCGTGCGCGTAGTGAAGGCGTGCGGGTAGAGGCGTGCGTGTAGTGGAGAGGTGGACATAGTGGAGGCGTTCGCATAGAAGGGCGCGTAACGATCCCCGACTCGGTCGACGAGACCCTCTCGCTCCTCGAGCAGGAGCGCTATGTATCGGATCGGTCTCTCGCCACAGCCGTCTACCTCTCGCTCAAGCTTGGAAGGCCGCTCTTCCTGGAGGGAGAGGCCGGGGTCGGGAAGACCGAGGTGGGGAAGGTCCTGGCCACGGGACTCAGAAGGCGCCTCATCCGACTCCAGTGCTACGAAGGTCTGGACATGTCGTCCGCCGTCTACGAGTGGAACTACGCACGCCAGATGATCGAGATCTGCATCGCCGAAGCCTCTGGCGTGACGGATCGAGAACGCCTCGAGTCCGACGTCTTCTCGGACGAATTCCTGATCCACAGACCGCTGCTGGAGGCCCTGGCGCCGCAGCCCGAAGGGCCGCCCGTCCTGCTCATCGACGAGTTGGACCGCACCGACGAGCCGTTCGAAGCGTTCTTGCTGGAGCTTCTCTCCGACTTCCAGATCACGGTCCCGGAGGTGGGCACCATCAAGGCCGAGGAGCCGCCCGTGGTGATCATCACCTCGAACCGTACGCGTGAGATCCACGACGCCCTCAAGCGCCGGTGTTTCTACCACTGGATCGACTATCCCACGCGGGAGCGCGAGACCGAGATCGTGGCCGTTCGCGTGCCCGAGGCGGGCGAAGAGTTTACCCGTCAGGTGGTGGCCTTCGTCCAGCGGCTCCGCCAGGAGGATCTCTTCAAGCTGCCCGGTCTCGCCGAGTCCATCGACTGGACGCGGGCGCTCATAACCCTGGGACGCTCCAGCCTGGACGGGGACGTGGTGAACGATACGCTGGGCGTGCTACTCAAGTACGAGGACGACCTGGCTCGCGTACGTGGCGAGCCGGCGCTGGCCATTCTGCAAGAAGTTGTCTGACCGCACGGGGGGCGGTGGCAGGGCGTCTAGCGGCGAAGGACCGGGCGGCGAAGGGCCCGCCGATCGACCCGCCTGGGGGCAGCAGCTCACCGAAAGAGTGACCGACTTCGCCCGGCTGCTCCGGCGGGCAGGGCTCCCCACCGGTCCGGGTGACGTACTCAATGCCATGGGGGCCCTAGCTTCGATTGATGTCACCCGCCCCGACGAGTTCTACTGGGCGCTGCACGCCGTCTTCGTCAGACGTGGTGAACACAGGCCCACGTTCTATGAGGCTTTCAGGCTCTTCTGGTCCGATCGTACTCCCACAAACGCGGTCCTCGAGGAGCTTCTGTCTCTCTCGAAGGTGCCTGTGGCGACGCCCTCCCCGCTTCGGAGGCGCTTGGCCGAGGCCTGGGCAGCAGGTGGTGCCGGAACCGAGTCTGAACGGGACAGCGTCGAGGTGGACATGCGAATGACCTACTCCGAGCGTGAGGTTCTCTCGGAGAAGGACTTCGAGCAGATGTCCGTGGGGGAGATCGAGGCCGCCCGCGAAGCCATCGCCCGGATGCGTCTTCCGATCAGGGATCTTCCGACCCGCCGCCGCCGCCCCAACCCGGCGGGATCCGAGGTGGACCTACGAGCCACGCTCCGTGCGACGCTCAGGGCGGGAGGGGCCACCATTCCGCTGGAGTGGCGCATCAGGCGCCGGCGTCCTCCCACCATCGTCGCCCTGTGCGACATCTCGGGGTCCATGAGCGGCTACACGCGGATGCTTCTCCACTTCCTACACGCGCTGACCAACGACCGGGACCGGGTTCATACCTTTTTGTTCGGGACCCGGCTCACCAACGCCACCCGTCACCTACGGCATCGTGATGGGGACGTGGCCCTGGAGCGTCTACAGAATGTTGTGGAGGACTGGGATGGTGGCACCCGCATCGGGGCCTGTGTCGAGGAGTTCAACCGTACCTGGTCTCGCAGGGTGCTGGGGCAGGGAGCCGTGGTCCTCCTGATCACGGACGGGCTGGACAGGGAAGGGGGGGAGGGTTTGGGAGCCGCCATGGATCGACTCCACCGTTCCTGCCGCCGTCTGATCTGGCTGAATCCGCTCCTTCGTTATGAGGAGTTCCAGCCGGAAGCCCAGGGCATCCGGGCCATCCTTCCTCACGTGGACGACTTCAAGGCCGTGCACAGCCTGAACAGCCTGAGGGAGTTGGCGCAGGTTCTGTCCACGCAGCCTACCCCCGCCCGAAGAGGCGTCGGAGCCACGATCGGAACGAGCGGAGGAGAAGCGGAAGAAGACGCAGCGCTTCCGGGCTAGAGCCGGCGGGCTCTTCGGCCACCGGTTCGTCGGCTGGTTCGTCGCTCGCCAGTCCGTCGGTCGCCAGCTCGGCGGCCAGGCATGCGGTGAACTGCTTGAAGATCTCCGCCGTGACCGCCTGGATCATGCCCCTCCCGAAGCGCACGATCTTGCCGGCGAGCTGGATGTCGGCCAAGACCGTGACCTCACAGCGGTCTCCATCCAGCTCGCGGACCGTGCCCTCCATGGTCAGCGTGACCGTTCCACCGCCCCGTCGCTCGCGGCCTTTGCCCGTCATCCGGACGACCCGCTGTTCAGGATCGACCTCGGTGAACTTCGCAGTGCCCCCGTACTCCATAGCCACTGCCCCGAGCTTCACCTTGACGCCCCCCGCGTAATTGCGTTCGTCGATCACCTCGGTGAGCTCGGCTCCAGGCAGGCAGACCACGATACGTTCGGGTCGGCTGACGTAGCCCCACGCCTCGTCCGCTGTTGCGTCGAGCTCGAAGCGTTCTTCGATCTTGAGGGTGGACATTCAGGATCCCGCGTCATGGAGAGCGGTCAGCTCCTCAAGCGCCTCGGGTGTGTCCACGTCGGTCAAGACGCCTGATTCATCCACTGGGACCTCGCGCACCTTAGTGGGATGGCGATCCATGAGCGCTTTGACCCCCACGTCCCCCGTGAGGGTGTCGACCTCGGGGAGCAGGTCCACGGTCCACAGCACGGGGTTGCCCCTCTTTCCTTGCCATGTGGGCACGAAGATGGAGCCTTCGGAGTCCGCGAGGAAGGCGCGGATCAGGGTGTCGATATGACCCGGGCGCACCAGAGGCATGTCGCCCAGGCATACGGCAACGGCCCGGGCTCCGGCGGGAAGGACCGATACACCGGCTTGGAGGGACGTGCTCAGGCCCCCGGCGTGTTGGGGATTCCAGACCAGCCGGACAGGGAGCTCGGCGAGGCATGCCTCCACCCCATCGCGATCATCACCCGTGACGACGACGACTTCGTCGGCGCTCGACGCCAGGGCGGCCCTTACGACGGTCTCCACCATGGGAACGTCGTCGACGCGCCGCAGGAGCTTGTTTGATCCACCCATGCGTGTGGAGGATCCGGCGGCCAGCACCACACAAATGACGCCGGACGAGGCGGGCCGGGTCGGACCCGCCCGAGCCGCCCCGCCGTCGGTCACGATGCGTCCCGGCGGAGCTCCTGGATGACCTCCGCCATGATTGCCGCGGCAATCTCTTCCGGTGTCCGCGCTCCGATGTTGAGACCGACCGGGCCGTGAATCCTGGCCAGAGTCGCCTCGTCGAACCCGACCTCCATCATGCGCTCGAGGCGCTTGCCCTGGTTCATTCGGCTCCCGAGGGCTCCGATGTAGAAGGCGGGACTGCCCAGGGCGGCCACCAGGGCAGGGTCGTCGAGCTTGGGATCGTGCGTGAGGACGACCACGGCGGTGCGATGGTCGAGTCCGAGACTCTCCATCGCCGCATCAGGCCACGAGAGAAGCCGGTCCATATCAGGAAAGCGCGCTTCAGTGTTGAAAGCCTCTCGGGGATCTACAACCGACACAGCAAATCCGGCGTAGCTCGCCATCCGGGCCAACGGCTGGGCGACGTGTACGGCACCTGCCAGCACCATGCGGAGCGGTGTGTTGTGCACCTGTAGGAAGAGCCGTCCGTCCGGGCCGTCCACCTGTTGGGATCGGTCGTTCAGAAGCGCGGTGCGGGCAGCCCGGTGGAGGTCCGAGGTTTCGGGGCGGCCGTCCTCCGAGCCCGTCTCCAGCGGATAAAGGAGCTTCTGCTCCCCGGTGTCCAGGTTCGTGGCCAGGACCGTGCCTCGCTCGTTACGCCGATCCTCCACGAGCTGGCGTAGGAGCTCGGCCTTCACTCCACCCTCTCGACGTAGATCTCCACTTCGCCACCGCAGGTGAGCCCCACTTCCCAGGCTTGCTCGTCGGTCACGCCGAACTTCAGGATCTTGGTACCGCCCCTGGTCATGAGCTGCTGGGCTTCCTGGATTACGGCGCCCTCGACGCATCCGCCCGAAACCGAGCCGACGAAGTGACCGTGCTCGTCGATGCACATCTGACTGCCCGCCTGCCGTGGAGCGGAGCCCCAGGTCCGCACGACCGTCGCCAGGACCACATCAGAGCCCTGCGCTTTCCACTCGGCGGCTTGCTCGAGCACATCGGAGGGGGACGGATCGCTCATGGACTCTCTCGAGGAAGGGGTGTCAGAAACGGTCTAGAGGATACCCAAGCCTCGATCCGGAAGAAACCCCGGAGCGGCCGTCTAATTCCCCCCCACCAACTCCCGCAGCTCCCGGAACCAGTTGACTACGAGATAAGAGCGGGGCGGAGCCGGTGCGGCGCCGTCAGCATCCACCTGCGGACGCAGGAGCAGCACGAACCCCCGCTCGGGATGATGCGAGAAGTTGCCCGTGCCGCTGGTCAGCTCGCCTTCGGGTCTACGCAGAGAGAAGAGCGCGCGTCTCGAGACAACCCTCGGCTCGGGCTCGAATTCCAGCTCGATGGCTTTGATCGAGTCGTCGGCTACGTAGTAGAGCGCCCGGCCTTCCGGTCCCCAGAGCGCTGGGCTTATCTCGGCCCCTTGTGCAACATCGGAGGCGAGCGTGAGCGCCTCTCCGGGATCTGGAAAGGAGCGGAGCAGGATCTGCTCCGAACCTGTTTGATCGGATACGTAGGCGAGCCACATACCGTCGGGACTGACGACACCGGCGCTCTCGCTCCAGGGAGCCTGTAGGTACGAAGTGACGTCGCTGCCATCCAGGTGCATGGTCACGATGTCACCCGCCACTGTCGGCCCTTGGGTGGAGACCGTCGTGACCAGCCGATTCCCCGCGGTTGTCCAGTCTGTGGCGAACGCGCTGATGTAGTCCGATTCGACCTCCTGGATTTCCGCACCCTCGAACACATCCCATGTGTAGGCGCTCTGGCTGGTGCCGCTCCCACCCAAAGCCACGTTCGTGAACGCCAACCTGGAGCCGTCGGGGGACCAGACCGGCCCCCCCCAACCCCGGTTACGGCAGCCACGATCTCCTCTCCGGTCAGGAGATCGACCACGACGATGTCGTTGGTGCGGGAGAAGGCGAGATGTCGACCGTCAGGGGACAGGTCGGCGCCGAGGAAGTTGTTCCCCGGAGCGATGGTTGACGGCTGTATCGTCCCGTCGCTCTGAACGAACACGAGCGTTCCTTCCCGCGCCGACAGCAGTGGTCCGCGGCCCACGGTGTGGATCATCGTGCCGTCGGACGACGTCGTCAGCTGGAATTTTCCCGTGCCGTCGATCGCGACCGAATCGATGACGGGGACAGCGACCCCTGGCTCGCCCAGCTCGACGTCGAATGGGACCGCGACCACGGACCCGTCGAACCGCCCGTAGATGAGATGCCCTGTGGGGAGGTACCGCCCGTCGAATCCGTCTTCGATGAGCAGACGAGTCTCGCCGGTCTCCGTATCCAGAATTCGGACCTCCGATACCTGCGTGCCCAACACGTTGGCGGTATAGAGGACCTCGCGACCACCGGGGAGCGGCCACGCATTGCGCGCCGAGAGCGCGCTCTCGTTCATCAGGAGCTCGGGCTCTTCCTGCTCCCGCACGCGGTACATGCCTTGAAGCGTCGAATAGTAGAGGAAGCCTGACGCGTCCCAGTGGGATAGGAGTGGGCCGGTCATGCCGGCCTCGGGCTCGGCACGGACCGAAATCGCTGCGCCGCCATCGACGGACATCCTGAAGATCCCGGTGGCCGTCGAGTATGCGAGTTGCCGACCGTCGGGAGAGAAAAAATAGCTCCCGATGGGGTTGGCTTCCTCCGTTCCGGGAAGGGTTCGCTCGAGCCCGGTGTCCATGTCGATAAGTGTGATCGGCCTGAGCGCGTTCCTGTACGCGAGCATCGACCCATCGGGAGAGAGCACGTAGTTTCTTATGAGGATACTGGACGCTGTGGCGTCGAATGGCACGCGGATGACGGCCTGTTCGGTGGGAGCTTCGCCGTTTCGGGGAATCGCCGTCACCGCGATCCAAAGCAACGCTGCTGCGGCCACGGCGCTCACGGCTACCGATAGCGGATTCCACAGACCTCGGCTGCCGGGTGCGCCAGCCGCCACATCGACCCCGTGCCGGAACCCCGGATCGGCGAGCGCCTTCGCGAAGTCCTGAGCCGCCCTGAAACGGTCCGCCGGCAAGATCTCCAGCGCCTTCCGGATCGCAGCATCTACGTTCGGCGGGACGGTATTTCTGATCTGGGTCGCCGAAACGAGCGCACCCTGGATGATCTTGCCCAACACGGCCTGGGCGGTGCTGCCGCTGTAGGGCGGATCACCGGTCAGCATCTCGTACAGGACGGCCGCCAGCGAGTACGTGTCGCTGGGCGGCCCCACGTGCTGATCCCCCGTGGCCTGCTCGGGCGACATGTAGAAGGGCGTCCCGACACTGAGGCCTGTCTCCGTAAGCCGGGCCCCACCGGCCGAACCGACGCCCAGCGCGATGCCGAAGTCCGAGACGACCGGCTGGCCATCTTGCAGCAGAATGTTGCCCGGCTTTATGTCCCGGTGGATGACGCCGCGGTCGTGGGCGTGCTGCAACGCCTCAGCGACCGCTGATGCGATGCGCACCGCCTCGTCCACGGGGAGCTGTTTCTCGCGGCCGATGCGGTCCTTGAGCGTCTCGCCTTCCACGTAGGGCATGACGTAGAAGAGGAAGCTGTCGGCTTCACCCGAATCGAAGAGCGGCAGGATGTGGGGGTGCTGGAGGTTGGCCGTCGTCTTGATCTCGGCCAGGAAACGCTCGGCGCCGACCACGGCGGCCAGCTCTGGCTTCAGGACCTTCAGCGCGACCTTGCGTTCGTGTTTGAGGTCGTCGGCCAGGTACACTGTGGCCATGCCGCCCTCGCCGAGCTCGCGCTCGATTGCGTAGCGGCCTTCGAGGGCGGCGTTGAGGCGATCTCTGGTGGTGTCGGTCATTCGTTCCGTTCCGGTGCGTCCGGGCGGATGATGCGCTCGTTATGGCGGACAAAGTGCGCTGCAGTCGTACCAGACCACAAGCGTCTCGGTTGTGCCTGACCACCAGCGTCTCGGACAAGCCGGCGGTCAGCTGGCTTCGGCTCCTTCATTCAGGATGCGTAGGTGGCTAGTGTACTCGTAGAGACGGTTGCGTTTCTTGCCGCTCACCTCTCGCACGATCTCCATTTTCTCGAGGCGCTCCAGGGCCGCTTGAACCGTGGGCCACGTAAGTCCCAGCTCATCGACCGCCCTTGTTGACGACACGAGGATTCGCTGTCGTAGGAGGTCATAGACCCTCAGTGCCGAAGGCGCGGCACGGCCCAGGGTCTCCACCCTCGCCCGATCCGTATTGAAGAGGTCGGACAGGGCCTCGGCAGTCCCGGTGGCTTCTTGTGCCACGGCCTCCACACCGATCAAGAAGAACCTGAGCCATCCCTCCCAGTCGCCGGCGGTGCGGACTCGCTGAAGGGCATCGTAGTACTCCGCTCGATTCTTCAAGAAGTAGAGGCTGATAAAGAAGTAAGGCTGGGTCAGGGCGCCTCCTACGACGAGCATCAGGCTGATCAGAAGCCTTCCTATACGACCGTTTCCATCGAGAAAGGGGTGGATGGTTTCGAACTGGGCGTGGGCGATGCCAGCCTTGATCAACAGCGGCGTAGGCCCGAACTCGTCGTGCAGATACTTCTCGAGATTACCCAGGGCCGGTGTTACCTCCTGAGGGGGCGGCGGAACGTAGGTGGCGTTCCCCGGCCTCGTACCTCCAACCCAATTCTGAGAATTCCGGAACTCGCCTGGCGCTCGGCTGCTCCCTCGCCCCGCGGACATGAGTCGCCCGTGAGCTTCCTTGATGAGTCTGAGAGAGAGCGGCAACCTGCCACATTCGATCGCGTCGAGGGCGTAGAACAAAGCGTCGACGTACCTCGACACCTCTTGGACATCGTCGAGAGGCGTACCGGGCGTACCTTCGTTCTCGTATTCGAGCAGGTCAGAGAGCGTCGACTGAGTCCCCTCGAGCTGACTGGTCAGGACGGCTTCTTTTCGGACGTACATGTAGAGCAGCCGTTTCGGATCGAGCCGAGCGGAAGCTCCTTCCAATCTCCCCAGGGCGAAAGCAGCGGACTCGTTGAGGCGGGCCAGGTCCCCCTTGAGGTGGACAGGTGGATTCGGTGGAAGGGGTGCCGGTATGAACGCCGAGAACCCATCGGGACCCGACTGCTGCTGAACGAGGTTGCCGGCTCGGTTTGACATGGCTTGGAGGAAGTCTGATGAGGGATCGTGGGAGGAATCGTTATCAAAAATTATGACTCTAGCATTTGATACATTCCCTATTCTTGGGCTCGTACTCTTGATGAACGGATCGTTATCAAAGAATATGGCTGTTTCTTTTCATAAAGCAATTCCTTATCAAAAGTTCTGCGGGTCTCGCCCCACGCGTTCCCGCGGGAACGTGCTTTTGGGCGGTGATGTGCGAATTCGGGTCGTGGCTCAGTCCGGTTGGGCTTTTGCCGCCCATGTCGTAGGTTGACCGTCCAAACCGGGAGGACCGATGAGCAACACGACCCAAGTTCGACCTCTTTTCTTCGCGCTTACGTTTGCGCTCGCCCTTTCCGCCGTCTCCGTCGGATCCGCATCCGCCCAGAGACGTGGCGGGGTCCCGGCGCTGCCACCCCCGGATGGTCCAGTCGTGATCAACACGGACGTGGTGCCTCAGGTCCGTGTGGTGCCTGTTGTCAGCGGGCTCTCGCATCCGTGGGGCATGGTGTTCAGAAGCAATGGCGACATCCTTGTGACCGAACGGGAGGGTAGGCTGCGGGTGATCCGTAACGGCCAGCTTCTTGAACAGGACCTTCCAGGCGTGCCGGAAGTAGTCGCCACCCGGGATCGCGACGGGCTCATGGACATCGCGCTCCACCCGGACGATGACCGCGTCGTCTTCCTGACGTACACCAAGTCGATAGAGTTCGAGGGTGAACCCGCCCGGACAGTCGCGTTGGCCCGGGGTCTGCTCGACGGGGACGCGTTGACCGAGGTGACCGACATCTTCGTGGCCGATGGGTTGGATGACGGCATTGCCGCATCGAGACTCCTGTTCCACCCGGATGGCACGTTGTTCATGAGTCTCGGCGGCTCCTATGTGTTCGCCCAGACGGGGGAGTATGCGCAGGACCCGGCCACCCACTTCGGAAAACTCTTGCGGCTGAACGACGACGGAACGCCGGCGCTCGGCAATCCGTTCGTCGGCAACGACGACTACCTCCCCGAGATCTACTCCATGGGGCACAGGAACCAGCTCGGCCTCGCCGTTCACCCCGTGACCGGGGATCTGTGGGCCTCCGAGAACGGACCTCAGGGGGGTGACGAGGTCAACATCATCCAGTCGGGCCGGAACTACGGCTGGCCGATCGCCTCGTACAGCCGTGAGTACAATGGCAACCGTGTGTCGGATACACCTTGGCTCGCGGCGTTCGTAGAGCCGGAGATTCTGTGGTGGCCGTCGATCGCCCCGTCCGGACTGACCTTCTATACGGGCGAGCAGTTTCCCGCGTGGCAAGGCAACCTGTTCGTCGGCTCGATGATGGTCGGCAGGATGTTCCGTACCGGGCATCTGGAGCGGATCGTGTTCAACCAGCGGGGCGAGGAGGTTGGGCGTGAGTGGTTGCTCGGCGAATTCAAGCAGCGGATCCGGGACGTTCGGCAGGGGCCCGACGGGTATCTCTATGTGCTGACCGAGGAGGACGACGCGGTGCTGCTACGGTTGGAGCCGGTTGCGCCGCCAGCCTGAGCCTGAGCTGAGTCGGACTCCGGGGTGTGGCGCTCGACGGTGAAGCGTAAGCCACGCTCGAAATCGATTGAAAGACTCGAGCTAGGCTAACGTGATGCGCCTGTTGCTTTTCGTGCTGATAGTGCTCGTGCTCGCGCCTTTCTTCGTGCTGGCGATGATCGGGTTCATCTTCAGGCTCTGGGTCTTCAACATCCCCAGGGGGATCTCGGGCACGGCGTATGAGCCCTTCATGGGCCGGATGATTCTGCACGAGGCGGGGACCCGGCCGGACGAGGCAGTAGTCCGGATCGCCCCGCACCTGCCCGCACTATCACCCTTTATTGCTTGGGTCTTCGGTGGCTTGGGTGTGGCCTCCCGCTGGAGTGGGTACCGAGGCGGGATGTTCGATTATCCTGGGCCCCGACCCACCACGGTGATGTCGATGTTCTCCCACCGCTCGGATTTCTTCGACCGGTTGCTCGCGGAGGCGACCGATCCCAAGGGAGAGCACCCGATGCAACAGGTCGTGGTCTTGGGTGCCGGCTGGGACACCCGTGTCTATGGCTCGCTCGAGAACGGCACGGTGGGGGACGACGACGTGCGCTTCTTCGAGGTGGACATGCCGCCCACGTCAGAAGCGAAGCGCACGGCTCTCGCCCGTGCGGGCATCTCAGCGGACCACGTCACGTTCGTGGAGACCGACTTCAATCAGAAATCATGGTTCCAAGCCGTGACGGAGCACGGTTTCGACCCCACACTCCCGACTTTCGTCCTGTGGGAGGGCGTGACCATGTACCTCGACGACGAGGCGGTCGAGGCCACGCTGCGCCAGGTCGCCCAACTCGCAGCTGGTAGCCGGATCGCGTTCGACTTCATGAGCCGGGAGCTGGTGCGGGCGGAGGCGCCGTTCGTGTGGATAGGGAGGTACGCGAAGTTCGGAATCAAGTTCTACGGCGAGCACTGGCTCTTCGGGATCTCGACCCTCGCGCATTCGCGGGACCATGTGGACCTGCTTGTGACGTCGCAGGGCCTCGAGCTAGCCGAGTACGAGCCGTTGGGTGACGACCGTAACGGCAAGATGCCCTTTGGCGGGCTCGCGATGGCGGTGAGTCGCGACCGAGGTTGATCAACATCCTTCTATGCGGCCAGAAGTCAAGCAATGGTTGCGGCGCACCTGCGTGGTTGCGATGGAGGGCCGCTTGACACACGTTGTGTAACAATTCAGCGGGCAGGGAGCGTTATACGCTCCAGGGAGCCGAGCTATGAGCAAATTCCGGCGCGCAATCAGAGGGGCGCAGGCTGGAGCCTTCGCCGCCGCCGGGGTAGCTCTCGCCTTCTTCCTTCTCGATCTGATACGGCTTCAGCCGCTGGCCACGCCGGGCTTCCTCTCGGGAGCCGTCTTAGCCCCCGCAGGCTTGCAGTGGGATTTCACCGGCATGTCGGATCTCATCGCCGGTCTCGAGACCGCGTACATGATCACGACCTTCACGCTCCTGCATTTTCTGACCTTCGCACTGGTTGGGGTCTTGGCGTCCACCTACTTCAGCTGGAAGCATAAGGTCGGGCTCATGCCGCTCCTCGCCGTGGCGGCCCTATGCACCGTGGCGTTCTCCGCCACCGTTATCGGGTCGGGCTCGGTCGTGGCACTGGAGTCCATGGGGCCGATTACGGTGGTGGTGACGAACGTCTTCGCCGCGATCCTCCTGGTCGGATATCTTCGCCTGGCGAGCATCCCGGAGCCTGGAGACAAGCCGCCGGCCTGACAGCCTTCCTATACACTCCGGCTGAGAGCATAGGTGCGATCCTCTGCCACGGGCGCATCGTGGGCCATACCGATCCGCACGAGCTGGTCGAGCGAGCAGGCCACAAGCCGAACGTAGTTCGAGAGGCGGTCCGGGTCTTTGATCACAGCAGAGGTCTGGACTGTCACGGTGCGGACTCCGTCCCCCTTCTTTCGCCGCTTCCCCCACGAGAGCCGCCGGATACCCATTTCGAGCGATGGTTGAGCCATGATCAGCCCACGGAGCTGCCCGTCCGACATGAAGGATCGTGCTCGGGGGTCATCCGAGCTCTTTATCTTGTAGTTGCGCTCGAGCTCTCGATCACCAACCAGAAGCCCGTAGAAGCCGAAGACCTCCATGAGCCGGGTGAAGATGTTCTTCCGCGTGACCCGGAGCGTGAAGTCGCCCTTCGCCAGGTACAGCGCGCGCGCGAGTATATGTGATCGTGGCTTGGCCGGTGCTCACGACATAGGTGTCCAGGATCACGTTCCAGGGACCGTGCTCGAGGTGGACCTGGTCGCCTGAGCTTCGCTTGCCCTGGACGAACGTGGCGTCGAGGTCGGACGCAGCGGCCTGGAAGGCCTCGCGCCTCTTGAGCTTCGGCTGGCGGATCGCTTCGGTTTTCGACACCGGTCTGACCTCGGTCTGAGGGACCTACACTCTACTTACGACCGCCGGTCCCTTTTTCGTCACGTCGGACGAGAACGTCGATTGCGGCAACCCCTTACCCAAGCGCCTCCAGATCACGAAAATGGTCCAGTGCCTCGGGGTTTGCGAGGGCCTCGACGTTCTTCACGTCCCTCCCTTGAATCACGTCGCGAACAGCGAGCTCGGTGATCTTTCCGGACCGCGTGCGTGGAATATCCGCGACCGCAACAACCACCTGAGGCACGTGCCGCGGTGTGGCGCCGGCACGGATACGCGTCTTGATCTCGTGGGTCAGCGACTCGGTGAGAGCCAAGCCTTCGCGTAACACCACGAATAGCACCACGCGGACATCACCGTCCCACTGTTGTGCGACCGCGACGGCTTCCAGCACCGCGTCGAGCTGCTCGACCTGCCGGTAGATCTCGGCGGTCCCGATGCGCACGCCTCCGGGATTCAGCACGGCGTCGGAACGGCCCACGATCTGGTAGCCGCCGTGCCGGGTTTCCAGCGCCAAGTCACCGTGGCACCAGATCCCCGGAAACTTGTCGAAGTAGGCGGACTCGAACTGCGTGCCATCCGGGTCGTTCCAGAAGTGTAGGGGCACGGTAGGAAACGGTTGCGTACAGACCAACTCGCCGAGCTCCTCGACCACGCGTTCGCCTGATTCGTTCCAGATCTCGACGGCCATACCCAACGCCGGAGCCTGAATCTCACCGCGATGCACGGGCGCCTGCGGATTCGGCCCGACGAAACACGCCAGCAGATCCGTGCCGCCGGAAACGGAAGCCAGCGCCACATCCTGCTTGATATGCTCATAGACGAAGTCGAAACTCTCTGGGACCAGCGGTGAGCCGGTCGAAGCCAGGATCTCGAGGTCCGGCAAGGGATGCGTCTCGGCCGGCTTCAGACCGGCCTTCTTCACGCTGTCGATGAACTTCGCGGAGGTGCCGAAGAGCATGGCTCGTTCATCCTGCACGAAATCGAAAATGCGGTTGCCGTCCGGATAGAACGGCGAACCGTCATACAGCAGCAGGGTCGCCTCGGCGGCCAACGCCGACACCAGCCAGTTCCACATCATCCAGCCGCAGGTCGTGAAGTAGAAAATCCTCTCGTCCGGGCGCATCCCAATGATGAGGCGATGCTCCTTCAGGTGCTGAAGCAGGCATCCACCGGCGCGGTGCACGATGCACTTCGGTTTACCCGTCGTACCGCTGCTGAACATGATGTACAGCGGGTGATCGAATGGCAGCGGGCGAAACTGCAGGGCACGACCACGTCGTGCATCGAGCAGCTCCTTCCAGTCCAGCATGCCGTCGGGCACGCCGAGATCCTTGTACGGCACGATCACGACCTGCTCCACGGTCGGTAATTGCTCGACAACTGATCTGATCCGCTCGCGAATATCCAGCGTCTTGCCGTTGTACTGGTAGCCGTCGCAGGCGATCAGGATTTTCGGATCGGTCTGTGCGAAGCGGTCCAGCAGGCCCTGCTCGCCGAAGTCCGGTGATGCCGACGAGAAGACTCCGCCCAGTGCTGTGGTGCCCAGCATTGCAACGACCGTTTCGGCGATGTTGGGCATCACGGCGGCCACGCGGTCGCCCGCTTCGAGACCGACCTCTTCCAGCCAGGCACCGAAGGCACCGGCCTCGATGTTCAACTCCTGCCACGTGACGCGCCGGCAGCGACCGTCCTCGCCAAGCGCGACGATCGCCTTGCCCGAATCCGAGCGGCGCAGGAGGTTCTCGGCGAAATTCAAGGCGGCGCCAGGAAAGAAGCGTGCCGTACGCATATCGGCGCCGGGTTCGAATACTGTGTCGCCCTGCTCACCGATCACGCCGCCGAACTCCCAGATACTCTCCCAGAATTCCTCTGGTTGCTCGATCGACCAGCGATGTAGCCCGTCGTAGTCGAATGATTCCTGCCCCGCATAGGGACCATGGCGGCTTGCGAACTCGGCCATAACCGACTCCGCCACGCGTTCAGGCGACGGCTGCCACAAGATCCTGTCCTCGGGCTGGGTCATGGTTGGGCCCCTGCCCGATCGGCGCCCAACTGCTTGACCAGCGCCACGGACATCAACACACCGATGCCGAGGATCGGGAGCGACACGACCAGGACCGCCGTCTGCAACACCTCATAGCCGCCGATGAACATCAGCGCCAGTGGCAAAACCGTCAGCGTGATCGCCCAGAATAGGCGGTGCCAGCGCGGCGGATCGTCGCCCGCCTCGAGACGGAGGGTGGCGCTTGATGCGAGGATGTACGACGCCGAATCGTAGGTCGTTGCGGAGAAAATCACGCTTACCAGGGCGAAGGCCAGAATCACGAGGGAGGCGAGCGGCAACTGATCGAGAATCGCGACGATCGCCGCTGGTTCACCCGAAACCCCAACGACCTCCGTGACCAGGAGCGTGCCATTCAATTCGAGATACAGGCCGAAGTTACCGAAGATCATGTAGAACAGGGCGCAGCCCAACGAGCCATAAAGCGTCATGCCGAGAATCACTTGGCGTATCGTTCGTCCTCTGGAAATGCGTGTGACAAAGAGACCCACAAAGGGGGCATAGGCGATCCACCAGGCCCAGTAGAACACCGTCCAGTCGCGAAAGAATAGCGAGTCGGTAAAGGGGTCGGTCCACCAGTTCATCTTCAGGAAATTCGGCACGATGGTGAGGACGCTGTTCAGCGAAGTCTCGAGCAGGAACAAGGTCGGCCCGACCACCAGGACGAACAGCAGCAACGCGAACGCGAGCACAAGGTTCAGATCGCTCAGTCGTTTGATGCCGCGGTTCAGGCCGAACCAGACACTGGTGCCGAATAGCGCGACGCAGAGCATCACGGAGAAGACCTCCAGCCCGAATGTCGCCTCCAGGCCGGTCAGCCGGGCTATACAGGCGGCGATCATCGGTGTGGAGAATCCCAGTGACGAGCCGGCGCCACCGAGCAAAGCGATCATGAAAAACAGATCGATCACCCGTGCCGCCGGCCTTTCTTTCACCTGTCCCGCCGGCGTCTCAGTCGCCCCGCCGAGAAAATAGTGACAGCTGGTGCTGAAGCGCAGATAGGGGACGCGCTTTACGTAATACGGATAGGCGATCGCGAGTGTCGGCAGGCAGTAGAAGCACCAGGCGGTGACGCCCCAGTGAAAGATGCCGTACGTCGCCGCCCAATCCGCGGCCTCGGGTGATCGCGGCGTGACGCCGAAGGGCGGGGCATCGTAGTAGGACGTCCACTCGATCACGGCCCAGTACAGTAGCCCCGCGCCGACGCCGGCGGAGAACAGCATCGCCGTCCAGCTGAAGTCCGAGTATTCGACGTCGTCCTCGTCACGGCCCAGCTTCACCTTGCCGTAGCGACCGAAGGCCAGCCACACCAGCAGCGCGAAAACGCCGAACCCTGCGAAGACGTACAAGAATCCCAACTGGTCCGCGATGAAGTCATAACCGGTCGTCAGCAGACGCTCGCCTGCCTCGGGATATACAGCGAGCGGTATGGAAACCAGGAGAACGATCACGATGCAGGTGATGAAGCTGGGCCAGTCGACACGGCCTGGTGGGCCTTGCCGCTGCGGGTCTTGCAACAGAGGGCTTTGAACGGGCTCCGGCCCCTTCGATGCGCCAGTCACAGTCACGATCAGGGCCTGACCACCACGCAGCCGCGAAATCCCCCGTTTTCGATCAGTTCATGCGCCTTCGCGATCTCATCCAGCCCCAGCACATGCGCCACCCGGTGCTGGAGTGTGCCCGCGCGCGACGCCTCGTCGATATCGGCGATCGCCTGTTGCTTCGCTTCCTCTGGCATCGCGTAGACAATGACGAGCCGGATCCTCAGATCCTGATACATCATCCGGTAGAACGGCAGCTTTGGCTGTGGATCCTGGGTCGATGAATAGGTTGCGATCGTGGCGCCGATGCGTACGAGGTTCAAAACCTCGGCCAAGTTCGCACCGAACTCGACTTCGACGACGCGGTCGATGGGCTGGCCATCATTCGCGGCAAGGACCATGGCCGACCAGTCTTCCTCGCGGTGACAGACGACCGCATCCGCACCGGCCTCCTTGCAGGCTCGCTCGTCTTCGTCACTGCAGGCCGTGGCGATGACGCGTGCGCCCGCCTGCTGTGCCCACTGAATCGCATAGTGGCCGACGCGGCCGGAGCCGCCGGTAATCAGGATCGTCTGTCCAGCCACCGGTCCATCGGCAAACACACAACGATGCGCCGTCATGACCGCAATGCCGAGGCAGGCCCCCACCTCATAGGACACACCCTCCGGCAACGGCGGTGCGCGCTCGTCCCCCACCACGACGAGCTCGGAGGCGGTCCCGAAGCGCCGGCCATACTGCGCCTGATAGACCCACACGTCATTACCGATGCGGTCGCTGGAGACGCCCTCGCCGCCGGCCTCGATTACGCCGGCCCCATCGCTGTGCGGAATCACGTAGCCATCGTCCAACAAGTTGGGAAACGACCCGGCACGCTTTTTCACGTCGGAAGGATTCACCGAGCTCGCGTGCAGACGTACCAATACCTCACCGGAACCCGGTTGCGGATCCTCGAGCTCACCGATGGTCAGAACCTCGGTGGCTTTTCCAAACTGCTCATACCACGCTGCTTTCATTCCAGATTCTTCTGATTTTGGGTAGACGGCTGGTCCGGCTCAGTCGAGCCAGTTCGCGAGTGTTTCGGTGTGCCCATCGAGGCCGATGGCCTGACCGGAGATGACGCCGCCCTCGTCCGACGTCAAGAACAGGATCGTGTTGGCTACATCTTCTGCGCTCGCGAACAACCGCATCGAGCTTTGCCGCAAATACACGTCGCGAATCTGCTCGGCCTTCATACCGCGCTCAGCGGCGTCGCGCTCGATGACACCATCGATACGCTCGCCACTGACACTACCCGGACAGAGCGCGTTCACACGGATCTTGTGAACGCCCAGCTCCATCGCCAGCGTCTTCGTCAGGCCGACCACGGCCCATTTGCTGGCCGTGTAGGGTGCGCGCAACGGCAGTCCGGAAAAGGCCACGTTCGACGACAGGTTCACGATGGATCCGCCACCCGCGGCCTTCAGGAGTGGAATCGCCTCACGGGCACAGTAGAACTGACCATTCAGATTCACGGAAATGGTTTCATCCCAGTCTGCGGGATCGACCGCCTCGGCCAGGGCTGTGGGCCCGGACACGCCGGCATTGTTCACGAGCACATCGAGCCGGCCTTGTTCGCCTTCGATCTGGGCGAAGAATCTCTGCACGTCCTCGTAACGCGACACGTCGGCCTGTACGCAGTGCAAAGCCCCGCGGTCCGACGTGGCTTTCCGTGCCGACTCGGCGTTCCCGGTTGCCGACGCCGGTTTCTCGCTCGCCGCCGTGGCTTCCTTCAGCGCTGCCTCATCGACATCACAGACGTAGACGGCGGAACCCAGCTGCAGGAAAGCTTCGGCCACCACCCGGCCGATGCCGGAGGCACCGGCCGTGATGGCGACGATTCGAGTGGAGGCGGGGTCGGACATGCGGGGTTAGCCAGGCTGACCGGACAGGTCCGACGTTGTGGCGCCTACCGGTTCCTGGGCGTTCTGGTCGGCCTCTCCCCCAGGGCGCGCCGCATCACTTCGTACTGGATCGACATGATATGGCCGACCGATTGGGTCCAGTACGCCCCGTTGTGGCCCCCGGGCATCTGCATGAAGTCGAACGGGATGTCCTTCTCGAACAGGATTATCGCGAACTCCCGCGCCGGCTCGATCAGCCTGTCCTCGGTCCCGCTGTCCAGATAGATGTGCGGGAGCTGCTCGGGGTCGATCCGTTGGATCAACGTGAAGGGATCGTAGGCGTCCGCTTGTGCGGCTGTCAGGAACTGCTGACCCTCTGGATTGCGCTCTTCCTGACTGCTGAAGCCCTCTATGCCGATGGCGGGGTTGGGCCTGCGTTGGCGCTCGGCCCGCGCCGCCTGCTGTTCGGGCGAAAGCTGGCGACCGACGCCGCGCTGTGGCTGTCCCTCGCCCCTTAGGCGGCGGGCGGCGTCCCGGCCAAAGGAGATCGCCCCACTCGTGGTGCCGATCGAAATGTACACCTCGGGGTTGCGCAGTCCCATGGTGAGGCCTCCGTAGCCCCCCATCGATAGGCCCGTGATCGCCCGGCCTTCCCTGCGCGCGATCGTTCGATAGTTCGCGTCCACGTGGCCGACGACATCCACCACGATGTGGTCTTCCCAGTTGTTCGTCTGGCCTCCCGCGTTCTCGGCATAGTTGATGTACCAGGAGTTGCCTCCGTCGGGCATCACGACGATCACGTCGTCGAAGATCTCGGCGTAGGCCGGCACACCCTGGTTGGCCCAGACGGTATAGTTCTGGGTCAGGCCGTGGAGCAGATAGAGCACCGGATAACGCTCGTTGGAGCTGTCGTATTCGGCCGGCAGCACGATGTTGTACTTCATCGTGCGGTCCACCGCCGGGCTGTAGAACTCGACCGTGCGCACGGCTTCCTGCGCGAGCGCCGCGGTGGCAAGCGAAAGAAGAAGGACGGTCAGAAGACTTGTGCGGACTGGTCTGGGAGTGTTCACGACTATGCTCCTAGCGTAGGCGGTGGCGTGGGCCGCTGGATGATCGCGAATGTCCGTGGCGTTCGGGTTGCCGTCAAGTGCGGCGGAGCGGGCCCTCGTTGCGCCAGCAGCCCCTACTGGCGATCCCTGACGAACACCAGGTCCTCATCGCTCGACAGCCCGGGCTCGAAGCCATAGCCATCCTCCCCGAAGCCCTTCAAGTCGTCCTCGGTCTCGACGCGGTTCTGGACCATGAAGCGGGCCATCTTCCCCCGTGCCTTCTTGGCGACAAGCCCGATGGTCTTGGGCACGCCGTCTCTGATCTCCTTGAAGTGGCAAGTGACGAACGGGCCGGCCAGACCCTGAGGCTGGATCGCGCCGATGTACTCCTTGGAGGCCAAAGACACGACGGTGCGGTTGTCGTGGGAGGCGGTGACTTCGTTACATGCGTCGGTGAGCTGGGTGCCCCAGAAGTCATAGAGGTTCTCGCCGCGCTCGGTGGAGAGCCTCGAGCCCATCTCCAGACGATAAGGCTGAATCAGATCGAGTGGGCGTAGCATGCCGTAGAGGCCTGAAAGAATGCCGAGGTGGTGCTGGGCATACGTGAGGTCGTCCTTACTCAGCGTGTCCGCGTCCAGCCCTCGGTAGGTGTCACCTCTGAACATGAACACGGCTTGCTTGGCGTTGTTCGGGGTGAAGGGCGTTGAGTACTGCTTGTAGCGCTCATGGTTCAGGTCGGTCAGAGCGTCCGAGAGACTCATGAGGGCCTTGAGCCGGCTCTTCCCCAGACCCTTGACCGTGTCCACGAGCTCCCCGCTGTTGTCCAGCATCTGCGGGACGGTGAAGTCGCCCAATGGCGGCTCGTTCTCGTCGTCGAGCCTCTTCGCGGGAGATATCAGGGCCAGCATTTCCGGTCAGCCTCCTATGTGCACACGCCGCCCAAGTATCCCGTGCCGCCGCAGTACGCCACGTCTTGAAGCTGGATCGACAGGCCGTCGGGATCGCTGAAGTAGAGCTCCGGAGTCCCTTCTGGGGCGCCGCCGCGATTCGGCATGCGCATGGATATCCAGTGCCGGAGCGGCCCCGCCCCGCCCTCTCCTCTCGGCGTGATGCCATGTTCTTCCAGGGCGCTCTGGACGAACTCGACGTCGAAGTTCTCGAGGCTAAGGCAGGCATGATTGATACGCGCCGGGCCGTTGCCCGAGCCGATGAACATCAGGAAGTGCACGCCGGGCCCGACACCCATCAGGGGCGAGGCGGCCTGGTAGGCCTGGATGTCCGTACCGAAGGTCTGCATGTAGAACGCGTTCGTGGCCTCGGGATCCGGCACGTTGATCGTAAGGTGGCTCAGACCACGTAGTGCGATCGATCCCCTCGTGGGCGCAGGCTCGGGCTCAGGGCATCGATTGCCGAGCGGTCCGGCTCCGCCACAATAGCTCGGATCCTGCAACTGAATGACCAGCCCGTTGGGATCGCCAAGATGGATCTCGGGCGCGCCTCTCCGTACGGTCACTCGAATCCTTTCTGGGCCGCCGCTCAGTCCCCTATCCCGTCCGCCCTCTATCAGGTTGTGCCTCCCCAAGGCCCGAATCACACTGTCCGGGTCGAAGTCCTCCACGGCCAGGCCGAAGTGGTCGATGCGTGGTGGCTCTGAGCCGGCCTCGGTGAGCGCCAGGAAGTGCGGCCCATCGCCGATCCTGAGAAGGATGTCGCCCTCTTGGCGAACCTGCACAGCCATGCCGAAGACCGCTTGGTAGAAATCCAGCGAGCGCTCCAGGTCCGATACCGCCAGTGTGATCTGATGCAGACCGCGGACGGCAATTGGATCGGCTTGTGCCTGGCCGGTCAGGCGGCGGGCGAGGGCCAACCCGGGCAGCGAGAGCAACAGGCTCCGGCGGCTGATCATGCCCGCGGCGCCGGCAGTCATGGATCTTGTGATCTGGTCCGTCACGGCTCGATCACTCCTTTTCGGCTCAATCCCGAAGATTTCTGAAGCAAGAGCATTCTGGAGCAGGAACATGGCTAGGGGCACCGGGCGGCACAAGAAAGGGAAACTGCCCCTACTTGAGTAATTCGTACATATGAACTATAGTTATAGTGCATATGAACGCATCCAAGAATCTCGCTGAGCTGGGTGCCCTCACTGTAAGAGAAGCCCGCCCGGGCTACGCCGGCCCTTCCCGGCTGGAGAGAGTCCGCAAGGCAGTAGAGGAGGGGCTTCCGGTCGAGGCCGTGAAGGAGCTCCAGGCTGAACTGAAGCGGTTCGGCGTGCGCCGCCCGTCGGAATACGTGGATTCGATCGTCTCGCGTGCCACGCTTCAGCGCCGTGATCGGCTCAAACCTGCGGAGGGTGAGCAGCTCGTTCGTGTGGCCTCCGTGCTGGCCACGGCCATGGACGTTTGGGGTGACGAGCGCGACGCGGGAGAGTTCCTCACCTCGCCACACCCCGTACTGGGTGGTGAAGCGCCCATCAACCTCGCCCTCTCCGAGTTCGGCGCTCGGCAGGTGCAGCACATACTCCTAGCCATGGACCTGGGCTTGCCCGTTTGAGTCTGCGGGCTTGATGCATGGAAGTCTACAGGATCCACCACCGCCGTTACGACGCTCTCGATGGATTTGGGGCAGCGACTGTCGGCGCCCGCTGGAGTCCGGTAGGTCTTCCCGTGGTTTACGCCTCCCGAGCATATGAAGGGGCTCTGCTCGAGCAGTTCGTGTACGCCATTCGCGGTCGCCTCCCTCGGAATCGCGTGGCGTCGCGGATCGTCATCCCCGACGATGTCGAAGTACCTGCTCTAGATGTTGCCGAACATCCTGGCTGGCGTGACGAAGTCCGATCGCGCGAAATCGGGCGAGCATGGGTCGCCAGTCAAAGATCGCTGGCCCTCCGCGTGCCTTCCTTCGTGGCCCAGCCCTGGGGATGGAACGTCGTGATCAACTCCGGCCATCGGGAGTTCGGCCGGGTGGTCGTGGCCGAAATCATCGACGTACTTTGGGATACGCGGGTGATTTGAGCTTGCGAGGGGCTTTCCTCCGGCTATGCGTTTCAGGTGCTCGGCCGTATGCTGGAGTTCATGAGTGACATGGATCGATTTCAACGCGCCATCCGGACCATCGACGAGGCCAATGGCGAAGACCCGAATTCCGAGGTCGTCGACGGGGTGGCTCGCCCCAAAGAGCTGCTCTATGGGATGAGAATGCAGCAATGGGTCGAGAAGCTCGATCCTGAGGCTCCCGAAGCGCTACGAATCGCCGCCCGAAGCCAACACATTCGCAGGTGGGAGATTCCGCGCAGCGATTATCCCATGGACCGGAAGGGGTACCTCCGCTGGCGTACGACGCTGTACGCCTTTCATGCGGATAAGGCGTCGGAGATTCTTCGGGCCCGGGAGTATGACGATGAAACGATCGAGCGCGTTCGGTCACTACTCCAGAAGCGAAACCTACGCACGGATCCCGACGTGCAGACCCTCGAAGACGCCGCGGCCCTCGTCTTTCTGGTCCATCATCTCGATGATTTCCTGAAACGTGACGACATCGAAGAGGAAAAGGCCATCGACATCATCCGCAAGACGTGGAAGAAGATGACCGAGCGTGGCCATGAGGCGGCATCGGCCTTGGAGCTTTCGCCGGAGTCGACCGCCTTACTGGAGAAGGCGTTAGCGGGCTAGCGCCCGGAGCCACCAGCCTCCATCTGAGCCTCGGCCTCCACGTCCACCTCGACCTCCACGTCCACTCGGCTTCCGGCTTCCACGTCCACTTGGCTCTCGGCCTCCGCGTTCACCCGGCTCTTGCCCCCACGTCCACCCGGCTCTCGGCTTCCGCCTCCACTTGGCGCTCGGCCTCCACCTGGCCCTCCACCTCCAATGCCTGGGTGACTTCTGCCACCAGATCCACCAAAGACGTGCTGAAAGACTCCCGGTTCTGCTCGAACCAGGTCTGCCAGGAGCGGGTGTGCATGTGTTGCTTGAGCGTGTCTCTGTACGACTGCCACATCTGCTCGTCCAAGGCTCCCACGCGGTACTGATAAACGAGGTTACCGAAGTGCCGGTATACGGCGGTCATGTAGGCGTCCCAACGAACCATCTCATCCGGCGACAGGCTCAATGGATCCCGCTCGGCACGGTGGAGGAAGTCGGCGAAGCCACCGTCTCTGAAGGAGTGCTCCAGAAGCCGAATGGTGTTCTCGGTCATCGAGTTGAAGGATGCGGCCCGGACGGAGGTCGTATTCTGACGCATCTGCCGGGCCAGGTAGATCAGCGAGATGACCACGCCCAGGGCGCCCACGAACTCGCCCAAGCTGCCGAGATCCTGTAGAGTGAGTTGACTGAACACTACGATCTACTTCCTTGTCTTAGAGATGATCGGGTCCCGCGGCCCTTCGATGGCGGGTCCCGAAAGATACCGATGTCATCCGTTGTTCCCCAGCCCCGCCGCGCGTTTTGAAGCCCCTCCAGTGGAGATGTCAGGCCCCCGCGCGGGCCATTTTCTCGAGCGAAGCCCGGGCCGCGGCTAACACACTCTCGGTCGTCACGCCGAAGCGTTCGTAGAGCGTCTCGGCGGGGGCCGAGGCACCGAAGTGGTCAATGCCCACTACGGCGCCGTCCTCACCGACCCAGCGCGCCCATGCGAACGTCGATCCTGCCTCGACAGCTACGCGGGCGCGTACCTTGGGAGGAAGCACGAGGTCGCGGTATGCCTGGTCCTGCTGCGCGAAGAGGAACCAACTCGGCATGCTGACTACCCGGGCGGCTGTCCCCTCCGTCTCCAGGGCCTCTTTGGCATCGAGGGCGATCCCGATCTCGGAGCCGCTCGCGATGAGGATGACATCGGGCGCGGAGCCCACCGCGTCGACCAGCACGTAGGCGCCCTTGCGGGTCTCGGCAGCCGAGGAGAACACGGTTCGGTCCAGGGGGGGGACTCCTTGCCTCGTGAGCGATAGCCAGGTCGGCCCGTCCGTCCGCTCCATCGCGATCTTCCAGGCCACGGCGGTCTCCGCCGCGTCGGCCGGCCTGAGGTCCAACAGGTTGGGCATGGCCCGGAGGCTCGTGAGCTGCTCGATGGGCTGGTGGGTGGGGCCGTCCTCGCCTAATCCGATCGAGTCGTGCGTGAAGACATATGTGACCGGCAGACCCATGAGGGCCGCCAATCGTATGGAGGGCCGCATGTAGTCCGAGAATATCAGGAACGTTCCGCCGAACGGGCGGATCCCGCCGTGACGCGCCAGGCCATTGAGGACGCCGGCCATCCCGTGCTCGCGGACGCCGAAGTGGATCACACGGCCCTCGGGGTTGTCGGCCGACAGATCTCCGCCGCCGTCGATGTCGGTCTTGTTGGACGATCCGAGGTCCGCCGATCCACCGATCAGATTGGGGACGCCACTAGCGACGGCCTGAAGCACCTTGCCGGACCACGACCGGGTGGCGTCGGCATTGTCGACGTTCTCGAACTCCGGAATCAGGGCGTCCCAGCCGGGTGGTAACGCTCCCGCCATCAGGCCCACGAACTCCTCGGCCAGCTCCGGGTGCTCCGCCTGATAGGCCTCGAAGCGCGTGCTCCAGTCTGCCTGGAGTTGGCTGCCACGAACCCATGCGGTCCGCCAGGCAGCAAGAGCGTCCGGGTCGACGTGGAAGGGCTCGTGGGAAGGGTAGTCGAGGTTCGTCTTGGTCGCGGAGATCTCATCGTCGCCGAGCGGGTTCCCGTGGGTCGAGTGGTGACCCGCCTTGTTGGGGCTGCCCTCGCCGATCCGGGTTGTCATCACGATCAGCGAGGGAGCATCGGTCTCGGCGCGAGCCGCCGTGAGCGCCCGGTCGATCGCCACGAGATCGTTGCCGTCGCCGACGTGCTGAATGTGCCAATGATACCCACGGAAGCGATCGGCCTGGTCCGTGGCCGTGCTCAGGTCGGTGGAGCCCTCGATCGTGATGCGGTTGTCGTCGAAGATCCAGATGAGCTTGCCGAGCTTCTGGTGCCCCGCCATCGCGGCGACTTCATGGGAAATGCCCTCCATGAGGTCTCCGTCCGAGCAAAGCGCATACGTGTAGTGGTCCACCACGTCGTGGCCGGGCCGATTGAATCGGGCGGCCAACCATCGCTCGGCGAGCGCCATGCCCACGGAGTTCGCAACACCCTGGCCGAGTGGCCCCGTGGTGGTTTCGACACCCGGCGTGTGCCCCAGCTCTGGATGCCCCGGTGTGAGCGAGCCCCACTGCCTGAAATTCACGATCTCCTCCATCGAGAGGTCGTAGCCCGTCAGATGAAGGAGTGAATAGATGAGCATCGACGCGTGGCCCACCGAGAGCACGAAACGGTCGCGGTCGGCCCACGAGGGGTCGGCGGGGTTGTGCCTCAAGTGCTGCGTCCAGAGCAGGTACCCGAGCGGGGCGAGCGCCATGGGCGTGCCCGGATGGCCGGACTTGGCCCTCTGGACCGCGTCCATCGCGAGCACGCGGACGGCGTCGATACAGAGGCGGTCGAGCTGGGGTGAAAGACCGGTCGGCGACTCGGACATTTAGGCTTGCTCCACTAGTAGGCTTGCTCCATTAGGCTCACTCAACCACGAAGTTCAGGAGTCTGTTCGGTACGTAGACCACGCGCTTCAGCGTGCCGTCGTCAAGGTAACGCGCGACGTTTTCGTCGGAGCGAGCCGCGGCTTCGGCCGCATCCTGATCCATCCCGGCCGGTCCCTCGACGGTGGCGCGGAGCTTGCCATTCACCTGGACGGCCAGCTTAACGGAGGTCTCACGCGTCTTGGCCTCGTCGAATGCAGGCCAGTTGGCCCCGTCGAAAATGCCAACGTCGTGGCCCAGGCGCTCCCAGAGCTCCTCGGCCATATGCGGGGCGAATGGCGCGATCATCACGACCAGTGGCTCGACCTCGCTTCGGGTGGCGGCGCGGCCACCCGCGCGCACCACGTTCAGGTACTCCATCATGGCGGCGATCGACGTATTGTAACTGAGCTCCGGGATCTGACGGGTAACCTGGCGAATCGTCTGGTGGAGCTTACGCTCGACATCCGGGTCGGGCTGTGCATCGTTGTCGATGGCGGTTGTGCCCGTGTCGTACAGGCGATGCAGGAATCCGTGGGGCCCCTGGATGCCCTCGTCCTGATAGTCACCGCCCTCTTCGTACGGACCCAGAAACATGAGGTATGTGCGGAAGGTATCGGCTCCGAACCTCTCGATGAACTCGTCGGGGATGATCACGTTGCCCCTGCTCTTGGACATCTTGGCGCCGTCGCGGATGATGGTTCCGTGGGCGCGAAATCGAACGAACGGCTCCTCGAATTCGATGTGGCCAAGATCGTGGAGGGCCATCGTAACGAAGCGTGCGTAGAGGAGATGCAGGACGGCATGCTCTTGTCCGCCGATGTAACAGTCGACCGGCAGCCAAGTCTTTATGATTTCCTTGTCGAACGGCACATCATGGTGATCCGTGGACGGGTAGCGCAGGAAGTACCAGGAGCTGTCCAGGAACGTGTCGGAGACGTCGGTCTCTCGGCGAGCGGACGCTCCACACTGCGGGCAGTCGACTTGGTACCACTCCTCCACGCGCGCCAGGGGGCTGACGCCGCTATCGTCGGGTTTGAAGTCCTCGACCCTGGGCAGCACGACCGGCAGATCCGCCTCGGGCACTGCCACCGGCCCGCACGCCTCACAGTGGACGATCGGGATGGGTGGACCCCAGTACCGCTGGCGTGAAATGCACCAGTCGTGCAGCCGGTAGTTCACGGTGGTTTCGCCACGTCCACTTTCGGCCAACCATGCGGAGATGGCCGGCTTGGCATCGGACACCGCCATTCCGTCGAACTGCCCGGAGTTCATCATCACACCGTCGCCGACGTAGGCCTCGGAGAGTGGCGTGGCGGCCTCATCGCCCTCGCCTGCCACGACGCGCACGATGGGCAGCCCCATGGTCTCTGCGAAGTCGAAATCGCGCTGGTCGTGGCCGGGGACCGCCATGATCGCTCCGGTTCCGTACTCCATGAGCACGTAATCGGCGACCCAGATGGGAATCGGCTGACCCGTGGCCGGATTCAGGCAATAACCGCCTGTAGGCACGCCCGTCTTCGTCTTCTCGATTTTCTGGCGAGCCACCAAATCCTTGGCCGCCGCCTGAGCTTGGTAGGCAGCGACGGCCTCGGCCTGCTCCCCGCTCGTGACTTCGTCCACCAGTGGGTGCTCGGGTGAAAGCACCATGTAGGTCGCTCCGAATACCGTGTCGGGGCGCGTCGTGAAGACTTCGATCAGGGCGTCCACTTCGCCCGCCGACTCTTCGCGCAAAGCACCTTCTTCATCCACGAGCCCCGCAGGCAGGATCGGGAAGCGCAGGACGGCCCCCTCGCTTCTGCCGATCCAGTTGTGCTGCGCCTTCTTGGTCGTCTCGGACCAATCGATGCGCTCGAGGTTGTCGAGCAGCCGTCCCGCGTACTCCGTGATCCGGAAGAACCACTGGGCGATGCGCCGCTGTTCGACGGGCGTATTGCAGCGTTCACAGCGTCCCGAGATCACCTGCTCGTTCGCCAGGACCGTCATACATGAGGGGCACCAATTGACCGGTGCTTCCTTGCGCACCGCCAACCCTGCGTTGAAGAGCTGGATGAAGATCCACTGCGTCCAGCGGTAATAATCTGGATCAGTCGTATCGACGGTATGGTTCCAGTCGAACATCCCACCAATTTGCCGGAGCTGCCGGGTGAAGTTGGCAACGTTCGACGGGATGAGGTCCATCGGGTGAACGCCCTGCTTCAGGGCGAAGTTCTCGGAGTGGATGCCGAACGCATCGAAGCCGATCGGCTCGAAGACCTGCTTACCAGTGAGCCGTTGGAAGCGACCGTGGACGTCCGCACCCGTGAACGCGAAGATGTTGCCCACGTGGAGCCCCTCGGCGGAGGGGTAGGGGAACATCATCAGCTGGTAGTAGCCGTTCTCGGCGGTCTGGAGGGCGTCGCTCGTGAAGGCGTTGGTGCCCTGCTCATCCCATCGGCCCTGCCACTTGGCCTCTACTTCTGACGGTGTGTAGCCGCCTTCGGGCGGCTGGTAGCCGTCTTCGGACGGCCGGTGGCCGCCGTTTCCGTCGGTGCTCATCTATGTGCGAAAGAGGGCCGTGCCCGCCGCCTGAAAGAGGGCCATCCCGTAGGAAGCGTGAAAAGAGTCACCCCGGAAAATTTCGCCCCTAACCTACTAGTACCACCCCTGAAACAGAAGAGCGCCGGCCGGGGATATCCCGGCCGGCGCCTTGCCCTGATAGCCTTCGCTAGGCCTATGTCCTTAGTTGCCCGGCCGGAACCCCCTGCTTGGAGGCAGCTGTGCGCCGGACAGATCGTCTGGAACGCTCTCCTCGGCTACGACCGTGTGGGTCAATGTGCCGATTCCCTCGATGCTGGCACTGATCGTCTCGCCCGCCTGCAGGTACCCAGAGCCTGTCTCGCGCTCGACGCGACCAGCGCCCGTTCCGCCCGACGTCCCGCTTTGCAGAACGTCACCGGGAAATACGGTGATGAGCGACGATGCGTACTCGATCAGCTCCGGAATGTTGTGGATCATGTCCCCCGCCCTGGCCTCCTGAACGGTCACGCCGTCGATGACCAAGCTCTGGTGCAGGCGCTGCATCGGATCGCCGTAGAACTCCTTTGGAACAATCCACGGCCCCTGGGGCGCGAACGTGTCATGGCCCTTACCGACGAACCAGTCGGAGCGCGTAGCGTTGCCTCCCTGAGGACGCCCGCCACGATCGGATATATCCATGGCGACCATGTATCCGAACACGTGGTCGTACGCTCGGCTCGCAGAGATGTACTTGCCCGCGCGGCCGAATACGATAGCCATTTCGACTTCCCATTCGATGGCCGTCCGGCCGTAGGGCATCACGATGTCCTGGCCGCTGCCGATGACCGCGCCGCGGGTCGGCTTGAGGAACAGGTAAGGAACACCCCTGTTCTCTTGGCGCTCGAGCGTCCGCGCAGCCAGCTGCTCCGGCGTGCAGCCTTCACACGCGTGCGTGTAGAAGTTGACCGCAGCGTTCATGATCTTGCTGGGATACAGGATCGGAGCAAGGATGGTTACGTCCTCGACACGGTGAACGTAGTCTGCTCCAAGTAGGTCGTTGCCCACCACGTTGTTGACGATCTCGTAGACCCGGTACTTGAGACCGTACTCGTACTGCCCGATCAGCGCGAGCATGTCCGGCGGCGCGTTGACGTGCGGGTACATCGGATCGATCTCGAGCGCCGTGTTCGCCGCCGCGAGGTCGATGATCAGAGCGTCCCTGAGGACGACCCCTACCGTCGGCGCACCGTCAATCTCGAAGGTCCCGACCTTGAAGGCCTCGACTGACGACATAGCCTGAGCATTGACAAGGGCGGGGCTCGCGAGAGCCACAACCGTCGAGAGAGCCAAGGAGAGTCTTGTGATGCGTTGCATAGCCTGCTCCGGTGAAACCACGTGAATCCGAACCCGCAAGCTCAGAAAGTATGGCCAGGGACGCAGCTTGTCACGCCCCGCTCAGTCCTCGTTCTCCGGCAACGCCAGTCCCATGATCTCCATGAGCCGGAGCGCGTTCGTCGAGGTCGCGAGTCCAGGGCGGAGCTTGTAGTCGAATTCGATGGGCGAGTCAGCTTTGCTGGTCTCCAGCGACTCACGGAAGTGAACCAGCACCGTCCGCTCCTTGAGATCCTCAGCGTCGGCTAGCGTAAGGTCGTGCGTGGTCACCGCCCCGATGGCGCGCTGATCCAGGAGGTGGCGAAGGATGCGGCGGGCCGCGACCTGCCGTTCGGCGGTATTCGTCCCCTGAAGTATCTCGTCGAGGAGATACAGAACGGGCCGTTCCTCGGTCGCCTCGCCCGCGGCATCGCAGACCGTCTTGAGGCGCTCGAGCTCTGCCATGAAATAGGAGATCCCTTCCTCGAGTGAGTCGCGGATTCGCATGCTGGTGCGGAGATCCACGGCCGGGAGGGACATCGCCTCGGCGCACACGGGCCCGCCCGCGCCCGCCAGAATGACGTTAGCGCCGATGGCCCGAAGCAGTGTGCTCTTGCCAGACATATTGGAGCCGGTGACGAGCAGTAGGCTACCTGGAGGCCCGAGGCCAACGTCATTGCGTACGGCGATCTCTGGGTCGAGGAGGGGATGCCCGAGCCCCCCCGCTTCCAGACGAGGCGGTCCGTCGGGCGGCCCGGCGATGTCAGGAAAAGCCCAGTCGGGGTGGGCGTGAGACAGTCCAGCGAGGGCCGAGAGCGCATCGGTCCGGCCCAGGGCTACCATCCAGCCGCGAAGCGCCGCGCCGTGCCTTTTCTTCCAACGCTCCAGCCGCACGAATACGTGGATATCCCATAGGGTCAGCACATTCAACGGGAAGTGGACTTGCGAGTTGTACCGGAAGTTCGACAAGTCCACGAGCCGAAAGAGACGCTCCAGGGACCTGGCCGGGGCTTCGGACTCGGCCGAGGCTTCAGCGCCCTCGCTGAGGCTTTCGCGAAGCTCGGCCAAGAGGGGATCCTCGAAGCGCGCTTCTGCGATGTGAGCTACGAGCGAGTGATAACGCCGGAGGCCCGAATCCCCGCTGGAGGTTCGGGTGAAATCGTCGTGGATCCGTTGCGTGTAACGCCTGATCACACCGATCGCCACCAAGATCGGGACGATCCACAGGAACGGTACGACCGCGAAGACGTGGAGGGCTGCCGTCACGATCAGGAACACCGGCACCGCGATGGCCAGCAACTGCAGGCCCCGCATGGGCAAAAGCCAGGTGGGACTCTCGGCCCACTCCAGCAGAAGCCGGAGCTCCTCGGGCTCGACCGGCCCTGCGATGCGGCCCATGGCCTGGAGCTCGTCCCGGAACTCGATCGCCGGCGCCAACTCCCGCACCGCGTTCTGGCGCCGCCTTAGAATCTCCGGGGGAGCGGGGGCCAGGAGCCAGTCGGTGAGCATGTCGACTCCGGGGCGTGTGCCCGCCGTGCCCAAGAGCACGTATAGCGACGCATGACCGAAAACGTCGAGGTCGTCTGCGTAGGGATGGTCAGGTGGTGGCTCGGGGCTAGGGCACGCGAACTCCCCCCACCGGCGGAGCCGGCGATGCCGTGCCTCGAGGGCTACCTCGGCCAACTCACGGTACCAGTTCTCTTGTCGGCTTATGCGCGCATGCCTCACGACCAGCGCCGTGAAGCTCACGATGAGCGCAACCGAGACCGCGACGAGAGGCATCTGACCCGCGGGGACGGTCAGATATGCGACGACCACGGCGGCAAGTGCCAGGCCCACGCCCATCCGCAGCCGGGCTACCGTGTCGAAGCGGGCACGCCAGCCGTCGGCCGCTCTGGACGCCTCAGCCTCGCGGTGTGCGTAGATGGCGCGAGGGTCGGTCAGCGGATCCGGTTCTGTCCCCGCGAGGGCCTCAGGTGGGTGCCGGACTTCCTCGGGCGAGTCCTGGATGTCCTCGGGTGAGCCCTGGGCCTCCTCGACCTCAGGAGGCACTCGGTCCAACGGTTCCACCGGGAAGCAAGTCGAAAGGATCCTCCACACCGTCCACGCCGTCCTTGAGGAACTGCACAGCCCGGCGCAGGTCGCCCTCCCGCTCCAACAAGGCCTGGAAGTCCTGAAGGCGATGGTTATACCGAATGCGTGTCAGCAACGTGGCGTTGTTGAGCGGCGTGACCAAGAATCCCTGGTAGGTGCTCGCTTCGAACGTGGGCTGCACCTCATTCGCGAAGGTCTCGAGGCTTCTGTCGAAAATGATCTCGCGCTGGGCCAGCTTGCTTACGTATGCGAGCGTCGTGTCCTGGTACACGACCTCCAGCTCCTCGACGAGACCGTCGATGAACGCTTCGAACCGCCGGTGGTCACGCCAGCGGGCCTGGGCCCGGAGGCACTTCACCGTGTCGGGGCCGCCCCCCTGACGGTTGCAGAAGAACTCGATGGCGCCCGCTCTCCCTACGAACGTGGCGAAGCTCTCATTGAAGCGGACCTGTCCCTTCACGAAGAGGTGGTTGTGGGACAGCTCGTGAAGCACGGTCTCGACCAGATCGACTTCGTCGAGCCGGAGGAGCGTGGACAAAAGGGGATCCGCGAACCACCCCAGCGTACTGAACGCAGCAGTGGGGCGAAGATAAGTATCGAAGCCATCCTCTTCGAGCTCTTCCTGCTCTCTGATCGCGGCGTCCTCATTGAAATACCCTTTGTATGGGACCCTTCCAATGATCGGAAACCACCACGTCTTCGGCGTGAGTTGGTCCTGGCGGGAAGCGGACAGGACCATCGCGAGCGTGTCACTGTCCAGTTGTGTAAAGGACGTGTAGGAACGCCCCACGTCGAGCCCAAACTCCGAGATGGCGTAATTTCGCGCCTCAGCCACGAATGTGAGCTTCGTCCTCGTGCGTTCATCCGTGGCAGGATCCAGCACCACCTCTGGGATCGGGCGACGGGCGCGCAGGATCTTCGCCTCGGCAACGCCCGTCCGAATCAAGTAGATGGGCGAGCACGCCGCGGCGAGGGAGGTGATTACGACAACGGCGCCCAAACCCAGCAAGAGGCGCTTTCGAGCCCGCCGGTTCATCGCTTATGTAATCCTCTCACTCCCAACGCCGTCGTCCGCATGGTTTCAACGCCGTGGTCGCATGGGTCAGTTGCTTCCGACGTTGCGCATGAGCGGGATGCCGCCCTCGGTCGGCACGTAGACCACCGATCCGGACGGGAGCTCGCTGAGTCGCTCGATGTAGTGGAACATCAGGTACTCGGGCGTGAGGCCGGCTGTGATGATAACCTGGGCTTCGGCGAGTCCCCTGGCCGCCGCGATCTCCTGGATCGCCTGCTCCTCGATGATCTCGGTCTGGAATTTCTCGGCTGCCACCTGCTGTTCCCGCTGGAGCTTCTCGTCGATCGCCTGGCGGACGGTGGCGGGGGCCTGGACGTCGCGCAGGAAGACCTCCACCACCTCGATGCGGTCGCCCGCCTTGGCCTGGATCGCCTCCCTCATATCGGCGGCGATCCGGGCCCGGTCGGGCGAAAAGATGTCGTTGATCGACTTCGTGGCGATAGCATCCCGGACGCCGTTTCGGACGGCGTTCAAGACGATGCTCCCCGTGATCAGGTCCTCGGAGCCGATGCGGGCGAAGAGATCGGGCGCCCGGGCCGGATCGATCCGGTAGAGCAGGGACACCTCCAGCGCGACGTTCATCTGCTCGCTGGTCTGTGCCTCGATCTGCTCGACACCGCCGGTTGGTGGAAAGCTCTGCTCCCGAATCGACATGATCTCGACCGAGGCGAGTGGGTTGATGACGTGTATGCCCTCACCCAGTGGCACGTCGGCGACCTGGCCTAGAAAGTGCCTCACGCCCACCTCACCGACGTCGATGACGACCACCGTGTTGACGCTGGCGACCGCGATACCTCCGAGCATCAGACCGACACCAAGAAGCTTGGCCCGGCCTCGGTTTGCCGCGCCTGCTACGGATGGACCGACCACCCAGACGGCTGCCCCCGCAACGGTGACGAGCATGGCCATTAACATGGGTCCCATGACGACCTCCTTATGGTGAGGAGCCTCGGCTCCGTCGATAGTAAGGTATGCTGCCGTACAACTCTTCTACAGATACGGACGACAGCGGACGGTTCTTTACGGGCCCCCGGCCCGGCCCGTGTTTTTCTGATCTGAAGGGTCGGTTACTGAATGTAAGCAGACGGTGGGCCGGGGGCAGCCTTGTGGAGTGGCACGTCGGAGGGACATCGTGCGCCATGGCACTTCCTCAGGCGTTGTACCGAACCACGTTGCGGACCCTTCGCGCCCTGTCTCCGGCATTGATAAGGGGGGATTCCAAGCTTGCACGGGGGCTGCGGGGCAGGCGTGATGCCCACGAGCGGTTGGCCGCCTGGGGCCGGAGGGCTCGTGGAGTCGTGGCCCCTGCCGTACCCGATCGGCCTGTCGTCTGGGTGCACGCGTCGTCGGTCGGCGAATCGCTCCAGGCTCGCGCCGTCATCGATGTGCTGCGCGAGCGAACGCCCGGGCTCCAGGTGGTCTTTACGTTCTTCTCGCCATCGGCCGAGGCCGTGCAGGGGGATTTTCCTGCCGAAGTCACTTCCTACCTGCCGTGGGACCTTCCCGAGATGATGGGGCCGGTGCTCGACGCGGTTCAGCCCGATGTGATCGTGTTCACGCAGCGCGAGGTCTGGCCGACACTGGCCGAAGAGGCCGCGGCTCGGGGCGTGCCGACCGTCCTCATTGCCGGTATGCTGCCGCAGGGGGCCGGAAGGCTCAGTGGGCCGGGCAGAATCCTGCTGGGCGCCGCGTTTCGGACCCTTCGATCGGTCGCCGCCGTGTCCAAGGAGGACGCCGACCGATTCGGTCTCCTCGGAGTAGAGAGCGATCGCGTGACGGTGACCGGTGACCCCGGGATCGACGCCGTTCGAGATAGGGCGGCGCGGATCGACCGGGAAGCGTCACACATGCGCGTCTTCGAGGCTGGCTCCCGAGACACGGGCGGGCCGATCCTGGTAGCGGGATCGACGTGGCCGTCGGATGAGGCGGTGCTTCTCCCGGCCTTGGCACGGGTTCGCGGGTCGGTTCCTGGTCTGCGGATCGTCTTGGCGCCCCACGAGCCTGAGGGCTATGATTTCGCCGGACTCGGCCGGAGGTTGGCGGTGGATGGATGGACGCCCCTACTCCTCGGGGAAGTCGAGGGGGGGGTGGTGCTTGGCGCAGAGGCGATTCTCGTGGATCGCGTAGGTGTTCTAGCCGATCTGTACTCGCTGGCCTCGGTCGCCTACGTGGGCGGGGGATTCCACGACGGCGGCCTCCACTCTGTGGTCGAGCCGGCTGCATCAGGAGTGCCGGTGCTCATCGGCCCTCGGTACCAGGGCTCGGTCCATGCGACTCGCCTTCTGGCCGCCGGGGCTGTTCGTGCTGTGGCCGGCGCAGACTCGCTGGCCCACGCTCTCCTGATGTGGCTCGAGGTTCCTGAGAAAAATGACGACCGCCGCCGGCATGCCATGGACTATATTGAAGATCATCGAGGAGCGGCCGAGCGCACGGCCCCTCTAATCACGCAGTTTTTTCCCCGACGATCAGGACCGGGGACTCTCTCCGAAGGGGAGATCTGACTTTGCGATCGCAGCTTTCCCGATATTCGTCCCTCTTGCCAGCGACGTGTCTGGTCCTCTTCACTGCATGCGTCGGTGAGTCGACCCGGATGAGACAGGCCCCCGAGAGTGCGCAGTCCGTGACCCCGGCAGCGCTCGCGTCGGATGCAGGGACGAATTCGGGTCCGGTTGCCGCGAATCCGGGTTCAGGCGTGACCACTCCACTCCCCACGGCCAACGCCTCGAGTGGGAGACCACAGCTCGAGAGGCGGGCGGCCGCCTCGGCCCATGTCGTGGTGGGTGCGCCTGATCTTGAGAGCATCGATGCCGAGCCGGACGCTGTTCCTGCTGAAGCTCAACGAGGATCGGACGCTTCGAGCGTTGCGGGCACCAACTCCGGGCGCCTCTCCGCAGACGATGGGGACGTCACCGATCCCGAGGTCTGCTCCGCAGACGAAAATGGCGACGGCGACCCCGAGGCCGAGGACGATCCTGAAGGCCAAGGCGACGACGATCCCGAAGGCCATGACGACGATCCCGAAGGGCACGACGAGGACGATCCCGCAAGCCACGACGAAGACGATCCCGAGGTCGCTGACGAAGACGGCTGCGAGCCTCAGCCAACTGCCAGAGAAAGAAGGCTGGCCTGGCTCGCCGAGGAATGGGGTGAGGAGAACCTTCCGGCCCCGACGGCCCGCACCAGCGGGGGCGGCTCCGTGGCTCGGATCGTCTTGCCGGAGGAGCCCCTGAAGTTCGTGAGGCCCGATGCCGTGAAGGGCATCTATCTGAACGCTTGGGCGGCCGGGTCGAGTGTGCGGTCCCAGGCCCTCATCGATCTAGCGACCCGGACGGAAGTCAACACGCTCGTGATCGACCTCAAGGACGCCTCGGGCTACGTCAGCCATGCGACCGAGGTGATGGTGGCGCGGGAGGTCGGCGCGGATCAGGAGATTCGCATTCGAGACCTGGTGGGGCTGCTCGAGCGGATCCAGGAGGCCGGCCTCTATCCGATCGCCCGTATCGTGATAGTCAAGGATCCGCTTCTGATTCGTGCGCGGCCGGAATGGGCGGTGCAGGACACGGCGGGCGGCACCTGGGTGGACAGCAACGGTCTGATCTGGGCCAACCTCCACGACCAGCGCGTGTGGGATTACCACGTCGATTTGGCCAAGGAGGCGGCCGCGGTCGGCTTCCCCGAGATCCAGTGGGACTACGTCCGCTTTGCGGACGCCCCTGCGGAGGATCTCGACCGGGCCGTCTACCCGGGGGGCGAGGGGCGGAGTCGCAGAGACGCCGTCGAGGCGTTTCTGAAGTACGCCCGGGCCGAGCTCGAGGAATCCCGAGTCGCCATGACGGTGGACGTCTTCGGCGCCACGACATCTGCTCCGAATGACGTTGGGATCGGCCAGTACTGGGAAAGCTTCATCAGTACTGTCGACATCGCGCTCCCCATGGTCTATCCGTCGCACTACTGGCCAGGGAGCTTCCGCATTCAGGACCCCAACGGCCACCCGTATGAAATCGTGCGGGAGGCGCTCAGGTCTGGAGTGCAGCGCTCCGCGGCGGTGGAGGGGGCGGGAGTCACCCGGCCGTGGCTTCAGGACTTCACGCTGGGAGAGCCCCTATACGAAGCGCCGGAGGTCCGGGCACAGATTCAGGCGACCTACGACGCCGGCATCGACGAGTGGCTGCTCTGGAATGCGGGGAGCCGTTATACGGAGGCCGCGCTGGCCCCACCCGACGGTTATCCGGAGGGCATGGAGCCCATGATCCGTGCTGGAGGCAGGATCGTGCCTGTCTCTGACCGGTACGACGCGATGCTGGCGGAAGCGGAGGAACAGGCGCGGGCAAGGGCGTTTCTGGAGAGAATTGCGGCGGTTGCGGACAGCATCGCGGCGGCGGTGGCGGACAGCATTGCGGCGGCGGTGGCGGACAGCATCGCTGTAGCAGCAGCCGACAGTGTGGCGGCCGTTGCAGACAGCCTGCCAGCCGAGACGGGGAATCTGGAGCCTTTGGGGGGAATCCGGCGCTAACCGAGCGAGGGTTGTGCTGGCCCCGGCGTCCTCGCGAACTGCAACTCGTGCAGTCGGGCGTACAGCCCACCATGCTCCAGCAGCTCCTGGTGGGTGCCCTCCTCGCACAACTCCCCATGGTGCAACACGATGATGTGGTCGGCCCCCAGGATCGTCGACAGACGGTGGGCGATCACCATGGAGGTCCTGCCGGCCATGAGCTCGTTGGTGGCTTCCTCGATCTGGGCCTCGATCTCCGAATCGACCGAGCTCGTGGCTTCGTCGAGCACCAGGACCCGAGGATCGAACGCGAGCGCCCTCGCGAAGGACACGAGCTGGCGTTCTCCGACCGATAAGGTCGCTCCGCGTTCGCCGAGCTCCTGGTCGTACCCATCCGTGAGGCGCTCGATGAAGGGCGCCGCGCCGATCCGCTCGGCGGCCTCGCGCACCCGATCTTCCGGGATGTCCTTCGCCCCGAGCCGGATGTTGTGGGCGATGTCCTGACTGAAAAGGAAGACATCCTGGAGCACCAGACCGATGTGCCGGCGAAGCTCGTCCAGCCGTAGTCGATCGATCGGCGTGCCATCCAGAAGGATTTCGCCGCGCTGCGGCTGATAGAAACGCATGAGCAGATGGATGATCGTGGTCTTCCCGGCGCCGGTGTGTCCCACGATCGCCAGTCGCTCGCCCGGCTCGGCTCGGAAGCTTACATCCTTCAGGACCCAATCCCAGTCGCCCTCCTCGTCCTTGCCGTACGCGAACCACACGCCTTGGAACTCGATCTCGCCGCGCACCGGCTGCTCCAGAGGCACTGGCTCCGACGGGTCCACGATTTCGATCTCGCGGTCGACCAGCTTGAAGATCCGTTCGGACGATGCCATGGCCGCCTGAAGCAGGTTGTACTTCTCCGAGAGATCCTGGATGGGCCGGAAAAAACGGCCGGATAGCTGGATGAAAGCGGCCAGCACGCCCACCGTTACCGCGCCCTCGAGCATCGTGGCGCCGCCTCTCCAAATGATCAGCGCAAGGGAAATGGCGGTGAAGAGCTCGATAACAGGGAAGAAGAGCGCGTAGTAGGTTATCGATCGGAGGTGGGCCTCCAGGTAGTCCTGGTTGATGGCAGCGTGACGGCGTGCGTCGTGCTCCTCCCGGTTGAAGAGCTTGACCACCACCATTCCGGTGATGCGTTCGTGGAGGTACGAGTTGATGCGCGCCAACCGTACGCGGATGTCGCGGTAGGCGCTGCGCAGCTTCGCTCGAAAGAGAAAGGCCGTGAGCACAACCAACGGCAGGACACTGAAGGTGATGAGCGCGAGCCTCCAGTCCATGTAGAGCATGAAACTCAGGATGAAGCCAAGCGTGAAAAGGTCGCCGAACACGGCGACGACGCCCGAGCTGAAGAGCTCGTTCAGCGTCTCGACGTCGCTCGTGATGCGGGTCATGAGGCGGCCCACCGGATTCTTGTCGTAGAAGCGCAGGTCCAGCCGCTGGAGCTTCCCGAAAATCTCCGAGCGCAGGTCGTACATGGCCTTCTGGCCCAGCCAGGTGGTGAGGACGGTTTGGCCATAGAGCAGGACGGCGCCAAGCACGACCGAGCCGAGGTACGCGGCGGCGATTGTCGCCAGCAAGGACGTGTTGCCGTTCGGGATCACGTCGTCCAAGGCGATCTGCGTCAGCCAGGGCCCGACGATCTGCAGGAGTGACGAGGCCAGGAGGAGGACGATGGCCACAGCGACATAGAACTTATACGGTCGCAGGTACTCGAGAAGCCGCTTCATCAGGCGGGCATCGTACCCTTTCCCGAGTGCCTCTTCTTCCTGGAAGCCGTCCTGCGGTGGAGGCACCTTTACTCCTTCAACAGCTTTGTCAGGTACGTGGATGACAAAGGTGGCCGGGCACGTTGGTCTTGTGAAGGGCCGCCTTGATGCCTCCTCGATGGGCCGTTGCGCTACTCCCCGATTACTGTGCTATTACCGAGCATGGACGACTGGATCCACATTCGAGGCGCGCGCCAGCACAACCTCAAGAATCTGGACATCGACCTACCGCGGCGGTCCCTCACGGTGATCACCGGGCCCTCGGGCTCCGGTAAGTCTTCGCTGGCCCTGGACACCCTGTTCGCCGAGGGACAGCGCAGGTACGTCGAGTCGCTCTCCACCTACGCGAAGCAGTTTCTCGAACGGATGGAGAAGCCCGATGTGGACTCGGTCGAGGGAATCTCGCCCGCCGTGGCCATCGAGCAGAAGAATCCAACCAAGTCCAGTCGCTCAACCGTGGGAACGGCGACGGAAGTCCATGACTACCTCCGGCTGCTCTGGGCACGCGTGGGGCGTACGTACTGCCCGGAGTGTGGAGACGAGGTGCGCCCCGATTCCGTGACGAGCGCCGCCGCCCGCGTGCTCGACTTGGCCGAGGGTACGCCGATTCAGGTGACCTTCCCCTTGAAGCTCTCCGGCCGGGTGAAGCACGCAACAGTGGTCGAGAACCTCAGGGCGATGGGGTTCGTCCGGATCCTCGCGGGCGGAGTGCTTGTCGATCTGGGTGAAGATGGCGCCGAGACCGTGGAGCACGTCGGCTTCGACCTCACGGAGGCGGCGGAGGCATCAGTCGTCGTAGATCGTCTGACCGTTTCTCACGAGGATCGCGACCGCCTTGCCGATTCGCTGAGCACGTGCTTCGTCGAAGGGGAGGGCGAGGCCATCGTGCTGATCCACGGTGGTGATGGCCGGGAGGTCACCGAGCGCCTGGCGTTCACTGAGCATTTCCGTTGCCCGAAGCACCCCGAGATCGAGTTCTTCGAGCCGACGCCCAAGCTGTTCTCCTTCAACAATCCGTACGGCTCGTGCCCGCTCTGTACCGGCTTCGGCGCCACGCTCGACTATGACGTCGATCTCATCGTACCCAATCCCGCTCGCTCCATCGCCGACGGCGGGGTCGATCCCTGGTCCAAGCCCCGCTATCACCGCGAGCGGGACAAGCTGCGCGCATTCACCATAGAGCAGGGCGAATCACTTTATGATCCCTGGGACGAGCTTCCCGAGGATTTCCGGGAGAGGGTCCTCTACGGAGCAGAGGGGTTCAAGGGCGTGATCCCCTTCCTGGTTGGGCGGGAACGCAAGCGCTACAAACAGTACATCCGTATGTTTCTCCGCCAATACCAGAGTCCCCAGGTATGCCGCGCCTGTGGAGGAGCGCGGATCCAGCCGGGTGCGCTCAACATCAAGATCGGTCATCGCTCGATCGACGAGGTGAGCAGGCTCCCGATCGAGGATGTTCAGGGTTGGGTCGCATCACTCGAGTTGAGCGAGATGGAGGCCCAGATCGCCGAGACGATTCTCCGAGAGTTGCACGCCCGCCTGGCTTTTCTCGTCGACGTGGGCCTCGGATACGTCTCTCTGGATCGGCAGATGCGGACCCTCTCCGGTGGCGAGGCCCAGCGCATCAACCTCGCGAACTCGCTGGGCTCCCGATTGGTGGATACGCTATACGTCCTCGATGAGCCGACGGTGGGGCTGCACCCGAAGGACACCTCGGCCCTTTTGGCGCTCTTGGGGCAACTGCGTGACGCGGGGAACTCCGTGGTCGTGGTCGAGCACGATCCCATCGCCATCCGCGAAGCCGATCACATCCTCGAGTTGGGCCCTGCCTCGGGTGACGACGGGGGCCGTGTCGTCTTTCAGGGTCCACCCGACGAGCTCGCGGAAGCCGACAGTGCCACGGGGCGGTACATCTCTGGCCGGTCGGAGATTCCGGTCCCCGATGAGCGGAGACAGGTGAACGGAGCCAGGCTTGTTCTCACCGGCGCGCGCCTCCACAACCTCGAGGGTGTCGATGTCGAGATTCCGCTCGCTGCGATGACCGTCGTGACCGGCGTGTCGGGCTCGGGCAAGTCGACGCTGGTGCACGACGTCCTTTACCGTGCCCTGGAGCGGGAGCTCAAGGGGGGCGAGACGAGTGCCAGAGAGCACCTCGGGGAGGTGGTCGGCGACATCGGATCGCTCGAAGGGGCCGGCATGCTCGACGAGGTGGTCCTCATCGACCAGTCCCCGATCGGGCGAACCCCTCGATCCAACCCGGTGACCTATATCAAGGCATGGGATGAAGTCCGGAAGCTATTCGCCGCCCTTCCGCTCGCCCGCGAGCGTCGATACAGCGCCGGGGCGTTCTCATTCAACGTGAAGGGCGGTCGCTGCGAAGCATGCAAGGGAGCGGGGCACGTCGAGATCGAGATGATCTTCATGGCGGACGTCTACGTACAGTGCGACGCCTGCCGGGGCACCCGCTACCGTCCGGAGTTGCTGGACGTGCGCTTCAAGGGACGGAATGTGGCGGAAGTCCTCGACATCACGGTCGACGAGGCGCTTCGCTTCTTCATCCGCCACAAGCGACTGGGTCGGATCCTCTGGCAGCTGCAGCAGGTGGGCCTCGGTTACCTCAAGCTCGGACAGCCCGCGCCGACCCTGTCCGGCGGTGAGGCTCAGCGGCTCAAGATTGCGCGGGAGCTGGCGGGCGTCTCCGGAAGGAAAGGGCGTAAGCTCTACATCTTGGACGAGCCGACGACTGGCCTCTCGGGCGAGGACGTGAGGAAGCTTCTTCAGGTGCTACACCGCCTCGTCGATGCAGGAAACTCGGTGCTCGTGATCGAGCACAACCTGGAAATCGTAAAGGCCGCCGATTGGGTCATCGACTTGGGGCCGGGTGCGGGTGCCCAGGGCGGACAGGTGGTGGCGATGGGGCGTCCGGAGGAGCTGCTCTCCGTTCCCGAGAGCGCAACCGGGCGGTATCTCGCCGATGTGCTGGGCGAGGTGGCGGCTGTGGGCTAGATGGCGCCGGCGATCTCGGTCCTTCTTCCGGTAAGAGACGCCGCACCGTTCCTGCCGGAGTGCATCGCCTCGCTCCGTGCCCAGACGTTCGAGGACTTCGAGGTGTTCGCCGTGGACGACGGCTCGACGGACGAGAGTCCACAGCTCCTTTCGGCCTGGGCTCGAGAAGACTCGCGGGTCAGCTTGGTCCGCCTGGCGCCCCAGGGCATCGTTCACGCACTCGAGGCGGCCCGGAACAGTGCGCGAGGCCGCTACCTGGCGCGCATGGACGCCGATGACATCGCCGAGCCCACTCGCTTTGCCGAACAGCTAGCATTGCTCGAGGCACGTCAGGACCTGGCTGGGTGTGGGGCAGGTGTCCGGTACTTCCCGAGGGCCGAGGTTCGGAAAGGCGGGCGACGCTACGAGGACTGGATCAACGCCGTTCGCACCCCCGAGGACGTGGAACGGAACCTGTTCATCGAATGCCCGCTAGCGCACCCCACCTTCTTCCTGAAGGCGAGCGTCGTGGAGGAGGTGGGCGGATACGTCGACCGGGGGTGGCCGGAGGACTACGATCTGCTGCTCCGGCTGTGGCGGTCGGGCGCTCGGCTGGCGGCGGTTGATCGGGTGTTGCTCCAGTGGCGGATCCGGCACGACCGGATTTCCGTTCGGCATGAGGCGTACTCGTCCGAGGCTTTTCGACGCTGCAAGGTCCACTACCTGCTCGACACTCTGACACGGGATCGCGACGGAGTGGTGGTTTGGGGCGCCGGGCCGATCGGGAAGGCATTTGCGCGGGAAGTTCAGGAGCAAGGCGGGAGCGTCCTGGCGTTCGTCGATTTGAATCCACGGAAGATCGACCAGTGCATTCATGGGGCCCCCGTCATCCCCCCGTCCGCGATCGATGACTACCGGGATGGCTTCTCGGTGGCGGCCGTCGGCCAAGAGGGCGCCCGGTCACAGATCCGGGCCGAGCTCGAGTCGGCGGGCTTCGAGGAGGTCACCGACTTCATTGCTGTGGCCTAGTTGGGCTTAGGCTCGACGCTGCTCCACTTAACGGACGGATCCGAGACCGGATCTAATTGATTGGAGAGGGCCCGGTATGGTGGCGTCGCTCATCGGGGTGAGGCCCTTCGGTAGCCTTGAAGGAGTGCAAGGGCAGAGCGATGTTGAGAGTAGCGCGGACTTTCTCGGTACGGTGGATCGATCGGCTGAAGACTATGGTTGAGCAACCTTCCAAGCTGTCGTTGTTCTTGGCCGAGCTGCGGCGTCGCCACGTGTTCCGTGTGGCCGTTGGCTACGCGGCCTTCGCCTTCGTGGTGCTCCAGCTCGGTGAGATCATCCTGCCCGCGTTCTCGGCCGAATGGGCTCTCCAGCTCGTGGTGGTGTTCACGATTCTTGGATTTCCCGTCGTCATGGCGCTCGCTTGGGTCTTCGACGTCACGACCGATGGCATCCGTGTGACCGCCCCACTGGATCAAGACGCCGACCGTCCTGCGCCGTCGACCGGCATTCTGCCTCGTCTCGCCTTGCTGACCGTGACGTTGCTTGCAGTGGGCGGTGTCGGCTCGTGGTGGATCCTGAATACCGTCCAGGGCACCGACGGGGTGACCATGGCCCTGGGGCCATCGGTCGTTCCCGTTGTCTACGACCCGGACGAGCCGATCCGTTCTCTCGCTGTCCTTCCGCTCGAGAGCTTTTCGGCGGACGCCGACCAGGACTACTTCGCGGCGGGTATGCACGAGGCCTTGATCGAGCGCCTGAGCCAGCTTCCCGAGATTCGGGTGGTGTCCCGGACCAGCGTGGCCCGATACGCGGCTACGAACACGACCATTCCCCAGACCATTCCCGAAATCGCCCAGGAGCTCGGCGTCGAGGGAATCGTGGAGGGTTCTGTGTTTCGTGTGGGCGACGAGGTCCGGATCACGGTGCAGCTGATCCACGGGGCGAGTGACACGCACATCTGGGCACAGAGCTACGAACGGAGCTTCTCGGATGTGTTGGCCCTCCAGAGTGAGGTGGCCGGTGCCATCGCGGAGGAGATCAGAGAACTGTCCATGGATGACGATACTGCCATCCTCTCCTCTGCCCCGGTGAGCGAAGTGCCCGCGGCCAACGAGGCGTTCATGAGGGCCCGTTACGAGCAATTCAGCGAGACGCCGGACGGACTTCTGGCCGCCCGCGATCACTTCAGCGAGGCCGTGGAAGCGGATCCGACGTTCGCGGCCGCCTATGCTGGCCTGGCCAGTACCGAGTTGATGCTCGGCATGTCTCAGAATTCGGATCGCGATCTCGCCGAAGCCCTGACGCGGGCGCGGGTGTTGGCGCTGAAGGCGTTCGAGATGGATCCGGAGCTCCCCGAAGCCCACGATATCTTGGCGCTCATCGCGGAGCAGCTCGGCCAGGAGGGGATCGAGTCCCCCGCCGGAGACGATACGCCGGAGCCCGTGACCGAAGTTCGGCTGGTCCGCAATGCGCCGGCCACGAGTGACGGGGGGGTTGGTGGGGCGGGCGCTGAAGACTCCATCACCGTCATTTCGGTGGATCCGAGCCTCATATCGAGCGCCGCTGAGTTCCGGCGCGACTCGACTTCGATTTCCGAGAGCTTCACACAGGTCGGCCGACAACTCCGGGCGGCGTCGGCCAATCGGGCGAGCCAGAGCGGCCGGTTGGCCTCGATGGAGCCGAGGCAGCTGGTTGCGGCGGCCCAGCAGCTCAAGGTGGCGGGACGCCCTCAAGCGGCCATCGAAGTCCTGAGCGCCCTTTCAGAGCGCTCGCCGGAGCATGCGGAAGCGTGGGACGCTCTCGAGCTCTTGTACGTGTCCAACGACCAGTACGAGGAGCTTCTGGCCATGCGGAGGCGGTGGGTGGAGACGGCCGGGGGTGATGCGGAATCGGTCGACCGGCTCGAAGAGCGGCTGCGCGACGACGGCGCCGACGGGTATTGGGAGTGGCGGTTGGAACACCTGCAAGAGCGGGCATCCGAGGGAGAGGCGGTCTCTCCGGTATACTTGGCTGCCGCGCAGATCGCTCTCGGGGACACGGATGCTGCGGTCGCTTCCTTGAGGGACGCGGTTCGCGTCAGAGATCGGCGACTGTTGCCCTCCTTGAGAACCGACCCCGTCTGGGACGTCCTACGGTCCGATCCCCGCTTTTCTTCCCTTCTGAGGGGGATCACATCAGCGCGCCCGGGTAGAGGCGGGCGGGGTCAGGGCGGGGGCGGGCGTGGTGGGGCAGGGGGGCCGCCCAGGAATTGAACTAGGGCTCCTTTTTCGTTAATTTTCAACGACTTAGCTCCGTTCCGACACTCCTTCGCGGAGTCTCTTTGAGGCGCACCCTCGAACTCTGGAACAACACTTTTTCTACGTCCGGTAACCGCCAGGCTATCGGCACCTTCCGCGTCACCGTCACCCGCCCCACAGAGGCTGTCGCCGACTCGCTTTTGACCGGTGGATCGGCACGGCTGTCCTGGGAAGAATGTGGGTTTCGGAAACTACTCGAGCATCCGCTCGCGGTATGACGCACCGGCTTCTTTGTAAGGCTGACTGATGGCAGACGACGAACTCCCTGTGAGCGGAGAGAAGGTTCTAGAGCGTCTTCTCGAAGACGAGATGCGCGATTCATTCATCGACTACTCGATGAGCGTCATTGTGCAGAGAGCGCTTCCCGACGTGCGCGATGGTCTGAAACCGGTTCACAGGCGCATCCTGTACGCAATGAGCGAGCTCGGGCTGAGCTCGGGGCGGGGCTACAAGAAGTCAGCGACGGTGGTCGGTGACGTGCTCGGCAAGTACCACCCCCACGGCGATTCGGCCGTATACGATTCCATGGTGCGGATGGTCCAGGAGTTCTCGCTGCGCTATCCCCTCGTCGACGGCCAAGGGAACTTCGGGTCCATCGACGGTGATTCGGCGGCGGCGTATCGCTACACCGAGGCCCGCCTCACCGCTCTCGCGGTGGAGCTTCTCGAGGACATCGACAAGGAGACCGTTGCGTTCACGCCCAACTTCGACGGGCGCCTGGACGAGCCGACGGTCCTTCCGGGGAAGGTGCCCAACCTGCTGGTCAACGGCAGTTCCGGGATCGCCGTGGGAATGGCGACCAACATTCCACCGCATAACCTTCGAGAAATCCTAGCAGCGGCGACGGCGCTGATCGCCGATCCGGAGCTTCCGCAGGAGCGTCTCGAGCAACTGGTGACGGGTCCCGACTTTCCGACGGGCGGGTTCATCTGCGGCCGGTCCGGCATCGAAGATGCCTACCGAACCGGCCGAGGCCGGATCGTCATGCGCGCGCGCGCCGAGATCGAGCAGATGGATGCTAACAGCGAGCGCATCGTCGTGACGGAGATCCCGTTTATGGTCAACAAGTCCCGCCTGATCGAGCAGATCGCCCAACTGGTGCGGGACAAGAAGCTGCCTGACATCCGGGACATGCGAGACGAATCCGACCGGGACGGGCTCCGCGTCGTCATCGAGCTCAAGAAGGACTCCATCCCAGAGATCGTCTTGAACCGGCTGTACAAGCACACGCAGATGCAGTCGACCTTCGGCACGATCTTGCTGGCGTTAGTCGACGGCGTGCCTCGCGTGCTCACGCTCCGGCAGATGCTCCAGCACTTCATCGACCATCGTCACGTGGTGATCGTGCGCCGCACGACCTTCGATCTGAAGCGGGCCGACGAGCGAGCGCACATTCTCGAGGGGCTCAGGATCGCCGTCGACAATATCGACGAGGTGATCAAGATCATCCGGGGCTCGCGGGACGCCGAGATCGCGTCGGAGCGTCTACAGGAGGCCTTCGAGCTGTCGGAGCGCCAAGCCAAGGCCATCCTGGACATGCGGCTGGCTCGCCTGACCGGGCTGGAAATGGAGAAGCTCGACGAGGAGCTCACCGCGGTGCGCGCCACCATCGAGGAACTCAGGGGGATTCTGGATAGCCGCGATCGCCAGATGGGCCTCATCACCGATGAGTTCGAGGCGATCGATAAGAAGTACGGGGACGATCGGCGGAGCGAGATCGTCGGGGACGCCTCTTCGCTGGATGTCGAAGACCTGATCCCCGACGAGGAGATGGTCATCACGGTCTCGCGCGCGGGCTACGTGAAGCGGACCGAGGTCGACACGTACCGCGCCCAGAGGCGTGGAGGACGGGGCCTCCAGGGGATGGGCACGAAGGAAGAGGACTGGGTGGAGCACCTCTTTGTGGCGTCCGCCCACGAGTACCTGATGATTTTCACCCGGTCGGGTCAGTGCCATTGGTTGAAGGTATGGCAGATCCCGCCGGCCGGGCGGCATTCCCGTGGAAAACCGATTGTGAACCTCCTGAACATCGACAGCGCCGACGAGATCGCTTCAGTGGTGCCCGTCCGCGAGTTCTCGGACGATCGATACCTCCTCTTTTGCACCAGGGGTGGCAAGATCAAGAAGACGTCGCTGTCCGCCTACGGGAACGTGCGCTCGGTGGGCCTGATCGGGATCAACATTCGGGAGGGGGACGTACTCATCGACGTACAGGTCACCGGCGGCGACGATGAGGTGCTGCTCGCGACCCGGAACGGCCTCGCGATCCGCTTTCACGAGTCGGACGCTCGTGTGATGGGTCGGGTCGCGGAGGGGGTCCGAGGCATCCGGCTGAGCCAAGACGACCGTGTGGTCGGCATGGTGGTGGTGCGGCGCGAGCAAGCCACGTTACTCGTGGTGTCCGAGTCGGGGATGGGAAAGCGCTCGGAGATCGACGCCTACCGGCTCCAGGCACGTGGCGGAAAGGGCGTGATCAACCTGAAGACCACCGAGAGAACGGGGAAGGTGGTCGCCATCAAGTCGGTGGTGCCCGAGGACCAGCTCATGGTGATCACTCGGAACGGCGTGATCAATCGTCAGCGCATCGACGAGATCCGCGTAATCGGGCGCGCGACGCAGGGCGTTCGCCTCGTCAACCTCGACGAGGACGACAGCGTCATGGATGTGGCTCGCGTTATCCCGGATCCGAACGGTGTGAACGGTGAGGAGAACGGTGAGGACGAGGCACCCACTGGCGAGGAAGCCGAGAGCGAGCAGGCTGCCAAGGCTTCCATCGACTCGAGTACGGGAGATGCGGCCGGGACGGACCCCGGCGAGGAAGGTGAGTGAGCCTCTAGTCGAGCTGGACGGCATCCGAAGGGCTCACGAGAGGATCCGCCCGGTCGTCGTACGTACGCCGCTCTATCCTGCAGACGTATTGAGACATGAGTTCGGTTCCGACATCCGGCTCAAGCTCGAGTCTCTTCAGTGGACGGGGTCCTTCAAGTTTCGGGGGGCGTATAACTTCGTTGCCCAGCTCGCCGATGACGTGCGCTCGAGGGGGATCATCACCTACTCGTCCGGAAACCATGCTCAGGCCGTTGCGCTGGCCGCACAGCTCCACGGAATCCGGGCGGTCGTGGTGATGCCCATCACCGTGCCCCAGGTAAAGCGGGACGGGGCGGAGCGCTTTGGAGCCGAAGTCGTGCTGGAGGGGACGACCTCCCTCGAGCGACAGGCCGAAGCGGAGCGCATTGCCGAAGAAGAGGGACTCGTCATGGTTCCGCCATTCGATGATCCGACCATCATCGAGGGGCAGGGCACGGTGGGGCTCGAAATCGCCGAGGATTGGGATGCGTTCGATTCGGTATTGGTGCCCATTGGAGGGGGCGGGCTGTGCAGCGGAGCTGCAGCGGCTCTGCGCCGACTGCGGCCCGAGGTTCGGATTCTCGGGGTGGAGCCGAGGGGTGGGGCGTGCATGACGGCGGCGCTCGAAGCCGGCGAGCCGGTTACGATCGATCGGAGCGAATCCATCGCGGATGGCCTTCTCCCGGTGCGAACCGGGGATTTGACGTTCAAGCATGTGCGTGAGCTCGTGGATGACGTCGTGCTGGTGGATGACGACTCGATCCGGGACGCCGCCTCGCTTCTGTTCAAACGGGAGAGATTGGTCGTCGAGTTCTCCGGAGCCGCTACGGTGGCCGCGCTGTGGAGCGGGCGGGTCCAGACGGAGGGACGAGGCGTGGTCGCTATCGTGAGCGGTGGAAACGTGGATCCGGAGCTTCTCGCGGATCTTTGACTCGTGGATTGTTGATTGATGCGCACACTTATTCTTTTTGACATCGATGGCACGCTCGTGCGTGGGGGGCCGGCCAAGGTCTCTTTCAACGAGGCAATGTTGGAAACCTTCGGTACCGCCGGTGAGGTCGATTCCTACGACTTCTCGGGCAAGACCGATCCGCAGATCGCCCGGGAGCTCCTCTCGGCCGCTGGGCTGGAGGACACTGTTATCGAGTCTGGGTTCGCCACCCTTTGGGACCGGTACATCGAGGAGCTCGAGTCTCGCATCACCTCTAATCCGATGAGGCTGTTACCCGGAGTCGAGAGGCTCATCGAGGCGCTCGACTCCGAACCCGACGTGGCGTTGGGACTGGTCACCGGCAACATCATTCGAGGGGCCCGGGTGAAGCTCGGATCTGTAGGACTCGGCGAGTTGTTCGAGGTGGGCGGATACGGCTCCGACCACGAGGTTCGCAAGCGTCTACCGGCGATTGCGCTCGAGAGGGCGTTCGAGACTTGGGGCGTACGCTTTTCCCCGGAATCGGCGGTCATCGTGGGTGACACCCCCCGAGACGTGGAATGCGGCAAGTACGAGGGGACCAGAACGGTGGCGGTGGCGACCGGGCGAATCCCGCGAGAGCGGCTGGAGACGACCGGAGCGGACGCGGTTTTCGACGACTTTTCCGACGTGGCGTCGGTGATGGACGTCCTCTTACCCTGATTGAGAGTTGTCGGCGGCAGGTATACGTTCCCACAAGCCTGCTGGCAGCCTTCCAGGTCCGGTCGCCGATTGCAGCGAGCAGGCTTGGGGAGCATCTTACATGAGCACGCCTACACGAGCACGGAGCGGGTAACACCCAGCAGAGGGCATGCCCTATCCGTACATCGAGCATTGGAGTGAATGGTGGCTGAACAAAAGAAAGCCGGAGATCTCAAGGCGTTCTATTGGGTTTTAGGAGCGACGGCCGTGATCGCCGTCTCAGCTCTTGGATGGTCGACCAGTAGGGGCGCCTTCAGTTCTGCCGCGACTGAGCCGATCGCGAGCATCGTGGTTGGGGAAATGGATGACCTTGCGGCGCTGGTCGAAATGGCCACGGGCGTGGAGCGGGGGGATCCCAATGCGCCGATCACGATCATGGAGTTCGCGGACTTTCAGTGTCCCAGCTGCCAACAGTTCGCCACGTTCGTCAAGCCCCCAGTCGATTTGACGTACGTCGACGAGGGAATCGCCCGCTTCGTATTCCACGACTTCCCGATAGTGTCGGCCCACCGACATGCGTTTCTTGCGGCTCGGGCAGCGCGTTGCGCGCTCGATCAGGGCAGCGAGTATTTCTGGCCCTTCCACGATCAGCTCTTCGCGCACCAGTCGACGTGGGGCCTGAATTCGGAGCCCCCGCCGATCAGCGCCTTCGAGAGCTATGGGGCCACGATCGGCCTCGATGTTGACGCCTTCGCCGGCTGTCTAAACAGTGACCGTCACGCAGAGGCCGTCAGCGCCAACATGCGATTGGGCAACGAGTTGGGCGTGAGCGGCACCCCATCGATCTTCGTGAGCAAGGGCGACGGCAGGAGCGTTCGCGTGACTCGTTGGAATGAATTCGAGGCCATCCAAAGTGTGGTCGACCGAATGATGGAGGAGGAAGCCGGAGACGGGAATTGAGCGAGAGGTTCGCGACGGTCCGGTTGCTCTTCGTAGATGACGGGTCGTTTCACCACGAGGAGGTCCAAATACCGGTGGAGGTGATGGCGGGCTATGACCGGTTGATCGACTGTCTCATGGAAGACCCCACGGTGCTCAAGCGGCTTCACGTAGACGTCTCGCGTATCTGTTCAGCGGAGTTGGCCACTGCCAGCCCCAGTGAACGGGCCGCCGGCGCCTGACTCAGGCGACTACGCCGTCAAAGCCCGGGCGCGGGCGAGCGTCCATCTTCCCACGACTTCCGGGGGCCAGAGCCCGGCTGCCGCCTGCACGGACAACGTGGTGGCCTCTTGCCGGGCACGTTCGGCGGTATCCCTATCGACCCATCCTTTCGCCTCCGCTTCCTCCAGCTCTTCATCATCGAGCCTCACGAGCTCCCCGGTCGGATCGATCCAGAGATCGAGGAACAGATCGGTGGTCCGCCAGACCCCGCCCTCCTCGAAGACGCATGGGGTCAGGATATTCGCGTAGGTGCCGGTGAATGATCCGTCGGCACGATGGAAGAGCCCGATATCGTGCCAGGCGCCGGGGAAGGTGAACCAGATCGCGTCGGAGCCGGTCTCCAACACGACGGCCTCTGCGATCCGGATGGGTGCTTCGAGGCGCAGGTCACGGGCGTACGTGATCTTCACGCGTTCCTCTTCGTGGATCAAATGCTGCGTAAAGATTTGCTCCCGATCGGGTGGCCTCAGGTAGTGAATGTGGACGAGCGGTGGGCCCTCATCCGTCACTCGCTGATGGCCTCCACGAAAATCTCCATGGTGCCTCCACACACCGCCGGGCTCAGAGAGAGCAAATCCTCGGTCAGGTCGACACGGACCATCTGGGGCTCTCCGGTTCGGATCACCTCGTGCGCCGCCTCGATCACCTCACCCTCGCCGCACCCGCCACCCACAGTCCCCACCAACTCCTTTCCGGGATCGACGAGCATCTTGGCGCCCACACCCCTCGGTACCGACCCCTTCGCGGATACGATCGTCGCAAGAGCTATGGTGCGGCCCTCGCGAACCTTTTCGGCGATCGCTTCATACACGTCGTAATCGTTGTGGCTATTCATGAATTCAAAGCTCGGTTTCCTTGAAGAACCGATCCAAAATACGCTCTTGGTCGGTCAAGGGTGCGCCGGTCCCACCTCTCCATTGGAGGATGATCTCCGCCAGGACTGCGACGGCGATCTCAACGGGTGTCTCGGCCCCGATGTCCAGTCCGATCGGGGCCCGCACGCGGGAGAGCCGATCCCTCGGCAGGCCTTCTCCTTGGAGCTGTGAGAAGGCGGCTCGCACACGTCGTCGGCTCCCGATCATGCCCACGTAAGGTGGCTCTACTTCGGTTTCGAGCAAGTGGCGGAGGCACTCGAAGTCGTATTTGTGCCCTCGGGTCACAAGGATGATGTGAGTCGAGGAGTGGATGGGGACGTCGACGAACGGATCCCTGAAATCGACCCGAACGACGCGGTCGGCCTCGGGGAAACGCTCCCGGGTGGCGAAGTCGGGCCGATCATCAACGACGATAACGCGAAAGCCCATCGCCGCGCCCATCGAGCACATGGGCTGCGCGATGTGGCCCGCCCCGACGATCACCAGGTCCGGATGGGGGTGATGCGCCTCCACATAGACGCGGATGGTCGATCCGGAAGCAGATTTCAGCTCGTGGAGGCCCTGGCTGGAGGTTCTGCGCTCCTCGAGGCTTTTCGTACCGAGCGCCAACGCTGCGTCGTCGAGGTCTGCATCGCCGAACGACCCCACGAGCCGCTTGGCGCCCCCCGTCGCCTGTCGGACGGCACAGCGCTTGCCCACGAGCTCAGGAGGGCCGGACACTGCAACGATAACGGCGATCGGCTGGCGAGCCTGCTGCGCCTCGAGCACCTCTGCCGTCGCCTCCAGGGGCTCGAGCGGCGCGTTTCCAGAATCCGTCATCGGCCCTTGGACCCTTCACCAGACGCTTGAACGTGGAGGCGGTATTCGTCGGGGTAGTGACGGCGGTACGCCGTCATGTCATCGATGTCGATGACGGTGCCTTCATCGTCAACCGGGACCGATTCGGTGTCGTCGAGGTGCCGGTGCACCACGGTCTTGGCTCCCTCCGGGAGGGCGTCTTGAAGAAGCTCATCGAAGAGCACCCTACGAAAGAGGACCGGATGGCCGCGCTTGCCCTTGAAGGTGGGCACGATCAGCGGCGCTTGGCTCTGGTGAAACATGTCGACGAGAATCTGCACGGTGTCTTCGCGAATCAAGGGATGATCGACGGGACAAAAGGAAACTCCTTCGACGGAATCGGGAAGGACCCGGAGAGAAGCCCGCAATGACCCGATCGGGCCCTCCTCCGGCGACGGGTTCATCACAACCTGCGCGCCCGCCTCACGCGCCTTGGCGGCCAGGGGTCCATTCAGGGAAGGGAGTGCGACGAGCACTCGACGGCACCCGCCGGCGTGGTGCGCCGCGACCACCCGTTCGAGAAAGGTTGGCCCTCCGGCGTCGAGCAAGGCCTTGGGGGTACCCATTCGGTTGGAGCGTCCGGAGCAGGGAATGACTCCCCAGACATCAGCCTGGGAAAGATTCATAGAACCCACGGTTCTCTCCGGCAAGGCGGTGAATGAGATCGGCCGGGGCGAAGCGGGCCCCGTATCGCCCCTCGAATTCGCTCAGACGGCTCAAGATGGTCCGAGGGTGGATCGTGTCCGCGAAGCGCAGGAGGCCGCCGCGGAAAGGGGGAAAGCCCGTTCCCATGATCATCGCGAGGTCCACGTCACTCGCTCGTTTGACGATTCCCTCCTCCAGAACCCGAGCGGCTTCGTTCACCATGGCCAGGACGAGGCGGCCACGGATCTCGCGCTCTTCGAGGATCGCACGAACGGCTGGCACCGCCCTAGAGAGCACGGCGTATATCTCTAGGTCGACCTCCTCCTTATCGTCTTCGTAACGGTAGAAGCCGAGCCCTGCTTTCTTCCCCAGACGCCCGCTCTCGGCCAGCGCCACGAGTGGCGGGGAGGGAGACAACCGATCGCCGAGGGCCTGATGCAACGATTGCCCGGCGTGCTGGCTGATGTCGATACCGACCTCGTCCACGAGCCGGAGGGGGCCCATCGGCATTCCGAATCTCTTCACGGCACCATCGACGGCCTCGACACTGGCGCCGTCCCCGAGGAGAAAGCCGGCCTCGTTCATATAAGGGCCTAGAATGCGATTCACCAGAAAGCCGGGCCCGTCGTTGGTCACCACCGGTACTTTGCCGAGGGCGAGCACCAGGGCATATGTCGTTGCCAATGCTTGGTCACTGCTCCGCGCACCACGCACGACCTCGACGAGGGGCATGCGGTGGACGGGGTTGAAGAAGTGCATGCCGACGAAATTCTCGGGGCGGGCCAAGGCGGACGCCATCTGGTCCACGGACAGTGAAGACGTGTTCGTGGCCAGAACACACTCTCTCCCCACGGCATCCTCGGTCTCTCGTAGGACGATCCGCTTGATGTCCATTTTTTCCACGACCGCCTCGACGACCAGATCCTGGCGCGCAAATCCTTCGTATCCGAGGCCACCGGAGATGAGCGTCATCCGCTGATCCGCGTCACGGCGCCGAAGCTTTCTCCGCTTCACCAGGCCGGCGAAGAGCTTCTGTGCGTGCTGAAGACCGCTCGCGACAGCATCGTGGCGAATGTCCTTCATGCGGACGTGAATGCCCCGGTAGGCGGCGAGTTGCGCGATTCCACCCCCCATCACCCCGGCCCCCAGCACCGCAAGGTACTGGACGCGTTGCGGCTCGACGGTTTCGTCATCGACGCCAGTCCCCTTTCGTGCCTCTTCTCGGAGCTGGAAGACGTGGATCAGATTCTTGGAGACGGATGAGGCGATGAGCTCTCCGGCGGCCTGCGCCTCGATCTCGAGAGCCTTCTCGAGCGGCTTGTTCGCGCTCCGGCGCACGACTTCGAGGATCTTCAGAGGCGCCGGGTAGTGGCCTCCCGTTCGCCGCATGACTCGCTTCTTCGCAATTGACCTGACCAACCAACGGCCCGGAGCCGCACCGTCCGTGAGGCGCTTCAAGGGAGGACGCCGTGTCGGTGACTTCCTGGATGGATCAGCGGCCACCGCGGTGGCGAAGGCCGCAACTTCCTCGCGGAAGAGATCCGCCGGCACGACCCCGTCCACGAGTCCCATGCGCCGCGCCGACGAGGACGACACCTGGCGACCGGTGAGCATCAGGTCCAGGGCGGCTTCGGCACCCACGAGTCGGGGGAGCCGGGTGGTTCCGCCCCATGCCGGTAGAATCCCGAGGAGTACCTCTGGCAGACCCATCTTGGTGGCGGGTGAATCGGAGGCGATGCGATGACTGCAGGCGAGCGATATCTCCACGCCACCGCCAAGGCAGACCCCTTTGATTGCCGCAACGGTCGGGACGCCGACGTCGCTCAGGGAGCTGAAGATTCGCTGTCCGAAGCGGGCCCCCTCCGCTCCCTCCACCGGGTCCTCGACGGCCTCGATCGCGGCGACGTCTGCCCCGGCAATGAACCCGCTCTTCGCGCTCCAGAGCACGACTACGCGCACACTTCCTCGAGAAGCCAGATTGCGGACCTCGACCAGATGCTCCCCAAATCGCGTAAGCACCTGCTCACTGAGCACGTTCGCTTTGCGGTCGGGGTCGTCGAAGGTGATCCAGGCAACCCCGGCCTCGTCGACGTGTAGGGTCGGGGTAGGGTGGGGCGGATGGTTCGTGGTCATGACGCTAAACTATTCAATCCGGATCTTGCCAGCCGGGCGTCCGGAAGGGCCACAGTTGGGGCTACAGCCTCGGACGAAGCTTATAGCTTCGGACGAACCATGGCGTTGTCTCGCGTGAGCCGGAGCTGTGCGGGCTCGCCACCGACCACCGTTATGGGGATGTTCCAGTAAAGCTCCGTGTAGGGGAGCTCGTACCGGGACGTCACCCAGTAATCCCCGGCGTCGGCTTCGAACTCGGCGATGCCACTCGCATCCGTCGTATCGTAAAGCACCTCGAGTCCGCTGGCTCGTTGGTGACCGGACATGACCTCGTCGACATCGGCGAACGCCTCATCGGCCCAGGCCTCACGGAGCAGGCGGGTCTCCTGGGCGGCTGCCAGAGAGGCTGCCTGGAGGGACGTGAAAACGTCGAACGCGGCATCGCGCTGCCGCTCTACGGCGGCGTATTCCGCGTCCAGATCCTCAAAAACCCTGAAGAGCTCGCGGTACCGCGTCTGACCGCGACTCAACTGGTCGAGCTCATCACTCAGGGTCAGGAGCGTGTCCCGAAGGACGTTCCACCGGCCCTCCGTGTCGCGCCAGGCCTGCTGTGCCGCGGCCACTTCATTCTGCGCATCGAGTACCGAATCCGGGATCGCTGGTTCGGGGGTCGCGGCAGCGGCCGTAAGCGAATCGAAAATGCGGTCCCGATCGTACGGAAACATACGAACTTCGAGGTCGCCCAGGGGCCTGGGAGCGGCGTCCTGGCTCGGGTCATTGGCGCCGATCTCAGCGGTAACCACCACTGGGGTGGGACCACAGGCGGAGAGAAGGGCCGCTCCTAGTATGGCCGGCAGAAAGTTGCTACGCGTCATGTCCAACTCCTAGGGAATCACTCCGTTGAGGATATACTCACGGGGGTCTTGGGCCACGCCATCCTTCCAGATTTCGTAATGGAGATGGCTGGCCGTAGCCAGACCGCTGCTACCGACCTGGGCAAGAATCTCGCCCCGTGTAACCGCTTGTCCTCGCTCGGCGAGGATCTTGTCGCAATGCGCATAGCGGGTCATGATTCCGAACCCGTGGTCGACTTCGACCGTATTTCCGTATCCTGATTTCCAGCCCACATAGGAGACGACTCCCTTCGCGGCCGAAACAATCGGCGTGCCCTCCACCGCACTAAAGTCCCAACCGACGTGCGGGAGCGCCTCGTGTGAGATGGGATGCAAGCGGGCTGCGCTGAACGTGCTGCTGAGCATTTCGATTCCCTGCCCGGCGGTCGGCACGATGGAGGGCCTCGCTTCGAGAAGAGCGTAGTTCGCCACAAGGCTCTCCATGGCCTCCGCCATGCTCTCGGAGAGCAAGGCGGCCCGGCGCTCCAACGCCGAGAGGTCGTAGGACGTGGCGAAGACGGCTTCGGCGGTCACCGGATCCGTCTCCCACATCGGCGTGGACTCCGGCGTTGCCATGCCCGGTCCACCGACTCCCACCTCGAAGATTTCGGCGTCGATCGGATTGAGGCCTGCTATCAGTCGAAACCGCTCGTCCGTCTCGATGAATCCATCGATCGAGTTTTCTATCTGGCCAACCCGCGTGCGTATCGATTCGACCTCTCTCGAGATCGCGGCTTTTTCGCCGCGGAGCTTGAGAACCTGGAAACGAGCCGCTCCGTCGATGGCAACGAGCATGACCAGTGCGGCCAGAGCGGTAACGACCGCGGCGACCAGGGAGGGGACAAAGCGCAGAGCACCGGCAGACACGCGGAACTGCCGCACGGGATGCTCATCTTCGGACACACAAACGAAGGTCCACCCTTGATTCGTCATTTATGGCTCGTCCTCGTCGCGGGCCGAGGTCTGTGGGTCCATTTGGGGCGAATCATCCCGAACAGGCCATTGGGCGCCCCGTGTCGGCGGAAAGATATTCGAGGCTGTCGGAGAGTGTCAAGCACGGTCCGGCCGAGGGAAGAGGGGCGCTCCCTTCTCGACCCTCAGACCCACCAGAGGTAGCGAGAGGGCCTGTTCGAAAGTCGGCACCGATTCCAGCCCCAACTGGCCGGCGAGGTCCGTCATCTTCTGTGGTGCCACGGGTAGAAACAGGGCGGTCAGGACGGCCAGCACCCGGGCGAGTGACGCGAGGGTTTCGTCGAGATCCTCCGAGCGGGACGCATCCTTGGCTTGGGCCCACGGCTCGCGGCGGTCCACGTAGCCGTTGGCCGTCCTGGCCAACTCCATGGCTGCGGCCACGGCGTCATGGACCCGTAGTGCATCCATGTGCTTCGTCACCGCACTCAAGGTCGACGCGATATCATCCTCCAAGCCTCCGCCCGCTGCCTCCGGGATGATCCCGTCCCGGTACTTGTCGATCATGGAAATCGTGCGGCTGGCGAGGTTGCCGAACACGTTGGCGAGCTCATCGTAGCGTGCCTGAAAGCGCTCGGGCGTATACGACGCGTCGGAGCCGGTGGGCATGTCGCGGAGCAGGTACCAGCGGACGCCGTCGGTACCGTAGTCCTCACGGAGTGCCAGAGGGTCCACGACGTTGCCCACCGACTTGGCCATCTTCGCCTCGTCCATTACCCACCACCCGTGTGCGAGAATCTGCTCCGGAAGGGGGAGGTCGGCCGCCATGAGCAGCGTCGGCCAGTAGACCGCGTGTGTCGTGATGATATCCTTGCCCATGACGTGAAGGCTCGCCGGCCACCAGGAATCCCCGGGACCCGTGAAGCCCTGCTGCTCGGGACCGCCATCGGGGTCCAAGAGACCGGAAGCCGTGACGTAGTTGATGAGCGCGTCCACCCATACATAGCAGACGTGATCGGGATCGAACGGGAGCGTGACGCCCCACGAAAGGCGGGACTTGGGCCGAGAGATCGAGAGATCCTGCAAGGGCTGTTTGAGGAACCCGAGAACCTCGTTGCGGCGCGTGGTCGGAACGATCCAATCGGGATGTGCCTCGACATGCTGGATCAGACGCTCCTGATAGTCGCTCATGCGGAAGAAGTAGTTCTTTTCTTCCACGAACTCGACGGGGCGCTTACAGTCCGGGCAGAGGTGCTCGGTCCCGACTTCTCTTTCTGTCCAGTACCGCTCTTCGTGGACGCAGTACCAGCCACTGTACACGTCGTCGTAGATCTGCCCTTTGGCCCAGAGACGTTCGAGGATTACCCCGACGACGCTGATGTGCTCGGGCTCGGTCGTCCGGATGAAGCGATCGAACGAGATGTTGAGGTCTTTCCAAGCCGCCTCGAAGGACTCTGCCATCTGGTCCGCGAGCTCGATGGGTGTCATGTCCTTCTTGGCCGCCGTCTCCTGCATCTTTTGGCCGTGCTCGTCGGTACCGGTGAGGAACCGGACCTCTGCCCCCGTTTGCCGATAATATCGAGCCAGTGCGTCTGTGAGCACGGTCGTATAGGCATGCCCCAGATGAGGATCGCCCGTGGCGTAGTAGATCGGAGTCGTGAGGTAGCGGCGGTTCATTCGGGCGTCGCAGAGACCTCGCTCTTGAGCTCTTCGAGGGATATCGTGCGGCGTTCCCCCTCGACGGATCGAAGCGTAACGGTCTCCTTCAATATTTCGACGCTGACCACTTTCTCTTCTCCCAAGGCGGTGCGAAGGTTCTTGCCCTCCCTGGGGAAGCGGCGGCGTGCCTCGACGTAGGTCTTGTGCTCGTACATCAGGCAGCACATGAGGCGCCCACAGCCGCCCGATATCTGAGCCGGGTTCAGGGACAAGCCCTGGTCCTTGGCCAACTGCAGGCTCACGGGTTTCAAGGTGGGCAACCAGACCGAAGAGCACAGCTCGCGGCCGCAACGCCCGACCCCGCCGAGGAGCGCGGCTTCATCACGGACCCCGATCTGCTTGAGCTCAATTCGGGTCCGGAACGTCCGTGCGAGAGCCCGGACCAGTTCGCGGAAGTCGACCCGTCTCTCCGCGGTGAAGTAGATGATCAACTTGTTCTTGTCGAACTGCCACTCGGCTTCCGTAACCTTCATGTTCAGCTTATGGCGCTCGACGAGCTTGCGCGTCTCCGTACGGACACGTGTCTCATCGGCCCGAAGTTCCTCGATCCGGCCACATTCGGCGTCACGGGCCACCCTGAGAACGCGCAATTCAGGCAGGGGTGTGGAGCACGCTCCGGAAGTCGCACACTTGCGCTCCGCAATCGAGCCGAGCGACGTGATCTCACCGAGATCCTCGCCCCGGTCGGCTTCGACGATGACGAGAGCCCCGGGAACGAGGTCGAGAGCCTCGTATGCGAAATAGCCCTTTCGGGTACCCTTGAAGCGAACCTCGGCGAAACCGGCCATCTGAACCGCGCTCTCAGGCGTCGGGGGGCGTCTCGGGCGCAGACTCGCCCCACGCCCCCATCGCCTCGTATTTTGCCAAGCGTGCTTTGCGCAGCCGGTCGATCTTGATCTGGCCCAGTTCCTTGAGGGTCCGCTCGAGGGCTTCCTTCACCGATGCGGCCGCGGCATCCCAATCCGAATGCGCCCCGCCGGACGGCTCGGGAACGACCTCATCGGCCACGCCCAACGCGACCAGATCCTTAGAGGTAATCTTGAGCGCTGCCGCCGCCTCGGCCTTGAAGTCTCTGCTGTGCCACAGGATGGCGGCACAGCCCTCGGGCGATATCACCGAGTAGATGGAGTGCTCCAGCATCAAGATGCGGTCGGTCACACCGATACCGAGTGCCCCGCCCGAGCCGCCCTCTCCGATGACCACCGACACGAGCGGGACCTTCAGTCGTGCCATCTCCCGTAAGTTCATCGCGATGGCCTCTGCGACCCCACGCTCCTCCGAGCCGAGTCCGGGGTAGGCGCCCGGAGTATCGATGAAGGTGACCACCGCCCTCCCGAACTTTTCTGCCTGACGCATGAGCCTCAAGGCCTTCCGGTAACCCTCGGGATGTGCCATGCCGAAGTTCCGGCGGAGGTTCTCCTTCATGTCGCGGCCCTTTTGGTGGCCGATCACCATGACGGGAGTTCCTCCGAGCGCCGCCCACCCCCCGACGATCGCTTCGTCGTCCCGGAAGCCTCTGTCTCCGTGCAACTCTATCCAGTTCGTGAAGATCCGTTCGACGTAGTCGAGCGTGTAGGGGCGTTCCGGGTGGCGCGCCACCTGCACTTGTTCGATGGGAGTGAGGTTCTGGTAGGTAGATTCCTTGAGGGCATCCAATTTCGTTCGGAGCTCCTTGAGTTCCTCAGAAACGTCGAAGCCGCTGCGCTCGGCCGAAGCCACGAGCTCATCGATCTGCTCTTGGACTTCAACGAGGTTGCGCTCGAAGTCAAGCCTCGGCGATCCGGCCAAGGTCGCCCTCCAGTCGGTAGGGAAAGGGCCCCACCGCACGTTAGATGTGTACGGTGGCCCGGAAAGCCTTGGATTGAACTCACCAATTGTAATGGGTTAGGCACCGGGGCGGCTACACTCCGAGGGCCCGCGATCCGCCTACGGCACGGCTGCGCTAACTACGGATGTATCCTCGGATGTCTCCTTGTAAGGATCCGGCTCGGGCACGAGGTAGAAAACGATCGCCGCCATGACCAACACGGCGAACGCCCCGAGGACTGTGTTGCTTCCGTATCCGAAACGACTGTAAAGAGGACCCGCTGCTGCGGCGCCCACGGCGAAACCAAGCTGACCCAAGGCAATGGTCATGCTCATCAGCGACCCTCGGCGCTCATCGCTCACGAGTGCGGTCAATAACGCCGAGAACGGGCTGAGGCGCATCGCAACGAGCACCATCGTGGCGAAATAGAGTACATAGGCGACCCAGAACTCCCTGACGAGTACGGTCGTCAGGAGCATGACGATGGAGAGGCCGATGCACGAGAGGATGATGATGAGTTTCCGGCCGATACGATCCGACAGCTTTCCGGCCTGCGGGCCCGTGAGGACGTTTGCGATTCCGCCGACAACGAACAGGCTGGCGATCGCTATGGAGCTCGCGCCGAAGGATTCCTCCAGCCAAACAAAGAGGTAGACCACGTACAACGAGACGCCGATGAACATCGTGAAATAGGCCACCGCTGCCGCGGCGATCTCGCTTTTCGCAAGCATCGCCCGGTAATTCCGCACAGCGCTCGCCACCGTGAGGGGGCCCTCGTCACGCTGCACTTCCGGCTGGGGAACGCGGAACCAGATCAAGACAAAGGTCGCGGCCATGGCGACCGCGAAGAGATAGAATGGCGCCTTGAACCCGTACGCTCCGGCGAGAACGACGCCGATCGGGATGCCCGCGATTTGGCCGAACGCCATCCCGCTCATGACCCACCCCGTGGCCCACCCACGCCGGTTGTAGGGAAAGAAGTCCCCGATATACGAGACCGCCGAGCCGCTGAGAATTCCCCCGGCGGCGCCGCCGGCCACCCGAACGGCCAGAAAGGAGTAGTACCCGACCACGAAGTAGTGCAGTAGGAGGGCGCCCGTCATAACGCCCGTGCCCAGGAGCAGAATCCGGCGGCGCCCGATCTTGTCCGAGACGGGACCCGCGGCGATCGCGAAAAAGCCGACCATGATCGCGTAGGCCGAGACGAGCGTGCCCAGGGCGGCTTCGCCGATACCCAACTCATCGCCGATCCGTGGGAGGATCGGTGTAATGATCATGATCTGGCTGCTGGCTGAGAAGACCAGAAGCCAGAGAGCGAAGAGGATGACGCCTTGGGAGGCTTGGCGTGGAGTCAAAGGCGCGGGGTCCTCATGGGCCCTCTCGGCTGAGGACCGCGGCCGACCGCTGAGCCGTGCATTCCAGCACCATCTGGAGGACATTTACGTGAGGTGGGGCGTTCGCGACGTAACAGACTGCGTCGGCTATGTCCTCGGCCACCAAGGGCGTGTAGCCCTCATAGACATTGCGGGCCCGCTCGTCGTCGCCATGGAAGCGCACGTTCGAGAACTCGGTTTCCGCGGCGCCGGGATCGATGCCCGAGACTCGGATTTTTGTGCCCACGAGGTCGATGTTCATCGCCTCGTTCAGCGCGTACACGGCGAACTTCGTGGCGTTGTAAACGTTGCCCCCGGGGTACACCCATCGCCCTGCGGTGCTTCCGATGTTGATGACATGGCCCTGGTCCCGCGCGACCATGAGGGGAAGAATCGCCCTGGTCAGATAGAGAAGGCCCTTCACGTTCGTGTCGATCATCTCTTCCCAGTCGTCGATCTCTCCCTCGTGGATCGGAACCAAGCCGCGGGCAAGCCCCGCATTGTTGAGGAGGATGTCGGGCACGATATCCCGATCCTTCAGATCCTCGGCAAAAGCGCTCGCAGCAGCCCGATCCCTGACGTCGTGAACGCGGGTGATGACCTCGACGCCGTTCCCTGACAGGTCTTCCGCGAGGGCCTCCAGCCGGTCCTGTCTTCTGGCCAGGAGGACAAGGTTCGCACCCTGTTCAGCGAAGGCACGCGCGCATGCTTCCCCGAATCCAGAAGAGGCGCCGGTGATGACGGCGGTCTTTCCTATGATGCGGTTCATCAACTCTCCTGGCTGAGCACTGGGCTCCACGAGACGGTGGGCCCTCCCAGACGGCCTTCGAGGGGGCGAGCCTCCGAAGGTGTCGCCGAGCGGGGGAGAGGGCAACCACAGTAGGGCCATTCGCGTTATCCAAGAGCCCTGGGCGGTGGGCTGGAGGGGACCCGATGCCCCGCTGCCGTGCTTCCATTTTTGTGGGTGTGCAATTAATGTAAGCTGCTAAATTTACATGATGGTCCGGTCTCCCTGGGTGGGGACTCCGCTGCAGGATTCTTCCCGACGCTCTTCTCGGTGGGATCCGTATCGGTAGGATCGACCCTTCGGACGTAACGTCGAGGGATTCGCGGTGCTGATGGGGCGTAGCTCAACCGGCAGAGCGCCTGGCTGTTAACCAGGAGGTTGGTGGTTCGAACCCACCCGCCCCAGTAGAAGAAGAGAAGGCCCAGTAGCCGTCAAAGCTCCTAATTGCCTACGTACTGCACGAGTTCGAAGTCCGCGATCGCGTTCACATAGTCGAGCATGGCCCGCAGCTCCTCGAGCCGGGCCGAGGTCAAGTCGTCCTGGGCCTGGGCAACCTCGTAGTTCGTGGATGCCCCTACGTTGAACAGTGTCACCTCGGACTCTGCGGCACGCCCGGACACTTCACGGCTCCGCTGCGCGGCTTGCAGCAGCAGGAACGTGTCGTTCACGTTCAGGCCGGCGTTGGTCACCTCGGTGACGATGGCCACCTCCTGACTTCTAATGGACAGATCCGTCTGTTCCAGCTCGAGCTCGGCCCGCTCCCGGTCGGCCCTGGCTCCCTTATGTCCGATGGGGTAGGAGAAGTTGAGCGTGAGGCTCCAGGTGGGAGTGTCCCGGCCCCAGATGGTATTGAGCCCATCCAGATAACCGCCCGGCTGCACCAGCACCGGCTCACCGCCAAAGCCCTGGCGCTGGAAGAGGTTGCCGCCCGTTCCCTGGAGCGAATAGGCCGCCGTCAGGCCCAAGTCCGGACGTGTGTTGTTTCTGGTGACCGCCAGGTTCAGCTCCGAAATATCTCGCTGCTGCCGCCTCGTCCTGAGATCGGCCCGCTCCTCCAGTGCAATGGCGATGGCCGCGTCGATGTCGACGACTTGCTGTACGAGAGTGGGAAGGCTCGTGGGAATCAGTGTCTGTGTCAGGAGCGGGTCGTCGGCGCCACCCACCAGGAGCTGCTTGAAAATCAGCTCCTGGTTTCGCCACTGGATCTCGGCACTGAGGAGGTCGCGTTCGGCGGTGGCCACTTGGGCTTCCGCCTGAATCACTTCGACCTCCGACAACGTGCCGAGCTGGACCCGGATCCCGTTCTGCACGAGTAATTCCTGCGCCTGGGCCAGGCTGCGGCGCTGAATCTCGATCTGTCCGATGGTCGCCCGGAGACCCCAGTAGGCCACCCGCACCTGGTTGGTGATGATCGCGATCTGCCTCGTCAACTCAATGTTGGAGATCTGGCCTTCGATCGCCTGGGTCGCCAGCGCGGTGCGTTGGTTGTCGGTCGAGAACCCCGCCAGAAGGGGCTGGGTGTAGTTGAAGCTGAGAATGGAGCGGAAACTCGGATTCAACGTCGTGAAGGCGTTGTCCGTCTGGGTGCGACTGTTGTTGAAACTTGCGCTCAGTCGGCCCCCATACCAGGGCATCGTCTTGTCGATGGAGGCGTTGAAGGTCTGACGCGCGGTCGAGATCCGGTTGCCACCGTCGAGCTGGCTGATGGATTGGTTGGTGCTGTTGTTGTATCCGTAGGTGGAGTTCAGCGTTGGGCTGAACGCGGCCTCCGCGGCCTCCAGAGCCCATCTCTGAATCTCGGGGTTGAGTCTCGCAGTCTGTATGTCCAGGTTCATCTCGAGGGCTCGAGCGACCGCCTCTTCGATGGAGATCTCAGCCAGCGCCCTACCCGGAAGGATCGGTGGCAGGGCTGTGCCGAGCTCGTATGGCTCCTCTTCCTGGCCAGACAGGCCCGTAGGGACGACGAGCGCCAGGCTCATCAGCCACACGGCGCAACGGTTGCTTTTCCTCGCCATGATGTATCCCCTTCCATGTTCGTGGGAACGGATCCGATTCCGCGTATCCCAAAATTCCACTGTCAGTGGAAAGAGCAAGTATAAGTGGGACCCGCGATTATTTGGACCCTTGGACGGCGGGAATGTTAGGAGACTCTACCGCAATATTCCGGGCGCGTGCATCTTTTGAAACCATGCACTGGGCATGTTCGTCTGTGATGCGAGGCACGATGGCGGCATCGCGTGGCAGACCCCGCGGAAGGCAACCCTGATGATGAGCACCGATGTGATTCGCTTTGAGCGAGTGACGAAGGTTTACCAGAATCGGCTGGTTGCGCTCACCGACATTTCCTTTGCCCTTCCAGCGGGCACCACGGTGGGGCTCTTGGGCGGCAACGGAGCGGGCAAGTCCACAGCCATCCGGATCGCACTCGGCCTGATCTCGGCGAGCGCCGGCGACGTCGAAGTCTTCGGCGAAAGGATGCATCCCGGCGCAAAGTCGTTGCGCCAGCGCATGGGGTTTCTTTCCGACGAGCCCGCCTTCCCGAAAGACCTGACCGCCATCAGCTATCTGCGATTCGTGGGAAAGTCCTTCGGTCTCGACCGGCGCGAGCGAAAGGCGAGGATGGGCATGCTTCTGTCCGCCGTGGGGCTGACGGACGATGCCGGACGCAAGATCGGAACGTTTTCGACCGGGATGAAGACCCGGCTGGCGGTCGCGGCCTCGCTGATGAACGATCCCGAACTGCTGGTCTGGGACGAGCCCACCGCCGGCCTGGATCCGATCAGCCGTCGGCAGATCCTCGAATTACTCGAGCGGTACCGCGGCAGGAAGAGCGTGGTTCTCAGCTCGCACATCCTGGGAGACCTCGAGCGGGTCTGCGATCGCATGATCGTGCTCAATCAGGGTCAGCTCTTGTTCGACGGCGCGCGGGTGGAGCTGGAAAACCTCCTGCCGGAAAGTGTCCTGGAGGTGCGGGCTTCCGGACCGCTAGCTGCCTTTCAAGCGGCGATTCGGAAGCGTTTCGGACGCGAGGATCTCTCCCAGGATAGGGAGACGGTGCGCATCGAGCTCGGCGCGTCGGAGGTCGTCGGTCAGGTTGTGGAGGGGCTGCTGGAACTGGCGAGAGAGACTCAGGTAAAAATCGTCGCCATCAACTCGACGGGACGACGACTCGAGGATGCCTACCTCAAGCTCGTTTCCGACGACGAGTTCCTCGGATTTCTCCGCGCGACAAAAGGATGACTTTGGGTGCCTGAAGAAACCCCCCCGCTGAACGAAGGCCCGGAGAGGTTCGAGCCGGCTTCAAAGCTCCAGCGCAGCCCCCCGACGTGGTGGCAGTCGACGCTCATCCTTGCCGGCGTCGACCTCGCCAGCCTGTGGCGGTCCTGGCTTTGTCGTGGCTTCTTCCTCGTGAGCGCCGTGGTGGCCGTGATTACGCTCAAGGGCCTGCAGTCAGAGGAAGCCACCGCAAGCATGATGCTCGAGGTGGTGTACACCACATACCTGCTCGTCTGGATGCATGCGGTAATCTTCGTCGCGGGCTCGGCCTTGATGCGCGAGCAGGACTGTTTGACCGAGGCGATCCTCAGCCGCGGCGTCACCCGGGGCGAATACATCGGTGCGAAGCTCATCGCCCGCAGCGTCGCCATTCTGGTCATGATCGTGGCGGTCTTGGTCCCCGCGAGTACTTGGGCGATTCGGCAGGACCAGCTGGTTCGCACGGACCTGGGGTACATCGCAACGCCGAGCCGCGATACCGAGGTCGAGGCCTGGGATCCCAGCATAGTGTTCGCGGGCGCCGACGGGGCCATCGTGGGGCCGCCGGTCGAGCTGAGCGACGAGGTCCGTGCTGGAGACGTTCTGGCGCAACTCGACGACACGGACCTTTTCGCCGCGCTGGAGACCGATCGCCGGGCCGAGGAGGACGCCCGGGCCAACGTCGAAGACGCTCGTCGGCTGCATGACGAGTCCTTACGCGCCGTGTCGGAGGCGGAGGACGGCCTCGGCAGGGCCGAGCGTGGGCTCCTGGGGGCTTCCCTCCTCAGCGCGGTCGAACGCGCCGATCGGGAGGCGGACTTTCGGGCTCGTGAACGAGAGCTCCAAACCGCGGTTGATCGCGTCGTGCAGGAACAGAGCGACATCACCACGGCCGAAAATGCCCTGGAAGAGGCCGGGACGCGGGTGCGGGAGACGCGGACTCTTCTGGGGGAATCTACGATCACGACTCCCATTTCCGGGATCGTGATCGAAGCACTCGCGCAGGAAGGTCAACGCGTCAGTCGGGGCGAACAGCTGTTCACCGTCGCGCCGTTGTACGAGTACCAGCTGAGCGTCCCGATTTTCGAGCTGAGGGAATTCCAGCGCCTCGAGGCGGGGCTCACGGCCTACGTCACGATTCAGGAAACGGAGTTTACCGGAACCGTCGATCGGCTGGGCGCCACAACCCAGGAGAATCGGTGGGGAGTCAGATCTAATCTTGCTATCGTCCGCTTCCGCAGTGAGGAAGCGCAAGGCCTCCTCGGGCGGAACGCCGATGTGCGCATCGTTCTGCCGCCTCGTGAGGACGAGCCGAGCATGGCGGGCGCGCTGCTGAACACGATCACGGGCCGCGGCCAGGACGACGCGGAAACGCGTACCGCGTCCGTGACGCACGAGTGGATGACCATCGCCCTGCTCAAAGTGGTTGGCTGCGCATGTCTGTTGATCACCCTGTCTCTGCTCGCTTCGGTTCTCACCCGGAATGCCCTGGTCGGGATCCTCGGCGTCGCCGGGATCTGGCACATTTCGAATCTCTTGTTCGATTTTGCCGGGCTTCCCCAGCTCTCTTACCTCGAGATCAGTCGGACCATGGACAAGGTCCTCGCGGGCGTGGCGAACCTTGGCGACGAGCTGGCGGCGATCGCATGGCTCTTCGGCATCGCGGCCGTCCTGGGCGGGCTAACGGTCGTGGCGTTTATCTCCCGGGATCCTGTGTCATAGTGCTGCCAGATGTGACGTTCTGAGTGGAGTGACCCGATCCGTGCTTGGAGCCGCCTGAGGGCTCAGCTGCTGCGGGTTCCCGTGAACGGCTGTCCGTCCCCACCTCGGCCGCCATCGCGGGTCCCCTCCATGGTGTCACCGTCGACGGTACCCGTGTACACCTGCGAGATAGAGTTCCCTTGGAAGTTCCGAATGAGCGTGAAGGTGAACGAGTTCCCGTCGATGGTTCCGTTCGAGATCTCGATGGTCTGGGGGCCACCACCGCCGCCGCCACCACGACCGCCGCCCGTGAAGGTGAGGGTCCCGGTAAGCGTCGAGCCCTCCACGACGAGCGTGAGCGTCGAGATTCGGGTGCCGCGTCCAGTCTCCCGGGTGAGCTCCCACGTTCCTGACGCGGTCTGAGCCAAAGAAGGCTCGGGTGCCATGGTCAGCACCGCTGTAGTGAGCAGGGCAGTAAGAAGGGCGCTGTGTTTCATGAGAAACTCCTGTTCGAGCGTCACGATGGTGAAGTAGAGACCCTTAAGGAGCACCGAGTGTTAGGTCGGGGGTAAGGAAGGTGGCAAGCCGGCTGTCACGGATGACCACTCAGGGGGACACGATGAGCAACTCGAAAACGGCCGCGGTCTCGCAGCAGTCCAATCCCCGTCGCTCCTTCATCAAACAGGTGCTCGCCGCGGGCGCGGCGGTTTCGGCATCGGGCACGCTTCCTAGTCGTGCGGTAGCAAGTGCGACGCAAGCATCAGAGATCGGGGCTCTCGATCACGTCGCGATTCCGATTCGCAACGTCGAGGAGATGATGTCGTTCTACCGCGCGCTCGGGTTCGTCGTGCGAGAGGCCGGGCAAATCGTTTCCATCCACTTCGGCGATCAGAAGATCAACTTCCACCGCCCGTCCCTATGGGAGAGCGGTACGTTCACGCTCCGAGCGGCGGCGGCACAGCCGCCATGCGGCGACTTCTGTTGGGTGTGGGAAGGCACGCAAGCCGCGCTTGCCGAGATGCTGGCCCGGGCCGATGCGGAGATCGTCGCGGAAGGCGAGCGGACGGGTGGTCGCGACGGCGGAAACGCGGTCGGTCAGAGCGTCTACACGCGAGATCCGGACGGGAATCTGCTCGAGTTTATTCGCTACCCGTAGGGACGCAGCTTCAATCCTCCAGTCCGAGTGCCCACCGGATGCCTCCGGTGATGTGGGCTCGGAAGACGGGGTCGTTGCTCCAGATGTCGTCCCGGTGCCCGAGGGAGCTATAGAACGATCTTCCCTGGCCGTAGTCTCGAGACCACGCCTGGGGGTAGTCACGACCCGGCTCCATATCTACGAGCCCCTCCATCTCGGTTTTTTCGGTGTCGATGCTGAGCAACACGTTCACGCGATCCCGTGAGAATCCCATCGGGATCCGGTTGTCGAAGAGCACGTCTACGTTCTCCTCCGGACGGTCGGGGGTCCACGCCGCCGTGCCGTACTGGTAGAGCTCGTCTACGATCGGCCAGCTGTCTCCCAGCATTCTTGTGGCAGGATGGTCCGTGTCCTCGACGTTGAGAACGAAGACGTGGTTCTGCTGGATGGCGCGGCGGAAATAGGCGCCCAGCATCTCCCCGAATCGCGGGTAGGTGTAGAGCGTCAGCGCGGCGCAGTGGACTCCGATGAACCCACCGCCATCCCGCACGAAGTCGACCAGCGCATCCTTCTGCGAGTCCGTGAGAGGCAGATTGCCGTTGGTCATCATCATGATGCCGTCGAACTGGGACAGGTACTCCGCTGAGAGGAACGAGAGGTCCAGGCTCTCGGCATCCTGCAGGTATCCCTGAACCGTCGTCACCTCGAATCCCGCTCGCGGCCCCCACGAGGTCACCGCGGTTTCGGCGGGCTCAAGGCTGGTGTGCTTGTAGTATCCGGCGTGAGTGAGGAAGAGCAGCTGCTTGGGTTGCTGAGAAGCCGCTCGCTCTGCGAGGAAGGCAGATCCTGCCACCGCCAAGATGCAGGCGATCCAGAGTGTCGAGGCCGGCGAGTACTTTCGCGTCGTAACCATGCCAGGGGCTCCTAGGTAGCGGGGCGCGGGGGGATCATTATGGCACCTCACATCCCGGGGTGGAAAGAGGCGGTTCCGATAGAGACCAGATTAGCGAACCCAGGCCTACCGTCCTACGTTTCCGGCCCTGAAGGACGGACGACCCTTCTTAGGGAAATCACAGCTGTTTCGGAGTCGGCTCATGCGCTTTCTATCTCGTGGCCTCACGCGGGCCGCACTTCTCCTCTTGGCGCCCTTCACGCTGATCGCACAGGAGTCCGATCTGGACCCCGATCGGGGCCTTCCGCTCTCGCCTGCCCGCTGGGCGGAGTTCACAACGGGTGAGGGGACCTGGATTTCTCTGGACGTGAGTCCCGACGGTCAGACGATCGTCTTCGACCTGCTCGGCGACCTCTACTCGATGCCGATTTCGGGCGGGACTGCGACGCGTCTGAGCGAAGGATTGGCCCACGACATGCAGCCGCGCTTCAGTCCCGACGGCGAGCGGATCGTCTTCGTGTCCGACCGAAGTGGTGACAACAACGTCTGGCTCATGCCTGCGGCGGGCGGATATGCGACGCAGCTCAGCAGAGGCGTGGGAAGCCGATTCCTGTCGCCGGAGTGGGTGCCGGACGGCGACTACATCGTGGTCTCACGCGCCGCGCCGCGCGCGGGTCTCGAGAAGCTGTGGCTGTACCATGTGGACGGTGGCACCGGCCTAGAGATGGTCGGCGGTGCTGGGGGGATTCGACTCATGGGCTCGGCGATCGACTCCGATGGCCGCTACGTATGGTACGCCCAGCGCAACGGCACCTGGTCGTACAACGCGATTCTTCCGCAGTATCAGCTGTGGGTCTACGATCGCCAGACCGGTACCCGCACCCCGATGAGCAACCGCTACGGTTCCGCATTCCGCCCGACGCTGTCACCCGACGGAATGTGGCTCGCGTACGGGAGCCGGCACGACGCGGAGACCGGCATCCGGTTGCGCGAATTGGACTCCGGGGAGGAGCACTGGCTTGCCCACCCGGTACAGCGCGACGACCAGGAATCAACGGCGAACATGGACGTGCTGCCCGGATACTCGTTCACGCCCGACTCGGAGGCGCTGATCATCTCCTACGGTGGAGGCATCTGGCGCGTGCCAGTAGACGGCTCGGATCCAAGCGAGATCCCGTTCACCGTCAACGCGCGCGTCGCGGTCGGGCCCGAGGTTCGCTTCGAGTACCCGATCGAAGACACGCCGACCTTCATCGTAAAACAGATCAGGGACGCTCAGCCTTCTCCGGACGGGAGCCGGATCGTCTTCACCGCGCTCGATCGGCTGTATATCGCCACATTGCCAGACGGCGAGCCACAGAGGCTCACCAACGAGGAGAGCGGAGAGTTCCAGCCGATCTGGTCGCCCGACGGAAACTCGATCGCTTATGTGACCTGGGACGACGACACGGGTGAGGGCCACATCAAGCGGGTCTCGGCCGATGGCGGTTCGCCGGCTACCCTCACGACTGCGCCAGCATACTACCAGCAGCTAGCGTGGTCCCCCGACGGCGATCGCATCGTCGCGGTCCGTTCGTCGCGCCGAAACGTGCAGGAGGCGATCGATCCGTTTATCGGGCTCGGTCTCGATTCCGAGTTCGTCTGGGTCCCAGCTGGGGGCGGCGACATGACGGTCATCGGACCGACGGGCGGTCGCCAGCGCCCGCACTTCACCTCGGATCCCGACCGCATCTACACATACGGCCGTTCGAGGGCCGACCCTGTTCCCGGTTCGCCCACTTCCGGGCCGACCACGTTAGCGCTCGTCTCAACGCGGTGGGACAACACCGATGTGAGGCAGCACCTCCGCGTCACGTCACGGATCGACGTTTCCGCGGGTGGTGTCGCTGATGGCTATCGGTTGTCCGAGACCTCGGATCTGGTGATGCCCCAGGAGTTCGATGAAGATGGTGAAGCCCGGGAGCTGATTCCGGAACGTTCTGCGGGGCTCGTGCTGATGGCACCTCAGGGTGATCTGGCACTCGCGCAGATCGGCTCGGATGTCTATTCGATCACCGTGCCCCAGCTCGGAGCCACCGTTCCCACGGTGCAGGTGTCCAAGCCGGACTCGGCTTCGGTCCCGGTGCGCAAGCTCAACGAGCTCGGCGCCGAGTTCCCCGCGTGGGGCGCGGACGGTCGTTCGGTCCACTGGTCGATCGGGAACGCCTTGTTGTCGTACGATCTCGACGCAGCCGGCGACGCGAGCTACAGCGCGGACGAACGGCGGATCGAGGTGACCGCGGAGCGCGACATCCCGCAGGGCACGGTCGTGTTGCGTGGCGCACGCGCGATCACCATGAACGGTGACGAGATCATCGAGAACGCTGACATCGTCATCGTGAACAACCGTATCGTCTCGGTCTCCACGGGACCGGGCCCCGTACCGGGCGGCGCACAGGTCGTCGACGTCACCGGCAAGACGATCATGCCGGGCTTCGTGGACACGCACGCACATATGTGGAACCTGCGGAGTTTCCACTGGGCCAGGCCGTGGATCTATCAGGCGAACCTCGCCTACGGGGTCACCACGACCCGCGACCCGCAGACGGCCTCAACCGACGTGCTCTCCTACGAGGACATGGTGAGGGCAGGCCGGATGGCCGGGCCCCGCGTCTACTCGACCGGCCCGGGAGTGTTCTCGGGCGACGCGATCCGTAGCTACGAGCACGCCCTTGATGTGCTTCGGAAGTACAGCGATTACTACGACACCAAGACGTTCAAGATGTACATGTCGGGCAATCGGCGTCAGCGTCAGTGGCTCATCATGGCGGCGCTCGAGCTCCAACTCATGCCGACCACCGAAGGGGGGCTCGACTACCGGCTCAACATGACACACGCCATGGACGGGTATCCCGGTGTGGAGCACGCGATGCCGATCGTGCCCGCCTACAACGATGTCGTCGAGCTGTTCGAGACGTCCGGCACCACCAACACGCCGACGCTGCTCGTGTCGTACGGCGGCCCGTGGGCGGAGAACTACTACTACACGCACGAGAACGTGGTCGGCGACAAGAAGCTGAACCACTTCACACCGAAGCGCGAGATCGACCTCAAGGCGCGCCGTCTCCAAACGAGCGGACCGGGACCGGGCGGTTGGTTCATGGACGAGGAATATGCCTTCAAGAAGCACAGCGCCTGGCTCGCCGACCTGGTCGAGGGAGGCGGCAGCACAGGCGTAGGCAGCCACGGACAGCTGCAGGGGCTCCGATGGAGCTGGGTGTCGGCCCCGAGGTGAAATTCGCTTTCCAGGTCGACACAACCGAGATGGTGACTGCGAGGCAGATTCGGAGCCCGGTCGCATCCCGCGACGGGAGTCAAATCGTCTTCACCGCGTTCGACCGCCTATGGTTGAAGGACATGCCCGACGGCGAAGCGCGGAGACTGACCGAATCAGGCGTCGGTGAGTTCCATCCCAGATGGTCCCCCGACGGGCGGTCGATCGCGTACGTCTCGTGGGACGATACCGACGGTGGTCACATCATGAAGGTGTCCTCCAGCGGAGGGGCGCCGACGCAACTCACCGGCACTGCCGCCCTGTACTCCAACGTCGCGTGGTCACCCGACGGCGAGCGGATCGTTGCGACCCGCGCCGCCGCACGTGAGTTGAAAGACGCGTCGGGGGCCTTCTTCGGAGCGATCGGAGGTGAGTTCATCTGGGTGCCGGCAAACGGCGGCGAGACCACAGTGATCTCCCCGACCGGCCTCCGAGACCTGGCGCACTTCGCGGATGACGAACCGGAGCGGATCTACGCGTACAGTCCCGTGGAGGGCCTCGTGTCATTCCGCTGGGACGGCACAGATGTGAAGCAGCATCTCATTGTTCGGGGACCGCCCGCACCGGCCGGCCTCGCCAACCCGCATCCAGATGAGTTGGAGTTCCTGCCGCGCCGGGTCTTCCCGTGGCGAAGAGGTCCTGACCCGACCGACCCTAGTGCCGAGCCGAGCGGCCCACCACCGGCGGGGATCGTGATGCTTTCCCCCGCGGGGGACCGAGCATTCGCACAGATCGGGAGCGATATCTACATCGTCGACCTCGTCGAGGGCGGTGGCGAACCTCCGCCCACGGTGATGGCAGCCAGCGGGGCCAGCGCCCCTCTGCCTGTCCGGAAGTTGACCGACGTGGGTGGCGAGTTCCCGGCGTGGGCGGCCGACGGTTCGGTCGTGCACTGGGCGATGGGCAACGTGCTCTTCAGCTACGACCTCTCCGAGGTCGAGACTGACGAGGAAGCGGAAGAACAGACCGCGCGCACGCGAGCTCTTCTCCGTGCTCGCGCGATGGCTGTCACGGATTCTCTGAAGGAAAAGCGAGCCGAGGCAGACAGCCTCGCCAGGGACGACGAGGACATTCCGGAGGAGCTGACCGCCGAGGTGATCCGTCTTGCGGCGGACTCGGTGCAGGTCGAAGCGGACTCGCTGATGGCGCGGGCGGACTCGATTCGTGGTGCGGCCGAGGAGGTCGCGGCTATTGCCGCCCGTGTGCGGGACGGCGACGAAGACGTGCTAAACGACTCGACCGACACGTATGAGGCTGTCGAGCAGAGGATCGAGGTGATGCTGCCTCGGGACATCCCCAGGGGCACAGTCGTGCTTCGGGGCGGCCGAATCATCACGATGACGGAGACGCCAGGCGACACCACCGGAGCCCCGCACATCATCGAAAACGGCGTCGTGGTGGTTGTCGACAACAAGATCACTGCCGTGGGGCTGCCCGACTCCGTGGAGATCCCAGAGGGTGCCCGGATCATCGACGTCTCGGGTAAGACGCTGGTGCCCGGCTTCGTGGACATCCACTACCACGCCCAGTGGCTGATTCCGGAGATCCATCCGGAGGAGGTCTGGCAGTATCTGACCATGCTCTCGTACGGAGTGACGACCACTCGCGACCCGCAGACCGCGTCTACGGATGTCCTGAGCTACACCGATCGTGTCGAGACAGGTGGGATGATCGGGCCACGCATTTACTCCACGGGTCCGGGTGTCTTCATCGGCGAGAACATCCAAAGTGCAAACCACGCAAAGACTGTGCTCAGGCGGTACTCCGAGTATTTCGATACCAAGACGCTCAAGATGTACATGAGCGGAAACCGTCAGCAGCGGCAGTGGATCATCGCGGCGGCGCGCGAACTGGAGATCATGCCTACCACGGAGGGTGGTCTCGACTTCAAGCTCGACATGACGCACGCTATCGACGGTTATCCTGGCATCGAGCACACCTTGCCCATCGCGCCGATCTACGGCGACGTGGTCGAGCTCTTCAAGACGTCGCAGACCACCAACACCCCCACACTGCTCGTATCTTATGGCGGTCCGTTCGGGGAGAACTATTTCTACTCCACGGAGAACGTTCACGACGACCCGAAGCTGAGGATGTTCACGCCCGAGGAGAACATCGATACTCGGGCGAGGCGTCGCGGACCGGGCGCGGGTGACTCACCCGGCCAAGTGGGTTGGTTCGTAGAGGAAGAATACATCTTCCCCGAGCACGCCGAGTTCGTGAAGAAGATGCTCGAGTCCGAGGCGCGCATGGGTGTGGGTAGCCACGGCCAATTGCAAGGGCTCGGCTACCACTGGGAAATGTGGGCTATGGGCTCGGGTGGCGCGCAGCCACATGACGTGCTGAGGGCCGCCACGATCCTCGGCGCCGAGGCGATCGGCTTCGGGAGTCAGTTGGGTAGCATCGAGAAGGGCAAGTTCGCAGACCTCGTGATCCTCAACTCCAACCCGATGGACGACTTGCGTAATACGAGGGACATCCAATACGTGATGAAGGACGGTCGCCTGTACGACGGCATGACACTGAACGAAGTGTATCCGAGCGAGCGCATGCTGGAGCGGCAGGGTTCCGTCCAGGGCGCGCCCAACACGGCGGCTGGCATCCGACGGTAGTGGCTCGCGGGTCCCGACCACTTTGTCGGCGGGGCCAGGGGCGGGCACCATTTCAGAGGAGTGAGATATGACTCGGCTGGTAAGTTGTGCGGTAGCAGGTCTAACAGTTTTCGCAGCAATGATCACACTGGCGCCGGCCACCGTGGCGGGCCAGTCCTACCGGCCGGTCACCGACGAGCGACTCGTAAGTCCCGAACCCGAGAATTGGCTGTCGTATCGAGGAAGCTACAACGGGTGGGGATACAGCTCGCTCGATCAGGTCGACGTGTCCAACGTGCAGAATCTCCGGGCGGTGTGGGCATTTTCGACAAACACGACGGGCGGCCACGAATCTCCTCCGGTGGTCAATGACGGGGTGATGTTCATCACCACTCCCGGCAATCAACTGTATGCTCTCGATGCACAGACCGGAGACCTCCTGTGGCGCTACCGGCATGCGCTTCCCCCGGGCCGGATCGCGTTCCACGACACCAACCGGGGTGTAGCGTTGTTCGGGGACAAGGTGTACATGGCGACGCTGGACGCGCGCGTGGTGGCACTCGACGCCGCGTCCGGAGAGGTCGTGTGGGATACATCTGTGGCGGACAATTCCCAAGGGTACTACATGACCCTGGCGCCGATGGCCGCGAGAGGGAAGGTGATGGTCGGGGTCTCGGGTGGAGAGCTCGGCATCCGCGGCTTCGTCGTGGCGCTCGATACGGAGACAGGCGAAGAGGTCTGGCGGACTTTCACCGTTCCCGGGCCGGGCGAGCCGGGAAACGACACCTGGCCGGGTGAGTCCTGGCGCACCGGCGGGGCCGCGGTGTGGCTGACTGGCCATTACGATCCCGATCTGGGCCTCACCTACTGGGGCACCGGCAACCCGGGCCCTTGGATCGGAGACCAGCGCCCGGGGGACAATCTGTACACCAACTCGGTGATCGCCCTCGCGATCGACACGGGTGAGCTCGTCACTCACCACCAGTACCATTGGAACGGGTCGTGGGATTGGGACGAGGTTTCGACCCCGCTCCTCATCGACGTGGAGCGAGACGGGCGTACGTTTCCAGGACTAGTCCATCCGGGGCGCAATGGGTACCTGTGGCTTCTGGAGCGCGACGCGGAGGCCATCCGCTTCGTGGACGCCCAGCCCTTCGTGCGCCAGAACGTCTTCACCAGCCTCGATCCGGTAACGGGTCGCCCGACGTACGACGAAAACCGGAAGCCGGCTACGGGAAGGCGGGCCGACTTCTGCCCGTCGCTGTGGGGGGGCAAGGACTGGCCTCCGGCGGCCTACAATCCCATTACTGGGCTTCTTTACATCCCGGCTAACGAGAACCTATGCGGTTCGGGTGTGGGCGTGGAGGCCGAATACCAGCCGGGCCGCGCATTCATCGGCGCCCAAACGGATATGAGCGTCGTGCCCGGGGCCGACCATATCGGTGAGCTGCAGGCCTGGGACCTCAACGCGGGCGAACGCGTGTGGACGCAGGAGTTCGAGTCTCACAATTGGGGACCCGTGCTTACGACCGCGGGGGGACTCGTCTTCGCGGGTGGCACGAGCGACCGGTACTTCAGGGCGTTCGACGCGCGAACCGGCGAAGTCCTATGGGAGCAGCGAACGAACTCCGGCGTCATCGGCGTGCCGTCCACGTACGCGGTCGATGGCGTTCAGTATATCGCGGTCCAGTCGGGCTGGGGCGTGGACGCCTCGGCCATGGGCCGCCGCATCGATGGGCTGCAGGGCACGACTAATTTCGTTCCGCAGGGTGGCGTCGTCTGGGTGTTCGCACTCGACGAGTAGATCTCGCGTCGCCTTTGGCGGCCGATGTCGGTCATTGGAACTAGCTGATCAGTGCAACTAGCTGGTTCAGTTCGGGGCGAAGTGCTCCCGGAGCAGCTCGTTCAGCTGATCGGCCGCTTCCTCGGGGATCCAATGGCTGACGCCCTCGATGATCTCGAAGCGGTACGGCCCCTCGACGTACTTCTCGGTCAGCTCCGCACCCTCGCGTCCGAGTGCTTCGTCCTCGGTGCTCCACACGAACATCGTGGGCATGCTGATCGGAGTACTGGCGGCGCCCCCACCGGCGCCCCCGCCCAGGTTCATGGCGCCGTACCAGTTGAGCGCGGCCTGTAGCGCGTCCGGCTCGCCCAGGAGGTCCACGTACGTCTGCACGTCTTCGTCGGAGAGTCCACCCCACCCCGTGTAGAGGTCACGCAGTTGCGCGGCGTCGTCCGCGAGGAAGGTCGCCACGGCACTGTCGGAAGCGAAGAGCTGGAAGTAACCGGAGCGCTGTGCTTGGTCTCCCGACGAGCTCGCGAGCGCCTCGCCAAACGCGGACGGGTGAGGGACCGAGAGGGGGACCAGTGAGATCACTCGGTCAGGGTGTGTGAGCCCCACACTCCAGGCCACGGCTGCGCCCCAGTCGTGACCCACTACGTGAAACCGCTCTCGCCCCAAGGCGTCGGCCATTCCGGCCACGTCAGCGACAAGGTTTGGGACTGCGTAAGCGGCCACGCCCTCCGGCCGGGCGCCCGGAGAGTACCCGCGCTGGTCCGGTGCCACGACCCGGAAGCCCATCTCCGCGACGACAGGGATCTGATGCCGCCACTCGTACGAACTCTGGGGAAACCCGTGGAGCATGAAGACCAGCTCACCGTCTTCAGGCCCGGCGGCGAGAGCGTCGAACGTGAACTCCCCGACGTCGAGCTGGATCTGTTCCATCGCGACCGGCTCCTCGTTCTCGGCGGTGTCCTCGCCACTACATGCTATGAGCGCCAGCAAGGACAGAACCGCGGCCAATTTCATCGTCCTCACGAATACCTCCGGGTTGTCGGTCACGAGTCTAATTCATAATCGCCTGATAAATGAGCGCCCGCAGCTTGCCGTGGTCGTCGATGGGGCCGGCGGGGATCAGGTTCGTCAGGTAGACGACGACGAGTTCCTCTTCGGGATCGACCCAGTAGGTCGAGTGATACGCGCCCCCCCAACCGTATTCGCCGACGGAGCCGGGGATGCCGCGGGCGCCTAGGTCGGTCACGACGGAAAAACCGAGACCGAAGCCCTGCCCGGTCCGGAACGGGATGCCGCGGAGGTGGTCGGTCGTCATCAACTCGACGGTCTTCGGCGTCAGGATGCGGACGCCCTCGAGCTCACCACCGTTCAGCATCATCTGCAGGAAACGGGCATAGTCGGGGGCGGTCGACAGGAAACCGGCGCCGCCCGAAAAGCTCTGACGTGGCCCCTCGACGTAGGCGCCTTGGCCCACCATATGGCCCGGATCGGGTGCGCGTGCTAGCCCGCCGTTGGCTGCGGAGTAGACCGTCGCCAGGCGATCCCGGTCGCTCCTTGGCAGATAGAAGTGCGTGTCGTTCATGCCGAGCGGGTCGAGGATGCGCTCGCGCATGAAGACGTCGAGCGGCTGGCCACTGACCTTCTCGATGAGTGCCCCGAGGATGTCGGTGTTGTATCCGTAGACCCACCGCGTGCCCGGTTGCGCACTCATCGGGAGCATCGCCATCCGTGCCACGGTGGCGCCGACCGGCTCGTCCCTGTCCGCGAAGTACCACCCGGTGATGCTGGCCTCCTCCCAGCGCTCGCCCGCCGGTCCGGTGCCGTAGCTGATCCCGGCCGTATGCGTCAGCAGGTCCCGGACAACGATCGGCCGGTTGGCTGGGACCACGTTGTAGCCGCCGTCACCGTTCGGCACGGCTACTGTGGTCCGTGTGAACTCCGGCAGGTATTTCCCGACGCGGTCGGTAATGAGGAGCTTACCCTCCTCTTGAAGCATCATGACGCCGACGCTGATCGGCGCCTTAGTTTGCGAGGCGATCCGGAAGATCGCGTCAGTCGTCATCGGCGAGCGCGCTTCCCGGTCGCGTTGTCCGAACGCCTCGAGGTAGGCGACCTTGCCCTGACGCACCACGATGGTGGCGGTTCCCGCCACCTCACCGTTGTCGACGTAGGCCTGCAGCGCGTCGCTCAGCCGCTCGAGCCGTGCCGACGACATTCCGACCTCTTCGGGCGTTGCGCGAGGCAGCTCCTGGGCGGCCGCCGGCTTGCTCGCGACGGCCAGGAGCAGGGTCGCGGCAAGCGTGAGCCCCCGCCACCGGAGGCGTGTTGAGGCGCAGGGGATCGTGATGGCCATGAGCGGCTCTCCAGTCAGTTGTCACGGAGTAGCCGAAGCCGGGCGGGCCTCGGCTGAACCGAGCATACTGGGCGTCCGTGAGGAGTGCAACGATCGGGCGGCCGGTCGTCGCTGCGGCAGCCCACAATGAGGCGGTTTCGCCGAAGGACAGGGATGTGGAGAGGTCTACTCCGCTCCGTCGTCGGTGGAGGCATTCATGGTGCCCGAGACGAAAGCGTTGGTCGCTTGAAGCGTGGCCAGGATCGAGGCCCGTTCGACTCCGTGTTTGGCAGATGCGGCACCAGTCATTGGGATCCGGCGTCCGCGGACAATCGCCTCCACCAGCACTACGACCGTATCGTGCTGCGGATGGCGGAGGCGACGTGCAGCCAGGAATTTGAGCAAGACGCTGGGCGCGTCCTCACGCCCGACTCGGAGGAATTCCTGGATCACGCTGAGGGCGGTGCTGGCCGGCACCTCCAACAGATCCTCCTCCGTTCCGGCCGCTTCTCGCAGAGCACCGATTGAGCGGTCCTGGTAGGCCAATCGTACGGAGATGCCGAATCTGCCTTCGCTGTTCTTCATCACTTGGAGGTCTTGGAGCTCGAGGCGCCGGAGGTCGAGCTCGGATTCACTCGTCGTATCGCCCTGCGTCCCGCCGAGACTGAACTCCAGTAGACCGGTGTCCGGAACGGGGGACGTCGGCTGAGGCCCCTCCACCGGCGGACCCCCTGTTCCGGCCGGGGTGGCCGGCGGTTCCTCTGTGAGGCCCGATGTAGACGACTGATCAGCCGTCTCCGACAGCAAGAGAGCCCTCAACTGCTCGCGGGACAGGCGGCTCTGTACGACGGTAATGTGGTCCGACGGCACCTCGAAGCCGAGTCCCCAGGTCAGCGCGGACATCACCGCGCGTGTGACCTCAACCACCGGTAGCTCCGCGGTGGCGATGATGTGTACGTGGGCTCCCTTGGCTTGGTCGAGTATGACGCGCGCCGACACGACGGCCGTCAGGGAGCTCAAGAGGACTTCGACGCGTTGGACCAGCCCTCCTCCGCCGTCGCTCTGGTTGTCGGTCGAGGTCATTGTGGCTGGTCCCGCTCGTCCCCCGCGGAGGACGGATTCCCGGACAGCCAATGGCTTATCGTCCGGGTCGTGGCTTGTAGGGTAGCGAGAATGATTGCCAGGTCTGACATACCGACGAGGGGACACGCCGCCACCAGGGACGTCGCGTTCACATTGTCCGATGCTGTTATCATCACCACTGCCACAGGGAAATCGCCAACTGATACCTCGATCACGTCATCCAAGGTGAGGGTCGGGTAGGAAGCGCCCAGATAAAAGATCTGCATACAGGCGTCGAGGGCTCTCAGGGTGGCGAGTGCCGGGACTGTGAGGCGATCGGGAGGGTCTTCACGGCCAGATGCCGCGCCATTGAAGGCGCGGCCCTGGTAAGTGATCTGAGCTTCTACCTGAACCACGCCCTCCTGGACCTCACGGACGCGATGGCCCACCAGTCGGACAGTCCCGGCGTGGGGAGCTCGAGCCTTCCCCGCGGGGCTCGGCTGGTCTCCCGAGGATGCGCTTGTTTCCCGGGACTCGAGGCTACTGTCGTCAGAGCTGGGCATGAGCCTACCGGCTCCATCGGTACGTGGGTCCAAACGTTCGGCTTCTCGCCACCGTCCCAAACGCCGTTACGGCCAGGAAAGTGTCCTGAAACAAATGTTGTAAGGCCCCATGCCTTTTGGAAACCATCTTCTGACCCGCGCGGGGTCAGACTGTCACGGTTTCATTGGGGTCCCTACTGAGGGGCTTCCACCAGGTCGGGTGGGATGCGCGCGGTGGTCGCCGCTTCGAAGTCGTACGCGTAGGCCAACAGATCCGCCTCGCTCCAGGTGTCGCCGATAAAGGCCAACACGAACGGTGTTCCGTCGTCGTAGTAGGCGAACGGCACCGTGACAACCGGCACGCCGAGAGCGTTTACGATGTTGCTCGGAAGCTCGGGATGGTTGTTGGGGCTGTACTCGGGACGTTCCGGGTCCTCCACGAGGTCCCTGATCGGTGCGCCAGCCTGTGGGAAGAACAGCCCGTCGAGGTCGTAGATCTCGAGAACGGCGCGGTAAAGCTCACGCATCTCGAGACGCCAAGCTTGGAAGGCGTCGCCTTCCTCCGTCGCACTCGGCCGGGTCGGTGCGCGCGCGGCTCCCCCGCGAGGGAATTCCTCATCGGTCAGGGCTTCCCACTCCGCGACGCTGTGGAATTGTGCCTGATCCCCAAGACCTTGCAGATAGACGAGCATGTCGTAGGCCCCCACGGAAGGCACGCGGGGGCGTGCTTCATAGAGCTCGATGAACTCGCTGTGGAGGAAGGGGTCGTCCACGACTACGGCACCTTGGTCGACCAGGGCTGCGATGGCTCGCCGATAGAGGGCATTGGTTTCCGGTGCCAGTGGAAGCCAATCGTCGCGCCAGCCCGCGCCGACCAGACCAAAGCGCTTGCCCTCCAGTGCGGAGTCGTTCAGTAGAGCGGCGTATCCTTCCTCCGGGATGTGGCCGACGGCGGCATACGTGGCGAGATCCTTCACTGTGGGGCCGGCAATGACGTCCAACGTGCTCGCCGCGTCGTATACGGTCTTCGCGAGCGGCCCGACGACATCGAGGTAGGTGGCGTCGATCGGCACGACACCGTCCAGGGGAACGAGTCCGAAGGTGGGCTTGATTCCCACGAGCGCCTGTGCGGCCGCTGGGTTCTGGATCGATCCTCCGGTTTCGGTGCCCAGTCCAAGCACGGCGAAGTTGGCGTTCACGGCCGTCGCCGTGCCGCCGCTCGATCCGCCCGGCGCCCTGTCGGTGTTGTAGGGGTTGAGCGTTACGCCGGCTACGGAGCTGCTGGTCCGGGTGCCGTCTTGCGCAAAATCGGGCAGGTTGGTCTTGCCGAGCACGATGGCGCCGGCCTCCCGGAGTCGCGCGACAGCCACGGCGTCGTCGGCCGGGACCATGTCGATGCCCCCGGTCGCCTCACTGAACCCGGAAAAGCCGGCAGTGGTGACGAGCCCCCCGTAGTCCAGGTTGTCTTTGATCACCACCGGTACACCGTGGAGCGGACCGCGGGGTCCTACCGAAGCATACTCCTGGTCGAGCGCATCAGCGATCGCCAGCGCGTCGGCGTTCATGGAGATCAGGGCGTTATAGTGGCCTTCAAAGCGGTTGATGCGCTCGAGGAAAGCTCGTGTCAGGTCCACGGCCGTGAACTCGCCCGCCGCGTAAGCCCTCTGGATGTCTCGGACGGAGAGCTCCGTGACGTCGATCAACGGGGTGGGAGAGCTGGATGGGGACTGGGGCGTCAAGACAGGAGTCGAGGCCGCACTGGCGTGCAGCAAGCTTGAGAGCAAGAGCACGAGCGAGGCTCTGGAGCCGAGAACGAGAAAACCCAAGATCGGTGACCTACCGGTGTTCGGTAATCGCCTCGTGGACACCCGTCTTGAACTCTTCGCGAAAGCCCCGGCCGCCGGCCGGAGAGACCTGCGCCATGATGATGGTGACCATGTTCTCGGTCGGGTCAATCCAGAAGCGTGTTCCAGCGGAGCCATCCCACCAGAAGTCGCCGTCGTTCACAGGGTAGGCGTACTGGCTGGCGTCCATGACGATGCTGAACCCCAGGCCCCAGCCCTGGCCGAGTGTCGGGCGGCCGAAGCCGATCGGAAGGAGCGCGTCGGGAATGCGATTGACCGTCATCATTGCGACCGTCTCGGGCTTGAGCACGCGATTCCCGTCCAATTCGCCCCCGTTCAGGAACATCTGAGAGAAACGGAGGAAATCCATCGTTGAGGCCACCATCCCGACCCCACCCTCGATCAGAGCGGGCCGCTCGGTGAACGGGATCTCCTCGATCTGATACGGCCGGAGCTCGCCCGGCGGTGAAGGGCGGTAGACTGTGGCGAGGCGGTCGGCCCGCTCGGGATCGACCCAGAACCCCGTGTCCGTCATGCCGAGGGGCCCCAAGACGCGCTCCTCGAGGAATTCCTCCAGCGGCATGCCCGACCAGACTTCGACCAGCCGTCCGAGAATCGTGGTCGATATGCCGTACCGCCAGTTCGTCCCAGGATCCTCGAACAAGGGCGTGCGCGCAGCGTTGTCGACCATCTGCTCGACGGAGATCGAACGTAAACGCACGCCCTCGGCCCGATAGATCCGAGAGCTACGGCTTCCCAGTCCGGAGGTGTGGAGTAGGAGGTGCTCTACAGTGATATCGCCGTTACGTGCCCGGGTCAGGTCCATGCTCGGCGACCCGGCATCGGCGAAGACCCTCTGATCCGCAAACTGCGGCAGGTACCGCGAGACGGGATCATCGAGCCGGAACGCCCCCTCCTCCCACAGAATCATTGCGGCTAGACTGGTGATGGACCGGGTCATCGAGTAGAGGCGGAAGATGGCGTCTTCCGGCATCGGAAGGGCCGCTTCGATGTTCGCCTGTCCGAGTGCCTCCATGTAGACCAGTCTGCCGTGCCGGACTACGGCGCCCACAACCCCGGCGATGTTCCCGGCATCGATATGGGCCTGGAGTGCTGATGTGACGCGGTCGAGCTGCGCGCTCGAGAGCCCGACGGACTCGGGTGTGCCGGTGGGTAGGCCCTGAGCGGAGACCGGGCCACCAAAGGCCAGGACGGCCAGCGCGACGGGTGTGAGGAGGGGAGTCGGATTCTTCATGGCGCGGGTATCGTGGCGCGAAGAGCTATACGGCGCAACCGGGTGCTTCATGCGTCCCCCTCGGTGGAGAGTCGGCCCTCGAGGTGCCGATGAAGCCCGCTCGCGCCGCGATGCTCCACGTTTCTTGCTGCGATCCGGTTCGCCTGAACCATCGCCGGCTGTAGTTGATCCCCCCCTATGAGTCGGGCCAGGAAAGTGGCTCCCCAGACATCTCCGCAGCCGGTGGGATCCCCCACCGCTTCAGCGCCCTCGGTGTGTGCGATCCCACTAAGGGCGGGTCCGGGCGTCGCTACTCGATCCCGGGTGTCGGGCCAATACGAGGGATCACTGCTGAAGGCGGCATCCGCGATGTATCCGGCCCCGTTGGGGCCGAGGGTAACGGTAATCAGTTTCAGCTCGGGCCCCACGAGCTTTGCTGCCAGCGCCCACGGATCTCCCGTCGCCCGCCCGAGCAGCTCGAACTCGTCGGCGTTCATCTGCACGGCGTCGAAGCAGCGAAGCCACTCCCCCCAGGACGGCAACTCGTGGGGAACGCGAACACCGCTCCGGCCATCGTCCAGAAAGAGCGAATGTAGATCGGCGTAGATAGGCCCGGGGAAGCCACTTCGGAGGGAGCGAGCCGTATCCAGTTCCATCTCGAAGCCGGAGACGAAGTTTACATAGAGGGCGTCACACGTCTCCGCCAGCGGCCCGAGCTCTACCCACAGCCAGGGAGGCACGCGACCTGTCAGGCGCTCGGTACGCCGCTCTGGCCCCGTGTAGACGAGCTCCACCCGGTTGTTCGGCTCCGGGACGACGCGGATCCCCGTCTCCACGTCGATCCTCGAAAACGACCGCAGGAATCTCCAGGCCGACTCCGCCAGGTCGGACCCAACTTTGACGATCGGTACGATCTCCCAATTGTCCGGAAGAGTCGCCTCGAAAGCCGACAAGGCGTAGGCCACTCCACCCCACTCTTCCACCTGCCCGGGCCGACCATCCCGATATCTGATCGTATCCCAAACCAGGGTCCCGACAACTCCGAGGCGCTTGGGGGTTATGGGAGCCTCCTGGAGCACTGTAGACCCCCGAAAAACATGTGGCGTCGCCCCCGCCGGCGGCTATAAGCTTATCTAAATACTATTGCTTCTAATTGCGGACGCATAGTCAGCTTTGAGCCCTTCCGAAAAAGACGGCCCGCCGGAGCCTGCCGGTCCGACACCTCCTCCATCGGAGAAGGCGTTGTCGCGTGGGTTACGCGAATTCCTCATAGAGCTCTCGATTGCCATCCATCAGCACGGTATGTATCCCCCCGGGCATCCTGCACTGGAGCCCGCCGCAATTCAAGTGACCGACCGGGCTACGTACCTACTGAAGGAAAGGGGCACCCTGTCGCTCGGTGCCGCCAAGGACCAACTCGTGATCGAGGGAGTGGGGACCGATGTCAACAACCCTCTCTTAAAGGAGCTCGCGGGGCGACTGCGCCGGCACCACCTGGGCGCGATCAGCTTCCATCAGGGTGTGACCAGGCACGAGATGCTACAGTTCCTCACGCTCATGGCCGAGGAACCTGATCTGACCGGCGAGCCCTTGGGCCTGGCAGCACGCGAGCGTAGAGAACAACAGCCGAACATCCACATCCACCCGGTCGCGTACGACAGCCTCCGATTGTTGGCCGACGACGGAGTTGTCGACGAAGATGAAGAGGGCCGGGCAGCTCGCACTCGTTACGCACAGCTTTGGGTGGGACTGGCAAACGCGGCGGTGGTGCGGGCGGGGCGTGATGAGCAATCATCCGACGAGGAAGTCCACGGAGACTCAGAGGGGGCGCCGCGCGATCCGGCGACGGTCGCGCGGGCCATTTCTGAACACTCCGAGAGCGACGCATACGACCAGATGATTGTCGGTTACCTACTACAAATCGCCAAGGAACTGCGAGTCGCCAGTGGTCCCGAGGCGGTTCAACTGAACCAACGAATGGGGGAGCTGGTGGCGGCGATGGAGCCGGGCGCTCTCTCCCGGCTCCTGCAAATGGGCGGGGACACCAGACAGCGGCACCAATTCCTGACTGATGCGTCCCGGGGCTTGAACGGTGAGTCGGTTCTCCGCCTGATCGAAGCGGCTTCGCAGTCGGAAGAAAACGAGGTGTCACATCCCATGTTCCGCATGTTGGGAAAGCTCGCCCAGCATGCCGACGGAGCCCAAGGGCCACAAAAACAACACGCCCTCGAGTCTATTCAGGAACAAGTCTCCGATCTAGTTGCGGATTGGTCGGCCGAGGATCCTAACCCCCAAGGCTACAGCACGGCGCTCAGCGAGATGTCCACCGCCGAACCCGACATCGCCACGGCGGACGTACAGATGGCCAAGGCCGAGCCAAGGCGGATCGTGGATATGGCGCTTGAAATGGATGTGGTCGGAGAGTCGGTGGCCAATGCGGTCAGGCAGCTCATAGAGACGGAAGACGCGTTCTGGTTGCTCGTCCGTGTCAACGACAACAGGTCGAGCGCCTTGACGCAGTCCCTCACCAGTAGCACAACGGAGTTCGGGAAACTCCTGCAGCACATGCTCAACAACGAGGCCGTGGATCGGTCCACGTTCGGCATGTTACTCGAACTAGTAGGAGAATCGGCCGTCGAACCGATGATGCAAGCCTTGGTTGACACGGAGTCACGACAGTTGAGGCGGTTATTGATGGATCGGCTCGTGACGCTACAACCCGACGCCGGGGCACTTGCTACCCAGCATCTCGATGATCCCCGGTGGTACGTGACGCGCAACATGTTGTGGCTCCTCAACGGAGTCGATGTAGTACCGGAGGAATTCGTGCCGGACGCCTACCTCCAGCAGGAAGATCATCGCGTGCGCTACGAGGCGCTTCGGCTCTGCACCCGCTTGGGGCGGGGTCGCGAAAGAGCCATCATCAGTGGGCTCGCCGACGCGGAAAAGAAGACGGTTCGCTTTGCCCTCAACGCGGCGCTGGTGGATTGTCCTGGCGCCGCGCTTCCCTCCGTCGCGTCCCTGGCCTTCTCAGGACCGACCGACATCCGCCTCTTGGCGGTACAGGTCCTCGAAAGCGTGGTGGGCCCGACCGCACAATCCGCACTCCTGAAAATCACCAAGTCCAAGCGAGGACTGTTCCGGCGGAAACATCCCCCCAAAGACCCGGTGTATCTCGCGGCCCTGCGGGCCCTTCACCCTTATCGCGAGGATCGACACGTGCGTTCGGTGCTCAATCTGGCTCGGCGCCGACCCGATCCCGAGATCGCAGCAGCGGCGCGACAGGGGAGCGACGGGGATGGCTGAAGGCGTCGAGTTCCTTCAGGCGCTTGCCCAGGCGCTTGCGGTGGTGGCGTTGTACCCACCCGGCCACGCGACGAGGCTGCGTGCCCTGGATGAGACATACCAACGTTTGCTGGATCTCTTTGCGGTGAACGAGCGGCCGATATTCTCGTTCCTGGGGGACGAAGTCGTTCTGGGGAAGCAACCGCTCCGGGAGCTGCGGGATTGGGAATGGAGTAGTCGCCTTGCCGGGCTTGGCATGCAGCGGCTGGAGTTCGATTCGAGTATCCCCATCTCGCTCGAGGAACTCGACGCACTCCTGGACAACATCGTCGCTCGCCTCACGCTCCGCCCGACGGATTCGACGTCGGCCCGGCAAGAGAGAGTGACGGGCATCCGCTTCGGGACGGTGGGGGTTGGTGACGTAGTCGCGCCGGGAGAAGAGTCCGAGAAAGAAGAGGTCGAGACCCCGACTGACGTGTTCAGCCTCAGGGAGGAGGCGGAGGCGGTCGTTTGGGTCCATGACATGCTGCGGGACGGCGGCGAACTTCCCTTGATGGAAGCTGAGGCCGTCGTCCGCTCGCTCACGGTTGCCATGCACGGCGATCGGCAGATGATGCTTCCGCTATTGCAGCTCCGCCAATTCGACGAGTACACGACGACGCATTCCTTGAACGTCAGTGTCCTGAGCATGGGACTCGCCGAGTGGCTGGGTCTCGGCGGGCGCGACGTACGCGCGGTCGGGGTGGCCGGTCTGCTGCACGACTTGGGGAAGGTGACCATTCCGAAGGAGATTCTGAACAAGCCCGGGAGGTTCGACGAGCGAGAGATGGAGATCATGAATGCGCATCCAGTTGAGGGAGCCCGCATGATCCTCACCTCCGATCAGCAGCTGGACCTCGCGGCGGCGGTCGCGTACGAGCACCACATCATGATCGACGGCGGAGGGTATCCCTCGTTGCGGTATCCTCGTGATTGCCATTTTGCCAGCAAGCTCGTGCATGTCTGTGACGTGTACGACGCTTTGCGCACGAATCGACCCTACCGCGATTCTTGGCCCGCCAAGAAGGTGTTGGCATACATCGAGGGAAAATCCGGGACCGAATTCGACTCGGCGCTCGCCCACGCGTTTACGGCGATGATGGACCAGTGGGAACCTCGACTCGCCACCCTCCACGAGGGGGAGACACCGCCGGTTACTCCGCACTCCCCAGCACCGACCGACTAGAATCCCCGGCCAACGGAATAGGTTCGAGTTGCCTGGCGCCACACCCTCGGAATAGGTTGTTCCTTTCCGAGCTTCAAGAGAAGGCCTACCCCCCTCTGCAGGAGTAGTGCAATGACCCCGTCTAGAATCGCCCCTCTACGCCGCGCCGAAGTGTGCCACGCCAAACCACGCCACATCCGAGCGGCGTGGAGCTCTCGAACGAGAGCACTGGCCGCCGGTGCTCTGGCGCTCGTGCTCGCCGCGTGCGGCGATTCCACTTCAGTCCGGATCGTCGAGCCGGCCGAGGGGGCCATGGTGCCCGAGGGCAGCTCGGTGATGGTGACGCTGGAGGTCTCAGGCTTGACGATCGCGCCCGCGGGTACGATGGACCCGGGCACAGGTCACCACCATCTGATGGTGGACCGCATACTTCCAGTGGGCGGCGTGCCGATTCCGACCTTCCCGGGTCACGTTCACATGGGTCAGGCGCAGACGGAGTACGAGCTCACAGATCTCGAACCCGGAGAGCACATGGTGATTGCCGTGATGGGCGACGGAGCGCACGTCCCACTGGATCCTTGGGTCGTCGACACAGTACGCTTCGTCGTCGAGTAGCCGTCTTGATGTCCCCGAACCTGGGGGCGGCTCGACGGAGAGTGTGAAACGAAACGAGCGCGGAGGGGGGGCACCCCCCTCCGCGCTCTTCGTACTAGTCGGTACTAGTCGGTGTACATCTATTCGACGAGGGGCCCTCGGTCGTCGACGAAAATAATGCGCTCAAGCGTGATCACGAATGTGGCTGGCTCGGTGCCAGCGCCAAAGTCGAAACCCCCGTCAAGGTTCCCGCTAAGCGTCAAGTCGTCGCCACTCTGGGCGAACGTAATGGCAAACTCGTCAGACGTCCCTTCGTCGAAGATTAAATCGCCGGCACCGGCATTCTGGCAGAAATCTTCATCGCCGGCGGCGTTTATGCAGAAATTGTCCACTTCGTACTCAGGGTCAACCTCCAGGGATATCAATGAGGTGGCCGTATCGAGGGTGTCGGCATAGAAGAGGGTCTGCAAAAGGTCGCCGTTGTCGTAAATGTAAAATGTCGTTGCGGCCGTCAGGTCCACCTCCCCCGGTGTGGTCGCACGCTGGTTAAAGAGGTCTACGCTAATCGCGCCAGTCGTTGAATCGGTAACGACCCACGTTTGGACGGGCCAGGTGCCAGCGAGCTCGAGCATCTCTGGCGTCAATGTGCCCTCCACACCGCACCCGGCCATCGCGATTAGTGCCAGCGCGGAAATCGTCAGACGTCTGTTTCTCATCGTCGCCTTCCTTGTCATTGAGAAGTTCCTTACCGCTATGGCACTCTGCATCGATTGCGGCGAGTGCGCACCTACCCCGGCAATCTATAGGTTCCGAAAACGAGGCCGTCAAGGGCGTGCCGGCACTCTCGGTGGCTCGCGACTTCCGAGACACGACACTGGCGGATCGCTTGGAGGTGGATATAACTAGCTGGCTCGGCACGACCTTTCAGGACACGAGCGAACCGGCGAAGGCTGGCCCTCTAGAATGGATCACGCGACGACTCCGCACACGCCGGGCCCCAGCGACCACGGACGTCACCATGGCTGATCGCCGCGTCATCGTCGTGGGTGGTGGAGTGATAGGCGTGTGCTGCGCTTACTTCCTGAACAAGGGGGGCGCCCACGTGACCCTGGTCGAGCGCGACGAGATCGGTGGTGGCGCTTCGTTCGGCAACGCCGGAACCATCGCTCCGGGGCATCCGCCCCTCAACAAGCCGGGCAGAATCCGGCGCTCCCTCCTGGAACTTCTCGATCCGAAGAGCCCGCTTTACATCCCGGTGCGATGGGATCCCGGCTTGTTCAGGTGGCTATGGACGTTCCGAGGGTTCTGCACCGACCACCACCTTTCGGCGAGCATGGCTGCCTTGGCACCGCTCGGACATGCTTCTCTCGACCTGTTCGACGGCCTGGTGGCATCCGAGAATCTTGCTTGCAGCTACGAGCGTAGTGGCTATTACGAGATCTGCCGTACGAAGAAGGGACTGGCTGAAGCGACGCATGATGCGGCCATGATGCGGCAATACGACTATCACCCCCGCGAAATGGATGGAGACGAATTGAGGGAGATCGAGCCCACCATTCTCGAGGACGTCGTGGGCGGTGTTCATTTTCCGGAGGCGGCGACATGCGACCCCCATCGGTTCGTCCTCGAGCTGGCGGATCGATCGGCCCGCCATGGAGCACGGATCGAGACCGGGCGCGGCGTCTCGGAGATCCTGAGTACCGGTGATGTGATGAGGGGCGTGCGTCTCGAGGACGGCGAGATCTTGGACGCAGAAGCGGTGGTCCTGGCAACCGGATCCTACAGTGGGGGCCTGACGAGTAAATTCGGGCTCCGCCTTCCGGTACGAGCGGGGAAGGGCTATCACCGGGATCTCGAGCTCGGGGATGTAGGCGCACGCCCACTGGGCATCCCTTGTGTTCTTGCCGAGACGTCCGTGTTTTGTACGCCAATGTCGGGATTCACGCGTCTGGCCGGGACCCTCGAGTTCTCGGGTGTCAACCACGAGATGCGTCCTCGGCGTTTGGAACAGCTCACCGCTGCCGCCGAGACGTACCTGGGTGGCATCCAGGACGCGGTAATCCGCTCCGAGTGGTGCGGGCTCAGGCCGTGTACCCCGGACGGGATTCCGTACGTGGGTCCGGTCCCGGGGCAGTCCGGGCTCTTTGTAGCTACAGGACACGCGATGCTCGGGCTTACACTCGGTCCGGTGACCGGAAAACTGATCGAGGGGTACGTGCTGGAACGACCTAGTTCGCTCCCGGCGGGTGCCCTCGGACTCGAACGGCTGAGTTGAATGGTTTATCGTTCTAGGGCAGTACCCTTTTACGCGGGAGACGTGAGCCTCACATGACCCCTTGGGTGACCCGGCTTCTGGTGACGAACGTGATCGTGTTCCTGGTGCTGCAGCCGGGAACGCTCCTGTATGCGCTCCTGACTCTGTTTCCCCCGGCAGTAGTGGGGCTCGACCAGGTTGCCGTCTTGGGGCCCCGTGGGGTGTACATCCCGGAGATGCCGTTCAGGCCTTGGGGGCTCTTCACGTACATGTTCTTGCACGCGGGGTTCATGCACCTGCTCCTCAACATGATCGGACTCTTCTTCTTCGGGCCGCGCCTCGAGGCGCGGTTGGGGGCGAGAGGCTTCTTGGGGCTCTACTTCCTGAGCGGTCTCGGCGGCGCGGCCTTTACATTCGCGTTCGCCTTCGGCTCTCCCGTCGTGGGGGCGTCGGCTGCGGTGTACGGCATCATCATCGGCTTTGCCATGTATTGGCCTCGGGAGCGGATCTACATCTGGGGGGTGCTGCCGGTCCAAGCTCGTTGGCTCGCAGTCTTCGTCGTGGGCATCAGCTTGTGGAGTGGGATCACGGGGTCGGATGGCGGCACGGCACACTTCGCCCACCTGGGGGGGCTCGCGGTAGGCGCAGGGTACCTTCGTTGGCGCGACCACCGTTTGGGCAAGGATCGGCGAGACTTCCAGCGCAAGCTCCACCATTCCCCCTCGATGGAGGGATCGGACCGCGATGCCAGAAGCCGCTGGGCCTCCATCGACTTGGCATCGATACACGACCTCAACCGGAACGAGGTGGAGGAGCTGTTGGCTCGAGTGGATCGGGAAGGTGTTGGAGCAATCTCGATTGACGAGCGCCGGTTCCTCGATCGCATGTCGGGGGGATAGCGATCCAGTCGGGGCTCATCGCCGTCCTCGGCTGGCTGTGGCCGGGCGCTGTCCTGTTCCTCACCGGGGTCTGGTTCGCCACCACGTGGGGAGATGCCACGTGGTTCACCCAGGCGGTCCCCCTCTACTCTCCGGTGATCTTCGGCATCGGCCTCTTTCTCGCATGGCGATTCGGTCGAAGTCGTGTGAGTGCCGTGTTGGTCGGCCTCACCCTGCTGAATTATCTCCCCGAGGGGCCCGCCGAAGCGACGGCCGGATCTCCCTGGGAGGCGGGCGGCATCATCGTGCTGGTCCTGATCGCGGTGCTGAGCGTATTCAAGGACCATGGTGTGTTTTCCCGGTCTGGGATGCCGCAATCGCTGATCGCGGCGGCCGGTGTGACGGCGAGTTGGCTACTCATCCGGAACGGCCTGTCCTGGGCGCCGTCGTGGGTCTGGCAGCCCATCCTGCCCGGCGGACTGGCTCCCTGGTCGGGGCTTTCCGACGCGACGGTCCTCGTCGGGATCGCCGCGCTCACCCTCACGCTGGCGATGGGCGCTCGGCGCGACCATCCGGTGGAGAAGGGGCTCTTCTGGGTGCTCGTGACGACGCTGGTGGCGCTCGGGCACGGTGCGGAGTCGTTCGAGTCGACTTTCTACCTGATGGTAGCCGGTCTGACTCTGCACGTCGTGGTTCTCGAGACCTCGTACGCCATGGCTTTCCAGGACGAGTTGACCGGACTACCCGCGCGCCGGTCGCTGTGGCGAGAGCTCGATTCGGCTGGGCGTCTCTATGCCGTAGGCATGGTGGACATCGACCACTTCAAGAAGTTCAACGACCAGCACGGGCACGACATCGGCGACCAGGTGCTCCGCTTGGTCGGATCTTGTTTGGGCAAGGTCACCGGTGGTGGCCGGGCGTTCCGGTATGGCGGCGAGGAATTTGCGATTGTGTTTCCAGCGAAGGACAGGGACCATGCCTACGATCACCTCGAGGCGCTACGCGAAACCATCGAGGAAACCGAGTTCACCGTGAGGCGGATCGTGAGGCGACGCCGGCAGTCCGACAATACCAAGACGAAGAAGAAGACGACAACGAAGAAGACGACAACGAAGAAGAAACCGACGGTCAAGCTCTCTGTGACCGTGAGCATCGGAGTCGCCGAGCGGAACGACAAAAACACGACGGATGAAGCGGTGGTCAAAGCGGCGGATCGGGCTCTGTACCGAGCGAAGAATAAAGGCCGAAACCGCGTCGCGAGGTAGCCTAGACCAGCCGCTTGTAGTCGGCGAGGTGGCGAAGCGCCTCCTTGGTCAGGCCCCTCTCCTCGTAGAGGCGGGAGAGGTTGTAGTGGGCCGAAGCCGTGTCTGGGTCGAAGCGGAGGGCCCTCTCGTAGGCCTCTATCGCCTCTCCCACCCTCTCCATATCCTCGAGCGCCACGCCCAGGTTGAACGCGGCCAGGGCCGACTCGGGGTTGGCGGAGAGAGCCTGTCGGTAGTGGGCCTCGGCGGATTCGACGTCGCCTGCTTCGTGGAGCAACCGGCCCAGGTTGAGATGCGCATGTACGTGGCCCGGGTGGAGCGCAATCGCTCGGCTGTAGGCTTCGGTGGCACGGTCGGTCGCGACCCCCTCTAGATCCAGCGCCAGATTGTACCAATCGTCGGCCGTCATCTCCGAGAGGGGGGTGCGTTCCACCATCGCCTCCGCAATGGGCGCGATCTTCTCCGCCAGCTCCTGAACGGAGAAGTCCAGATGCACCTGCTCGGTCTGGGGGTCCCACACGGTCTGCTCTTCTTTGACTACGACCGAATCTCCGTCGGACCTGATGTGGAGGGCACTGAGGGCTTGATCTTCGGGGAGTTGCTCGCGCAGCGAGCCGAGTACGCGTTTCACCCGGCGAAGGGGAATGCCGGCCTCCATCAAGTCTCGTGTAGTCCTGAGGAGGATGACGTCGGCGAAGGAGAATCGATACTCGTTCCTACCGCCACGCTCCGGCTCGACTAGGCCCGAGCGCGCGAGCGAGCGGAGGCGGGACGCCGAGACGCCGAGAATCTCGGCCACCTGTTTGGTCGTGTATCCTAACAGCGTTCTTACTCAGCCCGAGGCCCTCTTTCGTGCGGGTGCCTTCTTCTTCTTGCCCGAGGCGGCTTTCGCCGGTTTCCGTTCCGAGCCCTCTTCAGAGAGGCTCGCCTTGAGGGCCGCCATCAAGTCGATGATCTGAGTTTGAGGCTCCTCCTGGGCCACTGTGACGATGTCTTCACCGTCGACCTTTTGCTGGATGAGCTCGAGCATCCGCTCGCGCACGTCGTCCTGGTAGTCGGTCGCCTCGAACGCGTCCGACGATGCCTGGTCCACGAGTTGGACCGCGAGCTCGAGCTCGGAGTCGCTCACCTCGCCCTCTTCTATCTCAACGTCGGCGAAGGAACGCAGCTCTCCGGCGTACCGGAGTTGTTCCAGGAGCAGGCCTCCCTCGAAGGGGCGGACCATGACCAAGTGCTGCTTACCTCGCGTGGCGTGCTTCGCGATGGCCACCCGGTCCGTCTGAGCCAGCGCGGCCGAGAGTAGCCGGTAGGCCCGGGCGCCACCCTTGTCGGGCCCCAGGTAGTAGGCCCGATCGAAATAGAGTCGGTCCACCTGGTCTGCCGGCACGAACTCGGTGATCTCGATCGAGTCGGTCTTGGGCTGCTCGACCGCCTTGAGCTCGTCGGTGCTGAACAGGACATATTGGCCCTTGGCAAACTCATAGCCCTTCACGATGTCCTCGCGAGGGACGATCTCGTCGTCCTTCGGGCAGATGTACTGCTGCTTCACGCGGGTGCCACAGGTCTTGTGCACCATGTTGAAGGCGATGCGGGACTTGGATTCGGCGGTGGCGTACAGCCTTACCGGTAGCGAAACCAGCCCGAACGAGATCGTCGATGTTGCGATTGAACGTGCGGCCATAGGAGACAACTCCTTCAAGGCGAACCTGCCAGGCGCCTAGAAACGTATGTTCACTGCTTCACGACGCGCAATGGATGTCGCCCGTTGCGGTGGTGCAAGGGGGCAGAATTTCGTTAACCTGACCCATGTCTACAGGATCCCACGACAAGCTCGAACGCTACCGTGAAAAGCGCTCCGCGGGAGAGACACCCGAACCGGTCGGGGGAGCGGTGCCGCAGGGTGAGCGGCGCATGTTCGTCGTCCAGAAACATCACGCCAGCTCCCTCCACTGGGATTTGCGACTCGAGATGGACGGCGTGCTGGAGTCCTGGGCAGTCCCGAGGGGACCCTCCCCGGATCCAGCGGACAAGCGTCTCGCCATGCACGTGGAGCCCCACCCCATGGAGTATGCGGAGTTCGAGGGGGTCATCCCGGAGGGCCAATACGGCGCCGGCCCATCAATCTGCTGGGACAAGGGCGTCTGGATCGAGATCCCGGGCGACAAGCACGGGATCGAGCACGGCAAGCTCCTGTTCGAACTCCGGGGCTACAAGCTCAGGGGCCGCTGGACGCTCGTGCATACTCCGAGGCGAGGTGACAACCACTGGCTCCTCATCAAGGAGCGCGACGGCTACGTCGATGAGCAGGGCATGGAGGCCTTTCCCGACGACTCGATCTACTCGGGACTCCTCGTCGACCAGCTTGCCCATCCGGAGGATCGCCAAGCGGAGATCGTGGATAAGGCGCGGGAGCTCGGGGCCCAGGGTGGGAGCTCGATGTCGGAGAAGAAGGGCGGCTTCCAGGTGATGTTGGCCACCGCACGCGGAGAGCCTTTCACGAAGGAGGGGTGGGTCTTCGAGATCAAGTACGACGGGTACCGTCTCATCGCGGACCGAGCGGGAGGGGAGCCGGTCCTGTGGTCCAGAAATGGCAACGATATCACCGGGACGTTCCCCGACATCGCCCGGGCGGTTCGAGGCATTCCGTACGACGGCATCGTGTTGGACGGAGAGGTGGTGGTTCACGATGAAGAGGGCCTTCCGAGCTTCGGCCTTCTTCAACGGAGGGGCCGGTTGCAGCGCAGCTCGGCCATCGCCCGGGCGGCGGTCGATCTTCCGGCCGTGTTCTATGCTTTCGATCTCCTGGCTTTCGGAGGGCTCGATCTTCGTGATCTCCCGTTGCTCGACCGCAAAGCGCTCCTTCGTGAAGTCCTCCCAACCGTGGGCCCGGTACGGTATTCGGATCATATCGCGACCCAGGGCGAGGCGATGTACGAGCAGGTCACGACGATGCGTCTCGAGGGCCTCGTGGCCAAGAAGGCGGACAGTCCGTACCGGTCCGGACGCTCGACCTCGTGGTACAAGATTCGAGCCGTTCGAACAGACGATTTCGTCGTGGTGGGCTACACCGACCCTAAAGGTGGCCGCCCGGGCTTCGGGGCGCTTCACCTGGCCCAATACGCGGATGCGAGTGACGGGGAGCTCGTCTATGCTGGAAGCGTGGGCACCGGCTTCACTGACGATATGCTCGACGAAATCATGGAGTCGCTTCGTGCTTTGGAGGCTCCCGACGGCGGGGATTCAGGCGACTCCGACGGGAAGGAGAGCCGTCCCTCGCTCGGCGGGAGCGTTCCGAAAGGGCCGAGTCACCACTGGATCCGGCCGGACCTCGTCGCCGAAGTTCGCTATAAGGAGTTCACGGAAGCCGGAGTGATCCGACACCCTTCGTTCGTGCGTCAGCGCGATGACAAGCGGCCAGAGGAGTGCGTTCGACAAAACGAATCGGGGGGAGGGGGTCAGAAGGGCGGAGCTCGCGAGGCTCGGAAGGGGGAATCACGGCCAGATCCGATGCCGGTCACCGACGATGCCGTCGATCGTACCGTTCACTTCACGAATCTCGACAAGGTCCTCTGGCCGGAGATGGGCTACACGAAGGGTGACCTCATCGAGTACTACAGGGCGGTGTGGGAGTGGATCGAGCCGTACTTGGAGGATCGCTGTCTCGTGCTCACCCGCTACCCGGACGGGATCGACGGAAAATCCTTCTATCAGAAGAATGCCCCCGACTGGGCGCCCGAGTGGGTGCGGACCGAATCGGTCTGGAGCGAGAGCTCCGAGAAGCCGATCGACTACTTCGTGGTGGAAGACCTGGAAATGCTGCTCTATGTAGCCAACTCGGCGGCCATCCCCCTGCATGTCTGGTCGAGCAGAATCGCGACGATCGGCCAGCCGGACTGGAGCATCCTGGACCTCGATCCCAAGGGGGCTCCCTTCGGGGACGTCGTGAAGGTCGCCCGTGTCATCCGTGACGTGTGCGACGACATCGAGCTACCCACTTACGTGAAAACGAGCGGCTCTTCGGGCCTTCACGTTCTGGTCCCGCTCGGGCAGCAGTGCGACTACGAACAATCCCGCCAACTGGCCCACTTGCTAGCCCAGGTCGTGGTAGCCGAACTCCCCGAAATCGCCACCATCACCCGGACGATCCGAGACCGCGAAGGCAAAGTCTACGTGGACTTTCTCCAGAACCGCCGCGGCCAGCTCCTCGTGGCGCCATTCAGCGTCCGTCCGGTCCCCGAGGCCGCCGTCTCCACACCGCTCAGGTGGAGCGAAGTGACGAAGAGGCTGGACATCCGGAAACACACGATCAAGACCGTGCCCGCCCGCATGAAGCGGCTCAAGGGTGGCGACCCGTTCTTGGGGATCCTCGAGGACCGGCCGGACCTGATCGGTGCGCTCGAACGCTTGGCCGGTCGTGCGGGCTGAAAACGAGCGGGGCCGGGCGGAACACGAAACCAGTCACGTCGGTCTTACGTCAGGAATTGCGAGGTTGAAACCCCTACGGAAGGCTAGAAAATGATCCAGTTCGCCCTTCATATCCTGGTCACAGCGGCCCTGCTCTCCGTCGTCGGGTCCCTCGTGTCCGACATCGAGGTGGAAGACGGAACCGCGGCCGTGATCGGCGCACTCGTCCTCGGGCTCGCCAACGCCTTCATCCGCCCCCTTCTGATACTGCTAACGCTCCCCATTTCATTCCTGACGCTTGGGCTGTTTATCTGGGTCGTGAACGCGTTCATGCTCAAGCTCACGGCCTCGTTTGTCCCAGGCTTCAACGTGGAGGGCTTCAGGGCGGCAATGGCGGGCAGCCTGCTCCTCGGGTTTCTCAACTTCGTGGTCGCGGCTCTCTTCGGCTTCTAGGGGCTTTTAAAGAAATCCCTATGTCAGGACGCTAGATGATCGTCCCCGTTAGCGCCTTCACCAGCCGGTACAGGAACTCCTGCCCTTCGTAGAACGACTCGATGAGAATGCGTTCGTCCTGCCCGTGGGCGCGGACGTCGTCCACGTCCCCGAAGAGTCCGGAGACCCCGTACGTCAGGATTCCCGCGCGCCTCAGGTAGAGCCCATCCGTCGCCCCAGTGCTCATGACCGGAACAACCGGTACGCCCGGCCACATCTCCTCGGTGATCCGCTCGATGGGCCCGAGAACGCTTGGGGCGAGCGGCGATGGCGGGCTGGGGTTGGGCTGCCCGCGGGCGGTAACCTCCACGCGGGGGCCCGCGAGCTCTCGAAGTGTGAGGAGAACCTGGGCGGGGTTGTGGTTGGGGAGTATGCGGCAATTGACCAAGGCATCAGCCGTTTGTGGTAAGGCATTGTTGGCGTGCCCCCCACTCAGTCGCGTGGCCACACAGGTAGTCCTGAGACGAGCATTGAGGTGTGGGAACGTCCGTAGGCGACCCACGGCCCTCTCATTCCCCGGGTTCTCCAGGACAGACAGGATGTCTTCCGCGAGGGCTCCACCCTCTACCGCGGCCGTCCCTCGGAAATAGGCTTCGGTGACTTCGTTCAACATGACCGGGAAGTCATACTGGCTGATGCGCGTGAGCACTGTCGCCAGCTCATAGATGGCGTTGTCGTCCCGAGGGAGCGAGCTGTGGCCACCGGGGTTGGTGGCCCGCAGGTCGAAATTCTGGTACACCTTCTCACTGGCCTGGACGGAGTTCAGTTGGTGGACACCGTCCTTCAGGGCCCCGCCGCCTCCCTCGTTGAGCGCATACTCGGCGTCGATCAGATCCCGGCGGTTCTCCAGGAGCCATCGGACGCCGTTGGCCCCGCCGCCCTCTTCGTCGGCGGTGAGGGCTACGATGATGTCACGGTCCGGCACGAATCCTTCTTCTTTGTACCGGATGAGGTTGGCCGTGTATATGGCCGCTTCGTCCTTGTCGTCCGTGACGCCCCGTCCGTAGTAGTAGCCGTCGGCCTCGGTGAACGTCCAAGGGTCGACCGTCCAGTCGGAGCGGAGCGCCTCCACCACATCGAGGTGCGCCAGGAGGAGGATCGGTGCCCGGCCCGTATCTCGGCCCCGGAGCCGGGCGACCAAGTTCAACTTCCGATCGTTCGGCCCGACAACCTGGACGTCTTCCGGTGGGAAGCCCGCATCGAGGAGGCGACGCGCCATGGCCTCCGCGGCCAGGGCCGTTCCTTCGGATTCCGTCGTATTGATTTCGATGAGCTCGCGGAACAGATCGCGCGCCAATTCTTGATGGGGCTCGAGTCGCAGCTCCTGGCCCGCTACACCAGCCACGTTCAGCGTGAACGTCACGATCAGTGCGAATGCCGCGGCCAAGCCCGCGAAGCTGTGTCGCATCCTCTCTATCCAGATCGACATCGGGACTTCTCCTATCACAGCGTGAGACCGTCGATCCAGGTGCGGGTCGCATCTGCCAGTTCGTCTTGAACGTCGTCATCCGTGCGACCGGATCTCTTCAGAACGTGAAAACCGTGATCCGCTCCTTCAACCAGGTGGAGCACAGCGCTCTGTGCGAAATCTCGGCAAACGGGCTCGAGCAGATCGAGCCGGGCCAGCTTGTCTCGGGTCCCTTGTAGAAAGAGCAGCGGAACGCCAACGGCCCTCAAGTGATCACTCCGTTCGATACCCGGCTTCTGGACCGGATGGAGAGGAAAGCCAAAGAAAACGATGCCTCGGACAGCCTCCAGAGACTCCTTCGATGCTGCCAATGAGGTCATTCGGCCACCCATCGATTTTCCCCCCGCGAAAAGGGGAAGCCCGTCCGAGAGCTCGGAGGCTGCAGAGATCGCCGACCGCACGGTCTTCAAGAGAATGGGCTGATAGTCGGGGCGCTTGCGACCGTGCTCCATGTATGGGAACTGGTACCGGAACGTCGCGATACGCCGGGTGGCCAGACCATGGGTTTGAGCCTCCATGAAGGGATGACGCATCCCCGCGCCGGCTCCGTGCCCAAATACGAGGAGGCAATCGGCGTTGGCCGGTAACGTGAGCAACGCCGAGACGACACCCGAGCTCTGCGTCGCCTCGAAACTGTGCTCGGTGGGCTCGACCCTCTGCTCGGTCATCTCGACCATAAGGGCATCATCTCCTTCGGTTGTGTCGGGTCGAAGCCGACCAATTGGGTGGGTCTGCGCCTCCACCGCAAGGTTCAGAAAGCTTGGTACTTCTTTGACGGCCTTCCGGCCCGTGCGCATCCGTGGGCGACGCGTATGTTCTACCAGCCAGTCATCTCGTTCCGGAGGATCACCATGCTTCGAGTCGCCGCCACCGTTGCCCTGTCCCTCACAGTCGTGTCTTGCCAACCCCCCATATCAGAGGCCGAGGCGGCGCAACCTGCGATTCAGCAGGCCGCGGCCCCGGAGTATCTGAATCCCAGCGCTCGTTTGCCATTCTCCGAAGGGGTTCGCCACGGAGAATTGCTCTTCCTGTCCGGAAAGCTCGGATTGGGTGGAGAGCGGGGAATTCAGCCCGAGACCCGCGGTGCCCTCGAGTCCATCCAGGATGCGCTGGAGCGGTTCGGATCTTCCATGGACCGAGTTCTGAAGTGCACCGTTTTCCTTGCCGATATGGCTGAGTGGTCGGCCATGAACGAGGTCTACACCGAGTTCTTCCCGGAGAACAAACCGGCTCGGACCGCCGTCGGAGCCTCTGGACTGTCCGGAAACGGACGCGTAGAAATCGAATGCATGGCAGCGGCGTGAAGTCGCCCGAGATCACGACCGAAGGATCGCCGGAGATCGTAGCGGACGGATCGCCGGAGGTCGTAGCGGACGGATCGCCGGAGGTCGCTGGTGACGAATCGCGGGAGATCGTGACCTTGGGTGGGGGCTGTTACTGGTGTCTGGAAGCCGTCTTCGAGTTGCTCGAGGGCGTGGAGAGCGTGGTGTCGGGTGCTTCGGGTGGGCCCGAGCCGAATCCGACGTACGAACAGCTTTGCTCCGGCTGTACCGGGCACGCCGAGGTCGTTCAGCTTCGGGTGGACCCGTCGGTCACGAGCTATCGCGAGATTCTCGAGGTCTTTTTCGCTGTACACGACCCCACGACACTGAATCGTCAGGGCGCTGACGTCGGACCTCAATACCGATCGGCGATTTTCTACCATTCTCCGGAGCAAAAGGAGACCGCGGAGTCGGTGATTTCAGAGTGGACGGCGGCAGGCATCTGGAACGACCCTATCGTCACTGAAGTGACGCCCTTCGACGTATTCTATCCGGCCAAGGAGGAGCATCAGTCGTACTACTCGAGGAACAGTGCCCAGCCTTACTGCCAGGTCGTGATCAACCCCAAAATCGCCAAGCTCAGGAAGAAGTTCGCCCACAAGCTGAAGAGCCGATGACGGTTACGCTCGTCACGGGGGCCAGCACCGGCATCGGCGAGGCCACCGCCCTTCATCTTGCGCGGTTGGGCCATACCGTCTTCGCCTCCATGCGCACGCCCGATGCTTCAGGTGGCGCGCTCCGAAGTGCTGCCGAAGAAGCGCAGCTGGATCTGGAGCTCATCACGTTGGATGTCGATGACTCCGCGTCGGTGGCCTCAGCAGTGGGCGACGTCATCGAACGTTCCGGCCGGATCGACGTTCTCGTGAACAATGCCGGCGTCCTGAATCTCACGAGCGTCGAGGAGGTGTCCCTCGAAGAGGCTAAGGCCGTCTTCGAGACCAATGTCTTCGGAGCGCTCCGGATGATGCAGGCCGTGCTTCCGGCGATGAGGGAGCGGGGAGGCGGCACGATCGTGAACATGTCGTCCGTCGCAGGACGCCTCGTGAGCGCCGGCCATGGGATCTACGCCGCCACCAAGTACGCCCTGGAGGCCTTGAGCGAGGCGGTCGCCATCGAAACGAGGCGGCCCGGGATCCGAGTCATCGTGATCGAGCCTGGATTCATCTCGACCCCGATCCTCGACAAGGGTCTTGCCGTCGAGGTGAGCGAAGGGCCGTACGCCCCTCATCTCAGACGGATGCAGTCGCTGTACAGGAACGCTCACAGGGGCGCTGATCCGCCGAGCGCCGTGGCGGAGGTCATCGCCGATGCGCTCGACGATCCGACCCCGCGCTTTCGCTACCTCGCTGGGAAGGACGCCCCGCCAGTCCTCAGTGGCCGGGCGCGAATGACGGACGAGGAGTGGATCGACATGGGGCGGGAGATGACGGATGAAGAGTACTTCGCCGAGAGCGGGCGACGGTTTTCCCCAGACGGTGGCGCAGATTAAGTCAGCCGGCCCCCGCATCGCTCGGCGCTAGTTGTCTTCGTCCCCAATCGCGTGTTTGAACCCCATGTACCAATGCGACCCGTCACAGAACGGTTTGTTGCGTGATCCGCCACAGCGGCAGAGAGTCTGGCGTTCACGCAGGTCGTAAGGCTCGTCGTCGCCGGCGATCACTTGGACGCCCCGTACGGCGTAGGGCGCGTCTTTCGCCACGGTGACACTTGGTCCTTCGGCGTGCTCGACCGGCTCGGAAGAATCCGACAGCGAGTAGCTCAGAGCGCCCGACGGGCACCGGCTCACGACCCGGGCGATCTCGTCGGCCCCCGCGCCGTTGGGGTCGATCCACGGCTCGACGCCTAATTTGAACACTTCGCTCAAATTATCCGTGCAGACCCCGGCGTGAGCGCAGCGGCTGCGGTCGTCGTGAATCGTGATGCCGTCGCCTACCAGGTTCTCGGCCCGATCGGCGGCGGTGTCTTTGCTGGCGAACTCCTGACCGTTGAAATTATTGGTCTTGTGAGTCCCATCGCAGAACGGTTTGTTGCTAGATCCTCCGCAGCGGCAGAGGGAGTACGCCGGTGGAGACTCGATCTCGCTTCCGTCGTGATCGAGGACGGGCACGCCTCCCTCAACCCGGTAGGGACCGCCGTTAAGGACACGGATTCGCTGCTCGTTCGTCTCGTCAGGCATCTTCTAGCTCCATGTTCGCCCCTCTGGCTCCAGAGTCGTCGACACTAGATCCTCGCCTGTAGGGTGTAAAGTTGGTGGTAGCGCCCGTCGATTTCGATCAACTCGTCGTGGTGTCCGCGCTCGACGATTTCCCCGTCCTCGATGACCAGGATGAGATCGGCGCGCTGAATGGTCGAGAGACGGTGGGCGATGACGACGGTCGTGCGATCGCGGAGCAGTCCGCCCAGGCTCTGCTGGATCAGCGCCTCGCTCTCCGTGTCGAGGCTGGACGTAGCCTCGTCGAGCAGCAGCACTCGTGGATCGGATAGCAGCGCCCGAGCGATCGTGACCCGCTGCCGCTGACCGCCTGAAAGTTTGACTCCACGCTCACCGATCACCGTGTCCAAGCCATCCGGGAACCGATCGGTGAATTCCGTCACGTAGGCCTGCTCGGCCGCATCCTGCAGCTGGATGTCCGTGGCAGCGGATCGCGCGAAAAGCAGGTTCTCTCGGATCGTGCCGTCGAAGAGGAAGTCGTCCTGCAGCACCAGGCCGAGTTGTGACCGGTAGCTCGACAGCTTCACGGTGGCCAGGTCGACATCGTCCATCAGGACCCTGCCGGAGTCGGGCGTCAGGAAGGTCGCGGCCAGTCCAGCTAGGGTGGTCTTGCCCGATCCCGAGCTGCCCACGAGGGCGATGACCGTTCCCGGCTCCGCGTCGAAGTTGATACTGCGGAGCACGGGCTTGTCTTCCTCGTACGCGAAGCTGACGTCCTCGAACACCAGATGCCCCTCGACGCTCGGCATGGTCCCGTTACGCCGCGGATCGTCGTCCTCGGCGGGCCAAGAGAGGAGCTCCGCGGTCCGATCGAGACCGGCGAACGCCTCCGTCATTTGGGTTCCAATGTTGGCCATCTGTACGATGGGCCCCACCAGAAATCCCATAAAGAGTGTGAACTGGAAAAGATCCCCCAGCGTCATCGACCCATTGAGGATCTGCTGGCCACCGTACCCCATAATGAGCACGCTCGCCGTGCCGATGAAAAACGTGCCGAGACTCGTGACGGTGCTCGTCGTGGTCAGCGTCTGCTTGACGTTCCGGAAGATGCCGAGCACCCCGGCCTCGAAGATCTCGCCCTCCTTCTCGATCGCGTGAAAACCCTTGATGACGCGTATGCCCCCCAGGGCCTCCGTGAGCCGCCCCGTCACGTCCGCTCGAAGCTTGCCCCGCTCCCGGAACGCCGGACGTAGCTTCTGAAACGCCCGCGTCGATACGAGAGTAAAGAGCCCCAGTGGGATCAGGACGAGTAGCGTCATCACGATGTCGATGGTGGCGAGGAAGCTGAACGCGACGATGGCTGTGATCGTGCCCCCGACCAGTTGAACCAGGCCGGTTCCCACCAGATTACGGACCCCTTCGACGTCGTCCATGATACGCGAGACCAACTCTCCGGATTTCATGCTGTCGAAGAAACGCACGGGAAGGGTGAGTACATGCCGCTGGACCTGGGAGCGGAGTTGGGCGATGAGGTGTTGCGCTTCGACGCTGAGGAGGAGCGTGAGGAGATAGGCAGATGCGGACTGAATGATCACCGCCACCAGCAAGGCTCCCAGTAGCGGGTAGAGCAGGTCGAGCTGATTTTCGCCGAGCACGTCGTCGACCAGATAACCGGTGGAGTACGGAAGCACCAATCCGCTGATTCGATTGAGAACTACCAGCATGAGGCCGACCCCGACTAGCTTGCGGCGGGGCCAGATGATCTCTCGGAAGGCGTGCCGGAGACTGTTCCCTGTGATCTTGGTAGGCTTGGCCAAACTTGGAATCCCGTGAGTCGTGTGAGTGAAGGTAACAGGCTGGGAACCCGATCACCCTCCTAAGACCTCAGGCGCTGATCTCGTGGGCTTCCCCGGCATCTCGCGGCACCCGGATACTTTCGACCATGCCCGCGATGTGGGGTGGCGGTGCAGGCGTGAACCGAGAGACCGTGAGCGCGACCGCGAAGTTCAACAGCATACCGACGGTGCCGATGCCTTCAGGCGAGACGCCGAACCACCAGTTCTCGGCGGTGTTCGCATCAGGGTTGATGAACTTGAAATAGACGATGTAAGCAGCCGTGAACGTAATCCCTGCGATCATCCCCAGGACGGCTCCTTCGCGGTTCATCCGCTTGGAGAAAATCCCCATGATGATGGCCGGAAAGAACGATGCTGCCGCGAGCCCGAACGCGAAGGCGACGACCTCCGCCACAAATCCGAAGTTTCTTATTCCGAGGTAACCCGCCACGACCACGGCGAGCCCGGCGCTGACACGGGCCGCTATGAGCTCACCGCGCTCGCTGATGTCGGGCATGAAGCCTCGTTTGAGAAGGTCGTGACTCACGGCCGCTGAAATCACGAGGAGAAGACCGGCGGCTGTGGACAGTGCGGCTGCCAACCCGCCGGCGGCCACGAGGCCAATGACCCAGTTGGGAAGTTCCGCGATTTCCGGGTTCGCCAGCACCATGATGTCCCGATCGATGGTGAGCTCGTTTTCGATCGGCGCCCCGGCGGCGTTCTGAGCGTCGGGGCCAACGTATTGGATGACGCCGTCCCCGTTCTGGTCATCGAACGAAATCAGGCCGGTACCCTCCCAGGTCGTGAACCACTCGGGCATCTCCGAATATGGCTGCTCCGACACCGTTGCAAGGAGGTTCGTGCGCGCGAAAACCGCCACAGCAGGTGCAACGGTGTAGAGCATGGCGATGAACACGAGAGCCCAGCCGACGCTGATGCGGGCGTCTCTCACCCTTGGGACCGTGTAGAATCGGATGATCACGTGCGGCAAACCAGCCGTACCAACCATGAGTGCCGCGGTGATGAAGAAGATGTCGATCATGGATTTCGCGCCTGACGTGTACGCAGTGAAACCCAGTTCACTGTGTAGACCGTTCAGGCGGTCGAGCAGGAAAGTCCCGCTCCCCTGGTCGACGCCTCCGAAACCGAGCTGAGGAATCGGGTTGCCGGTGATCAGGATCGAGAGGAAAATTGCGGGCACCAGATACGCGAAGATCAACACGCAGTACTGAGCCACCTGTGTATAGGTGATGCCTTTCATCCCGCCCAGGACGGCGTAGAAGAACACGATGCCCATGCCGATGACCACACCAATGTTGATCGGCACTTGAAGGAACCGACTGAAGACGATCCCCACGCCGCGCATCTGGCCGGACACGTAAGTGAAGGACACGAAGATGGCGCACACCACCGCGACGATGCGCGCGGCTTGCGAGTAATAGCGATCCCCCACGAAGTCGGGCACCGTGAAGGCACCGAACTTTCTGAGATAGGGTGCGAGGAGAAGCGCGAGGAGCACGTAACCACCGGTCCACCCCATGAGGTACACGGACCCGTCGTAACCCGAGAAGGAGATGATCCCCGCCATCGAGATGAACGATGCCGCGGACATCCAGTCAGCGGCGGTCGCCATGCCGTTCGCCACGGGCGACACACCCTTGCCCGCCACGTAGAACTCGCTGGTGGAGCTTGCCCGGGACCAGATCGCCACGCCGATGTAGAGCGTGAAGGATAGCCCCACCAATACGAACGTCCAGGCAGTGACGCTCATGGTTGGTCCGTCACTCGGCGTCCTCGCTGACTCCGAACTCGCGGTCGAGGCGGTTCATGAGGAACACGTACACGAATATCAAGGCCACGAAGACGTAAATGGAGCCCTGCTGAGCGAACCAGAATCCGAGTGGGAAGCCGGTTCCTGGCAGGTGGAAGCGGTTCAGCTGCTCGACGAAGAGGATCCCGGCGCCGTACGAGATGCCGAACCATATCGACAGCAGGATGCCCACATACGTGAGATTCTTGCGCCAGTAGCCGCCATTGGAGCCGGCGGGAGGATCGGCGCGAGGACGGGGATACTCAGGAAGTTCGGTCATGGCGCGGGTAGTTTGGGCTCTTGCACCGCGGTGTGGCAAGTCTGGATGTGTGATTGCTCTCCACGGCATGGCCCGATCGATGGATGTGAATTAACCTCCGCGTGTGCTCGTGGCTCACACGCTCCACGACCGCAAGACGGCAACTCACGACGGAGGACCGGGAATGACCGAGAACGATTTTCTCCCTCTCATTCTCCTTTTTCTTTTCGGCGGGTTTGCGGCCCTCTCTGCTGTGTTGAAGTTCCGCGGGGGCGTGACGGCACTCTCGGGCGTTATTCTCGCGGTGCTGGAAGGTCTCTCTGGGTTGGCGTTGATGGGGACCGCTCTACCCGGCACGGGCTCGTTGGAGACGGCTTCACGGGTGGGGATCCTTACTGCGGTGTTGGTGGGCGTTTCGTCCACGGTCCACCTGATCAAGGTCCGGGAGCGAACCAGGGCTCGCGAGGCGTCGGAGGGGAAGCGGCTCTATGCGGCCATCCAGTTTGGGCTGGGCCAAAGCCCCGGCCCTCCTGGGGACGAGCCCACCCAACCGGATGCTGGAGATGGCGCTGCGGACCCTGGAGATGAGTCCGCGGACGCTCGAGATAGCGCTACCGATCAGGGAGATGCTACCTAGGAAGGCCTCAACCGCCTTCTGCGTCCAGCAAAGCCATCACCAGCCCGCTTCGGACCTTCGGCTCGAACCAGGTAGACTTGGGCGGCATGTGCCGGTCTTGGCGACACACTTCGATGAACTCGTCCATGGTGACGGCGGGAAGTGTTATCGCGTAGGTCGCCCTCCCCTCGTCCACCTCCCGCTGCAGCCAGGCCGCATCTTTGTTGCTACCGACAAAAGTGAGCCGGTCGTCGCCGGCGTCGGCAATCCCGAAGACGTGGGCGAAGAGGTTCTTCTGGACGATGCCGTAGTCTATGGCTTCGGTCGCGTCGTCCGGATCGAACGTCCCCGGTAACGGTCGAAGGCGCAGCCAGCTCCGGTCAGGAGTGTACAGACCGATCTCATGAGTCTCGGTGGGCTGGTAGAAGTCCGCCTCGGCTTGGGACTCAGCTTGGGACTCAACGGGTGTGTCGAGTGCGAACCTGTCCTGAATCGCGGCGGTCAACTCGTCCGTAGGAAGCGCTGAAGTCTGCACGAGCCGGTTGTATGGCCGGATGCCCATCGTGCTGGCCGGAAAAAAAACGCCCAGGAAATGCTCGTATCCGAGCATAGCCGCGGCCGCGCTGCGGTGATTCCCGTCGGCCACATAAGCGTGCGGCTCCTCGGCGAGGAGCTCTTGAAAGCGCCCGATGGCTGGTTCGTCGCGGACGATCCATACACGGTGCCCGTTCCCATGTTGATCGAGCACCTCGAAGTCCGGCGGAGCGCCGCCGGCGTGTGCCTCCAGGTGGCGCTGGAGCTCGCCCGACGCGTCGTCGACTCCGTTGTTCACCATGCCGATGATCGCTTCGGTCGCCTGGATCAAATCGGCCCGGCCCCGTGCCTTCGCCTCGCGTACTCCCTCGTTCCGGATGATGGTCCCCTGGGGGGTCGCCTCGGTTCTGATCTCGTCGGTGCGAGCCATGCCGCCCAGACCGATCTGGCGGACCGCCGGGCGGTTGGGGTCTTCGATTTCGTAAACCCAGAGAATGTCACGAACCTCTTCGGTGAGCTCGCTCGCCCTCAGCTCCTCCATATGGGAGCCTGCCTTGACCAGAGCCGCCGGGGAGTCGCCGGGGACGATCGTTTCGGGGGAGTCCGCGTGGCAATGAGCCATGGTCACGCGCAGCACACTCATGGGATTGTCCTGAAGGATATCCCAGATCTCTTGATCGCCCTGGAACTCGTCGTAGTTCGGCGCGCTGATACGGGTGGCAGCATCCGAGTCGACGGGGACGAGGGCGCGGCGCACCGGGGTGATCGTGATCATGAGATTTAGGCCCGTTGTAGGGCCTCTAATACGCCCCAGGGTCCCGCCGGCTCCTTCCATCCTCGACCCTCACCAAGCGTACCCGGGCCTTACCGAACATCTCCTGTAGCGCCTCGATGGTGTCGGGGCTGGGGTCTGCTTTGAGCGTCCGTGACCGCAGAACCGGCGCCGGGATCCCGTTGTCGCTGCCCAGGAGGAGCTCGACGGGGGCCGTTCCGGGATGGGCCACCAGAATCTCTTTGGCTCTGGCGAACACTGAGTCGTCCAGCTCGGCGCCCATCGGCAATTCGATCTGAAGGGCCAACTGGCCGCTGTTGGGCACGCCGTCGAGCGGGAGCGCATCGTCGAGGAAGATGGGCGGGTCTTCCTCGTCGCGCTCCCGTCCGCTCACCTTTCCGGAGACGAGCACGACGGCGTCCTGCTGAAGGGTCTCCTTGTACTTCTGCCAGTTGTCCTTGAAGGCGAGGACCGTAGCCGTGCCGTGAAAGTCCTCGACCGTGACCTTGCCCCACTCGGCGTTGTCACGGCGTGAGATCTGCCGTTGCACCTTGGTCACGACGCAGGCCAGGTCGAGCGGCCGTCCCAGATGGTCTTTCAAGTTCGACGTGTTCACGTCATCGAAGGCCCTCACGACTTCGGCATACCGGTCGAGCGGGTGGCCCGAAATGAAGAAGCCAAGGGCCTCCTTTTCTCTCTTCAGCCGTTCCTGCTCCGACCACTCTGGAACGTTCGGAAGGCCGGGGTCCTTTTGCTCGATGGCGGCCTCTCCAGTGCCGAAGAGGGAGGCCTGGCCCGCCTCTTCTTCGGCCTTCCGGGCGCTGATCTCCGAGTAGGCCGTATCGAGTCCGGCCAGGAGCTGCGAACGGTACCCGAACGAGTCCAGGGCTCCCGCTGTGATGAGCGCTTCGACGGCGCGCTTGTTCAGAGCCCGAAGATCGACCCGCTCCAAGAACTCGAACATCGCATTGAAAGGCCCGTGGGCTTCACGCGCGGTGAGGATCGAGGTGACGGCGCTAGCCCCCACGCCACGAATCGCGCCCAGGCCGAAGCGGATCTGCGTCTCACCAACTGCCGTGAACTTCCAGCCCGACTCGTTCACGTCGGGCGCGAGGACCTGGATGCCGTCGTCCAGTCTCGGCAAGTAGCGCGGTAGATCGCGGCACTCTCCAATGTACTCTACTACGTCGTCGGTGTTGGACACGACCGCCGAGAGCAGGGCTGCCATGAACTCGGCGGGGTAGTGCGCCTTCAACCATGCGGTGTGATAGGCAATGACCGAGTACGCAGCAGCGTGCGAGAGGTTGAAGCCGTACCGTCCGAAAGTCTCGATCTGCTCCGCGAGGCTCTCCGCCGTCCTCTTCTCAACGCCCCTTGCGACGGCCTTGGTGACGAACTGGCGGAGCTCCTCTCGGATGAGTGACGCGATCTTCTTGCCCATCGCCATCCGGAGCACATCGGCCTCGGCCATGTCGTAGCCGCCCAGGACGTTGGCGATCCGCATCACCTGCTCTTGGTACACGATGATGCCGTAGGTCGACTCGAGGACCGGCTCGAGGTCGGGATGGTCGTAGCGGATCTCGTCCTCTCCTAGCTTCCGCCGGATGTACGCGTCAGTCATGCCCGTGTCGAGCGGACCGGGGCGGATCAAGGCATTGGTGGCCACCAGGTCGTCGAAGCGGTCGCAGCGCATGGCCCTGAGCTTGTCGATCGCCAATCTCGACTCGAACTGGAATACGCCCGAGGTCCCCCCCCTGGCGAGCATCTTGTATACGGCGGGGTCGTCCAGCGGAACGTCGTCCATGGACGCGTAGACCGCACCGGACTCCGGGTGCCTCAACTCGCCCAGCCTGGTCACGACCGCCGCCACCGCATCGTGGATGACCGTGAGCGTCTTGAGACCCAGGAAGTCTATCTTGAGCATTCCTGCGTCCTCGAGACATTTCATATCGTACTGCGTGACATGCATCGCTTCGGAGGCGTCGCCATTCGAGGCGTTCTTGCCCGTCTGGATGCAGACCGGCACGTAGTCGTCTAGCGGGCCCGGCGCGATTACCACGCCGGCAGCGTGTACTGACGAGTGCCGGGAGAGGCCCTCGAGCGTCATGGAGTAGTCGAAGAGCTGCTTGTATCGGCCCCCCTCATCGTACAGGTCCTTCACCTCCTTGAGCTTCTCGATCGCCTCTTCGACGGTGAAGGATTGCCCCGGAGTGTTGGGAATCATCTTTGCGATGCGGTCGGTCTCGGACGGCTCAATCCCGAGGGTTCGGCCCACGTCCCGGATCACCGCGCGGGACTTCATGGTCCCGAACGTGATGATCTGCCCGACCGCCTTCTTTCCGTATTTCTCCTTCACGTACTCGATGACCTCTCCTCGCCGTTCATAGCAGAAGTCGACGTCTATGTCCGGCATCGAGATCCGTTCGGGATACAGAAAACGCTCGAAGAGGAGGTCGAACGCCAGGGGATCGAGATTCGTGATCCAGAGCGAATACGCGACGATGGAGCCCGCGGCCGACCCCCGGCCCGGCCCCACCGGAATGCCGTGGCGACGGGCCCAGTCGATGAAGTCCCACGTGATCAGGATATAGCCGGCGTATCCCGTCTCGGTGATGACCCCCAACTCGTAGTCGAGGCGCTCCTGGACGGCTTCGGGAAGAGGATCTCCGTAGCGGCGCTTCGCACCCTCGGTAGCCAGAAAAACGAGGTACTCGTTCTCGTCGTCGTGGTCCTCGGGAAGCGGGAACGCGGGCAAGTGGTACTTCTTCTCGAAGCCGAGATTCACACCGTCTGCGATTTTCAGAGTGTTCTCGAGGACGTCGGGCCGATCCGGGAATCGCTCGGCGATCTCGGGGGCGCTCTTGAAGTAGAGGCCCTCGTCGTATCGCATTCGGCTGGTGTCGCTTCGGTCCTTCCCGAGTCCGATACAGAGCAGGACGTCGTGCGCCTCGTGATCCTCGGCCTGAAGAAAGTGCGCGTCGTTGGTGGCGATCACCGGAAGGCCCATCTCTTCGGAGAGCTTGAAGATCTTTTCGTTGAGCTGTGCCTGCCCCTCGGAATCGTGCGCTTGGACCTCCAGGTAGTACCGGTCCTCGAAGAGGTTGGCGTACCAGCTAGCCGCCTCGCGGGCACCCTCCCAGTTGTCTGCCATGAGGTGGCGCGCGACCTCGCCGGCCAGACACGCCGAGCTGACCACGAGTCCGTCTGCGTGGGCTGCCAGGACCTCTCGATCCACCCTCGGCCTGTGGTAGAAGCCCTCCGTGTACCCGATGGAGGACAGCTTCACCAGGTTCCTGTAGCCCTCCATGTCCCGAGCCAGGATGACGAGGTGGTAATAGGCTCGCTCGCCCTGACCTGCCTTGGAGCGGTCGCGTCGATCACCCGGCGCCACATACGCTTCCATGCCGATGATCGGCTTGACCCCCTCACTCTTGGCCAGCTTATGGAAGGACCAGGCGCCGAAGAGGCAACCGTGGTCGGTGAGGGCAAGGCCGGGCATCTCGAACTCTTTGGCCCGGTGGACCAGATCGGTGAGGCGGTTGGCCCCGTCGAGGAGCGAGTACTCAGAGTGCGTGTGGAGGTGGACGAAGCTCACGAGTGCTCGGTATCGGAGGGTGATCGGACAGGGGTTCGGCCCCCCGGTGGGTCCGAAACGGCCTACGGTGCCCCCATTCTACACACGCCTACACACCTGCGCTACGAGCGGCAAATGGGACCCACTGCGGATGGCGTAACCAGGCGGTTTGGGGTCGGAGACCTCCGCCATCGGAAGGGAGATTCTCCATTCGGACGACGATGTCTTGCCGGCTGGAGGGAGGTCTGACTACTCGATCACCCAGGTGTATTTGTCCCCGGCGTTCCACTTGGGTGAAGCCAGCATTTCCATCGCGGTGCGTCCGAGCGTCGAGTCCGACGTGATCAGTGTGACCCCGACCAGGAACGGTGATCCGCCCCAATAGTCGTAGTCCAGCGTGTAGTCGTCCTTCACGAGGTCGAAGCCGTCGGGCAGGTACGGGTCTAGCCCCGTCGGGATGATGCCGCTCAGCGCGTCGGCCGGCCACGCCTGCTGGTCCGTCTGGTAGGTGTAGGCTGCGTGCCGAACGACCTGCATGTCGGCGATTGCATCGGCCGCCTTGGCCTTGACGATGACGCCCCTGAGCATGGGCTGCGCGATGGCCGCAAGGATGCTGACGATCAGCATGACGATGAGGAGCTCCACAATGGTCATCCCCTCACGGTCCTTCCTCGTCTTACGGTCCTTCCTCGTGCGTACGATCATGAGGTGCCCGCTCCTCGGGGAGTCGACGATACGCGCCCCGAAACGATCGCGTTGGCGTCGGCGAGGAGGCTTGCCTCCGGCTCACTAGATGTAAAGACCACCTCGATGTCCCCCGATTGCCCGCTCAGTCGAAAAACGTTGTCGGTCAGTTGAAGGTAACGAATACCCTCAGCGCTTTCACCCACGTCCGTGAGGTCGTTGGGGAGGCGCCCATGCTCCGCCACATACCGCTTGATGTTGTTCACCTGTATGAACATTTCCATTCGGAGGCCGGCCTCTTGCTGGGCGGGCGGGATCGTCGGCACCACTGGTTGGAGCGCCGATGGCGGTAAGACCCAAAGCCAAATCGAAATGACCGCCAAGAAAGGCGGGATGGACGGGTGCACACGAGTCCGCGCGACCTTCTGCGGCGGGGCACTCCGAAGCTCATCCCGACGTGCCTGGTCCTTGAGGACGTCGCTTAGGGCGTCCCCATATTCGCTGGCTTGCGCCTGACCAGACGGTTCGGACTCGTTAGCGTGCTTTTCGTCCATAGGATCGCTTGACGGTGTCAAAAACGAGAAATTACCGACATCCGGTTTCTTGTCTTCTGCTCCCTAATATGCATCGACGCTACCCCGGATCCCAGCACTCTTGTCCAGAGGTCCCTTGTAGCTGTTCTTGTAGGCCCTGGCACACGCCCTTGTACGCGCCCTTGTAGGTGCCCTTGTAGGTGCCCCGTTGGGGGCGTATGAAATAGATGTTCCTCACACCGACCTCGACAGGGAATTGGCCATGTGGCTCTGGGTCCTAGGACTCGCGTTGGTGACCGTCGTGCTCTACGACCTCCTCCAGAAGCGTCACGCCATTCTTCGAAGTTTTCCCATCATTGGCCACTTTCGATACATCCTGGAGTCGGTCGGCCCGGAGTTGAGACAGTACATCGTCACGGACAACGACGAGGAGCGGCCCTTCAGTCGGGACCAGCGGAGGTGGATCTACGCATCGAGCAAAAAGGCGAACAACTACTTCGGTTTCGGAACGGACAACGAGTTGGAAGAGACGTCCAACTACATCATCATCAAGCATCGGGTCATGGGTGAGGGCCGATGCGCTACCGGTCAGGCGTACGGGAGAGCTGGATCCGACGAGTCCTATGCTCTTCCGTGTGCGAAGATTCTGGGCGGCGCTCGAGGACGGGCCCGGTCCTTCCGGCCGGCATCCGCCGTCAACATCTCTGCGATGAGCTTTGGTTCCCTGTCGAGCGCCGCAGTGAGCGCGATGAACCAGGGAGCCAAGATTGCCGGGTGCCTCCAAAACACGGGTGAAGGGGGTATCACCCCCTATCATCGTCAGGGCGGCGACCTGATCTGGCAGCTGGGGACCGGTTACTTCGGCTGCCGGACGAAGGCCGGTCGATTCGACATGGACTTGTTCCTGGACGAGGTCGAGATGAGTCCCGTACGTGCTGTGGAAATCAAGCTCAGTCAGGGGGCGAAGCCCGGCCTTGGCGGATTACTTCCGGGGGCCAAGGTGACGAGAGAGATCGCCCGGATTCGGGGCGTTCCCTTGGGCGAGGACGTGTACAGTCCGGCGACCCACTCGGCCTTCACGGGGGTCGACGAGATGCTGGACTTCGTGGAGAAGCTGGCCGACGCGACCGGACTACCGATCGGCATCAAATCCGCGGTCGGAGAGCACCGCTTCTGGGAGGAATTGGCGAACCTCATGTCGAAGGGGGATCGGGGGGTTGATTTCATCTCCATCGACGGCGGAGAAGGCGGGACCGGAGCGGCGCCCCTGGCGTTCTCGGATCATGTGGCGTTGCCCTTCAAGGTCGGCTTCAGCCGCGTGTATCGAATTCTCGCCGAGGCAGGGATCCACGAGAACGTGATCTTGATGGGGGCCGGGAAACTGGGTCTGCCAGCCAACGCGATGGTCGCGTTCGCGCTCGGGTGCGACACGATCAACGTCGCGCGCGAGGCGATGATGGCGGTTGGATGTATACAGGCCCAGCGGTGCCACACGGGACACTGCCCGACCGGGGTGGCGACCCAGAATCGTTGGTTGGTGCGCGGCTTGGATCCGACTTCGAAGGCGGCCCGTCTGGCCAACTATGTGGTCACGCTTCGCAAGGAGATCCTACAGCTGAGCCGCGCGAGCGGGGTAGCCCATCCGGGGCTCCTTGCCGGAGACATGATCGAGATCCTGGATGGGCGTTTCGGATCCGCCACGCTCGATGAGATCTTCGGATACCGGTCGGACTGGGGCTTTCCGTCCGAAGCGGACCGGCACGAGATCGTCGACATCATGGAAAAACTCTAGTACCGGTACGTCTCCGGCTTGTACGGCCCCTCCTTGTCCACGCCGATGTAGTCGGCCTGTTCGTCAGAGGGCTCAGTTAGCCGAGCGTCCAGCTTATCGAGGTGGAGCCGGGCGACTTTCTCGTCCAGGATCTTCGGGAGCACGTAGACCTTCTTTTCGTACCGGTCCCGATTCTTCGCAAGCTCGATCTGCGCGATGACCTGGTTGGTGAAGCTGGCCGACATGACGAAGCTCGGATGGCCCGTCGCACAGCCGAGGTTGAGCAGACGCCCTTCGGCGAGGATCATCACGCTGTGCTCGTCCGGGAAGATCCACTCGTCGTATTGCGGCTTGACGTTTTCCCTCCGGACGCCGGGCATCTTCTCCAGGCCGGCCATATCGATCTCGTTGTCGAAGTGGCCGATGTTGCCGACGATGGCTTTGTCCTTCATGCCCGCCATGTGCTCGGCCGTAATGATGTCCTTGTTTCCCGTGGCCGTCACAAAAATGTCGGCCTCGCCCAGCACGTCCTCGATCCGGCGTACGGTGAAGCCCTCCATGCACGCCTGGAGGGCGCAGATGGGGTCGATCTCCGTGATGATCACCCGAGCGCCCTGACTCTTGAGCGCTTGGGCACACCCCTTGCCCACGTCACCGTAGCCGCAAACAACCGCCATCTTGCCGGAAATCATCACGTCGGTGGCCCGATTCAGTCCATCGATGACCGAATGACGGCATCCGTAAAGATTGTCGAATTTCGACTTGGTCACGGAGTCGTTCACGTTGATGGCGGGGAAGAGCAGCGTACCGTTCTTCTCCATCTCATAGAGGCGATGCACGCCCGTCGTGGTCTCCTCGGAGACGCCGATGACGTTGGCCGAGATGCGATGCCATTTCTGCGGATCCTGGTCCAGGGAGCTACGCAGAAGGGCGAGAATGATCCCCCACTCCTCGGGCTCGGTCTCGGGATCGAAATCGGGGACGCATAACGCTTTCTCATACTCCACGCCTCTATGGAGTAGAAGAGTCGCGTCGCCGCCGTCGTCCACGATCAGGTCGGGGCCGCTACCGTCGGGCCATTCGACCGCCTGTTGGGTGCACCACCAGTACTCCTCGAGCGTCTCGCCCTTCCAGGCGAAGACAGGAATGCCCTTGAGGTCCTCTGGGGTGCCTTCGCGACCCACCGCGACCGCTGCGGCCGCGTGATCCTGCGTCGAGAAAATGTTGCAGGATGCCCAACGCACGTCGGCGCCGAGGTCCACGAGTGTCTCGATCAGCACTGCGGTCTGCACGGTCATATGGAGCGAGCCCATGATCTTGAGCCCCGCGAGGCACTGCTCGGGGCCGTACTCCTCGCGAGCCGCCATCAGGCCAGGCATTTCCTGCTCGGCCAGGCGGATCTCCTTGCGTCCCCACTCGGTGAGTGAGAGGTCCGCGACCTTGTAGGCGGGGCGAGCCTCGTCGGTGGCGGCACCACCCTCGTGATCCATGACTGCGGTATCCATGTGTTCAAGCCTCATCTTGGAAAGTGAATTTTCAGCATGCTCGGGTCGCCGACGTCACGAAGAGCAGGGGGCCCGATGCCTCCGGACGTGCGGGCAGCGGGCGATAGGAAAAGTCCTCGAGTCCCGCGTCCCGATGCCAGCAGGCGAGATCCGCCTCATCGAAGCCGGGCCACACATGACCCATCTCCTCCTGATACCCCTCCCTCGAGTGGCGCCTCATGTCCACGATAACGAAGCGACCGCCGGGTTTGAGTGTCCGACCGACCTCCTTCAGCACGGCCTGGGGCTCCACCACGTAGTGAAGCACGAGAAGCAGCACGGCCACGTCCAACTCGCCCGACGCGATCGGAAGGTCCTCGAGGTCACCACAACGCAGGTCTACGTTTGATGCACCCTCCAGGTCTGATGCACCCTCCAAGCGGTCGCGCGCTGCTCGGAGCATCTCTTCGGAAGCGTCCACCGCGATGACTCGGTCTACGAAAGGAGCCACATGCGCCGCGAAGTGTCCGGTCCCCGCTCCGAGGTCGCCAAGGGTGGCAGTCGGGTCGAGGAGTCCAAAGAGGGGGAACATCTCCGAGTCACCTCCGAACAACTCCTCCCGGACGCTGTCCCAGCGCAGCGCTATGCCCGAAAAGAACTCTCGCGAGCGTCCTCGGCGTTCACGAAGAACCGCCCGGGCCCGTTCGTCGTCCTCCTCCGTCAGCCCCGCCGCAGCCACGTCGGGACGGACCAGCCCCCACAGCTCTTGTGCCGCCGGGTCGAGATATGCAGCCATCCGGTAAAAGCGGCTGGTCCCGCTCGCCCGTGACGTCGCCCACCCGTCATCCGAGAGGATCTTCAGATGCCGGCTCACCGTCGACTGCGGAAGCTGGGAGACCTGAACGAGCTCGGAGACTGTGAACTCACCCTGCTCCAAAAGGAGCAGGAGCCGGCCCCGGGCGAGGTCGCCCAGAGCGCTCATTCGGTCGAAGACCCGGGGTTCAGTTGAAATATCCATAAATCCAGATTAAAGGATATAACTCATCCGGGCCGTTGGCAACAACTACGATGGGCTTTCAGCTGTGCTAGAAGGCGAGGATTCTACGCAGCCGATCTACACCGGAACGAGCCGAGAATCGTCTCGAGCTGCAGAATGTACTGGTACTTGTCTTTCCCCGGAGCATACAGCCAAGCGTCGACCAGGTAGTGTCGACCCTGCTCGGGGCAGGGGACGGACCATGTGATCATGGGTCCACCAGCTGGGAACTGGTCTTCGGGTGGGTTGGCCCACACCGCACGGAGCTCTTCGAGGACCATGTCGCCCATTTGGAGCCGGCGCGTCTGGGTCAGGTCCATGTCGACGACCTGCGGATATTTGTAATAGCGATCCGAGAGCACTTGTCGCCACGCCAGCAACTCCTCTTGGCCCAATTCCTCAGGAATCGGGCTTCTCCAAGTGACGGTGATCTGTCGGATCAGCTCTGCGGGGTCGGGGTTGTCGTTCAAGAAGATGTGAACGGAATCCACCGATCGGCGTTCATACAGGTCCGGGAGCAGGAGGGTGAATCCTTCTTCATTCCAGAGGGTTTCGGCGAGCAGGGAATCGATCCCGCTCATGAACATCCGGCTGACCACCCACTGGCGATACTGGGCATCCAGGAGTTCGTGGAGAGGTTCCATCATCGCGTCGGCGCCCTCGGCTCCTTCGGAGGGCAACAGGAGGACCGTCGCTACCTGTCCGCGGGCCCATACGTCTTCGACCTGGAAGAGCTCGGGGGGGTTGAAGCTCTCACGCTCGGTGAGCGCCAGCGCTTCGACCATCCATGGAGAGTCCTCCGCGCCGATGAGGAGGAGTTTGCGGAAGCGCTGGAGATTTCTCCACCCCTCCCCGATGGGCTCCTGGTGGGTCACCCGAAAGGTTTTCTCGCTCCGTACCGTGACGATGGTGGCCTCGAGGGCCGATTCCACCATCTCACTGACGGCAGCCCACTGCTCCTCGGACGTGCCGACGATAATGGCGTTCTCATCGCCCCAGGCTCGGGGAGCCTCACACGCCACCAACAGAGAGGCGAGCAGGGCGGTGGCGACGACCGTGCTGGTGTGGCGCATGAGTCCTCAATCGTGGGAGGTGCCGACTAGACGATCTAAGAACTGTACAGTGGGCGCTGCCTCTCCGTTCCCGTTCGCTTACTGCCGGAGCAGCTCATCCATTTCTATGGCTGCCCACAGCGCCATCGCGCCACCGCGGTCATCGGGACCGAAGACGGCGGTCCGATCGAGGTAGTACTGCTTCGTCTCTCCTGCTCCCGTCGAGGTGGAGGCGTCGACCACAGCGCCATCCTCCGCGATATGGGCCGCAATGCCACGCCAGGCGCGGTCGATCACCGATCGGTAGCCGTCGTCGAGCCAGCCGAGCCGTACCCCGCGGGCGAGTGCCACGAGGGTCATGGACGTTACCGTGAGCTCCCGATAGCTGCCCGGCTCGTCCACGATCTGGTGCCACATCCCATCCGGCGCCTGATGACGCACGAGCGATTCGGCGTGCCGGCGGTAGATGTCGAGAACACCTGGCCGGTCGGCCCAATCGTCCGGAAGAAACATCAGGGCCTCCGTCAGGCCGAGTATGGCGAAGCCATTCCCGCGACCCCAGGCTTGCGGCCCTCTTCCGGAATGGATGAACAGGCCGTCCGGCCGCTGGAGATTCTCGGCGTAGGACGTCAGGAGACGTCCGACGGTGACGCCGTACCGGTCCTGTCCCGTATGCATTCCTACACGCGACAGCAGGCTGCTCGCCATGAACATGTCGTCGGTCCAGCCGGTGGGGGACCGGAGGATCGCATCAGGGGCCGGAGGAAACGCGAACTCGGCGCCCGCGATCGCGAGATTCAGGGCCTCCTCGCTCTGTCCGGGCTCCGAGAAGTCGACGAACGCGAACAGGCCGGCCAGGTTCGTGAGCCGGTACGGCGCAGAAACCGTCGGGGCCTCTCCCGAGAGAAACCGTGCCATCTGGTCTCGCACCCTCTCGACCAGGGCGGCGTCGCCGAGGCGAGCTGCCAAGCGCAACGTATTAGACCACGCAACGGCGGGGATGTAGCTCACACCCGGTGACGACGGATACCGCTCGGCCAGGAGGCTCGCGATCTCAACCGGCGTTCGACTGCCCCTCGCGAGCAGCACATCATGCAGCGGCGACCGGGGGAGGGACGTCGCGGCATCGAGCACGGATCGCAACATTCGGGGTGCATCATCGACGCTTGTCGAGGCGCGGATTGCCGGCACCGGAGCCAGGCCCGAAGGCGTCCCTGTGGATACGGCCGCGGCCAGTGTGCCGTCGGGAGGCTGCGGTCCGTCGAGAGCAAGGCCGCCCGCACCTCCCGAGATCTCCCAGGACCGCATCTGCCCCGACCGAACCTCCAACACCAGGTCGGGCGCTTGAAACGCCACCCAGCGCCACAAGTACCGCGACTCGGGGGACGTCTCGTGATTGAAGAAGCCGCCTTCCGGCGGAAAGGTTTGTGCTCCGCCCGGGATGGCTTGCGCGCCGCCCGCTGGACGATCGGCGGCTGAGGACTCCGCCCCGCACCGCTGGGGATAGGCGCACGGCAGCGCGGTGATGGTCCAGGCGCGCCGGAGCGCATCAGGGGCGTCGCTCTTGAACCACCGGAGTGCCCCGAGTACCGCCTGGGCGCTCTCAGCCGTGCCGTCGAGTCCTCCAACGATCACGAGACGCCTTGCCGGACCTCCCACGCTCCAGTCGTGCTCGAGCGTGAGCAGGCGCTCGCCGCCCCGCGTGATCCCGGCCGCCGAGACGATCGACGGATCTCCGGGCAGCGCGGCCACCGCCTGGGCGGCGCTCAGGAGACGGTCCTCCGAGGTCTGACCAGAGACCATCTGCGCGACAGAGGCCATGTGCGCGCACACGACCAACAGAGCGGCGGCAAGCCCGAATGGTGGCAGGTTCGTTCTCATCACGGCCCCCAGAACGCTGTTGAAGGAGTACAGCCGTGCCCACCACCACTCGAGAGCATTCCAGTCGAGAACATTCCAGTCGAGAGCATTCCAGCGCGAGAGCATTCCAGCGCGAGTTCGGTCCGACGGACGTGATGGGACACGTAACGGTACAATTGGTCCTGCCGGCTTGCCAGTGAGGGGAGAGAACCTCCGTAAGGGCGGCGCAGGCTTCGGCTCGAGGCAGAGCCCGCGCCGCCCGGGGCGTGTGATCGGATCGACGCTGGGTCTAACCGACGATCCAACCGATCAGAGTCGTCAATCGAGGCCCACCCTTTCCGAGACCGACAGCGAAGTTGACCGGCAACTGCAGGCCACCAACGGGAAGCGTGTGCCCAACAGCAATCAGCATCGACGTCGTTGCGTCAGGGGATTCCTTGGTGAAGCTGATGTTCGGGCCGACCCCGAACTCGAGGCCGCCTTGCGTTCGGTAGCCGGCGAGGAATCCCAACGAGACATTGAACTCGTTTTGCTCCACGCCCCCCACCAAGACCACCCACTCCAGGAGCGCTTGATCCCCATTAGGCGTGAACATCAGCTGCGTTTCCCATTGCCACCCGAATTGGGTCATCATGGGCGACAGGTCCGCGTTTTCCCGTTGATCCGCCACGTCACCGGTGAACAGGGTGACTCCGAAGCGTGGGCCGGCAAGCTTCCGGCGGGAGACACGTTGTACTTGTTGAGCCTCGAGTGCCGAGGAACGTCGAATCTGAACCGAGGCCGCGTCGGCACTCAGGGCCAACGTGACGAACAGTAGCGTGAAAATTGCGCGTGACATCGTTCTTCCTCCTTCGAGGGGTCCGTGTGACTTGTTTACGGACGAACGATGCCGCTTTGAGCGGACCGAACGGATACGTCAGACTACGTAGCAGCCGGCTCGTGATTACGTAGTAATGGCTGTCTCGTGATTACGTAGTGGCTGTCTCGTGATTGCGAAGATGCCAAGGCCGCGAGCGCGGCGTTCTTACTCTGCCTTCAGCGCCTCGATCGGATCGATTCGGGTGGCTCGGCTCGCGGGCAGAAGCGTGGCCAGGGCGGCCACGACTGCCACCCCCAAAGCGATCAGTGCGTAGGTCGTGGGATCCGTGGCGTCCACCCGGAACATGAAGCTCTCGACCGTTCGGGCGAGGGCTCGGGCCGTGACCAATCCGATGGCGAGCCCGAGAACGATGGGGCGCGCAATTGAGCCCAGAAGCAGCCCTACGACCTGGTTGCTTCCAGCACCCAATGCGATGCGCACGCCGATATCCCGGCGCTTCTGATTGACGCTGAAGGACACGACCCCGGCGATTCCAACCGCTGCCAACAAGAGAGCCAAGAGCCCGAACCCACTGAGGAGGGCGGCACCCATCCGCTGTGGCATGAGGACTCTGTTCACGTGGTCCCCCATAGTGACGAGCCTCCGCACCGGTAGCTGGGATTCCAACGCCTGGATCTCCGCGCGCATCGCGGGAAGAAGGTCTTTAGCGTTGCGGGTCGTGTGGACGGCTAGGGTCAGGGGCATCTGCGAGACCCTGAAGGCGGAGCTGGCCAAGGGTACGAAGGCGTAGTTCGTGACGTCGTCTTCGAGTCCGCTCCAGGTAGTGTTGGCGGCAACCCCGATGACCTGAGACGGCCCCCCTGCGATGCTAACGGTGCCGCCGATCGCGTCCCCATTGGGCCAATACTTGTCGGCCATCGACTCGCTGACGACGATCACACCCTGGCCCGACTCGACATCGGAGCGTTCGAATCCACGACCATGAAGGAGGGGCAAACCGATGCTCTTGAAGTATTCCGTGCTCACCAACACCATGTTGACGCGCAATTCCTCATCCGGGGCGATTTCGTATCCGTCCACCCGCGCAAAAAATCCGATGCCCGGCCCTTGCGCGAGCGGCACACTGCTCGAAAGGCTGACCGCGTCAACCCCGGGTAGCTGGCCCACACGCGTTCGAAGCTGGTCTACGAACGCCAGGGCTTCGCTCGGTTCGTACCCCAGCGCCCCAAGACTGAATTGTGCCAGAGCCACGCCCTCGGTGCGCACCCCCAGGTCTGCGTTGAGGCCCTCGCGGAGGGTTCTCAAGAAGAGCCCCGACCCGACGAGCAGGACGGCACAGGTCGCGATCTGAACCGCGATCAGCCCCTGCCTCATACGATCGCTTTGGGCCCTACCGTCTTGAACCGAGTCTCCCTTGAGTGCCTGGACGAGATCGGGGCGGGTGGCCTGCAACGCAGGGACCAGCCCGAAAAGCAGTACGGTCAGTAGTGAAGTGCCCAGCGCGACCATCAGCAAGCGCCCATCCAGGTCGATTCCGAGAGACGCGACAGTCACGCCCCCTGGAAGCTGAAAGGCGCCGAGAAGCCGCAGAAGTACACTCGCCAGCAGCACACCCAGCCCGGCTCCGGTGACCGCCAGCACCGTACTCTCGGTCATGAGCTGACAGATCAGGCGCCCGCGGCCCGCGCCGATCGCCAGCCGCACGCCGAGCTCGCGGCTCCGAGAGGAGGCCCTCACCAGCAGCAGGTTGGCCAGATTTGCGCACGCCAGCAGAAGCGTGAATCCCGCGACGCCCAGAAGAAGCCAGACGAATCCTCTGATTTGGGCCTCGCCCCCCGAGGGGAGCTGATATCCGGAGAGCGCGTCTACTGTGACCGATCGCGGCCCGCGGGCGACCGGATCCTCTTCGGAAAGCTGATCCGAGATGGCCAGCAATTCGGTGCGTGCCTGCTGGACGGTGCTCCCGGGAACGAGCCGGCCGACGGACATCCCCATCCAGCGGTTTCCGCGACTTTCCCAGCTCGGGGTGGTCAGCGAACTGGTGGATAAGGAAGGCCCCGACTGCATCGGAATCCAGATCCGAGGCCCGGTACCGAGGCGCATACCTGTGAAGTCCGGAGGTGCTATGCCCACGACCTCGAACGCCACCTGATTGAGGCGGATGGTCTGTCCGACCATCGCCGGATCTCCTCCGAAACGATCTTGCCAGAAGTCATGCCTGAGTACCGCGACCATAGCGCCGCCGCCGAATACGTCGTCCTGGGGTTGAAGCATGCGCCCTTCTGCGGGCGCGATTCCGAGCAGCGAAAAGTAGTTGCCCGTCACCGTCACGACTCCGACGAACTCGGCACCCTGATCCTCGTTGCCGAGGCTAGCCAATAGGGAGGCAGTCCCCGCGAGATCGGCCAACCTAGTCGAGCGATCGCGGTAGTCGAGAAAGTCTGGGTAGGATGTCGAACTCCGCGGGGCACCCCGCCGGCTGGTCGTGAAAACCGCAACGAGCTCGTCGGGTTCGTGCACGGGCGGAGCCCGAAAGAGCGTGGCGTAGACGACGCTGAACATCGCCGTATTGGCGCCGATTCCCAGCGCCAAAGTAGCCAGCGCGACTGATGTGAAGCCCGGCTTGGTTGCCAAAGTCCTCACCGCGTACCGCATGTCCTGCAAGAGTGACCCGATCATCTCCCAACCCCTCCCCTTGAATCCCCTGTTGCTGGTCCCGCGTCGAACGTCCGCCTCGATTTTCTCGATATCTCCGAACGCGTCAAGCGCAGCTCTCCATGCCGCGTCGGCGTCATGCCCCTCCTCCATGAACTCCTTGGCCCGCTCCTCGAGATAGAAGCGAATCTCGTCCTGTAGGTCTGCGTCCAGCCGATCGAGCAGACGACCGTCCAGGTGGCCGTCCACGTCGGCGGAGCCTTGCCTGGGCCGCGGGTGGCGTTTCCGAGGCATGGTGTTGGCGCTTGCCGGGAGCCAGTCCCGGGTCAGCCCACCCGCCCGAGGATCGCGGCCACGGCGCCCGAGTACGCTTCCCAGCGGGCCGTTTCGGCCGTCAGCTGGCGGCGCCCTTCTACCGTGAGCCGGTAGAACTTTGCCCGTCGACCGGTCTCGGTCCGTCCCCACTCGGCGTCCAGGAGCCCACGCTTCTTGAGACGGTGAAGCGCGGGATAGAGGGCGCCCTCCTCTACACTCAACACGCCGTCACTCTCGTTCCGGAGCACCCGACCGATGGCATATCCGTGCATCGGTCCACTCAGGACGGTCTTCAGAACCAGGATGTCCAGGGTTCCGGTGAAGAGGTTGCTACCGGTCATAATCGTACCTCGCGGAGCTGGGGGTCAGACACCCAAGTCACTGATACATCGTTCTTTTAGGTATTGTACCCACGTATGCCTGAACGAACAAGGGGTACCGCGGACCGCTGATGAGTGTGCCTGGGAGGGGTTGGTCCTAGAACAACTCCGAAGGATCCGGCTCCTTCACGTCTGACTTGTCGTAGCGGTTGGGGATGAACTCCCCGGTTATCATGTCTTGGTAGGAAAGGCCGGGGCCCACCATGGGATAGACGTGGGCCTGAGGGTCGATGATGACCTCGAGGAACGCCGGGCCGTCGAAGCTCAGGAATTCCTCAAGAACCGTGGGCACGTCCTCCTTGCGGTCGAGACGCTTCGCGTACTGGAAGCCGTCGGCTTGAGCGGTCTTCACAAAATTCTTTTTCCTGAGTGACTTGTCGCTCGCCGAGAGCCGGCCCTTGAAGAAGAGCCGTTGCCACTGCATGACCATCCCGTCCCCGAAGTTGTTCAGCACGATGATCTTGATCGGAAGGTCGTAGGTGGTGACGGTCTCGAACTCACCGAGGTTCATGCGGATGCTCGCGTCGCCGTCCACGTCGATGACCAGCTTGTCCGGGCGAGCGAACTGGGCGCCGATTGCCGCCGGGAGACCGAATCCCATCGTGCCCATGCTCCCGGAGGTGAGCCACAGGCGCGGCTCCCGGAAGTCGGAGTACTGCGCGGCCCACATCTGGTGCTGGCCGACTCCGGTCGAGATGATCGCCTCGCCCTGCGTGATCCGGTTCATCGTCTCGATGATGTAGTGGGGCTGTATGAGGTCACTCTCCCGGTCGTAGTTCAGAGCGTAGGTGGTCTTGAGCTCCGCGATTTCGGCGTGCCAAGCAGAATAATCCGTGTTGAAATCGGTCCTGCGCCCGTACTCCGTCAGATTCTCGAGCGCGTCCCTGAGAATGCCGACGTAGTGCCAGTCTGCCTTCTTGACCTTATGGATCTCTGCGGGGTCGATGTCGAAGTGGAGGACGCGGCGCGCCTTGGGCGCGAACTTCGGCGGGTCTCCCGCGACACGATCATCGAAGCGGGCGCCCACGGCGATGAGTAGGTCACAGTCTTCGACCGCGTAATTCGCGTGTGCGGTACCGTGCATTCCCAACATGTGAAGGCATAACGGGTCGGTGGTGTCGAGGCCCCCCAGGCCCATGAGCGTCGTGACACCGGGAAGGCCTAACGTTTTCGAAAACGTCTGTAGCGCCTCTGCGGCGTTGCCGTTGATTACCCCCCCGCCGGCGTAGATCAGCGGGCGTTCACTCTCAGCCAGCATGGAGAAGAACTCGGCACATTGGTCGTCGTCCAACGTGTTGGATGCGACCGCGCTCAGGCGGTGGCGATAACCGGGGATGGATAGAACTCCCTCACCCTCGAACGGCCCCTCCCAATTCTGCACGTCCTTCGGGATGTCCACCACGACCGGCCCCGGCCTCCCGGTACGTGCGATCTCGAAGGCCGTGCGCATGGTGGACTCGAGACTCTCGGGGTCCGTGACCAGGAAGACGTGTTTGGCCACCGACCCCATGACCGCGGTTACGGGCGCTTCCTGGAACGCGTCGGTGCCGATGGCCGCCCTGGGCACCTGCCCACAGATGACAACGATGGGCACGGAGTCGGCCATACAGTCCCGCACCGGGGTCACGCAATTAGTGGCTCCCGGGCCGGAGGTTACGAGGGCGACTCCGACTCCTCCGCTGGCGCGGGCGTATCCCGCTGCCATGAAACCAGCGCCCTGCTCATTGGCTGGAACGATGAGCGGTATCGGCTCCACCCCGTCCTCGGCGTGTGCCTCGTTGTAGCGGAACACGGCGTCGTAGGTGGGCAGGATCGCTCCCCCGCTGTAACCGAAGATCGTCTGCACGCCCTCGTCGGCAAGCACCTGCATGATGATCTCGGCGCCGCTCATGACCGTGCCGGCCAGTGCGTGTGCCGGCTTCGCTTTAGTTTTCACGTCCATTTTTGAATTTAGTGCGGACACCACACCGGAGATTCGGATGTTTATCTGGTCGCACCAGGAAGGTGGATAACGCGCCACTTATTGCAAGAGGGGCCGTTCCCAGCGAACGTTGCCTGACCCGCGCGATACCGTTCCACCAAGGACACTAAACCGCCCTAGGCGACTTCAGATGCGGCATATCATCACAGTCTTGCTACAGAACGAGGCGGGCGCGCTCTCTCGAGTCACGAACCTGTTCTCGACAAGGGGCTTCAACATCGAGAGCCTCAACGTGGCACCCACGAATGACGAGACCGTCTCACGGCTCACGGTCGTCTCGTCGGGCTCGGACGCCGTCATCGATCAGATCTCGAAACATCTCGGCAAGCTCGTCGACGTGGTCAATATCGTGGACATGACGGGCACCGATCACATCGAGCGGGAGCTCGTTCTGGTCAAGCTGCGACTCCCGAAGGGTGGCGAGGATGAGGAACGGCTCGCGGACGTCGTCGAGACGTTCGGCGGGCGGATCTTGGATCACTCCGGTGGGCACTTCACGGTCGAGTTGATCAGTGGAGGGTCGGAGATCGACCGCTTCATGGCACAGGTGGCCGAGCTCGCCGAGGTGGAGTCTCTCACGCGCAGCGGCGCGATGGCCGTGACCAAGGGCGCTCCGATTTCTACGATGGGCTGAGGGGGTCCGCAGCAACCCCACCCCCCACCAGCCCCTCGACCGTCACCGCCGCGGCTACATGTCCGGTGATGTTCGTCGCGCTCCGAAACATGTCCGGAATCCGGTCGATTCCGAGGAGGAGCCCCAGGCCACCCAGCGGTATGCCGGCCGCATCGAGGATGGGCGCCAACGTCACGATGCTGGCCGACGGCACGGGGGCCACCGACATAGCCACCACGAAGCCCACGAGTCCGGCACTCACGAGGGTGGTGAACGGGAGCGGCACGCCGTAGAGGGTGGCGAGAAACACCACCGCTCCGGCCTGAAACAGCGCACTCCCCGCCCGATTGATGGCCGCCCCCAGAGAGAGGACGAGCGAAGACACCGCGGGCGATACGCCTAACGCCTCCGCATCCTCGAACATGACCGGGAGCGAGGCCACCGAGCTGGTGGTAGAGAAGCCGATCACATAGCTCCCCGTCACTCCCCGGACGAACTCGGCTATGCCCTTCTTTCCGATGAGCCGCACGGCCGGAAGGTAAAGGAGTGCCATGAACACGAAGAGCCCCACGACCACGGTCGCCACAAACACGGCCAGGCCCCTGAGCAATTCGAGCCCCATCAGCGCGACGACCGGTGCGGCGAGTCCGAACACACCGGCGGGCGCGGTCCACAAGATCCAGTGAATGAGCCGGACGAAAACCGCGCTTATGTCTTCGGCGAAGGTGATCAGCCGGGCGCGACGTTGGTCCTCCACGGCGCCTGTCGCCGCCGCCACCAGGAGCGTGAAGACGATCAGCGGGAGTAGGGCCCCGTCCGCTGCGGCGGCGAACGGGTTGGCCGGGATCAGGCTCAAGACGAGGTCGAGGAGGCCGGGGAGCTCCTGGACGCTCTCTACTGCGGTCGGAGCCTCGACGGACACGGGCCAGAGGGCCATCGCAATCGTCATGAACCCCATGCCGATGACGATGGCGGGCAGGGTCGTTCCCCAGAAGAAGCCGAACGCGGATCCCCCGAGCTTTCCCACCGTCTTTGGATTTCCGAGGCGGGCGACGCCGACGAAGATGGTCGTCACCACAAGGGGGATGACCACCATTCGGATCGCTGAGATGAATAGCGTTCCCAGGGGAGCCACGCCGGCAGCCAGGCGGTCGAGCAGACCGACCTCGGTGGCACTGGCGAGGAGCCCGAGCGCCAGGCCCAGGATCAGCCCGAGAGCCGTGGCGCGGTGATTCATGCGTCCATTGCTCCCTCGTATGCGGTCCCGAGCACGCGGTCGAGGTCGGCCTCGGTCGGCTTCCACTCGTACCGGTCCCAGTCGATCCGTCCACCCTCGGCGAAGTGCACGCCCTCGTCCTCGAGAATGGCACGCTGTACCTGCGCCGTATGATGGATCGAAGACGTGGAGATCCGGCCCGAGCTACCGATGACCCTCCACCAGGGGACGTCGAGATCTTCTGGGAGGGCGGAAAGAGCCCCACCGACCGCGCGCGGGGCCCGGGGGCGTCCCGCCATGGCGGCCAGCATCCCGTACGATGCGACAGAGCCGGAGGGAATGGCCGCAACCAAGGCGTACACCGATCGCGTAAAGGGCGTCATGGGTGTAGTGGCTGCACTCGCGTCGATTCCTGGATAGGTTTGACGCACACGAGAGCGGCAGTCGCAGCCCCGCGCAACCCCGGAGAAAAACTGAAACGATGGCGCACCTGCACAGATCGTCACTCGACCACCCACACACCCACACGGGTGGGCAGGGGCAGTCGGGGGGTGCGCTGAACCGGAGTTCCGAATCGAAACGCCTGTGGATCGTCCTGGGCCTCACCGCAGTGTTCATGGTGGCGGAGGTCGTCGGTGGCGTTCTCTCCAACTCGCTGGTGCTTCTGGCCGACTCGGGGCACATGCTCGCCGACGTGGGGGCGCTGGCTCTTTCCTTGGTGGCGATGCGGCTGGCGCTGCGTCCGCCCAGCCCCGAGCGCACGTTCGGATACGTCCGCATGGAGATTCTGGCCGCACTGGTGAACGGCGCCACGCTCCTCGTGATCAGCGGATGGATCGTCTGGGAGGCCTGGCGGCGGCTCGGTGCTCCACAGGAGGTGAATGGTCCGCTCATGATGGGGGTGGCGGGAGTAGGCTTGATCGTGAACCTGGTCGGTGCCGCACTTCTCCACTCGCATGCCGAGGGGAATCTCAACGTCCGGGGCGCCTACCTGCACGTCCTGGGCGACCTACTCGGTTCCCTGGGCGCCATGGGGGCGGGTGCGCTGATCCTCCTGACGGGTTGGACCCCCATCGACGCGATCGTCTCCATCGTCATTGCCGGCCTGATCCTGTTCGGTGCCTGGCGTCTCGTGAAGGAGGCGACGGGCGTGCTTCTCGAGATGGTGCCGCCCCACGTGGACATGGAGGGCGTGCTCGAGGACCTCCAGTCCATTGCCAACCTACACGGCGTTCATGATCTACACGTGTGGACGCTCACGAGCGGATTCGTAGCACTCAGCGGGCACGGCGTTTTGGATGACCCGACGCATCACCAGCGGGTTCTCGATGATATCAGGGACTGCATGGGGCGGCGTGGCATCGAGCACGTAACGTTCCAGCTGGAACCCGAGCGACTACACCAGATCGTGCGTCCGGATTAGAACGCGGGGCGGACGCGGGCTGGGCGCCGGCTGGACGCGGGCTGGTACGCCAATTCTAAAATGAGTCCCGGCATGCTAGTATGTTTTTTCTAAGCACTTCCACAGGAGACGTTCGTGCGCCCTGATCCGCTCGTAGACCCGGCAACTGGCCTGTCCAGCGAATGGCACTTCGAGATCGTCCTGGATTTCATTTTTCCTATCGCCCACCGGGGCGTGACGTTGACGGTAGCCTTGTTCGGGATCGATGACGGGATTGGGCCAAAGGCCATCTGAAGCCGGAGCAGGTCGTGACTGATTTGGGCTCGACCATTGGAGGCGTTACACGGAGCAGCGACCTCGTCGCCCGCTTTGGCGAAGACATGTTCATTTGCCTGCTCCCCTTGTGTAATCTGCAGGGTGGATTGGTCTTCGCGGATCGCATCAAGGATGCGCTCCAAGACTTCACAAGGCGTACGGGGACGACCGTGAGTGCCGGGGTGGCCAGTCACCGGGGCGGCAGCGACGGGACCGTAGGTGACATGCTCAGGTCGCTCAGGGGCGCCCTATTGGCCGCGCAGGCCGCGGGCGGTGACCGAGTCGAAGTCCCCACCGAGGGTTGGAACGTCTGACCGAATGAGCTTTCCGAGACTCCGACTTCGCCGGCTTCGCAGGGGTGAGACCTGGCGTCGTGCCGTCCGGGAGACCTCTCTCTCTGCGGACGACCTGGTCTATCCGCTATTCGTCGTCGGCGGGGAGGGCGTACGGAATCCGGTGGACAGCATGCCCGGCGTTCATCAGTTGTCCGTCGATCTCATAGTGGAAGAGGCGCGGGAGGTCCAAGGTCTTGGCATTCCGGCAGTCATCCTGTTCGGTGTGCCGGATGAGGCCGAAAAGGATGCGGAGGGCTCTGCCGGCTACGATCCGGATGGCTTGGTACCTACGGCGATCCGGGCGATCAAGGAGGCCGTTCCGGATCTGCTGGTGTGGGCGGATGTGTGCTTGTGCGAGTACACGGATCATGGGCACTGTGGGCTGCTCACCGAAGAGGGAGAAGTGGACGGCGACGCGAGTCTTCCGCTCTTGGCAGGGGCCGCTCTGGCCTACGCCGAGGCGGGCGCCGATGCCGTGGCCCCCAGCGACATGATGGACGGCCGGGTTGAAGCGATACGAACCGGCTTGGATGATGCCGGGCTCGCGAACGTGCCCATCGTCTCCTATGCGGCCAAGTATGCTTCAGCCTTCTACGGCCCCTTCCGCGACGCAGCCCACTCGACTCCTGCGTTCGGCGACCGTAAGGGATACCAGATGGACCCGGCCAACGCGGACGAGGCACTGCGTGAGGTAGAGCTGGACATCGAGGAGGGAGCGGACGTGGTCATGGTCAAGCCCGCGGGGCCCTATCTCGATGTCATCTTCCGGGTGAAGGAAGCGTTCGGCATGCCAACGGCTGCCTATCAGGTCTCCGGGGAGTACGCACTGATCAAGGCGGCCGGCGACAAGGGTTGGGTGGATGAGGAGCGCGTTATGATGGAGAGCCTGATCGCCATCAAGAGGGCAGGCGCCGACCTCATCCTCACGTACTTCGCCAAAGACGCGGCACGGGTGCTCGGAGGGACGTCCTGAGCGTGAGGGGTGAGGCCCGAAAGGCTCAGCTCTCCCCGTTTCTTGCCGCTTGTCGGTGTGAACCGGTCGCGTACACTCCGGTGTGGATCATGCGTCAGGCCGGACGATATCTGCCGGAGTACAGAAAGATCAGGGCAGAGGTGGACTTCCTCACCCTAACGAAGACACCCGAGCTGGCCGTAGAGGTCACGCTTCAGCCCGTCCGGCGCTTCGGGATGGACGCGGCGATTCTCTTCAGTGATATCATGACCCCGGTAGAGGGCATGGGCGTTGCGCTGGACTTCGCGCCGGGGCCGGTCATCGAGGCTCCCATCCGGAGTGTTGAGCAGGTGGAGGCGCTTCGGATCCCAGATCCGGAGGAGGGCGTGCCCTTCGTGCTCGAGACGGTTCGCCTGCTCAGCGAGGCGCTTCCAGCCTCGGCCCCTCTCATTGGCTTCGCGGGGGCGCCGTTCACACTCTTCTGCTATCTGGTTCAAGGAGGGGGGTCGAAGACCTTCTCCGAGGCCAAGGCCTTTCTGTTCGCAGAGCCCGAGGCATCACGCCAGCTCCTCGAAAAGCTGGCAGACACGATGGTTCTCTATCTCGCGGCCCAGGCCGGTGCGGGTGCCAAGGCGCTGATGATCTTCGATTCGTGGGCGGGGCTGCTCGGGCCGGAGCGGTACCGGGAGTTCGCCTTCCCCGCCGTGCAGCGTGTGATCGATGCCCTCCGGCCCCTCGATGTGCCTCTCATCTACTTTCCGAACCAGGGGGCGACGCTACTGGGGACCGTACGTGAGTGCCGTGCCGACGTGGTTGGGATCGACTGGCGGCTGCCGCTCTCCGACGCTCGCCGGATCCTGGGACCCGACATCGCCGTGCAGGGCAACCTGGATCCGACCGCGTTGTTCGCGCCACGGGAGGAGCTCGCTCGTCAGATCGATCGAGTTCTGGCGGAAGCGGGACCGGCGCCCGGCCACATCTTCAACCTTGGCCATGGGATCGAGAAAGCGACGGATCCCGATGCCGTTGCGTTCTTGGTCGATCGAGTGCACGAGGTGTCGGGAGGAGCCTGAAGCCCGAATCGCGTGAAACCCCTGGCTTGTACGGGGTATGGACTTGTCCAGATCAGACCGCGGGTTACGGGGGTGGGCTGGTGGTGAGGGATCGAACGGCGACGGCGAAGGCGAAAACGGGGGACCGATGCCGGATCATCGACTGAGAATTTATGATTCGATGGAGGGACTACTCTCCAACGAGGACAATCCGACGCCGCTGGTCCGGATCAACCGGGTCTCGCCGTTTCAGCATGCCCGCGTCTACGGGAAGCTCGAGTGGTACAACCCGTTCGGCGCCGTAAAGGATCGGGTCGCGGCGAATCTGGTCGCCGATGCCGAAGAGCGAGGCATACTCGAACCGGGTCAGAAGTTGGTCGAGCCCACGTCAGGTAATACCGGGATGGGCCTGGCCATGATCTCCAACGTGAAGGGGTACTCGCTGACGACCCCTCTGTCCTCGGCCATCCCCCTCGAGAAGCGGATCATGCTTCGCTTTTTCGGGGCCGATGTCCTCGAGCTCGCCGACGACTTATGCCCTGCGCCGGGGGCGCCGGAGGGCGCCATCGCGAAGGCACAGGAACTCGCCGACAGGCCCGAGTTCCACATGCTCGACCAGTACCGGAACGAGGCCAATCCCGACGCTCACTACAAGACGACCGGCCCGGAAATCTGGAAACAGACGGAAGGGAAGGTGACACACTTCGTGGCCGGGCTGGGCACGTGCGGGACCATCACGGGCACGGGGCGCTTCCTCAAGGAGCAAAGCCCGGACATCAAGGTGCTGGGCGCGCATCCGCAGGAGGGACACGACATCCCCGGCGTGCGGAGTATCCGGCAGCTTCAGCAGACGGAGCTGTTTCGCCCGAACGAGTATGACGAGCTGGTCGAGATCGATGACGAAGAGGCCTTCAGCCTCTGTCACCGCCTCAATCTCGAGGAGAGCATCATCGCGGGTCCGAGCTCGGCCATGGCCCTCGCCGGCGCCTTTCGCCTGGTGCCGGACGAGCCCGGCGTGATCGCCGTGGTGATCTTTCCCGACAATGCCTTCAAGTACGCCTCGTCGATGACGAGGCACATTCCGGAAGTGGCGGGAGATGGCGGAGGAGGGGGGAATCCGCAAGAGCGAATGATGAACACGCTGATCGAGAACACGAGGGGCACCCCGGCGCTCACCATCGACATCGAGCCCGCGCAGAAGATGATCGAGGCCGGAAGCCCTTATGTCGTGGACGTGCGCGAGTACGATGAGTTTACGGGCGGCCATATTCGCGAGGCGGTGAATATGCCTCTTGGGGAGATGAGCCAGTACGCTGCTCTTCTACCCGAAGATCGGGAAGCTCCGGTCCTCGTGGTTTGTGAGACCGGAAACCGGTCGCTTTCAGGCGCGCTCTTTCTCGCCTCCCTCGGCTACCGTGATGTCCGCAGCATCAACGGGGGGACGACGGGTTGGAGAGAGAAGGGCTTCACGGTTTCCAACGACTGAGGGGCACGCCCCGCTCCACCCCCGCACCACATCTCGATGCCTCCAAGTGACGGTCACGTAGGAATTCGCTTAATGGTTGACCCAACCCAATCATTCTAATATTCTATAGAATATTTACACGTTCGGGGGGCCGGCCCGCCTCGAGACCGACGAAATCATGGAACTGAAAGCAGCCAAGTTCGAGCTATTCGAGCACTTCGCCCGCGTCGGGAAGGCCGTTGGGAGTCGACCGCGCCTCTTCTTGCTGGACCTTCTGGCGCAGGGAGAAAAGACGGTGGAAATGCTCGCTCGCCAGACCGGGCTCACCGTAGGGAATACGAGCGCTCACCTGAAGGGGCTCAGGCAGGTTTCGCTCGTGTCCTCTCGCAAGCAGGGAGCCCACGTGTATTACCGGCTCGCCAGCCAGGACGTCCACGACTTTGTCAGGTCCCTGCAGACTCTCGCTCGTGGGCAATTGGCCGAGGCGAGAGAGATCTTCGACGACTACTTCCACGATCCGGACGTGCTGGATCCGGTCTACTCGCGTGATCTTCTCGATGGGCTGCGGGCCGGCCAGGTGACCGTGCTCGACGTGCGTCCTCCCGATGAGTACGCGGCTGCACACATTCCGGGGTCGATCTCCATGCCGGTCGGCCAGATCGAGCGGCGTTTGGACGAGTTGCCGCCCGAAGGAGAGATCGTCGTGTATTGCCGTGGACCCTACTGCATCTACGCAGTTCGCGCCGTCGAGGTGCTCCAGAGGCTCGGGTTCCGAGCCCGGAGGCTGGAGGACGGCATCCCCGATTGGACCCTACGCGGCCTGCCGGTCGCAGTGGGTGCGGCCACGAACGCCAACGACACGAACGTCAACGAATCGATGGAGTAACCATGCTTTTTCGCCAATATCTGGACAAAGAGCCTGTGATCGCCGCGTCCTACCTTCTCGGATGTCCGACGCAGGGGATCGGGGCCGTCGTCGATCCCATCAGAGATGTCGGGCACTATCTGAAGGAGGCGGAGGAGGGGGACGTGCCGATCCGTTACGTCATCGACACCCATATGCACGCCGATCATATCTCGAGCGGACGTGAGCTCGCCGAGGCAGCCGGAGCCGAGTATGTGCTCCTCGCCGGTACGGAGACGAACTACGCGTTCCGGGGCGTAGAGGAGGGCGAAATCCTGCATATGGGTAACACCCAGGTCGAGGTTCTTCATACGCCGGGGCATACGCCGGAGCACGTCTCCTTGGTGGTGACCGACCATGCCAGAGCCGACGAGCCATGGTTGGTGCTGACGGGCCACACGCTCATGGTGAGCGACATGGGGCGGACGGAGTTGGCGACTTCGGCGGAGGAGGGCGCGAGGGCCCTTTTCCACAGTGCCGAGAAGCTACGGAGGCTGCCCGACCATCTTGGGGTGTTCCCGGGGGCGTTCTCCGGGTCGGTGTGCGGGCGAGGACTCAGCGGGAACCCGAGTTCTACTATCGGGTTCGAACGCCGGCACAACCGTGCGTTCGCGCTCGAAAAGGAGGGCGAATTCATCGAGCTCATGCTGGAGGAGATCCCCGATCCGCCGCTCAACGCCAAGCAAATCCGGGCGACGAACCTCGGCCTCGATCCTGCCCGGGTATGACGATTTCCTTCCACTCCCCCGTGCCTGCATGACCATTCTCCGCTGCGATCCCGTCGGCCGCTGATGCGGAGCGACACCAACACCAACACCAACACCAACACCAACACCAACACCAACATGGACATCGACACAGGGTCGGCGGTGCGTCCGTCCGGCGGGGTCGAGCTCGGGTTGGGCCCGAACTTGGGGCAAGCGTGGCTCCTGGTGAGTATCGTCGCCTTCGTAGGCGCCATGGTGGGACTGGAACGCACGGTTCTGCCCCTGCTGGCCGAGCAGGAGTTCGGGCTTGCGTCTCGCGGAGTGGCGCTCTCGTTCCTTGTTTCGTTCGGGGTGGTGAAGGCTGCGACGAACTTCTTCGCGGGGCGGTTGGGAGACCGCTATGGTCGCAAGCCCATCCTGGTGTTGGGCTGGCTCGTGGGAATTCCGGTGCCTTTCATGATCATGTGGGCGCCATCGTGGGGCTGGATCATTGCGGCCAACGTGCTGCTGGGCGTCAACCAGGGACTCGCCTGGTCCACGAACGTCATCATGATGATCGATCTTGCGGGCCCCCGGCAGCGGGGCCTGGCGATGGGCCTCAACGAATTCGCCGGTTATTCGGCGGTCGCGCTGTCGGCGCTGACAACCGGATACATCGCCGAGGCGTTCGGGCTCCGACCCGAGCCGTTCTACCTCGGTATCGCGTTCGCCGCGCTCGGTCTTGGGCTCACCGTGGTCTTCCTGCGGGAAACACACGGACACGCGCGCAGCGAGGCCGAGCAGGCTGGGGCCGGGGGCGAGAGGGATGAGGCCGGCTCGCCCGGGCCGGCCCACGAGTCGGTGCTGGGCACTCGCGAGATTCTCACACTCTCGGCCTGGAGACACCCCGCACTGTCCAGCGCGAGCCAGGCCGGGCTGGTCAACAACCTGAACGACGGAGTGGCTTGGGGGCTATTCCCGTTGTTTTTCGCGGCGTCGGGGCTCGGTGTGGCAGACATCGGAGTACTGAGCTTCATCTATCCCTTCACGTGGGGCGTTCTCCAGCTGTGGACTGGGGCCTGGTCCGACCGGGTGGGGCGTAAGCGGCTGATCGTCGGAGGCATGCTGGTACAGGGGTTCGCATTGGGGGCCATCGCGGTGGCGAATGGGTTCGCAGGATGGCTCGGGGCCAGTGCCCTGCTAGGGGTCGGCACGGCGATGGTGTACCCCACGCTTTTGGCCTCCGTCGGGGACGTCGCCGCCCCGAGTTGGCGGGGCTCGGCAGTCGGCGTCTATCGGCTGTGGCGGGACAGTGGCTATGCGGTGGGCGGGGTGATGGCCGGTACGCTTGCGGATGCCTTCGGGATGCAAGCGGCGATCGGGACCGTGGCGGTTCTCACGGGGCTATCCGGCCTCGTTGTGGCGTGGCGGATGCCGGAGACGTTGGAGCGCGAAGTCTGACGGGCTGGCCTAAGGGGTCGAAACCTCGTAAAAGGTTATCCGTAGGAACGATTGGGAAGTGGTGTGGCCCTTATCACCTAGCGGATGGAGAGGCGGCGTATGGATCCAGGAATTATTGCAGTTTTCATTCCGATTATCGCCGTCAGCGGTGTCTTCACTCTCATCGGTATGAAGATTCACTACTCCCATCTCGAGGATACCCGCGTTGGCAGCGGTGCGCGGCAGGAAGTGGAGCAGCTGACCGAGTCCGTCGAGAATCTACGCGCCGATGTCGAGCTCATGCGCAACGAGTTCCTCGAACTCAACGAGCGCATGGATTTTACGGAGCGTCTACTGGAGCGACCGAAGACGGAAGAGTAGCCCGACCAAGAGCTCCTTCACCCCCCTGGCTCACTGCCGAGGTGCCGTCGGCGTGCAACTGCGTCGACGATTGCTTTCTCTGCCACATCAAGCGGCAGGAGAGGCACGCAGTACGATGAACACTGCTTCCTGTAGACCAGATTCTGGATGGCTATGACTTCGCAGCCGCCGTACCTCGTGAAGAACTGAACCACGAGTGAAACACCGACGTACACGAGCATCGCCAGTGTGATGGGATGGTTTACATAGGGCACGCCGATCAGGTACCCAAAGCTCAGCTCAAGGGGCACGAACAGTCCGTTGATGAGAAAATACATCGCTGGAAAGACGAAAATCATGGTCGGGATCCACGGACTCTTGCCCTTCACTCTCTCGACGACCAGCAGATATGCGGCGAAATAGACCAGCACGAACCCGACGAAGAAGAGGCCCGTCAGCACATTCGTCCTGAGTGAATGCGTGTGCTCACCGCCCACGAAATCGTACACGAAGAAACCCGTCATCAGTAGTCCCATCACCAACCGGAACCACCTTCCGACGCTTCCCACATCCCAGCCCACCTGGCCGTACTTTGACATCGTTCACGCTCCTTTTCCGGCTCCTTGAGCTTAGTGCTGTGCGTGATCGAGTGTCACTACGTGGAGACGTTGACCTTTGTTGCCAGACAGGCGCAGGCGTCAATTGGTCGGCTTCCGCCTCCACACCATGTTCGCAGGGTTTCTGAGCCGGAGCACGCCATCGGGGTGGAGGTGGACCGCCATAGTCCTTTCGCCCTCCGAGGTCCCGTATTCGATCTCGTAAGCCCAACTGTCCGGGGTCTCATGCGCCCGGATCGAGAGGATCGGATGAGATCGGATTCCGCCCTCCTCCCCAAGGTGGAGCTCGATATGGTCGGAGCCGATCACGAAAGCGCGATCCGAGTATCCGCGATTCTCTGTAACCCACATGCCTATGAGCTCTTCCGGCGGGGCGTCTAGCACGGTGAAGTCTCCACTGGGGCCCTGGCGGTTGGCGACGATCTCCAGGGCAAGTGCGGCCATCGCCACGACCGCTATCAGGAGCACGGCCTTGAACCGCGCCGTATCCCGACGGGCCCCGGACCGGCGCTCGGGGCCCCTTCTCTCTCTCGTTCGAGGTGGCTCAGGCATGGCCCCTTCTCTCCCTGGTCGGAGGTGACTCAGGCATCGACCGGCACGGGCTGCGGGACGTTTCGGAGAAGCCAGCCGCTCTCCATGACGTGCATCAGGGCCGAGACCATCTCGGGATCGAACTGGGTGCCTGAGCAACTGCGGATCTCTTCGAGGACGTGCTCCGGATCCATGGCGCCGCGATATGGTCGGGCAGACACCATCGCGTCGTACACGTCGGCGACTGCCAACAGCCGCGCGAGCATGGGGATCTCCAGTCCCTCGAGTCCCTCCGGGTACCCCCCGCCGTCCCAGCGCTCGTGGTGGTACAGAACGATCGGCAGCATGGGCTGGAAGGCTCGGATCGGCTCGAGGATGCGGGCCCCGATGACCGGGTGCGCCTCGATCTCCTTGCGCATCTCTGCGTCGAGCTTACCGGGGTGGTCGAGCACCTGCAGACTCACGCCGATCTTGCCCAGGTCGTGAAGGAGCCCACCTCGGTGAAGAATGTCCAACTCGTTGTCGCTAAGCCCGAGCTCCTGCCCGACCTCGAGCGCGAGGGCTGTGACCCGCTCCGAGTGACCCGCCGTCCACGTAGACTTGGCGTCGATCGCGTTGGCCAGCGCACGTAGCGCTTCCCAGCTCATCTCCTCGAGCTCGCCGCGGAGCTTGAGATCATTCAGGGCGACTGCGGCCTGATCCGCCAAATGCTCCGCGCTGCGAACCTCCTCCTCGGAGAAATCGTGGTTGGCCTGCCGCGCGATGGCCACTGCGCCTAAGGCCTCTCCTTGAACGACCAGGCGAAGCAGGAGCACGCGCTGGTCATCCTGGTGGAAGCCTGCACCGTCGAATACCGAGGGAAGCTCCATTCCGTTGAAGGCCACCAGGTGCCTGCTGTCGCCGTAGAGCCAGGCGGAATCCGCCTCGTCGAGCGAGCAGGCGCTCTCCACGAGGACGTCACCCGTTGGGCTCACGGAGTACAGGCTCCCCTCGACGCTCGATCCCGGCTCCAAGAGCAGGACTGCCCGGTGGGCGCTCGGCACGACCTCGCCGACTCCGTCGAGAACCGCATGCATTGCGATCTCACGGCCGCTTGCCGACAGCACTGCGTGGTCGATCGCCGTGCCGGCCGTGATCTCCCGGAACTGGCGCCCCAGCCGCTCCGCCATCGTGTTGAACGACGCGGCGAGCTCGCCGAACTCGTCCTTGCTCTCGACGTCGACTCGGGTGGTGAAGTCCTGATCCGCGATCCGGCGCGTGCCCTCCGTGAGCCTCTCGAGCGGGTCCATCGTGCGACGCACGATGACGTTGGCGAGCAGCAGCACAAGCGACAGGCCGATCAGCACGGACCATGGCAGATTGTACGCGAACGTCTCGACTTGGCTATAGACGGTAGAGCTGGACTCGCTCACCACGACCGTCCACGAGGGGGTGCCGTACGTGGGAGGTAGGTAGACCTCCCGCCAGCCGGCCTTGTAGTCATCCGTACCCACTTCGACGTCCAGCAGGCCCGCGTTGGATTCACGGCTCCCCACGGGAGGGACGGTTGCCGGCAGGCGACTCTCCGCGCCTCGATTGCAGTGGAACGGCCGGCTTCCATCGTCCAGGATACAGAGATCCTCGACCGTCGGAGTCGATGCCCATAGGAGCGTCGTCGCCCACAGCGAGTCCCCGGTTATGCGTGCCCACAACACACCGCGGTCGGGGTCGCCGGGCCGCGTGTTCAGCGCCATGAAGATGCTCGGACCAGCGGCATCGACGCCGACTGCGGCTTTGACCAAGGGCTGGCCCGTCGCCAACTGCTCCCGGTCCGCGGCTCCGAGTTCCGGTAGCTGTCCGACTGTGCCAGTGATCGGTCGCACGCGACCGCCTTCTTCGAGGGCCAACCCCTCGACGCCGCCCGGGACCAGGTCAATGAACGACATCGAGCCGGCGTCGCCCGCCTGGCGCCCGCCTGCAGTCGTGAGCATGCCGACGCCACGGAGCCACGAGTGGAAGAAGTCGAATCGCTCGAGAAGCGACTGGGCGGCGACGTCGGTGATGTCCGCCAAGCGCTGTTCGCTCTGCGACTCGAGCTGGCTGGATACCGCCCCGTAGGAGAGGGCTGCGAGGACAGCGATCGGTAGGAGCGACCCGAGCACGAAGAGGCCCATCACCCGCTTCGCAACCCGCGTCCGCAGGAACTCCACTCGCACCAGGCTCAATAGTCCTCCGCGACGCCTATGAAACCGCCGTCGTTGGCCCGGATGACGTCGTCCAAGCTGTCCGGATCAGTAAGGTTGTCCGACGTCTCCCCGTCGGGTCCCCTGCTATAGATGTCGAAGTCTCGGTTGACCGGCCTGAGAAACCTGTCTTGCCTGGGTTTCTTACCGGGAGGGTATACCTCGAACTGACCTTCGATCAGTAGGTACTCGTACTCGTTTCCCCAGGGGTCGAGCGGGGGATCGTCGAACCCGAACTTGTCGAAGGAATCCGGCAGCTTGCCGTTCACGAGCTTGTGGTCCCTCGCGGTGGACGCGAGGATCCGGATGTCCGACATCGCCTCGGTGACCTTCACATCCTCCAGGATGCGCGTCACGTTCGGAATGGCGAGCGCCGCTAGCGAACCCGTGATGGTCGCCACCAATATCAGCTCGATGAGCGTGAAGCCGCGGCGGCCTTCCCCGGCGAATCGCCGAGTTGTCAAGAGTTGATAGATCCGCTTCAAGAGCGCACCTCAGGGGGGTCGGGCCTGGTCCCGAGGCAGACGCGTTCAGGGAGCGGCGCGCCAGTGGAGCTCGGCTCGTTGCTGGTTATGTCTCAAAGATACCCACGTGCTGAGTTCGTGAGCAAAGGATTTCTTGGAGGACCGCCCCGGTCGACGAGAGAGCCCTAGAGGGGATCAGTAGGCCTCGAAAATCGTGTTGTCGACGAGCTCCAAATGAGAGAGCGCCTTGTTTGCGCGGTACACCTGGCACGAGTGGTAATCGATGTCCATCTCGACGTCGACATACGAGTCGGGGTTGGGTCCGTCCAGGCCGCCGAAGAGCATCCCGGAGATGTGACCCTCGATGTCGTCGTCGACGGAGCCGGCCAGCACGATCCCCGTCCAGTCGAAGGACGACGAGGGATTGAACTCGCCGGTGACCACCAGAACGCCCCACCCGTTCCACGAGCTCCCGGAGGGAAGATTGCCCTGATAGCGTACCAGTGGGAATGAGTCGGTAGGCAGGGAAGCGTAGTTCGGCGGTTCGCCGTCGAACTCGAACTCGAAACTCGGGTCCTGGAGCACGTCCCACCGTAGGCCGAGGGAGTCGGCCAAGTCGTCTATGACCCAATCCCGGTGCTCTTCGTCCGGGGCTGACCCCCCGTCGACGTCTCCGTATACGTTGTCCTTCGCGATGGCCCCCGTGATGTCGGCCGTCGCGAAGCCGGGGCAGTCGCTCGACGATGAGTGGTCATCACCGTCGATGTCTCCGGCGCCGTAGGCGTAGATCCTGTCGGCGGAGATGATCACCGCCGCACGGTGAGGCAGCGGATTCCGCCGGTGCCACGCGAATGCCCCGACGACCATCCTGGCGACCGGGGCGCCCGGGAACCTGATGTCGGAGAGTGTGCCCTCGGAGCGTATGTAATACAGGTGGTTGAGTGAGTCCTGCTCCATGAGCTTGCGACTGGTCACGATGGCGTCGCCCAAGCCGATCGAGTAGACGACTGAGTCGCCGACCACGCCGGTCTGTTCGGCGAGGTACTGCTGCATGCCCCCATGCGCGATGGCGACCACCCCCGCGCCCTCCCTCGCATGGTTCGACATGCTGAACTCCGAGCTCACGACGAGGTAGCCCGTAACCGCCGTGACCGAGATCGCGAACAACATGAGCATCACGAAGACCATCGCGAAGCCGCCGCGAGAGCCGCCCGGTGACTGTTCAAGCGCGGATGGGTGCCTCACCGCACGTTCCTCAGCGGGACGTTCACGGACCACCCATACCGGATTGCGCCCTCTATCCCCGGCGGGGCCGGCTCCTTCACCTCGGATACGACGCTTATGACGTCGACGACTCCGAGAGAGGCGCCCGACACCGATTCCTCGTAGGAAGAGTTCCAGGTCGTCCGGTATTGAAACTGGGCCGTCGAGTCCATGCCGGTCGCGAACTCGACCAGGGCACCGCCATGGACCTGGCGAAAGAGCGCTGATTTGGTCGGATCCAGGACCGACGTCTGGAACTTGTACGTCGTCTCACTAAAGAGCAGGATCACGTCGCCGACGCTGGGTACAGTGGGATGGTAGCTGTCGAGGTCAGTCAGGGAGTGAAACTCGTTGCGGACTCCCACGGTGTCGGCCCCGTTGGCGTAACAACTTGCGGCGATGGCGCTGCTCGAGCTCCCGTCGTCGATCGTCGTCCAGTCGACTTCGTAGTAGTCCCATCCTCCCGTAGCGTCCATGACGGCGAAACCAGCCACTTCATCCTTATGGGCCTCGATGACCGCCTCTCCGCCCTCGGTGTGTACGCCGACTATGACGCCGTTTGTCCAGCACACCCCTGCCACCACGAGCGGGGTGCGTACGGTGAACCGATCGCTCTCGGCGAGCTGCACGCTGCCCCCCATCGCGGAGCGGAGCTCGCCGGAGAGCAGCTCGGTGACGGCACGGGCGTTGTGGTGCGCGTCGGTCACTCCGAGCTGCACCAGGTAGGAACGGTTCTGAGCCAAGAAGATCCCGCCGACCATCACAACGATCAGGGACGAAAGCAACAGAGCAACAATGGCTTCCACGAGCGAGAAGCCGGCGCGGGCTCCTACCAAGCGCCGGACGAGTACGTCGTTACGGAGTAGTGGGGACCCCAAGCCAACGTGTCCTTGAGTGACACGTCCACGTCGAACTGGTACAAGAGCGGGTTCACCGAGCTGACCGTCACGGTCTTGGTGTACTCGATCTCGTTGGCCCCCACCTTGAAATCGTTCTGCTCGGTCTTCGCCTCCAGCGAGTCGAAGGGCGTGGCCGCCAATGAGTCGATCTGCTCGTGGACGATGACGACGAGCTCCGAGGAAATGCCCGAGTACTCGAGCTGTCTGGTCAACACGGCGCTGAGTTGCAGCACCATGAGCACGCCCATCACGAAGATCAGGAGGGCGCCCATGACCTCGATGAGCGTAAAGCCGGCACGGCAGGGATTGCGGGGACATGGTTCTCCGCTCAACGTCTCTCGACTTTCGACGCGCCAAGGATGTTGAACGAAACGGCGTATGTCTCGGACCCCGTGGAGAACGTCGCCGTCCCCAGTTGCCCGCCCCCAACCGCGAGATTTGCGAGCCCCCTCGAATTGAAGGAGAGCGAGTCCCCGGGCATTTCGAGGTCGATGGCCGCGAGACCGATGTCGGCGCTGACGTTGAAGCGGCGCCGTACCAGCTCCCTACCCGTCGTCACCGTCGATATCGAATACCAGCGACCGGACTCGGAGAAGCTGATCACGACCGCTTCCCGCCCGCGCACGGCATGGGCCCGCGCCTGTGACAGGTCCCGGACGAACAGCTGTGCCGCATGCCGCGCAGCAATCCTGTGGTTGTACGAGCTCACCGCGCTGGTCGCGATGGCAATCGTCGCGCTGGTCAGCATAAGGACAACTGTGAGCTCGAGGAGCGAGAATCCCCTCGCCCCCCGACCAGGGACCACGCCCGTAACTCGCTTGGATCTAGTCACTACGTTCGATTCCTTGAGATTTCGGGTACTTATAAAGATTCCACCCGCCCGCATGCGTTTCAACGATTTCGTTTCTCGAATGGGGTCCAGCGCTCCTACCAGCAGGCCGACGCCGATACTATCTTACCAGTCGTTCTCCAGTCGGGACCCGTAGCGCGGGTGGTTGGAGGGGACACCTGATGAGTCTGCACGGGAAAGAGCCGCCTTTCGCGGATTTGGCGTAACAAAGCGAGGAAGGATGATGGTCATGACTCGAAGAAGTACCTGCCGGTTCCTACCTGCGTTGCTCGCCGCAACGTGTCTGGTAGTGCTTGCAGCCGCCGAAGCGGAGGCTCAGAATCTCCCGGCTCCCGCCGACGTCGCGGCCCCCCCATCCGATGCTGAGGTGAGCTCGACGGGTCTCGCGTCAAAGGTGCTGACCGCCGGCACGGGCACGACCCATCCGATGGCGAGCAACTCGGTGACGGTGCACTACACCGGTTGGACAACGGACGGTAACATGTTCGACAGCTCGGTGACTCGTGGCCCGCCGTCGACCTTCCGCCTCGACGGGGTGATCAGAGGTTGGACCGAGGGCCTGCAGCTGATGGTGGTTGGCGAGAAGCGGCGCTTCTGGATCCCCCAAGAGCTTGCGTATCGCGGAACGCGTGAGCCCTTCGGCATGTTGGTATTCGACGTCGAGCTCTTCGCGATTCGTTAAGTCGAGGAGCGGTGTTGGGGCCTGTAGCTCAGGTGGTTAGAGCGCACGCCTGATAAGCGTGAGGTCGGTAGTTCGAGTCTACCCAGGCCCATTTCTGAGAAGTGATTGCCCCGCTTGGCTTTCCAGCCGAGTGGGGCTTTCTCATTTCTGCCCAAAAGCTTGGTTGGTGTCCATTCATGGTGTCCGTTTGAGTCCCTTTAGGACCCCTCTTGAACTGCCTTTTCTTGAGTTCTAATTGCTTCCCTGATGTCATCGGCGGTGACTTCGTCGTAAACCGTCCTGAGTGTTTCGTACCTCGTTCCCGCCCATGCTTCTTGGATTCCAGGAGGCAAGGCTCTGAAGTTTGGATCTCGCACGCCCGCTCTTTTTTCGGCATGAAACCCAATGCCGCGAAGACGATCTCTTAGGTCTTCTCTCTCCTCCTCTGGAACTGAATCGAGCCATCGGTCTTTCGACCGGCGAAGCCAAATCTGAAACGTGTTCCTTGGAGTTGGTTGGCCCGAAGCTGTGGCCGAGGGAAATAAAGGCGTGTTGCCAATCCCTCGAGAGGGCGCGTGTCTCAAAGCCTCCACCGCTGCCTGTGTTAGCGGCGTCATGTTTTCGTTTCCTGATTTGTCGGAGTCTCCCCGCCACCGCACGGTCTTCGCTACCAGGTCCAGGTCTGACCATCGCAGCTGCCGGATCGCGGAGTTTCGCCGCCGAGTCTCCCTTGCGAGAACAAGGGCCAGTTCAAATTGCCAACTCGGCCCATGAGCAATGAGTCCTTCGCGAAGCTCCTGGGTCATGCCAGGCCGATGTGGGTTCTTCTCTCTTGGAAAGCCCCATCTTTGAGACCTTCTTAGCTCGCTCCCCCATGGATTGATTTCCAGCACTGGCCGCCCATTCGTCTTTCGTCCGGTTGCCCAGTTCAGAGCTGTAATCATGAACGCGAGGTCGTAACCAACCTGCCTGTCCCTAACTGACCTCGACCATCCAGGGATGATGCCTGCCCTCCGGCTTGAGACGAAACGGTCCCAGTCCACCCTGTCTAATGTCGACGGATCCCGACCAACTCTTCTGGAGACTTCGGGCTGAGAGTTGAAGAATGAATTCCAGACACGAGCGGCTCGGTGGTCATGCTGCTGCTTGGAAAGTCCTTTCGTTCCGCTTACCTCCTCGAGATAGGTTTCCATCAATTCATTCAGGGTTGTCGGAGCTTGTTGTCGATCTTCGAGTTTGCCGAACTCAACCGCAATTTCATCGGCCTTGTTCTTCGCATCGTCGGCGTGGTTCACACCTCGGAGTAGGGCTCGTTTCTTCTTGCCGTGTTCTTTCCATTCAGCAAAGAATTGCCCCGGGCGTTTCTCGAATACTCGAACACGGTTCCGCCCGCGCTCTCCCGACAGGTAGCTCCAGGTCTTTTTTCGTGCCATCATGGTTCTCCGGTTGCGATGGCACGCGCAGCCTGCGTCCGATAAAATAGCTCCGAACGTCGCCCTTCGCGAACGCCATGACCCGGCTTCCGCGGCAAGTCTCTCCTGAGGATTCTGGGCTCAGATTCGGTCCCGCTGTTCGGAACTACGCCCTGCCTGATAAGCCGTCGAAGATGGCTTCTGCTGTAGCCGCTTTCGAGCCCGGCTATCTCCAGAGTCAGGGGCTTCCTAGAGCGGGAGTTTTTCACAGGATGGTAAGAAAAGCAGTTCACATTTCAATGGTTTTGTGGACACGGGAGAGGTCTTGTGGATGAAGAAGAACTATTCGAACTGCTTTTTGGTCGAGAAGAGCGCACTCCTGTTCGCCGAGATCTAAAGCTTCACGTCACGATGGACGATGAAGGGAATCCCACAACCGAGATTGTGGGGGGTGAGGCCTTCGGGCTTTCACAACCGGGAGACTCTCTCGACCGAGTAGAGATCTCTCGTGATCGGATTTACAGTGGATGCAGATGCGCGACCACCGTTGAGTTCGGTGGCCAGTGCAGTCTGTGCAATCGCGCCGTATGCGCTGGTTGCTGGTCGAGATGTGTCCTTTGTCTCTCTGCCTTGTGCCCGGGCTGTCTCATTAGGATACCGACAAAGAGCGGGGAGAAGGACCTGTGTCCTGCATGCGAGGACTATGTGCGCTTCAGGTCCCTCGTCAGCAAGACAACCCTCGGCTTACTCCCGCCCGCCCGGTTTTAGAAATGTCACAATCCAAAGCACTTGGATCTCGCGTGGTTTCGCCGATGCTGCAGGATATCGCGTGGGGTCAGAGGTATGGAATTTTCGACGGACGTCTAGGTCGTAGCCTTCTCAGGGCGTGGTCCCACGGCGCCGCTGATGAGCAGATCGAGGGCATGATCCTCGACAAAGTTCGTCGCCTAAGAGTGAAGGAAGTCTTCGGCGCACTCGACCCGTTCACGATTCCCCATCTGACCCGAGGAGAGATCCATCTTGGAAGTGACAGAAAGGGGGGAGAAATCAGAATACCCTCCCAGTGGCTTGTCGCAGGCCTCCTCGTCGCAGGGAACACCGGCTCAGGGAAAACCAATCTTCTGAGTTGGCTGATTCCTCAAATCGCCTCGAGCGGATCTCGTGTCTGGATGAGCGAGATGTACAAGACGCAGATCCGCCACTGGAGGCCGCTTTTCCAGAGATTTGGAACCGACCTCATAATCCTCCGTGCACGGCCTCTCACCGGTTGGGGCCAGGCTCGGAATCTGTGCGTCCAGGCGCAGCATGAGCTCCTGGAAGCGGGGTTCGTCCGAGAGTGTAGAGAGCGCATGGCCCGGATACCAGGCGAATCGACTCGACATCATGAGTGCCGAACGCTCGTCGTAGGCGCGAAAGAGCCAGGCGAGCGCGGGCTCGATATCCCTGGCCGCCGCGTGGAGCGCCGCGACATGGATGGCCCCAACACATCCGGTCTCGGCGCGTGCCTCCAGCTCCGCCGCGATGGCCCGTGCTTTCTCCGGTTCACCGATGTCGGCGTACACGGCGCCGAGCATCCCGACGACCCACTGCTCTCGACCGGACTCCGCGGCTGCCCGCTCGAGCTCCCGAATCCCCTCGTCGGTCCGCGATTGAACGTGGAGAGCCAGCCCGAGGAGGCCGCGGGCGAGAGAATACCCGGGAACCAGCTCGAGGGCATCCCGAGCGGACGCCTCCATATCCTCGAATCGGTCGAGCATGGAGAGGAAGAAGGCGATGTGAAACCGAATGCTGACAGACAGAGGATCGTACTCGAGGCCTCGGTGCAGCTCCGAGACGGCGTCCTCCGGCCCCCTCACATGCAACAGCCAGACGGCGTGCCAGATTCGGGCCGGCGCATAGCTCGGGTTGAGCTCGAGCGCGCGTCGCAGCTCCCTCCCACTTTTGTCCCAGTCCCAGTCGTACACCATTTGGATATATCCGAGAGAGGCGTGAGCCTCCGCGAGGTTGGGCGCCAACTCCAAGGCAGTCGTGGCGGCCTGCCTCGCTTTCTCCATGACGGCGTCGAGCGGTTGCATTGCGTAAAAACCGATCAGCGCGTACGCATCTGCGAGGCCCGCGTAGGCCGGAGCATAGTCTGGGTCATGCGAGAGCGCTTCTTCGAAGAACGGGATCGATCTCTCGAGGTTCGGGCCACGCTGATTCCACAAGAAACGACCCTTCAGGTAGGCCTGGTGTGTTGCAGGATCTACCGCCCTCCGGTCCGCGAGCCGGGCCTCCTCCTGCGGGGTCAGCTTGACCTTCACCTGTTCGGCGACGGTCCGTGCGACTTCCCCCTGCAGCGAGAGGATGCCTGTCAGCTGTCGGTCGTAGCTTTCCGCCCACAGATGCGTGTCGGTCGATGCATCGACGAGCTGCACGGTGATCCGGACTTCGTCCCCGGCGGTGAGTACGGAACCCTCGAGGATCGCGTTTACCCCGAGCTCGCGGGCGATGTCAGGCAGCGGTGTGTTCGAGCCCTTGAATCGCATCACAGAAGTACGGGAGATCACCTTCAATGCTCCGATCTTCGCGAGGTCCGTGATCAACGCCTCGGTCATCCCGTCGGAGAAGTACTCCTGCTTGGGATCACCAGACAGGTTGGCGAGAGGAAGCACTGCAATTGAAGTCGCTCCGCCCTGGGAAGACTCGGTTTCTCGAAGGGCCCGGACGAAGGCCGTGGGCGTCGCGAATCGTTCGGCCGGCGTCTTTGCCAGGGCCTTCGAGATCGCCTTCGTGGTAGCGGAGTCGACTCCTGCCCGGACGGTGCTGAGCGCTGGGACTGGATCCATGATGTGGCTGGTGAGCAAGGCTCGTGCGTTCCGGCCGATGAAAGGAGGGTCGCCGGCGAGCATCTCGTAGAACACGCACGCCAGAGAGTACAGATCGGCGCGGCCATCAAAGTCTTCGTCGCCCACTGCTTGTTCTGGGCTCATGTAGTGCGGCGTACCCAAGCTCAACCCGATCTCGGTCATGCGGTCGCCGCCCGCGGCGCTCACGGCGAACGCGATGCCGAAGTCCGCGACCATTGCCACGCCCTCGTGAAGGAGAATGTTCGCTGGCTTGATGTCGCGATGGATCACGCCCCGGCCGTGGGCGAAGTCCAGAGCCGAGGCGACCTCCTCGGTGATGCGTTTGGCGTCTTCAACCGACAGTTGTCGCTCTTTCGCCAAGCGTTCCCTCAGCGATTCCCCAGCTACGTACGGCATCACGTAATAGAGAAAGCCATCCGCCGAACCCGAGTCGATCAGCGGCAGGATATTCGGGTGATTCAGTTGCGCCGTTGTCTTGATCTCGAGGAGGAAGCGGTCGGGGCCGAGGGTGGATGAGACCTCGGGCTTGAGGACCTTGAAGGCGACCTCACGATCGTGCTTGAGGTCCACGGCGAGATAGACGTTAGCCATGGCGCCTTCGCCGAGTAGGCGCTGGATCTTGTAGCGGCCATCGAGTGCCGCGTTGAGGCGTGCGATGGAGTCCGGCACGGCAGGCTCGGCGAAAGAACGGTTCGAGGAGGGGCAACATCCTACTCGCTAAAGCGGTTGGCAAGCAGAAGGCTCAACGTCCTAGCCTAAAGCTGTATCACAACCTGTATCATCGCCCACCAGCGCTGGCTGGCGCCCACGAGCGCAGAATCGGTGAAAATCCCCTGATTCCAGCGCTCACGAGCGCCCACGAGCGCCCGACTTATATCTGATAAGCGTGAGGTCGGTAGTTCGAGTCTACCCAGGCCCATTGATGGAAGGACAACAGCTTAAGGCCTTTCCGGATCGCTCCGGAGGGGCCTTCACGCCAAATCAGGAGCGAATCTCCATTTGGGCAACCGATAGCCGACAGCGAACCAGCAGCGCCGATCGCAGCGGAGTGCAAAACCGCCGTGTCGCCGCGCGCGATTCGCGATGCCGCTTCGTGCCCGACAGGCTGTCGATTGCTTCTACATCCCGGAACCGTAGGTCAACGCCCAGTTGATCGCGGCGTCGAAGAGGCGATGGCCGTCTTCGGTCATCCGATGATACGTGCCAATGTCGTTGTTGTTCTCGGTGAAGAGCGAGATGCGCAGGTTTGGCGAGGGCGAGCCGTCGAAGAGCGCATCGCCTGGGAGAATGAAGTAGATCGACTGCGCTTCAGGGTAGTCCGGAAGAGCGGCCACCGAGTGGACCCCGGGTGCCAACACCTCATTCACGGCCCAGTTGATCTCGGCAGGGAGGGTGTAGACGGTAACGCGGCCCGACAGCCCTGCCGCCAGCGGGTGTGAAGGATCCACGATGACGATATCGGTCTCGCCATCGATGGCGCCGAAGTGGCCGACTTCGACCTGACCGGTCGGCTCCTCAATGGTGCCCCCGGCACCTCCTTCTGGCGAACCGGGATCGACACTCTGACCCTCCGGGTCCACGAATTGAAACTCATCCTGCAGGAACGCCTCCATATTGACGACCGGCGTCGGCGTTGCAGTGAGTTTCGTGCTGACCCCGCCAGAGTTCACCGACTCGGGGATGATGACCAAGTCCGCCGCGTCGGCCGCCGCCTGCATTTCGGCCTCGCCAGTGTCATCAGGCATCATGGTCACCCGGTGTCCCAAATCGAGACGCAGATGGAGCTCGAGCGAGCGGTCGTCCAGGCTCGTGCACTTGGCGTAGGTGCCGTTCTCGTCCCCGCAGACGATCACGATGTTCATGTTACCTGGGGCCGCCTGCTGGCCGAACGCCGGCGGCGCGGCAAGAGCGATTGAGAGCCCGACAGCGCCGAGCGTTAACGCATACTTTCTGTTCATTGAATTCCTTCCTTAAAGTGTCGCGAGTTCGGCCGAGCCGTCCGGCCACGCTTAGCTCTTCCGGCGACAGCTCACCCACAGTGTTGTTTGTGGTCGTGCATGTTTGAACTTCACAAGAAGTTCCGTCAAGTGCTTTGCGTACCGCGTCTTCGTCATCTTCCCGGTGAGCCCCCAGCGCCGCCGCCCCCGCCCCTGTTGGCCGTCGGGAGGGCGACCGTCCGCGGACCACGCCGCTAAGAAGACCCCACGTCCAAGTATTGACTTGATCCGCAGGTCGTCAGCGAGTCGCCAAACTTGGTGCCAGTTCCGGTGCCAGTTCAGGCCAAGAATTCCGACAAAGCGACGATTTCGACTCCGGGCAAATCGTGGGGTAACGCCTTGGTATCAGTGAAGTTACCGGAATCGCAATCTTCTTGAAATCCAACTGATAAGCTTGAGGTCGGTAGTTCGAGTCTACCCAGGCCCACTTTTTGAGTATCCCGGCGGGAAAGGGGCTGCGGGCGCGAGGCCGTGGCCCACCCGATACAACCTGATCGCCTCAAGGCTTGAGATGCCGACCTCGGGAGGAAGCGTTCATCGGAGACCGGTTCGTGGCCAGGTGATGAGCGGTCAGGGGGCACCTTTGGGGACGCCCGGCTCCAGAGTCCTCTGGTCGAGGCCCTCGCCCCCTCGGCTCGCGAGCACGCGGTCGCGGTAATGGCGAATGGTGCTCTCTCGGTGGTCCCTCATGCGGGCAAGACGCGACGCCGGATAGGCCCGATCGGGGCCTAGCTTGGCGCCCCAGACGTTCAAATCGACCAGTAACGGGATCGCCTCTATCCCGTAGTCGGTCAACACGTACCTCCTCCGCCTCCCATCCTTCGGATCGCGTTCCTTGGAAATGACCCCGGCCCGCTCGAGTCTGACCAGGCGGTCGGCAAGCGTATTCGATGCAATACCCTCTTCGGCGTCCATGAACTCATGGAAGTATTGGCGCTGATAGAAGACCATGTCGCGGAGCACGAGCAGGGTCCAACGATCACCCAAGAGATCGAGGGAGATAGCGATAGGGCAGTCCGAGCGTCGCCTTCTGTTCATTGGGGCATTGTGAACAACTTGTCTGCGCATCGAAAGGTGACGGCTAGTCACCGCCTAGGTCCGCAGAATATTACTTGAGACATGCAAGTGATCATAGTACTGTCCTGGTCGCTGGGGTCGGCCGTGTTCTTCAATCGCTCGGACGGGCACCGGTGCGGCTCGTTGAACTCAGCACAGGAGTAGTCTCGGATGCACATGTCCCTCTCCGGCGGATCACTGACGCTCATCTTGATGGCTGTAGCCCCCCTGATGGCCTCGGCTCAGCAAGATGCCAACCAGAATACTGTCCTACCGGACTATCCGAACAACTACGCCACGTACGTGGATGTGATCACCCTGCCGGATGGTCGCGCGATGGGCTCCGGCAACGCGATCGACGTGGACTCAGAAGGCAACGTCTGGGTATTTGAGCGTTGTGGCGGGAACAACAATGCATGTCTGCAGTCGGATGTCGATCCTGCCGTGAAATACAGCCCAGAGGGCGAGTTCCTCTACAGCTTTGGCGCCGGCATGTTCGTTTGGCCCCATGGCATCATCGTGGATGACGACGACAATCTCTGGCTCATCGACGCGGGTGTAGTGGACGGGGAGAAGGGCAATCAGATCTTCAAGTTCAATCAGCAGGGAGAACTCCTGCTTGAACTGGGTGAACCGGGCATCCGCGGTGACGGGCCAGGACAGTTCAATGAACCCTCTGACCTCTCAATCGGGCCGGATGGCACCCTGTATATCGTGGATGGTCACATCAGTCCGGCTTCGAATCGTCGCATCGTCCACATGACGGCCGAAGGTGAGTTCATCGAGGCGTGGGGCGAGCAAGGCTATGGCCCGCTGCAATTCGAAGGCCCCCACGCGATCGCTGTGGATTCTCAGGGCAGGATGTACGTCGGCGACCGAACCAATAACCGACTACAGGTCCTTTCCCCTGAGGGGAACCTCCTGGCGATCTGGACTCACTGGGGTCGGCCGAGCGGCATTCGTATCCTCGGTGATACCCTTTATGCCGTTGATTCGGAATCGCGAGCCGGTGCTGAGGGCGGATACGGTTACAACCCCGGCTGGCACCGGGGGATCTACGTCGGCACTCTCGATGGAACCATCACCGACTTCATACCTGATCCCAGCCCAAGCGGCGGTACCAGTTTCCCCGAAGGAATTGGTGTAGGTGATAACGGGGAAATCTGGGGCGCATCGGTTGGAGACCGTATGGTCTACAGATTCGTAAGGAACCGATAGTAGTTGAGGAGACGTTGGGACGTACGTGTTCAGGAGGCCCGCGACCAGCGTGACCACACCTGTGAGCAACACGGCCAGCCGAAGCACTTGGCTCTCGTCGAGTGCGAATACGCCGAAGACGAAGAGTCCGCTGAAGAAGAGAAAGCTGTAACACAACCTGTATCATCGCCCACCAGCGCTGGCGAGCGCCCACGAGCGCAGAACTGGCCAAATCCCCCTATTTCCAGCGCTCACCAGCGCCCACGAGCGCCCGACTCATATCTGATAAGCGTGAGGTCGGTAGTTCGAGTCTACCCAGGCCCACTTTCTAGGTAATGGCTCCCAAGGCCATATGGCCGGCGGGGCTTTGCTCTTGGTTTAGAGGACCGTTATCGGACCTTGATTTCCAATATTGGAGGCCATCCGGACAGGCGCCCTTGACAAATGTGTTTCCAACATATATGTTGACAACACGTAAAAACGAGGGGGAGAAACGTGTCCATTCACAAACGTGTTGCACAGCAGCGATTCCAGAGTCCGGCGCAGAAGGCCATGGTGAGTCTACTGGTGGCCGCCGGCCACCTTGCCCGAGCCCTCGAGGAAGTCTGCGCGGCCCATGGCATCACGCACGACCAATACAACGTCCTGAGGATCCTCCGGGGCGTTCACCCTGAGGGACACCCCAGGTACGCGATCGCCGAGCGGCTCATCGATCGATCGCCTGATGTAACCCGATTGCTGGACCGGCTGGAACGGCAGGGGCTCGTGGGGCGCAGTCGATCCGACGAGGACCGTCGGCTCTCTATCTCCCACATCACGGATCGGGGCATAACTCTCTTAAAGGAGATAGACCCTCGCATCCTGGAGGTCCACGAGCGCTTCACTGACCGTTTCAGTCGCGACGAGATGCACCAGCTCGCCACGCTGTGTGAACAAGCCCTGCCAAAATGAGGCCGTCAAACGAGATATCCAGGGGTCGTCGTCGGGGGAAAGCTTTTTCGGTATGGGTGTGTTGTAAACATATATCGTGCACAACACACATAGAATCACCGGCACTCGAGATCGAGAACCCGCCCTCGTTGGCGAAGATCGCAGTCGAGGCGCCTTCAGGTGCCTATAAACGTGTTGGCGACAAATATCGTGCACAACGCACACCGGGTTCGCCCTCACCCAACGGAGAAGGAGAAAACCATGAAAACCTTCATCACCGGAACCACCCGTTTTTCCGAACACATGTGTGTTCACAACCCAACTAAGGAGGACAGAACCATGAGAACTTCGACTATCATCCTGCTGGTGATCGCGATGCTCGGATTGCAGGCACCCTTCAGCTCGGCCGTCGGGCAGGAAGGCCCCGGTCAGGCGGCACGAGCCTCAGAGGTAGGCGTCAGCCCATGGGGGCCCGAGGACGAGATCGGTCGGCTCAACCTCATGACCGCCGAATCACGGGCAGAGATCCTGTCGCGGGTCTCCGGAGGCACCGCGTACGACCTGTCCGTGGACTACTACATCGGGATGCCAAGCTGGCAGGCGGCAGGAGATCCCCACTATCGCATGTGGATGACCCACACCCCCGGCGGCACCGTCGTCGACGACCCGCTGGGCGTCGGCAACAAGATGAACGAGCACGTCAGCTATACAGGTGCCGCGATCTCGATGTACACGCACACAGGGACCCACATTGACGCCCTGAATCACTTCGGCCTCGATGGCAAGATCTGGAACGGCTTCCGCGCCAAGGAGCACCTCGGGGACCGCGGCTGGCAGGTAGGTAGCGCCTCGAGCATCCCTCCCATCATCGCCCGCGGAATCTTGATCGACGTGGCTGCCGCCAAGGGGATGGAGATGCTTCCCAACGGCTATCGAGTGACGCGCGACGACCTGGTCGCAGCGCTGGACTGGGAGGGCGTCCAGCTTCGGGAGGGTGACGTCGCCCTGATCCGCACCGGGTGGATGAAGGTCTACGAGGACGCGGCCGCCTACATGGCCGACCCGCCCGGACTGGGGATGGAGGCAGCGCGATTCCTGGTCGAGGAGAAGGGTGCCATGATCGTCGGCGCCGACAACCTGAGCTTCGAGTCCTTTCCCTCGGAAGTGGCGAACAACTACGTCCCCGTCCACACCTACCTTCTGGCCGAGCAAGGGGCACCGATCCTGGAGCTCGTCTATCTGGAGGAGCTCGCTCGAGACGGTGTGTATGAGTTCGCCTTCCTCGGGGGATCGCTGAAGCTACGGGGGGCCGACGCGGCGCCGATCCGCCCCATTGCCATTCCACTCGGTCCGGTGTCGACGGTGGAAACCGAGCAGGTGAAGACGGCGATCAATCCTGTGCACCTCCCCAACACCACGCAGTACGGCTACTCGCAAGCGACGGTTGCTGCGTCGGATGCCACGTTGATCCATGTCGCCGGCCAGATCGGGATCTCGGAAGAAGGTCCTAACGACTTCCGACATCAGGTGGATCGGTCCTTCGACGCTCTCGTCGCTGTCCTGAAGGCGGCTGGAGCACAGGTCGAGGACGTAGTCAAGATCACCCTCCTGATCCGGGATCACGACGACGAGAAGCTACAGTACCTCGTTCGCAAACGCAGAGAAGTGTTCGGCGACAACCCACCCGCCAGCACGTTGATCCCTGTGACTGCCCTCGCTCTGGAGTCCCTGGAGTTCGAGGTGGACGCCGTCGCAGTGGTCCGCTGATCGACACATGGAGTCGCCGCGCGAGCCCCGGCCCTCACCCTGAGGGCCGGGAGCTCGATCCGAAACACTCACCAAGGAGGCAGTCATGCTGGATGCGTTGTTGGTTGCGTGGTTATTCCGGTACTGGCGGAGTACCTCTTCAAGAGAGGCTCACCATTGTCCAAACGGAGGACACAATGCTGAAAACTCTGAGAGATAAGCAGATGTGGTTGGTCAGCCAGCCAGACCATGCTGAACTGGCAGGGCTTCTTGCTGCCAATTGGGGAAACGACGAGTTTGCTCGTCCCGGACAGTTCGCCAGCGCAGAAGATCCCGAGCAGTTGCGGACCGAGATCGTGTTGGCTATTGCCCAGCACGACAACGGCTGGTGGGAATGGGAAGCTGCTCCTGAACTTTCGGAGATCGATGGGCTTCCGTTGGATCTTAGGGACGTGCTGAAGAACCGGCAGGAAGCCATGAATCGGTGGCGACTCGGAATTCCACGCTTCAGTCGAGACCATCCCTATGCGAGTCTGCTCATCAGTTTTCATGGGTATTGGCTCTATGCCCATGGAATTCAAACCGACCCGGACCCTGCTTTTGCTCATCCGCTGTTCTGGAAAGGTTCGTCAACGAGCCTTATGGGCGAGGGACTCGAGATTGCCCGTGGTTTTGTTGGCGAGATCAAAGAGATGCAGGACACATTAATTGCACGGCTTCGGAAGGACCCAACTTGCGCGGCCTGGATCGATTTAGAGCATTTAAACCCGAATGCTCGATTGCTCCAACTCCTGGATGGGCTGTCGCTGTCACTCTGCTCAGCACTCATCCCCCCTCGCTCAGGCACCGCCAAGGGACTTGGAGATGACGAGTTCGACCTTCTCGAAGTTCCTCGGCGGAGCTGGGAGGATCGAGTGACGATTCAAGTGAAACCGGCAAGTGAAGGGCGTATCATTTGCGAACCGTACCCGTTTGGTGTTGACCCCTTACCGGTTGTTGTGCCTGCTCGAATTCTTGATTGGCCTGCCGAACCCTCAGCGGACTTCCAGTCCCGGTGGTACTCAGAGCCCAAACAATCGATCCGATTTGAGTACTGCTCGGGGTAGGACTCCGAGTGAACGATCATGGGGGTATGCCTCCGCGGCTTGTTCGGCGGTCTGCTTTCAGTCAATCGCTCTGACTGCAAGGATGCGGCCGAAGGTGAAGGAATATCGGGGCTACGTTGATTGGCTGATCGAATCTCTCTGTGCGGGATAGAGTATGGACGCTGGCGTTGGCCTCTTCACCAATTTTCTGTGCTCCAGCCAGCGTTGTGCCGGTGCGATGCGTGCGCTTCGACCAGGGGGGGTGAGAAACCTGTATCACAACCTGTATCATCGCTGGCGAGCGCTGGCTGGCGCCCACCAGCGCAGATTCGGTGAAAACCCCCGGATTCCAGCGCTCACGAGCGCCCACGAGCGCTCGTCTCATATCTGATAAGCGTGAGGTCGGTAGTTCGAGTCTACCCAGGCCATCGTTGGAAAGGGAAGCCTCGCAAGGTTTTGTGCCCTGCGGGGCTTTTCGCTACCGCCCTGGATTTCGTCGCCAAGGGCCGCCCACCCGATACCGCCGTATTCGCCGCGCCGTCCTCGCGGCGTAGCAGAAAAAAAGTCGCGGGCGGCGCCGCAGGCGGTAGTGTTGAAGAGGCTGGCCTAAAGATCCAAGTCTGTGCGGTTAGCCTGCTGAGGATGAGACGAGGCTGCCGAGGCCAAATACGCTGAAGGAGAGCGGACCGGAATGGACGACGAGACTACGGACTCGAATATCAGCTCGCGCCTTGTCCGCGCATGAAACACCATGAAACGCAGGTCTGTCTCGTGGCCCTCCTGACCGCGGCTCTCGTATCGTGCGGGGGCGACTCACCCGCTCCGCTAACGCCGGGCGACGACGCACCGCCGGTCGAACTGTATGTGATTCCACCGCAGCTCGCTGCTCATCGATTCCTTCCTGTGAACGGGACGGCTGAGCTCACGGCGTTCGATTGGCCTCTGGAGGTCGTCGATCTGGTAGGGCAAAACGTGATCGTGATCGACTCGATACTGGGTACGCTGCAGTGCGCGGGGTCGGGCCTGGCGTGCATGCGGTCCCGGCACTCCGACGCCGAATTTCAGAATCAGGTTCAAACGAGCTGCACCGTGTGTGTTCGCGATACCGGGAGTTGCAGCGGCTGGAGTCGGGCGGTTCTGGATCTCGAGACGTTCCTGGGGAGCGGGGTTGCCGGAGACGCCGACTATCTCGCTCAGGGTGAGCAGACGTTCTACGGCGTGTGTGAGGCGGACGGCGAATACCGGCTCGAGCAAGCGAGCGCCCCGTTGCCCCCCCTTATGCTCCGACTCGTGGACGCCATGGGCCAAGGGCCCTTCGCGCTCGGCGACGACGAGATTGGCCCTCTCCGCTCCGCTCAGCTGCGGACGTATTCGGGCAACCTTCTCGATCCGGGGTGGCTCGTGCTCATGGGCGCCGAGCTGCGTGGTTTTCATTGGAGTCGGACGGATCGATTACGGTCGAGCTCTCGCCCTGTGACGCCTCCGTCGTGTTTTGCACGGCCGATCCTGACATTCTTGGGGCGGGCGATGTGATGGCCATTTATCACGAGTTCCCGAGCGACGCTGAACTCGCGCAAATCCTCGCGCCCGAGAATTCCGCGACGCTTGATGCTTTCATGGCTTCGCACGACATCTCGAGCTGGGCCGGCTCGGCCCAGCTCATCGTGCCGGAGCCCAGGCTCCGAATCGTCGATCGGATGATCTCGCTCGAGCTGATGCGTGAGCACCTGGCCTACATGGATAGCCTGCACCAGTTGAAGGCGAGGGGAATTCCGGTCGCGTGGTTCGGCTTCCTGCCCCGGCGTGGGACAACCCTGCTTTGCCATCCTTCCGAGGTCGCCGAGTGCGAGGCGATCGAGGCCGAGGTCATGGCCGAGGAGGGGAGAGTGATCGCTGAGTGGCAGGCCCAGGGCTTCGAGGTCCTGGCGATGAACTTCCTACGCTTCGAGTCGAACGGGGACCATCGCTCGCTCTCGGACGAGCCCCCGCACTACTCCCTCTTCGACGGGATGATCCTCGACATCAACCTCAATGCCAGCCCCCCGCTCGACGCGGGTGTCGATCCAGCGGCCACACTCGTGAATGCGGTCACGGCCGCGGCAGGTGAGCTCGGGACCCTACCCGTCTGGCTGAAGCCCATGGGCCGGGCCGATGGATTTCTACGGGGCTGGCACGTTCTGCGAAGCAGAGGTCTGCGCCTCGGACTTCACCGCCTACTATGCGCTGAACGAGGCGCTCTTCGATGCCGCGCTGAACGTCTTCCCGGTCAGTCAGATCGAAGCGTTCGTGATCCCGCTGTTCGACGGTAGTCACTTCGACATACGGGATCCGCAGGAGCTGCGTGGCGGCATTCGCCTCAATCGCGTCGGGGAGACGGGATTCAACAACCCGCTACTGAACATCTACTTGAGTCGATAGGGCCTGACGTGCCCCCAGGTGGGGTACCACTCCCTATGTCCGAGCGCAGTCGCTCGAAGAGGCCGACGGGGCATCAGTTTAACAGATTTTCAGCATTTCGATACGCAAATTTTTCCTGGACCGATGGATCAAGTTGTCCAATGAAGGCTCGAGCATAATCGACTAATTTCTTACCCACTTCTATATCCAAGGTCCATACGGCGATTCCACCGCGGTCCGTACCCCACAAGAATTGATCTGGATGTGTTTCTATCAGGACTTTCCATGTCGCAAGGTCTTGTGTAAGCAACGGCCCATAATCATCTAACGCGGCTAGAAAGCTGGCGGTACTCTCGCCAGGATGCAGCAAGTACTGATCCCCATAGAGATCGTTAGCTGTAAAGTAGAGGTTGGGGTACTGCGCCATCAAAGCACCCACTTCGTTTTCTATCCCTTCTCCATGAACAAGAAAATTTATGTCGGGATTATCTCTCAATGCGTTCGCAAGGTTGGTTTCCTGACCAGGGCCAGGGTGAAAATACACTGCCAGATTGTGTTCTCTAACGACCTGGTAGATACCATCAAAGACAGGATCATCGGGGGGCACATCATCACCCACACCAGGTGTTCGTTCTGAGAGAGAGATTTCACCGTAACCTTGAAACAATTGGGGTTGCATCGACAAAATGTTGCTCAGTTCGCTTGATGTTGCCGTCGGCAAGGCCGAATTATTTCCGTGAGCATTGATAAACGGCACGAAATGAGCCGGGTAAGTTTGCATAGTGCGCCTTACCAACTCGAGCTCTTGTGCCGGGGCATCTGATGGAACAGAAAAGAAGGTAAATACTTTGCTCGTACCCTCATGTCTTATGGTGCAATCAATCTCAGTTACTGTAGTGTTTAGCCCGAGCTCTGGGAATTGTGGACCTGGCGAGGGGCCGCCTGACAGTACCGGCATGTGAAAATGCGTATCAGTCAGTGGGCCCGCGTAGTAGGATGCATCGAGTTGTGGAGCTGTCACTGCAGGGCAAGTCGAAGGCGCAAAGGCAGCATCGATTTCACTACTTGACCCCGCAGCATCAGTAATGCCCCCGTCATCACCACAAGAAATGATGAAAAAGGAGAACATTGGAATAGATAATATGAGCCTTTTTTTTGTCATCTAATTGGTCCCCAAATGGCACTACGGCGGATGCACCCTTGCATTTCACGATGCACACCAGCCGTGAGATTCGCGAGCCAATTCGACGGGTGCTACCTCTCACGCCAAAGCGTTGATGGGATCTTGCGCTTGAGACCTGCGGGGCAACTCTAGTCTGCGGCTGTTGCAGAACCTGTATCATCGCCCGCCAGCGCTGGCCAGCGCCCACCAGCGCTCGAGCGTTTTCTGGAGTATGGGGTTTGTATACGCCCTCGATGTCCGGTGGCCAGCGGCGTCGAGATCTTCCATGACGGCCGCCGCGTATGAGTGAGAAAATGAGGTTCCCTGAAGGACGTGATGAGGAACTACCCATGAAACAGGAGGTGTCCAGGTTTCGTCTCGGCGAGACCATTCTGTACCGAGAGGTCGATGAGCACCGTCGGAGTATTATAGACGTGAAGCCCGTCACTGTAGTCGAGGATTCTGAAATCCAGGTAGTCCTCTGGCTCCCATTGGACACACCATCAAAAAGACCAGTGCTGCAGAACCACACACCGGGAACACCGCGTCGCTGGACGGAGGGGTCTTGGTCGCTGGAGGATTCATTTTGGCGATGGGCGGAGCTCCTGATCGTCATTAAACCTGATCAGCGACGTGCGACGTGGGTTAGATGGTCGAGAGAGCGCCTGTTTCAAGGGTGGTACGTGAACATGCAGAGCAAACTGATGCGCACCTGGTTTGGGTTCGACATCAGGGATCATCAGCTCGACATACTCGTTGAACCGAACCGAGAATGGCGATGGAAAGACCAGGAGGAACTCGACATTTGTGTTGAGGACGGACGAATAGACTCTGCTCAGGCCAATGATATCAGAGCGGAGGGACGACTTGCAGTAATTGAGATCGAGAACAACGAAGGTCCGTTCTCGGATGGCTGGGAAGATTGGCATCCCGACCGGACGTTCCCTCGTCCGGAGTTGACATGGGACTGGGATGACCTCTCGATGTACTCTCGAGATCGAGTTTGAGACAAGTCCCTGACAGGAGGGGCCCCGCTCCCCCCCCGAAAGGCGCCAGTCTGGCCCTACAGCGCTGCATCATCTACAGCACAGAGGTCGGGAACCGCACCATCTAGCGGTATCGCGGTTACCTCGCGGCTACGATAATGTCGTCTTGACCGCGTAAGACCTTTGACTAGCGGGGTTCAGAATGAAGACTGGTTTTCGCATTGTCGCCGCCCTTCCGGGCCTGATGATGCTGCTCCTCGGCGTTGGGTGGGTTACCGATCCTGCTGGCGCAGCGGAGGGGCTAGGCATGCCTCTGCTGGAAGGCGCCGGACGAAGCACGCAGATCGGGGATTTTGCGTCCTTCTTCTTGGCTGGTTTCGTGATGGTGCTGATGGGCGTGTGGACACTACGCCGTGAGTGGCTGCTGGCTCCTGCTCTCCTTCTCGGTGGCGCCGCCTTGATGCGAACCGTGGCGTTCGCCGTCCACGACGCGCCGTTCGCCACCGGGTCGATTGTCGCGGAGGTCGTCATGGCGGGAATGCTTGTGGCTGCCGCGATAGTGCTACCGAACACATCTGAAGAGCATCCTGGCATCGCTGAAGCCGCATAGTTGTCCCTTCCCAAGGGCGGCACTTGAATGGAACGGCGTCGGGGAGCATGGGAGTGCCTCCCTCAGCCGGTGTCAGGGTCGGAACTGGACGGACGCTCGCGGAGGTCGCAGCACATCCACACGCTCGGAATCTCGGCGCTGAAGCCAGCCTTCGCATACGCCCGGCGCGCTGCGGCGTGACTCGGATCGGCGCCGGTCGAAACGGTCGCCACTCTGATCCCGGCGGCCGACATCCGGTCGAGGGCGAAGTCATACAGCGCCGTGCCGATTCCCCGCCCGGCGTAATCGGGATGCACAGCGTTGAGTCCGATCTCACCAACACTCGCATCTTCGTCAACGCGGAAAGAAAGAAAGCCTACGACACGATCCGAAACTTCAGCGGCGTGGAGACTCCATTCGGATGACGCCTCGAAGCATCCGGTGAGGATCGCACCCTGCGCTTTGTCGTCGTGCGCCTGGGCTACGTCGTAGATCGCGTCACCGAGAATCGACCTGAACGACGCGAAGATGGGTGCGAACGCAGCTTCCCGAACCGCCTGGAGGTCAGGCAGGTCGGCCTCCCGCGCCACGCGAATCGTCAGCCCCGCTGGCGGCACTAGGCCCTCGCCGTCGTGCGGTGAGAAGGTGAGTGCGGCCCCAGACTCAGCCCAGGGTCCGCCTAGACTAACTCTAACTCATATGCACGGGGCCTTCGCCCCGGCAGCACAATCGGGATCAGGTAGCGGGTGTGCAACTAGCCTGGCCCGTGATCCGCTCCAACACTGGGGCGGGCACCGCCGGTCCAATGGATTTAGGTGGCCGTCGCTGAGCGGCAGTTGTGACACGACCTGTAACATCGCAAACCAGCGCTGGCGAGCGCCCACGAGCGCAGAATTAGCCAAACCCCCGGATTTCCAGCGCTCACGAGCGCCCATGAGCGGCAGTCTCATATCTGATAAGCGGGAGGGCGATAAACCGATGAGTGCCTGCTGCCCCCGCCGGTCTAAATCCTTCCCGCCCTTCAGCCGCCCGTCCAGCCTGGTCCTCGCACGGCTCGCCCGGGCGTCGCACCAGTGTGTTCCCCGGCGTCCAGCACCTGAGTCCCGTTTACGAAGACGTGGACCATCCCCACGGAGTACTGGTGGGGGTCCTCGTAGGTCGCACGGTCTCCGATCTGGTTCGGGTCGAAAACCACGACGTCCGCGAAAAAGCCTACTTCCAACTGGCCTCGGTCCTCGATCCGGAGGTTCTCGGCCGGCAATGAGGTCAGCTTTCGAATGGCCTCCTCAAGTGGGATGACGCCCTCTTCACGGACATACTTGCCCAGAAGGCGGGCGAAGTTGCCGTAGGCTCGAGGGTGCGTGCCGTAGTTGGTGAAGGGTGCTTCGGGTGCCATCGACCCGGCGTCGGAATCGAACGACATCCACGGAATCGCGATCTGCCGTTTGACGTTGTCCTCAGACATGAGGAAGTAGACCACCTGCACCCGGCTCCCGTCCTCGACGACGAGGTCCATGGCCGTTTCCTGCGGGTTGGTGCCCCGTTCCTCGGAGACCTCGGCCAACGTCTTTCCCGTGTAGTCTCGAAGATCCTCGTTCACGAAGCCCACCAGCAGCATACCCTCGGCGCCCGCTGCGCGCATGAGATTCTCCCACTCGTCCGTGGGCTCGATCATCTCCCGCATCACCCGCTGCCGGGTGGCGGGATCCCGCAGCCGTTGAGCCCACGCCTCGTAGCCGCCTTCCTGAACCCACGGGGGCATGGCGGCGTCCAGTCCCGTGGAGCCGGCCGTGTAGTTGTACATGTCGGCGGTGATGCGGAGACCTCCGGCGCGAGCGGCTTCCACGCGCTCGATCACGTCGTCGAGCTTGGACCAGTTCTCCTGGCCGGCCTGCTTGAGGTGGTAGATCTCAGCGGGCAGTCCGGCCTCGCGTGAGATCGTGATCAGTTCGTCGATAGCCTCGAGCAGTCGGTTCCCCTCGCTGCGCATGTGCGAGATATACATGCCATCATAGGCTGCAGCTGCTGCCGACAACGCGATCAACTCGTCCGTGTCGGCATAAAACGCCGGGGCGTAGATGAGCGAGGACCCGATGCCCATGGCGCCCTCCTCCATGGCCTCGCGGACCAGCGCGACCATGCGTGCCAGCTCCTCCGCGTTCGGGGCTCGGTCCTCATAGCCCAGCTCATGTACCCGCGCGGTCGTGGCGCCCAGGAACGACGCGATGTTCGTGCTGATGCCCTTCTGCTCCAGAAAACCCAGATAGTCTCCAAGCGTTGTCCAGGGCACGTCGTTCCCACCGAGGTGCTCGACAGCGGCCTCTGCACCCCAGTAGTCTCTGAACTCCTCGAGCCAAAGCACCTTCATGTCATCGTTCATGGGGCCCATGGACGTGCCCTCGCCAAACACCTCGAGGGTCACCCCCTGACGGATGTCACCTTGTGAGCGCCCGTCGATGATGAGGGACTCGGTGGCCCAGCTCAGCATGTTGACGAAGCCGGGTGCAACGGCGAGCCCCGTGGCGTCGATTGTCTGGTCCGCCGTAGCACCTCCGAGATCTCCGATGGCGGCCACGCGGTCTCCAGAGATAGCCACGTCGGCTACCACCGGGATTCCTCCGCTTCCGTCGTAAACGGTGCCACCGGTGATGAGCACGTCGTAGTGTTCGCCGGACTCACACGCAGCGAAAAAGAGAAGACCGGTGGTCAGAAGAAGTCGACTGATCATAGAGGCACTTTCCTGATTGAGCGTGTTGGAGGGGCGTGTCACTCCGGGAGGGTACGACCTCCGGACCTTCTCAGCCAGAACTCGTACATGCCGGCGAACGCGTCCTTTCCAAGACTCGGCCGAACGTCGAGTGGTGACCTGGACGGCCTGCTGCCCGTCACGTCGCTCTCAGGCTCGCCTGCATTCTCGCGAGTGGGTAAGGAAGCTGTATCAAAACCTGTATCATCGCCCACCAGCGCTGGCGAGCGCCCACGAGCGCAGATTCGCCAAAAACCCCCTATTTCCAGCGCTCACAAGCGCCCACGAGCGCTCGGCTCATATCTGATAAGCGTGAGGTCGGTAGTTCGAGTCTACCCAGGCCCACTGAAGGAAGTGGAAGTAGAAGCCCCGCTTGGTCTTAGGTGACCGGGCGGAGTTTTTCTTGGCGTATGGCCCTCCCGCCTAAAGAGCGAGAGGGCGATAGTCTCGTGAACACGGGGTCCTCCGTGACCTAACACCCTCGCGGACCGCACGCTGTATGAGCGGGAGATGACGGTGTTTGTGGTCTCCTGTCGGCATGGCGTCGTTTACCACAATGTAGTATTACTATCGCAGGCTTGTTGGCCGAAGGTGGAGGATAGGGAGTGGGGCAACTGGGAGCGTTCGAACAGCTGATCCTGTTCACGGTGGTGCGACTCGGCGACGAGGCGTACGGCTTGGCGATCCGTGATGCCATCAAGGAGAGAACAGGGCGCACCGCGGCGCCGGGAGCGATCTATACGACACTCGGGCGCCTGGAGGAGCGCGGACTGGTCACCTCGGGCACCAAGGTGCCGAGCTCGGGGCGAGGCGGCCGGCCGCGTCGGTACTACACGTTGGAGCCGCAAGGTGCTAGAGCGTTGATGGACGCCCACGCGACGAACCAGACGGTCGCTGAGGGCCTCATGCCAGCGCTCGCCGAGCTGGCGGAGAGCTGACATGTCCGAACGAGACGCCGGACGGGGAGCTCGCTGGCTGCGTGGGGTTGCGTCGCTGTTGATCCGCGGCCCGGACGCTTCGGCTATCCTCGACGACCTCGAGGAGCTGATGGCCCGCGATGTCGCACAGGGGACGCCGCGGTGGCGTGCGGCGATGCGGTACACGACCAGCACGATCGCGTCCGCGGCCAGCGTGTGGCGGGCGCTCGCCCGAGCTCCGCGGGTTCCCGGTATCTCGTGGCTTGACCTCAAGCTCGGGTTGCGGATGCTCGTGAAGTACCCGGGACTCACCCTGGTCGGCGGTCTTGCGATGGCGTTCGCGATCTGCGCCGGCACAGTCATCTTCGAGATGTCGACGGTGTTCGTCCGTCCCACGCTGCCGCTGCCCGCGGGCGAGCGCATCGTCCAAATCCGGAACTGGGACGTCGTGGCGAATCGTCCCGATCAGCGCGCGCTGCACGACTTCGTCGCCTGGCGCGGCGCGCTGCGGTCGGTGACAGAGCTCGGTGCTTGGAGGGACGTCACACGCACGCTGATCGTCACCGATGGCGAGGCGCGTCCCGTCGCGGTCGCGGAGATCACCGCCTCCGGCTTTCGCGTCGCCGGGGCTGCGCCGCTCCTGGGCCGCGTCCTCGATGTGGCCGACGAACGGCCCAATGCGCCACCTGTGGCCGTGCTCGGGTACGACGTGTGGCGAATGCGCTTCGGGAGCGACCCCGATGTGATCGGCCGCACTGTGCAGCTCGGAAACGAGCCTGCGACGGTGGTCGGCGTGATGCACGAAGGCTTCGGATTCCCCGTCTCGCACGAGTTCTGGATGCCGTTGCGGACGGGCATCGTGGACCAGGCGCCGCGTTCGGGTCCCGACATCAGGGTCTTCGGCGTGCTCGCACCCGGCGCAACACTCGAGACGGCGCAGGCGGAGCTGACCACGCTCGGCCGCCGCGCGGCCATCGAGCTGCCCGCCACGCACGAACATCTGCAGCCGCGTGTGGTGGCTTACGCGAAGGCGTTCTACGATCCGTGGGCCGAGGATGTCGGGTTAGTGTTCTCGATCTACTTCTTCGCGCTCATGCTGCTCGTGGTCGTCTGCGGCAACGTCGCCCTTCTACTGTTCGCGCGCGCGGCGACGCGCGAGAACGAACTCGTTGTGCGGAGCGCCCTCGGAGCGAGTCGCAGCCGGATCGTCGCGCAGATGTTCGCTGAGGCGCTCGTGCTCGGAGGCGTCGCGGCAGTGGTCGGCCTGGTGGTCGCCCATTTCGCCCTCCGCAACCAGGGGATGGACTTTTTCGAGGCTAACCTCAGCCAGCTTCCCTTCTGGTACGATCTCCGTCTTTCGCCCGCGACGGTGCTGTTCGCCATCGGGCTCACCGTGCTTGCCTCCGCGATCGCGGGGGTGCTGCCTGCGCTCAAGGTCACGCGAGGCATGGGATCCCGCCTGAAGCAGGCCACGGCCGGAGCGGGCGGACTGCAGTTTGGCGGCGTGTGGACCGCGGTGATCGTCGTGCAGGTCGCGGTCACGGTGGCGTTTCCCGCGATCGACTACGTGCTGTGGTGGCAGTTGCGGCACACCCAGACGTTCGAGGCCGGATTCGCCGCCGAGGAGTATCTGACGGTGCGGATCGAGAGGGATGCTCCGATCGTCCCGGAAGCGGACGCCGATTCGTCCCGCCTCGCCCAGGGGGCGTCGTTTGCGTCAACCCTCGACGAGCTGCGCCGACGCGTTGCAGCTGAGCCAGGGGTCGCCGGCGTCACCTTCGTGGACCGGCTGCCGCGCACGGGCCACCAAGACTACGACATCGAGCTGTACGATGCCTCGACCGTTACCGCTCAGTCCCCCGCGGGCTCGGATCCACAACCCCCGCTCCGCGAAGCGGACGTCGCACACATCGATCCGTCGTACTTCGACGTGCTGGAGGCTCCGATTTTCGCCGGTCGCGCCTTCCATGCCGGCGATCTCGCGCCAGGTGGGAGGGTCGCGATCGTCGATCAGAGCTTCGTGGACCAGGTGCTTCAGGGGCGGAATGCCATCGGCCAACTGGTGCGCTTCGTGGACGATACGCCCTTCGTGGCCGCCGAGGACTCCGACCCTTGGTACGAGGTCGTAGGTGTCGTGAACGAGCTCGGGATGGGCAACCCCTTCCAGAGGGGACGCGCGGCAGGTTTCTATCTTCCTGCCACCCCGGACCGACTCGATTATATGATGGTGCACGTGCGGGGCGATCCGATGACGCTGGCCCCACAGCTTCGCGAGATCGCTGCCGCGGTGGACCCGACGCTTGGGCTCTCGGAGCTCCAAGGGGCAGACGATCTTCTGAACGGAGGACTCACCGGGCTGCAGCTGCGAGTCACGCTCTTGATGAGCGCCATCGCCCTGATGCTCTCGCTCGCCGGGATCTACGCGGTGCTGTCGTTCACCGTTTCGCGACGCACCCGTGAGATCGGCGTCCGTGTGGCCCTGGGCGCGAGACGGCCGCGCGTTTTCGTCGACATCTTCCGGCGTCCGCTGTCACGGGTGGGACTCGGCATCCTCGCCGGCAGCTCGCTCATCGCCGCTGCGGCCGCCATAGCCCCGGGGACGAATTTAGCCTTTGCCGACGGTCTCTCGAGTGGGCTATCGCTCACGCAGGTCGCGATGCTCCTTGCCTACGCCACCTTCATGCTGGGAGTCTGCCTCCTCGCGTGCGTCGTCCCGACGCGCCGCGCGCTCGGCGTGGAGCCGACCACCGCACTGCGGACGGAATAGCATGTGAGGGAACGGGCGGATTCGGCGCTCGGGATCGTGGCGTTCGCCGTCCACGACGCGCCGTTCGCCACCGGGTCGATTGTTGCCGAGGTCATTATGGCGGGAATGCTTGTCGCTGCCGCGGTAGTGCTACCGAAAACATCTAAAGAGCATCCTCGCATCACTGAACCCACATAGTTGGTGGAAATAGAAGCCCGTCCGCCCTCAGCGCCTCTTCGTCCTGCTTCTTCGTGCTCCTGCGGCGCTGCGTTGAGCGGGCCTGTCCCGAGACCCTGCACGCTCCCCTCTCGCTCCCCTCGAGCCGCTGACGTACATGAATCACGCACCGTCTCCGCCGCTCGGGGCTAGATCAGTTCGGGATGACCGGCACGGTCGTCGCCCGGTGGCCAAAACCGGTTAGGAAGGACCCCGAAGACCGCGCTCCAAGTACACAGCGCAATCTGGGCGCAGCACCCTTCTAATGGCGGCGGCGTAGTGGCTCAAGTCCTCCTCAGTCAGCACGCCTCGCCAGCGCCCATTTTCGCCCTTGTGGAAGAAGGTCGCCAAGCCCCCCTTGAAAGTCCCGTCTGAGAACTCTTCGGTAGGCCCAAGATTCAACTCCGCCCTCCTCCTCTCATCGACGGCAACGGCTCTGGCTCGCATGGTGTCGAACGACACGGCTTCCAGCATTCTGGCCAGGGCCCCCTCACCGAGGGGAACCGCGAGATACTCGGCGACTCGGCGGATTTCGCCTGCGGTATCGCTCAAGAGGTCGCTGTAGTGTACGAACAGGATGTTCGGCAGGTGCCGGTACTCCCACCAGGTCTTGGTGTGATGCAGATTTCCCCAGAAGGGGTAACCCTCGGTCTCCCAGGGGAACCACCCCTTGGTGATCCATTGTCGCCAGAACACCCGGGCGTTGTCCGGACACTCTGGAAACGCCTCGCCAACCTGGCCCGTATTCAGGTTTCGTAGGGCCCCGGGGGTGTAGTTGAGGTAGTGGTTGTGCAGAGACATGAACAGATCGCGAGGGTCGCGAGCCACGACGATGTACTTCACATGCGGGAAGTACGGGAGTCCATCCAACGGAAGATGACTCTTGATGACGCGCCGGTCCCGTCGCCCCTCGAGCGCAACCATCGTCCGAGTCCGGGAGGGGATCCGAAAATCGACCCATACGACCGGGTCCGCCGGGGCCACGTTCCTCGCTTGATGAAGAATGTTCTCGACGATCGCCAACATCCAGGTCGTGCCAGCCTTGATGGAGGTCGAGACGATGATGTCGTCACCCCTCGGCCTGTAGAGCGCCCACCTCGTGCTATCGAGATGATGATTCTGATAGGTGCGCAAGACCTGGGGCGTGGCGCTAGCCACTGATGGCACCTCCCTCGCGAAAGTCTCGGAGAGACGGAGAAGATCTCGGGCCCGATTCCTCGAGAGCGCGGCTCCGTACGCTGGGGATCACGCTGCCACGATTCCGGTAGGAGTTCGCGGACGAAACCATGATCGACGTCGCCCCGGCCAGCAAGAGTAAAGTATCGGCGTGTTCGAATAGAGACCAGCGTATTCTCTAGTGATCGTCCTAGCCTCCCCGGGATGCTGTTGCTCACGATGTCGCTCACCCAATACGTTAGGCGAGCATCGATTCCCTGCGACTAAACATCGCGTTTTGTGGCGCCCGTGCTGCGCTGTTGGGGAATAGTGGCGCCGTAGTGCGCCGGCCGTTCGAGGTTGACCCGTGGAGACATCAATGGAATACCGGAAGCTTGAAGGGACCCAGCCGGTCCATTCGGAGATAGCGGCACCGATGGGCTCGGTTCCGGACGACGAGCGGATGGAGGTGATTCTCGTATTGCAGGCCGGTGAAGGTTTGAAGGAGCGGTTGGGCAGGTCGATCGATTTTGCTCAACGGTGCGGACTCGAAGTTGTCGAGGCGTCTGACGCCCGCCACGATATGGTTCTTGAGGGCTCCGTGGCAAAGTTATCGGCTGCTTTTCGTGTCGATCTCGAGCATTTCGACCATCCAGAAGGGAGTTATCGATCACATCGGGGCGAGGTCCACTTGCCCTCCGACCTTCACGGGATGGTCATCGGGGTGCTCGGGTTGGACGAGGGCCCTAAGCACCGAGCTACGGCGGCCCCCGCGGAGGCTCGCGCCGGGACCCGACATACGCCTAAACAGGTGAGTGCATACTATCACTTTCCGGCCGGAGCCACGGGACGCGGTCAACGCATCGCGATCCTTTCCTTCGGGGGCGGCTACTATGCTTCCGACCTCGTCGACTACTTCAAGACCGTGCTGAAGCGGTCGGCACCGGCCGTTCAGGATGTCTCCGTCGGTGGGAGGGAAAACCAGCCGCTGGAAAAGCGCGCGCTGGCCAAGGTCGTGACCGATCTCAACGACCCGACGGCGAAGGCCTGGCACGACGACGAGTTTAAAGAGCGACTGAAGAACAGCCCCGTCCATCCGCCTGCGTCCCCATCGGGCGCGCAATCGGCTATTTCTTCAGCGGTGTGGGCCTCGTGAGCTCCCACGAAGAGTACTGAGGCCGCGGAAACGGAATACCGTCCATCACCGCCAGCTTAGAGACGCGGCTCGGATGCTCGAGTCCCACCAGTAGCGCAGGGAGGAGGGCAATGTCTGTGGCCACCAGGTTCGCTTGACGGATGTGAAGCGAGTCCATGAAGTCTACGACTACCTCAGCAAAGCGGCGCGAGGTATAGTCCTCGGGCGACCTCAACGGGTCGCTCCCGCCAAAACCAGGCCAATCGACCGCCAGTACGTGGTACTTCTCGGCCAGGAGCGGCGCGACAGTGTACCAGGCCTGCAGATTCTCGGGCACGCCATGCAGCAACAACACCGTCGGATTCGCAGGGTCGCCCAACTCGGCGTAGCGGACGTTGAGATCTTCCTTTTCCAACCGCAGGGTCTTGGTAGCTAGCAGACGGTTCGGTTTTGCAATCGTGTCGCGGGTGTCGGTGTTCAATGGTGTTTTTTCCGATCGAGCTAAGAGTCCGGCGTCGCTCGTGTTCATGTTTCCTCTCCTTGGTTTAGATACTGAGAATTCGAGTACGATTTAGGACGCGAAGATTCCTACCGCGCGCCGATAAGAGACAGCTTGCGAGAGAACTCCAAACAGCACCGGCAAGGCGTAAACCTGAGCTAGGAGCGCCGTGGGTCCGCACCGATGACACCAGTACTCAGTAACGCCTCAGCCAGGATAATGGCCGCATTGATGGTTCCGATAATCAATCCAATCGTCAGAGCTCTCGCCGGAATCCCATGTAGAAAGGCGGTCGCGACAAGGTTCTCCGGTGTCCCAGGTGTATGCTCTTTTTTGGCATCCGCCCAGGCCCGCCGGATAGCCGTGAGTTGCGAGATTGCAATGACCGCGAAAGGGGTCACATACGCCAAGAACAGAGGCAGAATCTGAATCGTGTCAGATCCAAGGAGCGCATCGAATTGATTGATCCAGGTCAGTGCGCTGCCAATGATCAGAGCGAGGATCGCTGAACGGCGTAGCACGCCGCCCGTCAATTGTGCTGACTCAGGGGGACCCCAGCGTTGCCGGTTTTCCGAACGCCCTGTGCTGGTTCCTGTGTTCATCTTTCAACATGCTCCAAGTAGGGTGTATATACACTTAATAGTTTAAAAAAAATCACCCGTTTTGCACGACGCCAATCGTTGTCTCTAGATCATCCAGAAAGGCTGACCAACGCTTCTGACCAAGACCGTCGACTAGCCGGGACTGTGCCTCTCGCCAATAGGGAAGGGCACCTTCAAGCACTGTCTTCCCCTCGTCCGTTAGGCTGACGATGCGCACCCGTTGATCCTCGTCCTGTTCAATGCGGACCAGTCGCTTCTCAACGAGCGGCTTGAGATTTCGCGTTAACGTCGTACGGTCCATAACAAGGGCGTCTGCCAGCCGCGTCAGTGGTGTATCTCCCAGTCTCGCCAGCGCCGAGATCACGGTGAACTGGGTTACCTGCAGGCCAACCGGCCGCAAGCCGGCGTTATAGACCTGCGTCACCGCTCGCGTTGCTTTGCGCAAGTTTGCGATTGTGCAATTCGCTCGATCCAGGACATTGCGACTGGGCTTTGGAGGTTTCTTGGCGGTCATATGCGTGTATATACACTCTTATGCGTCGCCTGTCAAGATCCAAATGCCATGCAGCGGCATTAGGACCGGGTCAGCGTTCCTGCCAGCGACTCCGCTCGAGCAGACGTCCCGTGCCTGCCTGACCCTTGATCTCGCCGTCCTCGAACACGACCTCCCCCCGCCGAACGGTGACGAGCGGCCACCCGGTGACTTCCCATCCCGCGTAGATCGAGAATCCAGTAGCGGAGAACATGTCCTGGTCGCGGACGGTGCGCGTTTCGCCTGGGTCCCACAGGACGAGGTCGGCGTCCGACCCGACGGCGATCGTGCCCTTCTCGGGGAAGATGCCGAATAGCTTGGCCGGATTCGTCGCGGTGACCTCGACGAAGCGCTCCGCCGTGATGCGACCGCCGAGGACGCCCTCCGAGAACAAGAGGGGCCGTAGCATCTGCAGGTGGTTCATACCTGCGCGGTGGCTCGTAATCGTCTGGCTGGGGTCGAGCTTGTCTTCCCGCGAGTACGCCACGTGGTCTGTCCCCACGACATCGATCGTTCCGTTGGCGAGGGCTTCCCAGAGCGCATCTTGATCCGACTGCTCCCTCAGGGGCGGCTGCCCCACATAGAGGCCAGCGTCCGGGCCGTCGAACCGCTCCCGCGTGAGGTGGAGATAGATCGGCCTCGTCTCAATGAAGAAAGGCAGCCCTTGCGCACGAGCGGCTTGCGCGACCCTCAAAGCCCGCTCAGAGGACACGTGGACCGCGTAGACCGGCGACCCAGTCTGCTCGGCCATCGCCACGGCCCTCATCATGGCGACCTCCTCCGCCAAGGCGGGTCGGGCGTCGGCCAGGTACGCGACGGACGTACGCCCCTGCGCCTCGAGCCCGGCCGCCTGATTCGCCAGGATGCTCGCGTCCTCTGCGTGAATCATGGTCAGCACGCCGGCGTCGCCGGCCGCCGCGATGGTCTGGAGGTAGGCAGCCGCGTTCGGGTCGAATCCCCCGAAGTTCATGAAGACCTTGATGCTCGTCTGGCCCGCGGCCGCGAGCGCCTCCATCTGCGGGGCGTGCGCTACTGGGTCATTGATCGTCGTGTGCAGGATGACGTCGGCGATCGCTTGCTGCGCAATCAGGGCCGCCTGCCGATCGACGACTTTAGTTAGCTCCGTGCCCCGCCCCGCTGACGCGAAGTTCGAGATCGTGGTGATCCCGCCGGCCAGGGCCGCCATCGAGCCGGTGCGATAGTCGTCGACCCAGCGGCCACCCAGATGGACGTGCGGGTCGACGCCGCCGGGCAGGACCAGCAACCCGGAAGCGTCGATGCGCCTCACGCCCGGCTCTGCGCTGAGATCTTGCCCCATCGCGACGATGACACCCGCCCGGACCAGGACATCGGCCTTGCCCTCCGAGGTTACGACGGTCCGATCGTCTTCTCCTTTGATGAGAAGAGCCAGATCCAGGCCCTGGTAGCTGCCCTCCGAGGTTACGACGGTCCCGCCGTGCACGAGCAGATTCTGCGAGGCGAGAGCCTCATGCTGACCAAGCAACAGCAGCCCGACGCATAAAGCGAGCGAGTACGTCCGTCTCATCGGATGCTTCCCGGTGTATGGCCTAGGAGTCGATGGGGCGGAAGGTAGCTGGAGATGTCGGGGTCACGACAGCCGTGGATCTAGCCTGTGCTGCTGGACACGAGGCTTCACTACTCTTACGGTGACCGACGACCAGCGTGGTGCGTGCTCGTCGCCGAGCGTTACTTGGGATCAACAAGAAGTCTAGAGGCCGAAAAACATGAATATCCACATACCGGTACTTCTCGCGGGAATACTCATTCTCAGTTCAGCGTTGGCCTCACAGGCTGCAGAGTCTCAACAAAGCAGACCGGATCAAGAGACGCTGTTGGAACTGCCTACGACCGACTGGCTGACGAACGGCGGGGACCTCTTCAATCGACGCTTCTCGGCATTGACGGAGATCAACACCGAAAACGTCGATCAACTTGGTCAGGTCTGGCGTACCCATCTCGAGGAGTCCGGCGTCGGCGCGAAGTATTCCGGGGAGGCTCAGCCCATTGTCCATGACGGGGTCATGTACGTCATCACCGGTGCCGACGATGTCTTCGCCCTCGATGTTGAGACCGGGGAGATCTTGTGGCGCTACTCGGCTGATCTCATCAACGAGATCTCGACGATCTGTTGTGGATGGACCAGTCGTGGAGTGGGTTTGGGCGAAGACAAGATCTTTGTGGGACAGCTGGACGGAGTGCTGAAGGCGTTGGACAAAGACAGCGGCGAAGAGGTCTGGTCCACTCAAGCCGAGGCCTGGGAAGAAGGCTACACCATCACCAGCGCACCGCTGTATTTCCAGGGCATGGTTATTACCGGTTTCGCAGGTGCTGAATTTGCAGCCCGAGGGAGAGTAAAAGCTTATAGCGCGGACGACGGTAGCCTGCTGTGGACCTTCTATACCGTGCCCGGCCCCGGCGAGTTCGGCCACGATACCTGGCCCGCTGACAACGATGCCTGGCGAACCGGCGGCGGAACGGTCTGGCACACCCCCGCTGTCGATCCTGAGTTGGGGATGGTCTACTTCTCGACCGGCAATCCGGGCCCCGACTATAACGGTGCCGTGCGCGCCGGGGACAATTTGTTCACCGTGTCCATCGTGGCGCTGGATGTCTACACCGGTGAATATCGTTGGCACTTTCAAGAGGTTCATCACGACATCTGGGACTACGACGCACCCAACCCGGTCGTCTTGTTCGATCTGGACTACGACGGCGTGCCGCGCAAAGGCTTGGCCCAGGCCGGCAAGACAGGGTTTTTGTACATTCTCGATCGCACGAACGGTGAGCCGCTGGTCGGTATAGAGGAGAGACCGGTTCCACAGGAACCGCGCCAGGCGACTGCCGCCACGCAGCCGTATCCCGTTGGCGAGCCCTTTGTTGCTCAAACATTGGATGTAGCGCCGGAGGGTTATGAGCTCATCAACAACGGTGCCATCTTCACACCGTTTTGGGAGGAACCGGTATTGCTACGCCGTGGCGATGCCAATTGGCCTCCCAGCACTGTAGACCCCGAGAAAGGGGTGATGTACATCTGCGCCGGCGAGCGGCAGGCTGCGTACTCCGTCAGGGCGGATCTGGAACAAGTGGAACCCGGTGCCCGCTACACCGGTGGCGGCATGCGTTTTGCGCCCATCCCCGTAACCGGAATCGTTACGGCAATGGACCTCCGCACCAATCTCAAGGTGTGGAGCCGGCGCTGGCCCAGTCGCTGTTACAGCGGCCTGGTGGCGACGGCAGGCGACCTGCTGTTTGCCGGCCGCAACGACGGCCGATTGACCGCGCTGGATGCCCGTGACGGTTCCAAGCTGTGGGAGTTCATGACCGACGCGGGTGTGAACGCACCGGCCACGGTATTCGAGCACAACGGCAAGCAATACGTCGCAGTTTTTGCTGCAGGTAACCGGTTGGCCAGAACCGATCGGGGAGACAGCGTATGGTTGTTCGCCCTTCCGGATGGCTAGCCGATTACGTGACAGATATTATCCGCAATGGCCGGAACAACATGCTGGCTTTCGGATCGATGTTGTCTGCCGGCCAGATGCACCTTCTTCATCCCGGCACCAACGCCAGGCACGCCCCCACCGGATCCTGAACCACTGCATATGCGTACTCCCCATCGGTCCCCCGTGTCGCCTTGATGATTTCACCCCCTCCCTCTCGTACGCGACGGAGACTTTCGGCGAGGTCGCCAACGGGAAGGTAGATCATCCAGATAGGCGGCAGGCCCAGGTTCACGCCGCGCGCATGACAGACTCCCGCCGCCGGGTTGCCATCATCGCCGAGCATATTGTAGTCGGCGTAGCGCTCGCTTCCGTCCTCCATCTCGACCTCCTGCACCGACCAGTCAACGACCTGTCGATAGAAGTCACGGGTTGCCGAGGCGTCGGAGACCGTCAGGTCGAGCCAGGAGATGCAACCCACACGCGCCGCAGCGTCGCGCGATGCGGCGCCCTCAGTTGGGGGGATCGCCTCCGCAGAAACGACTGGGATGATCCCGAACGCCGCCCCATTCGGATCGAGCAGCCCCGCCCACTGGCTCTTCCCATCGTCGTCTTTGGCATGCATAAGCTCGCCCCCGCCCAGATCGAGCGCACGCTCCACGCTGGCTGCGACATCGGCGACCTGAATGTGCGGCATCCATTGGAGCGGAAGGTGAGCATACTCCGCGCTGCGCGCGCCCAAGCCGATGATCGGCGTGCCGTGGTTGTTCGTCAGATCCTCGCGCCAAAGCGGATTCTCGCCCGTGCTGAGTACGCGTGAGTAGAAGCGCACTTCACGTTCGTGTTCGGGAACGGCGATGTCGGCGCTGAGGATTCCGCCGACGCGCGGGACAAAGGGGTCATTCATGGTTGGCGTCCTGGTTGACATCACGTTGGGTGGCGCGTGAAGGCTCACACGCCAAGTATCTTACTTCAATGGGCTCGCAATCGCGCTAACAATCCTCGAGGCGGAGGCGCAACTCCTTCTCGAAGAATCGTGCGGGGCGAGGCTACATCGTGCTGTCAACAAAGCCGTACGGGCTGCGGCGCAAGCGTATCGAGCCCGGGAGCTCCCAGAATCAGCTAAATCGCCCCGGGCCTGGCTTCCTTTCCCTCCCTACTCGATGACGAGGGTCCGCGCCAGCTGCGGATTGTGCTCGAGGAAGGTCAGCTTGGTCTCCAGCTCCTCGGCGGTCGGCTGCACGTTGCCGTTGATGTCGGTCGCCCGCGAGGTCACGGAGTGCTCACCCGGGGTGGCGCCGTTCCATGTGTAGTTGAAGAACTTCCACCCGTACCTCTCGGCCGTCGTCGCCGGGTCGAGCGTCGCCGGCTCCCAGGGGCCGTCGTCCACCTGCACCTCGACCGACCGGAGCGGCGTGCCGTCGTGCAGCACCACGCCGAACACGTTGTGCTGGCCGTTGGACCCACGGGTCACCCGCGCGATGAACGACTTGAGCCGCATCTTGCTGATCGCCGTCTCCTTCCACTTCATCTCGCCGTTGACCATCTCGCCCCTCAGGGTTCGGTATTGGCGCGCTTGGTACAACCCGAGGTACTGGTCCTCCTGGACGTGGATCTCGGAGAGCCACTTCACGTTCGGCGCACCGTACCATCCGGGGACGAGCAACCGGAGCGGCCGGCCCTGATGCGTGCTCAGCGGCTCTTCGTTCAGGTCGTAGGCCAGCAATGGCTCGTCCGAGAGCGCCTGGTCCCTCTGGAGGCTCCGGCCGTACTGCTGTTCCACGGGGTAATCGCGTCCGCGGAACTCAACATCCACTTCACCGCGGTCGGCGCCGAAGAAGACGATCTCACGGGCTTCGTCCTGCACTCCGGCCCGCTCCAGGACCGCCCGCACCGGGACGCCCCGCCAGCGGCCGTTGCTCGAAAGACCGTTCACCGGGCCGCGATTCCCCGAGCACTCGAACCCGAAGACGAGCTCGCGGCTGGGCATCGCGCGCAAGTCGGTCACCGAGAGCGACAACGGCTGGTCGACGAGCCCGGACACCCGCAGCCGGTACGCGTCCACGTCGATGTCTGGGTGCCCGTGGTGCTGCGTCGTGAAGAACTGATCGGCCGGGGTGAACACCCCGTCGATGTTGCGGATATCGATGATCCGCCGATCCGGTGTCCGTGCCAGCACGAGGTTGTCGGGCAGGTCGGTGAAGCGCACCAAGGTCTGGTCCTCCGTGAGGGCCGGAAATGCCCATTCCGGTAGGCCGAGGACGCCCAATCCGGCAAGGGCGAAGCTTCCTTTGATCATGTCACGACGGGTGGTCTGCTTTGTCATGTCGGGTTCCTTTCTGGGAACGTTTTCGTCCTCAATCCGGTCGCAGGTTCTTCGGAAGGAGTGGCTCCTAATGAATGTCCGACCCGAGGAAACGGATCAGCTCGGCGTTCACGATCTCCGGCACCTCTTCGTGCGGGTTGTGGCCGACGCCGGGGATCAGGAAGACTTCGGCGTTTGGGAGAACGTCCACCGCGTGCCTTGCGTTCGCAGGAAAGTTGGGTCCGTCGACCTCCCCGCCGAGGATCAGCGTCTTCGTCTGGATGTGGGGCCAGTCGTCCACGACCGTATCCATCCCACGCAGGTTGCCACCGAGCGACCGCACATAGGCCAGCCGCGGGTAATCACCGCTGAGGCTTTGGCCGTAGCGGATACGAAGGTGATCGATGAACTCGGGTTTCCAGTTCACGTAGCGGCGCGTATCTGTGCGAACCGCTGATTGGTACACGCTCAGGGGGTCCGGCTCCGCGTTGATCTCCCCGGTGAAGGGCCGATAGCCCCGTCCTGCGCGACCGTCGGTCAGGCCGATCTGGTTGACCGTCACGAGGTGCGTCGTCATCCCCGGATAGAGGAAGGCGAAGCGGGTGGCCATCTGGCCGCCGATCGAATGGCCGACGATCGCTGCCTCGGAGATGCCCAGGTGCTCCAGGAGCTGCGCCGTGTTGGAGCCGTGCAGACTCATGCTGTACGGAAGGATGGGCTTGGAGGACTTGCCCCACCCGAGGCGGTCCTTCACGACGACCCGATAGCCTTCGTTACGAAGAGCCTCGATCTGCGCCTTCCAATACCACCCGTAGTAGCTCCCTCCGTGGAGGAGTACGACAGTCCGACCGTTCGGCGGCCCGACCGGCGACACGTCCATGTACGCGATCCGGACGTCCTGGCCAAATAGCTGCAAGTTCAGGAACTCTACCGGATGCGGGTATTCGATTTCCTCCATATTGATCGAGATGGGGCCCCAGTCCGCTGGGGGTTGGGCCGGCGGCGACTGAGCCTCGAGCGCGGCGGGGGCGACCCCCAAGGCCACTGACAGCGAGAGCACCGTAACGAAGTGGGGGGCCCATCTACGTGCATTGGTCATCATTCCTCCGTGGGCATGGTCCGGCCGACCGGACGCGAAGCAATCGCTGGCGGTGCCGGCGCGGATGCCGGTGATAATAGCAGCCTGTTCGTGGACGGGCGAGAGCCGCTACGGGCGCACCCCGATGGCCGCCATGCCCGCCCGCACGGCCTGCGCGTCCTCTGAACCTCTCGCCCCGCTCGAGGACATTGCGCCCACGATGAGTCCTCCCAGACGGATCGGGTACCCGCCCTCGAACGTGACGCCGTCGGGAATCTCTTCGACGCGACCAGCCGCCAATGCCTGGCCATAGTCGCCGGTGGCCATGCCCGCCGCTAGGGCTGTACGGACCTTACGCATCGCGACGTCGTAGGTGCGTGGGCTCGCGCCCTCCATCCTCCGGACGTAGATGGGCACACCCTCGGCATCGGCAACGACGATCGTCAAGTTCCACTGGTTGCTCCGCGCTTCCTCCTCGGCGGCATCCATGGCGGTCCTGGCCTGCTCATAGGTCAGCGACTGCTGCCCCAGGGCCGGAGCGACCCCGAGGATAGCAAGGCTCAGGAGGGGCAGTGCGATCCTGGTCAGCGTTCTAGTACTCATCCGTTCTCCTCTGCGCTTCAGGGCACCCTGTTTCGCAGTCGCGTTCGACGCCCTGCTCGGCAGGCCGAATCAAGCTTTACCCAGCCGGGGCGGGAAGGCAATTGCCCGTTCTGTCTCCGCCGATCTGCGCGAACTCGCAAGCCGCTTGCCTGTTCCCAGAGTACTGGTTCGTCGCTATGGCGGTGATCCTGACCGTATACCTCTCACCCACCTTGGCCTCGGGCACCATGATGAAGATCTCACCCATCCTCACCTGGCCGTACGGACCGGTATACTGATTCTCTTCTTCGGTCGCGATCGTGATCTCGTATTCCTGTCCGACCACGGCATTCTGCGCCGCATCCTGCGCCGCTGCCGGCAACGCCAGCGCTAGAACCGCAGCAAAAGCCAGCGGCGAGACCGCTGTAGAAGCCCGCGGTAAAACCGCTGTAGCTGTGAACGACAACCTGAGCATGGATACCTCCCGGGACATTGAATTGAATCTCCCAACCGAGCTTGGCCGACGCTTAGTGTACCTCTGTTTTCTTGAAAACGAAAACGTGTTGGCTCGGAATGATGTCGATGACTCTGTCTCGCCTGAAACCCAGCGCCGGAATCTCATCCATGATCTCCGCCTCGCTCATCTTGTGGAGAGGTTGGACCCGCGAGCTGAGATCCTCGGCCTTGTACTCGGCGATCAACATCTGCCCGTCGTCCTTCATGGCTCTGCGGATGTGACGCATCATCTCGAGCGGATGGGAAAACTCGTGATAAGCAATGACGATCAGGACATGATCGACGCTGTCGGCGGGCAGCTTGGGGTCGTCGAGGTCTCCGAGAATCGGCACGATGTTTTCATGCCCGAATCTCTCCATCATCATCTTTAGACCGTCGATCATCTCGGGCTGGACGTCCACCGCGAGCACCTTGCCTGTTCGTCCGACTCGCTCGGCGGCGCGCAGGGAGAAAAAACCGACGCCGGCGCCGATATCCGCAACGACATCACCCTCCTCGATCCCAAGGAGATCGAGGAGTTCCTCAGGCTTCTCGCTTTCGACCCTTTCCGGCCGGTAAAACCAAGCGGCATCCCGCGGATCGACCAACTCCGTTTGGCGCTCGGTGCTGGGCGGGCTCGTTTGTGCTGCAGATACGGCCGGCAGAAAGAAAAGCAGCGGTAGGAGTAACAGGCCACTTGTGCGATTCGGTCTCATGGTATGCGGATTTTATGCGGCGCAGAGCGCATGGACAAGATTTCAATTCTGTGTGCCGGATCGAGGCCCTTCCGGGATTTCCGTCTTGCGCGGGAGAGACTGCGAGCGCCATGGACCGCAGACCATCGTTGACACGGCCGCCCCGGGCAGTGTACTTTGCGAAACAAAGTGGAACCAACATGGAGGATATTATGCCCCGATGGCGGAGGGTCATCCGTGGGATGATCGGTACGGGACTGACCTTTTCCGTGGGTGTCGGCGTGGTCGCTTCGATGATCGCCGGGCTCGTGTGGCTGCTCACCGGGAGCGAAGGTGGTCGTGAGATGACCCGGTTGGTCGTCGCAAGCTCAATCTGGGCCTTCCCGATCGGTTTGGCCTTCTCTGGTGTCATGGCGATCACCGCACGCGGCCGCACGTTCGACAAGCTCTCGCTCCCTCAGTTCGCCGCGCTGGGTGCTGGAGTCGGGCTTCTCTTCTTTGGGCTTCTTGCCATCAACGCCTGGGACGCGTGGTCCGTCACGACTGCGATCGTCAACGCGACGATCTTCGTAGTTTTGGGTGGCGGATCGGCCACCGCGACCCTGATGCTCGCCCGAAGAGCAGGACCTGCGCTGAAGTCTGGCGACGAACCACCCAGACTAGGTGAGGGGTAGGCTTGCGGGGGGAGGAAGTCATGAAGAAGTGGCTGAGACGCATCCGCGGTGCAGTCGGGATGGGCCTGACCTGGGCGGTCGGATGGGGGCTCGTCGGGCTCGGTATAGAGGTGATCCACAACGTCTGGCCGAATCCGCTCGGGTCGCTCGTTGATATCTGGCCGGCGGCGCTAGCGTACCCCGCCTTCCTTGGCGGTTTGGTCTTCTCCACGGTGCTCGGGATTGCAGGGCGCCGTCGCAGGTTCAATGAGTTGTCGCTTCCCCGATTCGCGGCGTGGGGGGTGGTGAGCGGTCTATTGGTCAGCTTGGTTCCGGCTGCGATGGTCACTATGGGGTTGGCGAGTGCCAATGTGGACCTCTGGCTATTCACTGCCGCAATAAGCGGTCTTGTGGCTCCGCTGACGGCAGTCTCAGCCGCCGGTTCGCTGGCCCTAGCCAGAATGGCGGAGGACCGAGCATTGCTCGAGGCCAGTGAGGAAGTGGCCGAGGTGGGGCTTACCGGAGACGAGGCGCGGGGGTTGCTCGGAGGCGGGGGTTGATGCGGGAGGAGAGGAAGTCAGCGACCGCCTAGAATCCGATCGTCATCCATGACGCGATGGATCCGGTACTTGTCACGGGTCTTTTCGTACGCCTTCTGAGAGATTTGCCCTTTCTCCGCCATTTCCCTGAGCCTGTCGAGCTTTCTCTCTAGTTTGTCTTTCTTGGCCTTGTCCGACGGACTGACTGATTCTGGTCCATCGCTGAAGATTCCTTTGTCTCGAAAGCCATAGCTCGCTTGCTCGAACTCCACTCTCCTGTTCACCCCTCGGACTCGAGAGTAGAGAATCTCGATGAATACGAGACCAACCAGAGTTGCCACTGTCCATGTGATGCCAGCTAGCACGTATCCCTGGTATATCAAGGCGAGATTCTGCAGTTGAACCAAGCCGACGAGGAGGTAGAGCATGCGTACCTGATAACCTCTCGTTGATTCGGTAATCCCCTCGTCTTGCCTTTGCTTCGATATTCTCCAGCCAATTCGGTCGACATCATTGGCGATATAGCGGAAAAACTGGGATAGGATGATCAAGAACAATCCCAGCAACGCTGGACGCCAACCATGATAGATGAACAGCAGCGAGACGATGAGCACATAGCCGCCGGTAATGCCTACGAAAAGGGTGCCCTTCCATAGACGCTGCAGTCTTACACGGATATCTGATTCTTTGACCAGCTCTTCCGTGAGCTCTTCCGTTTCTTCGACTTGGTCTTCCATCGATATCCTCTCCGAAGTGTGGCTTCAGTCAGTGTGCGGTGCGTCCTCTCGGGACCGGCGTCTCCGCGCGTCCAACCGCCGCGCCCACCCCAAGAACAGGCTCGACGTGATCGCTACAGCCCCCGAGACACCGTTGACCAGGACATCATCGGGGTCGTAGAAGCGGCTCGGAATGAGCGACTGAATGCGCTCGTCCAAAAAGCCTAACAGTGCCGTCGCCACCACCGCGAGAAGCCACGGCACCGGAACTGGACGGCCGTTCCGCCGACGCTCCGTCAAAGCCTGGTAGATGAGAATGGCCACCAGGCCGTACTCGAACAGGTGGGTCCGCTCCGCAATGGTCGTCCTGGCCAACGCCATCAAGCAGACTCCCGCAACTCCGAGCGCTGCTGCGATCTCGTGCCGGCCCGGACGCGTCTTCGCCCATCGCACTGCGATTGCCCCGCCCACCAGGAGCAAGACGGCGGAGCTCGACAGGCCCAGCAGATTGGCATCGCGGAGTATTGCGGCCAGCTCCGGCATCAGCCCCATGGTGGAGTAGATCACCGCCAGGGCAGCGAGAGTACCAAGCCAAAGGCGTCGCTCTCGATCGGAGCTGAACCGGTGCCCAGAGGTGGCACCGGCGGAGCCGTCGCCGGCGAGGGGCGAGTCTCGGTCCGACGGTTGCCGCGCCATGATCCATGGCACGATCAGCATGACGAGGAAGAACCCTATAACGAAGAGTACGTCTGCCCAACCGGAACCCATTGCGAGAGCCTCCATCCGTGGTGGCCAACGAAGTTGACGGTGTCAACATAGGGCGCAGTGTTGACGTTGTCAACATCTTCGGGGCATCGCGGACACGCTCGGGCTCCGGCCCTCTTCGACCCCTCCTCGCGCGCGTCGCTCTAGTTCACCACTTTAGTGCGCTCGTCCCCGCTGAACGGAGGGCCTATGAGCAACGTTGATCCCGCGCTTCAGACTCAAGTCGCGAATCTGCAGGAGCGCTCTGGCAAGTCGCTCGACGAGCTCTACGATATCATCGCCAAGTCCAGCCTCGAGAGGCACGGACAGATCCGAGACATGCTCAAGCAGGAGTTGGGCATGGGGTATGGCGATGCCAACACGGTGGCTGGACTGTTCCTCAGACAGGGCACCGCCGACCCCTCCGGAGATCCGCTGGAAGCCATCTATGACGGCCCGAAGGCCGACCTGCGGCCCATCCACGAGGCGATCATGGCCCAAGTCGCTGGATTCGGGGAGTTCGAGATCGCGCCGAAGAAGGCCTACGTGAGCCTGCGTCGAAAGAAACAGTTCGCAATGATCGGCCCCGCGACGAAGACCCAGGTTGAAGTGGGGCTCAACGCGAAGGCTCTCCACGGGGCGGATCGCCTCAAAGAGCAGAAGCCGGGCGGCATGTGCCACTATAAGGTCCGGCTCTCGGAGGTCGCAGAGGTGGACACCGAGCTCATCGGCTGGGTTCGGGCTGCGTTCGACGGAGCGGGCTAGCGCCGGGCTCCCATACTGACAACGCTGCAGATCGGGGTTACTCTTTCTGCCGCAGCCGGGTAACGCGTGCTACTGAGACCAACTCGGAGGATGTAGGGTGAAAGGAATTGAGATCGCAGCGATCGCCACGGGACTACTCCTGATCGGCGGGGCCAGCTATGTGTACACCGCGCCTTATCCAGGCAACACGGGACTGTCGCGAACGCCCGGTGTGATAATCGGAGGGACGGCTACTCCCGCCCCGACCGACTTCAGCGCCCTAAACGACGTAGGGAACAATCTGATGATGAAGCAGGGCGGCTTCCCGCCCCTCGTGATCTACCTCTCGTTCGTGGGGACCCCCGAGGGTGTGATCACGGCCACCCGCCCAGATGGGGGATACTGGGCGCGCCGTGTGAGAAACGGTAAGACCGACGGGTTGCTACGTATCGGTGACGCGACCTATGAGATGCAGGCCACCGAGATCCTGGGTGACGCGCGCATACCGATGCTCGAGCAGTGGTCGCAAAGGACCGGCATGCCGATGGACGTAGCGGTGGGTGGGCCAGACCCTCTCCGTGACTGGGAGGTCTTTTTCTGGACGCCTCGGTAGCGCGAGGTCGGTAGTTCGACCTTACCGGGCACGCTGATATAGCGTGTTGCGTCAGTGGTCTCGGGCTCGGGCGGACGCCGCCACAACACACGCGACCCCCAGGCTGATCCAGAACAAGGCCGACGCGACCCACATTCCCGCGGATGGTAGGAGCAGCCAGCCCCGGACAAACTCCCCGTCGGGGAGTCGCACACCCCGGGCGAAGTCCTCTGCCCCAATGAACCATCCAAAGAGGTCGATTCCCCGTTGCACCGAGTCGACCTCGAAGAACTCCACGACCCCGAACGGAACTATGCCGGAGACATAGAGCGCCACTGCCCAGCGATAGGGGTACGCCGTCGCCAGAAGGAGGGCGCTGGAGAGCATGTAGGCTGCGGTAGCCGATGTGAAGGGTAGCACCCACTCCCACCATGCGGTGGTCCAAGGTACGCTACGTGTGGCTTCGGCTTGACCGGCGAAGAAGCTCTCGCCGTTGGTGATGAGTTGGCGAACTTCGTCGGCGCCCAGGGCCCCTCCACCGGCCAGCGTCGCAAGCACGATGCACAGAAGCGCCCCACCCAGGAGCGCCATGAGCCAGACCCACCCCGCGGCCACCTTGGTGAGGGCGTGCCTCCGGTGATCCACGGGGAGCGACCAGATGGGCGAGTCGCCGAAGGGACGCTCTCCCCTCCAGACGAGGAGGGGAAGGAGGAGTGCGGTGAAGAGGCCAAAGAGGCCGAAGCCAGGCTCCGACGGATCCAGGCGAAAGTTGGTGAAATCTTCATCTGCCAGCGCGGACAGTGCGGGGACTCTGGCTGTGATCACGGCGCCGACGCAGAAGAGCATCAGGAGCGTCACTGCTATGACCGCCTCACGCCGAATGGACAGTCCCGCGATGCGCAACTGTTCCCTCCAGACAGCCGCGAACACGGGCGTGCGTTCCGCTGTCGAGTCGGTCATGACCCCGCCTCCTCTCCGGAAAGCAGCGCGATGGCCGCTTCGTCCACCGAGAGCGACGCGACGTCTCGAACGGTCGCGCCCGCCTGGGACAGGCCCCGCGTTACGACGTCCCGGTCGCCCCAGACCGTCCATTCGATCTCCCGGGCTCTGCCCCTCCGGTTCACCACCTGGCCCCCGATTTCGTTTGGCAGGCTCCATTTCTCCGGCACATCAGCCGAGTATCGCAGCAGGCTTCCGTGGAGATCGCCGCGGGAGAGCTGCCCCAGGAGCCGTCCATCCGAGAGCACTCCCACGTGGTCAACCAAGGGCTCCACTTCGTAGACCCGGTGCGTCGAGATCAGCACCGAGGCGGGGGAGTCGGCGAAGTGCTCGCTGAGGATGCTCAACGTCGCGTCGCGGATCACGTGATCCAGACCGTCGGTTGGCTCGTCCAGGAGCAGGAGCGGAGGCCGATGCGCGAGCGCCAGGATGAGTTGCACCCGCCGGCTTTCTCCCTTGGAGAGGGTGTGGCATTTCTTGTCCGTGTCCACCTCGTACATCTCCATGAGCCGACGGGCGTACGCCGTGTCCCAGGACGGGTAGTAGACCGCGTGATGCTCCAGCAGCCGACCCACCGTCAGCCAGGAGTAGCCGAACCGGTGATCCTCAGGGACGTAGCCGATGTGCGCCCGCACGTCGCCACCCTCGAGGGCAGGGTCGGTGCCCAACACGTTCACGTCGCCCGCAGACCGGCGCGCCAAACCCATGAGAGTCCGAAGCAGTGTGCTCTTGCCGGCCCCGTTGGGGCCCACCAGCACGTACACTCCGTGCTCCGGGAGTTGGAGGTCCACGCCGTTCAGAGCGGTCGACGGTCCGTATCGCTTGACGAGGCCCGCGGTGGTCACCGCAAACGGTCCGTCTCCCAGATTCACGGGTAATGCCGACGTGGCCGTGAGCGTCATCGTCCGTCCTCCTTCATATCCTTCATATCGTCGCCGGGACCTTGCTTTTCACCGATCTCGCGCAGCGCCTCCAACAACTCCTCCAGAACCAGGCCGTTGCGTGAAGCATCTGCTAGGGCCCGCCGCGCCACCTGTTTCGCGAGACGTGGACGTTCCCGCTGATCCGGCCTTACCTCCGGCGCTACGAAGGTCCCCTTGCCGTGCATGACCTGGACCACCCCGTCCCGTTCCAGCTCGGCGTACGCCTGGGACACCGTGCGTGGATTCACCCGAAGATCGGAGGCGAGCTCCCGAACCGATGGGAGCGGATCTTCGGGACGGAGTGTGCCCCGGACGAGACCTCGGCGGACGGCATCCATGATCTGGACGTAGAGCGGTCGCTCGTCCGAACGGCTGAGGTGAATTCGCATGGTCGCTCACTGTTGTAGTCTTGTACAACACATGCAACAGTAGCTTGGAGGCAGGATGGGGGCAAGGGTGACAGGGTGTCTACGTAATCACGGTCGCCCGCTACGTCATTTTACGTAGCGCGCGCTAGGTCCCCGTTGGCCTATCCTCTGGGTGTAGCGGGGAATAGACGACTACGGGAGACTAGAATGCGTTCAGCCGAATGGATCAGCATCGCTTTCTTCGCCGTGTTTCTGGTCGCGGGTGTGTTCGCCCCATTGGCCGCAAAGAAGCGACTGAAAGCGATCGGAATCGGGGTGGCGGGCATCGCGGTGGCGTGGCTTCTGCAGTTTGTCGCGGCAATCCCCGCAGGTGATGTGATCCGCGACGTGGTCCCGGGCTTCTTTCTGCTCATGGCCTACTGGCAGTCCGGGCAGTTTTTCACGGGCAACAACGCGAAGGTCCAGGCGTTTCTCAGCGGGATCGATGAGCGTTGGTTTCCCGGGGTGGCACGGATCACGGCGAGCCTGGGCGAGCGCCGCGTTCTCTCGACCTACCTCGAGGCCGCGTATCTGATGTGCTATCCCGCAGTGCCGCTCGGCATCGGTGTTCTCTACTTGATGGGCCAGAGCCACGCCGCTGATTTGTTCTGGACCGTCGTTCTCCCGCCGAGCTACGCCTGCTACGCGTCCACCGTGCTTTTCCAGAGCTTGCCGCCCTGGCAGATCGACGCAGAAAAGCGTGTCTACCTGCAGCGATCCAACCTTCGGTCGCTGACTTTCTGGGTGCTCAGGCACTGCAGCATCCGGGCCAACACGTTTCCCAGCGGGCACGTTGCCAACTCCCTCGCCATCGCTCTCGTCCTACTCGCGCTGACTCCGGTCGCGGGCGCCGTGTTTCTCTGGATTGCGGTGAGCATCGCCATAGCGACCACCGTTCTTCGGTACCACTACACGATAGACGCGGGACTCGGCGCAGCGCTTGCAGTTCTGTCGTTCGTCCTTCTCGGGTGATCATGACGATCCTGGATCCGATCCGCGCGAATGCCGAGAAGCACCCCGACAAGCTTCTCTATGCCTTCCTCGACTCGGAGGGCCGGATTACGGAGTCTTACTCCTACGAAGCGCTTCTGCAGAGAACGACCGACATCGCGTCGCACATCCATCGCACACAGCCCCTGACTCCGGGTGATCGAGTTCTCCTCGTATACCCTCCGGGCGTCGAGGTCATTTGTGCGTTTTTCGCCTGTGTGCGCCTTGGTTTGATCCCCGTTCCCGTCTGCCCGCCATCGAGCCACGGATTCACGGCGGCGCTCCACAAGATGAATCACATCGCACAGGACTGCCAAGCGGCTGCCGTCCTCACCGACCGCTCCTACCTGTGGTCGATCAAGCTCCACAGAACGCGAACCAACATCTCCACGTTCTCACTCAAGCGGGACTATACGTCCAAGCTGAAGTGGATTGTGACCGGAGACGCCGTGCCGAACGCGCGCACGGATTTTCCGGAGGCTCATTCTGACATTCTCTTCCTGCAGTACACGTCCGGCTCGACCAGCGACCCCAAAGGGGTGATGGTCACGCACGGAAACGTTCTGCACAATTGCGCCACCGTGTTCGAACACGTCCCGATCGGAGTGTCGTGGTTGCCGCAGTATCATGACATGGGCTTGATCGGTGCGTACCTCTTCATGGCAGTCGCAGGCGGGACCACGTACGGCATCTCCCCGATCGACTTCATCCAACGGCCGTCACTGTGGCTTGAAGCCATTAGCCGATATCGCGCGACGGTTACTGCAGCCCCCAACTTCGCCTACCAGTACTGCCTGCGCCCGGACAAGGTAAGCGACGAGGTCCTCGAGCGGCTCGACCTCAGCTCTCTCCGGCTCGTGATGAATGGCGCGGAGCCGGTGCGGGCCGATGTTTTTCGCGATTTCTTCAGGAGATTCAACCGCTGCGGCCTACCGGAAAGCAGCTTCTGCACGGCCTACGGTCTGGCTGAATACACCCTGGCTGTGTCGAACCGTGGGACCACCATCAGATCGTTCGACGCCAAGCGAATCAGCGAGAACGAAGTGCGCGTCGCGGAACGCGCGGCCCCTGCTGTGAAGACCGTAGCGTTGGTCAGCTGTGGCAAGTCGCTTGGTGCGACACGGATCAAGATTGTCGACGTCACGAGCGGTGCTCATGAAGCACCCGAGGGCCGCGTCGGGGAGGTGTGGGTTACCGGGCCCAGCAAGTGCCTGGGGTATTGGAATCGGCCGGAGCTGAGCAAGCAGATCTTCGAGGCGCAGATCGATGGCAACTGTATCGATGGCAACCGTGAAGACGAAACGAAGTGGCTGCGGACCGGCGACCTCGGCTTCATGCAAGACGGCGAACTCTTCATCTGCGGGCGCGCGAAGGACCTGATCATTGTGCGCGGCCTCAATTATCATCCTCAAGACATCGAGGCGATCGTCGAAGAGGACCCGGCGATCCGTAAGGGTTGCGTCGCGGCCTTCGCTGTAGAAAAGGGCGGAGGTGAAGTTCTCGTCGTCGTCGCCGAGCTCAGAAACGCGAAACGATGTCCCGATGCGGAGAGCACCAACCGGAGCCTACGCCAGCGCCTGGGTATCGTCGCCGACTCCTTTGTTTACATCCCCGCGCGCACGATTCCCAAAACGAGCTCAGGCAAAATCGTGCGACATCAGGCCCGTGCACTATGGCTCGGGAATCGGCTCAAGGTCATCACGGAGGTCGAGGCCGCATCGCTTCCCGTTCCAACGCGGGAAGCGAGCGATTCGCAGGCGTCTCTCGAGACCACTTTTCGCAGGCATGGGCTGACGGGTTCGGAGAGTCTGACCCTCGGCGAGGTCGGACTCGATTCTCTTGCCTTGGCAGAGTTCGCGCTCGATCTGGAGAATCACCTGAAGGCCAAAGGAGCAAGCAGTCTGGCTGCTGCCGTAGACATTCGCTGGTTGCAGAAGATCGCGATATCTGAACTCTTCGAGCTCCTCCAGCAGGTGAATGCCTCGGCCCCTCACGCGAAGCTGCGCTTCCGACAGGCATTGGCCACCCTTCGGCGCGAGCACCGAGAGATCGAGCACGAGATGATGCGACGAGACGCTCAACTCGGCTTCGACGCGTCAGAGCTCCACGCGGCCGACCCGCGTTCGATCCCGGCTAGCCGGTCGTTGAGCTCCATCGAGGGTGGCGTTCTGCTGACCGGCGGGACCGGGTTCTTCGGGCCCTTCCTGCTAAGGAGTCTGCTCGAGCAGTGCGACGACGAGATCTATGTCGTGGTCCGAGCCAAGGATGCCGGCCACGCCAAGGAGCGCTTGCGGGAGGGGATGGCCTCGCTGGGCGAGCCCATGCACGCGAGCCTGTTGGAGGCGTGGAGGCGTCGTGTGATCCCCGTCTGCGGCGACCTCGCTCGGCCGAGTCTGGGCGTTTCGGCGGCTGATTGGGCGTTTCTCTCCGAGAACATCCACACGATCTACCACAACGGAGCACTCGTAAACTATCTGCTCGATTATGCGAGCATGCGTGCGGTCAACGTCGTTGGGACCCACGATATCGTCCGCCTGGCGTTGAGCCGCCGCGCCAAGATCCTGAATCACATCTCGACGACTTTCGTGTTCGGGTGGTCGTCGCGGGACACCCTGTTCGAGAGCGACAACAACCAGGATCTGGCGCTCCTCGACTTCGGTTATAGCCAGAGCAAGTGGGTGGCGGAGCAGATCCTGCTGAACGCCATGCGGCAGGGGCTATCCGCTCGAGTGTTTCGGCCGGCACTCATTGCGCCATCGGTACGCGGAGGTGGCTACAACTTCGACATCGCCATCCGCCTCCTGGCCTTCATGCTCAAGCACGGTATCAGCACGACCGCGCAGAACCAGGTGAGCTTTTCACCCGCGGACCTGGTCGCCAACAACATCGTTGCGGTCTCCAACCTGCCCGACACGGTTGGAGAGACCTTTCATGTCACGCGCGACACCTACTGCACCATGACGGACATCGTCGGAATTCTCGGTGAGCTGACACAGAGGCGATTCGCGAACTATGACCTCGCCGAGTTCGTGCCGCACGTCATCGAGCGCTGCCGGAAAGATGATCTTCTCTTTCCGTTGCTCAACTTTCTCGTCCGCTCGGTCGATGGCATCACGGCGATGGAGTTCAAACGATATGACAACCGCAATTATCAGTTGGCTCGCGCCCAGTCGCCGTTCGGCAAGCAAGATCCACCTCTGGAGGATGTAGTCGAGGGGATTCTGCGGTTCATGCGAAAGCACGGCCTGGCCGAGGGACACAACGTCGAGCGGGTTCTCCAGCACACCTAACAAAGGCGGGTTACATGCTCTTTGACAGAATCACGAATGCGCCCCATGTGCCGCGCGCCAGGGCGTTCCTGGATGCGCGAGCCATGGTTCGTAACCCCGTGCGGGTCTTCGAGAGGTACCGACAACGGTTCGGGCCGACGTTCACGGTTCATCTAGGTGGCGGCAAGGCAGCTATCGTGTCCACCGACCCGAGTTTCGTACAGCACGTATTGCAGAAGAATTGGGGCAACTACCACATGTCGGATGTTCGGGTCCGGCGTATGGGAGAGTTCCAGGGCCAAGGCCTCATAAACAGTCATGGTGAGGAGTGGCTTCGCAAGCGCCGGTTCTTGGCTGAGGGATTCCGTCCCGCTCGGTTGGCCGAGCTCCTGCCCATGCAGGAGCAGGTGCTCGAGGACTCGCTAGCTCGATTCCACCTCGATGCCGCTCCAGCTCAGATCGACATCTACCAGCTCATGGTCGGGCTGACCTTCCGCCTGGGTGCCAAGGCGCTCTTTGGAAGCCGCATGACGGACTCGGAGATCGAGCGGATGGGATTCACGATCAACACGATTCAGGAGTTCATACTTCGCCAAATTGTGCAGCCCTACAAGATTCCGTGGTTTCGGATCAGCGGACAGTCGCGACGTTATCAACGGATGCGGCTCGAGACCGAGCAGATCGCCCGAGACTATATCGTGGCCCGGCGGCAAGCCGTGGGTGATGAGGACGGTGGTCTCCTCGAGTTCATGCTCGAAACTCCGTACCCTGATTCCGCGGAGCCCATGAGCGAAGAGCAGGTATTGATCGAATCGCTGCAGCTCCTGGTGGCGAGCAATGAGACCTCTACCGTCGCCCTATCCTGGACTCTCTATCTGCTCGGCAAGCACCCTCATTTCATCAGGAAGATACGGGACGAGATGGACGCTGCGCTCGGAACGGGGCCCATCACCTTCAAGGGGCTCCATCAACTGCACCTCACGCTTCGCGTGATCGACGAAGCGCTTCGACTCTACCCATCGTTTTGGATGATCGATCGTATGGCCGTCGGGGACGACGAGATCAAGGGGATCCACGTCCCCGCGGGCCTGACCGTGCTAACACACATCTATGGTATGCACCGCAACACAGACGTCTGGGCTGATCCAGAGGCGTTCGACCCGAGCCGGTTCGAAGACGAATCCAAGAAGGATCGAAATCCCTTCGCCCACCTTCCTTTTGGAGGTGGGCCGAGGAAGTGTATCGGGTCGAACATGGCGCTCATGCAGATGCTCCTGATTCTCACGGTTCTTATCCGCAAGTACGATTTCGAGCTCGTCGGTGCGGAGCCGGTGGGGATCGACCCGATGATGATCTTGCATCCGAAGGGGACGATTGGGATGAGGGTGCGGCCGGTGGCGTAGGGGAGGAGCCCACTATTCTCTGAGTTGCCTGGCCTGGGTCACGATGAATGCCCGGATCGCCTCCAACTGCTGGCTGCTCAGTGCATCCTCAAAGCCAGGCATGCCACGTTCGGCGCGCGCACCTCTGATTACGATATTCTCAAGATCGGCATGGGTATCCAGTGTCATCAGCCGTAGGTCGGGGGCAATGATCGCTACTTCGTTGGGAATGCCAATGCCACCGTGACAGCTGGCACACTGGGCATGGTAGAGCTCATTGCCCTGGGTGACGAGTGGGTCGCTGTATTCGTCATCGGGCTGCTCGGGCACGTCTGCCGGCGCTATTGTCGGCGTTGGCGGGGCGGCCTCACCACCCAACTTCAACACCACCACGCTACCACCGAGATCTATGCTGCGGTTGCCGTTCATCAGGACAGCCACGTACTGGGTATTGCCGATCTGGTACGTCATCACAGAAGTAGCGCCGAAGGTGCCTTGTCCGTCGTAACGCCAGATCGGCTCGCCCGTCTCGGTATCACGCACAACAAGACTACGGGTCCCTTCCCCCTGGAATAACAGCCCGGTCGTAGTGGCCAGAACGCCTCCGTTGTAGACGGATTCGAGCTGATGGCGCCACTTGTATTGACCGGTTATCGGGTCGAACGCAGCAATGAAGCCTTTGGATTCCGGACGTGGGTCCGCCTGCGCTATCAGGCGGTTGCGGTACTCCCCTTCACCCCAGCCGAGGCTCAAGCCCCGCTCGCGAATCTCGTATACGCCCGTGTTGACGAACGTCTCATCCAGAGAATAGAAGTTGGGTACGTCGTGGTAGTAGAAGTACATGAGGCCCTGGTCATTGTCCCAGGACTGAGGCTCCCAGTTGTGCGCGCCGGAATTGGCCGGGAGGATCCACTGAGGGTCTGACTCATAGACTACATCCGGGTTTTCCACGGGACGGCCTGTCTCCATATCCACATGGGTGGCCCAGGTGATGCCATCGGTGTAGGGATGAGCACGCAGAAGCTCGCCATCTTCCCGATCGAGGACGTAGAAAAAGCCGTTCTTGGGTGCCTGCAACAGCACCTTACGCATCTCACCGTTCAGCTCGATTTCGCCGAGGGTGATATCCATGGCCGAGCTGTAATCCCAGTTATCGCCGGGGGTGGTCTGGTAGTACCAGTTCATGCGGCCGGATTCCACGTCCACCGAAACAACAGTGGAGAGAAACAAATCGTCACCGCCGCCAGGTGAGCGAATATCCCGTGGCCAGGGAGCGCCGTTTCCGACCCCTATATAAAGACTGTTGAATTCTTCGTCATAGACCAGCGAATTCCAGGCTGTACCGCCACCGCCGTACTTCCACCATTCGCCACCCCAAGTCTGGGCTGCCATCTCCATTTCCGGATGTTCGAAGGGCTGGCTCGGGTCCCCGGGCACCAGGAAAAAGCGCCAGGCCACCTCACCTGTCTCGGCATCGTAGGCGGTGACGTAGCCCCGGCGGTGACCGGACTCAGAGCTGCCTTGGCCGATGTAAACCTTCCCGGCTGCACCCCGTGGAGCCCCCGTGATGTTGAAGCGTCCGAGTCCTTCCGGAATCCAGGTATCCACATCCCAGACTTCTTCGCCGGTGGTTACATCGACGGCGACCAAGCGGCCATCGAACGTGCCCACGTAGACCTTGCCCTGGTACACCGCCACGCCCCGATTGTGGGCAGGACCGCAACAGGCGAGACGAGCAAAGCTGCGGTCCACTTCCGGGTCGTAACGCCAGATCTCTTCACCGTTAGTGGCATCGAGCGCGTACACGACGCTCCAGCCATTGGTGACGTACATGACGCCGTCCACCACCAGCGGCGTACCCTGCATGCGCATGTTGTTGTCGCCAATTTCTGTGGTCCAGGCCAGCCCCAGCTCGTCTACATTGTCGCGCGTGATCTGGGTCAAATGGGAGAATCGCTGCTCCTTGTAGGTCTGTCCGTAAGTCAGCCAACTACCGGGTTCGGAGCTCGGTGCATTGATGATTCTGGCATCGTCGACATAACCGCCGCCCATTGCTTCCGTACCAGCGGACGGTCCGTCGGAAGAGCACGCCGAGACCGACAGAGCACCCAGCGCGACAACCGGGATGAGGATCCGGACGACGCCCGCCCGTCGTTCAGCGGACACGGACGTACCTGACCGTAGATGGGCTCCTTGCCAGCCCGCCCTCGGTCCCCACCGTCGTGCCCAAAGCGTGTCGGCGCTCAGGCGGAAGGTGTACTCGTTGAACGCCCCCGGCGCCATCGCGTCGGGGCTTTTGGCAACGACCGGTCGCCTCGTCATGCTGTTGCCGGACACTTCGAACGTGCCCGCGTTCGCGGTGAACGGACTCCACACGTCGAGCATATCCTCCACGGTCGCGATTCCCCTCGAGGGGAGGGCACGAGGCACGTCACTCGTGACGAGCGTGTAGCTGTAGTAACCGCCCGTGAAGAGAAGTAGGCCGGGCTGGGGTGCGCCGAGGGTTCGCCCGAGCGGCCCGGTGGTCACCACTTCGGTGACTCGCCACGCCCCTTCGAGACCCTGCGTGGTCTGCTGACCCTCGAGCCCCGAGGCGGCCAACAGGACGGCGACTCCCATGGTGAGCGCAGTACGTCTCAAGCAGCACCTCCTGATTGCCCCTCAATACTTTGGCTGGCGTCGTATCTTGCCGGGCCGGTCGGTACCCCGCAACTCGCGTGCGGGATGTTCCCCAAGAAAAGTATCCGCTAGAATGAGAAACTCTCCCTTTGTCCCCACCTTAATAACAGGGCCTGACGATGAACAAACCGCGCCAGTATTTGAAACTCGGTTTGATCGTGATTCCAATCGCCCTGATCAATGCGCCTGCAGCAGCCGCGCAAGCTGCCGCCTATTCCGGTGTCACCAATTCCATGATGCTGTTCCAGGAGAACTGCGCGGTGTGTCATGGTGCAAATCTGGAGGGGGCTGCCCAGGGCACGCCGCTGCGGGGAGAGCTGCGTCACGGCGAATCCATGGCAGACGTCATGGCCAGTATCAGCAATGGCAACGAGGCATCGGGCATGCCCAGCTGGCGGGAGACCTTCACCCCGGTGCAAATCCGAAACATCGCCATGTACGTCCTGGAGACCCGAGCCAACGTCGACTACGTGACGTCGAATTTTGAGATGCCACTCTCGATTCCGGATGGCGAGATCGAGAGTGAGCTACACAGTTTCCGTTTGGAAACGCTTGTCGACGACCTGGATCCGCTCCCGTTTTCCATCGAGCCCCTGCCCGACGGGCGCCTGTTGGTGATCGAGAAAACGAAAGGTGTCCGCATCGTCCGCCCGGACGGTGAGCAGTCGGGCTTTATCCCAGGAACACCCCAGGCCTACGACGACATCTACCGCCTGGAGTCACGCTTGGATATAGAACGGGGCATGGGGTGGCTGTTCGACATAGTGCTGCATCCGAACTACGAGGAGAACGGCTGGATCTATCTGGCCTTCAGCGACCGCTGCAACGATTGCAATGAAGCCAGCCGGCGCAGCGGACGCCCGGTTTCCATGAACAAGCTGGTACGGGGCAAGCTCGAAGCGGGAGAATGGGTTGAACAGGAAACCATCTGGCAAGCCGACATGGAGCATTACAACGGCTCGAGCGATGTGGCCGGCGGTGGCCGCGTGGCCTTCGACGACGCCGGCCACGTCTTTTTCACTATAGGAACGAAAGGCGGGGGCCAAGGCATTCAGGATCTGTCGATGCCTTGGGGCAAGATTCATCGCGTCAACGACGACGGTAGCATTCCGGACGACAATCCCTTCGCCGATCGAGACGATGTCTATCGTAGCATCTACACGTATGGTCATCGCAGTCCTCAGGGCCTGGAATTCGATATCGCTAACGGAGAGTTATGGGGCACCGAACACGGCCCTCGAGGTGGGGACGAGGTGAACCGACTGCTACCCGGGCGCAACTATGGCTGGCCGTTGTATTCTCTGGGCTTGAACTACAACGGCACGCCGGTCGACGCTCGGGAGCGGGGCGTCACGTTTGAGCTGTCCGACATCGAGCAGCCGGTGGTGGATCTGACGCCTTCACCCGCGGTTTCCAGCTTCATCATTACCACCAGCGAACAGTTTCCCGAATGGGAAGGCGATTTTCTGGTGGGCTCTTTGAAGGCACGCAGTCTTTTCCGCATGCGTATCGAGAACAATCGACTGGTTCATCGAGAAACGCTGTTTGAAGGCATCGGCCGCATTCGTGATATCGAGCAGGGCTATAACGGAGACATCTTCTTCCTAATCGAACATGGCTCCGGCGGGCGAATCGTTCGGCTGGCTCCTGCTGATTAGGGGTACTAACCGCGAGGCCCGTAGTGCGGTGCGGCGCCACCGACCTCCAACGCTCCGAGGTCGGGCGCGCTCCCTGTGAAGCCATCGGTCACCGACGGCAGCACCATCCCCCGGTCTACGGCCGCCGAACCGGGCCTCAAGCGAAAGTCGAGGTTCTCCGCATCGTAGATGCTTTGGAGCGTGCTCACATCGCGGGCATCGAGGGCGGGCACATCCATGAACACGTCGTATCCCACCTGGACGCTGTTCCGGTCCTGGCCGGTGGCCTCACGGTATTCCTCGAGCGTCGCGAACTCACGCAGCTCGAGCGCCGGGGCGTGATTCGGGGCCAGAAAATCGGCTGATAGGTCGAACGGCGGGCTCTCCCATCGGAACGGAGCAGGGGTGTCGGGCGCGGGGCCGAAGCCGTTGTAGTCCGACGAGGTGTAGTTCGTGTACGTCGTGATCCCGAACAGATTCGAACGCTGCCTTCGAAAATCGGACGGCGCGTTCTGCCCCAGAATCAGATTGTTCCGCCAATGCGTGTTCGCCATCCTCCCGGTCGTCTCTGATAGGATGGTGTTGTTGTAGAACACGACACCGGAGGCGCCAAAGAAGCGGCTCGAGCCACCCGGTAGGTTATAGGCGATGTTCCGAATCCAGTAGACGGGTCCTCCGAGGACCGGTTGACTGTTGAACGCGTGGGACGCGTGGTTGATGAACATATTCCGGAGCACGCGCACGTTATGCATGCTCCCGTCGGTCTCGATCGGGTTGTCGTGGGTGTTGGTGATGTAGTTGTTGTAGAAGTCGATGGCGACGGGCCGCCGGTCCCAGTACTCCCTGGGCGGATACTTGGGACCATCGGGCATCCCGGGTACCGACGCGACGCTTCCGTCGGGATTTCCATAGGTCTCCACGTTGATCCCGTCGTGGAAGTCCGCGATGTAGTTGTAGGCCACGACGTGCCCGGGCCCGTAGAGCTTCACCGCCACGTAGGAGGCCATGACAGGGGGATGGACCTGACCGTCGACGCCGTCGAACTGCCTCCAGAGTTGCGGGTCGGACCAGCCGATCATTCGCTCCGGGTCGTTCCGGCCGTAGAACCAATTGTCCGCGATGTAGAAATTGCTCGAGCCCGAATAGTTGGTGAAGACACCGGCCCCCACATCCTCGAAACGGGAGTTCTTGACGGAGATCCCCTTCGCGCCCGCGATGAACTGCTGGCCCGCCCAGATCGCGAATTCCGTGTTGCGAAACGTGATGCCCTCGAAATAGGTGTAGTCGGCCGCCATGACGTTGAAGAGGGCGAAGTTGCCTGATCCGTCGAAGATGACTTCGCCGTCACCGGCGGCTTTGATGGCAATCGGCCTCTCGGGCGTGCCGTCGGCCGTCAGGAAGTATGTGCCCTCGTACGGAAAAGTGCGGTTGGCTGCACCGTACTCGTAGCGGTTGTTCGTGTAGAGGCCGGCGTGAATGAGGAGGACGTCGCCCGGGCGCACCCGCGGACGCCCGGCCGTGGCGAAGTCCCCGCCACCACATGAGGAGTTGTACGCGCACATGAGCCCCGTGAACGACGGTTCGAGCCTCGTACCCTGGAAGCCACGGGGATAGACGTGAAACACCCTCCCCTCCGCGTACGGTACAGGCTCCGCACGCGTCCGAACGGTCACGGTCCTGCTGGCCCCCCCGGTCACGCCATCAGGATCGGTCATCACGAACCGCGCCTCATAGTCCGTGTCAGGCTCCAAATCGAGGATGCTCCCGGCGAACATATTCGGAACGATGACGTCGAACTGCGCCCCCACGAAGATCCGCTCACGTTGGAGGCGAAGCAGTGGGAGCGCCGCCGACCACCCCGTCTCGCCCGGCTTGCGATACGACACCTCCACCACGGCGTTCCGGTTGTCGTCGCCTTCGATGAGCCACTCGAAGCCGAGGTTGATCAGCGTCGGCGGCTCGATCAAGAGCTCTCCCGCCGAGACTGCGTTTCGCAGCGAAGCCGCGTTACGAGGCGCATCGACCCTTTGCGCCAACACGACGGCGTTGGCATCGGCGGGTGCCGTGCCGATCACGCACACACCAAACGCGGCGACGCGTACGAGTTGACCGGCCCTCTCGTACAACAGCAACAGCGATCGATCAGTCATCTCGCAGATCTCCCCTAATCCGTCATTTTGGGGTACGGAGGATATGATGGGACGTCTAGTACCGCCACTGGGGCTTGCCACTCCCGTGGCTCGGGAGGCATTGTAGGCTAGGCAGGAGAAGCGCGGCGCGTTCGGTAGCATCCTAATCCACGGGAGGATCACTGTGTTACGTGGGATGCGTATCGTGAAACAACTGTTCCGGCGCGACAGGCACTTCGACGAGCGGCTGTCGGCGCTTCAAGCAAGCCTTGACCAGGACGAGCTTCAATCGGCCCAGCCGCAGCGGCGACCCGGTGACGCCAGAGCTGAGCTCCTGATTGGGTTGCATGACGATCTGGACAGAGCGAGCACGCGAGGCGTTCGGTCCAGTCGGTCAAGAACGTTGGCAATAATCTTTCTATCTGTGGGTGGAGTCTCTGTCTCTCTTGCCGCGCCTGTGCTCGCTGGACCCCTCCTCTTGTTGGCGCTCCTCTTCGGTCGGATCGAACTGAGGCGATTCAAGCGAATTCGAGCACTCCAACGCTTGATCGAACGGGAGTCGTCGAGTCCGATGGGGAAGGCATCGCTATCCCAAGGCCCTCACGGCAGCGAGGAGAGGTCTTGAAATGCTCATCTTCGAACCGCGCCGAAGTGCTCTCGACCCGAGGAGGGCTGAGCACGTCGTGCGCTAACTAGAAGAAATCGGAGTGCAAGGCCATCACAGCCTTCTGGAGGTCGGCCTGTTGGATCACCAAAGCGATGTTGACCTTGATCGCCCCCTGACTGATCACTCGAACATGTACCCCCGCCTCCGCTAGCGTGCCAAGCACCCGCGCCGCCACGCCATGCGTGTGTGCGATCCCCTGGCCGACAACGCAGACCAGCGCATGATCGGGCTCAACCGACACATCACCCAGCTCGCCGAGCTCCTCGCAGAACGGCGGTAGGTGGTCGGCGCGATCGGCGGTCATGGTAATCGACACCTCGGAGGTGGCGACCAGGTCAACGTCGACTTCATGCGCCGCGGCGATCCCGAACACTTTGGCGAGGAACCCGTGCTGTTGCAGCATCGGTGGGGAAACGAGGTTGATCAGGTGAATGTCGTTCTTGTGCACCACGGCCCGGACGGGGGCACTGGATTCGTCGTACACGGGCAGGATGACCGTGCCTGGGTTGTCGGCGCTGTGTGTATTCAGAACCCGTACCGGGATGGACTTCTCGATGGCCGGCAGGATCGTCGCCGGATGGAGAACCTTGCCACCGTAGTAGGCGAGCTCGCTCGCTTCGCCAAAGCTCATGATGGGTATCGGCCGGGCATCCGCGACCAAGCGCGGATCCGCGGTCATCACACCATCGACGTCGGTCCAGATCTGGATCTCCTCGGCACCGAGCGCATTCCCGAATAACGCCGCTGAGAAGTCGGAACCGTTGCGGCCCAGAGTCGTGACGTTCCCTTGTGCGTCGCGGCCTAGGAAGCCGGTGACGATCGGGATACCCTCCACCTTGCTCATGTTCTCGGCAATCCGGCCGTCATCCTCCACCGGTCGTGCTCTGCCGAAATTGCCGTCGGTGCGCAACCCGACCTCGAACGCATCGACGGCCTGGGCTTGCAGCCCTTGCTGGCTGAAGTAGGCCGCGGCGACCCGCACCGAACACCGCTCGCCAAAACTCAGGAGGAGATCCTGGACCCGGGGGCTTGCCTCGGACACGAGCTTCATCCCCCGCACCAGATCTGCCATTTCGCCGAGTGGTTGGTCGAGAAGGTCGACTGGTAATCCCAGATCATCGAGGAGTCGGCGGTGGAGATCCTCGATCGTCGAGACGTCGGCGTCACCGCCGGGCGCCGTTCGAGCGATCTCGACGAGGGAATCTGTCACACCCGCGTGTGCCGAGACCACGAGCACCGGGTCTTGGTCAGCTCGGGCGCGGACGATACCGAGTATGTTCTGGATGGATTCGGCGGTTCCTAGTGAGGTTCCACCGAATTTCATGATGATCATCGTCGTCGGATCTGCTTTGGGGACGCCAGAGGATTGGCAGTAAAGGTAGTAGTTGGGTCGCCACGAGGAACGAGGTTCGTTTGCGACTGCGGTGTAGCCGTGGCAGTTTGAGGTTCGATAACCACGAACCAGAGGAGCTGCGGGATGAGAACGATAGCTCTGACATTCATGGTTTCCGCGATCTGCTGCACTTCTCAGGTAGCCCTGGCGCAGCAGGTGGGCGTCCAGGCTTTGGCCCAGTCTGGCGTTGAGGGTCCGGTGGTCGTCGCGGATCTCGTGAAATTCAGGCCTGACGGCGCGGCGCGATACGCGATCTATGACCAGGTTGCGGAAGCGAAGCTGGAAAGCCTGGGCGGTGAGGTGATTTTTCGAGGCGACGCCGCGCGGGTTGACGGTTTGGCGTCGGATGAATGGGACCGGGTGACCTTTCGCAAATATCCTTCGGTGGCGGCGGTGATGGCGTTGGCGGGTAGCGAAGAGTATCAGGGCGCATTCCCCAATCGAGTGGCGGGGGTCGATACGTCATTCGTCTATGCGTTTTCCGGAGAGCTGCCTTCCTTCGACGGGTCGAATCCAGGGACGCATCCGATGAATGTGGTGCCGACGCCTGCGACGGGTGACGCCGTTTATATGCTCAATCTCTTGAGGTTCAAGGAGGACGGTGGGGAACGGAAGTTCTTCACGGAATATGGCGCCCCCAGTACTCGGCCAACTCCTGTTCTGATAGTGAAAGGGGTTACTGCGATCATTGGGGAGGAGATAGTGGACCGACTCATCCTGGCACACTATCCGTCTGCGGAGGTGTTTACTGAGATGATCAGGAGCGCTGAGTACCAGGCGGTCTCGCATTTACGCACTGAGGCGATCGAGTTGGGGCTGATTTGGCCGTTCTCGATGGTCGTGGAGTAGTATTCGATGCAGGCCATGCGTCGGGCGCGAGTCCATGTCGGGGTATGGGTGGTCGCGATCGGTCTCTTTGGGTGCACCGGGCCGGAACCGGCGCCGGACGCCGACCAGCAGCCACAAGCGGACGGCTCGGCTTTGAATGGGTTTTTGCCGCCGGCGACCGAGCTGCCCGCTGGCTATCGTTCGGTCGGCGAACTCGCGGGCCGGGGTATATTCTATGCCGCCAGTGAGCGGCCCTCCTTCCGCATCGATGACGGCAACCACTACCACGGCTATGACGGTCCCTTGGTGTGGGCACAGGACGCGGTTGAAGGCTTGCGGACACAAGGGGTCCTCTACGGCATCGACCACGGCGTCATCGTCTCCGCCGGCTACCTCATTCGCCAGACGGATCTCGTCTCCGGCAGGAGTCTCCACGGTTTGACGTTGCGCGAGCTGGATTTGCCCGTCGCGTACTCCATGACGATCGACCTGATCGCAGGCGAGACCGAGGCCTCGAATCAGTACTTCTTCCTCTGGCATTTTATCCCACCCGACGATGCCGTCCCGCAAATGTTGGCGGCCGGCCAACTCCCCCTGGCTACGAGCCTACCGGGTGAGTACGAAGTGTTCGCTTGCGACCACATTCCCGAGACCCGTTTCTGTCCGGGAATGGGACGTCATTTCATCGACCTTTCAGATCCAGCTGTTGACTTGGCGTTCAGTCGCCAACCGACCACAAGAGGAGACGACGGGGTCATCTATGGTGAGGCGGCTGGTAAGCTCATCTTTATCGAGTATGTCTTCAGCCAGCAGGATCTTGTGAACGGCATTTCTTGGTCTGCTCCAATACCGCTGGACGGTCTCCCCATCCCGCCCATCGACAACGTCCACGTCTTGCATTTCGGAAGCGACGGATCGACACGAGGACGCTACACGGTGCACATGTACTTCATCCCCGAGGCGACCTATCTGGCCTGGGAGGCGGAGCCTTCTACGCTGTAGCACTGCATTGCGCCAACTGCGGCGCTCAGGCGGGTGCCGAATTTTGTCCGGAGTGCGGGCAGCGCGCGCGGAACCTTTCCGCCGTGATTATCCGTCAGCCCGCAGCGCCTCTGTAGGCTCGACTGCCAAAGCCCGCCGCGTCGGTACGATGCAGGACGTCGCGCAGACGCAGATCATGACTAGGCCGTAGACGGCGATCCCCGCGACGTCTCGGGCGGACCCCGCGATCGAGCCCGAGAGGCCGGCCGTGAGCAGCACCCCCAGCGCGATCCCCGCGCCCACCTGTGCGAGGGGTCGTTTGAGAATTGCACCGACAACGCGCGGCGCTCGGCCGCCTAATGCGACCCGGACACCGATCTCGCGAGTTCGTCGGACAACGGTGAATGACATCACCGAGTAGATGGTCGTGAGCGAAAGTAACAGCACGATTCCGCACACAAGGATTGCGAGTCGGCCCCAGAAATCGTAGAGGGCGTCCTCGCCGTAACGCGTCGACTCATCGAGGGGCAGCGGCTCGTAGAGTCGGACGGTCGGGTCTACGAGCGTGGCTGCCGCGCGAACGCGAGGCGCAAACGCTTCGGGGTCCCCTCGCAGGTGCATGAACATTTGGAGCGGGTAGCTCGCGCCTGGCCGGGTCGGATGGTAAACACCGCCGTAGCCCCACCCGCAGCGGACTCCCAGGTCCGGCGCCAGGCCGATGATCTCGTACCAGGGCCCGTCCGATGTGGGCTCTGGTGAGCGTTCCGAGGCGACGTAGCGTATCCGTCGGCCGATCGGGTCGGCGCCGCCGAGGACGCGATCGACGAAGGGCTGGTCCACGATCACGACAAGGGCCCCCGACTCGCGAGATCCGCCAGCGTGAACCCGCGGCCCGAGACGAGGGGCGCATCAAGCACCTCGAAGTAGTCCACGTCGATGGCGGCGCGACCCACTCGATGACCGCGTGGATCTTCGATCGCGACTCCGCCGCCATCCATCTCGACCTGATTCCAGCCGTGGTAGGTCCGAGGAAGCCGCTCTGCGTAGGTCACGCCGAGCACGTTGGGGTCCTCGGACACGCGCCGCTCGAGCTCCTCGAAGGCGGTCCCGTAGCGGACAAGCAGAGCCGCTATCGTTTCATCGCCCGGTCCGGTGGCGGAGGCCTGCCGATCCATCCGCACTTGAACGCCGAGGAATTCCTCGTCGGCGAACGCGACCTCGTGGTTCCGCTTCTCCAGCCCTTCCCGAACCACGGCGAAGGCGACGAAGGGGAGCACGACGGTGGCGGCGACCTGGATGACGATGACCGCGATCCAGACCCCGCCGAACGTCATCCCCCCGCCTCCCGGCGTCGCCTGCTTGAGGCCCGCGCCGAGGCTGCGGGTGACTTTGAGCGCCGGGGCCACGCCCGTGACGAGGGCTCCGAGGAGGGTGAGCGCAACCGTGTACACGATCGTCGCGGTGGAGACCTGGTCTCTGATCCAGAAGGGGACGGGCCCGCCGAGCAACTCCGCTTCGGCCACCCCGATCACCCATCGCAGCCCGAAGCCCGTGGCCGCGAGTCCCACCGCCGCCGCCACGCCCCCGAGCACGAGCGCCTCGACGAAGAGCTGACCCACGATCCGGCGGCGGGAGGCGCCGAGGGCGCTGCGCACGGCGAGCTCGCTCTCCCTCGTCGCCGCGCGCGCGATCATGAGCAGCGCGACATTCGCGCAAATCAGTACGAGGAGTATGACGGGGAGGAGATTGAACGCCGTGAGGCCTAGGCTCATAGTCGCCCCGATGTCGAGCCTCCCGTAGGGCTCGACGTTGACCCCGAGGTATTGGTCGGTCAGGGGAAACTCCAACGCGGCACTCTGGACGAGCGTAGACATCTCCGTTCCTGCTTCCTCGAGCGAGGCTCCCGGGGCGAGGCGTCCGAGGACCTGGATCCCGGCCCCCTCCCGCCGCCCTACTGCGATCGGATCCAAGCGGAGCGGAGTCCACGCGCGGTGGTTGTATGGAAAGGCGAAGCCCTCGGGCATGACCCCGACTACCGTCGTCTGCTGGGCACCGAGGCGCACCGTCTGTCCGACGACGGTGGCGTCCGCACCGAAGCTCGTCTGCCAGGTCTCATAGCCCAGCACGAGCACCGGAGGCGCGTCGGTCCGCTCGTCGTCCTCCACCAGGAACCGCCCATGAAGCGGAGGAACGCGCGCCAGCCGGAATGCCGACGGGGAGATTTCCGCCGTGGTCAACGGGTAGCCCAGCGCCTCCCCGGTGATGAGGTTGCGCTGGCTGGTCCGGAAGGCGACCAGGTCCTCGACGGAGCGGAGCTGCTGCCGCCACGCGAGAAAGTCGTGCGTCAGCCGGGGCTCCCCTCGGTTCGAGGCCGCGTCCCAGGCCACGATTTCCACGATCCGGTCGCCTTCGTCCAGGGGAAGGCTGGGTCGGACGACCTGTTGCAGGGCCTCGAAGGCCGTGGCGCCGACCCAGATCGCGAACGCCAGCGCCAGGCCACCGACCAGAGTCAGCCCCGGGTACTTGATCAACATCCGGAAGCCGAGCTTGAAGTCCAGCCACGAGACGCCTACGCGCATGTTGCGCCCGTCGGCTGCCCCGGGCTGATCGTCGGCTTCCCCGCGCTGATCGTCCGACGGGCGGCTGAACCGGAGCCTGGTCAGGAGAACGGTCACGGGCTGGCGCCACGCCCAGGCGACCCTGGCGAGCCAGCGTTGATCGCTCACCCGGAGATGCCAGTGCTCGATCAGATCGCCCAGTACCTCCTCTCGCACCTCCTCGGGTAGGAGCCGAACTGCGAGTCGAAGCGGAAACGGAGCACGGGAGCCGGGGCTGCTCATGGCTTGTCCAACATGGGCTCGAGTCCGTCCCACAGGGCTAACATGGCTCGCCGTGAAGCGCTGAGCGCCGGGAGCACTGCGTCAGTAACGACCCGATAGAAGCGTCGCGGCCGGCCACCTCGATCCGGATCGGATGTGCCAACCCGCGAGGTCAAGAAACCGCGGGCCTCCAGCCGTCGCATGATCATATATGCAGTTGCCGGGGACACGTCCCGGCCCGTGAGACGTGTCAGCTCGCTGGCGACCGGAACGGCGTAGCTTTCTCCATCGAGCTGCAGCAGCGCGAGGACTACCTGCTCCTCCAACTCTCCAAATCTCGATCGGGCCATGTGAGACCCCCAGTTCACAACAATGTTATGAACTGGGGTGCGCTTGGCAACTAGGCCCTGCGATCCGCCGCAGCGTGGGCGCTTGGAATCGGCCCGACGGTGATCCTAGCGAGGACCGGGAGCAGCGAAGGCTAGTTGATCACCACCGTCGCTTGCATCTCGGGGTGAATGGCGCAGAAGATCTGATACCTGCCCGGCCGGTCGAACGAGATGTCGTAGGTGCCGCCAGTGCCCAGCAGACCGCTGTCGAACTCGTTGGGGCGGGGGTCGATCGACGATCCGGCTGTGACGGTGTGTGGCACTCCGTCGGCGTTACCGAAGCGGATGGTCTCGCCCACCTTGGCCTCGATGTTGCCGAAGCTGAAGTTGATGATGGGTGCAGCCACTGCATCGTCCTCGCCGACGGTGCGGATCTCGCGCAGCCGTTCCGGCGAGGAGACGAGGGGCCAGACGCTGGGGTTGAACATCGAGAACACCCCACCCTGCGGATCGAATTCGGGCACCACGTAGGCGTGCATCATCCAGCTCGGGATCACCGGTATGAATTGACCACCACCCGCCCGGCACTCCTCCGGCGACGCACTCGCGGAGGTTACCTCGGCCTCACGATTGACAGCGTTCGCGTTCTCTACGGTGCCGCCGGCGCAGGTGTTGTGGTGCACGTGCCAGTTGTCGAGCTCGCCCGCGAAGGCGTCGGGATGGTCCTCGTTGAGCTGAATGTTGAACACCGCGCCGACGGGCTGGAAGCCGTCTTCGCCCACGAACGTGTCGCCCTCGCAATGGCCGATGTCGAGCCTCGGGATCCGTTCACCACCCTCTTTGGCGAACAGAATCATCTGGGGGCGATCGGGGTTGAACGCGAAGCCGGCCCCGGGGTCGGTCACATGGATGCCCATATTGGAAGTCTGGGCGGAGGAGATCGACAGGCCCGCCGCGCAGGCGTCGTCGAGTGTCTCATACTGCAGGACGGCTGCTTCGACCCGAGAGAGCTGGCCGAGTAACTCACCCAATGTGTTGCGGTCCATCTCGAGGTAGTCGGGGATCTCTCCGCCCGCGTCGTAGATCGCCCGGAGCTCGACATACGAGCACTCTTGGTCGAGTTGCTGGCAGCGGACCTGGTGGCCCACAGGCCCCTCGATGAGGGTCGCCACGATCTCGTCGCCCTGGCGCTGGTACACGTAGCGGCTGAACCCGTAGGCGCCCACTGGACCGTCGGGCGTGACCTCGGGCAGCGATCGGTCGTCGGGAGGAGGCGGCAGCGCGGCGATCTGTGCCGCGTAGTCAGGCAGGACAACGACTTCGTCGCTAGTCGTCGAGCAGGCGGCCGTGATCAAAGCCACCGCCATCAAGCACCCCATCACTCGTCGCATACGTCCTCCTTGGTCAGGCACCCACAGGTCATTGTAACCCTTGGGTGAACCTGATTATGTCAGTGAGCCGAGTGTTTGTCGAGGCGGGAGCACCGCCTCAGTTCGGGAGCGGAATCCCCCGCGCTTGCAGCACCTCGGCCAGCAACCGCGACCCGTTCACTCCGCTCGGGAAGCCCGAATACAGCGTCACATGGGCCATCATCTCGGAGAGCTCCTCCGGTGTGATGCCGTTGTCGAGCCCCCGTCCGAGGTGAACGCGGAGTTGGTCCGTCTGGTACGCGGCCTGTGTCATGGCGATCGTGATGAGGCTGCGGTCACGAGGCGAAAGCTCGCTGCGCGGCCAGGTTTCCCCATAGACGAGGCCGGAGATCAGCGTGTCGAGGTACGGTGCGCCGGGGAATCGGGCGTCGGGCAGGGGTAGCCCCCGCTGCTCGAATACCTCCGCGGCCACTCCCGCCGCGTTCACGCCTGTCGGGAAGCCGGAGTAGAACGTCACGTGGGTGATGAGCTCGGAAATCTCCTCCTGGGTGACCCCATTGTCGAGCGCCCGACCCACGTGGAATCGCACCTCGCTGGATGCATAGAGCGCCGTGCCGACGGCCACGGTGACGAGGCTTCGGTCCCGGAGCGACAACTCGGCTCGCTCCCAGCTCTCGTCGTAGAGAAGGTTGAGGAGGGCCCCGACGTAGGGCGCGCTGGGGAAAATGCCGGAAAACAGGGGCTCGACGTCGAGATTCGGTTCCCTCGGCGAGGACTCCGCCAAATCGGGAAGGCCGCGCTCCGCGAACACCTCGGCGGCGACTCGGGTGGCGTTCACCGCGGTCGGGAAGCCCGAATACCACAGCACGTGCCCGATGAGCTCGGCGATCTCGCTCTGCGTGACGCCGTTGTCGAGCGCCCTGCCGATGTGGATACGAAGCTCGTTCGTCGCGTAGAGCGCCTGGGTGACGGCGACCGTGATGAGGCTACGGTCTCGGGCCGAGAGTTGGGGCCGCTCCCAGATGTCTCCGTAAAGGACCGTGTTGCGGATCTCCCCCAGATATGGCGCGGCGTCGTAGGCGCCTACAGGCGCCGTGGGCTGCTGCGCCGCGAGCGGGGATTGCGGGGTGATCAATGATGCGAGCGCTAACGTGATAACCGGGCCGAGGATCGAACGGGTGGAGGACGGCATCTCTCTTTCTCCTTGCTTGGCGGGGCTTCTGAGCCGACGGGCAACTTGCCGGATTCGGGGCCGGTTGGAAAGGAATCGGAGCCACCTCCCCGAAATATTCATGACGCGATATAGTGTCTCGTGAGCTAGTTGCCCCGGAACTCTTCAATAGGCTGGTCTGATGGAGAACCAGGAGTATGTGAGCGTGCTGACTGAGGTGCCGGGCGGTGCTGGCTCTCCGGGCTGACGGATGAGCAGCACGGTCTCGTGGGCGGAGTGGCTCCTACGCAGCCTGGTACGCCCAGGCTGGAGAAGAGGGATCGGCCCGTTGATAATCCTGGTGTTCGCCACAGGCGTTCCGGTGCCGGTCGTGGCGCAGGATGGTGTGGTCGTCGAGGGCCGCGTGTACGACGCCCGCTCGGGTGGCAGTATTCAAAACGCAGTCGTGACGCTTGAAGGTCACGGAGCCATGCTATCGTCCGCGGAAGGGACGTTCCGCTTCAGCGGTGTCGAGCCGGGCGATTACACGCTGCACGTGGAGGGCTTTGGATACGTCGACTTCACCTCGTCCTTGTCGGTGGTCACCTATGCGATGGTATCCGTGCCACTCGAGGTCGCTCCCTTACTGCTCGACTCGATCGTCGTCGAGGCCCGAACGCTGGACTTTGACGGTCGGGTTCGGGACCCCGAACTGGACTACTTCGTGTTGGATGCGCAGGTCTTCTCAGATCAGGGGCACGAGGAGTGGACCAACGCGCACGGTCGCTTCGACCTGGATGACGTGTTCGAGGCCACCCCCGTCCACGTGGTGATTCGAGCGTTCGGCTACCTGCCGCTGGACACAACCTTCGTGCCCGACGATGAGGAGCGCTACGACTTCAACCTCGTCACGGACCCGCTCGCCACGGCGATGATCGCGTTTCAGGTCCAGCGCCTTGAGCACCGTGCCGGTGACCTTCTTTACGAGAACCGGCCTCCCATGAACCGACCCGACCTGTCCCGTTACGCAGGCTTCGGTACGCTCCAAAGCATCATGGAACACAAGTATCCCATGGCTATCCTCAGGAGCGTCGAGTGCATCGTCTTAGACGAGGAGGTGATCAGGACACGCTGGCGGATTAATTCGGTGATCCGGAACACGATCCCCGAAGAGTTGGAGAGAATCGAGCTCCTGGAGTTTCCGGGTCCGGGCCGCTCTTTCCAGCTCCGAATTTACACGCGGGCGTTCTTCCAAGAGCTAATCGCCGGCCGCAATCCGCCGTTGGGAAGGGCGGTTATGGCGGGCATCAATTGTCGTTGAGAAACGTGTGGTAAGGTTGCGCAGAAGCGAAACGGGTCCTAGTGTAGTGTCGCTAAATTATCTTGCATGATATAAGGCTACGTGGTATTGTATGACATGCCACTACCCATACGTGTTATGCCACTGCGCCGCGGGGACCGCGCGCGCCTCGAATCGCTGGTCCGATCCCGCACGACCCCCCAACGCGTGGTCGAGCGCGCCCGCATTGTGCTCGGGTCCGCTGCGGGGGACTCGGGCTCGACTATTTGTGGTGATGTCGGCGTCTCGCGCCCGACCGTCACACTCTGGTTGGATCGGTATGAGGCTGGCGGGCTTGCGGCCCTCCGGGCCGACCGCCCGCGGTCGGGACGCCCGAAACGTATTACCCTGGCCGAGGAAGAAGCCATCGTGCACCGCACGACACAAACGACGCCGCCCACGGGCCGCGGCACCCATTGGAGTACGCGGCTGATGGCCGAAGTGACCGGCTTGCATCACTCCACGATTGCGCGCATCTGGAAGGCCCATGGGTTGCGCCCCCATCGGGTCCGGTCGTTCAAGTTGTCCACCGACCCCGCCTTCGTAGAAAAACTCCGGGATGTCGTCGGGTTGTACCTGCAGCCGCCTGAGCGGGCGATCGTCTTCTCCTTTGATGAGAAGAGCCAGATCCAGGCCCTGGATCGCACCCAGCCAGGCCTGCCGCTGAAGCGCGGGCGCGCCGGCACCTTCACCCACGATTACAAGCGCCATGGCACGACCACGCTATTTGCGGCCCTCGATGTGGCCACCGGCCACGTCATTCAGGAGTGCATGCCGAAGCATCGCCATCAGGAGTTTCTCAAGTTCATGAACACGGTCGTGCGCACGACGGCCAAGGATCTCGACATCCACGTCATCCTCGACAACTACGCCACGCACAAACATCCCAAGGTGAAACAGTGGCTCCAACGTCATCGGCGAGTCCATTTCCATTTCACGCCCACCTCGGCCTCGTGGCTCAATCTTGTCGAACGCTTCTTCAGCGAACTCACCGAGCGACAACTGCGGCGGCTCGCCGTTACCAGCGTGGACGAGTTGATCCAAGCCATCACCGACTACATCGAGTGCCGCAACGAAAACCCCACACCTTTCACATGGACAGCCACCGTCCGCCAGATCCTCAAGAAGGTCAACAAAGCCAATGAGACTTTGGCGACACTACACTAGCTCGTTCTTCTGCGACGTCAGCCAGGAGGGAACCGTGCCACGAAGAAGCGCTCGACTCAGTCTGTGGGCCGTATCACTGGTCTCGATACTGGTGCTGCCAGCGGCGGTTGTGGGGCAAACGGGGGCGGCCGACGGCGAGTGGCACTACTACGGCGGTGACGCGGGAGGCACCCGGTATGCCCCCCTGGATCAGATCGACCGGGACAACGTCGGTGATCTCGAGATCAAGTGGCGCTGGAGCGCCGCCAACTTCGGCGCGAGCCCCGGGATCAACTCCCAGGTGACGCCGTTGATGGTCGACGGTGTCCTCTACGCGACGGCGGGCACCCGGCGCAACGTGGTGGCCATCGACGCCGCCACGGGCGAGACCCTCTGGATGTGGCGAATCGACGAGGGGACCCGCGGTGAGGACGCGCCGCGCAAAAACCACCGCGGCGTCGCCTATTGGTCCGACGGTATCGCCGAACGCATCATCTACATCACACCCGGATACCGCCTGATCTCGCTCGACGCGAAGACCGGCCGCCCCGACCCGGCGTTCGGCGATGAAGGCGTCGTCGATCTTTTCGACGGGCTCGACCGGCCGCGGCCGCCCGACGGTCGCATCGGAGCCTCATCACCGCCTCTGATCGTCGGAGACGTCGCGGTGATTGGCGGCGCTCTGAGCGCTTTTGCGCCCAGCAGGGAGAACATCGCCGGGTTCGTGCGCGGCTACGACGTTCGGACCGGCGAGCGGCGGTGGATCTTCCACACCGTCCCGCTCGCGGGTGAGTTCGGGAACGAGACTTGGGAAGACGACTCGTGGCGCTACACCGGCAACACTGCTGTCTGGGCGCCGATGTCCGCCGACCTGGAGCTCGGCTACGTCTACCTGCCGATTGAAACGCCGACCAACGACCTCTACGGCGGCGACCGCCCGGGCGACAACCTCTTCGCCGAGAGCCTCGTGGCCCTCGACGCCGAGACCGGCGAGCGCGTCTGGCATTTCCAGTTCATCCATCACGGGATCTGGGATTGGGACATTCCGACAGCGCCGATGCTCCTCGACGTCACCGTGGACGGCCGTGAGATCAAGGCGGTGGCGCAGGTGACGAAGCAGGCGTGGACGTACGTCTTCAATCGAGAGACCGGTGAGCCGGTCTGGCCGATCGAGGAGCTACCGGTCCCCCAGTCGCCCGTGCCGGGAGAGCAGACGTCGGCGACACAGCCGTTCCCGACGAAGCCTGCGCCGTTCGACCGGCAGGGGCTTTCATTCGACGACCTGATCGACTTCACCCCGGAGTTGCGAGCCGAAGCCGAACGGATCGCGTCGGAATACAAGTTGGGGCCGATCTTCACACCACCGTCGTTGGTGGGGGCCGACGGTCTCAGAGGCACGCTCATGCTGCCTGCCATGACGGGTGGGGCCAACTGGCAAGGTGGCGCCGTCGATCCGGAGACCGGCATGCTCTACGTGAGCTCGGTCACGAACCCGATGAGGGTGGTTCCGCGTGCCCCAGGTCGACAACTCGAGGTGCCGGGCGGTGGACGACCTCCCCCGGCTCAGGCGCGCTCAGGCCCGCGGGGCTGCAGCCAGATGGGCCCGCAAGGTCTCCCGCTGGTCAAGCCGCCCTGGGGCCGGATCACCGCGATCGATCTCAACAGTGGTGAGCACGTCTGGATGGTGCCGAATGGAGACACGCCGGACTGCGTCAAGAATCACCCGGCGCTCCAGGGGATCGACATCCCGCCGACCGGTAAGGCCGAACGGGGTGGCATCCTCGTGACCAAGACGCTGGTCTTTGCCGGCGAGGGCTCGGGGCTGTTTGCCCAGCCACGAGAGACGGGCGGACCGATGTTCCGGGCGTATGACAAGCAGAGCGGTGCCGTGATCGCGGAGTTCGAGCTTCCGGCCAATCAAAGTGGGCTGCCGATGACGTACATGGTGGATGGGACCCAGTACATCGTCGTTGCGGTGAGCGCGAGGGACCATTCGTCGGAGCTAGTGGCCCTGGCCGTGCAGTAGCGGCTCCTCTTTGCGTGTGGACGGGAGAGGGATCGATGGTCCTCCTCCAGCCAGCGCTTCGCTCCACCGCCTACGGCGGCGGACTGTCTTGCGGAGGACCATCGATCCCTCTCCCTCAACCGTGTCCTTTGGAGCCGAACACCGCCCGCCCGGGCTTTGGGGGGGCTTTGGCGGATAGGTGGGAATGACCTTTCTGCCCAAGCCCTCAACGCCCCTTGCAGCGGTCCGTTGGCGCCCAACCGACATGCTGACGTGAAGAGGGGTTCACGGTCCCGCGTAGGACGGGCTGCGGCGAAGCCGTAGAGCGAAGCGTCGGCCGGAGCGGGACCGTGGACCCCTCTTCCACCTACAAGCCAGAAAGAGGGCGCCCCGACCCCGACGGCAAGGAAGTCTTACCGTGGAAAGCGCGCGATCCCCAAGCTCCCGTTGATCCCACCAATCCAGATCTCGCCACTGACCTCGATCGCCACGGTCCCCACCCTGAAGAACTCATTACCCTTGTAGTCGACCAACTGCCGGACAGCAAACGTGTTCGGATCGACCTCGGCGACGCGGGCGGCTGACAGTTCACAACTGGGGTTAGACCCTGCACAACGAGTCACGTGGCCGGCGACGATCACCTTGCCATCGGGTCCCCAGCGGACGTTGTCGACGTTGAAGCCAACCGGGATGGGATCGACTCGCACGGGGGTTTGGCCACGCGACACTCTCACCAGCGCCCGGTCACTCCAGCCGCCGACGTAAAACCATTGCCCGTCATCCGAGGAAACCAGGCCGTTCGGTCCGCGCATCTGGCTGCCCGGCACTTCGATCCAGCCAGTCGTGGGATGCCACTCCCAGAGCTCTCCGCCGGAGACGTCGAAATTGGTGGCTCCGAGGTACCCGCCGGGCAAGGTCGTAATGGAGTTGATGCGCCGGGTGCCTTCCGGCGCAGGGATACAACCGATCCATTTCAGCGTGGGAAGTGTGCCACTGGCATCCAGTTCAAAGACCTCGATGGCTTCGCGCGCGCCGTGGCCAACCACGAATAACGTGTGCACGCTTCCGCTGCCTTCCCGCAGGGTCAGTCCGTGTGGTTGAAACACATCGTTCGGCCCGGGGCAGGCGCGATAGGTGTCCCTGTCGTGCTGCGGCGGCAATCTGCCTGCGGGAAAGATTTCCCGGGCGCTGTGGTCACGAGCGTCGACTGCGTAGATCGGGCCTTCTGAATCGGAGTATCGTCCAGAAGCGATCACCCAGGGTGTACTCGGCACCTGATAAAGGTCTTCTGGGTTGGTCGTGCCGCACACGAACTTCACGGTACCATCTGGGTCACAGGTCTGGGCACTAAGAGCGCTCGTGCCGAGAGGGACCAGCGACAAAGCCAGGGACAAGATCAATCGTGGCATGACACCACCTCCGTCATTTGCGGATAGCTGGGTCGGACATCAGTTCGCCACAGAACCGACTGTCCGCGCGCCGAGATCGGTTTCTAGATCGAACGCGAGTGCATCTCGATCGAGGAGGACGCCTCGCTGGATGACACCGATGATGTTGCGGGTGTCGGCGATGTTCTCGGCGGGATTCCCGCGCACGATGAGGAGGTCGGCAGCCAAGCCCGGCTCGATGGCTCCCCACTCGCCTTCCGCACCCATGAGCGTTGCGGCGTTGCGCGTCGCGGCCGCGATCGCCTCGAGGGGAGACAGGCCTGCCTCGACGAGCAGCTCGAGTTCGCGGTGGACGCCTTCTCCCTGGAAGACTCCGGGATAGGGCGCGTCAGTACCAGTGACCATCGGGACGCCGGCATCATGCAGTCGCTTCACCGTACCCATCGACGCCATGAGTCTCGCCGTGTTCATGTTGGCGATCGCCACCTGCCGGTCCGACATGTCCGCGCTGGCCAATCCCCGCAGATCGTCCAAGAACCAGGGCGGTGTGGTCGAAGCGATGAGCGGGTGGTCCAGAAATCCGAGGTCTCTGAAGCGTCGGCGCGAAAACGACTCGAAGACCGCCAGTGTCGTGATCACGGCCGTGCCTCGGTCGATCATGGCTGCGACCTCATCATCGTTCCAGTCGCGTCTGGGGGTGTGAGCGAAAGCTCTGACGCCTGAACGGACCAGAGCCGGGGGCGAAACCCCAAAGCCGAAATCGACGATCACGGGGAGGGACTCGTCCGCCGCGATGCGCACGAGAGAGTCCACCATCTCCTCGCTCAGCCCGACGTACCCCTTGATCGCATCCACGCCCGCCGCGGACAGTTGAGCCACGAACGACCGAAGCGCATTGGCGTCGTGCGCCGAGTATGTGAGCGGTGGCCATGCCGGGTTGGGTCCGTCCACGAGCGGACCAACCATGTAGATCCGCGGTCCGGCCAGACGTCCGGCGTCGACTTCGGCCCGAATCTGCTGGATGAAAGGGAGTACGTTGCCGACGTCGAGAACCGAGGTGACGCCCGAGTAGAGCAGCGCATTCAGGTAGCGCTGGTAGCCGAGCATGTCAGAGCCTTCGCCGTCCCAGCCGCCCATCATGTGCACGTGCATGTCCGCAAGACCGGGCATCACTGCGCCGCCGTCCGCGTCGATGATCTGCGCACCCACTGGGATCGTCACACTGCCCGCGGGTCCGACTTCTGTGATGCGCCCTCCGTCAACGACCACTACACCGTCCGCGATGGGTGGCCCGCCAAGGCCATCGATGATCAGGGCGTTGGTCACTACGATTGCGGTGGACGATGGAGCCGAGCACGTGGCACACGCGAGAGCGAGGGCCGCCGCGAGGGTCCTCGTTGCCGCCTTCATCGACTTCCACTCCCCGTCCGCTGGCGAAGCTCCTCGAACACGTTGAGTACGAGCACGTTGCCATCTGCCGCGCCAACGGTCGCCCCCGTCCCAGCAGTAGAGATGAGGAGTAGCCGCTCGCCATCCCGCGACACGTCGTACGACGCGGACGGACGGGCAATGGCCGACGGCTCGAACCCAGCATTATTGCGAACGAGAACCCTCGTAGAGGAGACCCGGACCTCTTCACTCAACTCCACTGTAGCGGCCACGAGACCCTCTCCGCGTACCACGTAAACAATCTCTTCGCCTGACGGGCTCCACATCGGGAAGAGCCCATTGCCGCGCGAGATCGACCACGGGCTCCCCCCCTCGGGGAACGAGCGGACGTACACCTCCTGGTTTCCGGACTCGTTGGACTCATATACGACCCAGCGGCCGTCGGGCGAAATGCGGGGCCGCCACTCTGTGAAGTCTGTCACCAGGAAGGGCTCGACCGTCGAGCCCCCGGGCTGAGCGAGCCACTGGCCGCCATTACCACCCACGATGAGCGGCAGTCCATCGACCGGAGCGACGTCGAACGAGTTGATGTCCCACTCGGCCTGAAAAAGCAGTTGGTCGGTGCCAATCCGGTCGTAGGGCTGGGACCAGATGGCTGTGGGGCCTTCGCCTTGATCCGATAGGTACGCCACCGTGCGGCCATCGGGCATCCATCGCGGCTGCGCGTTCCGGGTACCCTGGAACGTCAACCGTGTGAATACGCCCTGGTCGAGATCGTAGATCCAGATCTGGGCAGTTGTGCCCTCCGCGGGGCCTGGCTCGATCGGCACCTCGAGGGCGATGAAGCGGCCATCCGGGGACAAGGCAAGGTTGTCGATGTCGCTCAACTCTGATGCGATTCGGGGATCGATCTCGGAAACCTGCTCGTCGCCGTCCACCCATACGAGGCCTTCGCCGCGTCCGGAGCGGCCCGTCCCCGTCGAATAGATCAACGTCCCGCTCTCGGAGACCGCGAAGTCGAAGGAGCCCTGGAGGCTGGCCTGCACGGCGTCGGCCAGCTCCACCCCCGCGCCCGTCAGTTCCAGAGTGCGCGGGTCGAATGGTGCGGCGAAGAGCGTTCCTTCGGCGTCCACCCAGAAGATGTGGCCACCCGCGTACCTCGCGATGCTCGCCGCGAGCAACGGGGTCGCCTCGCGCGACTCCAAGTCGAACGTCGATACCGTCCCTACGAGCGTGGCGACTAGTAGTGCGCGCCCGCCAGGAAGAGCGTCCGGCCACCTGAACTGCCGGTCGTCGCTCCCCTCGGCCAAGAGCTCCGGGTCGCCACCCTGCTCGGACACGCTCCAGAGCGCTCCGGCGAGGTTCACGTAGTAGACGAACCCGTCATAGCCCCAAGTGCCGCCCGGAAAGTGGTCCGGCGCGAGTGTTAACGGAGGAGCCCCGTCCAACGACATCGTGCGCATGCGGTCGTCGGTCGCCGGCCCGATCGTGTATCCGACCGTACGGCCGTCCGGCGAGAAGAAGGGGCTGCGCGACTGTTCGCTCCCGGGCACCACCTGCGCCTCGAGCGAGGAGATCGACCGCCAGTAGAGTCGCTGGTCCTGACCGATGTAGGCGATCGTCGATCCATCCGGCGAGATCGCGAACGCCGGCCCGGCACCGGGCCCGAGGTCATCGAGCGCCAGAGGGAAGCGCTGCACGAGCGCGGGCGGATCAGGTTGGAGCCAGGCGGTCCCCGCTGCGATGGCGAGCGCGCCGGCCACCGCCCACGGAAGAACCGTCTGCCAGGTCGAGCGTGGGGCGGGAGGCGCGATGGGCGGCGGTGCGGCGGGCGTTGCCGCTTTTGTGAAGGCCTTGGGCTCGTAGGCGAACCCCTCGTCCCCGAGCGCCGCCCCGAACTCCGCGGCTGATGTGAAGCGGTCGGCGGGTAGCTTCTCCAGCGACTTCGCCAGGGCCGCCGCGACGTGAGGTGGCACGGTCCTGCGCAGAGCAGTGATCGCCGGGGCCTCTGTCGTCAGAATCCTGACCAGCACCGCTTGGGCGGTGGGCGCAGAGAAAGGCGGCTCGCCGGCGAGCATCTCGTACAGGACGCACGCTAATGCGAACACATCCGACCGCGGGTCCACGTCCCGATCCCCCGTGGCTTGCTCGGGGCTCATGTAGTGCGGGGTACCCAGGCTGAGACCCGTCTCCGTGATGCGCCCCGCACCCGCCTGAGCGACCGCCAACGCGATCCCGAAGTCCGCCACGAGCGGCTCGCCCTGCTCGCTGAGCAGGATGTTGCCCGGCTTGATGTCGCGGTGCACCACGCCGTTGCCGTGCGCGTAGTCGAGTGCGCCCGCGATCTTCTGTGTGATGCCTACCGCGTCGCTCACGCCGAGCTGTTTCTCGCGGTCGAGCTTGTCGCGCAGGGACTCACCCTCCACATAGGGCATTACGTAGAAGACGAAGCTGTCCGCCTCGCCGGAGTCGAAGAGAGCAAGGATGTGCGGATGCTGCAGGTTGGCGGTCGTTTCTATTTCCGCGAGAAACCGCTCGCCGCCGACCACGGCCGCCAGCTCGGGCTTCAGGACCTTGAGGGCGACGTTGCGGTTGTGCTTCAGGTCTCTGGCCAGGTAGACCGTGGCCATGCCGCCCTCGCCGAGCTCACGCTCGATGGTGTAGCGGCCTTCGAGGGCTGCGTTCAGACGGGAAACTGGATCGGACATGGCGAGCAAGATGCGGCTAAAGCGAGTAAGGGTGCAAGCATCTCAAGCCAACAGTCGCTTCGTTTCGATCCGGCCTATGCACGAAGGGGAGAGGCCGAAGCCCCTCCCCTCTGAAAATCGTGCACGACGGGAGAGGACAAACCGGAGCCCTCCCGTTCACCATCCGGTTAGTCGATGGTGGGCCGTCGCGCGCGTCGGTCCGCGACGATCTGTTCGTAGTCCTCGTCGGTCAGGTACGTCAGGTTCACGTGTGCGTGATACATCTCGTCGTAGCTGCGTTGGCCCCAGCCGACCCACTGCGTCGGATCCGGGTTGCCGCGAGCCTCGGCGGTGTTGTCGTGCCATGCGGTAATGTGGATCATCGTGCCCGCCGGCAGCACGGGCGCCGAGTCGTCGGTATACACGTAGTTCACATGCCAGGCGAAATCGAAGTTCGCCACGTGGCTCAGCATCTGAACCTGCCCGTTGGGAAGGATCGCTTCCATCGACATCGCCTTCCCGCGCATGTGCATGTGCGGCTGGTAGTTCTCGATCCTCACCGGTGCCCTTATCGGAACGTAAGCGTGATGTTCGGTCACCTTCCCCGGCGGGATGTCCAGTGTAGCCATCGCCTGCTGGACCCCCAGCGCGCTGGCGTAGACCCGATACTTCGGCACGTAGCCTTCCGGATGGAACCAGATACCCAACTCCGTCTGAGCCGTGATCTCCTCGCCCACCGAGTGGTAGTGGTTGTCGAAGGCGACCCGCGACCCGGCCTTCAGCAGCTTGCCGGTGTTCTCGCGAAACACGTCGCCGATCTTCCCGACGGCGAACTCGGTCAGGTAGCTACCCTGACCCGGCACGTCTACGACCGATTCGAAGTCGCCCGGATCCTCCTGCTGCTGCAGATACAGGACCGCGTGATGGGTCACGCGACGACCCTCAAGCGTCGGCCGCACCTCCATCCCGGTCACCCATCGGTCCTCGGTGAGCCCGGTCTCGACGATCGGCGTCCACCACTGATCCTGCCCCTCGGCGGCCTGGGTCCAGGGCACGGACTTCACGATGAGATCCGGCGGCCGCCCATAACGCTCGGCCATGCGCCACACGTTGTCGTCGGGCCAGTCGACCGCGGGCGGCAGATCGGCGGGGTTGCCGCGCGGCGTGCCTGAATCGACCCAGCGGGCGATGATATCGATTTCCGCATCACTCAGGGAAATGTCGTTCTGGAAGTCCTGGATACCGACCGTCCTGTCCATGTGCCAGGGCGGCATCACACGGTTGACCACTTTCTCCCTGATCCGGCTCGACCAACGTCGGACCTCCTCGTAGGTCATCAGCGACATCGGGCCCATTTGACCAGCGCGATGGCAGCCCTGACAACTCTCCTGGAGAATCGGAGCGACGTCCCGAGTGAACGTGACGTTACCCGTCGTCTGGGCGTTCGCCGATCCAGCGGCGGTCAGCAGCACCGCACCAGCCAGCAGGCCCGTCCACGCCGTCTGAAGTCCTTCCGCTTTAACGGTCCCTATCGTGAATCTCATCAGTTCTCCTATCTCGTGTCTCCCAGACTCTCAATTTACCTGTACCGTGACGTAGCCGTTAGTCCAGCAGCAGAAGAAGCCGCCGGCCATGATGGCGGCCTGGCTGCCGGAATCATCCCACCCCAGCACACGCAGGACATACTCCCCCGGCTCGCTGAACGTCGCTGTCGTGACCGCCATGCCGCTCTCATCGATCGTCGGCGTAGCGTCGTCGAACGTGACCGTGCCCGCCCCTCGATACTTGCTCCATACGACGCCAAACCGCCCCGGCCGCCCAGTCGATCTGGACTTCTGCACACCGTCGTCGGCCGCCCAGACCGTTACCGGGGTCGGCGCCGACACCGTAGCAGTCAGCTCCGAGTGTACCCCCAGAGGACCCTGACCCGGGTCCCCGTTCGGCCCGCCGAACCTGAGCACGGGCGGCGTGTTGCCGCTCGTCACCTCATGGAGCGCGGTGATCTCCCATCCCGGTTCCAAGTGACCCGGAATCTCGATCGTCTCACCGTGCGCGGTCAGGCTCCAGGTCAAGCGCTGATCACCGAAATCAGCCGGGACGACCACTGCGAAGACGCCGGTCTGTCGTCTCGGGAAAAAATGGGTGGGCTGACCCCGGTCAGCGGGACCCGGCACGAACATGTTGTCCTCTCCGACCAGGAGGTCGAGGTCCTCCTCGTAGTTCCGGTTGAAGTAGCCAAACACCAGGCTGTGAGTGCCATCGGGGTTCGGGTACCAGCCTTCGTAGGACGCGGACACACTCTGCCCGATGGCGTGCGGGAGCGGCGCGGGCGCCCGCGTGTCCTGCGCGCCCGCGATGCTGGGCAGGCTCATGACTAGGGTGAGAGTGACGCCGCCGGCGCACAGGGTTCGGAGCATTGGCCTCGCCAGAAGTTGCAGGTCTCCTGAGATCCTGGAGAAAGCTTGTTGGCATGTCAAGCGGGTCTCCACACTTCGGTGGGTCGGGTGCGACACGGCCAGGCCTTGACCAAACGACAGGATGATCGTAAAATAGTCCTGACTGTTTTACGATACATATAATATTTAGTCGGCTATGGATCGCATTTACAACACCGTGGCTCAGGAGCACTTTGCGGACAATCGGCAGATGCTGTTCCTCATGGGTCCGCGCCAAGTGGGAAAAACGACCACAGCCCGAGCGAGCGCTGCCGCCGTCGGCGAGTCCACCTACTTCAGTTGGGATAACTCGGACCACCGTCGAACGCTTCTCGCAGGACCCGAGGCCATCGCCACTGCCCTTGGACTTCATCGGCTGCGGGAGGACAAGCCGATTTGTGTCCTGGACGAGATCCACAAGTACGGGAGATGGAAGGGCCTCTTGAAGGCCCTTTTCGACACCTACGGCGATCGCGCGCGATTCTTGGTCACGGGTAGCGCTCGGCTGGATGTGTTCAAGGCCGGAGGAGACAGCCTCATGGGCCGGTATTTCCCATACCGGATGCATCCTCTGTCCGTGGCCGAACTCGGTTCCGTGGAGCTTCCGGGGGACAACCTTGTTCGTGCTCCGACGAGATTGGATGACCCACGGTTTCTGGCACTGGTCTCCCACGGTGGATACCCTGAGCCGTTTCTCAAGAACGATGATCGATTTTGGCGTCGATGGTCCGCGACAAGAACCCAGCAGCTAATGAAAGAGGATCTCCGGGATCTGACCCAGGTGAGGGAGTTGGGCCAGGTCGAAACACTGGCTGAGCTGATTGCCGATCGAATCGGACAACTGGTGTCCTACTCCTCCTTGTCGCGCAACATCGGCGCCTCTGTCGACAGCATACGACGATGGACCCGGACTCTGGAGTTTCTTTACTACTGCTTCAGCGTGCGTCCCTGGTACAAGAACGTGACTCGATCCCTCCGGAAGGAGCCCAAGTACTTCCTTTGGGATTGGTCCCAGGTGAAGGACCCAGGCGCCCGGGCTGAGAACATGGTGGCCAGTGCTCTCCTCAAGGCCGTCCATGCCTGGTCGGATCGAGGGCAGGGAGCCTTTGCCCTTCATTTCATCAGGGACAAAGAGCGGAGGGAGGTGGACTTCGTCGTGGTCCGGGACGGCCACCCGTGGTTCCTGGTCGAGGTCAAGAGCTCAGGAGGGGCTTCCATCTCTGCCCATTTACATCGCTTTCAGAAACAAACGGGCGCGAAACACGCGTTCCAAGTGGCTATGGACGAGCCCTATGTGGACCGAGATTGTTTTTCGGAGCTGGGGCCAATCGTGGTGCCAGCTAGGACTTTTCTGTCGCAACTGGTCTAGAAGGCCCTACCGCACGGCGCCCTTCCGCTTGCACCGGAGGCAGCTGAGCGGGGCGGCTTCGTTCATTCGGCAGCGGGGCTTGCGGGCGATGGGGTCGCGAGGGATGATCATGGGATGCGCGGGCGGGATCCCGCGCCGCGCCGGAGGGGCGCCGCTTCAACCGTCTAGTAAGGAGCAACCCATGCGGGCCAAAGTCGGAGCACATCTGGGAGTACTCCTGTCCCTGGTTCTGGCCTCGGTCGGGACTGTTGCCGCGGCACAGCAGCCTGCTGCACGCGGAGTGTTTTCGGACGCGCAGGTGGCGGGTGGCGAGGCGCCCTACGCGCGGGCTTGCGCCGAATGTCATGGAGCGACGCTACGAGGGTCGGCCCACGCGCCCGAGCTGGCAGGTGTGAGCTTCATGAGCGTCTGGCGTTCGCGCACAACGCGGGATCTCTTCAACTACCTCCGCGAGGAGATGCCGCCGGAACAGACTGGCTCGCTCAGTGACGAGGACTACCTGAACATCGTCGCGCTCATCCTGCAGTCGAATGGGCGCGCATCAGGCCCCGAGGCGCTGCGAGCCGACGCCGTCGTCAGCGTCGGCGCGGCATTAGTTCTCGATCTGGCGCGGGTGGCGTCGCCCGACCCTGTGCCGTCCGACGCGTCCCAGAGCGGCGACAGAGTGGGGCGGACCACCAGCTTTGGCAGGACCACGGTTCCGGCCCTCACGCCGGTCACCGACGCGCTGTTGCAGGCACCGCCTGCAGCCGACTGGCTGAGCTGGCGGCGCACGCTCGACGGCCACGGCTACAGCCCCCTTGAGCAGATCACTCTGGACAACGTGGGCGATCTGCGGATGGCCTGGGTGGTGGCGATGCAGGATGGAAGCAACATGCCCACGCCCCTGGTGCATGACGGGGTGATGTTCCTGGCCAATCCCCAGAACGTGGTCCAGGCACTCGACGCGAGCACAGGCGAGATGCTGTGGCAATATCGCTACCCGGTCCCGGGTGACGTGATGCGCCCTGCAGGAACCCGCGCCATCGCGCTGTATCAGGACAAGGTCTTTCTGGCGACCTACGACGCGGCGCTCGTTGCCCTCGACGCGCGCACGGGTGAACAGGTGTGGCGGACGGTCAAGGCCGACTACACCCAAGGCTTCACGCACGGCGGTGGCCCGATCGTCGCGAACGGCGTCGTCGTGAGCGGCATCAACGGTTGCCAGCAGTACAAGGACGAGCCCTGCTTCGTCTCGGGGCACGATCCGGACACGGGCGCGGAGCTGTGGCGCACGTCGACCGTGGCGCTTCCCGGCGACCCGAACAACGCCTCGTGGGGCGAGATGCCGCTGCGCTTGCGCGCCGGTGGCGACACCTGGATTCCCGGCAGCTACGACCCGCAACTCGATCTGTTCTACATCGGCACGGCGCAGGCCAAGCCGTGGGTGGCGGCCAGTCGAGAGATGTCGACGGACAACGACGCGCTGTACACAAACTCGACGTTGGCGCTGAATCCCAGCACGGGCGAGATGGTGTGGTACTTCCAGCATGTGCCGGGCGAGACGCTCGATATGGATAATGTCTATGAGCGTGTGCTGATCGACGTCGACGACCAGCAGTTGCTTTTCACGATCGGCAAGGACGGCCTTCTCTGGAAGCTCGACCGGCGAACCGGCGAGTTCATCGACGTCGCGGAGACCGTCTTCCAAGACATCTTCGAGTCGATCGACCCGAACACGGGCCGGGTGACGTATCGGGCCGACATCCGTGAGGCCGAGGTCGGCGAGGCCACACCGGCGTGTCCGGGCCTCTTCGGGGGGCACAACTGGCAAGCGACAGCATACCATGCGGAGACAGGGGCGCTCGTCATCCCGCTCCACCAGATGTGCATGACCCTGACCGGTCGCCCGGTCGAGATGGTGGAGGGCGGCGGCAGCGAGGCGGGTATCCCCCAGATTCTCGAGATGCCCGGCAGCAACGGCAATGTCGGCAAGCTCGCGGCCTATGACGTGCGCACCATGGAGGAGCTGTGGAGCCATGAACAGCGGGCGGCGTTCCTGACGTCGGCGGTAACCACGGGCGGCGGCCTGGTTTTCGTCGGCGATGTGGACCGCTACTTCCGCGCGTTCAACGTTAGAACCGGGGAAGTGCTATGGGAGACACGGCTCGGCGCCCCCGCGCACGGGTACCCGATCTCGTACGCAGCGGGCGGGAAGCAGTACATCGCCGTCCCGACAGGTCTCGGGATTTTTCGGTCGATCACGGCGACGCTGACCCCCGAGATCTACCAGCCCACGAATGGCAACGCCCTCTACGTCTTCGAGTTGCCCGACAACTAGTGGTGCGCCCCCTATTCGGCCCGCAGGGACTGAACCGGATCCGCCCGGCTGGCTGAGAGCGCCGGCATCAGCGTGGCAACCAGGGCAACCAGCGCTAGCCCGATCGCCACGGTCAGCAGGTTGGCCGGGCTCCCTGGCGCTACACCGAACACCAAGGTCGTCAGGACTCCCGAAACCGCGAGCGCGAGCGCGGAGCCGATGAGCATGCCCACCACCGTCAAGCGCAGGCTGCTACCGAGCACGGTGCCCAGCACCGTCCGTTTACGGGCGCCGAGCGCGAGTCGAATGCCCATCTCGCGCCGACGCTGTCTCACCCGGAACGTCATGACTCCATAGAGGCCGCCGGCGGCAAGAATCAGCGCAACGACTCCGAGAGCGGTAGCTATCTCGGCGCCCATGCGGAACAGGAAGAGCGATCCATCAACGTGCATCTCTGCGGTCTTGACATTGAAGAGCGGAACGAAGGGGTTCACGTCCTTGACCGCCTGACGGATCTGAGGCACGAGGCCAATCGGATCGACGCCGGCGTGCACGGTTAGCACGTTGCGCGAGCTCGAAGACTGTCTGAGCGGCCGGAAGAACGCGGGTCGACTCAACTCCGAGACCTGCAAGTAGGGCCCCGTCTCGGCGATACCGATTACCTCGTACGTGTTGCCGCCGGCCACATTCTGCAAGCGGATGCGGTGGCCGACGGCGTCCTCGTCGGGCCATAGGCGCTCGGCCGCGGCCTCGTTCAGGATCACGACACTTGGAGCGTCGTTCCCGTCGGAGGTGGCAAACGCACGACCGGCCACCAGCCGAGTGCCGATCACGTCGAAATACTCATCCGAAACGGACGAGCGCCAGGCGTTCAGACCGGGATCGTTCGGCGCGTAGTCACGGCCGTCGGCAAAGATCCGGCTCGAGGAAGACCAGTCCGCCAGCGGAAGGCCACTGGAGACGGCCGCACCCCTGACGCCGGGAAGCGCCGCGACCTCCTCAACGACCCGATCAAAGAATGCCACCGCAGTCAACGTAGAGTCGCCCGCCACCGCCAGGTCCAGTGTGGCCATGACACGGTCCTCGGTCTCAAATCCGATATCCATGTCTCGTATGTTCCGCAAGCTGCTCGTGAAGAGCCCCGTCAGGAACAGGGTGACGAACGCCATGGACACCATGCTCACGACCACCATGTTGAGCAGCTTGGTGCCTCCGAAGCGCAGCCCCCCGGCCGATCTCTCGTCGCCGCGAAGCACCCCGGCCACACCCGGCTTCGAGGCCTGCAACGCGGGCGCCAGCCCAAACACGAGCGTCGCGGTGAGCGAGGCGGCAATCGCGAAGAGCACCGCTGCCGTGTCCGGAGACGTCTGGATGGCGAAGCGATAGGGAAGCGCAGGATAAAAACGGTCGAAAAAGCCTGTCGCCCAGACGGCCATCACGATGCCGAAGGCTCCGCCCAGGCCAGCGAGAATCACACTCTCGGTAAGCAACTGTCGCAGCAACCGCACTCTGCCCGCCCCGAGTGCGACCCGCAGTCCGATCTCTCGTCGTCGGGCCACCGCCCGCCCGAGCAGCAGGCTCGCGACATTGCCGCAGGCCACCAGGAGCACCAGGCCCGAAGCGGCGATCGCCAGGAATGCGATCAAGTTGGGGAGTTGAATGGCGTTGGGAGAAACGGAGCCCGATCGTTCCGGGTACGCCCGGAAGCTCACGTCGGAGTTGGATACCGGATAGCGCTCGGCCAAGCGGTTGCCGATCACCGCGAGTCCCGCGTTCGCCTCGGCCATCTCCACGCCCGGGGCCAGGCGGGCGACGGCGAGCAGGTTCTTGCTTCCCCGCTGCTCCTCCCACACCCCCCATCCCTCCGCGGCCCTCCACGAGCGGATCGGCACCCACAGATCCATGCCAAGCCCCCACTTGGTGCCATGAAACGACTCCGGTGCCACCCCGATCACGGCAGTACTGCGACCGTTGAGGTTGATGACCCTGCCGATCACACGGGGATCGGCACCGAATGACTCCGTCCAGAGGTGATGGCTGAGCACCGTGACAAGCGGTGACTCGGGTTGGCCCTCGGTGGCTGGATCGAAGAAGCGACCTAGGGCGGGCTCGACCTCCAGAACCTCGAAGTACACGCCGGAGACGATTTCGCCATAGCCGATCCGGCTGATCTCATCTGAACTGATGCCGAACGTGATCAAGTCGTGGATGAAGACGCCGTCGAAGAAGTCGGCCTGCTCACGCACGTCCTCGACGTTGGGGTAGGAGAGGTTGTCCGTGCCGTCCCGCACCTGATACAACCGAACGAGGCGCTCTGCCTCCGGCACCGGCAGCTCCTGCCAAAGAACACCGTTGGCCAGGCTGAACATGCTGGTGTTCGCCCCCACTCCCACCGCCAGGGAGAACACCGCGAGCACCGTGAAACCAGGACTCGTGCGAAGACCGCGTAGCGCGTAGCGAATGTCTTGAAGGAGCGTCTCCATCGGTGCACCCCTCCCCCTGTTCGTCTCCTTGCGAGCCATCCGGCGCGCCCGCCACGCGCTCAACGGAAGCTCGGCGAACGTCCTTAGCGCGACCCCCATCGTCCCGACGGCTCCCCGCTCACGCTGTGCAGCCAGGCACAGATCCCGGAAGCACTCCTCCATGTCTTCGGCCACGCGTGTCCGAGTGGCTGTGGGATACAGGAGGAGGAGCACCCGGTATATGCGGGCCAAAGTGTGCGTGAGCCTCATTGCATCGGGTCCTGAATTCGGTAGCAAGGCATTTAGATCAACTCCATGGCCTCGGCCATTCCGACCAGCCGCCTCAGTCGCTCGGCCTCGGCCGAGACCACACTCCGCCCGAGCGGCGTGATGGCGTAATAGCGACGGCGCTGGTCATCGCCGTTCGAGACGGGGCGGCGGTCAGCCTCGTCCAGCAGACCTTGAGCCTGCAATCGCTGTAGCACCGCGTAGAGGTTGCCGGGGACGAGCCGCATGCGCCCCTCGGTCCGCTCGCTGACCTCGGCGACGAGGCCGTACCCGTGTAGTTCCTTGTCGGCCAACGTCAGCAGGACCATGAGGTCCACCGGCTTCAGCGGCAGGAAATCGTCCGGGGTCGGCGCCTTGCTCTTACGCGTCATTTCATCGCTTCCTGTAATCGGTCCACGGTGAGCTTTGAGACAGCTATACGGATTTTAAGTATACTGAGTTTCAGCATAGGTGTTCTTGGCGGAATCGGCAATTGGGCGACCTGAATCCCGTGCGCCTGGCCCACAGCCCCCATATAATGGTGAGGCCGAGATTAGGGGGCATAGATGAGCGAAGGACGTACCGAGCAGCTGGAAGCCGCGCTCGACGGTAGGTTGCGTGTCCGACGCTCGTCGGGGCAGACGCTCCTGACCGCGCTGCTCTTATCAAGCCTTTTCGTCGCGGGCAGCAGTCTTGAAGCCGCCGGACAAGAGGCACCGCTTGCCGACGCGGTCCAACGGGCCGACAGGGCGGCCGTGCTGTCGCTGCTCCGGCAGCAAGTGGATGTCAACGCGGCTCAGGGCGATGGTGCCACTGCGTTGCACTGGGCCGCATACCTGGACGATGCGGAGACGACCGCTGGGTTGATCCGCGCTGGCGCGGACGTGAACACGCCGAACAACTACGGCGTGACGCCGCTTGCCTTGGCGTCGACGAACGGTAATACGGCGATCATCGGTCAGTTGGTGCGCTCCGGTGCCGATCCGAACGATGCGCTCCACGCGGTGAATGCCGGCGAGACGCCTCTGATGCTCGCGGCGCGCTCCGGCCAGGTCGATGCGGTGACCGTGCTTCTGGACGCCGGCGCTGACCCCAACGCGTCGGAAACCTGGAACGGGCAGTCGGCGCTCATGTGGGCGGCGGCCGAAGGGCACTTATCGGTCCTGCAGACGCTGATCAATCGCGGTGCCGACATCCGCGCGCGCTCCAACAGCGGCGCGACGCCGCTCTTGTTCGCCACCCGCAAGGGAAGCATGGACGCCGTCCGCAGTTTGCTCGCGTCAGGCTCCGACGTGAACGAGCAGCGGCCCGATGGGGCGACACCGTTGCTTGTGGCGGTCATCAACGGGCACGAGGATCTCGTCGACCTGCTGCTCGAAAGGGGAGCCGACCCGAATGTCGAGGGCGGATCCACGCGGATAACGGTGCAGGGCCAGCGAGCCAGGGCGATGCCGCTCCGATTCAGGACGCTGGGCTACAGCGAGGGCGAATCCGAGGGCGTGGCGCGGGGCAACATCTGGGGCAGGCCGCTGCAGGCGGCCGTGCACGTGGCGAACTGGCACATCAGCGACCAGTTCATATCGGTCAACATCGACCGGATGCGCGTCATCGAATCGCTGCTTGCGCACGGAGCCCATGTCAACGGCCGCAACACCATGGAGGAGCCCCGCTGGTCGGGCGCGCGCTATCGACGGCATATGACTGGAGCCACCGCATTCATGTTTGCGGCCAAGGTCGCCGACGTCGAGGTGATGCGTTTGCTGCTGGAGCACGGCGCCGACCCGACGATCAACACGATCGACAACATCACACCGCTCATGGCCGCGGCCGGTATTTCCTGGGCGTCGAATCAGGAACGCGCCAGCGAAGCCGAGGTGCTCGAGGCCGTCGTGCTGATCGTCGAAGAGCTAGGCGCTGATGTGAACTTTGTGAGCGACGTCGGGGAAACGGCGCTGCACGCGGCGGCGTATCGCGGGGCCAACAGCGTCGTCCAGTATCTGTTCGACAAGGGTGCAGAGCTGGACGTAGTGGCCGTTGACGGACGAACGCCGTTGCGGGCCGCGGAGGGCGTCGAGTACGGCGACTCGTTTGCCGCGCAGCCGCACACCGCAGTGCTGTTGCGGGAGCTGGGTGCACAGGACATCCCGTGTCCGGCTCCCTGCGCGGCGGTGATCCCCGATGAGGCTCTGAGACGATGACGGGTGGCCTCTGGGCGCGGGTGATGCGGGTTGTCGGTGTGTCGTTTGCCGTCGCTGCAATCGCGTCCGGCGTGCACGTTAGAGGTGCAGCGGGGCAGGTGGGCGGTGTGGCGGGGCAGGTCGCCGCGGATGCGACTGCAGATGCGGCTGTCGCCGAAGGGACGCCCCGCGCTGTTCTGGAGCAGTACTGCTTCTCCTGCCACAACGAGAGCCGCTTGGCGGGTGATCTTGCGCTCGATGTGCTTGATATGGCCCACCCGGCCGAGCGCGCGGACGTGTGGGAACAGGTCGTACGCAAGCTTCGGACTGGTGCCATGCCGCCCGTCGGAAGGCCGCGGCCCGAGGAGACTGAGTCGGACTACGTTGTGACGTGGCTGGAGGCGGAGCTCGACCGAGCGGCGCTGGAAAATCCAAATCCCGGTCGCCCCGCGCTCCATCGGCTGAACCGGTCGGAGTATCGCAACGCCGTGCGCGACCTGCTCGCGGTGGACATTGATCCGTCGTTGCTGCCGGCCGACAACGCGGCCTACGGGTTCGACAACAACGCCGATGCCCTCACGCTGTCGTCGGCGTTGACGGAGCGGTATCTGGGGGCGGCCGCGAAGATCGCTCAGATGGCGACAGCCCGGCCCCGGGGGACTCCCGCGCCGGAGACCTTCTTCGTGCCGACCGATCGTAACCAGGGCACCCGCATCAGCGACGATCTCCCGTTCGGGTCGCGCGGCGGAACGGCCTTCCGTTACTACTTTCCAGCCAGCGGCGAGTACCTCTTCGAGATGCGGCCCAAGGAGAGTGGCGTCGCCGGTGGCTTCGAGGGCGTCACTGCCGAGCCCCACCAGCTCGACGTGAGCCTCGACGGATCGAGGGTCTGGACCGGCACGGTGCAGAGACCGGAGGGGCTACGCGGAGATGAGCGGAGCCGGGCGATCTTGGAGAGCATGCAGTTCCGTGCCCAGGTGAGGGCCGGCTCCCATCTCGTGCAGGCGTACTTCGCCGCCAAGACCTCGGCCTACGTCGAAGACCTGTTCGACCCCTACTTGAGGCGAACTCCGTACCGATCCGCATCAGGTGAGCCTGTGATTTCCAGTGTGGCGATTACGGGCCCCCTACGCGATGCGGCGACGCCGGACGCGACCACGGCGGACGTGACCACTGCGGCAGCCGCTGCAGCTGACGCGGCCAAGGCTACGGAGTTGTCCGGCGACTCGCCGAGCCGTCGCAGGCTGTTCGTCTGCTCGCCGGCATCGACTGCCACCGGGGTTGAGATTGAGGCTGAGAGTGAGGAAGCCACCAACTGCGCGAAGACGATCCTCTCCACAACAGCGCGGCGTGCCTATCGGCGGCCCGTGACCGACGCGGATCTCGAGATCCCGCTGGCACTCTATCGCGCCGGCGCGAGCAGCGGTGGTTTCGAGGCGGGGATCGAGCTGGCCGTGCGGGGCATCCTGGTGAGCCCGAACTTCCTGTTCCGGTTCGAGGATCAGCCCTCGGCGGTCGCGCCCGATACGCCGTACCGGATCTCGGAGCTGGAGCTGGCCTCACGCCTGTCGTTCTTCCTGTGGAGCAGCATTCCGGATGACGAGCTGCTTGATGTGGCCGTTCAGGGGACGCTGCACGATCCCGAGGTCCTTCGCGAGCAGGTGCAACGCATGCTCGAGGACCCGCGGTCGCAGGCCCTGGTCGACAACTTCGCCGGCCAGTGGCTGCACATCCGCAACGTGGAGGGGTTCCGGCCGAGTCCGGAGCTGCTGTTCCACTTCGACGACAATCTGCGCATGGCCTTCGAGCGCGAGACGAAGATGTTCTTCGAGAGCATCATCCGTGAGAACCGCAGCGTCCTCGACCTGCTGGATGCCGACTATACGTTCCTGAACGAGCGGCTCGCCAAACACTACGGCATTCCCGGTGTCTACGGAGAGCGATTCAGACGCATCCAGCTCCCGGCCAACAGCGTTCGACGCGGGCTGCTGGGACAGGGATCGATTCTGACGGGCACCTCGCGTCCGAATCGCACATCGCCGGTCATTCGCGGCAAGTGGATCCTGGAAAACCTCCTGGGCTCGCCGCCGCCACCGCCACCGCCTGATGTGCCCGACCTCATAGAAGAGAGGGACCCGCGCAAGGTGCTTCCGATGCGCGAGCAGTTGGCGGCGCATCGGGCCAACCCGGTCTGCGCGGCCTGCCACGCCCAGATGGATCAGCTGGGCTTCGCGCTCGAGAACTTCGACGCCATCGGCGAATGGAGGGAGATCTATCCGTCCGGCCTGGCGATCGACGCGTCGGCAGAGCTTCCCGACGGCACGATGTTCGACGGCCCCACGGAGCTGCGCCAGCTGCTGTTGGGCCAGTCGGACTCCTTCTTGACGACGGTGACCGAGAAGCTGTTGACATACGCCCTAGGGAGAGGGCTGGAGGCGACCGATGCGCCATACGTGCGCCAGATCAAGCGAGAGGCCGCTGATGAGAGCTACGCGTTTGCCTCTCTGATCCAGGGCATCGTCACGAGCACGCCGTTTCAGATGCGGATGGCGCAATAGAATACGAGCATTAGAATACGAATTGACCGCCGAGTTCAGGAGACCGTTCAATGTGGATCAGGAAAGTAGCGCTACCCAGGCGGACGTTCCTGCGCGGCATGGGCGCCACGCTGGCCTTGCCGTTCCTCGATGCGATGGTGCCCGCGATGTCTGCCAGGGCCGCCGGAGCGCCTCGGTTCACGGCGATCTATTTCGGAAACGGCGCGAACATGTTCGACTGGACACCGCCCACCGAGGGAGCCGGGTTCGAGCTCTCGCCGACGCTGAAGCCGCTCGAGCCGTTCCGAGATCGGGCGCTCGTCTTCAGCGGGCTCGATAACTTCCCTGCGACCGACCAGGGCGACACCGGTGGTCAGCATCCGCGCGCCGCTCCGGCGTTCATGAGCTGCGTGCACCCGAAGCAGACTGAAGGCGCCGACGTGCGTGCGGGCACGACCGTCGATCAGATGATCGCCGAGCGCATCAGCCGCGACTCGAAGCTTCCGTCGCTGGAGGTCGCGGTGGACCGCAACGACGTCGTCGGCGCGTGCGATCACGGCTACGCCTGCGCTTACATGAACTCGATGTCGTGGAAGACACCGACGATGCCGTTGCCCGCGGAGACCAATGCGCGCTTCGTGTTCGAGCGACTGTTCGGAGTCGGGGGCACCGCCGAAGAGCGGCTGGCTCGAGTCGAAGAAGACCGCAGCGTTCTCGACGGCTTGACCCGCGAGATCTCGACCCTATCGAGCAGGCTCGGTGGCGAGGATCGGGCCAAATTAGGTGAGTACCTCGGTGCGATTCGCGACGTGGAGCAGCGTATCGCGAGGGTGGAGACGTCCGAGGAGGGGTTCGAGGTCCCCGATCGTCCGGTCGGCGTGCCCGCGACGTTCAAAGAACACGCAGAGCTGATGTTGGACCTGCAGGTGCTCGCGTTCCAGGCGGACGTCACGCGCGTCACGTCGTTCATGATGGCGCGAGAAAACATCAACCGTTCGTACAACGAGATTGGGCTGTCCGAGGTGCACCACTCGATGTCGCACCACAGCAACAATCCGGACAGGATGAAGGATTTCTCGACGCTCAACACCTATCACGTCGAGACCTTCGCCTACTACTTGAACAAGCTTCAGTCGATTTCCGACGGCGACGGGACGCTGCTAGACAACACCGTCGTCCTGTACGGCAGTGGCATGAGCGACGGAAATACGCACAACAACTACAACGTGCCGGTCGTCGTCATCGGTGGGCCGGAAAACGGGCTCGCAGGGAACCGTCACCTCGTGTATCCGGAGGGCACGCCGCTAGCGAACCTGTCGTTGAGCCTCATGGAGAAGTTTGGGGTGCGGGTCGAGTCGTTCGGCGACAGCTCGGGCAATCTGCCGCTCTTGTCTGGGGTGTAGTCTTCATTCCTGTCGAAGCGCCGACATGGGGTCGATGCGTGCAGCGCGTCGAGCCGGTAGATAGGCTGCGACTGTGGCCACCAGAATCAGCAGCACGGCCGCCACGGAGATAGTCCCAGGGGCAAAGGCCTCCACGCCAAACAGGAGGCTCGAAATCACCTGGCCCAAAAGCATCGCTCCGCCGACGCCGATCACGACCGCGATCACCGTCATGCGTGCGCCCTGCTTCACGAAGCTGCCTACGACAATGCCGCGGCTGGCGCCGAGGGCGACCCTCAACCCGATTTCACGGGAGTGCGTGGCGACCGCGCCTGCCATGAGCGCATACACGCCGGCGAGGGACAGAAGCAGTCCTGCACCCGCCAGGACCGCGAAGAACACCGAGGCGGTCAGCGGACCCTCGAGACGCTGGCGCACGACAGCATCCATCGTGCTCACTTGCCTGAGCGGTAAGTCAGGATCCACACGGCCGGCCTCGGCCCTCACGGAGGGGAGCAACAGTAGCGGGTCGGCCGACGAGCGCACCGCGAGGGTCATGCGGCGGTCGGTCCGCTGCGCATAAGGCACGTAGATTGCCGGCGCGCGAGAAAGTTCGAGACTGATGTGGGTGATGTTCTCGGCCACGCCCACGACCTCTCGCTCTTCCGCTCCTTGATTCACTTCCCACGCCCAGAGGAGGCGCTTGCCGATAGCTTCCTCCCCCGGCCACAACCGCGTAGCCAACGCTTCGTTCACAACAGCCACCCGTGGATCCGACGCCCCGTCCGAGTCCCTGAACGCGCGTCCGCGCTTCAGATCGATGCCCATCGACTCGAAGTAGCCAGGCGTCGCCGATCGGTCTTCCGCACAAGGCCACTCCCGGTTGGTGGCCGGCACGGCCATCCCCTCCGGCAGGAATGCGCTACAGCCCCATCGGGTCCCGAGCGGACGCTTGTTGACCGCCCCGACGGCTGTGACCCCGGGAAGTGCCCGGAGCGACTCCGCGAGATCGAGATGGAACGCGATCATCGCGTCGGCGTCCGAGTACCGGCTCGCCGGGAGCTGCACCTCGAAGGTGACGACCTGCTCGCGATCGAAGCCCGGATCGACTGCCGACAGAGCGACGAAGCTGTTGAAGACCATCCCCGATCCGACCATCAAGACGAACGCGACGGACATCTGCGTCACGACCAGCACTTTTTGCGCGAACCTCTCTCGTCCCCCGCCGCCGAGGCTCTGACCCTCCTTCAGCACCTGCTGGGGATCCGCCTTCGAGAGGCTGAGGGCGGGCAACAACCCAAAGGTGATTGCGCAGACTGTTGTCACCAACGCAACGAAGACGAACACGTCGAGATCGAAATTCAGGCTCGTAAGACGTGGTGAGTCCGAAGCGGCGCGCTCGACGAACGCGGAGATTCCGCCTGCGACCGCCAGGCCGACAGCCCCCCCGGCCGCCGCGAGCACAAGCGACTCGACCAGGACCTTGCGCAAGATACGATACCGGCTCGCTCCCATCGCGATCATGATCGCGACCTCGCGCCCCCGCATCACCCCGCGAGCGAGAAGCAGGGCGGCCAGGTTGGCACACACGATGAGCAGCACGAAACCGACCCCCGCGAGCGCCAAGGCGAAGGGAGCTCGCAGGCCCTCAAACGTTGCGGCATTCAGAGAGAGCAGCCCAACCTCCATCTCCGGCGGGTACACATCAGGATCCTCGGCGGACAGCGCTCGTCGGTGCGCGTTGATCTCTTCTCTGGCGGCTTCGATCGAGGTGCCTTCCCGCAGTCGACCGATACCAAAGAGCCACCTGGACGCCGCGTCAGACTGGGCGGGATCCAACCCGAGGGTCTTATAAAGGCCGGCGGGCTCGTCGAGTCCTCCCAATGGGTCCTCGAAGCCCTCGGGGAGAACGCCGATGACTATGTGGGGACTGCCCGAGACGTTGATGGTGCGACCCAATATCGACGGATCGGCCCCATACCGCCGGACCCACAGCCCGTGGCTCATGATTATGACATCCGACGCACCAGGACGGTCGTCCTCAGGGGCGAAAGCCCTTCCGATCGTGGGCTCCACGTCCAGAACCGTGAAGAGGTTATACGACGTCATGCGACCCTGAACGGCCTCGGCGTCTCCCGACTCGTCGCCCGACAACGAGAGAAGCTCCGGGTCCAGAATCGCGACACCGTCGAGCCCCCCAATACTTGCTTGCCAATCAGAGGCCTCTCTCGGTGAGACCTTTCCGCGCACCATGCCCAGGGACGGCGCCTCGTTAGTCACGTACACGAGCTCGTCGGAATCCGGGTACGGGAGCGGGCGCCGGAGCGTCTCGTTGATCACCTGGAACGTCGCCGTGTTGGCCCCCATACCAACACCGAGCGTGAGGATGACTGCGACCGAAAAAACGGGATTCCGCAGCAGCCCAGTCGCACCGAGCCTGATGTCTCGAGGCAGGTCAACGAGTAGGTCGGCCACGGAGGGGATCTCGAGTTGCTGCGCCCCAAAGCCCTCGCTTCCTCTTCGCCTCGCCCGTCGCATGTCGCCGCGGACCCGACTCGCCGTCGCCGCTAGGTCGCCGATGGCACCCGTCCAGGTGACGATGAAGCCCCGGAGACCCCGGCGCGAAGTCGCGTCGCGTAGAGAGCTACGGAAGGCCTGCTCCATTTCAAGCGCGTACGCTTCGCGGAACGCTTTCGGAAGGCCCCTGAGCAGTAGGCGATAGACGCGCACCGACAAGGGATCGCGTGCGTTCATTCCCATGTTCTAACCCCTACCCGTCCCGTCGATGAGCGCCTTGGAATAGGCCGAGTCCAGCATGGTCTCCATGCGGCGCGCCTCGGCTTCCGCCACGCGTCTGCCGAGCGACGCGAGCCGGTAATAGCGTCGGCGCTCGTCATCCTCATCGGGGTCGGGGCGCTGGTCGGACTCCTCGATCAATCGGTCTTTGAGCAAGCGGCTCACCGCCCGATACAGGGTCCCCGGTCGGATGATGACCGCACCGGCTGTTCGGTCACTGACCTCCTTCATGATTCCGTATCCATGGCGCTCGTGATCCGTCAGCGCGAGCAGGATCTGGAAGACCACAGGTGTCAGTGGTAGGAAAGACTGCGGGGTAAGGCGCTCGCTCTCGGACATGCTCGACTCTCCAGATGATGAGCGGCACGGCGTCGAACCGCCCGGACGTCGATATATATTCTTAAGGAATCTATGTGCCGAGAGAGCATTCGCAAGTAGGAAAACTCCCTACTAGGTCCGCTTGCCCATCGACTAAGCGCATAGGATGTTGGTCACGGTCTGAACCTCCCCGAGGAACCGCCCGGTGTCCGAAGCCGTGAGCCTTCTCAACACCGCCCTCGACGGGCGCTACTCCATCGAGCGCGAGCTCGGCGAGGGCGGCATGGCCACGGTCTACCTGGCCGAGGACCTGAAGCATCACCGCAAGATTGCCCTCAAGGTCTTGAAACCCGAGCTGACCGCGGTCGTCGGCGCGGAACGCTTCCTCGCTGAAATTCAGGTCACGGCCAACCTCCAGCATCCGCACATTCTACCGCTCTTCGACTCGGGCGAGGCGGACGGATCGTTGTTCTACGTGATGCCTTATGTGGAGGGTGAGTCGCTTCGCGACAGGCTGGATCGCGAGAGGCAGCTCGCGATCGACGAGGCCCTACGCATCATCACCGGCATCGCGAGTGGTCTTCAATACGCGCATGAGCAAGGCGTCGTCCACCGCGATGTAAAACCCGCGAACATCATGCTCTCGGGTGGGCTGCCTGTTGTGGCCGACTTCGGTATCGCGCTGGCCGTCGAGAACGCCGGTGACGGACGACTCACCGGCAGCGGCATCGCGGTTGGCACGCCGCACTACGTGAGCCCCGAGCAGGCGACCGGCGACGGTGTCGTCGACGCACGGAGCGATCTGTACGCGCTGGCCTGCGTGCTCTACGAGTTGCTCACCGGGGAACCTCCGCATACGGGGCCGACGTCGCAGGCGATCATGGCGAAGCGGCTTACGGTCCGCCCGACCGCCGTTCGGGCGTTACGGGAGACCGTGCCGGAGTCCGTTGAGCAAGCGATCAAGAAGGCCCTGGAAGTCGTGCCGGCCGATCGCCACGGCAGTGTGGAGGCGTTCAGCCGTGCGCTCAGTGATGGCAGGACTCCCGAGTCCTTCGAGTCCCTCCCGCACCTGGAGGTGATGGCGCCTCAGGGGCCGGTCGCCCCGACCACGACAGCGTTCGTGGGCCGGGTGAAGGAGCGGGCCGAGCTCATGGAGCGCCTCGACGCGTTAGGAGAGGGCCAGGGGTCGCTCGCACTGGTAGGGGGCGAGCCCGGAGTAGGGAAGACCCGACCTTTCGGAGTTCCTGCTCGAAGAGGCCCAAGGGCGCGGCTACATGTGTGTCGTCGGTCACGCGTACGAGCTCGAGGGGACACCTCCGTTCACGCTCTTTATCGAGCAGCTCGAGTATACGGCTCGCGTCGTCCCCCCGCAGACGTTCCGGGCGATCCTGGGCGACGCGGCACCCGAGATCGCGCGGATCATGCCGGCCCTCAGGCAGCAGTTTCCGGACATCGGTCCGGGCATCGAGCTGCCCCCCGACCAGCTACGCCAACACCTGTTCCACAGGTACCGCGAGTACGTGGAACGTGCGGCGAGTGTGACACCTGTCGTGGCCCTGTTCGACGACCTCCACTGGGCCGACGAGGGCTCGCTCCTGCTCCTCGAGCATCTCGCGCAGCACCTGCACGGAATACCGATGTTGGCGCTCGGGACCTATCGGGATGTGGAGCTGGAGGTGGGCCGCCCCTTCGCCGCCTCCCTCGAGCGGCTCCTGCGGCAGCAGCGTGCCCATCGAATCGCTCTGCGGCGTCTGCCCCAAGATGGAGTGGCGGACCTTCTGGCCGCATTGGGTGACTCTGCTCCACCGGAGTCGCTCGTCGACACAATCTATCACGAGACCGAGGGCAACCCCTTCTTCGTGCAAGAAGTCTTCCGGCACCTCAGCGAAGAGGGTCGTCTCTTCGATGAGGCAGGAGAGTGGCGCACCGATCTGAGCGTCGAAGAGCTCGACGTGCCCGAGGGCGTGCGCCTCGTGGTGGGGCGGCGACTGGAGCGGGTCAGCGAGGGGTGCCGCAAGGTCCTCACGACCGCCTCCGTCATCGGTCCTCGCTTCGCGCTCGCGGTGCTCGAGGCGGTCGGCGACGTTGATGAGGAGGAGCTCTTCGATGCCCTGGAGGAGGCCGAGGCCGCGCAGCTCATCCAGTCCGTCGGAGGGGGCCGCGATCCGCTGTACGGATTCACGCACGAGCTAATCCGGCAGACATTGATCGAGCGCTTGTCGAGCCCGCGCAAGCAGCGTCGACACATCAAGATCGCGTCCGCGATGGAGGATGCATACGGCGCCCGCCTCGACGAGCACTCGGCCGATGTCGCGCACCACCTCTACCAGGCTGGTCTCGGCGCGGACCCGGACAAGACACTGCGCTTCCTACGGCTGGCGGGCGACCAGGCGCTCGCGGGGTCGGGGTACGAGGAGGCGCTCGCTCAGTTCGAGCGCGCGCTCTCGCTCGAGGAGGACGTGCCGGCCGAGCTCGTTCCAGTGCTCCTGGAAGGCAAGGTGAACGCCCTGGACGGTATGGGGCGCTGGACCGACGTGATCGATGTCGGCACGCGAGCGCTGGAGTTGTACGAGACCATCGATGGTGCGGACTCTGTCGCTCGACTGTCGTGCCTGGTCGGCATACGTCTCATTTGGTGGGAACGACTTGGGGAGGCCGCGGAGATCACGCGCCTCGCGCTTGATGCGCTGCCTGACGTCCCAAGCCATCATCGCGCGCGCTTGCTCTGTCACCTCGGCACTGCTCTGAACCTCTTGGACGAACCGGGATCGAGGGAGTCGATCGAGCTAGGTCTCTCCGAGGCAGAGGAACTGGGTGACAAGAGCGCCGTCCTTTACGGGAAGCTCTGGCTTTCGGCGTGGCACTTGCATCGGGCATCCCTGGCTGAAACGGTTCGAATCGCAGAGGAGGGGCTCGCGCTCTTGGAGGACTCGGCCGACCAAACGATCCGGTCGGAGTTACTTATGCAGCTGGCCATCGCCCTTCCCGGGCTTGGCCGCCTGGATGAGGCGATGACCGCCATTCAAGAGGCTCAGAAGCTTGGGCGGGAGCGTGGCGACGTTGGGGCAGAGCTTAATGCCGCCTTCGGCAAGCACGCCCTAACAGCTATGAGAACCGGGAAGGGTCGCCGGATCGAGGCGGAGGGCCACGAGATCACAGAGGGATTCCAAGAAGCAGGGCCCTGGCGATTTTGGGGGTTCGCGCTGGCTGGGCTGGGCCGGTTCTGGCAGGGGGACGTGGAAGAAGCTCTGGTACTCACCGATCGTTGCGCCGATGCGCTAGCAGAGGATCGCATCTTGAGCTCGTTTGTGGCAGGATGGCGGTTCAGGTTTGCGGCTTATGCGGGCAGGTCGGCCACGATGTCCCTGTATGAGGCCCTGGAGCCACAACTGTTCCATGTCGGCCGCCGCGCATGGTACGGGGACGGCTACGGACTCCACGCTGCGATCGACGGTCTCGCCGTACTGGGCGAGGTCGAGGTCGCTGCGAGCCTCTACGATGATGCGGTCGAGTCGCTGACGCTGGGTACTTTGGGCGGTGCGGACGGGCTCTGGGCGTGCACGACCGCCATCGCCGCGGCGTGCGCCACCAAGTGGGAAGCAGCTGAAGCGCAATTCGCGACGGCCCTGCAGCAGGCGGACGAGATCCCTCACGTCATGGCGCAGTTCGACACCAGACGGTGGTGGGCGTGGATGCTCCTCCGGCGCGACGCATCAAGGGATCGAGATCGAGCCAAAGAGTTACTCGAGGAGGCCATCGCAGGCTATCAGAAGCTCGAGGCGCCCTTGTTCGAGCAGATCGCAACGGGGATGCTGGTGCAAGCTGGGCGGGTCGAGCAAGCTGGGAGCTAGTTGACCAGCACTACGGAACCGTCCTACCCGGCACGCGCCATCGTGCCGCTCCTTGTCCCGAGGGAGGCTCCGAGGAGCGCGCCGACTAGCTTTGCGCCGAGAGCGAGGCCCATCGTCAATGTCAGGACGTCGACTAAGGGGACCCCCGTCAGAGGAAGAATGCCGAAATCGACGAAGCTATAGAAGACGATGGTCACGACAGCGAAAAGAAGAGCGTTCCGCTCCGGCGTGTGCCTGGCCAGCCAGAAGTTCAACGCGAACAAGACTATTGGCCCGAGAACGTACGAGGACCAGGGCGCGATCCACTGGGCCGCGTCGTTGTAGAACTCCTGTGGATGTCCAGGCTCGATCACGTAGGCGTAGAAGGCCACCATTGGAAAACTCGCGATGAGCGTGATCGTGAGTGTCAGCATGGCGACGCCGAGCGCCTTCAGGTAATCCAACGGTTTCATGCTTCACTCCGGTTATTCGCCTGAACCCGCACCCCTACTCGACAGGTCAGTCAGACCTCGGTCTTCTAATCCCTTTGATCGAGGTAGTTGGCCGGTTCGGTGATGTAGGACTCCAAGGGAGCTCCAGTGACGGTCAGCTCGACACCGCGCCCGACGAGCCCTGAAGCTGGGGCCGCCGTTGGCAGCTCCTAGCCGACCTTGCGCGCTGGCTGATCCGGTATGTCGGGCTGGTGCAGGATCAGTCCGGTCACCGCGCCCGAATCGTTCTTCGTAAACGTCAGTTGGGCTTCGACCACCCTATAGAAGAACTTCGTCTCCGCCTCCGGGAAGATGGCCGCGCGGCCTTGCCCGGTAGCCTGTGCGAATAGGTTGCCACCCTCCAGCGTCACGAAGAAGGAAAACGAGGGCCCGAACTGGTACTCCCCGATGTAGGTCTCGAGGACGTCCTCGGCGACCTCGATCTCGACGCGTTCCTGACCGTCTATCGGGGTCGTGACCCACATCACCAGCAGTGCAAGTACTCCCATTCCTGCGGCCGTCTTCTTCATTCCATCGCTCCCGTCGGTTGTGTACGGTGCGGTCAGTCCTCTATCACGTCGAGTGCCGCGCCCACGATCGTATCGGTGTCGATGCCGAAGTGTCTGTAGAGGTCCTGGATGTCCCCGGACTGACCGAAGTCACTGACGCCGAGTGAAGCGATCGGGACAGATCGGACGGCGCCCAGGAACGCCAGCGTATGCGGGTGGCCGTCGAGCACGCTCACGATCGGTGAAGCGCGCTCCGGGGCAAAGAGCTCGTCGAGTATGGCGAAGTCTGCCTTGGCGAGCCCTTGCCGTGCCTGAAGCGCGCGGAACACGAGGCCCGGCGACGTCAGACAGATCACATCGACCGCTATGGACGATTCCTCGAGCTCGTCGGCCGCGGCGCAGACCTCCGGCATCATCGCACCCACACCGACCAATGTGACGTCCGGAGTCCGGGCGGCCTTGCGGAGGAGATACCCACCCGACAAGACGGCCCTTCGCCGCGATTCCTTCGACGCCGCATCCTCCGGGAGCCGGGACAGCGCCTGGTCGATCGGGCGCGTCGAGAGGCGGAAGTAGGCCGACGTACCGCTGGGACGACCGAGCTGGGTGAGGGCACGAAGGAGAGTCCACTCCAGGTCCTGCCCAAAGGCGGGTTCCCAGCAAACGCATCCAGGCTGTTCGAGGCCGACGGACGGCGTGATGATCGATTGGTGGGCCCCACCTTCCGGGGCGAGCGTGACGCCGGAGGGGGTCCCCACCAGAATCGATTGACCTCCCGCGTAGATGCCGAAGCTCCATGGTTCGAGAGCACGGTTCACAAAAGGGTCGTACAGCGTCCCGATCGGTAGAAGCGGCTGGCCGACGCGCGCCCAGGTGAGCCCGAGCTCTCCGAGGAGCCCAACCAGGTTGCCCTCGGCGATCCCGAGCTCGATGTGCTGACCGCTCTCGGCCTCACGCCAATGCAGCAATGTCTGTGCATCGTCGGCAAACCAGTCCGGACGATCTCGCATGCTCCAGATGCCGACCCGGTTGATCCAGCCTCCCAGGTTGGTCGACGACGCGACGTCGGGGCTCACCGTCACGACCCGCTGCGCGAGCTCGGGCACCTCCCGACTCAGATCGTTGAGAAAGCGGCCGAAGGCCGACTGGGTGGAGCCTTTGACGTGATTTCGGGACAGCTCGTCGGGAATGCTGCTCACCGGGTCGAGCTGCACCTCGTCGCGCTCTAGACGGCCGGCCGCCGCACTACAGAGCCGAGCTTCGTCGGAGTCGGGATCGAACGTGGCCCACGGATCCGAGGCGTCCGCCCCGAGGTCTGCACTGAGGCTCTCCCACTGATCCTGTGTCAGAAGCGCGGAGTGGTTGCCGGGGTGCCCTTCGATCGGCAGTCGCCACCCCTTGATCGTGTAAGCGAAGATCACGGACGGCCGGTCGGTGACGGTATCCGCCTCCCGAAGCGCGGAGCGCAGATCCTCGAGGTCGTGTCCACCCAAGTCACGGATCGCAGAGAGCAGCTCTTCGTCCTCGAGCTCATCGGTGATCCGACGGACCTCGTCGCGGATTCCACCCTCCTCGCCGGGGAGACGCTCCCTCAGCTCTCCGGGGTCGGCCACCAGTAGGCGCTGGTACTCCTCATTCGACATCGCCTCGATGCGGAGGCGGAGACCCTCACCACCGGGACGTCCGAACAACTCACGGAGCTTCCGGCCGTACTTCGCCGTGACCGTGTGCCAGCCGGCTGCCTCGAACATCTGGGCGATTCGCCCCACCGCGATGTCCGGCACCACACGGTCCAGCGATTGCCGGTTGATGTCTATGATCCAAAGGACCTCCTCGAGTCGCGGGACCATGGGGTCCACGATGCTCTCCCAGATCGCCCCCTCGTCCAGCTCCGCGTCCCCGACCAAGGCGATCTGGCGCCCGCCGCCTGGCACATCGAAGTGGTCCGACACGTAGCGCTGCGCCATGGCGCTCCAGATCGTGCTGGTCGCACCGATTCCCACCGAGCCCGTGGAGAAGTCCACCGGATCCGGGTCCTTCGACCGACTCGGATAGCTTTGAAGCCCGCCGAAGGAGCGAAGCTCGGTCAGGTAACGGGCGTCGAGTCGGCCCAGGAGGTAGTTGACCGCGTGGAGAACCGGTGCCGCGTGGGGCTTGACCGACACGCGGTCCTCCGCCTTGAGGTGCTCGAAGTAGAGCGCCGACATGATGCTCACCATCGAAGCCGAGGACGCTTGATGACCTCCTACCTTCACGCCGGATTCGACCTCACGGACTCTGTTCGCGTGATGCACCATGCTCACGGCGAGCCACAGTACCCTGCGTTGGACCGAGTCCAGGACGTCGAGCGAGAGCTCGGTCGCCTGATCCGTCGGTGCGCTTCCCGAGGCGGTCAACGATCCAGTAGTCGCATGACTACGCTACGGCCGATGCAGGACGCAGTGAGGATTCACGAGAAGCTGCATCCCATGGCTCGCCTCAGTCCGGCAGACTGAACACATAAAGGGCGTTCCCGTTGCTCGGGTGTGTGATCTCGTTCGCCACGAGTCTCGGGACACCGCGTGGGCTTCCCCCTCCGAGCCCCGTAGTCACCGCGATATACTGCTTTCCGTCGACTGCGAACGACGCCGGGTGCCCCTGGACGGAGGTACCGAGGCGGGTCTCCCAAAGGATCTCCCCGGTCCTTACGTCGAACGCTCGGAACCGGCGATCCAGGTCACCCGCGAAGACGATGTCGCCTGCTGTGGACAGGGCACCCGTGAGGAAGCTCGCGCGCTGCTCGTAGCTCCAGACCTCCTCCAGCGTGCTCACGTCGTACGCGGCGAGCTTTCCGAGGTTACCGTCCGAGCCCGGCATCTCGTAGAAGAGACGGGCTGCGCCCACCCCTCCACCCCCTTCCCGGAGCTCGACCTCCCGAGCCTGGTTCTCCAGACAGGTCTGGCTCAGTGGTGCGATCAGAACCCCGGTGGGCGGGTGATAGGTCATGGAGTGCCAGTCCTTGCCCCCGGCGCTGCTCGGACACGCCGGCGTCCATTCGTCGATCTGCGCGTCGATGATGTCGCCTCGGTACGTGATCGCGCCGGTCTCGGGATCGATATTCGTGAAGGCGTTCTGAAACATCGTTTCGGTGAATCCCAGAAACTCGCCGGTCTCCCGGTCGTTCTTCCAAAGGATTCCGTGCTTCCCGATCGACAGGACGAGTCGCCGGCCATCCCGGTCCACGAGGACGCGCTCGAATACCTCGTCCAGATCCAGAGCCTCGCCGGGGACGTGCACGAAATGCCACTCGAGCTCGCCGGTCTCCACATCCAGAGCCAGGGTGGAGTTCGTATAGAGCCCCTCATCGAAGATGGACGTATGCCGGCTGATCGGCACCCAGGGTTTTGCCTGGGACGTTCCCCAATAGGTCAGGTTCAGGTCGGGATCGTAGCTTCCTGTAATCCAGGTCTCGCCACCCTTCCTGAACATGTTGTCGAGGTCGCCCCACGTGTCTCCGCCGGGCTCTCCGGCATGCGCGATCGTATTGAAGCGCCACACGAGCTCGCCGGTGTTGGCATCGTGTGCGCTGATGAAGCACCTGCGCTCGATATACCTCGAGCATCCGCCCATCCCGTTGATGACTTTGCCGTCCGCAACGATGGGACCGCTGGAGTTCGAGCTCCCCTCTCGGATCATGGTTTCCCAGACCAACTCTCCGGTGCGGGCATCCAACGCCACCAGCCGCCCGTCGGTCGTCGCCTGGATGACCTTGTCATCGTATAAGGCGATCCCCCGCATGACGCGGCGGCCCTCCGGTCCCGACTCGTGCTCCCAGATCAGGTCTCCCGTCCTACCGTCCAGAGCCTGGATCACATCGCCGGAATTGATCAGGTAGATGACCCCACGGTACATGAGGGGAGCCGGCTGGGAGCTGCCGTCGCGCATGTTCCACACCCACTCGAGCTCCAGTCCGCCGACGTTGCCCGCGTTGATCTGGGCGAGGGGGCTGTAGCTGTGAGCTTGATAGTTGCCCCGGATCATGGGCCAGTCCGCCGGATCGGGGTTCAGGAGCGCTTGGTCGGTGAGCGGCACGAAGTCGCGCATCAGGTCGTCCACGGTGAGTGACTCCGACTCCATGTTGGCAGCTACTTCGCCTATGGTCTCGATGCTGAAGATCCACCCCCGGAGCTCGCCTCCCGGGTTCCCCTCGCTGTGGATCTGGACGTAGAGAGACTGCGCTCGGAGAGCATCGACCTGCTGATCGGTGAGCTCGGCGATACCGGAGACCTCCCCTTCCGGTGAAGAGGTGACCTCGAGCGGCTGAGCCAGGGGCCCCGGCCGCCCCGGCGCTCCGAAGTGAATGTGCGCCGCGGTGGCGGGTGAGCTCATCCCTCGGTAGGTGCCCGTGACCGTAAGCCGGTTCCCGTCTAACGTGGCCCGGACCTGGCCCACCCCGGTGATCGTTTGAACGGTTCGACCATTCACCGGCGAGGGCGAAAGGCGGGCTCGGAAGGAGTCAGCCTGAGCGGACAGCTGGCCGGACGAGGTGAGCGCCGGGCCTCCAAGCGTGCCGCCAAGCAGGAGGGCGACCAAGAGTGCCGATTCTCTAGCGATGCGAGTGTTCATGAGAGGCCTAGGGCAAGAGGGGAGGAATAGTCACGCTAAACGGGGACGTATGGCGGAGCAAGATCCGCTGGAGGCGCTATGGGTCGAGGCCCGGCCCTTCATTACCGCCCGGCGGAGTACCTCCCCGCCAGGCAGCAGAGTCCTACGCCCTCGCTAGCGCGCTCACCATGTTCTCGAGGGCCCGTTCCACGAGCCTTCTGGAAGTTGCCAGATTCATACGCATGTGCCCCGCACCCCCGGTGCCATAGGAGGATCCGGAATTCAGGTAGACCCTCGCGTTCTCCGCGAGCCACCGCTGAACGATCCCCTCAGCCGTCACTTCTCTCCCCGAGCTGGCACTCTCCTCGGTGGCCGTCCTCTCGGCACCGATCCTCTCGCTGAGCTCGCTGACGTCCAGCCAGGCCAAAAAGGTCCCTTGGGCCTTCGTGTACTTCACGAGTGGCATGTTCTCCCGGATATAGGCCTCGGCGAAGTCGTGGTTGCCGTCGATGTACGGGCGCAGCTCGTCCAGCCAATCGTCCCCCTCCGCCAAGGCGGCGTCGTTCACGACCAAGGCGAGCGTGTTGAACGGGCCTCTCGTGTTCGCTCTGATTCTCTGCAGGTAGTCTCTGTTGGTCGAGAAGTACCAGGCCACCTTCAGGCCCGACAAGCTGAAGGACTTGCTCGCCGACTTGAACGTGATGCTGTTGTCCACGATCTCTCTGCTGGGAAGACTCGCGAAGGGAGTGTATTCCTCCTCACTTCTGACGAAGTCGCAATGGATCTCGTCGACGAGCATGACTACGCGGTGCTCGAGGCAGATCTCCCCCAGCCGGGTCAGATCCTCGGCCGACCAGGCGTTGCCCGTCGGGTTCTGTGGGTTGCATAGAATGAACACGTTCGCGCGACGGGCGCGCCGCTCGAAGTCCTCGAAGTCTATCGAGTAGCGCCCGTCTACGAGCGTCATTTCACTTTCCTCCGGCACCGTCCTCGCGAACCGAAGATCGCTGTAGAACCCGTTGTAGGCAGGCGTGGTCAGAAGCACTCTGGATCCGGGCGGTGCGAACGTTTGCAGGCCGGCGATCAGGCCTCCGTGGACGCCGGTGCACCAAACCAAGGTGCTAGGGTCGATTTCCAAGTCGTAGCGGCGCTCGTTCCAATCCACGATCGACTGGAGGTAGGACTCGGGACGCCGCAAGTAACCCCAATTCTCGTGCGTGCAGCGCTCGGCAAGGGCTCTGGTTACACACGGGGCCGCTCGGAAGTCCATGTCGGCGATTCCCATCGCGACTTCGATGTCTTCACCGAACGCCGCGATCGGGTTGTCCCACTTGCTGCAGTCCGTGCCGATACGGTCGTAGATCTCGTCGAAGTCGTACGTCTGGTTCAGCGGCGCGGACGGTATGCCGATCGCCTGGGTTGCCGACGCGGGCTTGGAACCGACCGCACCCAGAACTGCCGTCACTCCCGCACTCTTCAGGAACGCTCGGCGATTTAGCCCTTTGTGCTGAGACATGGTTCGGCCTCCTGTGGCTGACTGGATGGCAGGGATCCCGCGTGGGACGATCGGGACCCGTAACAACGTCCTATGCGAGTCGCGGACCTGCAAGGAGCATTACTCAGAAAGGCTCCTAGGTGATGATCACCGCATCCACGCGTCGGTCCGGCCGCACCCGTCAATTTGACAGAGACCCTTTGTTCGGTTGGGACTCGTCTCTAAAGAGGGCGCCGAACGCCACTGCCGTCACGAGTCCGATGACCGACAGGGTAGACCAGAGCGCCGAATAGTCGAGGCCGCCGTCAGGCGTACCGAAGAGGACGGACAGGTATGCCAGAAGCGGCGCCGCGAGCACGGGCCCGACCCCGAGGATGATGATGCCGAAGACCGTTTGCGCCGAGTGCCGCACGTCCTCCTCCGCCAGCCGATCGACGTAGATGTAGCCCACCGCGAAGAAACAGGCGTAGCAGAAGCCGTGCAGGAATTGGCTCGCGACGATCACTCCGACCGGAAGGCCGGTGCTGGCGAAGATCGCGTAGCGCAGGAAGTAGGCCGCCGCACCGACGACGATGACCCAGCGCGTGCCGAGCCTCCTGATTAGAAGGATCAGCCCTGCCATGACAGCGATCTCGGCGAACTGGCCGATCGTCATGGCGGGCCCGATCTGGCTGTCCCGCAGTCCGAGAACGTCGGCGAAGAACGGCGCCGTCTGCATGAAGTAGATCTGGTGGATCACCGAGATCGGCAGGCTCGCAGCAACGAGGACGGTGAAGGAGCGCCGCCGGAACAACCCGAACGCCTTGGCGAAGGCGAGCTTCTCCACACTGCCGCGCTTGGGTGGGGTGTGGGGCAGGAACAGGCAGTAAACGGCGTAGGCGATGGCCACGATACCCGAGACGATGAGTGCGTCGGCCAGCCGAGACGTAGCATCGGCCACCTCGGTGCCGGTGTAGAAGGGCGGCAGCCACTGCAAGCGTACATCAGAGAGGAGCCAGAACAGCGGAAAGAGCCAGCCGGCGGCAATCCAGCCGACGGTTCCCCACACCCGGATGGCCGGGAACTCCCGGTCCGGATCGCGCAGGTGGGCGAAGGTGAGTGAGTTGGTCAGCGCGAGCGTCGGCGTATACAGCACACTGTAGGCGACCGACAGCCAGAGCCAGGCGACGAACGTCGTCTGGAACGCCGTGATGATCTTGATGATGCCGCCGGCGACGAGAAGCACCGCCAGGAACCTCTCGCTGGAGAAGTAGCGATCGGCGAACTGGCCGGCTACGAAGGGCGCGGTCACCGCGCCGATCGACCCCGCCAGCCCCAGGATCCAGCCCACTTGGCCGGGCGTGAACCCCAGTCCGCCCTCCTCCACCGAGGCCTGCAGGTAGCGTGCGAGCACAGGCAGCCACACGCCCCACACGCCGTACTGCAGGAACATCATCACTGACAAGCGCGGTGTTGTAGCTGACATGATGGTCTCCTCAGTCTCCCTCCGGGACCACGCACTTCGAAGGCGCAGCTTCGAATGAGTCGAGTCGAGTTCTTCGCTACCACGCGGCCGCTACCCCGCGGCCGGGAACGGATAAGCTCTCGTGGACGACGACGATAGCAGGATCGAGTTGGAGCGCCAGCGTGTCAGGATCGGATCCCGGCCTGATCCTCGCCCTTGCGATCCGCCTGAATTCCGGTTCAATGTTACCGATCTCAGGGTCCGCTCATGGAGGATTTCGCGCGATTGGGCGTCGACGCCGCGCTGCGAGGCCCCTGGAGATGTCGAGAAGGCTGAGCCTTCCAAGGGAGGGAGCCATGATGCGCTTCGTCGGTCTTCTGAGCCTGGTGGTGCTCTTCGCTCCGCAGCTGGCTCGCGCTCAGCTGAGCGCCGGCGTGGCGAGAGCCGATGTCACTCCGCCCATCGGAGGACCGATGTACGGATACGGTGCGCGGGGCACCAACGTGTCCGAGGGCGTGCACGACCCTCTGTACGCCAAGGCGATCGTGCTGAGCGACCAGGGCCAGAAGCTCGCCGTTGTCACGCTCGATCTCGGGTCCATCTCGGCCGAGAGCGTTGCACGCATCGAGTCGATCGTTGGACAACGAACCGATATCGAAGACGTTCTCCTGGTGGCCTCGCATACGCACTCGGGACCCCGGGCGACGCCCGATTTCCCTGATGCGGCGAGCCCCTGGATTCGTGACGCGGAAGAGAAGATCGCCCAAGCCGTCATCGAGGCCGACGGGCGCATGGTTCCCGTTCGCATCGGCGTTGGCTGGGGTGAGGTTCGGGAAGGCCACAACCGCCGCATGATCGGTGCTGACGGTCGAGCCGTGATGTTCTGGGAGAATCGGGAGCGGATCCCGACCAGCCCTGTCGACTACGAGCTCGGCGTCATTCGCGTCGAGCAGCTCGATGGCCAGCCGCTCGCGACACTCGTGAGCTTCCAGTGTCATCCCGTGGTGCTGGGACCGGAAAACCTCGACATTTCCGCCGACTACCCGGGGGCTTTCATGCGCATGGTGGAGGCGGAGTTGGGAGGCCAGGCGATGTTTCTCCAAGGGGCTGCGGGAGACATCAACCCGTTCTGGGACAAGACGCCGCCCGCTGAAGGTGCGTTCGAGCAAGTAGAAGCGATGGGTCGGGCTGTGGCAGACGAGGTGATCAGGGTGTCGGAATCGATCATGGGCTTCGACGCCGCGCCTGTGATTTCGGTCCACACCGAAGTGATCCCGCTCGCCTCACGCACCGATGTCGAGCGCACCCAGCGAGACATGTTGGCTGAGATCAACACCGTGCTGATCGGCGCCGACATCGCGCTCGCGACCTTCCCGGGCGAGTTCTTCGTCGAGCATGGCATGTCGCTCAAGGCTCGGAGCCAGTTCGAACACACGTTTTTCGTCGGTTACACTAACGGCGCCCTCCGTTACTTCCCGACCATTCAGGCGACGACCGAGGGGGGGTACGGCGCCGCCACATCCACCCAGGTCGAGGTTGGGGCCGGCGAGCGACTGGTCGATCGTGCCCTCATCAACCTCTATTACCAGGCCGACAAGATCTCACGGTGAGCTCGGAACGACTCGGTATCGGCTTCGTCGGAAGCGGGTTCATCACGCGGTTCCACATTCAGTCGCTCGTGGGCGTGCGCGATGCCGACGTTCGAGGGGTCTGGAGCCCGAACCGTGAGCATGCCGAAGAGGCCGCGGCCCTCGCGCGCAGCCTGGGAGTCGGTGACGCGAAGGCCCATGCATCGATCGCCGACATGGTGGCGGACCCAGCCGTCGAGGGGCTCTGGCTGTGCGGGCCCAATCACGCGCGCGTCGAGAATGTCCAGGCGATCTGCGAGGCGGTGACTAGCGGACGCGGAAATCTCAGGGGCATCGCGTGCGAGAAGCCGCTCGCCCGAACCGTAGCCGAAGCGAGGCAAGTGCGGGACCTGGTCGAGCAGGCGGGGCTGAATCACGGCTACCTGGAGAACCAGGTCTTCGCTCCGGCCGTCACTCGCGGCCGCGAGATCATCTGGAGGCGAGGAGCCGCGCTGACCGGTCGGCCGTACCTCGCTCGTGCGGCCGAAGAGCACAGTGGCCCCCACATGCCGTGGTTCTGGCGCGGCGACCTGCAGGGTGGCGGTGTGCTGAACGACATGATGTGTCATTCCATCGAGGTCGTGCGCCACCTGTTGACGGAGCCCGGAGCACCGCGAGCCTCGCTTCGGCCCCGACGTGTGACCGCGCACATCGCGTCGCTCAAGTGGACGCGGCCGCCCTATCCCGAGCGACTCCAGCAACGCATGGGAGAGGACGTAGACTACCGCGTTAGTCCAGCCGAGGACTTCGCCTCCGCGACGGTCGAATACGAGACGGAGGATGGCGTGGGGGTGCTCGGCGAAGCGACTACGTCCTGGAGCTACGTCGGCGCAGGGCTGCGCTTGACGATGGAGCTGCTCGGTCCGGAGTACTCGATGTCGATCAACTCGTTGGACAGCGGACTCAAGCTCTTCTTCAGTCGGGAGGTGCAGGGCCGGTCGGGAGAAGACCTGGTGGAGAAACAGAACGCGGAGATCGGACTGATGCCCGTGGTCCCCGATGAGGCGGCCGACTACGGATATCAAGCCGAGAATCGTCACTTCGTGCGCGCGTTTCTCGAGGATATGCCTCCGTTGCTGACCTTCGACGCCGGCGTCGAGGTCGTCGAGCAGCTGATGACCGCCTACATGAGTGCTGAGCTAGGCAGGAGCCTCGACTTTCCGCCGGAGGGTCTGGAGACCTTCGTCCCGGCGGTAGCCAGCGGGACGTGGAGGCCGTAGGCATGTCGGCTTCACTGCGTGTGCCGGTTGCGATACTCTGCGTCCTTTACGGATGCGGGCCCGCGGACTCGCCCTCGTCGCGAGAGCCGGAAGATTTCATCGCGACCGCACGGATCCCAGACGACCTGAAGCTCGAGCTGGTGGCTCGCGAGCCCCAGATCGTCGATCCGGTCGCCGTCGCCTTCGACGCCGATGGTCGGATGTACGTCGTCGAGATGCGCGACTACCCGACCCAGCCCGAGGGTGAGTCGACGCCCCTCGGTCGCGTCAAGCTGCTCGATGACCTGGACGGGGACGGCTACTACGAGACGGCGACGGTCTTCGCCGACGGGCTCCAGTTTCCGACCTCGGTGCTACCCTGGCGTGGGGGAATCCTCGTCACCCGTCCGCCCGACATTCTCTTCCTCCAGGACACCGATGCAGACGGTGCCGCGGACGTCGAAGAGGTTCTCTTTACCGGATTCCCCGTCGGGAATACCCAGCACAACATCAACGGACTGACGTGGGGATTGGACAACTGGGTGTACGGTGCTAATGGCGGCAACAACGGGTCGGCACATGCAGTCGCCTCGCCCGATCAGGACGTGTCCATCAGAGGAATGGACTTTCGGTTTCGTCCGGGCACCGGCGAGTTGCAGCCATCGTACGAGACGACGGGCGGCCATGGCATCGCCGTCGACGCGTGGGGTCACATGTTCGGGACGCACAACCTGAATCACATTCAGCATATGGTCTTCCGTCCCGAGTACCTGAGGGGCAGCCCGGACCTGGTCGTCGAGACCACGCGAGAACAGATTTCCGACCACGAGGCATCGGCGACGCTCTATCAGATCTCGCCACCGGAGACGAGGGTCAATCACCCGGAACAGGCCGGTCGCTTCTCCGGATCTTCGGGCATCGCCTACTACGGCGGTGGTGTCCTTCCCCCCGCGTATGGCGGCACGTTCTTCGTCAACGATGTCGTCGTCAACGTCGTCCATCAGGATGTCGTGCGGCCCGATGGCCCATCGTTCCGAGCCAGTCGCGGGGCGGACGAGGTCGAGTTTCTCGCCGGGGACGACAACTGGTTCCGACCGGTCACGATGGCCGTCGGACCAGACGGTGGCCTCTACGTGGTGGATATGCATCGCGCGGTGATCGAGCATCCGGAATGGATCCCGGATCAGGTGGAGCAGGGCCTCGACGTCAGGGCTGGTGATGACAAGGGCCGCATCTATCGCGTCGTTCCTCGTGAGGGGGTCGAGACGGTGCGCCCTGAGCTCGGCAGCGCCGATCTCGAGACCTTGGTAGAAGCCTTGGCGCACCCGAACAAATGGTGGCGCGACACCGCTCAGCGTCTCCTCGTCGAGCGCCAGGATGAATCAGCGGTCCCACTGCTGACCGAGCTGTGTCTCGAGAGCGACTCTGCGCTGGGGCGACTGCACGGACTCTGGACACTGGAAGGGCTCGGTGCTCTGGACTCCGAGCTCGTTCAGGCTGGACTGGAGGACGCGAGTCCGGCCGTCCGCGAGAATGCCCTTCGGATGGCAGAGCCTTACCTCATGGAATCGCCCGAGCTCCGGGACGCCGTGCTGCAGATGGGCTCGGATCCCGATGCGCGTGTCCGCCTGCAGGTCGCGCTCACCGTTGGCGCGATCGAGGACCCCCGAGTGGCCGAGGTGCTACTGGCAATCCTCCGTCGGGACGTGGAGTACCAGTGGTCCCGCGACGCGGTGCTGGCCGGCCTGGCCGTCGAGCCCGGCGTGGCGCTGGAGGCGCTGCTGGCCTCCGGTGATCCGTTCGTCCGGGAGGTCACCGATGCGAAGCGGGACGTGACAAGGCGTCTCGCCTCCGTGGTGGGCTCTCGCGACAATCTTGGACCGGTCTCCTCGCTGGTGAGTATGGCGGGCGGCTCGCGGCTTGCCCCCGGCTGGCGCGCCGCGCTGCTGGATGGCCTCGCCGACGGCCTTGGACGCGTCAGCGAGGTTGCGGGGGTAGAGGCGTCGATTCGGGCTGCGCTGGAGCGAGCCATCGACTCCGGGTCCACTCCGGTCGTGCGGGGCGCGCTACGTGTGGCTTCGAGCCTCGGCGTCCAGGACACGGGAGCTCAGGACCGCGCGATGACTCAGGCGCGTATCCGTGTTCTCGACGCCTCTCTGTCCGTTTCCGAACGCATCGAGGAGGTCGAGCTCCTCGGTTTGGGAAGCTACGCGCAGGTGGGTGAGTCCCTGCTCGGGCTCATGGAGCCTCGACACCCGCTCGAGTTGCAGGTCGGGGCCGCCCGAGCGTTCGCCCGACTCGCCGACGATGCGACAGGAGGAGAGGTCCTCGCCCGGTGGAGACGTTACGGCCCTCAGGTGAAAGCGATCGCGATCGACATGCTCCTACGCCGGGTGACATTCCACGAGCTGCTCATCTCGGCGCTCGAGAGCGGAGACCTGAACTCGGGAGAGCTCAACTTGGATCTCGAGCAGCGCCGCAGGCTCCTTCGCCGCTCGTCCGAAGACATCGCGACCCGCGCCGCCGCGTTCTTCGGTGACCACGAGTTCAGCAATCGCAGGGAGATCGTGGATCAATACCTGGCCGAGGTCCTCGACCTACGGGGGAACGAATCACGAGGGCAACGGCACTTCGAGTCGCTGTGTGCCCAGTGTCACTTCTTGCGCGGGGAGGGAAACACGGTGGGACCCGACCTCGGCATGGCCTTCAGCAAGGGGACGGAGGACCTGCTGACGTCGATCTTGGATCCGAACAGCGCCATCGCTCCCGAATACGCGAACTACTTGGTGGAGACCACCGACGGGGAGTTGCTGAACGGTATCCTTCGATCGGAGACGCCGGCGAGTATCACGCTCATCCGGGCTCGGGGGGAAACGGACATCGTTCGCCGGAGCGACATCCGTGAGATTCGCACCGAAGGCCTGTCGTTGATGCCCGATGGGCTGGAGCAAGGCCTCCAGCACCAGGACCTCGCCGACCTGCTGGCCTTCCTGCAACAGCATGAGCATGATCACTAGCCCTGGCTGCCAGGGGCCGAGGCCTGGCTGAGGGATGAGGCCTGGCTGAGGGGGAAAAGGAGAACAGCGTCATGAACAGTCGCGTCAAACGGGACCTCGCGCTGACCGTCCTGGCAGCAGTGATCGTCGTGCTACCGCGGTCGGCTTTCGCGCAGGAGATGAGGGCGGGTGTGGCGAAGGGCGTCATCACCAACAGTGAGCCACGGGTGATGGTGAATGGCCGTGTGTCGGAGGGGACGGCCGAGGATATCTACGCTCGCGCTCTGGTGTTGAACGACGGAACCAACCGTCTGGCCATCGTGACGTACGACCTGAACTGCCTCGACGTCGCGACACCTATCCTGCGCCAGCTGGTGAGGGATGAGCTCGGCATCGATCCGTCACGACTCATTCTGTTGGCGACGCACAACCACAACGCGCCCATCCAGATCAACCCGGACAACTTCGACTACGGGGAGTGGTTGGCCGAGCGGATGTTGGAGCTCATCAAGGAAGCGATCGCCAACGAGCGGGGGCCGGTCAACGTACTCTTCGGAGGGGGCCACGGGTATTTCATCACCACACGAGGCGACGCGCCGGCCGACTACGAGATTCAATTGCTGAAAGTGGTGCAGGGCGACCAGCCCCTGGCGCTGCTTTTTAACCACGGGACACATCCGGCGCAGGCGTCGCGTTCGAAGATCGACGCCGGGCACCCTGGTTTTGCCATGGATGAGATCGAGGCAGCCATTCCCGGTGTGCAGGCCATGTATGCCGACGCGTCAGGCGGCAACCAGTACGCGGTGCGGCCCGCCGACTACGACCAGCGGGCGACCGAGGCCCGTGCGGCCGGACCGGAGGCTCTCGATGCGGTCATGGAGGAGGTCGCGAGAGGCCTGGGGCACGAGCTCGCGACGGCCGTCCTGGAGATCGCTGACGCCGAGCTTCAGGACGTCACGGGCCCCATCACCAGCACGATGGAAGTCCTCGCGCTGCCGTTGGCTCCACCGATTTCCAGAGAGGCTGCATCAGCGCTCGCCGAGGAGTTCCCGCCTGACGTGGGCTTCGTGCCTTATCCGCACCGTCACCGGGGCACGAACTGGGTGCGCATGCTGCTGCGGTATTACGAGCGAGGCCTCCCGTTTCCGCAAACGACGACCGACATGATCTGCACCGACGATACGTACCTGATTCACAGGAACGATACGGAACTCCTCGACCGGTACGACTACAGCATCCACGACGAGTTCCCCTGCGTCTACAACGAGGTCATCGTTGCCAAGATCGGACCGATGCCTCTTGTGGCGATGCAAGGAGAAGTGACCGCGCCGATCGGGGCGCGTATCAAGGATACGTTTCGCCGCGACATGCCGATCATGGTGTTCGGCTATATGGGTGAGCACAATCTCTACATTCCGACGCGAGAGCTCGTGCGTCGGGACGCCTACCAGTCGCAGGTGATTCAGATTCAGTACGCCTCGCCCGTGGGATGGTCTCCGGAGGTCGAAGACGAGATGATCAACGGTGTGATCGAGGTGGTGAGGTCAATCCTGGAGTAGGGGTTGCACCGGCCCGTCCCCCCGTTCGCGAAGCACCCTAAACGAGACGACTACTCCCCCTTCAGCGCCTCTGTCGGCTCGACCCTGAGCCCCCGGCGCGCGGGATCGAGCGCAGCAAAAAGCCCCACGACGCCCATGACGATGACCGTGGCCGCTAGCAGCGGACCTGCACGCCCTTGGAGCAACTGTCCTTGGAACGCACCGTCGAGCAGGAGCGCCGCTCCGACTCCGAGGGCCACCCCGACCGAGATCTGCCCAAGTGCCTTGCCGAAGATGCCGCCCAAGAGCCGGCGAGGCTCGGCGCCGAGGGCCGTACGGATTGCGATCTCGCGACGCCGCCGCACAACGGTGAAGGACATGAGCGCGTGAATCCCTGCTGCCGATAGAGGCAGTACAACGAGCAAAGCGATACCGATTGCCACAGCCACGGTAGTAAGCGCCGCCCGCCGTCGGCGGTATTGCTCCTCCAGGGGAGTCACGTTGAGCCTGAGCCCTGGGTCGATCGTGGCGGCGATCCGCTGAAGTCTTCCCGCCATGGCGGCGGGTTCGACACCGGCGACCCGAAGCGCCAGGTCCACCTCAGTCGTACCGATGATCTCCGTTTGCTGGTAGACGAAGGGCTCGACGAGGTCGCCATCGATCGGGTTCTCCTCATGGTCCTCAACGACGCCCACGATCTCGCCCCAGCGTTCCTGGCCCACGATGCGGATGCGGCGCCCCAGTGCGTCGCCATCGCCGAAGAACCGACGTGCGAATGCCCGACTGACCATGAGCACCCACTCGTCACCGGATCGAAAGTGGCGGCCGGAAAGGAGTTCAATGTCGAAGAGTCGGAAAAAGTTGAGGTCTGCCGCCGACCATTGCACCTGGTGACCCGCGCCGGACGCTGTCGAGTCGTCCGCGATCGCTACCTGGAAGGGCATGCCCCAACCGGGGAGGCCGAACATGAAGGAGTGATCCAGGACGCCAGGTTCGGCCTCGAGCCTCCGAGACAACTCCGTCTGAAGGCTGGCAAAGCGCGCATCACTGACCCGGTCGTAGGCGTCGAAATCTCCTCCGGGCGGTGTTTCCCACTCGAGGCTCATGTGGGCGAACAGGAACTCTTCCACGGGGAAGGTGGGAACGGTGAAGACATCCCGAACCTGGAACCAACCCGTGGCGACGGTGATGGGCAACGCGGCTACCGCTACCGCTACCTGAAGCACGATGAGGATCGTCCACGTGCGGCCCAGGTGTAGTCCAACGCCGCTGTTGAACTGACTGAGATCGGAATGCAGGCCGCGGATAGTCGCTTGTAGGGCCGGCATGACACCCGTGATCACCGCGGCGAGCATGGTGAGCGCGCCGACATAGACGAGGGCCGTTCCCGTGAGACTGAAGTCCATCCAGAACGGGGGAACCCCACCGAAACGCTCCTCTATCCCGCGGGCCTGACCGAGCCCAAGCCTCGCGATGACGAGCCCGACTGCCGCAGCCCCACCCGAGAGCACGAGGGACTCGGCCAACATCTGCACGACGATGCGCTTTCGGCTGGCCCCGAGTGCCGAGCGAACGGCGATCTCGCCCCGGCGGGTCGCCGTCCGTGCGTAGATGAGGATCGCGACGTTCACGCAGACGACAACGAGGACCAAGGTGACCAGGGAAATCCAGAGGCCGAACCGCCACGAGATGGACGCTGGGGCCTCTCCGGTGATCGCCAAGTGGTAGGGTAGGACCTGCGCACGGAACCCTCCGTGGGTGTCGGGAAACGCGCCGGCCATGCGGTCCCCGATGATGGTCAACTCTGCCAGCGCGTCGGCCAAGTCGAACCCTGGTGCCAGACGGCCGGAGATGCGTACCGGTGGCCCCTCGCCCGGCGCGTAATCCGACGGATCGAGCCCCAGTGGAATCCAGACGCCATGGTCCACGGGATATGCGAACCCTTCGGGCATGACACCCACGACGGTGTGGACCGTGCTCTCCAGCCGAAGGTCTCTGCCGACGATATCGGGATCCGACGCGAAACGTGCCCGCCACATGTCGAAACCGATCACGATGACGGGGGTCGCGTCGCTTGATGCGTCCCCCTCCAACAGAGGGCGACCCAGTAGGGGCGGGACGCGAGCCTGCCGGAAGCCCGAGGGTGTGATGTCGGCCACCTCGATGAGCTCGACGGAGCCGTCCGCGGCAACCACGTTCCGACTAACGGTCCGGAACGCGGCCATGTCCTCCACCGACTTCATCTCCTGCCGCCAAATGCCGAAGTCGTAAAGAGACCGTGGGTTCCAAGTGTTCCTCTCCAGGTCCCAGTTCTGGAGTCCCACCAGCCGGTCCCCTTCGCTCAGCGGGATGGAGGGATAGTAGTACGATTGGGCGATGGAGAAGGCGCTTGCCCCGATGGCGATGGACACGGCGATTCCGAAGCCCCCCGCAAGCGTCAGCCCCGGGTACTTGACGAGCACCCGGAGGGCCAGCTTGACGTCTAGCCAGGAAACGGTCGCACGTCCGCCCGGGCCCTTAGGGACATCGTCCACACCGGCCCGGAGCCAGAGAATGATGGATTCCCTGATGAACCATGCCCTTGGACTCAAGCGACCGCGGTAGCTCCGGTAACCCTCGATCAGATCTCCAAGGACCACGGGCGATTCCTCCGTTCCGACCGCCCGAGCCACCAGCCAACGCGCGAGCCGAGGTACCCTGTGCGGGTCAGGTGCCCTGTGCGGGTCAGGTGCCCGGTGCGGGTCAGGTGCCCGGTGCGGGTCAGGTGCCCGATGCGGGTCTTGCCCAGGGGCACCTTCGCTCGTCATGCGTTCTTCCCTCGCACTTGGTCCAAGCCTTGCCACAGACTGAGAAGGGCCGACCTCGACTCTCGAAGCTTCGCCAGGGCCCTGGGCTCCACGGTGACCATCTTCGGCGGACGCCCCCCGCGACGTTCGGTAGGCGCCCCAACCTGCTGCCGTACCAGACCCTTCTTCTCCAGCCTCCGCAGAGCCACGAAGACCGCGCCGTGGCTCGGTCTCCGGGCCGTGTGCTTCTCGATCTCTTCGAGAATCGAGACCGCATATGCTTCGTCTCCGAGCCGCAACGCAGCCAGGAGCACCAACTGCTCGAAGTCTCCCAAGGTGTCTCGGGTCATCATCACCTCGCGCTTTACTGGCAATGCAAGTAATACGAGGAGACATTCTAGCCACATGCCGATCGGGCCGAAAGGGGCAGGGAGGAGGTGACCGGACCCGTCCGACCTATCGCCTACCGACAGCGGTGACCCTAGGTTGCATCCCGGAAGTTGGATCCGGATGACGATTCCTCGCGCCACGCTAACGACCTCACAATACCCACACAGACACAGGGAACGGCCATGTTGCTTAGGCGAGGAGCCTCGAAGGCGCGGGTAGCCCGTTCGGCGGCACTTGGGTTGGTCGCTGCAGCCGGTGCGACGCTGTTCGCATCAGGCTGTCAAGGAAACGGTGCCATGGGCGACCTCAACACCGGGGTCATTTCCGGCCTGGTGGAGAGCTCGGAGGGTCCCGAAGCGGGGATTTGGGTGATCGCGGAAACGAACGACACCGGCACGAAATTCCGCAAGATCGTGGTGACCAACGAAGAAGGCCGCTTCTTGTTACCTGAGCTTCCGGACGCCACCTACGCGGTGTGGGTTCGGGGGTATGGTTTGGTCGACTCCGAGCCGATGACCGCATCGCCGGATCAGGACATCGTCCTGATGGCCGAAGTCGCGGGGACCCCCCAGTCGGCGGCTCAGGCGTACCCTGCCGACTACTGGTTGTCTCTGATTCACCTCCCCGATGCGAGCGAGTTTCCGGGTACCGGACCCGAGGGCAACGGGATCAACCCGAATCTGACTACGCGGGATGAATGGATTAACAACCTGAAGTGGTGTACCCGGTGTCACCAACTGGGAAATCTCGTCACCCGGACCATTTCGGACATCGATTCGTTCGAATCGACCGCCGCCGCCTGGGATGATCGGGTTCAGCGGGGTCAGCGCGGGCCGCAGATGAGCTCCTATATGTCCAACTTCGGGAGGCAAAGAGGCCTCGAGTTGATCGCCGATTGGACGGACCGCATCGCAGCGGGAGAGGTGCCTGATGCACCGCCGCGTCCCACGGGACTGGAACGGAACATAGTCCTTACGGTGTGGGACTGGGCAGACAGCGTGGCCTTCATGCACGACGTCATTGCGTCGGACAAGCGGAATCCTGTGATCAACGAATACGGGCCGATCTACGGAGCGGACCTCGGGAACGACTTCCTTACGATCGTCGACCCGACCGAGCACATCGACGAGAAGGTGAAGGTCCCCCTGCGTGCTGATTCCGAGCCCGTGCCTTCGATGTTCACGCAGGGGCGCTTTACGCCTTACCGGTACTTTGGGGAGGATCCCGTCTGGAACAACCCGGCCAACCCGCACAACCCCATGATGGACGATGAGGGGCGGGTGTGGCTCACGACGCGGGTCCGCGAAACCGCCAACCCGGAATGGTGTCGGGAAGGTTCGGACCACCCGTCGGCACAGTATTTTCCGAAGACCAGAGCGGGTCGCCACGCGGGCTACTACGCTCCGGACACGGGTGAGTTCGTCTTGATCGGCACGTGCTTCGGGACGCACCATCTCCAGTTCGCGGAAGACGAAGACAACACGATCTGGTTCAGCGGCGATACACAGGTAATCGGCTGGCTGAACACCCGGATCTGGGACCTGACCCAGGATGAGCAGGCCGCTCAGGGCTGGTGCCCCCATGTGAGCGACACCAACGGGGACGGAGTGATCACGCGGCCGTGGAACGGGCCGCGCGACCCGGTCGATCCAAGCAGAGATACGCAGCACACCGGATTCCCGTACGGTATCATCGTGAGCCCCGTCGACGGTTCGGTCTGGTGGGTGACCGGGGATGAATATCCGGGTCGGCTCATGCGCCTGGACCCTGGTGAGAATCCACCCGAGTCCTGTATTACCGAGTTTTATGAAGTCCCGAGGGAGCGCGGATTCAGGACGCGGGGCATCGATGTGGATCGCAACGGCATTGTTTGGATGGCTCTCGCCGGCAGCAGTCACCTCGCGAGCTTCGATCGGAGCAAGTGCAGGGGCCCGCTGAACGGTCCCGAAACCATCGGTGGCCGGCACTGCGACGAAGGGTGGACCCTCTATCCGATTCCGGGTCCGAAGTTCGAGGGCACGGAGGATTTGGGAACCGATTTTCAGTACTACAACTTCGTAGACCAGTTCAACACGCTTGGGCTCGGCGACAACGTTCCCATTGTGACCGGATCCGGCTCGAATTCGTTGAAGGCTTTGATACCCGAGACGGGCGAGTGGGTCGTCCTTAGAGTGCCCTACCCTCAGGGATTCTACTCACGAGGAATGGACGGGCGTATCGACGATCCCGACGCAGGGTGGAAGGGTCGCGGAATCTACTCCACGTCTGGCGCCGATGCTGCTTGGCACATCGAGGGAGGTCCTCAGCAGTCGGGAGTTCTCGTGAAATTCCAGATCCGTCCAGATCCGTTGGCGAACTGATGACGAACCTACCAATTGGAGCCGTTAACCACGCGGGAGAGTGGGTGGCTTTGCATTGCCGTAAAGTTGATGGATCGGCAGGCCCGGCGTAGCTTAACCAGGACGTAGCTTAGTCAGGATTATGGGGATGGCCCGGCTCTTTCATGCCGGCAAACTCGTCACGTAGGAGCTCGAGATGGCACTGGAAATCAGTCGTTCCGCCGTGGTCGGCCTTGCGGTCGTGTTGGCCCTGGGCTCGTGTGCCCCACGTCTCGCCGAGACGAGCGTCGACGAGGGAGAGGTGTTGGCGGTGGCGAACCGCACCGGCGACATGGCTCCGACCTACCACGCCGATGTCGCGCCGATCCTCCAGAGGAACTGCGTGACCTGCCACCGAGAGGCCGACGCGACGGACTTCGACGACGGAAACGGCTTCTATTCGTCCGAGCTCGTGGCGCCCATGGGCTTGAGGACCTATGAAGACGCCCGGGCCTGGGCCGGCAGGATCGCCTACGCCGTGCAGGAGCGGAGGATGCCGCCTTGGGGCGCCTCAGTGGAGTTCAGGGGCAAGTTCGCGAACGAGCGCTACCTCGAGGACGAGGAGATTGCGACGCTGGTGGCCTGGGCCGAAGCGGGTGCCCCGGCCGGGGATCCGTCGGAGGCCCCCCCCGTCGACTACGTGGCGACGGACCCGAACACATGGGCCCTCGAGAATCCGGACCTCGAGTTCCGCTTCGACGAGCCCTTCCTGGTCGATGCCGACGCGGTGGATCTTTATGTGAACGTCCACGTCCCGCTCTCCAAGGAGCAACATCCCGAGGACCGTTGGATCAAGGCGTCCGAGCTGCGGGCCGGGAGCAACGCGGTGCACCACATCAACACCCAGTACTTGGTTACGATCGCCCCCGGCCGCGAGACCGTGTATCGCTGGCCAAAGGGCTTCGGGATGTTCCTGCCGGCCGAGGCGACGCTGCTGTTCGACATGCACTTTCACAAGGAACCGGGCGAGGCCGTCCCCGACCGCTCGGGCGGGGCGTTGGTCTTCTATGAGGAGGGTGAGGTGATCGATTACCTCGTCGAGACCTTTTCCGCCTTGAACGGCACGGGTGCTCCAGGGCGTACCGGCTCCCTCGACCTCAGAGTGCCGGCCGGTGCCGAGGACTTCACGTTCACGGCGACCCAGCTCTTCGAGGAGGACACCTATCTGTTGTCCACCGGCCCGCACATGCACCTGAGAGGCAAGTCCATCAAGCTGGAGCTCGAGTATCCGGACGGTCGGAAGGAACTTCTCGTCGACGTCCCTCGTTACGATTTCATGTGGCAACATACGTACGATTTCAAGGAGCCGGTCTTGATGCCCGGCGGCTCGGTGCTCCACCTGACCGGGATGTGGGACAACACAGCAGGTAACCCCCACAATCCGGATCCGACGAGCGAGGTCAGGTGGGGACGTGCAACGACCGACGAAATGCTCACGGGCCGATTCACGGTCGCCAACGCCAAGCCCATGGGCTACGTCGTCGGCCGGGATCCGATTCCCGAGGTCGCGCTGGAAGACGCTGCCCGGTACCAGCGCACGATTGAAAGAAGCACGTCCGGTCAGCCGACCGCCAAGAGGACGGTGGACGGTCCCGTCGACCTGCGATCGAACCGAGACTAGGACAACAAGCCGGAGCAACAGCTCGCTTTCATGTTTGATTCGATGGAGGACAGGATGAGCGGTCAAGGAAGGAAGTTTGGGTGGATGCTTCTCCTCACCTTCGTGAGCCTGAGTGCATCGGGCGAGTTGGCGGCCCAGTCGTCCTCGAACGCGAACGCGGACGTGACGTTCACGAGGGATGTGGCTCCGATTCTGCAGGAGAACTGTGTACGCTGCCACCGGGCCGGGGGAGGCATGGCGCCGATGTCGCTGGAGACGTACCAGGTCGCGAGGAGGTATGCGACGCGGATCAAGTACAAGACGGGCCTCCGCGATGTTACAGGGGCGATGCCGCCGTGGTACGTGGAGAAGGATATCGGGATCCAGGAATTCAAGAACGACATGTCGCTCACCGATGAAGAGGTCGCGACGCTCGCGGCGTGGGTGGACAACGGTGCGCCGGAGGGTGACCCCGCCGACATGCCGCCTCAGCGGGTGTTCGACGATTCGGGGGACTGGACGATCCGGCCGGATCTGGTCGTGAGGAGCGAGGAGTTGTTCGTGGAGGCCCTGGCGCCGGACTGGTGGGGCGAGATCGAACCGATTTTGATTCCTCTGGAGGAAGACCGGTACGTATCCGCCGTCGAAATCAGGGAAGTGAATGACATCCCCCGGGAGGGTTCGGGTTCATCGACGGTGGGTGGCCGGTTCGTCATTCACCACCTGAACTACAGCACGAACGTGCCCGGTCAGCCCCGCTCGAGACAAGGGTGGCCGGTTCACGAAGTCGGACGAAACGCGGACATCTTGAGTCCGGATGCAGGCAGGCTCATGAGGGCGGGCTCAGTGATCACGTCCCAGTCGCTGCATCTCCATGCGAACGGCTGGGACACGAGGGCCCATCTCGAGATCGCTTTCCAGCTCCATCCCGTGGGCTACGAGCCGAGATACGCGGGCGCCGGCGGTGGGATAACCATCGGCAATACGGTGAATATGGACGTCCGACCGAACCAGGCAGGTCAGGAGATACATGCGTACGGGGTGCTGAACCAACACACGATGATCACCAGCTTCGAGCCTCACCTGCACGCTCCAGGAGAGCGCATGTGCCTGGAGGCAATCTGGGGCTCGTTGACGGAGACGCTGAGCTGCGTCGGTTACGACCACAGCTGGGTACGAACGTATTTTTACGCGGACGACCATCAGCCGTTGCTGCCGGCCGGGACCATCCTGCACATCATCGGCTACATGAATACCTCGGAATCGAACCCCAACGTTTCCAACTCGGAGAACTGGGCGGGAGGGGGCAACCGATCGGTGTCCAACATGTTCCTCGAGCTGGGGGAGCAGTTGACCCTCACCGACGAGCAGTTCGTGGAGGCGATGGCCGAAAGGGTAGAGAACCTCAATCTGACGAAGGCCGATTACGTCATCGGCTGCCCACTGTGCCTGGCCACGATCCCGCCGCCGTCCCCGACGTCGTCCTCGAGGTGACGGTGAAGACCCGGCGGATGAACACCCGGCGGATGAACGCCCGGCATAAGTTCTTTGGGATGGACGCGGGAGGCGCCTGGCTTCTCTGGTCGCTGGTGCTGCTGCTGATCCCGCGGGGAATCGACGCCCAGGGGCTCACGTACTCGAAGGGCCAGACGATTTCCCCGGCCTACGAAGGCTGGGAGCAAAATCCGGACGGATCGTACAACCTGGTCTTCGGATATTTGAACCGGAACTGGGACGAAGAGGTCGATATCCCGGTGGGGCCCGACAACCAGTTTTCGCCCGGATCAGAGGATCGCGGGCAGCCCACCCGTTTTCTTCCCAACCGCAACCGGAACACCTTCAGCATACGGGTGCCGGCTGACTTCGATGATGGTCGGGAGTTGGTCTGGACGTTGAACATCCGAGGAGAGACCAACCGGGCGCACGCCTCGCTCGCACCCGATTATTTTATCGACAACATCGTCATCATGTCGGAAAACGGGAGCATCAGCGCCGGTTTCACCGACGCCCGCCTGCGCGGGAACAAGCCACCGGTTGCCGAGCTGGAGGGGGAGACGGAGCGCAGGGTTCGAGTGGGCGAGCGGGTGACGCTGGTGATGAAGGCGAGCGACGACGGTATCCCCGGAGGGAGTGGGTTCTCGATACCCTCCGGACGTATTGTCACCGACGATGGAGAGCTGAATCTAGCCGCAGCGCTGCGGCGGCAGCCCATGCTGGTCGTACCCGGAAAGGCCAACGGGCTACATGTCTCCTGGTTCGTCTACCGCGGCCCTGGCCAGGTGACCTTCGATCCACTGCAGATCGAAGTGTGGGAGGACACCCGTCCGTACTCGAACTCCCCTTGGTCACTCGGCTTTGTCATTCCGGAGCCGCCGGAGGATGGGCGATGGGTGGTCGAGGCCACGTTCGACAAACCCGGAACCTACGTGCTCCGGGGTCTAGTGGATGACGGGGGGTTGTCGGTCTACCACGACGTGACGGTCGAGGTGACCCCACTCACCCTGTGATGCAGGTGTTACCAGAGCCAAGGAGGCATCATTGAGCACGCCTCACGAGAACGCACAGTCCTTGATGCATCTCTACGACCTTCGCCGCGAACCGAAGCTGCGCGAAGCGAGAGCCTGGGTGGTAGGCTCGTTCCACCCGCGGTCGGTCGAGGACTTCACTGCGGTCATGCGGACTGACAACTACACCTATTTCCGGATGGTTGCCGGTTACTGGGATATGGCCGCGTCGTTCGTGGTGCACGGAGCGATCGACCCGGAGATGTTTCGGGCGGTGAGCGGTGAGATGCTCGTTTCGTATTGCAAGGTCGAGCATTTCATCGACGAGCTTCGGGAGGCCATCGGTCAGCCGGGCCTCTTCGAGTACGTGCAGCAGGTTGCGGATGATTGGCCAGGCGCAAAGGACCGCATGGCGAGCATGCGTGAGTACTTCTCAGGTCTGGCTGCAGAAGCGAGCGGATGACGTGCGGTCTGGCCCCTCGCTGCTCTTGGCGGCCTTTACATCCATCGCGTGTCTGGGAGCTGCCGGTGTAAGCGCGCAAACGGGTGCCGCGGACGGGGAATGGCGTGTCTTCGGGGCGGACGCCGGCGCTACTCGCTACTCACCGCTCGACCAGATCAACGCCGGCAACGTCACGGATCTTTCTGTGGCTTGGCGATGGAGCGCACGCAACTACGGGACTCCCCCCCCGGGCGGGCGCATGCAGATCAGTCCCCTGCTGATCGATGGGATTCTCTACACGACCGTCGGTAACCAACGCAGTGTAGTCGCGATCGAAGCCGCCACGGGCGAGACCCGCTGGATCTGGCGGCCTGATGAGAACGAACGAAGGTGGGGCGACATCATAGAGCCGGTTGCGAGAGGCGCGGGTCGCGGGGTGAGCTACTGGACGGATGGGGCAGGGGATGAGCGCATCTTCGTGGTGACTCCCAGCTACCAGCTGGTCGCCCTGGAAGCTCGGACGGGTCACCCGGTGGAAGAGTTCGGCGTAGGCGGTCTGGTGGACATGATGGACGATCTGCGTTGGGAGGAGCGGCCGGGAACGCAGAGGGAAGGAAGGGTCGCGAACACTTCGCCGCCGGCGATCCTGGGAAACACAATCGTACCGTCGGTCTCATTGCACACCGGGAGCATCCCGACTCGCGCATCTCCCAACGAGGTCTGGCCCATGAACATCCCCGGCGATGTGGTGGCGTACGATGCCAGGTCGGGCCAAGTGCTCTGGCGCTTCAATACGGTTCCGAAGGAGGGAGAGTTTGGCGTAGACACGTGGCTGACAGCCGACGGGGCCCTCTGGGACGTACCGGTAGAGCTACACGATTGGGTCGGAGAACATCCGGAGCTTCTCGACGCCTCCTGGAAGTACACCGGCAACGTCGGACACTGGGCACCCGTCACGGCGGACGAGGAGCTCGGCCTGTTCTACGTCCCCACTGAGACGCCCACGAACGACTACTTCGGCGGCTATCGGCCGGGGGACAACCTCTTCGGGAACTCCGTCGTGGCGCTCGATGCCCAGACCGGTGAGCGGGTCTGGCATTTTCAACTCACCCATCATGAGCTCTGGGACTACGATCCCCCGACGGCTCCCATACTCGTCGACATCGAGGCGGACGGTGTGCCGGTGAAGGCTTTAGTACAGCTCTCGAAGCAGGGGTTTGCCTACGTGCTCGACCGCGAGACGGGAGAACCCGTCTGGCCCATCGAAGAACGGGAAGTGCCCCAGTCGGACGTCCCAGGGGAAAGGACGTCTCCCACACAGCCGTTTCCTACCCGGCCGCCCGCTTTCGACCGCCAAGGCATACGTGAGGACGACCTCATCGACTTCACGCCCGAGCTTCGGGCCGAGGCGCTAGAGATAGTGGAGAATTACCGGATCGGCCCCCTCTATACGCCGCCAACCTTGGTTGAGCCTGATGGGACGAATCGAGGGACCGTGGTGGTCCCCGGCATTGGCGGCGGCGTGAACTGGCCCGGGGGGGCGGTCGATCCCGAGAGGGACATCCTCTTCGTGCCGTCGCGCACGGCGCCTTCGCTGATCGGGTTGGTCGATGGGACAGAGAGGACCGGAGTGCGCTACCACGTACAACGGTCTCGGGCGGCTCCGAACGTCCGTGGCCTTCCGCTCCTGAGGCCTCCGTACGGTCGGATCACCGCGATCGATCTGACTGCGGGAGAGATCCTGTGGCAGATTCCGCATGGAAACACGCCCGGCAATGTCCGAAATCATCCGGCCCTTCAGGGTGTGGAAGTGCAGAACACCGGGAGGCCGACGCTGGGGTCTGGTCTCCTCGTGACGTCGACCTTGCTGTTCTCCGGGGAGGGAGCGGGGGGCGAGCCGGTGCTCAGAGCGTACGACAAGCTTACGGGAGGTGTGGTCCACGAGGTTCAGCTGCCGGGTGGCCCGACCATCGGGTTTCCGATCACCTTCCTGTCGGGCGGCAGTCAGTACATCGTCGTGGCCGCTTTGGATGGGGAGAACGTCGCGGAGCTGGTGGCGCTCACGGTTCAATAGGCGATCAGAGCACGCTCTCAACCCCTGCCTGGGTTCAGGGGGTCGCCGGGAGAAACGGGCGTGAGGGGGACGCATGCCATGTCAAATCCAATGAACCAACCACGTTCTGAACGGAGTCTGTACGGGGTAGTGACGAAAAACCTCGTACGAGCTTCCATCGTCACAGTGCTGTGTTCTGGAGGGTTGCCTAGGCCGGTTACGACCCAGGACGTCGTTTGGAGGGTGGCCGATGAGCCCTTGCTGTCCATCGACGGAGCTGTTTCCGATGCAGGCGGCGGCGACCTATTTGGCGTTAGGGGCCTGGTGCGTCTATCGGACGGGCGGATCGTGGTCGCCGACCAAGCGCCGCGCGTGATGGTCTTCGCTCCAGATGGGAGCCACCTTCGGACGTTCGGGCGACGAGGCGAGGGTCCAGGCGAGTTTGGGTCGATCATGTGGATTCAGCGCCTCTCGAATGACACGATTCTCGTTGCCGACCTCCGCAATCGTCGCCGACTATCGTACTTCACTGCGGATGGTGCTTTCGTGCGGTCCATCAGCGCAACATCCGTACCGACGCCGTACTTCGACGGCGCGCTTGCGGACGGCACGGTAGTCGGGACGATCTTCCGCGCCGCTCCTCGCATCACGCAATCCGACGGGGTGTTCTGGGGCAGGGGACAGATAGAGTTGGTGCGTTTCGACGCCCAAGGACGCGTACTGAACTCGCTCGGCGTCTTTCCAGGGACTGAAGTGATCGGTGTGCCCGGCTTTGCCGTCATCTCGGTTGATGGCTGGCGAAGCCCCGGACACCGGACGCTGGTCGTACTAGCGCCAACGGCAATCTACGTGGCCACCGGCGACCGGTTCGAGGTGCTGGTCTTTGCACCAGACGGCGGCGATCCCGACGTCCTTGAGCTTGACGACTACATACTGGACTCGCTGACGCGCGAGCATGTGATCCGGTACTTCAGCGACATGAGGACGATCGTAAACCGGATCGACTTGGGTACAACGCAGTGGAACATCCCCGAAGGTCAGACCCTTCCCGCGGTCACGGACTTGCAGCTAGATGAGGACGGCAACCTGTGGGCGGAAGAAGGCGGCAGGGCAACAGACGACACGGGGCATTGGTCAGTGTTCACGTCGCGCCGTAGAATCTCGGCGACGATGTCACGCCGCTTTCGGCCCTTTCACATAGGGGCTGAATCAGTGTTGGGTGTGTGGCAGGACGATCTCGGCGTCGAGTATGTACAAGTTCGCTCAATTCTAAAGCGCTGACACCACGGTGGCCGCCCCGCCCGAGGGTCTGCGCTCGGACAACGGGCCAGCGGCAGACAGTACCGCTTTGGATGGGGAGACATCGCGGAGTTGGTGGCCTTCACTGGTGCGGGCGAGTGGGGGGCGAACAAAAGCTCTATGCTGATCCTCGCGCCGCCAGGGGGGAGGCTGCCGTTGCCGCGACGCCAACGTATGCCGCCGCGACCACGGCGGCGGCGGCGTTTGGCTTCTGCGATTTCGTGTGTGGCGCCGGGTTTACCGTCTGCTGCATTCTCGTCTACCCCCACTGCGAGATATGCGAGCTGCCGACGATTGAGTGCCTCTTGTGGTGCTGGCAATACTTTCCTGGAGGGGAGTGACGCTGGTGGCTGGGAATTTCTTTGACTAGGATTCCTGAGCCCCAGAAGTCGGACATGGCCTGGTTGCGGAGTTGACCCCCTGTCGAACCCGGTGCCGTACATGCCGAGGACGTGCAGGATGGCACGAACGAAGAGGTGGAGGTACTGGCTGAAGCTGAAGTTCCAGGCGGCCATGGCAGGCCTGATGGGGCATCACGCCAGGCCACGCCGGATGCCGTCGTATGGTGCCGGAGTTCAGGGAGCCGCTCGGCCGAGTGGTGCGCGGTTGGCCATTCAAAATCAGCGACGATTGCTGGTCATGGTTGAAGTGATCGGAGTAGTGTCTCTGGGGGCTTGTGAACGGGGTGGCAGCCGGCTGGTCGTAACAGGCACGCTCTACGACACCGCGGGTGTCGAGTTCATTCGGTACGGGGATCTGCGGTCCTTCCAGGGAAAACCACAGGAGATCGAGGTCGACCCAGTCATCTCCATCGTCAGCGGCGCCGAGCACTTTGTTCGTCTTAGTGATGTCGCAGTTGACGAAGCAGGGGCGATCTACGTCCTCGACTCGGGAGCCCACTCGATCAGTGTCTTTGATGACAAGGGCTCCTTGTTACGATCTTTCGGTGGGGAAGGAGACGGCCCTGCCGAGTTCAGGTCCGTCAGCCAACTGCTGCTAGTTCGAGGGCAAGTAGTCCTTCCTGACCTCGGAGGCCGCCGGCTAGTGAGCTTCGATCGCGAAGGAGAGGCTCTGGGGACAGCTCCTCTTCCGCAGGGTCGTGGCCTAGCTATCCGGTGGGCGTTTGATGAGAGCGGGACGGTGTTTGTCCAGCATCGTTCGTTGGATGTCCCCGTCATGCGGGACTTTGGTGGGCCGGGCGATGGCCGCGACGTGCTTACAAGGGTTGACCTTGAGGCCGGATCGCTCACCCCATTCTTGGCCTTGCCAACGAGTGAGGTCGTGGATGCAATGCACCGCCCTTCGCCAATGATCCACGTCTTCGCGGCGGAGCCAGCGTGGGACCTGAGTAGGGACGGCCGCCTGGTGTTCGGTCTGAACAGTGAGCTTCGGTTCATGGTCCTCGACACCACGGGGACGCCTTCGCTCATCGTCGCTGCCGACGTCCCCCCTGAAGCAGTGTCGGAGAGCGGAAAGCGAATCGCGTTGGATCTCATGCGAGAGTCCATGGTGAGGGTCGGTGCACCGGAAGAGCGACTGGCCGATCTGGAGAGTGTTGTCCGGGTGGCTGATGCATACCCAGCATTCACGAACCTTGTCTTTGGGCCATCCGGCACAATACTGCTCCAGCGCTCGACGAGGCTCTCCGAGGGTCAGGAGTCTTTCGACCCTTTCTGGACAGGCGGTTTCGACGTCAAAGGATTTGGCTCCGGTACTTGGGATGTGTTTTCTGGCGCGGGAGAATACCTTGGGTTCGTGACCTTCCCTCCGCGTTTCGATCCAAAGACCTACCTCGGCTCGGTGCTTTATGGCATTCATTACGACGAATATGATGTGCAGTCCGTTCGAGGATATCTTTTGGGCCAGTGACTATGCCTCCTTCAAGAGGATTGCGGGTCGGCAGGGACTTCCTGCACCTCGGAGCATCCTACCATGGAAGCTCTGCCAGCGGGGAGCACCACGGCTCACGAATCTCGCAGACCTTCGAGCAACCTAGGGTCTGACCGGGGGGGAGCATATGTTCGCCCGAAGCCGGCCGTGCGCTCCCGAGACGTAATGTGACCCAAGAAGTCATCCGCTTGTCTAACTTTTCGAAGACGTTTGGGAAGACCACAGCGGTCCGCGACATCTCGCTAGTCGTCGAGCGAGGTCAGACGTGCGGGCTGCTCGGCCTGAACGGAGCGGGAAAGACGACGACGCTCAGTTCCATCATCGGAATACAACGGCCAACATCTGGGTCGGTGGCATTGTTCGAGGAAGCTCCCACGCGTCTCAGTGCGCGGAACCGTGCCAGAGTTGGCGTCGTGCTGGATGAAACCGGCTTCTACGAGCATTTGTCGGGTCGTAACAATCTCAGGCTCGTGGCGCGGTATAAGAGGTCGCCGGAATCGTTGGTTGACGAGGCACTTGAGAGGCTTGGACTCAAGGACGCCGCGCGGGCACCCTACGGCCATTACTCGTTGGGCATGAAGCAGCGTGTGGCCCTCGGGGCGGCGCTTCTTGGCGACCCAGATGTGGTTATTCTCGACGAGCCCACCAAGGGCTTGGACCCCAATGGTATTCGGCTCTTTCGTGACGTACTCGTTGGGCAGCAGGAACAGGGCAAGACCGTACTACTCTCCAGCCATATGCTCACGGAAGTGGAGCGGCTGTGCACTCAAGTCGCAGTGATCGATGAGGGCGAGCTTCGAGCCTACGGAGACATGGACGAGATCCTTGGGGATTGGCAGGAGGCGGCGCGTCTTGGTGCCGATGATCTCCGTGCCCTGGCTGACGCAGCGATTGCTTACCCCGGCGTTACCGATGCGCAGGTGGAGAATGGCGCAGTGGTGGTCGAACTTGAAGATAGAGACTTCGCCTCCTTGAACTCGTTTCTCCACCAGCGGGGGATCAGACTGTCATTTTTGGAGCCAGTCCGTGCGAATCTGGAAGACGTTTTCAGGAAGATCCTGGATCGTCACTCAAAGGACGAGGACCTGAGTTCACAGTCTTCTGAGGCCGAGCGCAGTTGAAGTCCGCACTGGAGCGCTTCCGCGATCTCTGGTTCATTGAGATCCTCAAGCTCGCGCGTCGCAGAATCTTCTGGGCGATTCTTGCCGCATATGCGGTGGTCGGGGCAGTGCAGACGGGTGTACGACTAAGCGCCACCGCCGACTCACGGGGAGTCGAGGAAGTCTTGCTCATCCAGTGGCCCATAGTCGCAACTGGCTTCTATGCACTATCCCTAATCCTCGTACCGCTTCTTCTGATCCAAGTAACGGCGGGTGAGTTTGAGCAGCGAACCGCGAGGCAGAGCGTTGCGAGTGGATTATCCAGGATCGAATTCCTCCTAGCGAAGCTAATGAGCGGTGCCACTACCGCTTGCTTGTTCTGGCTCGTGGGAGTCTCGGTCGGCGGCGGTGTCGTGGGAGTCCTCGCCGAGTCCGGTGGCGGCTTGCCTACAGCAAGGCTCGAGGATGTAATGCTAGTTGGACGACTATTGGTCGCAGAGTTTTGCTTGGCGAGCATCGGGTTGTTCGCGGGCGTGCTGTTTCGGAGAACCGGCACTGCAATCATGTGGCTTGCCGTCTACGCAGTCGCGTTTGAACGCGCCATTGGGGATGTCCTTGCGTCCGTCGACGGTCAACTCATGGCGGACCTTCTGCCTCTAGCGGCGCTTCGCTCCATCGTGTTCGGTGTCGGAGCCGGAACTGGACCAACCGGGGAAGAGTTTGGGGTGCCTGTTCTTGTTTCTGTAGTCGCTGCGCTCGTGTACACCGCGGCGTTCTCCGTGGCCTCGCTGGTTCTCATGGAAAGGAGGGATCTCTAGTCTAGCGCACATGTATTCGCAGACGTCCACTGTCTGCAACGCTTTTCTCCCACTTAAAGAGCGGGAGGGCGATTATCACGATCTTGACGAACATTACGTAGCACCACTCGAATCGTGCTTTGGGTGGTCCGCAAGCAATTCGACTACGGGGCTTGGACCCACCGGCGACCGGAGTGAGCGACCACCCTGACATCTGAGCACGCCCCACCGGAGCGGATGAACGTGCCCCGTCCCGGGACAGGGTTTTGGCAGAAATGGCAGCGTGGCCATCGAGTCAGGCGACCACCACTCAAACCCTACGATGGCCCGGAATGCGTCAGTTGGGACGACATCCCAACCAGCTTGCGGTCACCATCTTGGCCGCGCAGAATATCAGAGAGGTTAGAGGACTCTGTAACCGTCTCCAGCAACTGAATACTCCGGGTGAGCTACGCGTATCTATTCTGGGAACCTGGGACGTACGGACACGACCCACCGCGACATTGAACACAGGAGGGGACATGGACGCCTTTCGCAGTAGCCTGCTACGTACCGCAGATGACATCTCCTTGGCTATCCAAAACGCCGGGAAGATATTCGGATTCCTGGCTGACGGGCGAGATCTGGTAATAATCTCGGATCACGAAGGCGGTCTTCCCCGATCACTCAAACGAGGGATGGCCAGAGGTCCGCGTTGGGCTCCCGGTCGACGCCAAGTTCGTATACGCGGCCAGCGGACCGCTGACCCGAGTGGCGAGGTGGAAAGTCGAGGGCCTTGAGTCAGACGTGTTGGAAGAACTGTCCTCGACTACCGAAGGCCCGACTTTCGAGTCGCGAGCCGGTGGCGGAGTCGTGGCAACCCTCGGGCTCAACGCCACCCTGACGGTGAAGGGTGCGACTGCGGAAGTGACCTTGCTCTCGTTCGAGCAGGTCCGTGAGCCCGAAGCAATCCGTACGACTATTCAGAATCGGGCGACGCGCTGACGGCATCAGCTGTGCAAACTTCTCGTTCAGGATAACTGTGTCCGAACGTGTCTCAGGGGGCGGCGAAAGGCGGCGGAGACATGGTCCAAGGTCAGAACCCGCTCATTAAGGCGAAGTTCGTTGCATTGGCTCCCTCCCTTGATCCAATCGTGGAGAGCATGTGGTGGCCCGTAACTGCGCCACGCATACCTTCTCCTGCCTTACAAGCAGGCGGTCTGTGGTTCGTTGGTCTCTTCGCTAGGCGAATCCATCACGGGGGTGTGCACGCATAGGCTCTCGCGCCGATGCTATGCCACGGCCCATGACCCGCACGGCCACTGTTCTCAAATCAATCGAGCGCCCGAAGTCCGGGAGCTTCACAACCTCCGCACGGAATGCTAAGAGTTCAGTCTGATTTCTCGCCGGTTGAGAGGGGTCTGAAACCCCATATTCTAAGGGAAATTCTCCGGAATCGGGTATCTCCGAGCGTTCCTCCGGAGGCAGAGGTCACAGGTTCGAATCCTGTCGGGCGTACTAGAGAGGGCCCCCGTCCTGTGAACGCATCCCAATCCACTTTCGGGAAAGCCTTTGGGACTCGGCGATCTGTTCCCGAGTCATCAGTGCCATCAGTTTCTCTTTGTGCCTCTGCGCATCCCCGTTCCCCTGCGCTGCGGAGAGATCAAACAACGTATGGGCCAAGGCCATGTTCTGCGGGACGCCGTCACCCTTGATTAGTTTCACGGCAAGGTTGTACTGAGCGACATCGTCCCCTTGTTCAGCCGCAAGCTTATACCAGTGGATGGCTTCCGGATCGTCCTGGTCTGAATACATCAATGCAAGGCTGAGCTGGGCCCCAACCTCTCCCTGCTCCGCGGCGAGTCGATACCAGCGTTCAGCTTCCGCATGGTCCTTCGGGACACCCCTACCCGTGTAGTACAAGAATCCAACGCTGAACTGTGCGTCAGCGTTTCCCTGCTCCGCGGAGAGCCGAAACCAGTGGTGGGCTTCCCCGTGGTCCTGCACGGTACTTCTAGGTAAGCTGGTCCGGCAATGGATCAGGAGGCCGACCGACTTCATCGGGCCGTTGGACGACGGCTGCGCGAACTTCGCCACGCGGAGGCGGGACTCTCGCAGGAGGGGCTTGCCGCACGGGCAGGCTTCCACCGGACCTATGTTGGAAAGCTCGAGCGGGGAGAGACGGCCTGCACGGAGGACGGTCTGGCGGCGCTCTGTTCAGCCTTGGACACAACTTTGGCCGAGTTCTTCGCCCCGTTCGATAAGCCGGTGAAACTGCGGGGTCCGCGCCGCCGCCGTTCCTAGGGCATGACGGACGGTGCACTGCCCCGACCCGGAGTCATAGTAGGTGTTGAGACCGGGCCCCCTGCCCATCCTAGTCCCACTCACGATAGTACGATCCGTCATCGTCGTAATTCCGTGATGCCTCCCACCCCGCAGCGTTCCACATTGCATCAAAGACCGGCCTAAGTAACTGGGCGACATCGAGACCCGAACTGTCCGCGACGACCTTTGGCAGAAGTAGAAGATCCCGGTCTATCGGGTGTCCGAAGCCACCGTGCCAAGAACGGTTCCGTGTCTCAGGGAGAACCCGGTATCCTTGAACGCCTGCTAGAGTGATGAATATTGCGATCGGACCGGATACGCCGTTCTCATCCAAGAGACCGAGATACTTCTTTGTGTGAGAAAGAAGAATCGGCTCAACGTTAGTACTCCGGATGAACTTGTCGCCACCTTCAGCGGGATACATGGACGAGGCGTTCACCGCCTCAAGAATGCCCGACCGAAAGATCTGGAGATAGGCGTGGACCACACCCTCGTCTCGCTGCGGAAAGACCGCTATTCCATCGAAGTTGTATCGGAAGTCTCTGCGTTGCGATTGGAGGCGTACAAATCCATCGGAGTTTTGGTCCATTGCCGCCAGGTCTATCCTAGCATCTCCATCCACCGATCCAAGCGGCACAAGGTGTAGAATTACCTTCGGCTCGTCGTACAGCGGGGGCGGGAGTCTCACCAGCGAGGATTTTCATCAACCTCCCTGAGCGGAACCTTTCAACTCGCTCTTCAACGGATCGCGTCTGTGAGAACGCGACACGTAATTCATCAACATCAAGGGGGTACTTGCCTGCCGAGTTCCTCCCCCAAAAGCGAGAGCTGCCTCTATAGGTAACCATGTGCGGTCCCATCCAACTCGTCGGAACGCGGACGGCTAGCACAGTGGATCCATCACATTCGATAGGCCTCATCTCGAAACCAAGGACACGAGGGTCAAGCGCGTCTCGGGTCAAGTTCTCAAGCCGAAGAATTTCGCGTTCAACATTGATCTCTCCGACCCCTACGATCTCCTCGGCCACCCCGCCCTTTTCACGGATCCCGTACAAGATCAATCCCGTTGGCGAAGGACGACACGTCGTTGAGCATCTCGCGCTTTTCAGCGTCAGACCCGCCTGGGAGACTTCGCTTGTAATCAAGAAATCGACCTTCGGCCACACCATCCTCAATTAGTCGGCGAAGGTCTTCAGACGTAAGGCTGTTGAGCGATTTGTTATGCACGTCCCCTCCTAGTCCAGGGCCTCACCGCTATGTTGGTCAGCCCCCTCAAGATATCTTCACCGTGATCCTCACCAACCAAAGAGAGGCTCAGGTTGCCGGGTACGATCTTCTTACTTGGGGCCGGTGCATCGAAAGACGCAGGCCTTCCGTTGATGCCGGAGCTTACCGAGGGGTTCCCTGAGTGGTGCCGGGCCCAGGAAAATGTCGAGGATCTTGGAAGGCTCACACTGTTCAACGCTCTCGCTTCACTCCTAGGCGAGACTCGTGCCCCGAACATCGAACAGATTCTGACCTTCCTAGACGATGCCGCGAGATTCAAGGAGGAACCCTACTCGCGAACGGTGAGGGCATGGGAGAAGCCTTTCGTGGCCGGCTCCGAAGAACTAACCGCCCTCGCAGAGATGATCCGCACCTACATCCGGGAGACCCTCAGCGTCTCTCTGCCGACTGATAGGTTCGCGTATCTGTCTGGCCTCTTGGACTTCCGGACCGATGATGCACCGCTCGACATCTTCACACTCAACTATGACTGTCTTGTGGAGGCCACATGCGCCCGCCAGGGGATTCGATTCACCACGGGTTTCTCGGACGCGTGGGATCCCGACCTGTTCACGTCGAGTCCAGGATGGGCCGTTAGAGTCTTTAAGCTACATGGGTCCGTGAACTGGTACAGAGTCGGAGGGGGCGGGCCCATCTATCAAGGAGACGAGACGCACCATGCATACCCCGGTGTGTCCAGTAGAGAAGAACTACTCTACCCGGCGGGCGGGAAGGCGGCGCACGCGGAACCGTTCGCCACGCTCATGTCATTCTTCTCTGATGCCCTCCAAAATGCAGACTTCCTCGTGGCATTGGGCTATAGCTTTCAGGATGACCATATCCGCCGAATGGTCTTGGATCGATTGGTCACGAATCGGAACCTACAGGTACTTGTGGCCAACCCCACGGCTCAGGACGTCTTCGAGATACCAGAGCAAGATCCTACGGCATCTACGTTTCGGGACTTACCTGACCGCGCAGTCGGCTTGTGGTTTCCGACCAAGAGTGCCCTTGAGAACCGCCTTGTCTTTCATCGTATGAAGGAGGTTCAGGCGACGGACCGACTGTTGGCGGAGTTTGAATACCGCCGATCGGCCAGGAGTTTCGATCAAGCCGCAGAGAGCTTTCTGGCTACACTCTACCATTGCAGGATGTACCAGCTTGGCGGAAAGATGTCGCGAATCCTCGCCACAAGTGGGGTGGGAAATGAGTTTGTAGATGCCTTAGAGCGACGGATCAAGGGGACCGTAGCTGGGGCACGGAACGTCTTGCGCATGGCCATGCCTAAGGCCCTTGAGGGATTCCCAACAAATCTGACTGGTGGAAACAAAGCGACGATCGTCACTTTGTTGGAGATGGTTACGCTAAGCGAAATCTATCGCTTCGATGACGCGGGCTCTTTTGCCGAGGATGCTCTTCGGGACGCACTCGCAATGTGGGTGGATGGTCTGGCGGTAAGCCAAGGGGGGGTCCCCGTTGGCTGGCCGGCCTCGCCAGGTGAGACCAACGAACAAAGGCTAACGAGGCAACGTTCGTACGTAGATGCCGCCCTTCAGGGGCTTGTGGATCGTCCACCGATCTTGCCGAGTGGTCGCGAACGTCTGAATTGGCCAGATGTGTTGACGTCCTGTCTCACCCTCCTGAAGAAGTATCACGAAGTGTTAGATATCGGTCGCCATGGACTCACCCTAAATGCCGGGTCGGTTGTGTCACCAGAAGTTCCTGGAAAGAAATGGAAAACCGCCTTGGCAGAGAGCACGGAGGCCGCCGCGTTTGGGGCTCACGCCATCGTTAAAGACTGGTGCCCTCCGCCCGAAGCTCTCCGTTTGTAAGCTCTGGATCTCTAGAGCCATCTAAGCAGTCCTCCGGAGCACACGGCCCGACCCTAGCCCCATCCGATACTCCACCACGTCGCCCCTCTGGCGATGGTGGCTCGCGTGCCCATACGTGTCTTCCCCAAGCATTACGCTTGGGTGCATGAGCCGTTATTCCCGCTGTTGAAGGCCGGCAGCTTCCGGCATCACATGTCGGCAAGGGCGGCAGATCGTGCAGCCCAGTAAGGGTTTAGACGATTCCTTGCCGTGATTGAGCCCATTCAGGGCCTGAATGGGGTTCAGGGGGTCGCCGGCTGTGGAGTCCTCGCTAAATCGCGACGACGCGCTTACCCAGAGGCGCGAACGATACGCTCGCGAGCTTGAAGTGTCCCAGCCCGAATGGGATACCGATCAGGGTCAGGCATAGGATCAGGCCCAAGACCACGTGTCCGATGGTCAGCCAGATCCCCGCGAGAACGATCCATACGAAGTTGGTCAACCCGGTTCCGAAGAGGCGGTCTTCTCCGACCACACGCGCGTCGACGAGCTTTCTTCCGAATGGAAAGGCCGCAAACCCGGCAATGCGGAAGGCCGCGATTGCGAACGGAATGCCGATGACCGTCAATGCCAGAAGGACTCCTACCAGCAACCACCAAAGGGCCGCAACGAATCCGCCAAAGACGAACCAAAGAATATTGCCCAGTAGTCGCATGGCTACTCCCTGAAAACGGCAGGTGCCAAGAAGATCCTAAAGTCTATCTACGACGCTGGGCACGCGAGGTTTCACGGTGGGCACGGCTCTCCTCGGTCCGACAGCTTAAGAAGAGACCGATCGGGCGCAAACAGCCGTGCCTTACCGGTTAGCGCCTATCCGGTCGAGTAGATCGAAGTCGAGCGTGAAGGAGAGCGGCACCGAGACCGGCTCGAAGCAGACCTTGTCGTCGCAGGCCTGATAGTCGAGCGTGCCGCTAATCGTCAGAGCGTCGAGCTCAGCCAGCGCCTCTTCGGCTCCCGGGGCTCCCGACACGACGGCCTCCTGCAGCAACGTGAACGGACGCTGATAGGCGGGGACCCGTTCGTCGAGCGGCTCGAAGTAGTAGATCTCCGACTCGGGGAACTCCACCGGCTCGAACCGGACGTGAGGTACGGGCGCGAGGTTGAGGGAGACGACCCGGTAGCCCAACTCCTCGGCACCCGGCGCGTAGACGTGGATCTTCGGGTTGGGCTCGATATCGACAGCAAGCGAGAACCGGGTGCCTATCGTGATGCTGGGGTTGCTGGGGTAGGCAGTCAACTTAAGGTGCGCGGTCTCCCCCCGGATGGCCTCGATCGGAGACAACCCGGCGCCGAGCTTCAGCATGACGTTCGCCGTGGTGTTCCGCTCGCGGTAGAACTCCTCGAAGAATCGCGACGTGACTCGGCCCCGGCGATCCACCATGAACGTGCCGGGAAACGGCGTGCCGGCAATCATCGGCGGGGCTCCAAAGACGGAGACGTACTTGGCCACGTCGGCGACGACCTCCGGATCGTCTCTGTTGGGCCCCTGCATTTCGTACGCCACGGTGTTCAGGATGCCGAACTCGGTGATGACCTCCGAATCGTCATCGGAGAGCAGGGGGAACGTGATGCCGCGGCGTTGGGCGAAGTCAGCCAGCACCGCTTCCGAGTCGTAGCTGATCGCCGCCACGCCGATCCCCTGATCGGAAAGCTGTTGCAACCGGCCTTGCAGCTCCACGAGCTGAGCTTTGCAATAGGGTCACCAGTCGGCGGAGCGATGAAACAGCAGCATCGCTCCGTTGCGCTTCAGAACGGATTCGAGGGTTCGGACCTGGCCGTTCTGGTCCGGCAGGCTGAAGTCGGGCACCCGCTCGCCCACCTGGGGGCCAAGCGCCGCAACCTCGATTGGGGCTCGACCTTGCGTCGCCTCGAGCGTGGCTCCGGTCGTCGTGGCGTCGTCGATCGGGGCTCCAGACTCCGGTGCGCATGATCCGATGCCAAGCACCATCGCCGCGCCACCGATCGCCATGGCGGTCCCCAGGGCGTCTCGTCTACTTTGCTGGTTCATAGTGACAAATCCTACCATCGCGCGCCCGCCGGCGCCAGACACACGGGCTGTGGCGGCAGCGGTCTAGGGCGGCTCCTGAGCCGGAGTGTCGGAACGGAGTGTCGGAACGGAGTGTCGGATTGGATTCAATGCTCGAAATGTTCCTCGCGGGACGCACACCGTTCGCTTTCGAGACCGCGACTTGGGACACCCTCGACCTGGAGATCCGCTACTACGCGTCGGAGGAGCTTCCACCCGATCACCTGACAACCTCGGTTCGCGCGGTCGTGTTGAGCTCGGAGCACGTTCTGGTCATCCGAGAGCCGACGGGCGACGAGCACATCGCCCCCGGGGGTCGGCGCAGGGCAGGCGAGTCGTTGGAAGACACGCTCCGCCGTGAGGTGCTCGAAGAGACCTGCTGGACCGTCGGCGACCTCTCCATCCTCGCAGTTGGTCACTTTCACATCACGAGCGCCGTGCCCGAAGACTATCCGTACCCGAGTCCGGACTTCGTGCAGCTCGTTTATCTCACGACCGCTCTCGAGTTCCACGACGAGCGCACCATCGAAGACGATTGGGTCGCGGGATGCGAGCTGCTTCCCGTCGACTCCCTTCACGGGCGGCGTATTTCGAAACCTCAACGGCTCCTCCTGGCCCACGCCCTGAGCCGCTCATAACCTCTCTTCCGTCGCATCATGGGCCTCGGTATATTCTCGGCTCTCCCAGCACCGCTCGATCCCCAACGTGGAGCAGCCACCATGAGCACCCCGGCATTTTTTCAGAGTTTTCTCACCCAGGAGCGTGGCCGGTTTGCCAACGTCGTCGGGGCAGTTCCGGAGGATGGGCTGGAGTATCAAGCGGATCCCAAGGCACGCAGCGCGCGAGACCTGATCGAGCATCTCATCGGCCACAATCTCGATCTGCAGGAGCTTCTCGACGACGGGGTGATCCATCATCGAAACCAGGTCCCCTTCGAATCGGTCGAAACCGCGGTGCAACAGCTCGACGGCTCTTTCGGAGAGCTCATCGATAGGCTCGACACCGTGGACGAGGATCAGTGGTTAGAGGTGGGCCAGTTCTATGCGGGAGAACACCTGATCATGGAGGCACCGCGCCAGCAGCTTGCATGGATGATGCTCCTGGACGCGGTGCATCATCGCGGTCAGCTCAGCACGTATCTCCGGCCGATGGGTAGCAGGGTTCCGTCGATCTACGGCCCGTCCGCGGACGACGAGGGCGAGGGTCACTGATCCGGGTGATCGCCTAGACCGCGTTCCTGGACCGCCTTCCTAGATCGCCTTCTCGGCGTCGGACGGTTCTGAGCGCCCGTCGCCTACGAGGCGCTCCGTGAAATCGACGCGCTCAGCGAGTCGGTGAACCTGAGCCTCGAGGTCTTGAATCTGCTCGATCACCTCGTCCGGAGGACCGTCGTAGCTACGAATACGCTCCCGCTCCAGCATCGAGGCCAACTTCGCCTTGTAGGCGCGCAGGGCGATCAGTCCTACTCCGATCGCACCTGAGCTGAGGAACAAGGCTAACGTGCCGATTCCGTCCCAATCCACTCGGTACTCCTCCCGGGCTCGTCCATGCTACCGGGGCGCCGTCGGTGCCCTCACGTGCTTCGTACGTTGTGAATCCTACACCGGTTTCGCCAGGTCGGCCGTAGCATCTTCATACATGGCGGCATTGTAAGGCCAGGGACGAGCCGGAACCGGGTCGGAAGTAATCAACTCAGCTTTACGGCTGGCGAATGACCCCGTAGCTCTGTACCTGCAATCCGGAGCCGGTTTGGCGCCCGACCACCCACACCATCGCCCCCACCTGGCGCTGGAGCGCATCGGGGACTGGGGTTGCTAAGCGCACGGTTTCCGCCCCGGCAATCGCGAACCCGCCGTCACGCTCCTCGAGTATTCCCACCGACGGCCGCTGCCCGTCGATCGACGTGACTTCGTACTCCGCCACCTCGAAGCCTTCACGGGGGCTGACCCCCGTCCGTGACCCCTGAACACTGACCATGGCGCCCGAGAGCCTCTGCAACTCCGGGCGCAGCGCCCCACTCAGGTTCACCGAGCCGCCGCCGTCGATCTGAAGGGTGACGGACTCCATTTGTGCGGTGCCGGTGATAAGGATCCGACCGGTCAAGCGTTCGAGGTCCACCGAATCCGTGGCGTCTACCTCGGGCTCCTGAGCCACCGCCGCGTCCGCGTCGGCTTGTGGCTCTGACTGGTCTCCTGAGGGTGTCTCATCTGCAACGTCACCGCCGCCACCACAGGCGGCGGCCACCAAGGCGCCGATCACCAACGTGGCTCGGAGACTAGAGGAATTCTTCATTGGAGCCTCACTACCCAGAGTTGCATTGGCGGCCCGAGCAGCGGAAGGTCGGCCAAGTCCCGCGCGCGCACTGCGGTAGCCGGTCGCGTGGTCCCGCTGATCCGGAAATACCCGGTAGACGCGCCGCGCACCTTGAACGTCTCTGTGAAGTCGGCGAAGGACAGTGCAGTGGGCACTAGATGCAGACCTGTGTTCAGCCCCGCCTCGAAGACGTCCAAGAGATCCCAACTCGGCATCGTGAGCCTGGCATCGGCGCCCACTACACGATCGTCCACATAGAGCGCCGCCGCCCACTGTGCCAGCAGCGTCGAGATCGGCTCGCCGACGACAGCCGAAATATTGGCGAACCCCGAGGTGGTACCGCTGACGATGGCCTTCTGGAGGCCCAGAGCGCCGCTGGGATCGAAATGGTCACTCAGCCAGCGGAGGAACGACCACGGCGTGCCGTAGACCTGTCGCGTACCCACGCACGGTCGATCGAGATCGCTGCCGTCGCTCACTGGATTGGAGTTGAGCCAAGTGCACTGCTGGGGAGCTCCGGTGACTTTGCCCGTTGGGCTGAGGGTGTTCCATCCGTAGTACAGTTCCATGTCGAGGAACGCGTCCAGGTACCAATCGAACCCCGTGACGATCGCCACGAAGGCGTCGTAGTTCTGACCGGCGCTGTTCCCCAGCGTTGCATGTCCCACCACCTCTTCGCCCAGCGTCGCCCCCCCTTCGGCCTCCCACTGTGAAAGGAAGGGACTGCCCGCGGTAAGCCGAACACCGAACTGAATGATGTGCACGAATTCGTGGGCGATGAGGGGTGGAGCATCGCCCAGCGCGGAAGCGAGGGGGTACGCGAAACCAACGGCGCCCGCCGAATCGGGTGCTATCCCGTAATACAACTCCGCGAAGTTACTCGCCGCGCAGCTTGCCACGGAGACCAGATCGCCGCTGAACACGAAGCCGAGTATGCCCCCTACTTTGTTGACCTCCTGAGTCACGAGGATGCCGATCCTTCCATTGGCGTCCAAGTCCGTGGGATCACCGAACTCGGCCACATCGGTATCGAAGATCGTGTTGTCGAGATCGTCGCTGAGCGACTGATAATCCGCCGCCTCGAAGCCTCCGGCCGGATTGTCGATGTCTTCCAGCCACACGCCCTTGGCGCCGATGTGTTTGACCTCGGCCATGACGGCGATTGGGGCGAGGCAGAGGTTGCTGCCGTTCAAGTCCGGGACATTGAGCGAAATCGTATCGCCGACCGCGGCGGTGGGTGGAATCGCAGCGGGTCCGCTGGCCATTGCGGGCCCAGCGCCCAGGCGGTTGAGCATGGCAAGCTGCCTGCTCTGGAAGCTGGCGTGAGCCTCGAGGTGAGCGGTCCAGCGCCTGGTACGGTCTGTGATCACCAGATCCTGCCCAGATCCCTGCTCGCTCAGGAGGGCCAGCGGGGTGGGCGGCGGTGCGGGCGCCGCGGGATCCTTTTCCGACACCAGCTGCACGTCGGTTAGACTCGAGGGCAGCTCGGAGACGGATTGGAGACCGATCAGATAGGCTTCGTCCGCACTGCTGGCCGCGAACTGGAGACAGAATGAAGCGGGGTCCGTAATCAGGAGCTGCTCGCCAACGGCCAGGCTCAAGAAGGATGCCGGTTCCGACGCCTGGGTTACGGTATTGCTGGGGATACTGGCCACGGTCACCTGCACGGCCACATCCTGCGCCGGCTGGCACCCGAGGTCGGGGACCACTACGTCCAACTGGGTGGCCGTCGCTGTGTTCACCGTGGCCGCGACCCCACCCATGGTGACCGTATTGTTCGCCTCTGTGGGGTCGAAGCCGGTCCCGGTGAGCGTGGCGGCCACGCCCTCAACCAAGGGATCGGGTGACACCGAAGCCAGAAACAGCGAGATCGCGTCGACGGTGAACTGAAGCGCGGCCACGGCCGCTTCCGCGGGAACATCTACGTCCAGAGTCTGTGTGCTCACTGCGTTTTCGAGAGTCCAAACAGTGCTCGCCTGGCCGCTGACATCGGTCACGTCCGTCGTGGGATTGACACTCCCGCTGCTGGCGGCCACGGCGAAGTTGACCGTCTCTCCCTCGACGCCGTTACCAAACGCATCTTCGACGGTCACTACGATCGGATCCGGCAGGGTACCTCCCGTGGGACCGAACTGATTGGCGGGGGAGGTGGTCGTCAATGTAGTGGGAGCAGCGGCGGTTCCGGTTGCGCTAAAGGTACCGGTCACACTCGTAGCGCTTGTAACTGTCGCCGTCACCTTATGGTTCGCATCAGCCGTGTCACCCAGTGTCCAGTTCGTAGACGCTCTTCCGTCGTTACCGGTAGTGACACTGGCGGCGGCGACTGTTCCTCCACCCTGCGTCACGGCGAACCCCACGGCGACGTTGGCCATCGCGCTGCCCGACTGGTCATTCACCCGGACCTGGATTGCGGCCGCCAGCGCCTGGCCGACGGTGCCCGTCTGGTTGTTGCCGGAGACGATCACCAGGGCCGTCGGGGTGGGGGTCGCGGGTGTGTTGTTACCGGTGTTGTTGGTACCGCCGTCCGAGGAACTACAGGCAGCCAGGGCGAGAGTCGCGAGAGCACAAAAGGAAAGCCGGATGGGATTACGCGCCATGTGTGAGCGGCCCCCGCAAGAAAGGACGAAATAAGGTATCCGCGGGGACAGGAGGCGGCAACCGAGAAGGGCGATAGAGCCCGGGGTGCTCGCCGCTCGCGTCCGCGGCGTTAAGATTGACCACACTTTAACAATGCTGGTAGGTAGGCATGACTGCAATACGGGACATCGAGTGGGAAGAGTGCTTGCTGGAGCCGAGAGCGAGCCCCGAGCTGAATCCGAGTGAAGTCGTGTGCCGCGGAGATGCAGGAGGAAGGATCGAACGTCCATTGGCTGAGGAGCTTCTACATACCGGACGCCGAAGAGACGCATTGTTATTTCGAGGGACCTGATGAAGCGGCGATCAGAGACCTCAATGAGCGAGCCCAAATCCCGCAATTGTGATCAATCAGGTCGTTGAGATGACGCCCGACTCTGTTTAGTCGAGAAAGGGTTTAGTCCTACGAAGGCCCATCCGAGGCGACCGTTGGAACGAGAAGCCCCGCCTGGTCTTGGGTGACCAGGCGGGCTTTTCGTGCCGGCACGTCGAGTGAGGACCACTACCGCGGATTGGTCCGCATACGGCGCACGCTGAGACGCCCACGCGTGGGCGCGGCATCCGGGCGGCGATCGATCGTCGCGCGCCGTACCCGATCTCTAACCGGCCTGGGGTCCGGTCTCCGATCCGGCCTGACATCAGGCCTCCATCCGGCCTAACGTCCGGCCTACGATCTGGCCTGACATCCGGCCGGCGATCTGGTCTGGCATCGGGCCTGACATCCGGCCTACGATCCGGCCTGACATCCGGCCTGCGATCCGGTCTGACATCGGGTCTGGCATCCGGCCTGTGATCCGGCCTCACGTCCGACCGGACATCCCGCCTGGATTCCTGAGCCGCTCTGACAAGCCCATCGAAATCGACTTGCGCCTTCAGATCGGCGGTACCGAGGATCAGGAAGGCGCCCAATCCGAGAATGGTCATGCGAAGCATCTGAAGCTCCTTAACGAGAGATCTGCCTGGAACGACCTCCCAGGCCTGCCTCTAAGACGATTCAACCGGGAAAGGGTCACAACATCGTTGGAAAGAGAAGCCCCGCTTAGTCTCGAGTGACCAGGCGGGGCTTTTGCGTGTGGTGCGGCACAGATTCAATCACTAATTCACATATAATATACGTCGAAGTCGTAGATCCCACAAGTCGTTGCACGCCAATCACTTAACTGGCATATTTCTGCGTTCGTTGCAGCACTACTGGAGTGGAAGACGACCCAAGGAGGACGGTAATGGCTTCGAGCGTTCGAGAGTTATTGGCCGAGTCGGTGGATGCCGTACAACGCGGGCAGATCGCCGAGATCGTGGATCTTTACCACCCCAACGCCGCCCTCTACGGGCCAAGCACGGACCACATCGTGGGGAGAGAGGCGATCGCCGAGCACTTCACGACAGCTCTTGCCCAACAACCAGAGGGTATCGAGCACGAGGTTACGGAAGAGCACCTCCACCAAGTGACGCCTGATCTGGCGATCGTCGACACGGTTGGCACCTCCCGCGCCGGCGAGAACAGCGGTGTGGAGGGCTTCACGATGATCGCCGTGCGAGACGAAGCGGGTGAGTGGCTGTGGGCGGGGATACGGGGGGCCTTGGTGCCGAAGTAGGACAAGACTCGCGTGCCCTTCCCGTGACCGGGTGCTTGGTCTAAATTTAGACCATATTAAGACTGATAAACCGGAGACGTACCATGGCCCTATCCGACCGGATCAAACCGATCAGCTACGTAAAATCGCATGCTTCGTCGATTCTGCGCGAGCTCGCTGAGAAGGGACGCCCGCTGATTATCACTCAAAACGGCGAGGCGAAGGCCGTCCTCCAAGACGTGCACAGTTTCGAGCAGACGCAAGAAACGATGGCGTTGCTGAAGATTCTGGCCCTAGGCAATCGCCAGATCGAAGACGGCAGGGTACGGCCCGCAAGACAAGCGCTCAAGGAGATTCGTGCGCGCCGGGCAAAGGACGAATGAGGTATCGCGTACTCCTGACCGACAACGCGGTACGAGACCTGGAAGAGCTCGAGGTCTATATCCAGGCGCACGACGGTCCCCGCAGCGCAGAGCACGTGCTGGGCAAGATCGCGGACGCCTTCCTCAGCTTGGAGGAGTTACCAGAGCGAGGCCACCACCCGCCGGAGCTTGCCTCCCTCGGCATCCAAGAGTATCGGGAGGTATTCTTCAAGCCCTACCGGATCATCTACCGCGTGCAGAACAAGAACGTATACGTGTATCTCATCGCGGACGGCCGGCGCGACATGCAGGACCTGCTCAGCCGCCGGTTGTTGGGTACCTAGGTGTCTAGCGGTTGGGCATCGTCCGGTAGCCCGGGCCGTCAACAAGGCGAGCGTTCGCAGTGACTAATGTCAGATCGTAGACCACAGCTGTGGCTGCGACAAAGCGATCGGCCGGATCCGAGTGATCGAGGCTCAAACGTCGACTTTCCTGTACCACTGAGTGTGTTAGAGCCGCTTCCCGGAACGGGCCGGCCCTCAACATGCGGGAGACGAGTGCCTGGGGCTCCCCCTCTACCGAGATCCGACCGCGCTCCACCAGCAGCAAGGTTTCCCATGTGCTGATGGGCGATAGCCAGAGCTCGTTCTCGTCCGACTCTAGGGCGGCACGAACCTCGCCAACCAACTGGACGGGCTCAATGAGGCTCCAGATCCAGATATGGGTGTCGAGGAGGAGCTTCAAGTCGCGAGGGCCTCCCAGTCGTCGGATGGGGCCACGGGCTCAACGATGTCGCCCGTGATGCTGGCCTCCGTCACCATAGAGCCGAGCCACCCGGACTCCCGCACGGGCGGGCGGGGCGGGATCACTTCGGCTATCGGTTCTCCCCGGCGGGTGATGAGAATGGGGCGGCCCGTGCGCCCAACACGCTTGAGCACCGCCAGGCATGTGGCCTTGAACTTCGAAATCGCCATTACTTCGATGTCCCGCTTCATGATTGCATCATATCAACGTAGATGACTATGGTCAAGGCCTATAGTCAATCTGCGTTTACGCCCCGGGTGCCCTCGGCGGCAACATGCCGGCTAGTGAAGCGCTCAGCCCGCTTACCATGGCGGGCAGGCCTTCCTCCAGTTCCAGATTGACCTTGGACGCGCCGCTTACGATTTGGGTCTGGTGGCTACGGAATTCTGGAGCCCCCTCACCGCCGGGGACTCGCTCGGTGACGAGCACGTCGGTGGTCAGCGTATGAGCGATATGCTTCGTGCTGGAGTCAAACAGGAAGCCTAACACACCCACCGCGAGTCCAACTTCGCCGGCCGCTCCGGAGGCGCCCAGGATGTCGGTGGCAAGGGCCGCACCAGCCCCCGCTGCGAACGCGGAGCCGAGGGCATCACCTAGGGTCTGGTCACCGCTAAGCTCAATTTCCTCTAGGCTCAAGTGGTTGATCTGAATGATGTACGTGGCTTCGTCCGGAGTCTCTGCCAGGGCATATCCTGACCCCATTAAACCGCGCTCAAGAGAGGGTCGGACGGTCAGATCCCGACCCGCCGTGGAGGCCTCCGCTATGTACACCGTCCGCGGTAGGTCGGAGCGGAGTTCGAGAAATACCGACTCGCTCATTCGAGTCTGTGTATCCAGATCACCATATCGAATCATCATTCGAGAAGCGGCACATCCGGTGAGGTTCATACTTCCCAGCATGATGAACGATGAAATCTTGAAGGTCCGCAGAGCCCTCGGGCACGACAACATGTTGATTCTCCTTCAGTTGAATGGTTCGTGGAAAGCAATATGGGCGTCGACCGGTGGGGGTTTGATACGTCAAATGACGTAGATGGCGAGTGGAGACTACGTAGTGCACCGAGTAGCGCGCTGAGCGCTAGATCTTAGTGCGGGGAGTGCTAGATCCCTGTGATGTCGGTTCTCCCGTCGCGATGCGATCCAAGAGATGGTATGATGGCCGACTCATCAGGAGATTCGCATGAGCATATGTTCGTGGTCGCGACTCGGGGTAGGTGCGCTGGGACTGGCCTGGGCAACCTTGGCTTGGTCCCAGTCCGCCGAGGCGCAGTCGTCCAGGCCGGCCGGCGAGTGGCACGCCACCGGCGGTGATCATACCAACACCAAGTACTCGCCGCTCGACCAGATCAATGCCGACAACTTTCTGGATCTGGAGATCACCTGGCGCTGGACGTCGATCTCGACCGACGTGACGGAACGAAACAGCTCGATCGTTCCCCCCAATGGTTTCAAGACCACGCCCCTGATGGCGGGCGGACTCATATACCTCAGCACGTCTCTGGGCCAAGTGGCGGCGCTGGACGCGGGCAGCGGCGAGTTGGTCTGGTCGTACGATCCCCGTGTCTACGAGAGGATGGGCCGGCCGGCCAACATGGGGTGGCAGCATCGCGGCGTGTCTTACTGGGAGGACGACGAGAGCGACGACGCCCGCATCTTCATCGCGCTGCACGACCTGCGTCTGGTCGCGCTGAATGCCCGCACGGGCGGGCTCTATCCGGACTTCGGCCATGGCGGCTTCGTCGACCTCAGCCTCAGCCTCGGGCGCGAGATCAATCCGGAGAGGATGACGCACTCCTCGCCCGTCGCGATCGCCCGTGACGTTGTCGTCGTTGGCAGCATCGTGCAGGATACCGACCTGACGCTCCGGGAGGCATCACCAGGACACGTGCGCGGGTTCGACGCGCGCACCGGCGAGATGAAGTGGATCTTCCACACCATCCCGCAAGAGGACGAGCTTGCGGTCGAGACCTGGGAGAACGGGTCGTGGCGTTACAGCGGTCACTCGAACGTATGGGGGACCATGGCGGTCGACGACGAGCTTGGCTTTGTCTATCTGCCGACCGGCACGCCGACCAACGACTACTACGGTGGGATGCGTCCGGGGGACAACCTGTTCGCCGAGAGCATCATCGCCGTCGATGTCGAGACCGGAGAACGGGTCTGGCACTTCCAGGCGGTACATCACGGGCTCTGGGACTACGACTTTCCGACCGCGGGCAACCTGCTCGACATCACGGTCGACGGACGCGAGATCAAGGCGATCGCCCAGACGAGCAAGCAGGCCTTCACCTACGTGCTCGATCGGGTCACCGGGGAGCCGGTTTGGCCGATCGAGGAGCGACCGGTTCCGCAGGGTGACGTGCCTGGCGAGTGGTACTCGCCCACGCAGCCGTTCCCGACCAAGCCGCCTCCGTTCGATCTGCAAGGGGTGACGGAGGACGACATCATCGACTTCACGCCGGAGCTCCGCGCCGAGGCCCTCGAGATCATCGAAGAAAGCGCCCGCTTCGGGCCGCTCTTCGAGCCGCCGTCCTTGGCCGGCACGAGAAAGCCCGTCATTCAGGCTCCGGGGACCGGCGGCGGCATCAACTGGCCCGGCTCTGCGGTCGATCCGGAAACCGGACGACTCTTCGTCCCATCTCAGACCAGACTGCGGACCGTCGAGTTGATCGCATACGAGGCGCCCGCGACGGTAGGGTACTTCACGGATCCGTGGGCGAGACCCATACCGGGCCCGCGGGGGCTTCCGATCGTCAAGCCGCCGTACAAAAGGGTCACCGCTTTCGATCTGAATACCGGGAACCAACTCTGGATGAGCCCGCATGGCGATGGTCCAAGGAACCATCCTGCTCTGAGAGATCTCAACCTGCCGCCGCTCGGGGGGGGCAACGGGATGGCCGGCGGGGGACCCCTGGTCACGAAAACGCTGTTGATGGTCAACTCCGGCGGGCGCGACGTCGAGAGCATGGAGGAGGTCGCTCGTACGCTCACCGCCTACGACAAGGACACTGGGGAGTATCTCGGGTCCGTGGAGCTCCCGGAGACTCCGTGGGGGAACCCCATCACGTATCTGCACGATGGCAAGCAGCACATCCTGGTGGCAGTTGGCGGGCGTCCGGGCGACTTGGCGGAGCTGATCGCCCTGGCGCTTCCGTAGGGCGTTCACGTGGGAACGCAAGTGGGGACACACGCACGAGCCTGGCGCGAAGTCGATTCGTCAATGCATTGTTGTTCAGTCGTAATGCCTCCAACGCTTGGGTATTGGGGTAGGCGAAAGCGTTGAATGAGACGAGTTGCTGGGAACGATTCATCGTACAGGAGGTGCAGCCATGAATCTCGCTCGCCGGCTTCTCTGTGCGAATTCCTCAATAACTCGGGGCAGTATCCTGTTGGGATGGGGATTCCTGATTCTCGCTGCTGCACAGGGACTTGCCGCCCAGACCGATGAATGGCACGAGGATCTGGGAATCCGGTGGAGCGCTTCCAGCGGAGTTCCGCCGCTCACAATCTCCGGGATCGTCACTGACGTTGTGACCGGCGAGCCCCTTGAGAGAGCACAGGTCTATCTGGAGGATCTCAACATAGGCGCCATAGCGGATGCCGAGGGGCGTTTCGAACTGGAAGCTCCCGGGCCGGGCCAGTTCGTGTTGAGGTCACAGCTTCTCGCGTATGACCTCGTGTTGGACACGATCCGTCTCGGCGAACGTTCGGGGCTGCTGACGGAGATTCGGCTCGTTGAGTGGGGCATGACACCGAGGGAGTTACGTCCGGCGCTGGAGCGACTCTCCCTGCCTTGCGGCAATGCCGCCGTTTCGGAGGCGATCTCCAGCGTTGAGCACCAACTGACGCGTGGGGGGGGCCAGGGCCGATTCTCGGGTCTCGATTCAACAGCCACCGTCGGCGTTACAAGAGACCCCTCTCTGTGCCGAGACATCCTCGCAGCACTGCCGGACGACCTCCGGCGCGAACTGTTGGCCGAGACGTGGGAATTCCACATCGGACAGTTCGACGAGACCTTCGTGGTCGTGCTGTGTTCCTGGCCGATTCCCCGAATTCAGCTAAGTCACCCTTGTCACGGGCGCCCCGTGCACCGCGAGGGTGATGATTTCAGATTCGAAAATGTAGCGTTGATGTCTTGGTAGGCTGAACCACCTGCTGATCCTGGGTGCGCGGTAGAGGCGGGGCCCAGGCAATTGCTCCAGAGGGCCTTGTGGCCTGCGGGGCGGCCGGTGAAACTCAGGGGGCTGCCCGTCGGTAGGGTAATCTTTGAACGGGGACGTCCATCCACCCGGGAAGCCCGTTTCACTCCAGAGTCGAGCGTGGACCAAATGTCGATGTCACAGAAGGAGCCAACCGGCGGCGATCTGGTGCTTGCCGAGGCGGACGTTGCCGAGATTCTCGAGCGGGCGGTGAAGCTGGATGGCGCCCGTGACGGCAATGTCTCCGTCGAGCAGCTCAGGGAGGCGGCCCTGGAGGTGGGTGTCTCCGCAACGGCCTTCGACGAGGCGCTGAAGGAGTTCACACGTGCCTCGAGAGCTTCCGAGGTGACGGTCCCGGCCCCGATCGAGGTGGAGCGCCCCAGGTTCTTCTCCCAGATCAGGACCGCGGTCACCGTGGCCGCAGGGCTGCTGGTGGGCAGGCTGGCCGGTAGCCTGGTGACGTCCGGCAACGAGGAGATCATCGCTCTCGCGGCCCTCATCGTCGCGGGAGGCTCCCTGCGCCTCGTTTTGTCGCACAGGAAGGATCGGTCGATCCTGGCCTACGTAATGGACACCTTCTGGCTCTGGACGAGCTTCGGAGTGGGCGTGACCGTCGCGAGTTGGTACATCGCCGATGAGTCCATCATTTACACGATCATGGCGATCGTCATCGCTTCCGTGGTCGGCAGCCTGTTGAGCGTCAGCCTCTTCGCTCGACCTCTTCGCTCGACCGCTTCCGAGAGCGTGGATCGCCAGTCACCGGCAGGAGAGGCGCTTCCGAACCGGACGCCGAGCTGGACGGACTGGACGCCGAGCCTCTAGAACAACCCGTTTACGCCTCGGGCACGTCCACGTCGAAGACTCCTGTCTCGACCGCGCCGTCGATCTTCACTTGTACGAAGATCCGATACGCGCCCGGGGCCGGGAACACGAACGGAAAGCTCACGAGGTCGGTCGTGGCGTCCGACATCCCCGGCATGCCACTTCCCGGACTGTTGGAATCGGGGCCGTCTTCGGCCCTCCGGAAGCGCTCCTGGGCCGCCAGGTTTATGCTCCCGGCGGGGTGCATGTGGATGAATACCGAGCCGTCGTCACGAGTTACCGCAGCATGGCTCAGCATGCCCATGTATGGCTCGAGGGCGGAGGGCGTGCCGTCCGGCTCCGTGACCCGGAAAGCCAGCGCGGTCTCAGCGTCCACCAGGGGCTGCCGGCCGGCCTCCCAGATCAGGGTCCGACCGCTAGGCAGCGCGAAGCGCTCGCCGCCGGCCCGCCCGGGGGCGGGGAGCACAGCCCAGGAGTCGTCCGGATCTCGACCGGGTGCCTCGAGCGACGCTGTCCCGACCTCCGCACCCACCGTCGCACTAACCCTGACCGTGTCGACCAGCGTTTGCGAGAAGCCGGTCTCGTGCACGATATCGGCATAGATGCGATACGTCCCTGGCGGGAGGGGGGGGAAGGGTACGGCGAACGAGTTCGAGTCGGCGGACTCGGGGTGGACGTGCGCGAACGCACCCAGGGCCCCGTCTCCCACCAGGAACATGTGCATGAGCTTTCCGTGGTCGGGCATCAGTGGCGACCACTGTCGTCCCCTCCACTGGGGATCGTCGATCTGCAGCGTGAGCACCGGCCCGGCTTCGCCGGCCTCCAAGACCGACGTCGTCGCGAGCGTCCGATAGATGCCGGCTCGATACGCGGTGTCTGTCGAGCCCCACCACGTCCATCCACCCCAGAGGATCAGAGCGAGCACGGCGCCACCTGCTCCGGTCGCAACAGCGCCTTGCAGACGCCGCCTCCGGTCAGGCTCCTCCCCAGGCGGTAGCACGCTCTCACGGACCGCGGCGCCGAAGACGGTCATCGCTCCGACGAAAAGAAACAACGCGGCGCCAAGCAGCCCCACTGCCATCCCTCCGCCCATCTCCCCACGGGTTTCGGCGACGGCGTTCACCGGCACGAACACAGTGCCCTCACCGGCATCACCCGCAACGTGAACGTGGACGCTGTACGAACCCGTGGTCATGAGCCAGAGCTCGGCCGAGTACAGGCCCGATTCGCCTGACACGGCCTGGGCGGTATCGGGAGGGGGCGCCCCATCCAGCCCCGCGTCCCAGCGTAGGGGACGTACGGTGACGAGGGCCGGCACCGACTCCCCGGTGCTCCGTACCGAGATCTGGGCGAGTCCCGGGATGACCCCCGGCGTCCGAACGATCACGCGCACCGGGTAGGGTCCGGCCATCCCCTCGAAGTACGCGTTCGAGCTCCCGACATGTGCCGACGCGACGATCACGATGCCTAAGGTGAACGCGAGGGCTTGCCCTCTAGACCGACTCTTCTGCACAGGGATCAGGTGCTTGCCAACGTCGCTAGCCTACCGCCGGACGCGACTCATCCAGCCGCCCCACCAGAGCCCGGTCCGTGCAGACGCGAAGGCAATCACCCCAGCCCATGCGAGCGAGCTCGCTTGCGTCGAGCCCCAGAACTCGTATTGCCACGGCCCAGGACTCGAGTTGTAGTCCCACTGATCCGCCGCGAAGAAGAAGTTGCGCGCCCCCTCGTTGAGCATGAAGGCTGAAAAGTACCACTGCACGGCAAGGAGCACGGCCACAAAAGCGACGCCGGTGGCGCCCGCCAGGATCCAGGGGCTCAGGCGCGAGGCCTCCAGGGGAGGCTTCCTCATCAGCAGATCGATCGCGAGCGCAGGCACGACCAACAGAAGCGGGAACGCGGGGGGAACCATGGTCTCGATCGGCCGCATGATCGGTCCGAGCAGCGGCTCGGCGGAGAAGAGCTGCAGGATCCATATCATGAGGACCGTCAACGTCATGTACGCGGCGGCCGCCCCCGTAGCTCCCCACCGAGAGAGCGAAGAGCGGGAGATGCCCACGAGGAAGAGTGGGAAGACTCCGGCGCTCACCAAATAGAACGTGGAGCTCCTTTGGTCGTTGGGGAAGGAGAGGTATTCGGTCGCCACAGTGGCCATCGTCAGGATCAACATGCCCCCGGCGTAGACGAAGAGTAGCCGGGTCAGCCGGGAGTCGGCACCGGAGTTGTTCTGTCGCGCCAGCACCATGAGCATCGCACCGATCTGGATCGCGATGATACCTGCGGCGAGTATCGTGTGAGGCGGGCTCAGGATCTCGACGTCGAGGCCGTACGTGTTGTGCCACCAGTCGTCGAAAGGCCCCGACACGATCATCGCTAGTGCGCCCCAGATACAGACCCACGCGCCGAGTGGACCACGGAATCCCCAGAACGTGACCCCCGCAGCGTGTTCGGTGGCCATGCTCTGCGCGAATGTCGTGCGCAGAACCAACCAGCCGCACGAGAGCCCCGCCGCTGCGCCGCCGACGTAGATCGCCATGTGGGCTGCGGTCCAGAAGGAGTCCCGCCCGATCGTGCGGTGCCACGAGATGTCCCAGATGCCTCCGACGACCACGCTGGTCGAGGCGAAGACGACGGCCCAGACGTACCAGGGTACGCCCTGGTCGGCCGCATCAGCGAGGTCCGCGCCTGGTGGCTCCGGACTCGGGATTGTTGGGCGCTCAGCGGTGGCTGTCGTGCTCACGGTAGTCTCTCCAGTGGGTCCTCACCTCGTCCTCCGCTCCGCTAGTGTACATCCCTTCCGCCGCCGTTGGAATCCCCCGGCTCGATTCCCCAAGACGTCAGTTAAGGACAGGAGGTTTCACTCGGCCGGCTCTCCGAATTATACCCCACGGACCAGAAGCTCACTCTAGAACACGGCGGTCGGGTTGATCGCCGCTCCGGCCCCATGCGGAACTCCGGTCGGCGAGGCCACGAACATGAACTCCCACCGGTTCAGGTCGTTGGCCGTCTGGGCGATCTCTTCGAGACCGAGGTTGTCGAAGAGGTGCACACCGAGGCTCACGAGCGCGAAGACATGAATCGGCACGGGGACGCCCGGGACCTGGCCGCCCTCTTGGGGCACATCAGAACCGAGCAGCGCGATGTCCCGCTCCTTGAAGAAAGGCATCAGCGAAGGGTGGTATCCCCCCTGCTGCCCGACGTCACGGCCGGTGCGCAGGAACAGCGCATCGCCCGACGAAATCCTGATGCCGGTCTCCGCTTCCCACGCCTCGATGTCCGCCCGACGAACGGCCGTGCCGGGCAGATCCACCAGGACGCCGCGAGTGACGAGTCCGTCCTTCGCGTTGATAACCCCCAACTGTGTACAGCCGTCTTCTCTGGAGGCAACGGCCTCGAAGTCGAAACCGTTGTAGACCTTGCCGTTGTACGCCACGTGGCAAAGAGCGTCCAGATGGGACACGAGGCTGCCGTGGTATTCGATCTCGTAGCGCTCCCAGAAGAATCCGCCCTGCACGTTGATGTCGAACACGCTGCGGACCGAGCCCACTAGGACTGGCGCCCGGTTCGCATCGGCCTCGTCGGGGTTTGGAAGGGTGCTGACGGTCATGTCCCGCGCCATCGAGACGGTTCGGCCCGTCTGGACGAGTCGGGCAGCGGCCACGCGCTTGGCCGGCGTGATCAGGTTGAGGGCCCCCAGCTGGTCGTCTGCTCCCCAGCGGCCCCAATTCGACAGGTCGGTCATCCAGGTTTCGAATTGCTCCCTGGTGACCTCCTGGGCTGGCTCGGCCTGGGCGCTCGCATCCGAGATCGAGCCGCACACAATCATAGTCGTGGCCACCAGGCCACCCGTCACAGCTAGGATTCGCATGATGTACTCCCTTTGATGTTGCCTCCCACCAAGAACGGCCGACCTGCAGGAAGCGGCTAGAGGCGAATTCGTTACCCACGCAGGGCTCAGTTGCCGAGCGACGGCGTCGGACATGGCGGACAAAATGCCTCTAAGGCGTATAGGGCGGCAAGCATGTTGCCTCGGCGGATTCAGAATCAGCTTCTGCAACCGTGAGCTCGAGGTCTCCACGGTGTAGCTTGGCCCCTTCGTCCTTAACCTGCCGGCCACCTGTCTGGACTGCGTCGTTCGTGCAGGCAGGACAAAACCACTACTTCAGATGTCCACGATGTAGAAGAGCGCGTAGGGGAATCGGCGGAAGACGACCCGCCGGACATCCCCCCGAACCGTCGCATACATTTCAGGGGTCTGCGAGATCGTCGACAAGGCATCGAGGATCGTGCGGTAGAGGTCGGAGGCGGATTGGAAACGGGGTCAACTACTCCGACTCGAGCCGAGCTTTCACCTCGTCCCAAGGGACTGAGGACGATGGATCCCGTTGATGCTCTTCGAGGCGACGATCAACAACGGTTGCCTGCGCCTCCGTCAGGGGCAGTTCCTGCGCACTTGGCTGAAGCGTTTCCCAGATGTCCTGGGCGAGTTGAACGCGCTCTGTGACACTCAGACGCTTAATCGCCTCCATATCGATCTTTACCATGCCTTGAATGTGGCGGACTCCTGCACGGATCTCAAGCCGGAGAGGCTCCTTGTGATCCATTCCGCTGGGGTGCTCCGACGGGCACGTGCTTGACTAGTCTGACTAGATATAACAATATCCGGTTATGGCTGATATCTACTCCATCTACGATGCCAAGGCTCGATTCAGCGAGTTGATCCGCACCGTGCGTGCGGGCCGGACCGTCCTGGTCTCCTATCGCGGCGAGCCGGTGGCGGAAATCAGGCCTATCCAGGATGCCGGCGGCAACGAGTTGGCACGGCGCCTCCATATGTTGGAGGGCCTCGGCATTTTGGTGCGTGGGTCCGAGCGGGCGGACCAGCTACGTCCTATCGCGCGGAGGCCGGGGGCCCTCCAGCGCTTCCTCGAAGAGCGGGACGAGTGAAGGCCGGGTACGTCGACACGTCCTGCCTGGTCGCGATCGCATTCGACGAGCCCGAGCGCACCGAGGTGGCCTCCCGACTAGGCGAGCACGACATGCTGCTTTCCTCGAACCTGCTGGAGGCCGAGTTTCGGTCCGCACTGGCCCGAGAGTCCGCCGACCTCGACGAGGCTCTCTTTTCGTGGATTACCTGGGTTCTGCCCGACCGGCCGCTCTCTGCCGAGATCACTCGAGTTCTCGGGGCCGCGTATCTGCGAGGCGCGGATCTCTGGCACCTGTCGATGGCGATCTACGTGACCTCCGACCCCGCGGACCTCACGTTCCTGACTCTTGACCAGCGACAGAGGGAGGTAGCCGAGGCGCTCGGGTTCCGAGTTTGAGGGCTCACCTCTACGGATTCAGAACGTTCAGGGCGGGCGACCGGATCGGACACGGTCATCGCAGCCTCGTCATCTCCTCAACGATCTCGGGCCAGTTTAGGATCCAGATGAGAGGCCTTCCGGCCTGATTCAGATCATTACCTATCCTGACATGCACGAACTCTTCGCCGTCGGGGTGCACATCGTAGTTCACGCTCGAGATTGGGTTCAGGTCGCTCACGCCGCCGAATTGCTGGACTCGCCCCGTCACCCGGAAGCCGTCGTCTGTTGATACCGAAGCGGCCATGATAGTCGCACCGGCCGCGAAGTAGACGATGTTCCCGTCAGGCGCCCAGCGCGGAGAGTTGCCACCGTTCGTCGAGACCGGGTACCGGCCGCCCTCGCCGCTCGCGGCCGCCACGTACACCTCCTGCTCACCCGAGCGGTCGGAGGTGTACGCGAGCCATTGCCCGTTGGGCGAGAGCTGTGGATGGACCTCGTCGAACTCGCTCTCCAACACCCACCGAGGCGTAGAGTCCCCTAGTGTGAGCAGGCCGACGTCCCAGCTTTCTCTGAGCGCTTGGAAGGCGAGCGTCTGCCCGTCCGGCGACCAGGAGCCGGGTATCGCACGGAAGTCCGTGGCGAGCAACTGTTCCGCTGGACCGCTCCCGTCGGCGGGTTGCCAGTAGAGCTGCCCTGGGCCTCCCTCCCGCCGGCTCGAGAAAGCGATGCGCGTACCTTCGGGTGTCCACACGGGTGTCTCGTTGCGATCGCCTTCGTCTGTGAGGCGCTCGAGTGTCTCCTGGTCGCGGTCGAAGATCCAGATGTCCTGGCCCTCGCCGAGGTCGACGATCCGCATGGCGATGCGCGCTCCGTCCGGCGAAAACGCGGGGTCCTCCAGGTTGCCTTGTTCGGGCAACTGCACCTCCGTTGGCCCGCCGGTTCCTACAAGTATGAGCGGCTGAGAGCTACTTGCCGTACCGGTCTCGTACGCCAGTCCGCCCTCGGCGGAGAGAGCAAACTCGCCCATCAGGCCCGGGCCGCCCCCCGCCACCCCGTCGAGGATCGCGACTGACTGTCCGGTGGTGCGACGCGCGGACGGATCGAAGGGCTGGGCCAGCAACGTCCCGTCTGCACCCGAAAAAACCAGGTGGCCGGACGCATAGGCCGCGCGCGTCCCGAACCCGAGTGTGTCCGCCGCCCCCGTCTCCAGGTCGACCACAGCGATGAGGTGGGTTGAGGCGCCGCTCGTGCGGACGGTCACCAGGGTGGCTTCGCCGCCCGGCAACATCCAAGGGAAAAGGTACGGTGGCCCGTCAGTGCTCGATGGGACAGGCGTCGCCACCCCGCCGGCTCCGGGCACGGTGTAAATCGCGCCCCTGTTATCGGCGAAGACGATGACGTCGTTGTCGCCCCAGCTAGCTCCGTTCGGCGGGGTTGTCTCTGTGATCGGCACGGGCGGTCCGCCTGTCATCGGGACCTTCCGGAGGTAGCCGTCGGAGTGGAAGCCGAGCCAGCGCCCGTCCGAGTTAAAGAACGGGATCGAGGCCCCCTCCGTTCCGGGGACCTCCTCGGCTTCGAGCTGCCCGAGTCTACGGCGGTACAACCGATACTCGTTCGGTCGGGCGCCGATGAAGACCAGCCACTCTCCGTCCGGGGAAAGCGCCTGCACAGGGCCGCAACAGCGGCCGAAAAGTACAAAGCCTTCCGGGGGGGCAACCGTGAAGCGCGTCAGGGGCCTCGGACTCTCGGGCGCCGTGAGACGCCCTCCCAGGAAGACCAGTAAAAGCGCGGCCAGCGCCGCGAGTCCGACAAGCACCGCGGGCCGCCGCGACCTCTGCGGCTTCGGCTCTACCTCGGCGGGGACGGGCGTCGTACTCGGCAGCGTGAACGCCGGGTTCGTGAGCGCGTCCGCGAAGGCTGCGGCCGTTGCGAAGCGGTCAGCCGGCGTCCTGCTGAGCGCCTTCGCGAGTGCCGCGTCGATGTGCACCGGGACGGTGTCCCGCTCGTCGGAGACGGGGCCAGCCTTCGACGTGATGATCTTGGCCAGGATCACCTGGGCGGAGCCCCCCTTGTAGGGCGGCTCACCGGCGAGCATCTCGTAGAGCATCGCAGCGAGCGAGTACACGTCGCTACGTGCGTCTACCTCGCGGTCGCCCATCGCTTGCTCGGGGCTCATGTAGAACGGGGTCCCCAGCGAGAGCCCCGTCTCGGTCAGGCGCCCTCCTCCAGCCGTGGTGACGGCAAGCGCGATTCCGAAGTCGGCCACGAGCGGACGTCCCTTGCTGAGCAGGACGTTGGCAGGTTTGATGTCACGATGGATGACGCCACTGTCGTGCGCGGCCTGGAGGGCGCCCGCGACGTCGGTTGCGATTCTGACTGCCTCGTCCACAGGAAGCTGGTGCTCGCGATCCAACCTCTGCCTGAGGCTCTCCCCCTCTACCCACGGCATCACATAGAACACGAAGCCGTCGGCTTCCCCGGAATCGAACAACGGCAAGATGTGCGGGTGTTGCAGGTTCGCTGTCGTCTTGATCTCGCCCAAGAAACGTTCGGCTCCCACCAGCGCGGCCAGCTCGGGCTTCAGAAGCTTGAGGGCGACCTTACGCTCGTGCTTGAGGTCGTCGGCCAGATACACGGTGGCCATGCCGCCCTCGCCGAGCTCACGCTCGATCGTATAGCGACCCTCGAGGGCGGCGTTCAGACGGGTGATGGGATCGGACATGCCCGACAACATGCGTCTAAGGCGTGTCGGGTTGCAAGCAAGCAAGCCCGGATATCCGGGGATGGCGGCTCCTTGCTTCGCGGGTGGAAGCGAGAGCGATCGACGGTCCTCCTCCGGCCAGCGCTTCGCTCCACCGCCTTCGACGGCGGACTGTCCTGCGGAGGACCATCGATCGCTCTCGCTCAAGCATGTTCTTGGAGCCGAACACCGCCCGCCCGGGCTTGGGGGGGCTTTGGCGGGTAGGTGGGTGAGCGCTTTGATGGGCTTCGCCGTAAGACTGCTCCTTCCGGGGGATCACCGCCAATTCCTCCTATGTGCGACTACGATTCCTGTTTGTACAGCTATTGACTTCTGTTTGTACCGCAGTGTCGTCCGCAGACTTCTCCGGCCTCGAGAAGCTGGCGAGCGCCGCGGGCGACCGGTTCGCGTTTGGCGCGTTGCTCTATGATGGAGAGAAGGTGCTTCCACTCGGCGAAAACCTTGCTGCCGTGCCGATCTCCTGCCTCTGGAACTGAACGCCGATAACAGGCCGGTCACTCGCACAGATTCCAGACCTATCACTCCGGAATCAGCACGACTTGTATGTCCATCACGTTGGTGCCCGTGGGACCCGTGACAATGAGGTCGTTCAGCGCTTCGAAGAAAGGGGTGGAGTCGTTGGCTGCCAGAGTGGCTGCGGCGTCCAGCCCCAGGGCCTCGGCGCGAGCGATCGTCGTCTGGTCGGCGAAAGCGCCGGCGGCGTGGCTCGCTCCATCGATACCGTCCGTCCCCATCGATGCCATCAACAGCGGTCCGTGACCGTGTAGCGCTGTTGCGCCGCCAAGTACGAGTTCCTGATTGCGCCCCCCTCTTCCCGCACCGCGCACGTCGACCGTCGTCTCGCCTGATGCTATGAGACACGCGGGTGGTGCGATCGAGCCCCGACCACCTTGGATCTCCAGAGCTTGGGCCGCGAGCGAGCGTCCAACCTCATTCGCTTCGCCGCTCAACGTGGTCGTGAGGAGTCGTGTCCGATATCCGCGACGCTCCGCCTCTTGAAGGGCAGCCTGAGCAGCCATCCGATTGTTTCCCACGATGCGGACCTCAACGTCGGCAAAGTATGGAGCATCGGGACCCGGTGTCTCTGGAACCTCGCCCCGCGTCCCGGACTCCAGATATTCCAACACCGAGGTGGGAACGCGGTCTCGAACCTGGCGACGGTCCACGAGGGCCAGGGCATCGGAGAAAGTCGTCGGGTCGGGTGAGAGCGGCCCCGAAGCGATGACGTCCGGGCGGTCTCCCAACACGTCCGACAGGATCAACGCCACGACCTGGGCCGGCGCCGCGGTCTGGGCCATACGTCCACCTTTGAGCCCATCGAGATGCTTACGCACGCAGTTGAGCTCATCGATGGTGGCACCGGCTCGGAGCAGGATCTCGGTCGCGTCCCGAACATCAGACAGCGGGACACCGGAGGGCGGGAGGGTCATGAGCGCCGAGCCGCCACCCGAAATGAGGCAAAGCAACAAGTCATCCGCGCCGAGTGGGTCGACGAGTTGGGCGACCGCGCGGGCACCACGCTCGCTATCCTCGGTGGGAACGGGGTGTCCACCACGAAAGGTGCGGAGGTTGCCCAGGTCGTGCATCTCCGTATCAGCCGGGGCGATGACTACTCCGCCCGTGACTCGTGGTCCGAGAATCTCGCACGCCGACCGCGCCATGGCCGCCGCGGCCTTGCCCACCGCGACGAGGTGAACGGGATGAGTGCCCGGGACGGTCTCGGGGTGTTGTTCGAACGTGTCCGTGACCAGACGGGTTGGATCCACCGCCGTGATCGCCGCGTCGAGACAGGCTCTTGCGTCCTCGCGAAGCCGACGGCCGCTAGTGTCGCCCGATCCTTCCAGTCCTCCGTTCTTCCCCATGAGCTCGACCGTCCGAAGCTAGTCTTCCAACCCGGGCCGGAAACGTAGCGAGTCTCGAAGCCCGCCGTTTGCGGTCCCTACCACCGAGCGGCATTTTCCTCGCTTCATGGGCGGGCTCACCTGAGCCGTCCCTCACGGTATCTGGAGGCAACAGTGCGAACTAGAATTCCTGCCGTCCTGACGATTATCTCCGCCTTAGTGGTGCCGGCACAGGGCCTGCAAGGCGCGCAGGACTCGGCCACGGACATCACGGCGGAAGAAATCCAAGCAGTGGCCGATGCCATTGGCAATCAAGTCGATCTCCAGATCAAGGTGGCTGCTATCAGTCAGGGCAACGTCGCTGTCGGAGTCCTCCATCGAGATCGAGTGGTAAACCAAGGCGGCCCTGTTGGTGGCCTCATCCATAGTGAAGTCAGCGAGGTGTACTACATACTGTCCGGCGGAGGGACTCTGGTGACGGGTGGAAATGTGTCTGCCGGTCCGGAGTTTCCGGCCGGCACGAACGTGGTCGACGTTTTGGTCGGCCCCAGCTTCAGGGGGACGGCTGAGGGGGGGCGGGTTCGTGAGATTACCGAAGGCGACATCGTAGTGATTCCTGCCGGTGTCTTTCATGCTTGGAGCGAGATCCCGGATCACGTCACGTACCTGAGCATTCGGCCTGATCCGCATGGAGCGTTGCCGGCGGGCTATGTGAATCCGGTGATTGAAGGCGGGAACCGGTGAAGCTCCCGAGCGCCGCGTCGTTGCTGATCCCGGCGCTCATGTTCGCCGGCACCGTCGCCGGCCAGGCCGTTCCGCTCGACCTCAGCGAGGTCCGCCCGGGCCCTGTGACGGTGACCCAAGCCGAGGACTTCGTGGTTGTGGTCTGGCCCGATGAGACCGGCCGCGACTGGCAGGCGACGTTCTCCCTCAACCCTCGCGCCCCGCTCATTCAGTCCATCGCGGTCGGCGAGGCAGTGGTGGTCTCAGACGCGCGTCCGTTCTACCAGGGCGAGACCGGCACCCGGCGCGGCGGCTGGAACGCATTCTTCGACTACCCACCGGCCCACCCCGACGGCACGCGGCGCGCCCAGGGGGCCTTCCGCCTCCGCTCGGCGACAGCGCGCACGATTGGAGAACGGGTGGAGCTGCAGTTCGACGGGCTGCAGATGGGGGTTTTCGATGGGGGTATCGCCTACACGTTCTACCCCGGCAGCCGTTTGATCCAGCAGGAAGCGGTCCTCACGACGGATGAGCCGGACGTGGCGTAGTACTACGACGCGGGCTGGGAGATGGCGGCCGCGGCCGACCTGACGCCCGGTCGCAACATGAGCACCGAGGTCAGCTACTACGACACGGCGGGCGAGCTGCGCCAAAAGGTGGCGACCGGATTCGATCCGGAGCGGATCCCCGAAAAGGTGCGGTACCGCACGCTGGCTGTAGGGACCGCAGGCGGCAGCGTCGCGGTGTTCCCGGCCCCGCATCAGTACTTCTTCCCCCGAGACTTCACGTCAAACCTCGGCTACCTCTGGCATCGCGCCTGGCGTGGCCGTGTGTCACTCGGCACCAGGCAGATCCGCGACACCAATTGGCAGTTCTATCCCTGGATGAACGCGCCGCCCGGGCAGGCCCAACGGATGTCGGTGTTCTTTCTCGTGTCGGACGGTGCGTCGGAAGAGGCGCTGACCGATGTGCTGGCCTACACCAACAGCGACCGCTTCCGGCCGCTCGATGGGTACAAGACGCTCAGCTCTCACTGGCATCTGGCGTATACCACCCAGGCGCTCGAGCACGGCTTCGACTGGACACCACCGTTCAAGCCGGTCCTCAAGGCGATGGGGGTGGACGCGTCGATCATCATGGACTTCCATGGCGACCTCCATCCCCGGGATCTCACCGATCTGCGGTTGGAGGAGCTCGACGCTTACTTCGGCGCCCTCCGCGTGCAGTCGGAGTCCGACTTTCTGCTGATTCCGAGCGAGGAGGCGAACGTCCACTTCGGTGGTCACTGGACGGTCACCTTCCCGAAGCCGGTCTACTGGTTCATGAACCGACCGCCTGGTGGGGCGTTCGAGACCACACACCCCAGGTACGGGACGGTGTACAGCGCGGCGAACGCCGACGAGCTGCTTGAGATCATCAGGCGCGAAGGTGGATCCATGATCCAGACGCATCCCCGGACCAAGGGATCGACCGGCTACCCCGACCGGATTCTCGAGACCGATCACTTTCGAGACCCCGCCTACCTCGGGGCCGGCTGGAAGGCGCTGCCGTCGGACATGTCCACGCCGCGGCTCGGCGATCGCGCCTTCGATCTCCTCGATGATCTCAGCAACCAGGGCTTCCGCAAGAAGCTCCTCGGCGAGGTCGACGTCTTCCAGTTCGACGAGACCCACGAGCTCTACGCCCACATGAACATCAACTACGTCCGCCTGGATCGTCTGCCCGCGTTCGATCAATGGAGTGAAGCCCTCGAGCCGTTGGATCGAGGCGAGTTCTTCACGACGACCGGCGAGGTCCTGCTGCCTGACGTGGATTGGTCGGCGTCTTCGGACGATCAGATCTCGGCCCGTGTGAGTGTCGATTGGACGCTCCCGCTCAGCTTTGCCGAGATCGTGTGGGGCGACGGCGCCGGGACCCACAGAGAGATCATTCCGCTCACCGCGACCCGACAGTTCGGCACCGAGAGCTTCGAGTGGACTGTCGAAGCAGAAGGGTGGGCCTGGGCTCGGGTGGCCGTGTGGGACGTTGCTGCCAACGGGGCGTTCGTAAACCCGATTTGGCGGTAGGCCCCCATCTCCTAATCCTTTAGTTGACAGGGGCGCGCCCGGGCGCTATCTCCTAATTACTTAGTTATTAGGAGACCGGAACACTGGGTGATTCTTCGCAAGAAGTCCAAGATCAACGACAAGATTCCTTCCTCGTCGATGGCGGATATCGCCTTTCTGCTTCTGATCTTCTTCCTCGTGACGACGGATTTCCCCAAGAACAAGGGACTCCCCATCGTCCTTCCCGAGGAGGGGAGACAGCTGGAGGTCAATCCGACAAACATCCTTCACATCATCGTTCAGCCAAATGGGATCGTCGAGGTGAAGCGTGGTGAGAGCAACCAAGTGCAGCTGGTGTCCGCAAGTCAATTGGAAGGCATCTGGCGAGCGGAGATGGCTGAGAACCCGCTTCTAATCGCTGCCGTAAAGACGCATCCAGCGGCACCCTACAAGTTGATGATAGACGTCCTGGACGCGATTCAAACGGCGGGTGCCACGACTATTTCTCTGCAACTCTTCGAGGGCTAGGCCAGATATCCTAATTCGTTAGTTGACAGCCTCGACCCGTGCCTGTATGCTGTCCACTAATTCCTAAGGTGTTAGGAGATTGGCATGGAGATCCGCTTCACCAAGCGAGAGTTGGACATCATGGGTGCGCTCTGGGCACAAGGCCCCTCGACTGTCGGTGAGGTGAAGGAGGCACTGGAAGACGACCTAGCCCACAACACGGTTCTCACCATGCTCAAGGTCATGGAGGGCAAGGGGTACGTTTCCAGGAGCCTCGAGGGTCGGGCGCATCGGTACGCACCGGAAGTGGAGCGGGACGCGGCGGGTGAAAGCGCGCTTGGCCGCGTGACCGAGCGGCTGTTCGGGGGATCACCGGAGGAGCTCCTCCTGCGCCTCGTTGACTCTGGATTGGATCCTGATGAATTGCGCCGTATGAGGGATCTGTTGGACCGCCGGCTCCGGGAGATGGGAGGGGACGAATGATCGCTTACGGGATGCTCTACGCCGCGGCAGTCGGAGTGCCGATTCTCCTCGCCGCGATCGCTTGCTCGGCGGCGCTTCGCCGATACGGGCAGCCCGAACGGGGCGTGTGGCTCGTGGCCCTCGGTCTCGCTTTGACGCTACCGGTCGTCTTCTTGATCAGTCTTTCGGCCGGGGCTGCGTCGGAGGCGTCCGGGACCGTCGCCGAGACCGGCGTCCCGGCCGCGGCCGCGGCCTCCGCCGCACTACCCGAGACCGGCGTCCTGGGGTTGCCCGCCGTGGTTGTGGTCCCGGTCGAACAGCCGGGACTGGGTCTCGACGAAATCCTGGTGCTTGCCTGGCTCGTTGCCTCCGTGGTCCTGACGATCAGATGGATGGTTGCCGCTCGCCGACTGGCCAGGACAGGGGCGTCGTGGCCTGTCCGCATGCTCAACGGGGTCCGCGCCTGGCTGACGCCGGACCTCGGGCCGGCAGTCGCGGGGGTTTTCAGGACTCGTATCCTGGTGCCGTCCTGGTTGCTGTCACTGCCCGAAGAGCAGCGTTCGCTCGTCCTGCTCCACGAGGATGAGCACGTGCGTGCTAGGGACCCTCTCCTCATGGCCGCATCCCGCATCGCCCGGATCTTGGCCCCCTGGAACCCTGTGGTGTGGCTGCTGTCGGCGCGGCTGCTGCACGCCGTCGAGCTGGACTGCGATCGCCGCGTGCTTCGTCGTCGTCCCGACATCGCGTCCTACGGTGATACGCTTCTCACGGTCTCCGCGCGGGAGTCGGCAGTGGATTCTCGTCCACTGGCGGGCGCGGCGGCGTTCGCTGAGGCCGAGATTCCCCTCCGAAAGCGCATTATTGCCATGACCACGCCCCCTCGTGCCGCTACCACTCTAGGCGTCCTGACCGTACTGGCCCTCGGTGTCGTTCTCTTGGTCGGTTCGTGCGAGGTGCCTGTGCCGATAGCGATCGAGCCGGAAGAGCAGGAGGACGACAACGCCTTTTACCTGCGAAGGGACGAGCTCCTAAACGTATCGATCGAGCGGGACGGTTCGGTCTTTGTGAACGACGAGTCATATCCGATGGAGGACGTGTCGGAAATCGTTGCGACGATGCAAGGGGAGTCCGAACGCCCCCTAGTCGCTTCGATCGTCGGAAACGGCGAAGTCCCGTACCAGTTCATGAATCAGCTCCAGGAGGAGCTCGTCGCCGCGGGCGTCATTCGAGTCGTGTTTGCCCAGCCGGACCCCTTAGCTCTCGGGTCGGACCAAGCGGACGGGCTAGGCCTCCTAGAGCGGAGCGTGGACCTGGTGCTTGTGGCGGCGCGTACGGCGTACGAGACCCTGGTGTCTCTGCTGACTAGATCGGGGGAGGACGAAGATGTGCCTGCCGTGATGGTCCGGGGATTGGCCATCGTACTGCCCGACGACAGCCCTGATGGGTCGGATAACCGCCCGCGCCCGGCAAGGCTCTCGAGCCTGAACGTCCGACCCCGAAACCTCCTGCACCTCACGGTGCAGCCCAACGGCATCGTGGAGGTGAGGCGGGGGGCAAGTACACGGGTGCACCTCCTGCAGCCGTCCGATATCGAGGGCCTCTGGCGTCAGGACGTTGCGCTCAACCCCAACCTCATCGCCGACGTGAGGACCCACCCGAATGCGCCCTACAGGCATATGGTGGCGGTGCTAGAAGCGCTCCACGCTGCGGATGCCGAGCGTATCTCGCTCGAAGTGCTGGAACTCTTGGAGCCAGATCTCCTTCGAAGGCAGAACCAGGCGATATCGAGGGCAAGTCGCCCGGGAGGGTTGCGGAACGGCCGGTAGCCCTTACTCCACCACCTCGACCCGCACGAACCCGTTCGTCCAGCAGCAGTGAAACTCGAATCCGTACGTGGGATTCCTGCTGGATTCCACATCGTTGATCGCCTGGACGCGCACGACGTAGCTGCCCGGCTGGCTGAAGCCGGCGGTCGTCATGGCCGCTCCTTCGGCGACATTCACCCGGATCTCGGGCTCCGCGAACGTGACTTCGCCCGGACCCTGATGCTTCGTCCATCCGAGCCAGGTCCCGGGTTCGGCGTGCTGAATCCACGCGCTGAGGAGGAGGGGCTCATTCACGCGCACGGTACGGGGACCCGCCCAGAGGCCTCTCCGTCCCTGAAGCTCCGGACCATCCTCTTCGAGCCTCAGGAAAGGCGCCGACGCGCTCCGGCCAAGCGAAGTCGGCTCATCCAGGATGTAGTCGGGGACGAGGGACCCTGTGGCCGCCAGCTCGGCGCCCTGGCTCGTCAGCGACCAGATGAGGTCTCCGCTACCAAAGTCGTCAGGCACGGTAACCGAGAAGACACACCAATGGTGCCGATACCTGGACGTGAGGGTCGGGGCCGGGACGGGGTCGAAGTGTGTGGGTTGCATACCGTCATACTGAGACGGTTCGATGCGATTCTCGGGACCGAGGGCAATGTCGAGCGACTGCTCGGTGTTCAGGTTGAAATACCCGAAACAGAGTGTGTAGCTACCCTCGGGGTTCTCCCACCAACCGTCGTAGACGGGGATCACGTTCTGGCCGCTGGGGCGCAGCGGATTCTCGTTAAGAGGATTCGCGATGCGGTTCTGTGCGAACAACGGAGAGGAGCCGCCCAGGCCGACGAGACATCCGACGAGCCAGACGGCTCCTGCGACCCGTAGATCTTTCACCTTCATCGACGATCAGCGGTCCTGTTGTTCCGCCGCCAGCTGGTTCCGCTCAGCGGACAGCTTGTCGAACTGTTCGTCGGTGAGGTACGTCATCCCCATCCAGGTGTGTGACATCTCGTCCACACCACGTTGTCCAAACACCACCCACTGACGTGGATCGGGGTTGATCGGGTTGTCCGCCGTGTTGTCCCAGAGGGTGGTAATGAGGAGAACGGTGCCCTTCGGCAGGAGCGGCGCCACATCGTCCTCGTACTGATAGGCGATCTGCCAGAAGTGGTTGTATTTGTCCACTCTCCCCAGCATCTCCCGTCGCCCGTCCGGATAGATCACTTCGACGGATTGCTCCCTTCCCCGCATGTGCATGTGAGGCCGGAAGCTCGTCACCAACGCAGGCCTCCGCAGGACGTGCGTTCCCTGTTGCACGCTGACCGAGTGCGGGGGAATGGCGATGTCGCCGGCCCAGGGCATACCACCCCCTGCGTCGGCAGTGAACCGCACCTCCCCGTTCGTCGTGTACTCCGGCTCGTAGCCTTCTGGGTAGAGCCATATCGCGGACACAGCACGCGCGTCCACTACGTCCTGCTTGATCGGGAAGTAGTGTAGGTTCCAGACCAGGTCGCCCGACGGCTGGATTTGCATCCCGGTGCCCTCTGGGAAGATATCGCCACCCTTCCCGACTCCCTGCCGCCCGAGCGGCCGCGAGCCGAGCGTCACGTGTCCGTGATGTAGGACCTTGATCCCCAACGGATAGGAGCCCTTCAGCTCCGTCGCCTTGACGTATCTGGGTGCGTCGATGAGCCCCGCAAAGGGTGTGCGCTGAACCAGCCACTGGTCCTGACCGTTGGCCGCCACAGTAAGGGTCGGCGACTCGATCACGAAGTCCGGCGGGCCGAGCAGCTCTTCGAGTTGCCACACGCTGCCGTCCGGGAGATCAGGAAGCATCGGAAGCTTCGCGGGATCGCCCTCGGGTGCCCCGGCGTCGACCCAGCTCGCGATCGCATGGATCTCGGAATCGGACAGAGAGATGTCGTTCTTGTATTCCTGAATCCCGATCGTCTTGTCCAGGTGCCACGGGGGCATCTCGCGTGCCACTACCTTCCGTTGGATCCGCGACGCATAAGGCTGCACCTGGTCGTAGCTGAGCAGCGACATGGGCCCGATGCCATTCGGCTGATGACACCCAACGCAGTTCTCGTACAGGATTGGAGCGATGTCCTCAGAGAAGGTGAGGCTGGCGGACTGCTCCTGGGCAACGCCTGCAGTCGGAGTGCCGAGGAGGAGAACCAGGGCCGGCGCACATACGGCCGGGCTCAGCAACGACCAGAACTGGGGACGGCTCTTCATCTTGACTCGCTCCTGACTTGGCGGCGTTCAGAATACCTCAACCTCAAACTGTCGGATGCGACGTCTCCGCGCAATGAAAGGGCGGGGGATCCCCGAGAATTGGGGCCGAGTGACCCCTCCGTTGGCCGGGTGAGATGACTTCGGAGCGTTGGACTATCACTTTCGAGGGGCGTATGGTACCGTCCCGGTTTGGGCTGCACATCGCGCTTTTTTAGGGGGTCGGTCATGCGTGTCGCACTACCTGCAACGCCTCTAGCACTGTCCGTAACACTGCTTTTCGCCTTTGGCGGCCTCGAGGCGGTCTCGCAGGAGCCTCTGCTCATCGATCGCGTCGAGCACCACAACGTGGACAACGACGGCGTGAACGTTCACTACGTCACCCTGGGCGAAGTCGAGACGGGCGAGACGCTCCTGTTCGTTCACGGTTTCCCGAACTTCTGGTACGTCTGGCACAACCAGATGGAGGCGTTCGCCGACGAATACCGTGTCGTCGCCATGGACACGCGCGCCACGAACCGCTCGGGCAAGCCCGAAGGCGTCGAGAGCTACGACATGCCGCTCCTCCTGTCGGACATCAACGCGGTCATCGATGACCTGGGCGTCGACCAGGTCACCCTGGTCGCCCACGACTGGGGCGGCATCATCGCTTGGTATTTCGTCATGGACGAGACGTCCTCCTCGAGGGTGGAGCGTCTCATCATGATGAATCTGACGCACCCACGCGGTTTCTCGCGCACCTTGGCGAACGCGACGCCCGAGCAGCGTCGCGCCACGGAGTACGCGAGGACCTTTCAGCAACCCGGTGTGGGTGCGGGCATACAGCGAGGGGCTGCCGGCAGAGCGGAACGCACCTACGGGGACCAGGGCGAGCGCGTCGTCCAGTTCGTGCAGGAGGCCTACGAGCGGTCAGACATGGAGCTGATGCTCAACTTCTACCGTGCGAACTACTTCACGGAGCCCTACGTGGAGTTGACGGACTTCCCCCAGATAGACATGCCGGTCCTTCAGTTCCACGGGCTGGACGACACGGCGGTGGACAAGGACGGGTTGAGCAAGACCTGGGACTGGATCGACCGGGACTACACGCTCGTCACCTATCCGGGTATCGGGCACACCGTCCAGATCCAGGCTGCCGACCGGGTGATCGAGACCATGCGGTGGTGGCTGACGACGCACTGACGAAACACCAGGGTCGCAGGCGCGAGAGTAGCAGGCGCCCGGCGGCCCCTATGGAGGACAAGATGATCCAGTCCGTCGAGAACGTCTTTTCCCTCGTAGCCTTTAGAAGGGCCTGCCTCCTCGGAGCCCTCGCGGTTCTGGGCTCGGGAGTCGCGCCGTCCCTCGCCGAGGGGCAGGCCGGCGCTGCTGGGACCGGAAGCGGAGTCCCGGTCGGCGACGCGATGACGGTGGCTAGGGCTGCGGACGGCCGGTACATCTCCTGGCGTGAGCACATCATCGACGAAGCGGCGTCCGCCGGGTTCAAGCTGAGTGGCAGCGATGGTCTGGTCATGGCCGACATCGACAACGATGGGTACGAGGACATCGTCTCGGTGCATGAATCAGATAGCGAATACGACTCCAGTGCGTTCGACCCGGACTTCGTTCCGGACGCCGAAGGCCACGTGCGTATTGCGTTCGGTACGGCGGACCCGGACCGATGGATCAACATCACCCTGGCCGAAGGAACCGACGCACCCGCCCCGGAAGATGCCGCCATCGCCGATGTGAACCGGGACGGGTATCTCGACGTGATGGTGGCGGCAGAGCTGGCGCATCTCATCTATCTGCAGAATCCAGGTGCCGGCGCCCGCACAGTGACGTGGCCGCGTTTGATCCTTCCCATGACCGAGGGACGTGGCTCCTATATTCGCGTGTTCCTCGCCGACTTCGACGGTGACGGGGTACCCGAGGCCACCGCCCCGAACAAGGGCGCCCAGAGGCCCGGACCCGAGGACTTTGCCCGGTCGACCGCCGTGTCCATCTATCAGGTGACCGGCGACCCGCTTGTCGGCGACAACTGGACAGAAACGGAGCTCGGACAATACAGCGTGCCGCAGAACGCTGAACCGGTGGATCTCGATGGCGACGGAGATCTGGACATCATTGCGGGGTCCCGTGGCGAGAACCGATTGGTGTTCTTCGAGAACGTGGGCGATCTCCGCTTTCGTGAGGATTCCATTCGCATCAACGGTGCCCGGGCTGCCGGATTCAACCTGGAGTACGCGGATCTGAATCGGGATGGCCGACTCGACATCATCGGTGCGGCTGGCGGGGGGCTCTATTGGTTCGAGCAGCCCGAGCGCATCGGTGACGCATGGACCGCACATCTCATCGGGAGGTTCACGCCGGACAGCATGACCGGCCTGGAGATCGCGGACATCAATGGTGATGGGCGCCTGGACGTCATCGGCGGGAGCTACAGCCGCGGGCCGCGTGAAGGTGACGGTGACGTCGATGTGAATGACGCCCTGGGACGTATTGGCTGGTTTGAGCATCCGGATGATGTGACCGGAGTCTGGCCCCGACACGACATCTCGCGCCGTAAGCGTGGCATGTACGACAAGTTCATCGCCAGGGATATGGACGGCGACGGTGACATCGACTTCGTCTCGACCCGCGGGAACAGCGTGCCCTGGGACGGCGTTTTCTGGCTGGAGCAGATTCGGACACCCGGCCCCGTGGCGTCCTTCGAGCGGGCACGGGCGGAGGACAGCGAGGAGATGCCTCTTCCTGGAGCGCGGGAGTAACGTTCCTCACCCTCCGGGTAGCGAAATTCCTTCGTCGGCATCCGCCCAAAGTTCGCGGTACGTGGCGCGGGCTTCGGCGGCCTCTTCGGCCCGACCCGAGGCATCCAGCACTTGGGCCGCGAGGAATCGGGTGGGAGCGAGGTAGTACACCGCGCCGGGCGTCACGTCGAACGTATCTTCGAGCCACCGAAGCGCCTCGTCGTCCTCTCCGACCTGCTGGAGGGCTGAAGCCCGTACGAATCGAGCGTGCTCCTGGCCGAAAGCCGGGTGATCCCAGAGGACGGCAGGTAGATGGCCCTGGAGGCGCTCGAGGGCGCGGAGAACGTCCGCGGGAGAACTCCCCTGCCGCCACGCGACATCCGCCCGAAGAGTGGTCGCCAGCTCTCCGGGCACGGCGGTCCGGGCTACGTCGGCGAGCTCCTCGATCGCAACCGCGTGTTGCAGAGCCCTGGTTGCGTCGCCCCTCGAGGCCAGCAAACCCATGAAGTACAGTCGGGCATGCTGATCGTACGCCCGTTCGGGTGGCGACCCCCGCTCCGGGACTGGCGGTGCCCAACGCTGCAGTTCCTCCATCACACTCGCGAGGTCGTCGCGCGGGATCGTAAGGAACGGCAGCGTTGCCAGCACGGCTCGTGTGACACGCGCCTGCTCGAGGTCGACGTCGGCCGCCCGTTCGAGCTCCACCGCGGCGGCTCGCCACCTTCCCTGGGCCACGAAGAGGCGTGCGAGGTTGAGGTGCCCTGCGAGCTGGATCGGCTCGGCGTTCGCCGACCGAGTGAAGCCACTGGCCAGCCTCTCTGCCATGGGGAAACCTCCACCCCATTCGGCGACACGCACCGGAAAGATCAGGTTGATGGCAACCGGACGTGCGTCAAAGAGAACGAAGAGCTCTTCGGCTGTTTGATCGTCACCCCGCATTACGGCGTTGATCAGGTCATTGTGATTGGGCCCTCCCGAGGTGCGCACCGCTTTGAGCATCGAGTTGAGGCTGTCTGAGGCTACGGCGTCGTGCTCGCTCCCGACGAGCTGTAGGAGTGGTCATATGGGGCACGTGAAGCCGGGATCTGATCTCAGCACCTCCTCGAACACGGCGCGCGCCTCGCTCGCCGGGCGCCCGCGCACCGGGTTGAGTCGCATGAGCGTCTGCGCGAGGAAGAAACGCGCCTCGACGTCTCCGGGCCGTTCGACGAGCATCGCCTCGAAGCCAGCTTCGGCGCGGTCGCCGTCGCCGGCACGGAACGCTTCGTATGCATCGAGGAACTCACGGTCACGCTCGTCGAGCCGATCGACGAGGGCACGAGCACTCGGAAGTGCGTTGGGTGCTGATCCCACGAGGTGCGTGAACGACCCATCCGTCTCCATGAGGGCAGCGACGATCGCGGTACGGAGATAAGCCAGCGCGAAACTGTTGTCCGCCTCGACGGCTGCCTGGAAGGCCTCGAGGGCCACGTCGTGTTGGGAGTCCCGCATCGCTTGTTCGCCTCGGAGGAAATCCTGCCAGGCTGCGGGAGACTCGGTCATCTGGAACGCGGTCCGTACGAGCCGAGCGCTCGCCCGACCGAACTGTGCGAAAACCAGCTCGACGGCGAGCTTGTCGATATGGTCGAAGACCTCCACGGCATCACCCCCGGCCTCGACGAGCACCAGCAGTTCGTCGGGGGTTTCGGCGTCGAATAGCGACGCTTGGAGGCGGATCTCGCCCTCGCTCGCCGTGATAACAGGGAGTATGAAGAGGCGCCAGCCGCGCTCGGCGGCGATCGCAGCGGCGCGACCGACCTCCATCACCACCTCCTGCGACCCCATGCCGGCGGCTTTGATCACGGTGCCAGGGTCGACGATCTGCAGGTCGTCGATCACCGCCAGCTTCCCTCGCAGCAGGTCGACGATCCCCTCGTGAAGGACCGGGTCGGCCCCCCCTCGGACGGTGGCAGGAAAGATGGCTAGCTGCGGCAGGGCACGCCCCGCGAGAAGCTGTGGGGGGTCGGCGGGCAGCACGATTCTTATTGCCGTGACCAACCCCAATGCCGCGAAAGCGAGCACGCCGCCGGCGAGCGCATTTCGCCACGCGAAGAGGCGTCGCACCCTGGTCTGGGGAACAACACCACGGTTCGAGAGGCCTCGCTGCACGTACGACGTGACGAGGATGATGGGCAGACCGACGACCAGCAACACCAACGTGTACTGGGCGACCCACGTCGGGAGCAGGAGTGCCTCGGACAGGTCGAGGGTAACCGAGAAGACCGCCCATCCGCCGGCCAGGTACACACCAAGCACCTGCCACAGCGAACGGCTGTGGATCTCGTCTAGGAGCTTCCTCAGTGTAGGCATTTTAGGGCGCCCATCGTGTGGCTCCGTGGCCGGGCGATCGCTGAAGTCAGGGTATGACCAACGCGGTCCGCGAGCAAGGAAACCTCACATAGCGGGAGGGTCCTCTAAACCTGTCGTGAGCCATCACTGGCGCGGCACGGCTCGTGTGGGCATCATGCGGAAGATGTCCGAGGCGGGTCGGGAATTCGAGCGCTCGATTTGTGAACACTTCACGTGGGCAGGTATCCATGGATCGGAACCCCGAGAACGGCGATAACTCCGGGAGTGGGGACACTCGCCGAGAGAACGAGCCTCAGACACAGCGGGCGAGCGACCTCACGCGGCGCGGCTTTTTGGAAGGCACCGGGGCTGCCCTGGTGGTCGCGGGCGTACCGAAGCTGGGGGCAGCGGAGATTCCACCGGCGACGGTCGTCGGGCAGGAGGTCGCGGCCGTTCCACGGACGGCGATCCGCGTCACCATCAACGGTACAGAGCAGCGGTTCGAGGTGGAGGACCGGTGGACGCTCAACGAGCTCCTGCGGGATCACATGGCGCTCACGGGCTCCAAGATCGGCTGCGACCGCGGCGAGTGCGGTGCGTGCACGGTGCTGCTCGATGGCGGGCCCGTGTATTCGTGCAGCACGCTTGCGGTGTGGGCAGACGGTCGGGAGGTCGTGACGGTAGAGGGGCTCGAGAGTAACGGCGCCGTTTCTCCGTTGCAGCAGGCTTTCATGGATCACAATGCGCCTCAATGCGGGTTCTGCACGCCGGGTCAGCTGATGACGGCCACCGCGTTGTTGGACCGTAACCCACGTCCGACCACGGAGGAGGTGCGCGAGGCGATGGTGGGCAATCTCTGCCGCTGCTCGAATTACAACGCGATCGTGGAAGCCGTGGTTGCGGCCGGTGGAACGTCGACGGCGGGAGGTGCACAATGAGCCCGCAGCAAGCAAACCAGGTCCGGCCCATGAACACGGTCGGGCACAACGTCCCGCGCATCGACGCCTACGAGCGCGTGACCGGGAGGGCCACCTTTACGGCAGACCGGCGGCTTCCCGGAATGTTGTTCGCACGGGTCCTACGCAGCCCGCATCCGCACGCGCGCATCCGCAGTATCGACACGTCGAGGGCGGGGGCCCTCCCCGGAGTGAGGGCGGTCATCACGCACGAGACGCACGAGATGATCTACAGCTCGGGCTCCATAGCGGGGGGACGGCAGTACAGCGACGCGGCGAAGGACGTCACCCAACACGTTCGCTACATGTTCGACAACCCGGTGCGCTTCGTCGGCCAGCCCGTCGCGGCGGTGGCCGCGGTCGACCGGCACATAGCGGAAGAGGCGCTCCAACTCATCCAGATCGACTGGGAGGAGCTGCCGTTCGTCATCGATGCTGAGGAGGCTCTCGAGCCGGGCGCTCCTCCGATCTGGCCCGAGGGCAACCTCGCGCTGGACTTTGCCAACCAAGCGAGACCGTCGGGGGGAACGAGTGGGGACCCGGAGGCGGGATTCGCTAGTGCCGATCAGGTGTTCGAGGACCGCTACACGACGGCCTTCGTGCAGGACGGTCAGATGGAGCCGCGCTCCGCTTTGGCGGAGTGGGACGGCGACAAGGTCACGATCTACACGCCGACCCAGGGCATCTCGAACTGTCGTCACGACAATGCGCGGGATCTGGGTCTGGAAGACCATCAGGTTCAGATCGTCTGCAAGTACATGGGCGGCGGGTTTGGCGACAAGAACGGTAGTTACTACTTCGATCTGATCGCCGCGACGCTAGCGAAGGAGGCCGACGCGCCCGTGCTGCTCGAGCTCTCGCGGAAGGACGACTGGCTCGGCACACACGGCCGTTGGCACACCATACAGGATCTACGGGTGGGAGTGGCGGGGAACGGCGAGGTGACGGCGATTCAGCTGCGGGGCTACAGCGGGATGGGCCCGTATCTCAGGAGATCCGGGGGCATCAGCGGTATCGAGGCCTATGCGTGTCCCAACGTCGATCGCTTGGTGTACCCGGTGCACACGAACCGGATGGTGTCGGGGAATTTCCGGGCGCCCTCGGATCCCCAGGGCTACTTCGCGATCCAGTCGATGATGGACGACATCGCGTACAAGGTGGGGATGGACCCGGTGGACTTCGCGCTGCTGAACATGCTGAAGCCGACCGAGCGGGTGCGGTTCACGAACTACACGCTCGATGAGTGCATTGCGCAGGGTCGAGAGCTCTTCGATTGGGAGAGCCGCTGGCGTCCCGTGCCAGGCTCGGACCCCGGCCCGGTCAAGCGAGGCGCCGGTATGGCGTTCATGATGTTCCGAGCGGGTGTCGGCCCGAGCAGCGCCATCCTCCGGGTGAATTCCGCTGAGCGCTACACGCTGTTTGTAGGCGTCACGGATATTGGCCCCGGTGCAAAGACGACGATGGCAATGATCGCTGCCGAAGAGCTGGGCGTTCCGTTGTCGCAGGTGGAAGTCGTCTGGGGCGATACCGATCTCTGTCCGTATTCGGTCGGCGAATCGGGAAGCCGGACGACGGCGATGACCGGCTACGCGGTCGTTCAGGCTGCCCAGGACCTCAAGGGTCAGATCGCCGATCGAGGGATGTCTCAGGGAGACGACGTGCTGATCGCATCGGCGACTCCCACGCCCAGCACCCAGGGGCAGCGGCGCATGTGCTTCGGCGCCCACTTCGTGGAAGTGGAGGCGGATGTCGAGCTCGGCCATGTGCGGATCAGCAAGTACGTCGCCGTCCACGAGTCGGGGCGTATCCTCAATCCGCTGCCCGCGAAAGACCAGATCCGCGGCGCGGCCTTGCAGGGCGTAGGACAGGCCCTGCACGAGGATCTCCTGTATGACGTTCGGAACGGACATCCGCTCACGGCGGGATACTACGGGGCGCGCCACGTGACCCACATGGATGTGCCGGAGATCGAGGTGACCTTCATCGAGACCGACGACGGCTACGGGCCTTACGGCGCGAAGACGGTCGGGGAGGCCGGCATCATTCTCGGTCCGGCCGCGGTGGCCAACGCGATCTTCAACGCCATAGGACACCGCATGAAGGAACTGCCCATCACACGGGAAAAGATTCTGGAGGCGCTAGCATGAAAGCCTTTACGAACCAGAATGCTCGTACCCTGGACGAAGCGGTGGCGCTCGCGCAGGAGGCACTCCGAGAGGGCCGGTCGGTCTCGTTCGCCGGGGGAGGCACCGATCTGCTCCAGCTGATCAAGGACAAGGTGGTGAATCGACCCGGCTCCGGAGAGCCGGACGTCCTCGTGAACCTCAAGACCGTGGACGGGCTCGATGAGGTAACGTCGTTGGGGCAGGAGGGCGTGACCGTAGGCGGGCTGACCACATTAGGCACGCTCAGCGAACATCCCCTCATCCGTGACCGGTTCACCGTGCTCGCCGAGGCGGCCGAGAGTGTCGCGACGCCACAGATCCGGAACACCGGTACGCTGGCGGGGAACGTCGTACAGCGGCCCTGGTGCTGGTACTATCGCAACGGCTTCCCCTGTTACAAGGCCGGGGGCAACGAGTGCTTCTCGATCGCGGGTGAGAACCAGCTCCATGCCATCTTCGGTGGCGGGCCGAGCTACATCGTCCATCCTTCGGATCTGGCCCCTGCGCTCGTCGCGCTCGGTGCCACGTTCCGGATCGTGGGGCCGGAGGGCGTGCGGACCCTGTCCGGATCAGACTTCTTCGTGCTTCCGCGCCAGGACGCATCGCACGAGAACGTTCTGGCCGACGACGAGGTGCTGGCGTCGGTCACGCTTGCTGCGCCCGGTGACGGTGTCCGGAGTGCGTATCACAAGATCATGGATCGAGAGGCATGGACGCACGCGTTGGTGAGCGCCGCGGTGGTGCTCGACATGAACGGAGACGTGTGCCGGGAGGCGCGGATCGTGCTCGGAGGCGTAGCTCCGGTCCCGTGGCGGGTTCCAGGAGCGGAGGGCTTGCTGGCCGGACAGCGTGTTACGCCTGAGCTCGCCCGTGAAGTCGGGGCTGCCGCTGTGGCAGGAGCGAGGCCCCTCTCGAAGAACGCCTACAAGGTCCCGCTGACCCGGGGTGTTGTGGAGCGTACCGTCTTGGCGGTCGCCAGCTCCGCCTGAGGATGAGACCATGAGACAGAGAGCATCGACGCTGCGTTTCGTGCTCGCGATCTGCGCTGGGGTCGTCGCAAGCCTTGGCGCTCCCGGGTCGGCAGCCGCCCAGAGCTCGGAGGACTTGGCGCTCAAGGCGCGGGTCGAGGCGGTCATCAAGAGCGCGGCCGACCTTCCCGCGGATTCGATTGCCGTGGCGGTGAGCAACGGGGTCGTGACGCTCACAGGCTCGGTCGTCTGTCAGGAGTGCGGGGGCCGCCGCACGCCCGGCGGCTCGGGCACGGTTCAGCAGAGCCTCGGCGCCGTCGTCCGCGCGATACCGGGCGTCATGAGCGTCGCATTCAAGTTGCGATATCAGCCACCGGGATGAGGGCCAATAGCGCGCGGCCTCACCAAGCGCGTTCAGCCATCGAGTACGTCGCACGCCATGGTCGGTGAGAACAAACCGGCGCTCGTGGCGCTGGACACTCGGCGCGAAATGGTGATCGACGCCCTGTCGACCCACTTTGCCAACGACGCTCTGGACATGGACGAATTCGAGCGCCGCGTGGATGTCGCCCACCACGCGGCATCGGTTGCTGAGCTCGATGAGCTGCTTGCGGATCTGCAATCTGCCGACGAGGGGCCGAGCGCATCGCTGGTCCGGCAGGCCGAAGGTCCGCAGGTCTCCATCGCGACCCGAGACCGCAAGGCCCGCGTGCTGTCGATCTTCAGCGGCATCCAGCGCAAAGGCAGGTGGCGCGTGCCCAAACGACTGCGCGTGCTCGCCGTGGGGGGCGGCATCGATCTGGACTTTCGCGAAGCCCAGCTCGGTCCCGGCGTCACCGAAGTCAAAGTGAAGAGCGTCATGGGCGGGATCGCCATCATAGTGCCGCCTGATCTCCACGTGGAGTGCGAGGGACGCGCCATTCTAGGCGCCTTCGAGGGAATGGAGAGCGGCACTGGCGAGCCGGATCCGGATGCGCCGCTGTTGCGCATCAGGGGGGTCGCGATCATGGGCGCCGTGGAGATCTCCACGCGACGGGCTGGGGAGAGCATGAAGGCTGATGGAAGCGCAAACCACGGTCAGGTCGGTCGTCGATAGGGGATGTGAAATCTCAACACGTGTTTCTCGCTCTGATCGGAGTTCAAGCGCTCCATTCGCTGGAGGAGTACGTCTTCAGGCTGTGGGAGACCTTCCCGCCGACGCAGTTCCTGACCGGGCTGATCTCGGCTGATCTCGAGCGCGGCTTCATCGTGATCAACCTCGCCCTGGTCGCGCTTGGAATCTGTTGCTACTGGTGGCCGGTGCGACGTCGTTGGGCTTCGGCAACGATGATCGCCTGGCTCTGGGTCGCAATGGAGCTCGTGAACGGCATCGGCCATCCGGCTTGGTCCGTGATGCAAGGTGGATACACGCCGGGACTCATCACATCACTCATGCTTCTGCCGTTGGCGCTACTTTTGGCCGCGCGGCTGTCGGCCGAGGGGCCGGCAACCACCTAAAACACGATTGCTGCAGTCGCTGCAGCCATCAGGCTCGCGCGCCACGCTTGCGGTCACCACATTAGCCGCGCAGTAGAATCGCAGAGACATTCGGTCGCGAGTCTGTGAAGCCTTGGTCTGGCTAGAGACGTCCGAAGGAGTTGGCCGGTGACAGAAGAAGGCGACACGGGACTGATCTGGGAACACCGGTTGGCGCTGTGGTTGCCGGGTCCGCCACTTTTCGGCGCTTTCCTCATCGCGGTATCTCTCAGCGCCGCGTACTTGAGCTTCCAATGGTTCTTCGACCTTCGCGTCGAGCGGGCCGCGTTCGGCGTAGGGTTGTTTACCACATTCGCCCTGATGTTGCCCCGATTTGTCATCGCGTTCGATCGGCAGCAAGAGGGCGTGCAGGTACCGCTTTCGGACCGCCGCGAAGCAGGGGTCCGGGCCCTCCAACTGCCCCGCGACGCGATCCGTCGCAGCCGCCTCGCCGGTGCCGCGGGCGTCCTGGCGCTCTTCGGAATGTTGGAGTTGATTATGCTCTTCCAGGGCGAGGACCTCGTAACCCGGTGGACTCGGCTCAACGACGGAAGCGCAACCTTTGCCCTGACCCTGCTGAGTGGCTGGCTTATGCGCTTGGGCTACTTCGCGTTTGCTGGTTTCTGGGACCCGCCTGGTCCGCAGAAATCCGACATCGATCTTCTGAATCTCGAGAGTATCTACACCTTCGGCCGCCGTGGCGTGAACGGCACGCTCGTCTGGTTCATAATCGTCGCGGCCGGTGGCCTATTGATCCTGCCCGGGTTGGGCTCCGGACTGTGGGCGGTCCTTCCCCTCTTTGCGATCCATCTCGGGGTCGGCCTTGTGATTCTCCTGGTGCCCGCTCGTGAGGTACGGAGCTTGATTCAGGCGGTCAAGCGCGACGAGCTGGCGCGGCTGGAGCCACTGCTGCGTCAGGCGCGCGACGACGCATTGACGGGTGATGCCTCCACGAAGGGCCAACTCAGCGACCTCCTCGCATACAAGACCCAGGTCGAGTCGACGCCGGAGTGGCCCTTCGACTCGTCCTCGCTCTGGCGCTTCGGACTCTACTTGTTGATACCCGTCGCGTCGATGGTCGGTGGGGCCTTGGTGGAGCGTGTCGTGAATACGGTGCTCGACTAAGGTTCCGCCAAGGAGACTCAGCCCTCTCCCATGCCGATTCCAACGCTCCAGACCGCTCAGCTGCGGCTCCGTCCGTTCACTCTCGACGATGCACCCCTCGTGCAGCGGCTGGCCGGAGCGCCCGAGGTAGCTTCGACCACATTGAACGTTCCCCATCCTTACGAGGACGGGATGGCAGAGGACTGGATCAGGTCCCATGAGCCCGCGTGGAACGCGAAGCAGAGCGCTACTTTCGCCATGACCTCTGACGCAGACGGAGTAGTCGGAGCTATCAGCCTCCACCTCAACTCGACTCATCGTCGAGGCGAGCTTGGGTATTGGGTCGGCCTCGAGTATTGGAATCGAGGCTATGCCACGGAAGCCTCTTCGGCATTACTCGACTTGGGCTTCGACGTCCTCGGCTTGAACCGAATTCAAGCGCAACATTTCACGCGGAATCCCGCATCCGGCCGGGTCTTGCAAAAGGTCGGAATGGAGCTCGAAGGAGTCAGACGTCAGCATTTCCTGAGGCGCGGGGAGTTCGAGGACGTCGCGGTCTACGCGATCCTCAGCTCGGACCGTGCGCAGCCCTCTAGCTGACAGGGAGGAGGCGTATGGCTCTCAGTGACTGGGGCTGGAGCCAAGACTGGGCTGACCGACTCTTCCCACTCGATGACGAGCTAGCATGCCCGGCGCGCGTCTCGAGCCAAGAGCGAACCCTCTGGACCATCCAGACTGAGCATGGAGCACGCCAGGCTCGGATCCCAGCGTCTGGCTTCCGTGACGGGCTTCCTGCGGTTGGGGACTGGGTGGTGACGGTTCCGGGCGATGCACCGAGCGACCCCTGGCTGATCCGCGGCGTCCTCCCTCGTCGCTCCAAGTTCTCGCGTCAGGCCGCAGGGCAACGAACCGAGGAACAGGTCGTCGCGGCGAACGTCGATCGAGTCTGGATCGTCCACGGGCTCGACGTCGAGCTGAACCCGAGGCGCGTCGAACGCTACCTTGCCGTGGCTTGGGAGAGTGGAGCCCAGCCGGAGATCGTTCTGTCCAAGGCGGATATCGCGGTCGATCTCGAGGAAGCTCGGGGCGTCGCCGCTGAACTGGCGTTTGGTGTCCCGATCTGGATCGTCAACATCATGGACCCGTCCGGCTGCCAGGAGCTAGCTGCTAGCCTCGTCGCAGGAACCACAGTCGCCCTCCTGGGTCCTTCCGGCGTTGGGAAGTCATCACTGGTCAACCGGTTGGCCGGCAGCGAGATCCTCGAGGTGGGAGAGGTGCGGAGCGGAGACAAGAAGGGACGCCATACCACGGCTCGCCGGGAGCTCGTGCGACTCGAGGGCGGGGCCTTGTTGCTCGATACGCCCGGGATGCGCGAGCTCCAACTCTGGGAGGTCGAAACCGGACTTGCCGGCGCCTTCCCCGAGATCGAAGGACTGGCCGACAGCTGTCGATTCCGAGACTGCCGGCACCAGTCTGAGCCGGGATGTGCGGTACTCGCGGCGGTGGACTCCGGCTCTGTCAGCCGTGCAAGGCTAGACAGCTACCGGAAGCTACAGGCCGAGGCTGAATACCAGAGACGGAAGTCGGATCCGCAGGCCAAGTCGGAGGCGAAGGCGGAGCTGAGGTCGATCATGAAGAGTTTTCGTCACCGCCCGAAACATAGTTAGCTAGCCGCCACGCCGCCCGCGAACGCGCATGCCGTCCAACACCGTTCGCGCCGTCTGCCGGATGAGCCCGTCGATGTCGTCGGTGCCGTGGATCTGTCCATCGATCACCAATGATGCCAACCCGTGCACAGCGCTCCATGCCACGTAGGCCTGCGCTCGGGGATCCTGCCGTTTGATCGTGCCGCTGCGCTGGTGGGAGCGGATGACGTCGACGAATTGTTCGAACAAGGCCTCTGCGGCCTCCCGTAGCTCAGGGAGGTCCTCGCGAGTGAGCATCTCCTTGCCGTACATCAAGCGGTAGTGCGCCGGATTCTCGAGGGCGAAGCGCACGTATTCCTCGCCGATGCGTCGGAGTCGCCCGACGCTGGATGGTGAGGCGCCCGCGACAGTGGCTTGCAGGCGGGCTCCGAGACGTTGGAATCCGTTCGCGGCAACGGCAACAAGCAATGCGGTCTTGTCCGCGAAGTGGCGATAGGGGGCGGCCCGCGATACGCCGAGGCGCTGGCCAATCGCCCTCATCGTCAGGCTCGCAGCCCCTCCCTCGGCGATCATGGCGGCGGCTTCTGCTAGCAGTGCCGCTCGCAGGTCCCCATGATGGTATGCCCCGGTCTGGTTGGTCATTCACCAATCTTGCCAAAGGTGTTGACGTCGTCAACATCTGGGCGTATGTTGACGACGTCAACACCTGAGGCTCTTTTCTTAGTGAGAGACAAGGGAGGGAACCATGGCAGCTAATGAAGACCTGATAGGATTCATCCGAGAATCCCTGAATCGAGGTGTGCCACGCGACGAGATCCGAGACGCGCTGAGTCAGGCCGATTGGTCCGACGAAGAGGTGCGGGCAGCGCTCCTGTCGTTTTCGGAGGTCGACTTCCCCATTCCCGTGCCCCGACCGCGCCCGTCACTCGAGGCTCGAGAGGCGTTCGAGTACCTGGTCCTCTTCGGGACACTCTACATGAGTGCCTTTAGCCTAGGAACCCTTCTCTTCCAATTCATCGACCTCGCTTTTCCGGATCCGCTCTGGTCGGAAGGCCGATTCGAGGCGATAAGGGACACCATCCGGCTGTCGATCTCAGCGCTCGTGGTGGCCACGCCTATCTTCCTGTACGCCGCGAGGGCCAATAGCCGGGCGATCGCTCGCTCACCTCTGAAGCGAACCTCCCCGGTGCGCCGGTGGCTCACCTATCTGACCCTGGCGATCGCAGCAGCCATCCTTATTGGTGACGCCACTGCCCTGATCTACAACCTCCTCGATGGGAATGTGGCCGCCCGGTTTCTGCTGCAGGTCCTGACGATCGGAGGCATCGCCGCAACCGCCTTCATCTATTTTATCAGCGATCTTCGACGCGACGAGAAGGAGGTGGAAGCATGAAGCTGTCTCTCGGGCAAACCATAGTGGCCGCCGCCGCCGCCGTGATTGTGGCATCCATCATCACTGGCGTGATCCTGGTCGGAACACCGTCCGAAGGCCGCCTGCAGAGATTCGATTCGACCCGGATTGAGGACCTCCAGGCGATCGTGGAAGCGATGGATTCCCATTGGGAACGCAACGAGCGTCTGGCGACATCCCTTGCCGAGCTCGGTGAGGATCCGCGGACACAGGTGAACACCCTCGATCCCGGATCGGCCCAGTCCTACGAGTATCGAGCGTTGGATGAGGAGGTGTACGAGCTCTGTGCGACCTTCGATCTCGAGTCGGTGGTGCCAGTGCGCCCGACCTCGGCTGACTTCTGGAGGCACGGGGTAGGCAGGCAGTGCTTCGAGATGAATGTCGATACGAGTGATCAAGAGGCGGATAGGTAGGCGGTCTAAGTTAGCGGAGACATGAGGTGGCGGTATCGAGTCGGACTCTCGTGGCAGGTGCGACGGGTGCATTGGGTCGGCACGTCGTGCCGGAGCTACTCCGTCGAGGGCACACCGTGCGTGCCCTCGTCAATCGCACAAAACTGACCCCGCCGGTCGTGGACCACGTCGAGGTTTGCCGGGGTGACGCCCTCGATCCGTCTGTGACCGATGGGGCGTGCAGCGGGGTCGACGTCGTCTTTTCGTGCCTTGGGGCTAGCGTATCCCCGAAGATGAGCGCCGGTCGTCGTTCGTACGACCGAGTCGATACGCCCGCGAACTTGAACCTGCTCGACTCGGCGGTTCGGGCGGGAGTGAGTCGCTTCGTGTACGTCAGTGTGGCTGGCCATGAGGCGCTAGGCCACCTCCGGTACGTAAGTGCACACGAGGCGGTAGTACGAAGACTCGCCGCAGCGGATATCGACCACTCCGTGGTGCGTCCGCCTGGGTTCTTCTCCGCCTTCGAGGAGTTCTTGCAGTTCGCTCGGAGCGGCCCGGTACCCATCATCGGGGACGGGACCGCGAAGACGAATCCGATCCACGACGTGGACCTCGCGGAGGTCTGTGTCGATGCGATCGAAGGAGCCGGACCCGAAGTGCTGGCAGGGGGCCCCGAGGTGCTAACGCGCCGGAGAATTGCTGAACTCGCCCTCGAGGCGCTTGGTCGACCGTTGAAAGTGCGGCGCATCCCACCCGGGCTGGTCCGACTTCTGGTCCCATTCGTCAAGCCGTTCAACCCAAGAGTCGCAGACATCAGCGCGTTCTATGCCGATGTGTCAGTGCGTAATCTCGTGGTGCCGACTCGAGGCACTCGGACGTTGTCACACTACTTCCACGAGACGGCGACCGCTGAATGAACGCGGCCGAATCGCGTCTAGCGTCGGGCCTAGGAAGGATTCGTAGCAAACACTGAGAATTCGGCAATGAAGCCCCGGCTATCCACCTTCATACCGCGTAAGGCGAATAGAGGAGACAAGTGCGGGTTGGAGCCCTGATCATTGGGTCTCTGGCATGGGACCCATCTGACCTCAGGCGGAACTGGCGCGAGTCGCGCCTGTCCATGGAAGGGGCTCAACGCGTCACTGCGCCTATCCGCTACGGGCGCCGTTCTTGGAGCCGCAGCGACACGTACACGATGGTCCTGTCGCCGGATTGCATCGAGAGCGGGACCGGGACGGGTGTTGGACTCGCCGTACCGTTCAGGTACGAGATCGAGAGTGCGAAGCACCTCATCGAAGAGGCGGTCCGGCTCTGGCGGATCGAGAGCAACGAGGACGGAGTCTCGCCCGGGGTGCTCAGCGCGGATTGGGGCTCGATCGCGTTGTTGCTCAACCCAGACTGGTCGCGACCTTCCGGGTTTCTCGCGGCATGGGCTGATGCGGTTTCGGGCTCTCCTGGGTACGGGGGCCTGCCAAGGGCCGAAGGCGAGTCGAGCATCGTGGACACCTCGGGACTAGCGCAGTGCCCCTGGCCCAGCGTCGTGGAGTCGGGACGACCGGTTCCGCTCGATGCCCTTCTAGTGGCCGCGACGGCCGCGGAGATCACGAACGGCCGCTATCCCACGTCCACGTCGGTCGCCGAGGCTTGGAAGGATAAGCCGGAAGAGGCTCAGTACTTCTGGAAGAACCGCGAGTGCGGCATCGAGACGTTACATGATGAGGCGGTGCTCCGGGCCTTGGAGTCTGGCTGACAAGCGATTGCTGAGGTCGTGCACCGGCCATACAATTCCCTCCCGCGCCAAATCGATGGAAAACCGCGGCTAGCTAGGAAGCCACACAACCGCACTCGAGCCGGGGGCTCCGATGATACCTCGTCAATTCTCGTTTCTACTCTATGCCCTGGCGGTCTCGATTGCGCTGGTTTCGGCTCCGTCCACGAGCGCCGTAGCCGCGCAGAGCACCGAGTTGCGGGAGGGTCGCGCAGTGCGCGGTTCACTCTCCGAGGGAGACACCGTGCGGTACACGGTCGAGATCGGGGACGACTACTTCGTTTTCGGAGAGGTGAATCAGATCTCGGTCGACGTCATCGTGCGCGTGCTCGGCCCGGATGGGAACCAGATCGCGCGCTTCGATGGCCCTGCCCGGGGAGGAGAGCGATTCTCTGGTCGGCCGCCCGCCGCGGGGGTCCATACCATCGAGGTGATCCCCTTCGAGGAGGAAACCGGCGACTACGAAATCACGCTCCATAGCGCGGAACCCGTCGAGACCGACCCGAAAAAGCTCACGGACCAGCTCATGGCCCGCTATGACGGTGACGACTCGCCGGGTGCGGCGGTACAGGTTTGGCGCGACGGCCGGACACTGTACTCGAGGGCCTACGGCATGGCGAACCTCGCCTACGGCCTGCCCTTCGAGACCGACACGCGCACGAATATCGGCTCGACCTCGAAGCAGTTCACGGCGTTCGCGATCATGCTCCAGGCGGACCGGGGGTTGCTGTCCCTCGACGACGACATCCGAGAGCACATCCCCGAGCTGCCGGAGTTCGAGGAGACGATCACGGTTCGGCACCTGATCACCCACACCTCGGGCCTTCGGGAATTCCTCAACCTCCTGGCGATGACCGGGCGCCGGACGGATCACGGAGACTGGATCGACCGCTCCGAGATCATCGACATCGTGCGAAGGCAGCCGGCCCTACAGAACGCACCGGGCACCGAGTGGAACTACAACAATACGGCCTTCGGACTCGCGGCGGCGATCGTCGAACGTACATCCGGACAGGACTTCCACGTCTTCATGCAGGAGAGCGTGTTCGGACCGCTCGAGATGACCCGGACGATGGTCCGCCCGTCGCCCGAGCACATGGTTCCCGGCATGTCCGAAGGCTACACGCCCGGGGGGGATGGCTTCCTGCAGCGCAGGGACCTGGGCGGGGCGGTGGGAGCGGGCAGCATCTACTCGACGGTGGAAGACCTGCAGGCGTGGGTTCAGAACTACGCGAGCCCGCTCCTGGGTACCGCCGAGATCTTCGACGAAATGATGACTTCGTATGTGCTGACCAACGGCGACGAGACAGGTTATGGCTACGGCCTCCAACTCGATGAGCAGCGGGGACTCCGACGCGTGCACCACGGCGGGGCCGACGTCGCGCATCGCTCCATGCTGGTCTACTACCCCGAGATCAACGCCGGTATCACCACTCAGAGCAACCACTCGGGTTTCAACAGCAACGTCGCGTTCGAGCTTGCAGCGGCATTCTTCGCCGATGCGATGGAAAGCGAGGATGACGAGGCCGAAGAGCTGGGAGAGGGAGGCTTCGACCGGGAAGCCTACGATCCGGAGGATTTCGACGACTACGTCGGTCGATACGCCGTCGATGCCGCTCCGAATTTGATCCTGACCTTCACTCGTGAGGATGAGACGTTCTACGCGGAACCGACTGGACAGCAGCGGGTCGAGATCGTGCCAACGTCGGACTCGACCTTCACCATCACGGTCGTGGAAGCCTCGATCGTCTTCCACCGTAACGAAGCAGGCGAAGTGGACGGACTGACTTTGAACCAGAACGGAGAGAATCACGCGACGCGGCTCGATGACGACGTTGCTGCGTGGGAACCGACGGTCGAGGATCTCGCGGACTTCGAGGGGCGGTACTTCAGCGAGGAGCTCGAGACGTTTTACACCCTCACGGTGGAAGACGAGGCGCTCGTGGTGTACCAGCGGCGCCGCGGTGACGCGAATCTGACGGCGGGCGAGGAGGATGCGTTCTCGGGCGGTGGGCTCAACTACACCTTCGAGCGCGATCGTAACGGCGACGTGATCGGCTTCTACGTGGCGAACGGCCGGACGAGGGACGTGCGGTTCGAGCGGGTGCGGTAGTGATGCCCCCGCTCACGCGCCGCGAGCTCTTGGGCGTCCTCGGGATCGGGGCTTTCGCTTCACTCCAGACCGGCTGCGAAGGAGGCTCGGAATTGTCGAGTGACAGCGCGAGCAGCGACGGTCCTCTGTACTTCGCGACCCTTGTGGACGTGGCTGCTCTGATCGAGACCGGGGAGCTTTCGTCCGTCGAGCTCACCGAGATGATGCTGGAGCGCATCGAAGCGGTGGATAGCCGTCTGCTCAGCTATGCAACCGTGATGTCGGACCACGCTCTCTCGGCTGCCCGAACCGCCGATCGCGAGATCCAGGCCGGCAACTACCGGGGCCCACTCCACGGGATCCCGGTAGCGGTGAAGGACCTCTGCTACACGAGTGGAGTCCGGACCATGGGTGGGACGGGAGTCTACGCCGACTTCGTCCCGGATTTCGATGCGACGGCGGTAGCGAAGCTACAGAACGCCGGGGCGGTTCTCCTAGGGAAGCTGAATCTCACCGAAGGGGCGTGGATCGGGTATCACCCCGACTTCGAGATCCCGGTAAATCCATGGGACGAGGGGCTCTGGGCCGGGGTATCGTCGAGTGGCTCGGGGGTGGCTACTGCCGCGGGACTCTGCTTCGCCTCTCTCGGAAGTGATACAGGCGGTTCGATCCGCCTCCCCTCCACAGCCAACGGCGTTGTGGGTCTGAAGCCGACATACGGTCGGGTGAGTCGCTACGGTGTTCACCCGCTCGGCGAGACGCTCGATCACGTCGGGCCGATGACGCGCAGCGTCGCGGATGCCGCCGTAGTGTTCGAGGCCATCTCGGGTAGTGATCCCAACGATCCCACCTCACTGAGTGATCCGGTCCCGAACATGGTCGAAGGTTTGGACGGGGGCGTGGAGGGTCTGCGAATCGGGTTCGATCGAGGCTACGCGACGGAAGGCGTCGACGCGGAGCTCGCGGCGTCCATCGATGCAGCACTTGGTGTGCTCGAGGCAATGGGCGCTCAGGTCGTCGATGTGGACTTGCCACCCATAACGCTGCAAGTCGCTGGCGCCTGGAACACGATCTGTGGCTTCGAGGTCGCCGCCTCCTATGCTGAGACCTACCCCTCGCGCGCAGATGATTTTGGCCCGTCGTTTCGAGCGTTCCTCGCATCCGGAGCAGCGGTAACGAGCGCCCAATACGCGGAAGCGAGTCGGGTACGGAGCGAGTTCAGCGACCAGTTCCGCCGAGTCCTGGCGGGTGTCGACGCAACAGCCAGTCCCTCGGGCGGCACGCCCGTCGAAATCGTGCGGGAAAGCCAGTACGGCTTTGGAGCCGGCGTCTTCCCGGCGTGGGAAGCCGCGACGCCACCCAGCTTCTTTACGTTCCCGGCCAACTATGCGGGAACCCCATCGTTGTCTCTCCCGTGCGGCAGGTCGAGCCGGGGGCTTCCGCTCACGATTCAATTCCAGGGCGGGCGGCTCACTGAGTCGATGCTGTGCAGGATTGGTCATGCCTACGAACAGGCGATGGATTGGCACTCGAGCCATCCGGAAGTTTGATCGGCATGACAACAGTACTCTTCAATGTGGCCGCGCTGGCGACGGTCGGGATCCCGCTAGGGAGGCACACCCTACTAGAGAGGTGCCGTGAGTAGACCTAACGATGTTTGGAGCACCTTGCTGGCCCAGTTGGCAAAGGAGCCGAGAGTGACTTTGCTCGGCCTCCTCGGAGTCGCACTCGGCGTCCTCTGCGCTCTCATCGGACTTGTGCGCGGCTTTGACGTGCCGCCCGAAGGGAATCTCTGGGAGACCGCCACCTTCAACGGAGCCGTCGGCGTATTCCTGCTGACTCAGGCAGCACTCGTACCAGAAGTCGGGTTCACCGACAGGGGGCAACGACGTTGGGGAACAGCGTTGATTGTCGCGACGCTTTACGCATACGGAATCGAGACGGTCCAAGCGTTCCGGGGTTTGGATCCGCGGTTGTCAACGGTGGCCGGAGCTCCAGATCGGATCCTGGGCGGCGTCTTCCTCGCCGACGCCATCTTCATCATGATACTGTTTGTCGTGCTCGCCTGGCGCTTCCTGAGGGCCGAGACTACTCCTCTCCGACTGGCTGTCCGATACGCATCAGCCGCCGCCTTGGTGTCCTTTGGCGTCGGGATCTGGATGAGCATCTTCCAGGGCCGGACGGTCGGGGTCGAAGGTAATCTGCTTGCGGTCCATGCAGCCGGCTTCCACGGGCTCCAAGCGATTCCTCTGATAGCGCTCTTTCTCGTGTGGAGCGGAGTAGAGGAGGGCGACACAAACCGCTGGATTCATTTCGCCGGGATCGCTTGGTCTGGGTTCTGCATCGCGATACTCTGGCAGGCAGTGGCCGGTAGGAGTCCGTTAGAGGTTTCACCTGCTACGGTGGCCACGTTGGTCTTTTTCGGCGGGTGGGCTTTGGCGGCCCTCGTCGCGGTACGAGCGTGGGTCCAACCCACGACGGCTTGAGGCAGATAGAGACATGATCCAGGAGTCCGATTAGTCGAACGGCCACCAACCTATGCGCTGAGCATCTGTGCCACGTCCTTCCGCCTGGCCCCAAGACGTAGCAGAGTCCGGATCATGAGGCTCACTGACACGCTCGGATGAGCCGCCTCCATCATGGATACTCGCGGCTGGCTCGACCCGACCAAGTCGGCGACTTCCTGCTGCAAGATTTGGTGGCTCCGACGAGTGTCTCGCACGCCATTGGCAAGTGCCTGTCTGATCTCTGAGTAGGCAGCCTCCTCCTCCGCCCTAGTCAGAAGATCTTCGAGCTTCCCAGCGACTCCGAACCCTTTCGGAAGTTCGCGGACCTCCGCTTCATGGTCAGACATCGTCAGGCGCCTCGTCCCACACCGATCGTGCGACTCACAACGAGCGCCGAGAGCGGGAAGTACCCAGCTTCAGAGAGAATCCCAGCCAGCGCGAAGGATAGAGAGTTCGTCTGGCCCAGAACCTGCCCGAGCTCCAAGGCTGCGAACATCACCCACCACGTCATTGCGTAGTTCCTCAAGGACCCCTTCGGTGGGAACAACACAACGAAGCCGAATGCAAACCCAGCTTTGATGACGCCGACGCTCAAGTAGAAGCTCACCGGATTTCCACCATCGGGCATCTCCATCCAGCCGAGCACCGCGAAAAGGCCCAACACGGGGATCGGCACGAGCCACATGACGAGGTATGTCGCCAGAAACGCCCTCGTTCTGCTCATTCTGACTTCTTCCCACCGAAGGGCTCGCCGGACTCATCCTGCTGAATCTCTTCGCGGATCTCAGGCACTTTTCCGCCGCCGAGCATCTCACTCAGCTCGTTGAGGTGGTACATGGAGCCGCCTCGAACGGGACGCACCTTCCGGTAGTAGATCCAGCCCCGACTCTCTGCGGCAAGTAGGGCACGATCGAGCGCCAGTGCGCTCACTCCGACAATCAACGTCCAGGCTAGAGAATTGCCCAGTCCAGCTACAGTCTCCATAGGGCATGATATATCATTACTGATATATCAGCAAGGCGATCTTTCTTCCCTCCGGAGCCGGGGGCTTGATGTGGGCTGACGCGATCTTCTCGAGGGGAGGCTCGGTTCAAGGCTCGCGCGCCAGGCGCACGGAGACCACATTGGCTGCACAGCAGGACCGCGAGACGTCAAATCGCGTGACCGTACGCTGGAATCTGAAGGGGGAGCGCGCTGCGCGCGCAGGAGAGCGAAACAATGGGTTGGTTCAAGGACACCTTTGGCGCGGAGCCCATCGAGTGTCCTCGCGGGTGGGGCGAGGTCAGTTTCGTTCCAAAGCTCTTCATCATTCCACCAATCTTCGCGATGGAACGCAACTGTCCAATCGGCGGGGTCTCGAAGTGCAAGGATTGTCACTACCAGGTGAACCCCGCTTCCACCGAGCTTCTCCGTTTGCAGCTCGAGGAGCTCGAAGGGCTCCGTGGAAGTATGCTCAGTGAAGCTGAGTTCCTCATCCGGCGACGGCTGATCGTAGAGGCAAGGGACCCGTCTGGCGGCGTCCCCGGTCAGAAGGCGGCCACCGCCGCGTTCGTGCTCGGCCCGCTCGGGGCGGTCACCGTTGGCGCGGGCTGGTACCTCTCGGCCGTGGTGCACCCCGGTTTCCTAGCGATATTGGGAGGCGGTCTGTTGCTATCCGCCCTCGCCGCGGGCTTCGCAGGCATCAGCAAGTTCCGGCGGCGCACCTTGCCCGGCCCGGATGACCCGCTCTTTGAAGAGTTCCGCGAGGATACGCACCTGCTTGAAGCCCGACTGGAGCGAGCTCAAGAGGAGCTCGGTTTCTTTCGCGAGCTCCACGGGCCTGAGTCTCCGGAACTGCCGCCGGCCGCCGATTCGAACGACTCCTAGTTAGAACGGATTCGTCGCAAACACCGAGAACTCCGGGACAAAGCCCCGGCTATCCACCTTGAGCGCTCCAAGGATTGCGTTGGCGATTTCCTCGGGCCGCAGTTTCTTGTCGGAAGCCTCGCGCTCGACGCCGGCCTTTGCAGCGAAGTTGGTCGTCACTTCGCTCGGGTTCACCAACATGACCCGCACGTTGTGACGTCGAAGCTCATCGCGCCAACATTCCGTCATGCCACGCAGCGCGAACTTCGACGAGCCGTACGCGGTACGCCCGGCACTGCCCTTGAGGCCCGACGTAGAGGAGATATTGATCAGCTCGCCACTGCCTTGTTCGATGAACTGGCGCGCCGCCTCCCGGGCCATGAGGAATGGGCCGAACACGTTGGTGCGGAACACACCCTCCAATTCCTCGAACGACGTGTCAACCAACGGCTTGAAGAGACCAAAACCGGCGTTGTTGACCAGAATGTCGAGCCGCCCGTGCTTTTCGATCACTTCACGCACGGTTCGAACCGCATCCGCTTCGTTCCCCACGTCACCCACGATCCAGTCCAGTCCTAGCTCCTCAGCCGTGTTCCGAACGGCATCCTCCCGGCGGCCCGTAATTGTGACCTTGCATCCCTGGCTGGTCAGTGCTTCAGCAATGGCGCGACCGATCCCCTCGCTGCCACCCGTCACCAATGCAACGGTATCTCTCAGTTCCATGGTTTCTCCCCGAGTTGAGGCTGGGCCAATACGGGGGACAGTCTACTCGAGTCAGGGAGTTGCCGCACGAACGACTAGTCGAGTTGTTCCGCACCGAATGACCGCATAGATTTCCCATCTACTGTCATGATCGGGATGGAACGATCGCAGGTGACTACTTGAGCGAGGAGAGGGGCTGATCCTTATGTCCACGATTCGAACGATGAGGAACTGTCTAGCGGCTCTGCTGCTTCCCGTCCTCGCGGCTTGCGGAACTGGTGAGGCCGGAGACGCTCCGAGCTTTCAGAGCGCGTCGGTCGAACGCGGTGACCTCGTCGTAGCCGCCGATGCCATTGGTGTCTTGGAGCCCGTTCGGAAGGTGGAAGTCACGTCCAAGGCCTCGGGCGAGATTCTTCGTCTCCACGTGGATGTCGGTGACGAGGTAGAACCGGGGGCCCTTCTCGCGGAGGTCGATCCCCGAGACGTGCGGAACGAAGCCAATCAAGCGAACGCCGATATCGAGGTGGCCCAGGCGCGCATCGACATCGCCGAGCGACAGGTGGAGCGCTCGCGGGATCTCTTGGAGTCAGGCGTGATCTCGCCTCAAGAGCACGAGAGCAGAACGCTGGAGTTTGCCAACGCCCAGGCCGCGCTCATAAAGGCTCGAACCAACTTGGAGTTGGCACAGCTTCGCCTTGAGGACGTGACGATTCGCGCTCCACTGGCCGGCACGATTCTCGAAAAGAACGTGGAGGAGGGCCAGGTCATCCAATCGTCCTCCCAAAACGTCTCGGCTGGAACCACACTCATGATCATGGCCAATCTGGACGTGATTCAGGTGCGGATTCTCGTGGACGAGTCGGACCTGGGCGAGATCACGGAGGGGCAGCGGACCTCCGTGATGGTGGATGCCTACCCGGGCCGAACGTTTGTCGGGGTGGTCAATCAGATTGAGCCCCAGGCCGTCGTTCAGCGGAGCGGGACGACGTTTCCCCTCATCGTCGAGCTGGACAACCGCTCCCGGCTGCTCAAGCCGGGCATGAACTCGGAAGTCGAGATCCAGACCGGCGAGGCCAACGGCGTGCTATTGATTCCGAACAACTCCGTGGTCATGCCTCAGGATGCCGAGCCCGCAGCACTGGCGCTGGGCCTCGACGCTGATGCCGTCGATATGGAGAGCATGAGGTCCAATATGGGGAGCATGTTCACCAGTGGTGGGCCCGGTGGTGGACCTCCGGGCGGACCTGGTGGCGACGGGGCCCGACCCGAGCGTGGTGGTCCCGGCTCGGAGGCGGATCGCGAAGCGATGCGCCAGCAAATGCGTGAGCGGATGGCCAGCGGAGATGTCCCGCAGGAGTTTGCCCGGATGCAGTTCGGTCAGGGCGGGGAGCGAGGCGGAATGAGGGAGGGCGGATTCCGGAGGGGGCAGGGCGGGCGTGAAGGGCGACGGACGGAGCAGGCCGTGGTGTTCGTGGTCGGCGAGGATGAATCCGTCGAACCACGCATGGTGATGATCGGCTTGACCGACTGGGACCGCACCGAGGTCGTGAGCGGTTTGGAAGAGGGTGATCGGGTGGCTCTGATCGGATTGGCCCGGCTCCAGGCCGAGCGGGAAGAGATGATGGAGCGCATGCGTTCCATGACGGGAAACCCGTTCGGCAGGGGCGGTATGCCAGGCATGAGAATCAGGGCGCATTAGGCCGCATCGAGTTCGGTCCTCGAGCGGCTCCGTCCTCGCCCCTATTCGATCCTAAATACCTGTAGGGATCCACACGCGTCGCTCGCCTGGCGCGTACGTAGCTGGCTGAAGCGCTCGCCGGCGCCTACCGTCCCTAGTACCATGTCTGCAAAGCTTGAGGTCGGTAGTTCTAATACCCAGACCCGTAGGGAGCCGAGCCATGGAGACTAGCACCGGGAAGCCGCTTTCGCGGCGCACTGCTCTACGTAATATGGGGGCCGCGGCCGCGCTGCCGCTCGTCACTCCCACCGATTTGCCGTCCGAGCGGATGGTCGAGGGGAAGGTCGCCCTGGTCACGGGGTCCGGTCGAAATCTCGGGCGTGCGACCGTGCTCGAGTTGGCGAGGCAGGGCGCGGACGTCGTAGTAAACGCGCGTTCGAATCGAGCGGAAGCCGATGCCGTCGCTCGGGAGGCCGAATCCATTGGCGTGAGGGCGATCGCGTTGCTCGCCGACGTTGGTATCGAGCAGCAAGTGAATCAGATGGTGGACGAGGCGTTGGAGCGGTTCGGCCGTATCGACATTCTGATCAACAACGCCGGCTTCCGCGGGTCGAGCTCCATCGCGGACATGAGCACCGACGAGTGGCGGGCGGCTGCGGCCGTCAACTTCGACGGTCCGTTCTTCTGCACGCGAGCCGTCGTGCCCGGCATGATCTCCAACGGCTACGGGCGCATCATCACCGTGTCCGGCCTGAACTCCTTCCACGGAAGACCCAACTGGTCACACGTGTGCGGGTCGAAGATGGGAGCCATGGGCATGACCCGGGCGCTCGCCGTGGAGCTCGCGCAGTACAACATCATCGTCAACCACGTGGTTCCTGGAGCCTACGTCGCGCACCCAGACCTGTCGCGGATCCCTCTTGGGCGTGTCGGGCTGCCCCAGGAGCTCGCGAACATGTACGCGTTCCTGTCGTCCGAAGAAGCCAGCTACATCACCGGCCAAACCTTCCACGTCAACGGCGGTGAGTTTCGGACCTAGGATTGCGTGACTCTCGGTCCCGGCGATGGTGGGGCGGTCCTTGCGATGGTCGGGTGAACGTCCGCCGATCGACTTGTCCATCGCAGCGCCGAGGGATACGGTACCTAAGTGTTGAATGGTTTAACGTGAAAAATCTGCGCAGGAGGTAGACATGACGCGACCAGACACGAAGGGCTCTTGCAAACAGTCACGTCGTGACTTTCTTCTGAAGGCGGGGGCGACGGCAACCGGATTGGTCCTTGCACCGACGCTCCTGCCTAAAGGGCTCGGGGCAGCCGCGGCGCAACAGGGCTCCATGAGGATCGGGATCATCGGGTCGGGACTGATCGGGGGATCGGTTGGTCTTCTGTGGGCCGGGGCCGGTCACGAGATCCTCTTCTCGTCCCGCCATCCAGAAGAGCTCACAGACCTGGTCGAGCAGGGCGGGCCCAGGACACGCGCCGGTCTCCCGGCGGAAGCCGCCGAGTTCGGAGAGGTCGTTTTCATTGCTGTGCCATACGCCGCACTCCCGCAGATAGGCCAGGATTTCGGGCACCTGATGCAGGGCAAGGTCGTGATCGACTGCGGGAATCCTTATACGCAGCGCGACGGACCCATGGCGGAGGAGGCGTTGGCCAAAGGGACCGGAGTCGCCTCGGCCGAATTCCTGCCGGGCGTGCGCCTCGTGCGCGCATTCAACGCGGTCAGCTTCAGGACCGTGCGGCAGGATGACCACAGTCAGGTCGGGATTCCGATCGCGGGCGACGACGCGGAGGCCCTCCGTATCGCGTCGCGCCTCGTGATGGACGCCGGCTTCGATCCGGTCGTGGTCGGGCCGCTCGCCCGGGCGCGAGAATTCGATCAGGGCACGCCAGTGTACGTGACCAACATGACCGCGGCCCAGCTCCGCGAGGCCTTGGACCTCAGGTAGCGAAGACTATCAGCTACCGCTGATCACAGATGACGCCCGGGCGGAGCTTCCTGAGGACGTCCCGTCATCTGCGATCTCAGGGGGTGGCGTCACCGAGAACGCCGTCACGGCCTCGACGATGCCGCGCGCTGCACGGTCCGGATCGTCCACGATCACCCGGCGATCCCTTCGACTCGTAAGGAAGCCCGTCTCGAGGATCACGGCGATGGTCATGGGATGCAGCGCGTGCTCGTACCGGCGAAAGTTGAACGCGTAGTAGTTCCGCATGCGACGGGTCGCCACTGGCAACCGTTTGATGCCCGTCGCCTCTCCGTAGCTTTGCTCGAGCAATGCCTCGATCTGCGACGCCCAGCCGGTAGCGTCACGGCTGGGCGACGCGACCCGGTAGCCGGTGGCGTTGGGGTCGTTGCTCCCGTCGGCGTGGATGGCGATGAAGAGATGGGCCCGATAGTCCGGAGGTACGACCGCCGGTAGGATGTCGACCTCGTAGCCCAGCTCCTCGAGCATCGCGCCCGTACGCCGAACGATTTCCAGGTTGACCTCCCACTCCGCCGTCCCCTCCCAGCGGGTCCCGTTGTTCCGAAGCCCGCGGAGCTCCCTAGGCGCTTCGTCCGCTCGCCAGTGGCCGGCTTGCAGTGCGATTCGCACCGGTCCCTCGGGCGGTTTCCAGTCAGCGGGCGTTGGGATCGGCCCTGGATAACGATTGTAGCTACGCCACCTGGAGCGCCTCCTTCTGTCGGGCGGGGGAGGAGCGACCGTCTCACGCGTGCTTTCCTGGGGCTGACGCGCGCCCTCCTGGGACTGACGCGTTTCCTCCAGGGACTGGGTTGATTCGACGAGCTCGGTCCCTGCTGGCTCGTCGGCCTGGAGCGGTTCCGTCGCAGTGGAAGACAGCGGCTCCGCTATCCGGGCTGTGGCGGAGGGATAAAGAGGAGCGACGGCCGGTGGAGCTTCAGACCCGGCCTGAAGGCGGAACGCCGCGAGCAGCGCCACGAACGCGCCCATGTAAGTAAGCGCGACCAATCTCACATGTTCCTCCCTACGAATCGGTTGCCCGAGAGGCGGTCCGGTGGCGAACCGCCTCCGTGCGACGAGGCATGCTACACGCGGGGCGGCGACAATGCAACGAAATCGTTGTGCGGCGCTTGCGACGTGCGGCGTGGGTCCGCATCGTAGCCCGCACAGCAGAGCCGGAGGCAGTCAGCCGTTCTTCTCCAGAGGAGCAAGGGGATCATGGATCGAAAACGTTGCCCATGGAGCGCATGCATCGGCGCGGCTGTTCTCCTCAGCGTATTAGGCTTCGCCCCCTCTTCGTTGTCGGCCCAGAGAGATGAGATGACAGATGAGATATGGACCTTGGAGGAGCAGTACTGGCAATACGTAGAAGCCGGGGACATCGAGAGCTACGTCACACTTTGGCACGACGACTTCGTCGGCTGGCCCTGCAGTAATCTTCACCCTTCAGGAGTTGAAAACATCGCGGACTGGCTGCGGGTGATCCGCGACGAAGGAGTCCGGGTCTTCTACGAACTTCATCGTGAGGCACTTCAGCATTTCGGCGACGTTGCGGTCGTGCATTACAGCTCGCCCATCATTCGCCGGTATCCGGACGGGAGAGTCACCGGTGAAGGCCGTCTTCTCAAGTTCACACACACGTGGATGAGATCCGGCGGCCAGTGGAAAATCATCTCCGGGATGTGTGCCCTCGCGGAACCCATCGGCTGATTCCCGAAGCCAACGCGCCGACAGCCAATGCGTTGCCAAGAGGCCTAGGGTCCACTTAATACTCAGCCATGACGTCCCTTGGCAGCGGTGAGGTTACCCGCATCCTATCCGGTAAAGATCGACTGAGTCGCGAAGAAGCCCTCGAGGAACTCCTGCCGGTGGTATACGACGAGTTGAGGGCGCTGGCCGGGGCTAGACTTCGGCACGAGCGTCCGGATCACAGCCTGCAGGCGACGGCGCTCGTGCACGAGGCGTATATCCGGCTGGTTGGTTGGGAGCAGCAGACATGGATCGATCGCGCGCACTTCTATCGGGCGGCCGCCGAGGCGATGCGGAGGATCTTGATCGACCACGCTCGAGGCCGGGCGCGCGGAAAGCGCGGCGGCGGGCGCGTCCGGGTCGATCTCGAGCACGCCAACCTGGCGACATGGAGTGACCCGGACGAGGTCTTGGCACTCGATGAGGCATTACATCGCCTAATGGATCAGGACCCCCGAGCAGCCGAGATCGTTCAGCTTCGATTCTTCGCCGGGCTCAGCGTCGAGGAGACGGCGAAGGCACTGGAGCTATCGATCCGGACGGTGCACCGCGAGTTCGCGCGCACCTGGCTCTTCAGAGCCCTCGGGGAGGCTGACGACTAAAAGAGCGAGGGTGCCAACCATGCCGAACGCCGACTGGGACCGAGTCAAGCACATCTTCCACGAGGTACTCGAAAAGACGGGTCCAGAGCGGGACCAGCTCCTCCGGAAACTGTGCGGAGACGACTCCGAGCTGCGATCGAACGTCCAGACGCTCCTCGCGGCTTATCGCGATGCCGGTCCGTTCATGGACGACCTGACGATCGATGGTTTGGACCCTGTGGCAGCGGCGTCGATTGGACTGGCCGCACAGGAGCCACCCGAGGGCCTGGGGACCCGCATCGGTCCGTACAAGATCCTCCAGGTTATCGGTGAAGGGGGGTTCGGCGTCGTCTACATGGCCGAGCAGGAGGAGCCGATCCGGCGCCGCGTGGCGCTCAAGGTCATCAAGCCGGGCATGGACACGAAGCAGGTCATTGCTCGCTTCGAGGCCGAGCGCCAGGCGCTCGCGATGATGGACCACCCCAATATCGCCAAGGTGTTCGAGGCCGGCACGACACCGGCGGGGCGACCGTACTTCGTCATGGAGCTCGTCAAAGGGGTCACGATCACGGACTACTGCGACGAGCATCGGCTCGACACTCGCGAGCGTCTCGCCCTGTTCACGGAGGTGTGCGGCGCGGTTCAACACGCGCACGAAAACGGAATCATCCATCGGGATATCAAGCCGTCGAACGTGATGGTCACGCTTCACGACGGCGCTCCGGTGCCCAAGGTCATCGACTTCGGCGTGGCGAAAGCGACGCAACAGAGGCTGACCGATACGACGCTTTTCACCGAGTACAACCAGTTCATCGGCACCCCGACCTACGTGAGCCCCGAGCAGGCGACCTACGAAGGGCTCGACGTGGACGGTCGTGCCGACGTGTACTCACTTGGCGTCCTTCTCTACGAGCTGCTCACGGGCACGACGCCCCACGATTCACAGGCATTGAAGCGGGCCGCCTACCTCGAGGTCATCCGCATCCTCAAGGAAGACGAGCCCCCGAAGCCGTCCACTCGCATCCAGACCATGGGCAAGTCGAGTGAGGCGCACGCGAAGCACCGGGACGCTTCAGCCGTGGGGCTCGCCAAGGTGCTTCGAGGCGACCTGGACTGGATCGTCATGAAGGCCCTGGAGAAGGAGCGCAGCCGGAGGTACGAGTCCGCGTCGGAGCTGGCGGACGATATTTCCCGGTACTTCGACCAAATGCCGATCGTGGCGAGGCCGCCGAGTGCCATGTATCGGGCGCGCAAGCTGCTGCGTCGGAAACGGGGACCGTTCGCCGCGGCTGCTGTGATCGCGCTCTTGACGCTCGGGGACGTCGCCTACGTCGGATGGCAACGGAGCCAGATGGCGGATGCGGCTACAGGAGCAGGTTTGGCAGCTACACTATCGACCATGGCTGCCGGTCGGGTCTGGACGGGGCCGGAGGTCGAGAGCGGTTACGGGTCAGTATCCCCCGATGGTCGCTATTTGTCGTTCGCAGACTGGGAGTCGGGTAACCTCGCCATCCATGATTTCACGACGGGCGAGAACCGGCCGGTCACTAGCGGTGGGACTTTCGCGAACGACGGAACGTACAACTATGCGGAGGTCTCGAGGTGGTCTCCTGACGGCACCCAACTGGCGTACACCCGCTACGACAACCACAACTACGATGTTTGGCTCACCGGCGTCGAAGGCCTCGATTCCCGGCCGCTGTACAGCAACGACGACGTGCACTACCCCAACATCGGTGGCTGGTCACCCGACGGGCAGTACCTCTCGCTGACGCTCTTGATGCGCAATCCCAGTAGGTCGACGGACGGGATGCAGATTGGGCTCCTGTCTGTCAGTGATGGCTCCGTGCACATCCTCAAGTCGTTTGACAAAGGCGAGCCCTACGCGAGCTGGTTCTCACCGGACGGGAAGTACTTTGCCTATAGCCATCAATCGGATGAGACGTCCCAGAATCGCGACCTCTTCCTCATGGCCGTGGACGGGAGCCGTGACGTGCGCCTGACCGAAACGCCGGCGGATGAGGGCATCCTCGGTTGGGCGCCGGACGGTTCTCTTCTTTTCAAGAGCAATCGGAGCGGACGTTACGCACTTTGGATGATCAGCGTCGAGAATGGTACGGCCATCGGTTCCGCGGTCATGCTTCGCGATGGACTCGGCGACGTGACGAACTCCGGGACGACCCACGATGGGGCGTTGTACTACGTGGCCAGAGCGGAGGGTGGTGCGCATGCGTTTACCGCCGCGTTCGATCCCGAGACTGTCGAGGTGGTTGGACCGGCTAGGCCGGTTGCTCGGTCATCCCACGGGTCGACGGGAGACCCGGCGTGGTCGGCGGACGGCAACTATCTCGCCTATCGGTCTCAGCGCGGACCGGAATCGCTCTTGGTGATTCGTTCGCTCTCTTCAGGACGTGAGACGGCCATCCCCCTCGACTTGGATAGCCCATATCCTTGGACTCTGCAGTGGCATCCCGACGGCGAGTCGCTTTATCTGCGTGGGCGACTCGGAGGCCGCGAGGGTCTCTTGCAATTCGACATCACAGATGGTGCGACCCCACAAATCGTTCTAGAAACGACGCCTATCATACAGTGGGGCGGTCCAGTGGTCGGCCCAGATGGCAAGACGCTGTACAGGATCGAGCATGTCAGCTCCGAGAACGGGGCGTCCGGAGTTCCCGGGACCCGAGCCATCATGAGAATCGACGCGGAGACGGGGCAGGGATCCGAGTTGCATCGTGTGAAGCCTGAAGACGTCGGGCCGCGACATCACTTGTCACCCGACGGTCGAGACATCGTCTTCTCGACGGGGACGGCCCGAGCGCCGGTCCTCAACATCGTCTCGACGACCGACGGGGTCGTGAGGCATTTGGCGGACCTCGAGTACCGCGGCGAACCCATCCTAACGCGAGGGCTCGCGTGGACGCCTGACGGAAACAACATCGTGTTCTTTGGAAGGCGTATCCCCGACGCTCGAATGTCTGAAGAGGAAGTACAGCGCCTCCCGGTACGGTTGTATCGGATCCGAGCGACGGGCGGTGATCCCGAACCAGCCGGACTCGAACTAACAGCAATGGAGACACAATGGCTCAGGCGTAGATTCGGGGGCCTCGAGCCGCAGTTCCGGCCCGACGGCCGTGAGATCAGGTTCGTTGCGGTGGACACGTCGGAGCCGAGTGCGGTTTGGGTGCTGGAGAACTTCCTGCCGACGTCCGAGGGAGATCGCTAGCGGTCGGAGCTGGTGGGGCGGGACGCGTGATGTTCCGCCCCACGGTGGGGCCTGGTTGGGCGTGGGCTTGATACCGCGCCCTCCTGGCGCATGATGAGCACCGAGTCACCGAACTCGTGTGAGCGATAGTGATCCTCTTCGAGCGCACGACTCATACGCTGTAGCGCCGCTCCGTTCGCGAACGCTCGCAGCAACTGGTAGTGACTCTCGTCGGGCTCGTGTACTCCGCTGACGATGCCGTCGACCACACGGAGTCTCGTCTGCGCGCCGATGCGTTGAGTGGCCAGGCTGGCTCCAGGCCGCGGCGCACCTCCATGCAACACCGCTCCATGCAGCGCCGTGTGCTCCAGAGCACGGGTCACGGTGGTGCCCAGGGCGATCACGCGACCGCCTCGCGCTTTGGCCCGCGAGATCGCGCGTACGGTTGCACGAGGCACATGGTATGCCTCATCGAACGGCAACTTCACGTCGAGTGCTGCATCGCCCGTCGACGAAATCCCGGCCGCGAGCGTCAGGGTTGCGAAACCGACCCCCCGTGCCTGAAGTGCCTTCAGGAAGGCCCAGTCGATCATGAAGCTCGCTGATGGCGGCTCGAACGAGACCGGTAGCGCAGCGACCCGCGTCCAGGCGTCCCACAATATGAGCGGTCGGTCGATGTGCGCGTACTGGATCGGTTTGCCGTGTCTTGCGATGCCGCCCCAGATCTCATCGGGGGTACCGACGAAGCTCAGCCCCACGAGGCGCGGGTGACCGAGCAATTTCGTAACTGTGGCCTTCAGCGGTCCCAACATCAGGACATCACCGATCCGCAGTGGGGGAGGCGGCGAGCGGTCTTCCGTGCGGGTCCGATGATCACCCGCGCCGAAGGCGATCGCGGTGAAGTCGTACACGTCGTCGACGGCCAGAGAACGCCGACCGGCCAATCGTATCTCGATCGGCGCTCCGCTGCGCTCGTGGAGGCCCCCGAGGCTCGCCGGTATCGTGGCGGCATCGTTCGCGATGACCAGGTCACCCGGGGACAACTGGTGAACCAGCTGCGTCCTCGCCGCGTGGTCGAGCCTGCCGTCGGATTGAACGACCAGCAGCCTGGCGTCGGGCGGGCGCTGCGATGGTGTAGTGGCGGCTTTCATGTTGTGGCTCCGCTCGTGGCTCCAGTCGCGGCACCGGCGCTTCGGGCGAACACTTCGATGAGCTCGACGATTTCCTGAGCGGAGTCCGCCGGTCGCTTCAGATCCGCCGGGTCGGCGTCGGGCACGGCCAAGGCGTGCAGAGGTGTGTCCATGTCACCGGGATCGATGGCCTTCACCCGCACTCCGTGTGCCTGAAGTTCCTCGTCCCAGATCCTGCTCATATGTAACAGCGCTGCCTTGCTCGCGCCGTACGCCCCCCAGCCCGCGTAAGGCGTCACCGCCGCGTCGCTGGTGATGTTGACAACCAGCGCCGGTCGGCCCGCACGGGCGGATGCGCTGAGTGCCCCGAGGAGCGCCTTGGTGAGGCGAAACGGACCGACCACGTTCGTAGCCAGCGCGGCCTCCAAGTCTTCGCAATCCGTATCGGCCAGCAATTCGAGCGGGACTGGGCCGAGACTCGAAGCGTTGTTGATGAGTACGTCGAGTCCTCCCAGAGCTGCGGTGATCTGCATGGCCATCGGGTAGGTCGCGTCCTTCTCTGACACGTCACCCGCAATACCGTGGGTTCCCACGTGCTGGCGCGCCACTTCGCGCACCCGATCGTCCTGCCGAGCGACGAACGCCACGGCGGCCCCGCGATCGTGCAGCGTCTCCACAAGCGCTAGACCCAGTCCCGACGTACCGCCCGTGACGGCGACGCGTAGGCCAGTCAGTGTCGATGTGGTGGCAGTCGGTGTGTGGTCGGTCGACTCGTAGGTAGAGGTCATGACTTGCTCCTTTCGCCTTTGTGCTCCGCCTTTGAGGCGGCCGATTCGAACTCTCCGACCAATCTACAAGTTAAAGTGAACTTGAAGTCAAGGCCTTTATCGATTAGCTTCCTATTCATGTCAGAGTTGATCACCATCGGTGAGGTTTCTCGTCGCAGCGGCGTGGCTGCATCAGCGCTGCGGTACTATGAAGACCGAGGACTCATCGAGTCGGAGCGCGCAGGCTCGGGGCACCGCCGTTACCCACGAGCGGTGCTCCGACGGATCGCGTTTATCGTTTTCGCTCAGCGCGTCGGGCTGAGCCTCGACGAGATCGACACGGAGCTGGGAAAGCTTCCTTCAGAGGGCGTACCGACCGGCCGCGATTGGTCACGACTCTCGGGCGCGTGGACGTCAAGAATCGATCAGCGGATCGCCGAGCTCGAGCGCCTCAGGGTTGGGCTTACCGAGTGCATTGGGTGCGGCTGCCTCTCACTCGAGCGCTGCCGCCTCGCGAACCCCGCCGACCGCGCAGCTCGTCATGGCCCGGGTCCACGTTTTTGGATCGGAGACGGCGCGTAGGCAGACGCGGGCCTGGGCAGTGGCGACTCCTTTTCTTGCGTATGGAAGGGAGAGGGATCGACGGTCCTCCTACGGCCAGCGCTTCGCTCCACCGCCTTCGGCGGCGGACTGTCCTCCGGAGGACCGTCGACCCCTCTTCCACCTACGAGCTAGAAGAGGGCGCCCCGTACCCGACGGCAAGGAAGTCATCTCCGGAGCGGGATCGTGAGCCCCTCTTCCACCCTTCCGCCAAGAAGAGAGGGGGCTTGGACCGCCAATCCCGGGTGTGTCTTGCTCTCGCCGGAGACAACGTCCAACTTCGTTCGGAGCAGCCTGATGGAAGGCACGGCCCGGGCAGTACGGCACAGGAGGAGGGGCGGATCACTCATGAAAACAACCTCCACGCGATTAGCTCTTCTAGGGTCCTTCGTAGTCGTCGCCGCAGGATGCCGTGAGGTCCCGTTTCCCAATATGACCAACGGACAGGGCGAGATCGCGGGGGAGGTGACCATGACCAGCGTCATCCTCCAGTCACGATTGACGGTTGGGAGCGAGTTGGTTGAGGGAGATCTGCCCGGCGTGGAGGGAACGGCCCAATTCCAGTTTTCAACGTCACCGGAATTCACGAATTCCTTTGTATCCGAACCGCTTCGGGCGACACCCGACAACGACTTCATCGTCAAGACGCAGATCAACCGGTTGAATCCCGGGACCAGGTACTACTACCGCCTGATCTACGGCCCGGATCTGGAACTCGTCCGAACCGGCCCTAGGCGGACGTTCAAGACGCTCGACGGCCCAGAGGTGGCGAGCGAGGTCAGCTTCGTGGTCGTTACCGGCATGAGGTACAGCGCTTTTCAAAACCAGTATGAGGGTCCGGACAAGGCGCTCGGGTACCCCGCCCTGGCCACGATCCTCGACCTGAGACCGGATTTCTTCGTGGCGACCGGGGACAACGTGTACTACGACGTGCCCTTTCAGGCTGCGGCCAAGACGCCTGCCGAGCTTCGAAGGAAATGGCATGAACAGTTCTCGCAGCCCCGGTATGCGGACATGTTTGCCGAAATACCGACCTACTGGGAGAAAGATGACCACGATTCTCGCTACAACGATTCGGACAACACGGGCGATGACGAGCCCTCGCCCGAGTTGGGTAATGCGATCTTCCTCGAGCAGGTACCCGTGGCTGATCCCGCGTCACCGAATCCGCTCACGTACCGGACTCACCGAATCAACCAGGATCTCCAGATCTGGCTGACCGAGGGGCGTGACTACCGGAGCCCCAACATGATGCCCAACGATGCCCTGAAGACGCTATGGGGCGCCGAGCAACTGTCATGGCTTCGCCGGACCCTCCGCGAGAGCGATGCGACCTTCAAGATCCTGATCTCGCCGACCCCCATGATCGGTCCAGACGATGCCGAGCAGGCGGGACGCCCGGCGGAAGGGCATGACGCGCTGAAGCGGGACAACCACGCCGACCCCTTCGGCTTCCAGCACGAGCGTGATCAGTTCTTCGACTGGCTCATCAACAACGGCTTTCTGGTCGACGAGAACTTTTACATCATCACCGGGGACAGGCATTGGCAGTACCACTCGATCCACCCCAGGGGCTTTGAGGAGTTCTCAACCGGGGCCCTCGTGGATGGCAATTCCCGGCTGGGGAGGAATCCCGGAGACCCGGAGTCAACCGATCCCGATGCGTTGATCGAGCAGCCGTACACGTCAACCGAGCCTTCGGGCGGATTCTTGCACGTCACGATTTCCCCTGGCGAGCGACCCACAGCCACAATGCGCTTTCACGACGAACGGGGCGTGCTTCTGCATACGGTCGAGAAGGTCGCGAGGTAGGTAAACCGACGGAGGTGAGAGATGGCACGTAGATTCGCATTCCTTGCGCTGACAGTGACGATTCCGTTCGGTGCCGCCGCAACAGACGCTGGGCCGGCGTCGGCCCAGTCCTACGAGCCGACCCGGGTCAGCAAGGCGGTCGAGCTCCTCGAACAGGATCAGCCGATCTACTACACGCAGGTCAACGGCGGCGGGTACGACGAGGGGAAGAGACTCGCCCAAACGTGGGCAGACTACATCACGTACAACATGGAGCACAGCGCGTTCAACATGGCCGACCTACGCGCGTTCATGCAGGGTCTGGTCGATGGCGGGCCGACGAAGAGCGGACATCGCACGCCGACCGTCATCGCTGTCTTGCCACTCGGAGGGATCAACGAGACGGTCATGTGGGCGAACTACTGGATGGTCGAGCAGGTTCTCGGATCGGGCGTCCACGGCGTTCTCCTGGCGCATGCTCGATCGCCCGAGGTCGTGAGGATCCTGGTGCAGGCCGCCCGGTATCCCCACGCGCCCCAGGCAGAAGGGATCGACGAGGGCCTACGTGGTAGCGGCGGCCAGGGGTTCGCAGCCCGGATCTGGGGAGTTAGCCAGCAGGAGTACCAGCGTCTCGCCGATCCGTGGCCGCTGAACCCGGACGGTGAGCTGTTGATCGGCCTCAAGATCGAAGATCGGCACGCGCTCGAGAACGCCGAAGCGAGCACGGCGGTGCCGGGTGTGGGGTTCGCCGAGTGGGGTCCGGGCGACATGAGGATGTCGTTCGACGCCGGCGGTGCTGATATGCCTCAGGTTCTGATCGACGCTCGTGCTCGCGTGCTCGCTGCCACCCAGAGGGCGGACATCCCGTTCCTCAATCAGGTCAACGCCCAGAACATCGAGGCGATGATCGAGGAAGGTGTCAGAATCGGTGCCAACCCGGGCGCCGAGGTTGCGGACCAGGGGCGGCGCTATACGAATCGACGGATGCCCTGGTGAACAACGGGACTATCGTCGGGTCGAATTCTGGGCGTAGCCCGTGAACGCCCCTGGCACACTGATACAGGTGGCGGAAAGCCGCGCATGAATACCAGCGATCACGTTCAGTTGATGGACACCACGCTACGGGATGGCGAGCAGACCCGCGATGTCTCGTTCTCCACATCGGAAAAGGTCAGTATCGCCGGCGCTTTGCTCAGCTCGCTACGGGTCGATCGGATCGAGGTTGCCTCCGCCGCCGTATCCGAGGGTGAAAAGGAAGCCGTCACCCGGATAGTGGAGTGGGCGACTACCGGAGGGTGCCTGGAGCGGGTCGAGATCCTGGGATTCGTAGACGAACATCGCAGTGCGGACTGGATCGTATCCGTGGGCGGGCAGGTGCTGAACTTGCTCACCAAGGGCAGCGAGCGGCACTGCCGCCTGCAGTTGGGGCGAACCCTCGAACAGCATCTCGCGGACATTCGTCGCACGGTCGAGTACGCGCGCGGGCAGGGGCTCACAGTCAACGTTTACCTGGAGGACTGGTCCAACGGGTACCGCGACAGCCGCGACTATGTCTACACACTCGTGGAGGGACTGGAAGGGACGGGAGTCGCGCACGTCATGTTGCCCGACACGCTGGGCGTGATGACACCGGAGGAGGTCCATGCGAGCCTGTCGGACATGATGACGAGGTTCCCTGATCAGACATTCGACTTTCATCCGCACAACGACTACGGGCTGGCCACGGCCAACGCCATGCGGGCGGTCGAGGTGGGCATCCGCACCATTCACTGCACGGTCAACTGCCTCGGAGAGCGGGCGGGAAACGTGTCCCTGGCCGAAATCGCGGTCGCACTGCGCGACAAGATGGGAATGACGCTGTCCATCGACGAGACCAAGATCCTCGCCCTGAGCCGGATGGTGGAGAACTTCTCGGGCAAGCGGGTCGCCGACAACGCCCCCGTGATCGGTGCCGACGTGTTCACCCAGACCAGCGGCATCCACGCGGATGGCGATCACAAAGCGGGGCTCTATCAAACGCCATTGAGCCCCGAGCGTTTCGACCGCAAGCGCAAATACGCGTTGGGCAAGATGAGCGGCAAGGCGTCGCTGAAGAAGAACCTGGAGGAGCTGGGCATCAGCCTGTCGCCCGATGACCAAGCCGAAGTGCTGAAACGGATCGTGAGCCTCGGAGACTCCAAACACACCATCACCGCGGAGGACCTGCCGTTCATCATCGCCGACGTGTTGGAGCGCAAGGACTTCCGCCATGTCGAGCTGTTGGAATGCTCCATCACCAGTGACCTGGACCACGCGTCGACGGTGGGCATCCGGGTCAAAGTGAACGGCGAGGCCCACGAGGCGTCCGGGTCCGGGAACGGCGGATTCGACGCGTTCGTCGACGCGGTCCGCAAGGTGCTCCCCGCAGGGTTCGAATTCCCGGAGCTGTTGGATTACGAGCTGCGCATCCCCAAGGGCGGCGGCACCAGCGCGCTGACAGAGGTGTTCATCACTTGGCGGGACGGCCTAAACTCAGTGAGAACGCGCGGCGTCAGCGCCAACCAGGTGCTCGCCGGTGTGGAGGCGACCCTGCGTATGCTGAACATGAAGCTGCACCAGGCGGCAGAGCCATCCGAGCCCGTCTGACGCAGCGCGGAAACAAACGGGATAGGGCGCATGAAGCGAAGAATGGCCATATGATGGGGTAAAGGAATCGGGACGCTCGGCACTTCAGTCCGGGCGGCAGAGCGCCGGTCGATAGACCGGGAAGCCATCTTTGAAGGAGCACTGTCAGTGGGGATCAACAAGGAAGACCTCTCGGAAGCCTGGGGTAAGCTGCGCCAAGAGCGCGACGAGCTAAAGGTGAAGATGCATCTCGGCACCATGGAGGCCAAGGAGGAGTGGGACGAGCTGGAGAAGAAATGGCAGCGATTCGAGTCCAAAGCGGCTGACGCAAAGGATCAAGTCGTCGAAACATCGCGCGAGGTTGGCGAGGGTGCCCAACTGATCGTGAAAGAGCTTCGGGAGGCGTACCGCCGCATACGAGACGGGCTGCGCGAAGACTGACGACCCGCGGCGGTAGTGACACGCCCGCAGGCGGTAGTGCCACACCCGCGTCCGGTTAGGCCGTGCTCAACTCCGTAGTATAGAACGCTTCCAAGCCGTCGATCGCGTCGATCGGCTGACTGTTCACATCCCACCGAAATAGGCTCACGGCCATCCGGTCGGGTAGGAAGTCCACCAGCGTGAACCCGTGTTGCTCGATGGGTGGCACGGTCTCGTCCAGATCGAGGTGGGCTGACGGTGCGGACCCCACCCCGCGAACCACCGACGGGAAGCCTCCTGGAGCGGTCCCTACCGGACCGCTCAGAACCGTCGTCACTGGGTTTGCTGCGAGGTCCAGCGTACCTGCACGCTGCATCGTGCCGGCGCCAATCGCGTGAAGGTCTCCGCTCACGACGAGGGGGGCGCGGTCCCGCATCCCGGACATTGCTTCCACGAGCCGATCGTGCTGCCTGAGCCATCCTTCCTGCCAGTGCTGCTTCGGGATGGCCGTCGTGAGCGCGCCGGCCCCACGGTCGAGGACATCGGGATACCACTCACCCCACTTGCCGGCGCTCCAACCCATGGGGTTCGAAGGTGCGTGGACCACGTGGCGGACTCCGGGAGCGGTGGTGCGGGCGAGCAGCCAATCCTCGACGTTCGAGTCCACGAAGACCGCTTGGGGTCCGAGCGTCATGGTGCGGCGAACGTCATAGAGCAGGACCTCGGCCAAGCTCCCGTAACGGATCGTGCCGAAGCTCTCGGAGAGGTCCCCGCGGTCGCTCGACGCCGACCATGGCAAGCCCATGGGTCGGTTCGCATCGGGGAGGAACTCCGGGTAGTAGAGCTGCTGCGTCGCCCGGGCGAGCTGGAGTTGAAACCATGCGATCGGAAAAGCACCGGCCGCGTCGTTCTCGTAGTGGTCGTGATCGTCCTGTAGGAAGAAGACCGGCGTCGATCGGAAGTCCGTTCCGTAGACCGGCACGATCTGAGGTCCCGCCGCCAGCATGAGAGCCGATTCGTTGCTCGTTCCAAAGACGGACCCGGCGAAATCGAAGTTCGAAGTCTGCGCCCTGGGGCTGAGTGCCCCCGTCAGCTGGCCGCTCCACCGGTGGAGGTCCCAGTAAACGTGGTCTCCGTTGGAGACCGCCGCGTCCGGGTTGAACGACAGCGCCCGGCGCAATAGGCGGTTGCGTATCTCCGTGGGGAGGTTACCACGGCGCTGCCCGATCCCGGTATAGGCGCCCTCCGGCCCGCCGGCACACGTGAAGAGGAGGAGGCGGAACCGGTCCGGGCGTGCGTCCGCCGGAGGAAACGTCGAGAGCGTCCAGGGCTCGCAGAGTGAGGAGCCGTCCCCTGCCACGAGCGAGAGGGCATGGGTGGCCCCTGCGTCGAGACCAGTGGCATAGAACTGCCAGAACCTGCCGCTCGTATCATTCATCCGGCCCGGGAAACTGCGCGCGCCGACTCGCAGTGTGGGCGCGGCGAACAGGGCCTCTTCGAGCGACACCTTGAGTAGAATCCTCGACTCGCTGACCGTGGGGATGAGGTGTCGTACCCGACCGGCATCCCAGACTTGGGACTGCCGTGGAGTGATCCCACTCGTCAGGGCATCGAGCGGCCCCCTTCCGAAGAACGCCGCGCTCATCGCGCCGGCGCTACCTGCGAGGAACTTCCGGCGGTCGACGAGCGGTCCCTTGGCCATGCATTAGCTCCAGGTGAAAGGCGCGTTACCGATCGTGCCTGTCGGCGAGGAGTTGGTCAAGTTTCTGATCTTCTCTTGCTTGCCGTCGCTGGCCGGCACGCGATACCATGGAAGGCGCTTGCCCGGCAGGCAGTACTGCTAAAGGGGCTCGGTTCTTGCTTCTTAAAAGACCGAATCCCTTGGACTCGAAAGCGGCTTTGCCCCAGGAGGTGTCCGATGTTCAGACGACTGACCTGCTTGCTCGTTTCCGGCGTTGTCTTCCTCGTGGCGTGCGGGGACGACGGCACATCGTCGGACGATGTGTTCACAGCGGAGGACGCCGGGGCGGTGGCCGACCTAATCGATGCCACGACCAATGGCGTGCTCAACGACTTCTTCCCCTTCAGCGGGAGCGATCCCGAAAGTGCTCCGGCGCTGACCCACGAGCCCGTCACCTGGACGCGTACGTTCGAGCGGAGCCGTCTCTGCCACAATGAGGAAGGTACGCTGACGATTGCGGGGGGAGGCACGAGTGTTTGGGACGCAACAGCGGTGACCTACGACGTCGAGAGCAGCGGGACGTCAACCCGCGCGGGCTGTAAATACACGAATCAAGATGGTGTAGTCGTCACACTAAACGGCGAGGGCACTTGGACGCATGAGCGTCACTACACCGACTACGCCCCGTCCGGAACCTGGATCACGGCGTACGAAGGCAGCTTCGACTGGGAGAAGGACACGGGCGAGATGGACAGCTGCACCTATGATCTGACCAGAACGGTCGACACCGCCGCGAACACGCGGACCCTCACCGGCATGTTGTGCGGGAACGAGGTCAACCGCACCAAGACTTGGCGAAACGTCTCGGCGAGCTAGTTCCACGAAGAAAGGGCTCATGAACCTGAACAGAGCGGGAAAGCTGGGCGTCGGTCTCTCCGTGGCCGGCGTAGCCGGCATCTTGTATATGCACTGGATGGTTTTCTTCTGGGTGCCGACCGAGGCAACGATGGGGATCATCCAGCGGATCAATTACGTGCACGTGCCCATGGCGTGGATCACGGAGCTCGCGTTCGGCCTGACCGCCTTCGCCAGTATCATCTACCTCTGGCTCGAGGATGATCGGGCGGACGCCGCCGCTGTCGCTGCGGCCGAGGGCGGGTTGTACTTCTGCATGGGCCTGCTCATCGCCGGGTCTCTCTGGGGCCGAGTGGCTTGGGGAACGTTTTGGACCTGGGACGCCAGGCTGACCTTTACTCTCCTACTTTGGTTCATCTTCTTGGGATACTTTCTGGTGCGGCGCTCCACGGAAAACCCGAACCGAGGAAGGCGCCTTGCGGCTGTCGTAGCGATCCTGGGTGCACTGGACATTCCCCTCATTCATATGAGCGTCTACTGGTTCCCGACCCTGCATCCGGAACCTGTTTACCTGCGGCCCGACGGTCCTACTGCCGATTCGGAGTTCACGATCACTTTGATCGTGGCTTTTCTAGCGTACACGGTGCTCTTCCTCGGGCTGCTATCGCTTCGATACGGCATCGAGGTGGCGGAGAGGGAATGGTCGCTTCGTTCCACGCGGCTCGAGGGGGCCACACCATGAAACGGGGCCACGCAGTGAAACGGGGCCACAGCATGAAACAGTGTTTCTACGTGTTGCTTCTGGTCGTCGCCGCGACGTTGTGGGTCCCGGCAAGGGCTCTGGGGCAGAACCCGGAGCTGGTCGGGTCCTTTCGACCCTACCTCTTCGTGCTTCTGGCGTTTGCCGCTGGCTGGTTGCTGGTCGGAGCCTGGGTGTTTCAGATCGGCAGGAAGGTAAACGACCTCTCGCGGCGGTTGGAGGAGGATCGGGTTGATTAGCAGGCGGGGCTGACCGGCTGTTCAGATATGTCTCCCGCTGTCATTTCGGTCTCCCATCTGGGCAAGAGCTACGGGTCCACCGTTGCCGTGGACGATGTATCTCTCGAGATCCACGAGGGTGAGATCTTTGGCCTGATCGGCCCGAACGGCGCAGGGAAGACGACGACGATGGAGTGCGTGGAAGGCCTGCGGAAGGCGGACCGGGGTACGATTTCGGTTCTGGGCCTCGATCCGCGACGCGACCTCTACGCGCTTCAGCATCGGATCGGGGTCCAGCATCAGGAGGCGCAGCTCCAAAAGCGGATCAGGGTCTGGGAGGCCGTCGATCTCTGGTCCACGCTATACCCGCGAGTGGTCGACACCGAAGCCCTCCTGGCTCGTCTCGGTCTCGAAGCCAAGCGGAACGCCAAGTTCATGACGCTCTCGGGGGGTCAGAAACAGAGACTCTTCATTGCCTTGGCCATGATCCACGATCCGGAAGTGCTCTTCCTGGACGAGCTGACCACGGGACTCGATCCGCAGGCTCGTCGCACGATCTGGGAGCTGGTCACCGGCATCAGAGAACGGGGCAAGACGGTCTTCCTTACCACGCACCTCATGGAAGAAGCGGAGCGCCTCTGTGACCGCGTCGCGATCGTCGACCATGGTCGGCTGGTCGAGATGGGGACGCCGGCAGACCTGGTCGAGAAGCACTGCCCGGAGCGGAGTGTGGTGTTCACGAGCGATGGAACCGGAGTAGCCGAGCGGTTGGCTGGGATGCCTGCGGTTCTGTCGGCAGTCAGCAACGGATGCACGCACACGCTTCACGGCGAAGGGGATGATTTCGTGACCCACGTCATCAGCCTGATTGCCAACGAGGGCATCCGGGTGGAGGGGTTCCGTACTGAGGTCCCGAATCTTGAAGACGTTTTCCTGAAGCTTACCGGCCATGGAATCAGGGACTGACCGATGCTGAACGGATTCTGGAAGCTCACTTGGGTCGAGACGAAAGTCTTCGCGAGGGAGCCGATGGGATCCGTGGTGAGCCTCGCCCTGCCGGTGATCCTCTTCATCCTTTTGGGACGGTCCCTGAGCTTCGGCGAGCAGGACACCAACTCGGCGGCTGAGATTCCGTTCAACCTGCCGATCCTGTTCGCATTAATCATCGCCCTCCAGGCGGTGGTTTCGCTCGTTGTGATCATCTCGATCTACAGGGAAGGAGGGATCCTCAAGCGCCTCCGGGCGACACCGCTTTCCCCCCTGACGATCCTGAGCGCTCACGTGTTCGTCAAGCTCGGCTTCACGGTCGTCAGTTTGGGGCTTCTGGTCTTGGCCGGGCGGCAGATCTTTCCCGGTGCGATGGACATAAACCTGCCCAGCTTCACGGCGGCTCTCCTACTGAGCACGCTGAGCATTCTCTCGCTCGGCTTCGTGATTGCCAGTCTCGTTCCCACGTCCCGGTTTGCCCGGCCGATCGTTGCCGGATTCCTATATCCGATGATCGCGTTGTCGGGTCTGTTCTTTCCCATCGAACAGCTCCCATCCGCGCTTCAGATCGTCGCGCAGGGGCTCCCCACCACCCACGCCGTCTCGCTCATGGAGGGAATCTGGGAGGGCTCGGGTTGGGGTGCGCACTGGGGGAGTGTGGCGGGGTTGATTCTCGTGTTCGCGGTTTGCACCGGGCTTTCGACCAAGGTCTTTCGTTGGGAGTGACTCACACAGTGCCTTCCGCGTCCGGTCCCTCGCGAGGCATGAACGTCCCACGCCCTCCGAAGTGTCGGCGCTCCTGACTCTCCACGGAAGGATCCCGGAAACGAATCAGGCGTGTAGGGTGGCGCTCGGTCGGCTTTCCGAGTGACTTGGCGAGTGCCGTTGTGCCTTCGTCCAGGATCTCGGCCACCTTCCGCGAGGGCCAGGGGGCTTTTCCGTCCCGGATCGAGCTGAATCGCCCAAGGTGCTCCAGAGCGATCATCAAGCCCGGCATGGCCGCGACCGCAGCGGGGTCGTTGTTCAAGAGCCGGTGGCTCCTCGTTCCGATGTTGAGGAGGAGAGCTTCCGTGAACTCGGGCAGAGGGTCATCACGAATCGCGCTGAGCAACCCCCGCACTTCATCCGAGTCCATCTCCGGGGGGCCACCCTGCCACACCCATACCGCGTGCTCCACCGCGTGCAGAAAATCCCAGGCGAGCTGCCGGCCCCGGTTCTGAAGCCGTCGGCGCTCGAAGAACCATTCGACGATCGCTACGGTCATCACGATCCCGATGATCTCGGTTCCGAGATTCATCAGGAGGGTTCCGGCGGACGTCTCCACTCCGATGAAGAAGGACGTCCCCAGCATGATCGCGGCGACGAAGAGGAAGCCGCCGGTTACAAGCGCTCTAAGCATGACGCCTATCTTGCAGCGATTCTGCCCCGATGGCCACCAGAGTCCGTTGGTTACTCCTCGCGGCTCGCCCCGAGCCCGATCTCAGTCAGATGGGCCGGTCTGGGCCGGGAGGACTGGCGGCGGCTCGCGGTCCTGCAACGTGTTGGCCCCCCAACCGCCCTCGGCCCGACTGGCCACGGCCCCCAGGAGTCCGTCGAGCGCGCGCTGCCCCCTGCGCATGGCGTAGCGGTAGACGGCTCGATACCCCTTCACTCCGAGGCCGCCGCCCGTCGCACCACCCGCGACCAGGATGGCCAGGGGCACGACGACCCCGATCCCCGAGAGCCCGATCGCGGCGACCGCGGCTGCCCCCGCCAATCCCAGACCGAGGCCAATGGCTCCGGTGATCCCGGTCACGACCCCCCCCTGTACTAGGTCCTGCGTGTAGGACCAGCCTACCGGACTGCGGAGGGTTACCTCGCACGAGGGCTTGGCTCCGTCGATTGGTTGGATGGAAAGAAACACCTGCCGGATCCCGCCATACCTGGCCTCGAGAGCGAAGCCCTCGGGAAACACGGCATTCAGTCCCTGAATGTCGAAGACCAGCACTCCTCCGCTGAGCGTGTCCCCCCGCCGATCGGTCAAGGTCAGGCGGTACGGCCCAACCGGGAAGACGGCCTCTATCGTGGAGAGCACCTCCTGCGCCGTCGCCTCGATGACGCGCCGGACGGTGTGGGTCTCCGGTGGGTTGCCGAGGAACCACCGGGCCAGGCGCCGCCGCTTCTTCTTCGGGAGAGTACGCTCCGCGTGCAGGTCGGCCAGCGCCGCATCCACAAACTCGTTCGCGATCCCGACCTCCAAGGCCGCGGACCGCACGTGCGTCAACGCGTATCCCTCGGGAGGAGCCCCGTCCGCCGTCTCGCGCTCGGCCACGCCACTCTCTGCGGTCTCGCTCTCGGCCTTCTCCGCCCTTCGTGCGGCCTCGGCCTGAAGCTGAGCCGCCCGCTGCCATAGTCGGGCCGCCTCTTCCTCATTGAGAAATTCGGGATCGGACTCCATGGTGGAGCAACCTGAGCCTGGTATAGGCCTTGTCAACCGGGCGAGACCTGGCACGAGAGCCCGCGATGCCTCACATTCCCCACCCGATTTCCTGCAGCGATGACCTTGTCCGATGACCAGAGGTGCTCCAATGAACAAGACGCGCGATGGTGTTCCGGCTTCGGCACCGCTCCTGCTTTCCCTGATTCTTGCCTTTACCTTGCCGGCACTTTTCCCGGGAGATGCCTGGGCCCAGCGTGGCGCGGCGGGTCCGCCTGAACACGCGAACGTGGAGCCGGTCAACTACCTCCCCAACCCCTACGTAACCGAGCGAAACTTCGGGACGCTCCCCAATGGACGGAGCTGGGGCTCGGTTAGCGCGGTGAATGTCGACATCGACGGTGTCCATATCTGGGCCGGCGACCGGTGCGGGACAAACTCCTGCGCCACCTCCGACGTGGACCCCATCGTCAAGCTCGATCCTGACGGAAACGTGGTCCAGAGCTTCGGAGCGGGAGAAATCATCTGGCCCCACGGGATGGACGTGGACGCAGATGGTAACGTCTGGATAGCGGACGCCCGCGTCGCAAATGCCCGGGAGTTGCAGGCTAACCCCGGCGCGGCGGGCAAGGGGAGCTCGGTGATCAAGTTCAGCCCGGAGGGCGAGGTGCTCATGGTTCTGGGTACGCCCGGTGAGACCGGCGACCCTCCCTCGCACTTCACCGATCCCAACGACGTTCTGGTCGCGCCGGACGGAAGCATCTTCGTTGGCGACACGCATAGCGCCCAGTTCCAGGATGCGACTACGCCCAACGCGAAGAGTCGCATCTCGAAGTTCGCCCCCGACGGGACCTTCATCATGAGCTTCGGCCAGTTTGGCTATGCGGACGGCGAGTTCCGGTCTCCGCACTCACTCGCGATGGACTCGCAGGGCCGTCTGTTCGTAGCCGACCGGGGCAATCGGCGGATCCAGATCTTCGATCAGGAAGGGACGCACCTCGACACGTGGTATCAGTTCAGCCGGATCAGTGGGCTCTTCATCGATGACAACGACGTTCTCTACGCCATCGATTCAGAGTCCGACGACAACTACAATCCCGGCTGGAGGAAGGGACTGCGAGTCGGGAGTGCCCGTACGGGAGAGGTCTGGTACTTCGTCCCGGAGCACGTTTCGGCGCGGGCCTCTGGGATGGGCGGGTTCGGTTCGATGGGCGAGGGGGTCACGGCGGACGCCGAGGGTAACATCTACGCCGGAGAGGTGGGCCCAATCCAAGGGATGACGAAGTTCGTGCCGAGCATGGACGTTGCTCTGGCGGGTGGGCAGTCCCTCTTCTCGTTGCGGAATGTGCTCACTGGTGTCGTGCTGGCATTCGCGGCGTTGGGGTTACTCTCGGCGGTGAGAATGGTGAAGCCCACTGGGCCCCAGAGTATCTGATCGGCATGAGGTCGTAAGACTGGGCCTACCCAGGTCCGACGCTTCCAAGTGTGAGCCCCGCAGGGTGTCGTGCCCTGCGGGGCTTCCTTGCAGATGGCTCCGCCCTGCAAGCGCAGCGACGAAGCGCTCACCACGTCGTTCCTAGCCGCCCCCCCCAAAAAAATTCATAGAGAAGTTGCGTTGCAGCTATTAGAGTGGAAGTAGCCGCTACTTTCAAGATTTTTACCGACACAGGCGGACAATCAAGATGAGCAAGAAACACCGGGGAAGCGGATACAGGCACACCCTACCATGGGTGTTCCCCTACTTCGCCCTCTGGGTCGTCGTGCTGGTGACAACAGCACCGGTCCTTACCATCGCAATGATGCTGAGCGGCCTCGTGCCGAGTTACCTGCACGGTGACATCTGGTTCTTCCTTTTTACCCGAGTGCCCGCGATCGCGGTGGCGGGCATCGTGCTCGCAGTCGTCACGAGCGTGCGAGCGGCGGGGCCCATGGTACAGCTGGGACGGGCCTTCGAGGATGTCGCGCGGGGGGATATGGATCGCCGTTTACGGTTCCGACGGGGCGACAAGTCTTTTCGGGGACTCGAGGCGGCCTTCAACGAGATGATGGTGGCCGTGAACGAGCGCGTGAATTCCCCCAGGGGCCTTGAAGCCGAGGACGGAGCAGCTACGCCGCCAAGCCAGGGTGAGACCCCCGAGGATTCGTACGTTGACCCCGAGTCGATCTTGTTGGGGGATGGATAGCCCGCTAGATACCGTTGGTGACTGATAGATCCCGTCCCTGACCGATAGATTCCGTCGCTGCCGGACGCGAGCGCTTGCCCGTTAGTCCTGACTTCGGGTAAGGCCGAGCTCAACCCCTGACATGTGAAGGACCTGCAAAGGCTGCCGCGATGCTGCTGAAACAGGAGACCCTGCAAGGCATCGAGAGCGGCTCCGTCACGGTGGCTTTTCGGAGGTGGCGGCGTCCCACGGTCAAGGCGGGCGGAACACTCCTCACGTCAGTTGGCCAGTTGGCCGTCGAGGCCGTAGAGCTAGTGAGCCTTGAGGAGATCACCGAATCCGAGGCGGTCTCGGCAGGGTTCACGAGTCTTGCGTCGCTCCGCTCCCAGTTGTCGAAGCGCGCGGATGGTGACGTGTACCGAGTTCGCCTCTGTCTGGCCGGTCCCGATCCACGTATCGCACTTCGTGAAGAGATCCCCGAGGGTGTAGAGTTGGATCTGATCCTGCAGCGTCTGGCGCGCCTCGACTCGCGCGCCGGCTCCGGGCCCTGGACCGGTCGCGTTCTGACAGTTCTGCAGGAGAGATCGGGGGTGCGAGCCGCCGACCTGGCTCAGGATGCCGGGATGGACAAGGCCGGTTTCAAAACGAATGTCCGCAAGCTAAAGGGCCTCGGGCTGACCGAGAGCCTCAGTGTGGGCTATCGGCTGTCACCGCGCGGGGAGGCGGTTCTTGTGCGGCTCAAAGACTCTGATCCTGGGACAGCCGCCTAGACATCGTCGAGCGTCAGGGGAGTGGGCACGGCCCCATCGATGTCGGTGAACCCGTAGTCCTGTGCCAGTTGCGCAGCCACGAGCACTCTTCCCGTGTGGCACATGGCCTCGGGGTCATCGGCTAGGGCGGCGACGGCTTTGCCGATGAACTCGGGACTTTCAGAGTTCGAGAAATCAAAAACGCCCGCTGCCACGGTCGCTTCGGTCCGTACCAGACCGGGGTAGAGCGAGACGACCACAACGCCGTGTTCGGCCAACTCATGGCCCATGTCGGCGGCCATCTTGTCGGTTGCAGCCTTTGAGATTCCGTAGACGGCGTTTCCCGCGTGCTTTTGGGCGGCCCAGGACGCCTGCGATTCCACCCTGGTGCCGGAAGAAAGAGACTGTGAAACCTGGCCCTATCCGAGCCCCCGTCGAATCCTTGCCGAGACCAACTCCGCGAAGACGACGGTCGCGAGGATGGCAAACAGGATGACACTTACGCGCGACCACCTGAGGGCGTCGATCGACGCCTGGAGAGCCATGCCGATCCCGCCTGCACCCACCAACCCCAGGATGGTCGCTTCCCGGATGTTGATCTCCCAGCGGTAGATGCTCACGCCCGCCATCGTCGGTAGGATCTGCGGCACGAGGCCGAATGCCAGCGCCTGTGCGCGCCCTGCGCCGGTTGTCTCCATCGCCGTCACCGGAAGCTCGGGGGCCTCTTCGATCGCCTCGTAGACCAGCTTCCCGACGAACCCGACCGACCGAAAGGCGATCGCCAGAACGCCGGCCGGCAGGCCGGGGCCCAGGAGTACCACGAGCATGAGTGCCCAGATAATCGAGTTGACTGAGCGGGACGTTACGAGCAGCAGGATCGCGATCGGCCGTACGTAGAGGCGGGAAGGGGTCGTAGATGTGGCGGCCGCAAAGGCCAGAGGCATCGCGATGACAACCCCCAAGGCCGTCCCCAATGTGGCGATGTGGAGGGTGTCCAGAAGCGGGCGTGCCACGGAAACGGCGTACGAGCCCTCCGGCGGGAACATTCTCGTTCCTAGATCGCGGAGCTGGACTCCCGCGTCCAGGACGAAGGACCACGTCGTCTGAGCCGAGATAGCCGCTGCGGCCGCCACGAGGGCGGCGGTGAGCACCAGGGCGCCAAGGAATCGTAGCCACTGCTCCTGGCTCGTTCGCCGGCGCCATTCCCGAGCCTCCCCATGCTCCAGGACCGGCATCAGAGCAACCTCTGACGGAGCCGTCCCGAGATCACCTCGGCCCCGAAAACCATCCCGATGATCAGAATCAGAATCGCGGAGACCGACTCGAACTCATATCGGCTGAATGCGGTCGTGAGCGTGGCTCCGATTCCCCCCGCTCCCACCAGGCCGATCACGGCCGACTCCCGGAAGTTGATGTCCAGCCGGTAGAGCGTGAGGCCAAGCACGCGCGGCATGACCTGGGGAAGCACGCCGAACACGACGCGAGAGGACCAAGTCGCTCCTGCGGCGGTGAGCGCCTCGAGTGGGGCGGGATCGACCTCCTCGACAGCTTCCGCGAGAAGTTTTCCGAGGAAGCCGACGCTTGCGACCACGAGGGTCACGACACCGGCGAAGGGACCGAACCCGAACATCGCCACGAACAGGATCGCCACGAGGATCTCGTGGAACGCGCGTGCCACGGCCAGCACACCCCGAGCCGCAGTGTAGACCGGCCCGGGGACCAGGTTGCGGGCGGCTGCGAGCCCGAGGGGCACCGAAAGCAAGAGGGCCGCCGCCGTGGCCACTGCCGTCATGGCCAGACTCTCCAAGAGGCCGGCACGGATATCGGTCCACCGCGTGGCGAAGTCGGGCCGAAGCCACCCGCCGAAGAATGCCCCGGTCCGAGACAGCCCCTCCGCGATTCTGGTCGGGTCTATCTCCAATGTCGCGAGAGCGAGGACGCCGTACAGCGCGAGCCCACCTACGATGAGCCTCCGGTGAGCCGTGCTCTCGATCATACGCGGAGGCCGCCAGGGCCCGGCCGACTCACTGACTGCTGATTCAGTGACCAAGGATCTCGTCGCCTCCCACAGCCTCATCCCCGTACACGCGCTTCAGGACGTCGTCGTCGAGCGCGGACGGCGGGCCATCGAAGACCACCTCGCCATCCTGCAGCCCGATGATTCGAGGGCAGAATCGCCGCGCGAGCGGCACATCATGGAGGTTGATGATCGCAGCGAGGCCCCGCTCCGTGCAGATCTCGGTGATTAGGGTCATGATCCGGACCGAGGTGGCTGGATCGAGGCTCGCCGTGGGTTCGTCCACCAATAGGACATCGGGATGCTGGATCAACGCTCTTGCAATCCCCACCCGCTGCTTCTGCCCGCCGGAGAGCTCGTCGCAGCGCGAGTCCTCCAGCCCGGTGAGGCCGACGCGCTCGAGGAGGCCGAACGCCTCGCGTACGTCCTCCGGGTCGAAGCGACGCCGTACACTCCGCCAGAATCCGGTCCGGCCCAGCGTGCCCGCGAGCACGTTCTCCATGACGGAGAGCCGGTCGACCAGCGCGTGCTCCTGGAAGATCATTCCTAGCCGCCTACGCGCGCCTCGAAGCTCCCCGCGTGGCAGGTGGGTCAGCTCGACTCCATCGAGAAAGATCTGCCCCGACTCAGGCTCCACGAGGCGCTGCACGGCGCGGAGAAGCGTGCTCTTACCCGCCGCCGACGCTCCAATCAGTCCGACGATCTCTTTGGGGCCGAGCTCGATCGAGACGCCGGAAATCACGGGCTCACCCCGGCCGTAACGAACGACCAGATCCTGGATTCTCAGGGAGTGCTGCGCTTCGCTCATCGATCGAAGAAGCTCATCGGGAGTGCAAGCTCATCGGCAGTGCCAGGTCATCGACAGAGCCAGCTCGTCTCCGACGCCACGTCGATCCGGCGGATGACCTCCCAGTGGCCTTCGTACGAAATCGGGATGAAGCTGCTTTCCTCGAACTCTGCGTCGAGAGCGCTGCCTTCCCAGTCGAACGTGTAGAACGCCTCGATGACGGCCTCGGCGAGATCCGGATCGAGCCGGTTCGACACACCGTAGGCTGTGGTCGGGAAGGTCTCCGAGCGATAGAGGACTCGCAGGTCGTCTCGGCTCCCGACCCCACGCGCCAAGACTTGGTCGATCACGATGTTCGCGACGGCGGCGGCGTCGTAGTCACGTTGGAGGACGCCGAGCACCGAGTTGTCGTGTCTTCCCGAAAAAGCCGGCTCGAAATCCTGGTCAGCCACCAGCCCGAACTCCTCCTCTAGGAGGACCGAGGGAGCCTTGAAACCGCTGTTCGAGGTGGGGGATGTGAACGCCAGGGTCCGGCCCCTGAGCTCCGGGACCGACTCTATTCCGCTCTCGCGATGCGTGAGGATCTCCATCTCGTACCCGAAGGACCCGTCTTCACGTGCCATCATCGTCGTGGGCACGAATCCGGCACAGTTCACGGCCAGGGGAACGCTTCCCGTGTTGAACCCCGCGATGTGGAGTCGCCCGGCGCGCATCGCTTCGATCTGTGCCGCGTTCGACTGGACGGGGAAGAAGAGTACGTCCCTGGACACGGCCTTCTCTAGGTGAGCGAGAAATCCCGCCCAGACGTCCCTGAATTGGGCTGGATCTTCCACGGGCGTGTAGGCGAAGATCAACCGCTCGGGATCGAGCCGCATGCGTGGATCCCCGGGCGGGTCCGCCACCAGGTCGCCATTCCCGTCGCAATAGCGCTCATCGAGGTCCCCGTGGGCACAGTCCTCGACGAGTGGACCCGCGCAACCCACGACGAGCGCCCCGAGCGCAAGATAGCCTGGGGCCCTCATGGGATCAGTCGCCTTCCTCCAGAGCGGTCCTCGGGAACAGATCAGGGTTGTTGGTGAAGAGCCCGTCGACCCCCAACTCGAAGAGGAAGTGCGCCATCTCCTCCTCGACGCTCGCGAACCCGCCCGAACTGCCCCCGCGGAACGTCCACGGGATCACGGTCAGCCCCGCCTGGTGTGCCAGATCGACCGCGTCGGGATGCTCGAGCAAGAGGCTCTTGGTCGGGCCGATCCCCGTCGCGAACTCCCCGATCTCCGCGAGCCCTTCGGTGGTCAGCCATTCGTCGGAAGCGGGACCCGAGATGAGGAACGTCAACGGCAAGTCCGTGGCCAAGTCGTGGCGAAGAATCCTCAAGCTTTCAGCGCTGAACGACTGGATGACGACTGGAGTGTGCGGGTCCCCGTTCGCCTCGAGCAACCCGTGCCGCTGGAGCTCTGCCATGAGGAGCCGTTCCATGTCGTATCCGCGATCGCCATACACCTCGGGTGCCTTCGTTTCCGGGAAGATTCCCGCCTGGCCCCTCGCGAGCTCGATCACCTCGGAGAACGTGGGAATCCGCACTCCTTCAAACGCGCTATCGAACCAGGATCCAGCGTCCAGGCTCTGGATCTCCTCGAGCGTGAAGTCATTCGCGTACCACCGACGAACGGTTTCGCCACGGAACAACTCCTCGCGGAAGCGGTCGGGGAAAATCTCGGCCGCATCGGTGGTGCGCCCTAGCGTGAGATCGTGGAGCGCGATCAACACCCCGTCCCGAGTGATCTGGAGATCGGGCTCGATGAAGTCGGCGCCTTGCTCGAGCGCCAGTCGGTACGCCGCCATGGTGTGCTCCGGGGCGTACGCCGACGCTCCTCGATGGGCGATCAGGAGTGCCTGTCCTGATTCGGCGGTGGGGTCGGCTTGCTCGGTGGATTCCGGTGCGCAACCCGCGCATAGCGCCAGAGCCGCGTGAAAAACTGTACAACCGAGTCGTTTCATCACGGCCGGCTCTCTGTTGGGATGGCTGTACCCGGGTTCTTTCGGCTCAAGGTAGCCCTCGGAGCAAAGCACGTCGACCGGCCTCCAGGATGATCGAGCCTCAGGGAATGGGCAAAGGAGGCGTCAAGCTCCGGTGGTCCCGAGTTCGGCCTCGGACGTCGGGAGCTGCTTCGGACGCAGGTCCGCCCACCACGCGTCCACGTTCGCTTGAACCATCGCCAGTGCAGGCACGAGCAGCATCAGGATCACCGTGCCAAACAAGATTCCGAAGGCGAGTGACGCTGCCATCGGGATCAGGAATTGCGCCTGCAGACTCCGCTCGAAGACGAGTGGCGCCACGCCCAGGAAGGTGGTGAGCGAGGTCAGCATGATGGGGCGGAAGCGCACCTTCGCACCCTTGATGATTGCGTCGCGTGAGGTCGCCCCACCCCGGCGTTCTTCGTTGATGAAATCGATCATGACGAGCGCGTCGTTCACAACGACTCCGGACAGCCCGATGATCCCGAAGATCGAGAGCAACCCTAGAGAGAGGCCCATGGCGAGGTGGGCCCAGAGCGCTCCCACGATGCCGAAGGGGATCGCCGCCATGATGATGAGGGGTTGGATGTATGAGCGGAAGGGGATCGCCAGAAGCGCGTAGATCACTAGGAGGGCCACGACGAATCCACGCCCGATGGAGGCGAACGACTCCTGCTGCTCCTGTTGTTCCCCGCCGAAGTGGATGCCGAGCCGGGCGACTTCGGTGGCGATGGGGGGGAGGATGACCTCTTCCAGCTCGCGCGTGGCCGCCTGGCCGGTCACGATAGCGGCGTCGACATCGGCCGTGATGGTGAGAACGCGCTGACCTTCCTGTCGGCGGATCGTAGTGGGCGAGCTCCCGAAGGAGACTTCCGCGATCCGATCCAGCATGACCTGGCCGCCTGTCGGCGTGCGGACCATGTAGTCCCCTACGTCCGCGATGGCGTCGCGCTCGTTTTCGGGTAGACGCACGTAGACTCGTACGTCCTCGCGCCCCCGTTGTACCCGAAGCGCCTCGTCTCCAAAGAACGCCGCACGGACTTGTCGAGCGACCTCGTCCAGCGTCAGGCCCAGCGTGCGGGCTTCCGGCTTCAGCCGAAGCTGAATCTCTCTGAGTCCCCGATCTTGGTCCGTTTTCACGTCGAAGATACCTGCCAGGGACTCCAGCTCGCCGACCACACGCTGCCCGATCGCTTCCAACCGCGCAGGGTCGGGGTGAGACAACTCCACTTGGACCGGAGCACCGATGTTGACGAGGGCGGCCGAGAACGTCAGCGAACGGACCTCGGGGAGGCTCCCGACCTCCTCTCTCCAGACCTGCTCGAAGCGCTCGGCCGAGAGGGTCCTCTCCTCCGCGCTGAGAAGCCGTACGTCCACATAAGCTCGGTTCCCAAGAGGACCGCCCGGCGTGACCGCGGCGATTGGCCCACCGACTGCCGGTGGTTGGCCCACCACGCTGTACACGCCACGAATGAGCGGCGGCGATGCCGGCGGCCGCTCGGACTCCAGTCGCTCGACGGTGCGCTCGGCGGCCAGCCGGAGGTGTTCAGCCACCTGCCGCGTGCGCTCGACCGAGGTGCCCTCCGGCATCTCGAGGTCGGCGATCACGTTGTCGCCCTCCACGGTGGGAAAGAACTCGACCCGAATCAGCCCCGCGGGTATGAGCGCACCGGATAGTGTGATCAGCGCCACCGCCCCGGCGATGATGATACCGGGCTCCTTGGTGGCGAAACGGAGCGCCCGCTCTAATGGTCCCTGGATGAAGGCCTGTAGCCGCGCGTCGACGGATTTCTGGATTCGAATGATCCAGCGGGATATGCTGGTCCTCCCCGGCGTGTGCGGCTCGGGTAGGCGCGAGAGGTGATGCGGCAGGATAAGGAGCGACTCGATGATCGACAGCGTCAGTACCGAAATCACGATGACCGGGACCGCCGCCAGCATCTTCCCGAGCGGGCCGGGTGCGAAGAGCAGGGGCGAGAACGCGGTGATCGTCGTCAACACCGCAAAGACGACGGGACCCGTGATTCGCTTGGCGCCGCGCACCGCAGCGAGCAAGCCCGGCACTCCGCGCTCCCGCTCCGAAAAGATGTTTTCCCCGACCACGATCGCATCGTCCACCACGATTCCGACCGCGAGGATGAAGGCGAACATCGACATCACGTTGATCGAGATGCCGAGGGCCATCATCACCGCCAGCGTGCCGATGAAGGACATCGCGATCCCGGCTGCTACCCAGAGCGCGAGGCCCAGCTCGAGGAAGAGCGTCAACGCGACGAGGACCAGCAATAGGCCGATCGCCGCGTTCTTCAGCATCAACGAGAGACGGTCCGCGAGGAGGTCTCCGTCGTTGTTCCACACCTCCAGGGAAACCCCCTCCGGTAGCCCCGGAATGATGTCTTGCGAAAGCGCCCCATCGACCGCGTCCACGATTTCCAGAACGCGTTCGTCGGATGTGCGGTAAACCTCCACGAGCGCAGCCGGCTGACCGTTGTAGCGGGTGATCAGGTCTGCGTCCTCGAAGCCGTCGATCACATCAGCGATGTCCCCCAGGCGCACGACCGTCCCGTCCGGACGGCTGATGACGACGATCGACTCGAAATCCTGCTGCTCGTAGTTCTGACCGAGTGTGCGGATTCGCACCTGCTCGTCACGCGTCTCGATACTCCCGGCCGAGAGATCGAGGCTGCCCTGGCGAACCACGCGTGAGACGTCGCCTAGGGTGAGACCCAGCGAGCGGAGGGTGTTCTGATCGACTTCGATCGAGATTTCGTACGGCCGGATACCGCTCGTCTCCACGTACGAAACGACGTCGAGATCGGAGAGCGCGTCCTCGGTCCGGTATGCGATCTCCTTGAGCGTCCGCTCGCCAACGTCACCGAAGATCGCGAGCTTGATCACGCTTTGCCGATTGGTGAGCTCGCGGACCTCCGGACGTTCCGCGTTGATCGGGAAGGTGCTGATCCGGTCGATTTCGGCCTTCACGTCTTCGAGCACCACAGTCACGTTCGCGCCCAGTTCGAGCTGCAGCTCGACTGTGCCGAGGCCCTCGGCGGCGGTGGAGGTGATCTCGTCGATTCCCTCCACGGACTGTACCTGCTCCTCGATCTTGAGCAGGATCGATTCCTCGATCTCGTCAGGCGTCGCGCCAGGGTAGGGGACCGAGACCAGGATTATGTCGAGGCTGAACTCCGGAAAGACCTCCTGTACCAGAGTCCCCAGCGACACGAATCCGGCGATGATCACGAAGGCCATGAGCAGGTTCGCCGAGACCTTGTGCTTCGCCATATAAGCGACCGGGCCGCGGTGGTCGGCGAGCGTCCCCCACAGCTCGCGTTCCCGTTCCGGGCGAACGTCTTCGGGCGTGCGGGTCATGACCCTACCGCCTCCCTCCGTCGTTCACGCGGACTTCCATGCCGTTCGTCGCGACGGTGATGCCGGCCACGATCACCAGCTGTCCTTCGGAGAAGTCGCCGGTTACGTAGATTCGTTCGTCGATCTCCTGGAGCACGTCGACGGCGACGATCCGTGCCCGCCCGTCTGCGCCGATCGCCCAGACTTCGTTGCCGGGTCGCAGGGCTCGACGGGGCAGGATGAAGTACTCCGACAACTCGAGTCCATCTATGGCCGCCTGAGCGAACTGTCCGACCAGGAGGGGCGGCGCTGCACCTGTCTCCGAGTCCCCCTCGACAGGCTGGCCCCGGTCGAACGGATTGGGGACGCGGACCACCACGTCGATGGTACGGCTCTGCTCGTCGAGCGCTGATTCGGCCCGGTCGACGTATCCCTCCCAGAAGTAGCGCCGAGCGCCGAACTCGATCGTCACCGTTGCCGGAATGGAGCGGTCGTTGTCACCGGCCTGGAGCGACCAGAGGTTGGGAATCAGAGAGGCGTCACCGTCGGAAACGGGGACCACGACCTCGACCGCATCCGACGCGTAGATCCGACCGAGGCTCTGCCCCGCGGCGACGATGCGACCCAGGTCGGCCACCTCGTTGCGGACCCGTCCGTCGAACGGAGAGATGATTTCGGTGCGGGACAAAACCAACTCGGCGTCGCGAAGCTGGGCCTCGGCCCGCTCGAGCGCGGCCCGGGCCGCCTGGAGTTGGGGCTCCCGGAGCACCAGCGGACTCGGGGGCACGGTATCGGCCCCTCGGCGATTCTCCCGCGCGCGGAACTGCTCGTACTCGGTCCGCGCGATTTGGGCCTCCTCCTCCGCCTGGAGCAGCGCGACCTGCTGCGTAGCTACGTCGGCCGCGGCCTGTCGGACCCGATTCTGATAGTCGGCGGGGTCGATGCGGACGAGGACTTCGCCTTCGGACACTTGGCCCCCGCTCTGCAGGTTCGCGCTGACCGCCACGATCTTCCCGCCCACCTCGGGTGCTACGTCGATCTCCCAATGCGGACGCACGGTTCCGCCTCCGAAGACCAGAATCGGACCGGACCCCACCACCACGGTCTCGACAGACACGATGGGCGAGTCCGGCCCGGCGGGGCGGCGGGGTGGCTGGGGCCGCAATAGGATCATCACCCCCGAGGCGCCGGCCGCCCCGATGATGAGTCCCGCGATCGTGAGGAGACGTCGGCGATTCGTCATCGATTCTCCTCGCCGGCGCCTTGGGTGGGCACGAGACCGAGAACGGGTTCAACGTCCTCCTCGGTCCACCCGCCACCGAGTCCACGATGGACGGCCAGTCGGGCCAGCCCGAGCTCAGTGCCCGCCGCGGAGAGCGTGGACTGCACATCGAGCAGCGTTCGGAGGGCATCGAGGTAGTCGGTGTAGCCCGCCACGCCCGCCGCATACCGTTGGGCCTGCAAGTCCGCAGAGGCCTGCGCCTCCTCGCGCTGGGAAACCAGGAACGCGTAGCGTTCACGCTCCTCTTCGTAACGAACGAGGGAAGTCTCCACCTCGTAGACGGCGGTCAGAACCGCCCGGCCGAAGGCAGCAGCGAACTCGATGTATTGGGCCTCGGCGGCCTTCACGTTGTTGCGTAACCGTCCGCCTTGAAAGATCGGGGCCGTAACCCCGGCGATCAGATTGGTGAACCACTGGCCGACATCAAACAGCCCGCCCACGTCACCACTCTGCAGCCCCACCGACCCGGACAGAGAAAGTGTGGGAAGAAGCTGAGCCTTACGCGCTCCCACGCGGAAGCGGGCCGCTTCCAGCCGCTCAGCCGCCGCACGCAAGTCGGGGCGTTGCAGAAGCATGTCGGCAGGGATGCCCGTGTCGATCGGATCGAGCGACTGGGTCGGATCGAGGTCCTCACCGAGGAGGTCGTCGATGCGGCCGGCATATTTCCCGAGGAGCACTGCCATGCGGCCCTCGGCGTCGGCGAGTTGCGTCTCGATCTGTGGGAGGCTGGCCTGCACGTTTCGCAGGTCGAGGCGTACCTGGTACATCTCCAGCGAGGGAACCAGTCCTCGGTCGTAGCGTGTTTCGGTCAACGTCTCTCGCTCCTCCAGGACGCCGACCGTCTGGTCCGTCAGCCCCACGCGCTCCCGCAAATCCACGATCTGGAAGTATGTGGAGATCGTCTCGGACAGGACTCCGAGCCGCGCGGCATGCAGATCCGCCCGAGACGCCATGAGATCGGCTGCGGCGGCACGCCGGTCGTTGCGGGCGCGGCCCCAAAAATCCAATTCCCAGGAGAATCCCAGCGATGCCGAGTACGTGGTAAAGTCGAAGCGGTTGAAGCGCCGACCCCCCTGGATGGAGTCCCCTGTCAGTCCACCCAAGGCCCCACCGATCCCCGTGTTTGCTGGCTGGCTGGTCCGGATCGCATCAGCCCCGACCTGGACCTGCGGGAAGAGATCCGCCCACGCGATGCCCGACTGGGCCCGGGCCTGTTCGACCCGGGCGACGGCCTCCACCAGGTCGAGGTTGGCGACGAGCGCAGAGTCGATCAGCGCATCGAGCGTGGGGTCGTCGAAGTCGCGCCACCACTCTGTCGGGGCGTATACGCCTATGACCTCCGCCTCCAAGAAAGTCTCGGGCAGATCCGCCACCGGCTGCGGAAGCTGTGGGTCCGGGGCGAAAGAGCAGGCCGTCGAGGCCAGGAGGGCCATGGCGGCGCCTCGTCGAGGCAGGAGCTTTGCCCGAATGCGTTCTACCATGTTCATTTGTCAGCTCGGTAAGACTCGCAAGAGCGCTTCCTCAGACGACGGTGGTCGGCCGTCGAAGCGAGGGACCATTGTAACACTTGTGATACGTATATATAGTGATACTATATACTTGTATCATACCGCGCAAGCGATCTCAAGATCCCTTCCATGGACTAATCTCTACTCGTGAAAACCAAGCCCTCGCTCGATGTCCGAGATCGTATCCTCGATGCAGCCGTGCGCGTCATCGAGACCCGTCCCGCAGAGTTTACCATGGCTCGGGTGGCCGGCGAGGCCGGCCTGTCGCGCGCGACGGTCTACCGCCGGTTCGGAAGCGTTGCGGGGCTCCGGTCGGCACTAGGTACGGCGCGAGGGGCCACCGCCTCCCTCGATCGGTCCGACAACCGTGCGAGGATCCTGGACGCTGCCCTGACCGAGTTCACGCAAGCGGGGGTCCACGGCGCCACGATCCAAGGCATAGCCGAGCGCGCCGGCGTAAGTCCGATGACGGTCTACAACCACTTCGATGACAAAGAGGGGCTCATCTTCGCGCTCATCTCCGAGAGGGGACCGAGTAGTCTGCCGTTCGAGCGTCTCGCCGACTTGGAGACATTCGAGGACACGGTCGCCGCCTTCGTGGCGGGTGTGTTCCAAATCGTGGAGAACCAGCGAGATCTGTTCGGCCTCGTGATCGCGCCCGACCGCATCACTCGGCAGGCATTCCAGCGGATGAGGACCGATCAAGCGGAGATCCCCTTGGTGCCCATGCTGGAGGCGGCCGGGCTTCCGCCGGAGATCGACGCTCGCTTTGCGGCCGCGACTTTGATGGGGATGATCATGGCCAACGCCGTGATTTACCCGCGGCTCTTCGGCGAGGAGGTCGGGGACCCGGCCATTCTTGCGGAGCAGATCACGCGACTGTTCGTGAAGGCCGTCTCCTAGTTCCGCTCCAGGATCCGGACCCCGCGTTCGAGCGCTTCCGAGACCCGTATCAGCATGTCGGCCACGAGCGTGATGTGCTCGCTGGCTTCCTCCCAATTCCGCTGCTCGATGGCCTCTCGAATGCCCGGGAGCGTCTTGACCCCGTATCCCGTATAGAATCCGGGCGCATATACCTGGTGTCTGAACCAAGGCCTCCGGGGCAGCCCCTCGTTGTTGGTCATGAGGCGCTCGGTGCTGATGAGCACTTGGTTCAGATCAGCCTGCTGTGCCGGCGTGAGTCCGGACTCCAGCACCCGTCGGATCTCCTCGTCGAGGGTATTGGCACTCTGTTCGATCCCACGCATCGCGTTTTGAATCGGCGCGAAGCTCAGGTATGGAACTTCATCCTTGGCGGTGGGAGGGACGTACGTCTGCGTCGGATCAGCCGCCAGGGCGTAGGCGTTCATCTCCACCAACTTGTTCTCTCGCTCGGTGGACGTCCTCATTTGGTCCAAGAGCTCCTCGACCTGATCGGCGTACAGGTTGACGTTGTCCACGAAGTTGGCGAAGCGCATAGGCAGCACGTCGGCGTTCGCCAGGCGGAGCGTCATTCGCCCTGTGGTCTTCACCAGGGTGACTCCGTAGTGGAAGCCAGGGTCTCCGAAACGCGTGTAATGATCGAAAGAGTCGTATTGGGAGTGGTACGAACCCCCACCGTTCTCGCCTCCGTAACCAACGTTGAGAGACGCGACGCCCAGGTGCTGAAGGAACGGCGTGTAGTCCGACCCCGATCCGAGTGGGCTGATGCGTAAGTCCGGCCGGCTGGTGGCCTCGGCATTCCCGGAGACGGCGCGGCGTGCCTGGGTCCGCTGCCACATCGACACGCCTGTCTGCGGATCCTCCACGTCGCGGGCCACCTCGTTCGCCAAGCGCTCGAGCGTGTGTGAACCACCCATGTTCAGAAAGCCCCGCCCACTTCCGTCGGTGTTGATGTAGGCGACAGCCTTTTCGCGGAGTTCGTCGGCGTGGTGCTCGGCCCACTCGGTCGACCCGATCAGTCCGGGCTCCTCGGCGTCCCAGGAGGCGAAGACGAGCGTCCGCTTCGGCCGCCATCCGCTCCGGGCCAGCACGCCGATGGCGCGGGCTTCTTCCATCAGAGCGACGTGGCCGCTCGCCGGGTCCGCGGCACCCATCGCCCAGCCGTCCCGGTGGTTCCCGCGGATGATCCATTCGTCCGGGTACTCCGACCCCTCCATCCGGGCGATCACGTTGTAGGCGGGTTCCAGGTTCCAGTCGAACTCCACATGGACCCGAACGGTGGCGGGGCCCGGGCCCAGGTGGTAGGTGAGGGGAAGGGCACCACGCCAGGCCTGTGGAGCGACCGGTCCGGTCAGGGCCCTCAGCAGCGGTAGGGCATCGGAGTACGACAGGGGTATCACCGGGATCTTCATGATCGCCGGGGACTCCTCCACGGTCATGCGTTCCGCATCGGCCGTCGCCGCGACAAACGGCGTGAGCGGGTCACCCGGGTAGACCGGCATGTCCATGACCGAGCCCCGCTGGACCCCTTGAGCCATCTTGTAGGGACCGTCCGGATACACGTCTCCTTGGAAGTATCCGTCGTCCCTGGGATCGGAGTAGAGGATGGTAGCAAGGGCGCCGTGCTCATGGGCGACCTTCGGTTTGATCCCCCGCCAGGAGCCCCCATACCGGGCGATGACGATCTTGCCCCGGACGTCGATCCCGCGCCGATCGAGTTCCTCGTAATCGTCCGGGGTTCCTTGGTTCACGTATACCAACTCTCCGGTCACGTCTCCGTCGGCGGAATAGGCGTTGTAGGTGGGCAGGCGTCCGTCCACGTCGGATGTGGCGTCCGCGTCCAGGACCGGCTCGGCCAGGAGCGCCCGGTAACGTTCGGGTGCCACCATCTCCACTTCCCGGATGCGGGGCTTGGGGAATAGCACCTGGTACTCGACGATCTCCGTGTCGTATCCCCACTCCCGAAAGAGGTCGGCCACCCACTCCGCGTTCTCCTTGTTGTGGGGCGTGCCCACGAAGAACGGCTCTGATGTGATCCGCTCCATCCACTCCCTCAGGTTATTGCGGTTCATCTGCTCGTCGAAGAGCACCTCGAGCTGTCGCTGTGCTTCGGCGGACTCGGACGTAAAGCCGAGCATGGGTGCTTCCTGCGCTCGAGTGGTCGGGGCGGTCGATAGCACTAGGCCCAAGACTGCGACCAGGGTTCTTGTTTCGAACGGCATAGCAACTCTCCGAGCGATCATGTTGGAAGGGGCTGATCCTCCACGAAATTTCTGAGCCATCCTGGAGGCGATGAATAGAGTACGACCGGTAGGCGCCTTGGGAAACGGGGCAGGACACCCCCCCAGTGGCGAGGTTTTCGACTCGAGGGGGTTGGCATGTGATAGGGTCGGAGTGGGGCGGAGCTTGTGACGCGGTGGGCGTCGGGCACATGTTGTGTCCCCCGTCGGATGGTGGATTCCCTCCGATGCATCCGACCCTCCCACACGTCGAGGCCCCGTGACCGTCGAGCTCAGTACCTTCGCGAAATCCCTGACCGCCGAAACGGCGTTCACCGTGCTCGCTACTGCCAAGCAGCTGCAAGCCGGCGGGAAGGACGTGGTCGAGCTGGAGATCGGCGACAGTCCGTTCGAATCGGCTGCCCCGGCCAAGACCGCCGGCATCGAAGCCATCGAGCAGAATCAAACCCGCTACTGCCCGTCACCGGGCCTGCCGGAGTTCCGTGATGCGGCGGCTCGACTCGTCCGTGACGAGTTCGGCGTCCCTGCCGAGCGCGAAAACGTGGTGGTGGCTCCGGGCGCCAAGGTCTTCGAGCAGTTCTTCTGCGAAGCGTTCTTGAGCCCGGGGGACGGGGTGCTGGTCTTCAGCCCATATTTCCCGACATACGTACCGAACATCGAGCGACGCGGTGGTAGGCCGGTGTTCGCGGCCCTCAGGCAGGCGCACGATTTTCGGCCGGACATCGCCGATATCGAGCGCTTCCTGGCCGAGGATCCCTCACCAAGAGCCATCTTCCTCAACTCGCCGCACAACCCGACCGGCGGTGTGGCGACCGAGGAAGACCTCCGTGGCATCGCGGACCTGATTCGAGGCGAGCAGATCGCCGTGTTCAGTGACGAGCCCTACTGCCACATGGTGTGGAAGGGCAGTCACCATTCCCTCATGGCTCAGCCCGGCATGCTGGACCATGGGATCGCCGCTTATACGTTCAGCAAGTCCTACAGCATGGGCGGATGGCGACTCGGCTTTGCAGTATCATCGCCGACCACCACCGATTCAGTCGCCACGATGATCAACACGACGCTCTCATGCACTCCACCATTCGTACAGATCGCTGGGAAAGCGGCGCTCGAAATGGACCGCTCCGAGCGTGATGGGGTGATGGAGAAGTTCCGGCGGAAGGTGACTTTGCTGACCGATGGCCTCAACCGCCTCGAGGGGTTCCGTACCCTCGAGCCCCGGGCCACATTCTATGTCTTCTCCGACGTGTCCACCGTCTGCAACCGCCTCGGAATCTCCAGCCACGGTCTGGCTACCTATCTGTTGGAAGGCGCCGACGACCAGTTCGGCGTCGCGTGTCTCGGCGGAGAGTGCTTCGGGGAAGCGGGGGAGGGCTTCTTGCGCTTCGGTTGCGCCGCATCTGACGAGCGGCTGCAACAAGCCGTGGACTTCATTCCGGAGGCGCTGAGCCGGGAAGACAGAGTACAGGCGTTTCTCGAGGCCAATCCCGAGTGGCGTCTGAGCGCCCCGTATCCGCAGGACGGCTAGGGGCCTTCCGGGCCTTGTCCGGGCTCGCGGACCGAACCCCCGTTAGGGTTCGTACCGATTCACCGGTGACGGCCCATAGGAGAGCCAGGTCTGATTCACGGCCTGGTGTACGCCTGGTCGGGACCAATCACAGACGCCTTCGTCGAAAATCGCTTCGAGCCGCTCTTTTTCGGCAGCCGTGAACTCGACCGCATAATCTCCATCGTCGATCGGCTTCAACCGGCACTTGAATACGTCATTGCTCAGCGGTCCACCCGCAACCAGCCGCAGGCCCGCGTGGGGCGGGTAGAGCTCGTTGCAGGCTCCTCGTGTGTTGTCGAAGATCCTGTCTCTATCGAACACAGCCTTCTCGACGATCCGCTCGCCTGATTCGGTCCAGCAGTCGTCCTGAAGCTCGGAAGGCTTGGCCCGAACGATCTTCTCCAGGGGTCTCAGATCGGAGCCGTCCGCCCGTATGTTCGCCAGCCATTGGTCCATCAGCGCGAGGTTTTCGTCCCCCAGGGAGACGTTCCCGACGTGCCGTCGGATGATGTAGTTGTCGGCGTGGCCGTTGTCTCGCTCGAGGCGAGCCCGCGTCGTGAACGAGTAGATGCTGGCGTGGAAATTCCCCTGGTGGTCCAGGTAGCTCCGGTCATCGATGATCGGGACCTCCGACAAGCCCGCGCCGCCGCTGGTCACACGCCCAGTCTCGTAGGCGGCCCGAATGGCGTCGTCGTTGCCGACGGTGCGCGCCTTACGCGGCTGAAAGTCGATGTCCCAGCCGCCCATCGCTTCGTTCAGCTCGAGAAAAAGCGCTTTGTCGATGAGCCCCTCGTTTAGCGTGGCGAGTCCATATTGAACGCCGACATTGTCGTGAGGACTCCTGGCGAAGGGACGCTCGGCGTTGATGCCGGCGAAGACCATCTCGCCGAAGATGTTTCTCATTCCGTCGTAGATGGAGCATCGCACGCCGTCCGGGTTCTTGGCGGCGTCGTACCGCTCCGCCATCGGGATCTGAGCGGAGCAATCGTAAGGCGAGATTCGATCCGGTCGGGTACCGAGGGACCGGTCGCACACAGACCACATGGACCAGGCTCCGATCGCGGCCTTTACGTCCTCGCTGATTCCGCGCTCTTCGTCATTGAGAAAGCTTCTCAAGGGGAGGCTACACTCCTGCGTATCGACGAAGTACGTCACTGCGTCCGAAAACGTGAGGCCGGGGATGATGCCGTCGAGGAGCCCTGGGTACGCGCCCGCGATGAGGAGTTGCTGCATGGCGCCCCCCGAACCCCCATTGCCGATCGTGTACCGAGGCTCACCGTACGCCTCGATAAAGCGCTCCTTCACCATCATCGTGGTCTCGGCCGAGATCACGTCGTTGCAGCCTCCCTGCGCGTTGACGTTCAGCGTCGACGACGCGACGGCGTATCCCTTGCTCAGCATGTTGTCGCGGAGGACGCCACCCGTGCTGGCACCCTGGAAAAAGCCCGCCTCGCAACCGCCGCCGTACGTGTAGACCAAGCGCCCGTTCCAGGCCGTGGGCGGAGACAGTGGGGATGCCGCCGATCCGGCGGGGTCGTGTAGGATGGCGGTCTGGTAGATGGCCCGATTGATGGTTCCCGTCTCGATCCGGACGATGTAGGGTGCTTCGACGCCTTCGATCGTCGAAGCCGTGGCGAGATCCGCGGGCCGCTCACGGGAGTCGGTGAGGGGCAGGAATCCGGCTTCCGCCGTGGTCGATCGGTACACGTAGTCAACCCGTGTAGGCAGCGAGCATGACGCGTCGAGGGACGTGTCGTCCAAGAACTCCCCATTGCCGACCGCGAACCTGGGCTTCTCTCCTCCCCGTCCCGGAGCCAACTCGTTCAGGCAGAAATAGGGCTCCTGGTGGGGGCCGGAGATGATGGGGCCGGTGATCGGGTAGTTGACTACGGCGATTTGACCGCTGCTGCCCCCCGCTTCCACTTCGATACTGTTCTCACCGATCCTCAGGCCCGAAACCAGGCCTCGATACGAGGGGCTTCCATCGGCCGCACTCGTGGCGGCGAACTCGACCACCCGGTTCTCGCCGTTGACCACAAGCTGGAGCTCGTCGCCTGAGGCAGCATCAGTGACGACCTCGATAAGAACATCCCCACCGCTGACGAGATGAGCCTTCGTGGACACCACCCGAACGGCGATCTCCGATCCGGTCGGCGAACATGAAACCAAAGTCAGTAGAAGAAAGAAGACCGAGGTTTGGCGCATGGGTCTGATTCCCTTGAGATGTGCTGAACTTGTGCGGAGGTGCTGAAGTCGTCCTTGCGGGAGCACCATGCTGAAAGATCGAGCCTGTGGCAAGCTAGAAAAAGCTACCGCTAACACTCGGGTCACCAGATATCTTTCAGTAGGACATTCAATCGCGTCGCGGCGGCGGTGCAGGGCTGTGATGGCCACGATCCACGCCACGCTTGTTGTCTCGGTTCTAGAAACCTGCAGGAAGATGAAGCCATGGGGATCACCGAATACGTGCTGCTCGGGTTGGTGGCCGTCGCGGGCGTTTACGTCGTGACGATCTACAACAACCTGGTGCGCCTGAAGCATACAGTGACGAAGAACTGGTCGAACATCGATGTGCTGCTCAAACAACGGCACGACGAGCTCCCGAACCTCGTCGAGACGTGCAAGGGGTACATGAAGCACGAGAGGGAGACGCTCGAGGCCGTCATGAAGGCGAGGTCGGCGGTGGCGAGCGCGCGGCAGGCAGGTGACATAGCCGCGCTGGGGCCCGCCGAGGGCGCACTCCGTATGGGCTTGGGCTCGCTGTTCGCGGTGGCCGAGGCGTACCCGGACCTGAAGGCGAACGAGTCCTTCAGACATGTCCAGACCAGAATCTCACAGCTCGAGAACGCCATCGCGGACCGGCGCGAGCTATACAACGCGACAGTGAACAACCTGAATGTGAGGATCGAGCAGTTTCCCGATGTCTTCGTCGCGCGCAATCTGGGCTTTCAGGCCGCGGACCTTCTCGAGTTCGAAGAGCCGGAGTTGAAGAACGTCGACATGCAGAAGCTGTTCAGCTGATGCTCAGCCTCACCGAGTTCACCGCCACCATCCAAGCGCTGAGCCAGGAGCAGTTCGGAGTCGTGCTCCTCGTCCTCGCCGTCTTCACGGGAGTCGGGTTCTTCCTGTGGAAGAAGTCCTTCCAGCACGCCCGTGTGATGGAAGACATGCCCACGTCCAAGATCCGCTCTGCCGCCCAGGGCTTCGTCGAGCTCTCGGGAATGCAACACCCGCTCGGAGGCACTCCTCTGTCCGCCCCGTTGACCGGAAGTGCCTGCACTTGGTGGGACTACAAGATCGAGAAGAGGGAAAGCACGAGCACGCGGAGCTCCAAAGGACAAGACTCGACCAGCTGGACCACCGTGGAGAAGGATACGAGCGTCGGCTTTTTCCACCTGAGGGACGAGACCGGGGAGATCCTCGTGAATCCCATGGGAGCCGACGTTACCCCCACGTTGCAGAGGGTCTGGTACGGGGACGCGCGGCGACCCAACGGCGACAGCTTGTCCCGATTTGGAGCGAGCCTAAAAGGGCGGTACCGGTATACCGAGCGGATTATGCGCCCCGGCGAGCTAATCTACGCACTCGGCCACTTCGAGACGTGGAGCAACGTCCCGGGAACGAAGGAGCGCTCGAAAAAGCGGTCCGAAATCCTCGCCGGATGGAAGAAGGATGCCGACGAGCTCGTGCGCCGTTTCGACGTAGACGGGGACGGGCGCGTGGACGAAGACGAGTGGGAGAGCGCCCGCGAGGCCGCGGTGGCTCTCGTTGAGGAGCAGGCGGCCGAAGCCGTGATGAAGCCCGACGTCGACATTCTGATGAAGCCGGAAGAAGACCACCCATTCATCCTTTCCACGAAGAGCCAGGATGAGCTCACCAAGGTGTATCGTTGGAAAGCGGTAGGTGGGCTCGTGTTGTTCCTCGCGGGGCTCGCGGCGGTCGGACTCATCCTGACCTCCCGCTTGGGGTAAAAGGCCTCGATACCCCTTCTACGTGCGCATCGTCACCATCGGGTCGGTACGGGTCGCGGCCCGGGCCGGCAACAAGCAGGCAATGAGCCCTGCCAGGCCCAGCGTCACTACAATGCTCCCGTATACGGTCGGGTCACCAACTTCGACGCCGTAAAGAATGAACTGCATCGGTCCGGCCATGCCGGCCCCCAGGAGCAGTCCCACCGTGATGCCAAAGACCAGTTGCTTGCCGCCCTTTCCGAGCACGAGCCGCAGGATGGTGCCCCGGTCTGCGCCGAGCGCCATCCGGATTCCCATTTCCTGCCGGCGCTGTGCGACCGAAAACGCCATCACCCCATAGAGGCCGACCGCAGCGAGAAGCAACGCGGCTGCACCGAAGATGGCGAACAAGCCACCGAACAGGCCGAACGCCCAGGTCGCTTCAGAGATGGCCCGGTCGAGCCCGTACAATTCGTACACGGGCAGGTTCGGGTCGAGCTCGGCCACGAGCGCGCGAACGCTCGAGGCCATGGCCTCGGGTGGTCCCTGCGTGCGTATGGCGAAGGACATGAACGAGGCGCCGAGCGCCCCCCGTGGCAAAAAGAGTCGCTCGGGAATCACGAGGTCGTCCCCGATGCCGCCCACACCGCCGCCCACGTACATGTCGGGCACGACGCCCACAACGGTGCGCCACGGCCTTTCGGAGTCTGAAATTCCGAGGCGGACGCGCCGGCCCAGCGCCTGACCGTCGGGGAAATGACGGTCCACGAAGCTCTGGCCGACGATGGCGACCTTCTCACCCTCCTCGGTCAGATCGAGTGGCTCGAAATCGCGACCCTGAAGAAACTCGACTCCGAACGTGGCGAAGTAGCCCTCGGTGATAGCCATCGTATTGGCGATGGGGTAGTCGGCGTCTGTGGGGTAGATCGCACCCTCGATGGCCATGAAATACCGGCCGGTCCCCAATCCCGGCAGGTTGGTGCCGAGCGCAGCCGAAATCACTCCGGGCTCCTCGGCCAGCCGCTGTTTCAGGCGCTCGAAGAACTGGCCACGGCTCTCCGGCGTCGGGTACTCAGTCTCGAACAACCCGACGCGCCCGGTGAGCACCTGCTCTGTGTCGAAGCCCAGATCGACATTCTGGAGGTTCACGATGCTTCGGACCATGAAGCCCGCGGCAACGAGCAAGCTGGCCGACACGGCGATCTCGGTCACGACCAGTAAAGAACTGAACCGCCCCAATCTCAAGCTCGACGAGCCTCGGGCCTCGTCACTTAACGCGTCCCCGATCTTGACGCCCGTGGCGCGTAGGGCCGGAAGCATACCCGCCGCAACGGCTGCCACCGCGGTCACAGCTACGGCGAACAGCAGCATCGGAACGTCGATCCGTGGGTCGATCCAATAGGGCTTTTGGATGCCCGCGATAACGTTGTTGTATACGTTCAGGCCCCAGATCGCGAGCAGCACGCCCAGCAGCCCGCCCGCAGACGCGAGCACCAGCGATTCGACCATCATCTGACGCACGACCCTTGTGCGGCTCGCGCCGAGCGCGGTGCGCACCGCCACCTCCTTCGAGCGCAATGTAGCCCGGGCGAGCAACAGGTTCGCCACGTTTACACACGCGATCAGGAGCACGCCGAAGGTGGCCGCCAGCATCACCCAAAGAACGGCGCGAATCTCGGGAGGCATGAACCGCTCCTCGAACGGTTGGATCGCGAGCTCCACATTCTCGTTGGTCTCGGGATAGGCACCCGCCTGGCGCTCTGAGATGGTGGCGAACTCGACCCGCGCGGCATCGATGGTGGCCCCTTCGATGAGCCGGCCGAACACACCCACCGTCCGGCCATCGCCCCACTGGAATGAGGCGACGTCGATGTGATGGGGCACCCAGATCTCCTCCTCGAAGGGGAACGCAAACCCTTCGGGCATGACGCCCACGACTTCGGTTGTCTCGCCGTTCAGGCGAATGAACCTGCCCAGGATCGCGGGATCCCCCGCAAATCGGTTTTGCCAGACGTGGTATCCAAGCACGGCCACGGGGCTGGCGTCCGATGCGTCCTCACCCTCGCGGAACGTGCGGCCGAGGTGGGCTTCGACCCCCAGGTGCGAGAGGGCGTTCGCGCTCATGAAGGCTCCAGCGAAGCGCTCAGGCGGTGCCTCGTCACCGGCCAGGTTGATCGTGCCCTGGTAGAACGCCCCCAGATCCTCGAACAGGGTCTGCTGCTCGAGCACATCCTCGTACTCGTGCACCGACATGGCCATGCCGGTAATGCCCAGGTCGGGTCGGTTCTGATCGATGGCCATCAGTCGATCCTCTCCCGGTACCGGGAGACCCCTCACGATGGTGCCGTATACGGAGCTGAACGTGTGTGTCGTCAGCCCCACGCCCAGCGCGATCGTGAAGATCGCCACCAGAGAGAGCGTTGGTGTCTTGATCAGCATGCGGAACGCAAAACGTAGGTCGGCAAGCATCGCACTCATCGTCTCCACTCGCAGCTCCCGAATCCCCGCAGGGGTCACGTTGAAGTGCCGCTGTGGCATCCCCCCGCGACCCTGCTCGGCGACCCGCATGGTCCAGGTGAGGTACTTCTTCTTCTCGAGGCGATCCAGCGTGGTGTAGAAGGCGCCCTTTGTCACGGTCCTTCCCGCACTATCCTCGAGCTCCTTTCGGAGGCCACGACGGATGCTCGAGCGAAAAAGATTCAGTTCCGTCGAGGCTCCTCGCTCGTTGGGTCGAGAATCGATACTCAGCCTTCCCTAGCGCCTGACTGTACGCGGCCGGTTCGTATACATTTTCCGCCATGATCTCCATCTCCAACCTCGAAAAGTCGTACGGCGACCGTACGCTCTTCTCCGGCGCGACCTTCCAACTCAACGCGGGGTCGCGCTACGGACTCGTGGGTGCCAACGGCTCCGGCAAGACGACCTTCCTCGACATCGTGAGCGGTCAGCTCGAGGCCAGCGAGGGCACCGTGTCCGTGCCCAAGCGGCTGCGGCTCGGTGTTTTGCGGCAGGACCAGTTCTTGTACGAGGACGAGGAGATCCTCGCGGTCGCGATGATGGGCAATCCCGAGCTCTGGGAAGCCATGGTAGAGAAGGAGACGCTCCTGGCGAAGGCGGAGGAATACTTCGACGCGGATCGCTTCAGTGAGTTGGAGGAGACCGTCCAGCGGCATGATGGCTACACCGCGGAGGCCCGGGCCACCAAGATCCTGGAGGGCCTCGGCCTTCCCGGCGACATTCACGGCGATCCGCTGTCCACGCTCTCCGGTGGGTTCAAGCTCCGCGTGTTGCTCGCTCAGGTGCTAGCCGGCGCTCCCGATGTTCTGCTCCTCGACGAGCCGACGAACCACCTCGACATCCTCTCGATCCGGTGGCTGGAGATGTTCTTGCGTGACTTCGCCGGGCCGGTGGTCATCATCTCCCACGATCACCGGTTTCTCGACAACGTCTGCACGCACATCCTCGACATCGATTACGAGTCGGTGGTCCTCTATCACGGGGACTACACGACCTTTCTCCAGGCCAAGCAGGCCGAGCGCGAGCGCCGGGAGAAGGGGATCGCCTCTAGGGAACGCGAGATCGCGCATCACCAGAGGTTTGTGGATCGCTTCCGCGCCAAGGCGAGCAAGGCGCGACAGGCGCAAAGCAAGGTGCGCATGATCGAAAAGAAAGCCGAGGGATTGATCGAGCTCGCTCCCAGCTCTCGCCGCTATCCGACGTTCCGCTTCGAGCAGGTGCGGGATAGCGGGCGCGACGTGCTCAAGCTCGAGGGCGTGAAGAAGGCTTTTGGCGATAACCGGGTGCTCCATGGTGTCGATCTCCTGGTGCAGCGGGGCGAGCGGCTCGCGATCATGGGGCCGAACGGCATCGGCAAGTCCACGCTCCTCAAGATCGTCATGGGTGAGCTCGATGCCGATGAGGGCCAGGTCGACTGGGGATACGAGACCCATCCGGGATATTTCGCGCAGGATCACCAAACCGAGTTCGATCCTCCACACAACACGGCCGAGAGTTGGGTTTGGGATTCTTGCCCGGACAGGGATATCGGCTATGTGCGAGCGCGGATGGGGCTCATGCTCTTTTCCGGGGATGACTCGAAGAAGCGCTTGAGCGCGCTTTCAGGCGGTGAAGCGGCCCGGTTGGTATTCACGCGCATGGCGATCGCGCGTCCGAACGTGATGGTGTTGGACGAGCCCACGAACCACCTGGACCTCGAGTCGATCGAGGCGCTGGTCGAGGGCCTCGAGACGTTTCCGGGGACGATCATCCTGGTGTCGCACGACCGCTGGTTCGTCAGCCGTCTCGCCACCCGAATCGTCGAGATCAAGCCGGAGGAAGTCCGCGATTATCACGGGACCTACGAGGAGTACGTGCACTTCTGCGGGGACGATCACCTCGACGCCGACCGCGTAATCCTCAAGGCGAAGACGGAGAAGAGGAAGAAGAAGGGGAAGGATGGGAAAGACGGGAAGGATGGGAAGGATGGGAGGGATGGAAAGGATGGGAGGGATGGAAAGGCGGGCAGGGAGCTCGAGGGAGGCAACGGGCGGAAAGCGCCGAGTTCCCGTGCCGTCTCGAAAGCCCGAAAGGCACACCTTCTGAAGCGCCAGGAAGAGTTGACTGCTTCGATTGAAGCAGCAGAGGCTCGCGTGGCCGAAATCGATGGGATCTTCTGCGAACCCACGTTCTACGAACGAACTCCCGCGGACGAAGTGAAGCCCTTGGAGACCGAGCGTGCCTCGCTCCAAGACGAGGTCACCGAGCTCATGTCGGAGTGGGCGCGCGCGGAAGAGGAGCTCGGGTAGCCCGAAGCCCTCATCCCGTTCGAGTACCGCACACGCCCGAGGGTGTAGCGGGACCCGCGGCGGAAACGGAGGCTCCCTCCTCGCGAGTGCTAGCGCTCCTCAGCCCGCGTCGCCGCGATCGTATCGAGCCCCGGATACTGCTCGTCCAGGAAGGCGTTCCCCAAGAGAGTGATCTGGTCTTGGTAATTCACGGGTGCCTCGCCGTGCTCGTCGAAGAGGGCATCGACGGATTCCATACCGGTCACCACCCTCCCGACCGGTGGGAACCCGCCGGCGCAGCATGTATCGTAAAGTGGATTGTCCTGTCGATTGATGAACAACTGGGTATTGCGCGTGCCGGGGCCGGCCTTCGCGAACGAGATCGTCCCTCGTGTGTTGCTTTCGACGATTGGATCATCCGGGATCGTCAGGTCAGCCCATACGGAGTCGAGTGCCGGTTGGCCGCTCAGGCCGAACTGGACCAACCCCGGGTTGACGCGGAAGAATCGGGCTCCGGCGAAAAAATCGTAACGAGTCAGGTGGTAGATGCGGTCGACGCCCAGGGGCGCCCAATCGCGATAGAACGCCACGACGAAGTCTCCGGCGCTCGTCTCGAACGTGACCTGGAACGAATCAGGCGCCTGGACTGAGAGGTCCGAGTCCGAGGGCTCCCAAAGTGCCCGGTACGCGTTCCCGCCATTGCATGCCACCGTAGACAGGGCCATGAGAGCACAGAGGACGCGTCGCATTCGGCCCACCTCGGTTTTCGGGTTCTCCTGGGTCGTCAGGCCCACCTCGCCTTTCCGGCACAACGGATAGGTACTCATGTCTTCGCCTCTCCCTCGAGCAGGCTGTGCTCCCTTGCGTAGTCGGCCAACTCTCCTCGGGAACCGATCTCGAGCTTCTGGAAGGTATTCGAGAGGTGCGTGCTCACCGTTCGTGGCGAGATCCCGAGCTGCTTGGCGATGGCCTTGTTCGACTTCCGTAGAGCCACGAGGCGTGCGATCTCCAATTCTCGTTGTGACAGGGCCTCCGCCCCCGAGCCTTTGGATATGCTCGGTGGTCGGGTGTCCAGCTCGCCGAACATCCCGCGCGTTTTCCTCAGCTCCGGCTGCGCGCCGATCCTTTGGAAGACATCGTGGACCCGGCGAAGTTCCTCGAGGGCTGCATCACGGTCGCCGAGCTCCGCGAGCCTGCCGGCCAACTGCCTCCTCAGCCGAGCCGCGTCGTAGATCATGGGCACCTCCTCGAGGGCTTCGGCGGCCTTGAGCATCAACACGCTGCTTTGTTCGATATCGCCGGCGTACAAGACCTTGAATGACTCGAAAGCGGCAAGCCAAGCCAGGCCAGTCTTGGTGTTCAGTTTCTTGCCATAACGCCGCATGCGCTTCTCGATGTGGCGACCGGCCTCTGTGTCATGGATCTGGACGTACGCCTCGCCGATCAACGGCAGAAGACGATGGGCCGCCCAGACGATGAAGCCGGTGTTCTCCGCGACGGCCAAGCCGGCTTCACCGATTCGGATCGCTTCGTCAGGCTCTTCTGCAGCCAAATGATAAGCGGCCTTACCGATATGGGCGGGTATCACCAGATGAACTCGGGACATGTCGCCAGTGGCTGCACCGGACAGCGTCCATGCTTCGTCCACGCAGGCTCGGCCGCGCTCGATCTCGCCGCGGCCCAGGTAGATCAGCGAAAGCCAAACGAGCAGACGCGGCAAGAGGGCGTCTTGTCCGAGCGTTCGCGCTTTGGCCACCACCTGCTCACCGAGTGCGATGCCGTAATTCCACTCTCCTGTGGCCATCGCGTGTTCGAGCAGAACCTCCGAGGTCCAGAGACGCAGAACGGGAGACCGCAAGTCCTTGGCGATCTTGCGACAGCGCTTGATGTGGCCGTCCATCACTTCGACTTCGCCGAGAAAACCCTCCAGAATAGCCAGCCACAGGTAAGTCCAGAACGTGATCTGCCGGTCTCCCGCCTCCTCCGAGAGGGCGATGACCATACGACCCTGCTTGCGCGCCTCGTCGGGGTCTCCGAGCCAGATGTGGAGGATCATCAACTCGTTTCGGACTCTCGCCAAGAGACCCGCGTCTCCCACCGTTTCGGCGACGGCGAGCGCCGTTTCCATCTCCTCACGAGCCTCGTCGACATTCCCCTGTGCTTGCAGTGCCCGTCCCTTGTACCGATGGAGTTGGGCTTCGATGGACCGATCGGCCCCCGCCTTCGCGTACTCCAGTCCTGCGGTGTACGAGGCCACGGCCTCGTCGAACCGTCCGGGAAAGTATGCGGTCCCTCCGATCCGTCCGTGGAGGTCGGCCGCGCGCTCGTTATCCCCGCGCTCGATGGCGATCTCCAGGGCCGCCTTCGAATGATCCACGGCCCCTCGGTATTTGCCGAGTCGTTGAAGCACCCGCGCAAGATCTTCCTCCAGGGGGAGTACCTCGACGCCGGTATCCTCTTCCGTGAACGCACCTGCCCGAACCCGCTCGATCGCCTCCGTCAAGAATCCCGCGGCCTCGCTAGTGGCCCGACTTTCCAGCGCGTCCCGTCCCGCCGCCGCGAGGTACGTGACGACCCGAGGGTCGTCACCCCCGGCGCGGGAGAAGTGATAGGCCAGGGCATGAACAGGATCCTCGATCAGCGCTGGGTCTCCACGCTCCAACGCTTCCCCCATTCGCCGATGGAGCGTCCGCGCCCGGGCGAGCCCCATCTCGGAGTAGATGACTTCCTGCACCAAGGGATGGACGAACCGGTAAACGATGTGGGCTCCGTCGGCTGCTTCTTCGACGAGCTGTGTCTTCCGAAGTTGGTCCAGGCCCGCCAGCATGTCGGCTTCGGGCTGCTCTGCGAGGGTGCTGAGGAGCCCATGGCTTACTCTGGCACCCGCCACTGCCAGCACCTTTGCGACCTCCTGTGCCGCTGGGCTCAACTCGCCGAACCGGGCGGCAACCGCCTCGGTGACCGACGCTGGGAGGTCGAGATCCTCGACCTCCCACCCCAACCACCGCCCGTCCTGCAGGAAGACCTTTCCCGAGTCCACGAGTGACTTGAGGATCTCCTCCACGAAGTAGGGATTCCCTCCAGCACGTTCATGCACCTGCCGCGCCAACGGTTCCGCGATGCCGGCATCGGCTTGAAACGTACGGAGAACCAAGTCGACAGTTTCGTCGGCGGAGAGCGGTCCGACATCCAATGCCTCCGAGCCCGAAACCGACAGCAGCGGTCGCTCCATCTTTTGGAACGCCGGATTGTGGACGAGTTGCTCGGTGTTGTACACGCCGAGGAGAACGAGGGGGACCTCGGCGATTTGCCGTGAAACGAAGTGAAACAGGTCCAGGCCCGAAGGATCGCTCCAGTGGAGGTCATCGAGCACGACCAGAAGCGGAGTTCTCTTGCTCAGCCTCCGCAGCAATTCGGTAAAATTCCAATGGATGCGTGTTCGAAGCTCTCCGGTTCGAAGATCGCCGGGACCGGCCGAGGCAAAGACAGGGTCCGGGGTAGCTCCACCACGCAGCCCCGGTACTACGATCGAGAGCTCTTCCTCGCCCCCCCGCGTCAGCACCGACAGTGTGGCGTCCTCCATCTCCCGCAGCTTCGGGAAAAAGGCGTTGGACCAGAGTCCGTAGGGAACGCCCCTGTCCATGCGATACGCCTGACCGCTGACGGTGTCGAAGCCGAGGCGGCTCCCTTGTTCGACCACGGCGGAGGCTAGACGAGACTTGCCCGTTCCCGTATCGCCTTTGAGAAAGACTGCCGCTCCCGTACCCCCTTGCGCCGAGGCGAGCGTCTTGGCGAGGGCTTCGAGTTCGTCGATGCGGCCCACGAGGGGCCGTGATGGTAGCATGTCTGACATATTGCGTTTTAGGTGGTTCGAGGTTCCCCCAAAGTTTCGTGTGAAACGCTCGCGCACAAGGGAGCGGCGGGCTGTGAACCGGAGCCGCCATACAGTGGTATCATGGGAAAGTGTTCGACGAAGTGCGGGTCCGGGGAGTATGTGTCCCGGCTCCGACCATGACGTCCGGAAACAAATCTCAGGATACGTTGTCATGATGGCGATCCGGTACAAGACGTTGAAGTTTCTCATTGCGGGCATTGTGGTTCTGTCGTTCCTTGTCGCCGCTCATCGGCCGGGAGCGGGTGATGGACAAGCGGGCGGCGTTTCCGGCCGGATCACCTTTGCCACGGTTCCCGCCGACGAGTTTTTCAAGCCCACGGACGCTGTCGTCTATCTCACGGGAGAGGGGTTGGCAGATGCCCCCGCTGGAGCCCAGGCAGAGCCACGCGTTACTCTTCTGGATCAGATCGACTACGCGTTTGCTCCGAGGGTGCTGCCGATCGTCGCCGGTACCGAGCTCAGTTTCCACAATGGGGATTCCGAGCTCCACAACGTCCACACCTTTGCGAAGGGTCGCCCGGCGAATCGTATGTTCAATCGATCACAGCTCCCCGGCTCGACTTTCACCGAAACGTTCGAGCAGCCGGACAGTATCCTTGTTCGTTGCGATATCCATTCCCAGATGATTGCTCATATCCTCGTGCTTCCAAACGCTTTTCATACGATGCCGGCCGAGGATGGGAGCTACTCCGTCGAGGGCGTTCCACCGGGCAGCTATGAGCTCACGGCGTGGCATGAGCTATTCGGGCGCGTGACGGTGCCTGTCGACGTAGGGCCGGAAGGGATTACCCCCGTTGACGTCACGTTTTCGGATCCGTTCGAGTAATCGCGTGCCGTGCGTCTGGGGTGGGCCTGGGTCTTCGTAGGAACTTCGCCGTACTGGATTTTTCCTCCAAGCATCGCCACAGTGAGGCATACGCTCTTCCTTTTCAACGGCCCTCTAACCCCCACGTCGAGCGCGTCAGAATGGACAACATGCCCCGTCCGTTCCTTCCAATCGGGACTGGTTCCGGCGAAGGATGACACCGAGGGTAATGCCGACGGAGCGGCCGATCGATGATGCCGTGGAGCGCATTGAATTGGCGCCTGGGTTCACGATCTCACGCATATCGACCGGTCTTCGGCGGATCTCGGAGAACCGCCTCTCTGACGAGGAGCGCGACGGAGAGCGCGATGGGGAGGCGCTCGAGCCCGCTCTGACATCGGGTGCCCTTGATCGCTATCTCGATGCGGGCCTCACGACGTTCTCGATTGCGAACCAGTCCGCCGACGCGAACGCTGGCCGCTTGCAAGGGGGTCACGCGGGGGGTGCCGAGGCGCAGCTTCTCACCACGTGGGTGCCTGAGCCCGGCCAGATCACATCAGAGGTTGTGCGCAGCGCCATCGAACAGTCGCTCGTCCGCATGGGAATCGAACGAATCGACCTTCTTCAGTTCGATGCCTGGAGCTATGCCGATCCGGTTTGGCTCGATTGCCTCTTCTGGCTTCAGGACTTGAAAGAAGAGGGGCTCATCCGCCATCTCGGACTCAGGAATTTCGATACCGCCCATCTCCGCATCGCTGTGACCAGCGGCATCGACGTAGTGTCCAACCAGGTTTCCTATTCCCTCATCGACCAGAGAGCCCGAGGTGACATGGCCGCTCTCTGCCTCGCACACGATGTCAAACTACTGGTGTTCGGAACGCTGGCCGGAGGCCTGCTCACGGAACGCTGGCTGAAGACACGGAGGCCCGAGCTGGAGGATTTGACCACTGATGCGGAGGCGAAGTACTGGCGTTTCATCCAGGCGGCCGGGGGATGGGACGCCTTTCAGCACGTCCTCGAGTGCTTGCAGGGCGTGGCGAAGAGGCACAAGGTCTCCATTGCCAACGTCGCGTGTCGCTACATGCTCGATCTGCCCGCCGTGGGCGCAATCATCATGGGAGCACGAGACGGGGTAAAGGAGCACATTCAGGACAATCTGAGAACCTTCCGGGTGTCGCTCACTAGAAAGAATCGATCAGACATTGAGCACGCTCTGACGAGACTCAATCCCCTCCCGGGCGACTGCGGGGACGAGTATCGTAGGCCCCCGTTCTTGACGGCCACCGGTGACCCGGGCCAGCGCTTTCTCGACTTCCCTCGCCCGTACGAGACGACACGGGGCCCTGATCGTCGGAGCATGGTTCTTACGGGGACGGCCTGGGAAGAGACCGCGGGGTTCTCCCGCGCTGTACGCCAGGGCCAGCACGTCTGGATTTCGGGCACGACGGCGACGCACAGGTCACGGCTGATCGGCGGGACCGACCCGGAGGCGCAGGCGCATTTTGCGGTCGACAAGATTGCCGGAGCGCTCCAGTCGCTGGGAAGCAGGCTCGAGGATGTGATTCGTACCCGGATGTACATTCGAGATCCCTCCATGTGGGAAGCTGTGGCCCGGGTACACGGAGAGCGGTTTGGTCACATACTCCCTGCTACCACCATGATTCAGGCGGGTCTGATCGGAGACGCGAACTTGGTCGAGATCGAGGCGGAGGCCATAGTCCCATGATCGCGGTAACCAGCTACAACGAGGATTGGCCCAAGCGTTTTAGAGAAGTCCGAGACTGCCCCCGTGCAGAGTTGGCGGGAGAGGTGGGGGCCTTAAAAATCGAGCATTTCGGGAGCACCGCCGTCCCGGGACTCGTGTCGAGGCCGGTTCTCGACATATGCGTCGTCGTTCCCGAAGCGTCTGATATGCCGTCGCTCATAGGCGGGCTGGAGCGGTTGGGCTACGTGTATCAAGCGGATGAAGGGCGGCTGGGGCTAGAGACCTTCCGCCGAAGAGGGCCGGACGTACCGTTTCTCGAGCACAAGCGGGATTTCGCGCCCCATCTTCTATACGCGTCGGTTCTGGGTGCCTCCGAGCTCCGCAGATGTTTGGCGTTCCGCGACCATCTCAATGAGGACGCCGAAGCCAGAGCCACCTACGCAAGACTCAAGATCGATCTCGCACCGCATGCAGATGCCGAAGCATACTTACTGGCGAAGACCGAGTTCATTGGATCCGTGATGTCTGCGTTAGGCGAAGAACCGCTGCAAGAGAAGGAGCCCTAAAGAACCTCGATGAGCTCGATCTCGAAGATCAGCGTCGCGTTGGGTCCGATGTCGGGTCCACTGCCCTGAGGCCCGTAAGCGATGTCCGAGGGAATGACGAACTTGTAGTGGCTTCCCTCGGTCATCAGTTGAAGGCCCTCGCTGAATCCTGGAATGACGCCGCTCACGGGGAAGGTGGCGGTCTGACCTCGCGAGTAGGAGCTGTCGAATTCCGTTCCGTCGATGAGGGTCCCTCGATAGTGGATCGTGACCTGATTCGCGGGTGAGGGCATTGTACCACCTGCCTCCCCCTGCAGAAGGACCTCATACTGCAGCCCGCTGCCGGTAACCGTCACCCCGTCCCTCGCTCCATTCGTTGCGAGGTACGCCTCGCCCTCCGCCCTGTTGACTTCGGTCATGGCCTCGAACTCCGCGGCTTGTTCTTCCTGGATCAGTGTGCCCACACGCTGCGTGACTTCTGCGAGCTGCTCCGGGGAGATCGCCGGCTCAAGCTCGTCGAGCACATCCTCGATGCCGCGCATGAGAGCGGCCCGGTCGAGATGGGTCAAGGTTGGTTCGAGTGAGCGACCGATGTCCAGTCCGAAGCCGTAGCTCGCGATCTGGTCATCTGTCTCGAGGGAAGCCGAGCCCTGACAGGCGGCCAGGGTCGTCACGGCGAAAATCGCCGGCCAGCAGAAGCGCAGTTGCATGGGTCGTCCTTATGATGGGTCCGGATTCGGCACGCTTGGTCCGTATCGGCATAGTCGTTCAGATTCGGCAAGGTCGAATCTACTGTGGAAGGCGTGGATGTCCAACGGGGAACGCTACGCAGGCGCTATTCGACGTGGCCCATCATTTTATTCACACTTGGGCTGATCAGCAGCCCGAGCAGGCCCGTCGCACCGGCGAAAATCGCGGTGTATGAGAAGATGGTCACGGCCGGAAGAGTTTCGAGCTGCGCGGCCACGAGTCCAGCCACCAGGCTGCCCAGTGCCGAGGCGATGAACCAGACGCCCATCATCTGTCCCAGGCGGCCTCGTGGCGCGAGCTTGGTCATCGCCGAGAGCCCGATGGGCGACAGCGCGAGCTCGCCGCACGTGAAGAGGAAGTAGGTGACGACGAGCCATGCCATCGAGACTCGGTTTCCGTCGGCGGCGTAGGACGCACCCCAAGCCAGAACGAACATGCCCGCCGCCAGGGCAATGAGGCCAAGCGCGAACTTCCGTGGCGTCGACGGGTTCCTGTCGCGATGCGCGAGCCAGGTCCACAACGAGCCGAAGACGGGCGCCAGCACGACGACGAAGAACGGGTTCACGTTCTGGAGCCACGTCGTGTTGATTTCCCAGCCGAAGAGGACACGGTCCGTGTCGTTTTCGGCGAACAGGTTCATCGACGAGCCGGCCTGTTCGAACCCAGCCCAGAAGACGGCTGCCAGCAGAAACAGCCAGTAGATGACCATCAGGCGCTTCTGGTCGGTCGTGACCTGGCTGCCTTGGGCGGCCAGCAGCCCCACGCACATCAAGACGAACGTTCCGAGGGTCCCTGCAGTGGCCCATTGTCCTCCTATGATGCCCATCCTGGGCACAAGCACCACGCAGAGGACTGCGAACAGGATCAGAAGGGGGGTTGCGGACCGGACCCCAAAGATGAGATACGCGAAAAAAAGGATCGACAGCAGCACGATGCCGTACGCGATCCAGGTGGCGAAGTCCACGATCGTCATGCCCAGCGCGCCGGTCACCAGCAAGAAGACCACGAGGGCTGCCACCGCCGCGACGGCTCCGGCCGAGAGGTAGAAGTTCCGCCCGCGCCGATCGATCTCGTCGTCTGGAGCATCCGGCTTGAACAGGCCGGCTTCACCAAGGTACTTGTCGCCCATGCGGTATTGGATGAGTCCGAGCACCATCCCGAACCCGGCCGCCGAGAAGCCCCAGTGCCAGTTCCCCTCCATCGTCAAACCGACGGCCGGCCAGTTGATCCCTTCGCCTAACGTCCCACATATGAACGGCCCCAACATCGCCCCGATGTTGATGCCCATGTAGAAGACCGAAAAGGCCGCGTCTCGATTCGCGCTCCACAACTTGCGCTCTTGGCCGGTCGCGTCGTCGCTCAACTGCGGATAGAGGTCACCGACCATCGTGCTGACGTTCGGCTTGAGTAGCCCGGTGCCGATGACGATGAAGAGTAGGCCCAGGAAGAACGACGGCACGTCGGGCGCGCCGACGAGCGGCGCCGCCAACGTGAAGTGGCCCATCGCGATGATCACGCCGCCGCGGAAGACAGCCCTTCGCTGTCCCCACAGGTTGTCCGCCACCCACCCACCGGGCAGCGTGAACAGGTACACCATCGACGTGTACAGCCCGTAAATGGCGCCAGACGTCCCTTCGCCGAAGCCCAGACCGGGATTAGCGCCGTCGACCGAGGCGACCATGAACAGGATCAGGAACGCCCGCATGCCATAGTACGAGAACCGCTCCCACATCTCCGTGAAGAACAGGGTGGCCAGCCCCCACGGGTGTCCGAACCACGTTCTCCCTCCGGTCGAGTGCGCAACCGGTGGCGTGTGTTCGGAAGTCGTGCTCAAAACCGCTCCAGGTCTAGAAGGAATGCCCTCTATCTCGGGGATCTTCTCGTCCCTGGCAAGTACGGATAGGTTGCTCGATGCCTTCCCGTGTGCCACGCAACGTTTGGGCTCTTTCGCTGACGAGCCTCCTGCGGGATGTCGCAAGCGAGATGCTCGTGCACCTGGTGCCGCTGTTCTTGGCCAACGTGCTGGGTGTGCGCCTCGCGGTGATCGGGCTCATCGAGGGCATCGCCGAGACCACCGCCAGCTTCGTAAAGATCTATTCGGGCTGGCTCTCGGACAGGCTCGGCCGGCGAAAGGGGCTCACGGTGGGCGGTTATGGGCTGGCCGCACTCGCCATGCCTCTCCTCCTATTGGCGCAGACGTGGCCGCTGGTGCTTCTCTACCGATTCCTGGACCGGGTGGGGAAGGGGATTCGGACGGCTCCCAGAGACGCCCTCATCGCGGATTCGGTGGAGCCAAGCCAGCGTGGGTTCAGCTTTGGCCTGCATCGGGGAGCCGACAGCGCCGGAGCGTTCCTCGGCTTGTTGTTGGCGGCTGCTTTTGTGATGCAGATGCAGGGTAGTGGCGTAGAGTTGGATGCCGGAACGTTCCGGGCGATCGTCATCTTCGCGATCGTTCCTGCGGCCCTTGCCGTGCTGGTGGTGGCCGTTGGGGTGCGGGAGGCCACAAAGGGAGGCCCGCCCGAGCGGTCCGCAACCGGACTTCCCGCGACGGACCGCCGCTTCAGGCGATTTCTGGTGGTGATGGCGCTCTTCACCCTGGGCAACAGCACGGACGCGTTTCTCGTCCTCAGAGCCCAGGGTGGCGGTACGTCAGTCCTCGGGATCCTCCTCCTTCTGGCTGGATTCAACCTGGTGTATACGGTGCTGGCCGGGCCCGTGGGGGCTCTCTCCGATCGCATCGACCGGCGAAAGGTCATGATCGGGGGATGGCTCCTGTACGCATTAGTCTACCTGGGTTTCGCGTGGGCCGACCAAACTTGGCAGTTTGGACTCCTCTACGCCCTCTACGGTGCCTACTATGCCCTGACTGAGGGTGTGGCGAAGGCTTTCGTCGCCGACTTGACTCCCAGCCCCGAGCGGCGCGGGGCGGCGTACGGTTTGTTCAACGGCGTGATCGGCCTCACCTTGTTGCCCGCCAGCATCTTTGCAGGCGTGCTTTGGGAGGGGGTCGGGGCCTGGCCCGGGTTCGGCCCGGCGGCGCCGTTCATCTTCGGGAGTGGCCTGTCTCTTATCTCTGTCGTCTTGATGTGGCGCTGGGTAAAGTAGGGGGGCGATTTCCACTATTTTCGACTTCGCCTGATCCCTTACTCAGACCTCCGCTGTTTCCTTTGACAGACGGGGAGACGATCCCCTACTTTATGCCAGTTGCGGGGTTGGCATTACGAGTCGGCCTCCAGCTTGAACCGCGTGCCTGTTCCCGCATCTCAGGGAGTGTGTAATGACGAACGTCGCAAAGAGAATCCCGTTGGAATTGGCAGCCGCAACGGCGTTATCGGCTCTGATGATCACGGCCCTGCTGGCACCAGTGCAGCTCGGGGCCCAGGAGTCGTCCGAGGCGTCGTCTTTGGGCGAGGTGACGTTCACCCGTGATATCGTCCCGATTATCCAGCGGAGCTGCCAGACCTGTCACAGGGACGGCGGCGTCGGGCCGATGTCCCTGGTGACCTACCAACAGGTGCGCCGGTTCTCGAGCAGGATCGTGTATAAGACGGGCCTCCGTGACGTGGCTGGAGCCATGCCGCCCTGGTACGTGGAGAAAGACATCGGGATCCAGCACTTCAAGAACGACCCGTCGCTGAGCGATTGGGAGGTGGCCGCGATCGCCGCCTGGGTGGAGAACGGAATGCCGGAGGGGAACCCGGCGGACATGCCTCCGCCCAGGGTATTTCCCAACAACGAAGCGTGGATCGCGGGTGAGCCGGACCTTATCGTCAAGACGAACGAAATCCTGGTCGAGGGTGGCGCGCCAGACTGGTGGGGCGAGATCGAGAGTGTGCCCGTCGGGCTCGACGAGGACCGTTGGGTCTCCTCGGTGGAGATCAGAGAGGTCAACGACGTCGATAACCGCAGCGAGAACGCCGACGACCGGCAGACGGTTGGCCAACGGTACGTCTTCCACCACATGATCTGGGGCACGCGTGTCCTCGATGAAGACAACGAAGACGGTGAGAGAGCGCCCACAACGGGTTGGCCCGTCCACGAGGTCGGGCGCAACCCGGACGTGTTCGCGCCTGAGGCGGGGCGGCTTCTCAGGGCCGGATCGAGTGTCGTATCCAGCTCGATTCACCTGCACTCGAACGGCGTAGACACGCGCTCTCACTTGGAGATCGGGTTCCGGTTCCACCCTGAGGGTTACGAGCCGAAATACCGGCGGGGGGGAGTTGGTGGGCTCGGAAATGGCGTCGACATCGACATCAGGGGGAACGAAGCGGGTCAGGAGCTCCACGCCTACCGCACGCTGAGCCAGAATATCAAGATTGTCACCTTCGAGCCCCATCTGCACGCACCCGGCGCCCGGATGTGCCTGGAGGCTATCTGGGGATATAACGTCGAGACGCTCTCATGCGTGGGATACGACCACAACTGGGTGCGCGGCTACGCGTATGACGACGACCACGCGCCGCTTCTTCCGAAAGGCACGATCCTCCACATCATCGGCTACATGGACAACACGGAGAACAACATCAACGTGCCGGATGCCCGAAACTGGCAAGGGTCGGGCAATCGGTCGGTCACCAACATGTTCATCGACCTGGGGATGCGTGTCTCGTTGACGGACGAGCAGTTCATCGAGGAGATGGCCAGGCGGAGGGAAGTTCACAATCTGAACGCGAACGACCATGTGATCGGCTGTCCTCTGTGCCTGGTCCTGCCCGAGGAGCCGGAGGCGGAAGAGGAGACCAACAGGTGAAGCGTTCGCTTCTCGCCACGCTGATCTTGTTGCTGAGCCACCAGAGCGCTGGTGCCCAGCTCAGCTACACCAAAGGCCAGAACCTCTCCCCCGGGTACGAAGGGTGGGAACAGAACGAGGACGGATCCTTCAACTTCCTGTTCGGCTACATGAACCGGAACTGGCTCGAAGAGGTCGATGTTCCGATCGGGACGGACAACATGATCTCGCCGGGCCCCGCCGATCAGGGCCAGCCGACGCATTTTCTGCCGCGCCGGAACCGCTTCATCTTCAAGGTCCGTGTCCCGGCCGACTGGGGCGATCAGGAGATGGTGTGGAAGCTCACGTCGAAGGGAGTAACGGAGTACGCTTACGCATCGCTTCGTACGGACTACAGGGTCGACAACATGGTCATCTCGTCCGAGACGGGCGCGCTCGGGGCCGGGTCGAGCAGTCCCGAGTCGAGGGCCAACGTGCCTCCGGTTCTCCGGATCATGGGGGACAGGGAGTTGACGGCTCGCGTGGGGCAACCGCTCACTTTGGTGGCTGAGATTACCGACGACGGCCTTCCAAGACGCAGGGGCGCTGCGGCAGCCGCCCGAGCTGCTGCCGCAGCGGCAGCAGCAGCGGCAGCGTCTGACGATGCGTCGCCCTCCGCCGATGCGGCTGATGATACTTCGCCCACCGCCGATGCTTCTGACGCCGCGCCGCCCGCGGCCGAAGACGCTTCGGCTTCCGCCGAGGCGGCTGCCGACGATGAAGAGGACGATGTAGAGGAGGATACAGGACCGAGGCTGCCCGCCTCGGCTATGCGGCCCCCGTCGAGAGTCACCGTGGGCAAGAGGACGGGGCTACACCTGTCTTGGTTCGTATACCGGGGCCCCGAAACCCTTGATCTGGAAGTCGACAACGTGACCTTCGATCCCCTCCAGGTGAAGGTATGGGAGGATACACGCGCGGCGATGAACTCTCCGTGGGCACCCCTTTGGCAGGCGCCCGAGGTGCCCGAGGATGGTATGTATGAGGTTCGGGTCACCTTTGATCAACCGGGGACCTACGTGCTGCGAGGGCGCGCGGACGACGGTGCCTTGTACCATGACCAGAACGTGACCGTCCACGTGACGACGCTGCTTCCCTGACAGGGCTTCCCCAAGGGGGCCTCCCTGACAGAACTTCCCTGACGGTGGCGGGGACAGAGCGTTCAATGCGGAGCGTGATCGATGGGGCGTGACCGATGCTGAAGGTCGTCCGTAGTCTCACCCCAGGCGCCGTATTCGTGACGCTGATCGCCTCCATCGGCGGCTGCGGTGCGGAGAGCGACGTCGAGATGACGTCCGCCGCCGATGACGCCGACGTCGAGATCACGCCTTACATCGGATCCGGTGTGCAGATCGAATCAGGCGGCTATGTGATTCACGTCGATCCCAGAGGGGACTACACGAACGCCAAGCCCGCCGACCTGATCCTGATCACCGATACCCCTGTAGACCACCTCGATCCGGACTTGATCCAGCAGCTTCGTAAGCCGGGGGCGCCGGTCGTTCTTCCCTCTACTCCGGACGACGCCCGGGACGCCGGGTCGCGCGAGCGGCTGCTGCGGGTTCCCAACGGTCTCGTGATGAACAACGGCGACGCTTTGACGCTTGCCGGTGTCTTCGTGGAGGCCGTACCCATGTACGACATCATTCCGGGCGACCCGTTCCATGCCAAGGGCGAGGGCAACGGATACGTCATCACGTTGGGTGGTAAACGCATCTACCTGTCCGGCGTCACCGAATGCACACCCGAGATGCAGGCTCTCGAAGACATCGACATCGCGTTCGTGCCGATGAACCTCCCTAACGGCAGGATGGTGCCGCTGGCCGCCGCGGAGTGTGTCAAGATCATCCGGCCGGCCGTGGTTTATCCGTATCACTATCGGGAGAGGCCGATCGACGAATTCGTCGAGGCTCTACGTGGTGAGCCGGATATCGAGGTGCGTGTGCATGACTGGTACCCCTCCTAAGAGATGACTTCCTTGCCGTCGGGTACTGGGGCGCCCTTCTAGCTCTTAGTGTGGAAGAGGGGTCCACGGTCCCGCTCCGGCCGACGCTTCGCTCTACGGCTTCGCCGCAGACCGTCCTACGCGGGACCGTGAACCCCTCTTCCCGTCAACGTTTCGGGGCGGGCCCCAACGGACCGCTGCAAGGGGCGTTGGGGGCTTGGGCGGGAGGATCACTCCCACCTCAGCGCTAGAGCGGCGGGCGCCGAGCCACGGCGTTATACGTCGTAGCGCTGGCTGGAGGAGGACCATCGATCCCTATCCCTTCCACACGCGAGAAAAGGAGTCGCCACTCCCGCCCAGGGCAACGGTCATGAACCTCCTCAGGATCGCCTCGGTTTCGGGCGTTTCGGGGGTCGCGGCCGCGAGTTCCTCGATCGTAGCGTGTCCGGCGAGTGTCAGATAATCGGGGTATTGGGTGATCCGTTTGATGAGGCCGTCTCTGCCCAGCTCCGGGTGGAACTGCGTGCAGTAGATGGGCCCGTCATCGAAGCGGTATGCTTCGATCTCGATGCTATCGCTCGACGCCAGAAGCGTGGCTCCCTCGGGGAGTCTGGTTACGATATCCTCATGGCCGATTTGGACCTGGAAGCGGTCGCCGAGGGGGCCGAACACCAGGTCATCCTTACCTTCGGGTGTCAGCTCGAGCCAATGCGTACCGACCTCCGCCCGGCTGCGGTCCGTGACCACCTCGCCGCCCATGGCCCTGGCCATGGCTTGAAATCCCCAGCAAGAAGCGAACGTCGGTTTGGACGTGTCGTGTAGCTGACGCATGGTTTCGAGAGCGGCGGGAAGCCACGGGCCGCCTTTGACGACGGAGTAGTCACCGCTACCGCCTAGCAGGACCACGTCGGCGTCGGACAATGTGCGCCGAGAGGGCACCCCGCCCAAGAGGTCGAACACGCGAATCTGATCTCGATCGCAGCGAAACGAACGGGAAAAGCACTGAATTTCGTGCTCCCTCATGGGGTCGTCGGGATTGCGCACCTGCAGGAGCAGGAAGCTGGGCTGGTGGGTCATAGAGAGGTTTACTCCGGCGGGTTGGAAAAAACAGTATAACATCGATCCGCCGACGGCCGAATAAAGGGCGGGCTCGGTCCTCTCTGACGGACAAAAAGACAGGGGGCGTACCCGCCGCACCGGGCACGCCCCCCCCAATTACAAGAGACGCCGACGCGTTTCGAGCTCAGTGACCCTGCACGACCTCGTTCCGCAGGATGCCCACGCCCTCGATCTCCACCTCGTAGACGTCACCCGGCTGCATCGCGCGGGTGCGGCCCATGGTGCCGGACCAAATCAGATCGCCCGGCTCGAGCGTGAAGTACTTCGATACGTAGCTGACCATATGGTTCATGTCGAAAATCAGGTCGGAGCTGTTCTCTCCCTGTCGTACGTCTCCGTTGAGGCGGCCCTCGATCTGGAGGTTGGTGTAATCCAAGCCCGCGACCAGGACGGGGCCCACGGCGTTGAACCCCCGCGTACCCTTGGCACGGACCCACTGGATGTCGTCACGCTGCCAGGCCCGCTCGCTCACGTCGTTCCCGGCCGTCACGCCAAAGATATAGTCCGGTGCATCTTCCGGGCTGACATTTTCGGCACGCCGGCCGATCACGACGACCATCTCCGCCTCGTAGTGGAGATTCTCAGAGCCCGCAGGCCGTATGATGTTGTCAGCGGGACCGATGATCGAACGCGCAGGCACGGTAAACAGGCCCGGATATTCGGCCGGCTCGCCACTGATGTGGCTGCGGAAGTTGAACGCGGTCATGAAGACGAGGGTCGGGTCGACCGGAGCTTTCATCGTCACGGCGGACTGCATGACCGTCCGCCCCGTAGCCCTGCCCCCGAGGTAGGGAGCGTCACTGAGTTGGCGAATCGTCGTGCCATCCAACTCTCCCCACCAGATCTCGCCGGCTTGTTCGTACCGCACGTAGCTCGTCTGGGCGTCGGCTGTGTCGGCAACCGCTACCGCGATCACCACGAGCATGAGCAGCGTCGAAATGCGCTTCATGACATACCTCCTGTTCCAAACTTCAAACACCGTCCCGCCCCTCGATGCCGTGAGGGTTTTCCCACGAGGACGGATAATTCAATGGCAACCCTAGGTCGCCGGCGCGGGGCCGTCAAGTTGACGCGTGCGTGGCGCCCTTAAGGTGGCGCAAACGCTAGCGGACCTCCGGCCCCCCGACGCGATCGTCCGGGACGAAGCGGTCCCGGGCGGGCATGACGACCGCCGGTAGGGTCTCGGCATTCATGACCGCCTCCTCCGGAATGATGTCGTTGAGGAAGAGGATATATGCCGCGACCGCATAGACTTCGTCTGATGTGAGTGACCCGGGGGACGTCATCGGCATGGCGCGGTTCACGTAGTCGAACACGGTCGTAGCGTACGGCCAGTAGTTTCCGACCGTCCTGCGGATGCCACGCGTTTCGCCGAACGGAAACCCGTCCCGAGGCTCACGGCCGACGAGCCGATCGTTCGGACCCTCTTGCCCGGTGGGGCCGTGGCATGCCATGCACTTGGCGTCGTAGACCACCTTACCCTCGGCGACGGACCCGCTCCCGGGGGGAGCGCCTGCTCCGTCCGGTCCGAAGTCGATGTCCAGGGCCGCGATCTCGGCCGGCGTGGCTTCATGGCCGATGGCGAAAGAGGCCGGCCATTCGACTTCGGACGCACTCGACACCGCCGCGCCGCTCTCTCCGCTCACGGTGGGCCCGCATCCGTACGACACGAGTATCGTGGCCGTCAGCAGGCCGATTAGGCCGATCCGTCCCGACGAAACCCTTTCCCGTGCGCGCTTCTCGGGTGCGGGCTGGGGGGGCTTCTCGAGCGCGGGCTTTTGACCGAGCCGGCTCATGCGCCCTCTCCCTGAGCGAAGAACACCGCTCCGTCCGGCTCCACCCTCCACGGGCGAACGCTGTTGTAGTGGTAGGAGGTACCCTCGCCGCGCGCCGCTATCTGTGTTTCCAGATCCGGTTGCACGTAGCCGGTTTCGTCGACCGCGCGGCTCATGAGAAGGGCCTCGCCGCCATCCCAGTTCCAGATATGCCGGAACCGGGTCGTACACTTCGAGAGAACCGGCTCCTGGAGTTGGGCCGGCGCCCAGGTCCTTCCCCCGTCCGTGCTCACCTCGACCCGCGTGATACGGCCCCGCCCGCTCCACGCCAGCCCTCGGATCTCCCACCAGCCGCGTTCCGGAAGTACGAAGGGGTAGGCCGGGAAGGTGATCGTCGACTTGGCGTCCATCACCAGGCTGAACTGTCGGGCCGTACCGTCGGCGAGCGGGTCCGTGTACTTCGAGGTTTCTTCGCGCGTCATGGAAGCCCGGTCTGAGACCTCGAGGCGGCGAATCCATTTGACTTGGGCATTCCCCTCCCAGCCGGGAAGGAGCAGCCGCGCCGGATACCCCTGCGCCGGACGAATCGCCTCGCCGTTCTGTCCATAGGCGATCATGGCGTCGTCCATTGCCTTCTCGAGCGGAATGCTACGGGACATAACGGCCGCGTCCCCACCCTCGGCGAGCAACCAGCTCGTGCCTCGGCCGACCCCCACCTCTCTGAGGAGGGTCGACAGCAACACCCCCGTCCATTCACTGGTGCTCAACAGGCCATCGATCTGGCTAGGCGCCCGTTCGCGAGCGGCGTTACGGCTATAAGCGGCGCCCCCGTTTCCGGAGCACTCCACGAAACAGAGCCGAGACTCGGCGGGAAACCGCTTGAGGTCGTCGAGGCTGAAGGTCATGGGTCGATCCACCATCCCGTGGATCAAGAGCTCGTATCGATCGGGGTCGATGGCCGGGACGCCGGCGTGGTGCCGTTCGAAATGGAGGTCCGCCGGGGTGATGATGCCCTGAAGCTGCTCGATCGGAGTCCTGGAGGACGCCGCTGTTGCCGGTGTGCCCATTCGCCGCTGAGGTTGCTCTCCCGGCGCCCGTTGGCCCAGAACGCTGGTCGGCGCACCGAGCACCTTCGTGGGATCCGCCTGCGGGGTTTGCGGGCTGGCGGCTTCTTCTTCCACGATGAGCGCGTCGGCTTGGGTCTTCAGCAGCCCCCCGGCGAGCAGCCCTCCTGTGGCTCCCAACATCGCGCGTCTTGAGACGTTGCCCATCGGTCGACTCCTGGTTCCCAGCGGTTCTGCAACGGCACACTCTCGAAGGGACACAACCTCTGTCTGGGACCATGCCGTACGCAAGCCGCGACCCGGCGAGGCTACCGTTGACACCTCTTGGGTCTGCCTCTAGCGTGCTAGTATGCGGAGGACGAGAGGGCGTATAGGCGATCGTTTTATCACCGCCGTGGCGGTCTGGATCGTCGCGGTCGGTGCCATCATCCCGTCGCTGGACCGGGACCTGGCAGACCCGGCTGTTGCTATCGAGGCCGAAAACCACGAATCGTGTGGCCATATTCCCCACGACCATACGATCTGCATCCAGTTCGGAAGGCAGGATTGGACTTCGGGGTCCTTCCTCCGGTTGCAGGTATTTCCACCTACGCCCGAGCAAGCTACGCGGCCTGTTTCCGATGTGCCCCTCGAGTTCCTTCACCTCATTCCCACCCACTCCCGCGCACCACCGCACACTACCTGAGACGGCCCTCTACGTGCTGTAGGGGGGCCATCGAGCACCGTCGGTGCGGAACCCGGGCGAGAGCTCGAGAGCGCCGGCGGGATTTCCCGCTCGAGTCGTCCGGTCTTGCCGCCGGCGGACTCGGATGCTCAGGAAGTGACCATGCGAGACAGTCCCTTACGAATCAATTCATATGGCTGCCTAGGTTTTCTGACCTTGGTAGCAGCCCTAGGTGCGGGCCCGGTGCAGGCGTCGGCCCAGGACGTAACGGCCGAGCAGCTCGACTCGCTCCAGGCGGAGCTCGAAATCCTGAGAGCTCGGCTCGACAGCCTCGCAGGCGTCGTCGGTATTGGCCAAGCGGGGCCGGATCCGGAGGAGGACACGACAGATGCGATCGCCCGGCTCCGGGCTGCCGCCGAGGCCGCGGCGGGGGCCGCCGAAACGGACACGATGGCCCAGGCACAAGGCACGCAGGAGTTCGTTGGCAGAGCGCGGTCGCTTCAGGCGCTGAACCCGGAGATCAGCCTGAACGGGGACCTATATGGGTCCATCCAGAGCGAAGATCCAAGCTCAGACAACTTCATCCCTCGCGAGTTCGAGTTTGCCTTCGTCTCGGCGCTCGACCCCTATACCCGCGCCAAAGTGTTTCTCAATGTAGAGCAGGATGGGGGGCGAATCGAAGTGTTTCCACCGGCCGTGGCGGAAGAAGGCGACGGGGTGAGCGTCGGGGTGGAGGAGGGCTACGTCGAGTGGGTCGCGTTGCCTGGCGGGATCGGCCTCAAGGCGGGGCGGTTCTTCCAACAGTTCGGGCAGCTCAACCGGTGGCACGCCCATGCACTTCAGTTCCAGAGCCGGTCGCTGCCGCACCTCGCCTTCATCGGGGAAGCCGCCCTGGCGCAGGACGGCGCTTCGGTCCACTGGCTTCTTCCCACTGGAGGGTCTGGAGCCTATGAGGCCACCGTCGAGGTCACTCGGAGTCGGAATGAGATCCTGTTCGGGGAATCGCACGGCCTGAGTTATCTGGGCCATCTCAATGCTTTTTGGCAGCTTTCCGCATCGACGGACCTGGACTTGGGCGTCAGTGCGCTGTTTGGCGACTACGAGGATGTGGACGGACGATACGGCAACCGCCTCTTCGGAGCCGAGATGGCGTTCAATTGGGCTCCGCCTGGGCAAGCGCTCTACAGAGGACTCGTGGTACGAGGGGGAGTCATGCTATCGGATCTCGGGGCCGTTTCCGGGCTCTCCGAGCCGGAGTCGGCGCTGGGTGTTTGGTCGCTCGCCGAGGTCAAGCTTTCGCAGCAGTGGATTGCGGGCGGCCGGTACGAATGGGTGGAGAATCCGGAGGACCCCACCGAGTCGGCATGGCTGGTCTCCCCGGCGCTGACCTACTGGCAGAGCGAGTTTGTACGGCTGAGGGCGGAGTACGACATCCTGGGGAATCCCGGGAAGACGACGAGGCAGCTCACGCTTCGGATCACATTCGCGATGGGTCCTCACAAACATGAAACGTATTAGGGGGGTGACACGATGCTGAGATCCATTGCCATGGTCATGGCTTTCGGGCTGATAGTGGGAGAGGCAGCCGCGCAAGCGGATCCCGTCCGGGTCGTTGCGACGCTTCCGGTCTACGCCGACCTCGCCGAGAAGATTGGCGGTGCCGAGGTCGACGTCAGCGCCATTGCGTCCCCGAACGAGGACGCACATTTCGTGCGTCCGAAGCCGAGCTTTGCGCTGTCGATCCGACGGGCCGATTTGTTCATCACGACCGGCCTCGATCTCGAGCTCTGGGCTCCGACCGTGCTCGATCGGGCCGGAAATCGCGACGTGTCCGAAGGAGGAAGGGGATACGTGACGGCCTACACGGGGATCGAGTTACTCGACGTTCCCGCGGCCGCGGACCGAAGTGGGGGAGACGTCCACATCTTCGGAAACCCCCACCTCACCACCGACCCGCTCCGTGCGCTCCAGGTGGCGCGCAATATCACCGTGGGTCTCCAGCGCGTGGCCCCCGAACGGACCGGCGTCTGGAACGCGGGATTGACCCGGCTGGCGGCGGACATACATCAACGGCTATTCGGCGTCCGGCTCGTGGAGCTCCTCGGTGGAGCCGTACTCGAGCGGCTTGCCCTCCAAGGGACTCTACACGCCTTCCTGCAGGGCGAAGAGTTCGAGGGTCGCCCGCTCATCGCCGAATTGGGTGGTTGGTTGGGTGTGGCGGAGGCGTTCCGTGGCCGCGAAATCATATGCTACCACAAGAACTGGGCATACCTGGAGGATCGGTTCGGTGTGCGGTGCGCCGAGTTCGTGGAGGCGAAGCCCGGAATCCCCCCGACTCCGGGACACGTGGCCTCGCTTCTGGAGAGAATGGAGAATGAGGGGATCGCCGTGATCCTCGCCGCGTCCCACTACGACGAGCGAAAGGTCGAGACCGTTGCCGAACGGGGAATGGCCCGCTCGGTCGTGGTCTCTATGAACCCCGGGGGCAGCGCGGGTATCGATGACTATTTCGCCCTCGTCGACACGTGGGTGGACGGTCTGGCGCAGGCGTTCGCCCAGCCAGGGGGCTGAAATGCTCGATCTCATGATCCCGCCGATCGTGGCCGGCCTCGTGATCCTCTCGATCCACGCGTATCTGGGCCTCCACGTCATCGCCCGGGGGGTGATTTTCGTCGACCTCGCTTTCGCTCAGATCGCAGCGCTCGGCGCCACGGTAGGATTCTTGGTCGGTGTCGAGCATGATACGCCGATGGCCCTCGCTTTTTCGATGGGCTTCACCCTCGTGGGGGCGCTCATCTTTTCGTTCAGCCGTCTCGAGGATACCGTCGTCCCTCAGGAGGCCGTGATCGGCATCACATTTGTGGTGGCTTCGGCCGCGGTGATTCTGATTGCCGGGTTCACCGCGGAGGGCGCCGAGCACATCGCCGAAACGCTGACGGGCACGCTGATCTGGGTGTCGTGGCCGGAGATTATCCGGATGGCCGTGGTCTACACGATCCTGGGCGTGATCTATTTCATTTTTCGAAAGCCCTTCCTGTCGGTATCCCTGGGAGAAGTTCACGCTCCACGGGCCCGTGCATGGGACTTTCTGTTCTATGTGCTCTTCGGAATCGTCATCTCGTTCTCGGTGCCGGTGGCCGGAGTCCTCATGGTGTTCAGTGCGCTCGTCATCCCTGCGGTCGTGGCGTTCCTGTTCACGAGCCGATTCGCTCGGGCACTTTGGATCGCGTGGGGCGTCGGTACGGTGACGCTCGTGACCGGCGTCGTGGCGTCCTTCCGTACCGACATTCCGACCGGTCCTCTGCTCGTCTGCATGTTCGGCCTGGCCGTGTTTGTCGGCCTGCTGATTCGGTTCGTCATGCGCGCTCGCCCGGGCTCGGTCATGCTGCCGTAGCACGCGTGTGGGCCCATGGGCCATGCGCTCCATGGCTTCATCCGGGACTCCGCTCGAGCAACCGAAGGCAGGCTTTCGCCGGCAGGGGCGTCCGCTGGGCTGAACGGAATCAGAAGGACCAGTTCACGATCGGCAGGAACTTGAGGCTCTCCTTCCCACTGATGATGTTGATCAGCCCGATCTGGATCCCGTGCATGTTTTCGGACCAGTTCACAATACCGAGTTGGAAGCCGCTGATGTCGCGGGCCCGATTGAAGAAGCCGATCTGAACGGCCTCCCCGTGATCGATTTCGTTGTAGAGCCCGTTTGGGCCTTGCAGTCCGTTGAACTCGCCGTTGGCGATACTCACGAGGTTGGCTTGCCAACCCGAGAAATCGCCGTCGACGACGCTGACGAGACCGAACTGCGCCCCTTTCGAAATACCTCCGGTGTTCTGGTTGATGATGCCGACGTCCAGGCCCTGAACCGAGACGTTTCTGTTGTAGAGGCCCAGGCGTAGAATCCGGACGGCCGAGTCCTCACCCCTGAGTTGGACCCCGGGGACGAGAGACAACTCGAAGTTCTCCGGCACGGTTGTCGTGTCCTGCGGGGTCTCGTCCTGTGCGGCCAGGCTCGTCGGGATCGCAGACGCCGCACAGCCGAGCCCGAATGCGAAGAGTAGTAGAGGAGTCTTCAAGTGTCCTCCCTCGTACGAGGTCCAGTGAGGTTTGGCATGTATGCGGTCAATTCTCAGATCCGTAGGTCTCAGGGTGTCGGTCATGCTCGTCGTGGGAAGGATGTCTTCATCGACGCCGGAGCATGAGGCATATCGTGTTTGTGTGCCGCAACCTGCCGGGCGCCTCATGCCCATGCAAGGCGAATGCCCCCACAGCCCTCTCCGTCGGGCCGGCTGGTGCCGACTATTCTCGCTTCGCCCTCATGGACGGGTGATATTGAACGAGTTATATGAAACGAGTAACGATGGAACTTCCGAGCCTGTTCTCGGGGATTAAGGACGTCACGCTGCGGTCGGTCTCTACGCAAGCCGACCACCCGCCCGAACGGAGAACTCGACAATGTTGATCCGAAAGCCAGACGACATCCCGTCGTCCGAGATCACACCCGAGAGCGTCTATATCAATCGTCGCAAATTTATCGGGAAGAGCGCCGGGATCGCGTTGGGAGGGGCTGCCGGTGGTGCGTTGATCGGTGGCGCCGCGGGGGGCATGCTCGCTGGCCGGCCAGGACGAGCGTCCGCGCAGACGGCGCAGGTTGCCCAGAGAGACTGGAGCGGTGTGCGCACCGAGCTCGACGAGGAGTTGACACCCTTCGAGGACGTGACCTCCTACAACAACTTCTACGAGTTCGGAGTCGAGAAGGACGATCCGGTCAAGAAGGCACATACCCTTCGGCCCCGCCCCTGGGCGATCGAGGTGGGAGGAATGTGTGCCAATCCGGGCGTGTTCGGGCTGGAGGATTTCATCCAGCCCGGGACGATGGAGGATCGCATCTACCGGATGCGCTGCGTGGAGGCGTGGTCCATGGTGATCCCCTGGTACGGCTTCCCGCTCAAAGACGTGATCGATCGGGCCGAGCCGCTGGGAAGCGCCCGTTACGTCGAGTTCAAGACGCTCCTCGATCCCGAGCAGATGCCCGGTCAGCGTGCGAACGTCCTAAACTGGCCGTATGTGGAGGGCCTGCGTCTGGACGAGGCGCGCCACCCGCTCACGATTCTGGCCACTGGCGTCTACGGTCAGGATCTTCCCAACCAAAACGGTGCGCCCATCCGTCTCGTCGTGCCATGGAAATATGGGTTCAAGGGTATCAAGTCCATCGTGAGCATGACGTTCACGGAACAAGAGCCGTTCAACTCGTGGAAGCGATCGATCCCGAACGAGTATGGCTTTTACGCCAATGTAAACCCGATGGTCGACCACCCACGGTGGAGCCAGGCTCGGGAGCGACGGCTCGGCGAGTTCCGCAGACGCGAGACCCTGCTCTTCAACGGGTACGTCGACCAGGTGGCCAGCCTCTACGCGGGATTGGATCTCCGGGTCTACTACTGAGCGGACCGAACCGGATCGGGCTGACCCACCACGGCCACGTTCGAGTGCACGCACAGTTGAGCGAGCTTCGAGCGCACGCACGGTTGGGCAAGCTTCGAGCGCACACTCGGTTGAGCGAGAGTTGAACAAGAAGCGTCGCATCCTCCTGCTCAAGGGGCTGGTCTGGCTCGTGGGACTAGCGCCTCTGGTGTGGCTCATATGGCGGGGGTTCACGGATCGCCTCGGGGCCAACCCGATCGAGGAGGTTCTGCACCACCTGGGCGACACCGCCTTGATTTACCTCTTGATCACCCTGTCCATCACGCCGGTTCGGCGCCTCACGGGCTGGAACATCCTTGCTCCCCTTAGGCGGCCGATCGGGCTGTTCGCCTTCTTCTATCTGACGATACACTTCCTTTGGTATGCCGTTATAGATCAGACGCTCGACTTCGAGTTCATCATCGAAGATGTGGCGGAGCGCCCGTATATTCTGGCGGGCTTCACGGGCTGGTTGCTGCTGATACCTTTGGCTATCACTTCGACCAAGGGATGGATCCGGCGACTCAAGAAGAACTGGCTGAGGCTCCATCGATTGGTGTACGTGTCAGCCGGTTTGGGTGTGCTGCATTTCTATTGGCAGGTGAAGCTCGATACGTATTGGCCGGTTGTGGCGGCGATCGTGCTTGCTTGCTTGCTGCTCCTTCGCGTTCGCCCGATCAGGGGATCGATTCTGCCGAGGGGACGGAGCCAAGGGTCGCCCGCCGACTGAGTCCATGAACCCACTCGAGCGGTACCGAGCGATCATCCCCGATTGGGAGGGCTTCACGGACGCCATGCTTCGTCGTGATCCGCCCACGCTCCGGGTCAGGACCGGACGAATCTCGACGGCGGGCCTCAAGGACCGGCTCGAGGCCCAGGGCTTTGTCCTCTCAGAGGTGGAGGGTCTGCCTGATTTCCTGCGCGTGATCGATGGCCCCCACGCCGTGGCCGACACGCTCGAGAATTGGCTCGGCCTGTGCTACATCCAGCAGGCCTCAACCGGGGTTGCTGCGCCACTCCTCGATCCTCGTCCCGGTGAGCGGGTCCTGGATCTCTGTGCGGCCCCCGGGGGGAAGACCACCCATGCTGCCGACCTCATGCAGGACTACGGCTGTATCGTAGCTGTCGACCGGAACGAAAACCGCATCCGCGCACTGCTCGGTAACATGTACCGTACGGCTCACCCCAACGTGCTCGTGGTGGCCGGGGACGGCCGGGAACTGCCGGACGGGGCACTGTTCGACCGGGTGCTGGTGGACGCCCCTTGCTCGGCCGAGGGGACGATGCGGAGGAAGCGCGGGAAGCCGAGGGGGCAGACGGCCAAGTTCCGAAAGCAGGCGCCCCGGCGTCAGGAGTCATTGCTCCGCCGAGCCATCGACCTCACCCGCCCGGGGGGCGTGGTCCTTTACTCCACCTGCACGTTCGCCCCCGAAGAGAACGAGGCCGTCGTCCATCGGGTGCTCGAGGACGCCCCCGTTGCGCTCGAGCCGATCAGGATCGACGTCCCGCACGCCCCCGGCCTCACGTCTTTCGAGGGCCAGCAGTTCGACGCCAGTCTCGAGGGTGCCTGCAGGATATATCCCCACCACTTCGATTCGGGGGGATTGTTCTTGGCACGTCTCAGGCGGCTCGACGGGAACGAGCCCGCCGGCGCCGAACGGGACGGAGCCGCCGGCGCCGAACGGGACGGAGCCGCCGGCGCCGCGGACGACCCGTCGGGGTTGCCCGGGTGGAGTCCGGTCCCAGCCGCCTTTCCGGATGGGCGGACGGATCCCGCGGTCGCGGCCGAAACGATCGAGGCCGCCTTCGATCGCCTGGAATCGCTGTTCGGGATCGGCGCGGACGTACGAAGCGACTTCGGCTGGATGGTAAGAGGCGAAGATCTTTGGGCCCATCGCTGCGGAAGCTGGCCATTGCGAAGCTGGGGCGAGAGCGACCGTTGGCGGGTGGTCTCGGTCGGTCTGCGGGCCATGGTGCCGGATTACCGGAATCGGCCGCGGCCCACCAACGATCTCTTTCGGCTACTAGAGAAGGCGATCCTGCCCAAACTGATCTTGCTCTCGGTCGATCAGTGGGCGGAGCTCCTAAGGGGCGAAGACGTCTCGGTCCCGGGCGTCGAGTCCGGGTTCGTGCCCTTAGGGCTTCGAGGACACGTTGCGGGTCGGGGCCTCGTGCGGGGAGAAACCGTGCGTCACGAAATTCCGAAGGTACAGGCGCGTTGGCTCGGGAAGATCTTGGAGTTGGCTTCGAGTCGCGCGACGTCGGATTATTCGGGCGGTGTGTGGAGGTAGACTTCGTCGAGGGCAGTCACCCCTTCACGGGCCAAGGCCAGAGCCATCGCGCGCAGGGTGGTCATGCCTTGCTGGACCGATGCGGCCTGAACCTCGCTCTCCGAGGCTCTCTCGATGAGCCACTGCTGCATATGGCCTGAGTGGGGCATCGACTCGCATACCAGAATCTTTCCGTCCCCGTACCCGAGGCCGTGACACTTTTCGCACTCTACGGCCCGCTGGGGAGTCGAAGACTCGGGCTGTTGATTCGCGGGCGGTTGATTCGCGGACTGTTTCTTCGCGGACGGTTTCTTCGCGGATTGTTTCTTCCCCGGCTCTTTCTCGTTGGCCGACTCGTCGTCCGAGGGCGTTCCCAGGATCAGCTTCTTCGCGGACGGTTTCTTCGCGGATTGTTTCTTCCCCGGCTCTTTCTCGTTGGGCGGCTCGTCGCCCGAGGGCGTTCCCAGGATCAGCAGCGCTTTCTCCCGGCACTCCGGGCAGAGGCGGGGCAGGAGCCGCTGCGCCTGAATCAGCGAGATGCCGGTCCCTACGAGCCAGGGCTCGATCCCCAGCTTCACGAAATGCATGAGCGCCGCCGCCGCACTGGAGCTGTAGAGCGTGGCGATCACCAGCTTGTTGTGCTCGCTCGCCGCGCTGAGGGCCAACGCCGCGGATTCGACGCCGGTGAGGTCCCGCACGTACACGACGTCGGTGTCTGTCCGCATGAGAGCTCTCAGCATCGCGTTTTTTTCGTCTACGTCCCCAGCTTCCATCTGGTGCACACCGGGGACGTGACCTCGGGCCACGAGCTCGATCGTCGCTGCGCTGCGAGCTTGACGGTCTATTCTCAGCAGCGAAGCGTATGCGGTGGTCTCCAGGCCGCTGCCGGGAGGTCCACACAGCACGATGAGTCCCGATCTCTGTTCCAGGGCGAACTTCAAGTTGGACAGCTGGTCGTCCAACATGCCCAACTCGTCGAGACGGCGGGCATCCATATGAGTCTCTCGGAGCACCTGCAGTACGGCCTTCTCACCCGTGACGCTCGACAGCATTTGAGTGCCGAACAGATGCGTCCTTCCATCACTCCGGAGCTCGATGACGCCCCACTCCGGACCGAGGGGGGGCACCGTGCCGAGACCGGCTAACACCCGAAGCCGCGACATCACTGCCGAAACGTCGCGAGTCTCCCCCGTGAACTCCTGATATTCACCACCGACCCGAAATCGCACGGCGACACCGTCGTCCGCCGGCTCGATATGGATGTAAGAGGCGCCCGCTGTAATGGCCTCCTTCAAGGCTTGATTGAGGAACACGACCTCCGGGGTTCCAATCTCGGGATTGTGGTTCATGGAGTCGGTCATGGGCGAATCGAGCTGGCGGGAGACCTGCGACTGAGGTGCGTATTGGGGATCCCGGCGAATGTGTTCCATCCTCAATCCTGTGGCATAGCCGACCGGTTGTGCAATGATTCTTTTTGGTAGGCTTGTAGGTTTCTCCACGTTTTCCCCCCCCGTTTCGGGGCCACTCAGAGCCCGAATGCGTCCCGTGACTCACCGACTCGATCCGAACCGCAGCCCTCGCTCTATATATATAGGGAGTTGGGCTGGCCCGGACCGTGAGAAGCCGCGGGGGAAAATCCGTAGAAGGCTTGTTGACGGAGCCGACTTCGACCGCTACCCTGGGTTTTGATCGCTATGGGACAAGGACGGATGGCGCCGTGCGCCAAGGTGCATCAGGGGCAAACTCGTTTGCTTCAGCCGTCACCGCTCCCTACTATGATGGGTCGAGAAAACTAGTCGCTGTTCAGTTGAGAGGTTTTCTTGAGGACTACTTCTTTGATTTCGGTGAGCACGCGGCGGCCCGCTCCCGGGCCCGTCAATCGTGCAGGTGCAGTTCAAAACTAGGGGGAGCCATGCAAACACGATTCCGTTTCAGAGTATTGAGCGCGTTCGGCGCCTTCGTGACGGCTTTGTTGCTCGTGGTGCCGAGTCTCGGCGCGCAGCAAGGCGGCACGATCACCGGGCGTGTGAATGACGCATCGAGTGGACAGCCGCTGGCGGCGGTCCAAGTCTTTATCTCCGCCTTGGACCTGGGCGGCCTGACACAGCAGAACGGCCGCTACCTGCTCCAGAATGTTCCTGCGGGAACGCACACGCTTGCCGTGTCCCGGATCGGGTACCGGACCATCGAGGCGCAGGTCACTGTCGGTGGCGGTCAAACCGTGGAGCAGAACTTCTCCGTTTCGGAGGAGGCCCTACAGCTCGACGAGATCATCGTCACGGGGACGGCGGGGGGTACACAGCGGCGGGCTATCGGAAACGCCGTTACCACCGTGGACGCGGCGGCGATCACCGCGCAGGTCCCCATCACCACGATGCAGCAAATGCTGAGCGCAAGGACGCCCGGCCTCAACTTCACCAGGGCTGCCGGAGGAATCGGGGTGGGGTCGGCCATCAACATCCGCGGATTCTCCAGCATCTTGATCGGCAACCAGCCCCTCATCTACGTGGACGGCATCCGGGTCGACAATTCCTTCAGCCAGGGTCCCGAAAACTTCAACAGTCTTTTCAGTGTCCGAGACGCCGGAGGTATGGGGAGCTCTGCTCTGGACGACATCAATCCCGAGGACATCGAGAGTATCGAGGTCATCAAAGGTCCGGCCGCGGCGACCCTTTACGGAAGCGAGGCATCGGCGGGGGTGATCCAGATCATCACCAAGAGGGGTTCGGTAGGCGCGCCTGAGTTCTCCCTCACGGTGCGTCAGGGACAGAACTACCTTGCGAACCCCTCCGCAGTCATCGGCAATCAGTTCGGATGCAGGGCCGGCCCTCCAGCTCCTCCTTTATTCGGGGTACCCAACGCCACCCCCGAGACAGGACAAAGCCTCCGCCCCTGTCACCCGGACGATATCATCAAGTTCAACATTTACGACTATCACGCGGGCAAGATCACTAATAGGAACCCCGACCACGTCTCTCCCAACTCGCCCCGCGATATCTTCTCTACCGGCTATAGTCAACAGTACAACCTAGGCGTCAGGGGCGGCACCGAGCAGGTCCGCTACTTCGTCGCAGCCGACTATCTGGATAATACGGGAGTCGTCTCCTTCAACACTCAGGATCGGTTAAACCTGAGGACCAACATCGACGTGATCTTCAGCGACAACATTTCGATAAGCTTTAACGGATCCTACCAGGAGGGAGAGACCCGGTTCAATCAGGGGGAGATCGTCAGCGGAGGCGATTGGCAGGAACTCGTTGGAGCCCAAGCAAATCATCTGGTAGGCGCCACTCTCAACACCCCGGACACCGTCAACTTGGGGTGTATTGACCGCTATACCGGCAATGACGCTGACCCCTTTCCAGGTAACACGCCCGAAGTGTGTAATCCCGCCCATCAACCCCTGGGTCTACCCGGTGACGCCGATGGCTTTGCGAACCGCGACCCCAGCCACTATGCAACCGTCGAATCGATCAGGGATTTTCAGCGTTTTACGGGAAGCCTCACCGCGACGCACACGGCCGGTACGTGGTTGACCCAGCGGCTCATCGTCGGATTCGACAACAGCTGGACCAATAACTCGAACCTGACACCCCGGGGTAGAATAGTCAGGGGCAATGGGGACTCCAACTCTCCCTCGAGCACCGAAAATACTCCGGACTTCCCCTTCTTCTTCACCAGCGACGGGCGCATCCAGGTTTCGCGGCCCGTCATTTCCCGGTTCAGCTTCGACTACTCCGCGAGCGGAACATACGAGCCCAACAGCACACTCCAGTTCGTCACATCCGCGGGAGTTCAGTTCAACAGATTCGAGCAGAACACTCTCCTCCAGGTGGGGAATGTGTTGCCGACAGCCGCTTTGAACACCCTTAACAATGCCCAAGAATTCGAGACCCCGGAACATCAATTCGCCGAGGAGCGGTCTCTGGGATTCTACATCCAGGAGCAGGTCGGCATCAACGGTCGGCTCTTCTTCACCGGCGCCGTAAGAGCCGACGACAACTCGGCGTTCGGCGACAGCTTCGAGCGGAAGTATTATCCCAAGGGTTCCGCCACCTGGACCATCTCGGAGGAGAACTTCTGGAACTTCGACTTCATAAACTCGATGCGGGTAAGGACCGCGATCGGCCAGGCGGGTCGCCAGCCGGGTCCGTTCGCCAGGCTGCAGCAGTACACTAACGCGACGGGTCCCGGCGTCACCCCGGCCCTCCGTCTTATCTCGGGCGGCGGCGGGAATGTAAACATAGGCGCGGAAGAGAGTACGGAATGGGAGGGGGGCATCGACATCGCCTTCGCGGACGATCGCGTTTTTGGTGAGTTCACCTACTTCAAACAATGGATCAACGACGCGATAGTGAGACAGCAAACCGCTTCGAGCGAGGCCTACAGGGGCAACGTTCAGGTGAACGTCGGTGCGCTGGAAAACTGGGGATGGGAGATGGCGCTTGATGTGACCCTCTTCGAGTCGGACAACTTCGGCGCCAACCTGAGGATTTCGGGCGACCACACCTCCAACAGGCTCACGAGGCTCAATGAGGACCAGGCCTCGTCGGGGGAGAACTTCCGCGAGGGATATTTCTACCCCAACGTCGCGTCCACATTGTTGGACTCAGCCCATTTCACTGAGTACGTCGTTAATCCCAGCGACCCGACCGACTCCATCTTCGACCTCGAAGGAGACATTGACGCTTGGTGCGACTTCGGCGATCCGCTTACTCCCTTTGGGCTGACGCGAGGCGGTCCGAGCGTTCCGTGTGACGTATCGGATGACGCGGACCACGTGATGTTCCTGGGAAGTTCGTTCCCCACGTACACCTGGAGCCTCGCGCCCACCCTCAGATTCCTGCAAAATCAGCTCGAGGTCTTCGGCTTATTCGAAGGCCAGTACGGCCGGTGGCTGGCGTGCCTCGACTGCGGCAGCCGGAGCGGCACTACTGGAACGCAAAACGCGAGGCTCGGCTGGACCCAAGAAGACCCCGTCTACCAAGCGGCCCAGAGCTTCAACGACGACCGCTGGCAGGGTCGATTCAAAGCCGACTTCTGGAAGCTGCGGGAGATCGGAGCCCGGTATCAGCTGCCCCAATCTCTTGCGGGGTCCATAGGTATGGACCGGGCCTCGCTCGCGATTTCGGCCAATAATCTATGGACCGTATGGCGGAGGCAGTGGAAGGATCGGTCCGGGACCCGGATTCCGGATGTGGAGACCACGGCAGAGTTCTCCGCCGAACCAAACTTCTCTTCGGGGAACTTCCCGTCGCTTTCGTCCTGGTCCATCGTGTTGCGGGCTAGCTTCTGACCAAGGAAACGCCGGGCGGACGGGTGAGATCCCGTCCGTCCGGCGGGCTCCCACGACCGTCACGACCGTCACGACCGTCTGATGACCATCCAAGGGATTGAGAGGAAAATATGAATCACATCAGTCAGAATAAAGGACATGTACGAGGTGGGAAGTGGCGTGTCGCTCCGGCCATGACCCTGGGGCTGGCTTTGTTCCTCACGGGGTGCGAAAGCCTGCTCCAGGTGGAGCTTTTCGGGAACGTCACTTCTGACATACTGGACAATCCCAATTCCGCCGAGCTTCTCGTGAACACGGCTGTCGCCCGAGTGGAATGCGGCTACTCACGCTTCACCGCCGGCAACCCCGTGGGAGACGTATTCCTCGCGGGCAGCGGCCGCGTAGCAATGGAGTACGAAGACGTCATCGCTCAGGAAGGTGGCAGCGATTCTTGCTTCCCGGGCATAGACGTCGGCGACAACTATTACCAGTGGTTTCATTCCATGCAGGAAGGCCGCTTCCACGCCGAAGACGGCTATTTCCGGCTCGACACCCTTTACACCTCGGGGGACGGGGGGGAATTTGACATCGCGCCGTTCTTGACCGGGGATTGGGCCACCCAAGACCACATGCAGGCTGTCATGGCCCTTTACGCCGCGATCCCCTACATGCTCTTCGGGGAGCACCTTTGCGAGACAACAATCGAGAAAAGTCAGCCCACGGCTCGACTGCCGGATCCGCTCGCCATCATGGACCCGGATACGACTCTGGGAATAGCCGAAGAATGGATCAACACGGCCCTCACCCACTTCAACGCTTATTGGGCCGATACTATTGCGAACGGTGGCGATCCCGCCGAGGTCCGCGAATTACCGTTCGGCATCACCGACAACTCAGAGGAGATGGCGTACGGACTGAGATCCCGGATCCGTTGGGCCCGCGCAGGTGCCCCGGGGGGGAGCGGAGACCTGACGGGGGCGGCGGCCGATGCCCTCCTGGTGTCGAACGGCTTCATGGCCTTCGCGAGCCGTAGCGACGATATACAGGAGCTTGCGCGGCAGAACCACATTCATGCGGCGCACTTCCGCTTTGTTGCGGGGTCCATTGCCGGCCCCATCGATTGGTGGATTGATCCTCACCCACCGGGGACATATCCCGGCCAACCTTGGCCGTTGAACGGGGCGGGACCTGCGTCACTCATCCCCTTCACGGGATACCTGGGCCTGGTCATAGACCCAGCGGATGGGCGAGCCGTCGACCCCGCCGGAAATGCGCTCACGCTTGCGGACCTCCCCGGGGGCGAGGTTGATACCCGAGTGTCGCACCTTCCTGGAATAGACGCGGACCAGGCGGCGGTCGAGGTGCAGCAAAAATTCACGACCGCTGACCAGCCCATGCCTATGGTGAACTGGAAGGAGATGCAGCTCATCCGTGCCGAGGCCGACCCAGCGACTGCCGTCGCCCGCGTCAACGAGATCCGGGCGGCGGACGGACTGACTCTGGTGTCGTACGCCCCAGCGGGCGGCGAGATCGAGAATATGATCTTCGAGGAGAGGCGGAGGGCCCTTTGGCTGGAGGGCCGCTTCTGGTCCACCAAGATCCAGAACCAAAGCGCGGCCACGGTCAAGCTCTGGTTCCCGCGCGAACTAGAGGACCAGGAGGATCCGAGGGAGAACCCACTGCAAGGAGGCGTTCGGATGAGGATGCAGACCAGCGAGTTCGACCGCAATCCAGAGATTAACAGGTCAGACCGAGCTTCGCTGTGTGGCGCCGCGCAGCGGCCCGTCAATCCTCTGACAGGAGATGGGTCCTGACGACGATCAATGCAGGGCCGGGTCCGGGGGTGATCCCCCGGGCCCGGTCTTTTTTGCGTGGGTATTTCGGTTCGGCTGTGGAAGCTCCATGCGCTCCAACGTGGAGTCCTGCAACAAGGGTGGCGGGTCGCCGAGGATCTGCGGCTGGAGTAGAGATAGGTCGTGCAGGCGCGCCCGGTCTAGACGCCGGAGCGTAATCAAAGGCGTTTCCGGATAGTGGCTGCGAAGGAATCGAAGATTCTCGATTTCCACGAGCCGGGGCTCGGCCGCTAACCCGCTGCACACCAACATCTCGATTCCGAGACCCCGACTGGACGCGGCTTCCAGCGTGAGCGCCGTGTGATTCAAAGTCCCGAGCCCGGGCCGGACCACCACCACCAGGTTAGCGCTGAGCGCTCCGGCGAGATCCGCGAAGTTTGTGCTCTCATCGATGGTCACCATGAGGCCGCCGGAGCCTTCGACGATGGTCAGATCGTGATCCTGGGCAATCTCCATGCAGGACTTCGCGATGTCCCGAGGCCGAATCCGCCCGCCCGCCCGACGCGCCGCAATCGATGGAGCCAGAGGCTCGGGGTATGTGGCCAATGTCGTCGTCGTAACGGGACGGCCGGTGAGCGCCGCAGCGTAGAACGCCTCGTCACCGTCGACTCCGGGATCTGCCCCGGTTTGAACGGCCTTGACCAGCGCCACTTTCTGTGACCCGGAAGTGAGCCACGCCAACCAGGCGGCGACGATCGTCTTGCCGACGCCCGTGTCCGTGCCGGTCACCAGTACGATGCGAGCCACACGTGATCAGGGACGGAGGCCTGGCACGAGGCCTGGCTCGAGGAGGCCCAACACGTGGTCGATGTCCTCTTGATCGTGGGTTGCCATCACGTTGAACCTGATACGCGAGGTTCCTTCCGGCACGGTTGGCGGTCGTATCGCACGAGCGAGCACACCGGCCTCGCGAAACCGCGAGTCGAGAGCCAACGCCGCTTCGGCATCGCCGATCATCAGAGGGACGATTTGGGTGACGGAATTCGAGGGGGGAAAATCCCGCTGGAGGATTCCATCGCGGAGAGCACGTGCCAGTTGCTGTGATCGCTCTCTGCGCCACGGCTCGGTCTCCAGCAGCCCCACGGACGCGAGGGCGGCGGCCACCGCGCCCGCGTGGAGAGCGGTGTTGAAAATAAAGGAGCGGGCGTGGTTCAGCAGCACCGAGATCAGAGTCTGTTCCGCCGCCACGAATCCGCCGATGGAACCCAGGGCCTTGGAGAGCGTGCCCACGATCACGATGGGGCCGTCGGAGATGCCGAAGAAACTGAGGACGCCCGCGCCGTCTTCGCCCAATAATCCGGTGGCATGTGCCTCATCCAAGACCAACAGCGCCCCGAAACGCTCCGCTAACGCAAGCAATTCCGGGACAGGGGCCAGGTCTCCGTCCATGCTGAACACCGACTCCGACACGATCAGCCGGCGCTTCGCGGGCGTTTCGCGCAAGAGGACCTCCAGGTGGTTCGGATCGCAGTGGTCGTAGAGCACCACTTGGGCTGCCGACAACCGGCCGCCATCGACGATGGAGGCGTGATTCAGACGGTCGCTGAAGATCACGTCGTCGGATTCCAAGAAAGCCGTCATCAATCCCAGGTTCGCCAGGTACCCGGAGCTGAAAAGCAGACATGACTCCCGCGATTTCAACGCGGCCAACCTGGCTTCGAGCTCCTCGTGGAGCGGAGTGGACCCGCATAGCAGCCGGGAGGCCGAGACGCTGGTCCCATAGGCGTGAGTCGCCTCGACGGATGCCTCGATGACCTCGGGGTGAGTACTCAATCCGAGATAGTTGTTGGACGTAAACAGGGTGTATCGGCGCCCCTGCACAAGAACATGAGGCTCCTGTCCAGTCTCAGGCGTGACGATACTGCGCCTGAGGGACAGCTCGTCCACCCGCCGTAGGTCGCCTTCCAGGTCGCCAGTCCACGGTGTCACGGTTGATCCCATTCCAGATGGCTCGTCCACGGCGTCCCGGCCTCTGGTCACTGGGCCAAGGCCCCATGGCTGCTCTCGACTTCACGAAGGCCATACTGGACGGCCTCCGCGATCTGAACGAGCTCGTCCTCTTCGATGGAGAGTGGAGGCATGAGGACCACGACATCGCCCAGAGGACGAACGAAGACGCCCCGATCGCGGGCCGCCATGCAGACTCGCCAAGCGATGGCGTCAGCTGGAGGAAAGGACTCTCGTGTCGCTCTGTCTCGTACCAGCTCGATGCCGACCATAAGGCCCTGTTGCCTGACCTCTCCAACCCAAAGATGATCAGCGAAAAGGTCCTGCAGGAGCGCTCCAAGAAAAGCGGCTCGCCCACGAACGCGCTCCAAGACCGGCTCCTCATCGAAGATGCTGAGGCTCGCCATGGCGGCCGCGCAACAGATGGGGTTCCCGGCGAAGGTATGCCCGTGAAAGAGCGTCTTGTTGCGATCAGACGCGTCGTAGAAAGCATCGTAGACCCGGTCGGTGGCAACCGTGGCCGACAGCGGGAGGTACCCGCCGGTGATGCCTTTCCCCAGCGTCATGATGTCGGGCACCACGCCTTCCAGGTCACAGGCGAACATTTCGCCCGTCCTTCCGAAGCCGGTTGCTATTTCGTCGGCGATGAGCAGAACATCATGGTCGTCGCACGACTGTCGGATGTTTGAAAGATGTCCTTCGGGAGCCACGATCATCCCGGCCGCTCCCTGCACGCGGGGCTCGACGATCACCGCCGCGATCTCACTCCCGTGGGTCACGAGGAGCTCGTGCAGTGCGTTGACGCAGGAGGAGTCGCACTCGGAGCGGTCCGCGCACCACCGGCAGCGGTAGCGATACCCGTTCGGAATTCGCAACGGCTCGAAGAGCAGCGGCTCGTAGGGATCCCGAAATGGCCCGTCTCCCCCCAGGCTGTTGGCGCCTGATGTATCTCCGTGATAAGCCATGTCCAACGCGACGATCCGTTTGCGCTCCGGATGCCCGCAATTGACCCAGTATTGGATCGCCATCTTGAGCGCGACCTCGACGGCACTGGCTCCGTCTGAGCTGAAGTAGACCCGCGAGAGGCGATGAGGAGAGCGGCCATGGGGAAGGCGGCGGACTAGAGCGTCCGCGAATTCGATTGCCGAAGGGTGGCTGATACCCAGCAGCGTGCTGTGTTGCAGCTTTGCGGCCTGCGCTCGGATGGCTTCGACGATTCGCGGATGCCCATGCCCGTGGATGACGGACCATAGCGATGACACCGCGTCTACGTATTCACGACCGTCGCGATCGATCAGGCGGTTCCCCTCGGCACGCTCCACCACGAGCTTCGGCTCGGCGTCGAAGCGAGCCATCTGCGTAAAGGGATGCCATATCCGATAGGGGTGAGCCATGCTTCAACCGGCGGCCTTTCTCCGAGAACAGTCAATCTAGCTGGATTTCGAACCCCATGTCCTCGATCAGCCGCCAGGCATCTTCGGGCGACTGTCCCGGTGTGGTCAGATACCCGTCCACGAAAAGGGAATTGGCCGGATAGAGCGCCATGGCCTGGAGAGACCTCAGGTGGAATTCTCTGCCACCGGAGATCCTGATCTCTTGGCGTGGGTTCAGGAATCTCGCCAGGCAAAGAATCCTAAGGCAGTGATATGGGGTCAGCCGATGCACGTCCTGTAGCGGTGTGCCGTCGATGGGGATGAGGAAATTGATCGGAATCGATTGCGGTGCGAGGTCCCGTAGAGCCATGAGCGTGTCGATCACGTCGTCATCGGACTCTCCCATCCCGAAGATGGCACCGGTGCAGAGGTTCAGCCCTGCAGACCGGGCCGCTCGCAAGGTATCCATCCGGTCTTCGTACGTATGCGTGGTGCAGATCTCCGAATAGAACTCTTCACTCGTATTGAGATTGTGGTTGAGTTGATCGACGCCGGCGTCTTTGAGGGCCTTCGCCTTGGGTTCGTCTAATAGCCCGACGCTACAACAGACCTTGATGCCGACCTCGTCCCGAATCCTACGGACGGCCTCACCGAGGTATTCGATTTCTCCCCATGTGGCGCCTCTGCCGCTCGTCACGATGCAAAAACGCTTGGCTCGCGCTTCCTTCGCACCCCTCGCTGCTTCCAGGAGCCGATCTCGGCTCACCATCGCATACTTGGAGATATCAGCCGTGGAAAGCTTGGATTGGGAACAATAGCCGCAATCCTCGGGACATAGGCCGCTCTTGGCGTTCATCAGGACGTGAATGTGCACCTTGTTGCCACAGAAGGTCTTCCTCACGCTGTAGGCGGCAGAGAGCAGCGCCAAGACATCCTCATCTGGGGCGTACAGGACGGCCCGACACTCCTCAGCAGTAAGGCGGTCCTCTTCGATGGCTTTCTCTGCGAGACTGGTGAAGTCCATTGGCTCAAGCTGAAATCGGCTACATCGGGGGATTCGACGGCAACGACATGCACAGGTATATGCTGGACTATCGCCAGTCAAGCTGAGCGGTGCGATCCACGATGCGGTGGCTCGGCGCGGCGGGGGCGGAGGCTCCCTCCTTCGCTACACCTTCGGGACGCTACGGAGGGAGCCTCCACCCCCGCCGCTACCCGTTGGTCCAGGCTATCGTGCCTGGGTCTTGCGGCACCAGCGAGACCACGAGCTTGCGGTCAGCACCCTGGCGCGACATCGTGGCGGTCTCAACAGCCTTCTCACCCTTCACGACGGCCGAAAATGAAAGCCATCGACCACGCCAGCCGGCCCTACGGCCCCGCCGACGAACACCACTTCGTTCTCCCCGCGCTGATGCAACCGCTGCTCGGCCCTACCGACGGGCTGCCCGTCCGGGTTTATCGCGTCACCTTCGGTGAGGGTGCCCGAACCAACTGGCACAGACACGACGATGTCCAGGTGCTCTACGGACTCAGTGGTACGTGCGTCGTCGTCGACCGCGTGGGGCACGAGCTCCGGCTCCACGCGGGGGACGTGGTCGTGATCGATCCGGAAGAAGAGCACTGGCACGGCGCGGCCCCGGGGACGGCGGGCGAGCACCTCGCGATCAACACGGGGACCAAGACGACCTGGTTGGAGTCCTCCGGTTAGGGCTACTTCCTTGGCCGTCGGTACGGGGGGCCCTCTTTTGGCTTGTGGGTGGAAGAGGCGTTCACGGTCCCACTCCGGCCGACGCTTCGCTCTACGGCTTCGCCGCAGACCGTCCTACGCGGGACCGTGAACCCCTCTTCACGCCAGCACGTCGGTTGGGCGCCAACGGACCGCTGCAAGGTGCGTGGAGGGCTTGGCGGAAAGGTCATTCCCACCACCCCGCCAAAGCCCGGTCAGCTTGGCGAGGGCGCGTACGCGTTCCGACCTATCTGCAAGAGCATCCCGTCTGCGTGGGGGCAGCCATGTCCGGCTCTACCTAGGGGTGTTGGAGTGGGGTGGCGGCAAAGGCAGTCTCCCGGCGAAGCCGGGCGAGGCGTTGGCCCACCTACCCGCCAAAGCCCCCCAAGCCCGGGCGGGCAGTGTTCGGCTCCAGAGAACACGCTTGAGGGAGAGGGATCGATGGTCCCGCGTAGGGCAGTCCGCGACCGAAGGTCGTGGAGCGAAGCGCTGACCGGAGGGGGACCGTCGATCCCTCTCCCTTCCACACGCAATACAAGGAGTCGCCACCCCCGCCCAAGGCCCGGCCGTCAGGCCTCCCGCACGGCCCTCTTCACGAGGTTCTCCATGAGCGGGACCTTGAAGTGGTTGTACCGCAAGGGCTCCGCTCCCTCGATGGCGAGGGCGCCCGCCATGGCGGCGGTCTCCTCGTTCTGGACACGGCCTATCACGAGGTCTTCCACGTCCGCCAGGCGCCGCGGAATACACTGTACGGCGCCCGCAACGATGCGCGCTGATGCGATCCGGTCTCCATCGAGCCTGAGCGCGGCGGCGATGTTGACGAGCGGGAAATCCCAACTGCCACGATCCGCCACCTTCTCGAAGTAGAAGTTGGCCCCGGCCCACGTGTCGGGTATGCGGATTGCCATGAGCAGATCCTGGGGGTCGAGGACCGTCATGCGCTGAATGTCCACGGCGGGCGTCATGAAGAAGTCCTCGGCAGCGACGACCCGCTCACCTCGGGAACTACGAATCACCATCTCCGCCTCGAGCGCCACCAGCGCGGGCGCGGGATCGGAGGGCGACACGGCCACGCATCGGTTGGCTCCGAAGAGGGCGTGTTCCCGGTTCATGGCTTCCGGCGCGCTCGCATAGCAGGTGTTGCCACCGGCTCTGTAGCAAGAGAGCCCGAAGCGGTAGTACCAGCAGCGCGTGTCCTGCACAACATTACCGCCCACGGTCCCCGAGTTGCGGATCTGGGGGCTCGCGACCATACGGGCCGCCTCGGCGAGCAGGCCGAACCTCTCCTGGATAACCGGATGGCGCTCCACTTCGGTGAGTGTGGTCATGGCCCCGAGCTCGATCCCTCCACCCGTCTCACGGATCCCATGGAGCTCGGCGATCCCCGCGAGGTCGATCACCGCCGAAGGCGTTTTTCCCCGATCCTTGAACCAGCCCAGACTGTCGTGCCCACCGGCGATGGTCCAACAATCCTCCCCGAACTGATCCAAGAGATCGAATGCATTATCCACGTTTGCGGGCTGATACAACTCGAAGTGCGACATCATGTCGTTCAGCATGCCTGACTCTCCTTCCACATGCGGGCGCTTGTCAGCTGGCTCTCACTCATGAGGCTTTCCCCTCACTGTGTGTTGACCGACAGCGGACCGTGTGATTGTGCCTGCTCCGAGGCGGCATTTACGATCATGTCCGGCACGATCGGTGATCGATTGAAGTAGTGGCCTTCCAGGGCTTCGGAGATCGCGCACAACAGCGCGGCAGCCGCACATCCCATGGTCGGCTCACCGATACCCTTCGCCCCTACCGGGTTCTGGGGATCCGCGATATCCACGGCAGCCCAGTCCATCTCGAGCGGAACATCCAGATACGTCGGGGGCTTGGTCTGGTGAAATCCGACCGACGCCGGAAGACCGTAGTGTGTGTCGTAGACATGGCGCTCGAGCGCTGCCATACCGAAGCCCATCACGGCCCCGCCCTTGATCTGCCCCGCCAGTCCCATCGGATGGAGCACCGTTCCGCAGTCTGCGACGCCCAGATAGTCGATGATCTCGAATTGGCCCGTCTCGACATCCAACTCGATCTCGATGAATCCGGCTGCAAGCGCGGGAACCATGCCGTTCTGCGGGATGTTGTCCCTCGCCACTCCGATCAGTCCGGTACCGGCGAGCCCTTCCACGGCGCGCTGGGTCATCGGGTTGATACGGCCCGGCACCTCTTCGCCGCTGAAGCGTCCCCCGTACTGGATGGCCCTCTGAGCCGCGGCCGCGTAGCTGAGGCGCCGCGAAGGATTGGCTCTGGCGAAGACCGCCTCGTTTCCAATGTCGTAGTCTTCGGGCGAGCCACCGAGGTCCCGCGCCGCGATCTCCTTGAGCTTCTGGAGGGCGTCCATGGCCGAGGCGTAGTTGGCGCGGCTCTCCGTGTAGGACGTGTTGCTCCCGAATTGACCCAGAGTCCAGGGAAGATTGCGGCTGGAGTCACCACGGACGATCTCGACGTTCTCCCATTCGTACCCGAGTACCTCCGCGGCGACCCGGGACGTGCTGGCGTACGAATACGTACCCAAGTTCCCCGCTCCGGTGTGGACGTAGAGCTTGCCATCCGGCGCGATGCGCAAGAGTCCGTCGAAACCGCTGGATCCGGCCGAGTGGAACGCCTGCCCGACCGCGACACCAGTGACCTTGGAGCCACGACGCTGACCATTGCGGGCACGCCTGGCCTCCCAGTCGAACTGTTCGGCCCCGATATCCAACGCGTCGCGCCCATAGGCGCTGGTGACCGGGCCTTGGTTAGCACCGTAACGAGCGCTGTTGTCCGGTGCGTTGATCCGTCGGATGGCAATGAGGTCGATGCCCAGCTGCCGGGCGGCCTTGTCGAGAATCGGCTCGACAGCCGTGGCGAGCTGGTTCTGCCCCGGCCCTCTCTGGGCGCCCGTGGGCGGTGTATTCGTCAGGACCGGAATCCCTCGGAAACGCATGGCGGGGGGCGTGTAGACGATCGACATCGCACTTCCCGCGGCGTTGTAGTCACCCCCACCCGAGTTGGGTCCGTTGCTCTGGACGATGTAGAGATCGGCCGCGGTGATACGCCCATTGGGCTCGAACCCGATCTTGATGCGGCCCTGGAACCCGGGGCGGGCGGAACCGATGAAGTTTTCCTCGGCGCGGCTGATGCGCATGAGCACCGGGGTGTTCGTCTTTCTCGCCATGTAGGCTGGAATCGCCATAACGGGGTACGCGCCCCCCTTCGACCCGAACCCGCCTCCACAGAACTCTGCGACATAGACGAGGTCCTCCTGGTCGATCCCCAGGAGTCCCGCCAGACCCGGAACCACGAAGCTCTGGCTCTGGGTCGAGCCGAACACATGGCACTTTCCGTTCTGCCAGTATGCCATGGCGCTGCGTGGCTCCATGGAGTGATGCGACGTGCTGGCCGTGACGAAGGACTCGTCGAGCACGAGCGCTGCTTCCGCAAAGCCCGCCTCGACATCGCCGTACGACCAGTCCGCCCGGGGCTCGCCCATGGGCATCTGGCCCTCGCCAGCGGCTGCGAAGTCCTCCTCGGTCCACTTGACCTCTACCACGCCCTCCTGCGGCACTATGGTGTTCCCCTCGATCCTGGCGTTCGGCCCACCGGGACGCAGGCTCTCGAGCGGGTCCACGCTGAACGGAAGCGGCTCCAGCTCCAGATTGATGGCCGCGATGGCGTTCTGCGCCGCGGTTTCGCTGCGCGCGGCCACCGCGAGGATCGGCGCACCAACGTAGAGTGGCTCGTTCGTGAGGATCGTATTGCCCGGCGCCGTCACTTCGGGCAGCTCGTCGGCGGTCAGAATCTCGACGACGTCATCCATGGCGAGCGCCTCGGACGCGTCGATGCTCAGGACGCGTGCGTGCGGCATGGGGCTGGTCAGCAGACGGCAGTACAGCATGCCGTCCGCACGGAAGTCCTCGGCATATTTCGCACGCCCGGTCACCTTCGCGCGAATATCCGGAGGCGTGAAGTCTCGACCAATCAAGTGGGCCATGTCACACCTCCCTCGCTGCGCGCATGATTCCGTTCAGATAATGGTCGTAGGCCCCGCACCGGCAGACATTGCCGGACATCGCCCGGCGAGCCTCCTCACGGGTCGGATTCGGGTTCTCCGTCAGGAGACCAACGGCCGCCATCACCTGGCCCGGCGTGCAAAAGCCGCACTGCGGGCCCAATTCGTCCATGAAGGCCTGTTGGACCGGGTGGAGCTCCCCGGTCGCACTCTCCAGCCCCTCGACGGTCGTGATCTCTTTCCCCCGAACGCGCTGCGTCAGCGTGGAGCACGAGTAGTGCGTCACGTCGTCGATCAAGACGGTGCAGGCCCCGCACTCCGCGCGGTCGCAGCCGAGCTTCGTGCCCGTGAGCCCGAGCTTGTAGCGCAGGGTCATCGCGAGCGTCTCGTTGGGGAGAACATCCACACGGCGGATCTGACCGTTGACGTTCAACGAGATCAGCCGCTCAACGGCCCCGGCCTGGAGAGCCGGCCTGGCCGCCGCAGAGGCCAGATATGGCACTCCCGATACTGCCACCCCCGAGGCGATAATCCCCTTGATGAAGTCTCTACGGGACCAACGCGCGTAGCTGTCGGCCCACTCGAACGGTGCGCCGCCTAACGAGGCGTCAGCGCACGTCGGGTTCTCCGACTCCGCGGGGTGGGGGGGGGATGGGCTCGCACCGGTTCGCGTGAGACCGACGTCGACGAAGTTCGTCTCGGACATGGGCACCGCTCCCTGCTGAGGCTCAAGTGCATATGGTATCGCGAAGCCCGGTAGGAGACAACTATTCTATCCGATGTCCCGTAGCTCGCGAGAAAGGGCCGGCCCCGCGTCCGATCGCCCTGACAGCCGGTCCTACCGCTCGACCCCTATACTTAGCGGGATAATCGTGGAGCCCCAGTGGAATCGGAGCGTCGCCTGGTACGGTCCGACCTCTGGAAAGTAGTAGGCCAGGACCTCCATGTGGGCTCCGGTCTCCGGCCTGACCATCGTCCGAAAGACCTCGGTCCCGAATGGGAACAGGCCGTGATCCGTGTCCCACTCGCTGACGACAACGATCTCCCAGGCTCCCGCCTTCGGCACCATCCACAGCCCGTAGCGGCCGGCTTCGAGCGGTTGACCCTCGAGCCTGACGGGCTCGGAAAAGTCGATCCAAGTCGCTCGGTTCGCTCCGGGCGCCCAGATCGCGTCATACTCGACCAGGGTCCCGAAAAGCTCGCGGCCACGGGCCACAGGACGATCGTACTCGAGGGTGATCACCGTCCTGTTGACGGTCTGCGACACGACCGCGTGTTGGCTGGCCTGCGGTGCCGTTTGCTCTTGTGAGGAGCCGGAGACGGTGCTCACCGCCGTCGCCAACGTGACTATGGTGGGAATCATGAGGGCTCGTCGCATATCGGCATCTCCAATCACGGCGTCGGTGGGACTCGTTGAGAAACCCGTTCAACCGGGCGGGCGTTCCCAAGGTAAGTCCAAAGACGGGCGCGGGCATCAGGTGTCGTGAAGCGGGGCCGACCTCCCGGTAGGAAGCGAACGAATCATGGGGAAGAGGGAAGGGAACCCGTGGTGTATGAGTGCGATGCGAACGGCCCATCCCCCCAGTGACCCACCCCGGTGGAAGGTGCTGGTCGCGTTCGCGGCCATCTACTTCATTTGGGGGTCGAGCTACCTGGCGATTCGATTCGCCATCGAAACGCTTCCACCGTTCTCGATGGCCGCCGTGCGCTTTACGGTGGCCGGCGGCATTCTCTATGCCATCGCCCGTCCGCGGACGGAGCGGCCCACACGACGCAACTGGGTCTCGGCGGGTATCGTGGGCACACTCTTGCTGGGAGGGGGCAACGGCGGGGTCGTATGGGCCGAACAATGGGTCCCGTCCGGCCTCACCGCACTGATCGTCGCCACCGTACCACTCTGGATGGTTCTCTTCGACTGGCTGTTCGCCGACGCCCCTCGTCCAAACAGGCTCCTAATGGTTGGGCTGGTCTGGGGGCTGTGCGGTGTGGGGCTGCTCATGAGCTCGTCCGAGGTGGGTGCCCAAGGCCGCGAGGGACTGTTGGGTGGCATCGCGGTCTTGTGCGGTTCCATCGCATGGGCGGCCGGATCGATCTACACGAAGAAGGCTCCACTTCCCCGGTCTCCACTCCTCGCAACCGGGATGCAGATGATGGCGGGTGGTCTCGTGTTGGCGTTCATGGCGACGTTGGCTGGAGAGGGCGCTCAGCTCCATCTCTCGGCGTTCTCGATGAAGTCTGTCTTGGCGCTTGTCTACCTGATCGTGTTTGGGGCGCTGATCGCCTTTACGGCGTACATCTGGCTCCTCCGCGTGAGCACAGCGGCCCGCGTATCGACCCATGCGTACGTCAATCCTGCGGTGGCCGTTCTCCTCGGTTGGCTGCTGGCGGGTGAGCAACTCGACGTGAGGGCGGCGCTGGCCGTCCTCATCATTCTGTCCGCGGTCGTGCTGGTCTCGGTGAGGGGAGGAGATCCGAGGCGTCCCAATTAGCGCTTAGTTTTCCGGCTCCAGCTCTTCGTACGGCGCATATGTTCCGAATACACGCATCTCGTCGGAAGCTTTCTCGAGGGCTTTGAGGCACTCCTCCAGAGCCTCCAGGTCGGGCCCCACGATCTCCATGTAGAACCGATATTTCCAGGGCTCCCCACGGATGGGACGAGCCACGATTTGGCTCATGTCTACACCGTAGCTTGTGAAGACACCGAGGAGCTCATGCAGGGCCCCGGGCTCATTGGGGATGCCTACGGCTACGGCACCGCATACCCCCGGAGCATCGGGAACCATATCCGGAGGGGCCAATTCGAAAAAGCGCGTGTAGTTGCGATGGTCGTCCTCGACGTTGAGCTGAAGTAGCTGAGCCCCGTAGAGGTCGGCTGCGAGCTGCGAGCTGATGGCCGCGTCGTATTCCACGTAGCCCTCCATCATGTCCCTCACGCCTCCAGCCGTATCGTAGACAACAACGGGCTCCATCTCCGGATTCTGCTCGAACAGGTTTCTGCACTGTTTCAGAGCGACCGGATGGGAAGCGACGGTTCGGACGGCCTCCAGCGGCACGCCCGGCCGCGTCGAAACGCAAAGGCGAATGCGAACACGCGTCTCCCCTCGAACCGTCAGACCCGACGACCACAGGAGGTCGAGGCTCTCGACAACCGGTCCCGCCAAGGCGTTCTCGACCGGTATGACTGCCCTCTCCGCCTCGCCGGTCGAGACTGCGTGAAAAGCCTCGTCGAACGTTCTGCATGGTACGAGCTCGATGTCGGGCCCCAACAACCTGTGAGCTGCTTCGTGGCTGAACGCCCCGGCCTCGCCTTGTATGGCGACCCTGATCATCGTCGTCTCCGGGGGTTCTTGGACGACTTGGTCACCGTCATCGTGCCTGTGGCGGGGCCCTTGTGCCTGTGGCGGGGTCCTCTACGGGCCCGAATGAATCGAGCGCTCGTCCGGAAAATACGGCACATGCGCCGATACTTAGCCGGGCGCGCGCGATCGTGTCAAGATTCGGCGTTGCTTGAGCCGTGTTCCGCGAAGGCTGTTCAACAGCCTTCTAGTCTGAAAACACCTTGACGGGGGCAGTGGCTTGGGCAACATTTACCGCCTATTCTCAGAATATGCGCGCCTCCCCGCTTCTTTTGTGGTGAGAATCACGATCCCAGCTCGAGGTGCGGCCGCGGGTGCCAGGAGGTCGCGAACTGCGGATCGTCCGCAGTCCGGCCACGTCCAAACGATGGAGTACAAGATGCGTAGCAGAGGAACCGTGAAGTGGTTCAACGATCAGAAGGGGTTTGGATTCATCACCCCGGAAGACGGGACCAAGGATTTGTTCGTCCACCATAGCGCGATCCAGGCGGAGGGCTTCAAGTCGCTCTCCGAGGGGGAAAGCGTCGAGTTCGATGTGGTGGAGGGTGCCAAGGGTCCCGCCGCTGAGAACGTCGTGAAGCTTTCGTAGTTCACGGCCAGAGAGCCGGCACCGAGAAACGGGCTGCCCCTGCGCGCGGGGGTGGCCCTTCTTCTTTGAATCCTGAAGTACTGCGTGGGAAGGATGAACCCTTGGCGCTCGTGAGCGGGCCCTTCGCTAGGTTCCAGGATCAACAGGGGGCGACGGTCCTCGATGGGGGGCTGGCGACGTCCTTGGAGGCGCTTGGATATGATCTCGACCACGACCTGTGGTCGGCCAAGATCCTTCTCGAGGCCCCAGAGGCCATTCGCCGCGTGCACACCGAATTTCTTCTGGCCGGGGCCGACTGCATCACATCAGTTACCTACCAAGCGTCCATCTCGAAATTCGTGGAGCAGGGGTTGAGTCACGACCACGCGGTGGAGGTTCTGGACCGAGCCGTCGGCCTCGCCGTAGAAGCGCGCGACGCATTCTGGAGCGACGCCGAAAACCGCCACCAGCGGCTGCGTCCCTTAGTAGCCGCCAGCGTAGGACCGTACGGCGCATACCGGGCGGATGGGTCGGAATACACGGGCGGGTACGGTCTGAGTGACGATGAGTTGTTGGCCTTCCACGAAGGGCGTTGGCGGATCCTGGCAGAGAGCGCCGCCGATCTCATCGGCTGTGAGACCATTCCATCACTGCAGGAAACGGAGGTGCTCCTCGAGTTGCTGCGGCGAACCCCCGATCGATGGGCTTGGATGAGCTTTAGCTGCCGAGACGCCGCGCACCTGAGCGACGGGAGCCCCCTTACTGCGGCGGTAAAGATCTGCGATACCGGGATCCGGGTTGCGGCTGTAGGAATCAACTGCACGCGGCCCGAGCACGTCTCGGAGCTCATCTCACTGGTCCGTAATGCGACCGAAAGGCCCGTTATCGTCTACCCGAACGCGGGGGGAAGATACGACGCCGAACGGAAGACCTGGAGGGGCGATGTGCCTCGACACGATTGGCCCGCATTGGTAGCGGAATGGCATGACCGGGGCGCGTCGGTCATCGGCGGGTGCTGTCGCGTGAGCCCGGCGGATATCTCCGGTATACGGAGTCGTCTTCTCGAGGTCAGGCCATGAGGGACATCCCCAGTGGGTCAGACATGACGGACATCCCCACTGGTCGGCCGTGAGCGACATGCCCAGCGGGTCAGCGATGACGGACATCACAGGTCACCCATGACGGACATCTACGTCGATGCGGACGCCTGCCCGGTCAAGGAGGAGGTCTATCGTGTGGCCCAGCGTTACGGGCTCAGAGTGGTGCTCGTGTCCAACGCCTGGCTGCGAGCTCCGAACGAGGAGTGGATCGAGGTGGTCGTTGTCGGAGAGGAGCTCGACGCCGCCGACGCATGGATCGTCGAGCACGTCGTTGAAGACGACATCGTGGTCTCAGCCGATATCCCGTTGGCGGCTCTCTGCCTGGAGAAAGGCGCGAGTGTTCTGGGACCCAGAGGGCGTCCGTTTACCGAGGACTCGATCGGTGCGGCGCTCGCCACACGGGAACTGATGTCGCAGCTCCGCGAAATGGGGGAGGTCTCTGGAGGACCACCTCCCTTCGAGAAGCGGGACCGGTCACAGTTTCTTCAAGCTCTGGATCAAATGGTCCACGCGATTCGGAAACGAAGTCAGTAAGGCAGAACGCTATTGATGCGGAACGGGGTATGCGCTGGCGTGGACCCGGCACAGCCGTCCCTTGGGTGCTCGTGCGACGTGATATTTCTCGACCAATCGAGCGACCTCTTCGTGTAGCTCGGCCGCGAACGCCTGATGTGACTCCCGAGACTTGAAGCGGATGTCGGCCCGAAGTGCCAGTGCCTGGCTATCGTTGTCCGGAGGGCCGGTTCGGTGCTGAAGGCCGGCGAGGTCCTGAATCATGTGGGCTGCGACTGCCAGCAGGTAGCCGGCCGAAGCCTTGTCTTCAATTTGCTCGGGATCGGCCCCAAGCTCGCCGAGTGCGGAGGGGTTGATCATGTAGGAGCGGCCCACGGCCTGCACCAGTCGTTCTATGCAGTTTCTCACCCTCCGCTCTCCGACGAGCTTGACGAGGCCTTGCTCCTCGAGCTGCCGGATATGGTAGTTCACTTGCTGCCGAGGCACCCCGATCCGGCGTGCCAGACCGGCAGCCGATTCGGGCTCGGCAAGCTCGCGGAGTATCTCGAGCCGAAGCGGATGAAGAGCGGACGTCGCTGCTCCTCCCTCGTCGATAACATGTACGGCTGTATTCATATCCTATTCCTGAACGTAAATGATTGCACCCGAAAGAAAAGACAAAAAAATATGTCATGACAATAGTAGGAGTCCTAACAATCGGGTCATAGCCTGCAATTTTCGATGGTGCGGTGAAGAGAGGACGAAGCTTTAGGGAGCCAGCCCTTGACCAGGACGTCCTCGGTCGCAACCCTAACGGTGTTTCCCGGCCGACACCGGGGAGTTTCCCACGACTCGGTTGTCGTGGTACCCAGCGCGGAGGACATTCCGCGCGTGTTATGTGGTCAGGCAGTACGGATCTTCCGGACTCCGACAATGACCACCAAAGGAGTTGGATGATGCGTACGAGAGGGACTGTAAAGTGGTTCAACGATCAGAAGGGCTTCGGATTCATCACACCGGAGGACAACAGCAAGGATTGCTTTGTCCACCACTCCGCCATCCAAGCCGAGGGTTTCAAGACCCTGAACGAGGGTGATGCGGTGGAGTTCGAGATCGTGGAAGGCCAGAAGGGCCCGGCTGCGGAGAACGTTGTTCGACTTTAGCCAGTCCAGATAGCCAAAAGCATCGAGGGAGGGCCGCTCCGACTTGTCGGAGCGGCCCTTCGTCTTTCTTGGCCTTCTACTCGAAGTGGTAGAAAAAAGCCAACTTCAGTCGAGCGTCCAACTCCTCCTCTCCGAGGGGAAAACTGCCGCCAAGGCCCACGAAGAATAGAGGGTTCCCGGCAAAGGGTGCCACCTTGATCCCTGGCGAGAGGCTGACAATGCCCTGTCCGGCCTCGTCACCGCTCAGGCCGACCAATCCGTTCAGTTCCAAGAGCCCCTGCACCCGCGGGGAAAAGTGATACAGTGCGGAGAAATCGTAGTGGAGCTCCGTCTCGACCTCTTCGCCTGGGTCCTGGTTGATGGGGATGCCAAATCGGGTGCGATTTACCAACTCCCAATTGCCGGTCATGAGTCCAATGCCTAGGAACGGCTCGAGCTCCCAGATATGCCCACTGCCGATGCCCTTTGCATCGTCCCCGGTGGGCATGCCCACCTCGAGGCCGTAGCCCAGCAGCAGCCCTTTGTCCTCGAAAGCGAAGTTGGCGAACTTGAGCGCCAGCTCCACGTTTCCGAAACCGGACTCGTTGGGTCCGGCATCGGGGTTGACGAAATGGTAGGGGGCGACGACCTCGATGCTGAACGCAGGATGAAAGCCGTACTCGGCCTCTAGCTCTAGTTCGGAGGCTGTTCCCTCCGCCTCCCATTCGCGGCCGGAGTCGAATCTCACCTTCGTATCGGGGGTTATAGATTCGGTAAAGAGGGGGTGGGCAAAGTGGAGGCCGTGCGAATGTCCTTCATCTTCTTGCTCCTCCTGCCCCCAAGCCGACGTGGGGACACAGAGGGTGCCCAACACAACGGCGCATACGCCCAGATTCCTTCCCAGATTCCTTTTTCGATTACTGCACTCCATGCCATCCTCCGCTGCGATGAATGTGTGCCGGGTCCACACGCACGCGGACGGGCGCATGCGGATGGCAGACGGCCGTACTCGGATACCGTGAACGGCCTATCGGCTTGAGATTCGCTTAAGTGCTTTTAGCTCGATCGTGAGGAGCTATGCGGGGGGCGGTTGCGGAAGCGGAACGACGTACGCGTTTTGGCGGGTGTCGAGGAGGCTTGTGTCTAGCCTCTGCACGACGTTCAGTACGGGGAAAGAAACCGGCCGAATGTGCGACTGACCGGGTGAGAAAGAATCTCCGGACTCGACATCACACGCATTCAAGCACGAACAAAAATCCTCGTCGTGCTCTGACTCCGAGTCGGCGGGTGTGGCATCTGCGTGAAGCATCCCACCGGGGATCGCTTCCGCGGACACCCCGGCTTGCGCATGGCCCGAAGTGTCCAAGCTCGCGTGGTGCGGGCATGGGCTGAACCCCTGGCCGATCATGCCCAGCAGGAAGACCGCTAGGGTCGAGGCATGGAGTGCAGAGCCTCTCAGGGGGTCACGCGTCAGGTTGGTCATCGAGATATGGTGCCGAATACCGGACAAGTCCCAACTCCTGAGTTTCTGTTGGCCACTGTACTAGACGGGACACCGAGTTCGGCGTTTTTGTTGGCCAACGGTAGTGTACAGGACACCGCCTGGCCCGTAAAGAGTCCGAGACACGACGGGGCCGCCAACACGAAATTCGTCCTCCGGTTCCCTTCGACGAGTGGCGCGACCGTTTTGGATCGTGCAATTTCAGCGCGGCTCTGAAGTCCGGCCTGACCCCGACGCGGGAGGACCCATGGTTACCATCGGTGCACTCTGGCTCGCCATCCTGCTCTCCACCATCGCGGTGTGGGTGGCGAGCGCGATCATGTGGATGGTCATGCCCCACCATAAGTCCGATTACGGGAAGCTCCCGGACCAAGATGCGGTCCGTCAGGCGTTGACCCCGCAGCTCGCCCCCGGCCAGTACAGCATCCCCTACGCTGCGTCGCCAAGCGATCAGCGGGACCCAGAGACTGCGCGAAGGTTCGAGGAGGGTCCGGTGGGTTTTCTCACGGTCGTGCCACCGGGCGCGCCGACGATGGGGAGCAAGCTCATTCTGTCGTTCGTCTTCTATCTCGTGATCACTACGATTGCCGCTTATCTGGCGAGTCGCACGCTCGACCCGGGCGCGGACTACCTAGCAGTGTTCAGGGTCACGGGAACCGTGGCTTGGATCGCCTACGGCACCGCCACGGTGCAGGAGGCGATCTGGTTTGGGCGACCCTGGTCGGCAATCGCCAAAGGGCTTCTGGACGCGCTCGTTTACGGTCTCCTGACCGCTGGGTTCTTCGGCTGGCTTTGGCCGGCGTGAGGATCCAAGGATGACGCTGGAGGCGATGGCACGTGCGGAGTAGAGCCTGTCGAGCCGAGACGAGGGTTCGGCTCCCTCGTTCCGTACCGAAGTCGGCGAGATTGTTGGGCGCGCTTGTTGCGCCGTTGGCCTTGGGTTGCGCCGGAGCGACGTTGCCCGTGTTCCTCCCCGGAGAGCCAGTGGAGTGTCTCTTCGAGGTGATCGGCGAGGTGACCGTGGAAGGGCCCTTCCGGGCGGCAGAGGACATCGAGGGAGGGTCTCGCGGGGCCGTCTTGGAAGGTGTCCGGCTCGAGGTGGGTCAACAGGCAGTCGGATCGGGTGCGGACGCCGTCATGGTCCGCGAGCTCCTATACGAGCGAGATCGGGCGGCCACCGAGGATGATGCTCCTGAGATCATTGCGGCGGAAGGAATGCTCCTCTCTTTCGTGGACCCAGCTTGCGTGCTGGGCGCGTAGGCCGAGTCCGGCCGCAGGGAGAAGCCTTCTAGGGCGTCTCCCGTTCGCGGTTGGTGCCGTCTCGTGAAAGAGGACGCCGCCATTCGGGAATAAAAAAACGGGGGAGGGACATCCCCCCCCCCGTTTCCCGGTACGCGACCGGACCGTCTATCGACCGCGTTTCCGGAAGGGATGACGGCCACTTCGAGTCGACAAATCGACTTCAAAGGGTTCACCGTCCACGGTCATGGTGGGCCGGTTCGTACCGTTGTAGGTGATCACGACGGTGCGAGTTTTCGTAACATCACCGTCGGGTCCATTGATGACCTTGACCGTCACATTGCGCGTGATCGTGCCGGACAGTGGCCATGCATCGTCCGTCCGCGGCACGGGGTGGACGACGTCCTCGATGACCGACGTGCTCGACATGTCGTAGGTCCTCGTGCCTGATGCGTCCGTGTGCCGGCTCCGGGTCACAGCGCTGCCTCCGGTTCCGTTCACGGTTCGGGAGGCCTCTTCTCCCTCGAGTCCGCTGATCCAGATGTCACGAGAGCGAGTGCCCGTCCCCGACCAGGAGTCGCGAGAAAACTCGTGGGTCGATTCGATCACGAGGTGAATCGACGCCGTCGTAAGCGGATCACGAGCGTCCTGCTCGTCTCCATCCGCGTCATAGAACGTGGCGGTGTGGGTCCCGCCTGGATGGGGGCCCCCTCCGAACACCCGGCCGAGATCGCCGAAATCACCGATGGCGGCGTCTGCTGCGATCATGGCGACATCGAAGGTCAGGTTGTCCTCGGAGGAGGATTCGAGCCCGGCCGTGTCACTACATGCGGCCAACGCTAGGAGGCTGAGGGTCAGGGTGGCTCCAGAATTCATCCGATGGATCATGTGCTACTCTCCTCATACGACTCGAATGCCGAACGGAGCGTCCGATCATCCCTTCCAACCGGCTTAGACTTCCGAGACGGTGAGAACGTTAAGTGGGGTCGCTGCGTCGCGCCGTGGAACGAACTGGGGGCCGGGCTACGGGATGGTCGCCCGCTCGATGCGATCCAGCTCGGGAAACTCCGCATCGAAGTACTCGGCGCCACGGGCGAGCGCCCTCGCCTGATATACGCCCTCACCCCGGGGCGGACCGTCTCCGTAATCGGCGTACAGCCCGTCCACCACCTCCATCCCTTCGACGACCTCGCCGAACGGGGCGAACCGGTCGTCCAGGCTGGAGTTGTCCTTGTAGCTGACGAACACCTGTGTGGTCCGGCTATTGGCTCCGGACCGGGCGAAGGACACGCGGCCTCGCGTGTTCGATTGAGTGACGGGATCGTCGAGGAGAAGCTCCCTTTGCCATACGACGTTCACATAGGGATCGTCATGGATCCCCCATGAGGCCGTGAAGCCCTCCAGCACCCGGTGGAACCGGACCCCGTCGTACCACCCACGCTTTACGAGATTGTAGAAGCGGTCGGCCCCGAGGGGGGCCCAGTCACGGTGCACCTCGATTACGAAGACCCCGGCGGTGGTCTCGAGCCGGGCCTGGAAGATCTCCGGAGCCGTCTCGTTGAACTGGCTTGCAAGCAGGAGCGGATTCTGGAGCCGTGGATCCTCGGGCTCGTCACCGTCCCCGGCGCAGGCAGACAGGAGGCACGCGGTGAGAAGAGAAAGGGCCGCTCGGGCGGCTTTCCGACTTCCTATGAAAGACTCCCGGTGAGGCAGATCGAGCCTCTTACCTAGTTCCCCGGCGCGTTCCGGACCACGGCCTACTGACGTGGGCGCCGTCTCCGCCGCCTGCGCCGCTGGTCTTCGTCCTCGTCACGCTGGAGAATCTCGAACGTCAGGTACTGTCCCAAGTCCAGATCCTCGAGGCCTTTCAGACTCTCGAGGCCTTCCAGACTCTCGAGGGCTTCCAGACCCTCGAGGCCTTCTAGTCCTTCCAGAGCAACCTTGTACTCTTCAAGAGCGGACTCGTACAGCTCCTGGATATCGATCGTCACCTGTCCACTGCGCCTTCTGAGCTCTTCCATCTCGGCCCGACGCCATTCCATACGTTCCTGATCAGCTCCGGGCCTGCCAATCCGAGCCCGAAAGCGAGAGGGGTAGCCTTGCTCACCGGTCACGATCACGGCGTATGGCAGGACACGAGCGCTCACGGACTGCTCGTCGGCCTGCCTCACGACCTGGATCTCCACGGACGTCTCCTCCTGTTGAGCCACGGGAGTTCTTTCCGCGAAGAGGCTCGTCAGTCCGTACCCGAGGCCGGCACCGCCGAAGATTACCGCGAGCGCCACGAAGTCCGAGGTCATTTTACCCATCCGATGCTCCTCTCTCTGATCCGTCCCAACCCGATTCTCATCCGTCCCACCCGGGGGCGTGCCCCGCAAACTGCTGCAACCCGCCATCCTTTCGCAACCCTCTGTAGATGAGATACCACATCGTCTCAGATGGTTGCTCCGTCAAACCGGCTCTAGCGCCTGGTCCTTCCGGTGTGCTGGCGTCGCTCCCGAGCGTCAACGCGGCTCGAAAGTGCCGGTCACCTCGACCTCGACGCGGTGTCCATCCATCCTCGAAGGAATCTTGCCGGCCGCGCGCCGGTCCTTCACGTAGACCTTGAGGCAGGGTTTTCCTTTGGACAGCCCGATTGCGGTTCCGGTCACGCCCGGGCGACCGATCACCGCCTTCGTGAGCTTACCGAGAGCGCCCTTCATATCCTCGACATCTCCAATGACTTCAGCTCCCGTCGATAGTTACGCCGAATCGATCCAGCACGAGGTCGATTGGATTGGCGATCGTATGGGTATTACTTCCCGCGAAGAGTAGACCCAGGGGCCGCCGGTCGTCTCCGCCGCTCGACCGTGTGACCACCAGGGATCCCGAATCGCCACCCTGGCTGAACCGCCCATCGCTGATGAGGATCTGGTCGACGAAGCGCGCCGTTCCCGTGTTGTAATTCACGTTGATCGTGGCGTTGATCCCGGCCACGACCCCGGTCGTCAGCCCGGTGGTCCGTCCATACTTCTGGACCGCCTGCCCAAGCGTGGCGGTCGTCGTCTTCGTCTGGGGCTCACCATAGCCGTCATCGGGCGTGCTCGTCCCGAGGTTGTCCGAGGAAGTGAGTGCAATGGCCGCGTCGATTCGGTTGTTCGAGCACGCCAGTAGGCGGCAGAAACGCAGGTCCTCGAAGTCGTGCAGCGTGCCGATGGAGTTGGAAGGATCCGTCCCCCCGTCCACTCGCCCCGGTTGAAGGATATCGTCCCCGCGCTTCGCGTCGTTCCGGTTTGCGAAGACGTGGTTGTTGCTCAACGCGAACGTGCGTCCGCCGTCACTGACACGCGCCCCGATGGTTCCGGCCGTCACGTCCGGCTGGCCTCCGGACACGCCGATCGGTACCGGGCGAGGGAAGCGACCCTTCCGGTTGATGGGCGTGTCCGCTTCCTTCTCGCGGGGCCCGTCACCGAGTGCCCAGAACTCGCCGGTGACTTCGGTACGGACCGGGGTACCTTCGAGCATCGCGGGCAGGCCCAGGACACCGGGCCGTGCGGTGTATACAAGCACCACCGGAGCGCCGTCGGCTCCAACGCCCACTGCCGTGCCCACGACGCCATCGATTCCGAGCAGATCCGGGGTGTAGACGTCCTGCGTGGCAATCGCTGCGGAAAGGGCTGCGGAGCTCGGGACAGGGGGCAATTCTATGTCCGATGTCAGGAAGCCGACGATGCCGATCTGCATGGGTTGCAGATCGAACCTCAACCCCTCGCTCCATCGCGCACCGATAGCCGCGGGGGAGGGGAGGAGAAGCTCGGCCAACACCGCCGCCATGAGGGTCAGCTTGGACCAGCGCCCCCATCCTCTCATCGAATCCCTCCCGCTCGCGTTACGCTTCCAGACACTTCCGCAGACCTTCGTCCAGACACTCTCGCAGGTCCTCCGTCTGACATTCTCGAAGACTTCTACCGCACACATCAGCCCTCGACTCTTCATATTACATACGGTAGAAGCATGGGAGAAGGTTCCATTTGAGAGATCCGACCCCATTGCCTCATTCGTGCGGCTTCAAGATTTTCGGGTGAGGCCGGCGCCTGGTGCGTCCGGGGGAATCGTTTGTTCTGAAGGAAGAGACGGCCTATACACGTGACTGTGACAGAGGAGATGCGGTACCAAGAGACCGCTGAGCGGGTGCGCGTGATGCGGCACATTCGTCGATGCATCCTGGCGGCGGCATGGGCGGTTATGGCGGGCTGCAGTGGGACATCCTCGGTCGGGCGGGCTGGCGGCGTCTCCTCGCCAGCCGGGCCCGGTGGAGAGCCGCCCCCGGCGGGCACGACCTCCTTCGTCCGCTCCGTCGATGCCTTCCCGGTATACGACGAGACCGGCAGAGCGTACGATCCTCCGTTTCTCGGTGGCTTCAATGTGCCGCGTCCACAGTTCGCGGACATCGACGGTGATGGGGACGTGGACTTGTTCGTTCAGGAACGCCCGGACGAGTTGATGCTGTTCGAGAACGTGGGCGGGCCGAATCAGCCGGAGTTCGTGTGGCGCACGGACCGATATCAGAATCTGTCGGTGGGGGAATGGACCCGCTTCGTCGACTTCGACCGCGATGGTGATCTCGACCTCCTGAGCGAGCGGCGCTTCAGCTACATACAGTATTTCCGCAATGACGGTACGGCCCGGGCAGCATCCTTCACGTCCGTCGGTGATTCCGTCCGGGACGTCGCGGGTGCGCCGGTCTTCGCGGATCGCCAGAACATTCCCAACGTCAACGACATCGACTGTGATGGTGACTGGAATCTCTTCCTGGGCCGCTTGAACGGCACACTCAGCCGCTACAAGGTGGCTGAATTGACGGATGACGGAGTGCCCGTGTTCCGCTTCGTGGAGGATCGCTTTCAGGACATCGAGATCGTGGCTCAGCTCGGCAGCTTGCACGGCGCCAATTCGATGGCCTTCGCGGATATCGACCGGGACGGAGACCTGGACTTCTTTTGGGGTGACTTCTTCGAGCCTGGTGTGCTCTTCGTGGAGAACACGGGCTCGTGCGGCGAACCGAGCCTTCGCACTGAGCCACTGCCTTTCACGGTGGATGACACGATTTCCACGAGCGGGTACAACGTGCCGGTTCTGGAAGATGTGGATGCCGACGGTGACCTCGACCTGTTCGTGGGTGTGCTCGGTGGTGCCTTCAATCCGAATCTGACGACCACGCGGAACTTCCACTTCTACGAGCAGGTGGATGGAGACTTCGTCCACCGCACCGAGCGTTTCGTCTACACACTCGATGTCGGAAGCGAGAGCGTTCCGTCGTTTGCCGACTTGGACGGGGACGGCGATCTGGACATGCTTCTCGCCAACAAGTTGGACCCGGACGACACACGGACCTCGCGCCTGTATCACTTCGAGAACGTGGGTTCGCAGCGGGCTCCCTCGTTTGAGGAGCGCGCTCATATCCCGCTCTTCACCACGTATCACTATACGCCGGCTCTGGGCGACCTGGACGGGGACGGTGACCTGGACATGCTCGTCGGCACGTGGAACAGGGGCGTCGCGCTCTACCTGAACCAGGGTACGCGTGACGAGCCTGAGTTCGTCCTCGAAGACACGACGTTCGTTCGGCTCACAAGGGGGAGCAACAGCGCGCCCGCCCTGACCGATATCGACGGCGACGGGGATCTCGATCTCTTTATCGGAGAGTCGTCGGGCGAGCTCAACTTCTATCGGAATGTCGGCACTCCGCGGGCTCCGTCGTTCGACCTCGTTTCGGATCGCTTCGGGGAGATCGATGCGGGCCGGAGGAGCTTTCCGGCGTTCGCGGACGTCGATGGTGACGGTGACGAGGATCTGCTACTTGGCCGCGAACAGGGTGGCGTGCTCCTCTACCGAAGGGAGGGCTCCGCGGCGGACGCCGTTCCCGTTTTCGTCCAGGATTCGACCTTTACACTGCCGCTTCCCAACTACTCCACGCCCTCGCTCGTGGACATCGATGGTGATGGCGATCTGGACGCCTTCTCGGGAGGACTCGGTGGAGGGCTGATCTTTCTGGAGGGCCGCTAGAAGCGGGCTAGAGTATGAAGCCGACACCCAGGAACAGCACGAGGGCGCCCGAGGCGGCCAGAAGCGCGTAGGGAAGCTGCGTGCGAACGTGGTCGATATGGTCAGTGGCGGAAGCCATGGACGCCACGATCGTGCTGTCGGAGATCGGCGAGCAGTGATCCCCGAAAATCCCGCCGCCTAGAGCGGCCGCCAGCGTGAGGCCGAGGTGAAGCTCCAGCACCTCCGCCATGGGGACGACGATCGGAATCATGATCGCGAAGGTGCCCCACGACGTTCCCGTCGAGAAGGCCATGATGCACCCGAGCACGAAAATGATGGCCGGCACGAAGCCCGGGTTCACGCCCTCCTGCGCCACCTGAGCCAGCCACACGCCCGTACCCAGGGCCTGTTGCGTGCCCGCGATCGAAAACGCCAAGGCCAGCACGATCACCACGGGCGTCAGTCCCTGTATCCCCTTGATGGTGTAATTGGTCACCTCCGGAAACGTCATGATCCCTTGCGCGCGATACAGGACGGCGGCGAGCAGGATGCCCACGATAACGCCCCAGAGCACGGCGTCCGACCCGCTACCGGCCATCATTCGATCGAGAATCGTTTCTTGCTCGGCTCCACTGCCGGTGATCCAGAGAACCATCGGGACCGTGATTACCATTGCGATGATCGGAAGAAGCAGATTGATCGCCCGCTGCGGCACGCCCTCCTTCGCTGCCAACATGGAAACGTCCGACGACATCATGGGTTCGGCACCGTCGCGGAGGAGCTTGCCCTCTTCTTGGATGCGGCGCTCGGCTTCCCGCATGGGTCCGATATTCCAGTCGGTAAGAGCCACGAACACGACCAGAATGATGGAGAGGATCGCGTAGAAATTGAGCGTGAGGGCCGAGAGGAGCACACGATTCGGCTCGACAACGCTCTGCGCCACCAACAGCGTCACGATGTAGGCCCCCCACGCGTTGATCGGGATGAGAAGCTGCTTGGGGGCGCAGGTAGCGTCGAGGATATAGCTCAGCTTCTCACGAGAAATCTTGGCCCGATCGAAAAGGGGGCGCGAGACGGAGCCCGCCACCAAGAGGCCGAAGTTCGACTCCAGGAACAGAGCCATGCTGGTGCCGATGGCGAACAACCGCACGGTGCGCCGATTCTGGCCCAGCCGCTTCCGCTCGACCCAGTTGATAAACCCCTCCATGCCGCCCGAGGCCTGCGTCAGAGTGATGATCCCCCCGATCAGTGCGGAGAAGACGAGCGTTCTGGCGTTTCCCGGGCTGGTGATCGCCGCCACGAAGGTGTTTACACCATCGACCAGTCCCACGACCGGATTCCACGAGTTCATGATGGTCCAGCCCAACCAGACGAAGATGGCCAGCGAGATGTAGACCTCTCGAGTCTTGATGGCCAAGGCGATGGCCACCACGGGCGGGAGGATGGAAAGCCATCCGATGGTCTCCATCGAGCCTACGCGCCTCCCACGATGCGTATTTCATCCGGGCCGTTGGGGACCACGCACAGGAACTCGAAGTCTTCGGGGCCGAGGGATTCATACCAATGCGGTACGCCGGCCGGAATGAAGACGACGTCACCCTGAGTGACTTCGATCACGTCGTCTCCGAGCCCGACGCGCGCGGCGCCAGCCAGCACGTACTGCTCGTGCTCCACCGTGTTCGTGTGCTTCGGCATACCTCCTCCCGGCTCCATGGTGAAACGCCGCATGGAGAAGTTCGGACCTTCGTCAGGGCCGATGAGGACTTGTCGGACGGTACCTGAGCCGGCACGAACCGGCTCGGCTGGAACCTCGTGGGCGCTCTTGTGAGACACTTGGTCACTCCCATGTACGTCGGTTACGTGTGTCGGTTACGTGTCGATCGGGCGTCGGTTGTATGTCGATCGTGCGTCGGTTGCATGACGGCCGGGTGCGGTGTGCCGGTCGTTTTCCGGTCGTGAGAATGGTCTACTCTCGGTGACTCGCGAACTTCTGCGACACCACACTAGCGATTGAAGGCCTGATACTGAGGCCCGTTCTCCCAGTCCTGGACGCTCGAGATGTTGTGCACGCCCCAGTCGAGGCCGTTCCACCCCTGGAAGTCCTCCATCCTGAAGGCCCAGAAGCCGGTGACCATATCCGATAGGACGATCAATCCGTCCGCGTTGCGGACGTCTATGCCCCACGCGCCCATCATCACGTCGTTCTCTCCGCCCAGGTAGGTATCGTAATGGGCCACGGTGGCGGGCCGCTCGGGATCCACCAGCGAGAAGACCTGGAGGCCATCCAGGTAGCCCGACACGAACACATAGGGCCACCGCACCTCGTGGTTGTGCACGAGATTCCGCCAGTCCGCCGTCCAGGCTGAGATGGGCCTGCGTACGTTCCTGACGACTCCGTCGAGCCCGGGCTTCAAGTCGAATATCCGTAGCGGAGCGTACCGGTATTCGGTTTCCGCAACGGTGTAGCGGCCATCGGGGGAGGGCGTGAAGGTATGGCCCCTCCTCACGCCGTCGATTCCCGTGAGGCTCACGAGAAGCTCCGGGTTTTCGAGGTCGGTGACGTCGTAGACGTAGTACCCACCCGTGCCGCCGCCGTAGAAACGGTCTTCCCCGCTGTCGGCATGGTAACCGATGTAGAAGTCGTGGTATGCGCTTTCTCCCTGGACTGCGGCGCCCCTCGGGAGCGGGATTGTTGCCACGAGCGCGTCGGCCCGTCCTTCGATCAGGTACCCCAAGTCGTACACATTCGCGTGAGGCGCCACCCGTGTTGCAAAGAGAAGCGCCCGGCCGTTGCTGTGCCGGTACGCGAAGACATTGTGGAATCCACCCTGTTCCTGCGGGCCCTGGAGTCTGGCGACCTCTCGGAAGGTCGACGCGTCCGGAAGGCCCGTGACGTCGAAGATGACGGCGCCCATGTCGGAGTCCGGACCTGCCCGCCGAAACTGGACGGCGTGGATCACGTAATGTCGATCTGCCCAGCTGAACGTCTTGATGTCCGTGCCAGCCGAGCCCACATGCAGATCCGCGTCCTCGATACGCCAGCGGTGAAGTACAGTGGGGTTCTCGGGATCATGTAGGTCGATGATGTCGAGCCCTCCGTCCTCGCGGGCCACATAAGCATACGGACGGGACAGGTCCTGCTCGATTTCGATGTCGGTGACGTTGGGCCCCAGCGGTAAATGCGCGACCACCTCGATGTTGGCGCTCCCCCTCATCTCCGGGGGCTCCTGGCCGGTCAAGGGTCCACCTGGCAAGAGGAGCGCCAGTATCACCGGAGTCGCTATCCCTACGCCGTCGTATTGGCTTCGCATCGTGCTCCTCACTGTGCTCCTCACTGTGGTCGTCACTGCGCTCCTCGTCGCGCCCCTCCCTCGGTGCGCTCTTCACCTGGTGCCCCCACCTGGCGCCCCCCAACTGGCGCCCCCCACGACATCGGGTTGGTGTCGTGGGTGGATCATCGTACGATGTCCCTTATCCGATCTGGAAGCAATCGTAATTCCGAGCCCAGAAGCATCCTATGTACGAGCGGATCGTCTGCCTGACCGAAGAAACCACGGAGACGCTCTATGAGATCGGTGAGGATTGGCGGATCGTCGGGATTTCGGGATTCACGGTTCGGCCCCCTCGCGCCCGTCAAGAGAAGCCGAAAGTCTCCGCCTTCACGAGTGCCAAGATCGACGAAATCTTGAGCCTCGACCCGGACCTGGTCCTGGGGTTCTCCGACATCCAGGCCGACATCGCCGCTGAGTTGATCGGCCATGGGGTGGAGGTCCACGTGTTCAACCACCGAAGCGTCGAAGGCATCCTGCGGATGATCCGGACATTGGGGGCGATGGTGGGATGCCCCGAGAAGGGGGAGGAGCTCGCGGGCCGGCTCGCCGAGAATCTCGCCAGCGTCCAAGAGCGGGCCCGCGGTTTCCCGGACCGGCCCCGCATCTACTTCGAAGAGTGGAGTGATCCGATGATTTCCGGCATCCGCTGGGTTTCGGAGCTGATCGGCTACGCGGGCGGGGAGGATTGCTTTCCCGAGTTGTCCGAGTCTTCCCTGGCGAAGGGCCGGATCATCGAGGATCCGCAGGAGGTCGTGCGTAGGGCGCCGGACATCATCATTGGTTCGTGGTGCGGCCGTAAATTTCGCCCGGAGAAGGTGGTGGCACGACCGGGATGGGAGAGTGTTCCGGCGGTACGCGATGGCCACGTCTACGAGATCAAGTCGTCGGTCATTCTTCAACCGGGCCCGGCGGCCCTCACGGAGGGTGTTGCGGCAATCCAGGAGCTCATCGATCAATGGACCAACTGGCGGAGAGCCGAGGCCGGCTAGAGCCTGGGTCGGGTCCGCAACGACCTCAATCGGCCTGCGGGTGGCCTTCAGGCAGAGTGAGCCGCTCGAGTAGCTGGGCCGCCCGCGCCAGCAGGCGCCGTTCTTTCGCGGGGAGTGTCGCAAGCATGTCGGAGAGCACCGCCACTCTCCTCCGCCGGCCTTCTTGGAGCAGGGCGGATCCTTTCCGTGTCGCTCGTATCCGATGAATTCGCCCATCGGCGGGGTCTTTCTCCCGCACCAGGAGCCCCTCCCACTCCATCTCCTTGGCCATGCGTGAGATCGTAGCCGGACTCACTTGCTCAGCTGCTGCGAGTTGAGTGACCGTGACCGGACCCCCGAAGACCACCACGGAGAGGGCTGAAAGGCGGGGAGCGCTCAGTCCCAGAGCGTCGTCCTGGGTCCTCAGCCGGCGCAGAAGATGGATCGCTGCGGAGTGGAGTGCGTCGGCCGTGTCGAGGTCGGGGTGCTCCATAGTGTGAATACCTGAAGGCTGTTTTCCTGCTCTTGACTTTTCATCGTGAGAGGTCATTTTATTTAGCCAAGCTAAATATATAGTGCAGGACCGTCAACGGAGAAGGGAGCCATGGCCGAGACAGAGGAGGAGAAGGAGATGGGCGGCGAAGCGAAGTCGAGCGCAGGACTGACCGAATTAGGACAGATCGCTGTCACCGTCGAGGACGTCGAGCGGGCGACGGTGTTTTATCGCGATGTGCTGGGCCTTCCGTTCCTGTTCGACGCACCCGGGCTCGCGTTCTTCGACCTCGGCGGGACACGGCTGATGCTGAGCCGGCCGGAGGGCGTAGGGCCGTCTTCGTCGTTGCTGTATTTTCGGACGCCCGACATCCAGGCGTCCTATGAGACACTCCTCAGCCACGGCGTGGATTTCATAGAGGAACCGCAAGTCGTACATCGGACCGAAGACTACGAGTTATCGATTGCCCCTTTTCACGACTCCGAGGGAAACGTCATGGCCATCATGCACGAATCGGGCACGATCTGAGGGGAGGGTGCTCGATGTGGGCGACCGGCTCTCAGTCGACCGGCCAGAGCCAGGCGGCCCCGCGCACGCCACTCGAATCGCCGTGCACATTCCTCAGGACCCGTGTGGCGACCTGGTCGGTGAAGACGTACCGAGGCAGGGCGGTCTGCACGTCCTCGTGAAGCGCCGGAAGATTCGACATGCCCCCGCCTAGAACTACGATCCCCGGATCGAGCACGTTGATCACGGAGGCCAGCCCCCGCGCCAACCGGTCCACGTAGCGGCCACATGAGGCTACGGCATCGCCGTCACCGCCGGCCGCATTAGCCACGATCTCTCGAGTCGAGAGTCGCCGGCCCGTGACCATTTCGTGATCCCGTGCCATGCCGGGCCCAGAGACATATGCCTCGATGCAACCTCTCTGTCCGCAGGAGCAGTCCGGCCCCGGCGATTCGCTGTCCTTGGGCCAGGGGAGCGAATTGTGGCCCCACTCTCCACCGATCCCCTGATGTCCCTCCAGGACCTGCCCCCCGACGACGATGCCTGCGCCGACTCCGGTACCGAGGATGACCCCGAATACCACGTCCGATCCCATGCCTGCACCGTCGCAGGCCTCGGAGAGCGCGAAACAATTGGCATCGTTCATCACCCGGATCGGCCGCCCCATAATGGCCTCGAGGTCCTTGTCGAATGCGTGGCCGTTCAACCATGGCGAGTTCGAGTTCTTCACGAGGCGCGTCGCCGGCGACAGGGTTCCAGGGATGCCCACACCGACCGAGCCGCGCTCCGCGTTGCCGCTCGCCGAGCTCGCTTCGTCCTCGAGGAACGAAATGAGGCCCTCGATGGCTAGGAGGCTTTGCTCGTAGTCCTCGGGCGTCTCGATTCGCCGACGCGCCACCTCCGCTCCATCTCGGCTCAACGCCAAGCCTTCGATCTTGGTGCCGCCGAGATCGATTCCGATACGAAAGGTTGTGCCAGACATGGGGTGAATAGTTGCGCGGCGCTCGGGGGATGTCCAACGGGCCGCCCTTTAGCGGCCGTCCAGGCGACGAGAGTGTCCAGAGCCGTCCAGGCGCCGGGAGTGTCCAGAGCCGTCCAGGCGCCGGGAGTGTCCAGAGCCGTCTAGGCGCCGGGAGTGTCCATCCCTTCGGGTGAGGCGTCTAGTCCGTCCGAGGAATTGTCCTCCCCGTCTGACGGGGCTTCGGCGTCGTGGCCAACACCGCCCTGCTCCGGATGGTCTTGCGGTGGAGGAAGGGGTTCGGGTGGGTGGGCCCCAGAGAGAGCTCCGCCCAATAGTTTTTCCGTGAAATCCAGGCGCGCGTCTACAGAGTGGAGTCGAACGGCGAGGTCGGCCACATCAGCCCTCATCCCCTCGACCTCACGTGGATCCAGGAGGTCCATCCGGTGTTGCGGCGGTGGAGACATCTTCCTCACGACCCACTGGCTAAGGAGCATGCCGGTCGCTCCCATCGCTCCCCCTCCGACGAAGGTCGCGACAACCACGAAGATGATCTCCGGTTCCATACCTTACCCGGTTGCGTGAAACCGGCCACCCAAATGGCCGGTGGGAATGCGGAGGAGAGGGATGCAGCTTCCCCCTCCCCGCTCCCGACGAGGATTGGTCCGTTCGGGTTTCGCGGTCCAGCACTTGGCGAGAATCCATCCAGGTTCGAAGGCCGTCATTGCTCGATCACCGTTCCGGCTTCACCCGCCAACATCTCTGCGATGTCTTCGAGAGCGCCGATGGTTGCCCTCCTCCCGGTGTTCTCCACGAAGGTACAGGCCGCCTCGACCTTAGGCCCCATCGAGCCGGCAGGGAAGTCCTGATGACGGAAATCGCCTGGAGTCGCATGCACGATCCGCCGCTCCTCGGGTGTACCCCAGTCGTGGTAGACCCCATCGACGTCGGTGGCAAGGATCAGGCAATCGGCTCCCACTTCCTCGGCCAAGAGCGCGCTGGCCCGGTCCTTGTCGATCACCGCCTCCACTCCATGCAGCTTTCGTTGATCGTCGTAGGCGGTGGGAATTCCTCCTCCTCCCGAGCAGATTACGACGACGTTGTGCTCCAGGAGCCAGCGCACAGGTCGAACTTCGAAGACACGTTTGGGAAGCGGTGACGGCACCACCCGGCGCCAGCCGTCGCGGTCGGGGGCGACCGTCCAACCCCAGTTCGTCGCAAGCTGATGTGCTTCGCCTTCGGTGTATACCGGGCCGATCGGCTTGGTCGGATTCTGGAACGCGGGGTCGTCGCGGTCGACCTCCACCATCGTCAGGATGGTCGCGAAAGGCCGTTCGACGGGTAGCAGGTTGCCAAGCTCCTGCTCGATCATGTAGCCGATCATCCCCTCGGTCTCAGCACCCAGGACGTCGAGAGGGTAGGGGCGCCCGTCTTGGTACGCTGCCGCTTGTAGTGCAAGAAGACCCACTTGCGGACCGTTTCCATGCGTGATCACAACCTCGTGGGCATTCGCGACGGGCGCCAGCGATTTGGCGGCGATCCGCACGTTCTTGCGTTGCACCGCCGCCGTAGGAGGTTCGCCCCAACGCAGCAGCGCATTCCCCCCTAGCGCCACGACGACGCGCATGGAATCGCTGTACTCCTTCGCCGGCCTTCGAGACTCAGCCCCCGAGCGTCGCCACCATCACGGCCTTGATGGTGTGCACCCGGTTCTCCGCTTGATCGAACACGATCGAGTGTTCGGATTCGAACACCTCGTCGGTCACTTCCATTCCGTCCAGCCCGAACTTCTCGAACATCTTCTGTCCGACGAGCGTATTTCTGTCGTGGAAGGCCGGCAGGCAGTGTAGAAACTTTGCCGGCGGATCCCCGGTCATGGCCATGACATCCGAGTTGACCTGGTACGCTCCAAGGAGGTCGATCCGCTCCGCCCACTTCGATTCGGCCTCACCCATCGATACCCACACGTCCGTGTGGACGAAATCTACGTCCCGGACGCCTTCCTCCACGCTCTCCGTCAGCGTAAGGGTTCCGCTCGTGGATTCGTTGATTTCTCGACACCGTCCGACGAGTTCCGCCTCGGGCCAACACACTTCCGGGGCCGCCAGCCGCACGTCCATGCCCATCTTGGCTCCCCCGACCATGAGCGAGTTACCCATGTTGTTCCGGGCGTCGCCCAGATAGCAGAACGAGACCTCCGAGAGCGGCGTAGGGCTGTGCTCCTCCATCGTGAGGAGGTCGGCCAACACCTGAGTGGGGTGAAACTCGTCCGTCAGGCCATTCCACACAGGCACACCCGCTGATGCGTCCAGCTCCTCGGCGATCTCCTGTCCGAATCCCCGATATTGGATCCCGTCGTACATTCTGCCCAGCACCCGGGCCGTGTCCTTGATCGACTCCTTGTGCCCGATCTGGGATCCGCTGCTCGGCCCCAGGTACGTAACGCGACCACCCTGATCGAAGGCCGCCACCTCGAAGGCACACCGCGTGCGGGTGGAGGTCTTCTCGAAAATCAGAGCGATGTTCCTGCCGGCGAGGCGCGGACGCTCTCGACCCTCGGCCTTTTCGGCCTTCAACTCGACCGCCAAGTCCAAGAGGTACCGGATTTCGTCCGGAGTGAAGTCGTCGAGCTTGAGAAAGCTCCGCCCCGCGAGATCCACCGTCATCAACTGCCTCCCTGCTTCCATTGAGGGTGGTTCCTTTCAGTCCGATCGTGCTGATCCGTGTGTGACCCGTGTAGAATTCTAGCCCTAGACGGGGTCCCTCAGAAGCGGGCAGGTCATACAGTGCCCTCCGCCCCGACCACGGCCCAACTCGGATCCGTCGATGGTGATCACCTCGATACCCGCCTTACGCAACTTGGTGTTCGTGTACTCGTTCCTCGAGTATGCCACGACTACGCCAGGCTCGACGGCCAGGAGGTTGTTCCCGTCGTCCCACTGCTCACGTTGGGCTTGGAACTCATCGCCCCCTGTTCCTATGACCCTCAACTGTCTCAACTGTAGCGCTTCCTTGAGCGCGTCGAGGAAGCTCTTCTCCTGAGTGATCTCGATCCCACCCTCCGAACGGTCCGAGGGACGGAGGCTGTAGGCTACGATCCGATCCACGACCTGCGGGTAGATGGTCACGGCATCCACGTCCAACATCGTGATCACGGTGTCGAGGTGCATATGGGCCCGATCCCGGCCGATGTCACAGGCGATTACGCGTTCCACGGCACCCGCGTCGAACAGCGCCTTTGCGAAGAGCTCGACCATCCCTGCCGTGGTCCGCTCACTGATCCCCAGCAACACGGTACCGTTGCCAATCGGCATGACGTCGCCGCCCTCCAGGGACGCCCTTTCAAAATCCTCGACGAGTCCGTCGCCGCTGCTCTGATCGTTCGAGTGCAAGATCTCGAAATCCGCATTCTTGAACAGGGGATGATTCCTGTAGATGAGCTCGACGTTCACCGCCTCCAACTGTCTCACGGGGAAGTACATCGGATTCAGGGTCACGCCACTGTAGATCCACGACGACGAGTCCCTCGTGAAGAGCGAGTTGGGAAGCGGCGGGAGGACGAAGGTTGTGTCGAGGCCGGCCCGCGCCATCAGCGAGCCGCTGAGATCGAGTCCCTCCATCTCGCTCCATTCGAGCCCGCCGATCAAATGGGTCGCGAGGTCGTCGGGGTTCATCTCCAGGAGGTAGGCTCGAATCTCATCGCGCAGGGAGGCCCCCACAGTGCGCACGGTGACGACGTGCTCCACGATCTCTTGCCGGGCCTCCAGGCTCAAGGTGAGTGTTTCCGAGAGGAGGTCTCGTAGGAGGTAGACTTCGACACCCCGATTCCGGAGGTGGTCGACGAACACGTCGTGCTGCTCCCGCGCCCGGCGCACCCACAGCACATCGTCGAAGAGCAGGTCTCGGACGTTGGACGGCGTGAGCCGTTGAAGACTCAGGTCCGGGCGGTGGACCAACACCTTTCTCAGCTGTCCGACCTCCGAGCCCACGTAGAAGGTGGGAGCATCGTCGGGGTTGGCCGGGGTCAACGTTTCGGAGCCGGTCATGAGAGGCGCGCCTCATGCAAACAGAAACCGGAATTTACATCAATTCTCGGCCAGCCGGCTCTCGGCGTGTCTCCGAACCGTTCATCGAGCGGGGAGTGTTGTGCCCGTTGCTTGCCTGCAGCTCCTCTTTGATCGCCGCCACCAACTTGCCGAACTGGGCGGGTTTCTGAAGGTAGCGGCGCACACCGAGCTCCTTAGCCAGCTCGGCGTGCTCCTCATCCGTCGACGCAGTAAAAACGATAACGGGAATGCCCTCGAGCATCTCGCGATCCGCGATCCATCTCAGGAGCTCGAAACCGCTCCCATCCGGTAACCACAGATCCATGACAATCACGTCGGGGAGCGGGTTGTTGGGGCTGTCATCCTCGTATTCGGGCCACTCCCCACGGAGATAGCTGCGTGCACCCTCGCAGAGGAGAGCTACCCTGATGCGGGCTCCCCTGAGGCCCCGTGAGATGACCGCTTCGATCAACCCAACGTGATCGGGATTGTCCTCGACAATGAGGATCGTCGTATCTGTAAAGACCTTTGTCATCCCGGCATGTCATTGGGGAAACCCGGTAACCTCCCGGGTGAGCGAATGCACCTCGTGCGCAGCGCCTGCGCGTACTTAAACATACAAAGCGGTGAGACGGGCAACCTAGCCTTTTTTTCGGATCTTCTGAAGAATCGGATCCGGGCGGTCCTACGACCCCTATACGCCGATAGAGGCGAGGAGGCTGCCGGCCCACCCGATTTCGTCCTCGTTGACCGTGTGCCCCATGCGGGGGTAGATCCGCTCTTCGACCTCGCCGCCCAGACCCTCCATGACGTGCGCGGATTCGTGGACTCGGCCCACCGGGATGTGCGCGTCGACGTCGCTGCACCCCAGGAAGACCGGCGTACCCTCCAAGGAGCCAGAGTAATCGCGCGGGGTGCCGTCAGGCCCAACTAGACCGCCTGAGAAGGCTACCACGCCTCCGTACCGGCGGGTATTTCGGGCCGCGAACTCCAGGGCCAGGCACGCTCCCTGAGAGAAGCCCATGAGCACGATTCTTTCCCCTGGAACGACCGCGGTGACGGTGGTCACGGCTGCCTCGACCCGGTCGAGAGCCGAGGAGAGCCAGGGCTCGTTCAGCTCGACCTCGCTCAAAAAGCTGTTTGGATACCACGAAAAGCCGGCCGCCTGTGGTGCGAGAAAGGCTGTGCGTGGCGCTTCGAACTCCGGCGCCAGGGCAAGAATGCCGCGCGAGCTGTCGCCTCGGCCGTGGATCAGAATGACAGCGCTCTGTGCCGCTTCAAGTGCATGACCGAACCAGACCTCCTCACTTCCTCGGTGAGGATCGTCGGTCATGAACGCTCGTCGGGAAGGACGAGCTTCGGGAGCCGCGCCTCGAGCTCGTCCCGTCGGGTCTCGAACCATGGCGGCAGCTGCAGCTTTCGTCCGAGCTCCTCAGGGGACTCGTCGATTCCGAACCCCGGGGTGTCCGTCGCGATCTCGAAGAGGACGCCACCTGGCTCCCGGAAATAGATGGAGTGGAAGTAACACCGATCCTGGACCGTCGTCACGGGGATGCCCGCACCGGAGATCGTCTCCCTCCAGGACTGTTGCTCATCGTCGTCCTGAGCACGGAAGGCCACATGATGAACACTCCCTCGTCCCATTCGAGTCGTTGCCTCCGACCCGGTGGAGCGAAGGTCCACGATCGAGCCGACGTCCTGCTCATTGCCTCTGAAGCGGAGCCGTCCGTCATACTCGCCGAGGTGCTCGAAGCCCATGACGTCGGTGAGGAGCCTCGCCGTAGGGTCCGGGTCGGCCACATCGAGAAGCACGCCGTGAAAGGCGCGTATGGCGGACTCCGCGGGAACGTCGGGATGGACGGGCGGGCCGGCCGGCGTCTCTCGTGTGGCTGGCCCGGCCACGAGCTCGAGGACCAACCCGTCGGGATCTTCGAAGCGGAGTGACTCTTCGTCGAAGCGAGTCGTGACCTCCCCGGGTGTGGCGCCGCGTTCTCTCAGGCGGTCGGCCCAGAACTCGAGCGACCCGGGCGGAACCGAGAAGCCGGTTGCCTCGGTGACGGCCGATCCGGGCTTCCCGCGGGGCGCATGCTCCCACGGGAAGAAGGTCATGGCGGTGCCGGGCGTCCCCGCGCGGTCGCCGTAGTAGAGGTGGTGAGTCCCCGGATCGTCGAAGTTCACCGTTTGCTTGACGGTACGGAGCCCGAGGAGATCCGCGTAGAAATCCACATTCCGCTGCGCAGGTCCTGAAATCGCGGTGACGTGATGGATGCCCGGAACGCGGAGTGCCTCCGTGTTACTCACCTTGCTCGCTGAGCGCTGCAAGACGGGTCTCGACCTCACTGATCCGTTCGGCGGCCTCCGGGAGTCCCAAGAATAGTCCTTTGGGCTCGAGCAACGTATACAAGGGCAGGCATTTGCGAAGACTTTCCTCGGCCTCCTCGGGCCGCTCCTCCAACTGCGCCTGAAGTCCGTCGAGGTAGAGGATCTCAGCGACGAGCCAGCAACGTCCTGGTTCGAGATCTCCCGCTGGCGCCACCAGCATCTCTATCGTCTCGACGGAAGCCGCCTTGGCCAGCGCGAGATCGAAGCCGCTCTGAGCCGCTGCCTCGGTAAGCTTGTCTGCGATCACCTCGGCCGATGCGCCCTTGCCCAGAATCATCTCGCGGAGCGCGGCCAGCATCTGACCCATCTGCTCGATCATCCGGAGGATGTAGTCGGTCTGCGCCATAGCTTCGATACCGTCCGGCTAGCGTTTGGATCCCGGACTCGGACCTAGAGGGATCGCTTGGTCGATGCCTACCTCGCTAGAAGAACTCCCCTGATGTATTCGGCTAGGCCAGTAATCTGCTCGGGGCTGAGGGAGTCTCCCCAGCCGGGCATATCGTTCCGACCTTCCGTCACGACCGTGACGATGGCCTGGATCGTGAGCTCGTCCGAGAATGCGATCCCGTTTTGGCCGCCCTGGCCCTCCGCCCCGTGACACGCTTGGCAGGCCTCCACGTAGAGCTCCCGGGCGGCCTCCTCGTCGGCGCCGGCATGTCCGGCTTCTGGCTCAGCGGCTAGGGACAGAGGTCCGCTCCCGCCCTCCGACCCGGGCACGACGGGATCCACGGTTCCGGACAGTGAGAATAGCCAGACCCGATCGCTCCGTGCGGACCCCACGAACAGGTTCCCGGCGGAGTTGGCGACGATGTATTGCTGTCCTTCGTGCTCGAACACGCTCACCGGGGCATTCATGCCGGCGCCCGTCTGGAATTGCCAGAGGCGTCGGCCGTTCGAAGCGTCGAGCGCCGTCAGCCGTCCGTCGTTGCGTCCGACGAATACCAGCCCGCCCGCGGTGGTCACCGAACCGCTGTAACACCGGTCCGGCCAGCGCTGACTCCAAGCCACTCGGTTCGTCGTCACGTCGATGGCCGCGAAGATGCCGGTCCCTGGCGCGGAAACGCCGCCGAAGATCCCTCCCCAGAATCTGTCCCCTCCTTCGGGCTCTGCGTTGAAGGTCGAACCGCCTCGAAACATGGCGATCTGATCCGTGGCACAGACGTAATACAGTCCCGTTTCGACGTCGTACGAGCTGGGAGCCCAGTTGGCGCCGCCCGTGAAGGAGGGCTTCATGACAACACCCTGGGCGAGGAACGGCGTGAAGATGCGCCCGCCGTTTACGAGATCGTATCCCTCCGGCGGAATGTCGATCGACTGGGGAATGTAGGCGTCGCCGATGGGATACGGCTGCGTCGCGGCCGTGGCTTGGGCGGGCTCCTGGGGTACTGGACGCTCCTCGATGCCGATGAGCGGCTCCCCGGTTTCACGGTCCAGGAGATAGACCCAGCCGGTCTTGCCCGTCGCCGCGAGACCCGTCCGCAACCGCCCGTCGATCTCTCTGTCGAACAGGACAATAGGGGTCGGCATGTCGTAGTCCCAGATGTCGTGATGCACCATCTGGTAGTGCCACCGGTACTCACCGGACAAGGCATCGAGCGCTACGACGGACGACGTGAAGAGGTTGTCGCCGGGCCGGCCCGCACCGTTCAAGTCGGGCCCCGCGTTACCGGTCGAGAAGTAGATGAGCCCGAGCTCCGGATCGGACGCCGGTGTTTGCCAGACAGAGCCGCCGCCGTATCGCCATGCACTGGTGTCCTCAGGCCACGTATCGTGCCCGAACTCCCCGGGGCCCGGCACCGTATAGAACGTCCATACCAACGCGCCGCTCGATGCGTCGTACGCCTTCACCCGGCCGCGCTGGGCGTACTCGGCGCCCGCAAAGCCGGTGATGATCAGACCATCGTAGTAGAGGGGCGCACTGGTGATCACGTATCCGTCTTGCCACCGTTCGGCTTGTACGGACCAGAGGATCTCGCCCGTTTCCTGGTCGAGAGCCAGCAGTTTTCCGTCTAGTTGGCCTATGTAGACCCGGCCGTCTCCTAGCGCGACACCACGACTGAGCCATCCGCAGCAGATGGTGGAGATGGTCTGCTCGAGATGGGCTTCATAACTCCAAAGGATTGCGCCTGTCTCGATGCTGAGGGCGAACACATCGTCGGCCCCCGTGATCATATAGATGACTCCGTCGTGCACGATCGGCTGCGCTTCCCCCGAATAGCGTGGGCCTACGCCCGAACCCCTGAGCCGAGTCTGCCAGACCCCCTTGAGCTCCCCCACGTTCTCACGGTTGATCTGGTCCAAGGGGGAGTAATTCTGGTTGAACAGATTCCCCCCGTTGGTGCGCCAGCCGTCGGTCGGCGGCTCGACGAGGGCCTCGGAGGAGAACGACTGTGCAGACGTTCCGGTTGCCATCGGCGGCGAAAGGAACGAAACTGCGGTGAGGGTCGATACGGTAAGAATGGCTCGTCTCATGGTCGTCTCGTTTGCCTTGGCATTTCGACTTGGTGTTCAGCGTCCAGACTGGACCGTGATTTCACACGGGGACTGGGGAGCGGGCGGTTGGGTTAACAGGTGGTCACATTAACAGGAATTCGTTGCTTGAAACAAGCGAGGCGTACCTTTCGTAAAGGCTGATATGATGAAATCACTCGCTCCTGTAGCCTTGACGGGCGTCGCCACGGTCATCCTGTGGAAAATCCTTCAGATTCTCATGGCCCCCGTGGTTGCCTGGATCATTGGGATCCTGGCGCTCGGGCTCAAGATCGGGCTCATGGTGGCGTTCGCCTGCATCGTGATCTATGGCATACGACGAGTGATGCAGTCACGCACTGAGAGCGAGGCGGAGGCGTAGGAGCTCTCTCCCTGTAGTCTTTCCTTCCCCCGGGTCTTTCCCTGGTAGGCCCGACCTCGCTATATCCCCCTAGGTAGATTCCTAACGCAGCACGACTAGCTTAGGTCCTAACGCAGTACGGTTTAGTACTCGGTCGGTACACATCAGGGACTTACCTTCCAGGCGACACAGGAGATTGAGATGGTTCGGTCAACCCTAAGAGTATTCATCGCCGCAGGGCTGTTTCTGTCGGTCGTCACGCCGGCTTTGGGCCAGGCGCCGGTCCTTCGGTCGGCCAACCACGACTATCGGGTCGTTACGGTAGCCGACGGCCTGGTCGGTCCCTGGTCCATCGCGTTCCTACCCGGTGGCGACATACTGGTCACCGAGAAGTCCGGCCGGCTCCGCCTGGTCCGAAACGGGGTCCTGCGTTTGGAGCCCATCGAGGGCGTGCCGGCGGTCCTGGACCAGGGTCAGGGTGGGCTCATGGACGTGGTTCCCCATCCGGACTTCGAGTCGAATCAGTTTGTCTACCTGACCTATTCCAAGCCCATCGGGGACGGCACTGAGGCGACCACGGCGCTCGGGCGGGGGCGTTTCGTGAACGACCGGCTCATGGATTTTCAAGACATCTTCGTTTCTCAGACTCGCGGTCGGGCTGGCCACTACGGATCTCGGCTCGCGTTCGATGCCGACGGGTACATCTTCGTCACGGTTGGAGAACGTCAAATAGCGTCTCGTGGAGACCTGACGGCCCACCCCGCTCAGGACATCACGAACCACCACGGCACCGTCAATCGTCTCAACGACGACGGCACTGTGCCGACCGACAATCCGTTCGTCGGTCAGGGCGATGCACGCCCAGAGATCTGGAGCTACGGACACCGGAATCCCCAAGGCCTGGCCATCCACCCGGAGACGGGGGACATCTGGGTCACCGAGCACGGACCTCAGGGTGGGGACGAGCTCAACCGAATCCTTCCCGGCTTGAACTACGGTTGGCCGGTGATCGGGTACGGCGTGAACTACGGGAGTGGGCAGGCGATCCACGAGGGGACCCGCGGAGAGGGGATCGAATCCCCTACGCATTTCTGGGTACCCTCGATCGCCACGTCCGGTCTGATGGTCTATACCGGAGACCTCTTCCCAGCGTGGAAGGGAAGCATCTTCGCCGGGGGCTTGGCAGGCCAGCAGATGGCTCGCCTGGCTCTGGACGGGCAGCGCGTGGTCCGGGAGGAGACGCTCCTTCAGGGCATGGGCCGCATAAGAGACATCCGACAGCACCCGGACGGATATATCTACGTAGCGATCGACGGCCGTAGTCAGCCCAGTGCCGTGGTCCGATTGGAGCCGGCCGGAGCGAGGTAGCAGCGCGGGGCCGAACCGAGCTCCTCGACTTTGGAGCGCTAGCTCAGTTCCGCGCTTGCCGGATCGCCTCGTCGCGGTATTCGGCGCTCGCGAAGATCGCGACCTCGACGCGCCGGTTGGCCTCCTGACCCGTCTGTGTCTCGTTCGAGGCCACGGGCTCCATCTCGCCGAGGCCTTGGATGCGGATCTGTCTGTCGGAGATGCCCTGGGTGGCCAAGAAGTCCGAAGCCGCCGACGCTCGTCGTTCCGAGAGCGACTGGTTGTAAGCCTCGGAGCCGGTATTGTCGGTGTGTCCGGCCACGAGCAGCTCGTAGTCGTCCGAGTCCCGAGCCAGCACTCGAGCCAGGTCACCGAGGTTGATACGCGCGTCTCTCTGCAGGCTGGACGAATCGAAGCCGAAGAGGATACCGGAGTCGAAGGTCACCAGAATCCCTTCTCCTACCCGCTCGATCGTGGCGTTGTCGAGCTCCCTCTCCAGAGTCTCGGCCCGGTCGTTCATCCGGCTCCCGATGATCGCGCCGGCAGTGCCCCCCACCACCGCGCCGATGATCGCGCCTCTGGCGGTCGAGCCCGTTGCGTTACCGACGACGGCCCCCACCGCGCCGCCGGCACCCGCCCCTATCAGGGCTCCCTGTTGCGTATTGCTCATACTGGAGCATCCGGCGGCCCCAAGGGACAGCAGAGTGACCAAGGCAACGGTTGGCAATTGCGTCTTCATCTTCGGACCTCGTCTGGGCTGAGGTTTGTTCACACAAGCGGGGGACACGCTTCGTCCCGCCGGATCGAATATACGGCCGTCTCCCGGCCGCATGGGCCTTTTTTCGACGCGCGCCGAAAGTGTGTTATGACGGCGAAGCTCCGGCCCGCCCGCGGTGGGCAGGCACGTGTTTCTGGCGTGAGTCGTGATCTGCAAGTAAGGTAGAGAGTTCCCCTGCGTTTTGATTATTTGCCCGGAATCCAGGGCGAGAAACACTGAGAACCGAGCCCTCCCTGGGGCGAGCGAGGTCCATGACCTACAAGCTGCGGCATTTGGCTGTCTTCTTTGTTGCCCTCTTCTTGGGGGCGGTAGCGATGTACGTCGACATGGACCCTTGGCTCAGGATGTTGGTCGCAGCGTTCCTCCTGGTTCCGATCATTTATGCGGCCGACGGGTTGGGGATCCACCGAATGCTGACCGTCCTGCCCGACCATACCGTACGCCATCGACAATTCGGCGTCCTCCGCTCCGAGGTCATGCAGCTTCTCGACGTGGTTCGCCTGCTCAATTGGCTGACCGTCGATCTGGAGCGAGGCGTGCGCAATGCGGACGATGTGAAGACGGAGATCGCGCACGCGGAACAACGGCTCGACGAGATTCTCCACCAAATCCGGGGTGCGGCCGGGCAGTCTTCGACCAATACCGCGGTCGGGCTGCCTCCGACCGGAACTGAAGTCGATGAGGAAAGCGAGAGTCTATCGAGCTCGTGACGTGAGCCGGTGTTTCATGAAGTGGTCCCGTCCGTGGTCCCGTCCGCTTCCCGTGCTCGCTTGCTGAAATACTTTTGCGATCGGGTTCGCCGCGTAACCAGGACACCCCCCAGAACGGCGGTCGGCGGAACTAGCAAGTTGATCACCCACGGGTACCAGGCTGGCTCTCCGGGCGCCGGCTGGCCGCCGTTGATCATCCAAGAGGTCAGCCCGAGCAGCATCATGAACGCCGAGAGGGCGGCTGCGTGTCCGAGGGGGGAGTGGTCCGATACCGTCGCGGCAACATAGCCGCCGACGATCGCGAACAGCACGCTGTATGTCAGGTTGACGACCAAGAACGCCGGGGTCGGCTGGGCATCAAATCCCGTGGATCCCAACATGAGTTGGGCCGTGAGCGCCGTGCTCAGTGCCACGAGCACGGCCACGACGAAGAACGCACCCAGGACGGAAAGCACGCTTCGGATGATGGGCGGCATAAAAGGCCTATTCGGTCGGTAGCGGAGGTTCCTCAGCCAGGACATCCGAGGGTCGGGAGATTAGGGCGAGTGCCCAACAAACGAAAGTGCCGATCTATCTATGCCATGGACCTCGATTTCTTTCTTGCCTACCTTGCCCATATCGCGCCCGGGTGCCCTGTTGGGGAACCTGGGACGGTGGCACTCGACGTTCTTTTGGTCCGGTGCCCCACCTACACGGGACCTGGAATGTCGGAGCCGCTCGAAGACATCAAAGGCGTGTTGCTCGACTTGGACGGCACGATCTTCGTCGGTGATCGGCTGATCCCTGGAGCGGCCGATGCCGTAGCTGCTCTGCGGCGTGGCGGCCTGCCCCTGAGGTTCGGCACCAATACGACCCGGATATCGCGGACGGATCTCGTGAGTCGCCTTCAAGAAATGGGACTCGAGCTGGAGCCCGGCGAGGTCTTCAGCGCACCCCTCGCCGCTGCGGCTTGGCTCGAAAAAAAGGGCCTCTGGAACTTGTCTCTGTGCGTCCCCGAGGCCGCCCACGCCGACTTCGGGCATTTCAAAGTCAATGAGACGTCGCCCCAGGCCGTCGTCGTAGGAGACCTCGGCGAGGCCTGGGACTTCACTCGGCTCAACGACACGTTCCGCCACATCATGGAGGGTGCGGAGTTCGTCGCGTTACAATTGAACCGGTACTGGGACACCGGCGAAGGATTGGCTTTGGACGCGGGCACGTTCGTTACCGCTCTGGAGTATGCGACGGGGCGCGAGGCCACGCTGGTGGGCAAACCGAGCGAGATTTTCTTTCAGGGGGCGGCGGAGTCGATGGATGTGGAACTGTTCAACTTGGCGGTGGTGGGAGACGATCCGAAGACGGATGTGGCTGGGGCTCACGCCTGCGACGCCGCGGCGATACTGGTGAAGACCGGCCACTTCCAAGAGGGGGGGGCACTCGGTTCGAGTATGCCGCGCCCGGATCTCATCCTGGATTCGGTGGCGACGCTCCCCGCAGCTCTCGGGGTCGGGTTCTGATGGGTCCCACCGAGGGCCCGCTGGAGGCAGTCGCAGAAGATGGGAAGCGGGAGGGGCCGTTCTATCATAACCAGTTCTCGGACGATATCCGCGACGATCCCGTCTCCGATGAGCAGGACCCGGCGAAGCAAGTTCGGGAGGAACGGACCCCCGAGGAAAGGGCTTCGGGGGAATGGCGCAAGATTCTAGGGCCCTATGGTGGAGCGGACCTTCGACGTAGCCTGACCCAGATCCTCACCTCTGCTGCCCCATTTTTCGTGTTTTGGTACGCTGCCTATCGTGCCCTTTCGGTTAGCTATTGGCTCACCCTCATCCTTGCCGTGCCGACCGCCGGCTTCGTAATGCGGCTCTTCCTGATCCAGCACGACTGCGGGCACGGATCATTCTTCAAGTCTCAGAAGGTGGCGGACCTCGTTGGATTCTGGCTCGGCGTGGTGACCCTTACGCCCTACCGGTACTGGCGGAAGACCCACGCCTATCACCATGCTCATGCTGGCGACCTGGGTTTTCGGGGCCTCGGCGACGTCGACACGATCACCGTCTCGGAGTATTACGAAAAGCCTTTTCTCGGGCGCTTCCGTTATCGTCTCTACCGACATCCCTTCGTGCTTCTGGGCTTGGGGGGACTATTCGTGTTCGCCCTCAAGCACCGCTACCCCTGGGATATCCCGAGGCGGTGGAAGCGAGAGTGGGCGAGCGTCTGGAAGACGAATGCGGTGCTTGTGGTGATCCTGGCGCTGTTTAGCCTGACGATCGGTGTCAAAGCAGCCTTGCTGGTTCACCTGCCTGTACTGACCGTTACGGCGACGATTGGTGTGTGGCTCTTCTACGTACAACACCAGTTCGAAGATACGTATTGGCATGAACATGCCGAATGGTCCTACTTCGACGCGGCTCTCCAGGGTAGCTCTCATCTCGCGCTCCCCAAGGCTCTCCAATGGTTTACCGCCAGTATCGGCATCCATCACGTCCATCACCTCAGCGCTCGGATCCCAAACTACCGGCTCCAGGAGTGCCTGGATGAGAATCCCGAGCTCCAGCAGGTGACACGGATCACCATCTGGGAGGGGATCAAGACGTTGAGGCTTACCCTCTGGGACGAGACCTCCAGACGACTCGTCAGCTTTCGGGAGGCACGGCGGCTGGATCGACAGTAGGCGCATTCGGCCCCCTCGCGGCCGCCTGGCGTCTACCGTGTGATTCCTATCCTTGCTACCGTTCATCCATGTCGATCAAGTCAGCCATCAAGTCCGTGGTCACGCTGGGCCAGGGAGTAACCCAAGGAGTAACCCGGCGGCTGCCCGAGGCGACGGCGGACCGCGACCCCATAGAACTATTCGGCGTTTGGCTCGAAGAGGCGAAGGAGTCGGGGATCCTCCTTCCGGAGTCGGCTTCACTCGCCACGGCCGATCGGGATGGCGTTCCTTCCTCTCGCATGGTCCTGCTCAAGAGCTTTGCCGTGGACGGATTCGTCTTCTTCACCAACTACGGGAGCCGCAAGGCCAGGGAAATGGACGAGAATCCGAGAGCCTCGCTCCTACTACACTGGGTCGTGCTCCAACGGCAGGTCCGGGTGGAGGGATCGGTCGAGCGCATCGGCGCCGAGGCGTCCGCGGAGTACTTTCGCACGCGGGCCCGGGGAAGCCAGATCGGGGCGTGGGCGTCCCGGCAGAGTGAGGAACTGGAGGATCGTTCGCTGCTAGAGACGCGGGCCGAAGAGATCGAGCAGCGCTTCAAGGGCCAGGACGTTCCTTCTCCTTCGTTTTGGGGAGGATACCGCCTCATCCCGGAATGCATCGAATTCTGGCAGGGACGCTTGAACCGGCTGCACGATCGGTTGGAGTACACCAGGGCGGACGAAGGCTGGACGGCTCGGCGCCTCCATCCCTAGGCGCCCCCCTTTCCGATCACCCTCCTAAGGGCGGCTCTGAGGCAGGCCAAGAGGCGGGCTCTAGGCCGAAGTCAACCACGCCTCGATTCGCCGAACGAAGGAGTCCGGCTCCTCCTCGAATAATCGAGTGCTCAACGCCGCCGCCTCCGATTGGAGCGTCTGCTTCCCTCCCTCGACATGGGCAGTCAACGCCGCACGCTCGGTCTCGCACAGAACGTCGGCGGAAGCGGTGTAACGCGAGAGCGTGGCGAGGTCGTTTGCATCACCCAGGAGATCGGTGAGGTGGTGGAGATCCCTCACCAGTCGGTCGAGTTTCGGTTGGCCGGTGTTCAGAAATTCGAGCTGATAGCGTAGATCCTTGACCCGCTTTCGGAGTTTGTGAGAGCGTTCGTCTAGCGGTCCTTCGCCAGCTACCGGATCGGATCGCGCCCGTGCCGATGCGTACGAAGCACCGAGACCGAGTCGCAAGAGCTCTATGGGTGCCGGGAGATCCGGAGCTTCGAGGTCGACAGACCTCAATAGTTCGCCCGCCGCGCGGAGCGGCCCATCGACTGAGCCTGACTCCCTGAACCGGCGCCCCCTCTCCTCTTCCAGAGACTCCAGCAAGTGTGGGGGAATCAGATCCGGCTCAGAGGACGGAGAGCCGTCACGGAGGTCTTCGGCCGTCAGGACCATCACATCGGCGTCCCGCAAGACGGCGAGGGCCCGACTCGCATCGCGTAACGTTTCGTCGGTGGGCGAGCTGTTTGGCCACGGGTCGGCCAGCCTGAGGAGTGCTCGTGCACGCTTGATCGCTCGGCGCGCCTCGTGCACGGTAGAGGCCAAGTCCTTTCCCGTCTCCAGGGCCTCGCACGCACGTGTGAGCTGGACCGAAACAGCACGTGACAGCTGGTTGCGGGCGTCGTCGCTACTCTCGTTGCGCCAGTTCATACCGACGGAATCATGGTGGTAGCATCGTTCCCCGTCATCTCCGACACTATCATATTACATCAGCCTTCCGCACTCTGGAGGGGCGACTGGGGGAAGGTAATGCCAAAAGGATTGTGGGTAGGGATCGCGCTCGGCGCTTTCGGCTTGGGGGCCGCGCGCTTCCTGTTGATTCCTCCTCCGGAGGCGACCCACTTTCATGCCAACTGGGCCGTTTACGTCGATGGCGAGCGCTTGGATCTCTCCGACCAACGATACATGGAGGAGGTCTCGAGTTGTTATGCGGTCGAAGGCGACGTGACGCCGCAATCGCGCATTCACATGCACGAGGGAAACCACGATGTGGTCCACGTCCACCATCGTGGAGTGACCTGGGGGCATCTTGCAGGCAACCTCGGGATCGGATTCGGCGAGGGATACCTGATCTTGAATGACGGCACTCGGATTTTCGACGGTGAGCAAGGCCGCTTTACCTACGTCCTGAATGGCCGAGCGCTTACGTCGGCACACAATGAACTGGTCGCATCCGAGGACCGGCTTCTCATCAGCTACGGTTCCGAGTCACTGGACGAATTGGGGCAGGGCAGGTTCTCACAGGTAGCCACGACCGCGGGTGAGTACAACACGCGCGAGGACCCCCCTACATGCTCAGGCTCGGGTGACCCCCCCGGCGTGTGGGAGCGGCTTAGGTCAGCGTTCTGGGGTTGACCCTGAGCGCTGTACCTTCTGAGACAGAGACCGATCCTTCAGGCTACTCCCCTGGCCAGACAGACTCGGACTGGAAATGAAGTAACGGTGTGCTCCGAACGGATCACTGCCCACTTGTCCTCTCACGTAGGTCCGATCCGGCTGGAGGTACCAGCTCTGTAGGTTGTCGTGGAGGTTTGCCCCCATGATCTCCTCCAGCATTTGGCGGTGAACCGTGGGATTTTCGATCGGGACCAGGAGCTCGATTCTGCGATCGAGGTTGCGGGGCATCCAGTCGGCGGACGAGAGGAAGACCTTCGCCTGGGGCGACGGAAGCGAATGCCCCGCGCCGAAGCAAACGATACGGCTGTGCTCCAAGAAGCGTCCGATCACGCTCTTGACCGTGATGTTCTCCGATAGGTCCGGGATGCCCGGCCGGAGGCAGCAGATCCCTCGCACCACCAGATGGATCTGGACGCCGGCCTCCGAGGCCCGGTACAGAGCGTCGATGACTTCCCGATCCACAAGCGCGTTGAGCTTGGCCCAGATGGTCGCTGGCTGGCCGGCCTCGGCATGCTCGATCTCGTCGTCGATGAGCCGAATCAGCGCATCCCGAAGAAGGAAAGGCGCAACCACCAGCTTGTCCAATTCGTCGGGGTGACCGTACCCGGTGGTGAAGTTGAAGACACGGGCCGCGTCTCGGCACAGCTCCTCGTCGCATGTGAAGTAGGAAAGGTCAGTGTACACGAGCGCGTTGTCGGGGTGATAATTCCCGGTCCCAAAGTGCACATAGGAGCGTAGCGAGCCCCCCTCGCGCCGAACGACCAGGGTCATCTTGGCGTGGGTCTTCAGGTCGATCACACCGTACACGACGTGAACCCCTGCCGCCTCCATCTTGCGCGCCTGCCGAATGTTCGCCTCCTCGTCGAAACGCGCCTTCAGCTCGATCAAAGCCGTCACGTTCTTACCGGACTCGGCGGCTTCGATCAGGTCCCCGACGATGGGCGAGTCATCACTCGTGCGGTACAATGTCTGCTTGATGGCCACGACATCCGGATCACGCGCCGCTTGGCGGACAAATTCGACGACCACGTCGAAGCTCTCGTATGGATGATGTACCAGCAGATCTTTCGCTCGGATGGCCGCGAAGTGATCACCATCGAAATCTCGGATGCGCTCGGGAAACCGCGGCGTGAAGGGTTCGAACAGGAGGTCCGGGCGTTCCGCCACGATCAACTCGCTCAGATCACCGATGCCCAGCAGGTGACTGGCCTGGAAGACGTTGCCCTCCTCGACATCCAACTCGTCCATGACGGAGTCCTTCATCTCCTTCGACATGAACGACGATACCCGGAGGGAAATCGCCGATCCCCGCCTCCGACGTCTTACAAGGGACTCGAACTCGAGCAGCAGATCCTCCGCCTTTTCTTCGATTTCCACATCCGAGTCACGCAGAATCCTGAAATGTTCGGCCTCTTCGACCGAGAAACCCGGAAACAGCGAACCGAGGTGCCGACAGATCACGTCTTCGACCTTCACGAATGTCGGCTTCTTCGGCCTCCCTGGTAGGCGGATGAAGCGTGGCATCTGGTTCGGCAAGGGCAGCAGGGCCGACATCAGGGCGCCACCGGCGGCTCGGCGCAGCGAAAGCGCCAAACTCATTCCGCCGTTGGGGATGAACGGGAATGGGTGCGCCGGGTCAGCCGCCAGCGGCGTCAATACCGGAAAAATCTCGTGCGTGAAGTGATCGTCGAGCCAACGCTGTGCCTTTTCGTCGAGATCCGACGGATGAAGCACGGCGATGCCGTGTTCTGCTAAGGCCTCCTTCAACACCTCCCAGGTTTCCTGCTGCCGGACCATGAGCTTGATCGCACGGCTGTTGACCTGCCTAAACTGCCGGATCGGCGTTCGCCCATCCTGGCTGAGCGACCTTACGCCGGCCCGCACCTGGGCTCGCAGGCCGGCTACCCGTACGATAAAGAACTCGTCCAGGTTGGTCCCGGAAATCGAGAGAAACCGAAGACGCTCGAGAACCGGGTGGTTCTCGTTCATGGCCTCGTCGAGCACCCGCTCATTAAACGCCAACCAGGATAGCTCCCGGTTGATGAAGCGCTTGCGCGACCGCGGCCCGATTGCGGTGAGATCTTTTTCGGCGGCTTTCGCCACGTGCTAGCCCCCTGGGTCCGAAGGGATGTCGCCCCGGAGGACGACGCCCTTATACTACCACGATTTCCGTCAGATGTTTAAGAATAGTGATAGGTAGTGATCATGAAGACAATTTTCCTGCTCCGCCATGCGAAGTCGTCCTGGGACGACGAGTCACTCCCCGACCACGACCGCCCGCTCAGCCCAAGGGGCCGAGCCGCCGCTCCCCGGATCGGGGCATATATGCGCGGGGCGGGTTGTCTGCCGGATCTGGTACTCTGCTCCACGGCCAAGAGGACGAGGCTGACATTGCACGCCGTGCTTCGCGAGTTGGAGGTGGAGCCCGTCATCGAGTTCCTGGAGGATCTCTACCTGGCGGCTCCGGGCGAGATGCTCGATCTCGTCAGATCTGTGCCCGACACGGTGGAGGCCGTGCTCCTGGTGGGCCACAACCCCGGGACGGGTATGCTGGCGGGTGCTCTCTCTGGCGACGGCCTACCGGAGAAGATGAGCCTGATGAGGGCCAAGTTCCCAACTACGGGACTGGCAATTATCGAGCTGAGTGTCAATCGTTGGAAAGACACTGTAGGCGGGTGCGGAATCCTCAAAGAGTTCATTCGGCCGCGGGACTTGCCTTGATCCTGTGACCTCGCCCGCCGACCCAAGAGGTGACGCGCGTTGGAGGTGTACCATGTTCAAGACGATCTCGATGGCCGCCTTGGCGGCTCTGACCACTCTTTCCATCGGTTGCTCGGGCGGTGGTGATGGCAGCGCCAGCAATGCTGCCGACACTCTGACCCGTCGGCAGAAGGATGAGATCATCTCGACGCTGCCGATTCCGGGAGCCCGCGGTGTGGGCCGCGCTCTAGACGTCAGCGATCAGCTCGCGGACCGTGCACAACGTCACGATTCCCTTGCGGTAGGGCGGTAGCAAGACGAAGAGAAAGCGCCCGGGGGCTTGTCTCAGTGGCTCAACGCCCAAACGTAAGCCGCCACGGACCGGACTTGAGCTTCCGTGATGGCCGCGCCACCCTTCGGAGGCATGATGGCCCCCAGCGGGTTGGTGGCGTCGTCAGCCGAGACTCCTTCCGTGATCTGCGTAACGAGCTGCTCGTACTCGCCGTCGCCGACTAGCCACTCCCCGTCCGTGAGGCTCGGTCCGATGGCCCCCTCGGCGTTCGGCCCATGGCACGCCGCACAGATGCCCGCGCCCGCATATATCTGCTGACCCTCTTGGATCATCGCCTCTGTAATGCCTGCCGGCAGCTCGGCGGCAGTGAAACCGGATGGCGTTGCACCGGCCGGGGCGGCCGGTTGAGATGCGGTGGCCCCAATATCGTTCATAACGTCGGCGTCTTCCGAGGCAGCGCCGCCGGAGCACGCCACCGCCATGGAAGTCGCGAAAAGAGCCAGAACGAATCTGGCAAACGTGAAGGAAGTACGCTTCATATCCATCCCTTAGACCATTAAGCGGCGTGCCAGGCCAGGCCGAGAACATCTCGGCTGCCCACCGCCGATTATTTTCCGCCTAGAAGCTAAGAGCACGGGGGCCCAAGCCCAAGACCCGCACGAAACGCATGCCCTGACCCTTCTTCTTCCAACGGTGTCGAGAATTCCGGTGTCCCAAGTTGATGACACACGCTGTCCCCGTACGGTGCCAGAAGCCTCCCGATTTGCGGAGAATTCGCTCGAAACCGCTCTCCTGAATCCGGCATGCCTCTTGCATTAATCGCAGCCGTGGTTAGTGTCGGACCTGGGATGAAATCGGGAGGCTCTCTTGATCGGTGACTGGAGTCGAGTTCGAGCGGCGGTTTTCGTGCTCACCGCCACCTTGCCTCTTCTACCTTCCGCAACCTCCGCTCAAAGTGGTGGCCAGGGCTTCCTCTTCGAGCAACCGATGGTTCAAGTGGGCATCGACGTCGGTTACGCGTTGGCCCATGCCAGTGGCCCGGTGTTGAACCACGCCCGTGATCAGCTGACCCTGGGTGGGCGCGACTTCGATGCTCCTTCCTGGGGAGTCGAGTTCGCCCTCCGAACACATGAGCGCTTGGACGTTGCACTGGATTTCAGGTTCTCGAGGAGCAAGACCCTGTCTGAAATGCGAGACTGGGTGGATCTCGACAACCTCCCGATTGAACAAACGACGACGTTCACGAGGATGCCGCTGACGGTCAACGCGAGGTTCTATCTCCGCGACCGTGGTCGGGCCGTCAGCCGATTCGTCTGGATTCCAGAAAAGTGGGCGCCATTCATTGGCGTTGGTGGCGGCCTCACCTGGTACCAATTCGAGCAAACTGGAGACTTCGTCGATGTTGCCACACTCGACATCCTCAACCTCACCCTCGAATCGAGTGGTGCGGCGCCCACCGGGCATGTCTTTGCGGGAGTCGATATATCGATCAGCCCGCGGTGGCTGTGGAGGTTGGAGGGGAGGTACGCTTTTGCCACCGCCACGACGGATTATGCGTTTAATTTCGATAACATCGAGTTGAGTGGCTTCCAGGCCACGATAGGCATTTCGGCTCGGTTCTAACCGGAAGAGGCAACATGGTAGGCACCGTAAAGGACGGACAGCGGAGAGCCACCCTAGCCACCCTCGTGGGGGCATGGTTGGTTCTGGCGGTTCCCATGGCTGCGGCGCAGGAAGTAGACAGCCGATGGGCACCTTGGGTCGGATGCTGGCGGGCGGTCGACGAGGCGGCGGAGGCACCCGTCGTGTGCGTCGTACCTCTCCCGGGTGAGTCGGCCATCGAAATACTCTCCGTGGTCGACGGTCAGGTTGTGTCACGAGAATCGATCTCTGCTGACGGGCGGCAGCACGCTGTAAGTAGAGATGGGTGCGAGGGCTGGGAACGGGCTGAGTTCTCCGCCGACTCCCACCGCGTCTACGTCCGATCGGAGCTTACTTGTGATGCCGGCGGCGCTAGGAGCTCGACAGGCGTGATGTCCATGGCGTCACCGTTCGAATGGCTGGACGTCCGGACCATGGATGTGGGCGAAGGGAATCTGGTCTGGGCGCTTCGATACCGGCAGGCGTCGCGCGCTGACTACCTGGCAGCGGGGCAGGAGGAGCTGATTGAATCGCAGGTTTCGGACGCAACAGCGCTCCGGGTGGCCGCCTCCCGTCCGATCGCTGTCGACGACGTGATCGAGGCGGCCGGAAAGGTTTCTGCAGAGACGGTGCAGGTCTGGGTTGCGGAGCGAGCCGAGCCCTTCGCTCTGGATGCGAGCAGGTTGATTGACATGGCGGACGCGGGTGTTCCCGCTGACGTGATCGACGTCGTCGTCGCGGTTTCGTACCCTGAGAAGTTCGTGGTCAACGGGGAAGATCCGTTGGGGCCTCGCCGGGCCGAAGCCGAAGCCGGAGCGGGACGCGCGGGCTACGCCTACGGTGTGGGTGCCAATCCCTTTGAGGACCCGTTTTACGATCCATATGCACGCTATGGCTACTATTCCCCCTACGGATACGGACCTCGCTTCGGATACGGCTTGGGCTATTACGGCCGTTATGGATACGGCTACGGCGGATTCGGCGGATTCGGCGGCTATGGCGTATACGGGGGATCCGGATTCGGGTACTCCCCCGGATTCGGCCCATACCCGGGATACGGCTACGGCGGATTCGGTGGCGGTTACGGATACGGCTTTGGCGGTCGGATCGTTGTGGTCGACCGACGCGGGAGTGGGTCCGGTGGTGGGTCCGGTGGGAGCGCCTCCGGCACCAGGAGCGGACGGGTGGTCAGCGGAGGGGGCTATACGAGCGTAGGGAGCGGTGGTAGGAGCACCGGCAGATCTGCCCAGCCGCGCTCCTCAGGATCCTCGGGTAGGTCCTTCGGAGGCGCGTCCAGGGGGTCGTCTGGAGGCTCGGCCGCGGCGCCCGCTCGCAGCCCTTCCAGCTCTTCGCCGCGATCTACCGGCCGGCGAGCCATGCCCAGGCCGCGTGGTGGTAATTAGGGCGCGAATAGGGCTCTAATTCCGGCGGACGCGCTGAGGGCCGCTCGGCAGCTCGGCGTCTTTCTCTCAATCTCGGGGTCACTCCCTCAGAGTTCTCTCTCTCTCTGCCCTGCTCTGGATCGGAGCAGGCCGCACCGGGTCGTGACGACTTCCGGTGGGCTTGTCCCGATATATCGAATAGTATATCGTATCGGTGCGTAACGATATATCGACTCATGTCCTGACCGAACCGCGAGACCACGGAACGGAGGGGAAAGGGAGGAGGACGAGATGTTTTGCGCAACGGATTACGGGTTCGACTTCGAGTCAATGTTTTTCGGACCCCGGCGTCGTCGCCGGCGGCGCCACATGAAATGGAAGATCTTCGAGCGCGGAGATCTCAAGTTCGTGATTCTGCGCCTGATCTCGGAGCGCCCGATGCATGGGTACGAGGTGATGAAGGCCCTCGAGGAGGAATCCAAAGGCTACTACAGGCCGAGCCCGGGCTCCGTGTATCCCACGCTGCAGATGCTGGACGACGAAGGATACCTGACCGTCGAAGAGCAGGATGGAAAGAAGATCTACACGATTACGGACGAGGGTATGGCCTATCTCGGTGACAACGAAGATGTCGTGGACGACGTCTTCGACCGTGTCGAGCACTTCACGGACCGCTTCTTTGGCGGTGACATGCGTGCGCTTTCCCGCTCGTTCTCCAAGCTCGCTCAGCTGGCCTTCGACCAGGCGTTCCAGTGGGGCGCCGAACCGGAGGACCTCGCCCGGATGAATGAAATACTCGAGAAAGCGGTCGACGACATGAGAGCCGCCAGAAAGGCTGCACGGGAGCGCGGCCGGAGCCGGCGACGCGGATCGGACCAGGGGAAAGGCGAGAGCAAATCAAGAGCCAGCGGAGAGGAAGAGGATGGGGGAGAGGGGGAAGAGGAGGAGCTGGCGGAGGAAGACTAGGCCCGCGTTCGGTCAGGCCTTCTGCCGAGCTTCGATGCCTTCTAGTGTAGTGTCGCCAAAGTCTCATTGGCTTTGTTGACCTTCTTGAGGATCTGGCGGACGGTGGCTGTCCATGTGAAAGGTGTGGGGTTTTCGTTGCGGCACTCGATGTAGTCGGTGATGGCTTGGATCAACTCGTCCACGCTGGTAACGGCGAGCCGCCGCAGTTGTCGCTCGGTGAGTTCGCTGAAGAAGCGTTCGACAAGATTGAGCCACGAGGCCGAGGTGGGCGTGAAATGGAAATGGACTCGCCGATGACGTTGGAGCCACTGTTTCACCTTGGGATGTTTGTGCGTGGCGTAGTTGTCGAGGATGACGTGGATGTCGAGATCCTTGGCCGTCGTGCGCACGACCGTGTTCATGAACTTGAGAAACTCCTGATGGCGATGCTTCGGCATGCACTCCTGAATGACGTGGCCGGTGGCCACATCGAGGGCCGCAAATAGCGTGGTCGTGCCATGGCGCTTGTAATCGTGGGTGAAGGTGCCGGCGCGCCCGCGCTTCAGCGGCAGGCCTGGCTGGGTGCGATCCAGGGCCTGGATCTGGCTCTTCTCATCAAAGGAGAAGACGATCGCCCGCTCAGGCGGCTGCAGGTACAACCCGACGACATCCCGGAGTTTTTCTACGAAGGCGGGGTCGGTGGACAACTTGAACGACCGGACCCGATGGGGGCGCAACCCATGGGCCTTCCAGATGCGCGCAATCGTGGAGTGATGCAAGCCGGTCACTTCGGCCATCAGCCGCGTACTCCAATGGGTGCCGCGGCCCGTGGGCGGCGTCGTTTGTGTCGTGCGGTGCACGATGGCTTCTTCCTCGGCCAGGGTAATACGTTTCGGGCGTCCCGACCGCGGGCGGTCGGCCCGGAGGGCCGCAAGCCCGCCAGCCTCATACCGATCCAACCAGAGTGTGACGGTCGGGCGCGAGACGCCGACATCACCACAAATAGTCGAGCCCGAGTCCCCCGCAGCGGACCCGAGCACAATGCGGGCGCGCTCGACCACGCGTTGGGGGGTCGTGCGGGATCGGACCAGCGATTCGAGGCGCGCGCGGTCCCCGCGGCGCAGTGGCATAACACGTATGGGTAGTGGCATGTCATACAATACCACGTAGCCTTATATCATGCAAGATAATTTAGCGACACTACACTAGTTCTTCCAGCGTGGCGGGCCAATCCTCGCGGAGGAGCTTGGAGAGTGCCCGGTCCTTGAGGAGTTTGCCCCCGGTTTGGCAGTTCGGGCAGTAGTTGGTCTCTCGCGCCCCGTACACGATGCGCTGAATGGGCGCACCGCACCGGGGGCACGGTTGACCGAACTTCCCGTGCGCCATCATCGCGTCGTGGAACGCGGTGATTTTCTTGGGAAACTCGTCTCCAAACTCCGTACGAAGTCGCTCCACCCATTCGCTTAAGGAGCGGCGGGTCGACTCGAAGAGCCGCAGGAGCTCCTCCTGGTCGAGTTGTTGGGTCCGCCTCACCGGCGAAAGCCCCGCATCGAGCAGGATCTCGTCGGAGTGTGCGTTCCCGATGCCACTGAGGATTCTCGGGTCAGTGAGTGCCCGCTTCAACGTGCGGTTCTCTCTCAACAGCGCATCCCGGAAGTCGGGGTAGTCCACCTCCAGGGGCTCGACCCCACCCGGATCGAGCGCCGCCAGAGCTTCTTCACCGTGGACCACGTGGAGCGACGCCCGCTTGTGAGTGCTTGCCTCCGTGAGCAGGAGGGTGCCGTTGGGAAAGTCGAACGCCGCGTGACCCCGCTTCCTCGGGATGGATGCGCCCTTCTCCATCCACCCGAAGCGGCCGGAGATCATGAGGTGGATGACTGCGAAGAACTCCCCTTCCAGCCCGAAGACGATGCGCTTGCCCACCCGGCGCACCTCGGTCAGGCGCCGACCTTCCAACTCCGAGACCCTCGGATCGAAGGTTCTGAGCAGTGAAGGCGTACGAATGCGCACGGCTTCGACGACCTGCCCGAGAATACGTTGCTCGAGCGCACGAATGTACGCGGTGACCTCCGGGAGCTCCGGCACGGTTGTCTACCTGGGCATGGGGACCGGACGCGTCAGCGGCGCGTTGCCCAGGTCGGGCAAAACGTCCACCATGCGCCTTCCCGGGCCGGTTTCGGATATAGAGCCAGAGCTTGTTTACGGCAACAAGGGCCACAGGCCGTCAAACTCCCAAGGTCAGCTGGACCACATCTCCGGGGTGTCGGAATGCCGCAGTTGACGGCTCAGACGGTGGGCCGTCCAGTCCTGCCTTTCTCCGGGCCACGTGAAAGAGCTGCATGACCTGTTTGGCCATGGGTCCCTGGCCCCTCATGCGTGACACGAGTCTCGGATCGTTCAGCCGGCCGCCTCGCATCGCCAAGATTCGGTTGACGATTTTCTCCTTGCGGTCTGGAACGTGCCGATCGAGCCAATCCAGGAACAGATCCTTCACACCGTAGGGGAGCCGCAGGGGAACGCAGTACGCTTCGGTTGCTCCCCTTTCCGCCACCGCCTCGAGAATGGACGGGATCTCATGGTCGTTGAGCCCGGGGATCAGAGGTGCTAGAAAGACCGCGACCGGCACGCCGGCCCGGGAGAGCTGCTCGATTGCGTCGAGCCTTCGTGCAGGACTCGATGTGCGCGGCTCCATCGTCCTTTGGAGGAGGGGATCCAGCGTAGTCACGGAGAGTGCTACCTTCGCCGCCTGGTGGGAAGCCAGGTCCGTGAGGAGGTCGACGTCTCGCGTCACGAGAAAGTTCTTCGTGATGATCATCACGGGGTTCCTGAACTCCGCGAGCACTTCCAGACAGCCCCGCGTGACTCTAGCCCTGCGCTCGACAGGCTGGTACGGGTCCGTGACACCGGAGAGTGCCACCAACTCGGGTCGCCACCGTGGAGAGGAAAGCTCCTTTCGTAGGAGTTCAGGCGCGTCCTCTTTGATAAAGATCTTCGACTCGAAGTCGAGACCGGCGGACAGACCAAGATACTCGTGGGTCGGTCGGGCGTAACAATACACACAGCCGTGCTCGCAGCCCCTGTACGGGTTGATGCTCGCGACGAACCCGACGTCCGGACTCGTGTTGCGGGCGACGATCGATCGCGTGGTATCCCTGAAGAACTCGGTTCGCGGGTCAGGGTCGTCGGCCAAGGTCGCTGGGTCGCGCTCCATGGAGATGCGTTCGAAGCGGTTGGATGGGTTCGGCGTCACCCCCCGACCGCGTAGCGTAGGAAGTCGTGTCATTCTAGTTTCGGTGTTTGTTCGGTACATCATACGTGATGGCACCGTGAGGCGAAAGAGGCCATCTTCAGGCGATGAGACCGACCGAGGCCCAGATCGAAGCGCTGGGGCGCAGGGACCCTGTCCTCGGGGCCGCCATGAAGAACCTACCGGCCTTCCCGGACCTTCCGTTCCCGAGCTTTCGCGGTCCGCACTTTCACGTGCTCGCCCGAGCGATCATCTACCAACAGGTGGCGACCCAGGCGGCGGCGACCATCTACGGCCGCGTGCGAGAGCTGAGCCCTGGGCCCCGTTTTCCGACGCCTGAGCAGATGTTGACGCTCTCCGATGAGCGGCTCCGAGCCGCCGGGTTGTCCCGGAATAAGATCAGGGCCATCCGAGATCTCGCCACGAAGATCGTGAGTGGCGAGCTGCGTCTCAGGGGCATCGGCCGGCACGATGACGAAGAGATCATCCGACGGCTCACTACCGTTTGGGGCATCGGTGAGTGGACCGCGCAGATGTTCCTCATCTTCAAACTCGGGCGGCCGGACGTCATGCCCGCAGGCGACCTCGGGGTGCAGGAGGGCCTGCGCGTCTTGGATGGACTGGATGGGCGCCCGTCTCCGGACGCAGTGCTCCGTCGCGCCGAGGCTTGGCGGCCGCTCTGCAGCGTCGCCGCCTGGTTCCTGTGGAGGCTCTCGGACGGGCGATGAATATCCTATATTGGTCGTCGATGACACTCGCGCCGCCGAAATCTCGTAGTACAGGAGGAACGTAGTGCCTGAAGGAAGGGCATGTGACGCATCCGAAGAGGAGAGTCTTGATGGCCAAGAGCAGCAGAGGACGCGGGCCCCGCGTCAAGAAACCGTCGCTCAGGCTTCCGCAATGGCCGAGCACGCCGGGCGCGCCCAAGCCGCCCAAGACGCCGCCGCCACCGCGACCGACCGACCCTGTAGGATCGGTGCCGGGCCCTGACTTCAAGAAGGTGATGAAGAAGCTCAGGAAAAAGCGCTAGCAAAAAGCGCCAGCGCCTGAGGAAAGAGCGCTGACGCTTACAGGGCTTAGGAAGAGAGCGGAATCAACCGGGGCTGGCGAGCGAAGCCTTCAACGCCTCGTCGACCAGGAAAAGATCGGTCAGGAGCGCCCGGAAGTGGATCGAAGCGTTCAAGTTGTCGATCAACTGTGAGCTGATCGACGGCTGTGCCATGACGAGCCTGAGAGCGGCCAGCGTGTTACCGGCGTCTCGCTGGACAACCTGATCCATGGCTGCCACGGCTTCCGCGTCCTGGCCCTCGGCTGCGTCGGCGATCCCACCTTCGAAAGCAGCAAGTGCCTGGTCGGCCCGGTTCAGATAGTTGATCAACTCACCACTGACGCCGCCACCGGATCCAGACACCCCTTGAGCCGCATAAGCGAGGAAGTACTCGTACGTCTCCTCGATCGTATCGATATGTTCCTTCAACTCGTCGGACGTCACCTCAGTCCTGACCTCCGACCTCTGAAGCCCGCTCATCATCGGAGTCGCCCGGGGGGTCCCCAGCCTCACCACCACCGCCATTACCGGACGTTTCACCATCGGCGGTCGCTACCCCGCCACCGTCGCCGCTAAATCCGGGGTCATCAAATCCGCCACCCTCGTCCGTTTCACCACCGATGGCAGAGGCACCCACGCCGGCCGGGACACGCTCTTCCTGAGGCGTGGCACCGGCGACGGGCCACCGACCCGGATCGAAGTTCTCGGCGTACTTTTCTCGACTGATGAACCCGTAAATCATCGATTTCGTGATCCACCACTTGTCCGGCCGTATCGCGAAGTAGATGTGTGAGATGACGAGCGCGATGAGTATCACACCCGACACCCCGTGAACCACGTACATCAAGCCCCAGGCATTGTCCGAGAGCATGTACGGGTTCGCGGTCCAGAACGGCGTCTCGAGACGGAGCATCATGAAGATGCCGGTGACAATGGCCGCCAGACCCGACACGGCCGCTCCGTGGTGGAAGGCCTTATGATCGATCGGGTATTTCGCGGTCTTGGGCACCGCAGTCCCGTTCCTACCCAGCATATGACTCAACTCAGCCATTCCATACTTGATGTCGTCTTTGCCCACCCACATTGCCCAGAAATCCTGCCAGAACGTCGCATGAATGACGTGGTAGGCAATCATCAATGTGAGGATGACGCCGGCGACCCAATGGATCGTGACCCATGCGAACTGGATCCCCATCACCGGGGCGAATGCGGTGATTAACAGCACGAGCATCGCCGCCGACATGGCCCAATGGAACACACGTTCCGACATGGCATGCCGAAGAATCTGGGCGGGGAGCCCGGCGCCGGCCCCTCCACCCGTATCCGCTGATTCAGCGGGTGCTAGCCACTTCGCCCACACGGCATGAGCGGTGATGAAAGCTAAACCAATTATCACCGCCGCCCACATGAGGTCCCAGGATATTCCAATGAGAACATCCTGGCCCCATGGGTTTGCCGCGCTTCTCCAGAGTTCCACTCTAGACCCCTGTCCCGCGGACGGCCCGACGGACCAAGTTCCTCAATAGCGGGATCTTGTAATCGTTGTGCTGAAGAGGCTCGGCGCCACGAATCGCGATCTCACCGGCCTCCAGCCCCAATGCTTCGGACGGAGCCTGACCACGGACCGCCCTTTCGGAATCCGCGAGGCGCAGCGGGTACGGTGCCGCACCATTGGCCGAGAGGCGCACTTCTTCGATCACGCCACCGCTGATGCGCATCGCCGAAGCCACCGTCATGAGGGCGAAGTCCCAAGCCTTCCGGTCTTCGATCTTCTCATAGTAGAACGTGGCCCCCGCCCATTCGGACGGGAGGCGGATGGCCGTCAGAAGCTCATCCGTGTTCAAAACGGTCATGCGCTCGATATCTACGCTAGGCCGCATGAAGTAGTCCTCGGCATCGACGACGCGCACACCCCCCGGCCCCTGGATCACGAACTGCGCATCGAGCGCGATAAGCGCCGGCGCAGAATCGGACGGGCTAACCGCCACACAACGACTCGCGCCGATAATACAATGCTCTCGGTTCATCGCCGTGGGCGCAGAGGCGTAGCAGGTGTTGCCGCCGGCCCGGTAGCAGGGCCACCCACCGCGGTAGTACCAGCAACGCGTGTCCTGGGTCAGGTTGCCTGCGATCGTACCCCTATTCCGAATCTGGGGGGTCGCGATCTGGGATGCAGCGTCCGTGAGAACGCTGTAATTCGCCAACAACTCGGGATGCGTGGCCACTTCGGTGAGCGTAGTCATCGCACCGATTTCGATTCCATCGGCCGTGCTACGCACCCCTTTGAGCTCATCCACGTTGACGAGATCGACCACGGCCGTAGGCCGCTTGATCCGTTCCTTCCACCAGTCGAAGCTGTCCAGGCCGCCGCCCAGCACCCAACCGTCCTCACCGTATCGAATCAGTATTTCGATCGCATCGTCGGCGCTCGTCGGCTGGAAGAGCTCGAACGCCGGGATCATATCTCTGATGACCGCCATCTTCGCTATCTCCCTTTAGACGTGAAGGTCGAGGGGGCCGTACGCAGGTTCGCGGCCCTCAATTTCTGCAAGTAGGACATCCGGTGTGAGCGGTGTCCGGCAGAGGCATACTCCTTCCAGAGCATCGGCGATCGCCGACGTAAGCGCCGCTGAACCGGCTCCCACGGGGGGTTCTCCGATCCCTTTGGCGCCGACCGGGGTCTGTGGATCCGCGATCCCCACGGCCTCCCACTGCATGTCGAGCGGAACGTCGAGCATTCCCGGTGGTCGAGCCGTGTAAAGGCGCTTGGCGAACGATACGCCCCACACCGGGTCGAAGACCCACTTCTGGCTCATCGCGATCCCCATCCCCTGGATGGAGCCGCCCAGGACCTGGGCCCCGAGACTCCTCGGATGGAGCACCGTACCGCAGTCGGTGGTCGCCGTGTAATGGATGAGATCGACCTTGCCGGTCTCCACATCCAACTCCACCTCGGCGAAGCCGACGACCCACGATTGGAGTCCTCCCGAACCACCGAAGGTATCCCTCGCCGCTCCGATCAGGCCCTGGCCGGCTAACGCGGTAACGGACGCCTTGGTCATGTTGTTTAGATCGTCGTTGAACTCCTCGCCACTGTAGCGTCCGCCCAACTCGATCGCCCGAGTCGCGGCACGGGCGAGCGTCATTCCCTGAGACGGGTTCGAGGCTCGATAGACGCGTCCATCGGCCGTTTCATAGTCTTCAGGCCGGCCACCGAGATCCATAGCGGCGATCGCCTGCAGCTTCTCCTTGGCGTCCAACCCGGCCGCGTGGTTCGCCCTGGTGTGGGCATGCGTCGTTTGGCTACCGGCCTGGACGGAGCTCCAGGGCAGGTGGCGACTCGTGTCGCCGAAAACGATCTCGACGTCACTCCATTCGACGCCCAGGACGTCCGCCGCCGCGCGGGCGGTGTCGGCGACCGAATGTGTACCCAGGTTTCCGATGCCCTGATGGATGTAGACCTTGCCGTCGGGCCGGATCACCAAGAGGCCGTCGAACCCGCGGTTTCCCGCCGTGTACGGGCTCACTCCGACGCCGATACCGGTCCTCTTCGTGCCGTTCAGCTCTCCGCTGCGAGCGATTCTCTCCTCCCAGTTGAAGAGCTCGCGCCCTATATCGATCGCTTCCCGCACGTGAACACTGGTGAGCGTGCTCGTTCCACGGGGTCCGTACTGCACGTCGGCATCCGGGGCGTTGAGCCTACGAAGCGCGAGACGATCGACACCGAGCTCTCTGGCAGCCTTGTCCATCAGCGGCTCGAGCATCCCGATGATCTGAGCACCGCCCGGGCCTCGCTGGGCCGCTTTGGGCGGTGTGTTCGTGAATACCCCCACGCCGCGGAATCGCATGTTGAGCGGCGTATAGGTGAGGGAAGCGGTACTAGCCGACGACCCCTGGTCGCCACCGCCGAACGGGCCGCCGTCTCCCAAGGCGGCGAAGTCGAGACCGGTGATGCGGCCGTCAGCCCGGAATCCAATCCGGACCCTGGCCTGCATGCCGGGCCGCGCGCGTCCGAGGCTATTCTCCTCGGCCCGCGTGATCCGGAGCATGACCGGACGGTTGATCTTGCGGGAGAACAGCGCCGGCACCTGCATGATCGGGCTGCCGCTGATCTTGCTCCCGAATCCGCCGCCGCAGAACTCGCCGATCATGACCACATTCTCGATATCCAGGCCTAGCGTGCGGGCGATCCCGGCATGGGTGTTGGCCAGGCTCTGTGTCGACGTGTGGATGAAGAGCCTCCCGTTCTGCCAGTACGCCATCGTGGAGCGGGGCTCCATCGGGTGATGTGTGAGCGACTGGTGAACGATGGTCTCGTCGAGAATCAGGTCCGCTTCCGAGAGGCCCGCTTCAACGTCCCCGACTTCCCATCCCTGTGTCCACTTCTGCTCCACCACCTCGCCGTCCGCATCCAGCACATCGTCGGGCATCGGCATGCTGCCCTCTGGAGCGTTGTCGAAGTCTTCTTGGGTCCACTTGAGCGAGGCAAAATCTCGCCCAATCCTCGTGTTTCCTTCGGTTCGCGCGTTCGGGCTGCCAGGTCGCAGGCTGCCCAACGGATCCAGCGCGAACGGTAGGGGCTCGAAGTCGACCCGGACCCGCTCGATCGCATCCGCCGCAGTTGTCTCGTCGACCGCCGCGATCGCGAGGACTGCTTCATTCTCGTAGCGCGGCTCGTTCGTGAGGCACTGCTCGCCAGTTGCAGACTGAGGTACCTCGTCGGCCGTGAGCATGCCAAACACGCCGTCCATGGCGAGGGCCTCGCTCGCGTCGATGCGCAGGACGCGGCAATGAGGCATCGGGCTCAACAGCAACTTGGCGAACACCATGCCGTCCGCCCTGAAGTCCTCCGCGTACTTCGCCCGTCCTGTGATCTTCGCGTGAAGATCTGGAGGGGAGATGTCTTGTCCAATCAGTTTTTCAGCCATCATCGCCCCCTTATGCTTGCTGCCGCGAGTACTCGGCGGCACGCATGGCGGAAGTCAGGATCTTGTCGTAGTCGCCGCACCGGCAGAGGTTGCCGGACAGCGCTTGAGCGCACTCAGCACGGGTAGGGTTCGGGTTGGCCTCAACCATCGCCGCCATGCTCATGATGAATCCCGGAGCACAGAAAGCGCACTGGAAGCCGCCCTCGTCCATAACCGCCTGTTGGACCGGATGCAACGTGCCGTCCGGCTCCTCCAGGCCCTCGATCGTTATGATCTCCGCTCCACGAACGGTGTGCGTGAGTACTGAACAGCCATAGCTGTTCACCCCATCGATGAGAACGGTGCAGGCACCGCACTCCGCACGGTCGCAGCCAAGCTTGGTGCCCGTGAGCCCCAGCTTATAGCGTAGCGTGAAGGCGAGCGTCTCTTGTGGCAGTATGTCCACGCGCCGCTGTTGGCCGTTGACATTCAGCGTGACGAGTCGCTCGACCGCCCCTTGAACCTGGAGAGCCCCGAGCAGGGGCTGAGGTCCTTTGAAGAGGTAGCCCACCGATGAGGTCGTGGCGCCAGCCGCGATGACCCCCATGATGAACTTTCTTCGGGTAACCGTGCGCTCCGGAGTGCCGATGATCTCGACGTCGCTCATGGAGCCTTACCTCCTTCGAATATCATTCCCGAGAAAGACCTGACGGGCGGCCCTATCCGCCCAGCGAAGCATAATAAGCGAGGATGTCCCGGAAGGCGAGCCCTATCGAGAATGATTCTTGGTGAACCCCACGGGAGCGATTTCTCGTACCGTGGCATGGGCGCCCACGCAACCTCTGGCCAGCGGCGGGTGTCCAACAGTAGACTGACAGGTTGGTGGGCGCCACACAGATAGTGAATGCCATGCTCTCTTGGTTGTTGGCCGTAGCCTTGGCCCTCTTAATTGGAGGTGTCTCGATCCGCGCGTGGTGGGTCGAGCGAAAAAAGCGCCTCGTCGTCGAGCGTAGGGTCGTCGAACGCCCGAACTCCTTTTACGCATCGAAGGCGGTCCACAACCTCGAGGACGAGGAGTGGTGGCGCCGGATCCAGCTCGATCGTCTCCACGAGCTCAATCGGGAATACGTGGAGCGTCTCCTTCGCCAGATTGACGGCGCAGGAGTCGGCACGCTTACGAAAGACGAACGAGCATTCATGGAGCGCATGGCCAAGCTCGATGCGCCGCCGCGTCCAGGCGCGCGCCCGCCGACCGACCCTTGGCCCAGCCCCGCCTGACCATCAATCAGTAAAGTCGGGGTTCAAGGGCCTGGCGGCACACTGCCGAAAGGCCGCTCACGAGACGGTCTTTCGGCTTCTTGGTGTGAAGAGGGCGGCGCGTTTGGGCGCGGCTTTGGGTCAGGCCCGGTCGCCGATTCTCCAAGGGGTCTTCGGAGACCCCCCCAATTATCTCCCGATGGCTCCCTGGCTCCTTGCGCGTCCGGGGCCGGCGCCGGTGTAGCTGCAGATGCTCCTGTTGACAGACTACATTTCAGGTAACTAGCATGGCTGTGGAGAGACTACATGAGCAGACTCAAGAACGATGTCCCGTACGGCACACTCGACTTGATGATCCTAAAGACGCTCGAGCTCGGGCCCTTCCATGGTTTCGGGCTCGCCCGCCGGATCGAACAGGTGTCGGAGAACCTGGTGAAGCTGAACCAAGGCTCTGTCTACCCGGCGTTACTGCGTCTCCAGCAGCGGGGGTGGATTACGGCCGAGTGGGGCGTCTCCGAGACGAACCGGCGCGCGAAGTTCTACTCGCTTACACGTGCGGGTCGAAAACAACTGAGCTCGGAGGTCGAGAACTGGGAGCGAACAGCTTTGTTGATGGCACGCTTCCTTGTGACGGAGTCCTAATGTGACAAGGTGGCTGCACAAGCTGGTCTCGGTATTCCGCCACCGCCGGCTCGACAGCGAGTTGGACGAGGAGATCCGCGGCCATCTCGAGATGGCCACCGAGGAAAACGTCCTCAGTGGGATGAGCCCGCGGGAGGCCCAACTCGCGGCACGCCGGAGCTTCGGAGGCATCGACCAGGTGAAGGAACAGTACCGTGACGTCCGCGGGTTCCGCTGGCTCTACGACCTTGGACAGGATGTCCGCCTGGCGTTTCGCACCCTCCGGAAGGATCGGGCCTTCGCGGCCGTGACCGTCCTGACCCTGACGGTGGGCATCGGTGCGAACACCGCAATTTTCTCGGTGGTCGAAGGCGTCCTGCTGAGGCCGCTGCCGTACCCGGACGCCGACCGCATCGTCAGGGTAGCCGCCCAGGCGCTGCCGCAGGCGGAGGTCCCCGAGGTCGACTTCTCGGACGGGGGCTACTGGCACTTCGTCAACAACAACCGGTCCTTTGAGGCGTTTGGCGGCTACTCCGCTATGACGCAGCGGTTCCCCTTGGTCCACGATGGACCACCGCAGGAAGTCGACGTGGGGTTCGTGACGGCCGCCGCCTTCGAGGTGCTTGGGATGCAGCCTCAGGTTGGCCGTCTACCGACCTTGGAGGAGGGGCTGAGGTTGCCTGTGTTCTTGGCGCTGATCAGTCACGGTCTGTGGGTGAATCGTTACGGCTCCGACCCCTCGATCATAGGCCGTACTGTCCAACTGGAGAATGCGACATTCGAGGTGATCGGAGTCATGCCGGAGGGCTTCGATTTCCCGACGCCCCAGATCGATGTGTGGACGCTCCGGGGTCTCAACCCGGAGAGCGAAAATGTTCGACAACACAGATTGCTGGCGATCGCCCGACTCGCTCCAAGTGTGACGATCGACGCGGCGGTCGACGACGCCGAGGCCCTTATCGCGGGCTTCGACGAGGTTGGCTACGATCCCGAGCGGTTGAGCAACCTGTTCAGCGGAAGGGCGATCGTCCGACCGCTCAAGGATGAGGTGGTGGGGGATGCGCGAGCACCGCTGCTGATCCTGTTGGGGACCGCCGTGTGCGTGCTCCTGATCGCCTGTAGTAACGTCGCCAACCTACTGCTCGCGCGGGCAGAGTCGCGAACGCGAGAACGTGCGGTTCGCATCGCCCTGGGCTCAGGTCGAGGACGGCTGATCCAGTACATCATGATGGAGAGCGCGCTGCTGGCGTTGGCCGGCGGTGTTTGCGGCATTGGACTGGCCTATGTCGGAACGCAGACACTCGTCTCGGCAGGCCCCGCGAGTATCCCGAGGCTCGACGAGATCGGGATCAACGGAACCGCCTTGCTCTTCACGACCGTGGTCTCGGTCGCCGCCGCGCTCCTGTTCGGACTCCTGCCCGCAGCGCGCGCCGGCTCCGGACGCGCGTTAACGGCGTTGCGTGACGGAGGTATGGGCTCGACGATCGGGAGGGGGCGAAACCGAGCACGTGGTGGGCTGGTTGTGGCCCAAATGGCCCTCGCGCTGGTGTTACTCGTAGGCTCTGGGCTCATGGTCCGTAGCTTCCAGCAGCTGCGTTCGGTCGCTCCGGGATTCGACGCCGAGGGAGTCATCACCTTCGGCCTAGCTCCGTTGGGCGGCAAATACCGCGATCCTGATCTATTAGATGGTCGCGGTGCCCGGGAGATGGCTCTGTTCTACGACCCGCTGCTGGAGCGCCTGGCCGACGTCCCGGGCGTGACGTCCGTCGGAGCAGTTTCGGGCCTCCCGCTGACGGGAAGTACCGACATGATAGGGTTCCAGATCGACGAATTCCCCACTCCAGAAGGCGAGCCGCGGCCGAACTTCTTGTTCAAGTACACTACCGCGGGCTACTTCGAGACCATGGGGATCCCCATCCATGAGGGCCGCGAGTTCATTCGCGACGAGCATCGAGAGACAGCGTTCATCATCAGTGAGTCGGTGAAACGGAGGTATTGGCCCAACGAGAGTGCGCTGGGGAAGCAGATAACGTTCGTGGGAACCGGCAGGGTCGTGGGTGTCGCCGGCGACGTCCACGACACGGGTCTCGAGACGCCCGCTGAGCCGACCATATACGTGTCCTGGATAAGGCAGCAGCGGCAAATGATGATTGCGGTGCGCACGGCGGGTGATCCCAACCTATTCGTCCCGGCGATACGGGTGGCGGTGGCCGAGGTCGATCCCGACGTCCCGATCGCCCGTCTGCAGTCAATGGACGACATTCTCGGGGACTCGCTCAACCGCACGAGCTTCACGATGTGGTTGCTCCTGCTCGCGGCAGGCATCGCGTTGTTCCTGGGGACTGTAGGGATTTACAGCGTGATTTCCTACATTGTGAGTCAACGGACGTCGGAGATCGGCGTGCGAATGGCCCTGGGTGCGGCCTCGGAAAGAGTCGGCGGGATGATTCTCATGCAGGGGATGCGACTCGCAGGGGCGGGGGTCGTGATCGGACTCCTGGCGGCGGCCGCGATGGGGGTCGTCTTCTCACCTCGTTGCTCTATGGCGTCAGTTCCTCCGATCCTCTGACCTTGGTGGGCGGGTCGGCGATCCTCCTCGCGGTGGCCGCACTTGCCGCCGTCATTCCCGCCTATCGGGCCTCGCGTATTCCACCGGCCGTGGCGCTTCAGAGTACCTAGTGCGGGTTGTGCCGGCGCTGCGGTCAGCATAGCGGATAGCTTGGCCCTCGATCCCGGAGGGATGGCTCGAGGCTATTTCGTCCCGTATCGGCCTGCCCAAACTCCATCAGGCTACCGAAGTAGCACGGCATATGGCTTCTTGAGGCGAGCGGAATGGGAAATCCGTCGAGCCTCCGCTGCTACATCCTCCTCAGTCGCGGTAGGCACGATGTTTCTCTGCAGGCAGGCCTTATCAACCCGGCCTTGGAGGTATTGGCTAGCCTCCTTGCCTCGGCTTGGTCCAACTCCGACAACGTAGTCTTTGGACGGCATTTCCAGATCTCCAGGGCCGACTTCGTCGAGCACGAGTGCATATTTTGACCCTGTCACCTCCACGCCCTCGGGTATGGGCTGCCAGGTCACGCCATCCACGGAGAACTCTTGAGCAGGCATAAGATCAGGGTCCGCTCTCGAGTCGATGTACTCCATGAGGAGGTATATTGCACCTGCTTCGGCAACGTGCTGTCTCGCGAAGGGCTGCACCTGTCGTAAGGGGTGACACACCGATCCACCGTAGCCCCAAAAGATGCGACCCGCCTGTTCGTATTCCGCTTGCTTCCGAGCGAGAATCTCTTCCAGGGATTCGCCCGCGTGGTTGCCGACCTTCATGAATACGAAGGCCTCAGGAATCTTCGTTAACATGGCTCGCCTCATATGGGATAATCTCGTGATCACGGGATGGGAATCGACCACCGACGGTTCGGTCTCTTACGTACCTCGCCGTGAGCGGGGAACTATGTCCGTAAAAGTTCTCGATATAGGTAACTGGCAGGGGCGCACTCTTCCGGCGGAAGCCCCGTCGAGCCGCTCTCCGCAAGAATAGACTACAGGATGTGAGGCCGGGAGCGTCATCGAGATGGTAGGTATGAAAGCGGGGGAGTACTTCGGCAATTAAGAGCCCGGATTCCAGAAGCCATTTCTGTGTCCGAAAGAGGACTTCTTGAGTCCACTCGTATTCGTCGTCATCAGCAATGACCAGACAGCCCACGGCTGAGTCATCTGTCGCCTCAAGACATCTCATCAAGAAAGCCTCGATACTTCTCCCTCCGTTGCTGGCGCCGAACGGGGGATTTGAATAGAAAGCGTTGAATCCACCGTGCAACGACTCTGGAAGAGCGTCGGCAACGTTGTACAGGTCCGCAGTGATTCGGTCGTCTATCCCAACATCCTTGGCGAAGCGGCGAATCGACAGGACCACTCGCTCATCGAAATCGAGCACATGGACCTTGGCCGGAGCCTCCTCGAGAACTCCCTGGTTGTGGAGGTGGATCAGACACAATCCGATAGCATCACCATCCCCAACGAAGATCACACTTCGACCCGACAATTGGCGACTCACGTATTCGGCCTGAAGCAGCATGTCGGCCGCCTTCATGTAGATCTGGTCGAACTCCCGTAGGGGAGATGGCCTATTGTGGATCACATCGGACACTGCATTCAGTCTCTTGCGGAGGTCAGCGGACGGCACGGCGGCTATTCTAGCAGGTTAGAGCTTCTGTATCAGCGAATGGATGGCGCCCTCACTGCTCGGAAAGAGGTACTTCACGACAAGAAATGCGAGTCCGCTCACCTCGGCGAATACCGAGCCAAAAAAAACTGAGGCCACCCACTGAGGGACCGCGAGGTTGCCGAATCCGATGAGGAAGAAAGCCACGTTCGCCACAACAACCTGCGCGGTGACTGCCCACATCAACCACGTTGCATATTGTCGTCTCAGAGTCCTTTCCTCGTTCTGCTGCCCCTCCCAAGATTCTACGATTGCCCGAGTTCTACGACTCTGATTCAGAATCTCTTGGTACTCTCCGTAAGATTTGACGTCATCCGGCTTAACAGGAGCCCCAACAAACTGGACAAGGGGGGCCAGCTCATCAGGTACTGAGGGCTTCTCTGGCATCGGTATCCACCGGGAGTTCCAGGTTCAATACATTCAGACGGATGCCCATCGCGCTCTCAGAGACTCTGAATCTCCCGGCCAACTCCTCCAGAGTCACACTTGCATTCGTCTCGATCTCCGCCCTAAGCAATTCCTCGGGCATCAAAAGAGCGGCAGCGAACCGATTGGCTTCCCACTCTTGAACGCGCGGACCGCCTTCTTCTCCGCGGAAGAGATCGACCGCCGTATCCACGTATTCGCCATCATCCTCAAGATGAAGGAAGAGGTGCCCCAATTCATGTGCGATAGTAAAGCGCTTGCGATAGGGATGGTCTGTTTGGTTGACTAGAAGAGTTGTGTGATCTCCGCGCTTCGCAATCATGCCAGCAATCCCGTCGTCGGAGAACACAGCATTGTGGACTTGAATCCCCGTCTTTCCCGCTAGGACCACTGGGTCGATCGGAACGGCATACATGTCGTGACGCTCAAGGATCCCCTTTGCTTCCTCCTCGAGCTTCTGACGGTCGCGTTGAGCAGAAGCGTTCATACGCGCTTATTCCCCCCCTTTTTGTCGGTGGTTCCTCAATTGCAAGACGAACTGGAATATCACATTCGGGTTTTATTCGGGCAATAGGGTTGGCTATTTTCCATGCCGTTAACGAAGCTATCCTTTTGGTATTCAGGCAAGAATACAAGGACACCATCCACACGGCGAATTCTCCCGGGCGGCCACGAAGAATCTCTTGCTGCACCGGATAGCGAGAGGGGCGGCACGCGACTAGCAGACAGCAACGGCCCGACCCCTCACGGTGCTCGTCGAATACAAACCCACCGCGGCGGGGCACTGGCAGCGTTTCTGTGGCAATAGCGCACCAGGGTACGACTCTCGCCCATCCGAAAGGGCTTGGGAGCGATTGGCTCGCGCCCCTTGGGCGTATGCCAGGGGACCTCGGACCAACTGAGCCTCAGTCCAGAAACTCACCTTATGAACTTGATCCTAGCTGGGGTCCTACCAGCCCTCTTCGTCCGGCGCTGCGGGCGGGATATCCTTGAGGGTGGTTTCCTCGTTGAAGAGCTTGAAGCCCCGAGCCCGGTAGTTCTCCATCGCCTGGGGGCTATCCAGGGAAGACGTGTGCAGCCAGACGCGCTGCGCTCCCGAGCGAAACGCCCGCTCGACCGTATCAGACAAGAGAAATCCGCCGATCCCCCTTCCCATGAATTGGCGGAGCAACCCGAAGTAGGCGATCTCGACGGATTCTTCAGAACAGCGCTCGAGCTCGACGTAGCCCGCAATCGCTCCGTCCAGGTAGGCGATCCATACCTCGACTTCCGGCCGTTCGAGGTGGGCCAACCACTTCGAATACGACCAGCTGAGCCGGTCGGTCCAATGCCAAGCCCGTCCCACAACCGTGTAGAGGAATCGGCCCAGCTCCGGAGAAGCGACCCTGGCTTCCCGGACCTCGACCTCCTGCACTTCCGTTCGAGACGGCTTGAGCTCCTCGAGGCTGTGAAGCTCCAGATAATATGTGGTGACTTGGGTTTCCACGGATCCGCCAGCCATTAAGGGTTCGTCGAGCTCGACGCAACGCTGCCCAATAGTGAAGGCGCCGTCAACCGGTTACTCCATCGGTGCCGGTCTCTTGTTGGCGGGCATGGGAGAGAGCAGTATTCAGCCCTCCACCCCTCCCAAGGATCTGCATCACTTGAAGCTCGGAAAACGAACCTCTTGGGTCCTCCCCGTGCTCGTGGTCGGCCTCTATTGGGGCCTTCTCGCCGCCCTCACCGGCGGGATCCCCATCGAGCCCTTGCTGTATGGCCTTGCGATACTCCTGCTCAGTCAGATCGAGCAGCCTTTTCTGCCCCTGGGCGTTCGACCTCTGGATTTTGTCTTGCCCTTGATCCTCACTGGGGTCCTTTACGAAAGCCAGCGGTACTGGGGCCAGGCCGTGCGTGGGGTTCCGCACGTCGCAGGTCCGTATGAGCTCGAAAAGCGGTTGTTCGGAATCCCCACGCCGGACGGCACCCTGACGCTGAACGAGTGGTTCGGGCTGCATCTCCACCCCGTCCTCGACTTCATCGCGGGGGGGGCCTACCTGACATTCATCGGTGTCTTCATTGTTCTGGCGGCATATTTCACACGCCGTATCCACTTCGACACCGACTCAGAATCGACCCCTACCCAGAGGCTGTGGTCGGCGCGTGCGGTGGTGTGGTCCTTCTTTGTCGTCAACGTAATGGGGTTTGTGACATGGTTCCTCTACCCGGCAGCCCCCCCGTGGTATGTGGACATGTACGGGCTGGACACCATCCTTCTCGACGTACCAATGAACCCGGCTAGGACGGTCCGTTTCGACGCGTTGTTCGGGACCAGCTTCTTCACGGGTATGTACGGTGCGGGGGCCAACACGTTCGGCGCCATCCCGTCCCTCCACATCTCCTACCCCGTCCTGTCCGTGGTTTTCGCGATGAGGCTCAAGAAGCTACGTGGGTTCACGATTGCCTTCTCGAGCCTGGTGGGCTTCGCGGCAGTCTACCTGAACCACCACTACTTGATCGACGTGCTCTTGGGAGCCATGTACGGGCTGGTCGCCGCGGCGACTACGATCGCGGGCACCGAATGGTTGGGGCTATCGGTCGGCGTAGACCGCCGTTCTTCCCTCTCGGTCGAATGAAAGAACCTGATACGGCTGAACCGGCTGACCGGGGATCTCCATCCCGGGTGTTCCGACGATCATGCCCGGCACTGCCAGCCCGACGATATCGGGCCTGCTCTCGAGCATCGACTTGATGTCGTCGGCCGGCACGTGTCCCTCCACGACGTAGCCGTCGATCAACGCCGTATGACACGAGGCCAGATGATTGCCCACCCCGTGCTCGGCCTTGATGGCCGCGAGGGCCTCGGTATCCGTGACGCTGACGTCGAAGCCGCTCTCCTCGAGATGTTTCACCCAAAGCGTGCAGCAACCGCAGGTCGGACTCTTGTACACGGTGATGGCGGGACCAGTGGTCGCCGGGGTGTTGCCCAGGAGCGCCACCGCGACCGCGAGGAGGAGGGTGCCGCCACCGACCATCGATGCGAGCTGCCTGTTTTCCATGAAACTCTCCGAATTGGGTTAGGAAACATCGTACTCCGAAGTGACTGGGGAGTGCCACCGAGTGCCGCGCGTGGTTGCGATGACCCGCGTTGCGCGAAAGATTCGGCTTCAAGCAACGTCGTCTCCAGCAACGTAGTCTCCAGGCTCAACGGGTCCCATCATGGCTGCACCGGATCATCAGACCGAGCTCCAAGCGTATTTTGACCCGGAGTTCAAGATCGTCCGACTCCTGGGCGAGGGCCAGATGGCAAGGGTTTATGCGGCTCGGGAAGCGGCGCTCCGGCGGCTCGTTGCCATCAAGGTTCTGAACTCCGAAGTAGCCGAAGACGAGATCGCACGGAAACGATTCGAACGGGAGTCTCGATCTGTCGCGAAGATCCGTCATCAAAACGTTGCGACCGTGTATCGGGTCGGCTCCCTCGATGACGAGACTCCGTTCATGATCATGGAGCACATCGAGGGGAAGAACCTCGCCGACGCGCTCAAGGCCGAGGGGGTCATGACGGTCGAGCAAGCCTGTCGTACTCTGGGCCAGTTGGCCTCGGCCCTGGCGGCCGCCCACGAGAACGGAATCGTCCACCGGGATGTAAAGCCGGAAAACGTCGTGCGAGAGCGGGATTCGGACCGGATCGTGCTCACGGACTTCGGAATCGCCGGAATCCTGGAGACGGGCACCGAGACGATCACCCGTCTCACGAAACAGGGACAATTGCTTGGCGATCCCCGGTACATGAGTCCCGAACAGTTGCTCGGTGAATCCATCACGGAAGAATCGGATGTGTACAGCCTGGTGGGCATCATGGGCTACGAGCTTCTCACGCTCAAGGCTCCGTACGAAGGCACGACGAGCGTCCAGCTGGTCACCGCGCACTTGAAGAAAGAGCCGATTCCGCTGCTCAGCCTTCGGCCCGACGCAGATCCCCTTCTCGGCGAACTGTTGGAGCGGTGTCTTTCCAAGAATCCGCAACATCGGCCTCGGGCGTCCGAGGTCGCCAAGGCGCTGGAAACCGTGACGGAGGAACCCCGCGCCCCCGGCGGCCTCAGGGACTCCGGCTCGTTCGGCAGCCTCAGGGACACCGGCTCGTTTGGCAGCCAAGCGCTTGGCGACGTGGCGCCCGACATACCTGCGTTCGTGGGCTTCATTGAGGAGCTACGGCGCCGGCGTGTGTTGAACGTCTTGTTTCTCTACGTGGGTGCCGCCTTCGCTCTCTTGGCTTTTGGGGCGGACGTGTTCGAATATCTGCCGATGATCCCCGGGGAGGTGGACACCCAAATGGCCATCCTGGTGGCCCTCACGCTGGGTGCGTTCCCGGTGATTCTCGTTCTTTCGTGGATGTACGATATCAGCGCGAAGGGGATCAGTCGCACCGAGTCGGACGTTTCGGGGGCCGCTCGGACCAAGCTTCGCGTCATGCAGGCTTTGGGCTTGATTCTCAGCTTCGTGCTGGCCGGTTTGGTCGGTTGGTGGCTTTGGCCTTAGGAGAATCACTGGTCTCCGAGATACTATATTATCCGTCATCGTCGGACGGGAAACTGACGCGGAGTGAGGAGCCATGACCAGAAAGCTGAAAATATCGGGGATGTCCTGCGGCCACTGCGTAAGCCACGTGAAGTCTGCCCTGGAGAACATAGAGGGCGTGTCCCAATCGGATGTCTCGCTGGAGAACCACGAGGCCGAGGTGACGCTGTCGGGTGAAGTCGTCGATGCTGATCTGATCGCGGCCGTGGAGGCGGCGGGGTACCAGGCGGAGGTCTACTAGAAGGCTGCTGAAGGAGTACAGCGGGTCGATGACGGTCCTCACGCATACGCTCGAACGCCGCACCGAGGGCGACGACCAGATTCTGGACCTAACGGCCGAGTTACAGACGCTGGTGCATGAGAGCGGGATCGGCGCGGGACAACTCACGGCCATGGTCGTCGGATCGACGGCGGCGCTCACCACGGTGGAGTTCGAACCGGGCCTCGTGGGTCACGATATCGCCGCCGCCCTCGAGCGTATCGCTCCACGGGCCGGAACCTACGAGCATGAAAAGATGTGGCACGACGACAATGGGCACAGCCACGTCCGTGCTGCTCTGATCGGCCCGTCGCTCGCCCTCCCGATCGTGGAGGGCGCCCTCCCGCTCGGTACCTGGCAGCAAGTGGTCCTCGTCGACCTCGACACCCGGCCCCGGAACCGCCAGGTGGTCGTCAACCTCGTGGGGGAATGAGGGCCTTCAGATCTTCTTGAGGATCCAGCTCAGGACCACTCGAACGATCCTTCGGATAATTGTCATCATGCCGGTGGTCGCCTCCCGGACGAGTCCACGTGTTCACGTACCATCCTATACGAAAGTGCTACCCAAACGGTTTCCAAGAGAAGGCTGTTGAAGGAATAAGGCGGGTCGAACCGATCACCGGCTGAGCGTCGCACAGAAGAAGCCCTCCGATTCTGGGCCCCGGGCCCCGCTCGACCAGGTCCCACTGAACGACTCCGCCGTGATCTCGACGACCTCCAGGACGGTGTAGCCTCCGTCGAAGCGCACCAGGGTCCGGCGGTTTGCGTCCGATCCGAGGCGAAGTAGGATGCTCGCACTGGTGCCCGTTTTGCTCTCGATGACCAAGACCCCCGGAGACGCGGGGTCTTCGCTCGAAAGAATGCCTACCTGCACCGCCCCTATGCCCTCCACGTTCACATCCGTACTCCCGAAGAGAGGAGAAGTCACGCCGGGAATCGAGCCTCCCGCGCCGCCCGCAAATTCACGGAGAGCGTCCACTTGATCAAGGAGCAGGAGGGACCCCTCGGCCGTACGCGTAGCGGTGCCGTCGACCTCCTCGACCATCGTCAGGCGGTACTCGCCCGCCCGGCCCTCGAGGGAGGCATCGACGGCCAATGGCCCGTCGGGAGGGACGCATGTAGGTGTTGAGGCGCGCCCCCCAGCGACGGTGCCGGCCGCCGCCGTAGCTTCCGCCTGTCCGCCTCCCGCAACCACTGCCCCGCCGTCCGTCGCCGCGTTTACCGTGTCAGCCATTTGGTTCGCGTCCGCCGTGCCTTGCGTGGCGGACTCTACGGCGGGCGGGGGCCCATTGTCATCGGCTCGCGTGCACCCCGCTACCATCAGGACGGCCATCATCCATCTCGCTTGGCCCCCCCCCAACCAGGCGACCCCCCTGGGTCTCAACGCTGGTCCGTTCGGTCTCAAAGGCATGATATCGTCATCGCCCGGGAATCGTTCGGATCACGTAGCCGGAGTGGTCTACCACCTGTACGGGCCCCCGGTAGGTGTCGTTCTCGAGATTAAGGACTCGCCCGCCTGACCCGGTCGGCCGGGCCGGGGTCGAGAGTGTCCCCGTGGCGATCAGCTGGGCCGGGGCCGAGAATGCCCCAGTGAAGGAGTCTGCTCCTGAGCTGTCCACGCTGTATCCAAGGTCGGCCAAGGACTCCGTCGTGATCGCGCTCAGAGGATTGGTGACACCACCCTGGAGCGCCGGCGTCATCAACTCGGCCCCGAGAACCGACTCCCTCCAGTGTGTGTCGGAGGAGCCCACAGTGGCCATATTTTCCACAGGAACCTTTGCGCCTCCAGTGTACGCCGTGCCTCCAGCCGCGTCGAACGCTGCGATCGCGGCCGCCCCGGCAAAGTGTGTGTCGGCACCGGAGCTTGACGGAAGGGAGGGGTTCACGATAAGCGTGTCCGAGTCGGACCACAGCGTTCCGACGCCCAGCACGTGCCCCATCTCGTGGAGGGTGAGGGCAGCCAAATCCCCACTCTGCTCTAATGGACCCAAATCCTCGGAATCGAAGGACATGTAGCCGAGCGCCGGCAAACGAGAATCACTTCGAATCTGGCAGAACCCGGCTTGTCCGAGCGTTCCCAAGACTCCGTCTATCGGCCTGATATCGACGAAGACTCGGAGATCATCGACCGTGTCGGCAACCTCCGGGTGCTGCACCCCTGCACCGCACGTATTGGCCAAAACCGGGTTGGACGAGAAATCGATGTCGGTGAGGTCGCCTTGCAGGATACTCATCCAGCGATCGGCGGCGGCAATGAATGCCGCGTTCTGACTCGGCGTGCCCTGACTGACGAACACGAGCTCGATCTTGAAATCAGTGTCGCTGACTAGCCCAGATGGACCCGTACCCCCGTCGCCACAGCTCAGCAGGGGTGAGAACAAAGCGACGCTTGCGAGAACGCACTTCGAGAGGGGGCAATGCCGCACTTTCGGCGACCGAATGTACTTCTTCAACAGCCTTCTAATCCTTTTGATCAAACTCTGCGCGGCGTAGAACGAACACCACGCTACTATCCAGGATAATGCCCCCGCCCACATCGGATCAATCCAAATCCCGAGGGACCTCCTGGGCGGTCGGATACGTTCCCGCGAGCTATGAAGTTCCATATCAGTCGATTAGAATCCTGCCATGCTCAGTCAGATGTTCGACGGAACGGGTCTCTCCGAGACCCTGGCCCAAAGCCCGTTACTCGCTTTGGTCATCCTGTTCGGGGCCGGCTTGGTGACGAGCCTGACCCCGTGCGTCTACCCGATGATCCCGATCACGGCGTCGGTGCTTGCGGGGTCGGCGGACCATGGTGCTCCACGGTCGAAGATCGTCGGCCTGACGTTCACATATGCCTTCGGACTGGCGATGCTCTATGCGACGGTCGGGCTCATAGCAGGCCTCACGGGGACCCTGTTCGGCACGGTGAGCGCGAGCCCTTGGACCCGATTGGCTATTGGCAATCTGCTATTGATCTTCGGGCTGGCCATGTTCGACGTCATCCCGATCCGCGTGCCCCAGCGCCTCATGCAGTGGGCCGGAACCACGAAAGGCGGCTCCTACCCGTCGGTGTTCGTTCTCGGAGCAGCCTCCGGCGTCGTTGCGGCCCCGTGTGGCGCTCCGGCGTTTGCCGTAGTACTTACATGGGTGGCGGCGACCCAAGCCGGTGCGATGGGCTTTCTCTATTTGTTCGTGTTTTCCTTCGGGATGACAGCGTTACTAGTTGCGGTTGGCCTCTTTTCCGGGTTCGGGGCGGCGCTGCCAGCCGCGGGCCGGTGGATGGTGTGGATCAAAAGGGGGGCCGCGGTGATTATGTTGGTGATGGCTCAATATTACTTCGTACAGGTGGGGATGGTATTGTGAAGACTGACGACCGATTTCGTATGTGGCGCCTGTTTGCGCCCCTCATGGCGATTCTCGCTTTGGCCGTAATCTCTCCCCCCGCCGCAGTCGCGCAGGCGCGCGGCGATCTGGGAATCGCGTTGGGGGAGCGGCCCGAGCTCGTTGAGATCCAGGACTTGGAAGGCAACGCGGTGAGCCTGGCCGATTACGTCGGAGGCCGGCCGGCACTCGTCGAATTCTGGGCACGCTGGTGTGAGCTCTGTGAAGCGCTGCACCCGCAGATGGTGGAGGTGCACGCCCGTTACGGAGACAGAGTCGGGTTCGTTGCGGTCGCCGTTGCCGTCGCCCAGTCTCGGCGATCCGTTATCAGGCACCTCGAAGACCAGCCGTCGGAATTTCCCACGCTTTGGGATGACGGGGGCCGGGCCGTGCGAGCCTTCCTGGCTCCAGGGACGTCCTACATCGTCGTCCTGGACGCAGAAGGCCGGGTCACGTATACGGGGACCGGGGCCGGTCAAGACATCGAGGCGGCCGTCCGGACTGGGCTCGGGTCCAGCGATTAGCGAGTCCCTCCTCACGGCACCAAAAAGGAAGGCCCGGCCGAATCTGGCCGGGCCCTCTTTTTTTCACGGGACTCACGGGACTTTCAGGACCCCTGAGACTCCATCAAGGGATCCGAACACGGTCCCTCAGCAACCGCCCGCTGCGTCCCTGTCTTGTTGCTGCTGCGCGTCGTCTGCGTCGTCCGCCTCCAGCGGCGGAGCGACATCGGCCACGGCCGCGCCCAACTCGTCGTACGCAGTGGGATCGATCTCACGGAACTGAGACGTTACAAACGAGACACGCCCATCCGGGTTGACGACGACCACCGCCCGACTCTGAGGCATTCCGTTGCCCCTCCGGCCGACACCGTAAGCTTCAGCCGCCGCCCCGTCAGGGTCACTACCGAACAGGACCGGGAAATCCGCGTCCTTGGCCCACGACGCCAAAGCCTCCGCGGGGTCGTTGCTTATGGCGAAGATGCTTACGCCTCGTCCGCCTCTGAATACGCTTGCGTACTGATCACGGTACGCTTCCATTTGAATCGTTCAGCCAGGTGTTCGCGCTCTGAAGAAAAACGCCAAGACCACCACGTCTCCCCGTAACTCCGACAGGCTGACCGGTTCCTGAAGAATTCCGTAGCGTGTGGCGCCCGTGACCGTGAAGTCAGGGGCCATCTCTCCGACTGCGATGATATCCTGGGCCACGGCCGGTTGGACGAAAACGGTCAGTCCGATGGTTAGCGCGAATACGATTGCCATCGTGGATGGCCGCATTCGAGTCCTCCTTTCTTTGTAAGACGGGAAACTGTGCCCGGCCATTATACACCGCTAGATCCTGATGCGCACCATCTGACGTTAGGGCGATTGCCGACGCTCACCCGGTACAGTCTCTTCGGTTCGGTCCGAGGCAAATCTCCCCGCTCACCCCGCAGGCTGGGAAACGTGATATTGGACGACCTTCCACGTCCCGTCCTCCCGCACCCGCGTCTCCGAGTATCGCCAGGTGCCGGTCGCCGTTGCCCCGCCCGGCAATGTGACGGTTCCCTGGAAACGCGCCCCCGCCACGGCGGTGTTGCCGTAGACCTTCACATCCAACTCATCCATGGTGACGTTCACACGGACACCCGTTGCGAACGCCAGGCGAACGGCTATCGAACTGTATCCATTGATCATGGTGGTGCGGTCGACGAAGAACCCACGAGTGTCGTCGTGGTAGAAGCTGCCGAACGCGGCGGCGTCGCGCGCGATCAACGCCGCCAGGGTTTCCTCTATGGCGGCCCGCACCTCGGCTTCTTGGGCGCTCGCGGAGCCGGAAGCGAGTAGAGACATCAGGCAGAAGACGAAAATAACGCGCCGGGATTTCACTTGATCGCTTCCTTTCCTATCTTGGGATCTTCCTTCGAACTTTCCTTGGAGTCTTTCTCAGCATCTTCGACCACAAGGAGGCCGTGATGTTCCGTCGGGCGTGGACTCATCCGAAGGCCCACTGGGTCTCTCTGGCCATAGCAGCTGCAGGACTCGGGGCGGTCCTGGCGTTTGTCGATCTGTCCCCGAAGGTGGAGAGCGACTTCTTCTTCTCGGAGGATGACCCCCAGCTCCAGATGTCCAATGAGCTGAACGAGCGGTACCTGGGCGGGGGGGAGGAGATCGTGGTCGTGCGGGTGGAGGATACGGCGGCGGATCCCGAAGTTTACCGCGAGCGAATCGCTGAGCTCACGGAGGCGTTCTCGGGCGTGGAGGGTGTGACGAGCGTCCTTTCGATCACGACCGATGACCCTGAAGGGAGTCCCATGTTCGGCCGAATCCTTGTGACGCCGGACGAAGCGGCCACCAATCTCATAGTCAATGTGGACCGGACCGATCCCGAACTTCTTCTCCCTCGATTGGAGGGCGTGGTCGAGGCACACCAAGCGCCCGGTTTGGATGTGGTCATGTCGGGAGTGCCGGTCATCACGGAGCAGATTCGACGAAACCTGTTTCAGGATCTGAGGGTCTTCAGCCTGGCTTCGCTGCTCCTTTTCGGTCTGCTCGCGGCGCTGATCTATAGAAACCTGGGGATCGTCGCGGGTGCGCTGACGAGCTGCATAACTGCGTGCGCGGTCACCTTGCTTCTCACCCAAGCGATGGGCATCCAGATCGGCCTGCTCACTGCCAACCTCATTACGATCGTTTTCGTGTTGACGCTCTCGCACATCGTCTTTCTGACGGCGAACTGGCGGCGGGCAGGGACCCTCGGACTGGACTCGGATGATGAGCGGGCGGCCCGCACCGTGTCGCTGACGCTCGCGGCCTCTTTCTGGTCCATGACCACAACACTCTTGGGCTTCCTCAGTCTGTTGTTGGCTTCGGCCAGACCCTTGAGGGAGTTGGGGATCGCCGGTGCCATCGGCGCAGCGACGGCCCTTGCCGTCGCCTATACGATCTACCCCGGCTTTTTGGGGCGTGGGGCAGATGCTGCTGGAGCCTGGAAGTGGCAGCCCGCCGCGCTTGCCAGGCTGTCGGTCCGGCCATCGCGCCTACTGGCCGTCATCGCATTGGTCGTGCTTGTCCTGGGGGTTGGCGTTCCGAGGCTCGACACCGACCCCGGGCTCCTCACGTACTTCGCTGAGGGTGCCGACCTCCGGACTGGGCTCGAGCGGATCGATCGAGATGGCGGGAGTAGCACCCTCAACATCGCGATCCAGGACGCCTCGGGCGGCACTCTCAATGACAATGAGGTCTACGACCGCATGTGGGTTTTCCAGGATGCGCTCGAGGCGGACTCGGCGGTGGGTGCGGTCGTGTCGCCGGCGGTGCTGCTGGCGGAGGCCAAGACAAGGCCACTGGCCGCTTTCGCGCCTTTGGGTTTGCTCCTGGATCGTCTCGCGACGCCGGAGTACGATGAGATCGGCCAGAGCTACGTCACACCGGAACGGGAGGAGGGCCGTTTCTTCCTCCGAATGAAGGAATCGGTGGAGGAGCCCTCGCGGCAGGCGGTCATGGATCGAATCAGAGGGTACGCGGTGGACGCGGGCCTCGATCCCGTACAGATGGGAGGGTTATACGACCTCCAGGCGCAACTCGGTCTGCTGATCAGGCGGAGTCTCCAGATCGGCCTCGGGGGGCTACTCCTCCTGTTCGTGGGCGTCTCGTGGGTGGTTTCTCGGTCGGCGAAAACGTCCACGCTGATGCTAGCCTGTCTCGCGGGAGTCCCGCTCGTGGTTCTGGGAACGTTTGGCCATCTGAGCCGTCTGGGTATGGCAGTGGACATCATCACCTCGCCGGCGGCGAACGTCGCCTTGGCCATGGGCGTCGACTCGATGATTCATCTGGTCGTACGAGTCCGCCGCCTTCAGGCTGATGGACTGGCTTACTCGGAGAGTTGGTCCCAGGCTCGGACCCAGATCATGGGGCCGGTACTCGCGGCTACAGCCCTCATCTGCGTCGGTTTCGGGATCTTCGGGCTGTCGACGTTCCCACCGACCCAGCGCTTCGGACTCGCGGTCATCCTGGGTACCATGACGGCCGCCACCATGGCGTTGGTGACCTTGCCGCTCGGGGTCCGGGCAATGCAAAAGCAGCCACTCCCCGATCCGGAGGTGGCTGCTTAGGGAAGCGTCATTGCAATCAACTGCGCCGGCTGCCCGCCGCCACCCACGGTAAAGACGACGTACTGCTCGTCTTCGTGCATATAGGTCATGGGAAGGCTCGTCTGGGTCCCCGGAATCTCCAGGTCGGCGATGATGTCGCCCGAGGCCTTGTCATAGGCATAGAAATGAGGATCTCCACCCCACCCCTCTCCGGCCAGCACGAGCGTCTTGGTGACCAGGATGCCGGCCCTGGTGGCTTTACCCCACCGGCCGATCTCGACGCCCTCCAGGGCGGGATTGTTCTTGACCCGCTCCTGCGTGTCCCCGTTTTCTCGCATCCAAAGATGCTCTCCGGTGTTCAGGTCGATGGCCGTGATGCGTCCCCACGGCGGCTTGATCAAGGGAAGCCCCGAGCGCCGGGGCCGGGCGCCCCCGCCTCTGCCACCCCCACGTCCCCGGCCGCCCCCAAAGCTCTGGACGTATCGCATATCCGACGCGTCTGAAGTCCCGAGTATCAGCGTGCCACCGTCTATCTTGGAGGCGATGTAGATGACGCCGGTCTCGGGATCGAACGCGCCACCTTCCCAGTTGGCACCACCGGTCTGACTGGGCATCATCAGGGTGCCCCCTCTGCCGTCGTCGTCCACGATCGAGGGGGGCGTGAAGAGCGGTCCGACTACCAGGTTCGCTATTCTCGCCTCGGCTTCGGCCCTGAGCTCGGGGGTGAAGTCGATGAGGTCGTCGATCGTGATACCCTGCCGGTCGAACGCCGCGGGCTTGGTGGGGAAGGGCTGCGTGGGGGAGTACCACTCGCCCGGCACGTTCCCCTGCGGGACCGGTCGCTCCTCGATGGGCCAAACGGGCTCTCCCGTGACCCGGTCGAATACGTAGAGAAAGGCCTGCTTGGTAATCTGGGCGACTGCCCGGATGTCTCGGCCGTCCACGGTGATGTCCGTCAGAATCGGCGCTGTGGGGAGGTCGTAGTCCCAGATGTCATGGTGTATCATCTGGAAGTGCCAGATCCGCTCACCCGTCTCGATGTTCAGCGCCACCAAGCTCGACGAGAACAGGTTGTCACCGGGCCTATGACCGCCGTAGTAGTCGCCGGTGGCATCTTCCACGGGCAGGTAGACGTACCCCAACTCCTCGTCCACCGTGAAGGGAGGCCAGACCGCGGCGTTTCCCGTGTATTGCCACGAACCGTCTTCCCAGGTCTCGTTTCCGTACTCGTCCTCCTGCGGGATGGTGTGGAAGATCCACTTCCGCTCGCCCGTTCTGACGTCGTACCCACGGACGTGCCCGGGCACGTTTTCCATCGAGGGCGGGCGCGAACCCACCGCCAGCGCGGCGCCCACCACGATCACGTCCCGCGCGATGACCGGAGGCGAAGACGATCCGATGACGGCCTCGATGAGGTCTACGGGCCGGTCGAGCTCCAACCTGAGGTCCACGACCCCATTCGTACCAAAGGACTCGATCTCCCTGCCCGTGTGAGCGTCCAGCGCCACCATGTGATAGGCCGGTGTGATTACGTAGATGCGGTCGTCTCCCTGCCCATCCGACCAGTAGGTGACACCGCGGCCCGAGTTGGCTCGGGGAGCGCTTTCGGCCCTTTCACCTTCATCCATTCGCCACATCCAGAGCATCTCAGCCGTACCGGCGTCCAACGCGACCACGTTGCGGCGCGAGCTCGCAGTAACATAGAGCACACCGTCCACCATGAGCGGCGTCGAGATGTTCTTGCCTTCCGGACGCGGCCCCTGGTTACGAGCGGCCCAGGTCCAGGCGATCTCGAGATCGCCAACGTTGGTCGCGTCGATTTGGTCGAGCGGTGAGTAGGCCGTCCCACCGGGGCCTCCTCCGTAGTAACGCCATTGTCCGTCCGTCGCGCCCTGCTGGGCAGCGACTGGTGTCGAAGACATAACGGCGAGGGCGAGGCCGAGGACCGCTGATTTCGTGAACGTGCCCATCCACTACACTCCTTCAAAGTTTCCGGTCGGCACGGCCTGAGCCGTGCCGACCGGGATTGTTTTCAGACCTTAATTTTCGGAAGCAACTAAATCGCGAAGAAGCAACTAGATCGCGAAGCAGTAGAACAGCCCGTCGCCGCCGGTGCCCTGTAGATTCTCTTGGCTGCAGCCACGGCTGGCGTGGGCGGAGTTCCAGGAGTCCGGGTTTCCGCCACCACCGGTCCGGTCGAAGTGCCCGACCGTCGCGCTGCCTTCCCCGTTGCTCATCCAGTTGTCACACGTGGTGTCGCCGTCACCCATGGTCAGTGTGCCGTCCAGGTTCGAGCCCGTGAGGATGTCGTGCCGGTTCGGATCATCGCCACGGCCATTGGTCATGCCACCGCGCTCATTGAGCACCGTCTCTTTTGTGAGGTTGTTCGACGTACCGGAAGCTCCTCCTGGCGCCAGAACGAGGTGGAGGTTGTCGACGTCGGTCGCGACCTCCACGAGAGCCTGGTTGTACCACGGTCCGGTCCCGATCCGGTCCCGCGCGTTGACTGCTGCGGCATCGGCCGTGGCCGCCGCGCTCAGGTAGGCGCGCCACGTGCCGGTAGTGCCAACGGCTTCGGCCAGGGACTGGCAGTAGGCGTCGGCTCCGTCCAGACCTCCCAGATTGGCACCATCGCCGGGACCCGCGCTGGTGAGGAAAAAGCTCATCATCGGCTCCATGGGCTCGTCCTCAGCCGGGGCGCACGAGCCTATAACGGCGGCGATCGCAAGCAGGGAAAAGATTCTCATCTTCATCATGATGTTCCTCTCAGTTTCGAGCGACGGGTGGCTCCCAATGCCCGAAGACCGGCCCTGCATGCAGGCGCACACAGGGCCGGTCTTACGGACCCTTCGACGTGGACCCTACGCTCAGAGTCCCCTAAAAGTGTCGAACTTTTCACACCGACTACTTCAGTGCTTACATACCACTTTGATTGCCTTCCATACCGCCGTACGTGTGTGTCTCGCCCGGCCAGAGAGCACCCTGGTCCGCACTCGGGATCGGGCCAATGCCCATATAACGGAACTTCTGAAGGCGCCTGCCTTGGTACGTCTCGGTCGTGTAGATGTTTCCGTCCGAGTCGGTGTCGATGCTGTGCACCGCAAAGAACAGTCCGGGCTGCCGCCCGCCGTCCCCGAAGCTCGTCAGGACTTCCATCGTCTCACGCAGGATGATGTAAACCTTCATGTTCTGGCCGTCGGCCAGGTAGAGGTAGGTCTGATCCGGATCGGGCGAGAAGGCGATGTCCCAGGTCGAGCCCTGAGATCGCGTGTTGGGCGCGAACTGTACTTCCTGCACGAACGTTCCGTCCAGCTGGAAGACCTGTACCCGGTCCGCACCACGGTCACAGACGTACACCAGGCCGTCGAGGCTCGGCTCGGCGCAGTGCACCGGGCCTTGGAATTGCGGCGGCGGAGGCGTTCCGTCCCGGTTGGACCATCGAGTCATGGTCCTGGCTTCCTCGTCGTCCGGCGTGTTCCCGTAAGCACCCCAGAAGCGCTTGAACGCGCCAGTGTTCGCGTCGAGGACTACGACCCGCTTGTTCCCGTAACCATCCGCCACGAACATCTCGTTGGTGGCGGCATGGAAGGAAATCTTCGCCACCTGCGAGAAGTTCATCTCGTCGAGGCTGCTACGCCCCTCAGTCGCCGGATCGCCGATCTGCTGGAGAAACGTGCCATCGGCGGCGAACTTGAGGACGTGCTTGTCGGCGCCGTTGCCGCCGATCCAGACGTTGCCCATGGCGTCGATCCCAAGCCCGTGGTTCGACGTGGGCCAATCGTACTGTCCCGTCTCGCTGGCTCCCCCGAAGGAGGAGACCAGATTGCCCTCCTGATCGAACTCCATGACCGGTGGGCCCGGCTGGCAGCACTCACTGACCCCCGAAGTAAGGCCGACCTCCTGACCCATGAACCGGTCCGGCGTGTTCCGATGAACGATCCAGATGTGATCCCGCTGATCCACCGCAACACCGATCATTTCTCCCACCAGCCAGTGATTGGGAAGCGGTTGCGGGAATAGCGGGTCCACTTCGAACCTGGGAGCCATTCCGGGATCCCCAAAGTTACCGTTGAGGGCAGGACTCCCCTCGCCGGCCGTGCACCCGCTGACGAATGCGGCCACGGCCACGCCAACGAGAAGATTGAGCTTGCGTTTCATCGACCTTCCTCCATCTCTGTGCAAGTGCCTTGTCGGGGTCGCGGCGGATCACCGGCAAATAGATCCCGAGACCGACTTCTAAAGAGGACGGCCTACGGGATCATTCCCGACCCGACCGAGTCTATACGGCTCTCGGTCGCTACCCGATCTAAGTTGCTGTATGTTGGTTCCGCAAGTGCCTTCCGGAAAACACCACCACCACGATCGCTCAGGGAGGACGCGAGTGCTTGCTCGTCAGCGTAGAGTCGTCTTACTGGCCGCCGCCCTCACAGTGGCGGCTGGTCTGGTCGTGGCGCTCCCTCTGCGTGCCCCGGCCCACGACACGCCCGCCGACGTGACGGTTCAGATCTTCGTCAAACCCGAAGGACGAACACTTCGGCTACTCCTCCGGGTGCCGCTGACCGCCATGCAGGACATCAACTTTCCGACGCGTGGCCCGGGTTATCTGGAGATCGACCAGGCGGATCCGCAGCTCGAAGAGGGCGCGGTGTTGTGGCTCGCCGAGCCCATGGAGCTGTTCGAATCAGGCACCCGACTGCCGTTCCCCGAAATCGCGGCCATCAAGGTATCCATTGCGTCCGATGAGTCATGGAGGGAATACGACACTGCCCTGGAGCACGTCTTCGGGCCCAAGCTGTCCAACGACATCGACATGATATGGACGCAGGCGCTGCTCGACGTGCTGTTCGAGTACCCGATCGCGTCGGAGGCATCGGACTTCTCGATCCGGCCGGGGCTCGAGCGGCTCGCGTCCCGCGTCCAAACCGTTCTCCGTTTCATGCCGCCCGGCGGTGCCGTGCGAGCGTTCACGTTTGTCGGTGACCCCGGGCTCGTCCCTCTCGACCCGCGGTGGCACCAGGCGGCCTTGCGGTTCGTGTGGTCGGGTTTCCTCCACATCCTGGACGGCATCGACCACCTGTTGTTCCTCCTGTGTCTGGTCATTCCGTTCCGGAAATTCAACGCCCTGGTCCCGATCGTGACGGCCTTCACGGTGGCCCATTCGGTTACGCTGATTGCTTCCGCGTACGGCTATGCCCCCGGTGGACTCTGGTTTCCGCCGTTCGTGGAGACTTTGATCGCGGCCTCGATCCTGTACATGGCGCTCGAAAATATAGTGGGAGCTAGCGTACGCCGGCGCTGGATCGTCACATTCGCGTTCGGACTCGTTCATGGGTTCGGGTTCTCCTTCGCGCTGCGCGAATCGCTTCAGTTCGCCGGGGGCCACCTACTGACGTCCTTGTTGTCATTCAACGTCGGCGTCGAGCTCGGACAGTTGCTGGTTCTCGTGCTTTGCATTCCTGTGCTTGAGCTCCTCTTCCGACACGTGGTCGCGGAACGATTGGGGACGATCCTTCTTTCGGCCTTCGTGGCGCACACCGGATGGCACTGGATGGCCGAGCGTTGGTTGATCTTCAGGCAATACCAGATCCAATGGCCCGAGCTGAGCATTGGTTTCTTCATCGATCTGCTCGGTTGGCTGATCCTGGCCCTGGTCGTCGGGGGCTTGGGGTGGCTGGCGTTTGGCAAGCTGTGGAATCCTGCTGCGCGTGGCGCCGCTGGCAGCAGCCCCGGTCCCGACCCAGAAATCGTCGCCGAGGAATAGTCGCCGCGGAATAGTCCAGGAGAACATCGATGCACAGCCACTCCCGTCTCGCCGCGGTGAGCCTCGGCCTTTTGCTCCTCCTCACCGGGTTGAGCCTCAGCCCCGCCCTCCTCACCACCTCGGCGCTCGCGCAGACACACCATACGACCAACGCGCCTGCCGCCGTCTCTGCAGGGGCGTTTGCGACGGCGGTCGTCTTCGAGGGTGGAGAGATCTTCGTGGGGCGGCCCGGCGAGTTCGCCTTTTTTCCGATCCTGCCCAACCATGCGGGTACCGTGCATGTTTTCGGACTCGACGACAACATGGACTGGGACGAAACCGCCATGCTTACGTCCGAGTCGGTGCAAGTGGGTGACGGTTTTGGCGCGTCCCTGGCGGTGGATGAAAACACGCTGCTAGTGTAGTGTCGCCAAAGTCTCATTGGCTTTGTTGACCTTCTTGAGGATCTGGCGGACGGTGGCTGTCCATGTGAAAGGTGTGGGGTTTTCGTTGCGGCACTCGATGTAGTCGGTGATGGCTTGGATCAACTCGTCCACGCTGGTAACGGCGAGCCGCCGCAGTTGTCGCTCGGTGAGTTCGCTGAAGAAGCGTTCGACAAGATTGAGCCACGAGGCCGAGGTGGGCGTGAAATGGAAATGGACTCGCCGATGACGTTGGAGCCACTGTTTCACCTTGGGATGTTTGTGCGTGGCGTAGTTGTCGAGGATGACGTGGATGTCGAGATCCTTGGCCGTCGTGCGCACGACCGTGTTCATGAACTTGAGAAACTCCTGATGGCGATGCTTCGGCATGCACTCCTGAATGACGTGGCCGGTGGCCACATCGAGGGCCGCAAATAGCGTGGTCGTGCCATGGCGCTTGTAATCGTGGGTGAAGGTGCCGGCGCGCCCGCGCTTCAGCGGCAGGCCTGGCTGGGTGCGATCCAGGGCCTGGATCTGGCTCTTCTCATCAAAGGAGAAGACGATCGCCCGCTCAGGCGGCTGCAGGTACAACCCGACGACATCCCGGAGTTTTTCTACGAAGGCGGGGTCGGTGGACAACTTGAACGACCGGACCCGATGGGGGCGCAACCCATGGGCCTTCCAGATGCGCGCAATCGTGGAGTGATGCAAGCCGGTCACTTCGGCCATCAGCCGCGTACTCCAATGGGTGCCGCGGCCCGTGGGCGGCGTCGTTTGTGTCGTGCGGTGCACGATGGCTTCTTCCTCGGCCAGGGTAATACGTTTCGGGCGTCCCGACCGCGGGCGGTCGGCCCGGAGGGCCGCAAGCCCGCCAGCCTCATACCGATCCAACCAGAGTGTGACGGTCGGGCGCGAGACGCCGACATCACCACAAATAGTCGAGCCCGAGTCCCCCGCAGCGGACCCGAGCACAATGCGGGCGCGCTCGACCACGCGTTGGGGGGTCGTGCGGGATCGGACCAGCGATTCGAGGCGCGCGCGGTCCCCGCGGCGCAGTGGCATAACACGTATGGGTAGTGGCATGTCATACAATACCACGTAGCCTTATATCATGCAAGATAATTTAGCGACACTACACTAGTGGGTGCACCGACGGCTCGCGGGGGTCGCGGAGCCGTCTACGTGTTTAGCCGGGCGAGTGAAGACGCCCCGTGGCAGGAAGTCACGATCCTGCGAAGTGCGACCAGACGGGAAGGGGACGAATTCGGCGCAGCGGTGGCGGTGGCGATCGACGGGGAGTTCGCCTTGATCGGATCCCCCGGCCGCATGCAAGGCACCGGTGCCGTCCTTGTCTTTCGGCTGTTGGGCGGTGCATGGACGGAGGTCGCAACGGTCGAGGGCTCGGCGGTCTCGGTCGGTGAGCGGTTCGGTACGGCGCTGGCAGTCGAGGCGAATCGCCTGCTCGTGGGTGCGCCGGGGCCCTTTCCGGGTCTCCTCCCTGGTGATGCCACGTTCCCGCGCGCGGGCTCCGCATACGTGTTCGACCTCGAAGGTGGGGAGTTTATCGAGAGCGCCCGACTGACACCGGGAGACAACAGACCCGGTGTATTCGGGCAAGCCGTCGTGCTCGGTGGGGACGAGGCGTTCCTCGGCGCGCCGCTCGGTAATCAGTTCAGCGGGGCGGTCCATCACTTCATGCTCGACGGCTCCGGCGGGTGGATCGAAGGTCCTCAGATCACCGCGTCGACATCAGCGCCCGGATCCGCGTTCGGGATGTCCGTTTCATATGCTGCGGGAGATTTGTGGGTTGGCGCACCGCTCGGGGGAGCTGCGTACGTTTTCCGGCGCTCCGAGGATGGGCAGTGGCGGGAGATCGAGATCTTTAGCATCGCTGGTGCCAATTCGTACATGGGCGTGAGCGTCGCCGCCGGTGAGGACATGGCCATCGTGGGATCCCCCGGAGCGGATTTCTTCGAGGGCCTGGGAAGCGTCTATAGTAAGGTTGGCGCGACCGGGGATTGGACCGAGATGACGTCGCTCATCGACGAGAGCGCTGGGATGGAGAGTATTCTCGGGGCACCGACCGCCTGTGAGCAGGGGGAGATCGCGGGGTTCGACTGCTCGGACATCGATCTGGTTTCTTTTTTGCCGGTTCAGGAGCTGGGTGCCGCCCGCGGCGTGATGGTGAATGACATATGGGGTTGGACGGATCCACAGACCGGCACCGAATACGCACTGGTGGGTCGGATGGATGGGATGGCTTTCGTCAGCCTCGCGGATCCCGCGAATCCCCGCTACCTGGGCGATCTTCGGCCCACGGAGGGCACCACCGCCAACTTGTGGCGCGACGTTAAAGTCTACGCCGATCATGCATTCATCGTCGCAGACGGTGCCGGAGCGCATGGCGTCCAGATATTCGATCTCACCCAGCTGCGTAGTGTGGGGGGCGCACCCATGACGTTCGAAGAGACCGCTCACTACGGTGGGATCTTCAGCGCACACAACATCGTCATCAACGAGGCTACGGGCTTTGCATATGTCGTAGGTGCCAGCGCAGGTGGAGAAACCTGCGGGGGTGGGCTCCACATGATCGACATCCGCGAGCCCTCGAGCCCTATCTTCGCAGGATGCTTTTCAGACCCGTCAACCGGTGGTTCGGGAACCGGATACACCCACGACGCGCAGTGCGTCGTGTATGCCGGTCCCGACGAGCAGTACCGCGAGCGCGAAATCTGTTTCGGAGCGAACGAGACGGCGTTGAGCATCGCCGACGTGACGGACAAGTCGAGCCCGGTTGCCGTCGCCTCGGCGACCTATCCGAACCCTTCGTACGTCCACCAGGGGTGGATCTCGGAAGATCATCGATTCTTCTTCGTAAACGACGAACTCGATGAGTTGGACGGCACGGTTACGGGGACCCGGACTCTCGTGTGGGACATCGAGGACCTGGATGATCCGATTCTGGCGAAGGAGCACATCGGCGAAACGGAATCGTCGGACCACAACCTCTACGTGCGCGGCCAATTGATGTACCAGTCGAACTACGTGAGCGGTCTCCGGATTCTCGATATATCCGATCCCGCAAATCCGCGCGAAGTCGGCCACTTCGATTCGGTTCCGGTGGGTGAAAACAGTCCTGGTTTCGCCGGCTCTTGGAGCAACTATCCGTTCTTCGAGAGTGGCGTGATCGTGTTCACGAGCATGCGTGAGGGACTGTTCGTCGTGCGGAGGGCGAGGCAGCCGGTACTCTAATAACGCCTTCGACTATCTTCCTGGAATACCGAAGCAGAGGAGCGGTCCGTCCCGCGAAAAATCTCCTCCATCCAGTTCGGAGCCCAGCGGAAGCTCGAGCACACCCTCGGGCGCTGTCTGGCCCTTGACGTTGACCGCGGATTCGAACCAGAGGTTGTTCGCATCACTGTGCAGCTGGGCCACGTCCTCCGCGATCACCGCCCCGTAGTAGTTGTACCACGGCCCATCTCCGATTCGCGCGCGCGCGATCTCGCCGTCTTCCCCATCCGCCGCGGTCCCAGTGAGATAGGCGTGCCAGGTGAGGTGCCCGTATCCTTCGGCATAGGCCAGGTCGTTACAATGTGAGTCGCTTATCCGGACGGCAGGTTGGTCAGGCCCCCAAGTCGGTCCTTGGACGGCGATGAAGAAGTTCATTTCGGCGACCTGTCCCGCGAGGGCCTGAGCGGCGAGAAGGACCTCCCCCACGATCAGGATTGCCCCCACGATGGCCGTTTCGGATTTCATCTGCCTCCCCTCGAGACTCGGATCAAGTTGGACCCCGATCCTGCGCTCGGTGAGCTAGCGGGATCGCCAAATGACTAGCGGTCGGTGTCCATCAACGTCAAGCCTGACGCCTACAACGTCAGGGTCGACGGCGGTCGAATCGGTCTGGACGGAGGGGGGAGGGTGGCGTACTATTCCTCCCCAAGAACGGTGGGAAGTTACTCATGCACAAGGTGGAGATCCGATGAGGGACAGGAGTAGACGGATCGTCGGAGCGGTGGCCCTGGCACTGTTGGTCGGGTTGAGTGCCGCTTGTGGTCCCGGCGACAACGTACCGACGTTCGAAGTGGATGCTTTTTGGCCCGCGCCGTTGGAGTACCCCAACATCTTGGGGCCAGTGTCCGGCGTGACCGTGGCCGATGACGGCAACATCCTCATCGTAACCCGCCAGGACGGCTTCAGCCGGGCCAACGAGGTCAACGTCGTAACCGAGACGGGCACCTGCTGCAGGCCGACGCAGGCCGTGCTGGAGTACGCCGCCGACGGCTCGCTGATCCGCGAGTGGGGCGGACCGGATATGGGATATCCGTGGCCGGGACGGCCGCACGCGATCGCCGTCGACCCCGCAGGGAATATCTGGATCGGAGGTGGCGTGGCGCAGGCAGGGGGTGGATTCCGTGGCCGCGGACGGGGTGGCGGCACGCCGCGTCCGCCGACGGTAGACACGCACATTCTCAAGTTCTCGCGCACTGGTCAGCATTTGATGACGATCGGCGAGACCGGTGGGACCGCGAGCAGCATGAGCAACAACAGCTTCGGCGGCGCCGCGGGGTTCGCCTTCGACGAGGGTGCGAACGAGGTCTTCGTGGCCGATGGCTTTGCCAATAAGCGAGTCGCCGTGCTCGATATGGACTCTGGCGAGTTGATACGCTCATGGGGCGCCTACGGGAACTCGCCTGACGACTCGGATCTCGGGCCCTACAACCCCTCGGCTGAGCCAGCCCAGCAATTCAGGTCGGTCACGTGTGTTGAGCTCTCCAACGACGGGCTCTTGTACGTGTGCGATCGAGGGAACAATCGGATCCAGGTATTCGAGACGGACGGGACTTATGTGACCGAGGCGATGATCGCACCCGCGACCCGGGGCGATGGCGCGGTGTGGGACGTCGCCTTTTCGCCAGACGGCGCGCAGCGGTTCCTGTACGTCGCCGATGGCATGAACGAGCGGGTCCACATTCTCGACCGGGGAACGCTCGAGTTCCGGACCTCCTTCGGCGTGGGGGGACGCTATCCGGGCCACTTCCGCCAGTTGGGTAGCGTTGCGGTCGACGTAGACGGAAACGTATACACGGCTGAGCATGGCCAGGGAAGGCGTGTCCAGAAGTTCACGAACCTCGGGTTCGGTCCGGTCACGATGGAGCACCAAGGCGCGCTCTATCCCGCGTCGCAGTAAGGGCATGTAGTAAGAGCGCAGTACGAGCATACTGATGAAAGAACAACAGCAAGAGGCAGGCCTCACGCCACGCGGCGGGCGGGCCATGGCATCCGTAAAAGGAGAGAAGATATGAGGCGGCGACGGAACCTGATTTTCGGCGGCAGTCTGGTTGCAGCCATTGCCCTGCTCGGCATGGTGCGAGCGGGGCTGGAGACCGTGGCAAGCAGCACGCAAATGGTGCAAGCGCCGGCGTTCGAGGTGGACCCCTTCTGGCCGAAGCCTCTTCCGAACGGCTGGATCTACGGGACCGTCATCGGCGTGACCGTCGATGCCCAGGATAATGTCTATATCGTGCACCGGGGTGTCGGCGGCGCAGAGGCCGCGGCGGACCAGGACCCGCCTCTGGCCGAATGCTGCTCCTCAGCGCCTCCAGTCATGGTGTTCGATCCCGAGGGCAACTTCATACGAGGATGGGGCGGCCCCTCGCCGACGGAAGAGTACGTGTGGCCCGGCTCGAACCACGGGCTGGGGATCGACCAGATGGGCAACGTCTGGATCGGTGGGAATGGCGGTCCTGACTCTCACGTGCTCAAGTTCACCGCCGAGGGCGAATACCTGGCCACCTACGGAATCCCCGGTCAGCCCATCGACAGCAAGGCCATGGACCACTTTGGACGGGTGGCCGATGTCGAGTTCGACTTCGCGGCCAACGAGGCGTACTTCTCGGACGGCTACGGAAACCGGCGGGTGGCCGTCGTCGACATCGATACGGGAGTGATCAAGAGAACCTGGGGCGCCTACGGCAACGAACCGGACGACGACTACGAGTACGAAGGGGCCCGACAGGGGGGGACCGGATGGTCCTCGGATATGTACATGGAGCAGCAGTTCCGCACCCCGGTCCACTGCGCCGAGCCGTCGAACGACGGTCTCGTCTACGTATGTGATCGCCCCAACAACCGGGTCCAGGTCTTCCAGACGGATGGCACGTTCGTAGAAGAGGCGTTCTTCGCCCCCGCTACACTAGGCGACGGAGCCGTGTGGGACATCGCCTTCTCGCCCGACGAGGAGCAGAGCTTCATCTATATCGCCGACGGCAAGAACGCGAGGATTCGCATTGTGAACAGGGAGTCGATGCAGGAGGTCTCCACGATCGGTACCGGTGGCCGTTACGCCGGCATGTTCCAGGCGGCTCATAGCATCGACACGGACTCGCAGGGCAACATCTACCTGACGGAGACCTACGAGGGTCGGCGGCTCCACAAGTTCGTCTACAAAGGGATCATGAGCGTTCCGCGGCACCAGGGAGCTACGTGGCCGACGGGTCAGTGAGACGAGAGTAAGACGACAGACTCCGTCGTGAGAGCGAGGACGGCCTGATTGCAAGTGCCCGGTGACCGTTTAGGTCACCGGGCACTTTTTTCAGCGGCTCGGGAGGGGCTGAGGCTGTGTCTACTCCGGTGTGGTCGCCGGTTCGATCCCAGTTTGGTGGACAAAACCTCACGTTAAGTTACATTTAGTCCATAACGACCCCGGCAAGGCGTGGGACAGAATATAACGTTACGCGAGGTTTCATCCGTGCTAAGAGACGCATTCGCAGCCGTGCACGACATCGCGCTGGATCATCACGGCTACTTCACCACAGAGCAGGCCCGGGCGGCGGGAGTAGACCCGCACGCGGTGCTGATGATGCAACGCAGGGGTACTGTTGAGCGCGTTGCGCACGGCCTGTACCTCGATCCCTTGGTCGCCGCATCTTCGCTCGGCCCATACATGGCGGCATCGCTTTGGCCGCGAGGCGTGCGGGGAGTCCTTTCCCACCAGACGGCGCTGGAACTGCTCGGGCTTTCGGATGTGAACCCGGCCCGGATCCACATTTTGCTTCCGGTGCGAATGCGCGTGCGGCGGCAAGTGCCGCCGCAGTACGTTCTACATCACGCGCCCATCGAGCCCCGAGAGACGACGCTCGTGGAGGGCATCCCAGTTACGACGGCTCTACGCACCATCCAAGACTGCCACGAGGCACATCTTGGCCCAGCGCTTCTTCGTCAGGCTATCGAAGATGGCCGCAGGACAGGACGCCTGAGCGCAGATGAGGCCGTACTTCTGGAGAATGAAGTACTGTCTCATGACCCCGAGGCGAGCCGTGGCTGATGAGATGGTGGGAGCGGCGGGTGAGGAGGCCCCCAACTGTCGTATCGCACCCAGGATGGGCTGAACCGTTCGCCGCCCTCGCTCGCCAAGGGGAGATTCCGGTTCCCGATGCTGAGCAGGCTGCGAGCGACGTCGCCGCGTATGTGAAGATGATCTCCGAGGCCTGAGGAGAAGCCTTGCGGGACGCACTTGCACTGCGCGTGTGAGACGCTTGCGGCCCCACACGCCTTAGACGCATGTTGTCCATCATGTCCGACATGGCCGAGCGTCTCAACACGGCCCTAGAAGGCCGCTACAACATCGAGCGTGAGCTCGGTGAGGGCGGGATGGCCACGGTCTACCTGGCCGACGACCTCAAGCACGAGCGCAAGGTGGCCCTGAAGGTTCTGAAACCCGAGTTGGCTGCCGTGGTCGGCGCCGAACGCTTCTTGGCAGAGATCAAGACCACCGCGAACCTGCAGCACCCCCACATCCTGCCGCTCTTCGATTCTGGCGAGGCAGACGGCTTCCTCTTCTACGTGATGCCCTACGTGGAGGGGGAGACCCTACGAGAGAAGCTGCGGCGCGAGCACCAGCTTCCGGTGGACGAGGCACTCAGGCTCACCACCGACATCGCGGAAGCGCTGCAGGCCGCCCACGAGCAGGGCGTCATCCACCGCGACATCAAGCCGGGCAACATCCTGCTCAGCGGTGGACACCCTCTCGTGGCCGACTTCGGGATCGCGCTGGCGGTCAGCTCCGCTGGGGGCGATCGCCTGACCGAGACTGGCCTGTCGATGGGGACGCCCCACTACATGAGCCCCGAGCAGGCCGCGGGTGAGAGTCACGTCGACGCGCGCAGCGACATCTACTCGCTGGCCGCGGTGCTCTACGAGATGCTCGCGGGTGAGCCGCCCTATACGGGCCGGACCGCGCAGGTTGTTCTGGCGAAGCGGATCGCGGAGCCGGTTCCATCGGTGCGGCGCATCAGGGACAAGGTCCCCGCGAGCATCGACGTAGCGATCCAGCAGGCGCTCTCTCCGATACCGGCCGATCGCTTCTCGACGATGCGCGAGTTCACCGCTGCGTTGACGACGGCTGATGTGAGCGAACCGAAGGAAGCGGTTCGGTGGAAGCCGTGGGCAGCGGCGGGCGTGGGCGCGGCGCTTGTGGCTGCGATCGGGCTCGGGGTCGCGCTCGGCGGCTCGGGCGGTGTCGATCCGAACTCCATTGTCGTGCTGCCGTTCCGGAACATGTCCGCCGATCCCGAACAGGAGTTCATGTCGGAGGCCATCCCCGAGGAGCTGCTCAACCTGCTCGCGCAGATCCCGGAGCTGAAGGTGATCTCGCGGACGAGCGCATTCTCCTACAAGGGTCGGGACGATCTGACGATCCCACAGATCGCGGCGGAGCTAGGCGTCGCCCACGTGCTGGAAGGCTCGGTGCAGAGGGCCGGCAACACCATTCGGATCACCACACAGTTGATCGAAGCGCAATCCGACGTGCACCTCTGGTCGGAAACTTACGACCGCACGCTCGACGACATCTTCGCGGTCCAGGACGAGATCGCGCACAGGGTGGTGTCCGAACTGAGGGTGACGCTGCTCGGTGCGCTTCCGACGTTGCAGGAGACCGATCCCGAGGCGTACGCGCTGTTCCTGCAGGCGCGCTACGTAAAGAATACCGGTGACCTGTCGCAGGAACACATAGAGACGATCATTACAATGTTCGAAGGCGTACGCGAGATGGCCCCCGACTATGCACCAACCTACGGCGAACTCGCGGCCATGTACGCCCAAGCGGTCCAGTCTGGCTTTCGACCACCGGAGGAGGGTTTCGAGGCGGCTCGCGACGCGGCGGAGCGCGGACTCGCTCTGGACCCCGACCTCGTCTATGCCCGGACCATGCTCGGCTGGGTCAGTTCAATTCAAGGTGATTTCGAGGGCGCCGCGAGGCACCTCGAGCAGGCGATGGAAATGGACCCAACCCACCCAGATGTCCTGATGAATGTGGGCATTCTTCTCTTGACGATGGGTCGGTTCGATGAAGCCATCCTGTTCTATGAAAACGTTAGGGATCGTGATCCTGTGTACGTGATCAACCTTGAGAACCTTGGCGCAACCTACTACGTGGCCGGTCGCTGGGAGGATGCGGCGGCGACGTACCGCACGAGCTTGGACCTGAATCCGGTTCTTGAGCTCGCATATGGTATGCTCGGCGCTGCGTTGCTGGAGATGGGTGAGATGGAGGAGGCTCTGGCTGCAGCCGAGTCGGAGATGAATCCTCCGGTCCGCCTCGTGTTCGTAGCGATGGCCAACCATGCTCTTGCACGGGAGCCCGAGTTCGAGCGTGCGTTTCAAGAGTTGCGGGAAGATTGGGGCGAAGTCGTGCCGCAGTTCGTCGCGTTGGTCTATGCCTTCACGGGAGACGTAGACGCCGCGTTCGAATGGCTGGACCGGGTGACGCTCGGGCAGCCGTACGCCACTGGCCTCACCTTCTTCCCGGCGTTCGACGACTTACACGACGATCCGCGGTGGGCGGCGTACCTGGAGGGAATGGGACAGTCCGAGGAGCAGCTCGCCGCTGTTTCGTTTGAGGTCAGGCTGCCGAGGTAGGCGTCCCGGGCGCTCACTGCACGTCTCCGTGGAAGCCTTGGAAACACTCGGATGGAGCGACCGTCTTCTACGCCCCCGTCGGCTGCACCGTAAAGCTCATCGACATGCCGGCCCCCAGGTGCTCGGGAATCTGGCAGTTGAACATCCAGCTACCGGGGTTGGACATCTCCACCATGAGATCGACCGTCGATCCGACGGGTACGAACACCGTGTCCCTCCATACGAGGTTCGAGCTGGGGACACCGTCCTGCTCTAGCACGACGAAGCGTTGCCCGTGAAGGTGCAGGGGATGACTCATCGGGTGCCATGAATCGGGGCTATTGAAGAGGCGGATTTTCACCATGTCGCCCTGCCTGAACCGCCAGCCGAGCGCGGGCGCGAGGTCACGCGGGTCTATGTCCGGGCTCGGCTCGTGCATCAGCCAAAGGACGTTCATGCCGGTGGACAGCCAGTTCATCATCGGCATGGCGTCATTGAACTCGACCGGCGGGTAGTAGAGCGTATCGATCTCCAGCATGCGGATCACCGGGAGGGGCAGCGCTCCGATCCGTAGGGAAAGCACCAACTCCTCGTCCACCGGACGCGCGGCCTGCGCCCGGATCTCGTCGAACCCACCGTCGAAGGTCCGGAGCGTTTCGAACGCGGTGCTGAAGTCGTACTCGGTCTCCTGACTCGACACATCGAAGATCCCCAAAGTGTCGACCTGATATTCGAACTCTCCGAGGAAGTGATCGACCGCCGTGATTCGGTTCGTGAGCGCGAACTCGCCCTCCTCCTCGAACATCACCTCCACGACGTACCGCTGTCCGGGTGCGATGACGACGGTCGGTACCCACTCCTCCCTCTCGAATTTCCCGAGATCTCCACCGACCAATTTCATCCGGACACCGCCCTCGATCCGGAGATTGAACGGCCGTGTGTTCGACGCGTCGATCAGGAAGAGGCGAGCTACGTCCCCCTTGCTGACGGCCCGGCGGAAGTCGTCTTGGCCATTGACCAGGTGGACGTTGCCGAAGCGCCCCATGAGCGCTTGCACAGGGGCCTCGCGGCCGAACGGGAGAATTCCCTGGTCGTCGAGGAGTACGTCGTCGAGGAGCAACGCCTCTTCGAGGTTGGCGGGACTGTAGTACTCCAGATCAGGAGAATCGACGATGATGGCGCCGTACAGTCCGAGCTCCTGGGCGATGTGCCCTCGCTGGTGCGGGTGGTACCAGAACACCCCAGCGTCGGGAAAATAGACTTGCGCCGTATACGATTCGCCGACTCGAACCGGCGACTGGGTCTGGCCGGGAACACCATCGAACTGGTTGTCCACCCGCACGCCGTGCCATCGAAGGGTGGTGGGGAAGTCGATGTGGTTCGTGAACTCGACCGTGATCGTGGCGTCTTGCGGCACCCGTATCGTCGGCCCCGGGGACTGTCCGTTGAACCCGTAGACCTTGACCGTCTGCCCTTCGATCTCACGCCGCAACAGAGCCGCCTCGAGGCGGAGTGTGTCGCCGTCGGTCAGTTGGACCACATCACCCACGGTCGCTTCGGGAAGCGTGAAGACGTCCACATCCGGTCCGGGAAGGAACGGCCCGACATCGGGAATGATCCCCATGAAGGGCGCCATCAGCCTCTGCATGTTTGGGCTGGTCAGCGGCATGCGCCAAACGAGGCTGTCGCCCGATTCGGGAGGATCGGCCACCTGCTGCCCGGCCGCCGAGGTGGACCACAAAGGGGTGGACCACAGGAATAGCCCGACCACGAGTATGGCGAGCCTCATTCGCCTCGTTCTACTCTCTGAAACCGTACGACGCACAGTTCTCGGTCTCGAACGGTCCATGTCCGGCAGAGGTGTGCATCGCCCCGCTTCGGGACATGCCGCGGAGCACGATCGGGCCGGCCCACCGCGGGGCCGTGGAGGCGTCGTCCTGTTCGAGCGAGACGACCACGAGGAACTTGTTCCAACGCACCTGCCCCCGGAGAGTGCCGTCGCCCAACACGCCGACCCTCTCGATGCGGTCCAACTGAGGGGTGGTCACCCAAACCACGAAGGCTCCCTGATCCGGCGGCCTCAAATCACCCACGTTGACCTCGATATCCCTCAGGTAGTCGCCGTTCGCGGTCAGGCTCACGCCGAAGGGAGACGGAGCAAACGTGACGTCGACCGAACCGGTCGTGGCTCCCGACCCCGGGACCCGGCCGGTGGGAACCAGTTCGATCACGTAGAACTCCGGAGCGGCGCTCGCGGGCAGGCGGCAGTCTGCTCGGGCGATCGACTCGACCGGGGCGGTCGATAGGAACGGGATTGCGGCCAAAGCCGCCAGCAAGATGGGTCGCATATGCCGCTAGTCGCTTCTCGGGCGGCGCGTGGGCTCATCCCACTTCTGAGCGCTCGAGATGTCTGGTACGCCCCACTGTTCACCGTTCCAACCCTGGAATCCGTCCATTCGGAAGGTCCAGAATCCGGTGCTCATATCGCTGATGAGGATGAGACCGTCCGCGTTCCGGACGTCGATGCCGAAGGCGCCGTTGAAAACCGGTGTGCGCGTCGTGCTGCGAGGACCGATATAGGTGTCGTAATAGCCCACGGTGACTGGATTTTCCGGATCCTGAAGGCTCACCACCTGGAGTCCATCGAGGTAACCCGACACGAAGAGCCACGGCCAACGAACCTCGTGATTGTGGACGAGGTTTCTGTAATCCGCCGTCCACCCCGAAATCGGTCGGCTGATGGTCCGCACCCGTCCTTCGAGTGCCGGCTGCAGGTCGAAGATCCGAAGCGGCGCGAACTCGTACTCGGATTCGGCGATGACGTAGCGACCGTCCGAGCTCGGCGTGAACGTGTGGCCGTTGGAGACGCCGCTGATCCCCGTGAGTGTGACCCGCAGCTCCGGCGCCTCCAGGTTGGTGACGTTGTAGACGTAGTAGCCGCCAGCGCCCCCTCCGTAAAAGCGGTCCTCATCCGTGTCGGGATGGTATCCGACATAGAAGTCGTGGTAGCCTCGTCCGCTCGACTGCGGGTTCGGGACCCGTCCCGCCAGTGCCTCTTCGGGCGAGGCCCCCTCGACGATCTTCCCCAGATCGTACGCAATAGCATAAGGGCCACTGACGGTCGCGAAGAGGAGCACTCGGTCATCTGAGTGCTTGTAGACGAAGATGTTGTGGAAGCCACCCGGAAGGCTTGGCTCCCTGATGCGGGCCACCTCCCGAACGCTCTCTGGATCCGGAAGACCCTCCACGTCGAGGACCACCGCACCGAGATCGCGGTTCGGCCCCCCCTGGCCGAATTGGAGCGACTGCACGACGTAATGGCGTCCGTTCACCTTGAAATGCTTCACGTCCATGCCGCCGGTGCCCGTGTGAAGCTCCTGGTCCTCGATCCGCCATTGGTACAGGAGCTCGGGACGCTCGGGATCCTCGATGCTGATGATGTCCAAGCCTCTCGGACCCGCGTCCCCATACCTCATGCGGCCAACGTAGGCGTACGGACGTTCCAGATCCTGCTCGACATCCATGTCCGAGACGCTCAGGGTCGGACCCAGCGGAAGGTGGCCGAGCACCTCGATATTATCGCTTCCCCGTTGCAGCGGTGTCGCCTGGGCCAGGAGTACTCCAGGAGCAAGCGTGGCAACCGCGGCAAGCGTAGCAACCGCGGCAAGCGTACACATCGCACGGGCCTTCAACATGAACCGTCCTCCGCTGAATTTCAGGTCGGGCATTTGCCGCCGCGATGGGACTGCACTTCGAAAACTAGTGTAGTGTCGCAGAAGTGTCTCGGCCATTGATCTCGCTGCGCTCGATCGTCTCGCGGTCAACTGAGCGCACGACGACCATGAAAGGCGCTCGCTCGCTGTATTGTACAATTGTACATGTCTGTAACGATGCATCCGGCCCTGCGGCGTTAGGACTCATCGACCCGGTCCCAGCAGGACCGCGTTGATGAAAAGCAGTTGCGTCGCCTCGGCATAGGCCCGGTAGTTGGGATCCTCGGCGAACGCGATGAGTTGACCCCGGCCGACCGATTGGTGGATCAGGTAGGCCTTGTTGGCGAGTTGGGGCTCGGCTTCGTCCCAAACGATGCCGCCGAGGACCAAGCCTTCCTCCTCACCGTAACGGCCGACATTTCTTCCCTCGTCCAGCCTGATTGGGCTGAAGATGCGGGTCCCCTGAACCACCGCACCGATCTCGCCGTCAGTGCCCGACGAGAGCCAGTGCTCCGTATCGAGGATCACCTTGAGGATGGCGCCCGGCGTGTCCTGCGGGGCCTCGTCCTCGGGGGCGATCGCTTCGAGGAAATCGATGGGTTGATCGGGCGTGTCGTCACCGGGCGAATCATTGCCGGTTGGATCGTCGCCTGCAGGCCGGCCGCCCCGCCGTTCGGAAGTGGTGTTGAGCAAGCCCACGCTTTCCCGGGCCGCCCACTGCGACGAGGAGGCCATCGTGATCAGCGTGCCTCCGTCCCGCATCCAAGCCTGGAGACGCTCCACCATGCCGGATCCAACCACCGATCCGAAGTTTCCGCTCGGGAACACGACAACGTCGTACTCCGACAGAATCACCTGGCCGAGGCTGGAGCCGCGAACGATTGATGTGCGCTGTCCGTAGCGACGCTCGAGTACGTATCGGGCCCATCCCACCGAATAGGCGGAGCCCGGCTCATCGTAGAGGAGGAGCACCCGGGGTTCGCGAAGCGCCCTCGTCCGGTTGCTTCCGAGCGAGATCCCCTCCCTGACGTACGAGTCGTCGATGGGAATGACCTCGGCTCCATGTCGGCCGGCGATGGCCCCGAGTCGCTGGGCGAGATCCGGGTCGTTCTCCGAGGTTCTTATGATCGCGGTGCCGATCCCGTACTCCCGGCCACCTAATGTGAACGCCCCGCCGGCGGCCCTGACACGAATACCCTCGCGAAGGGCTTCGGCCGTGGCGGCAGCGGCGTCGATTCCCCAGGGTAGGAGGTAGCCTACGACGGCCGGGGACAGAGCAGCAGCCCGCCGCGAGTCCGAAGCGACAGAGGCCGCCTCGTACAATCCATCCGTGGTCAGTAGCTGCCCCGCCGCACCGGTCTCATCGTCGCTCGGAATGACCTCGACGTCCCAGAGAGCGGACAAGCTCCACGCGGTCACGTCGTAAATCTCGTCCGGCTGGCGGAGCGCCCGCCTTTCGTTCTGCCGGCGCACGAAGGCCGAATCCATTGGCGTGTCCGCGTCGAGAAGGTTTCGGACCATCCGGTACGCCGGCTGGGCCGCGGGAACGATGAAGGCACTCTCGGCCGAAAGCGTCCGATTCTCCACACGCACGGGACCGGATGCGTATCGCACCTCGATTCCGTTCAGCACCAGGTGCCGGGCCAAGCGTAAGGCCATGCCCGGATCGTGTTCGGACGTCAGTATGTATTCCGCGGGGCCGTTGCGCCCGAGTGTTATGGCGTCCCGGCGGAACGCCAGATAGTCCCGGAGGATCCGCTCACGGTTGAGCGCGGCGGTTGCGGCCGTCTGAATCGCGGCCGTGAAGTGGTGCAGCACGCCGTCACGGTAGGTGAGGAGGTCCCCATCATCCCTCTTCAGCACAAGCGCCCGGGCCGATGCCTGTTCGTACGTCATCGCCAGGGCGCCATGGACCATGGGCCACATGTCCATGTACCCCGGATAGAACGCGTCGTAGGTGTCACGGTTGAAGTAGGCGAACCCGCGTCGGTCGAATGTCGAGGCGTTGGCCGCGCCGAACACGTCCATGAGCGCCAGCTGCTCTGATGTGAGCCATGGATTGGCGGGGGGCGCGGTCGGCGGGAAGAAGTAGGTCGAATTTCCCCCCATCTCGTGCAGATCGACGACCACGTGGGGCGCGAACTCGCGGAAAACGACCAGCTTCCCTCGGGTCTCGGGCTGGCTCTGGACGAACCCGTCCCTGTTCAAATCGAACAGATAGTGGTTGCCGCGGCCGCCCGGCCAAGGCTCGTCGTGTTCGGCGGACCAGGAGGCCTGGTCGGGCCAACGAGCCTGCGCCGACGTGTTCTGCATCACGTAGCGAGCGCGCCCGTCGGGGTTTTGCGCCGGATCGATCAGTACGAGGGACTCGGCGAGAATCCGATCGACTGTGGCGTCGCCTCGCGCCGCCAAGAGGTGGTACGCCTCGGCCATCGCCGCCCCGCTGGAGCTGATCTCGCTGCCATGGATTCCGTGGACGAGGACCGTAACCACCGGAAGCTCGGCAAGTAGGCGGTCGGCGTCTGCCTGGTCGAGTCCTCGCGGGTCCGCGAGTCGTTGAAGTCCGGCCCGCACCCCGTCGAGATTCGAGAGACGCCCCGCCGACCCAATGACGATCATGTAGAGCGGTCGGCCCTCCCACGTCTCGCCGTAACGGATCAATTCAGCCCGCTCGGGCGCCGCCTCCGCCAGCGCCTCCATGTATCGGACGATCTGGTCGGGAGGCGTGATCTCCTCCCCAAAGTCGTGGCCGGCAACCTGCTCGAGTGTCGGGATGGATGGATCGTATCGAGTGCCTGGTGACAGCTCCTGGGTGGGCTCAGGCACCTGGAGCAGTGAGGCAAGGAGTAGCGGAGTCAGCATTTAGAATCCCGTTGCGCGAGCATTGCTTCCAGAAACGTCAGTACGCCATCCCGTAGGCTTCGCGCCGCGGATCCGCCGCCGCGGTGAGCGTCCCCGACGGCTCGACCCGAATCATTTGGGCCCCGCCGAAGGTCGCCGTCCATCCGTGGATCACGCGCGGCTCGTGGCCTCGCCTACTCAGATCCGAGAGCACATCCGCGGGAATCCGATCCTCGAAGTCCACGCGGAGGCTGTTGTAACTACGAAAACGAGGAGCCTCGATCGCCGCCTGGGGCGTCATCCCGAACAGGAAGACATTGTTCACGATCTGGATCAACGACTGTACCTGGCTGTCTCCACCTGGCGTGCCTAGCGTGAAGGCCAAGCTGCCATCCGGGTTCAGTGCCATCAGCGGAGTGAGCGTGTGGTACGGTCTCTTGCCGGGCGAAACCACGTTGGGATGCTTCGGATCGAGGGTGAACAACGCTCCGCGATTCTGGAGAACGACGCCGGTTTCGGGCTCGAGCAATCCCGAGCCGAAGGAGGCGAACAGGCTCTGGATCCAACTCACGGCGTTGCCCCACTGGTCGACCGCCGTGATGTACACCGTGTCCCCCGAGTCGTCTGAGTCCCCCTGCTGGGGGTCCGGGGAAACAGGGCCATCGATTCCCGGTGCTACGTTCTCCGCCGCGTTCGCCCCGAACTTGGTGGCACGTTCCCGGAGGTAATCCCCGTCGAGCAATTCTCCTATTGGGATGTCGGCGAGCTCGGGGTCGGCGACCCATCGGTCTCGATCCGCGAAAGCGAGCTTCTTGAGCTCGATCAATGTGTGCAGATAGTCGGCCGAGTTGTGTCCCATGGCTGCGAGATCATGCTCCGCAGCCATCTCCATGAGGGAGAGCTGGGCCATCCCTTGCGTGTTCGGCGGCAGCACGAGGATGCGGTGACCCAGGTAGGCGCCCTCGAGCGGGTCGGTCCAGGTGGTCTCGTGAGCCTCGAAGTCTGCGGCGCGGAGGTAACCACCCTCCCGCTCCAGGAACGCGGAAATTGCTTCGGCAGGCCGGCCCCGGTAGAACCCGTCCTTGCCCTCCTTCGCGATCTGCTCGAGGGTCTCGGCGAGGGCCGGATTCTTCAGAAGCGATCCGACAGGAGGCGGGGAGCCGCCCGGTAGATAGAGGCCGAGTGCAGGCTCGTTCAGACTCCGTGAGGCCCCGGCGATGTCGCTCGCGAGGCGGCTGGATACGGGGAATCCATCGCGCGCATAGGCAATCGCCGGGGCCAGTGCCTCGGCGAGCGAAATGGTGCCGAATCGCGCGAGTGCGTCGTCCCACGCCGCCACCGCGCCGGGGAGACTGACCGAAAGTGGGCCGGAGCCCGGGATTCGCCCGGCCTGCTCGAAAAAGGCAGGCGTGGCGAGGGCACCCGCACGGCCGCTCCCGTTCATTCCTACCACCTCACCGGTGGCCCCGTCCAAGAAGATGCCAAACGCGTCACCGCCCACGCCGTTCATGTGGGGTCGCACGACGGCCACTACCCCCGCCATGGTCACCACCGCGTCCAAGGCGTTGCCGCCATTCCTGAGGACGGCGTGTCCCGCCGCCGTAGCGAGCGGGTGATCGGAGCTCACGGCCCCATTCACACCGCGCACGTCGGGGCGGTTCGTAGCCGGAAACTCCACGCTTGCAGCACCGTCGGTGGCACCAGCAGCCGGGCCCGCCTGCGCCGTAGCATGACCAAAGGCTGCGAGCGCAAAGGCGAAAGCGAGGGCGACTCGGGCGGGGAGGTTATCCGGACGGTAGCGACTCTGCATCGGTTGTCATCTCCTGGTGTCCATCGCGATTGCCGCGCGACTCGTCGTCATGCCCTGCAGGTTAGGGGCCGATCTCGCCTTGAGCCAGAGCCTCACGGGCGGAGGTGCCGTACCGAGCGAGCGGCGCCATTGGGTCCAGCACGCCCCGACCACTGGTATGCGGTGGCGATCCTTCGTAGAGTGGCTCCTCTGTCAACGTCTACCGGAGGACCCCGATGAAGCTGCTGACCCCGGCGCTCATCGCAAGCGCAATGGGCCTTTTCGCCTTCAACGGTCTCAGCGCCCAGCGCTCACCCCTGTCGCGCGCCCAGACGCAGCCGGTGAACATGGGCGCCGCCATCAACGCCGCCGGACGGGATGCGGAGCCGACCTTCAGCACGGACCGCCGAACGATGTACTTCAACTGCGCGGACCGCACGCCGAATGGTGGGAACGACATCTGCACGTCGACGCTCGTCGACGGTGAGTGGACCCGAGCCGAGGTCGTCCCCGCCCCGATCAGTACGGAGTACTTCGAGGTCGAACCCCTCCTGTCTCCGGACGGAAACCAACTCTACATCATGAGCAATCGACCGGGGGGTATGGGCAACTTCGACATCTGGGTGAGTGACAAGGTGGATGGCGAGTGGACAGAGCCGAGGAACCTCGGCGCACCGATCAACTCTGCTTATGCCGACCACTGCCTCTACTTCACCGGCCCGGATTGGAGTGTGGCCTACTGGACATCGACACGGCCTGGCGGTTACGGCGGGAACGACATCTGGAGGTCCGAGAGGGTGGATGGCATCTGGCAGGAGGCCGTCAACCTCGGCCCCCAGGTCAATTCGGCCGCCAGCGAGCACCATTCCTTACCGTCGGCCGATGGCCGTTCGTTGTACATCACCTCGACCCGTGATGAGGGGTACGGTGCCGAGGACATCTACGTGACGGTCCGCGACGATCGCGGCGTATGGGGGCCGCTTGTTAACCTGGGGCCACTCGTGAACACGGAGGAGAACGACCGCTGCCCGGCGTTTTCCCCCGACTTCCAGATCTTCTACTTCGATTCCGAGCGGGATGGCGGTTTCGGCGACAAGGATCTTTGGTGGATCTACGCGGAAAATCTCAGGTCGGGGTAGCCCGTCCTAGGCGGCAGCGGCACCAGCGTGACTGAGCCATGGTGATCCTCGGCCTCGGCAGCAACATGGGAAACCGCGCGATCCATCTGAAGAGGGCCATCTCACGCCTGTCTCGGGGGTCCGGAGCGGTTCTTCACACCACGAGATTGAGCCGGATTTACGAGTCACCTGCGCTGACGCCCCCGGGGGCCCCGACCGCGTGGGATCTCCCCTATCTGAACTGTGCCATCGGGGGAGAGACGACCTTGGAGCCCGGCGCCTTACTGCGGCATGTCAAGGAGATCGAGCGATCCCTGGGGCGCCAAGACGATGAGCGGTGGGCCCCGAGGGTGATCGACATAGACATCCTGTGGTGGAACGGACGGGAGGTGCGATCGGAGGATCTGACCATCCCGCATCCCGAGATTCTCAAGCGCCCGTTCGTGCTCGAGCCTCTGCGTGACCTGATTCCCCAGGCGATCCTCGAAGGCGAGACCGTGGAGGCGCACGCTAGTCGGGCGGCCGCCGGAGCGGGAACCACCCCAGCCGTCCCCGCACAGGAAGCCGACTTCGAGGTGAGGTACCCCACGCTCATGGGAATCCTCAACGTCACTCCCGACAGCTTCAGTGACGGTGGGCGATTCATGAAATCGGGGGATGCGCTCGGGCACGCGCGGCGGCTCGTGGAGGAGGGCGCCGGAATCATCGACGTGGGGGCCGAATCCACGCGCCCCGATGGCGCCACCGTCGATCCGGAAACCGAGTGGGCTCGGATCGGGCCTGTCCTGCGCGGCCTGCGTGAGATCCAGGAAGAGCCTCCACCGCCTGAAGGTCGAGAGCCTTTCCTGATCAGCCTGGACTCCCGCAATCCTTCGACCGTCAGATCGGCCCTGGAGATCGGCGTGGATATCCTGAACGACGTGACCGGATTCAGCCGGCCCGAGATGTTGGAGATCGCCGAGGGTACGGACCTCCCACTGGTGTTCATGCACAGCCTCTCGATCCCGGTCGTAAAGGGGGAGTCCATCCCGGGCGATCGAGACCCGGTGGAGTTTTTGATCACCTGGGCCCAGGAGAGGCTGGCGGAGTTCGATCGCAGAGGCATCGCACGGCATCGCCTCAGGTTCGACCCTGGGATCGGCTTCGGAAAGACGGTTCACCAGAATTGGCAAATCCTGGAGCATTTGGAGCGCTTTCACGACCTCGAGATCCCGTTGCTCGTCGGTCACAGCCGGAAGTCTTTTCTCGAGTCTGTCACGGACAAGCCGAGCGCCGCACGCGACGCGGAAACACTCGATGTCAGCCGCGGCCTCTTAGGGAAGGGCGTCGAAGTCCTCCGCGTACACGACGTGAAGGGACACGCGGCGCTCTTACGGAAGCACCACTCCGATGGGCCCACCCAACCGGTTGCCCGCGCCTCGGCCGAATTCTGACCATAGGAAGTCCTGGACCATAGTCATTGACCATAGTCATCTGTTTGATCAGACATTCCATAGGCAAGAGAAAGGAAACGAGATAGGAAACTCAATGAATGAGATATTGACCGGCCTGGGTATCGAGGCGTCCAACCTCGGAGGGTTCTGCGGGGACTGGATGGGATCCGGCCCCGAGCTCGAGGTCGCGACTCCTATCGACGGATCGCAGCTGGCCACGGTGCTGCAGGTCACCGAAGAGGAGTACGACACGATCGTCGCGCGCGCGCATCAGGCCTTCTTGCAGTGGCGGACCGTGCCGGCTCCTCGCCGCGGGGAATTGGTCCGTCAGATCGGGGACCGACTGCGCAAAGTCAAGGACGAGTTGGGCGCGCTCGTCACGCTCGAAATGGGGAAGATCAGAGCCGAGGGCGAGGGCGAAGTCCAGGAGATGATCGACATTTGCGACTTCGCCACGGGTCTATCTCGTCAGTTGTACGGGCTCACGATCGCATCCGAACGGCAAGACCACCGCATGATGGAGCAGTGGAACCCGTTGGGGGTCGTCGGCGTGATCACGGCGTTCAACTTCCCCGTAGCCGTTTGGAGCTGGAATGCGGCACTCGCTTGTGTGTGCGGAGATTCCGTGCTGTGGAAGCCGGCCAGCCAGACGCCGCTGACGGCCATCGCGGTCACTAAGATCGCCCAGGCTGTCTGTGAGGAGAACGGGGTCGATCCGGCCATCTTCTCGCTCGTCGTGGGAAAGGGCTCGACGGTCGGGGACCGGCTCCTGCACGATCGCCGGATTCCGCTCGTGTCGGCGACCGGAAGCTGCGCCGTGGGATACCGGGTCGGGGAGGTTGTGGGCAAGCGGCTCGGGCGCACGATTCTGGAGCTGGGTGGAAACAACGCCATCATCGTCACGGCACACGCGGATCTCGATCTGGCGCTCCCGGCGATTCTCTTCGGTTCGGTGGGAACGGCGGGACAGCGGTGCACGAGCACTCGCCGCATCATCGTTCATGAGTCCGTCCGGGAAGAGCTCGTGGAGCGACTGACTCGCGCCTATGAGGGTGTTCCCATTGGAAATCCACTGGAACCCGAAACTCTGATGGGGCCCCTCGTGAACTCTGGGGCAGTCGAAGACCTAGGGACCGCGATTGAACGGGTGCAGAAAGAGGGCGGGGAAGTCTTGTATGGAGGCGAATCACTGGAGGAATCCGAGCTCCCGGGCGGGCACTATGTAAAGCCCTGCATCGCCTCGGCGAAAAACAGCTTCGCGATCGTCCAGGAAGAGACGTTCGCTCCGATCCTCTACATCATTGGATACGGTGACGCCGATTCGTCTCGGGAGGAATCGGTAGACGAGCTCGCCGAGGCGATGCAACTCCACAACGATGTACCCCAAGGTCTCTCCTCGGCGATTTTCACGGAGCACATGCGAGAGGCGGAATACTTTCTGTCGCACCGCGGGAGCGACTGCGGGATCGCGAACGTGAACATCGGGACCAGCGGTGCCGAAATCGGCGGCGCTTTCGGAGGGGAAAAGGAGACGGGTGGGGGGAGGGAGTCGGGCTCGGACGCCTGGAAGGCTTACATGCGGCGCCAGACCAACACGGTCAATTGGAGCACGGAGCTGCCGTTGGCCCAGGGAATCGAGTTCGGCTCGTAGCGTGCCCGGCAAGGACACTCGACGTTCCCAGCCGGGACGCTCGTTGCGTTCCGGGGAGAGACGCTTGTAGCGTTCTCAAGAGGGACAAATGAATCCTGGCGGGCCACCCTGCGTATAGAAGGAGTAGGGTGGAATGTGGTTGTCGAGGAGGAGTCGGCGTTGGGGACTGCAGCGCCCGACTCAGTTGAGGAGGTGAGTACGTGGCAAGCTGTAGCGGTAAGACCAAGAAAGGAACTCCGTGCAAGCGCAAGCCGCTGGAGGGCTCAGACTACTGCGCGCTTCACATCATGCAGGATCCCGATGCCCCGTCCGGCAGCGAAGCCATCGAAGATCTCGAGGGCCGGTTGAGTGAGCGGGCGAAGACCCTCCTAGGGATGGGCATCGTGGCCGGTATCATACTGTCGGCTCTGATCCGCGGGCGTTAGAGACTTCCTTGCCGTCGGGGTTGCTTTCCTTGCCGTCGGGTACGAGGGCGCCCTTTTTCTAGCTCGTGGGTGGAAGAGGAGTTCACCGTCCCGCTCCGGCCGACGCTCCGCTCTACGGCTTCGCCGCAGACCGTCCTACGCGGGACGGTGAACCCCTCTTCATATCAGCATGTCGAAAGGCGCCAACCGGACCGCTGCAAGGGGCGTTGAGGGCTTTACGAAAAGGTCATTCCCAGCTTCTCGCCAACGCCCGGTCAGCTTGGCGAGGGCAGCTACGCGTGCCTCACCTCCCTGCAAAAGCACCCCGTCTGCGTGGGGGCAGCCGTGTTCGGGTCTACCTAGGGGTGCGGAGTGGAGTGGTGGTCCTCCGCACAGGCAGTCTTCCGGCGAAGCCGAGCAAAGGCGTTGGCCCACCTACCTGCCAAAGCCCCCCAAGCCCGGGCGGGCGGTGTTCGGCTCCAAGGAACACGGTTGAGGGAGAGGGATCGATGCTCCTCCGGAGGACGGTCTGCGGCGAAGCCGTAGAGCGAAGCGTCGGCCGCAGGAGGACCGTCGATCCCTCTCCCGTCCACACGCAAGAAAAGGAGCCGTTACCTCCCCGCGATCGGGTCGATCCCCCGGTCGTCCAGGAGCCGGTTGAACGTTCCGAGGTCTTCTCGGATGGCCATCATTTGCCTCTGGTAGTCCCCCAGCTCACTGCGGAGCATCTCGAAAACCTCTCTGCTCTGATCCGTAGGCCGATCGTCGGTTCCGGTGATGTAACCGGCGAGTGATGTGAGGCGGGCGTAAAGACGTCTCGCCCAGCGGAGGGTATCTTGTCGCGCACTACCGCCGGTAAGTCGAACGTCGAAGAGGCGCATCTCCAGGTCGATGAGCCCCTCCTCCAACGTCTTACTGGCCTGGCGGATCTCCTCGGCGTCCGCATGATTGCCGTTACGTTCCTGCACCCGCTGGATCTGCGCCCGGATCCATTCGATCTCGTCGATCAACGCGACCACGGAATCGACGGACTCGCGAATTTCCCGCACCATGGCCACTTGCTCTTGGATTTCCAGCTCGCTCCCACCCGAGTTGGGGTCCTTCAAGACCTCCAGCGGCTGTACCATCTCGAACCCCGCCGCGCGGAGCGACACCGTGTACGTACCGGGGGGGGCCAACGGCGTCACTCGGCCACCTTCACCCAATGGTCTCCATTCTGCGTTCTGCAGCTCCACATGGGCGTGCTCCGACGGACTGGTCCTGAGCTTCGGCGTATTGGACGGCGCCTCCCGAAGATCCCAGTGCACCCGATTGATGCCGGGACGGAGCCGGTCCGTGTCCAGGAGTTGCACGCGCTGACCAGCCGGGTCGCGGATTTCAAGTCGCACCCCCCCGGCCGGAACACTCTCGAGGTAGAACGAAATCGATGCGCCGTACGCTGGGTTGCTTCCGGCGCCGGAATCCTCGGGTTGGCTCTGCGAGCCTTGGCGCATGAGAAAGCGGTAGGCCGTTCGGGGCTTGAACAGGTGGACCTCGGACGCCAACACCTCTTCGGTCAGCTCTTGGAGAGGCGTGATGTCGTCCATGATCCAGAAGCCCCGGCCGTATGTCGCAACTACTAAATCGTTGAAGCGGCTCTGGATCGTCAGATCATGGACGGGAGCCGGTGGCAAGTTGTTCCGCATCAGGGTCCAGTTCTCGCCGTCATCCAATGAAACATAGAGGGCGTTCTCGGTGCCGAGATAGAGAAGCCCCGGCCGCACCGGGTCCTCGCGAATGACGTGCGCGTAGCTGAACACGCTTCTGGGGATCGTCCGGCTCAGCGATGTCCACGAATCCCCGTAGTCCGTGGTCTTGTAGACATAGGGATTCGTGTCGCCCAGCTGATGGAAGTCCATGGTCAGGTACGCTGTGGCAGCGTCATGGGGGGACGGCTCGATATTCGACACGGTGCCCCAAGGCGTGAGGCCCTGGATATTCTCGGTGACGTTCTCCCACGTCAGCCCGGCATCCATCGAGACGTGCACGAGCCCGTCGTTGGACCCGGTCCAGATTACGCCCTCCCGTTGGGGCGATTCCGCGATTGCAAAGAGAACGGCGCCATAGGTGGGTCCCGCGTCGTCCAACGTCAGCCCCCCTGTGCGCCGTTGTTTGGACTTGTCGTTCGTTGTGAGATCCGGGCTCAACACCTCCCAGCTCTGGCCACCATTCGTCGTCACGTGGACGTGCTGGCTACCCACGTAGATGCGCTCGTGATCGTGGGGAGAAATGTGGATCGGAAACGTCCACTGAAAGCGATATCGCAGGTCTCCAGCGGCCCATCCCTCGGCATTGGCCGGCCACACGCTGACCCTGCGGGCCAGCCCCAAACGGTGATCGTATCGCGTGAGGAGTCCGTCGTAACATCCGGACCAGACGATGTTGGGCTCCACGGGGTCGGGCACGGAGAATCCGGTCTCGCACCCCCCCACGGACTGCCACTCGCCAATGGAAATCCCTCCGTTCCTCAGCGAATTGCTGGGGCCCATCTGCGTTCCGCCGTCTTGACGGTTTCCGTACACGGAATAGGGAATTCGTGTGTCGGTATTCACGTGGTACATCTGGGCGATGGGTAGCCGGGGTCGCCACCAACTCCTCCCTCGATCGGTGGAGATGCTCAAGCCTCCGTCGTGGCCGACGATCATCCGGTCGGGGAGGAACGGATCGATCCACATGTCGTGGCTGTCACCGCCGGGGTTCCCGAGCGAAAAATCTTCGCCGCCGTTCAGAGAACGGCTATAACGAGTCGAGAGAAAGTGGACTTCGTCAGGGTTGTCGGGAGCCGCCACGACACGGGTGTAGTAGAGTGGGCGCTGGGCGAGCGTGTGGTCGGCGTTGACCATGCTCCAGCTGGAGCCCCCGTTGTCCGATCGCCACAGGACCCCCTCATGTTCTTCGAGCGGCTCATAATCGCGATTCGTATTCGTTTCGATGAGCGCGTAGATGCGGTTGGAGTTCGATGGAGCAATCGCGAGCCCGATCTTGCCCATCGTGCCACTCGGAAGCCCACGCCCCTCCAATCGCTCCCACGTGTCACCCGCGTCACGGGACATGTAGATCCCGCTTCCAGGCCCCCCACTCCAACGGCCCCACGTCTGCATGAACATTTGCCATGTCGCAGCGAAGAGGACCCGGGGGTTGTTGGGATCCATGACGACATCGACGCCGCCCGTGCTCTCGTCCACGAAGAGGACGCGTGCCCAGGAGTCGCCCCCGTCGGTAGTTCGAAAAATCCCCCTTTCCTCCTGGGGGCCATATAGGTGCCCGAGGGCCGCAGCGTATACGATGTCGGGATCGGTCGGGTGCACGACCATCCGCCCGATTCGGCCGGTCGATGAAAGGCCCTTGTGCTCCCAGGTGTTACCGCCATCGGTCGATCTGTAGACGCCATTGCCGATCGAGACGTTGCTGCGGATGAACGCCTCACCGGTGCCCACCCAAATCACATTGTCTGCCGAGGGTGCGATAGCCATCGCTCCGATCGACGCGGCCTCCTGATCGTCGAAGATCGGTGTCCAGTGGTGGCCCCCATCGGTGGACCGGAAGACTCCGCCGGACGCGGCACCGAAATAGTACGTGTTGGGATCTCCGGGAACGCCGATCACGGCGCTCACACGGTTGCCTACGGGCCCGATGTGCCGGTACGGCAGAGCTGAAAGGTCCGACGATGCGACCTGTGACTCGGCGGGTTGTACGGCCCAGTTCGTGAGAACGGCGAACACACCCAGAAGCCTGATCGTCCGGGTGAGGCGGGAAAGGCACACACCGTTCGAGCGAGGCCGCATTTGATCCTCTGCGAGAAAGGGGGCTAGAAGGCTGTTGAGCCTTCGGGTCGGTCGGAATGCGGGACCGGCCCATGGGCCACCACACGTAGGGGGCGACCCAGACGGAAGGATTCTAGCAGCGTGGACGGACATTCGACAACGCTGACGCCAACTTCCCTGGTGGGGTCGGACCGGTCGAGCTGATGGAATGGATCACTTCAGTGAATCCCCCGGAATACGCGCCGTTCTATGAAACCTACGTCAGCCGCGCCCAGAAAGGGAAAATCTCGCATGCCTGCTCTGCGCGGCCTACATTTACGAAAGCCCATGTGATGCCCTCGAAACCGGACTCCGGTGAGCCAAGACGACGAAAGCGAACTCAGCGAGTTCGGTCGATCGATCGATTCCCTCTTCGCCCCGGCGGAGGCCGAGGGGGTCGCCGGCCGTTCTTCTGAGGCGGAGGAGGCGCCGGTCCAAGAAGCACAGGTCCCGGTCGAAGAACAGGTGCTGGCTGAAGCAGCGCAGGTCCCGATCGAACCCGAACCGGTCCCGATCGAACCCGAACCGGTCCCGGTTGAAGTAGAACCGGTCCCGGTTGAAGTAGAACCGGTCCCGGTCGAAGCAGAACCGGTCCCGGTCGAAGCAGAACAGGTTCCGGTCGAGGCAGAACAGGTCTCTGTTGAAGCAGAACAGGTCTCTGTTGAAGCAGAACAGGTCCCGGTCGAAATAGCACCGGTCCCGGTCGAAGTACCAGTCCCGGTCGAAGAAGAAAAGATCCCGGGCGAAGTCGAACAGGTCCCCAGTGAAGCCGAACAGGCGCTGAGCGAAGTGCAACAGGCGCTGACCGAAGCGACGTCCGGCTACCTGCATGCCCCGGTCGACGAGCGGGGAGAGGTGCAGAGGACACTTCGCCTCGCCGTCGAGGAGGCTCGTTCGGCGGGCGCCTTGGACAGTATCGCGTTGACCATAGACACCCTGCTTCTCCAAGCTGCTTGGGATGAGGACGTAGAGAACCTGCTCGGCGAGTTGGTCGATGAGGATGTATCGACGCAGATGGTGGCCCGGCTCGGGCGCGTTCAGGTCGAGGAAGAACGCCGGCGGCTCATTCAAGCTTATGCGATACTGGGCGACTCGCTTGCAGAGGCGATCGCCGCCGCCCTTACGGACGCGGACGACCGCATGGCTCGTAAGACGTATGTGGCCGCCCTCGGGGCCTTTGGTGCCGCCGGAGCAAGTGCGGTCCAGAAGATGTTGGATGACTCCCGTTGGTTCGTCGTCCGAAACGGTGTGGCTGTGCTCGGCGTTGTGGGAGGAACCGACGCGATCGAGCATCTGACTGCCAGTCTGGCGAACGAACACTCTGGGGTTCGGCGCGAAACGGTGATGTCACTCGCCAAGATCGGCGGTGAGAATGCCGAATTGTTGGTAACGAGCATGCTGGGGGATTCCGATCCCGAGGTGCGGGTCTCGGCCGCCCGTGCGGTCTCGGCGCTCAAGCCAGAGCGAGCCTTTAAGCCGTTATTGGAGATTCTCGAGAAGGGTGACGAGGAGGAGGTGCTCGAGCAAGTCCTTCGGGCGCTCGGTGGGTTGGGCGACGCCACGGCCGTGTCTGCTATCCAGAAGCGGCTGAAGGGCTCCATGTTCTCGGGTCCGTCGAACGGAGTACGCATCGCGGGCCTCTCCGCACTGGCTGCGATAGGCACACCCAAAGCCTTGAGCCAGGTGGAGAAGGCGAAGGGCGACAAGGATCCGGAGATCAGTTCGGCCGCGGAGCAGCTTCTCGCGGGAAGGTGAGAGTCTGAGGGCCGTACTCCTCGCCAGCCTTCTTAGACGGTTCCCAGTAGGCGTCCTAGCGAACGTAGCAGCTTCACGGCCTCTCTCATCTCCTTGCCTATCGAGGCCAGCCGCCCTCCCTGCTCCGCGTGAGCCATGAGCGCCGTGATCGTGGTGTCCACTCGCTTCTGCTGGGGGAATGCCGCCTCCATTCGGAGCGTCTCGGTGTACGGAATCAAGCGATCATTCCGACCGTGAATGAGTTGGACAGGGGTCTCGATACGGTCAAGGAAGGGAACCGGGTCCAATAGGGGAGCCGCCGCCATTGCGGCTCGAGTCAACAGCGGCAAAATCCGCTCGGCTTCGGTCTCCGCCGGCTCGCGATCCGACGGAGGGGCAAACAGATCGAAGATCTCCCTGCGATCCTCCGATACCTGCTCCCGAAGCTGCTCCTTGAGCCCGTCGTAGGAGGGATCCCAGGCCAGGATCCGCCGTTCCCCGGCTTCGACAGCGAGGCGCCGAAGAGCATCGGCGACGTCCTGGGCATTCTGATATTCCGGGATCGAAGTGAGGTGGTTCCCTCCCATGATCCAGCGCCCATATGGGTCTGGCCGGAGACGATGCGTGGCATCCCCCCAGTCGAACCGGCCCGTCATCTGAAACCGGACCATGCTTGCGACGTCACAATAACCGCCGAACCCGATGACTCCCGCCAACTGGTCCGAAACGTCTTGGTGAGCGGCAGCGATCATGACTTGCGGGGCGCCGAAGGAAAAGCCGATCAACCCGTAAGGCCCGTCCGACGCACGTGGCAGTGACCGAAGGCCATCGAGGGCGGCCCGAACCGTTGGGAGAGTCCGTTCGGGCTCCAGCCTCAGCTCGACCCACTCGGGAACCTGGGGCACGAGGACGGCGGTTTTGGACGCCGCCAGGGCGCGAACGAAGCGCAGCAGGGTCGGGTGGAACCGCCCCGGTCGGGTGATCCCGTGTAAGACGACCCATCCCGGCAGGTTCCGGCGTCCCCCCCTCGGGAGTGTGACCGAGGCCGGAACTTCACGATCCCCTCGGGACAAGACCGTCTCATACTCCTCTATGGCCGACCTGCCGGTGATCCAACTCGAGAGGGCTCTGGTGGTTCTCAACGCCGTCGTCATGGAGGGAGAAGCTATGAGTGGGGTGGCCGAGACCGCCAGGCTACGGGGGTGGTGTCGATCAACATTTGTTTGCAAGGTTAGGAATGACCGAATACCGACCACCGTACCGGGAAGCGGCGCTGCTGGGCCTGGCGATCTTCGGCCTTTACATCCTCACTTTGTCGCCCACCACGGCTTGGTGGGACGCCAGCGAGTACATCACGACGGGGCATCTCCTGGGCATTCCTCACCCGCCGGGGAATCCACTCTTTGTCAGCCTTGCGCGGGTTTGGAGCCTCTTGCTGGCTCCGTTGGGTTTACCCGTAGCGGTGCGAATCAACCTCCTGGCCGCTGCCACGAGCTCGGTTGCCACGTTCTTTTTCTTCTTGGTCGGGCATCGGGTGCTGTCCGCCGTGATTCGAGAGCGGTGGATGCTCACCATCGGTGCTGCATGCGGCGCGGTGATGGGGGCGACTGCCTACACAGTCTGGAACCAATCCACCGCGAACGAAAAGGTCTACACCGTGAGTGTGGCCGTGATCGCAGCCGTCTCGTGGCTCGCGCTGAGATGGTACGATCAGCGCGAAGAGCCGGCGGGGGTCAGGGCCCTTCTGGTCGCCCTCTACCTGATGGTATTGGGGGCGAGCAATCATCTCATGTCCGTTCTTCCCGCTCCGGCTTTGGGCTTATTCGTATTGCTGGCCGGCCCGGCGGTGTTGCTGAAACAGCGTTTTTGGACCCGAGCCATCCCCCTGGTGATTCTCGGAATCTCGTTCAATTTCTTCCTCCCGATCCGCGCGGCTCAGGACCCCATCATCAATGAAGGGAACCCGGTCTGCGAATCGGCGGCAGGTGCCGTCGTCGCGGTCTATACGAACGGCCGGGCCGGGTGCCCGGCACTGGCCAGCTCTCTCTCCCGCGCGCAGTATGCCAAGCCTCCGATTGGCGAACGGCAGGCGCCGTTGGGACACCAGCTTCTCAACTATTTTCAGTACTTCGATTGGCAGTGGGCGCGCGGGGCCGATTTGAACGAAGTGCCCATGGGAGCGCGACTCCCGGCGACCATGCTGTTCGTAGCCCTGGGTTTCATGGGCATGCTCGTGTTGTGGCGCACCGACCGAATGATCTTCACGTATCTAACGGCGTTGACAGCCACACTCACGGTGGGCTTGATCGTCTACCTGAACTTCAAGTACGGGTTTTCGCTGGCGCCCGACATTGTCGACCGTACTGTCCACGAGGTTCGTGAGAGGGACTATTTCTTCGTGGCGAGTTTCATTGTCTGGGGAAATCTGGCCGGGATCGGTCTGGCTGGATTCTGGGCGGCGCTCTCGGAGCAATGGGGTGGGGGGGCGGCCTACCGCAAGGCGATGCCGTTCCTCTTGGTCGCTTTCATCCCGCTTTTCTACAACTTGGAGTGGGCGAGCCGGCGAGGTGACTACGCCGCCATCGACTGGGCGTACGACCTGCTCATGAGTGTTGAGCCGCATGGCATCCTCTTCACCAATGGGGACAATGACACCTTCCCGCTCTGGTATGCTCAAGAGATTGAAGGGGTGCGTCAGGACGTCACGGTCATCGTCCTCCAATACCTCTACACGGACTGGTACCCGAAGCAAATAAGAGACCAAACGGCGCCAGGTCGGCAGAGACCCTTCGACGGGCAGTTCGCTGCGGGAATCTATTCGATCGAGCCGCCCCCGGATCAATCGGTCTCTCTGGCCACGGATGAGGTCTTGGATAACGTGAGAGGGGGCAGACTTACAGAGGGTCTCAGCCTGGCGCTCGACGGTGTTCGGGTCACGTACCCGGAAGGGGCCTTTATTGATCGGGCCGGCCAGATCGCCCTCAGCATGATCAACGACTCGGCCCACTTGAGACCGATCTATTTCGCGAGTTCCGCCGGACTCATCGAGTCGCTCGGCTTGGACCCTTGGGGAGTCCGGCATGGCATTGCGACCAAGCTGGAAATGCGAGACCTCGACGCAGATACTCCCGATGGTTGGGTCCAAGGGACCCCCCGAATGGGGGCCGAGTGGTTCGATGTCGAACGGAATATGACGTTGGTGCGGGATGTGTATCGTTACCGGGGGATCATGGACCGCGAGCTCTGGCAGGATCGCAGCACGCTCACCATCCCGACGCAGTATCAATTCTTGTTCATCCAGCTGGCAGACGCCGCCGCCGTGGGAGGACTCCGGTCGCCCGAGGAGATCACCGCACTAGCCGAGGACGCGGCCGAGATGGGGATCACTGTGCTGGGTGGCCGCCGCTATGTCGAGCAGCCGTAGCTCGTCGCTCTGAGCCCCCCGGCCGTCCCCCTTCGGGGGAACCCGCGTCCGACGGGGGGGTGCAAATCGGTCGAGAACCGACTTCGTTTTCCCGGAGAGACCCGACGTTGGTCGAGCGCGAAAAACCCGAACTGGACTCCTCCGAACTCAGTAGGTACGCGAGGCATCTGTCCTTGCCCGAGATCGGCAAAGAAGGGCAGTTGCGTCTCAAGGAGGCGCGCGTGCTCGTGGTGGGCGCCGGAGGGCTCGGCTCGCCTCTCGCGCTCTATCTCGCCGCGGCTGGGATCGGTACCCTGGGGCTCGTCGACTTCGATGAGGTCGATGCCACGAACCTCCAACGGCAAATCCTGCATGGCACCAAAGACGTAGGGCGCCCGAAGCTGGATTCGGCCACGGAACGCCTGGCCGACGTGAACCCACACGTGTGCGTCGTGGCGCACGACGTACGGCTCGACTCCAGCAATGCGCTGGAAATCTTTGGTCAGTACGACATCGTGGCCGACGGGACGGACAACTTCCCGACGCGGTACCTCGTCAACGACGCCTGTGTGCTCCTGGGAAAGCCCAACGTCTACGGATCGATCTTCCGTTGGGAGGGCCAGGCTTCGGTATTCGCGAGCGACGGCGGGCCATGCTACCGATGCCTCTTTCGAGAGCCTCCCCCGCCGGGCTTGATCCCGAACTGTGCGGAGGCCGGCGTGCTCGGGGTCCTGCCAGGGATCATAGGGTCGATTCAGGCCCTCGAGGTGATCAAGCTCGTGCTTGGGCGAGGAAACACATTAAGCGGACGGTTACTGATCTTCGACGCGTTGGAAATGAGTTTGAGGGAGATCGCCGTCACCAGGAATACGAGTTGCCCGGTTTGTGGCGATGAGCCGACGCAAACCGAACTCATAGACTATGAAGACTTCTGCGGGCTGAAAGCGCCCCCCGAAGGAAAGGACGAGGGAATGGAAGACCCTATTGGTGAAGTCGGGGCCGTCGAGCTCAGTGAGCGCTTGGCGTTATCGGAGCCGCCTTTTCTGTTGGATGTGCGGCAACCCCACGAGTGGGACATAGTGAACCTGGAGGCCGGTGGAGCGGTGCTGATTCCCCTCGCCGAGCTGCCGGACCGTCTGGACGAACTTCCCACGGACCGGGAGATCGTCGTGTACTGCCGTACGGGAGCCCGTAGCGATGTTGCGGCTCGGATGTTGGCCGAAGAGGGCTTTTCCAGCGTGTTCAACTTCGTGGGTGGGATGCACGCATGGGCGGACGAAATCGACCCGAGCCTCCCGAAATACTGACCGGCCCCGCGGCGCCTCGGATCGTCGTAATCGGGGCGGGGTTCGGGGGGCTGTGGGCCGTGCGCCGGTTCGTTTCGCAGGGGATCGGCGTGACGCTGATCGACCGGAACAACTACCACACCTTCTTCCCGCTTCTGTACCAGGTGGCCGCGGCGGAGCTGGGACCGAGCGAGATCGCCTATCCCATCCGGAGCCTTTTCAGGAAGCACTCGCTCGTCGACTTCCGAATGGCCAACGTGTATGGCATCGATCTCGACGCCCGAATCGTCGAGGCGGACGAGTCCAGCCTGGACTACGACTATCTGGTGGTGGCCCTGGGGAGTGTTCCGAATTTCTTCGGGGTAAAGGGGGCCGCCCACCATGCTTTCCCGCTTCGCACCATGGACGACGCGATCCCGCTCCGGTACCACGTGTTGAACTGCTTCGAGAGGGCGACTCAGACGTCGAGCTCCACCGAACGGGAATCACTGCTGCGCTTCGTGATCGTGGGCGGCGGAGCCACCGGCGTCGAGTATGCCGGGGCACTGGCGGAGCTGATTTACGGGCCGCTCCTGAAGGACTTCGGGAGCATTGCAAAAGAAGAGGTGGACATACGGCTGTTGGAGGGCGGCGAAAGGCTCCTCTCCGGGGTGCCCCCGCGCTTGCAGGAATACGCCCGCATCAGACTCGAACGGCGGGGTGTGCACGTGCTCACCGGAGCACAGGTGGTGGAGGTAGCGCCCGACCGTGTGGTGACGCGCGACACTGGTGAGACCGAACAACGCGACACTGGTGACGCCGAGAAGCGCGACCCCGGCGATGGGATGAACGAGCGGTCAGGCCAGACTGCCACACACACGGTGGTGTGGGCTGCCGGTGTCCAGGGCGATCCGGCGGTGAGTAGTTGGGGCCTACCTGTCGGTCGGGCCGGCCTGGTGCCGGTGGATGGGACACTCCAGGTGCCCAGCTACCCGGAGGTCTTCGTCGTGGGTGATCTCGCCCATCTGGAGGTCGAGGGGCAGGCGCTGCCGCAGATTGCTCAGGTCGCGCTCCAGCAGGGGAGCTGTGCGGCCGACAATATCGTCCGAATGATAGGGGGGGAGGCGCCCGAAGACTTCGCATACAAGGATCTGGGCATGTTGGCGGTGATCGGCCGGAACGCGGCCGTTGCACATCTGTGGGGGCGCTCCTTCACCGGTTTCGCGGCCTGGACCCTGTGGCTGGTCGTCCACGTCGTAAACCTCATGGGCTTTCGCAATCGGTTGCTGGTCCTCGTGAACTGGGCATGGAACTACGTCTTCTATCGGCGGGCGGTGCGCCTGATTCTGCCGGATGCGATCGGGGAAGCCAATGCGGACAAGCCCCCGATCGCCTCGGGGGGACCTTAGAGGCTCGTTTAGGCTTGCGGGTGACTTAAGAGGCCCGTTTGGCTCGCGGGCGGCCCTACCTAGTAATTGGCCAGGTCGAGAATGGCCGCGAGTACGTCGGAGGGCTGAGGGAGAATCGCGTCTTCCAGTTGGGGAGCATAGGCGACCCATGTGTCGAGCGACGCTACCCGACGCACGGGCCCGTCCAGCCAGGGAAAGAGCTCGTCCGCGATTCGGGCCGCGATCTCCGAGCCGAGCCCCCAAGACAGCGAATCTTCGTGCGTGATGAGGACCTTGTTCGTCTTCTTCACCGACTGCGCCACCGTGTCCATGTCGAGGGGTGAGAGTGTCCTCAGGTCGATGACGTCGCACTCGATGCCGTGCTGTTCCGACGCGACCTTGGCGGCGTCCATGGAGCGTTTGACCAGCGCGCCACAGGTCACGAGGGTAAGGTCGGATCCTTCCCTGACCGTGTTCGCTTTGCCCAAGGGAATCATGAAGTCCTTCCCCGGATACTGGCCCTTGTTATGAACCTGCCGATATAGGTGCTTGTGCTCGAGGAAGATGACCGGGTCTTCACAGCGGATGGCAGTTCTCAGGAGTCCGTTTGCATCAGACGCGGTCGACGGTAGCACGACTCGAAGCCCCGGCGTATGGGTGAATAGTGTCTCCCCGGTCTGAGAGTGGTAGATCCCCCCCCCTTTCAGGTAGCCACCGTATGGAGCTCTGATCACGACAGGCGCGGAATACAGCCCATGGGAACGATACCGGATCGTGGCCAACTCGTCTCGAATCTGCATGAACGCCGGCCAGATGTAGTCGAAGAACTGGATCTCGACCACCGGCCGGAGGCCTCGCTGCGCCATGCCGATGGCTCGCCCGACGATGTTGGCTTCGGCCAGAGGCGCGTTGAACACTCGGCTCGAACCGAATCGACGCTGGAGCCCGTGCGTGACCTTGAACACCCCCCCCTTTCCCTTCACCTCTTCGAGCGCGGGCTCCCGCGACGCATCGGCGATGTCCTGCCCGAAGAGGACGATGCGGTGATCCCGCTCCATCTCGTCCCGAAGACAGGCGTTGAGCAGATCGACCATGGTGAGGGCGCGTTCGTCCCCAAATGCGGGCGAGTCCTCGGTGTCGAAGGCTTCTGAAGTCGGGTCCACTTCTTCCGAGTAGAGGTGGAGCAGAACCGTTTCCGGCTCCGGCTGTGGGTGGGTGGTCGCCTCGGCGGCGGCTGCCACGACCTCGGCCTCGACCTCTTCCTCCAAGCGATCGAGCTCCTCTGCGGTCGCCACGCCTCGCTCGATCAGAAGATTCCGGGTCCTGGGCAGCGGGTCCGTGGCTGCCGCCTCCTCCAGCTCGGCGGTGGTCCGGTAGATCCGCTCGTCATCGGACATCGAGTGCGAATAGGGACGTATCGTATGAGAGTGCACGAGGGCAGGGCCCCTTCTCATCCGGCAGTGACGGACTGCCTTGCCTGTCGCCCGGTGGCTGTCCAGCACGTCGGTGCCGTCGCACTCGACGATGAAGAGATCGGGGAACCCGGATACGAGTTTGGAGATGCTTCCTCCGGCCGTGTTGACCTCGACCGGCACCGAGATCGCGTATTCGTTGTCCTCGATGAGAAAAATCACAGGAAGCTTGAGATTGCACGCAGTATTGAGGGCTTCCCAGAACTCACCCTCCGACGTCGCTCCCTCTCCCGAACAGACGAGGACTACCTCGTCCTCCTCGAAGTTCTCGATCGTGGCTTGTAGCTCGGGGATGAGCGATACCTTGCATCCCGCCTCCGCCGCGCCGACCGCTTGAAGGAACTGTGTGCCCGTGGGGGACGACATCGTCACGAGGTGAAGCCCGGGATCCGTGAAGTGGGAGGGCATCTGCCGGCCGGCGCTGTTTGGGTCGGCGGCCGCCCCGACCGCGCCGAGAAGGTGGTCCAGGGGGTTCTGCCCGAGCGCCAGCGCCAGCGCTCGATCTCGGTAGTACGGGTAGAACCAATCGTACGCGCTCCTCAAGTGCGCTGCCACCGCGACCTGCACCGCCTCGTGCCCGGCACCGGAGACCTGGAAGAAGGTCTTGTTCTGACGTTTTAGGCTGATTTCCCGGTCATCCACTCGCCGGGACGTGACCATCGTTCGGTACGCCTCGAGGAGCCACTCGGAGGATGGTCCCTCTAAGTCCTTTGTTTCGGTGAGCTCTTGCTCCTTGGTGACCATCTAGTCCGGGTGAAGTTGGGGATGGGATGGTGTGGGCTTCTAAGATAGTAAAACCTTCCGACCGAAAAAGCGCACTACCCTATGACGAGTTGCCCCTCCTAGGCCGGGTGCTGTTAGGCTTCGTCGGTCGTGCGGTCCTAGGCCGGGTTGCTCTGCACTTCGCCGAGTTGCTCGGCCAACGCGATGGCGTCTGAGACGGGCGCCTTGCATGCGTAACGCTCGCAAACGTACGCCACGGGCTCGGCACCCTGCTCTGCTCCGCCATCGCGGCCCTCGAGTACGGGAAGCTTGTGGGGGAGATCCTCACCAGGAGCCGTTCCCGCGATGGTTCGGTTGGGCACATACGGGCTCAATGCTGTTTGGAGTAGCTCGATCGTGCGGGCATCGTCGCGCGCTCCCACGATGGCGATCTCCACGGGGTCGGCGAGGGTCCGGTCGAGCACCGCGAGCAAGCGTCCAAACGCAGCCGGAAAGCGAGCCATGAATCCCGCCTCTCTGTCGAGCACACGATCGGCGATGTCACGGTGGCGGTCCTCTCCGAAGAGGTGAGCGCTCCGAATCAGAAGCTCGACGGCCAGTGAGTTTCCAGACGGCGTGGCGTTGTCCATGAGGTCCCGGGCCCGGACGGCGAGCGCCTCGCCATCTTTCGGGGCGTCGTGGAAGACGCCGTCGGCTTCGTCCCAGAAGAGTTCGACGATGCGCGATGTGATCCACGCCGCCTCGTCCAGCCATCGAGGTTCGAGCGTCGCTTCGTACACCGTGAGAATCGCGTTGCCGACCGCGGCGTAGTCTTCCAGGAAGGCATCGATCCGTGCGATGCCGTCCTTGTACGATCGGCGGAGCCGGCCATCCTCCCGCATGCTCCCCAGCAGGAAATCGAGCCCGCTCACGGATGCCTCCCGAAAACGAGGCTCGTTCAGGGCTCCGCCCGCCTCGGCCAGCGCCCGGATCGCCATTCCGTTCCAGCTCGCGAGGATCTTCTCGTCTCGGAAAGGCGGCTCTCGGAGTTGCCGGGCCTCCAACAGGACACGCTTCGCGTCCTCGAGCAAATCTCTCAGAGGCTCGAGGTCCATACCCTCGTGCTTGGCGACCGCGCTGAGGTCGTGGGCCACGTGGAGGATGTTGCTATTCTCGAAGTTGCCCTCCTCACTGACGTCGTAACAGCGCATGAAGAGATCGGCCACTTCCTCGTCGAGCAGTTCGCGTACTTGCTGCTGCGTCCAAACGTAAAACGTCCCCTCTTCTCCCTCTGAATCCGCGTCCAACGCGGAGTAGAACCCCCCTTCGGGAGCGCGCATGTCCGTGAGAAGGTGGTCCAGCGTGCCTTCGGCGACCCGCCGCAACTCCGGGTCGCCTGTGACCTGATGGGCGTTCAGGTACAACCTTCCGAGCAGGGCGTTGTCATATAGCATCTTCTCGAAGTGAGGAACCAGCCAGCGGGCGTCGACGGAGTATCGATGGAAGCCCCCGGCCAGCTGATCGTGGATCCCGCCCCGGGCCATGGCGTCGAGCGTTCGCGTGACGATTTCCAACGCCTGGCCCTCGCCGGTGCGCTCATGTACTTGGAGAGCGAACTCGAGCGTCACCGGCTGCGGAAACTTGGGTGCTCCACCGAAACCGCCATGCGTGGGGTCGAAGCGCGTGGCGAGAAAGCGGAACGAGTGATCGAGCAGTGCCGGGCCGGCGATCGCTTCCCCGTCCTGGGTTACCGGCCCTTCCGCGCGCTCCGCCGAGCTCTTTTCGAGCAGCTCCTTCAGCTCTCCTGCATTTCGGACGATCTCCTCCCTCCGCTCCTCGTAGGCGTCCCGGATCGACTGTAGGACCTGCCGAAAGGAGGGCATATTGGGCCGCGGCTCGGGCGGGAAGTACGTCCCCCCGAAAAAGGGCTCTCCATCCGAAGTGAGGAACGCGGTGAGCGGCCATCCCCCCTGCCCGGTCATGGCCTGGACGGCTTTCATGTAGACAGAGTCGATGTCGGGACGCTCCTCACGGTCCACTTTGATGTTGACAAAGGACTCGTTCATGAGCTCGGCCGTCGTCGAGTCCTCGAAGGACTCCCGCTCCATGACGTGGCACCAATGGCAGGCGGAGTACCCAATCGAAAGCAGCACCGGGACACCCCTCTGCCGGGCCTCGTCGAACGCCTCGGCGCTCCATGGGCGCCAGTCGACGGGGTTGTCGGCATGCTGGAGAAGGTATGGGCTGGACTCTTCGGCTAGTCGATTGGACATTCACGTCTCCCTTACGATCAGACTCAGGTATCATAGCTCGGGCCCATCGGAGGGACCATCGAGGAGACTACATGTGACCGACCGCGAATTTCATTGAATTGACCGTGGGCGGGGACTAACTTTGGCGCATAAAGATGTTCTTGGGCAGGTGCGTCCAGGAACCAATTGTGAGAAGCGGTGTGGGATCGGTTTACGTAGGGCTGGCAAGGGTCGCCGTGCGGCGGCCGTGGCTCATTCCCGCCATGTTGGCGACGGCGTGGGCGTTCAGGGCGAACCGGTGGTACCGGCGACCGCCCTTTCTTCCCATACCCTCGAAGGCCTATATGATATGGCGCATGGAGACTGCGTACGGAAAGGGAAGCATGGTCGTACCGTCAGAGGATCTGGAACGCTACCTTCGTTGGGGATCCGACATGCGTAGGCGCATGAAGAGGAGTGGGAAGTGGTAACCAGGCTCATCCTGCTGATCATCCTAGGCTTCGTGGCCGCACTGTATTTTCCCGACAGCCGACAGGCGATGATGAATCGCACGATGCCCATAATCGAGCCCGTGCTCATCTGGAATGCCGAGCGGGAGATCGAGGAGATATCGCGAATCGTGCGCAGGGATGCCCGCGAGACGTACCAGCTTCCTGAGACCCGCTCTTGGGAGTCGTGGCTGACGGCCAACTTTACGGGCAATGCCACGACCGATCCGTGGGGCAAGATGTATTCCTACAGGGCGTGGCCCGACTCCTTCTCGATTCGATCGGATGGCCCCGATCGCCTCTTTGGGACCGAGGACGACGTCAAGTTTACGAGGCATCGCCCCTTCTAGAGGCGTGACAAGAAGCCTTCCAGATTGAGCCGGGAGCCGGCGCGCCCGTCATGACCGAGTGGATCGGTGAGATCGTCGCCGCATACGGCCCGTGGTTCGTCGGTGCGATGGCCATGTTCGAAACAGCCCTGATCATAGGGCTGGCCCTCCCCATTGAGATCACCCTCGTCTTTGCGACCGTCTTCGCCCTCCAAGGACACTTCAGTTTCGGCTCGGTTGTCGCTGCGGCAGTGTTGGGAGCGGCACTGGGTGATTCGACCGGATTCATGATTGGGCGCTGGGGAGGTCGCCGCGTCCTCGCCGGCCGTGGCCGAGTCGCGCGCATGGCCCGCAGGCACCAGGACCGTGCGCACGACCTCTTCGAGAAACACGCCGGCTTATCGGTGAGTGTGGCCCGTATGGTCCCGTTTGTACGGACCCTCATGCCGCTCGTCGCCGGATCTACGGGCGTTGCGTACCGGCGCTTCTTGGCCTTCGATCTCCTTGGGATCGCGGGATGGGCCTTTTTCGCGTTGGGAGTCGCCTACGCCGGGGCCCGCGGCTGGCAGATTGGAGCGAGCTCGGTGGGCCCGGGATGGGCGACATCAGCGGTCGTAGTACTCGTCGCCACGTTCTTGGTGGTCAAGGCACTTTTCTTCAGGCGCTCCATCGCGGGCGAAGCCGTATCGGTGGGCTTGACCGGGAACATCGCCGCCGGCAAGTCGACCGTGGCCTCCCTTTGGAAAGATGTTGGGGTCCCGGTGGCCAGTGCCGATGACCTGGCGCGCCGTGTCGTCGAGCCCGGATCTCCCGGCCTCTCCTCAGTGGTCGAGGCTTTCGGTGAGGACGTTCTGGAAGCCGATGGCTCTTTGAACCGAGATGCGCTTTCGTCTGTCGTCTTCGAGGATGAGGAGGCCCGCCACCGGCTGGAGGCTATCGTTCAACCCCGCATCCGGGTCCTCCGGGACCGGTGGATGCGCGAGCGTATGGTCAGCCGCGACGCGCTCTGCGTATCGGAGATTCCGCTACTTTTCGAGGTGGGGCTCGAAGACGACTTCGACGCGACAGTCGTCGTCCATGCGTCCGAGGAAATTCGGCTCGACCGTCTTCGTGAGGATCGGGGCCTCAGTCCCGAGCGGGCTCGAGCCATTATGGGAACCCAGATGGATCCGGGACTTAAGCGAGAAAAGGCGACGCACTCGCTCGTAAATGAGGGAGATCTCGAGACGCTGGAGGACCAAGCTCTGGAGGTGCTCGCCCTCATTCGGAGGGATGCCGTGGTCCGGAACGTGCCCGAGGAAGGTCGCATGCGAATCGACCTGCACATGCATACACAGGTGTCCTTCGACTGTCTCTCGGACCCTCGGAAAGTGATGGCTGCCGCATCCGCCAGAGGAGTCCAGCGCATCGCTATCACGGACCACAACAGGGTGACTGCGGCGTTGGAGATGGCAGAGGCGTTCCCGGAGTCTGTGATTCCCGGCGAGGAGGTCAAGACGAAGGAGGGCATCGACGTCATCGGCCTGTACATCAAGGAGCTGATCCCAAAGGGGACGCCCGCCCAGGAAGTATGCCGCCGGGTGAAGGACCAGGGAGGACTCGTGTACTTGCCGCACCCCTACGCACGAGGGAAGGGAGGGTCCGGGCGGTACGCGGAAGAGCTCGCGCCGCTGGTGGACATCATCGAAGTCTTCAACGGGAGGTTGCATCCGGGGCACCTCAATGATCGGGCAGAGGAGTTGGCGGATCGCTGGTCCAAGCCGAGAGGTGCGGGCTCCGATGCCCACATGTTGGGTGAGGTGGCGGGCGCTTGGGTGGAGGTCGACCAACACCCCAACGAACCCGCCGCGCTCCTCGCGGCGCTTGGACATGCAAAGGTCCGCGGGGTCACAACGCCCTGGGTGGTCCATCTCGCTTCGACGTGGGCTAAGGTCCGGAAGCGTCTGCCAGGTGCACCGAGCTAGGAAGGCTGTTGGAGGCCGCCCAGCATATTGCTTCAGCAACTTTCTGGGGAGCGCGTTCTAGGGAATCCATGACGTATCAAACCGGTGAGGCCAGGTTCGAGGCCATCGACGCTGTCCTGACGGCATTGCGCGGCAAAGAAACGGCGATTCTGACCACGCACATCAATTGCGACGGCGACGGGTGTGGGTCTCAGATCGCGTTGGCGGCGTGGCTCCGGGAGCTGGGTACGGAGGCGTTCATCGTGAATCCGACGCCGGTGCCACAGTCCTTCCGCTTCCTCGTACCCGACGAATCGTGGGTCGTGGACGCAACGTCGGCGGAGGCCCAGGAACTCTGTGATGGTGCGGATGTCGCGGTCGTTCTGGACACCGGAGAGGTACCTCGGATTGGAAGGGTGAGGCCACTCATCGACGGTCTTCCGACGGTGGTGATCGACCACCATCCGCCTGGGGACCGGCCGATCGAGGGTGTGTCTTTCCGCGATGCCGGCGCGAGCGCCACCGGTGAGCTGGTATTCGATCTCATCCATCGGGCCGGGGGACCATGGCCCGCGATGGCCGATCTTCCGATGTACGTGGCCATCATGACCGACACCGGATCGTTTCGCTTCAGCAACACGACTCCGACCAGCCTTCAGATCGCCGCCGAGTTGGTCGGCCGGGGTGTCAGTCCCGACGAAGCGTACCGCCAGATTTACGGCTCGGTCCCGCGCCGCCAGTATCGTCTGCTCGAGAGCTCCTTGGCGCACTTGGAGGTGGACGAGGAGGGTGGGGTCGCGTGGATGACCGTTCCGGCGGACCAGTTCGAGGCCCTCGGGGCGATTCCGGACGATCTCGAGGGGATGGTCAACTACCCCCGCTCGATCGAGGGTGTGGAAGTCGGTCTCCTCTTTCGACAGATCCCCCGGAAGGGCATCAAGGTCTCGTTCCGCTCAAACGGTGCGGTGAACGTGAACGCCTTGGCACGCCAGTTCGGTGGTGGAGGACACATAAGGGCGGCGGGGGCTCTGATCGAGGGCCAGATGGATCAGGTTCGCCGGGACGTGACTCACGCGACCCGAGAGGCTGTGGAGCTATCGCGGTTGGGGCATTAGAATGTCTGCGCGTGAATTGAGACTGCAGTAACGGGGAGGCATGTCGTGAAGGATGGAAGGGACCCGGGGGTGCCGGAGGCCATTCCCAGAACGCTTCAGATGATGGCCCGCCGCCTCGGCGAGAGTGAGATCGATCGGCTCTGGGTGTTCCCACCTCTGATCGTGGGACGTAAAGAGCGGGGCTTGGTGGCTGCGAGCTGCTTCACCGACGACGGTGCTCGCCGGCTGTACACGGCACCCTATGCGGCCGAGCGGACGGGAACGAGCCTCTCGGTGGAGAACGGCATCACCGAGGAAGGCCAGGCCCCCCCGTACCGCCTCGCCCGAGTGATGCAGGGCGTCGCTCGGAGGAGCGAGATCGACCTCGGGGAGCCCAGGGTGGTGGAGATCGCGGGGGACCCGGAGAAACTCAGGGCGTTGTTGGACGAATTCGACGTGGACTCGATGGAGCCCGTAGTGCCGTGAAGGCTCGCTCGGACCCGGCTCCCTTCGTCCGACTCTTCGGACGCTACCTCAGAGACCAGGGCTTGCCTGTGACCCAACAGAGGGAGGCGGTGGCGCAGGTCGTGTTCGGATCGGGCGAGCACCTCTCGGTGGACGAGATCGAGCGCGTGCTCAGATCCGAGGGTCACCGGATCGGCAAGGCGACGATCTACCGGGCTCTGGATCTGCTTGTACGGAGCAAGCTCGTGGCAGAGCTGGATTTCGGAGAGGGCTTCAAGCGGTATGAACACCGCCTCTCTGCGGAGCCGATCCATGAGCATCTCATCTGCTTGAACTGTAGCGCCGTCATCGAGTTCCAGAGTGACGAGGTGCACCGTATCGAGGCCAGCGTATCGGCACGACACGGATTTCGCCCTACGCGCCACAAGCTCGAAATCTACGGACTCTGCCGGGAGTGCATCGCGGCAGGCGTGGAGGTTACCTCGCAAGGTCTCATCTGCCCAATCGAGACCGTATAGAGGCCCTAGGGGTAACCTTGGGATGACTTCCACCGAGAAACAATCGGTCTCATCGCGGAGGGGAGGCGTGCAGCCGGCGCCTTCCCCCGACCTACTTCCGTCTAGAGGAGGCCCCCTCGGCGGCCTGACGAAGGAAGCGCTCGAGCGAGCGACCGGGTCACCGGAAATCGAGGGCAACGCGATTCGCCTCCAGTTCGACGGACCCGTCACGTTCGACGCCTGGTTGGAGGCGATCGCGGGGGCCAAGCGATACGTCCACTTCGAGAACTACATCCTTCGGAACGATCCCGTGGGGCGGGCGTTCAGGGAAGTCCTCCTGGAGAAGGCTCGCGAAGGGGTCGAGGTACGGGTCCTGTACGACTGGGTCGGGTGCTGGGCGACGCCGCGGCGGTACTGGCGTCCGTTTCGCCGAGCAGGGGTCGAAGTGCGCGCCTTCAATCGCCCCTCTGTCCGCGATCCCTATGGCGTGTTCCAACGGGATCACCGCAAGCTTGTGGTTGTGGACGGAGAGGTCGCGTTCGCTGGGGGTTTCTGTGTCGGCCAGGAGTGGGCCGGCACCAGCGAGGCTCCGCCCTGGCGGGACACCGGGATCGAGATTCGGGGACCGGCCGTGTCAGCCGCCAGCAGGGCCTTCGGCCGCATCTGGGACGTGATGGGTGAGCCCCTCCCGGGAAGCTTTGCAGAAGAGCAGACGAGTCCTGTGGGAGACACATCGGTCTGGCTCATCGAGGGCGAACCGCGACGGAGTCGCGTCCTGCGGACCCTGGCGCTGGTGGCGGCCATGGCGCAGGAGCGTCTGTGGATCACCGACCCGTACTTCGTTGCGCCTGGGGCCGTAGCCGAGGCCATGGCCGAGGCGGCTCAGTCAGGGGTCGACGTCCGGGTGCTCGTACCGGCCAACAACAACTGGCCGTTGGTCGGGACGCTTTCGCGAGCGGGATACCGTTACCTCCTCGAACAGGGGGTGCGACTCTTCGAATGGCAGGGCGAGATGATTCACGCGAAGAGCTCCGTCGTAGACGGACTCTGGTGCCGAGTGGGCTCCAGCAATCTCAACGCCTGGAGTCTTCTAGGGAACTGGGAGATCGACGTGGGCGTTTTGGATGCGTCGTTGGCGGGGCAGCTCGAGGGGATCTTTCTGGCCGACCTGGCGTCTTCTTCGGAAATTGTTCTACCGGGACGCAGCCGCCCGCATAGGGTGGTGCCGGCGGAGCCACTGCCGACGCTTCAGGGACTCCCGACAACGTCGTTGGAACCGGAGGGCAAGCTCACAGAGCGCTTAGAGGCGATGATGGATCGAGAAACCGTGTTGAGACCGTGGCGGCTCGCGCAGTTGGTTAGGGCGGGTGTATCGTTCAGCGACGCACTGGCGGGCCACCGCACGCTCGGCCCGGAGGATCGGACGATCCTCGGCACCGTCGCGATCATCGCGATCTCATCGGCGGTTGTGGTCGGCTTCTTCCCGCTGGTGTTCGGCTGGGCGTTAGCTTTGCTGCTCGCCTGGCTCGGCATTGTGATGGGGTTCCGGGCCGTGTGGCACCGTCTCCGCGCTCAGGATCTTGCTCCGGATCCGAGCCCACCGGACTCAGAGGATGAAAAGGGATTGAGTAGAGGATGAACGAATCCGTTGGCCTCTTGGTCGCGCTGACGGCAGGGGTCCTGTCGTTCCTATCGCCGTGCGTCCTGCCTCTGGTGCCCAGTTATTTGGCGTTCGTCACGGGCATGAGCCTGGAGGAGCTCCAGGAGGGGGTCGACCGAAAGGCAACGCTCATGCACTCGCTGCTCTTCGTGGCTGGTTTCAGCATCATCTTTGTCACGCTGGGTGCCTCGGCGTCCTTTTTGGGATCGTTCCTACGATACTACGAAGTCTGGATCGCCCGGGTCGGCGGCGTTGTCATCATCGTGCTCGGCTTGCACCTCATGGGTGTCTTCAGGATCGCGCCGCTGATGCGCGAGCGGAGGGTCCACGTGAACGACAGGCCCGCCGGGTATATAGGAACGGTAGGAGTGGGAGCCGCTTTCGGGGCGGGCTGGACGCCCTGCCTTGGCCCCGTCCTGGGAGCGATCCTGACCCTGGCAGCGAACCAGGACACCGTTTGGGCAGGCGTAGGCCTGTTGAGCCTCTACTCGTTGGGCCTCGCCATCCCGTTCTTGATTTCAGCGCTGGCCCTGGATTGGTTCCTGGGCGCTTTCTCCCGTTTCCGCCGATTCCTGCCCCTTGTCGAGAAGGCGTCCGGAGTGATCCTCATCATTCTGGGTCTGCTCCTAGTAACAGGCTCGTTCACGATCTTGACCTCCTTCCTTGCCGGGGCCACACCCGACTGGCTCTTCGAAAGGCTCTAGCGGTTGAGGCTCTGGCGGTTGTGGGTGTCGCTGTTGAGGCTTTGGCGGTTGAGCGCTCGGCTGTTTGAGCCTATGCCGTTGTGCCTCCAACGGTTGGGCTTCTAGCGGTTGAGCATCTAAGTTGATCATCCATAGGATGAGCTTCTACCGGATGAGCATCTAGAGGATCTGCCGGAGGTCGAGATGTCGCGTTCCAGTCGGGTCGAACGGGCCAGTCGGGTCGAAGGGGTAGCGGTGGCAGTAAGGGTGGCCTGCCTCGCCGCTGCGGTGGCGATGTGCGGGGAGGCCCGTGCACAGTCCGTAGCCAACAATCCTTATCACGCCGTGCACGGCTGGGAGAAGATGCCGAATGGGTGGAGGATAGGGGTGGTCAGCGGGGTCTTTCCCGATCCCGACGGACGCCACATCTGGATGCTGTCGAGGTGTGGCGCGAACCACTGCGCGCTCTCGGACCAGGACCCGATCCTCAAATTCGATCTCGATGGAAACGTCGTGGAGAGCTTCGGAGCGGGTATGTTTTCATTCCCACACGGCTTCTTCTTGGACCATGAGGGATTCCTTTGGGTCACGGAGGGCGCGCCGGCCGGTGACGCCCGAGAAGTAGAGGGGTTGAGGCGCGGCCTGGGGCATCAGGTCTTCAAGCTCAACCAGGACGGCGAGGTGATCATGACCCTGGGCGAGGCAGGGGTGTCGGGGTACGGCCCGAGCCACTTCAACGGACCGTCCGGCGTCGTGGTCGCTCCCAACGGGGAGATCTGGATTTCGGACGGGCATCGCGGTGGGAACAACCGCATCGTCAAGTTCTCGAGCGACGGTGAGTTCCTGTTGGAGGTGGGGGGCGGTGTGGAGTCGCGGAGCGGCGATCCGAGCAAGTTCAACGATCCACACGATATCACGATGGACCGTCGCGGTCGCGTGATCGTGGCGGACCGGGGAAACAACCGGATCCAGATTTTCGATCAACAGGGTAACCGCCTGGCGGTGTGGACCCAGTTTGGGCGCCCGAGTGTGGTGTTCGTGGACACCGAGGACGTCATCTACGCGGGCGACGGAATGTCAAACGCCCAGTGGAACCCCGGCTGGGAGCGGGGAATCAGGATTGGAGATGCGGAATCCGGTTGGGTGACCGCTTTCATTCCCGACTCGGAGACCCCGACCGGAACCGGCGTGGAGTTCCTGGGTGTCGATTTCCAGGGCAACATCTACGCCGGCGAGGTGGGGCGTCAGCGCCTCGTCAAGTACGTGCGGGCCAGGCCGTAGCACGGGCAGATCCTCGGAGTTGTTGGCGGGTTTGCTAAGAAGGATCGGCCTGGATGCTAAAGCCCCCGTTCCTCCATGAATTCTGCGACCCCGCTCATCTGTCTCAGCAGCTTCCAGGAGGGCCAGTTGCGCAGAAAGACCAGAGCGCCGACGCGCTTTTCGGCGGCCTGATGAAGGCGGTCCAGGGCCTCTTCCTCTCTTCCCAGCCCCGAGAGGATCATCGCAAGATCCAGGTCGAGAGATACGTCCGGCTCCTCTTGCTCTCGCTCCTCAATGAGCGCCACGAGTTTTTCGGCCTCGGCCGTCCGGCCCGCCATGCCCAATGCGTAGGCGAGTGGCGTAATACCGGCTTTGGGGTGTGGCGTCAGCTCGCGGACGCCCTCGAAAATGTCGATGGCGTCGTCCACGCGACCCATATGCAAGTTCGTCCAACCCTTTCCTTCCAGGGCTGACCGGAACTCCGGGTCCAACTCCAAGACCCGGTCGAATTGTGCCAGCGCCTCCTCGTAATGCCCGCACGTCATATGTGCTTTCCCCAGGTAGTCGAGGACCGGGAGGTTGAGGGGATCGAGGGCGGCGGCGCGCTCGAGAACGGCGACCGCCTCCTCAGAACGTCCGTCCGCCTGGAAGAAAAGGGAATAGCCGTGGAGGACGTCCACCGAATCCGGATTGATCTCCATTGCCCGCAGAAACGATGCCTCCGCGGTCGGCCTATCCCAATCGTTGAAGAGCCGGACGAGGCCCATAGCCACATGTGAGTCTTCGAGCTCGGGATCCAACTCGATGGCCTTCTCCGCAGCCGCGTGCGCACAGCCATAGGCTTCTCCGCATTGGGTCGAGCGACCCATGGCGGCCAGATACGTATGGGTGCGAGCCATGGCTCCCCACGCCTGCGCGTACTCCGGGTCCAAGTCGAGGGCGTGCCGAAAGTGGTCCACGGCCTGGCGGGCGGCATCAGGCGTCCACTGATTCCAGCAGTACATGCCCATGAGGTAGGAATCGTACGCCTCGGAGTTCTCCGTCCCTTTCCGAACCAGGGAAGGCTTCTCTCCTTTGTCCGGCAGGGTGGCCCGTAGCTCGTTGACGATTTCGAGGGAAATCTCGTCCTGAGTCTCGAAGATGTCGTTCAGGACTCGGTCGTACACCTTCGAAAAAATGTGGTACCCGTCGCTCGTGTCGATGAGTTGAGCTGCGATGCGCACCCGATCGCCGGCTTTCCGGACGCTCCCCTCCAGCACCGCGCTCACACCGAGTTTCCGTCCGATCTCACGGACGTCCTTGGTCTTGCCCTTGAAGGCGAAGGATGAGGTTCTAGCGGTGACCTGAAGGCCCTCCACGCGCGTCAGCGCGTTGATGAGCTCCTCGGAGATTCCGTCGCTGAAGAACTCGTTCTCCGGATCGGCGCTCATGTTGACGAACGGGAGCACGGCGATGGTCTTCTGGGGCGGCCCGGTCTGGGCTGTCATCGACTCCGGGTCGGGAACGACGAGCCCCGGCGCCGTGATCGCGAAGACCCGGACCGGACGGCGCACGTTCTTCAGGTCGAATTCACCGAGTGCGGTTGCGGGCAGATCCGGGTGATTCTTGATCTCGTCGAAGACCTTTCCCGAGATCACGACCGAGCCGGGGGCCGAGAGTCCCTCGATGCGGGCTGCGACGTTGACGCCGTCGCCGTATACGCCGTCTTCGTCACGGTTGATGTCGCCGATGTGCAGTCCCATCCGGACCGGGATTGCCGGATCCTGTTGGAGGGCCTGCTGAGCGCCAACAGCGGACGACACTGCGTCGACGGCGCTCCCGAAGACGCTGAGGGTCCCGTCACCATAGAACTGGACGATCTCGCCGCCGTGCTTCTCGATCGACTGGCGGAGCGTGTCGCGATGTCGGTCGCGGATGCTCTTGGCCCGATGCTCGTCGTCCTGCATCAAGGCCGTGAAGCCCACCATGTCCGTAAACATGATGGCCGAGAGCTGTCGCATCGATCGTGTCCGCGGGAGGTGAATCGGAACCAAAATTAACGGCTCCATCGGGGTGAGCCAAACCCTTCATGGATCGCTCGGGTTCCAAGCAATCCTGGTGCTTTGCCGTGTATGTCTCGACATGCCATCATACTCGCATGAACAACCTGGCCAGAAAGAGGCTCCGTACGGTCGCGGCCTTCACCTTATGGGGGGTGGTGATCGGTGCCGCCCTCGGTCTCGTCATCGGCCAGTTCGACGGGCGACCGCCCTTTTTTTCGGCCGTCCGGGGAGTCACGATCGGCATCCTCATCGGTGTCGGCCTCGGCGTGGGGGAGGAGCTGATCTTCCCCCGCTGGAGCCGAACGATGTCCTTCGCCCGGCTCAGCGTCGTCCGTACCGGAAGCTACTCCCTGCTGATGATCACGGCGTTGACCGCCGTGAACGCGGTTGATCGTTCGATCGATCGCGGGCGGGGGCTTTTCGACGGCATCACTTATTACGCTACTGAAGGTGGACTGTTGAGGGACCTCATCTTCGCCGTAGTCGCGTCGTTTCTCGTGACGGGTTTCCTGCAGGTGCGAAAGCTCCACAACCCAGGTGAGATCCGCCGTCTTCTCACGGGGCGGTATCACTACCCGGTGGAGGAGACGCGCATCTTCCTCTTCGCCGATATCGTCGGCTCCACCGGAATCGCCGAACGCCTGGGCCATATGGCATACAGCGGCTTCCTCAGGGACTGTTTCTCCGACATCTCCGAAGCGATTCTCGCCTGGAAGGGGCAAGTGTATCAGCACGCTGGAGATTCCGTGCTCGTGACCTGGCGGATGAAAAAGGGCATAAGCTCTGCTGCCTGCGTGCAGTGTTTTTTCGACATGGTACGACTGCTGGAGCACAGGGAAGACGACTATCGGCGCGAGTACGATACGATCCCTCGCCTTCGAGCGGGAATCCACGGAGGCGCCGTCGTCACGACCTGGGTGGGGGAGGCAAGGAAGGACTTGGCGTTTCACGGGGATACCCTGAATGCGGCCGCACGAGTGGAGGGTATGTGCAAGGAGCTGGGCGTACAGTGCCTTCTGTCGGAGGTCGTCTACAAGTCGATCGAGCTACCGCCGCAGCTCGAGGCCCGGTCGGTGGGTGAGCTGGAGCTCAGGGGACGGACGGAGGCGCTGCACCTCTATTCGGTGGAGAGGGTCTAGGGGACCCGACACCCGGCCCCCACCACTTCCGACAGCCCCTGACGGGGCAGCAGGCGGAGTCGGTAACCCCCCGACGGGACCGACGCCGGCACCCAGCGTGCCTCCCACAGGTATCCGTCGCCTCTCTTTTCGACCGCCTGCACCTGTACCTCTGGATTCGCATCGTCGGCCAGTAAGCCCCACTGGCCGGCGCTTTCCCGCTCGATCTGAACGATCGAAGCCTCCGCCGGGATCAAGGTGCCCGGTCTGAGATCGGTCCAGCGGATTCGCACTTCCTCCGGACCGCAAACGCCGTCGAGTACTTCTCGGGTGAACCCCGCGGGAATCGGACGAGGCGCCCAAAAGTGGGTAGGGCTTTCCTCGTGGAACGCCAGGGCTGCGCTCACGGCGACGGTCGGACTCCCGTTACGGAGGCTGGCGGCCAACTCCCCCAACTCGTACGCGAGCATTTCGGCCGTGTTGGGCCCGTACAGGGTCGAGCCCCCCTCGTAGTACTGCGCTTCGTATTCCTCTGCACTGGCTACGTAGCTCGCGTAACCGTTCGCCAGACTGACGGCGAGTGCACGTTGGACGCCGGCCGGCGCGCTCCCGAGGATGGTCTCCCGGATCAGCGCGCCGACCTCGGTGGTCGGCTCTACCGGCACTGACCCCATCAAGACATCGCCCAACCGGTACACGCCGAGCTGGAGAACCTGCGGCATCGTGTGCTCTTTGATCAGGAACCCGAGCTGGGTCTTCTTGTGACCGAAGCAACCGTCAGGCGTGGCTCGCGCCGCCGACCCGCCCTCGTCGAAGTTCATATCGATGAAGAAGACGCGGTGCTTCCAGGTGCGGATGTAGCCCTTCTCCGCACTCCCGACTCCGGAAGCTCCCATACGTGGGGGCCAGCAGATCTGATACGGGCCGGCGTAAGTGCGGAGGTCTATAGTGGCGAACGCACGACCGATGGACAGATCGGGCGAGAGAGCGGGGGCGGCCCGGTCGAAGATCTCGATGGTGCGTGCTCCGAGGGCCGTGGCGAAAGAATCCACTTCCAGCCGCGTTCTGTCGAGGCACGATTCGACTTCCGATATCGGTGCCCGCCACGCCTCCGGCGCGGGGAGTGTTCTCGGACCGGCGGGCCGGCGTTCCGGGAGGAAACGGTACAGGCGGCACGGCACCGGGTCGCGCAGGTTCGCGCCGATGTCGCCGTGGGCGCCCTGCGCGAGCAGGAAGTACGCCCCACCGGCCGGGGTCGAGCCTGCCGCGGGAGTACCTGCCGTGACGGCCCGGGCGGCCCGGATGTGGTCCTCGACCGTCCGCGCAATCACGCCATGAATGTCCGAGTCGAAGAGATTGTTGGAGGCCGGGATGTTGCTACTGTGGATTGGGAAAACGGCGTAGCCGCCGTGAGGCGCACAGTTCGCCCACTGCTGGTCGCAACGATCGATGCGGAGGAGCGCGAAGGTCGAATCGACCGCCTGCTGGTCGGGCCGGCGGGATGCTGCAGGATTGACCGTCACTCGCGGTGTGCTGTTCCGCTGGTAGGCTTCGTAGCTCCGGTTGAACGTGAAATCCCAGACCGGCTCGAAACGCCAACCCGCTCGGGCGGGCTGCAGATCCGAGGCGGCATCCTCTACGGCACCGGCGATTCCGTCGATCAAGAAGTCGGTGACCACGGCGTCGAAGCCGGCGAAGCGGCCCGCGTTCTCGTTGTATCCGTCCGCGGCGAAGAAATTTCCTGGGCCCGAATGCGTGTGGGTGGCCGAAAGGAGCAGACGATCGGCCCCGATCCCGGTGCCAGACTGCAGGATCCGATCGGCGACTCTGCGATGGAGGACCAGCGAGACCATCCCCAGATCGGCGACCACCAGCGCGACGCGCTCACCCGCGTCGTCCTCCATAACGATCGCCCGGGCGTACAACCGCTGGCGAAAGCCCACCGCCTGCCGGCTGTCGGCAGAGAACGCGCTCATTCCCACGCCCGGTGGTGGTGTGATGTCTCGAGCACCGAATCCGGCGAGGAGACCGCCCGGCACGGGCGCAGGGGGCGGAGCGATGGGCGCCGGCGACAGTGGCTGCGGCAGCGCCGTCTCCTGGATGGAGGCACACCCGCTGAGACCCATCGATCCAATGAGGCCCAGCGATCCGATGAGGCCCAGTACGCTCCAGCCTACAGGTCTTGGCATAGCTCCCTCTCTGGACGGCAACGTGGAAAGGTGAGTCGCAGCCCTACGGCCCACCACCACCGAAACGGGTCGCTCGGCCCGCCGACCGGCACCCCCACGAGCTTGGTCTCCGGTTCGAGGCCCCACACCCAATGCGAATCGACCGTGAACGAAGCCGCGAAAGGACCGGCGGAAATCGGCAGGAGCGTCGTGCGAAGCGAAATGTCGAAGTGTGTGAAGCCCCGTTCGGCAAAATTGTAGTCGGACGGCTCGGTGTCATCGACGCTGCGCTCTTGCCCGAGGGCGATCCCGCTCCGGCCCTCCAGAAAAATCGATCCAAGCGGTATGACCAGCCCTACCCAAACCGGAATCTGCAGCGCGGCGGCAACCTCGCCGTAGACTCCGCCGACCCGGTCGACATCCCAGAAGACGAGCGCCTCACTCAGCAATGGAGTCCCTGACATTGCCCCCCGTGCCCCGACGTACACCTCCCACGTGTTCCCTCTCCGGTAGTCCGTTCCCGGCGCTGGATCTCGCAAGAAGTAACCGGTCAGCCCCGCTAGCACTTCACCTCGGTTCCCACCAAGGGAGGCCTCGATCCACGGGCTCGTCTCGAAGGCCCAGCGCTCCGGAAGACCCTCGGGCTCGGACGACAGATCCGTGAGCGACCAAACGCCGGCGGTCAACATGAGATCATCCCAAGCGAGGGACCCGTATGCGGCGTACTGGATGTTGAACCCCGGGTCCAACTGCAAGCCCCGCCATTCGTACTTGCTCGCCAGCTCGATGTCCGCCTCGAGCGTCCGCTCCTGCGCGGACAGCATGATCGGCGAAATGACGACTGAGAGAAACGTAAGGGTCCGGTAGCGCCTCATGTTGTCCCTGACTCTAGACTAGACCCGGTGCCCGACGCCCGACGGCATCCCGACGGGATGATGATGTGACGATATCTTGACTAGAACCCCGCGCCCATCGACAGATAGAACTTCGTCCGGTCCTCACCTCGAGCCACCGTCAGGCCTAGGGTGTACTTGGGCTCGAACACGGAAATCCAGATACCACCGCCCGCAGCGACGTGCCACTTGTCCGACGTCTCACCTTCCAGGTAGACGCGTCCGGCATCGACCAGTCCGTGGATTCCCAAGGTGCCGGGCAGCAGGATGTAAAAGTCCGTCACAGGAAGCCGAAGTTGAGCGCTCGTCAGGATCGAGGCGTCACCGACAAATCGATCCGACGTAAACCCCCGAAGGGATGAGCCGCCCCCGATCCGCGCACCGTCGAAGTAGGGGTAGGTCCCCCAGACCTTCTCTGCTCGGGCCTTGAGCGACAGCACGGGCCCCCCGAGCCCGAGGTTGATCGACGCGGATCCACGAATGCCGACGTAGGGCTCGGCGACGTCCAGAATCGACGGGTAGTAACGCCCCTCGATCTCGAGCAGGCCCCCCCGCGAGGCAAGGGCCGGCTCATCGCGGCTGTCCCATGTCAGACCTCCCACGAGACCGGCTTGGCTGAAGTCGTCGAAGCCGTATGGCCGTTCTATCGCCAGGAATGTGGCTTCCTCGTCGACGGGAGTTGAAAAGCGGAAGACGGGTCCCACGGAGAACGACCAACCGTCGGGAAGAGTCGGTGCGACCCCGAGGTTCGCACCGATGAAGGCCCGATCCGCTTCGAAGAAGTCGTCGGAATTGGACGTTGCCGTCCGGTTGCCCATTCCGAAATAATTTCGAACCTCCCTCGTGGAGCCCTCGATGTCGAAAACTCCTCGTAACGCGGCCCGCGTGATCGAAAAGTCGTACTTCAGTTGACTGCTCACACCGAACTCGACTGGATTGATTGCCGCGCTCAGCGTCAGCCTGTTCTTGTAGGGGTGGTGGCGGAAGCCGTAGGTGTCTCTGCGGAGGACCCCACCGATGAAGAGACCGACGTCGGTATTCGCACCAACGAGCGGGAAGCTGAACCACCGTGAGCCCCAATCGCGCGGTGGAGCCTGGTGGGACGCCGCCTCCGTATCGTCGGGCTCCTCGTATTCCGATTCGTCGATCGATACTCCCGAAGCGGCCGTGAAGTCGGACTATATCGGTGCGCTCTTCCCGGGCAGGGCTCCAATCGCCGACTGGATGACTTGCTCGCTCACGCTCCGTCGTCGTTGAAGTCGAAGCACTCCTCACTGACGAAGGAGAACGAGCCCGTGACGATGACCTCATTGGTGACGTGGAGCTCGAAGCCCAAGTCGGCCCCCCACAGGTTCACGTCTCCGAAGTTCCGTGACAGCACCAGGAGATCAGAGCCGCTCCTTTGATCGGGAGTGATTGTGCCCAGGGGAGTCTGCGCCAAGCCTGCGACGATGTTCGCGACGTCTTCCGCCGTGACCGCTCCGGACGCCAGAAGTGCGGTCAGGCGGTGCGTCACGAACTCCTGGATCGACTCCGGTGTGAGGAACACCGACGGCGTTTCGATACGGAGGGGGCCCACGAAGTCGCTGATCGAACTCGAATACACGTCGACCGAGAGAGACAACCTGTCGGCGATGAGTCCCTTGTAGCCCAGTTCGATCGTATTGGTAATGGCTGATCGAAGGGGGTCGATTGCCTGCGGCCCACCTTCTGGAAGGAAGGTCCCGGCCTCCTGGTTGAAGGTCAGGAGCCCCGAGGCCAAAGCGGGGTCGCCCGGGTCGCTGCCCGGGCTCATGAGGAAAGTGGCGATCGGAAGGACCGTGCTGTCCGCCAGTGCCAACGCTTGAAGGACATCGTTCCAGAGCAACGTGCCGTCTGCAGGAAGCTTCTGATTGGGTGCGAAGGGCGAGTACATGCACAGACCCTCGAACCCGCCCTCGCAGCGATCCTCATACGTCAAGCCGGTGAAGGGAGTCCCCAGCGCCCTCACGTCGTAACCCAACCCTCCCCCCAACGGAATGCGGCCCGCTACCAGGTCCAGAAAGAGATTGTTGGTGGTGGGCGTGGCGAAGGCGCGGTTGTACGTCAGGCGGAAGTGGTGGCCTTCTTCCGGAGTGAACACGATGCCCACGCGCGGGGAGAAGTTGGGATCCTCGAGTCGATAGTTCTTATCCACCCGCACGGCCGCCACGAAGTCGGCCTGATCGGAGAGCCTGGTCCGGGAGTGGAGGTAGCCACCGACTTCACTGATCACGTCGTCGTCCTCGTTCTCAGTCCGCCGAAGGTCGATCCCGGCCACCCATTCCTGCTGCTCGCCAGACTCGAAGGAATACCGGGTCTGGGCGACGATCGTCAGCGACTCGTCCACGATGGGGGTTCCGGTTCTGAGCAGGTACGTGTCTCCCGAGTTGCTCTGATTAAGAAACGCTTGCGCGAACAGTCCACCCTTCTGGATGCGAGCTTGTCCATACATGTACCGCCATTCCGAAGCCTGCGCGGCACCCAGTGGGGTCAGCTCGATGCCTTGGATCTGGTTGATCCCTCCAGCGAGGACGATCTCTCCTGCCCCCTGTCCCCAGGGCCGCAGATCCAGCCGTAGGTCACCAGAAAAGCGCTGCGTATCGAAGTCTCGCCGGCCGATGAGCGGGTTGGCCGGACTACGGTTGGCCTCCTCCACGGGATCGACGTGCTCCCATTCGTTGCCTTGGAAATACTGTCCCGAAAGCTTCACACCAACCCTCTCGCTCAGCCGGGAGGCGTGCCGAAAGACGCCCTCGAAGACGCTTCGCTCCCCTCCCGACAGGCTGACGTCCGTCCCCGGGCGATCGATGGGAGACGACGTGATCACATGCAGCACCCCCGCGGCGGTGTTGGGGCCGTACAAGGCCGCCGCGGGCCCGAGCACCAACTCGATTCGCTCCACGTCGAAGACTGTGGTGGGAATCATGTTGTACGCGTTGAGCCGGAGCGACGGCAGCCGTGCGTACCGGTTGTCCACAAGCACGAGCAGCGCGCCGCTGAAGACGTTATTGAAACCCCGTCCCACGATGTTGCTGGGAGTCAGGCCGGTCTGTGCCACGTCCATCCCGGGGAGGCCAGCGATCGACTGGGCGAGTGTCGGCCCTCCCCAGGTGCGGACTTGCTCACCCTGGACGACGATCACACGCGCGGGCGTGGTGGACGTGGGTTCGGACCGCCAGGGCTCCGCCGTCGCGACCACGGGGTCGAGCATGAAGGAAAAGGGATCCAACGAGACCGCGATCTCGGTCACCTCGCCGGCGATCACTTCGACGTCGATCCGCGCCTGTGCGTACCCCGGGCTCTCGACTACCAGAGAGTAGATGCCCGAGACGAGGGAGAGCTCGAGCTGGCCGAAGGAGTCGGTCTCGAACTGGCCGGAGGGGCCGGTAAGGGGAGCCCGCGTCTCGAGCCCGATGACCCTAGCGCCTTCGACGGGAGTCCCATCGCTCGTATCCGTTATGGTTCCTCGCAGGGTGCCCGTCTGGGCATGGACGAGGGGCGCCATCAGAAGGAGGAGTGCGACTGGGACCGTAATCGAGACAGAAAGTCGGCAGCTCACTCGGGGGCCTCGAAGATGACCGGGAACTGAAAGCCCTGAACGTTGACGTCTACGCCGAACCGCTTGGCGGGTGTGAACCTAATAATCCCTGAACGGGCTACCGTGAGGGCGGCCTCGTTCAGGCTCTGGTGGCGGCACTCGCACTGCTCCCACACTTGAGCGTCCAGGACATACCCGTTCTCGTCGATCGTGAGCTCGAGAGTGACTCGACCTCCGATGTTGTCGTCGCGGAGAAGCGGGGGATAGTTGTCGTTGACCGCCTGGGTGACCGAATCCTCGTTGAGGAGCAACGGCGGCTCCGTGACCTCGCTCGGCAGGTAGGTCTTCTCCTGGTCCACCTCTTGGGGAGCTATCGAGTCACTCGCGGCATCCTCCTCGACCTCCTCGGGCTCGGCAGCGCCAAACGTGAAGATGGCCCCAACGCTGAGACTGTCCGCGGAGACGTGGAGGGTGATCTGGCCCAGGCCTTGACCCTCCAACATCCCCGCTTCCGACACCGTGGCGACGGCTGGGTCGCTGGACTCAAAGGACGCCTCGAGCGGCCGACCGTCCTGGTCGGTGACCTCGATCGTCGCCGTGTCACCGAGGGCGAGGGTGCCGCCGTCGGGTGAGAGGTTCAGCGCCGTGACGGCCTCGATCACGTGGGCCGTGGCAGTCCCCCTGACGCCGTCGATCGTGGCCGTCACGCTCACCCTACCGGGAGACAGCGCGACCAGCATGGGCTGGGCTCCGCTCCCATCCACCCGTGCGATCGACGAATCGCTCGCCACCCAGTCCACGCGCGGGCTGCTCACCGGATCGCCGCCCGCCGTGGCTGCCGTCGCGCTCAACTGCACCCGGTCCCCTACCCGCAGCGTGTCCCGAGGAAGCGCCACCACCACGCTCGCGACCCTCGGGAGCGGGTCGGCCGTGGGCGGGCGCACGACAACCGGAGCCGGCTGGACTTCCTGGGTGTCTGGTGGAGAGGACGGTCCGGATGTCGCCCCGGAGGGCGGCGGCGGCCCGCCCGCATCGCGCGGCCAGAAAACCACGACTGCGGCCACCGAGAGGACGGCTGCGGTCGCCCCCAGCCACCGGCGTGGTCGTCCCACCAGTTCCCCGCGTGTTGGCACGACCAAGCCCTCCGCGACCACGGCATACACGCCGAGGGGATGCTCGACATTCTTTAGATCAAAGCGCCCAAGGGAGGCTGAAGACAGTCCAGGCTGGTTCTTGATCTCGTCTTGGGCTTTTTCGGAGATCAGAACGCTCCCCGCCCTACCTAGTGACTGAACCCGTGCCGCGATGTTGACGCTATCGCCGTATACGCCTTGGGTGTCGTGAGAGATTTCGCCAACGTGGATGCCGATCCGTAGAGGAACGGCGGGGTCTTCCTGGAGGTCCTTCTGCACCTGGATCGCGGCGCGCACGGCTTCAACTGCACTAGAGAAAACCGAGAGACTTCCGTCACCAAGGTACTGAAGAAGTTCACCTCCATGAGCGCCAAGGGCTTGCTCCAGAACACGACGATGCCGAAAGCGCACAGCGCGGGCGGCTTTTTCGTCATTCTGCATGATGGCCGTGTAGCCCACCACGTCCGTAAACATGACTGCGACGAGTCGGCGCTCTATAGAATCCGTCACGGCTCTCTCCTCGGGCCGCTCCACACTCCCAGTGACCAGACCTTGACGGCATCAGACACAGGCGTACTCCGGGATCAGACTGTGGTCAACATCCGAGAGCGGGCCGGTAGGCGCAAGCAGAAGCCTGTCGGACGCCTGTGATCGCCGTCTGGGCGGCATGGGGTGGCCGTCGTTTCGTGTTTGGCGGGCTTTACGCTGCCCCCACCGTCGTCGACTCGATATCCAGCTCGAGCATTTGCCGGTGTAGCAGTTGGGCGTAGGTCCCACCCAATGCCATCAGGTCCGCGTGCCGACCCCGTTCCACGATCCGGCCGTCATCCAGCACGAGAATGAGATCCGCGTTCATCACGGCGGATACGCGGTGGCTGATGATGAAGGAAGTGCGCCCCTCCATCACACGTGTGAGGTCGTCGAGAATGTGTGCCTCGGTGTGCGTGTCGACCGCGCTCAGGGCGTCGTCGAGGACGAGAATCCGCGGGTCGCGTGCCACAGCGCGGGCCAACGTAGCGCGTTGCTTTTGCCCCCCCGAGAGGTTGACTCCGCGCTCGCCGAGAAGAGTCCCCCAGGCCTTCGGGAACCCCTGGATCGACTCGTGGAGCTGGGCGATGCGGGCAGCCTCGACGACCGCTTCGTCGGGGTCCTCCAATGGGCCGTCCGGCGCACTATGGGTCCGCAGCTCCTTCCGGGCCCAATCCTCTGCGACCGACGCTTCGGCGCCAAGGTCGAGGCCCATTCCGATGTTCTCCTCGATAGTCGCCGAGAAGAGAAACGGGTCCTGGGGCACCATGCCGATGAGCGAGCGCAACTCACCCGGGTCCAAATCGTGCACATCGACGCCGTCGACCAGGACGTGCCCGCCCGTCACGTCGTAGATCCTCGGGATCAACGTCACGAGCGTCGTCTTGCCCGAGCCGGTGGGACCAACGACTGCCACGGTCTGACCCGGCTGGGCGACGAAAGAAACGTCCTCCAGGACCAACCGCTCTGTGCCGGGATAGCGAAACGACACGCCCCGGAACTCGACTGCGCCACGGGGCTCGGCTAGACGAACGGGGTTCTCGGGGGCGCGCACAGCCGGCTCTGTCTCGAAGATCCTGTTGAGGCGGCCCATGCTGGCTCCGCCTCTCTGGAAGAGGTTTACCACCCAGCCCAGAGCGATGAGCGGCCAGATGAGGAGCCCGACGTAGATCCCGAACGCGACGAAATCACCGAGGGTGATGCGTCCGGCGATCGCTTCGAGACCACCGAGCCATAGCACAATGACCAGCGCAAATCCCGAGAAGAGTGCGAGGATGGGATGGAACTGGCCCGCCACCTTCACGAGGCCCATGTTGCGGTCCATGTACTCGCGGTTGAGGCCGTCGAAGTGGTGCGCCTGGCTCTCTTCCTGCACATAAGCCCGCACGATACGCACGCCGGTCAGGTTCTCTTGAACCATGGTCGAGAGCGTCGAGAACTGCTCCTGGATTTTCTCGAAGCGTTCATGGATCACACGGGCGAACATGAATACGACCGGCGGGAGGACTACCATGGGAACGAGAGCGTAGACCGTGAGCCTCGGGCTGATCCATATCATGAGTCCGAGAGCGAGCAGGAAGGTCACGACCGTATTCACCGAGTACATGATGGCGGGCCCCGTCGCCATTCGCACGGCCTGCGTGTCGTTGGTGGCGCGCGCCATGAGATCACCGGTCCGCGTTCGGCCGTAGAAGCTCGCGTCCAGCCGCAGGAGGTGCGCAAAGAAGTCGTTCCGCAGGTCGCACTCGATGCGGCGGCTGAGACCGTTGAGAAGCTCCCGCATGCCGTACTTGGCGGCACCCCCGAGCACTGCGGCCGCGACAATGAGGAGCGCATAGGTCGAAATGCGGGCCACCGTCACATCCGGATCGCCCAGGCCGTCGATGGCCAGCTTGATCAGATAAGGCCCGGCCACCGTGAAGAGGTTGGTGACGACGACCAACGCCAGACCCACTACGACCCCTTTACGATAGGGCCGGAAATAGGGGAGGATCGTGCGGAGCTCGTTCATGTGGCCCGCCCTTTCCCATCACCCTCCGGAGTCACCAGCCGACGGCCGCGCCTCCGCGGCGCGGATCGGACGTCGCTTCGAGCGTCCCATCTGGCAAGACCATGATGGCCTGAACATCGCCGGAGATGCCGCGGCGCTCTGACATGGTATGTCCACGGGCCTCCAAATCGCTCACCACATCAGGGGGCAGCCCCCCCTGCTCGAAACGGATCTCGTCTGGAAGGTGCTGGTGGTGGACTCTCGGGGCGTTCACGGCCTGCACCACGTTCATTCCGTAATCAACGACGTTCACGATCGTTTGGAAGACGGTGGTGATGATGGTGGCCCCGCCCGGCGTGCCCGTGACGAAAAACAGCTCGCCGTCCGGATTCAGGACGACGGTGGGGGTCATCGCAGAGAGCATCCGCTTACCCGGGCCTACTGCGTTGTTCGTACCCTGCACCAGCCCATACAGATTGGGCGTGCCCGGCTTTGCGGAGAAGTCGTCCATCTCGTTGTTGAGCACGAACCCGGCTCCGGCCACTGTCACCTTACTTCCGAACGACGAGTTGAGCGTGGTCGTGACGGCCACGGCGTTCCCCGAGCCGTCCACGATGGAAACGTGCGTGGTTTGGTCTCCCTCTCTCGGTGCTCCCAACCCAGGCCCGACATCGGCCGAGGGTGTGGCCCGTGCCGTGATGTCGGCTCCGCGTTCTACGGCGTAGGCCTTTGATGTCATGCGCTCCAACGGTAGGTCGACGAAATCCGGGTCCGCCAGATATTCGTTCCGATCGGAGTACGACCGGCGCCAAGACTCGGCCAGGAGATGGATCATGTCGGCGGAATGCCACCCCATCCCCGTGAGATCCCACTGCTCAACGATGTTGGCCATCTCCGCCATTGTCGCACCCCCCGAGGAGGAGGGCGGCATCGCCAGAACCGTGAAACCCCTGTACGTGAACTCGATCGGGTCCCGCCAGGCGGCGGTGTAGGCCTCCAGGTCTCGATGGGAGATGAGTCCGTCGCCCCGCGCCATCTCCGCGACGATGAAGTCGGCGGTCTCTCCCAGGTAGAATCCTGATGCGCCTCGGTCTCTGATGCGGCGCAATGTGGCCGCGAGCTCGGGCTGTGAGAATGTCTCACCGAGGCCCACGACCCGGCCCCCCGGAAGGAACGTCGCGGCCGTCGTTTCGAAACGCCGGATGCCCCTCACGGAGCCGACGATGTTTTCACGGAAGCGCTCGTGGACCTCGAAGCCGTCCGCAAGCACTGCCGCCGGCTCCACCAGATTCACCCAGGGCAGCGTGCCAAAGCGTTGATGGGCCTCCCACATTCCCATCACGGAGCCCGGCACACCGGCCGCCAAGTGTCCCACCACCGACTTGTTCGTCAGCTCGCCCTGCTCGTCGAGGAACATGTCGCGGGTGGCCTCGAGCGGTGCTTTCTCTCGGTAGTCGAGGGCCGCGGTGGTTCCGTCGGCCATCCTCACGACCATGAAGCCACCGCCGCCGATATTTCCCGCCTGCGGGTTAACCACGGCCAGGGCGAAGGATACGGCGATAGCCGCGTCCACCGCGTTTCCACCCTCCCGCATGACCCGGGCGCCGATCTCGCTGGCGACAATGTCCGTGCTCACGACCACGGCGTGCTCGGCGATTACGGGCGGGTCGTCGGCCGAGAACCGCCATGTGTCCGGAAAGACGACGGGCGCTCGGGCTTGGACCGTTTCGGGGGAGGCCTGACCGGCTTCGGCTGGCGACGCCTGACCTGCTTCGGCGGGCGCCGCCTGACTTGTCTCAGCCGGAGTGCATGCCCCTGCCAGCAGCAACAGCCCTGGCAGAACAAGACCCAGCTGCAAAAGCACAGTACGCCCTGGTGTGGTCATTTCATCTCCTCCATGAGCCGCATGGCGCCCGCCGCCAGCGTGGCGGCCCCGAACGGAAGGGCCGACTCGTCGATATCGAAGTCGGCTTCATGGTGCATTCGCGGCTTGCGCAATGCTGCCCCCACCCAATAGAAGGTGCCTGGTACCTCTTTGGCGAGGAAGGAGAAATCCTCTGCCAGCGTCATGGGCTCGATGGGTAGCACGTCGTCTTCTCCCACCAAATCGACCGCGGCGGCCCGTACCCATTCGGTCACCCGGTCGTCGTTGATGACAGGAAGAATAGCGTTCCCGACGTCAATCCTGACCTCGGCGCCGGATTCCGCCAAGACTCCGAACGCCTCGTCCAACCGGCCCTCGAGCTGCTCTCGAGTCTTTTCCGAGAAAAATCGCATGGTCCCTTCGATCGAGACATGGTCCGCCAGGACGTTGGTGGCGGTGCCCCCAGAGATCTGTCCGAACGAGAGGACTCCGTCCTCGACCGGCGAGCGGTTCTTGGGTGCGGCGTCTTGGGCCGCGACAACGCCACGAGCTGCCAACACGAGCGCGTCCACGCCGGCTTCGGGCATTCCCGCGTGGCTGCTTTTGCCAAGCACCTCGATATGCACCTCGGCGGCGCCGGCCATGATGGGTCCCGCCGCGAAGAAGATCTTCCCGGTGGGAAGCGGTCCCCCCAGGTGCAGCCCGACGACTGCGTCGACCCCCTCCATCACGCCTTCGTCCACCAACCGCATCGCTCCGCTTTTGCCCTCGTCGTCGGTCGCCTCTTCGCTGGGCTGGAAGATGAAGCGAATCTTGCCGGCGGGCAGGCGTCCTGAATCTCTCTTCTCCGCCAGAATTCGGGCCGCTCCGATCAATCCTGCCACGTGGCCGTCGTGGCCACAGGCGTGCATGACACCCGGGTTCTCGGAGACGAAATCGTGCGTATTCGCCTCCTGTATGGGGAGGGCGTCCATGTCTGCACGAAGTGCGATGAGCGGACCCTCGCCGTTGTGGAGCTCGGCGATCACCCCGGTCCGACCGATCCCGGTACGGACGGAGAAGCCGAGCGCCTCCATCTCATTTGCCGCGATTCCCGCCGTTCGGACCTCTTGGAACGAGAGTTCCGGATGCTGATGAAGGTCTCTACGAATCGCGGTGAGGTCTGCGGCGAGAGCTTGGGCTTCTTCCAGAAGATTCACGGAGCCTCGGGCGCAAAGTCCTTGGTTACCAGCAAGAAAAAGCCAAGATTAGCTTGTCCAAGCGAAGTATCGCCGCAACCCGGGGGGAGTTCCAGGTCCCCAACCACGAGGGGGCGAATAGTCCGCATGCTCGACGACCGCCTGACGGAGCAGAGGAATCCGCGTTCTTCGGCGATGGACGTGTTGTCACCGCTCGAGTTGGTCGACCTCATCAACTCCGAGGACCGTACGGTGGCGGAGGCCGTCGGATCCCAGCGGCTCGCCATTGCCCGCGCGATCGAGTTGGTCGTGGACGCCGTCCAGAGTGGGGGCCGGTTGGTCTATGTAGGGGCGGGGACCTCGGGACGCCTGGGCGTTCTGGACGCGGCGGAGATGCCTCCGACGTTCGGAACCGACCCCGAGCTGGTGCAGGGCATTATTGCGGGTGGACGCGAGGCGCTGGTCCGGTCCCAGGAGGGGGCGGAAGACCGTTCAGAAGACGGAGCCGCCGAGATCGATCGCCTCTCGATCGGGCCGAAGGATTTCGTGATGGGGATCGCCACCTCTGGGACCACCCCGTTCGTCCATTCGGCCCTGGCCCGCGCCCGCGAGCGCGATGCGCGCACAGGCTTTCTCCTCTGCACGCAACCTGGGCCCGAACTTCTCGAGACCCACGATGTGGTCATCGCGCCCTTGGTCGGTCCGGAGGTCGTGACGGGCTCCACCCGCATGAAGGCCGGGACCGCAACCAAGATGGTCCTCAATACGATCACGACCGGCGCGATGGTCATGACTGGAAAGGTCTTCGGGAACCTCATGGTGGATCTCCAGGCGACGTGCGAGAAGCTCCGGGATCGGGGGGAACGCATCCTGATGACCGTCCTCGATGTGGATCGGCCCCGTGCCACGGACCTCCTCGAGTCGGCGAGGGGCCGAGTCAAGGTTGCGCTCGTCATGGGACGTCGCGGGGTCGGGGTCGACGAAGCGGGGCGGCTGGTCGAAGAGGCGGAAGGTGTGCTCGCCCGTGTGATCGGGGGTCTGGCTGAGGACCCGCCCGAATGACCACGGGGGATCTCTTCGTGGGCCTCATGTCGGGGACGTCCATCGACGGGATCGATGCCGTGCTGGTACGGATCGAGGGCGACTCCCGTGAGGCCTTCGAGTGGAGCACGGTCGCCTTCAACACCACCGCGTACGACGAGGGTCGCAGGAACATGATCCTCGACGCAACAGAGGAGGGCGCACCCGACACGCTGTGCCGATTGAACGCTTCGCTGGGCGAGTGGTTCGCTCATGCGGTTCGCGACGTGTGCGAATCCGCGAGCGTCGAGACCCGAGAGCTCACGGCGATCGGTTCGCATGGGCAGACCGTTTGGCACATTCCGCCCACCGGCACCCTGCGGGGGGCCACGCTCCAGCTGGGGGATGCGGCTACATTGGCCGAGTGTACCGGCGCGCCGGTCGTAAGCGATTTCCGGAGTCGGGACGTGGCGGCGGGTGGGCATGGCGCTCCGCTCGTCCCGTGGCTCGATCAACTCTTGTTCTCCGTCGTGGATCGCCGGCGCGCGATCCAGAACCTGGGGGGGATGGCCAACGTGACCTTGTTACCGCCTTCGGGTTCTCCCGAGCCGGTGATCGCGTTCGACACGGGACCGGGGGTGTCTTTGATCGACGGTGCGGTACGGCACGCCACATCAGGCGCCCTGCCGTACGATCGGGATGGGGCGATGGCGCTCAAGGGTCGAGTGGACGAGTCGCTACTCACAGAGCTCCTCGACGATGCCTACTTCCGAGCTCCACCGCCCAAGTCGACGGGCCGGGAGCACTTCGGAAGGGCGCTCTTGGATCGCGTGCTGACGGGCTTGGATCCTGGCGAAGACGAAGAGGCGTGGTGCGATCTCGTCGCGACGCTCACGGCGCTCACGGCCCGGTCGATCGCCGAGGCCTACCGGGATTGGGTGCTCCCCAGGGGTCTCGATGAGATTTTCCTCGTGGGGGGAGGTGCGAATAACCCTGCGTTGGTCCAGGCCATTAAACATGACGTGGACACCGTCCCGGTGAAGAACGGCCAGGAGCTCGGCGTCGATCCGGACGCGCGCGAGGCGCTGGCATTCGCGTTTCTGGCCTGGGCGCATCTCCACGGCATCCCAGGAAACATCCCGTCGGTTACCGGTGCGAAGGCCCCCCGTGTTCTGGGAACCATGACTCCCAGCGGGGCTGTGACGTCGGAAGCAGGCCTATGACATCGGGCGCCATCAAGCGACCGATCCCTCCGGTGGCGATCCTCGCCCTCGTGGCTGTGATCCACTTGGCCATCGCGTTTCCGGCTCTGAATCCAGCCCCCCACAACGGCGGGGACAACGCCGGTTACCTGTCTCTGGCGCATTCATTGGCTACTGGTGCGGGGTACGTCGAGGCGTGGGATCCGGCCTTGGCGCCGCACACGAAGTATCCGCCGCTCTACCCGGCCATGCTCGCCGGGGCCATGGGGCTCGGCGCCGAGGCTTGGATCACCTTCAAGCTCCTCTCGTTGTTATTGGTGACGGTCAGCGTCGTGATTTGCTTTGCCTGGGTGCGCGACCGCCATGGAATGGTCATGGCAATAGGCGTATCGACTGTGCTTGCCTTCTCGCCCGCCTTCCTTTGGTCCACGAATTGGATCCTGTCGGATCCACTTTTCCTGGCCTTGACGCTCGCATGCCTCTGGAGCTTCCACAGATCGGAGCAGGTGGCGGTTCCTTCGCGGTGGATCCTGGCAGGCTGCGTGCTCGCGATTCTCTCCACATTCACCCGGACGGCTGGGCTGCCCTTGGTGCTGGCAGTGGGCGCTGCGCTCGGTCTCGCCCGCAGTTGGCGAGCACTCGCCGGATTCGCCGCTGTGTTCGTGGTTCCCAACGTGCTTTGGTGGCTCCGTTCACAGGCAGGAGGCGAGGCCCAGTACGTATCCGAGTTCTGGATGATCGATCCGTATCAACCTGATCTGGGCCGAGCCGGGATCGGAGACCTTGCGGCCCGCGTGCTCGAAAACCTCCAGGGCTATGTTCTCGTGCACATACCGGCTGGACTGTCCTCATGGTCGGGCGGTGCGCTCACAGCCCTGGGCCTGGTGCTCATGGCCCTGGCCTTGGCGGGTTGGGTCGCTCGGATAAGAGTCCGGTGGACCGTCGTGGAACTGTTCACGCCCCTGTACTTCGGCCTGATCTTGGTCTGGCCTGCCGTTTGGTCCGGGGACCGGTTCGCGCTGCCCCTCTATCCGCTCGTGCTCTTCTACGCAGGTGAGGCCCTACTCGAGGGAGCGAAGCGGATAGACCCACGTTTGCCGCTGGCCGCAGGAGCGATTGCGCTTGCCCTGCTGCTTGTGCCCTCCATGCAGAGTTGGGGGGAGTCCCTGAGCGGAGCCAGTGCCTGCCGCGGGGTCGTCCGCCAAGCCGGGCCTTTCGCGTGCTACTCTGAAGGGTTCCGACAGTTCGTCACTGCCTCGCGCTGGGTCGGCGAGAATATTCCCGACGGATCAGCCGTGTTCAGTCGAAAGCCCCGCATCTTCTATACACTCTCGGGAGTCCAAAGCCGCACGTATCCGCTGAGCCCCGATCCCGAGCGTTTTTTCCTCGAGGCTCGTGAAGCGGGGGTCTCCTATGTCGTGCTCGATCGCGTGGATGGTTTGGGCCAGGCCTATGTCGGAGCGGTGGTGCAGGATCGTCCCTGGGCATTCTGCGGGCTCGTGGGCGTGGGCGAGGGAGGGGTCCGTACCCAGATTCTGGGGATCGTCCAAGATGCGGTGGATCCGGGCGGTGGGGCCACCAGAGGGCCAACCATCACGTTGGCGGCTTGTCCCGCAAACATGGTACGCCTCGAGCCCAGGTCTCTCCCCGCCTACTCGGCCAGCCGGCTTCCTCTTCTCGCCCTTCCCTCGCCGTAGAGCAGCCCGAGCGCGACCCCGAACGCCAAGTGGTCGACCATGGATCCGGCCCCGGACCCGGCCCCAGAGTCACTCGTACCCAAGAGCGCCGCCACGATCGGCATCGTCCGATTAGGGCTGGAGGCACCGAGGATACCGTCCAGCCCGCCGAATGGAGATGTGACGTACTCCATGACGCCGTATGTTGCCCCTCGAAGGAGTGGTGATCCCGGAAGCCGGGGCTCGAGAACCGCGCCATAGAGCATGCCCCGCGCGGCCCCCGTCAGGAGCTCAGCGGTCGGGTCGTGGAGGCCATCAGCCCCTGACGTCCCATTCTTCCCGTTCCGGAACAGACTGAGCGCCAACGCCGCACCCGCTCCGGCCACGGCGGCGCGCGTCAGACGCAACCTTCCGGGCCGTCGCCCGACAAGGATGGAGAAAAGCCGGTCACCGAGAATTCCGGTGCCGGTGGCGATGAGTTGATCCACGGTCGACGAGACGGGCCTGCGTTCGGGATCCGTTGCCTCGCCCCCTGAGTTCCTGGCAGACCGTGGCCGGGCGGCCCCGTCTTCTTCCGCGGCCTGGACTTTGTCGGAGGATCGGACTTGCTGGGCCGACTGGGCTCCGTGGCGGGCCGACTCGAGTGCATAGCCCAGGCGGTACCAGATGCTTTTGGACGGTTCGCTCATGCCCTCGATCACTCGAAAACTTCAATGGACGGTCAAACGATTCGAAGGGTGAGGATGATGCGCCCGTTTGACAAGCCCAGCGAGGGAAGATGGGCCGGGGCGTTCTACGCGGTCGGCCTCGCGGTGTCGAGCTCGTGGCCGGCCGGCAGGGCGGATACACCCGTGCCCGACGCCTTGGCATTCCCGGCTCCCGCGTCCTGACCGGCGAGCTCGCCCATGCGGTCCACAGAGGTGTGCATCTGTTGCAGAACGTCTCGATAGCGCCCGTCGTCTCCGGTGCCTTGATTCTTCTCAATGGCGGCCGCGTTGAGCTTACGGATCAGCCCAATGAAGTGATCCCCTTCGTCGCGCAGACCAAGGTAGCGGCGCTCATTCGGAAGCAGCTTGTTCGCGAGGCCCCAGACGCCTGCCTCCAGAATCAGGACTCCGAACAGCACGTAGAGCACTTGAATCTGTAGGTTGATGCTCGCCCCGAAGAGGACGGACAGGAAGATGATCCCCATGCCCACGACGGGGAGCGCGATCTCGAGGACGCGGCGGAGTTTTCTTTTCACGAATCGCCTCCCGATGAAGGCTGCCAACCCTGAAATCTCGAACGTCTGACCCTATCCGAATCGTACCTGTGGAAATGCCGGTTGTACAGCAGAATTTTTCTTGGAAGAGCAACGGTCTGGCCCCGGGATCCGGCTCGAGTGCATACGACCTCGGCGTGCGGGTCAACACCCTTGACCACAAGATGTAGGGGGCGTACATTGCAAGTCCCCAATATTTCGTGGCTCTTCAGGAAATTTTCCACAAGGGATGTCGGCTGGCGGGGCGGGTTTTCGTCGGTTTTCAACATATCCGAGGTAGGGATTCCACTGCCTTTCCACACTCTTGCGCGGAGCAGACAGGTATGAAGCCGAAGGCCCCACCCTCTAAGCGTCCAATCTTCGAGGAGCCCACACCGGGCGACATTCCGGTGGCGGATCTCACCGAAAACGCCCGGATCGTTCTGGCCAAGCGGTATCTGAAGAAGGACGCGGAGGGAACGCCCACCGAGGAGCCGGAGGCCATGTTCTGGCGGGTGGCCAAAGTGATCGCCAATAAGGACCGGGACTACGGGGCCTCGGAGGCGGCCGTGGAGGAATTGGCCCGCCAGTTCTACGATATGATGACGACTGGGAAGTTCGAGCCGAACTCTCCCACGCTGATGAATGCCGGCCGACCTCTGGGACAGCTTTCGGCCTGCTTCGTCCTACCGGTGGATGACACTCTCTCCAATGGAGAAAGCGGCATTTACGACACGCTCAAGGCGATGGCGCTCGTTCATCAGTCGGGCGGTGGAACCGGCTTCTCCTTCTCGCGAATTCGGCCGACCGGCTCACAGGTCAGATCGACTACGGGTGTCGCGTCCGGACCGGTCTCCTTCATGACGCTGTACGACGCCAGCACCGAAGTCGTGAAGCAGGGCGGGACTCGGCGGGGTGCGAACATGGGGATCCTCAGGGTGGATCATCCCGATATCCGTTCGTTCATCACCTGTAAGGACGACACCTCCCGGATCACGAATTTCAACATCTCCGTGGCCCTGACCGATGCGTTCATGGAGTCGGTCGAGGCGGTCGAGAGCTACGACCTCGTGAATCCCAAGACCCGGGAAGTCGTGGGGCAAGAGGACGCCCGCGAGATCTTCGACCTGATCATTCACGGCGCTTGGAAGACCGGCGAGCCGGGGACGTTCTTCATCGACCGAGCCAACAAGTTCAATCCGGTGCCCAAGCTCGGCTCGTACGAGGCGACGAATCCGTGCGGTGAGCAACCGCTTCTGCCTTACGACGTTTGCAACTTGGGTAGTCTCAATCTGGCCCAGTTCGTCAGGGCGGATCACGTCCCCGGGCGCGATCCGGCCGACGGGGTGGACTGGGAGGCGCTCCGCCAGACGATTCATCTGTCCACGCACTTCTTGGACAACGTCATCGACGCCAACCAGTATCCCCTGGAGGCCATTAGCGACCTGGCTCAGACCATCCGCCGGATCGGGTTGGGGGTCATGGGTTGGGCAGACATGCTCATCGGGCTCGGGATTCCCTACGACAGCCCCGAAGGGGTCGAGATGGCCGGCAAGGTGATGGGCTTTTTGAACGAGGAGGCCCGCAAGGCGTCTGAGAAGCTCGCGAAGGACCGAGGGCCCTTCCCGGCGTGGAAGGAGTCCATTTGGGGGCCGGACCAAAATTGCGTCCGGGACTCGGTGGGCCATCGTATTCGCCCGATGCGCAGACTCAGGAACTGTAACCTCACGACGGTGGCGCCGACCGGCACCATTTCCATCTTCGCCGGATGTTCCGGAGGGATCGAGCCGATCTTCGCCGTCGCGTTCATGCGCAACCAGGCGGGCGCGATGATGCCTGATGTGAACCCAGTCTTCGTGGCTCGTGCCCAGGCGGAGGGGTGGTACTCGGAAGAGCTCATGGCCCGTATCGCGGAGGAGGGTCACATTCACTTCCCGGAGGTTCCGGAGGGGGTACAGGCCGTCTTCAAGACCGCGCACGACATCTCCCCGGAGTGGCACGTTCGCATGCAGGCCGCGTTCCAAGAGCATACTGATTCCGCCATCTCCAAGACCACGAACTTCCCGACGCAGGCCACTGAGGATGACGTGCGGAAGATCTATCAACTCGCCTATGAGCTCGACTGCAAGGGCGTCACCGTGTACCGAGACGGATCGAGGTCCGGACAGGTGCTGTCGACCGGAAAGACGGGCAAGACGGGGGAGACGGAAAGGACGGGAGAGCTGGGAGAGTCGGCCGAGTTGGAAGAGTCGGGAGAGTTGGCCGAGTTAGGAGGGTCGCGAGAGTCTGCCGAGTTGGAAGAGTCGGCCGAGTTGGAAGAGTCGGTCGAGTTAGAAGAGTCGGGAGAGTCGGTCGAGTTAGGAGGGGAGAGCGAGTCGGCCGAGTTGGAAGAGTCGGGAGAATCGGCTGAGTTGGGAGAGTCGGGAGAGTTGGAAGTGTCAGCCGAGTTAGGAGAGTCGGACGAGTCGGGAGCGTCGACCGAGGACCGGGAGGAGCGGAGCGGTGACGTAGTGGCGCTCGAGCAGATGCTCGCCGATGCGCGCGAGTCTCTGCATGTACTCCAGATGGAGCTCGATCAGGTCCACCGCGAGCGGGACGAGGAGGATCAGACCGCTGCCGCGGCTCGCCACAAGCGCCAGCGCCCGCCCATGCTACGGGGACGGACGCTCAAGATGAGCTCACCGCTCGGCGATCTCTATGTCACGATCAACGAGGACGAGAGCGGCCACCCCTTCGAGGTTTTCTGTACGCTCGGGAAGGCTGGTGGCGCAGCGACGGCGGATGCCGAGGCGGTTGGGCGGCTCATTTCCCTCGCGCTCCGTTCCGGCATCCCGGTCTCGGCCGTCAAAGACCAGCTTCGGGGAGTCTCGTCGGATCGCGCCGTAGGGGTGGGTCCGACCAAAGTGCTCTCTCTACCGGACGCGATTGGCCAGGCCATCGAGCGGTACATGGCGGAGATGGAAGGCGTGCAGGAGACGCTTCCGCTCAGTGCCGTCGTTGACGCGGGTGGGGCTCAGGCGCAGATCTCTTCGGGTGGTGAGGCTCACGCGAATTTCCTCGGCAGCTGCCCGGAATGCGGCGCCGGCCAACTCTCTTTCGAGGAGGGATGCGTGAAGTGCCACATCTGCGGATACAGCCAGTGCGCGTAGGGGTGGTCGACGGAATCTGCTGAACTCAGGTTCGGAAACACCTTATGGGAACCGACTTCGCGTCGCCTGAGACGGTGCGGGGCCGGTTCCCATTTTTCTTCGGGCTTTACGTAGGGTCAGAAGGCTACCGATATTTTGAATCGGTGATGGTCCTGAGGTTTCGGGGCGCCCCAAGCCATGGCAAGAGTCCTATGTGGGAGATCGAAGTGAGTGAGCCTGTAGGAACCGAAACGGTTCGGAAGCCGGCACGGAACACGCACGCTGACGAACTCATCGGACTCCTCTCGAGCCGAGTGGTTGGGCAGGCCCACGCCTTGGAGCATATCGTACCGAGCATCCAGCTTCACCGGTCGGGACTCGCCCCGGAAGGTCGCCCGGTCGGCGTATTCCTCCTGCTCGGACCGACCGGGACGGGGAAGACCCGGACGGTTGAGGCGCTTGCAGAAGTCCTCCACGGCGATGCGCGCAGCGTTGTCAAGATCGATTGTGGTGAATTCCAGAGCGAGCATGAGGTGGCGAAGCTCATCGGCGCTCCCCCCGGGTACGTGGGGCACGCCCAGACCGAGCCGCGTCTGAACCAACTCGTGCTCGACGAAACGACGAGCCCCGAGTGCGACCTCTCGCTGGTTCTTTTCGACGAAATCGAAAAGGCCGCGGCATCCTTGTCTCAGCTTCTGCTCGGCGTGCTCGACAAGGCGACGCTCAGGCTAGGAGACGGTGGCGAGGTAAACTTCGAAAAGTCGCTGATCTTCCTGACCAGCAACCTCGGAGCGAGGGACATGGTGTCCGAGCTTCAACCGGGGTTGGGCTTCGACACGCAAACGAGGCGCCCCGGGGCCGAGCTATCGGCGCACTTGGAGCGCGTTGGTCTGAGGGCCGTCCAGCGTCATTTCTCTCCGGAATTTGTCAACCGGATCGACGCCGTCATCACGTATCGTCCGTTGGGGAGCAAGTCCCTGGTGGCGATCCTCGAGCAACACGTGGTCGAGCTACAGCGCCATGTCCAGAGCCGACTCGGCAGCCGATCGTTCGACATCGAGGTGGCTCCAGCGGCCCGATTCTTCATGCTCGACAAGGGGACGAGCATGGAGTATGGAGCGCGAGAGCTGCGGAGGATCATTCACCTTCATTTGACGCAGCCTCTGGCTGCCATGGTTGCGAACGGCGAGATCACCCCGGGAGCGCGGGTCACGGTCGACCTCCACGAAGACGGAAATCATCTGACCCTGGCAGCATCAGGTGGAGCGGCTCTCCCCACCACCCCTCCATCGACCGTGCTGGCGATCGACGATAACGATGCCGTGCTGGGTTGGCTGAACCGCGTTCTCACTGATGAAGGCCATCGGGTGCTACTCGGCTCCACGGTCGAGGACGCGCGGCGCCACGTCGAGCAGGAGGTGCCCGATATGCTGGTGTTCGACCACATCTTGCCGGACGGTGATGGTGTAGAACTCGCGGTGAGCCTTCTCAAGGAAAATCCTGACGCACGGGCCGTGATCATGAGTGGGACGGCACTGGATGAAGAGGAAATGCTCCTCTGTCAACGGTATGATATTCCGTTCCTAAAGAAGCCGTTCGTCGCAGAGGAGTTGCTCAGCGCCTTCGAGGCCATTTCATTGAGCGGCGGATCCAGCCGTTCGGCTGCAGGCTGACACGCACGCCCCTAACGGTAGCTATTGCTCTGGCGTCGTCGCTCCGCCTAGGATCCGGGGTCGTGGCATCCCGGATACCGCGCGCAGCGCGGGCAGCACCCGTGCGGTAGCACGGATGGCGGCCCACTCTACTCCTTCAACAGCCTTCTAATGACCGCCGACGAATTCGCTGAGCGCTTCAACCGGTTGCGCTCTTGGGAGGACCGCTATCGATACCTCATCCAGCTCGGCCGGAAGCTGGAGCCTTACCCGGAGGAATTCAGGGATCAGGAGCACCTGGTTCCAGGATGCCTGAGTCAAGTCTGGCTCGTGACCGCCGAGGGCTCCGAGCCATCCGAAATGGTGTTTCGCGCGGACAGCGACGCGCACATCGTCAAAGGGCTCATCGCGGTGCTCTTCATGATGTACTCCGACAAGACGGCGGAGGAGATTCTTGCGACCAACCTGGAAGGCCTGTTCGAGCGGATGGACCTGGAGCAACATCTCTCGGTCAATCGAAGGAACGGCTTCTATTCGATGACCCTGAAAATGCGAGAGCTTGCAGCCCAGGCGGTGGCCGCGGGGGACAATTGAAGCAGGTGACGGGCACTGGTCTGAGAGTGATGGAATGAAAGGGCGGATGGCGCTGGCGACTGCGATTACACTCGCGACGGCGGTGTGCGGCGGGGGTGATTCTGGAGGGAGCGCTGTCACAGCCCGGGTCGACCGTCCGCCGTTCGACGCGGTCCGTGCGTTTCAAGATCTCGAGAGACAGGTGGCCTTCGGGCCTCGCATTCCGGGGTCGGCGGGCCATGCTCAGCAGTTGGAGTGGTTGGAGACTGAGTTGCGGGCTCTCGCCGATACCGTGTTTCTCGATTCCTTCGGGCATGTAACCACTGATGGCCACGAGCTCGATCTGACCAACGTGATCGCGCGGTTCGGTCCTGCAGACGGCTCACGGCTGCTCCTCCTCACGCACTGGGACACGCGACCGAAGGCTGACCAGAGTTCCGACGCAGCCGACCGGGAGCTGCCGGTCATGGGTGCCAACGACGGCGCTTCGGGTACGGCGGTTCTCCTGGAGTTGGCCCGAATGTTCAGGGAGCAACCCCCGCCCGGAGGCGTGGAGCTCCTCTTCACCGACGGCGAGGACTATGGACCGTCTACGACCGACATGTTCCTGGGCGCCCGACACTACGTGGCGGGCATCGGAAGCGAGAACCCGCCGGCGTATGGCATCCTCCTAGACATGGTTGGGGATGCAGATCCCAGTTTCCCCGTCGAGGCCTACTCCATGGAGGGTGCGGTCCAGGTGGTTCAACGCGTTTGGGGCATTGCGGCCGACCTGGGATACCGGCGTTTCTTTCCCATGGACCAGACCTCGAGGGTGATCGACGAACACATCCAGTTTATCAATGCGGGTATTCCCGTGGCCGACATCATCGACTTCGACTACGGCCCGGGGAACGGCTTCTGGCACACCCCCCGGGACGTGCTGGAGAACACGAGTGCCCAGACGCTCCTCATGGTCGGAGACGTCGTGGCGGAGGTGGTGTACCGGAACCGTTGAAGGGGAGCCCGGGAAGCTCCTCGGGCCCGCGGCCCTTGAAATCTTCGGTCGCCGCGACCATGATCGGGCGTGCCGTTTTTCACCCTCCTCCGCAGCAGCCACGCGATCACGAGTTAGCCACGCTATCACCCGAGTAGTGCCATGACCCAGGCCAGCGCATCCAAGACCGACCTATATCTCACCGAGGCCGACCAGTTCAGCGCCCGCAACTACAAGCCCCTCCCGGTCGTGTTGGAGCGCGGGGAAGGCGCGTGGGTTTGGGACGTGGACGGGAACCGATATCTCGACATGCTGTCCGCCTATTCGGCTTTGAATCAGGGACACCGTCACCCGGCCATCATGGCGGCAGCCGAAGAGCAAATGTCGAAGCTGACGTTGACGTCCCGAGCGTTTCACAACGATCAGATGGGGCCGTTTGTGCGCGACTTGTGCGAAGCCACTGGCTACGAGAAGGCCCTTCCGATGAACACGGGCGCCGAAGCCGTCGAGACAGCGATCAAGACGGTCCGGAAATGGGGTTACCGGGTGAAGGATGTGGCGGAGGGCAAAGCAGAGATCATCGTTTGCGAAAATAATTTTCACGGGCGGACGACGACCATCGTCGGCTTCTCGTCCGAGGACCAGTACCGCGAGGGATTTGGCCCGTTCACCCCCGGCTTCGTGCTGATCCCCTATGGCGACGCATCAGCGTTCGAGGCTGCGGTCACCGAGAACACAGTCGGGTTCCTGGTCGAGCCTCTGCAGGGTGAAGGCGGCGTGGTCGTTCCGCCTGACGGCTACCTGAGCCGGACCGCCGAGATCTGCCGTGAGAGGCGCATCGCGTTCATGGGGGATGAGATCCAGACCGGGCTCGGAAGAACCGGGCGCCTCTTCTGTTGCGAGTGGGAGGATGTGCGCCCCGATGTGCTCATCGTGGGCAAGGCCCTGGGCGGCGGAGTCTACCCGGTCTCAGCGGCCATCGCCGACGCCGAGTTCATGGACGTTTTCGAGCCGGGAGACCACGGCTCGACGTTCGGCGGAAATCCTCTGGGGGCGGCGATCGGCCGTGCCTCACTCCGCGTCATCCTCGACGAGAAGCTTTCAGAACGCTCCGATGAGCTGGGCACGTGGTTCATGGGTCGGCTCCGCGAGATCGGCTCTCCTCACGTCGAAGAGGTTCGAGGGCGCGGGCTCATGATCGGCGTCGTAATCAAAGAGTCGTCGGGCACCGCGAGACCTTTCTGCGAGGCCCTTCAGGCCAAGGGAATTCTCGCCAAGGAGACGCATCACCAGGTCATCCGGTTCGCGCCTCCTCTCACGATCGATCAGGCGACGCTCGAGGATGCGCTTGTAGACATCGGGGCGGTCTTGCGGGACTGATCCGAGAAGGCCGTTGAAGAAGTACAGCGGGTCGCGCACATGGCGCTTGTGCGCGTTCAGACAAGGAACGACGACGAGGCGTAGCAGAGCTACTCCGAGGAGGAGAGACGCAGGATCAACCGCACAACCGCCATGTGCCCACCACCATGTGGGGCATGATCTTACGAGTTGAAGGGTTGCGGTGGCACGACCCCATCTCCGTTGTTGGAGCTCCTAACCGTAGCGAATGCTATGGCGTCGTCGCTCCGCCTAGGAGCTGGGCCCGTGGCATCCGCAACGCGGCCCACTGTACTTCTTCAACGGCCTTCTAGCGTTCCGATGAGCGACGCGACCATCCCGGAGGAGCCTGGCAGAGGGCCCAATGCCGGGGGGACGCGAAGGTCAAGGCCGGACGTACTCGTTCCCCTGGGCGTGGCGGCGGGGTTGGGTGTGGTCGGGTTCTTCGTGTGGGCATCCGTGTCGCCCGGCGTGTGGCATGACGACGGGGCCTATCTACTTCTCGGCAAATCCCTCGCGGATGGCGAGGGACTCCAGTACTCGCAGGTTCCCGGGTCCCTGCCCGGAGCGAAGTTCCCACCCCTATACCCCCTTTTCCTCGCCTTTCTGTGGAGGCTTGCACCCGAGGCGGTGGGGCAAGGGCAACTCGCGTCCCTCTTCAACGTGCTGTTCGTGGCAACGAGCGGCGGCATGTTTGTGGCCTATCTGCGCTCGTTGAACTTCTCCTGGCGGAGCTCGGTGGCCTCGGCTGTTCTGTTCTGGTTGCTTCCCGATCTATGGCGACTGGCTCTGGTGCCTCTCTCCGAGCCACTCTTCCTGGTTGCCCTGGTTGGGGCGCTCTGGACCGGCTCTCGCCTGGAGGCCCAGCCCACATGGCGTCGACTCGGTGAATTCCTGGCCGCATTCCTGCTCGCCTACCACACTCGAAGCATGGGGCTCGCGGTTGGAATCGCCGTACCGTTCGCCTTGCTGATGCGGGGCCGGAGGGTGTGGGCGCTGCGGAGTGCCGTCGGCGCCGCGCTGATCATCGCACCGTGGATGATCTGGTCGGGCTGGGCGGCTACCGCGATTCCCGCTCCCCTTCGCGACACGTTGGGTCCCTACGCCGGTTGGCTCACGGGCCAGGTTGGTGGGGAAGCGGGGTTCTTCAGCGTGATGGCCGGGCGCGCCCTCGGGTTGGCGAGCCGAATCGTTGGACTCTTCTTTCCTGGCGCCGAGGGCTGGGATGTCGTGCTGGCGGGGGTCATTGCCGGCGGGGTGCTCGTCCTCGGGGTACGCCGGCTCTCTGCCCAGACGTGGACGCCGATTCTCACGGCCGCTCTCCTCATCGGGATGCTCTGGTTGTGGCCCTATCAAGAAATCCGACTGGCGATGCCGCTCATTCCGGTCCTGGGAATGGTCATCGTCGCTGGGTTCAAGCCCGAGTCGGAGAGGCTGACCCGTGGGATCAAGGTCGACGGAGCTCGGCCGGATCCCGTCACGTTCTTGGTCGGGATCATGGGCCTGGCTTGGATCATCGCGTTGGGTTCAGCGAGCGTCACGGCTCTCGCGGGCGGGCGTCACGTGGAGCCCCTCCGGATAAGGGAACTCATGCTCGCCCGGGCCACGCAGGCCGTGGGTGAGCGCGTCCCACCGAACGGAGTGGTAGGAGCCCCCGAGTTGTGGGCAGGACTGGCTCTTCACACCGGCCGCCGGGTTGCCCCGAGCGCCCGCTTCCGGCCGGGTGGCGACGGCCCCATCTGGGGTACGCCGACAGAGCAATTCGCGGTGTGGTCCGCTGCTGGAATCGAGTACGTCGTGTTGGAGAACGCGGGGCTGGTGCATCAGGAAGCACTGGACGAGCTGGACGCCCGCTGCCCCGGTGCGGTCCAGCTTCTAGCATCCTGGGCCGGAGGCATGCTCGCGCAGTTGAACTGGGACGACCCATGCCGGGACGTGGTCCTGCCGGAGGCCGCGCAAGAAGCCGTGCCGGGGGCCTAGCTCTACCACTCGATCTCGCCCTGTTGAGAGGTGTCGATTTCTTTCCCCTCGCCACCACCCAGCAATACGGTCTCGATCTGACCGTACAGAAACTCCCGCGCCTTGGCATCGCGGGGGTCGAGCCCGTAGTGATTGATCAGAAGCGTCTGATGCTGCAGCCAATCCGTCCAGCACGCGGAGCAGATCTGTTCCTGAATGCGTTGCCCTAACTCGTTCCGAAAGGGAGGCCTGGCCAACGTCGGTTTATCCGGCCCGCAGCGCCTACACTCGATGGTCTCCATTTTCGCCCTCGCCCGATGATCGATGCCCCAACCGGGGCCAGCCTCCCGATTCTCGATTCGGGGATCACGGGACTACCCTCACACAAGGGCGGGGATCCCGCGAGACGTGAGGACCGAACTGGGCGCACGGTCACAAGGAGCCAAGGGGGGGACGTTCGAACGGGCCCCGACGAACGGAATAGGGGACGTAGACGATGTTTTCCGATTCGATTAATTTCTTCGCCGAAGGGCCAGTTGGCGATCTGGCTCCACATTCGAACCCGATACGAATTCAGAATGTTGACCAAGAAGCAGCTCCAGCATATCGAGGGCCGGCTCATGGACGAGCGGGCAAGGGCCCTCAAGGCGTTGGGGCTCTTCGACAGGATAGCCAAGCTCGACAGGGAGTCGATGGACTCCGATCTATCCGCCTACACGGACCACATGGCGGATCAGGGAACGGAGGCGATGGAGCGTGAGAAAGCCGCCCTCTTTGCGACCAAGGAGGGGCGCTACATATACCGGCTCGAAGAGGCGCTGCGGCGCATGTACAACGACCCGAAGTCGTTCGGGAACTGCCACACCTGTGGCTCCGAGGTCGGGTTCGAGCGTCTCGACGCCCTTCCCCACGCGCGGTACTGCATCGACTGCAAGAGGAAAGAGGAGGACGTAGTCTAGCACACCTCAGCGGTCCAGCGCTTGGCTCCGTAAGTACGGTGCCGGAGCCGAAAGCCGGGAGGGCCCGCAGCCATCGGACTACAGGACCGCCAAGAGCCGGTCCGCCAACGTCTCCGATTGCCAGCGCCTCACCCCCTCGACGCCCGAGAGTTCTTCCACAGAACGCGGATGAATGCGGGCGATCTCCAAGATCAAGGTGTTAGACATCAGGACTCCCCGGGCGATTCCCAGGGCTTCTGCCGCCTCGTTTCGAATAGCTTTGAGGCGGTTGGCGATCTCCTCTACCTCAGGTGGAGGGCGCCTTGGGCCCGCCGGACCCGGGGGATAACCCACGAGCTCGGAATCGTCGAGCCCGGCCGTGTGCTCGAGCCGGTCGAGTAACGCCCTGCCCGAACGCTCCGCGAGCTGGGGCGAGAACCCGCTTATGCCCGCGAGGGCTGAGACGTCACGCGGCCGCTCGCGCACAACTTCCAGGAGCGCCGGATCTCCCACCACTCGGAAGAGGGCGCGATCCCGCGCGCGGGCGACCTCATCTCTCCAGAGCCAAGCTTCGCGGAGAAGGGCCACCTCGCGGAGCTCGAGATCGCGCACTCCCTTGATCTTGGTGACGGGATCGACCTCGCCGTCGTGGTTCCACCTCGAGGCTTCCATGAGGCTGGACTCCTCTTCTGCCCAGGACCTTCTTCCAGCGGCTTCCAGCCGCTCAACAAGGAGGTCGGCCAACTCGTGCAGGTGCCGGGTGTCCGACGCGGCGTAGTCCAACATCTCGTCTGGAAGAGGACGCTTCGCCCAGTCCGCGCGCTGGAATTTCTTGGATACGTGGACATCAAGGTACTTTTCAAGGAGCGCCGCGAGTCCGAGAGAAGACTCTCCCAGAAGCGCCGCCGCGGTTTGTGTGTCGAACAGCTTCACGGGGTGTAGATCCAAGTCCCGGTCCATGAGCCGAAGATCGTAATCGCCCCCGTGAAGAAGGATCGTCACTGCTGGACTTTCCAGAGGGCCCCGGAGCACGTCGGAGGGATCGACGGCGAGCGTGTCGACGACGAGATCCTGGTCGCTGGTGCTCACCTGAAGCAGGCAGACCCGATCCGAATACCGATGAAAGCCGGCGGCTTCGAGGTCCACGGCCAGCCGGGTTTCGCCCCTCAGGCTCTCGCCCAACTCACTGAGAGTGCCCTCGTCTGAGATGAGTCGGATCGTCATGATGCCGGGAGCTTCGGTCCATAGGACTCCACGCGCAAGCGAATCATGCTTTGGAAGGCCGTTGAAGACGTACAGCGGGTCGCCGAGCCTTGCTCTTGAGATCGCCCAAGGGCAGCTTCCACGGACCTCTCCGTGTGTGGTCTTCCAGAACGCCACACGAGCCGTGTAGGACTTATGAAACTCACATTCCTCGGGACAGGAACCTCTTTCGGCGTGCCGGTCGTGGGGTGTGATTGCGAGGTTTGTACCTCGGAGGACCCCCGCGACAAGCGGACGCGCCACGGGGCCTTGCTCGAGCTGGATGAAGGTACGGTTCTGGTCGATACGCCGCCCGAGCTACGACTCCAGCTGCTTGCGGCGGGTGTCGGAAACGTCGACGTGGTGTGGTATACGCACGGCCATGCGGACCATGTACACGGCATCGACGATCTTCGGGTCTTCACGGCACACCAGCGTCGTGATATCCCCGCTTACGTGCCGGAAGAGTACGGCGATCTCTTTCGAACCCGGTTCTCGTATATCTTCGACGACGCTTATCAACCCCCGGAGGGAACGACCAAGCCACGCGTTCGTCTCACACCGTTCGGGCCCGACGAGGCTACGATGATCCTTGGTCACCGCTTCGACCCCGTAGTGGTGCCTCACGGGCCGGTCAGCGTATATGGCTTTCGCGTGGGGTCCCTGGGTTACGTCACCGATGCGAAGGAACTACCGGAGGCCGCTCTGGAAACCCTGAAGGGCGTGAGCGTTCTGGTCTTGAACGCGTTGTGGTTCGGCCGGCCGCATCCGACTCATTTCAACGTCGAAGAGGCCGTCGAGGCGGCCGGAGCCGTTGGTGCGGAGCGCACCTACCTCGTCCATCTGACCCATCGAGTAGGCCACCAGGAATTGGTAGATCGGCTCCCCGAGAATGTGGCCCCCGCGTATGACGGTTTGAGCATCGAGATCCCATGAGCTCCACCACAATTCCATGACCCCGATCACACTGGACTTCTCGAACATGGTGATGGAACGCCTCGGTGCTAACGGCATCGACCCGGATCGTCTCGGGGAGGACCTGGCGGATCGTTTCGGTTTGGCTCACGAGAGTGTCGAGTCTTCTCGGCGTTCCGGTGAGATGGGGTTTCTCGAGCTTCCCTACGACTCAGCTGGGTTGAGCCATGTACAAGAGCTCGCGGATCGCGTGGAGGGGCGTTTTGAGAATCTCGTCATCATCGGGATCGGGGGGTCCGCGTTGGGGGCTCGGACACTCCGCGACGGACTGCTGGGACCACTGTGGAACGAGCGCTCGAGTGAGGAGCGAACAGGCAGGCCTCGGATCTACGTCCTCGACAATGTGGATCCGGGGCCCGTAGTGGACCTCCTCGAGCATCTCGATCTTCGTCGTACGCTGGTCAACGTCGTCAGCAAGTCGGGATCCACCGCCGAGACGATGGCTCTTTACCTGGTGATCGAGGGGCTGCTGATCGAGGAGCTCGGGGCGGAGAAGGTAGGCGAGCACTTCGTGTTCACGACCGATCCGGAGAACGGAGCCCTGCGTTCGATCGCCGAGGCCGAGGGAATCGAAAGCTTGCCCATTCCGGGAAACGTCGGGGGCCGCTTTTCCGTGCTTTCGCCTGTGGGTCTCTTTCCGGCCGCCGTTGCCGGGGTGGATGTAGCGGCGCTTCTCGCAGGCGCCGGGACGGCCGACGAATACTGCCGTACGTCCGTGCTACGAGAGAACCCGGCTGGCCTGATGGCTACCCTGCTTCACACGGCTCACATCGAATCGGGGGCCTCGATCCACGTGATGATGCCGTACTCGGAGCTCCTTCGGTCCTTCTCGTTCTGGTTTCAGCAGCTCTGGGCGGAGTCACTCGGAAAGGCCCACGATCGCTCGGGCAATGTCGTCCACACGGGTCCGACACCGCTTCCGGCTGTCGGGGTCACCGATCAGCATGCGCAGGTACAGCTGTTCATGGAGGGGCCCTTGGACAAGGTCGTCATCTTCCTTGCAACAACCGGAGGGCGGCCGGACATGGAGATCGGTATGCACCGCCCCTCGGTGGCCGCGGCGGCCTATCTCGGAGATCACACGCTTCGCGAGTTGATGGATGCCGAAAGAGAGGCCACCGCCGAGGCTTTGCGCCGGAGCGGGAGGGCGAACATGACGTTCGAGATCGAGGACCTCGACGCATCGACACTCGGAGAGCTCTTTATGCTCATGTCTGTTGCCACAGTTTATGCCGGAGCGCTGTACGACGTGAACCCGCTCGACCAACCCGGTGTCGAGCTCGGCAAGCAGCTCGCGTATGGACTCTTGGGACGGGAGGGGTACGATCCACCGGAACGGTTGGGGCCGGACGAACGCTGGAGGATCGAACGGGGGTAGCGAAACGGGAGGCAGTGGGCCGGAACCGGCCAGGGCTCCCTGTGATCCAGCTCCAGTCGGCGGTATACTTCGAGTGGTAGCGGTTGTTTGCCCCGCCGTGAGACGCAGCAGAAGGAGTGCATATCATGGGTAATCAAGAGGACACCCCTTACATCCTGGTCGAGCGGGACCGCGGCGGGAGTTTCGGGTCGTTCTGCCTCGGCGCTTTGGTCGGGGCTGGGCTGGCGCTGCTCTTTGCTCCTCAATCCGGTGAAGAGACGCAGGAGGAAATACGAGCCCGTGCCAAGAAGCTCCGCGCAGCCGCCGAGGAGCGTTTGCGTGAGGCTCAAGTGTCGCTCGAAGGTCGGTTGGAGAACGTTCGGGAGGGCGTCGAGTCTCGCGTCGAGTTGGTACGCGACGCGGTGGAATCCGGACGTGCGGCCGCCCAAGAGGCCCGCACGGATCTCGAGGACAAGCTCGAGCGCTCCAAGACGGCCGCAAAGGCGGGGATCGCCGCGGCCAAAGAGGCAGCTGTAGGCGGGAAGGAGGGCTCAGAGGAGGAAGTCGGCGAATAGTGGCGGAGTCGCGACGCCCGTGAGCGCCGACCCTGCAGCTTCCCCCTCCGGTTCACGTCTTGCCCGCTCTAGGGAGTTCTGGTCGCGGGTGCCCGCCCGCTCTAGGGATTTTTGGGCCAGCGTGTACCACAAGTCTGCCCAGGACGACATCTTCTTCATGGCCGGGGCGATCAGTTTCAACCTTCTGATCGCCGTCGTGCCCCTCTTTCTCTTGGCCGTCGGGCTGTTGGGCTACGTCCTTCGTGCCCGGTACGGGGACCCCGCCGAAGTCATCATCGACCTCGTCGAGAACTACATTCCGGTGATCGAAGGTGTCGACCTCTTCGCCGTGATCGACGTGGTGGTGAACGAGGTGGTGGACAGCCGCATTGGGTACTCGATCGTGGGATCGCTCCTGGGCATTTGGCTCTCGACCAGACTCGTGAGTACCGTTCGGACTGCGCTACGAGACGTGTTCGACGTCAGGGTGAGCCACGGCGTAGTGCGAGGTAAGATCTTCGACGTGGAAGTCGTCCTGCTCGGGGGAGTGCTGCTGCTCTCGAACGTCGTCATTACGGTCTTCCTTCAGTCGCTCGGCGGTTGGGGCACAGACCTGCTGGGCATTCCGGGGGATTTTCTCGGATCGACCGAGCGGGTGCTGGCACGACTGCTTGCATTCACGTCGACCTGGGCACTGTTCGCACTCATCTATTGGTACGTCACGGCCCGTCGGATCAATTGGCGTACGGCATTGATGGCTGCGACGGTCATGGCCGTATCGTACGAATTGATGAAATGGGGGTTCGCCTGGTACGTGACCTCAGTAGCCGACTACGGCTCTGCGTACGGGAATCTGGCCACGATCGTCGTGCTCTTGTTCTGGATCTATTACGTGTCGGTAGTGTTTGTCCTCAGCGGGGAAGTAGCCCAGGTTTACACCGCACGTAAAACGGAAAAGGCGCAGATTCGAACTGCCTTCGGGGGCCTGGCCTGAAGTTGGAGGACTGTTGAGCAACCAGAATGGTGGCGGCGAAAAGGGCCGAAAGGTGGTGGGGCGTAACCGGAAAGCTCGGCACGAATACGAGATCCTGGATACGCACGAGGCTGGGATCGTGCTCAAGGGACCCGAGGTGAAGTCGCTTCGGGCCGGTGAGCTGGCCTTCCGCGATGCCTTTGCCCGGGTGGAGCGCGGAGAGGTGTGGCTCTACAATCTCCACATTTCCCCCTATGAACAGGCGAACCGGGCCAACCAGGACCCTGAGCGTGTACGGAAGCTACTCCTGCACCGCGAGGAGATTCGCCGTCTGGTGAGTAAGACCGAGGAGAAGGGACTCACCTTGATCCCCCTCGAGATCTATTTCCGAAAGGGGAACGCGAAGGTGCTTCTTGGGGTGGCGAAGGGACGTCGCCTTTACGACAAGCGCGAAAAGCTGAAGAAGCAAACTCAAGATAGGGAGGCCAAACGCGCCATGAGCGAGCACCGATGATCGGATCAAGGTTGACGAGCGTTTTCGGCGTTTTGGCCGCGTTGGCGATGGTCCTTGGTGGACCCGCTCCCGCTTCAGCTCAAACCGGCGAGTCCCTCGCCGTCCGCGGCCCGGATGACTCCTCTCTCTCGTTGCCCGTCGGGCGGTCGCGCGGGTACGCGACGGTGCCTTACCGGGCATTGCGTCAACTGGGTTGGGCGATCGAATTGGATCCATCTCGACTCCGCGCACAACTCGGCTCGGACGGGCCTGTGGTCGAGTTTTCGTTGGGCAGCCCGCTCTTCCGTTGGGACGGAGAGCTGCTCCAATTCGTGAACCCGCCCTTTTCCGGCGCGGGCTCTTTTCAGATTCCGCTCCAGTTCGTGATCGACTTCCTTCCGGCCAGGGCGAGCGAGACCTACGCTTTCTCACCGGACGAAAGGGCTCTCGAGATCCTCGACGCATCCCTTTGGCCACAAGGCGATGCAGAGGCGCTGCAAGATGTGGAGACGCTGCAAGATCAAGATGTGGAGACGTTGCAAGTGGAGACGGTGCCCTTGGGGGTCACGATTCTTTCCGCACGAGCGCCACAGCAGAACTTGGCTGAGCCGGAGGACCTCCAAAAACGAGTCGTCGTGATCGATCCGGGCCACGGGGGTGGAGACCCGGGTGCCACGGGTAATGGTGGGCGCCGGGAAAAGGATATCGCACTGGCCATCGGGCGTTATCTGGAGCAGGAACTGAGGGGGGAAGAGGACCTCGAGGTATACATGACTCGTGACCGGGACGTGCTGGTTCCACTCTTGGAGCGCGGTCCGCAGGCCACCCTCTGGAAGGGAACTCGCAACGGTGTCTTCATATCCGTTCACGTGAATTCTTCCCCGTCGAGCCCCTCGGTACGCGGGTTCGAGACGTACTTTCTGTCTCCGGCCCGCACGGAACACGAGGCAAGGGTGGCCGCGATCGAGAGTAGGCCGTTCCAGCGCGAGGCCGAGTCGGACGGTGGTGACGTGGAGGATTTGGATCTGGACTTCATCCTGGGAGACCTCGAGAAATTCGATCACCAACATTGGTCGTCCCTTCTCGCAGAGGGGATTCAGGCGGAGCTGGAGGACGTACATCCCGGACCCAACCGAGGTGTGAAGCAGGGCCCGTTTGCGGTGATCACCAACACTCTCATGCCGGCGGTGTTGGTGGAAGTGGGGTTCATTTCGAACCGTGAGGAGGAGCGCGTCCTTTCCCGAGCGGCATTCCAACGCGAGGTGGCCGAGGCGCTCGCGAGCGGAGTCCGGGCTTTCTTCGAACGGTACCCGCCGGGGCAAGGGGTCGCGGTTGTGGGTCCTCCGCGGTGAGATTCTCCGTTCCGAGACGCGTCGTGGTCTTCGCGACGGTGGGATCGGGGCTTTTTGCGAGCTGCGCCTTCAACAACACCCTCTATAACGCCGAGGCCTTGTACCGGGAGGCCGAGGACTTGCGCTTGACCGGGCAGGAGTCGGCGGTCCGGGAGCGGTACCAGGATGTCGTCGCCAAGGCCACCAAGGGGTACGAGTCCGACGAGGACGGCGGAGGGGCCGATGATGCCCTCCTCCTCATCGCCAAGGCCCAGCTTCGCTTGGGTGAGATTCAGGAAGCGAACCGGGCGCTGGAGCGGGCCCTCCAAATCAGTGACGATCCCGACGTGGGGGCGCAGGCCGTCCTGTACCAAGGCGCGGCTGCGGTAGCGGCCGGAGAGACGGCTCGGGGGATCGCGCTTCTCGACGAAGCGCTCGTCGCCATTGACGAGCCGATCCATCGGGCAGAGGGTTATCTCTGGCGGGCCCGTGCCCAGCTTGAACAAGGGATGGTCGAGCAGGGGTGGCAGGATCTGGACCGGGCTGCTGAGGCCCATAGCGGCCATGTCGTGCAGGCGGACCTCGAGCGCGTCGCTTGGGGATTTGCCCTGCCGGATTCGGCTCGCATCCATCAGGGAATCCAGGCGCTGCTCCGCACGAGGCGGGCTCAAGTATTCGGGGACTCCATCCGTTCGCTCGTTCGACGGTTCGAGGACCGATGGGGCGCGGGAAGTGCCGTGGTCCTCTTGAACAACGCCGAAGGCTCGCAATGGTCCCGAGAAGAACGGGACCGTTTGGTGATGACCCGCGCCTGGCTCGCCTACGAGGCGGGGGATATGGGTCGAGCGAAGGAAGACGCTCGTCGGGTCGGAGCGGGCGTGGGAGAGCAGGCCTCGAGGGCGAGAGTGACGCTGGCGAGGTGGATGCTCGCCGAGGCGGAGGATGTGGCCGACCTGGCAGAGCTTCGGTCCGTTCTTCTCCCGGCAGTGACGTTGGAGGAGGCCCAAGCGCTATTGAACGCGATCCGTCGGGTAGAGCTTCTCTGGGAGTACGGCCTCGAGGGGGAGCCCATCGCCCTGATCGGCGCTGCTGAGATCTCACGAGATGTGCTGGCCGCTCGACGGCTCTCGACCGCGCTCTTCCAGGCCTATGCGGATCAGGCGCCCAACGCTCCGTGGTATGCCAAGGCGCTCCTCGCGGCCAGGGAACTGACGACCGATCCGGCGGAGCGGCATCTGCTCGACGAGCGGCTCAAGGCACTCCCCGAGGATCCCTATGTTCGCTATGCTCGTAGGGGTCACGATGTGCCTGAGCTCGGAGAGTTGGAGTACCGGCTTCAGGCGGAAATCGACCCAGTCATCGAGCGGGTCGATGAGGAACTGATCGCCCGGAGGCAGCTCACGGGCGTGCCGAGAGAGTAGGATCGATCGATACGAAGATGCCTACGAACAAGCCTACAGACGAATTACTGAGCCAAACCCTGTTCGGAGTGACATTTCACAATCCGGTGCTACTCGCCGCCGGAACGTGCGGATTCGGCGAGGAGCTTCGGGATGCGCTCGACCTCGAGGCCCTGGGCGGCATCGTCACGAAATCCGTGACGCTGGAACCTCGGCTGGGTAACCCGGCACCGCGCGTCGTGGAGGCCGGAAACGCCATGCTGAATTCGGTCGGTCTGGCGAACCCCGGCTTGGAACGTGTGTGCTCAGAGAAGCTTCCCTGGATGACGGAGCACCTTTCGGGTATCCAGGTGTTCGTGAGCGTGGCGGGCCACACACCGGACGAGTACCGGCTAATTGTCGAGGGACTCGAGTCGGTCGGCGGCTTTCTCGGGTACGAGTTGAACCTCTCCTGTCCCAACGACACGCGCCTGGGTGGGCTTCCCTTCGCCCTGGATCCCGAGGCTCTCCGTGGCGTCGTTGAAGACGTGCGGGGTCTGACTGATCGGCCGCTCCTAGTGAAGCTCGCTCCCAACGTCCCGGACATCGGGCCCGTTGCGGAAGCAGCAGAGGACGCCGGTGCAGACGGAGTCACGCTGGTGAACACGATGCCGGGCTTGGTCATCGACATCGCGTCGCGGAGCGCCGCCCTCGGCGCAGGCTCCGGCGGTCTGTCGGGGCCGGCGTTACGAGCCGTAGGGGTGCACGCCGTGCATCGGGCACGCAAGTGCACGCACGTTCCGCTCCTTGGGGTCGGCGGAATCACATCAGCCGGGGACGCGATCCAGTATCTTTTGGCGGGCGCATCTCTTGTCCAGGTCGGTACCGCCACCTTCGCCGATCCGAGGACCGCGCAGACGGTTGCCAAGGGGATCGCCCGGTACGGGGAGAAAATGGGAATGGAGAACATTCAGGACTTGATCGGAGCGTACGAGCGAACGGATCGTCCCGTGCGCGTCTCAGGAGGGCCGCGCTGACATGGCCCAGGTCATTGTCGCACTCGACGTTCCGACGCTGGACCGGGCCATGGATCTAGTGGATTCCCTCGGGGAAGGGACCGATTTCTATAAGGTGGGGCTCGAGCTCTTCACCCAGGAGGGCCCTTCCGTGGTCCGAGCGCTCAGAGGGAGGGACAAGCGCATCCTGCTCGACCTCAAGCTGCACGATATCCCGAACACGGTGGCGCGGGCCGTCGGCGGTGCGCAGGATCTCGGTGTCGACCTCTTGACCCTTCATGCGACGGGCGGACGGCGCATGATGGAGGCTGCGGCCGAGGCGGCCGGAGATAATCTCACGCTCCTCGGAGTCACCGTGCTGACGTCGATGACCGCGTCCGACGTGGGGGACTCGTGGGGCCGAGCCGTGGACTCGCTCGAGGAGGAGGTCGTGCGCTTGGCACGGCTCGCGCAGGAGTCTGGCTTCGGCGGTGTGGTGGCGTCGGTGCGGGAGGCGGCTCCGATCAGGGAGGCCGTGGGATCCGACCTGGTGGTGGTCACGCCGGGGATCCGCCCCGCGGGCGATGACGTGCACGACCAGGCCCGAGTCTCCACGCCTGCCGAGGCAGTGGCGGCCGGGGCCGACTACCTCGTGATCGGCCGTTCAGTCACGCAGGCTTCCGACCCGGCGGAGGCGCTCCAGCGGGTTTATCAAGAGATGGAGGGCCCAAGCGCGGTACAGACGGCATGAAGGCGGTACAGACGGCATGAGGGCGTTCGTCCTCGGAATGCTTTGCGTCGCGGTGGGTGCCGGCGCCCCTCCCGTGTGCCTGGGACAAGATCTCGCACAGGCCGCCACTGGATTCGCCCGGCAGTGGGCCGCCGGTGACGTGTCCGGGCTCCAGAGCCGGTTTTCCCGGAGCGGTGTGAGCGTTCAGTGGGAAGGGCGACCTCTCGGTGCTCTCTCCCCCCAGCGAGCTGGAGCCTCCATTCGGGAGTACTTGGAAAACCGTGAAGCCGCGTCGGCGCGCGTGTCTCGGACCGGCGAGGTGGGGGGCGAGCCCCCGCGGGGGTTTGCAGAGATGGGGTGGGAGTCGAGAATCCGGGGGACATCCGAGATGGTCACGCGGATGGTGTTCGTGGCGTTTGTATACGAGGATGGTACCTGGCGGGTGGCTGAACTTCGGGTTCTTCCGCAAAACCGACTTTGACGTCATCCTATCCGGCGTGCTGGCGGGGCGACCACCCCCGGGGCAGCCCAAAAATCCTCAAGCCAACCGTGAACTCCGCGACGACATGGCCCTGAGACTCTACGACACGTTGACTCGCTCGGTGAAGGATTTTGAGCCGGCCGAACCGCCTGTCGTCCGGCTCTACGCATGCGGTCCCACCGTGTACGACCACGCACACATCGGCAATTACCGGGCCTTTCTGGTCTACGATCTCCTCCACCGCCACCTGATGTGGTCCGGCTACGAGGTGGACTTCGTCATGAACCTCACCGATGTGGACGACAAGACTATCGATCGTGCGTCCGAGGCAGGGGAGGACGTGCGGGAGTACACGGCTCCATTCACTGAGGACATCCTGGCCGACGCGCGAGCCCTCGGGATTCTGCCAGCTCGTAGCTATCCGTTGGCGACTGAGTACGTCCCCCAGATGGTCTCCTGGGTGGAGCGCCTCGAGGAAAAGGGACTCGCCTACTCGGTGGAGGGCGGGTCCGTCTTTTTCTCGATCGAAGCGTTCCCCGAGTATGGCCGGCTCAAGGGGCTGGACCCCGAGTGCACGCGGCCGGGGGCGCGGGTAGCGGACGACGAATACGAGAAGGAGAATGTCCGCGACTTCGCACTCTGGAAGGGGGCCAAACCCGTCGACGAGGGAGTGGGCGCAGCCTGGGATTCGCCCTGGGGTAGGGGGCGGCCCGGCTGGCACCTGGAGTGCTCGGTCATGAGCATCGCCGAGCTCGGAGAGACGCTGGACATCCATATGGGCGGTGAAGACCTGGTCTTTCCGCATCACGAGAACGAGATCGCCCAGTCCGAGGGAGTGACCGGTAAGCCCTTCGTGCGGCACTGGGTCCATATAAAGCATCTGGTCGTCGAGGGCGAGAAGATGTCCAAGTCGCTCGGCAACACCATTACGATTCGCCAGTTGCTCGAGGAGGGGCTGAGCCCGGCCGCCATCCGTCATCAGTTGCTCGGCGCCCAGTATCGGCGGGAATTGAACTTCACCCGAGACGGCATCGCGGCTTCCGCCGCGGCTGTCCAGCGCCTCCTGGACTTCGAGGCGCGGCTGGCCGAGACCGTCGGGGTGGCCGGCGGGGACGGTGAGATCGTCGGGGACGGAGCAGTCGGTGAGGCCGGAGCAGGTGAAGGGCCGCTGGCTCGTTTGGCCGGCGAAGCCATCGAGGCTTTTCGCGCCGCGCTCGATGACGATCTCAACTCGGCCGAGGCCCTCGCCGCCTTGTTCGTCTTCGTGAACCGCGTGAACAGCGAGCTGGACGCCGCTTCCGACGTCACCGAATCCGACCTGGAATCCGCGCGGAGCGCGCTCGCCTCGATCGATGAAGTGATGGGGCTTCTCAGCGTGGCACGCGAGGGCCTCGGGGTGGATGACGACTTGGCGTCGGAGATCGAGTCACTCATCGTCGAGCGCGACGCGGCTCGGGCGAACCAGGACTTTGCACGCGCGGATGCCATCCGGGACGAGCTCGGCGAGCGCGGCATCGTGCTGGAGGACTCCGCGGGTGGCACGCGCTGGAAGCGCGTCCGATGACGAGGGTCCGATGACCTCGAGGAGCCGAGCATGACGACTGCCCAGCCGGTCGCTGGACCGAAGCTGACGCCCGTCCAAAGGTTCGGGGAGGCGATCGCCGACCGGGTAGAGCGATGGATGCCGAGCCCGTTCCTGTTCGCCATCATCCTGACCTACGTCGCCGCGGGCGCAGCGTTCATCTCGGAAGGGTCCCCCGTGAGCGAGATCGCACTCTCGTGGTACGGAGGCTTCTGGGACCTGCTGCAGTTCGCGATGCAGATGATCATCATCCTCGTGACCGCCAACGTAGTGGCGTACCACCCGTGGGCGAGGCGTGTGATCCTCATCCTCGTGCGGATTCCCAAGAACGGCGCGCAGGCCGCCGTGCTAGTGGCCGTCGCATCGATGCTGACCGCATGGATCTCGTGGGGCCTCAGCCTCATCTTCGGAGCGATCCTGGCCCGTGAAATGGGGAAATACGCCGCCGGGAACGGAATGACCGTCCACTATCCACTGTTGGCCGTGGCCGGTTACATGGGGCTCAGCGTCAATTTCGGTTGGGGGTTGTCGAGCTCGGCGGGCCTCCTGCAAGCCACCGAGGGAAACGAGCTGATGGAGATGGGCTTCGTCGATCGCGTGATCCCCGCGACGGAGTGGGTCTTCCACTCCTACCCGCTGACTCTCACTGCTTTGTCGGTGGTCTACGTCTCGATCATGCTATACCTGCTGAGCCCACCCAAGGAGAACTGCCGGGTGATCGGGCACTACGTGGATCTCGGCGTCGGCGAGGGTGCCCAGCCGGAGGCGGCCCCGGTCGAACAGGCGGCCCGCTCGAGTGACGCGGAGCCAACGATAGCCGACAAGATCGACAACAGCAGGATCCTGGGCGGCATCCTCGCGCTGACCGGCGTCGTAGTGGTTCTGAGCGTGTTCTTCACGCAAGGCCTCGATGCGCTCAACCTGGACAACTTCAACTTCGGGTTCCTCATGATCGGGCTCTTGCTCTACCTCAGCCCGACCAAATACCTGCAGGAGTTCTACGACGCTGTGAAGGGGAGCGCGGGCGTCGTCCTGCTCTTCCCGTTCTACGCCGGCATCATCGGAATCATGACGGGGACCGGTTTGGTCGATTCCATGACCACGACGCTGCTCTCGGTCGCCACACCGGACAACTTCCCGGTCGTGGCATGGATGACCGGAGGGACCCTCAACCTTTTCGTCCCCTCCGCCGGCGGTGAGTGGGCGATCATCGGTGGGCCAATGATGATGGCCGGTGCCGAGTTGGGAATCCCCCACGGCCAGACGATCGCGGCCTACGCGGTCGGAGACGCACACACGAACCTCCTCAACCCGTTCTGGGCCATCCCGTTGCTGGCCATCACCGGCCTTCGCGCCCGGGACATGTTCGGCTACGCCATCACGATGATGCTCTTGCTCATCCCGTTTCTGGCGATCACGCTCTACTTTCTTCCGTACTGAGTCCGAATCCACCCAAGAGCACGGAGATCATAATGAATCGTTCGCTCACGACAGCGGTCGGTCTTGCGCTCGCGCTTGCCGCCTTTCCGACCTTGGCGACCGCTCAAGGGCAATGGAGGACATTGTTCGACGGGTCCAGCCTCGACGGTTGGAGAGTTCTCGGAAGCGCCAACTGGGAGTTGGGAGACGGCGCCGTTTCAGCCAACAGCGGCAACGGGTTTCTCGTCTCGGAGGAGTCCTATGGTGACTTCGAGTTGAGGCTAGAGTTTTGGGTGGATGAGCCTGCGAACAGCGGCATTTTCATTCGCTGCTCCGATCCCCAGAGCGTCACCGATCGAAACTCGTATGAGGTCAATATCTACGATACCCGGGCCGATCAGACGTACAGGACCGGAGGGATTGTGCACCTGGCGGCGCCGAGCGCCGTGATCAACGCCGGGGGTCGATGGAACAGCTATCAAATCACGGCCCGGGGTTCTAGGCTCGTCGTCGTCCTGAACGGCACGCAGTTGGTCGACACGACCGACGATCAGTTTGCGAGCGGCCCGTTCGCGCTTCAGTACGGGGCGGGCACGGTCCGATTCCGCAACGTCCAGATTCGATCGCTCTAAGAAGCCAATGGCCGTCACACGGCGCGAGTTCATAGCCGCCGCGGGCCCGGCACTTGCCGCGGCCGGCTCATCGATTGGGTTCCCCGCGATCGCCCAAACCAGACCGCTCAAGGTCGGGGTCTTCGTCAGTGAGGTGGATGCGCAGGGGGTGGATGAGCTGGCCGAGCCGTACGTCTCTCAGATGCGACTCGGTCTCGGGCTTGCGGCGTCCGAGATCAACACCATGGGCGGCATACTCGGGAGGCCGGTGGAGTTCGTCTACCGCGATGACGGGGGGAGCCCGCCGTCCCAGTCCGCCACGAGGGCGCTCATCGCCGAAGAGGGCTGCGAGGCGATCGTGAGCGGCTTCCTCATGGCCTCCCCGCGGTTGATCACCATCCGCCTGAACGCGCTGGGCGCGACGGTCCCCGTGCTCCATGGCCTGTGGACCGACGGCTCCTTTTGTGGCCCGTTCACGAAACACTTTGGCCCGACGGCGAGGCAGATCGTCCCGTCGATCCGCGCCTATCTGGGCGATCTGGACGATGGGTTTCGGGCTCGGCCGTTCTCGATTTCCAACTGGACCCCGTCGGGGCGCAGCGTCTCGGAGTATCTGTACGGTGCGCTCGGTGGCGCGCACACTGGTGATGCGTTGGTCACGACGCCTGTGTTGGGAAATCATCCGGGCGAATACCGCGCGGTGATGCAGTGGGCGCATGAGGTGGAGTCCAACATCATCTGGAACGCGGATCCACGACCCTACGCCGTCAATGCGGTCAATCAGGCCGTCGAGCTCGGGATCGCCGAGGGCAAGATCTTTGCCCATCTCGACTTCAGCGAATGGCAGGCGTTACAGCTCGTGCCTGGCGCCTCCATCATCACGTGCGTCCCGTTTGTCGCCAGCGATCCAAGCCCGGCAGTCCAGGACTTCGTCGCACGCGCCAACGCGATGCCGGGTGGCGAGCTCGTCACACACGTCGCCTTTACCCACTACAACTCGTTGATGGCGCTGAAGGCGGCGATGGAGCGGTCCGGAGAAGCTGACGCGGCCGCGGCACTTACCGGCCTCGCTGGTCTGACTATCGAGACCGCGACAGGTCCGCTCACCCTGGATGGTGCCGGCTATGCGACAATGCCACTGTTCGTGGCCACCGCGGAGGGCGGCGGACAACTGCAGGTGGTCCAGAAGATCGATCAGATCGAGTCCGGCGCAGCCTGTTAGCCTGGTACTACTGCCCTACTAGAGCCTCAGAACACCGTACTCTGTACGCGAACCGTAACCTCCACGTCGTCATACAGTCCTCCGTCGTCGGCACGACCCCGGAGCACATAAGTCCCCGGCTCGGAGAACGTGACCTCGCTCACCCACCGTCCGTCCTCCGGAGCCTCCGGGAGGGTCCAGCCGGTCGTCCAGGGCGAATTGGCGAAGGGCCGTGTGTCCTCCCACGTCTTGATCTGGGGAGGGTCGAACTCCACGCCTTCGCCGGGGCCCCGGTACACGAACCACGTGAAGTGCAGACCCAACCTCTTGCTCACCGTCCCCGACGCCGTCCCCCTCCCGAGGGCTCGCTCCAAGAGCTCCCGCGGGGTGGGCCCGTCGTCCTCTTCTTCGTCCTCTACTTCGGTGTCTTCTTCGGCGTCTTCTTCGGCGTCTTCTTCGTCCCCTTCTTCGTCCGCTTCGGAATCCGTTCCCCCGGAGAAGAAGTTAACGCTTGTCGGCTGGCCGTCGTCGGTGACCACCGCCGCCAGCGTCAGGGTCTCGCCGACCCTCACGCTCCGCTCCACCCCCCCCTCCAGCTCTATTGCCGGCGGCACGTTCGCCCGGATCTCCGGACTACTGGTCCCCGCACCCAACGCCCCCGTCTCCGACATGATGACCATGTTGTCCGTGTAGAGATCTTCACGGAGCGTGCCATAGGCTCGGTGCTCCTGGCCGTTCGCCAGTAGCGTCCAAACCAACTCGTCGTCCTCCCCGAAGTCCGCCGGTACCCGTACCTTGAAGACGTAGCGGTTGCGTCGGGGAAAGAAGTGCGCCGGCTGGCCCTGGTCGGGCGGCCCCGGCAAAAAGTGGTTGTCCAGCCCGACCGGAATCTCCAGTTCCTGCACCCAGTTCTCGTTCATGTAGCCGAAGAGCATGTCGACCGAACCGTCCGGATTCCGCTCCCACCCTTCGTAGGCCGGGTAGACCGGCTGGCCTTTAGAATACGACAGCCGCTGGGCGTCGGCCGACTGGGGATCCGCGGCCAGGAGGCAGACCAAGAGGAGAACCGAGGCAGACCCTCTCATCTTCATCACTCCTTCGTCGCTGTTCCGGACAGGGTGCCCAGCCCGCCGAGGTCGACCTCGGCGTTCAAGACTTCGCCGCTGTCACCCGCGGGCGTCAGGGTGACAGTGACGGGCAGCGATTGACCCAATGCGGACAACGTGAAGCCCAGGACGAGCGCGTCGTCCGAGCGAGAGATGTTCTGGGCAGACTGGGGGTCCCCCAGGGGAGTGTCGACCAAAGCGGCGAGCATCCCTTCGGCCCCCTCCGAGAACTCCAGGACCATGTTGAATGCCCCCTGAGGGCTCTCCAGCGGCAGGGTCCAGGTGCCGAGGAACTCCTCGGCAGAGCTCGCCTCGACCTCCGAAACGGCGGCCTCCTCCTCTTCGCCCTCCTCCTCCTCAAGCTCAGGGAGCAGCGGAATCGCGGCCGTGCATAGCGGGCAGCCGATCACGTGATCGTTCACGTCCAGGTCCAGCACTTCCCGCCGCTTCGCCATCTCCTCCACGAACTGTTCGTCGGTCAGTGTCAACGAGATGCCCAGGTCGAGGAACATGTTCGACACCGACCGGTTGCCCGAGCCCTGCCAGTTCCTCGGATCCGGGATGTTGAAGTTGGCCTCCGTGTTGTTCATGAAGCCGACGATGTGCATGATCGTGCCCTTCGGCAGCAGCGGCTCGTAGTTCTCCGCGAAGGAGTAGGTCCGCACCCAGTTGTGGTCGTAGCCCACACAGCTCAACGTCTCGATGTGCTGTTTCCAGATCGCCTCCAGGCACATCCGGTCGCCCGGCGCATGCAAGTGAGGCTCGAAGGCGACCATCTTGGTGTGATTCTCCAGCACGTCATAAGCGTGCAGTTCCTGGCCGTCCCGGTTCGGCACGATCGAGATGTTTTGCCCGTCGGCCAGGCCAACCCTTCCCGACTCGTACTTCGGCTCGTAGTCCTCGGGAAAGAACTCGAAGCCGAACTCCAGGTGCGACTTCGTGTCCCGTCCGTTGGAGTGGAGGTGGATAGACTGGGACGTGATCTGCGAGCCTGCCTTGAGCAGCTGCCCCCGTTCCTCACTGAAAAAGTCGGGATTGCGGCCGACCTCGTGCACCGGCCAGAAGGTGCGCTCCAGCAGATGCTCCCCGGGCACCCCAGTGCTATAGATCAGGTGGTGGACGACCCACCGGGATCCCACGGTCTGTCGTCCTGAGCCCTGAGTGGGCACGTCGTTGACCTCCCGGATCTCCACCGCCTTCACCCAGCGGTCCTCCTCCAGCCCGACGACATCGAACGCATCGATCTCGCCCCACCAGTCCGCGGCCCCGCCCTCCACGACGAACTCTCCAGAGCTCACGATCAGGTCCGGCTCGATCCGCCAGCCGTCTTCAGTCTGCGGATTCAGCTCCACAGCCAGGTCCGCCAGGTCGCCTTCCGGCGCCCCGTTGTCGGCCCATGCCTGGATCATCGCCAGCTCGACGTCCGTCAGCGACGGGTCCTGCTTGAATTGCTGGATGCCGAGGTCCTTCTCCACGTACCACGGCGGCATCGTGCCCATCCGGTCCCGGATCGCGGTCTTCGTCTTGATCCTGCCGGCGTACCGCCTCACCTCCTGATAGCTCGTCAACGGCATAGGACCCGCTCCACCCGCGCGGTGGCAGTTCACGCAGCTCCGCGCGAGTATCGGCGCGATGTCCTTCGTGAACGTCACCCCTGCGGGATCGATGCCGAAGTCCGCGGCTGCGAAGAGGTGCGGCTCGTGGTCACCCGGCTCGTGGGCCTGGGCCGTCAACGCCGCCGGCACGCACAGAAGTGCGGCGGCCGCGAGGGCGACACCGATGCCAGCGCTCGAAGCGAGCGCCGCGGGAATGAGTCGGTCGAAGGTCGCGCGATGCATCGTCATGGGACGAATTCCTCTCCGTTGAAGTCGACTTCTGCCGGTCAGCAGACGCCTCAGGACACCGGGGCGTATGGCGCCGGCGTCTCCCGACCGTCGAAGGACACAATACCGTAGACGCTACTTGCACGAAAGGTAGCTCGGGACCCTATCGCGCGCTTGGCTCAGTCCTGCGCGTCTTCCTCCGAAGAATCTCCGGGCTGGGCGTCGCCACGCTCGGTGAGCAGCTTCTCGGTGAAGTCCGCCTGATCCCTCAGGCGCTGTAGCTCACCCTCCAGCAGTTCGATCCGTTCGTCCTGCTCGGCCACACGGGGATCGGCGTTTTGTGGCGGGGCGGGGGGTAGCTGACGGGTGCCGAGCGTGAAGGCAGCCAAGCCGACCCCGCACACGATAGAGCCCACCAACAGCAGCATAACGAGCATCGCGATTGTCATGTCTGAACGTAGCCCGAGCGCCCATCGATAGGAACCTTCGATCTTTGAGCAACTCGAGCTCGAAGCGTCCATCGATAGTCCCTCAAATTCGCCTACCAACTGGCAGATACCGGGACTATGTTTTACGTGTAGCGCTGAAGTACTACTCGCTGGCGTAGCTCAACTGGTAGAGCAGCTGCCTTGTAAGCAGCAGGTTATCGGTTCAAGTCCGATCGCCAGCTTTTTGTAACACCTTGGCCGGAAGGCATTTAGACGCCGACAGAGCCCACTGCCTTTCGGCCGCTAGATGCCATTGCATCCCTATTGCATCCGGGATCTACGCTCGCACGCTGCGTTTCAGGTGACATCTTAGCCGCGCAGCAGACGACGCATGAGGGAGCCTGAGGGAATCCGACGGACGGTTCCACCCCGTTTCACCAAGCCGCTGTTCGGCGCTACGGTGTCACTCCCGATCTCGGGACGGTCGGCGTCTGATGACCGGGTTCACGTCGCGTTCTGGATTGGCTTCCTCGTCTACGAGCAGGAGGTTCTCGATCGCTTCCTTGACGTCGGCGGACAGCGAGTCCCAGTTCTGTACGGCCTCCTGGACGGCCAGCTTGCGCAGGAGGTCCCCGGTGCTCGTGCGCTCCACGAGCGGAGCGGAACCCGGATGGAAGTAACGCTCGGCGATGAACAGAGGTGTCTGTCCACGGAGGTTCTTGACATTGATGGTCGCGCCCTGGTCCACCAGGAGCTGCACGATGGCGTCGGCCTTGATGCGGGCGGCACCGTGCAGCGCGGTATCACCCTGATCGTCGACCGCGTTGACGTCGGCGCCCAACTCAACCGCCAGCTTGACGGCTTCGAGCGCGCTCTCGTCGGAAACGCCGCTCTCGGCCAGGTTGCGCCGGACACCCGCCGCCGTCATCAGCGGGGTCGTCTGATCCCGGGCCGCGAGTAGCGGATCGGCGCCCGCGTCCACGAGGACGCGCATGACGTCGGCATCACCTGCCATCGCTGCCAGGAAGAACGGCGTCGCACCGCGGGGCCGCTGGCTGTAGACCGAGTAGCCAACCCGCGGAGGCTGTCTCTCGAGGAGCGCGTTGGGATCCGCACCATGCTCCAGCAGAGACCGCACCATCGCCAGCCTGCCCGCGCGCAAACCCGCCATGCCGCTCCATTCGTGATCCTCCGGAAGCACGATGCCGTTCGGGCCCGTCATCTCCGTTTCCCACGTGCCCGCCGCCCAGTGCAGCGCGGTATAGCCCGCGTCGGCGGCGTTCGGGTCGGCGCCCTGATCCAGCAGATACTCCGTCAGGTCCGAATGACCTCTGACCGTCGCCACCAACAACACGCTGCTGCCATCCTCGGCTGCGTCGTTGACATTGGCACCCGAAGCCAGCAAGAACCTCGTGGCATCGAGATCGCCCTGGCGCGCCGCAAACAGCACCGGGCTGAACCCGCCACGCGAACGTGCGTTGACCTCCGCCCCGCGCTCGATCAGCGTCTGCGCCACCTCCAGATGCCGTTCTGACAGCGCCCACATCAGGGCCGTCTGCTCCTGGGACGGCTCCGTGGCGTTTACATCCGCTCCGTGGGCCAGCAGCACGTCGACGGCATCTACCTTCCCTGTTCGCGCGGCGGTCATGAGCGGCGTTTCGCCGCTGAGACTCACCGCGTTAGGATCCGCGCCCGCCTCCACCAGCAGCTCAATCATTGCCGCGTTTCCGTTGGTGGAGGCAAGCGAGAGCGGTCCGACGCCGAAGTCGTTCGCGACGTCCGCACGCGCGCCGGCCCGAATCAGCAGCTCCGCCGTCTCCAGATCATCCAGATAAGCCGCCCAGTGCAGCGCCGTCGCACCGTCGCCCTGAGGTGTGTTCACATCTACCTGTTCCTGAAGCAAGGTGCGCACGGCCGCCTGGTCCTGCGCCCTGACTGCCTCTATCAGCCGCCGATCCTGGTCCGCAGCAACAGCACTGGCGCTCAACAGCAGGAGCACCATCGAGCAGCTCGCAACGGGTTGGAGGTTGGTACGCATGGTGATGTTCTCGATTCTCAGGCTTTGGGTCTGCAAACAACGCCGGCGCCCGATTCTGGCGCCGTCCACCCCTGGCTTCTGACCTCTGGCCTCTGGCAAAAGCGGCTAGGCTGGTGTATGCTGTAACGCGATATAATACAGCCGTTTGGGCCGACGCGCCACGAATACGTGCTTTGCCGAGTGACGTGGCAGATGCCTTCGCCGGTCGGACTATCGAGGTCAACGTGAAAGGAGCCGTCCCGAGGGCCGTTTTGATCGGTGCGAGCCTGGTGCTGACCGGAACCGGTGGGCTCCGAGCAGCGGGCCCGCTGCCAGCGGACGCGCCGGCTATGCGCCTCGCGGCTCAGGCCCCGCAGACATCTTCATCCGACGCGTCGCGCTACCGAGCGGTGCTCGATCGCTACTGTGTCACCTGTCACAACGACCAGCTCCAGACGGCCGGGTTGAGGCTCGACGTCGTGGACGTCTCGGACGTCACGCAGCGTGCGGATCTGTGGGAAGAAGTGGTGCGGAAGCTGCGGACTCGCGCGATGCCACCGCCGCCGCGCCCGCGGCCGGATGCGGCAACCTACGAGGCGTTCGCGTCGTACTTGGAGTCGTCGCTCGACCGTGCGGCGGCGCTCAACCCCAACCCCGGCGCGACCGCTGCCTTCCATCGGCTCAACCGAACCGAGTACCAGAATGCGATCCGCGATCTGCTGGCGTTGGAGATCGACAGCCGGTCGCTCTTACCCGGGGAAGACGCGGCGTTCGGCTTCGACAACAATGCCGACGCGCTGTCGTTTTCACCCGTGCTGTTCGAACGTTTCGTCTCGGCGGCGTCGCGCGTCGCGCGCCTCGCTATTGGCGATCCGGGGATCCGCCCCGCCCTCAAGACCTACGAGGCCTCTCGGCTGCTCCTGCAGGACGGCCGGATGAGCGAAGACCTGCCGTTCGGCTCGGGCGGCGGCATGGCGATTCGTCACCATTTTCCGCTCGACGGCGAGTACGACCTCAAGGTCAACTTGCAACGAGCCCGCGCCCGCGGCACGCGCCAGCTAGATGTACGCCTGGATGGTGAACGCATCAAGCTATTCACCGTGGGGGGAGGCCGAGGAACAGACCAGCAACAGCAGGAAAGCACGCCGGCTGATCAGCTGGAGGTCCGGTTTCTAGCGACGGCCGGCACCCACGTCGTTGGCGTAACCTTTCTGGAGAGAACGCTGGCCCCCGAGGGCCTCCGCCCTCCGCATCTCCCTGTAGCAAATATTAGCGGGGGTAGCACGGACCTGGGCGTGACCAGCGTCGAGATCGGCGGTCCGCACGAGGGTCCGTACGAGGCGACCGCGCGCGGAGACTCTCCCAGCCGTAGCCGAGTGTTCACGTGCCGTCCCGCTACGAACCAAGACGAAGAACCCTGCGCCGAGCAAATCCTCGGCACGCTCGCCCAGCGTGCGTACCGCCGGCCGGTCAGGGACGCCGATGTCGAGACGCTGATGGGGTTCTATGAGGCCGGCCGCCGCGGAGGTGACTTCGACACCGGGATACAGACGGCGCTCGAACGCATCCTGGTCGACCCGGAGTTCCTGTTTCGCATCATTCGCGAACCGGCAGACCCCGCACCGGGGACCGCCTATCGTCTGAGCGACCTCGAGCTGGCCTCCCGGTTGTCGTTCTTCCTCTGGAGCAGCATCCCGGATGACGAGCTGCTCGACGTCGCTGCGCGCGGCGAGATCAGCGATCCGGCGGTCCTCGAGACGCAGATCCAACGGATGCTGGCCGACGCCCGCTCCGAAGCGCTCGTGAGCAACTTCGCCGCGCAGTGGCTGTTCCTGCGCAACCTCCGGGTGGTGGCGCCCGACGTCAACGCCTTTCCGGAGTTCGACGACAACCTTCGTCAGGCCTTTCAACGCGAGACGGAGCTGTTCCTCGGCAGCCAAATACGCGAGGACCGGAGTGTGGCCGATCTACTTGCGGCGGACTACACGTTCGTGAACGAGCGGCTGGCCCGGCACTATGGGATTCCGAACGTGTACGGGAACCGCTTTCGGCGGGTGACCCTCGTTGACGAGCAGCGTCGCGGCTTGCTGGGTCAGGGGAGCATCCTGACGGTCACGTCGTACGCCACCCGGACCTCACCCGTGGTACGCGGTAAGTGGCTGCTCGAAAACATCCTCGGCGCGCCACCTCCCCCGCCTCCCCCGAATGTGCCCGAGCTCCCCGAGGACGACGCGGGGGGCCAGCCCGCCTCCGTGCGCGAGCGCATGGAACAACACCGGAGGAACCCGGTGTGCGCGAGCTGTCACAACAGCATCGATCCGCTCGGTTTCGCGCTCGAAAACTTCGATGCCATCGGGAAATGGCGCACAACCGGCGAGGATGGTGAGCCGATCGATGTGTCGGGAACGCTTCCTGACGGAAGCGCCTTCGTCGGCCCGGCCGAGTTGCGCGACCTGTTGTTGTCCCGTCGGGAGGAATTCGTCTCGACCGCCACCGAAAAACTGCTGACCTATGCGCTCGGGCGTGGGCTCGAGTACTACGATGCACCGGCCGTTCGCGCGATCTTGCGGGACGCTGCACCCAACGAATACAGGTGGTCGTCCATCATACTCGGCATCGCCAAGAGCGCGCCGTTTCAGATGAGGAGGTAGAAGCCGCAATGTTCATCACCAAGATACACATGCCTCGCCGAACGTTTCTTCGCGGCCTCGGCGCAGCCGTCGCGTTGCCGCTGCTGGACAGCATGGTGCCGGCTTTCGCCGGAGCGCAGCATACGGCAGCCACACCGGTGAAGCGGCTCGGCATCGTGTATGTGCCGCACGGAGCCGTAATGCACGACTGGACACCGGCGACGGAGGGTGCGGCGTTCGAGATGACACCGATTCTGGAACCGCTGACTCCGTTTCGGGATCGTTTACTCGTGCTGAGCGGGCTGAACAACGAACCTTCGGCGGCGCTGCCGGGTGACCCTGCGGGCGGACACGGGCGTATCGGTGGCGCATTCCTTACCGGCGTGCACGCAAAACCCACCGAGGGCGCAGACGTGGAAGCCGCGACGTCGATGGACCAAATCGCCGCTGCCCACTTCAGGGAGCAGACCCAGCTCGCGTCGCTTGAGCTCTCGCTGGAGGCGAGTGATATCGCGGGCGCGTGCGACGTGGGGTTCAGCTGCTCCTACATCAACACGCTGTCGTGGCGAAGCCCGACCACGCCGTTGCCGACCGAGAACAACCCGCGCGCGGTGTTCGAACGCCTGTTCGGCGACCAGGACAGCACCGACCCGGCGGTACGGCGGACCCGCATCGAAAAAAACCGCAGCCTGCTCGATTCGGTGACGGAAAAAGCCGCGCAGCTCCGAGCGCAGGTCGGGCCGTCCGACGGCGCCAAGCTCGAAGAGTACCTCGAAGCGGTGCGTGACGTCGAGCGGCGCATCCAGATCACCGAGGCACAAAGCGATCGTGAGCTCCCGGTCTTCGAACGGCCCGGGGGTGCGATCCCGGCGACGTTCGAAGAGCACGCCAAGCTGATGCTGGACATGCAGGTGCTGGCCTACCAGTCGGACCTGACCCGCGTCGGCACGTTCATGATCGGCAAAGAGCTCAGCAGCCGAACCTACCCGGAGATCGGTGTTCCTGATCCGCACCATTCGTTGTCGCACCATCTCAACAACGTCGAGGCGCTGGAGAAGCTGACCAAGGTCCAAACCTTCCACACCCAGTTGTTCTCGTACTACTTGGAGAAGCTGCGGTCGACACCCGATGGTGAGGGCTCGCTGCTCGACCACGTGATGATCATGTACGGCAGCGGCATGAGCAACAGCGACACGCACGACGTGCACAAGCTCCCCATCCTGTTGGCGGGCGGAGGCTCGGGCCAGCTCCAGGGAGGGAGGCACCTTCGCTATCCGGATGGGACGCCGCTGACGAACTTGTACATGGGCCTGCTGGACAAGCTGGGCGTGCCGGCAGACGGATTCGGCGACAGCACAGGCAAGTTGGCGGACCTCTCCGGCGTGTGATACGGATAGGGAATCCAAAGGGACGGATAGGGAATCCAAAGGGGCTCTGGCGCTAGGCAGCTTGCCAACGTTTTGCCAACGCTCCGCGCTAACAGACGCAACCAGACGCTTTTTGGGGCCATCGGTCCGCCGAGAGAGGCCCATTGACTCGCACGATGTGGCCGCTCACCTTGCGTGGACAACTGTGTCACGGGGATTCGCCCCGTGCTCACTTCATCGACCATCGACGTTATGCGCCTCCGGCGCGTTCGGTGGTTGATGTATGATTGAGCACGAGGCGTTTTTTCATTTGAGGGGTCTCGTGCTCCACACCGCCGGCGGGCGAAGGAGCCCACGATGGACACGGAAATGGACACAGAAGTAGAGTTGGGCAGCACACCCGAGGAGCTCGTCGAGGATTTCACGAAGTCCGAGACGCGATTTCCCGCGTATGTGGCTTTGCAGGAGCTAGGCACTGACGCCCTCGAAGCTCTTCATGACGGCCTCGGGCATGGCAACTGGCAGGTCCGGAAGTGGTGCTTGATACTTCTCGACCAGAACGCGAGCGACGAGTCCTTCGCCTTGATGCAACCTTTGCTGCGCGACCCCAAGATGGACGTGCGACTCTGGGCCACACACGTGATCTCCTGTGAGCGCTGCAAGGAGGGCGAATGCCCCGTGGACTTCGTGCCCCTGCTCGTCGAGCGGATCGAGATGGATGAGAGCATCCGGGTGCGTAGGATGGCAGTAGCCATGCTCCACCAAGCCCCGCCGGACCTGCGTGCGCTTCCGACCCTGGAACGGATCATTGCTGAGGAGGAGGATCGGAAGCTCCTGGGACACGTCGAGCGGGAGCTGCAACGTTTCAAGGAGGTGGGGCTGATTCAAACCGGTGGGGCTTAAGACGCCTCTTCGAGATCAGGCTTCATAATCGGTCCATCGCCCAGCACGATCCACGAAGGACTGATGCCGCCCACCCTTTCATAGAGACCGGCCAAGCGCCGCAAGCTCGGGAGGGTGAGGCCCATCGTCTCTCGTTCCCAGGCCGGTCAGTCGTACTCAGGACCGTCAGTGGCTCATGCTCGCCCAGGGTGAGATCGTTGTTTCCCATGGGCCTAAGATCCGCCAATCGGGCCGGCGACGGTATTGGACCTTAGTCGTACTCGGGATAGTCAATCGTACCCAGAACGTCAGTCGTACTCAGGACCGTCAGTGGCTCATCGCCCAGATGAGGATGTTGATCCCCAGACCGTATGCGTGTGGCGAGAACGTGTAGAAGAAGAAAGGTACGTCACCCTCGCGTTCCCAGCCGTCTGCGATGTCGGTGTTGAAGCTGTTGAGGACGAGGAGTCGCCCTTCCTCATCGAAGATGCCCCGAATGTGGGGAATGGCCGTCTCCGCTCCGAACTCGGAGGTCTGGCCGCCGCTGCGGCTCCAAGACTGGTACGACGGGATCTGGGGGACCTCCCTCACCACATAAAGGACTGAAAAGAGAGGATGCTCGGGCGTGATCTCTTCCCACTCGTACTCGGGGAAGATCCGGCGCATCTCGGTCTCGAAATAGTACGAGGCTTGGTCGCCCCAGAGGTCGTCGGCCCAGAGGAAGCCCCCCTTTTGGAGATAGAGCCGGAGAGCCTCGATCTCCGACTGCCTGAAAGTGACCGAGCCGGGATCCGTCATGAACAGGAACGGACACTTGAAGATGTCGGGATCCGTGGCCCGCACCGCCACGATCCCTTGGTCCCCGTCGTTCCAACGCGAGATGTGCGTGGGAGTCAGCTCCTCCAGGCGCGTCATGAAGTTTGCGTCCGCAGCCGGATAGTCGGTGTTCCATCCGAGGCCCGAGCGCATCCTCCGGGACGTGTTGTACCAGAGTCGGCAAAACATGAAGCCGCTCCTTGCCTCGGGCAGGCCGTTTCGGATGGGAGTGTTGTAGCGGCCCTCCTCTGAACGCCAGATCTGGGCGGACGCATCAGCCGGGAGGGTCAGCGACGCCAGCAGGAAAGAGGCGACGATGAACTCCTCGAACCACTTCACGATGAGGCGCTTCGGGAGATGGTCGGAAGGGGTGGCATGATAGCTGTCCTCGGCTAGGCTAGATGAAACCGAAGTCAAACATCATATGCCCGGGCCGGTAGGCGCAAGCTGTCAGAGCCTAGCGTCTTCCCGTGCGGGAGGCGTCGCAACGAAGACACAATTCTTTCCTCGCTCTTTAGCCTCGTACATGGCGCCGTCCGCCGCCGCAACCAGCGCCTCGAGGGACTCGCACCCGGCGTCCATTTGCACGACACCGAAGCTCGCCGTGAACTTGACCTCACCGCCGTCAAGATGGACGGCGGACCGTTCCATCAGCTCCCGTAGACGCTCCGCGAGCTCATGAGCGTTTTCTGCATTCGTCTGCGGTAGGAGAATGGCGAACTCCTCTCCGCCTACGCGTCCCGCGATGTCCGACGCTCTACATGTTGCGGAAACGATCCGAGACAGGTTTCTGAGCACTTCGTCCCCAACTGCATGGCCGTGCTCGTCGTTGATCTTCTTGAATCGGTCGATGTCGAACAGGATGACGGCCAATTCCTGACCGTGCCTTCGCGCGACTTCGAACGGGGGCTCACACAAATCATAGAAGGAGCGGCGGTTGTGCATGCCGGTCAGGAAGTCGGTGCGTGCAAGCCTCTCGGCATTCTCCTTGGCCCTCTGCAGCTCGTAAGACAGCGAGTGGGAGCGCTGGACGAAATGGTTTGTGATCCTCAACGAACGGTAGGCAACGATCATGAAGAGTATGGCCGCAACAGCCATCAATCGCTCCGGCAGGCTGTCTTGGAGTGCGAAGTCCAGCGTCGCGGGAACCACCAGCGCGAATATGGTGAGCATTACCGCCCACACGTGGACCGAATAGACGGCCACCGCCGCGCTCGCCATCCCGATCAGGAAGAAGAAGATCATCGCCCGGTAGGCGAATTCCTCGGGCAGCAGCAGCCATCCGCCTACGCCCCAGCACAAGCCTGCCAGGATGAAGCTGTAGGCGAAGAGACGCTCCCAGACACGCATGGCGAGGGCCTTCGGCCCCCTCTTGAAAGCGATGACCAGGCCGAGTCGCAAGAGGGCGATCGAGGTGATCGATGCGACCCAAGCAATCGCAGCGCTATGGTCTGCTACCTGCCATATCCCTATGGCAAGGGTGGTCGCGGCCATGGGACTGATGACGATCGCCAGTGGCGCCTGCGCGAAGACGAGCTTGAGTTGCTCGCTCCGGATGGTTTCGTCTAGACGCGTTGTCTGGTCTTTCTTGGCCATATCTGGCTGCCTTCTCCTCAGCCACATCTGGCTGTTCCTCCGCAGGCTCCGACTTCGGGTCCCCCGCTGGAGTATCTTCACATACCCCAGGAGCGGGGCCAACGTTCGGGCGGCAGGGTCATTGTCTCCGGCTGCCCCCTTGCACAGGTGGACCAGTCTCGACTGATTTGGGGACGTTTTGGGCGATATGAGACCGGAGGAATCATCCTGAGGATCGTAGTTTTGGGCGGTGGACGCATAGGCAGCGCGATCGTGCGCGATCTCGCCGCCGAAGACGACTTTTCCGTGCTTGGGGTCGATCTCGACCCAGTGCGGGTCGAGCGCATGACCGAGTTCGGCGCGGATGGCGTGGTCGCGGATCTCTCGGAGCTCAGCAACGTGTCCAAGGCGGTTGCCGACGCGGACCTCGTCGTCGGCGCGGTGCCGGGATTCATGGGATATCGAACCGTCGAACGCGTCCTCGAAGAAGGAAGGCCGATCGTCGACATCTCGTTTTTCCCCGAGGACGCGTTTGGACTAGACCGGCTTGCGGAGGAGGCCGAGGTGTGCTGCCTCGTCGACTGCGGGATCGCGCCCGGGTTGAGCAACCTCATCCTCGGGCGCATGGAGGAGCACCTGGACGAGACGGCTTCGTTCCATTGCCTTGTCGGCGGCCTTCCAGTCGAGCGAACGTGGCCGTGGGAATACAAGGCGCCCTTTTCGCCGGGCGATGTGATCCAGGAGTACGTGCGGCCCGCCCGGCTGCGCCGGGACGGGGAGGAGATCACCATGCCCGCCCTCTCGGAAGTCGAGTTGGTGGACTTCCCCGGACTCGGCTCGTTGGAGGCATTCAACACAGACGGACTGCGCTCCTTGCTACGTACGTGCAAGACTCCGGACATGGTGGAAAAGACCATGCGCTATCCCGGTCACGCGGTGTGGATGCGAATTCTGCGGGAAGCAGGTTTCTTCTCCACTCAGGAAGTGCAGGCTGCCTCCGGCGTCGTGCGCCCCCTCGACGTGACCGAGGCGCTGCTCTTCAGTGCGTGGCAATTCGAGGAGGGCGAGCCGGATCTGACCGTCATGCGAATTGTCGTCGAGGGCAAGCAGAACGGGCAGTCCCTTCGCCACACTTACAACCTGCTCGACTATTACAACCCCGACACGGAAACCTCATCGATGGCGCGCACTACCGGCTATACATGCACCGCGATGGTGAACCTGCTCGCCAAAGGACTCTGGACCGAGCCGGGCTTAGCGCCACCCGAGGTTGTGGGCCGCAACGTCGACTGCTTCGACGCGGTGCTCAAGCACCTCGAGGACCGACACGTCCACGTCTTTCAACGGGTCGAAGGGCTGTAGTCGAGTGGCTGTGGCGTTGTACTACTGACTTGTACAATTGTACTACTGAGGCGGACTATTGGGATAGGCCCAGGAGAGAATGGGATAGGCCCAGGAGAGAACAGTGCGGTTACAGGTCCGGACACGCCCAGGTCACATACCGCACGTCGCCCGCCGGTTCGGTGCAGGCGCCCAGAGGTCGGCTGGCATAGCGGGATCCCATACCGATCTCCATGAAATCCTCTCGGCACAGATCGGACCCAGGCTCTGTGCACCGAGCGATCTCCCAGGGTCCGGCGCTGTACCATCCCTCTTGGCCCGCCATGGGCCAGCAGTCGAACGCCACTCCGACGGTCTCGCGTTGACCGCGCCGAATCCGGAAGTCTCCTTCCGTGGGATCCAGGGTCGCGTCCCACTCGCCGATGTGTGTCTCCTCGAACTCCCGGAGTACGTCCCCGGCATCGACTGGGATCCCCAGATCATCTCCGGGAAGGGGAATCCGCCAATGGCCGGTGCTAACCGAGATGTGGGCGGCCAGTATCCCCCGGATCTCCATCCGAGAGTCCAAACCGACGAAGATCCTCATGAGTTTCCTGGAGACGTACGCGAGCGGCAAGGCAGATAAGGGCGCCGCGATCCGGACGGCATCGTGGGTCCACGGAAGCAAGACCGGGCGTGTGATGATCGGGCCGACGGAGCCAGAATCTTCGTCCTCGCGCCGGATCTCCTCGAGGCTGCACCCGAGCGTCGAAATGGCGGGCACGGCGAGTCCGAGTGCGCTCGCTCGGCGAAGAAAAGCACGACGGTCGTACCGCTCGGTCAAAGAGTGCCCCCGGCGTCGGATTCGATGGACTGCCCTCTCGCCACTATGCCCCCTAGTAGGCGTAATCGCCAGCCGTGCGGGAACGCAGTATCTTCCGCTCGCACGCCGGCCTCCGTCCGTACCCCTCTGCCATCGCCTCGATGCCAACAAGCCTGAATCCGCTGCTACTCGATTACGACCGTATCCCGTTCGGCGAAATCGAGGCCGCGCACGTAGTGCCTGCCGTGCGACAGATTCTGAAAGACGCGCAAGCCGAGATCGAGGAGCTGGTATCCGTCGAATCCACGCCGACCTATGCCGATACGATGGGCCGGCTGGACAGCGTGCTGGAGCTGGTGAAGGAGCGGACCGTTCCGGTCACACATCTCCTGGCTGTAGCGGAGACGCCGGAGTTACGCGAGGCGTATAAGGAGGTTCTGCCGGAGATCACGGAGTTCTGGACCCGCGTCACATTGAACGAGGGACTTTGGGATCGCATCAAGGTGCTTGCCGACACCGATGAGGCCGCGACCCTGCCGCCGATTGAAAGACGACATCTGGACACGACCTTGAGGGATTTCCGGCGGGCCGGCGCCGACCTCTCGGCCGACGGCAAGGAAAAGCTGAGCGCCATCCGGCTCGAGATCTCGCGTCTCGAGCGCGAGTTTTCCGAGAATGTAATCGACGCGACCAACGCGTATTCCCTCCTGATCGAAGACGAGGGGCGTCTCGATGGTGTCCCGAAACGCGACCGCGAGGAAGCACGACGCAAAGGGGCCGAGAAGAGCCAAGAGGGCTGGCTTCTCACGCTCGACTACCCCTCTTTCGAGCCGATCATCAAGTACGCGCGCGATCGAGAACTTCGCCGGGAGCTGCTGATCGCATACGTCGAACGCTGCCGGGACGGTGAGTTTACCAACAGGGACATCATCGCCCGGCTGCTCCACCTCCGGAGAGACTTGGCGGAGGTGCTCGGATACGCCGACTTCGCCGACTACAAGCTCGAAGACCACATGGCCAAGACGGGTGGGCGGGCCTTCGGCTTTGTCGAGGATATGACGCAGAGGACGCGGCGGTACTGGGAAGGCGACTTGGCCGAGCTACGGGAGCACGCGTCTGCCCTGGGCCTTTCCGAGCTGGAGCCCTGGGACACGGCCTTTGTGGCCGAGAGTCTCCGACGAGAGAAGTTCGACATCGACGATGAAGTCGTCCGTCCATACTTCCCGCTAGATCGGGTTCTGGACGGAATGTTCGAGGTGGTTCGCAGAGTGTTCGGCCTCGTGGTGCGGGAGCAGACGATCCCCGAGGTCTGGCATCGGGACGTTCTCAGCTATGAGCTGTTGCGCGAAGGGGATGGCACGTTGCTGGGGTTCTTCTATGCCGACTGGCACCCGCGTCCCGACAAGAGGCAAGGCGCCTGGATGAACGCCCTGAGGACAGGTGGACCACGCAACGGGGGGTTCGAGCCACACGTCGGGATCATTGCCGGAAACTTGTCGCCCCCCAAAGGGGATGTCCCCTCTCTCCTGACGCACACGGAGGTGGAGACCATCTTCCACGAGTTCGGACATCTCCTTCATCACCTGACCTCCACCGTCCCGATCGCTCCCATGTCAGGCATCAACGTGGCTTGGGATTTCGTCGAGCTCCCCTCGCAGATCATGCAAAACTGGACCTGGGAAGAGGAGGCTCTATCGGTCTTCTCGGGGCACCATGAGACGGGCGAGCCGCTGCCCAAGGACCTCTATGAGAGGCTCCGGAGCGCGCGCACCTTCCTGGGTGGTTGGCGGCAGATGCGGCAGCTTTCGCTAGGGCACCTCGATCTGCGGCTCCACCGGAGCCACCCCGACGAAGTGACCCATGATCTGATGTCGTACATAGAGGGGCTTTTCGAGGAGTATACGCCGGGCCCAACGTTCGCCCGGATGCACCCCACGACGTCGTTTACCCATCTGTTTTCCGGAGGATATGCCGCAGCGTACTACTCGTATCTGTGGTCTGAAGTGCTCGATGCCGATGCCTTCGGGCGATTTCGCGTCGAAGGGATCTTCAACCCGGAGGTCGGACAGGCGTATCTCGATTCGATCCTCACGAGGGGAGACAGCGATGAACCTGAGGTTCTTTTCCGTGAATTCATGGGGCGAGATCCGGATCTACAGCCCCTCTTGGACCGCAATTTTGGGCGATCTCTGGCGGACGGCTCATCGGCCAACAGCGCACCCTGAAAAACGCCTCAATTCAGGGCTTGATGGGGCTTTATGCAGCCGTTAGCTTATCAAGCTAACTTGGAAAGGGCTGCCCGCCGGGCGGCTCACTGTGTTCCGGGGAGGGTAGGTCACGGGGTGGTATTCCCCCGGATCGAAGGCCGGTGGGGTACCGAAGCGGTCAAACGGGGCAGACTGTAAATCTGCTGGCTTAGCCTTCGTAGGTTCGAATCCTACCCCCACCATTGGATTGAACAAAGGCTTTGCGGGAGTAGCTCAGTTGGCTAGAGCATCAGCCTTCCAAGCTGAGGGTCGCGGGTTCGAGTCCCGTCTCCCGCTCTAGAGGGGTGTGTCAGAAGTTCGCTCGAGTTGCTGAGACACTTCTGGAACGCGACACGGATAGGCGGCGCTCCGATAGCTCAGTGGTAGAGCGCCTCCTTGGTAAGGAGGAGGTCCCGGGTTCAAATCCCGGTCGGAGCTCTGAAGAGAAGTAGAGGGGATCGGCGACCAAGCAAGCGATTTCCAAGACGACGAGGCGAGAGCGATGGGTAAAGCGAAATTCGAGCGAACGAAGCCACACGTAAACGTGGGAACGATCGGGCACGTGGACCACGGGAAGACGACGCTGACGTCGGCGATCACGGCGACGCAAGCGAAGAAGTACGGCGGGGATGCGATTTCGTTCGACAACATCGACAAGGCACCCGAGGAACGAGAGCGCGGGATCACGATTGCGACGGCTCACGTGGAGTACGAGACGGAGAACCGTCACTACGCGCACGTGGACTGTCCCGGGCACGCGGACTATGTGAAGAACATGATCACGGGAGCAGCGCAGATGGACGGCGCGATCCTGGTGGTGAGCGCAGCGGACGGACCGATGCCGCAGACGCGGGAGCACATCTTGTTGGCTCGTCAGGTGAACGTGCCTTACGTGGTCGTGTTCCTGAACAAGGTGGACATGGTCGACGACGAAGAGCTGTTGGAGCTGGTGGAGCTCGAGGTAAGGGAGTTGTTGAGCGAATACGACTTCCCGGGCGACGACACGCCGGTGATCCGCGGTAGCGCGCTGAAAGCGATGGAAGCGGATGGCGAGGGCGAGGCTGTGGAGTGCATCCAGGAGTTGATGGACGCGATCGACAGCTTCATCCCGGAGCCGGAGCGGGATGTGGACAAGCCGTTCCTGATGCCAGTGGAGGACGTGTTCTCGATCACGGGCCGCGGGACGGTAGCGACGGGCCGTATCGAGCGGGGGATCGTGAAGCAGGGAGAGGAAGTGGAGCTAGTGGGGATGGGAGCGGACCGCAAGACGGTGGTGACGGGCGTGGAGATGTTCCGGAAGCTTTTGGACGAGGGACGAGCCGGAGACAACGCGGGCCTACTGCTTCGTGGAGTAGCGAAGGACGAGATCGAGCGGGGCCAGGTACTGGCGAAGCCCGGATCGATCAAGCCGCACACGAAGTTCAAGGGTGAGGTGTACGTGTTGACGAAGGAAGAGGGTGGACGTCACACGCCGTTCTTCGATGGGTACCGGCCGCAGTTCTACTTTCGGACGACGGATGTGACGGGTGCGGCGGCGCTGCCTGACGGAGTGGAGATGGTGATGCCGGGCGACAACGTGCAGATGGAAGTGGAGCTGATCACGCCGATCGCGATGGACAGCCAGCTACGCTTCGCCATCCGCGAAGGTGGACGCACGGTGGGCTCGGGCGTCGTGACGGAGATTGTGGACTAATGCGGATTCAGCTTTTCCCTCTCCCTCCGCTACTCCTTCGGGACGCTGCGGGAGAGGGAAAAGCCGAATCCTTCGCATAGCTGGAACTCCGTCAAGGCGCCCAACCGGCGCGTGCTGGAGGGAGCAGGGGGCAGGAAGGAGGGGTTGGCATGGCGAGAGATAAGATCACGCTGGGCTGCACGGAATGCGAGGAGCGGAACTACAACCAGACGAAGAACAAGCGTCTGCATCCGGAGCGGGTCGAGTACAAGAAGTACTGCCGTCGCTGTAGGCGGCACACGATGCACAAAGAGACGAAGTAGGGGATCGGCAGATGGCAATCGGATCGAAAATCATAGCGACGCGCGACTTCATCGAGGAGTGCTGGGAAGAGCTCTCCAAGGTGACGTGGCCGGATCAAGAGCAGCTCAGGAGCGCGACTTTGGTCGTGATCGTATTCGTGATCTTGATCTCCGCCGTCATCTGGATCATGGATGTCGCGTCTCGGACAGTCATCCAATTCATCATGGGGCTCTTCGGCGCTTGAGGGGCGCTGTGGGCGAACGGGTGTGATGACGATCATGGCTGAATCCACGTGGTACGCGGTTCAGACCTATTCGGGGCACGAGAACAAAGTCCAGAAGCTGATTCAGCGGCGTATCGAGGAACAGGCAGGCTCTCCTGAAGAGAAAGAAATCCGTGACGTCGTGGTCCCGACGCAAGACGTGGTCGAGATTCGAAACGGCAAGCGCGTTACCGTAACTCGGCGGCTTTATCCGGGATACGTGCTTGTGAACATGGACTTGAATGAAAGGACCATGCACGCGGTCAACAATATTCAAGGTGTGATCAAGTTCGTGGGCAGTGGGAAGGCTCCGCAGCCCCTGCACGAGGAAGAGATCAACAAGATTCTGGGAATCAAGGTTGAGAAGGACGACGACGAGACTCACGAAGAGATTCCGTTCCACCTCGATCAGGTGGTGGAGGTGACCCAGGGTCCTTTCAGCGATTTCTCAGGGACGATCAAGGAAATCTACCCCGAAAAGGGCAAGGTAAAGGTCGAGGTGTCGCTCTTTGGGCGGCCCACCTCGGTCGAATTGGACTACACACAGCTGAAGGGATTTTAGGATCCCTAGGGCTGTTTGGGATTCCATGGGCAAGGCCCAAGGATAGAGAATGGCGAAGAAGGTCAGCGGCTACATCAAGCTTCATGTTACGGGGGGGCAGGCCAACCCGGCTCCGCCGGTCGGTCCAGCGCTGGGGCAGCAGGGCGTGAACATCATGGAGTTCTGCAAGCAGTTCAACTCCCAGACGCAGCAGCAGAACGGGGTCACGATTCCGGTCGAGATCACGGTCTATGTAGATCGCTCCTTTACCTTCATCACGAAGACGCCGCCCGCGTCGTTCCTGATCAAGAAGGCTGCCGGTCTACAGAAGGCGTCCGGGGAGCCGAATCGCGAAAAGGTTGGATGGGTGACCCGGGCCCAGCTCGAGGAGATCGCCGGGATCAAGATGGAGGATCTCAACACCGACGACATGGATGCTGCAGTCCGCATGCTGTCTGGAAGTGCGCGTTCGATGGGCATCGAGGTCGGGGAGGCACCGTCCGTAGAACCACCCGCTGAGAACGGCCAGGGGTGGGAGGACTAAACAAGTCGGTTCTAAGTTATGCCAAAACACGGTAAGAAATTCCGTGAGGCCCAGGCCAAGGTGCCACAAGGCGTCCAGTTCAAGCCCGACGAGGCGGTTCAGATGGTCAAGGACCTCGCTTCGGCGAAGTTCGACGAGACGGTCGAAGTGGCCACCCGCCTGAACGTCGATCCTCGCAAAGCCGACCAGATCGTGCGGGGCACCGTCGTGTTGCCGCACGGCACCGGCAAGACGATACGGGTGTTGGTCATCGCTCAGGGTGAGAAGGAGATGGAGGCTTCGGAGGCCGGGGCGGACTACGTGGGCACGGAGTACGTGGATAAGATCCAGGAGGGATGGCTGGATTTCGACGTGTGTGTGGCCACTCCTGACCTCATGGGAAAGGTCGGACCGCTTGGGAGGATCCTGGGGCCTCGGGGCTTGATGCCGACGCCGAAGGGCGGGACGGTGACCTTCGACATCGGTCGTGCAGTAAAGGAGATCAAGGGCGGAAAGATCGAATACCGGGTTGACAAGACCGGGAACGTACATGTGCCGATTGGCCGCGTCTCTTTTTCTCCGGAGCAGCTTGACGAGAATCTGGGTGCGATCATGGATTCGATCGTTCGGGCCAAGCCTTCGGCATCAAAGGGCACCTATGTGAAGAGTGTCACCGTGTCCAGCACCATGGGTCCCGGCGTAGCGATCGATCCGAACCTGTTCCGCCGGAGCGCAAAGTGAATCGCACCGAAAAGCAGACCTTCGTGGGCGACTTCCGCGACAAGGTGCAAGAGGCTCCGGTTCTGTACCTGACGGATTTTTCCGGTCTGGACGTGAAGTCCATGACCCTTCTCCGCCGGCAGCTCAAGGACTCCGGGGCCGAATATCTGGTGGTGAAGAATCGGCTGGTCAAGCTTGCCGTCGCTGACCTGGATATTCCGGACATCTCTGAGGCGTTACTGGGCCCGACCGGTGTCGTGGTGGGCTACGAGGGGGCTGTCGAACCCGCGAAGGTGGTTAGCGACTTCGCCAAGGAGCATGACGACAAACCGGTCTTCAAGCTGGGCATTCTCGACAAGAAGGTGGTCACCGCCCTCGAGATCGAGCGGCTGGCCAAGCTTCCGCCCCGCGACCAACTCCTTGCAGAGCTGGCTGGGGCGCTGGAAGCGCCGATGGCCGCTTTGGCGAGTGCCCTCGAGGGCAAGCTTCAAGAGATGTCAGGACTTCTGGATGCGTTGAAGGAGCAGAAACAAGGCGAGGGAACAGAGCCGCCGGCCGCTGAGGAACAGGCAGCTCCACCCGACGCTCAGGCGGAGCCAGCGCCGCCAGACGCAGAGGAAGAGGCAGCGCAGCCGGTCGCTGAAGAAGAGGCAGCGCAGCCCGACGCAGAGGCAGCGCCGCCCGACGCTGGAGAAGAGGCAGCGCAGCCGGCCGCTGAAGAAGAGGCCGCGCAGCCAGACGCAGAGGCATACGCAGCAGAGCCCGACGCAGAGGCAGAGGCGGAGCAGCCGGACCCTGAGAGATGAGAACTAGGAATCCATAGTCCAACCCCGGCCCTGGGCTGGGTGAACCGAGGAGGAAGCCACCATCATGGCTACCAACCAAGAAAAGCTTCTCGAAACCATTGGCAACATGACTGTCCTCGAGCTGTCTGAGTTCGTAGACGCGTTCAAGGACAAGTTCAACGTGACCGCTGCCGCCGCCCCGGTGGCAGTAGTCGGTGGTCCTGCTGCGCCCGAGGCCGCCGAAGAGAAGGACGAGTTCGACGTCGTCCTCGAGGGTATTGGAGACAAGAAAATCCAGGTGATCAAGGTGGTTCGTGAGGTCACGAGCCTGGGTCTCAAAGAGGCCAAGGACCTGGTGGATAGTGCTCCGAGCACAGTCAAAGAGGCTATCGCCAAGGAGGAAGCCGAACAGGTCAAGGCCAAGCTAGAGGAGCAGGGCGCGACGGTAGCGCTGAAGTAGTAGGCCGGTTCCTGTGACTCTCCCTCTCGGTTTCGCCGAGAGACCTCCGCATGCTTGTTCGGCCCTCCCCTCGGGGCGCGGGTCGGAAAAGGGGAACACCCTTGGATACTAGGAATGATGCCCGTCCGGTAGTGAGCTTTGCCAAGCTCGAGTCGGTCATGCCGATGCCCAACCTTCTGGACGTCCAGCTCCGGTCTTTTGAGAAGCTCGTCGAGCAGGATGTCGATCTGAAGGAACAGTGGGATTTTGGCCTGGATCGCGTTTTCCAGGAGATTTTTCCGATCTCCGACGTCAACGAGAACTTCACCCTGGAGTACGTAACGGCCTCCCTCGGTGAGCCGAAGTATTCGGTCGAGGAGTGTATCGAACGCGACATGACCTATGCGGCGCCCTTGAAGGCGACGTTGCGGTTGATCGTATGGGAACGCCCGGGGCAGGAGGAGCAAGAGGGGGAGGAAGGGGGGGGAGAGCAGCAGAAGCAGCAGGCGAAACAGGCGAAGCAGGCGAAACAGGCGAAACAGGCGAAGGAGCAGGACCGCGAGGGAGAGAAGCGTCCAGGAGACATTATCGAGAAGGAAGTCTACCTCGGCGATCTGCCGCTCCTCACCGAGTTGGGCACGTTCATCATCAACGGTGCCGAGCGGGTCGTGGTGAGTCAGTTGCATCGTTCTCCAGGCGTGGTTTTCGAGGAGAACATCCACCCGAACGGCTCGAAGCTTCACAGTGCCCGCATCATTCCCTTCAGGGGCTCATGGGTCGAGTTCAGCATCGACATCAACAACATCTGCTATGTCCACATCGACAAGAAAAAGAAGTTTCCGGCGACGGCCCTCCTGAGGGCGTTTGGCTCCGGAACGGATGCGGATATCTATCAACTCTTCTTCACTACGAAGACGGGCGATCCGACGGCCGCCGACAAGCAGGGCAACAAGGAGATGCTCGGGAACGTTCTGGCGGAAGAGATCGTCGACCGTGAAACGGGCGAGGTGTTGGTCGAAGAATCCACGGAGGTCGATGAAGACGTCATCGAGCTTCTGGAACGGGCCGGCCGGAAGAGAGTCAAGATCTACACAAGTCGCGAGCAGAACGGGCGAGAGAGTCCGATCATCAAGAACACCTTGCGGAAGGATCCGACCGACAGTGAAGAAGCGGCGCTCTCTGCCATCTACTCGCTGCTGAGGCCCGGTGACGCCCCGAACATGGAGACCGCGCGGGCCGCGATCGAGCACGTTTTCTTCAATCCGAAACGGTACGATCTCGGCCGCGTGGGCCGCTACAAGATCAACAAGCGGCTGGGTTTGAAAATTCCGGCGCATGAGGCGGTCCTGACGAAGGAAGACTTTATCGAGATCCTCCGCTACCTCATCGAGTTGAGCGAGGGGCGTGGCTCTACGGACGATATCGACCACCTCGGGAATCGCCGTGTCCGCACCGTGGGTGAGCTCATCGCCAACCAGTTCTCGGTGGGGCTGTCTCGGATGGCACGTTTGGTCAAGGAGCGCATGTCGATCAACACCGACCCTGAGAAGATCAACATCGATGACCTCGTAAATGCCCGCACGGTGTCGGCGGTCATCCAGGCATTCTTCGGCTCTTCGCAGTTGAGCCAGTTCATGGACCAGACGAATCCGTTGGCCGAGATGACTCACAAGCGGCGTCTTTCTGCCTTGGGCCCGGGCGGCCTGACACGGGAACGTGCCGGGTTCGAGGTGAGAGACGTCCACTACTCCCACTACGGGCGGATGTGTCCGATCGAGACGCCGGAGGGCCCGAACATCGGCCTCATCACGTCGCTCACGACATACAGCCGAATCAACGAGCTCGGCTTCGTCGAGACGCCGTACCGGCGGGTGGTCAACGAGAAAGTGACGAACAAAATCGATTGGCTTTCGGCCAACGAAGAGGAGGAGGTCCGGATCGCTCAGGCCAACGCGCCCTTGGATGAAAAGGGGAGCTTCGTCAACGACGTTGTTTTGTGTCGGGAGCGGGGTGACTTCCCGCTGCTCAGGCCCGACGTCATCGACTACATGGACGTGGCGCCGGACCAGCTCGTATCAGTAGCGGCTGCGTTGATTCCGTTCCTCGAACATGACGATGCCAACCGCGCGCTCATGGGCTCGAACATGCAGAGGCAGGCGGTACCGCTCTTGTTCCCCGATGCCCCGCTCGTGGGGACCGGCCTCGAGTTCAAAGTAGCGAGGGACTCCGGTGCCGTCATCACGGCGCGCCGAGGTGGGAAGATCGTCCGGGTGACGGCGGATGAGGTGATCGTCGATACCGGAAGCATTACGCCCGGACAGACGGATCAACCTCTCGCGAAGCTGGCTCAGTACGATCGTTATCGGCTGAAAAAGTTCTGGCGGACGAATCAGGACACGGCGATCAACCAGAGGCCCTTGGTGTCGGACGGCCAAGAGGTCCATCCGGGCGACATCATCGCGGATGGACCCTCCACGGACAACGGCGAGCTAGCGCTGGGCCGTAACGTGCTCGTCGCCTTCATGCCGTGGTACGGCTACAACTACGAAGACGCGATCGTCATCAGCGAGAAACTCGTGAAGGAGGATGTGTTCGCGTCGATCCATATCCAGGAGCTCGAGCTTCACGTGCGAGACACCAAGCGGGGGATGGAGGAGATCACGCGCGAGATCCCGAACGTGGCGGAGGAGAGCCTGGTCGACCTGGACGAGCGCGGCATTGTCCGGGAGGGTGCTCGCCTCACATCAGGCGATATTCTGGTCGGTAAGATCACGCCGAAGGGCGAGACCGAACTCTCGCCGGAAGAAAAGCTGCTCACGGCCATCTTCGGAGAGAAAGCGAAGGACGTAAAGGATTCTTCCTTGCGGGTGCCGCCCGGAATGAGCGGTACCGTCATCGACGTGAAGATCTTCTCGCGCCGCATCGACGATCCACTTCTCGAGAAGGAGCACGGCGCCCGCATCGGAGAGCTCCGGAAACTGGAGCGGGACGAGATCCAGCGCGTCACAGTGGCCAGGAACGAGGAGCTGCGAGAAATCCTGCATCTCAATACGGTGACGCTGGCCCTCAAGAAAGGGACGGTGGAGCCGTTGATCGAAGAAGGCACGAAGCTCACTCAAGAATCGCTTGCCGATCTGGCCTTCTCGCAGCTCGACCTCAGCACGCTGAAGGTGAAGAGCAAGGTGGCGAACACTAAGATCCGCAGGCTGGTCGACGAGGCGCAGCGCCGCATCGAGCGCGTGAAGCGGAAAACGGAAGAGCAGATCGACAAGGTCTTCCAGCCTGACGAGCTTCCGCCGGGTGTTGTCCAGCTAGCGAAGGTCTACATCGCCGAGAAGCGGAAGATCTCCGTGGGCGATAAGATGGCCGGCCGGCACGGGAACAAGGGAATCATTGCTCGGATCGCGCCGGAAGAGGACATGCCCTTCCTCCCGGATGGAACCCCCGTCGAGATCGTGCTGAATCCGTTGGGCGTGCCTTCTCGAATGAACGTAGGACAGGTTCTCGAGACCCATCTCGGGTGGGCGGGTCGGGTACTTGGTTTCGAAGCGAAGACTCCCGTGTTCCACGGTGGCTCCGAGGACGAGGTCGGGCTCCTCCTCAAGCTCGCTGGCCTCCGCTGGGCGCATCAGAGCCTCGGCATCAAAGCCGAGATGCCCCCACTCGACGCGGAGTCGACGGCCGGGTTGATCGACCTGGCGCACGATCTGCCGGAGCGGGAGGTAGCCCATGCCGGGAGTGGAAATGGGAACGGTAGTGATCCACGTCGGATCGGGATCGGACGTACGGTGGACGCCTACCTGGGACTCACGCTCTCGAAAGCCCAGGCAGGATTCTTCGACCGTTTGAAGGATTATCTGGTGGAGGCCGGAAAGGAGTTGGCCGGGCGGCAGGAGGCTGACTTCGCGGATGCTTTCCCCGCCATCGCTCACCTCTCTCGGAAGAGGAAGCTGGACGAAGGCTTGGACGCTGCCTCGCTAGAGATCATGGACGCAGCGAAGATTCTGCCCCACGGCAAGGTCATGCTTCGTGACGGACGCAGTGGGCGACAATTCGACTTCCCGGTCACCGTGGGCGTCATCTATATGCTGAAGCTCAGCCATTTGGTGGATGACAAGATCCACGCTCGGAGCATCGGGCCCTACTCCCTGGTTACCCAGCAACCTCTCGCCGGTAAGGCACAGTTCGGCGGCCAGCGTTTCGGGGAGATGGAGGTGTGGGCGCTGGAGGCCTACGGCGCGGCGCACACGCTGCAGGAGATTCTCACGGTCAAGTCGGACGATGTCGCGGGCCGCTCGAAGGTCTACGAAGCCATCGTGAAGGGAGACAACCTCCCGCAACCCGGGATACCGGAGTCATTCAACGTGCTTGTCAAAGAGCTTCAGGCGCTCGGCCTGAGTGTCAAGCTCGGACATGAGGAATAACATCCATGATTGATTTCCCGAGAACGAGAGATCAAGGCTCTGCGGACTTCGATTTCATTCAGATCAAGATCGCCTCGCCGGAACAGATCCGTTCGTGGTCCTTCGGCGAGGTGACGAAGCCCGAGACGATCAACTACCGCTCCTTCAAGCCTGAGCGGGACGGTCTGTTCTGCGAGCGGATCTTCGGCCCGGTCAAGGATTGGGAGTGCCACTGCGGGAAGTTCAAGAGGATCCGTTTCCGCGGGCATGTCTGCGACCGCTGCGGCGTCGAAGTCACCTTGTCCAAGGTTCGCCGCGAGCGAATGGGCCACATCGAGTTGGCCGTGCCGGTCTGTCACATTTGGTTCTTCAAGACGCTCCCCAGCCAGTTGGGATACCTGGTGGGGATGACGCTCCGGGATCTGGAGAAGGTCATCTATTACGCGTCCTACGTGGTGACGCATCCGGGTAAGCAGGACGTGGAGTTCCTGGATCTGCTCGATGAGGATGAGTACTACGATCTCCGCGTGAAATCGCGTGAGGAGGGCGACGAAAGGTTCAAGTCCGAAATCGGCGCGGAGGCCGTTCGCACGCTCCTCACGATGCTCGATAGCCCGGAGAGGCGGATCAACGACCGGAACTCTGATGGCAAAGGACTCGGCCGGTTGGCGAAGTGGCTGAGGATCGAGATCGCCACGGAGACTTCACAGCACCGCAAGAAGAAGAAGCTCAAGAGGCTGAAGGTCGTCGACGCCCTCCGGAACTCGGGCACCACCCAGGATGAGCAGAATCGTCCCGAGTGGATGATCATGGACGTGATTCCCGTGATTCCGCCGGACTTGCGGCCTCTTGTCCCTCTCGATGGAGGCCGGTTCGCTACTTCCGACTTGAATGACCTCTACCGAAGGGTCATCAACCGAAACAATCGCCTCAAGAAACTCATCGATATGCGCGCGCCGGAGGTCATCCTTCGGAACGAGAAGCGAATGCTCCAGGAGGCTGTTGACGCGTTGTTCGACAACGGGAGGCGGTCGAAGGCCATCCGCGGTCGTGGTAAGCGTCCGCTCAAGTCGTTGTCCGACATGCTGAAAGGGAAACAGGGGCGTTTCCGTCAGAACCTGCTCGGGAAGCGCGTCGACTACTCTGGCCGCTCGGTCATCGTTGTCGGTCCAGAGCTCAAGCTACACCAGTGCGGCCTTCCCAAGGCGATGGCCGTGGAGCTCTTCAAGCCTTTCATCATCCATGAGCTGGAGAAACGGGGAGAGGCTGAGACCGTCAAGCGGGCGAAGAAGATCGTCGAACGGGACGATCCGAAGGTCTATGAGGTTCTCGAGGACATCATCAAGGATCACCCGGTTCTTCTGAACCGGGCGCCCACCCTCCATCGGTTGGGAATTCAGGCTTTCGAGCCCGTCCTCGTGGAGGGGAAGGCGATCCGCATCCACCCACTCGTGTGTGCCGCCTTCAACGCTGACTTCGATGGAGACCAGATGGCGGTCCACGTGCCGCTTTCGTTCGAGGCGCAATTGGAAGCGCGGGTGCTGATGCTCTCGAGCAACAACATTCTGCTCCCCTCCAACGGACGGCCCGTCGCGGCTCCGTCGCAGGACATGGTGATCGGAGGCTACTACCTGACCAAGCCTTCCCTGGAGATCTCCGATCTCGAAGGCCCGGCGTACAACCTCAAGACGCCCAAGAACGAGCGAACCAGCGCCGAAGAAGCTCTGGACAAGATCTACGAGGGCGCGCCCCGCTTCTCGACCTACGGAGAGGTGGAGATGGGCATAGAAGCCGAGCGCCTGAAGTTCGGAAGCCCGTGTTGGTACTGGGTTTCCACGCACTCCGATGAGGACGGGGAGGGTAGTGGCAAATGGCTGCGCAGCACCGCCGGCCGAGTGCTTTTCAACTCCATCATTCCCGAGGAGATGGGGTTCTTCAATCAGACCTTCGGGAAAAAGGAACTGGGCGATCTCATCTTCGACTGCTTCACGTCGGTCGGGCTGTCCAGAACCACCGAATTCCTCGACCACCTCAAGGACTTCGGATTCCGCTACGCGACGATGGGCGGGGTCAGCGTCGGCATCGCCGACCTGGAAGTGCCGGAGGAGAAGCTGGAGATCATCCACGAGGCCAGTGAGCACGTCACACGGTTCCAAGAGGCCTACGCCAGCGGGTACATCTCAAATGGGGAGCGATACAACAAGGTTATCGACACGTGGACCCACGCCAATAATGACGTGGCGGATGCGATGGTCGGCCGGCTGGCCCGTTCTCAAGAAGGGTTCAACCCCGTCTATATGATGATGACGTCGGGCGCCCGAGGAAATCGTGACCAGATGCGGCAGCTCGCGGGAATGCGTGGCTTGATGGCGAAGCCTCAAAAGAAGCTCACCGGCGGAATCGGTGAGATCATCGAGAGCCCGATCAAGTCCAACTTCCGTGAGGGCCTGAGTGTGGTCGAGTACTTCATCTCAACGCATGGAGCAAGAAAAGGTCTCGCCGACACGGCGCTCAAGACCGCCGATGCCGGCTACCTTACCCGTCGGTTGGTTGACGTCGCGCAGGACGTCACGATCACCTCGGACGACTGCGGGACCATCCTCGGTCTCGAGATGGTGGCCCTCAAAGAGGGTGAAGACATCATTGAGCCGCTTCCGGACAGAATCGTGGGTAACGTTGCCCTCGAGGACGTCTACGATCCGATCGATGGGGAGCTTCTGGTCGCAGCAGGGCAACTCATCGAGGAAGACGCGGCCGAGGCAATCGAGGCTGCGGGCATCCAGGTCGTCAAGATTCGGTCGGTCCTCACATGTGAGTCGAAGCGAGGACTTTGCCGGATGTGCTACGGGCGCAATCTGGCGACGATGCAGGTGGTCGATATCGGGGAGGCCGTGGGCATCTTGGCTGCCCAATCCATCGGAGAGCCGGGTACGCAGCTGACGCTTCGGACCTTCCATATCGGAGGCACCGCCGCACGAATCGCGGCTCAGACGCAGCGCCGGTCGAAGATCGACGGCGTGGCGAGTCTGGACAGGGTGACCACAGTCACTACGCCCTCCGATGACCAGATCGTCACGTCTCGCGAGGGCCAGATTGTTCTCAAGACGGCCGAAGGCCTGGTGCGGAGTCGCCTGAGTGTGCCGTATGGCGCCACACTGTCGGTCGAGGAAGGGCAGACCATCGAAGCCGGTGATCAGTTGTTCAGTTGGGATCCCTACTCGGAGCCGATCGTCGCGGACGCAGGCGGCGTCTTGAAATTCGTCGATATCATCGATGATCAGACAATGCGTGAGGAGTTGGACGAGTCCACGGGCCGTCGCCAGATGACGATCATCGAGGATCGGGACAAGAAGCTCCATCCCACGATCCAGATTCGAAAGAAGACCAAGAAAGCAGAGAAGCTTCGCGAGTTCATCGTGCCGGTGGGAGCCCAACTCACGATCCACGATGGTGAAGACATCGCTCCCGGCGACACGATCGCCAAGATCAGCCGGGAGGTTTACAAGACCCGGGACATCACGGGTGGGTTGCCCCGCGTGGCCGAGCTGTTCGAGGCTCGCCGGCCGAAGGATCCAGCGGTCATCACGGAGATCGACGGTGAAGTGCGCTTCGGTGACATCAAGCGGGGCAAGCGCGAGGTACTGGTTACGCCTGAGACGGGTGAGGAAGACGAGCGGGGCTATATGGTTCCGGTCGTCAAACACATGCGAGTGCACGAAGGTGACCGCGTGCGTGCGGGTGATCGACTCTCGGAGGGACCGATCAATCCGCACGACATTCTGAAGATTCGGGGCCCGAGAGCCGTCCAGGAGTATCTGCTCAACGAGATCCAGGAGGTCTACCGTCTCCAAGGCGTGAAGATCAACGACAAGCACATCGGCGTGATCGTGCGCCAGATGCTCCAGAAGGTGCGGATCACGGATCCGGGAGAGACGATCCTTCTAGAGGGGGAGAACGTCGATCGGGTGGAGTTCCGAGAGGTGAACCACAAGGCGATCCAGGGTGAGCTGAAACCAGCGCGCTCCGAGCCGCTCCTTCTTGGAATCACGAAGGCCAGCTTGACGACCGAGTCCTTCATCTCGGCGGCGTCCTTCCAGGAGACGACGAGGGTTCTGACTGATGCGGCCGTTCGAGGGGCTCTCGACGACCTGACGGGGCTCAAGGAGAACATCATCATCGGGCACTTGATCCCGGCCGGGACGGGAGTGCACAGGTTCCAGGGTGTGGAGTTCATGGTGGAGAAGTCGTTCTACGAAGAGGAGATCCTTCCCTTGGGCGATCCCGAGGAGCTTGTTGCCGGGCTCGAAGAGGCTACCGCGGACTGAGTGGTAGGAGAGCATCGTCAGGGCCCCGCTGCGCCGACGCTTCGCTCCACGGCTTCGCCGCGGACCGTCTCCGCGGGGCCCTGACGACGCTCTCCTCCAATCGTTTTGGGGGGGGTGCTGCGTCGGCGCTCCGCTCCGAGTGCGCTCCACGGCTACGCCCGTGTTGGGCGGTGGGGCTTTGGCGCGAGGCTACTCGCGCTTGTGGATCTACGCTGCTCTACGGCTACGCCCATACTGGGCGGCGGGGCTTTGGCGCGAGGCTATTCGCGCGCGTGGATCCTCATCGCTGGACTGTGACGATGCGCACCTCGATCGCTCTGGAGGGGCGTCGGGCCGAGGGTGCTGAAAGGCGCCCGGGGTCACGAAAATCTCCCTGTTTTTGCGTGGTCTCGGTACATTTATAGATGCACCCTGACCGCACGACTCCTCCCCAGACAACCGCTTGAGCGACGAATTGCCGATGCCACAGCGCAATGGATCTACGCCGTACTTGTGCGACCCCGACGAAATGGTCCTGGTGCCGGGGTCCACCTGACAGTCGAAAATCGACCGCCTCGGGTGGGCGGCAGGGATGGCCTTCCTCTCCTACGGAGTACGGGTTGGGATCCGGGTGAGTAGTCCGGGAATCCTTGATCGGCTTCAAGAAGTGCTTCCGCCGAATGCCAAGCCGGCTCGCGGGCCCCGCGTGGGATGTCTGTATTCGTGGATGGTCCGCGGCACCAAGGTCGGCAACAACGTTCGCCGCTTCAATATTCTGTATGCGGGCTCGGAGCGGCTGGTACGTACGAAAGACACGGACGCGGTACTGGACACCCTTGATAGGCACCTGCAGCTACACGTCGCGGAAATGGCCCACCGCAAGGTGTTTGTCCATGCCGGCGTCGTGGGCTGGCGTGACAGCGCAATCGTCATCCCGGGGCGTAGCTTGAGCGGCAAGACGAGCCTGGTTAAGGCGTTGGTCGAGGCGGGGGCGACGTATTACTCAGATGAATACGCCGTTCTCGATGGGCGTGGTCGCGTGCATCCCTATCTGAAGCCCTTATCGGTACGGCAGAACGCGCGTGACCGCCCGAAGAAGATCCCCCCGGAAGCCTTGGGGGGGACACCCGGCGTCAGGCCCCTCCCCGTAGGTTTGGTCGTCGCGACCAGCTACCGCGAGGGTGCGCGCTGGCGACCCCGCCAACTCTTGCCGGGGCGAGCAGTCATGGCGCTTCTGGCCCACACGGTCTCGATCAGAAGGAAGCCGGAGCGGGCTCTCACCGCGTTGCGACAGGTCGTGGCAGACGCCCTGACGTTGAAGGGCGTGCGCAGCGAGGCGGCCGAAACCGCTGAAAACCTCTTGGCACGGTTATCGGATGAGGCGGGTGGAGGTTCGTGAGAGGGTAGCTCGGGACGAGATATCGCTTGTGAGCGTCGTTCGAACCGTGAATGTTTGTAGTATCGGCGTGCGCCGTCGAGTTGGAGTTTAGTACGTATGGAAGCGAAAAAACCGAAGATGCCCCGAGCGAGGCTGGACGAGCTGGTTGTCGAGGAGCTACAGGACGAAACCCTGGTTTACGACCTGAAGCGTCACAAAGCCGGTTGTCTGAATCGCACGGCTGCTCTGGTCTGGCGGCATTGCGATGGACGAACGAGGGTGGCCGATGTCGCCGCGCTGCTGAACAAGGAACTGGAAATCCCGGCCGACGAGGCGGTGGTGTGGATGGCGCTGGACCGCTTGGACCGGGCACACTTGCTGAGTGAGCCGGTGGCACTGCCGGCAGATAGGGCCCGATACTCGCGGCGGGAAATGCTACGAACCCTGCGACGGGCAGCAGGGATCTCGCTTCTCCTGCCGGTGATCGAATCGATCGTCGCGCCGTTGGCAGCGGCACAAGTCTCGTGCCTGCAGCAAAACCAATGTGGGGGGCAGCCGGATTGCACGCCCTGCGTTAACAACAAGGGCACCAAGTGCAATAGATTTTGTTGCCAAGGCGTGTGCAGGAACCAGAACAGAGCAAAGAAAAAGTGTGGTTGTTAACCGGTAGTGACTATGGAAACGACAAGAGCGAAGATGCCCCGGGCGAGGCGAGACGAGCTGGTTGTCGAGGAGCTACCTGACGAAACCCTGGTCTACGACCTGAAGCGTCACAAAGCCCTTTGCTTGAATCGCACCGCCGCTCTTGTCTGGCGGCATTGCGATGGACGCACGAGCGTGGCCGATATCGCCGCGCTGCTGAACAAGGAACTGGAAGTCCCGGCCGACGAGGCGGTGGTGTGGATGGCACTGGACCGCCTGGACCGGGCGCACCTGCTGAGTGAGTCGGTGACGCTGCCGGCAGATAGGGCCCGATACTCGCGGCGGGAAATGCTACGAACCCTGCGACGGGCAGCAGGGATCTCGCTTCTCCTGCCGGTGATCGAATCGATCGTCGCGCCGTTGGCGGCGGCACAAGTGTCGTGCCTGCTGAACAACCAATGTGGGGGGCAGCCGGATTGCACGCCATGCGCCAACAAAAAGGCCACCAAGTGTTCGAGATTGTGTTGCAAAGGCAGGTGCAGGGGCAAGAACAATGCAAAGAAGAATTGTGGTTGTTAACCCCGATCGCGTGAACGTCGAGCGGACTTTTCCCATTAACCGCTGGAATCGCCTCGGTTCGGGCATGGGCTTGTCGGGCTAGCCGCCGTCGAGTTGGAGTGTAGTACGTATGGAAACGAAACAACCGAAGATGCCCCGGGCCAGGCAAGACGAGCTGGTTGTCGAGGAGCTACAGGACGAAACCCTGGTTTACGACCTGAAGCGTCACAAAGCCCTTTGCCTGAATCGCACGGCCGCCCTGGTCTGGCGGCATTGCGATGGACGAACGAGGGTGGCTGATGTCGCCGCGCTGCTGAACAAGGAACTGGAAATCCCGGCCGACGAGGCAGTGGTGTGGATGGCACTAGACCGCCTGGATCGGGCGCACCTGCTGAAGGAGAGGGTGACCTTGCCGGCAGACAGGGCCCGATACTCGCGGCGGGAAATGCTACGGACCCTGCGGCGGGCGGCAGGGATCGCGCTTCTCCTGCCGGTGATCGAATCGATCGTCGCGCCGTTGGCGGCGGCACAAGTGTCGTGCCTGCAACAAAACCAATGTGGGGGGCAGCCGAATTGCACCCCGTGCGTTAACAACAAGGGCACCAAGTGCAGGAGATTTTGTTGCAATAACAAGTGCAGGGGCAAGAACAAAGCAAAGAAAGATTGTGGTTGCGTGTAGTGAGATCGTCGCATCCGGATCGCGTCCTGACAACGACCTGGGGTGACGCGGTAAGCCGATAGCATCGGCGCTCGCCGGGCGCCTGACGCGCTTCGCCACCACCCCCGCCCCAGTCTCTCCCGGTGACCACATCGAGGTTACAGCCCCGCTGATCGGCAGGGAAACCCGCAAGAATTTGCCAAGGGGTAAGCCTGCTGTGTAGTGTGGGCACCATCAACGGTTGTCACCGCCAGATGAAATGAACGGAGGAGCATGGCGTGCCCGAACCAACCACAGATGATCAGGCCGTCCCGCTCTTCTTTGCGTTCCCAGATGGGGTCTATCACTACGTCTGTGCGGAGTGCAATGCTCTGTGCTGCCGTGGCCAGGGCTTCGGCGGGAGCCTCGAGCGGGAGATGCGGACGCTGCTGCAGATTTATCCTGCCCTTGGCAGCGTCTCCACGAGCCGGGTAGCCGATCAGGTCAACGTCACAACGCCCGCCGGCGCGTGCTTTTTCCTCGACGGCGACAACCTCTGCCGTATTGAAAAAGAGCACGGAAAGGCCACCAAGCCGGGGGTTTGTGTGCTTTTCCCCTTCAACGTGTTCACGAGGATCGGAGCCGCTGTTGCCGTCAGCCCGCACTTCCTGTGTCCTCTGCGTTTGCAAGTCCCGCCGTCGTCCGGGGCTGTTGAGGGTACACACGCAGACCTTGAAGCTGCGATCCGTGACAGCCGAACGCTGGATCCGGCATACGTGAAGTCGTTTCTAACCCCTGCCCGTTTGCACCCCGATCTCAACCCACGAGCCGTACTGGCGCGGGAATCGACGTTCCGGGATGCGTGTTCCCAGGCCCTCGGCCATGCGCGCTTCGCCAGCACGCTGAACGATGCGTCCACCGATCGTGCGGCGCTGGCTTCCCGTGTGGATCGTGCAACTCGGCTCCTCGGCCTGGATCCGCCCGCCCGCGCCCCCGCTCGGGACGCCCTCGACGACTTGTTGCTGGCGCTGGCATCCCCCCTCCGACTTGAGCTACTCAGTTTGAGCTCGGAAGGAATGCTTGCGGCGCTGGCATTGGCAGAGCGCGTTCTGCGGCACGTAAGCCCACTGTCGCCCGAGGCGCCCTCCCTACAGGGAGCCCATCAGGTTGTGAGCGATCTTTTCCCCGTGCTGCGCCTATTGGCTCGTGGTGACGAGTCCCTCGAGATTTCCCGAGCTGCCAGCCTGAAATCGCCACCATTCGGCGTTCCCGAGCTGCTCTTCAGCACGCATCGCTTCTGGCGTGCGTTCAAAAGCAGCCCGCAGACTCTCACGGCCCTCGAGCAGTCGGTTCCACCCGCCATGAGCCCCTCAGATCGTACTGTGCTCTTCAACAGTCTGGGAAGCCGGATGGACCAGGTGATCCTGAAGCGCGGGAGGAAACGGAAATGATTGAGCTCGGGGTGGCGTGACACCTGTAGCGAGATCGTCACGTGCGGATCCGCATCCTGACAGCGACTCCCGACGACTCGGCAAACTGGTAGCATCGGTCCTCGCCGGCGCCTGGCGCGCTTCCCCACCACCACTGCCTCCCTCTCTCTCACCTGACGAGCTCACCGAGGTCACATCCATGCTGCTTCGCAGGGGAGCGGGGAGCCTGGGGTGGTGGCGTGTGCGGTCGTCCGAGTTACGCACGTCCACTGCCGCCCACGAGCTTCGGCAGGCGTACCGCACGCACACCCTCGAGAATGCCCACCAAGAGCGCAGGATCGTCCGAGCCATCACGCTCCTTCGGGCAGCGAGTGTGGAGCCGCTGCTGGTCAAGGGCTGGGCAGTAGCCCGACTGTACCCCGAACGCGGGCTGCGACCTCTTGGGGACATCGACCTGTGTGTTCGTCCGGAACAGCATGCATCGGCGGTGGCTGCACTTGCCGCTCCGACCACCGACAAGGTCGCCGTCGATTTCCACAAGGGTCTGCCGCAGCTCCACCGCCCTTCGCTGGATGACGTCTACGAGCGTTCTCAACTGGTACCGCTGGGCGACACCGACGTGCGGGTATTGGGCCCCGAAGATCACCTTCGCTACATGTGCATACACATGTTGCAACACGGCGCGCACCGCGCCCTGTGGCTGTGCGACATCGGGGTCGTGCTGGAATCTCTGCCGGAGGACTTCGACTGGGAGTACTTGCTACTGGGAGACCGGCGGCCCGCCGATTGGGTGGCGTCCACCGTGAGCCTCGCACACCAGATCCTGGGGGCGAATCTGGACGGCATTCCTGTGGCTGAGAGGACCAGGCAGTTGCCCAGATGGCTCCTTCCCTCGGTGCTCAAGCAGTGGTCGACGGAGGACCACTACATGGACAGGGGGTCGATCACGGCGTCCGGCCGGCACCCGGTCCAGCTGCTAAAAGCGCTCCGCCTCCGTTGGCCCAATCCGATTCAAGCTACGGTACGCGTCGGAGGGCCGTTCAATGAGCTGCCCAGGTTGCCGTTTCAACTGTGGGAATGTGTCTTGCGAACGGCTTACTTCATCACCCAGAGGGAGGAGGGGATCAAGGAGTAGGAAGGCCGAACGCTTGGACGCGCGATCCGCGCTCCCCCGAGAATCAACCGACCCCTCGGAATCCTCCATCCGGCGCGGGTTTTCGGCGTGTCGGAGCCCGTTGACACCCCCAAACGCCTCATTTAAGTTTCCTAGTCTATCCACGGAGGCGTCGAAGTTGTCGTCTCCGGGTCGAATTCGCGCTGAGTGGCGCGTTTTTTTGATGTATTGAACCCTGGCTGGTATGCCTACGATCAACCAACTCGTTCGCAAGGGACGTCGCGAGCTTCATAAGAAGAACAAGTCCCCTGCGTTGCAGAAGAGCCCCCAGAAAAGGGGCGTCTGTACACGGGTGTACACGACCACTCCGAAGAAGCCGAATTCGGCCTTGAGGAAGGTGGCCCGGGTTCGTCTGACGAATGGCTATGAGGTGACGTCGTACATCCCGGGAGAGGGACACAATCTCCAGGAGCACTCGATCGTGCTCATCCGGGGTGGACGGGTGAAGGACTTGCCGGGTGTGCGATACCACGTTGTGAGAGGTACGCTGGATGCGTCGGGCGTGGGTGATCGTCGGCAGGGACGCTCGAAGTACGGCGCAAAGCGGCCTAGGTAGGATCCGAGGATGAGCCGGCGTTCACGAGCAGTAAAAAGGGAGCTTACACCCGATCCGAGATACGGATCGGCCGAGGTTACCAAGTTCATCAACAATCTCATGGTCGACGGGAAGAAGTCTCTTGCGGAGAAAATCTTTTACGGGGCGTTGACCCTCTGCGAGGAGCGCTCGGGCCAGCCCGGCTTGAACGTTTTCACGCAGGCGCTGACGAATGCCAAGCCTGCGCTCGAGGTCAAGAGCCGCAGGGTCGGGGGTGCGACGTATCAGGTTCCTATAGAGGTGCGGCCCGAACGTCGGGCCGCTTTGGCAAGCCGTTGGTTGATTGGTTTTGCTCGCGATCGAAGCGAGAAGACGATGGCCGAACGGCTCGCGCAAGAATTCCTGGCTGCGGCCAGGGGAGAGGGAGCGACCATCAAGAAAAAGGACGACACGCATCGAATGGCGGAGGCGAACAAAGCGTTTGCCCATTATCGCTGGTAGTTAAAATCCGCTCGGGTTCTGGCCGCCTGTAGTCGCGGCCAACAGGACCCAACTTGCTGTCTCGCGCATGAGCGCCGAGGCACGAAGCGCGGAGGCTGCCGGCGGCATTGAATACGGCGGCCGGAGGAGATCGCGCTTCCTGCTTCGAACCGTTCGTGCGCTTTTTTGTGAGACTTAAGAAACGGATCCAATCGAGATCATAAGATGTCAAGACGCACTCCACTCAAGCACCTGCGCAATATCGGGATCATGGCGCACATCGACGCCGGTAAGACGACGACGACGGAAAGGGTGCTTTACTATACGGGACGGCTCCACCGGGTCGGCGAGGTCCACGAGGGCGCCGCCGCCATGGATTGGATGGAGCAGGAGCAGGAGCGCGGGATCACGATTACTTCGGCGGCCACGACCTGTCATTGGGAGCGCTCCGGCACCGAGTACCGAATCAACATCATCGATACTCCGGGGCACGTTGATTTCACGGCCGAGGTGGAGCGGTCCCTGCGCGTTCTCGATGGTGCCGTCGCCGTGTTCTGTGCCGTAGGCGGGGTCGAGCCCCAATCGGAGACGGTCTGGCGACAAGCCGACCGCTATGGCGTCCCCCGAATCGCTTTCGTCAACAAGATGGACCGAGTCGGGGCCGACTTCGAACACGTTGTCGGCATGATGCGAGAGAGACTCGGAGCCCACGCCTTCCCCGTGCAATATCCGCTCGGCGAAGGCGAACTTTTTACGGGGATAGTCGACATCGTTCGTAACAAGGCTCTTCACTATCAAGACGAGCTCGATTCCACGGTGGAAGAGGGCGAGGTGCCCGACTCTCTGGTCGAGAAGATCACGGAGTTGAGGCACGAGATCATGGAGGCCGCGGTCGAGCACGACGACGCGTTGCTCGAGAAGTATCTGGGTGGGGAAGAGCTTACCGAAGAAGAGCTCACGCAGGCGATTCGCTCCGCAACGATCTCGGGCAAGCTATTCCCGGTCTTCTGCGGCTCGGCCTTCAAGAACAAAGGGGTACGGGCGCTCCTGGACGGAGTCATCGACTACCTGCCTTCACCGCTGGACGTTGTGGCCATCCAGGGCCACCTGCCCCAGCACGACGAAACATCGATCGCCAGGGAAGCCTCCGACGATGCCCCCTTCAGCGCCCTGGCCTTCAAGATCATGACGGATCCGTTCGTCGGGAAGCTGACCTACGTACGGGTCTATTCGGGATCGCTTCCTTCGGGCAGCTACGTGCTCAACGCGACCAAGGACCGTAAGGAACGGGTCGGACGGCTGCTCCAGATGCATGCGAACAAGCGGGAGGAGCGGGACGAGGTGTTCGCGGGTGATATCGCGGCGGTCATCGGTTTCAAGAACGTCAAGACGGGCGACACGATCTGCGATCCGGACCACCCGATCATTCTCGAGGCGATGAACTTCCCGGAGCCCGTGATCTCGGTTGCGATCGAACCGAAGACCAAGGTCGACCAGGACAAGCTCACTAGCGGACTCGTCAAGCTGGCCGATGAGGATCCGACATTCCGTGTCCATACGGATGAGGAGACGGGCCAGACCATCATCAGCGGTATGGGGGAGCTGCATCTCGAGATCATCGTCGATCGGCTCCGACGTGAGTTCAGCGTGGAGGCCAATATCGGGCGTCCCCAGGTGTCCTACCGGGAGACGATCCGAAGTCGCTCGGAAAAGGTAGAGGGCAAGTTCGTGCGGCAGTCCGGAGGACGCGGGCAATACGGCCACGTCGTCATCAACATCGAGCCGCTGGCTTCAGGCGGCGGGTTCGTGTTCGAGGATCGGGTCAAGGGTGGCGTGATTCCGCGGGAATACATCAGTTCGGTCGAACAGGGGATCAAGGAGGCGCTCGAGTCGGGGGTCTTGGCGGGATACCCGGTCATCGACCTGAAAGTGGAGTTGATCGACGGGTCCTACCACGACGTGGACTCGAGTGAAATGGCCTTCAAGATCGCCGGATCCATGGCGATCAAGAATGGAGTGAAACGCTCGGCTCCGGTCCTCTTGGAGCCCGTCATGGATGTAGAGGTCGTGACCCCCTCTGACTACATGGGGGACATCATCGGCGACCTCTCTTCCCGTCGCGGCAAGGTGGGCGGGATGACTGACCGCGGCGACGCTCAGATCATTGGGGCGAGCGTTCCCCTGGGCGAGATGTTCGGATACGCAACGACCCTGCGCTCACTGAGCCAGGGTCGCGCTGTTTATACCATGCAGTTCGCGCACTACGAGGAAGTACCCAAGAGTAAGGCCGATGAGATCATCAATGCGAATGGCGGCGGTCGCTAACATGGAGCCACGAGGCGAGAGCGATGGGTAAAGCGAAATTCGAGCGAACGAAGCCACACGTAAACGTGGGAACGATCGGGCACGTGGACCACGGGAAGACGACGCTGACGTCGGCGATCACGGCGACGCAAGCGAAGAAGTACGGCGGGGATGCGATTTCGTTCGACAACATCGACAAGGCACCCGAGGAACGAGAGCGCGGGATCACGATTGCGACGGCTCACGTGGAGTACGAGACGGAGAACCGTCACTACGCGCACGTGGACTGTCCCGGGCACGCGGACTATGTGAAGAACATGATCACGGGAGCAGCGCAGATGGACGGCGCGATCCTGGTGGTGAGCGCAGCGGACGGACCGATGCCGCAGACGCGGGAGCACATCTTGTTGGCTCGTCAGGTGAACGTGCCTTACGTGGTCGTGTTCCTGAACAAGGTGGACATGGTCGACGACGAAGAGCTGTTGGAGCTGGTGGAGCTCGAGGTAAGGGAGTTGTTGAGCGAATACGACTTCCCGGGCGACGACACGCCGGTGATCCGCGGTAGCGCGCTGAAAGCGATGGAAGCGGATGGCGAGGGCGAGGCTGTGGAGTGCATCCAGGAGTTGATGGACGCGATCGACAGCTTCATCCCGGAGCCGGAGCGGGATGTGGACAAGCCGTTCCTGATGCCAGTGGAGGACGTGTTCTCGATCACGGGCCGCGGGACGGTAGCGACGGGCCGTATCGAGCGGGGGATCGTGAAGCAGGGAGAGGAAGTGGAGCTAGTGGGGATGGGAGCGGACCGCAAGACGGTGGTGACGGGCGTGGAGATGTTCCGGAAGCTTTTGGACGAGGGACGAGCCGGAGACAACGCGGGCCTACTGCTTCGTGGAGTAGCGAAGGACGAGATCGAGCGGGGCCAGGTACTGGCGAAGCCCGGATCGATCAAGCCGCACACGAAGTTCAAGGGTGAGGTGTACGTGTTGACGAAGGAAGAGGGTGGACGTCACACGCCGTTCTTCGATGGGTACCGGCCGCAGTTCTACTTTCGGACGACGGATGTGACGGGTGCGGCGGCGCTGCCTGACGGAGTGGAGATGGTGATGCCGGGCGACAACGTGCAGATGGAAGTGGAGCTGATCACGCCGATCGCGATGGACAGCCAGCTACGCTTCGCCATCCGCGAAGGTGGACGCACGGTGGGCTCGGGCGTCGTGACGGAGATTGTGGACTAATGCGGATTCAGCTTTTCCCTCTCCCTCCGCTACTCCTTCGGGACGCTGCGGGAGAGGGAAAAGCCGAATCCTTCGCATAGTTGGGACTCCGTCGCGACGCCGACCGGGCGCGCGGGGCGGGGGCAGGAAGGAAGCGTAGCAGGCAGCAATAGCAAGACGAAATCAGTAGGCGGTGGCAGGACGGAAGAAGGAGCACGAGGACAACAGTAGCACGAGGAGAGCATTAGCAACCCGAAAAAGCTAGATGATGCGAACGCGGGGCTGGTTTCGGCCCTGCGAGGCCCAACGGGATGATAGCGGCGGAGAGCAGAGGTTCCCTCCGCAGCGTCCCGAAGGCGTAGCGGAGGAGGGAGCCTCTGCTCAACGCCGCGGGCCTCATCAAGAGGAACTCGCGGGGCCCACCAGCCCTGCAGTGAGAGGAAGATATGGCTGACCGGATTCGAATCAGACTGAAGGCCTTCGATCATTGGATCGTGGACCAGACTGCGAGCGACATTGTGCGGACGGTACAGAAGACGGGCGCCAGTGTTCGTGGTCCGATTCCTCTGCCGACGCGGCGGGAGCGATGGACGGTTCTTCGCTCGCCCCACATCGACAAGAAAAGCCGTGAGCAGTTTGAGCTCCGAACGCACAAGCGCCTCATCGACATCGTAGATAGCCGCCCGCAAACGGTTGATGCGCTTACCAAGCTCGATCTGCCGGCGGGCGTGGACGTTGAAATCAAGGTCGATTAACGAACAGGGCCGAGTGATGGCTGGATTGATCGGAAAAAAAATCGGCATGACCCGGATCTTCGATGAAGAAGGAGCCGCGGTTTCCGTGACGGTCGTGGAGGCGGGGCCATGCCCCGTGCTCCAGATCAAGAGCGCGGAGACGGACGGATACGCCGCCGTTCAGCTGGGTTTTGGTGCCCAGAAGGACAAGCGGGCGAACAAGGCCGAGAAGGGGCATGCTGCCAAGGCGGGCGTCGAAGCTGCTCCTCGTCTCGTTCGGGAGTTCCAGCTTTCAGACGACGCTGAGTATGAGATCGGGCAGGCGATCACTGTCGACGTCTTCGAGGTCGGTGACTCGGTGAGAGTGACGGGAACCTCCAAGGGCCGGGGCTTCCAGGGCGTCGTGAAGCGCTATGGCTTCGCGGGTCGTCCGGCTTCGCACGGGCATCCGATGTCCCGAAACCCCGGGTCGATCGGGCCGGGTACCGATCCGTCCCGGGTGATCAAGGGCAAGAAACTTCCCGGCCGGATGGGGGGGGCTCGTACCACCATTGGCAATCTGAAGGTCGCGAGAGTGGACCTGGAGCGGAATCTCCTCTTCATCAAGGGTGGGGTGCCGGGGTCCAGAAACAGCTATCTGATGATCCAGAAATGACGCATGCTTAAAGCGCGCTACTACCAGAATGACGGGTCGGAGGGGAAGGCTCAGGCTCTTCCCGAATGGCTCTTCGACGGCGTCGTCCACGAGGACGTCCTGCACCAGGTGATCAAGGCCTACCTGTCGAATCAGCGGCAGGGCACCGCCGCGGCCAAGACTCGGAGCCAGGTCAAGGGCGGAGGCCGCAAGCCGTGGAGGCAGAAGGGGACCGGGCGGGCCCGGGCAGGGACGATTCGCGCCGCGCAGTTTGCGGGGGGCGGCGTTGCGTTTCCGCCCATTCCGCATTCGTGGAGGCAGCGCATCCCTCGAAAGGTCCGCGCCCTGGCTCGGCGATCCGCGTTCAATTCCAGGGCGCAGGGAGACCGAGTGATCTTGGTGGATTCGCTGGACTTCGACACTCCCAAGACCAAAAAGCTCGTAGAGATGCTTGGGAACCTCGGAGTCGAGGGAAAGGTGCTTCTGCTCACAGATGGTGCGAACGCGAACCTTTACCTTTCGTCGCGGAACCTTCCGGGCGTCGAAGTGCGCCCGTTTGGCGAGGAGTCCGCTTACGACATCTTGTGGGCCCAGCTTCTCATAATCGAGAAGGCGGCGCTCGAGAGTGCCGAGCCGTCCGGTTCGGACAAGGCCGCGATGCAGTCGCGGTCCCGAGGCGAGCCCGAGGTGAGGGCCAGGGAGAGGGCCGCGGAGGAAGAGCAGGCGGAGCGGAGGAAAGCGCGGCCAGGCCACGGGGGCAAGTCCAGGAGAGCCACAGGCGTGAAGGCCGGGGATGAAATTCGGCCTGAGAGAAAGGTCGCGCCCAAGTCTAAATCGAAGCCCAAAGCAAAGGCCGAGACCGAGGCCAAGGCTGAGCCCAAAGCCAAGGCCGAGCCCAAAGCCAAGGCCGAGCCCAAAGCCAAGGCCGAGCCCAAGGCCAAAGCCGAGCCCAAGACAAAGGCCAAGGCAGAGGCTTCACCGAAGACGCCGGCGGCCGGGAGCGAGCAGGATCTTTCGACCATCAAGCTGCCCAAGGTGGGTGACATGCCAGCGTTCCTCGCCCAGTTCGACGACGAATCCGATATCAAGGCGCTGCAGGCGCGAGATTCACGCAAGACGGCCCAGGCACACTATGAAGCGCGCTTGACGGAGCTTTCGGGTGCGGCCAAGGGCAAGAAGGGCTAGGGGGCGGCGATGAGCGACGTCTATGATGTGATCTATGCGCCGGTCGTTACGGAAAAGTCCGCAGAAGCGATCGAAAACGAGAACATCTACACGTTTATCGTGGACAAGAAGGCCAACAAGATCGAGATATCGAGGGCCGTCGAGACCATCTGGGACGTGAAGGTGAGCGACGTACGCACGATGCGTTACAACGGCAAGGCGAAGCGGGCGTTGATGGGGCGGCTGTCCCGGAACCCGAAGATCGGGCGGCGCCCGGCGTTCAAGAAGGCCGTCGTCCAATTGGTCGAGGGTGACCACATCGAGTTCTACGAGGTCGGATAACCGATGGCTATCAAGAAATTCAAACCGATGACGCCCGGGACCCGGTTCCGTTCTGTCGTCGACAACTCGGACCTGCTCACGAAGAAGGCCCCGGAGAGGTCACTTCTGGAGGGGTCCTCCAAGTCCGGTGGCCGCAACCATCACGGTCGCATCACCTCGCGCAGGCGCGGGGGTGGACACAAGCGGCGTTACCGGCGCATCGACTTTCGCCGAGACAAGTTCGGGATTCCGGGGAAGATCGCCGCCATCGAATACGATCCGAATCGTAGCTCCAACATCGCCCTGGTTCACTATGCGGACGGCGAGAAGCGTTACATTCTTCACCCCCGAGGGCTCCGGGTCGGCACTTCCATTACTTCAGGCCCAGATGCCGACATTCGGGTGGGCAATGCGCTTCCACTGCACAAGATTCCTCTGGGTACGGTGGTGCACAACATCGAGCTCAAGCCGGGTAAGGGGGGGCAGATGGCGCGCTCGGCCGGGGCGGGCGTTCAGGTGGTCGCGAAGGAAGGGAAGTATGTCGCTCTCCGCCTGCCTTCGACCGAGGTGCGACAGGTGCTCAAGACCTGCCTGGCCACGATCGGACAGGTCGGCAACATCGAGCACAACCTCCAGACTCTCGGCAAGGCGGGAGCCAACCGTTGGCGCGGCCGGCGGCCGAAGGTCCGTGGAGTGGCGATGAACCCCGTTGATCATCCGCTTGGTGGCGGTGAAGGGCGCGCTTCAGGCGGCCGGCCCCCGGTAACGCCATGGGGTAAGCGCGAGGGCAAGAAGACCAGGAATAGGAAGAAACAGTCCAACAAGTACATCATCCGCGGACGCAAGCGGGGTAAGGCCACGCAATGATCAGAGGTCGTTTCTATGCCGCGTAGCGTTGGGAAGGGTCCGTACATCGACGACAAGCTGCTTGCGAAGATCGACGGAATGAACGCCCGCAATGAGAAAAAGGTCATCAAGACCTGGGCGAGGGCGTCTACGATCTCGCCGGACTTCGTCGGGCATACGATCGCGGTGCACAACGGCAACAAGTTCATTCCGGTGTACATCACGGAAAACATGGTGGGCCACAAGCTCGGAGAGTTCTCCCCCACGCGCCTGTTCAGGGGCCACGGTGGCAAGCTTTCCGACAAGCGGTCCAAGATAGTCTAGAGGGAGAATGGACATGCAGGCCAAGGCGATTGCCCGCCACGTGCGGATGAGTCCCCGGAAGGTCCGTTTGGTGGTGGACCAGATCCGCGGAAAATCGGTGAACGAGGCCTATGCGATTCTCCAGTTTTCGAAGAAAGCCGCCGCGGATCCGGTCGGGAAAACGCTCCGATCGGCAGTGTCGAACGCCCAAGATTTCGCCCAGGACTCGGGGGACGTCCTCGATGTCGACGATTTGAGGATAGCGACCGCCTTTGTCGATGAGGGACCGACGCAGAGGCGATGGAGAGCGGCGGCCATGGGCCGGGCGGCTCCCCTTCGGAAGCGGACGAGCCATATCACACTTGTCGTGGATACCGAGGAATAGCATGGGACAGAAGACTCACCCGTTGGGATTTCGACTCGGGATCGTCAAGGATTGGAGGTCTCGCTGGTACGCCGATCGCGATTTTCCGCGTATGCTCCAAGCCGACGAAAAGATCCGCACCTACCTCGAGCGGCGCCTGGCGCACGCGGCGTTGTCCAAGGTGGAGATCGAGCAGAAGCCGTCGAAGATCGTCGTGACGCTTTTCACCGCCCGGCCCGGTGTCGTCATCGGCAAGCGTGGTGCCGAGGTCGACAAGCTGAGGGACGAGCTGGCGTTGGTCACCGACGCTGATATCTCGGTGAACGTGGAGGAAATTCGGCGCCCCGAGGTCGATGCCAGGCTGGTGGCGGAGAACGTGGCCCACCAGTTGCGGCAGCGTATCTCCTTCCGGCGAGCGATGAAACGAGCGGTCCAGTCTGCGATTCGAGGTGGAGCGGAAGGCATCAAGATTCAATGCGCCGGACGACTGGGAGGTGCGGAGATCGCGCGAACCGAGGGATACAACGAGGGACGCGTGCCCTTGCATACGCTCCGCGCGGACATCGACTACGCACAAATTCACGCCCTCACGACGTACGGAATCGTGGGTGTGAAGTGCTGGATCTTCACCGGCGAGGTGGTCGAGGAGCGCCGCGGCCGCACGTATTCCACCGGTGCGTGACGGAGAGGAATAGAGGATGCTAGCCCCCAAGAGAGTAAAGCACCGCAAGACCCATAAGGGCCGGATGCGTGGCAAGTCCTATCGCGGCAATAAGGTCTCCTTCGGTGAATACGGTCTCCAGGCCACGGAGTGCGGCTGGATCTCGAACCGCCAGATCGAATCCGCCCGTGTGGCGATGACTCGCCACATCAAGCGGGGTGGGAAGGTTTGGATCCGGATTTTCCCCGATAAGCCGACCACCTCCAAGCCGGCCGAGACCCGCATGGGGAAGGGAAAGGGTAATCCCGAGGGGTGGGTAGCCGTAGTGAAGCCCGGCCGGATGATGTTCGAGCTCGAGGGCGTGCCCGAAGAGACGGCACGGCGCGCCATGCAGTTGGCGGCGGCCAAGCTGCCCGTAGCCACGCAGTTCGCGATTCGCGAGCGGCAACTCGGTTAGTGGGGGAATGATGAAGGCGGAAGAGATTCGCGATTGGGACAATGTCGAGATCCGGGCACGGCTCGGAGAGCTGAGGGAGGAAAAATTTCGTCTTCGCTTTCAGACGGGAACGATGCAGCTCGAGAATCCCAAGATGCTTCAGCAGGTTCGGCGTGACATAGCGCGCCTGAATACGATTCTTCGGGAGCGAGAGCTTAGCGGGACGCCCATCGAGGCGGCTGTGCCGCCCATCGAGGCGGCTGTGCCGCCCACCGAGGCGGCTGCGCCGCCCACCGAGGCGGCTGCGCCGCCTGAGACGACAGAGCCTGAGACGACAGAGCCTGAGACGACAGAGCCTGAGACGACGGAGCCCGAGACGGCGGAGCCCGAGACGGCGGATAGCGCGGAATAGCCATGACAGAAAAAACATCCGAGCAGGTCGAGCAGGTCGAGGCGCCCACTCCGGCGCCAGAGGCGCCGGAGGCGCCTGAGGTGGGCGGAGGGCGGCTGCGACGTAAGATTCGGACCGGAGTGGTGGTGTCCGCCCAGAATGACAAGACGGTGACGGTCCTCGTGGAGCGGCAGTTTGCCCATCCGCTCTACACGAAGCAGGTGAAGAAGACCAAGAAATACCGGGCACATGATGAGACCAACGAGTACCGGACGGGCGACGTGGTTCGGATTGTCGAAACACGACCGCTGTCGAAGACAAAGCGGTGGCGGGTGGTGGAGCTGCTCGAGCGCCCTGAGTGATAGGACTGGAACGAGATGATTCAGCAGGAATCGATGCTCAAGATTGCCGACAACTCGGGAGCCAAGAGCGCCTTGTGTATCCGCGTTCTCGGTGGCTCGAAGCGCCGGTACGCGAGTGTCGGCGATGTGGTCGTGGCGACCGTTAAGGATGCCATTCCCAACTCGCCCGTGAAAAAAGGCGAGGTTGTGCAGGCCGTGATCGTGCGGACCGCCAAGGAGGTACGGCGCCGCGATGGGACCTATATCCGTTTCGATGACAACGCTGCGGTTCTGCTCACGCCCCAAGGAGAACCACGTGGAACGCGCATCTTCGGCCCGGTGGGCCGCGAGCTTCGTGAGAAGCGCTATATGAAAATCGTCTCGTTGGCTCCGGAGGTGCTCTGATGGCCACGAAGAAGTCGCCGTCGAGCATCGTCAAGGGAGATCGCGTCCGGGTCATCCGCGGGAATTTTCGTGACATGGAGGGGTCGGTCCTCAGGGTAATCCCTGCCAAGGATCGCCTGGTTGTGGAGGGCGTGAACATGCGGAAACGTCATGAGAGACCCACCGAAGCGAACCCCGAGGGCGGGATCATGACGTTCGAAGCGCCGATCCACGTATCCAACGTCATGCTGGTAGATCCGGCCGGGGGTCAGGCGACCCGGATTCGGGTTCGGACAGAGGCCGACGGTGCCAAGGAGAGGATCGCCGTGAAGACCGGCAATCCGATCCCGAAACCGGGCGGAGCGTAGAAAGATGGAGCCCAGACTACTACAACATTACAAAGCATACGCACGGCCCCATTTGGCGGAACTGTTCCAGTGGACCAACCCGAACCAGATCCCGAGACTCGAGAAGGTGGTCATGAACGTGGGCGTGGGCGAAGCGTCCAAGAACGCCAAGCTACTGACGGCCGTGGTCGATGAATTGGGTGTGATCACTGGACAGAAGGCCTTGGTGACGAGGGCCCGCAGGTCCGTTTCGAATTTTCACTTGCGTGAGGGGATGCCTATCGGAGCGTCGGTGACGCTTCGGAAAAGCCGGATGTACGAGTTCCTCGACCGCCTTGTGAGTGTGGCCATTCCTCGTGTCCGCGACTTCCGCGGATTACGTACACGCTCCTTCGACGGCCGTGGAAACTTCACCATGGGGGTTCGGGAACAGATCATTTTTCCGGAGATCGACTTCGACAAGGTCGGTCAGATTCACGGCATGGACATCACCGTGGTCACGAGCACGAACAAAGACGATGAGGCGCTGGCTCTGCTCAGGGCGATGGGCTTCCCATTCCGTGGGGAGATTCCGGTCGTGATCGGGCAGCACGCCAACTAACACGGACAGGGGAAGTCGATGGCCAGGAAGGCTCTGATCGAAAGGAACAACCGAAAGCCCAAGTTTCCGGGCCGGCACCGCAATCGCTGTAACCGGTGCGGACGCCCTCGTGCGTTCATCCGAAAATTTGGGATCTGCCGAATTTGTTTCCGCCAGAAGGCGCTTCAGGGTGAGATCCCGGGCGTCCGGAAAGCAAGCTGGTAAAGGATCGAATCGAACCATGATGACTGACCCTATCGCAGATATGCTCACTCGGATCCGGAATGCCGGAGCCGCGGGGCACAAGTGGGTGGACATGCCGGTCTCGAAGCTGAAGACGAGGGTCGCCGACCTACTGAAGGACAACCACTTCATCTATGATTTCAAGGTCTTGGACGACGGCCGGTTCGGGGTGCTTCGCGTGTATCTCAAGTATCACGAGGAGGGGCCTGTAATCCGGCACCTGGAGCGGGTTTCCCGTCCGGGCCGGAGGCGGTACGTGGGCGTCGACAAGATTCCGAGGGTTCGGAATGGACTGGGGATGGCCATCCTCTCCACATCGCAGGGCCTGATGTCCGACCGGGTGGCTCGCAAGCAAGGCGTTGGCGGGGAACTCATGGCCCTCGTCTGGTAACCTGGAATCGAGTGAGATAGCAGATGTCGCGGATTGGTAAACAGCCGATCGAAGTCCCAAAGGGGGCCGACGTGACCCTGAACGGGCAAGTAGTGCACGTAAAGGGCCCGAAGGGCGAGCTCACGTTCGACGCCCACCCGGACATGACGCTGACGTTGGACGACGGAGTCGTTTCGGTGACGAGGCCATCGGATCGCCCGCAGCATCGGGCTTTACACGGACTGACCCGAATGCTGGTCGCCAACATGGTGGAGGGCGTCATGAACGGGTTCAGCAAGACGCTCGAGATTCAAGGTGTGGGATATCGTGCCCTGAAAAAGGGCCCGGGCATCGAGTTGCAACTCGGCTTCTCGCACTCGATCGATTATCCGGCTCCGGAGGGTGTGAGCTTGGAGCTGCCGGACCAGACCACGATTGTCGTCACAGGAGTGGATAAACAGAGGGTGGGTCAGGCGGCCGCGGAGATTCGCGCCCTCCGGCCACCCGAGCCGTACAAGGGCAAGGGGATTCGGTACCAGGGCGAGTATGTACGGCGTAAGGCTGGCAAGACTGCGGGAGTAGGAACTTAGAGCTTAGGGCAAGAGCGTAGTGCAAGAGTTTAGGGCAGGAGCTTAGAGATACGACGATGAACCACAAGAAAACCCGTAACACACGCGTCGGTCATCGGAAACGAAGACATGCCCGTGTTCGTAAGAAGATATGGGGCACAGCGGGGCGACCGAGGCTCGTGGTGTTCCGATCTTTGAAGAATCTCGAGGGACAGGTCGTCGATGACGATGCGGGCCGGACTCTGGTGGGTCTGTCCACGCTTTGTGCCGATCTCGCCGACTTCAAGGCCGAGGGTCAAAACGTCAGAGTCGAGCGCGCCAAGGCGGCCGGTAAGCTCCTCGCTGATCGGGCCAAAGCCATTGGGGTGGATTCGGTCGTGTTCGATCGAGCGGGATACCAGTATCATGGCCGGGTGAAAGCCTTCGCGGAGGGCGCCCGGGAAGGAGGATTGAAGTTCTGATGGCCAGAGATCAGAAACGCAAACAGGGTCGAGCGCGTGAATCCGAGTTTGCCGAGAACGTGATCCATATCAACCGGGTGGCCAAGGTGGTAAAGGGCGGCCGCAGGTTCTCCTTTACGGCGCTGGTGTCCGTCGGAGATCAAAAGGGCCGCGTCGGTATCGGGCTCGCAAAAGCAAATGAGGTCGCGGAGGCCATCCGTAAGGCGTTCGAGCGCGGCAAGAGGGAGCTCGTAGAGATTCCTGTGCGCAACGGGACCATTCCGCACGAGATCGTCGGCCAATGGGGTGCGGGCCGTGTGATGCTTCGTCCGGCCGCCCCCGGAACGGGGGTGATCGCGGGTGGACCGGTCCGGTCGGTGCTCGAGGCGGTCGGGATCAAGGACATCCTCACCAAGAGCCTGGGTAGCAACAACCCGATCAATGTGGTCCGTGCCACGATGGAGGGTCTCACGAGCCTGGTCACTGCCGAGCAAGTTGCACGGGAACGTGGCGTGTCTGTGGAGGTTATTCTTGGGATGGACGACGATGCCTAAGAAGCTTGCCATCACGCAAGTCCGCAGCGGTGTGGGGCGGAAGTTCAAGCATCGCCGTACGCTGGCGGCGCTCGGATTCAAGAAGCACCAGCAGACGGTGGTCCACGACGACACGTCGGCCATTCGCGGTATGTTGCGGCAAATCCACTACCTCGTTCAAGTCAGTGAGATGAAGTAATGGCCGAGTTACACGAACTTCGCCCGGCCGCCGGGTCTCATCAGAGCGCCAAGCGCAAGGGCCGAGGTCCCGGCTCCGGAAAAGGCAAGACCGCCGGACGTGGCCAGGATGGTCAAAAATCCCGAAGTGGTGGCTCGATTCGGCCGGGTTTCGAAGGCGGCCAAATGCCTCTGCAGCGCCGCATTCCGAAGCGCGGGTTCACGCCCCGGAAGCGGAGAGTCTACCAGATCGTGAACGTGGGGGATCTGGTCCGCGTGGAGGGCACCACGGTCAACGCTCAAACGCTGAGGGACGCGGGTCTGATCCGCTCTATGGAGGGCCTGATCAAGGTGCTCGCCACGGGAGAGTTGAGCCAGGCGTACTCGGTGGAGGCGCACAGGTTCAGTGGGCGCGCGGTCGCGAAGATCGAGGCAGCGGGCGGGACCGTCACCCCTCTGGGTCCGGTGGTAGTAGCGGCGGAGCCTGCGGTAGAGGCAGAGGAAGAGACAGAGGCAGCCCCAGAGCAAGCTCCAGAGGCGGCGACGGAAGCGGATCCGCCTGAGGTTAAGGCAGAAGCGGAGGCCGAGGCAGAAGCCGAGCCAGAAGCAGAAGCCGCGTCAGAAGCCGAGCCAGAAGCAGAAGCCGCGTCAGAAGCAGAAGCGGAGCCGGAAGTAGAAGCGGAGCCGGAAGTAGAAGCCGAGCCAGAAGTAGAAGCGGAGCTAGAGGAAGAAGCGGAGCTAGAGGAAGAAGCGGAGCTAGAGGAAGAAGAGGAGGACAATGGCTAACCCGATTCCGAATCTCTTCCGGGTTCCGGAGCTCAAAGAGAAGATTCTCTTCACGCTGTTCATCCTGCTGATCTATCGGGTCGGTGCGCACATCACCGTGCCTGGCGTAGATGTGGGAATCCTGCGGGAGCAGTTCGGAGCGCTCCAGGGCGGAATCCTGGGCATCTACGATATGTTCGTGGGTGGGGGCCTGAGCCGGGCTACGATCTTGGCCCTCGGGATCATGCCGTATATCTCGGCGAGTATCATGTTTCAATTGCTGGCTGCAGTCTTCCCGACCGTGGAAAAGCTGCAGAAAGAGGGCGAGGACGGCCGGCAGAAGCTGACTCAGTGGACCCGCTACACGACGGTAATCCTGAGTGCTATCCAGGGCTTCAGCTACGCCGCCTTCCTCAACAGCACGGGGGCCGTTCGGGATCCCGGGTTCCTCTTCAACCTGACGACGACCGTGACCCTCACGGTAGGCGCGATTTTCGTGATGTGGCTCGGTGAGCAGATCACCGAGCGCGGGATCGGCAACGGAATGTCGCTGCTGATCTTCTTCTCGATCATCGAGGGCTTTCCGGCCGCGGTGGCGAGGACGTGGGAGTCGTTCACCTCGGGGCAGATTACGATCTTCGCCCTGGTCATGCTGGTGATCACTCTGGTGGTGATTACCGCGGCCGTGGTGGCGATGACGATGGGCGCTCGCAAGATTCCCGTGCAGATTCCGCGGAAGGTGGTAGGGCGCGGGCGGATCCGTGAAGGCCAGAAGAGCTTCGTTCCCCTTCGCGTCAATTCGGCCGGCGTCATGCCGATCATTTTCGCTCAGTCCTTCATCGTGGTACCGGGGACGGCCGCACAGATTTTCGGTGGACAGACCGGGGGATTCCTAGATATTCTCGCGGACATGTTTCAACCCGGCCCGATTTACTACATCACGTACGGTCTGCTGATCGTGTTTTTCACGTACTTCTACACGGCCATCATCTTTAACCCGGTCGATCTGGCCGAGAACCTCAAGAAACAAGGGGCCTTCATCCCGGGAGTGAAGCCCGGGGCCCGGACGGCCGAGTACATCGACCGGGTCCTGACCCGCGTCACACTTCCCGGGTCGATCTATCTGGCGCTCATTGCCTTGGTGCCTTTCTGGATCTTCAGCCTCTTCGGCATCTCGACGTTCTTTTTCGGGGGTACGGGCCTGCTGATCGTTGTGGGCGTAGGACTCGATACGGTCCAACAGGCCCAGCAACACCTCTTGCTGCGCCACTATGACGGGTTCATGAAGAAGGGACGTGTGAAAATGCGTGGTCGGTCCCGCTACGTATAGTGGGTTGAGAAGGCTGTTCTCGGAGAGGACTCCACCATGTACTTGATCCTCATAGGCCCTCCGGGCGTCGGCAAGGGCACGCAGGGAGTACTGCTTTCTGATACGACGGGATGGGAGAGGGTGGTTACGGGCGATCTTCTGCGGGTGGCGAAGGACGCCGGCACCCCCTTGGGGCAGCAGGCGCAGCAGTACATGACCGCTGGTGAGCTCGTACCCGATCAACTCATCATCAAGATGGTGGAGGAAAAACTGGCCACCCTCCCCGACGGAGCCGGCGTGATCTTCGACGGCTTTCCCAGAACCGCGGCACAAGCCTCAGCGTTCAACATGATGCTGCAGGCTCTTGGTCGCGCCATCGACCGGGTCGTGGTTCTCGAGGCGCGCGACGAAGTGCTCAGTGAGAGGATCTCCGGTCGCCGCTCCTGCCTCTCGTGCGGGTCTGTGTACAATACGGTCCTCGCTCCGCCCCAGCGGGAGGGCGTGTGTGACAACGACGGGAATCCCCTGTTCCACCGTGCCGATGATCAGGCGGACACGGTTCAGAATCGGCTCAACGTCTACCACCGAGAGACGGAGCCCCTGATTGCCTACTACGAGGGGAGCAAGGCTGTCGTGCACCATGTCCCGAGCGAGGAGGGCCCAGCCGAGGTCCAAGGCAAGGTCCGCGAAGCTTTGGGCTTGGGTGCCTAGAGGCCGGAAGGCTGCTGAAGGAGTACGATGATCCACCTGAAGACTCCCGAAGAGATCGACACGATTGCGCGGGGCGGTGCGATCATCGCCGATTTTCTGGTCGCGGTGCGTCCACGGATTCAACCCGGGATCTCCACCTTGGAGCTCGATGGGTTCGCCGACGAGTTCATCCGTGCCCATGCCGGCGCGGTGCCCGCGTTCAAGGGCCTGTACGGTTTTCCCGGAAGCGTCTGCACATCCTTGAATGAGGAGGTCGTCCACGGTATTCCCAAGGCCGACCGGACCCTGCAGGAAGGGGACATCATCTCGATCGACGTGGGGGTGAAGTTGGACGGCTGGTGCTCCGACTCTGCCTGGACCTTTCCGGTCGGTGAGATCGAAGAGAGCACGCGGCACCTGATGGAGGTGACGGAAGATGCTCTCGACCGTGCGGTGTCGGCTACGGTTCTCGAGGGTTTTGTGGGTGACATCGGTGCGGCCGTCGTGACGAGGGTCGAGGGGACTGGTCTCAGCATAATCAGGGATCTGGTGGGGCACGGGGTGGGGCGCGAAGTGCACGAAGAACCCCAGGTGCCGAACTTTGGCGTTTCTGGTACGGGGCCGGCCCTGCGGGAAGGCATGGTGTTGGCGATTGAGCCGATGCTGTCCTGCGGGACGTTCGAGATCCAGTGTCTCGACGATCGCTGGACGGTGGTTACGCGAGATGCGACTCGGACAGCCCACTTCGAGCACACCGTGGCGGTGACCGCTGCTGGCCCTCGAGTCCTCACGGCAGCCCCAGCGGAGGCTCCGGCCTGATCGTTCATTCTGCGGGCAAGCGAAAGACGAGGCTCCTCTCCCAATTTCGGCCGTGCCTTGAGAGTAATCAATCGTTCCACTATCATTATCTGCTCTGCTATAAACGTGCGTCAGGGTGCTGAAAATGAAGGTGCGTAGTAGCGTCAAACCGATGTGTGAAAACTGCAAAATCGTCCGGCGCAAGGGAGTCGTACGGGTGATCTGTAGTCGTAACCCCAGGCATAAACAACGCCAGGGGTAACCTGGCATGCAACGCCCCTGGTGCGTCTCGGGGGCGTCTGCGTAACCCGTTGGTATGAATAGGTTTGCCCCCGAAATAGCGGGCCTACCAGGGAACTGAGAAGAAGGCCGTATGGCACGAATCGCCGGTGTGGATCTTCCGAAGGAGAAGCGGATCGAGGTCGCTTTGACCTACCTATACGGTATCGGTCCGTCGCGCTCGCGAGTGATCCTCGAGCACACCGGTGTGGATCCGGATCGACGTGCGGTCGATCTCACCGATGACGACGTGAACAAGCTGCGTCAGGAAATCGAGGGGAACTACAAGATCGAGGGCGCCCTGCGCACCGAAGTGTCCATGAATATCAAGCGTCTCATGGACATCGGTTGCTACCGGGGTCTCCGGCATCGACGCGGCCTTCCCGTGCGGGGGCAGCGCACCCACACGAACGCTCGAACCCACAAGGGTCAACGACGTGCGATCGCCGGTAAGAAGGTGGCTCCGAAGAAGTGAGGACGTTAACGCGTGACTGATGAGAAAACGCCGCGCAAGCGGAGCAAGAAAGTCGTCGAGGCGGAAGGGGTCGCCCACATCAAGGCGACGTTCAACAATACTCTGATCACGATCACCGATAGAGTCGGAAATACGGTTGTGTGGGGGAGTGCCGGAAAGGCCGGTTTCAAGGGCTCCAAGAAGTCGACGCCCTTTGCCGCCACGGTAGCGGCGGAGCAGTGCGGCCGTGAGGCCGTCGCCCTGGGTGTCAGGCGGGTCGATGTACGCGTTCAGGGGCCAGGCTCCGGGCGGGAGTCGGCCATTTCAGCCCTGGCGGCCGCGGGAATCCAAATCAAGTCGATCCAGGACGTAACGCCGCTTCCTCACAATGGATGCCGCCCCCCGAAGAAGCGCCGGGTTTAACAGGGGCCGGGTCTAACAGAGAACAGTATGGCACGACACACCGGACCAGTTTGCCGACTCTGCCGCCGCGAGGGGCAGAAGCTCTTCTTGAAGGGGCAGAAGTGCTACACGGAGAAGTGCGCCATCGAGCGGCGCGCCTATCCGCCGGGTCAGCACGGTCCCGCCCATGCACGAAGGCGCAAGCAATCCGACTATGCCGTCCAGCTTCGCGAGAAGCAGAAGGTGAAGAGGATTTACGGACTCCATGAAAGGCAGTTTCGGACGCTTTTCGAGCGGGCATCCGCACGGGATGGAATCACGGGCGAGAACATGCTGATTTCTCTGGAGACCCGTTTGGACAACGTGATTTTCCGGATGGGCTTCGCACCGAGCCGCGGCGCCGCCCGGCAGCTCGTTCGGCACCGCCACGTCGAGATCAACGGGCGGGTCGTGGACGTACCGTCCTACCAGGTGGGTGCCGGAGACGAGGTAGCCATCAAAGCCAAGTCCAAGGACTTGGCCACGGTGCAGGGGAGCCTGGAGGCTCGAACCCGCCCGTCCTTGGTGGAGTGGCTCGCCCTGGATGAGAAGAACCGCGTCGGCCGGATGACCCGCCAGCCTACGCGCCAGGATATCCCCCTGGCGGTCCAAGAACAGCTCATCGTGGAGCTCTACTCGAAGTAATGGAGACTTCAGTGCAGATGGATTTAACCGGTTTGGTACTACCCGAGCGCATCGAGGTGGCACAGGCCTCGGAAGATGGGAGCAACGCGGAGTTTGTGGTCGAGCCCCTCGAGCGTGGTTTTGGCCATACGCTCGGAAACTCGGTAAGGCGGGTCCTGCTCTCGTCGCTTCGCGGAGCCGCAGTTTGGGCGTTCCGGGTCGACGGCGTCGTGCACGAGCACCAGACGATCGAGGGTGTGGTCGAGGACGTCCATCAGATCATTCAGAATCTAAAGTCTATCGTCGTCACTTTGGATGAGGATGTGTCCGAGGCGACGCTCGGGATCGGGGTGGATAAAGCGGGCCCGGTCACAACAGGCGATATCGTGCCGGTGGCTGGGGTGACGATACACAATCCCGACCATCACCTGATGACGGTGCAGGACAAGCGCAAGTTCAACGTGGAATTGCACGTGCGGAAGGGACGGGGTTTCGTGCTTGCCGATCAGCATGAGCTGCCGCGAGGAGCTCCGGTCGACATGGTGCGGATCGACTCGATCTTCAATCCAATCCGGCGCGCCAACTTCTCGGTTGAGGAAACACGGGTCGGGCAGCGTACCGACTTCGATCGGCTCTCATTGGTGGTGGAGACGAACGGATCTGTGGATGCAGAGTCGGCGGTTCATTATGCGGCCGCGTTGGTTCGTAAGCATTTCGAGTTCATGCTGTACTTTGGAGAGGGTGGGGTGCCGCAGGTGACCCTTCCGGGCGCAGTCGAGGTGCCGGAGCAGCTGCGGGACCTGTTCGACCGCTCTATCGAGGATCTCGCCGAGTTGAGCGTCCGATCCCGGAACTCGCTTCAAAAGGAAAATATCCAAACGTTGGGCGACCTGGTCCAGCGGACGGAGGAAGAGATGTTGGGGATCGAGAATTTCGGCAAGAAATCGCTCACGGAAATTACGGTGTTTCTCGACGAGCACGAGTTGAACTTCGGAATGAACCTCAAGTCCGGCGATGACGGTCAACTGTTCTTGGTCGAAGACGATGCGGTGGAACCCCTAGAGGCGAGCGAGGAGTAGCGGTCGAGCATGAGGCACCGCAAGAAGGGCCGGGCCCTTTCCCGGACGGTGAGCCATAAGAAGGCGACGATGCGGAATATGGCGACGTCACTCTTCCGCCACGAACGCATCGAGACTACCACGGCCAAAGCGAAAGAATTGCGTCCGTTCGCCGAGCGGCTGATCACATTAGGCAAACGTGGGGATCTCCACGCACGTCGGCTCGCAGGACGGTTGATCGCGGACCGCCAGGTTCTGGGCAAGCTGTTCGACGATATCGGGCCACGTTTTACGGAACGGCCCGGTGGCTACACCCGCATTCTCAAGCTGGGCAATCGGCGGGGCGACGCCGCGGAGATGGCGCTGATCGAGTTGGTCGATTAGACTGGCGGGATCTTGCGTATCCAGGCACAGATCCAAACTGGGAGTACGGCTAGACATGGCATCGTTCGGATCCCGAAGAGGTGAGGCTGGTGCTAGAACCTTGCCCTTGATGCTTGGGGCGTTTGTCGTGGCGGGAGGATTCTTCACCTGGTTGTACTTTCAGGCCGTCCCCGTGGAAGTCGAGGTTGTCCAGGGGGAGGAGCCCGTCGAGCAGATCATTGCAACGGTCGTGGCGACAGACACCTTTGGTCTGGATCCGATGGCGCAGGCGGGTAGGGTCATCGAGCTGCGCCGCTTGGGGGTGGAGAACCCCCTCCCGGGAAGTCCTCAGGCCTTTTTCGTTGGAGCTCCCGGCGATTACCTCATCTGGATGTTGCCCGAGGTTACCGTGATCGGCGGGGAACTCGAGTACCGTGCGACGGTTTCGGTGACCGGAACGGTCCATGCCATGTCGGATAGTGTGAAGAATGCATGGATCGCAAGCGGTGGCCTCGCGGAGAGCGATGGGATTCTAGCCGACTTCGCGTTGTCCTTCCTCGAGGCCCGGGCGGTGAGCGTTACAGCCCCGCCTCAGCCAGAAGGCAACTGACGGACCAGTCGGAGAAAAGAGTATGGCTCGGGTATGTTATGTGTGTGGCAAGAGACCGCGGACCGGAAATAACGTCAGTCACGCCCACAACAAGACGAAGCGCCGCTGGCTGCCGAATCTCCAGACGGTGAAGATCATTACCTCCGAAGGGGACCGGCGTCGCGTGCGTGTATGCACGACGTGTATCAAGGGTGGGAGAGTTGTGAAGGCCCCGCCGGTGGAGGTGGCCGAGGCATAGGGCTGACCGACAGACCGCGGTACATGATGCTCCTGGGGCGTTTAGGCCCTCAGGAGCATTAGTGTTTTAGGGCTTCAGGCGCATTAGTGTTAAGGAGAGGGATCTCGAGTCACTTTGAGGGAGCGTAGCATGGATGACGGGGCCGCATCCAGCGTTCACGAGGCAGACCCTGCGGGCGAGGGTCCGTCCCTGCAAACGATTCTGGACCCCGTGATTCTCCGGTTCGCCGTCCTCACCTATTTGGTCGTGTTGCCGCTCGGCCACCTCGTCGTCGTACCCGTCAACGACACGACGGCGGTGGGTAGTGACGTTTTCCTCGCGTTGGTCTTGCTCGCAGGGATCATCGAGCTGGGCCGTGTGAGTGGCCCCTATTTTTCCGGGAAGGTAGAGAGAGTACCGTTGCTGTCCGGACACGGCGCCTTCCATATGGCGGCATTCCTCATGATGGCCTTCAGCGCGTGGGTGGCGTTCGGTGGGATGTGGGGTCCAGACCCGACCTATGCTGCCCTCAAAGGCTCGGCTTTTGCAGCGCTGACCATGGGCGCTCTGGCTATCGTGTGGTGCGGCGCCGGATGGGAGAGGGCCGCCGATGCATGGCTCTTGGGGACCGCGATATGCTTGGTGGTGACGTGGTTCGGCGTCCTCTTGGGCCCCGAGGCACTTCAGTCGGACATGCTCCATGGTGAAGGGTCGATCCGGGGCCTTCCGATATCGCGCGTGTCGGGACCGTTCCCTCATCCGAACATGTTCGGAGATTATTTGGTGGTGTCCGGCGCCATCCTCTGGGCGAGATGGAGGGCGCTGGGGGACATATTGGGGTGGGGTGCCGTTCTGGCAGCCTGGCTTCTGGCCGGGACTCTGGTGATGACCGTCTCCTCCGCGTGGCTCGGGGCCGGCGTACTGCTGGCCGCTATAGGCCTCCTCACGCTGCGCCAACGGGATAAGCGGCTGGCCATCCAATGGAAAAGGCCGGCTCCGATCATTCTGGTGGTCACGGGCGTCCTCCTCTTTACGGTGACACTGGCGGGGTTGGCTCTTCCGATGGCCGTTGATGTGGCTGGGGTCTCGCTCACGGGGAGTGGAATCCGGCCCGCCATCTGGGGCTCGGCTCTGGAAGCATTCAAGGAGGCACCCATCGGGGGCGTGGGCGCCAGTCCAACCGTGGCGGTCGCGATCGACCCGTTCGACGCGACTGATGTCATGAGTTCTTGGGATGCACACAACATCTACTTGAGCATCCTCGGCCAGTTCGGACTGGTCGGGGCGGCTCTGTTAGGCGGGGCGGTCGCCGTGCTCGTCCGGACGTTGGCTCGGGCGGGAGCCATGCGTAAGCATGCGGTGCTGCTCGTGGCCCTGTTGGCGGTTGGAATCCACGGCATCGCGATCGCCAATGAAGAATTCCGACACCTATGGGCGTTGCTGGGCCTCGTCGGTTTGGCGGGCGTCCCGCAGTGGGCCCAAGGGCAATGGTGGAAGGAAGAGGGCTTCAAAGAAGGGGAAGGCGTGACCGATTCAGTTCCGTACAAGGTTGCCCAGGAGTGAACCACTCGACCAGTGGCGCAACCGCAGTGCTCTTGGCGGTCGTCGCCTCGGCACTGCTCGGGCTGTCGGTCATAATCAACCCCGGTCTTGCGCTCCCTTTCTCCATCGAGTTGATCCTCCTGTTTGCATTCACGTTGTGGGGACTCTCCCGAGAGCGAGATCCCGATCTCCGGAGGTGGCTGACTCGACTGGTGCTGGCGACCCTGGGGCTCCGTTTGCTGATGGTCTTGGTCGTTCAGTTCACCCTTTCGCCCGACTTCTTCGCACCCGATGCCCTCGGCTATGAAAGAATCGGGAAGGAGATCGGCGATTACTGGACCGGCAGCGGATTTGCGCCGCAGGCGATCCGCGAAGGTTGGCGCCCCGGATACTACCATCTCAATGCCGTCTTCCACGTGGCGTTTGGCGAATCCCGGCTCGCGCTGGTCGTACTCAACATGTTTGCGGGTGTGTGGACGGCGCTCATCACGTTTTATCTGACCAGGGAAATCCTGCCTGTCGCCTCCGCCAAGACGGCGGCATTACTCACGGGCGTTTTTCCGTCCATGGTGCTCTGGTCGATTCTCAACATTCGAGATGCATTGGCCGCCCTCTTCACGGTGGTGATCGTGCTGTACGGGATGCGGCTGTCCAAGAGATTCCAGCTTTCTCACGTCTGGATTTTCGCCGCAGCCATAGTCGGTCTGAGCTTGCTCAGGGACTACATGGCCTTCCTCGTCGTAATGGGGCTCGCGATCGGAACTGTGACCGCGGTCCGCCCGGAACGGGTGGTCCCGACGATGTTCCTCGGCACGGTGGTCGCAGTGGCGTTGACCTATTTCGCCGATCAGGTTGGCCTGTTTTCGGCCATACGCCCCGAGGGGCTTCTCGAGACGGCGCAAGGATTGCGGAGTGGGCTACAGCAGGGGGCCACCTCCGCGTTCGGAGTTGGAGCGGAGACCCGTACCATCCAAGCGGCCCTCCAATACATTCCGGTCGGCGGCTCCTACCTACTCTTTGCGCCCTTCCCGTGGAATGTCGAAACCGCGCTTCAGACGGCTGCGATGCCGGAGACGCTCCTCTGGTATCCTCTGTTTCTTGCGTCGCTTCTCGGATTGCGAATCTGCATCCGAGACCGCCTGACCACGGCCCTCGTTCCCGTGTCCGTGCTTCTGGTCGTCGTGTCGAGCTATGCCCTGGTGGAGGGGAACTTCGGGACGGCGTATCGGCATCGGGCCCAGATCATGCCTCTCTTCTTCGTCTTTTCGGGGGTCGGCCTCAGCTGGGTCAAGGTCCGGGTCATCGGCCAGACGAAATGGTGGCAGACGAGGACCAGGGTACGTTCCCGAGCATAGGGGTCTCAACTCCGTCACCTTTCAGCCCTCTGCGGGCGACGGACCCAGTTCCAAGCCGCGATCTGCGCACACCTGATGAAGCGGGGAGAGAAGCCCATGGTAGACTTCTCGAGCAGGGCTCGCCGTAAGAATCGTAGTGCGGCCTTGGAGTCGTGATTGTCGTTGGCAATGCCAGCCAGGAACACCATTCTGCTTGCTCGCATCAAGCTGCGGTAAGGGCCGTAAACCGAACGCAGATGCGGGTCCGAGTCGACTTTCTGCAAGATGTAGTCGACGCGGCGGGTTGCCACGGTGATGTCCTGGTTGAGCATTGTCCGCCCAGAGTGCTGGACGATCGCACTATTCACGGCGGCCAACCGATCCACCGGGTGGTCCGCGCTGATTCGGAGCCAGAGCTCCCAGTCTTCGGATCCGGTCAACAACGGGTTCGTGTCAAGACGGTACTCGGAGTAGATGTCGCGGTGAATGAAGACGCCTATGCAAGAGAGGAAGTTGCCGATGGCAATGGAGCGGAGGTGGTTTCGTATACTCGGCACGGGCCAGTAGCGCACATGTCGTCCGTGCTCGTCCACGCTTCGGTACAGGTTGTGGAAGAACTTCGCGCCCGTCTCGACCGCGAACTTGCCTGCCTGGCGGACGTTCTGGGGGTACATGAGATCGTCGGAATCGAGAAAAGTGACGTAGTCGGCGGTCGCCTTCGACATCCCCGTATTCCGAGATGCGGCCCGCTCCAGGTTCACTTCATGCCGGTAGTACAGGAGATTTGCGTGGGTCTCCATCAAGTCGGACATGACCTCAGGCGTTTCGTCGGTCGAGCAGTTGTCGACGACGATGATCTCGGTGGCCGGCTCCTCTTGAAGGAACACGGTCTCGAGAGTCTTCATTAGCCGGGTTGCCCGATTGTACGTGGGGATGACCACGGCGAAGGTTGGACGGTCACTCATCGCAAGAGGAACGTCGACGAGTCAACTCGAGTTGCACTATCTGCATGAGCATCATAGGGGCATAGCGGCGAAGTTCGCCCGACAGAAGAACAGCAACTCCTGCAGTTCCCCGTCCCAGTTTTGATTGAGCTCGAATCCGGTTCCGCGGATCTTGTCGATACAGAACTCGAGGGGAGGAGGGATCTCCTCCGAATCGGCCACACTCGTGACTATCTCGGGCTCCGCTCCGAGCACAGCTGTACAACATCTCTGGATGCGCTCGGCCATCTGGAGCGTGGTCGGGGCCCAGTTTCCGCCCACGTTGAAAATGCCGTCACCCAAGGCCTCGTCGGGCTGCTGGATCACGTGTGACACCGCACGACATACGTCCGTCAACGTGATGAAATCTCTTCGCTGCGCCCGCTGGGAGTGGAGTCGGAGCTCCCGTGTCGTCACCGCCTGACGACAAAGGTCGTTGACGACCAGCGTCCAGCAATCTGTGTCGGGCATCACTGGGGCTCCGAACGCGTTGGACAGTCGGAGCACCACACCTTTGGCACCACCTTCCGAGGCAGACGCGAGGATGGCGGATTCGGCCACGCGATGGCTCTCGGCATAGGGGTGTCGAGGTTGGGGATCGGTCTCCTCATCGATCCTTCCGGACAACTCACCGTAGACGTGTGCCGTCGAGACGTAGATGACGCGCGCCACCCCCTGTCTTCGGGCCGATTCTAGGAGGCGGACAGTTCGGGCTTCGCTTTCGGACAGGGCCTTCTCCCGGTCACGGGAAGCCGCCCCCGCATTCATCGCTGCCAGATGCACCACGAGATCCATTCCGCGGAGGGTCTCGTCGAGTTTTTCCGGGGACCCCCAAACGGTCTTGACGGGGGTCGCCTCGGGTAGCCAGGCGGGCACCTCCCGCGCGGCCCTCGAGCCAAGAAACACGCGGGCGTCCAGACGAGTGGACAGTGCGGTCGCGAGCCTGCCACCGACGAATCCGAATCCGCCAGTTATCAAGACATTCATTGGTTCAGGATTACCGACCGGAGTCTACTTCTGCCAAGGGGGATCGCCTGAGCTCCACAACGACTCCAGGAGATCTCGATCTCGCTTGGTATCCATGCACTGCCAGAAGCCTTCGTGGCGGAAGGCCATCAACTGTCCGGAGCTAGACGCCTGCTCCAAGGGCTCTCTTTCCAGTAGCGTACTGTCTCCTTGTATCAGGTCGAAAAAGGCCGGCTCGAGGACGAAATAACCGCCGTTGATCCACCCTTGGCCCAGTTGCGGCTTTTCCCGAAACGAGATCACGCGTTCTTCGTCCAGATCGAGCTCTCCAAAGCGCGCGCCCGGGCGTACGGCGGTTATGGTGGCAAGCTTGCCATGGCCTCTGTGGAAGTCCAAGAGGCGATCCAGGTCGAGGTTGGCAACGCCGTCACCGTAGGTAACGAGGAAAGTCTCGTCGCCAACGTACTCCCTCATCCTTTTCACACGTCCGCCCGTCATCGTCCCAGCACCCGTATCCACCAGGGTCACCCGCCAGTCCACGCCGTCGGTCTCGTGGGGCGCCACCGCTCCGCTACCGAGCTCCACAGTGAAATCCGAGTTGAGCGCGCGGTAGTTGATGGAGTACTCCTTGATCAGCTCGCCCTTATAGCCCAACGCAACGTAAAAGTCCTTGTGGCCATAACGTGCGTATGTGTTCATCACGTGCCATAGCATCGGTCGCCCGCCTACGGGCACCATCGGCTTTGGAATCGATTCGGTGTACTCAGAAAGCCGTGTTCCAAGGCCGCCGGCGAGGATAATGACTTTCATGTCGGCTACGACTCCGGCCAGTCAAAGGGAATGGCGTCTCTTTCTTTGCGCAGACATTCGTCGGGATCATGAACGAGGTCGGCGACGTTCAGCACTATGCTGTACGGCTCGCCGAGGCCCTGAAACCCAAACCAGATCCCTGAGGGTACCGTGAGTCGTGCGTAGTTGCCGTCTCCGACCTCATGGACAAGAAATTCCGATTCGTGGTCTGGGGTGTAGAAGACGAAACGCACCTGGCCGTACGGCACGACCAGATTCGAAGTCATCTTCAGATGTTGCCTCCAGGCCTTTACCGCTCCACGCTGCACAATAGAAAAGTATGCTTCTCCGAATCCGACGAAGCCGTCGTCCGTGCATCTGAGCGCCCGCAGAACTTCACCACCGTCGGTCGGAATGGGCGGCAGGGCCACTAGTCGAACCTCGTCAGAAGTCATTCCGCCCACGCGAGGCCCTGGAGCTTCGCGAGCTCCATATACTCGACGATTTGCGATCGCGTCAGTTCCCACTGAGAGTTCCCTGGATCCTCGTAGTATCGCCCATACCATTCGGCTGTGAGTCGAACCGTGTCCGCAAAGCCCAGTACTGCGTGCCATCCGAGCCGCTGGAGCGCCTTGTCGCAATTCAGCTTCAGTAACCCAGCTTCGTGTCGGCCATCCTCCTGTTTCGAAGCTTCCTCCCAACGTACCGACTCCCAATGCTTGCCCATCTGCTGGACCAACTCCACGACCGTATGGTCCTGGGCGGCTGCGGGACCAAAGTTGAACGCCTCTCCGTGAAGCTCCCCGCTCTCGCGAAGCGCCGAGGCCAGGGTGAGATACCCACCCAGCGGCTCCAGGACGTGTTGCCAGGGTCGGGTAGAAGTGGGGTTGCGTAGCGGGACGACCTCGTCCGCGGACCAGGACCGCACGCAATCCGGCACGATGCGATCGGCCGCCCAGTCTCCGCCCCCGATCACGTTTCCGGCTCGCCCGACCGCAAGGCGGACCGGACACGAATCGTCGCTGAAATATGAGCGAATATGCGAGCGAATTGCCAGCTCTGTGGCTCCTTTTGAGCCACTGTACGGATCTGACCCTCCGAGTCTATCGGTTTCGCGGTACCCCCAGGACCACTCCACGTTGTCGTAGCACTTGTCGCTAGTGATCAAGACGGCCACGCACGGCTTTCTCAACTTTCTAAGTGACTCTAGGAGATGGATCGTGCCCATGACGTTGGTGGCATACGTCTCTATAGGATCCGAGTACGCTCGGCGGACCAGGGCCTGGGCGGCAAGGTGGAACACGAAGTCCGGCTCGGCTTCGGTCACGGCGTTGTCGATCGCCTCTCGATCTCTGAGATCGAGTCGGAGGTCGGTGAGAACATTCGCCAGTCCTGTCGCCTCGAAGTGAGACGGCTGGGTGGGGACATCGCGAGCGACTCCGACGACCTTGGCGCCGAGCTCTACGAGCCACGCAGCCAGCCACGAACCCTTGAAGCCAGTGTGGCCGGTGAGCAGAACTGTTTGCCCCTGAAAGCCAGTGGATGTGCTCAGCGTTGGCGACGCCGTCATGTCCGCTCCCACCTTGGAGGACGTCCGAATACCGACTCCCGCGCCTCTGGGACAGGACTCGGGGTCTCTACCTACTCTCGTACAGCCACTCCAGTCCAGCAAACACTTTCTCTCAGCCGGATTCTCCTGGACGGAGGTGGCTCACGCCCACCGGTCACTGCGAACCCTCGTTCCACCCATAGTGGGATCCGTGCCGCCGATAAAAATCGAGGGTCTTTTCCAATCCTTCGGCCAAGTCGACGGTTGGCTCCCAGCCCGTGGCATCCCTGAACTGCGAATCGTCTCCATAGTAGTCGCCGACGTCGATCTTCTTCCGATCTTTGGGCCACTCCTTGTGCGTGTGAGGGAAATCAGCGAGCCCAGCCAGGATTTCCAGTAGCTCGTTCAGGCTGTACGGATGCGGGTGCCCCAGGTTCAGGGCTCTTCCGTAAACCTCCTCGGTCTGGCCGGCCCGGAGAAGCGCCTCGACGACATCGTCCACGTAGTTGAAGTCCCGTTTCTGGTCGCCCGTCCCGAACACGTCGATGTGCTCGCCTTGAAGCGCCCTCCTCACGAAGATCCCAACGAAGCCCTTCGTGTCGCTGCGAAGATCCATGCGTGGTCCATAGGTGTTCGTGAGCCTGACGCTGACGGACGCGATCCCGTGAACCTCGTGGTACAGGCGGAAGAAGGACTCGCTGGCCCACTTGTTGATGCCGTTCACGTCGACCGGCCGAATGGGGTGGTCTTCGTCGACGGGCAGGTACTGCGGACGTCCGTAGATCTGTCGAGTGCTACCAAAGACAGTTTTGACTTCGGGATTGACACACCTCAAGCACTCGAGGAGCGACAACTGGGCGGCGCAGTTGATCTCCAGGTCGGTCATCGGATCTCGCATGGAATCGATATGACTGAGCTGGCCAGCGAGATTGAAGATGTGGTCCTTTTCACGGACCAGGTGCTCCAGGCTGTACCGATCGCGAATGTCCGAGAAGTTGATGTGCAGGCGCTCGCGCACCGGCTCCACGTTGAAGAGGTTGGCGCCGTACGCCGGAATCATGGAGTCGACCACGGTGACCTCGGCACCGGACTCCACCAGCTCGATGGCGAGGCTCGACCCGATAAAGCCCAATCCGCCCGTGACGAGAACCCGCTTTCCGGCGTAGTCGTGTCTGTGCAATGGGAGCGTCCTGTGTTCGATTCTTGGTGCGTCGGAGCTCTCGGGTCGGAGTACCTCCCTCAAGATACGTGGAAATGAGCGTCCATGCGGCGCTAATTTCTAAGCATGAGACGCGTACGAGAGACGCCATGACGATTGTGGTCGGGAACATCTGGGCGGAGTACCTGCCGGGGACCTTCGTGGATTCCCACGCGAGTCTTCGTGCACATGAGGGTTTCGAGTCGTTCAATCTCGTTGAGAACCTGCATGAAGGCGCGCAGCCGCCCGACGACCACACGCTGGGCCACAGCGTCCGGTCGAGTTTTTCGCCGGCCGGTGTCGGGCTCGCTGAACGGATCCGGCGTCGGCTGACCGAGCCGCTGCGCCGGCGCCGTTTCGTGGACTTCTGCGTCCAGGCGATCGAGAAGTACGACGTGTCGGTGATTCACGCACACTTTGGAACCACGGCTGCGCGAACAGTGGGTATTGTCGAACAGACTGGACGACCCGGTGTCGTGTCCCTCTATGGGGTCGACGCGAGCGCCACGCTCAGGGATCCGGCCTGGCGGGAACCGTATCGGCGAATGTACGACACCTACAGCCGGTTTCTTGTGCTCTCCGAGGTGGTTCGCGACAGGCTCGTCGCCGATGGATGCCCGAATGGGAAGATCAGCGTCTTCAACCTTCCCGCACAGATCGAGCGCTACCCTTATCGGGAGGGCGGAACCGACGGCCCCGTTCGATTCGTTACGGCCGCCCGCTTCGTGGAGAAGAAGGGATACGACTTGCTCATCCCAGCCTTCGCACGCCTCGTGGAGGACGGAACAGACGCGACCCTGACTGCGATCGGCTATGGGACGTTGAAGGGCCAGATCGAGGGCGACATCGAACGATTAGGTCTGCGGGATCGGGTGCGGCTGCAGGAAACAGACCTCGCACAGGATTTCCACGAGCTCTTCTATTCGGAGCTCGAGGGCCACGACATTTTTGTTCTACCGTCCGTCGCCGCCCCGAACGGGGACGACGAAGGAGGACCCTCACTGTGCCTGGTATGCGCGCAAGCGGCAGGACTTCCGGTGGTATGCACTCGGTTTCCTGGCTCTGAGATTTCGGTTGTCGAAGACGTGAACGGACTGTATTGCGGAGAAACCGTGGACTCACTCTTTGAGACCATGCGCAGGCTCGCGAAACGGCCCGAGGACTGGACGCCCATGGGGGAGGACGGCCGCCGACGGGTCGTCGAGCAGTTCTCGGAGCAGGACCAGAATCGCATCCTCCGAGAGATCTACACTGATTTGGCTGATTCCTCATGACCACTCACGCGACGCTCGACGCTATCCGTGGCATCCTCGCCGAGCACCCAGACCTGGAGACGTGGGCAGGCCATTTCGAGATGCGCGTGCCCGAGCTGGCGGAGGTCAGCCAGTTGGCGGATTTCGGACCAGACGATCGGGTACTGGAAGTGGGGTGTGGCAATGGTCTGGCCGCCGCGTACTTTGCGCCCTCGATCGGCTCCCTGGTCGCGACGGACCTTCCTGAGGAAGACCCATCGGCCCACTCGATTGGCCTCGAACACGCAGTGGAACTTTTTGAAATGCTGGGCCTCTCGAATGTGAGCGTCGAGGGTGCTTCAGCCGTGGACCTTCCGTTCCCCGATGAGAGTTTCGACGCCGCGTATTCGCTTTATGTGCTCGAGCACGTTCCGGATCGACATCGAGCACTCCAGGAGATGTGGCGCGTGTTGAAGCCGGGAGGCTGCATGATCGCGACCGTGCCAGCGTCCGCCCTCAACGTTGTCTATCCCATCGACTTCTACGCGGACCTCACGAGGCGCTTGTTTCGCAGGATCGGCGAGAAACTGTGGCGGAGACCAGTGAAGCCCGGCGAGACTCCGGTGACCCTCGGAGAGACTCCGGCGCCCGGCGGACCGTCGACCCCCGCGGCCCCCGCCCATCGGATTCACAACTGGCGCACATTCCGGGAGGCCTATCCTCAGTTTCCGCTTCCGAAGCCGCACGGTGAGTACGCCCACGTGCTCGAGGAGTGGTCTCGGCAGCGGCCGAGTCGGTGGATGGAGTCGTTGCGGAAGGCCGGGTTCGCGAAGATCGGGGCCCATCCACTGGCCGTTCTGCCACGCGGTCTCTTCTACCAACTGGGGGGGCGCCTAGGGCTCTCCTTCTTCGATTCCGCCCTTTCTCCGATCGATCGGAGGATCAAAAAGCGGAGCTGGGCAGTACCGCTGGCGCAGTACCTCTGTCTTGTTGCGACCAAGGGCGATGGAGATCGCGGAGGCCTGGAATGAGCGACGGATTCTATCGGGCCCCCGAATCCTTTCGCTTCGAAGACCTCGACCAGTCCTACCGAAGCGAGCTTCCGGCTGACAAATCCACGCCCATCCTGGACATTGGCTGCGGCCACGGAAGAATGCTCGCTTACCTGTCTCGGCACGGCTACACCGACCTGCGCGGCGTGGACCGCGATGAGGAGGTCCTGAAGTGGGCGGCCGAGAACGTGACACCCAACGTCGAAGTCGTGACTGATCTGTCGGGCTACCTCGCTCGGCATGAGGGCGAATTCGGGCTTGTTGTCCTCAAGGATGTCCTCTACTACTTGCCCAAGGCCGAGGTGCCGGAATTGCTGCGAGCCGTGTGGAAAGCCACCGCTCCAGGAGGTCGGGTCCTTCTTGAGACGTTCAACGGGGCGGCGTGGACGGGTCCGTACGTTGCGTACAAGGACCCCGATATACAGTGGGTCCCTACTGAGACCCTGCTCCGCTACTACCTGGAACACGCGGGCTTCTCGGAAATCGTGCTTCGTGGGAGGGCGACGACGATCACCGGGCTCAAGTCGCGCATTTTTGCGGCGTCGCAGGCGCTGTGGAGGATGGGCCTTCGCCTGGCCTACTTTCTAGAGCGGGGTGTCGACTCCCAGAATCCGAGAATCCGAGAATCCTGACCATGCGGATTATCGCGACCGCCCGCCGAGATGGTGTCTAGCCCGCCGAGCCTGCGTCTACCGCTTCTTCAGCCACGCCATGAGTCGGAGGCCCGTGTTCATGACCCTCACAGATGGGCCATGTAGACTACGCCACCCATGCCGTATTCCGACACGGGCCGAAACTCGAAATCCTTGAAGCGATTCGTCCAGGCCACGAAGGCCCCGTAGACCCCTTTCTGCTGGTGGCCCTTGTACGAAAAGAAGTCGTCCAGGATGAGGATCGTCCCCTCCTGGATCGTCGATTCGCAGAATCGGAGACACGTCTCCGCGGCGCCGAATGTATCGCAGTCGATCATGATGACCGCGGCTTTGTCGATCCCGTAAGTGGCCGGAGCGGCCTTGCCACAGGTCTCATCGAAGAAGCCGGGAACCAGCTTTAGTCCCTGATTGGGCTTGACGAGCTTCCGCAGGCGAGCCTCCACCTTGCTTGCATCCGCGTCGAACCGGAGGTCCTCGTAAAAGGGATGCTCGTCCTTCTCTTCCAGTTTCCCGAATCCGGAGAACGAGTCGAAACCGAAAAAATCCACCCGGCGGTGGGCGTACTCGACACGGGTCGCCCGCGCACACTGGATGGCGCAGGCCATGGACGATCCCGTGAAGACCCCGAACTCGAGGTAATCACCCTCCACACCGTCCAGGCCGGTCAAGTAAAAGGCCTTCTTGATGGCGAAGTACTTTCCCAGGTTGTGCATAAGGAAGGGCGGAATGAGCCGGGCGACGAGCTTCCCCAGCAGATTCTGGAGGAAGTGGAGTCGGGCGATGATTCGAAACATTGGGCTCTGACTTCCTGTCGTCGGCTGGAACTAATCCTGCCTCTTTCTAGTGAGCTGATAGAGGTACATCCCGTACCCTGGTTCGTTCTTGGGAAACGTCTCGTACACGAACCGAGGCATGTCGCTCACTTCGCGAATAGTGTCCACTTCGTAGTCTTCGTAGAGGCGCTCACCGACCTCGTAGAAGTGCGGCTGGAGGCGTTTGAAGTCCGCCAGCGTGCTATAGCGTGAGACCAAGAGCAGCTCATCCTCTAGCTCGAGATCGTCGTAGAGAGCGCCGAAGTAGTTTTCGTCGATGTAGAAGGCGCGTTTGTCGCCCTCTGGGAAGTACACCAGCGGATCCAACGTGTAGTGAAAAGCCAGGACCGTCTGTGCCGGATGATCCATGATCGCCTGGTGGTCGAACCTTTCCTGGCGGGAATCGATGACCGAGAGGTTTGTCCTGAGCCCCAGGCCCAGGAGAACCACGGATGCGGCGATTGTTACCAGCGCCGGCGGCCTGATCTGCCTCCAGACGAGCAGCATGATCACACCGAACAGAGGTACCCACGTGAGCGCGTGGCGAGTTTGATCCATGATGAGCCTCCCCATTGCGTGTAGCAGGACCCACTCGAGGAGCAACACGAATGCGAAGCCGTAGATGTATTTCTCGTTTCCCAGTGCGCGCCAGCGTCGGACAAGCAGGACCGCTCCGGGGATGAGGATCGCCGCGACAAGGACGACATTGATCCATCCGGTCCCAGAGAACGACGCCAGCGCCGACGAGGCGGAGATGGTGAACTGCCGCGGGAAGTAGGCGACGAAAGCGGCGATGCCCCCCGATAGTGGCGGTGGCACGACGCCATACATCCCGCTCTGTGGCTTGAAGACGACGAGATAAATCGGTGCGAAGATGACTCCAAAGACGGCAAAACCCCAGGTCGCCTGACGGATTCGTGTCCAGGTCGCCCGCCACCTCAGGTCGAACAGCCGGAACCGGAGAGTGGCCATGAGTGCGAGGGGCGGGAGCATGATCAGGGTCAGGTAGTTGAAAATGCTCAATACACCCATCAGGGAGATGAATAGGCCGAGCGACAGCTTCTCTTCCAGGAGACGCAAGAAGAGCCACATGACCCCCACGGCAGCCGCCACGGTCAGAGAATAAGGCCCCATATGTTTCGCGTAGAGGACCATGTTGATGGAGAGCGCCATCAAGAGGACCGGGAGTAGGAGGGCTGAATCCAGCTGGCGGTCGTTCAGGCGAAAGCAGAGCCAAGTGAACAGCCCCAGCGCAAGAATACTGAAGCCGAGCGAAAAAAGGCGCCCCTTGAGAAGTCTCGTCTGGTGAGAGTCCGACTCGCTTATGAGTAGGGGGTAGAGCAGGTATTGCCCGGGCGGGTAAGTCCAGCGGTAGCTGATATATGGGCCGAAGAAGGGCGTGTCCAGCAGTTCGCTCACCACGACGTCGTCCTTCTTCACCAACCTCACGTCCAGGATTCCCGCATCGAGCACCGCGAATTCTTCGCGTACGGGGGCCTGCGCCTTGTGGAGGGCCACCACACCGATGTCATCGTAGTCGCTGAGCACTGCGGTCAAACGGTGGCCGCGCAGAAAGATGCCCGCGACGACCACCGCTATCAGTGCCGCCCCGGTTATCGCGCGCATCGGCAGCTGGCTTTCGAGCCTTTCGAAGTAGGAGCCCATGGAAAAAGCTATGGCGGCAGCGGCGAAACCGGCAACGAAAGTTTTTGGGCGTAGTATTGCGTTGCTTGCCAAGGAGGACCTACGTAGAAATATCGGGCAAGCATCTCCCAGGAGATCCAATCCCTCAGATGGACACTGCCATACAGTCGAGAGAAGGCATCCTCGCCAAGGCGAGGGAGATTGGGCGACTGCTCCGCAGCAATCGGCACGGGCACGTGTTTCTGCTCGTGTTTGCCCTGAAGCTCATCGTGATGGCGGTCTACACACCGGACCTCTATACGCAGTGGTGGATCCCGTTTACAAAGAGCTTCGCTCAGGCGCCCCTGGCCGATCCATGGGCGAGTTTTGCTTCGGCCGGAGGGCATGCGAAGGCTTTCCCCTACGGACCCGTAATGTTGATCGTGCTCGGGTTTCCGGTCGCGCTCAAAGGGTGGGTGTTGGGTCTCGCCTCCGAGCCCTCGATGTTGGAGGGGTTTGTCCTCGGGATTCCGGTCCTCCTGGCGGATATGGGCATTCTCCTGGTCCTGATCTACGGATTCTATCTCAAGTCCGCCAAGGCCGTGTACCTGTACTGGTGCTCGCCTGTGGTCTTCTACATCAACTACGTCCACGGGCAGTTGGATGTGATCCCGATGTTCTTTCTGCTGGCCGCAATGCTGCTGCTGACTCGGCGGCACGTCTTTTGGAGTGCGGTCGTTGTGGGACTGGGGGTGGCGTGCAAAGAGAACCTGCTTCTGGCACTCCCGTTTCTCGGCGTGTTCGCCTTCCGGCGTGAAGGGGTCAGGCTGGGCTTGGCCTATGCCGCCTTGGTCGGCGCATTGTATGTGCTTCTCATCGGCCCGTTCTTGGGGTCGGACGGTTACCAGGTAATGGTTCTGGGGGCGGAGGAGCGCAGCTGGATCTTTGAGAGCACGCTGGTGCTGGGTGCGACGGAGCTGATCCTGATCCCTCTGATTCTGAGCCTCCTCTGGCTGAATTTTGCGATGTACCGGAGGGCAAATAACGACCTCCTTGTCATGTACGTCGGCCTCGCTTTCACGGCCGTGCTCCTGTTTGTGCCTGGCAACGCACCCGGCTGGTACCTGTGGCTGATTCCCTTCTTCACCTACTACTCCCTGCGAGCCATCGAATTCAGTCCGTTGGGGCTGGTAGTCTTCTCCGGACTCTTCTTTGCCTACCTCGCGGTGGAGGTGCCCCATACGACGGGGATCTTGCACCCCGACCAGCTGCCGCTTGCCGCCGCTTTTTTCCCCGCACTCTCTGAGACCGTCACAGGCGTCACGTTGACGCTCTTGAAGGGGACGATCGGCTTCATCGCAGCCACCATGTACGCTTATGGTGTTCGTAGCAACGAGGTATATCGTCGGCGCCGGCATCCCTACGCCGTTGGGATTGGGGGCGGCAGCGGGGCTGGCAAGGATACGTTTTGTGATCTCGTTCGTGCCGTCCTAGGCGATCGTAACGTGATCCAACTGGACGGGGATGACGTGCACAAGTGGGAGCGGGGACATGACAAGTGGAAGGAGCACACGCACCTCGACCCGACCGCCAATGACCTGTACCTGCAACTCGAGCAGGCGCGCTCTCTGAGAAGAGGCCGAGCTGTGGTCCGCAAAGCCTACGATCACGAGACCGGCCAGTTCGCCGCCACGCGCGTGGCGGAAGCGAATTCCTATATCCTCGTGAGCGGGCTACACCCCTTCTATCTGAAGGGGATGCGAGATCTGCTTGATATCAAGGTGTTCCTGGATCCGGAGGAGGACCTGCGCCGCGCTTGGAAAACCGAACGGGATACCAAGGAGCGGGACTACACCGCGGAGCAGGTGATTCAAGGCATGGAGGAGCGACGTGCCGACGGCCAACTCTACATCGAGCCGCAGAGGCAGTACGCGGATCTCGTAGTGCGTTTCTGCCGGAACAGCGGCACAGCTTCTGCGGATGTGTACGCCCCCGAGGGCGGGCTCCGCCTGGAGTGCAGGACGGACAACAGCGTCAACCTTTTCGGTCTTGTCGAGGGACTGAGGGCGGTGCCCGACCTGCACGTCACTCACGAGTTCGATGGGTCCGAGACACAGGAGCTTTCCGTGCAGGGGCATGTGGAGAGTGGTGTCTTACGGGAGATCGTGGCGCGCGAGATACCGGCCGTGGAGGAGATCATCCATCCCAACGCCCGGTTCTCAGACGATCTGAACGGCATCCTGCAGGTCGTGTTCCTTTGTCTGGTAAGTGAAAAGGAAGGCATAGGTGTCAGCTAAGAAGGATGACTTCTCCGCACTTTCGTCCCTGCCCGATGTTGCGCTCATCGATTTCGATGACACCCTCTACTCGTATGCTCCGTGTCACGCGGCTGCTCTTGCGACCACGGTTGAGCTCGGTGCGAAGAGTCTCGAGGTCTCGGATGTAGAATGGGCTGAGGCCTATGCGGACGCCCGACGGGGCGTCAAAGCCCGCCTGTCTGGAACAGCGGCCTCACACAACCGTTTGCTCTACTTTCAGGGTATTCTCGATCGGTTCGGCGCCACACATCGCCCCGACTTTGCGCTGCGGCTCTACCACCTCTACTGGGATACCTTTGTCGCCACTATGGAGCTGCACCCGGGGGTTCCGGAGTTCCTGGCGGCCCTCGGCGATGCCAAGGTAAAGCGAGTCTTCCTTAGCGATCTCACCGCAGACGTCCAGTTCAAGAAGCTTGCAGCCGTGGGCCTGGGCGATTGTTTCGATACCATCGTGACCTCCGAGGAAGCCGGGGCCGAGAAGCCCGACCGGGCAATCTACGACTATGCGCTGACCAAGTGCGGCGGTGGAAACAGCTTTTGGGCCATCGGCGACAGTCCACATAGAGACATCGCCGGCGGCCAGGCTATCGGTGCGGTGACGCTCCTGAAGGCGAATGGGGTCGATGTCGATGAGGCGGCGGACCGCACTGCGGACTGCGTATTCGACGACTTCGTCGCTCTCACGGAGCACATCCGGGAGTGCGCCGGCTAGCTCACGACCATAGGTCCGGTCTCTTGGTACATACAGCGTCGTAGACGACGCCCTCCGTGTCCAGAGTTCGCCGGTATGCCGGAATCATTTCCGGAGAGTGCTGCTGGAGCTCAGGAGACACTATGCACGTCTTGAAGCCTGCTTCTTGGAGCTTTGAGAACGAGTCGGCATCGATGGGCAACCTGGTGAAGCAGTCCACCCAGACCCAATCGCACCTGCCAGCCAGCGTCAGCACCGTCTCGAGAGACTCGAACTCCGAGAACCGTACCGCTGCGCGGCGCTCTCCCGCGTTGACCATTTTGACCAGAAACGGGAAAGAGAGATCCAGAAAGAAGTAATCTGTGATGCCTCGGGCGTCGACGAGCTCCTTCACGCGATACTCTATCCCCTCTTCCTTCACGTTGAGGATGAGCGTCTTGTGGTTGAAGTGATCGAGCCACTTCTCGAATTCGTCGCCCTCTACGAAGGGATCGTGGTGGAGGATGAGTCGGTCTCCCTTGCTGCGGATATCCATCTCCACCCCGTACTCGATCGGCGTGCCCTCCAGCTCAGAGACCGTGTTGCGTCGGTGTACGATGATCTGCGTCACGCTTGAGTCTCCGTTTGAGCTTGATGCTGAAATTGACGGTGCGCTTGATGAACTTCCACTTCGCTCCCAGCCCCACGTTCCAGTGCGAGTGCCCATGAACACGTTTTGGGAACAGCACGGGGAACCGGTGTAGGGTCAGCCCTCGACGGGACGCCAGGTAGAGCGCATACAGATCCAGCGAGAAGTCGTGCGGCGGGTCGTCCCAGGAATCGAAGAAGCTGCGGTGGAAGATGTTGGGTTGGGCGTTGATGTCCCAAAGCCGCCTACCCAGGTAGATGGTCTCCAGGGCACTCATACCCCAGGTGAAGAAGTTCTCCGCTAGCCCACGTCCCTGGCGAAGACCCTTCGCGTAGGCGTTTTCCGGATCCGGTTGCTGCTCAAGCAGCTCGAGGGCGCGGACTACGTCGTTCGGATCGGTCTGCATGTCGGCGTGCGTCCAGCCGATGAACTCGCCCGTAGCCTGATGCAGACCGGATAGAATGCCCGATCCGTAGCCCTGGTTGACGTCGACCTTGATGGAGCGCGCAAACGGGTAGTTCGGGAGGAGCTCGGTCAGCACCCTATCTGAGTTGTCCGTCGAGCCGTTGTCGACAAGGATCACTTCGACGTCGTCGCGGTTCACGACGTTGTCGAAGCGCGCCAGTATCAGCGGGATGTTGTCCTGCTCATTGTAGCAGGGGACGACCACGGAGAGTCTCATCCGAAAGCCGTCTCGCCGGAGGCCGTCATCCACTCAGCGGTTCATGTCTTCTGCACAACCACCCGCCGTCCCATCGCGAACACCTGCGGAAGGATCGCTATCGCCACTTTGTCAACGAAGTGGACCAGATCCAGGAGAGCCATCGGCAACCGAACAGTTCTTGTTTTGGCGATCACACCACCAGATAGTGCGAGAATCAGGCACTCACACCGCTCGTTCTTCACAACCTTCAACCTGGAGAATCTGGACTCGAACCTTTGTGGGTCGCTGAACAGCATCTGGGGGATGGCACAGTTGGCCGACCATGGGTCGCATGGGTCGTTGGCAATGACCTCTTCATCGAACACGTCGACGTCATAGCTCCAGCCCTCGTGGCGCATGATCCTAAGAATCATCCTCGTGAGCAGAGACGTATTGATTTCCTGGATCACTAAGTACCCGCCCGGTTTGAGCACCCGCGTGATCTCGTTGAAGAACTTGGCGGGCGTCGCCAGGTGGTGGATCATGTGGCTGGATACGATCGCGTCAACCGTGCCGTCCCCGAAGGGAAGGTCGAGGGCGTCGATTTCTTCGTCGATCCAGTCAAATTTTCTTAGATCCGTCAGCTGGTAGTTCGGGTTTGAGACGAACTCCCGGGAGAATCCGGCACCGGCGCCGACTTCTAATGCGACTTCCTTGCCGTCAACGTATTCGTTCATCCACTCGAACCGCGAACGTAGAAGGAAAAATAGATTGTTCGGCCTCCGGCTTAGAAAGAACTCACGTGCACTCTCGAGGTCGCCCTCGTTGATCATGCGGTTCTCTTCATGTGAGGGGAAGTACTCCGAACCTAGCAAGAGTGGTTTTCTCATTTTCGCCGACTCTTCGTACTGCTACCCCCTCTTCGTCGCACGGGCGGGTTTCCGCCGGAGTCCGCCTCGCCGAAGTAGCTCTCCCAGTATTCGTACGTTCGCAGGTCGTTGGGCGTGCCCCAGCACACGTATTTCTCAATCTCGAAAACACGCACGCTGAGCCCCGCCTCTATCAGCTCGTTCATGGTGACATCAACGTAGAATTCATCATCGACGCGACGGTTCTTCTCAACCTGAGTCTCCACGGCATCCACGAACATCTGCGCCGTTCGGAAATAGAAGGCCCCAACGATGGCGTGGTCCCGCATGGGGGTGTCGCTGATAGGGATCTTACAGGACACCTCGAGTGCCCGGTCTCCTTCCGTTCGAACCCACCCATACGCCGTTGGATTCCGTTTGGTGGTCACATTGTCGCGGAAGGTCCAGATGAGCGCGTCGACGGACGGGTCCGCCATCAGCGTGTTGGCCCGCTCGCGGTCGAAGAGCATGCCATTGTCGCAGGCGCCGATCATCAGAGAATCGCCCAGGTCCAGCCGCGGGGCAGCGAGCTTGCAGGTGCATGCCTGACCCTCTGTGTGTTCGTCCACGGTCATGATCTCCGCGTTCTCGAAATGAGACCGAAGGACCCGGTCGATCCCCCATTCTTCCACATGTTCCGTACGGCACATGAAGATCCACTTGTCGGGCTCTGGGAGGGAATTCGCGGCCTGGATGATCATTGGAAGCCCGGAGACTTCGATGAGCGGCTTGGGCGTCGTGTAGCCCTCCTGAGCGAAGCGTGAGCCGGCCCCTGCCATGGGAATCAAGTTGATCAACCGGTCACCTCTCGCCGCATCAGGAAGTAATCGGACCAGTATTGATATTCTTGCAGGTCTTCGGGCGTGCCCCACTGCAGGAAGTGCTTAAGGTCGTAAGCGTCGACTCCTAGCCCGTCGTTGAGCATGAACTGGAAAACGCTGCTCACGTAGTGTTCCCCGTTGATCTCTGGTCCTTCTTGCTGAAGTCTCGGAAAGTATGTCTTGATGTACACTCCTCGGCCGAAGTAGTAGGTGCCTGCGGAGTGGTGGCACTGCATCCGGTCGTCCGTGAAGCAGTGCTTCTCCCGGATCTCCAGCATCTCTCCGTCGGCGTTCACCCGCATCCCTGCGTAGAGGCCCGGATTGAGCAAGTGTGGGTGGAAACCCGTGTACGAGCTGACGCAGCCATCAGGGTTGCGTTCGGCCACCCGTGTCTTGAAGTCTTCGAAGCTCCAGTCGGCGAAGAAGTCGCAGTAGTTGACCACTGTCGGGGTGTCATCGTCGATCTCCCCTATCGCCTCCAGAACTGTGTGAACCGGGCCTTTCTTGTGCGGGTTGATGCCCACGATCTGCGCTGTGGGTCGGATGTCGACAAGCCTGTCGGCGAGATCGTACTCATCGAGGTGCTGCTGGTTGCAAATGAAGAGGATGTCCTCCTCACCCGGAAAGAGATCGACCACGTGCTCGATCATGGGCTTCCCGTCGACGGGGATGAGCGGTTTGATCTCTTGGTAACCGCCGTCCCTGTAACGTTGCCCTGCACCGGACATCGGGATCACGATCTTCATGCCAGGCCCGCCCTGTACTCCTCCCACTCCCATTCCATCAACTCGTGACACTGCTCCTCGGTGAGAAAGGCGGGCGCGTGCTTCTCGGGGAGAAGACAAAGTGTCTGCGCGTGGCAGGCCAGCATCTCCTCGCGATTCTCGAGTTCTCTCGTGTTGCGGCCCACCACCAGCACGCCGGTGTTCTCTACCATGGCAAAACGGGGGAGGTAGCCTTGCTGTTCGGCGAACGACCTGACTCGCTCGATCAAAGAGTCGGTCGACTGGCCCGCCGCCACGCGCAGCGGGAGGCGTCCCAGGTACACGACGTGATCGGGATACAGCGCACCGGCAGCCAGCATCGGCGACAACTGGCTGTTCGTGGCCACCGCGGCGGACACGGGGTTGCCCGTCCACTGCACCTCGACGGGCTCGGCACTGTCGACTTCGAGGATGGCGGTTCGCAGAGCGTCCGCGTCTGCCGAGGAGGGCGGTGAGTAGGTTGGCGACGGGAGATCCCCGAGACGCTGTCGAAGTGTGGCCATAATCCGATGAGTATGCTCGCGAATGTCATCGAGATCGTCACCACCTACGATCAACCCGTGGTTGGCCAGCACGATGATGCGTGGTTCATTTGCATGACTCTGGCGATACCTAAGCGTCGAACTCTGCAGTTCGAGACCGAGATCGAGGCCGGGTTTGGCATAGTCGACCCACGCGAAACCATCGTCGCCCAGCCAATCTTCAAGGAGGGCAGCGCCGCCGTGCACGCACCCGATGGCGTTGACGTAGACTGGATGAGTGTGGACAACATATTTCCAGGGAAGGAGTGCATGCAGGAAGGTCTCGATCGAGGGGCGCTGCGCGACATCCTCCAGCTTGGTCGCCATCAGGCGCGTCGTGACCTGAGATTCTCGTTGGTCGCGCGGGAGCGCCTGGAGCGCGTCGTCGTGCAGGAGCGCAAGGACGTCGTTCCGACGTACTGCCACAAATGCATCGACCCCGTCCGCCTCGCGGAGCCGGGCCCCGGAGGCTTTGATCCACATCACGGAGGGATCCACCTTCACCGACGTGTTCCCTCCGCCAGCTTGGACGATCAGCAGGTCCGCACCGGCCTCCACGCTGATCTCGCGAAGCGCCGAAAGATCCGGTGGGCCAGTGGGGGGGCGGTCTAGCACTTCTTCAGCCACACTATGAGTTGGAGGCCCGTGTTCGTGACCCTCATGACGGGCTTGAGGAGCGGGTCGAAGATCCGTGGCAGCTGCGTCTCGCACACCTCGATCCGATGGGACTCGACTTCGAGTCCGTGGAGCGCGGCGTGTCGCCTGAAGGCCTCCACCGAGAACTCGTATAGGTGAAACGGAGTATGCATCGGACTCAAGTTGGTGACGAATGATGTCGCGGAAAGCCGATAGAAGGCGTTGATCATCCGGCCGACCAGCCACCGTGACGAGGGCACCTCCGCGTGAATCAGCCCGCCGGACTTGAGCCACCGGGCGGCCTTGCGGAGGACGGGGCCCGGGTGAAAGAGGTGCTCCAGACTCGCGCCGAAGGTGATGAAGTCAAAGGTGTTCTCCCCGAACTCGGCCTCTTCTGCCGTGGCCACGACCATCTGCTCGGGGCGGAACCCATGGAGCTCGATAGCCCGCCGGGCGAAACCGGGCGCCGGCTCCACACCGGTCACTTGGAAGCCGTTCCGTTCCAGGATGGCCATCGATCGTCCGATCCCGGCCCCGACGTCGAGGGCCACAGGCTCGGAGAGGCTCGGCCGAAGGCGTCGATAGATGGCGAGCTCTCCTGCGAAGACCTGCTCGATCGGCTCGTCGAGGTAGGCCGAGTCCCAGTACTCCTCCGGGCTATCGGGGTAGTGCATCTCGATTCGCTCGGGAACGGGCATGGGGTTGCTGAAGATCAACCCGCACCGCCTGCATCGCTGAACGGTCACTGCAATACCGGTCCCCCGGCGAGGCCGGAAGCCCTGAGACCGATTCTGTCGTACCCCCATGGTGACGAAATCCTTCGACGGTGCCTCGCACATCTCGCACTGGCTGACCTCGTCGAATCGGTACTCGAGTCGGTTTCCATCAGGGGCGTTCATTTCCATTTCTCAGCTCGCGACTCCGTTTCTCAGCTCACGACGAACGCCAGGAGGCCTACCAGGGTGGGACCGAACCATATCAATGCCGATGCGAAAGCCAATGCGCCCACCACGAGCAGAACGGGGACGGTGACGCCGAAGCGGAGCTTGGCCAGCACTACGCCGATGAGCAGGCTCGCCAGGGCAGCGATTACCTGTGCCCAGAGCAGACCTTGCACGCCGTTGTCCCTGAGCAAGACGAACCCCAGGCCGACCAGGAGCGCCGGGTAAATCCCCCTGATCAGCATATACGAGAACCGGAAGCCCCGCCCCAGAAGCAAGAAGCTGGGGATGGTGCTGAGCTGCAGCAGCAGCTCTGACGCGGCCTGCAAGGGCAAGTACAGAACGACGTCCGTGAATTCAGCCGAGAAGAGCACCCTGACAAGGATGGGAGCTGCGATCACGAGGGCGATGAACAGGGGCCCCAGCGCAAGAACTGCGAAGCTCGTCACCGTGGTGACCAACTCTCGACATTTCACCGGGTCCGGGGTGGCGCACACCTGGGGGTAGAAGTGCCCCCAGATGCCGTTTGACACGAGTGGCCCGAGGAGTGCGGCCAGCGCGAAGCTGGCGTGGTACTGACCAAGGTCCGCGTCCCCCGCTTGGTGAAGGAGGAGGGTACGCATGAGGAAGGCCACCAGAATCGTGAGCGTTCCCGCCACGGCCGTTACCCACCCGACTCCCCAGATCTCCGACAGATGGCGGCGATCGGTGTCCCATGACTCGCGTGTGAACATGATGCCCTGCGACATATCAGGGGATCCCAGCTCGCGGCTGGACTTCAGGTACACGAAGACCATCGCGAAGCCGAATCCGATCGACGCTCCCCAGATGGCTCCTCCCACGCCGGCGAGAAGCGTGCCGACCACGGTTCCCACGGCAAGCAGCGAGAACTGTGCACTTCGCGAGACCGTGAACAGGCCTGGACGCCGGGCGGATACGAAGATCGCGTCGATGACCATGGAGACGGGAGCGAGCGCGAGGAAAAGCGCGATCGCAGTCATCCAATCCGGGTGATAGCCATCGAAGACCGCCTCGGAGATGGGTCGTCGGAAGATCAGCACCACCAACGCGGTGACGAAAAACATCGCGACCAGCAGGTGGAGGCCCAGATTGGCGACGCGTCTGAATTCCGGGTCGTCGGGATTCTCGATCTTGCTCAGGGACTGCTGGAGGCCCGAGGGCAGGCCCACCGATCCTGCGTTGGCCACAACCTGTTGAAACTGAACGGCCTGGGAGATGATTCCGATACCTGCCGGCCCGACAAGGAGGGCGAGTGCCTTGTTCTTGACGATCAGGCTCGCCATCCCCACGACGTTTGAGATCCCCATCACGGACGTCACCGACACCATCTTCAGAAGGCGCCCTTTGAGCGCGGTGCGCTCTTTGAGCGTGGTAGCCGTCATCGTGGCGGGCTGGGTGGTGCGCCGAAAACACCGTCCAGGACCTCGAGGTACGTTTTCCGGTTGACCTGTACGGAAAACCGCTCGGCGACGGTTCGGCTCGCCTCGTCCCCTAGCCGCCTTCGGAGCTCCGGATCGGAGGCCAGTGACAGGAGACGGTACTTCCATTCCTTCTGATCGGAGACAAGGAAGCCGTTTTCCCCGTCTTGAATGATCCGGCTGTTCGCACCGATTCTGGTCGCCACCGTGGGAATCCCCAGCGCCATGTACTGAAGGGCCTTGAGCCCGCTCTTCCCCAACACCCACTCCTCGTCCGGCAGCGGATACAAACCGATGTCGATCTCCTGGAGGTCCTCCACCTCGGTCGGCTCGCGCCACTCTTGAGCGTCGACCTCGATACCCTCCATCGAGAAGCCGGGGTCGCCGATTACCTTCAGCCGGAAGTCGCTCTCACGTCCCATCTCCTTCAAGACGTCGTCCAGGAGATGCAGGTACTTGGCCGTGCTATGGCTGCCGCTCCAGCCAAGCGTGAGCGGACGGTCGTTCGAGTACGGATTGACCGGGAAGTAGCGGTCCGTGTCGATCGTGGAGGAGATGTCCGTGGTCTTGGGATTGTACCGTTGGACGAAGGCCTCGAGGTATGGGGTGCATACGATGACGTGGTCGGCCCTCCCCATGAGGAAGGGCATCTTCCTGCGGCCCTTCAGGACCTGGATGAAGCGATTGGCTTCGCTGGAGTGCCCCAGGAACACCATATCGTCGATGTCATAGACGAACTGCCTCGCCGCGAGCGAGAACAGCCCTTCGAAGAAAGGAAGCCCCAAGGGAGTGACCCACAGGAAGATGTACGCACCATCGTAGAGTGGCAGACGAAGCAGATCGCGAATCCGCCTGAGGTACCCCCAGCCGACCCAGAAGACCTTCTCCAGGATTCGGCCCCGTTCATAGACGATGGCCTGGAACCTTCGGGTCATGAAGGGCGAGACGACCACCTCGTAGCCGTTGGCTCTCCAATGATCGAAGTACTGCTCGTACTTGAGCCGTTGACCCGGCACAACGTTCTCCGGATGCGGACAGACAACGAGCAGGCGTTTCATTCGCCGCCCTTCCTGCCCACTACGTGCCACATGGGCATTCGCTCGGAAAAATGGAGGTCCTCGAGGCCGCCCTTCGTCATCATCTCGGCGATCTCTCCCCGGGTGAAGCGCTGCTCCAACGGGGTGCCGAACCGGTCGAGGGCATCGTTTCGAATCACGCGCCAAGACTTTCCGGAGTAATAGTGTAGCGGAACGTCTTCGGCGGCTCGTCTTCCCACGAACATCCCCACGGCGCCGGCCAAGGCGACCAAGGGAAGGTAGACGATGACCGCCAGGACATCACAACTGAGGCGCTTGAGTGGTCCGGGGAGCCTCGAGATCACGCGGCGGACGAGGTCAGTGATTCCGAACAGGAGCCGGTAGGCCGGCCCCCGGTTCTCGAGGGCGTAGTAGATGTAGAGAAGCATCCATCCACCGGGACGTAGCTTCTGGACCGCCGTTTCGAGGGCCGCGGCGGTATCGGGAATATGGTGAAGGGCTCCGAGGCAGAGGATGAAATCGAAGCTGTTGTCCGGAAAAGGAAGCGTGTCGACCGAAGCCTTCGTCACACGCACGTTCGTCAGGTCGCGGGTCCCTGAATGCGCGGAGAGGACCGCATCGCTCGGGTCGACGGCTTCGACGAAGGCGCAGCGTGGGGCCATGTACCGCGACCAGCGACCACCACCACACCCCAGATCGAGCGCGGTCGCATTGGCGGGGAGCATCGCGGCAGTCACCACGTCGAAGTATTCGTCCCCAATCCGTTCGATTTCGGTGTGCGAAAACCGATCGAACTTGGTCCACTCGGCCCCGAACGAGGCGACGGTCTCGGGATCGATGTTGGCGTCCGACCCCGTGCTGAAACGTGCGATCCTTCCGGACGAAAGCTCTATCCAGCCATCGGGATCACTCACGTATTGGATCATCTGAGTGACTCCCACGCGTCGTGATATCGCGCGATCCCGCTCTCGAGCGACAACCTGTCGAGCGCCAACTGCCGGATCTCGACGCCCGAGAGTCCGTCCCGAGCCCGCAGCCGTGCCGATGCGTCGAGAAACGCCTCTTCGGTCATTTGGTCGACGACGATCCCGGCGCCTGTTTCTCCGAGGATCTCATCGCAGTCACCGATCCCGGAATTACATACCACGGGCACGCCCATGGCCATCAACTCCGCTTGCTTGGTCGGCGACACAGCCTTGCCGCTCACGCCGGTCTTGATGAAGAAGACCGAGGCGTCGGCGAGGGCGATGAGGTTGGGGATCTCCTCGTAGGTGGTCGACATGATGGAAACCGCCGAAGGATCGACCCCCGCGTCTGATGCGGCCGAATGGATGAGGGCGGGGTCGTCCCGCGTCACGATGAGGAACCGAGCGCCCTGATCCTCGCGGCGAGCCACGGCAAAAAAGCGCATCATTTCCCCCAGCATGTACCGCGTCCCGAGAGAGCCCAGGTACGTGAGCACGAACGCGTCGCTCGTGAGCCCCAACTCCTGCCGATGCTGCGACACGATTTCGGGGTCCACCGCCTCAGGGGAAAAGTGATTCGTGTCGACGCAGCACGGCACCACGGTGATGTCCGCAACATCCCCCGGGCCGCTGCCCAGGGACTGGATGAACTCCTTCGCGCGCTCCGTGAGGGTTATGACCAGATCGGCTTCGCGAAAGAACTGACGCTCCTTTCGCTTGAAGTACTCGTATAGACCTCGGTAGATCGGGTTGGACAGACTCCAGAGCGAGCCCTCCACGCGCTCGTCGGCCCAGAAGCCCCGCATGTCGAAGATCAGCTTGGCGCCCGATCGGCGCGCGAGCGAATCGCCTATGGTTGTGGAGAGGATCGTCCGGCAATGGACGATGTCGAACCGCTCTTCCGCGGAGAGCCTTTTGCCGAGCCGTCGCATGCGGGTGAGGTCGCGGTAGGTGGACAGCACGGGAGGCCGCTTGGTATACGGCACGTAGTGCCACTCGATTCCGCTGTCCGCGAAAGCTGCCTCGCAACGAGTGTGCAAGAGCGAGAAGTGGTGTCGCTTCTCGCAGCTGAGCACGGTGATGCGATGCCCCCGCTTCGCCAGGCCCCTGAGATACGGAATCACCTGCGACTGCCCGAGCGGGTCGGTCATCCCATCGTAGGAGATGTACAGGACTGTCTTCAATCCGCTTCCTGGCCGTAGACCGCGAGGATCTCTCGTTTGCTGAGGTTCACCTTGTCTACGTTCAGGTGACTGGGCTCGAACTCCAAGTCGATGGTCTCCTCGGCGAGGAGCTGGTCGATCCAGGGCCCCGGCGCGCTCTGACCGCGTGTCTCGCAGTCGGCCTTCAACCACCGGAGGAAGTCCATATCGTCGAAGCCGTATTGCTGGACCACGGAGAACACGTTCTGCAGCCAGTTCCTGTTCGTTCCGTCGACGTATCCGAGCCGGTCCTTCAAGCCCCAGATCTTGCCCTCCTTCGGGTAGAAATCGTTGTACGCGTCCTGGTTGAGCCCGACCGCCGCGTTGAGACCGGCCATCTTGATGATGCGCTTGAGCGGCCCTTTGACGCTCTGGAGCACCTTCATCTTCTTCATCTTGTCGAGCGCTTCGTGCTTTTCGCGGCTCCAGAGCGCGAACGTGATCGACGCGGCCTCCGGGTAGAACACCACGTGAGGGGTGAGCTTGTCGACGAACGCCACATTGTAGAGCTCATTCTGGTAGAAGCGATCCATCTCCATGTCCGTGAGCCCGGTCTCCGTATCGATCGAATAGCCGGGCTTGAATATCGCCGACTCGTAGCCGGCCCCGAACGCCGATATGGTGGTCAGGAGGAGCTGGCCGTGGTGATGGATGCTCTGGAAGGACAGGTCGCGGTCCCCGTCGGGTAGAGGAAGGAAGACGTTCGCCACGAGCGTGAAATCCTCGTTCTCTTCGATGGGGAAGGCGAGCGTGGGGTAATGCCTGATCCGATCGAGGTAATCGGGGTCGGAGAGGCACTGCCGGATGACGCCGGAGAAGAACGTCCCGTCACGTGCCATCGCGTCCATCAAGGGCACGCACTCGTCGTGGGCCTCGTAGAGGTCGGGCCGAGAGAAGAGCGAACGGAGCTCTGCGATGTAGTCCATGTGTCTCACCTCGTGGCCGTCAGGCCAGGATGTCCTCGAATTGGGCTGTTCTGTCGCGGGGAATCATCAGGTAGTTGCTATCGATGAGGGCGTCAGCGTGGCGTCGGAGCTTCCCGCTGCCCTGGTCGTAAAGGTATAAATCGTATCCGAGTTGGTCGACGAGCCCGACGAGCGCGTCTTCCTCGACCCCGAACCCCTTCAGGAAGAAGGGCTGAATCTCGATCAGCACGACCGGGCGGCGCGCCTCCAAGAGTCGGCGCATTCCCAGGAGCGCGTAGTATTCCGCCCCTTCGATGTCGATCTTCACGAAGGAAAGCGGACGCTCGTCCAGGGTCAGAAAGTCGTCCAACGCCACTACGTGGCACGTGAACTCCTCGGCGCGGGCAAACGAGTAGTAGTCTTCCTTCCCATCGAGATCGTTGTTCCGCATCGCCATGTGCGCCTGGCCGGCGCTCATCGCTCCGAAGTCCTGAAGCGGAACGCTGAACTTCACCTGCTCGTCGCGCGCGCCGACCCCCTTCTGGAAGAGAACGACGTTCATTGCACCGAACCGCCTCAGGAGGGCGGCGCAGACGTCGTGCGTGAAGGGGATCGGCTCGAAAGCGAAAACCTTACCCGCCCCACCCACCAAGGCGGAGAGTCTCGTGCTGTAGTAGGCGAAGTTCGCCCCGATGTCCAAGACCTGGTCGCCCTCGTCGACCAGCCGGGGGAGGAGGGCCATTTCCTTCTCCTCGACGAGTCTGTCCCGAATGTCTCTCGCCTTGGCGTGGACCTGCATGCGGAAGTAGCCGCGGCGCCCCAAGAGCCTGAAAAGGAGCGGCTTCAGAATCCGTCGAACGGGAGACTGAACTGAGGCCATGATGTGGGCGGTCTTCCTCCGTTTTCGAAACGGCATCCCGAGGGAACTCACCGGGCGCGGGCTCAGTGGATTTTTGTCCCCGCCGCGGTGCCACATGTGCTACATATAGTCTACCATGCAACACCTGAGGGGGTACACCTACTTTTGGACCGCATAGTGCTTCGATCGACGGCCGGCCCCGCCTCTGCACCAGGCCTCTGATTGTGTGCGGAATCACTGGAATCGTCGCTCGGGGTCCCGACGCCCTGGACCAGGAAGCCCGGTCCCACGTTGAGCGCATGGTTGGGCAGATGCGCCAGCGCGGTCCGGACTCGACCGGGGTCTGGGTCGCCCCTTCCGGTCGCTGCGTCCTCGGTCATGCACGACTCGCCGTCATCGACCTCGAGACGGGCCAGCAGCCCATCCTGAACGAAACGGGCTCCATCGCGACCGTCGTGAACGGGATGATCTACAACTACCAGTCTCTCCGGGGCCGGCTGCAGGATCGCGGCCACGAGTTCCGATCGACGGGGGATTGCGAGGTCGTCGTTCACGCCTACGAGGAGTGGGGCCTGGATTTCGTTGAACACCTTCGCGGTCAGTTCGCCATCGCCATCTGGGACGACGAGGAGCGCCGCCTTGTGCTCGGGCGAGATCGAATGGGGATCAAGCCCCTCTTCGTATACCACGACGGTGAGCGGATCGCCTGGGCCTCCCTGTTGAAGGGGCTGATGCAGAATCCCGATCTCGATGCCGGGCCGGATCCCTCGGCGCTTCCGTCGTACCTCTCCTTCGGATATGTGCCGACTCCCGGGACGTTCTACCGAAACGTCCGCGCCCTTCGTCCCGCCTCGTGCCTGGTCGTGGAGGAGGGCGTCGAGCCGCGAATCAGATCCTACTGGCAGGCCGACTTCGATCCTCGCCCAGTACCGTGGCCTCAAGCGAAGCGGGAGGTTCGTCGCCTGTTTCGCCAATCCGTGAAACGACGTCTGGTCGCCGACGTGCCTCTGGGCGTCCTGCTCTCCGGCGGCTTGGACTCGACGATCATTACGGCCGTCGTGAGCTCCCTCACCGAGGGGCGAGGCTGCATTCGCACGGCTGGTCGCCAACAAACTCGGGACGGTCCACCATGAGGTCGGCATCGGTCCGGACTGTATCGAGCAGCTCGACATGCTGGTGGCGGCGCACGATGGGCCCTTCGGGGACTCTTCAGCCCTGCCTACCTGGTATGTGACCCAACTCGCCAAGGAGAACGTGACCGTAGCGCTGTCGGGCGAGGGCTCGGACGAGCTCTTTTGCGGCTACCTCCGGTTTCGCGCGATGGAGCTGGCTTCGAGAGTCCCAGGTTGGGGAGCGGCGGTCGGACGGAAGATCTTTTCGTCTCTACCCCACGATCCTCACCACCGTGGCGCGAGAAGACGACTCCTGCGTTTCTTCGAGGCGGCGGGCCTGCCCGAGGAAGAACGCTGGCTCCATTGGGTGGGATTCTTCGTCGCCGACCTGGGGCAGGTCATGAAGCGCGGCACAGCCGCGTTCCCCGCCGCCGTGGAGCTCCGCGACGTGGCCGTCAGCATCCGCAAGGCCATGAACGAGCGAAGCAACGTTCTCGCTCGCGCTCTCTCCGCAAACTTCGGTACCTATCTCGTCGACGATCTCCTGGTCAAGGCGGACCGAATGGGGATGGCGAACAGCATGGAGCTCCGCGTCCCGTTTCTGGACACCGACCTGGTAGAGTACGCGGCCGGCCTTCCACCCAGCGTCCTCCGCCGGAGGGGCACGCTCAAGTACGTCCTACGAAGGGCCTTCTCCGACGTCGTTCCACGCGCCGTGCTCGAGCGGGGGAAACAGGGCTTTGCGGTGCCACTTCCGGACTGGTTTCGTGGCCCCTGGCGTGAGGTCCTGCATGAACGCGTGCTCACGGCGGATGCCCGCATCTGGGAGTGGCTGGATCGGGACTACGTAACCGCCCGGGCGGAGAGGCATTTCGAGGGCAAAATGGATTGCTCGCAACAGCTCTGGGCGTTGCTTACTCTTGAAACATGGCTGCATGGAGAGGGACGCTGACCCAGGACTGCGCGTGACGTGAATCCATATGCGACCATTCTCTTGGTCGGGGCCCTGGCTCTGGTCACCTCGTTGATCCTCACGCCTGCCGTTCGCGGTGCAGCCCTGAGGTGGGGCCGCGTCTCCTTGGCTTCACCGGATCGTTGGCACGAGAGACCGACACCCAACGTGGGCGGAATAGCCATCTTCGTGGGATTCGCGGTGGCCGTTGTGGCGGAGACGCTCTTGACCCCCGGGGATCTGTCGATCCGGGATGTATCGACGCGGGCCGTGGTCCCTCTCACGCATCGGGACGGGCTGCTCCTGGCGGCCGTCATGATCTTCGCGATCGGCCTAGTCGACGATCTCGTCCAGTTGAGACCCAGCGCCAAGCTGGTCGGCCAGCTCGCTGCGGCCTCGGTGCTCCTGATGAGTGGGATCGGCGTCTGGCTGACCGACATCTATGTCGTCGACGTGATGATCTCCCTCTTCTGGTTCATCGGAATCACGAACGCGCTCAACCTGCTGGACAATATGGACGGCTTGGCAGGCGGCGTGGGAGCGATTGCGGCCTTGTTCATGGGCGTCAACTTCCTTCTGGCGGGTGATCCCGTGATGGCTGGAGTGGCCTTCGCCTTCGCGGGAGCACTTATCGGATTTCTCGTCCACAACTACCCCCCAGCCCGCATCTTCATGGGGGACAGCGGTTCGCTCTTCACCGGCCTGCTGCTCGCCGGTCTTGCGCTCTCGCCCGCCCCTGGCTTGTCCCGGAGCCTTTTCGCGGTGGTCGTGGTCCCGGCCGTCGTCCTCACCGTACCCATCCTCGATACCACCTTCGTGACGGTCACGCGCCTCCTGGAGGGCCGACCGATCTCCAAGGGGGGGAGGGACCACACCTCACATGGACTCGTCGCGCTCGGAATCCCCGAGGAGCGGGTGGTCTGGTTCGTCTGGGGGCTCGCGGCTGCGGGTGGCCTGATCGGCCTGAGCATTCGCTCCGTGAGCCGGACCGTCGCCTACGCTCTGGGAGGGGGGCTGCTGGTTCTTCTGGCGCTGCTCGGACTGTACCTGCTGTCCTCGCGGATGCGTGCTTTGGAGGACTCCGAGTCCGGCGAAGAGGGAGAAGCCACCCATGTGTTCAATCGGCTGCTGAGGCTCCATCAGCGCTTCCCGATTCTTACCATCCTGATGGACGTGGTCTTCGTAACCATCGCCTACTACGGAGCCTACCTCGTCCGCTGGGATACCGAGCAGCTCCCGGCGGAGCTGGACTACTTCAGACAGACGCTCGCCATGGTGATCCTCCTGAAGATGTTGGCGTTGGCCATGGCGGGCGCCTATGCGCCGCGCCTTCGGCACTACAGCCTCGGGGACGTCGTGGGGACGATCCGGGCGAACGTGCTCGGAACGCTGCTGACCGCGTCGGTGCTGCTCGTGGTGTCCCGCGTGGGACTGTCACGAGGCGTGTTGGTCGTCGACTTCCTCTTGCTCACGGCCCTCACGGTCCTGGGGCGCGTGTCTTTCCGTTTTCTGGACGATACCAAGGAGCGGTGGTCCTCCGAGGGGATACCGGTCGCGTTCGTCGGGCGCATGGAAGACGCGGAGCTGGCCTTTCGGGCCATGCGGTTTTCCGAAACTCCCCGACTCAGGCCAGTAGCGGTGGTGGACCGGATGTATGGGAGCAAAACCGGGCGGTTCAAAGGTTATCGGTTGTTCGGGGGACCTTCCGCGATCGACCGTGCGGTCCGCGAATGCGACCTGCATGCGGTGGCCGTGGTTGAACGAGGACAGTCGGATAGCGATGACAGCGAACTTCTGCGCGAATACGTGAGGATCAACGGGGCGCTGGACGTGTTCGCGGTGCGTGTCTCTCTGGAAACCGCGTCGATGGACTCGAGCGCCAGAGACGTGGGCGCCGGAGACCCGAGCGCCGGAGACACCGGGGCCGGAGACATGGGCGCGGGAGACACGGGGGCCGGAGACACGAGCGCTGGAGACATGAGCAGGGTGGGACCTTCTTAGCGTCTTGACTCCGCGGCGCGAGCGGGTCGAGAGACTCGGTTCCCTTCGTCGCCTGGTTACTTATCTTGGAGCACGATGGCCAACACTCCCCTGGACCACTTCCGCTCGGACGACCTCACTGTGGGTGTGGTCGGGCTCGGTTACGTAGGGTTGCCGTTGTCGGTGGAGATCGCCCGCTCGGGATTACGTGCCGTAGGCTTCGACGTCGATCCGGAGGTCGTGGATGGCATCAACGGCGGAGCCAGCCACATCGAGGACGTCACCGGGGAAGAGTTGGCTGAGATTCTGGCCACGGGGCGGCTGGAGGCTACGACCGATATGGCCCGGCTTGCCGAGTGCGACGCGATCTCGATTTCGGTTCCGACCCCGCTGTCGAAAACGCAGGATCCGGACGTCTCCTTCGTGATCGCAGCCTCGGAGGCAGTGGCTGCTGCGCTGCGCCCGGGGCAGCTCGTTGTTCTGGAGTCCACCACGTATCCTGGGACGACGCGGGAGGTGCTCCTCCCGGCGCTGGAGGCCACCGGACTCGAGGTGGGCAAGGACTTCTTCCTGTGCTTCTCTCCCGAGCGTGTGGATCCCGGAAATCCTGTCTGGAAGACGAAGAACACGCCGAAGGTCATCGGAGGGGTGACCGCCGCGTGCACCGAGGCGGGACTGGCGGTCTACGAGCGGTGCATCGACACGATGATAGCCGTCTCGTCCACCGAGGCGGCGGAGATGGTGAAGATTCTGGAAAACACCTTCCGGGCCGTGAATATCGCCATGGTGAACGAGGTGGCGCTCATCGCCGACCGGCTCGACGTCGACGTGTGGGAGGTCATCGAGGCGGCCGCTACGAAGCCGTTCGGTTTCATGAAATTCACGCCCGGACCCGGACTCGGAGGGCACTGCATCCCCGTCGATCCCCACTATCTGGCCTGGAAGATGCGCACGCTCGACTATCGGACCCGCTTCATCGAGCTGGCCTCGGAGATCAACGCCGAGATGCCCCAGTTCGTGGTGGGGAAGGTCCGGGCTGCCTTGAACGCGGGCAAGAAGGCCGTGAACGGCTCGCGCATCCTGGTGCTGGGTGTGGCATACAAGCGGGACGTCAACGATGTCAGGGAGTCGCCGGCCCTCGATATCATCGGGCTTCTGGCCGCCGATGGTGCCGAGGTGGATTACCACGATCCGTTCGTGCCTGTCTTGGCCGAGGACGGAGCAAACCTGTCTTCGATCGCGCTCACGGATCAGGCCCTCACCGAGGCCGACGCCGTGGTGATCGTGACCGACCACACGGACATCGACTACGCGCGTGTTCTCGAGCGGGCGGCCGTGGTGGTGGATGCCCGACACGTCACTGCCGCACTCCTGAACGAGAGCGGCTCACGGGCCGACGCGTGGATCGTCAAGGGTGGGCCGGAGTGAGTAGGCCGGAGTGAGGTGAGCGATCCGCCGGTACTCGTTCACCGTCTGATCGCACGGCTCAACACTGGTGGACCGGCCATGCATGTCGTGCATCTGGCCGAAGCCCTCGATCCCACTCGCTTTCGCACGCGGCTGATCACCGGCCGCATCACCGAGGACGAGGGAGACATGACCTACTACGCCCGGGAACGGGGCGTGGAGGTCACGGAGATCGCCGGAATGTCCCGGCTGCTCTCTCCGCTCAAGGACCTCCGTTCGTTTCTGACGCTCCTTCGGCTCTTTCGTCGCGAGCGGCCCACCATCGTGCACACCCACACCGCCAAGGCGGGGACGGTGGGGCGTCTGGCCGCCTACATGGCCCGCGTCCCCGTGATCGTCCACACGTTCCACGGGCACGTTCTCGGGGGTCGCTACTTCTCCCGGCGCAAGACACGGTTTTTCCTGGAGATCGAGCGGCGACTGGCCAAGCGCACCGACACTCTGGTCGTCCTCACGCACGATCAGGCCCGTGAGATGTCGGTGGAGCTCGAGGTTGCTCCTCCCGGCCGCTTCGCCGTGATTCCGCTGGGGCTGGACCTCCAGCCGTTCGCACAAGTGGATCGAGCCGCGGCCCGCAACAGGCTTCGGGCGGAGCTTGGGATCGACGAGAACCGTCCAGTCGTCGGTATCGTGGGCCGCATGGTGCCCGTGAAGAATCACGAGCTGCTGTTCGATGCGATGGTGCTGCTCGGCCAGCGGATGGATCCCGCACCACACTTGATCGTGGTGGGGTCGGGCGAACGGGAGCCCGCCCTGCGGTCCTATGTGAGCGACAAGGGTCTCGAGGACGTCGTGCATTGGCTCGGCTGGAGGACGGACCTTCCGAAGGTGCTCCCTGCGTTCGACGTGACGGCGCTCACTTCGTTCGACGAGGGTACGCCGGTCTCGTTGATCGAGTCCTTGGCGAGCGGAACACCCGTGGTTTCGCTCGCCGTCGGGGGCGTACCGGAGATCCTCGACTGGGGCGAGCTGGGGTGCCTTGTGCATTCCGCCTGGGACGATGAGGTTGCCGCCGGGCTCGAGAGCGTCTTGGCATCTCCCCCGTCGCCCGAGGAGAGGGAGCGAGCACAGAAGCTGGTTCTCGAGCGATTCTCGATCCGGCGGCTGGCCGAGGACATCGAGCGTCTGTACGCGGATGCGCTCGAGCGGGCGGGGCAATAGTGAAGGAATCATGAATGATTTCGATCGGCTGCGAGGAGACGTCATATGACCCGGTCGGATGATCTCGCCAGGATCCGCGAAGCGATCATGGCCGCGGCGGATGCCATTCAGCCATTCACCCCGGGCGATATCGAGTTCGAGATCAAGGCTGAACGGGGAGACCCGCTGACCGCGGCGGATGAAGCGGCCGACCGTGTGCTCCGGGAGATGCTCCCCGCCCAAGGAGAGGGATGGCTCTCGGAGGAATCCGTCGACGACCCCATCCGGCTCGAGTGCCGACGGGTCTGGGTGGTGGACCCGATCGACGGGACCCGGGAGTTCATCGACGGGATCCCCGAGTGGTGCATTTCGGTTGGGCTGGTCGAGGACGGCCTCCCCGTTGCGGGCGGTATCTACAATCCGGTGACCGAGGAGTTGGTGATCGGCTCGCTGGAAACCGGAGTGGAGTACCAGGGCCGCCCCTCGTCCGTCACCGGCCTTTCCGATCTCGACGGCGCCGTGATCCTGGCCAGTCGGAGCGAGATCCGAAGGGGCGAGTGGGACGTGCTCGACGAGGCACCGTGCGAGGTACGGCCGTGCGGATCCGTCGCCTACAAGATGGCGCTCGTTGCTGCGGGGCAGGCGGATGGCACCTGGACGCTCGTGCCGAAGAGCGAGTGGGACGTCGCGGCCGGTACGGCTCTTGTACGGGCCGCAGGTGGTTCGGTGATCCACGCCGACGGAACGGAGCCTGCTTTCAATCAGCCAGTACCGCGGTATCCGAATTTCTTGGCCGCCAATACCGGAATCCTCAGCGATTTTCGGGGGAACTGGATGAAGGCTTGAGGAGCCGGTCTTGAAGATCCTGGTCACCGGCGCCGCCGGCCTGTTGGGTCACGCCGTCGTGCGAACTGCCGGGGAGAGAAGCCACGATGTGCGGGCATTCACCCGATCCGCCCTCGACGTTACGGACGCCGGAGAGGTCGAGCGACACTTGAGAGCCGAAAGGCCCGAAATCGTCGTGCATTGCGCCGCATACACCGCCGTGGATCGAGCAGAGGAAGAGTCGGATCAAGCCATGAGCGTCAACCGTGACGGCACGCGGAATGTGGCGATGGCCGCCGCCCAAATCGGCGCCACGGTCGTGTATCCCAGCACCGACTATGTCTTCGACGGCCGGGCCGACGCCCCGTACGGTCCCGACGACGAAACGAGTCCCGTCAATGCCTACGGCGTCAGTATGTTGGCCGGCGAGCAGGTGCTCGCGGTGTCGGGCTGCAGCTGGATGACGGTCCGGTCCAGTTGGCTGTACGGTGCTGGTGGCCGGGACTTCGTGGATGTCGTCCTGGAGCGGGGTGAGCGTCGCGGCAGCGCGATGACCGTGGTCGACGACCAGGTGGGTTGCCCGACGTGGGCGGGCAGTCTAGCCCCCGGCATCGTCGACTTGGCCGAGGCGGGGGCGAAGGGAACCTACCACCTGTGCGACGCGGGTCAGGCATCGTGGCTCGATTTTGCACGGCAAGTGGTGGAGGAGGCCGGAATCGACCTCGAGCTAGCGGCCACGAGCACGCTAGCCTGGGGTGCCGCAGCACAGAGGCCACCGTACTCCGTACTCGACTGCTCAAAGGGGGAGCGTATTTTGGAGCGTGGGATGATTCCGTGGCGTGAGTCCCTGCACACCTACCTGTCGGAGACGTTATGAAATCGGAAACACCATGAAGGGTGTCGTACTGGCCGGAGGACTGGGTAGCCGCCTCCTGCCCATGACCCGCGTCACCAATAAGCACCTTCTGCCGGTATTCGACCGTCCCATGATCTACTTTCCCATTCAGCAGCTCGTTCATGCGGGCATCGATGACATCCTCATCGTAACGGGCGGAAACAATGCCGGTGACTTCCTGCGGCTGTTGGGGAACGGAAGGCAGTTTGGCCTGCGACGGCTGAACTATGCATATCAGGAAGGGGAGGGGGGGATCGCCGAGGCCCTCGGCCTCGCGGAGGACTTTGCGGACGGCGATCCCATCTGCGTGATCCTGGGCGACAACATCTTCGAGACCCCCATCCGTGAAGCCGTAGACGCTTATCGGGCCGACTCCGAGGGTGCGATGGTCATGCTCAAGGAGGTCGACGAACCGAAGCGCTTCGGCGTGGCCGAGCTGCAAGACGACCGGATCGTGAGCATCGTAGAGAAGCCCTCCGAGCCCGCGAGCAACCTGGCCGTGACCGGCTGCTATTTCTACGACGCTCGGGCCTTCGAGATCGTGGGGGATCTCTCGCCGTCGGACCGTGGAGAACTGGAGATCACAGACGTCAACAACCGCTACCTGGAGTGGGGCACCCTTCGCCATCACATCGTCAGCGGTTGGTGGACCGATGCCGGTACCATTCCGTCGCTGTATCGAGCCACGCAGCTGGTTGCGGCCACCCCGGATGCACCGGTGTTGCGGATGCCCGAAGCTATCGCCACGCCGAGGAGGCGTGCAGGGGACCAATAGCGTAGTCCAGTTTCTTCCCATCAGGAGGCGATGGCCCTGTGAGACTGCTCGTGACAGGTGGCGCCGGATTCATCGGGTCCAACCTGGTTCGGTACTTCCTCGACGAATACCAAGACGTCGAGGTGATCAACCTGGACCTACTCACCTACGCCGGGAACCTGGACAACCTCGCCGGGCTGGAAGCGGATCCACGCTACCGCTTCGTGCAGGGCGACATTTGCGACGCCTCCCTGGTGGGCGACCTCGTCCGGGAGGTGGACGCCGTCCTCAATCTTGCGGCCGAGTCCCATGTGGATCGCTCGATAGCGCACGACACGCCCTTCGTTCGGACGAACGTCAACGGGACACACACCCTGTTGAGCGCCGCGCTGGCCGCCCCTGATCCACCTCGATTCGTCCACGTTTCGACTGACGAAGTGTACGGTGAATTGCCATGGCGGGACCCGACCGAGGCCGATACGGGGGCCGGTACCGGGGCTGGTGCCGGGGGCGATACCAGAGCCGATGCCGGGGCCGATACCAGAGCCGGTGCCGAGGCCGAGCGCTTCACCGAATCGACCCCTCTGGCTCCCCGGTCGCCGTATTCGGCGACCAAGGCCTCGGGTGACTTGCTGGCGCTGGCATACCACCGCACGCACGGGCTCGATGTGGTAGTTACCCGCTGCTCCAACAACTATGGTCCGTACCAGTTCCCGGAGAAGCTGATCCCGCTGATGGTATCCAACGCAATGAAGGGCGAGCCTCTGCCGGTCTATGGCGACGGCCTCAACGTGCGCGACTGGATACAGGTGGACGATCACTGCCGCGGCCTGGATGCCGCGCTTCGGAAAGGCCGATCAGGAGAGGCCTACAACTTCGGGGGAGATGCGGAGCGGACGAACCTTCAAGTCGTGGAGGCGATTATCGAACAGACGGGGGCCGATCCAGCGTCGGTCACTTTCGTGGAAGATCGTCGGGGTCACGACCGGCGATACGCGGTCGACGCCACGAAGGCGAAGGAGGAGCTGTCCTGGGCGCCATCGGTGAAGTTCGAGGACGGACTCGCCGAGACGATCGCATGGTACGGGCACAACCAGGTGTGGCTCGGGCGGATCGAGAGTGGGGCGTATCGGGGGTGATGGGGATCCTGGCGGCGATGCCGGGGGATTGACCTCTTCATCAGCTCCTAAGGATGGTTCCAAACTCGGCGGGCGAGATGATCCGATAGTTGCCGGGCGGGGAAACTGTGAGGAGATCCTGATCTCCCGTGACTAGAAACTCGGCTGTTCCGGCCTTGGCGAGCTGGAGGAAGATGCGGTCGTCGGGGTCCGGAAGCCGGGGAACCGGGGCCGTCGACTCTTTCACGTCAACGGGCTCCGAAAAGGGAAGAAAGTCACCGAGAAGGGCCTCGATCTCCTCGTCGGAGAGGTGGAATTTGGGATAAGAGAGCACCCGGAGAAGTTCCGCGGCGGTGGCGTGGGAGACCAGCGGACGGAAGTCTCCCGCCATCCAGGCCGGCCGAAGCCAGGACAGCCGGCCACGTTCGAAAAGGAGGGCCGAAACAACCACGTTGGTGTCCAGCACCACTCGCCGGATCACTTGCCCCGGGCCCAACGTACGGCAGCCTCAACGTCTCCCTCCTCGATTCCAAGCGCGGCGAGCTTCGTGCGAACCTCGTCGGCCCGCCCGAGGCGGACCGGACACAGTACAATGCGGCCATTCTCCTCTCGCGCTTCGAAATAGTCCACACCCGGAAATCGCTCCACGACGGAACGTGGAAGGGTGATCTGGTTCTTCGAGGTCTTCTTGGCGATTGGCATGGCGCTCTCCACTCGTTCCTCCCACTCCGTAGCCTTGTCAGGGCAGGAGGAAGAAAGGAAACAAGGAAACAAGTATTACTTACAAAGTTATGAATATTAGAGATTCTCGACAACCACTCGGTGCCTCCGGCACAGCCTCGGGAGCGATCGCACTATTATAGTGGTCCGTCATAGGCATTATTGCACTAATAAAATAGTTTTAGTATGATTTATCTAACCTATTACATTAGTTCAACAGTATGAAACCGTGAGTCGATCCCATGTCCCCCCGTTTTGATGAACTTCGTGTTCGACAGCTCGATGAGGCGCTCGCCCCCTTCCAGGACCTGCGGAACCGTCCGGCGCCCCGGCGCGGGTGGTTACGGACCATCCGCGAGGCTCTCGGTATGACCGCGCGTCAGCTCGCTGCGCGAACCGGAAAGTCGCAGACTACTGTCCTCTCCGCGGAGCGGAACGAAGCGAGTGGAACCGTCCAACTCGACACGCTTCGGAATCTGGCGGACGCTTTGGATTGTGATCTTGTGTACGCGCTCGTCCCGCGAACGTCGCTCCGGCACCGGTTGGAGCGACAAGCCTGCATGATCGCCGCTCAGACCGTCGGGCGGGTTTCCGCGTCCATGAAGCTGGAAGCACAGGGCGTTCCCGAAGACGAGAGCGCCCGACAGATCGACGAGCTGGCGGAGGAGGTCCTGCGCGCCCGAAAGCGCGACTTCTGGGATGTTTGACGACGAGCCCGTAGGCGCTGCTCCGATCGACGCGGATGAAGCCGAGGGACTGATTCCCGGACATATCCAGACGCGCGGTGAGCTCAACGCGTGGGAGCAGCAGAACATCGTCGAGGCCGCACGATGGGTGCGCACGGCAACCGAGCCGGCAGTCAGCGAGTCGACGATCCTGGGGCTTCACAAACGGATGTTCGACCGCACTTGGGAGTGGGCAGGACGATATCGGACATCCGACAAGAAGATCGGGGTCTTCTGGGCTGAAATTGGAGTCGAGATCCGCAAGTTCGTCGATGACGGTGCATACTGGCTCGAGCATCACGTCTCTAGTGTGGACGAGGCGGCGGCACGCCTCCACCATCGGCTGGTTCTGATCCACCCCTTTCCCGATGGCAATGGGCGACACGCCAGACTCTGGTGCGACCTTCTCCTACGGCAGAACGGCCGACCGATGTTCTCCTGGAACTCGGAGGAACTCGATCGGGCTGGCGAAAGCCGAAAGCGATATATCGAGGCCCTCAGAGCAGCGGACGGAGGGGATTTCGGGCCGTTGCTGGGCTTACTTCTTCGGAACCGAGATTGAGGTGTTCAGCCGGCGCTGGCACCACCGGATGATATTGATGGTGATACCACATTGTGGTACGCTGCTCGTCTTCCATCGGCCACACCCGCGCGGTTGTCGGCCTCCTCGACGCACCTGGCGCCGTTGGGCAGGCGTACAACATCGGCAACGAGCGCGAGATTACGATCATGGAGTTGGCGGAGCGCGTGAGAGATCGAGTCGGATCGGCGTCCGAGATCGTGGTGGTGCCGTACGACGAGGCCTACGGCGAGGGTTTCGAGGACATGGAACGCAGGCAGCCCAATATCGACAAGATTCGCGGACTGCTCGGTTGGGAGCCCGAGAAGTCGATCGATCGGATTATCGATGACGTGGTGGCGTACTATCAGGTCCTAGCCGCCGGGTGAGGTCCTAGCCGCTGGATGTGGTCCTAGCCGCTGGGTGACGAGGGCGCTGGGTGACGAGGCTGCTCGGGGTGACGGGGCCGCTGGGGTTGACGGGGGGCTCCCCACCTCTCGTCGCTCGCTCGTCTGGCTCTGTTTCCTCTAAGGTTCTTGCTGTACGCCTCGTACAATCCGTACGGCTCGCCATACCGACTGTCCCGCTTGGGATCCACATCGTTGAGAACCATTCCGAGGACGGGCGCTCCGACTTGTCTCAGTTGTTCGATGCAGTGTGTGATCGCCCCCTTCTCTGTGACGTTGGCCCGAGCGACCAATAAGGTTCCGTCGGCGTAGGTTCCGAGCAGGGCAGCATCGGTCACCGCCATGAGCGGGGGACAGTCGAGGATCACCGCATCGAACTGTGCTTTCAGACTCTTCAGCAGTCCCTTCATGCGGGCCGAGCCGAGCAGTTCGGTCGGGTTGGGTCGGAGGGTGCCCCTGGGCAGGAAGAAGAGGGTGCCACTCTTCGCGAGGTCGATCGTGTGAATCGCCTCGTTGGAGAAGTTTTCTCCCGCCAGGATCTCTGAGAGGCCCGGATACCGGGGTAGCCCGAAGACATCGTGAAGACAGCCGTGCCGCATATCGGCGTCCACGAGAAGGGCGCGGCGCCCCAGTTGGGCTGTCGTGATCGCCAGGTTCGCGGCGCTGGTGGACTTGCCGTCTCTGGGGAGCGCACTGGTGAAGACCAGCGTGGTGGGTGGCTGATCCGGATCAGAGGACATGATATTGGCGCTAAGTCCTCGGTACGCCTCGGATGCCCAACTCCGCGGATCTCGACCGGCTACGAGGTGGTCGCCGACTCGCAGAGTCTTGTGCCTTCTGCCGGCCGATCGTCCACCGGGACCACGTTCGGATCGAATCCGAGGAACCACGCTCATCACGGTTACGCCCCCGCTCGCTTCGCGCAGATCCTCTCCCGTATGGACCGTGTCGTCCAAGCGCTCCCTTATCAAGGCCACTCCTACACCTGCCATCAGCCCCAGCGCGAGCCCAAGCAACAGGTTGAGCAGCCCTCGGGGACCGAAGGGCTCGCTGACGGCCCACAACGTATACGCGACCGTACCTCCGGCTACGATCCCGGTCACGGTGGCGATGAGGAGCCGGTTCCGGACCAGGAGATTCCGGATCTCCTTGACGTTGATCCGGGCGTCCGGGTGGGTGTTGATCGGCAGAGGAGATTGGTCCATGCGGCTCGATCTAGTTGGCGGCAATGATGCCGACGGTGGCAAATGTCGCCGCCAAGAACAGTCCGACGAAGCCGGAGTTCTGGCTGATCCAACTTCGCTGGGGAACGGCGGCCTGCCACGCGACGAAGAGACGATCACCGGGTTGGATCGGGGAGTCCGCAATCAGAGTCGTGCCCCCCAGGATGGTCGTGACGACCTCCCCATTTCGGAACACCCACACCTTGTCGCCATTGCCCTTCGGCGCGGCTCTTCCCGCCAGGGTCAGGACGTCCGAAATGGTAGTCTGGGTCCGGTCCACATTGAAGAGCCCTGCGGTGTGGACGGCCCCGCCGACGCGAAGCTCTATCAAGTTTGCCGAGTCGGCCGGGGGCTGTGTTTGCCCGAGTGTCGTGCTAGGGAGGTTAAGCACCAAGCCCACTGCGACGGTGACGAATACCTTCTGCATGCCAAACTCGGATCGAGTCGTGGAAAAACTTGTTTCCATCCGCAAATTAGGTGACGGTTCTCGTTTAGACAAACAGAGCGAGCCCCCTATCTGCATAATATGGCTATTTTACTCACCTTCCAGCAGGTTCTGTTGAAGTGCCAGAGGCGGTTTTGCTACCAGTTCCGATTTGCGGCGTATAAACATATGTTTCTTATCTGCGGTCATGCGTACACCCCACTCAGCGAGGGCGAGTCTCCCGGTCCCCCGACATGTGGCCACGCCGCCATGTTTTCGGTAGGTTCCTCACCGAAGATTTCGTTCTGCACCCACCCGACCCGAAGCACTCTCCTTATGATGATCTTCTCGCGGGGCCGTCTGACCCCTGTAATGCCATGACCGAACATCTGATCGCCCCTCACGGCGGTGAGCTCATACAACTGATCGTGCCACCGGAGCGCGCCTCCGAGTTGCAGGAGGCCTCACTGGATTGGCCCTCCTGGGACCTCACGCCTCGCCAGGTGTGCGACCTCGAGTTGCTCATGAACGGCGGCTTCTCACCGCTCGGTGGATTCATGACGTCGGCTGATTACGGGAGCGTATGTGAGAGCATGCGGTTGGCGGACGGAACGCTTTGGCCGATTCCCAACACGCTGGATGTCGACGAGGTTTTGGCGGAGGGACTCGAGTCCGGATCCACGGTCGCTCTTCGTGACCCCGAGGGCGTCATGCTTGCGGCCCTTCACGTCGAAGAGATCTGGCGTCCCGACCGGGTGCAGGAGGCCGAGCAGGTGTACGGTACGGCCAATACGGAGCATCCGGGTGCCGCATACCGGTTGGAGCAGGCCAACCCGGTGTACATAGGCGGCCGTGTCGAGGGTATCCAAGGCCCCAGCCACTACGACTTCCGGGAGCTTCGCAGCACACCGCTGGAGCTCCGTCACGACTTTGCACGGTTGGGATGGCGGAGGATCGTCGCATTCCAGACCCGAAACCCCATACACCGAGCCCATCAGGAGTTGACGCTCAGGGCCGCGAAGGAGGTCGGCGCGAATCTCCTGATCCATCCCGTCGTAGGCATGACCAAGCCGGGTGATGTAGACCACTTCACTCGGGTCAGGTGCTATGAGGCACTCTTGGACACCTACCCTCAGTTCACGGTCAAGCTTGCGCTGCTCAATCTGGCGATGCGGATGGCGGGACCGAGGGAAGCCGTCTGGCACGCCATCATCCGGAAGAACCATGGGTGCACGCACCTGATTGTGGGGAGGGATCATGCCGGCCCCGGGAGCGACTCCTCCGGGACACCGTTCTACGGGCCGTACGAAGCCCAGGAGTTGCTGAGCGAGCACGAGGAAGAGTTGGGCGTGGAGATGGTCCCGTTCCGGCTCATGGTCTACGTCCAGGACCGGGCCGAGTACATGCCCATCGACGAGGTGCCCGAGGGTGTAGAGCCGAAGTCCATTTCGGGCACCGAGCTTCGTGACCGCTTGGCGGACGGTCGGAGCATTCCGGACTGGTTCACCTTTCCGGACGTGGAGCGGGAGCTACGAAGAAGCCATCCGCCCCGGCACCGGCAGGGATTCACGGTTTTCTTCACCGGGCTTTCGGGGTCGGGAAAGTCGACGGTCGCCAACGTCCTCCGGGTCAAGCTGCTGGAGATGGGCGGCCGGCCGGTCACCCTTTTGGATGGCGACCTCGTGCGCAAGAACCTCTCTTCGGAGCTCGGATTCAGCAAAGAACACCGCGATCTGAACATCGAGCGCATCGGATACGTGGCGTCGGAAATCACGAAGGCGGGCGGGATCGCGATCTGTGCTCCGATCGCACCGTATAGGGAGATCAGAAAACGGAACCGTAAGCTCATCTCCTCCCTGGGGGGATACATTCTCGTCCACATCTCCACGCCCGTCGAGGTCTGTGAGCAGCGGGACCGTAAAGGACTCTACGCCAAGGCGCGGGCCGGCATCATCAAGGAGTTCACCGGGATCTCCGATCCGTACGAGGCGCCCAAGCATCCCGCCGTCCGCATCGATACCACGGACATCTCGCCCGAGGAAGCGGCTCACCAGATCTTTCTGCATCTGGAGAAGGAGGGGTACATTGGCGCGGCGGGGCCGTGATCGATGTAATCAGGCCGGGGGTGCGGTGGCTGAAAGCCTTCGAGACCTCGGCGCTACTGAGTGAGAATTCACTGGAGGACCGCATGACCCAGCGAACTACCCACCGCTCAAGCGTTGGGCTACTGGCGCTGCTCGGACTAATCTCGTTCGCGGCATGCGAGAACAATCCGGTCTCGCCGGAGGAGAGAGTCGCGACCCTCGAGATCAGCGAACTCCCCTCGCTCCTCCTTCCCGGTGACACCCTCCAGCTCGAGGCGGTCGCGCTTGACGCTGCCGGTTCGGAAGTTCAGGGTGCCACGATCTCATGGACCTCGTCGGATCTGGCGGTGGCAACCGTCTCATCCACAGGCCTGGTGACCGCGGGTGCCGAGGGCACGTCCACGATCACGGGGCTGGTCCTGACCGTCTCGGACACCGCGTCGCTCGCGGTGACCCCGGATACGACCTCGTACGACGTTGTGTTCGAGTCGATCTGGAGCGCCAGCACGCACCCCGCGTCGTTTCCCGCCAACCCGAGTTTTTCAGGCCTCATCGGCGGGACGCATGGGGACAGCGTGACATTCTGGGCAGACAGCTCCCTCGCGACGTACGGGATCAAGCAGATGGCCGAGTCTGGCAGTAAGACTCCTCTCGACTTCGAGGTCGAAGCGGCGATCCTGGCCGGTACAGCCGATGGCTTGCTCTCCGGAGGTGGGATTTCTCCCTCGCCGGGGAGTGTGCAACTCACGTTCGACGTCAGCGTCGACTTTCCCCTGGTCACCCTCGTCTCGATGATCGCACCGAGCCCCGACTGGTTCGTCGGCGTGAACTCGCTGTCGCTTCTGGAGGACGGCTCATGGGTGAGCAGTCTCGTCGTCGAGCTGTTCGCATACGACGCCGGTACCGATAGCGGCGTGATCTACACCTCGCCCGATGAGCCTACGGACCCCCGGGTCAACATCTCCCTGATCAACGTGAGCCCGTTCGACGTGGCGAGTCGGCTGGGCAGCTTCACGTTCACGCGGCGTTGATATCGACCGACGGGGAGCATCGAATGCGTTCGTCGGCCATACACCTCGTTTTCCTGGGAAACCTTTCCTGCGCTTCCCTACGAAATCTCCTATTCCTGCCTCTTCTCTTCGCCTCGCTTTCTGCCTCGGCACAGGACCCGGGCCGGATCGGATCGAGGATCCTCTCGCTGGACTCATGGACGTACGAGGCGATCGAGCGGCTTCGGAGTAGAGGGTACCTGCCGGGCCTGAATCCACTGGTTCAGCCCTACCGCAGGATCGATGTGGCCGCAGAGCTCGTCGACGTCGACGCGGATACGTTACAACAGCCGGTGGCCGATTGGGTCCGTATGCTGGTGCGCGAGCTCGCCCCTGAGTTCAGGCGCCTCTCGGAATCGGAAGATGAAGCGGGGGGGCAGCGAGTGGGGCTTCATTTCCAACTGGGGGCCACCGCCGCGGACAGCCGACACCGTGATCCCTTGATGCCCTTCCGTACCTCGGCCAATGAGGGGTTGGCGGATCGTGCGTGGTGGTCCTGGGCGGGCGGGCTCTGGCTGGAAACCCATAACGTCGCCGCGGAGACGAGACTCTTCAATGACCGCTGGTTTTACGAAGAGCACGGAGATCCAGATGGCCAGAATCCAGGAGGTTTCAAGTTCTTCGGGCGTACCGACAACGCTTACCTGACGCTGGCCTTTCCCTGGGGAAATATGTGGGTCGGCAGATTCAAGCGGAACTGGGGGCCCCTTGGCCAGACGGGTATGATGATAGGGGACAACCCGACGACGTATCCGCAGATCGGCCTCGACCTGGGAAGGGGAAGTCTGACGTTCCGCTTCATGGCCGGCGAGCTGCAAACGGTCAACGGGCGACAGCGCTACATCGTAGGCAACCGGCTCGACTACCGCCGCGGCAACTTCTGGGCATCTCTCGGCCAGTCCGCGCTCTACTCGGGAGACGTCGCGACCCTTCGGCTGTTCAACCCCTTGGAGTTCATTTTCTTCGACCAAAAATCGAACGACGCACCCTCGGGCAACCTGATGTTCAACGGGATGTTCTGGACAAAGGTGGGCCAGGGAACCCTCTACGGCGAGTTCGTTATCGACGATTTCGACCTCAATCCACGCATCGGTACGTCGGACCGGGAAGCGTTTGCTACCTTGTATCAGTTGAGCTTGGGCGGACGCTATCTCGGCCTATCCGATCGCCTCGAGATCGGCTTCGACTACCGCAGAGTCTCTGGGTGGTCGTACCGGACCTTTTCCGCATCTCCTGAGGTGTGGATGCATCTGGATCGGGGGCTGGCGGACCCGTGGTCGGACTACGACCGTCTCACTCTGCGGACCGACGTGTATCCCTCCGTTGGAGGCCTGCGTATTTCACCCGTGTTTCAGTTTCAGCGCAAGGGAGAGGGTGACTACCGCCTTCCCTTTCGGGAGAGACAGCCTGATGACCCCGGGATCTTCTTTGGGGTAATGGAGACCACCATGCGTTTGGCGTTGCAAGGGAGATATCAGCCCCGCAGTGAGGTCTTCCTGGAGTGGGATCTGGGCCGAAGCTTCATCGCGAATGCAGACCACGTGGACGGTTCGAGTGAGGGGCGCTTCTCCTTCCTCATACGTCTTGGGCTCACGTTCGAATTCCCCTTGGGGAGGTTCTAGGCGCAAGATGAGCCCAGGGAGGATACGTTCTGGCCCACATCGCCACTCCCCTCGAAATCTGTGAACAGCCGCATCCCGCCGTCCGCATCGATACGACCGACATCTCGCCCGAGGAGGCGGCTCACCGGATCTTTCTGCATCTGGAGAAAGAAAGCTACATTTGGCGTGAGCGGTTCGGCACCGGTAAGTCGACCATTGCGCGAGTCCTGGGGCGCCGTTTGTTTGACACTGGGTACCAGACCTCATCGCAGTCGACCAGATCGAGGGGAGTAGCATGTGGATTCGGAAGTGACCCGAGTGCACTCGAATCAGGTGTCGTACGATGACGAAATCTCGCTTCTGGACGTAGCGAGTCTTGTTCTTCGGCGACGGCGCCTGATAATGGCAGCGACCGTGGCGGGTGTTCTGATGGCACTTCTGGTTGCGCTCATCCCATCGTTGAAATACACGGCAACCGCGTCGTTCTTACCGCAGGGGGGAGACCAAGGGGGCTTCGCCGGAGTGTCTGGCCTGGCCCAACAGTTCGGATTCGCGATTCCCCCATCAGGTGACGCTGAGCGATCCCCTGAGTTCTATCAGGATCTGCTTCAGTCGAGGGACATCCTCGCTGGGGTGGTCAAACCGAGTGTGGAGGTGGTCACGGCCAGCGGCGTAACCAAAGTGGATCTCGCCGACCACTTCAAGATCGAAGGTGAGACGCCCGAGGAGCGCAATGCACGGACACGACAACATCTGGCCAAGGAAATCGTCTCGGTGAGCGTCGGCCAGCAGACCAGTGTCGTCACGGTGAGCGTCCGAACCGATGATCCCGGATTGTCCGCTGCGATCGGGCGTCGCCTTCTTAAGCTGGTCGAGACGTTCGACATCGATAACCGTCAGTTGCAGGCGTCGGGGGAGCGGGACTTTGCGGAAGAGCGTCTCGGGCAACTACAAATGGAGTTTTCGGTTGCCGAGGATTCGCTCAAGGCGTTCCTGGTCGAGAACCGGCAGTTCGCCAACTCCCGGCAGCTCACCAACTCCCCGGAGCTTACCTTCGAGCATGATCGCCTACAGCGTCAGGTGGTCATGAGGCAGGAGCTCGTGACCGCGATGGCCCAGGCTTTTGAACAGGCCCGAATCGATGAGGTCCGAAACACACCGGTCATCACAATGATCGATCAGCCCGAGCCCCCTGCGTTACCGGATCCCCGCGGTACGCTGGTGAAGCTTCTGCTGGGGGCGATTTTGGGTCTCATAGTGGGTTTTGGCCTTGCCTTCATTCGGGAGCTCGGTGAGCGGGCAAGGAACGAAGAGAGCGAGGCTTACGGCGATTTCCAGCAGGTCCTGAAAGACGCGAAGGGGGACCTCTTTGGCCTCCATCGATCCAAGGGATCAGCCGGCGGCGACAGTCAATAGGATCATCGACGCCGGCAAAGTTACGCTTCGGAGCGTGGCTGGACCGGTCCGCAAGCCCCGATCAGGAATCAATGTTGCTCAAAAGTTGTGCCGAACCTAGGATATAGGCTGAGTAAAACATGTGATGCCGGTGCCCGCACGCTATTGAGGTTGGGGTGCACGACCGGACGAGTGGAGACGGCAGCTGGCCTGTGGGTGATGGCTGTCAGTCTCTAAGCCGGCTCGTCCCTCAAGGGAGGTAAACATTTGTCGCCAATGAACTCTAGGGTAATCCGGCGCCTTTTGCAGGTCGTCCTCGACGCGGCGTTGGCTAGTGTTGCCGTCTTGGTTGCGGTCTTGTTCCTAACCAGGGGCGTCACTGGTGGTCGCATCCTAGCCGCGATTGTGATCACGGTCCTAACGGTAGTCATCACAAACGCCCTCGCCGGCAGTTACAATAAGATCTGGCACCATTTCAGCTTCCGTGACGGACTTCTGCTGGGTGCCACGGGTATCTCCGTGACGGTCGTGTTGTTCAGCCTTGCTGCGATCGACGTTGCGAGGCTCCCTTTGGTCGCCCTTCAAGCTATTCCGATGGCGTACGTCGTGCTCGCGGCAGGGAGCCGGAGCGCCAGGCGCCTGCAGGTGGCCTTGCGAAGGAGGCGAAAGAGGATGCGGTCGGGCCTCGCGACCGGCGCACAGCCGCATCGAGTTCTAATAGCCGGAGCAGGCCACTGCGGCCTAGTGTTGAGCCGGGACTTAGTTCTGATGTCTTCCCCCAACGTGGAGTTGGTGGGATTCCTGGACGATGACCCGGCCAAGATCGGCGCCCACGTGAATGGCGCCCCGGTCTTGGCCCCACTGAGCGCTCTCCGGGAGGTTGTGGATCGGTGCGAGGTGAGCGAGCTGATGGTCGCCATGCCTTCAGCGCCCGAGGACGTTCTTCGCCGCCTGATCCAGCAAGCCGAGGATCTCAGCATCCGTGTACGTACTTTGCCGGGTGTCGAGCGACTTCTCATGGGCGTGGATATCCATCAGCCGGGTCGCGTCACGCTCAGCGACCTGATTGATGCGGAGGCGTTCCCCACACATCGGGCAGCCTCTGTCGATGAGGCCGGTGGCCCCGTCGTGCTCGTTACCGGTGGCGCGGGCTTCATCGGCTCGCACGTCACGAAGATGCTGCTCGCGCGCGGCTACTCTGTTCGGGTGATCGACAACTTCACCTACGGAGACACAGGATTGGCGAGGGTTCGCACGCACCCAGGTCTCGAGCTCGTCGAGGGCGATGTCTGCAACATTCGCGACATACAACGGTGTGTGCGCGGCGTAGATGGTGTGATCGCGTTGGCGGCTATCGTAGGAGATCCGGCGTGCGACCTCGATCCCCAGGAGACGCTGAACCTCAACTACGAGGCCACCAAACTCCTCATTGAGGCCTGCAACTTCCACGGGGTCCGGCGACTAGTCTTTGCTTCGAGTTGCAGCGTTTACGGGGCCAGCAGTGAGCACCTGCTGACCGAACGGTCACAACTCAACCCGGTTTCGCTGTATGCTCGAACGAGGATACTCAGCGAGAACATTATTTTCGACCGCTGCGGTGCCGTCGAGCCCGTCGTACTACGGTTGGCCACGGCGTTTGGACTCTCTGATCGCATGCGATTCGATTTGGTCGTCAACACGCTGACCGCGCGAGGCGTCGGCGACAAGAGAATCACCATCTTCGGCGGCGACCAATGGCGACCGAACGTTCACTGCCAGGATGCGGCAAGGGCGTTTATCATGGCGTACGAGGCTCCCGGTTCCCAGGTTGCAGGCGAGGTTTTCAACGTGGGTGGCGACGATCTCAACTACCGTATCGCCGAAATCGGCTCTTTGGTTGTCGACACGCTTGGCGATGTCGAAATGACGGTGGACACGCGGGATGTAGATGCTCGAGACTACCGTGTTGGCTTCGGGAAGATCCGGTCTGTTCTGGGGTTCGAGCCGGAGTACACGGTAAAAGGGGGAATCCTCGAGATCGCGGACGCGATCGCGGTAAACCCGTCCCTGAAGGCGTATGATGAGCCCACGTACCACAACGTCAGGGTACTTGAACAAGTGCTACCGGACGGCAATGGCAGACAGCCTGGCTGGCTCGGTGTTGAGGCCCAGTGAAGTTCGTTCGCGGGTGGCTTGACCCGATTCGGCAATAGACCCAGTCGGCGTGTAATGCAACACGCGGAATGAGCGAAGTCTCGCGCTCGACGCGCCCACACCTGCTTTGGGTCAATCAGTTCGCAGTCGCCCCCACAGCAGCCGGAGGGACCCGTCACTTCGAGATTGGTCGCGAGCTGGTCACCCGAGGATGGGATGTCACCATCGTCGCGAGCGATCTCAATCTCCACTCGCGGACATACCAAGAGCGCAGCAACGAACGAGAGCGAGCGCCGATCATCACCACGCTCGACGGGGTTCGCTTTGTGTGGCTGTGGGCGGCTCGGTACTGGAAAAACGATTGGCGCCGGGTATGGAACTGGGTGTCATTCTCCCGATCGCTTGCATCCGCGAGTCGACGCCGCGGACCGCTTTCGATCCCGCTGCCGAATGTCGTCGTAGGTTCCTCACCACAGCTCGTCGCCGCGAGGGCATCCCGACGACTTGCACGGCGCATCGGAGTGCCATTCATCTTAGAGGTGAGAGATCTCTGGCCGGAGAGTCTGTTGGCGGTTGGTCGTTCGCGCGATATCGCATATCTCGTGCTCGACAGCATGGCGCGAAGCTTGTATCGCACGGCAGACCACATCATCGTATTGGCTCGCGGGACCGGCGACTATCTGATTCGAACGCGGAACGTCCCATCGGACCGGATCACATTCATCCCCAATGGGGTTGACGTTGAGGCATTCCCGCTCATGGAAAGATCGGTGAAGGCGATGTTCACCTTCATTTATACCGGAGCGCATGGCCCCGCCAATGACCTGAATGTCGTCTTGGACGCAGCAGTCCGGACGAGAGATTGTCCAGAGATTCGGTTCTTGCTTGTCGGCGGCGGGCCGAGCAAAACCGAACTTGTCCGGCGCTCGAAGGCCCTCGGGCTAGAAACTGTTGAGTTTCGCGACGTGGTGCCCAAGGCCCGCATCCCGGAGTTGCTCGCCTCAGTCGAGGCCGGTCTCATGGTTCTTCGGCCATCCGAGCTCTTTGAGTATGGGGTCAGCCCCAACAAGCTGTTCGACTACATGGCCAGCGGGTTGCCCATTGTTAGCAACGTTCCCGGCGAGGTCGAGCACATGATCCACGACGCGGGAGCGGGAGTACAGGCCGAACCTGGAAACCCTGAGTCTCTCTCACGAGCAATACGGTCGGTGGCCCGCATGTCGCCGGCGGAGCGTCGCTCACTTGGCGCCTCGGCAAGGGCGTGGGTAGCCAAGGAGCACTCGCGCACTGTGCTTGCTGATCGACTGGGGGGTGTTCTTGAGCGGGTGCTGAAAGGGGATTAGCAGATCCGGTGAGCTTGCCTCCGCTCCGGTATTGGCCTCGCATCCCCTTCATGATCATCCGAACCTATGGGCTGCAGGGTACGCTGCTTCGTGTCGTACACGTGTGTCGCCGTCGTGTTGGCCGCTTCCTTCGCCGGCCCCGCCACACTGTAGATGCGTCCACCGCAGCCGACAGAGGTGTTGACTCTCCATGGCTTGTGAAACGCGATCCTCTGGCAGTATCTCCGCACGATCGGGAAAGGGCCAGGACTCGGGCGATTCGGGTCCTGCACGGCCAATACCTGGCGTACGGTTGGGATTGGAGGCCACTGCCGAGCGGTCTGGGTTGGCATCGTCATTCCACGACCGGACACCGTCACCCTGCGGACGTGCCTTGGTGGCGAATCAAGCACTGGATGTCTGGATCCGATATCAAGGACTTGTGGGAGCCTGCCCGATTCTCGTGGATGTACGACCTCGTCCAGTTTGCAGTGCTCTCACATGATCCGAAGGATCTTACATTGGCCCGGGAATTCGCCCTCGCTCGCTCTCAGGACTGGCTAGCCGCGAGCCCGCCGTTTCAGGGCGTGCATTGGTCTTGCGGGCAGGAGACTGCCATCCGTGCACTCGCGATCCTACATGCCGAAGCCAATCTGGCCCCAGGCCATCCCACGTTTATCGAGATTAGCGCGGCTTCCGGCGAGCGCATCGCCAATGCCATCGGCTATGCCGTTTCTCAGAGGAATAACCACGGCATTTCCGAAGCCGCCGGCCTTGTATGTATCGGAACACGACTGAGGGGTGCGCACCCCAGCGCATCTTCCTGGGTTCGCAAAGGGGTTAGGCTGCTCGATCGACTCGTACAAGATCAGTTCGCCGACGACGGGTGGTACATCCAGCACTCGTTCAACTATGCACGGCTGGCGTTGCAAATGGTGGCCGCTGCCGAGGCAGCGCTCTCGAGTGAGGGTGACACTCTCGGATCTGGCGTCAAGGAGCGTGTTACGGCCGGGATAGCCTTACTGGGGCGCGTCATGGACCCGAATAGCGGAGAGCTCCCGAATCACGGGGCGAATGATGGTGCGTACGTCCTGCCTGTCTCATCGGGAGATTACCGTGATTTTCGTCCGGCGCTTTCGATGGTAGCGAGGGTTTTCAATGAAGAGCCGCTATGGGACTCCCTCGGAGAGAACTCGCTGGCGTGGTTGAAGACTCGACGTTGCGGGTTGGATCGCCAGTCCAGCGGTAGGGTGCTTCCCGAAGGAGAACGGTCGAGAAGCACACGAATCCGATCCGGGTCATCGGGTTGGGTGTCCGTCGTGGCGGGCAGAGTACGACTCTTTCTAAGGGCAGGCACGTATCACAGTCGCCCGAGCCACAGCGATGCTCTACATCTGGATCTCAGGATTGACGGTCACGAAATGATGGTCGACCCTGGTACCTTCGCCTACAATGGTCCGCCTCCCTGGCAGAATTCACTGCAGGGCGCCAGTGTCCATAATGGCCCACTGTTGGACGGCGTCGATCCCGCGTTTTTGGGGCACCGGTTCCTGTGGTGGTCGTGGCCCGATGCCAAAGTCGAGGGAGTTGACGAGAACGAAGACGGGATAATCACGCTACAAGCTTGCATTGAGGGGGTCGTGCGGAGAACGCTCATCGTCGATGGGGAACAGGCGATTGTCCGCGTTGAAGATGTGGCTCTGGAGCCGCGCGCTCAGAGCCTGAGCGTTGCATGGTTGCTGCATCCTGAGGCTGATCCGGCCCTTGTTAGGTGCGAGCCAGAAGGAAACGTGCGGCGGTCGGCGATACCCGTGCCCGGAACCGTCTTCTCTCCCGCGTATGGTCTTGCGATCGCCGCTTCGGCGATCGAGGTTGAGGCGCTGGGGGGGCATGACGTAAGCCTGGCCACAGTTACCACGATTCGAGGCGCACCTCAGGGTGCGGCGTGACGATCCCGACCGGGCCATGATCAAACGGAGCGTTGATGTGATTGCGGCTGCTGCTGCGCTCGCACTGAGTTCTCCGCTGCTCATCATCATCGTTGGTACCATTTGGATCACCATGGGTGCACCCGTATTTTTTCGACAGGCGCGGGCCGGCCTGAGAGGGCGTCAGTTTGTTATGTGGAAGTTTCGCACGATGCGGCCATCCGAGCTGGGGGAGGAGGAGCTCCAGAGCGACGATGCCCGTTTGACACGGCTGGGTGCTTTCCTGCGCTCCACCAGTCTCGACGAGCTTCCGAGCCTGTGGAATGTCCTGCGAGGCGACATGACCCTTGTCGGTCCCCGACCCTTGCTCGTTCGCTACTTGGGCCGCTATACGCCGGAACAGGCCCGACGCCACGACGTGCGCCCCGGGATTACTGGATGGGCGCAAGTTAATGGTCGGAACGCCATATCCTGGGACGAGAAGTTTCGCCTCGACGTCTGGTATGTAGATAATCGCAGTGTTTTCCTCGACGTTCGGATTCTGATCCTGACGCTCTTTCAGGCCTCGCGCAGAAGCGGAATAAGTGCTGACGATAGGGCGACCATGCCAGAATTCCTGGGTTCCGACTCCAAGAAGGGGCGAGCCCCTTGATCGTGCTAGGTGCGGGAGGGCACGCCAAGGTGTTGGTGTCTTTGGCGAACGCGTTGGGCAGGCCAGTCGAAGGCCTCTACGATGACGACCCAAGGGCCTCTGGGGGAAACGTCCTTGGGATCCCGGTCGTTGGCCGAATCAGCGGGCTGTCACTGGCGCCCGAGACGGAGGCGATCATGGGCGTCGGCGAAAATCGAGCGCGCAAGCGTCTCGCTGATACACTCGACCTGACATGGGCCACCATGATCCATCCCACAGCCTTCGTACATGACTCGGTGCAGATCGACGAGGGAGCGGTTGTGTTCGCGGGTGCTGTGGTTCAGCCAGGATGTCGGATTGGTGCTCACGCGATCATCAACTCTGGCGCGATCGTCGATCACGACTGCGCCGTTGGCGCTTACGCCCAGGTTAGCCCGGGATGTAGCTTGGCCGGAGGTGTGAGCGTGGGTGAGGGAGCAATGCTTGGCACTGGCTGCACATGTGTTCCCCTCGTGGAAATCGGTGAATGGGCAGTCGTCGGGGCCGGGGCAGTCTGTATCGGGCCAGTCGAATCGGGGACGGTTGCGGTTGGCGTCCCAGCCCGTGTCATACGGCGTGGGTAGGCACGTGCGGGCGGATCGGCGAGACTCAGGCCTGAGCCTGCCTCATAACCACGTCGATGGCGTGACACATGTCGCCGACATCTTGCTCACTAAGGGTAGGGTGCACCGGTAGCATCAGGGAAGTTGCCCCCAGTTCCATCGCCACCGGGAGGGCCTCATTCGGGCGAGTAGACATACCAAGGAAGGCCTTCTCTCGGTAGATCTCACTACAGCTTCCGCTATAGCACGGGATACCGAGTCGCGTAAGCTCGACCATGATGCGATCCCGCCCCCAATCCTTTCTTAGCGCTTCGGGACGCGCGTACCAGTAATACTTGTAGTATGCGTGGCGGTGAGGCTCGCTCAGGGTCGGGACTCTAAAGCCCTCGTACTTTAGGAGAGTTGCCCGCAACATATCCGCATTACGTTTGCGGGTCGTCAACCAATCGGGCAGGTCACGCAATGCCACTCGTCCAATGGCGGCCTGCATCTCTGTCATTCGCCAGTTGGTTCCGAACTCCTCGTGCAGCCAACGGAACCCAGCAGGATGTTCTCGCCTGAATACCGCCTCGTAGCTTTTCCCGTGGTCTCTATACGACCACGCTCGTGACCAGATTTCATCATCGTTTGTCACGAGTAGCCCGCCTTCGCCACCCGTCGTGATGATCTTGTCTTGGCAAAAGGAGAAGCAGCTCGCATGCCCGAAGGATCCGACCTTAAGTCCGTCATACTCCGCTCCATGAGCCTGGGCGCAGTCCTCGATAACGAGCAGGTCCTTCTCGCTTGCCAGGCTCATGATGTCCTTCATTTCACAAGGCCATCCGGCGAGATGAACTAGCACCAGGGCCTTGGTGCTGGGTGTAATCGCACTCGCGATGGTGCCCGCCGTCAGGTTACCGGAGTCACTGTCTACGTCCGCGAATACAGGTTTGGCCCCCACAAGCACCACGCTACTTACCGAGGCGATGAACGATCGCGGTGTCACGATGACTTCGTCCCCTGCTCCCACGCCAAGCGCCTTAAGAGCCAACTCGAGGGCGACAGTCCCGTTCATGACGGCGACCGCTTTGCGAACACCCAAAAACTCGGCGAACTCAGTCTCGAAATCCCGGACTTCGGTCCCCGTCCACTGGTTTACTTTCCCCGAAGCCAGGACTGCGTCTACGGCGTTTCGATGCCGAGCGTCGAAGGCCGGCCAAGAGGGCAGTGGAGTAGATCTCACCTTGTCGGCGAGAGGACCCGTGGAAGAATCAATCATTCTGAGTTAGTCAGGCCGAATAACGCTTCGCCAGTGACCTGCCTCGTCACGTAGCCACGGCCTCTCGGCGCTGTAACTTCGACCTGATCCATTCGATCGTCTCGACCAGACCATGTTCCAGGTCAACCGTGGGTGCGTACCCAAGGAGCTCCCGTGACCTCGTTATGTCGGAGCATCTGTCCTTCACATGATCCCAATTCCTCGGAGACGAAAAACTGATCTTGGAGTCAGAGCCCGCCATGCGCACAATCGTCTCCGCCAAATACGCAATGGAGGTCTTGACCCCAGTGCCCCCGTTGAAGACCTCACCGTTCCGGTATTCGGACTCACCCAGCCGCAGCAGGAGGTCAACCGTATCGGAGACGTAGGTGAAGTCTCTCGTTTCCTCGCCGGTCCCAGTTATGATGATCTCCTCGTCATTCAAGGCCTTTAGGATGAAGTTGGGTATCACGTTTCGGTACTGGCCAGGCATCTCGCCAGGGCCGTAGCTGTTGAACACGCGGGCGCAGGCTGTCGGAAGTCCCTGGATTTCCGAGTAATACCTGCAGTATAGCTCCGCGGCATATTTGTTGATGGCGTACGGCGTGTCATGCGGGCCTACAGAGGCGGCCTCCTTCATCTCTGTGAGATTGCCGTAGACACAGCTTGAGCTGGTATACACGACCTTCCTCAAGGTGGGATTCTCTCTCTGGCTCTCGAGCACGTTGATAAGCCCCACTATGTTGGTCGATACATCGGAGATCGGATGATCTACGGAATTCTGGTTTGCGAAGTGGGCGGCCAGGTGGAAAACAAGATTCGGGCGATACGCCTTGAAGAAGGCGCCCACCTTCTCACTGTTACCGATATCAAGATGAGTGAACGCAACATTCTTGGAGAAGTTTGCGACGCCTGCGGAAAGATCATCCACGATGTGGACATCGTAGGAATCCATTCGTTGCAGCGCTTGGGTCAGGTTGAACCCTAGGGCACCAAAGCCACCGCTTATCAGGACCTTCGTTTTTTCAATCGTCATATGTCAGCGTTTTTTCTTAATCGAAGAGGTAATGACTCGAAACTGAACGCGCCGGCTGAGCCTGAACCGAAAGTCGCGAGCCACTCGAAAAATGCATTGATAGCTTCATAAAGAGCAATGTGAGAAGCAGCATTTCCTTAGAAACATAGAAGACGGTGAGCATCAGGACAAAGTAGATAAAAGCGAAAATATGTCGATCCGTGAGACTGCGGTATAAGACTATCACATACAGGGTCAAGCCAACGATTCCCGACTTGATAACGATCTCAAATATTGGGAGGTGCATTCTGAAGAAGTCGTCACGCAGAGCGTCCTGAGGAGCATATCCGAAGCCGGGCCGGGCCAAGGGGCTCAGATACCCGAAGAGATCGGGTATCCCGCCACCGAAGCCCTTGCCGAATATGAGGAGAAGTTTGTTGTCGATGAGGTATCGGGCCGTCGTCATGCCCTCAGCGAAGAGGTTCCCCATGCTCGAACTCGTGGACGCTAGAGTCTCGATATCCATGTAAGCAAAAACTTCGAGGATCTGCGTGAACTTGTAGAGAAGGACCGCATCCGGCGCGATCCGGTCCAAGGCGAACGAGAGAATTGGATCCAGGAAAATGACAACGGCGGTGAGGGAGAGAAGCACGACACCCAATGCTGTTCTCGATTTAGACGCGTACCAGATGAGTGTCAACGCTGCAATGACGATCGTCTTCCCACCTATGAAGACCGTGCCGGTGGCCAGGAGGAAAACGACCGAAAAGGCCAGAAAGCCATAATGTGCGGGGGAGTAGAACCGTCGACAGAAAAAGACGGCGAAGACGGCGACGAACGCAAAGCCGTTCATGAGTACGAAGTAAAAGCCGGCACCATACTCGAAGCGGATATCCGTCGCGAAGGAGAACAGCATGGAAATCACTGTCACGGACATCCCATACTTGAAGATCCTTGTCACGTGGTCGGCGCTCAGAATAGAGACGAAATATATTGAGGCGTAATACGGGAGATACGACAGCAGGTCGGCGAGGAAGTTGTCCAAGTGGTTCGCAGAAACGAGGAGGGAAACCAGGCCGACGAAGGCCGAGTATAGGATGAAGTAATTGAAGAAGCGCGAGTCCCGTCCTGGCGGACCGGTTCGGTACGTCTGACTCCCAGCCACCAAGAAGATCAGGACGCCAAACGAAAACAGCACGTTCACGGAGAAGCCGAACAACCGCATACCCAAGAAGTTATTCGATACGGTTCCCGGAACCGTGTGGCTCCACTCACCCATCGCAAGGAGTGTGAACGATACTAGATAGGCGATCCCAGCCCCTCTATTGGCCACGAGAGCCAAGAGGACGAAGAGATATTCCAGGGTCGTGATAGCGGCCTGCAACGCGCCATCGGCATCGAACAACAGGACTTCGAGCAGGACGAAGACGAGCAGCACAGAATATCGAAAACCAACTCGAAAGATCGGCCGGGACATGCTCCTAGCCGGCCCTAAAGCAGCACGCTTTCGCGCATAGCCTTGTCGTAGGCATCGAAATAGACAGCTGCGTCACTTGAGTGGAGCCGAGTCAATGCGTCGGCGTACCAATCCCGTGATTCGGTGGCGACTCGGAGCAAATCCACGAGGCCTTCGACATCAACCGGCATCACAGCGGCACCTATCCCGAGGCGCAGTACCTCTCGCTCTACGAACGTGTTCTTGGCGACGAGAATAGGAATCTTCGAGATGATGGACTCATAGAACTTGTTCGGCATGGCCAACTGGCAGTTCAAGTCATAGCTATCATAGACCGCATAGATGAGGTCGATCTTTCGATAGAGCCGGGTGATATCCCTCGTGTACTCATATGGACCCAAGACCTCAAAGAGTTGGTCTCGCCCCTCAACGTCCTCGAGCAGTTCATCAACATTCCCACCGCCTGCGAAAACCACCTTCAACGAGACGCCTGCTGCCGCGAGAATTTTGACGGCTTCGATGAGTTGTAGGAGTGACTTCCTGTATCGAATTATCCCTATGTAGCCGATACGAAAACAACCATCCTGACTTACCTCCCTCTGAAAATTGGCCCAGGTGAGCTTGGCAGGAAGATTTTCGAGCAGCACGGTCCTTCCGCGATATATTCTTCTGTAGTATTGGTCCCTAAACTCGGGTGACGATACGATCACACATGTCACTCTCTTCAGTAGAAACTGTTCGACCCTTACGAGAAACGCGGAAACCAATGAGCCGGACAGTTGAAGGCGGTGCAAGTCTCTGACCCGATGCTTTAGTTTGTACTTTCTCCCTAGGCCGAGCAACCATGCGAGGAGCAGCAGGTCGTAGGAGGACGTAACGATCGTTCCCTCCGGTGCGAGCCCCGGGACTATCAGGGCTCTTATCTGCCAGTAGATCCACGGAATGGAGGTCAGTCGCTTTAGATCGACCGTCTGATAGGGCACGTTTATGGTCTCGATCGTGAAGTTGACCAGTGCCTGATCTATGATGAGATCGTCGTCACCGCGTTCCAGGACGATCATAAGCGTGCTCATTCCTGCGTTCTGCGCGAAGAACGCCATGTCGAGCACCGCTGGAGCCGGCTTGCCAGTCATCAGAAAGACAATGTCCCATCGGGAAGGTGTGCCCATGGTTTTGGAGCTCTTGCGAGGCGATCTCTTGATGGTGGATCGGCATGCCGGACTGCAACGGAATGGGAAAATGACTAGACTTCTGCCTCAGCGACAACCCTATCCTCCTCCCGACGATCGCTTTCAGCTCCGGGAGCTCCGACCCCCCTCACTGAATCTCAACCTCTTCGCAATCCCCTCTCCGCTTCTCGCGGGTCGTCTGGGGCCCTCAATCTAGCTTGCCTTGTGTTAGTCACCTGGACCAAGCTTCGGGTTGGCCCACAGTAACACCTACAGTTCACCTCGATTTGATAAACACATAAGGATACCCGGTGGCAATCGCTCTGTCCTTCATATAACTCACAACGCGACGACAATCACATATATCGACAATGATGCCATTCACGGAACCCACAATCACTGCTCCATTATCAATCAGATCTCTCTTGATGCTTTTCATTGAGATGTTCGCCAAATGTTGCTCGCTGCGTTTCCTGACAACGTGCACTTGACGGCACGAGCCGTCTTCTATTCTCACTGCGTGCCGATCAAATATCAGCCTCTTGGGAAACTCTTGATCTAGAGTCTCCTCAGCAACGTGTATCATTGTTAGGCATTTGATAAACGGCACACCCAAGCAAATAGCGAATCCTTCATTTTCAGCCAATCTTGCGTAGGGAGAAGACTTTCCGTGAGGCAACGGCTCGCGTCCGTTCAGATTCTCCGCCAAATAGCTCTCAGCGTTTCGACCATATGCAACTACCGACGAAAACGGATGTAGGGATCTGGAAAAATCTGGTCGCCTCCTAGCCAACTCTGAAACCATCCCCACAGTGCTTGCCGAGCGATTCGGGTTGTAAACGGGAAGTCCATCAAGATCTTCCTTCAAGATCGGATGCGATGGCATTAGCAGGTTTCTTTCTTCTCCGCAGAAGGAGAGAAAGAAATCCAAGACCGATTGCGCTGTTACTGTGCTTCCAATACCAGCCATGGAGCAATGCAGGATGATGTCTCGTGATGCCGGGATCCTGTCTCTCAGGTAACGGGTCAATGCAGAATCGTCCCAGATGGAATCTGTCGCGACCGCCTCGAGTCTCCCAATCTTGAAGCGCTGATATCGCCCAACAATGTCGAACGCATTCGAAAAATAAAGACGACGAAGGGCATATTCCATTGAATTACGAATGAATTCCTTCAATTCTCGCCTTCATCGCTCGGGAGGGTTACAAATACACTCTTCCCATCAATCTGCTTAACGGCAGAGCCTGAGAATACAACGTGTTTCAGACCTTCTGTCTGGCCCTCCAACAAGAACAAATTGCCGTACTGAAAATACTTGGAAAACATGTCCTTTTCATAACACGCAAATTTTCTCCAATGTTGCTTGTCGTGACTTGCCCAAAGGTGAACACGCCTTGTGTCATTCACCGTCGATGGTTCGCAGACCGTGGCAAAGAACATCCAGTTACCAAAAAGACCTGAATGGAAGGACGAACTTTCAATCGAATGCAATTCCCTGAGTTCACCACCATCTCTGCTCATGAAGTAAATGCCATTTCGTTCAAGTTCCGTGTCTGTGGCGAAATACAGACCATCTTCCTGACAGATCATTGAATAAGCCCGCACCTGTTGACTCCCACGCCGGACGAATTCGACAGAAGAAAAATCGACGGCACATCGGGCGATACCGGGCTCCTTCTGATAATCTCCAGTCAGAGCCCAAAAGCAGTGTGCGAATTTGTCGTAGTACAATCCATGGATGTGCCGTATCTCGCCCGGCGAAAACTCATGCAGGACACTCCATGATGCCATATCAGTCGACCCATAAATCTTGACTTCACGCCTTTGTGGGTTTGAGAAATACTCGCCAAACACAACAGTCCCATCGGGTGAGCACGCCAAGGATGTCGGTCGGCTACCTTCAGAAACCCTGAACGAAAGCTCCAATTTCTCTGCACCTATTGTGCCGGCATAGACGCCGCCCTTTGCGAGCGCCACAAGGAAGTTCCCATATCGATGCAGCTTGTATACTTCAGTGCGCCCCAATCTCTCAGTGAGCCGTGTACGGCTCAAATGCTGGTACGGAAAGGGCATCTCGAGAGCGGCGCAATAATTCCAACTCCGCCCCCCGTCTGCAGATTCATAGATCTTCAGGCCCTTTGACGCATACAAGTTCTCTCCGTCAAAAAACAGGACACGGAGCCTGACTTGGTATGGTTCCACTTCGGAGCTCAGGTCTACAGGTGTGTAAATGAGCCCGGCTTCGGGCTTCCGAGGCTCCCTCCTCAGCTGGGGAGGGTTCAGCTTTCCGAACCGCTTCTCCTGCACCGTCAGGAGCTCCCGGATCGTAGCCGTAGGGTTTTCGACCATCCCGAGCTTCGGGCGACGGCCTCCGCCGACCCTAGGTAGTCAGATGTCACAGCCAGAACCTCCTCTGTCAAGGATCGTACCCGCACGCATCGTTAGCTGTAAAGAGAAACGCCAACTCACTCAGTTTGGAAACACCTCGCCTTGATCCTAGGTTTTGTAGTCTGTGGAATTGTTAACATCCTTGAAGGAAGATGATGTCTTTCACCCACTCAACTCGGCGACGACGAGAATATGCCTCCTGATTATTACGTCGCTTTGGAGAGCGAGTGCTTGAATTATCGGAGCAGGGCGAGTTGTTCGGCACGACGCATTGCTATGTCGAGCAGGAGGCGAAGGCTGTCGGCGTCATCAATCCTTTGGGCGCGCGGGACATTGTATTCTCAAATCATCGATGCCACGGCCACTTTCTCGTCTATGCGGACCGCCCAGACTTGCTCGTGGCAGAGGATCGTTCCGACCGCTACCGGAAGGGCGCTTGCTGATTGCTTCGGCCACTCTTGGGGTATACGGTAATCAAAGACGAGCGAGATGGCCGCCCCCGAGACGCCTGCCGAAGCATCGGCCGATGGCAGCAACAGGCGGCCCGACTGGGGGTCTGATCGCCTAAGCCGCAGCGGGACTTCAATGGAGCTCGGGGTAGAGGGCTCACAACTGGCCATAAGCCACTATCATCGGGTGGCCCTCGAGAGAGCTAGTCGGAATAGCTCTCCTTTCTTAAGAACGCCCGATAAGTACCGGAAGCCTGGAAGGGAACATATGCGAGACGTGTCGGATGAAGTGATTTTTGATATTGTGGGACGAAATGTCGAGGCTTCTTTACGCGCCGTCGGCAGCAAGCATCCGGTTACAGAAGAGACTGAAATCTACGGAAAGGGCTCTCCTCTGAGTTCGATTGAGCTCGTTGCACTCATAGTGGACATAGAAGACGATATAGTTGCTGTTCTTGGTTCAGACATAAGTCTGGTCGATGAGCGTGCAATGTCCCAAACGCGGAGTCCATTCAAAGACGTGAGTTCTATGTGCGATTATGTCTCGAAGTTGCTGGTCGAGGGGGAGTAGTCAGTGGGCGGCGAGGAGGAAGGTCGGGTCGCCCTTGTTACAGGCTCAAGCAAAGGCATCGGCAGGTTTCTCGCGGAGCGGCTCTTGGACCAGAATTGTGAAGTCTGGGGATGTAGCCGCGGCAAAGGGGCGATTGCCAACGAAAACTATCGCCATTGGGAATTAGACGTTGCCAACGAACCCGACGTCATACGGTTTGTGAAAACGATCTCTCGGAGCGCTGGAAAAATTGACTATTTGATCAACAATGCTGGCGCGGCGGCCATGAACCACTTCCTGCTAACCCCCGGAAGCGTGTTGGATAGGCTCGTTTCTGTAAACTACAAGGGGACGTTCTTGTTGTCGCGAGAAGCTGCAAAACTCATGCAGAAGAGAAAATTCGGGCGAATAGTCAACTTTAGCACTGTTGCGGTCGGACATGATTTGGAGGGAGAGGCTGTATATGCCTCTTCGAAGGCTGCTGTTGAGTCGCTTACAAGAGTACTGTCCAGAGAGGTTGGCGAAAGCGGCATCACCGTCAATGCCGTTGCACCGTGTCCAATCAAGACCGACCTGATCGCAGGCGTGCCAGAGGACAAGATCGACAGGCTTGTGCGGCGGCAGGCGGTCAAGCGATATGGCACGTTTGAAGATATTTGGAACGTTGTCCGGTTTTTTCTCTTGGAGGAAAGCGAGATGATTTCCGGGCAGATAATGGTCTTGGGGGGCCCGACCTAGGATGGCCGATTTGGATTGGCTGCTCGACCGAATGAGACAATACCCCGATTCGGACGCCCTGATTTCTGATGGAGAAAAGACGAGCTACTCACAATTCCTGAAATCCGTGGATTTGGCAAGACGCTCGATAGATCAAGCTGGCATCGAGAAGGGGGATACTGTTGCCATCGTTGGTGAATTTGGGGGCACGACCTGTGCCTTGCTCTTAGCCTTGATCGAAAACGACAATATCATCACACCGTTGACAACTGGCGCATACCGCCGCAATCCACATTTCCTGGAAATATCAGAGGTCGGGCATGTCTTTCGGGTAGATAAGGGCGGCAACTTGACAACTGAGAAAACTCCGTCTGAAGTTGCAAATTGTTTGAATCTAGCCTTGAAAGAAAAGCGAAGTGCGGGGCTAGTTCTATACTCCTCTGGATCAACAGGTGACAGCAAAGGGGCGATTCACGACTTTGGACGTTTGTTGGAAAAATTTCGCACACCGAGAAAATCACTTCGCACTCTGACGTTCCTATTGTTTGACCACATCGGTGGAATCAACACGCTGTTCTACACGTTGTCTAATTGTGGGACTGTTGTGACCGTATCCGATCGTTCTCCGAGTTCTGTGTGTAGGGCCATCGAGGATTTTCGGGTGGAGCTGTTGCCTGTCTCGCCGACCTTCCTCAACCTCCTTTTGATTGGGAGTGACCACCAAGACTATGACTTATCGTCATTGAAACTCATTACCTACGGTACGGAACCAATGCCCGAAAGCACTTTGCAGAGGGTGGCGGATTGCTTCCCGGATGTGACCCTGCAGCAAACTTACGGACTTTCGGAACTGGGGATTCTTAGATCAAGGTCCAAAGGGAACAGGTCTCTTTGGGTGAAGATGGGGGGCCAAGGGTTTGATCTGCAGGTCAGGGAAGGGGTGCTTTGGATCAAAGCTGAGTCAGCGATGCTGGGATATTTAAATGCGCCGTCTCCATTTGACGAGGAAGGGTGGTTTTGCACCCAAGATTTGGTCGAAGTGGAGGGCGAATATCTGAGAATTCTGGGTCGTGAGGAGGAAATAATTAATGTTGGGGGCGAAAAGGTTTATCCCGCCGAAGTGGAAAGTCGGTTGCTCGAACTGGACAACGTGAAGGATGCTATTGTTTATGCAGAGCCGAACCCGATTACTGGCCAGATGGTTGTAGCCGCTATCCAGACAGAGGACGTTGAAGAGCATTCCAGCTTGAAGAGACGCATTAGGAAGGCACTACGGGGGAAGGTGGCGTTATTCAAGATTCCGCAGAAAATTGTTCTCCGGGAGAGCGAAGTCTACAATGAGCGGTTTAAGCGAATGCGTTTGAACCAGAACAGGGCCGTTTAGAACTCTTGCAAGGCTCCCGGCGCCGCCTGTGTGGTAAGTCTGTCACCGTCCCGATAACGGTGCTGGGGGGGGCAGGGACGTACGATGATCTCGAGTTACTTGTGCGAGAGTTTGGCATCATCGGAGTCGCTGCGGGGAGGCTGTTCGTCTTCAAGGGTGTCTACCGAGCGGTGCTAATAAGCTACCCAAGTCGAGCCCAGAGAGACTCCATCTTCTCGAGTGCGCTCACCGGAGTGCACGATTGAAGCAGATTCTCCAATCCTTGAAAACCGGCGCCACTGAGGTGGCTGACGTCCCCTGCCCAGGGGTGAGCCCTGGCGGTCTGCTGATCAACACGTCCCGTTCGCTGATATCTGCCGGCACGGAGCGTATGCTCATAGAGTTTGGGCGAGCGAACCTGTTCGAGAAGGCTCGTCAGCAACCGGACAGGGTTCGAACGGCCTTGGACAAGGTCAAGACCGACGGGCTGGCCAGCACGCTGGGATCCGTTCGCCACAAGCTCGGACAGCCCATACCTCTGGGTTACTGCAACGTCGGTGTGGTCGCCGAGGCCGGCTCCGGCGTTTCACGACTTGTGCCAGGGGACCGGGTGGCCTCGAATGGGAGCCACGCAGAGATTGTAGACGTGGCCGAAACGCTGTGCGCCAGAGTGCCGGACGGGGTGTCCGACGATCACGCGGCTTTCACCGTCTTGGGTGCGATCGCGCTACAAGGAATACGGCTCGCGCGACCTACGCTGGGCGAGGCCGTGACTGTTACCGGGCTCGGACTGATTGGTCTGCTTGCAGTGCAACTGCTTCGGGCACATGGCTGCAGGGTCCTGGGCATTGATCTCCACCCGGAAAGGCTTGCGTTGGCGCAGCGCTTCGGTGCCGAGATCGTGGATTTGGCTGCGGGGCAGGATCCGATCGCCTCTGCGGAGGTTTTCTCTCGGGGACGCGGGATCGATGCGGTGTTGGTAACAGCTACGACCCAGAGCAGTGAGCCCATTCGCCAAGCTGCCCTAATGAGCCGTCAACGAGGTCGCATCGTGTTGGTTGGGGTGGCGGGCCTCCAGCTATCACGTGACGACTTCTACAAGAAAGAACTCACCCTTCAAGTTTCTGCCTCTTACGGTGCGGGCCGCTACGACCGGAACTACGAGGAAAAGGGACAGGACTATCCCGTGGGATTCGTTCGCTGGACCGCGCAGCGTAACTTCGAGGCGGTGCTCGACATGATGGCCGAGGGACATCTGGACATCACGCCCCTGATTTCCCATCGGTTTGCGATTGAGGATGCCGGGCAGGCTTATGATTTGGTTTCCGGCACCGAGCCTTCGCTCGGAATCTTGCTCGAGTATCCAGGTATCGTGGAAGGACTCGCTGGGCGGAGCGTCCGACTTTCGGCGTCGACTTCTTCGCCCGTCGCCGGGACGGTCCAGCAGTTGCCAGCAGTCAGTGTTATCGGTGCGGGAAACTACGCTACCGGGGTGCTCATTCCAGCCTTCAAGGCATCCGGAGTGCCGCTCCGGTTCGTTGCCTCCGCGGGCGGGGTGACCGGTGTCCACGCTGGGCGCAAGTTTGGCTTTGCGGAGACTACCACCGAAGTCGATAGGGTTTTCGCTGACCGTGACACGGACATAGTCGTAATCGCTACACGGCACGACAGCCACGCGACGCTTGTTCTAAGAGCGCTCGCGGCCAAGAAACACGTTTTCGTGGAGAAGCCGCTCTGTCTCACCCTGACTGAATTAGCAAAGATCGAAGCGGCTTATCATGAGTCAGCTAAGTCGCCAAGCTCTCCACGCCTGATGGTCGGCTTCAACCGCCGCTTCGCGCCCCACGTACAGAGGATAAAGAGCCTGCTCTCGTCGGTAGCCGGACCGCGTTCGTTTGTGATGACCGTAAACGCAGGCGCGCTTCCCATTGACCACTGGGCGCACGATCCCCTCGTTGGTGGTGGCCGCCTCCTCGGCGAGGGCTGTCACTTTATCGATCTGCTTCGCTTCCTTGCTGGCGTGAGCATCAAGGAATATCAGGTGGCTCAGACCAGAACGGCGGCCGACACGGCCACGATTCAGATGACCTTCGAGGACGGATCGATTGGTACCGTCCATTACTTTGCCAACGGGAGTAGGCGATTCCCCAAGGAACGGCTCGAGGTCTTCGTCTCTGGTTGCGTGCTCCAGCTCGACAACTTCCGCAAACTGATCGGTTTCGGGTGGCCCGGCTTTCGTTCGATGAAACTGTGGCGGCAGGACAAGGGACACGACGCCTGTGCACAGGCCTTCGTGGAGTCCGTGCGTACTGGTGCACCGGCTCCGATTCCTTTCGATGAAATCGTCGAGGTTAGTCGTGTGGCCATCGGGGTCAGTACGGGATTTCGCCGAGGGCCACCATGATTGTTGACATTATCGCGGGGGCACGCCCGAACTTCGTCAAGATCGCCTCCATCGTTCGGGCTATCGAGGCCCGCATAGCCGAAGGGGGTCCACTCCAATACCGGCTAGTCCACACCGGGCAGCACTATGATGAGCGCATGTCCGGGGACTTCTTCGCCCAGTTGGGAATTCCGGCGCCTGACGTAAACCTTGAGGTTGGCTCCGGCACCCAGGCCGTTCAGACCGCGGCAATCATGACGCGGTACGAGGCCCTGCTCGTCGAGTCCGGCTGCGACCTCTGCTTGGTCGTGGGGGACGTCAATTCCACGATGGCCTGTGCGATCGCGGCACAGAAGCGATGTATTCCGGTAGCGCACGTCGAGGCGGGTATTCGCTCGGGGGATTGGACGATGCCGGAAGAGATTAACCGCATCGTGACCGATTCCATCACGAACTACTTCTTCACGACCTCTGAAGCGGCCAATCAATACCTACTGAAACATGGTGTTGATGACGACCGCATCTTCTTCGTGGGCAATACCATGATCGATACGTTGTTGGCGAACATGGACTGCCTGGAAGCCCCCCCTTTTTGGGACGACTTGAAGCTGCAGGCGGGCAAGTACATCGTATTGACGTTGCATCGCCCCACCAACGTGGATGCCGAACGCGCCCTAGCGGAGCTTCTTCATGCGATCGCAATGGGAGCGCGCGAACTTCCCGTTGTGTTTCCCGTTCATCCTCGAACCGCGAAGACCTTGCAGGGTGTGGCGGGCCTGCCTGAAAACCTAGTCTTCGTGGATCCCCAACCCTACCTCCAGTTCAACTACCTGGTCAAGCACGCGAAGGCGGTCCTGACTGACTCCGGTGGGATCACCGAGGAGACCACAGTGATGGGCGTTCCCTGCATGACCTTACGGGACTCCACCGAGCGTCCCGAGACTATCACCGTTGGAACGAATGAGTTGCTTGGAACAGATCCGGCCGCCCTCGAACCTGCATTTATGCGACTTTTTGCAGGGGATTGGAAGAGCGGCTCGGTGCCGGCCATGTGGGATGGCAAAACGGGTGATCGAATTGTGGCGATTCTGGAGACGCTTCCGTTTGTGCGGGGTTAGCGCGGCGCTTGCTCTTTGCTCGCCGGCACGCTCGGCGGGGGTCTGAACCGATCGTCAATCGATCACCCAGCCTCTTCTCGGCCGTCCTTCGCCGAGCGCGGGCGAGGCGAGGCGTCCTTGAGACGGTCTTTTCACTTCTCGGCATCAGTTTCTTCCTGGCCGGCCTCTCGTTCGTTACGTCGATCGTGATTGCCAACATCCTGGGCATTGAGGGATTCGGTGACCTGGCGTATGCGGTGGCGATCGGCGGTTACGGGATGACGATCGGCTACTGTGGACTCGAGCGCACGCTCATTCGTGATCTCGTGCAGGACCCCAAGAGGTTTGATGACTATGCGTCCGCCAACATCATGCTACGTGCCGGAATGCTGCTCGTCGCCCTCACTGGGATACTCGGCGTGAATGCTCTCTTGAAGCCGGAAAGCCAGCTCGGTGCCGTTGGGATGGCGATCGTCCTCGCTGGGGCCGCAAAGGCGCTATATCTCGATGGGGTATATGACGCGTGGGACAGAATGAAGAGGCATGCCGTTTATCTCCTGGTGGAGCGAAGCCTTTACTTCGTCCTGATCTGGGCGGTCGTCCTTCTCGTTGCGGAGCGCCTCTCGCTACCGATCATCGCTGCCTTCATGTTGGCCGCGACCGCGCTCGGGTTGGCGTTGCAGTATGAATGGGCGTTGCCGCGCTTAGAGCTTCGCTTCGGGCGCGACACACGCGTCCTCGCCCGCAAGATGTTGAGAGACAACCTCTGGGTATGGAGCGCGGTGCTCGCGACGCTCTCTTTTGGGGCACTCAGCAAGATCGTGTTGCAGCATGTTTCCGGAAGCGCGGAACTCGGGGGTTACGCAGTCGCATGGCAGGTCGTACTCCTGGGGTCGGTCGTTTCCACTCAGATCGGACGGGTCGGTAACCCCCGCTTGGTCGGGGTTGTCCTGCCCAATGTCACACACGGGCGTAGGATGCGCTTTCTTCTCCAATACACCGCGGTTACGGTGTTGGCCGCCTGTGCGATCGCGTTGCCGGCCATCGTGATTCCGTCGACGTTACTTCGCATACTGAACCCGGAATATGCCAGCGCCGCGGCTCCCCTTAGGATATTGGGGGTTTACGTTATTGTTGTGGGGATCGGCCAAGTAGCCACACAGTATCTCGTTGCCGTGAGACGAGAGAGGATCTATTCGATCACGGTGATGCTTACCGGCGTTCTGAGTATTATCCTGCTGTACACTCTAATTCCACGCTTGGCTTCCGTCGGTGCAGCCTTGGCGGTCCTGATCTCTCATTCAACAGCCATAGCCTTATTGGTCGTAGCAGTTCTACTCCATCTGCATGCCTCTGCAAGCACGCGTGCCGGCCCCGGACCCTTGGAGGATGCGGGCAATGTCGAAGTGGGTGTTCAGTAAGGAGTTGCGGCATGGCCGCCAGTCTTGATTTCTCGAGGGACTCCGCCAAAGCATCTTGGTCGAGAAGTCCCGTCCTTTGGGGTGTAAGTCAGCCACGCGCGCGGCGTTTAGCTCATAGTCGGTGGGCTGTTCTGCTGACATCCGTGGCGACGGCCTGGACTCTCACCGGCTGTGGCGATGACGGGGTTACGAGTTCTGGGTTCCCGGATGTGACGTCTGCAATCGTTGCCGAGGCAGGAACCGAAATCTTCCGAAACATCGTTGTGACCTTGGATGGCCCCAGCGCAATCATGATCGACTACTGGACTGAGGGCTCGAGCCGGCTCCGGGTCACCAGCGAGTCGGAGACCACAACACACGAAGTCTTCCTGCCTCGACTTCGCGCAGCTTCTACCTACGACTTTGAGGTCGCTCCTGTGAATTCCGGTGGCGGCGTGGGTGAAATTACCAGTGGATCATTTCAGACGGATCCGCTGCCCCCCGGGTTGGCGGCGATGCAGTTGCAGGTTATCGGCAGTGCAACCTTCCCTCTAGCGATGCTCCAGATCCTCGGCCAGCTTCCTTTCGACGATCCCGCCGCAGATACGATACAGTGGCCGGTCGTGGTCGACACCGATGGCTACGTTGTGTGGTTTCGGCCAGAGCGTGGAAAGAGAATCCAGGGGTTTGGGCGTCTCGCCAATGGGGACTTTGTTTTCAACACGCCGGTGGGGCTCGAGGTCGTGACACCGAATGGCCAGGTCGTGGCGGCGCTCACAGAAGCGGCAGCGGCGGCTCGATCCGGAAAAGATCCCTTCAACATCCATCACGATGTGATCGTAACTCCATCAAACACTGTCCTCTTTCCGATACAGGGAGGTAGCGTATCTGTCAGAGACACGGTTTGGGTGGGGGAGGAACTATGGGAGTGGGATCCAATGAGTGACGACCTAGCACTCCGTTGGTCCTCCGCGGACTTCTTTTCGCCAGAGACGGACCGAGGCTCCTTAACGCGACCAGGAGACTGGCTTCACGCCAATTCCCTTTCGTTCGGCCCCCGAGGGAATGTCCTCGTATCATTTTTCTTCACCGGCGAGGTCATATCTATTGCCCCTGACTATGGATCCATCGAGTGGAGGCTCAGTGGGCCAGGGTCCACATTCACGTCCACGGATCTATTGCAGGAAGGTCAGCATACAGCGGCGGAGGTCAGTCCGGACCGGGTCCTCATGTTCGACAACGGGTGGCCCGGCCGACTAACCGGGGATCGCTACTCGCGGGCGCTCGAAATACAGTTGGATCGTGACGCAGGGACGGCCGAGGTTGCTTGGGAGTTCCGGCCGGAGCCCGATATCTACGCCCCCATCATCTCATCCGCCCGTCGGCTCGAAAACGGCAATACCGTAGTGGGATTTGGGACAACCGCCGATTTCGTGGGTCTACCGTCGACTGGGCCTGCGGCGGTCTTCGAAGTAACGCCCCAACAGAGAGTTCTCTGGCGACTTGTGGTGGAGGGGGTCGGACCCTTTTATCGAGCCACACCGATGGAAGATATTGCCGGGGAGCAGGAAGTTTCACGGAGTAACTAGGCTCGGCGAAAGGAATTCGCGAGAGTCTGTTACGGCTGAAGTGTCTCAACATCCTCGGTTTCCGTGCCTGTGCTTGCCTACTCGCTGTCATTGCTCTGTGGTTTCACGAGTTGGATCATGATCACGCAACGGAAATGCTGCAGGGGGGAGAACGCGTTCACAAACCGCTCATAAACCAAACCGCACACATACATTACAGCGTTGAGTCGCAAGTACTCTGGTCTTCCCTCGATAATGTCGAACGCAGCCACGTCGAATCGGTGATCTTCGGCTAGACGGACTATGTCGCTTTTGGTGTTGCAGGGATACGTGGTTGGGAACGTGTCGTGTGACTCTCTCCCACGTAGTCCGTTATAGAACTCGTGAAACCAGTGGGGCGTAGTCCTCGCCAAGAGAGCCACGTAATGCCACTTGTTCGGCGTTTTGGCCAGAAACCTGCCCTTTGGCTTCAGTACGCGATGCACTTCTCTGAAGAAGGCATCCGGGTCCTGCAAGTGTTCAATTACCGAGTTACTTATGACGACGTCAAATGCACCGTCGGGGAACGGGAGAACATAGTCAGGTGGCAGGAGGACCTTGGCATCGTCGAGTCTTGGATTCTGGAGGACGGTACCCTCAGGGTCCGCGCCGGCGATGAAAGCGCAGGTACCGCGAAAATCCATCTCCTCCTTTGCCCCCCGACCTGCCCCGAGGTCTAGAACGCGTGAGTACTCGGTCAACACAGACAACACGCGCTCTCGAAATATTTTGTCGTCCCAGCGATGCACGAAGGTAGGATAGAATGTCCGATCCATCCACGCCGTCAATCTACTCATTACTTCCCCTTAACTCGCAGCGGCTCAGCCGACTTCTGTAACCCCGTCAATCCCGTCAGCACTCGAGTTTGCTTAGTGGAAGGGCCACTGGCAGGCTGCGGCTTGGCCTTCTCGAGATTCTCCTCGTCGAAGTATGCAGGATCACCCGTTTCCATACCTGACATCAGCGACACAATGCGAAGAGGGTAGCCCCAGATGCAAGACACGACCGCGGACGTTCATATTGGATCGAATAACCAGTGTGGTGTTGCCCGTATCTAGTGGATCGAGTAACTAGAGTGGAGTTGCCCCCATCCCTTGGGCTGGTAGTGGCTTTCGTTTGTGCCAGGCCTCAATCGAAAACGGCCGTTTTGCCTTGCCTTGGTTCAATCGCTTCCACTAGAAGAAGTCACACCCGATCCAGCTTCGATCAGAAAGAGCGTCAATGATCCATAAGCAGACCGAATGCCGCGCATGCGGCCACCATCTGGACAACGCAGTCTTGAGTTTGGGAGATCTCAAGCTGACAGGGGTCTTCATCAAGCCGGAGGATGCGGACCCGCCCGCTGCCCCCCTCGACCTCATGCTTTGTGAGAACTGCGGACTGCTTCAGTTGAGCGAGTTCGTTGAACCGAGTGAGCTATATAGGGCCTATTGGTACCGCTCGGGGACCAATCAATCGATGCGTGACCATCTTAAGTCAATCGTCGCGGAAGCTAGCAGCATTCGACCGCTCTCCGATGGAGATACCGTCATCGACATTGGATGTAATGATGGCACGTTGCTGTCGCACTATCCACGGTCGGTCAGGCGTATCGGCTGTGACCCCTCGAACGCGGTTGATGACATCGACGACCCGTCGTTGGATGTCGTCAACGACTTCTTCTCAAAGGAGGCAGTGGAGCGAGCGCTCGGTGCCGTCGACAAAGCGGCCGTCATCACGTCGATCTCCATGTTTTACGACCTCAACGACCCGAGTGCGTTTGTCAGGGACGTGAGTGCCCTGTTGCGTGATGACGGCGTTTGGCTGCTAGAGATGAACTACACCGGAAACATCATCGACCGCCTCGGCTTCGACATGATATCCCACGAACACGTGACCTACTATACGCTCACGTGCTTCACCGAACTCGTCGAGCGGGAGGGGCTCCACGTGAACAGTGTGTCCTTCAATCCGGTCAACGGTGGGAGCATTCGTATCTTCGTGAGCCACTCCGATGAGAGAGATGAAACGGTGAAGGATTGCCTTCTTACCGAGGGTGAGTCCGGGATGCGCGATCCAGAGGCGTTCGCGCGGCTCGAACTGGAGATCGACGCCCTGGGACGCCAGTTGGTAGGCTTCCTCCAGGAAGTAAAGACCTCAGGCGGGAGAGTGGCTCTTTATGGTGCCTCAACTCGCGTCAATACCGTCCTTCAGCACTTTGGTATCGGTCGAGACTTGATCTATTGTGCCGCGGAAAGGAGCCCGGGCAAGTATGGGCTCGAGATGGCGGGGAGCAGAATTCCGATACTGCCCGAGAAGGACGTCCGAGGGGAGAATCCCGAGTACATGCTGATCGGCCCGTACTACTTTCTTGACGAGTTTCTGGTTCGCGAACGGGAGTACTTGGAGCAAGGCGGGACCTTTCTTGTTGCTCTCCCCACCCTGAAGCGCTACAGCCTTTCGGAGGGCGAGGTTGTGGAATCCGATGTTGCCTAACGATGGGGGGTGACCCCTCGCTGATGCGTGTTTTGGTCATCGGGGCTAATGGATTCATTGGGCGTCATCTCGTTGAGGCACTGCGACTCAGGGGGCACGAGGTCTGGGCCCCGTCTCGCCGTGAGTTCCCCATGAACGTTGGGTCAGCCTTCGGCCTGTCTGGCTTCGAGGGCGGAGCGCTGCCCGACGCCGTAATCAATCTTGCTGCTGTTGCGACGGTAGATGATGTTGATGTACCCCTTCTCTTCGACGTCAACGCGTTCGCCGTTGGGGAGTTGCTGGACGCGCTGGTGGATCGAGGTTTTCAGGGGCGTTACGTCCAGTCCAGCTCGGCCTACGTTTATGAGCCGACCGAAGTGATCCTGACGGAGGAATCCTGCCGTACGCCGACCACCCCTTATGGCCATGCGAAGTTGTTTGCGGAGTTTGTTTGTGAGCGCGCCGCCGGCTCGCTCGACGTCACCGTGCTTCGATTCTTCAACGTCTCGGGAGTGGGGCACCACCCGCAGTTTCTGGTACCCAAGTTGGTTCGGTCTTTTAGAGAGCGACACGAGTCCATTCACCTGGGTCATCTCGATACGACGCGCGATATTCTCGACGTGCGGGATTGTACGGAGTTGATTTCCAGGCTGTTGCACGTGGAACCCGAGGGGAGTGCTCCCGGCGCACCCGGCTATCGCGTCTTCAACATCTGCAGCGGAACTGCCCATACGATTCGCAGTATCGTCGAGATTCTCGCGCGCCGCACGGGTCACTCGCCAGAGCTTGTCATTGCACGAGAAGGGCGCCACTCCGTGCCGTCGGTGCAGCGGGGTACCAGCGCGAGAATCATGGGTCTCCTAGGCTTTTCGCCGGCCTACGCTATTGAAGATACGCTAGCTTGGATGCTCGAGTCGCAGCCGAACGGTGTGGCATGACGAGATTATTGGGGTGAGACTTTGAAACTGGTGCATTCTCGGACGCCTTTGCGCGTAAGCCTCTTCGGAGGGGGCACCGACTATCCGGCCTTCTACCTCAGGAAACAGGGAGTCGTCGTTGGATTTGCGATCGACCGCTACATTCACATCGCTGCACTCCCACTCTCTCAGTTCGGCCCCTACCAGTATTCGCTGGGGTATTCGACGATTGAACAGGTCGAGGGCGTGGGGGATGTCAAGCATAGCGTATTCCGTGAGGTGCTGAAGCGGAAGTTCGATGATGAGCGTTGGCAGTTCACGGTGATGTCGGATGTACCGGCCGGCACGGGATTGGGGAGTTCATCCAGCTTCACGGTGGGTCTGTTGAATCTGGTCGAGTACCTCAACGGAAAGCAGCTCACGCGTTACGATCTGGCCCGCGAGGCGATCCGCTTCGAGCGTGATATCCTCAAGGAGAATGTTGGCTCACAGGATCAACTCCACGCCGCGTTCGGGGGTGTAAACTGTTTCCGATTCAAGGACCGAGGATTCCTGGTGGAGCCGATCGCCCTAGACGAAAGTGTGCGCGCGGAGCTCGAGTGCTCCATGGTCCTGATCAGCACCCAGATCCACCGACAGGCGGCCCAGATCGCCAAGACCCAAGTGGAGAACACGTCCACCGGGGCGTACGACTCTCAGTTGAGTGAGATCGCCGAATTGGCCGAAAACGGACTAGAGGTGCTACGCAATGCGCAACCAGAGACGGTGGTCGGCGCACTCGGTGAGATCGTAGAGGAATATTGGGCAATCAAGAAGCGATTGGGCGACAAGATCTCGAATCCCAAGATCGAAGCACTCTACACTGACCTCAAGAAGCTGGGCGCATCAGGGGTGAAGCTCTGCGGAGCGGGCGGAGGCGGATTCATGCTGGCTCTCGGATCCCCGGATGTCATTCACGAGATTGAGGACCACTACGGACACTTGAGCCTCCCCGTTCGATTCGATGCCGTCGGCAGTACTATTGTCACTTGAGGTAGTGTGGCAGAACTCATTAGTCCCTCCACCTCGCTCAGGAACAAGGAGTTGAATGGAACCCAAGGCGCTCATCACCGGTGTGACCGGGATGGTCGGATCTCATCTGGCCGATTATCTGCTGGAGCATACTACCTGGGATGTCGTCGGAATGTTGAGATGGCAGGATGACCTCGCCAACATCCAACATCTCTTACCGCGAGCGAACAAGGAAGACCGATTCTGGCTCGTTTACGCCGATCTTCGAGATCAGATTTCGCTCGATCATATTGTTCGTGACATCAAGCCCGATTACGCATTTCACCTCGCGGCGCAGAGCTATCCCCACACCAGCTTCACAAGTCCGCTTGATACTCTTGATACCAATATCCTTGGGACTGAGCGGCTGTTGCATGCCTTGAGAAGCCATGCACCCGAGGCCAAGATCCACGTGTGCTCGTCATCCGAGGTCTTCGGCCGGGTGCCGCGAGAGATGCTCCCGATCGATGAGAACTGCCCGTTCCATCCGGCCAGCCCCTATGCAATCTCTAAAGTGGGGACTGACCTGATCGGACGATTCTACGCGGAAGCGTACGGCATGTGCGTCATGAGCACACGAATGTTCACGCATACGGGGCCGCGGAGGGGTGACGTCTTCGCGGAGTCCACGTTCGCCAAGCAGATCGCTCTAGTCGAGGCGGGCGTGATCGACCCGGTAATCATGACGGGGAATCTGAAGTCCCTCAGGACGTGGTCCGATGTGAGGGATGCGGTGAGGGCCTACTACCTTTTATTGACTCACGAACCCATGGCCGGTGCCTTCTACAACATAGGCGGGTCATATACGTGCACCGTCGGCGAGATGCTTGATACGCTAATCGGCATGTCTAAGTACGCAGGGGAAATCGAGGTGCGCTTGGATCCTGCCCGTGTCCGGCCTATCGACGCCGATGCTCAGATTCCGGACTGTTCGAAGTTCACCAAGCATACCGGCTGGACACCTGAAATCCCGTTCGAGCAAACCATGAATGATTTGCTCGAGTATTGGCGTACGAGAGTTGACCGAGATCATCGGCTGCTTACGCGATAGTCGCGTCTTTGTGAGGACCGCCGCGCGCGACGGAGAACCGAAGTGAACCCCAACGTGCCTTCGTGGGCCATCGTCCTTTGCGGAGGGTTGGGAACGCGGCTGGGGGAGCTGACTCGCAGGACTCCCAAGCCGATGCTCCAGGTCGCTGGGAGGCCCTTTCTCGCGATCCTCTTGGAGCGCTTGGGTTCGCAGGGCATCCGGAAGGTCTGCCTGGCGGTGTCCTACCTGGCGTCGAATTTTCAGGACCATTTCGGTGATTCTTTCTGCGGGATGGATTTGATATATTCGGTTGAGAAGGTGCCGTTGGGTACGGGCGGCGGTCTGTTGCAAGCCCTCCAGACCGTGCGGGAACGAGAGGCGGTGGACCGTCTCTGGGGCTTCAATGGGGATACGTTCCTCGACCTAGATCTCCTCAGCATGCTCTTGGACGTCCCAGAGCGCGATTGGGCAGTTCTCATTGCTACCACCGATGCTGCCGAGGCGGACAGGTATGAGAGGCTTCGAGTCGAAGACCACCGGATCACTGGCACCATCCCACGAGGCGTGGGTGCAGAGGGTCCAATAAGCGCTGGGGCCTATCTACTGAACGCCCGCCACTTCAACCCCCTGCCGGTTGATGCCGCGTCGTTCGAGACTGACATCCTCCCGAGCCTCATTAAGGCTGGGCTTGCCTATGCTCATCTCGCACCCGGATTCTTCATCGACATAGGCGTACCTGAGATTCTTGCGTCCGCCCAGGAGATCTTCCGACGTGAGCCCTGAGGAGGACATCATCTTCTGGGAGCCGTGCTGTATCGAATGGGAGCACTCACAGTTCAACAGCTTCCTGTTTCGGACTGTCTCGAGTGCCTACGCGGTTCAGGCCGCGTGCTCGCTGCCCCACCTCAAGATCATCTCGAAGGGCACCGAGGCAGATGTTGACCACGTACTCGATCCGTTCGAGCGGGGTCATTTCGAACCAAGGGCGCGTGTTCCACGGTGGAGGAGACTGCTTCCGCTCGCTCGCCAGACCCAGCGGATTCTTGGACTCCTCCGTCAGGCGCATTGCGAAACCGTCTTGGTGTCATCCACCGACTTCATGACGCTGTTCTTCATTGCAGCGTTGGCGCTTCGATCTCGTCGAACTCGCTTTTTTGTGGTTCTCCACGGAGTCGTAGCACAACTGGCCTCAAATAATTGGCGGCGCCTCCTCTTCAGGGGGCTTTCCGTTTTTCTGCGCGGAAACGTCACCCTAATCACCTTTTTCGAGGCGCAGAACGACTTGATCCAGGGTGCGATGATGGGCTCCGGTTGCCGCGTGGCCATAGCGCCTCATCCTTTGTTCGATTCTTGTTTGAGCGGAGAGGACACGCCTGCCAGGAAAGAGTCGCTCCCTGGCCACGGGCCGATCACCATGGTCATTCCGGGTGCCTATGCTGAACGGAAGATGGTCGTCCCGCGTGCCACTTATGACCCGGGCCCGGCTGAGGGCCTTAGGATCACACAGGTGGCTTCAGGTGAAGTTCCGTCTGACGCACGGGTACCTCTTCAGATGGTCGAGCTGAAGAAGGTTGGCGACGACTCGGAGTACAGGCGTGAACTCCTCTCGGCAGACGCAATCTTGTTTCTGGGCTCACCCAGTTTCTACCAGTACGCCCTATCTGGGGTTGCTTGGGATGCGTTCTCAATGGGAAAGCCCCTCGTCGCCGTATCGAATGCTTTCTTAGAGGAGCTGTGTCGCCGGTATGACTTGCCAGTACTGTGCTTTGAGGACTACGGAGCTCTATTGCAGGGCCTTACCGGAGGTGAGGTTGTGAACTGGTTGAGCCAGCTGCGCAGGGAAGATCTCTCAGCGATGTTCTCGGGATTCAGAAGCGATCTGGAAGAGGCTCATCTAGCCGAGCTGTGGCTGGACCTGCTCGCAGACCCCAGCCCAGCCTAAGGCGTTCCGGCGATGATCCGGTGGCGGCAGTCCCGCCGTGAGCGAGAGTGAAAACGAACCGTGAGTCGACAAACAGGAATCGGATTGAATCGTAGGGGCGGGGGAACCAACGTCGCCTTTTTAGACCGGGACGGGGTTCTCAATGTTGACACGGGGCACCCACATCGGGTTTCTGAGTTTGAGTGGGTGCCGGGAGCGCCCGAGGCGGTGCTTCTCCTCAACCAGCGTGGCTACCGGGTTGCAGTGATCACCAATCAAGCGGGAATCGCCAAGGGCCTTTACAGAGAAGAGGATTACCTGGCGTTTACCAAGCACTTGACTGATCAACTCGCCGCTAGGGGTGGCCGAATCGACGCAGTGTACCACTGTCCACACCACCCGCAGGGCCATGTCGAAGCGCTAACCGTTGTCTGCGAGTGCCGAAAGCCGAGCCCAGGGATGATCCTGCGTGGCCTCGCTGACCTTGGGGGTGCGAGGGAAACCTCGTTCCTCATTGGTGACCGGCCTTCGGACATTGCCGCTGCCGAGGCTGCTGGTATCAAAGGTCACCTCTTTGACGGTGTCAACCTGCTTGAGTTCCTAGGGCGGATCATCAAGGTAGGAGGTTAGGCCGACGTCACGGCGCCAGAACCACGATCAACGTCGTGACCGAAGTGACGACCGACACCAGCCCGTGATCAGGGACCCGTCGTGCTGTCGATAACCACGATCAACGTCACGACCGAAGTGAGGATCGACACAATATCAGTGATCAGCCCTCGCGTGTCCAAGCGATCCGCCGGGTCCTTGGCCGGCACGCTTATGAGGCTTCCCGGTCCAGGCGTCGGATAGCTCGACCAGAACAGGAACTTCGATCGGGTCTGCGCCAGACCATTCGCGTATCGGACCGATACCCTGCCCTTGTCCGCGTCGTTGCGGTATCCGCCTGCGTTGGCCAGGTAGTAGTCGAAGTTTCGCCCCTCCTGGAAAAGGACGGCCACAGGTGAGTTAACCGCGCCTGTCACGACCACCGTAGGCGAGTATGCGGGGACGTGGATCGAGTCCCCTGGCTGTAGGAGTATGTTGGCCTCGCCTAATGGGTCGTCCAGAAGCGTGACAAGATCCACGGCGATGCGACCGAGTCCTTCTCGTGGCCGAAAGAACTGTGCGCCTTCGGGATACGCTGTATCCAACAAGCCGCTGGCCCGGCCTACAAGGTCGGTTACTCGGTCGTTCTTGGTCAGGAGCGTGTACTGGCCCGGAACCGACACCTCACCCGTGATCCTGACCAATTGAGGCATCTCGAATTCGGGCTGCCTCAGAATCAGAACGTGGTCGAACGGCCGAAGTTCGAACTCGGGACTGGACCCGGCCGGGGGAAAGGGCACTCCCGGAGGGCCCACGTACCGTCCGTCGGCTGTTCGCTGGCTTTGGCTGATGTAGCTGGAGTCCAACGGGACCAGTAACCTGTCGGCAAGCTCACCGAGCCCGCGCTCGTCGGGGAGACGTGATACCTGAGCCTCGCGCAGATCAGCCCCCAGGATCGGCCCCCGAGCCAGGAGCAGCAGGTCGCGGATCGTCATCCCCTCACGCCAGGGGAGCGTATCGGGAGCGGCGACCATGCCGCTGATCGACACGAAGTAGCTGTCACGGAGGGCTACTGACTCATCGACCACGATGGAATCGCCGTCCTGCAAGCCGATCGGTGGGATGATGACGCCCCCGACGTGCCCCGGCTGGCCCGGATCCGTCGATGGCGTCAAACCCAGGTCGATGGCCTGACGATCACCCAATCCCGGTCCCCGCTCACTCGGGCGCACCACGCGATGAATCGTCAGGCGCTGGCGGTTCGCCCCGGGCGCAAAGCCCCCGGACGCATCGAGGACATCGACCAGATCGTTTTCGGCGTCCAATTCGTAATGGGCCGGTCGGATGACGGACCCGTACAGCTTTACTCGTCGCCCTCTCAGCGGGACGAAGACGACGTCTCCCTCCCTCAGGACGACGTCTTCCGACGCGTCCCCGTCAAGGAGAAACGGGTAGAGGTCGAGTGTGGTGTCGTCCCTGTCTCGCCTCAGGACCCTGATGTCCCGCAGGCTACCCAGCACAGTGGGACCGCCCGCGGCGTAGAGCGCGTTCGTCACCGTAGCCACAGATGCCAGTATATACGCGCCCGGCTGGGACACCTCACCCGTGACGGAGACCTGAATCGTACGAATCTGCGTGATGGTTACTTCCACAGACGTCGTGCCGCGTGCAATTCCCGAATACGAGGGGGCTAGCCGGTCCCGAAGCAGAACTCTGACGTCGGCCATCGTAAGATTCGCCACCGAGATCCGACCGGCGAAGGGTATGACCACGAACCCTTCCCGTGTCACAACCAATTCGTACGTCTCCTGGACCTCACCCGTAATGATCAGGACCATCTGGTCACCGGGTCCGAGCAGGTAGTCGTCAGGCACCGGGCCGGAAAGAAGGGGTTGGAACTGGGAGCTCGCCCGGGTGAAGACGTCTAGGCCGAAGATGGGCAAGCTGTCGACCAGAATCTGCTGCCGATCCGTGTCCAACTGCAGGCCAGTGGTGACGGACACGAATTCGAGCCCGTCCGCAGTCTCAACCGCGATTCCAAGTGTCTGCAGGGCGCGCATGGCGTTGGCGTCGAACGCAGTCGCAGCGATGATCGAGTCGCCGGAGAGAAACTGGTCCAGGGCGTTAGCCGGTACGCCGGCCGCAGTGAGCCGGGCCCGCATCTCCTGTTGGCTGAGTCCGGACTCGAGAAGTTGCTGGCGCACGAGCTCCGGATTGTCCTGGACCAGTCGGCTCATCTCCTGGGGAGTCGTGGGGATCTGGGCTGAAGCGCCCAGTGCAGTGGCGAGTCCCACGGCAACGCACAACACTGCCGCCCTCACGGCCCAGCGCTCGATCCGAAGGGGAAGACGGAAGCTGGAGTGACCTGATTCTCCGAGGATGTTCCTAGGGAGTCGCACGTGGGATTACTCGAGAGTAGGAAGGGATAGGCAAGACAAAGCGCTTTGCCGCGTCATGCTAACATGAAGCGAAGGGCTAAAGTGGTCAACACGAGGTCTTTGGCCCTTGGCACGCCGAGAATTACTTTACCTTGGCGTGAGCGGGAGCGAATGCGTAGCATGGAGATATGAAGCCAGAGGCCGGATGACCAAAGGATTGAGTTCCTGACCCTGATGATCTCATGAGCTGTGGGGCTCCATGCACGTAGCCGTCATCGGAACCGGATATGTCGGCCTCGTAGCCGGCGCCTGCCTGGCGGAGACCGGCAACGATGTGGTCTGTGCCGATATCGATTCGGACAAGATCGCGCTTCTCGAGGACGGCCAGATTCCCATCTACGAGCCGGGGCTCGAGGCGTTGGTCGAACGCAACCTCCGGTCCGGTCGCCTGCGGTTCACAACAGACATTCCCGAGGCGGTGCGAGCCTCCGGCGTGATCTTCATCGCTGTCGGGACACCCCCGGACGAGGACGGCTCCGCCGATCTCCAACATGTGCTCGAAGCCGCGAGGACCATCGGCGCTTCGATGGACGGCGAGCGGATCGTGATCACCAAGAGCACGGTTCCGGTGGGGACGGCGGCCAAAGTTCGGGAGTCCATCGAATCCGAGACCGATCATCCGGTCCACGTTTGCTCGAACCCGGAGTTCTTGAAGGAGGGGGCAGCGGTCGACGACTTCATGAAGCCCGACCGGGTCGTGCTGGGCGTGGAAAGCGAGTACGCCGCGGATGTGATGCGCGACCTCTACGCGCCCTTCGTCATGCAGGGGAACCAGATCCTGATCATGGACATCGCTTCGGCCGAGATCACCAAGTACGCTGCCAATGCGATGCTTGCGACGCGGATCAGCTTCATGAACGGCGTCGCGGGGCTCTGTAAGAAGACGGGAGCGGACATCAACATGGTGCGCCGCGGGATCGGCAGCGATGAGCGCATCGGACGAGCATTTCTCTATCCGGGGATCGGGTACGGGGGATCCTGCTTTCCCAAAGACGTGAAGGCACTCATTCGGACGATGGACGACCTCGGTGCGGACCCGTCGATCCTTCAGGCGGTCGACGATCTGAACGATCGCCAGAAGGGATTGCTCCTCGGCCAGGTGGATATGCGGCTGGGCAAAGACCTGAGCGGGATGACCATCACGGTCTGGGGGCTCGCGTTCAAGCCGAACACGGATGATATGCGCGAGGCACCCAGCTTGGTCACGATCGAGGGACTGCTCGAGCGGGGCGCGCGTGTCGTCGCGCACGATCCCGAGGCGATGGCGGAGGCAAATCGCCGTTTCGGTGATCGCATCGAGTTGTGCGAAGACGGCTATGCCGCCCTGGAGGGTTCGGCGGCCCTGGTCATCCACACCGAATGGGGTCCCTACCGGCATCCGGACTTCGATCGCATGAAGGCCGAGATGGCGCAGCCGCTCGTCTTCGACGGGCGAAATCTCTACGATCCCCAGCGCATGGCTGAGCGTGGCTTCGAGTACCACTCGGTGGGGCGGGCGCCGGCGGGGGTCGACTGACGTGGAGCGCGTCCTGATCACCGGTGCCGCCGGCTTCCTCGGCTCTCATCTGGCGGACCGCTTCCTCACCGAAGGGTTCGAGGTGATCGGCGTCGACAACTTCGTCACGGGCTCCCCGCAGAACATCGCCGCTCTGCAGGAACGCGAAGGTTTTTCGTTTCTGCACCACGACATCTCCACCCCGCTCTACGTCGGTGAGGATTTGGACGGTGTTCTCCACTTCGCCTCCCCGGCGAGTCCCGTGGACTACCTCGAGCTACCCATTCAGACGCTGAAGGTGGGTAGCCTGGGCACGCACAACATGCTGGGCCTCGCCCTGGCGAAGTCGGCACGCTTCCTACTCGCTTCGACGTCGGAGGTGTATGGGGATCCGGAGGTCCATCCTCAGACCGAGGACTACTGGGGTAACGTCAACCCGGTCGGGCTCCGCGGCGTGTACGATGAGGCCAAGCGCTTCGCAGAAGCCATGACGATGGCGTATCACCGCTACCACGGAGTGGACACGAGGATCGTAAGGATCTTCAACACGTTTGGGCCATCCATGCGTCCCGCCGACGGCCGCGTCGTCTCGAACTTCATCGTTCAGGCGCTACGGAACGAGCCGCTCACGATCTACGGTGACGGCTCGCAGACCCGTTCGTTTTGTTACGTGGAGGACGAGGTGGACGGCATTTTTCGGTTGTTCCATTCCGACCGGATCGACCCGACGAACATCGGTAATCCGGATGAGTTCACGATCTCCGAGTTGGCCGCGTTGGTGATCGAGGAGACGAGCTCAGGGTCGGGAATCGAGTCGTTACCGCTCCCGGAGGACGATCCCAAGGTGCGCCGCCCCGACATCTCCGTGGCGAGAGAGATCCTGGGTTGGGAGCCCGTGACGGCGCTCCGAGAGGGCCTCAACAAGACTATCCCGTACTTCCGGAACCTCGTGGAGACGGAGAACGCCAGGGCCCGGACGCTGACCCCGGACGGATGATGGCTGAAGGCGCCCCAGCGACCGAGGCGCGGCGATCCGCGCTTCCGCTCATCCACTCGGCTCGATACCTGGTAACCGGTGGCGCCGGCTTCATCGGCTCGAACCTCGTCGAAGCCCTAGTCGAGGAGGGGGTGAGCGTCCGCGTCCTCGATGATTTCTCGACAGGGAAGCGCGAGAATCTGGACGGATTCCTCGACAAGATCGAGCTGGTCGAAGGATCGATCACGGATCCGGGGACGTGCGACTCTGCGTGCGAGGGGATCGACTTCGTGCTGCACCAGGCCGCACTGCCGTCGGTACCACGAAGTGTGGCCGATCCTGCTGCCTCCCACGAAGCGTGTGCGACGGGCACGCTGAACATGCTTGTCGCGGCCCGTGACGCGGGGGTGGAACGGTTCGTGTATGCAGGCTCGAGCTCGGCGTACGGAGATACGCCCACGCTACCCAAGGTCGAGGACATGCCGGCGCTTCCCAGGTCGCCGTATGCGGTCGCCAAGCTGGCGGGTGAGCAATACTGCGTAGCCTTCAGCCTCATATACGGCTTCGAGACCGTGGTGCTGCGCTACTTCAATATCTTCGGCCCCCGGCAGGACCCCACATCCCAGTATTCGGCGGTGATTCCACTCTTCATTACGAAGGCACTCACTGGGGAAAGCCCGACCATCCATGGAGATGGCGAACAGACCCGGGACTTCACTTACGTTGAGAATGCCGTCCTGGCCAATCTGTTGGCTTGTAGCGCCGATGCCGAGGACGTGTCTGGGGAGGTCTTCAATGTCGGCTGTGGGGAGCGGATTTCGGTCAACCGACTGTGGAGGGCGATCCAGCAGGCCACCGATTCCGAGGTGGAATCCGTCAATGGGCCGGCGAGAGAAGGGGACGTTCGCGATTCTCTCGCCTCCCTGGACAAGATCCGGGCCCACATGGGCTATGAAGTGACCGTGCCCTTGGCCGAGGGCCTCCGCCGGACCGTCGAGTCGCTGGGTGGACCTTAGTCCGACCGCCGCGCCTTAGTCCGACTGCCTCGTCTTACCTGCCGATCGTAAAGAGCAGTCCGGCCCGGAAGATCAAGGCTTCAGTACCATCGGAGAAGTTCAGAATCGCCTCCCCGTACGGCTGGGCGTTACCGGTCCGGTTGAACACCAGGCCGCCCTTCAGATTCAGGCCGACATCCGACGCGGCATCCAAGGTTTCCGTAGAAAGCCTCGCCCACGAGATGCCCCCTCCCACGTAGGGGCTCACCGATTCAGCGTCCAACTGGTACTGCGCGTCGAAGTTCAGGACCCACAAGGACCGGCCCAGCCCGCTTCCGGTGTCGTCCAGCCCGGGGTAAAACTCGAGCCCTGGGTTCAGCGTAATGGGTAGCGACGAAAGGTGGACGCGCGCCACGCCGCCGAGGTGCAGCTCGTTGTTGTCGAGATTCACCCCCAGATACGGGCCTAGCTCCCAGGGTGTTTGGGCCTGTGCGGGCAGAGCCGCGACGAGCCCAAAAAGGAAGAGTGCGCAAGAGGCAATACGGAGCATCTTCATAGCACGATCCTAGAGTTTCGAGAAACGGGTGCTTACCACTGGTCCTATTCCTCGCTAATTACGTTTTTGGAGCGTGTCAACGATCATGAAACCATACCCTTCGGCCCGATGTTTGCGGTACATTGCTCCTATGATCGACCGGGCCCTTGCCAAGCGTTTTGCACACGTCGCCATAACGTCGACGTTGCTGAGCGCCTGCTTTGGCGGTGGTGGAGACGAGTCCTCCATCCTCCGGGGCGACGAAGCGGCCGCCCGGGGCGACCTGGATGCGGCCTTGGCGGAGTACCGGCTCGCGGTGCGACAGGGCTCTGAGGACGCTCCCGCGCTGGTCCGTGTGGCGCATACCTATGCGCTAATGGGCCGTATCGACGAGGCCGGAGATTACTATCATCAGGCCGTGGACCAGGATCCTGACTTGGCAGACCAAGCGGTCTCCGACATGGTCCGCTTGGCGCGCGCCGCCCGGGACCGGGACGACCTCTTCGGCCTCGCGTCCGCGATGGAGACGGCGATGTCGTTCCGACCGGGCATCACGATGCAGGACATGGCGTTGCCCCTCGCGCGCCACTACTACAGGAGTGGCGAGTATGCTACGGCGCTCCCCTACTTCCAGGCGGCGATCGCGGAGAGGCAGGAAGAGACCACACCCGACGTGGTGTTCGAGGCTGCTTCGGCCTATGACGAGGTGGGGGATTGTCGGCGGGCGCTCCTCTACTATGAGCGATACCGCACGCTGATTCGGGCGCGCCAGCGGCTCGAGGTTGATTGGAAGATCGGCAGTTGCTCGCTACGCCTGGCGCAGGAGCTCCGATCGGAGGGCGAGGACGAAGAAGCCCTGGGCCACATCGAGCGCACGATCGCACTGGGCGAGCCCCGAAGCGATCAGGCGAGGGCCTACTTCGAGATGGGCGAGATCCTCTCCGATCTGGGCCAGTGTGAAGAGGCTATGGATGCCTTCCTCCAGGTCCGTCGCGCCGACCAGACGGGTACGAGCCCTCTGGTCACAACGGCCCAATGGCGGTTCGACGAAATTCGTTTCCAGGAACCGGCGGGCGGTGGACTCGGTGCGGGCTGCTAAGACGTGAGTCCCTCGAGGCGAAGGAAGGAGGAGGAGGAGGAGGTCGAATACGAGCGCCCGGAAACGGGCCCCGGCTCTGATCGGCCACCGTCGGTTCGGGAAACGACGGCGCGCGGCATGGCGGCCTGGGAGCAGGACGACTTCCCGGTGGCCTACCAGCACTTTCGCGCCATTCTCCAGGACCATCCTAACTTCGCCGACATACGCCATCGGGCGGGGCTTTGCTTGGCCATGATGGGGGATCCGGAGGGCGCGCTCGAACAGTTCGACGAGGCACTCAAAGTCAACGACACCTACGCCGAAGCGCTCCTGAACCGCGCCATTGTTCTCAACGACCTGGGCCGTTTCGAAGAGGCCTCAGAATGCTTCCATCGCGCCAGCGCATTGGATGTCCGCGATTCCCGCGCGTTCCCATCACACATGGGCAATCAACTCGCGAACGCGCACGCCAGAACCGGCGATCTCTACATGGCGGCTGATCGCCCCGAAGAGGCCGCCAATGAATACGCGGCGGCCGTTGAGATCCGGCCCGGCTTTCTGGACATACGGTTCAAGCTCGCAGAGGCTTACATGGACCTGGATATGTGGGTCGACGCCCGCCTTCACCTGAAGGAGATCCTGGCGGTGAATCCCGACTTTGCCGGCGCTCGTGTGCGGTTGGGCGCCCTCCTCAATCGGATGGGAGATACGGACGGAGCACGGCGGGAATGGGAGAGCTGTGCCGAACAGAATCCGGACGATCGCCGAATTCGAGCCTACCTCGCCTCCCTGGAAGCAGCTGAACGCGTCCCTAGAGAGTAGCTGAACGCGTCTCTGGAAAGCAGCTAAACGCGTCCCTGGAAGGCAGTTGAACGAATCCCTGGAAAACAGCTAAAGAAGTTTGGAACACCACATTAGGTCCGCGGTGTAACTCAGACCCATGAGAAACGACCTTCTGCAAAACCTCATACTTTGTCTGGCCTCCTCACTGTTTCTTGCCGCCTGCGGGACTTCGCTGCCTTTCCCCGGGCTCACGACCGAGGAGGTCTATGCGTTGGGGCTTCAGGCGATGGAGCAAGAGGAGTGGGGGGATGCGGTCGAATCCTTCGAATACGTCCTCTTTTCGCCGGGATTCAACCAAGGCGCCCAAGCGCGGTTCCTACTTGCCGAAGCCCAGTATGCGCAGGGTAATTACATCGAATCCCGGAGCGAGTATTTCCGTGTAATCGAGCGCTGGCCGTCCGACACGCTTGCGATCCGGGCGGCGCTCGGGACCTGCCGCTCGCTGGCGGCCCTGTCGCCCATTACGCAGAGGGACCAATCGTTCACCAGACAGGCGAGGCTGTCGTGCCGGCAGGTGGCGGGGGACTTCGCGGGGACGGTAATCGGACTCGAGGCGTCGCAGCTGGCAGTAGAGATGACGCTCAAGCTAGCCGAGCAGGATTACAACACGGGACTCCACTACCTCAAACGAGATCTCCCGGACTCGGCGTTACTCTACTTCGAATTCGTGGCAAACCAGTTTCCGGAGACCGAATGGGCCCCCTGGGCACTCTATCAAATGGTCGACGCGTTTGGCCAGATCGGGTACGAACGGGACGTCGAAGCGACTCGGAGGCTGCTCCTCGAGGCTTACCCTGACTCTGAGCCTGCCCGGCAGCTGCTCGAAGATGGCCCGGCGTAGAAGGCTGTTGAGGAGGTACAGCGGGTCGCGCACATGGCGCTTGTGCGCGTTCAGACAAGGAACGACGACGAGGCGTAGCATAGCTACTCCGAGGAGGAGAGACGCAGGATCAACCGCACAACCGCCATGTGCCCACCACCATTTGGGGCATGATCTTACGCGTTGAAGGGTTGCGGTGGCACGGCCTCATCTCCGTTGTTGGAGTTCCTAGCCATAGCTACGGCTATGGCGTCGTCGCTCCGCCTAGGAGCTGAGACCGTGGCATCCGCAACGCGGCCCACTGTACCTCCTCAACAGCCTTCCCGTGCCGAACCCGATGACGACGGTCTCGTCAGGCTCGGTGTGTTCGGTGGCACGTTCGATCCTCCTCATGTCGGCCACGTTTCCCTAGCGCGGGAGCTTCAGGAGTCCGGAGCGCTAGACGAGATTCTCTGGATCCCCGTGGGAGTTCCGCCACATAAGCCCGAGAACCGGGTCACATCCCCCAAGCTCCGAATGGAGATGGTAGGTGCCGCGATCGACGGGTGCGCGCATCAGAGTGTCAGCGATATCGAGCTCATGAGGGAGGGACCCTCCTATACGGTAGATACACTGAAGCTACTCCGCTCGGAGTGCCCGGAGGCCGTCCCGGTTCTTATCATGGGCTCGGATCAGTTCGCTGAGCTGGACGAGTGGCACGAGCCGGAGGAAGTCGTTCGTCTTGCGGACGTGTGTGTGTGGGCCCGCGGCGACGTCGATCTCACTACACTCTTGCCTCGACTCGACGTAGTATGGAGCGCTGCGGACGTGCCGCCCATCGATGTCTCGTCGTCGGAGGTTCGTGAGCGGGTCCGTGAAGGCCGGCCCTACCGGCATCTTGTGCCGGAGGGTGTGGCCGACATTATCGAGCGGGAGAATCTGTACGTAAGCTAGCTCACGCGCCCGGGTTCCGGGTCCACGATCACGCCCACAGCGAGATGAGATACCAATGATTTCACGTAAGCGGCATCTGGCGAAGACAATGACGTGGAGATTGGTGGCCACCTCGACCACCGTGGTTATCGCGTGGTTGGTCACCGGCGACATAGGCGTGGGCGCCGTGGTGGGTGGGTACGAGTTCTTCGCGAAGATGTTCCTCTACTACATGCATGAACGTTTTTGGTACAAATTTGTTGGTTTCGGTGTAGCCCCCGGCGAAGCAGAGGCGTAGTGAACCAGGTGTCTCCCAGGGCCCCTCTCGGGCAGGCGAGAATCCATTGAGCATGTTGAAGGCGGTCGCAAAGAAGATCCTCGGCTCGCGCCACATCCGCGAGGCGAAGAAGCTCCAGCCGTTGGTCGACGAGATCAACGAGTGGTTCGAGGAATACCAGTCGCTCTCCGAGGAGCGACTCAAGGCCAAGACAGAGGAATTCCGGGCGCGCATCGCCGACGCTACTGCCGAGATCAAGGACGAAATCGAAGAGCTCCGGGAAGAGAAGCGCCATTCGGAGGATCCACTCAAGCGGCAGGAGCTCCAGGAAGCTCTGGCCGATCTCGATGAACGGATGCTCGAGAGGACTGGCGAGGTCCTAGAGGAAATCCTTCCGGAGGCGTTTGCGACCGTCAAGGAAACGTGCCGTCGTCTGGTCGGCACTGAGTTGTCGGTGACTGGCCAGTCGATGGTTTGGGACATGGTCCCGTACGACGTTCAGCTCATTGGAGCCATCGCCCTTCACAGGGGCAAGGTGGCCGAGATGGCCACCGGGGAGGGGAAGACCCTCGTGGCCACCATGCCGCTCTACCTCAACGCCCTCGTGGGCGAGGGCGTGCACCTGGTGACGGTGAACACTTATTTGGCGCAGCGCGATGCCGAGTGGATGGGATACATCTACAAGTACCTCGGCCTCACCGTTGATTGCATCGACAAGTACGAGCCCCACTCGCCGGAGCGGACCGCGGGCTACGGGTCGGACATCACCTACGGCACCAACAACGAATTCGGGTTCGACTATCTCCGGGACAACATGGTGCACGCCCTGGAGCAGCGGGTGCAGCGACGCCACTGGTACGCGATCATCGACGAGGTGGACTCGATCCTGATCGACGAGGCACGTACGCCCCTCATCATCTCCGGTCCGGTGGGCCGTGATACCTCGACTCCCTTCCAGCAATACAACAGGCTCGTCGGCAGCTTGTACAAGAAGCAACTGCGTGTGGTGAGCGAGCACATCGCGGACGCCGAAAAGGAGCTCGAGGCCGGCAACGAGTTCGAGGCGGGCGAGAAGCTGTTGGCCGCCAAGCGAGGGGGCCCGCGCAACAAGCGTCTTCTCAAGCTCTTCGCCGACGACCCGGGGCTCCAGAAGCTCGCCCTCAAGGTCGAGGCCGACTACATGCGGGAGAAGCGCCTGTTTGAAATCGATGAGCTGCTCTTGTTCGCGATGGACGAGAAAGGGCATGCGGTCCACCTGTCGGATGCGGGTCTCGACGAGCTCTCCCCGGGGGACCCGGAGGCCTTCGTTGTCCCCGACCTGTCCGAGGCGATGGGCGCGATTGAGGAAGACGAATCACTTTCAGTCGACGCCAGACGGGAGATGATGTCCAGGCTCGAAGCCGAGTACGCCGCCAAGAGCGAGAAAATCCACGTCATCCATCAGCTCCTCAAGGCGTACACCCTCTTCCAGAAGGACGAGAAATACATCATCGGCGAGGGTGGCGAGGTCGTGATCGTCGACGAGTTCACCGGTCGCCAGATGTCCGGTCGGCGCTGGAGCGACGGGCTGCATCAGGCGGTGGAGGCCAAGGAAGGCGTGGAGATAAAGGGCGAGACGCAGACGCTCGCCACGATCACGATCCAGAACTACTTCCGGATGTACGAGAAGCTGGCTGGAATGACCGGAACAGCGGAGACCGAGGAGAACGAGTTCCACCAGATCTACAAGCTCGATGTCTTCGTGATCCCGACGAACCGACCGGTCATCCGCGACGACCGCGACGATCTGATCTTCCGGACGAAAACAGAGAAGTATCAGGCGCTCATGGACGAACTCGAGCGGCTGCACAAGATGGAGCTGCCCGTCCTCGTGGGAACCACGAACGTCGAAATCTCGGAGACGCTCTCGAGGATGCTCAAGCGCCGCGGGCTCCCGCACAACGTCTTGAATGCCAAGCAGCACAAGCAGGAGTCCGAGATCGTAGCCGAGGCGGGACGTGCCGGGGCCGTGACGATCGCCACCAACATGGCCGGACGCGGAACCGACATCAAACTGGGTGAGGGCGTGGTCGAGGCCCGCACGGTGGGGTGGGCGAGGGAGCGCGGTTTGGATCTCGCAGAGCTGGCTCCGGTCGATCCGACGCGGGAAATGGAGTTCGAGAACAAGCCCGACGACTACGTCATTCAGGTGGGTGGGCTCTACATCATCGGGTCCGAGCGGCACGAATCCCGAAGGATCGACCGCCAGCTTCGTGGCCGTTCGGGGCGGCAGGGCGATCCCGGGGCGTCTCAGTTCTTCATCTCGGTGGAGGACGACCTCATGCGGCTCTTCGTCGGTGATCGCTTGGCGAACGCGATGGACAGGCTGGGCGCCTCCGAGGGTGAAGTCATCACGCACCGGCTGGTTACCGGTGCCATCGAGACCGCACAGAAGAGGGTGGAAGGGAACAACTTCGAGTCGCGGAAGCGGTTGCTCGACTACGACGATGTCATGAACCAGCAGCGCGAGGTCATCTACGATCGCCGCCTCTTCGCCCTGGAGGGTGGGGAGGATCTGAAGGGCGAGATGTGGGAGATGATCGAGCACACAGTTCAGTCCACGGTGGATGAGTACGTGGACTCAGAGCACGAGGAGGAATGGGATCTCGCCGGGCTCACGAGGCGGATCTCGTTGGACTTTTTCACTGTGCTCCAAGGCCTTCCGAGCGAAAATGGTGCGGAGCAGGAGCACGAGCTGGAAGTGCACGAGATTCAGCGGATGGCCGTGGAGAGCGTTCACGACTCGTTCCACCGAAAGATCGAGGGCTTCGGGGAGCACGCCGAAGGCGTCACGAGCTACATCATGCTCAGCGTCATCGACGGCAAGTGGAAGGATCACCTTTACGACCTGGATCACCTCAAGGCGTCGATCGGCTTCCGTGGATGGGGACAGAAGGACCCGCTCGTCGAGTACAAGAAAGAGGCCTACGAGATGTTCGTGGACCTCATGGACGACCTTCGCGGCACAGTCGGAAACCTGCTCTTCAAGGCCCAGCTCGGACAGCCGCGCCAGCCCGTTCGCCAGCCCCAAAAGATGCAGTACTCGGGTCCGACGGACGACGGAGGCGTAAGCGGCGGTGCGCTTGCTCAGGCGGCGGCCGCCAGCCGTACTCAGACCATGGGGAGTGGCGGCCGCGTGGACGATCTCGGCATGGCTAAGAGCACCCGTTCGGAGGGAGCGGGTCGAGGGCGAACCGTCCCTCTGGGCTCCGTCGATGGCGTGCCCTCGCCTCAGGATCCGAGAGAGTTGGCCACGAACCGCGCAGAGGGGGAGCGCGTGCGGGCGCCGGTGACCGCTACCAAGGAGCCGGGGCGGAATGAGCCTTGTCCTTGTGGGTCGGGGAAGAAGTACAAGAAGTGCCATGGGGGGGCGTAGCGGGCCTGGGCGGGGGTAGGCTCCTTTTCTTCGCGCGGTGAAGGGAGAGGGATCGACGGTCCTCCTCCGGCCGACGCTTCGCTCTACGGCTTCGCCGCAGACCGTCCTCCGGAGGACCATCGATCCCTCTCCCTCTAGACGTGCGGTAAGATTCTCGGCGCGTTCCGTCCCAGGTTTCTACTCTCCTCCCCCGGCCACCACTTTGCGCTAGGCTTCCCCAGACCGCGTCGCCGGAGTACAAATCGGCTCCCCCCACCATACCGGCGTGGTAGAACCGGGCACAGTCGCCCCAACGCTGGGGGGGCTTTGGCGGGGTGGTGGGAATGACCTGTCCACGGCCCGCCCAGGCTTGGAGGGCGCGGCTCAGTTGCCCCGAAACGGCGCTCCGCGCTATACGTAGGTCCCAGGTGCAAACATACGTATGATGCCTTGGGTGTATTGTGGGAGTGATCTTCCCGCCAAGCCCACAACGCACCTTGCAGCGGTCCGTTAGCGCCCTCCGACACGTTGACGTGAAGAGGGGTTCACGGTCCCGCGTAGGACGGTCTGCGGCGAAGCCGTAGAGCGAAGCGTCGGCCGGAGCGGGACCGGGAACCCCTCTTCCACCCACCAGCTAGAAGAGGGCGCCCCGTACCCGACGGCAAGGAAGCCATTAGTCTCGTTGGTCCATTCACTCGCCCACTCCCATGCCCTCTCTTAACGCCCTCAGATGCCAGAGAGGAAAATGGAGAAAGAGTCCATGTCGAGACGAAGCGACCCCTGGAATGACATTGAGACCCTGTACGACGCGGTCCGGGTCGAAGAAGAGGCACAGTTGGCGGTTTTGGAGGCGTTAGGCGAGTTGTACGACCCCGCGGCGGACGAGTTCTCGTGGGACGAGCTCCAAGTGGATGAAGCCCCATGGGATGACTTCCGGTGGCCGAGCGCCCGAAGGCGGTTTCTCTATGAATGCCGTCCATAGGTGACCTCCCTCCCGGCGAGCGACCCCGTGAGCGCCTGAACGCACTGGGGCCGGAGGCGCTCACGGGTCGTGAGCTCATAGCCCTCTTGGTGGGAAGCGGGGGTCGCAAGGCTTCTGCTCTCGGGATCGCGGACGATGTGCTCGCGAGCGTGGCGGGGTCGTTGCGGACCCTGGGATCGGTCTCGCCGTCGGCGATCGCGGCAATCCCCGGAGTGGGAATGGCTACGGGCGCTCGGATTGCGGCGGCCCTCGAGCTGGGTCGGCGAGCGAGCGCGGAAATCCGTCATCCAGGCGACCGTGTGCGCGGCCCACGAGACGTGTTCGACCGCATGGAACCGCGCCTCCGTGACCTCCCCCAGGAAGAATTTCACGCTCTCCTCCTGTCGGCGCGCCATAGCGTGATCCGGGAGGTCTTCATTACCAGGGGCATCCTGGACGCCTCCCTGATCCACCCCCGTGAAGTGTTTCGCCCCGCCATCACCCAGAGCGCGGCGGCCATCATCCTGGTTCACAATCATCCCTCAGGAGATCCAACCCCATCGGCCGAGGATCGCGCCATCACGAAGCAGCTCTGTGCGGTGGGCCGCACAGTGGGAATCTCCATCGTCGACCACGTCGTGATCGGAGACGGCCGATTCGCGTCCCTGGCGGACGATGGCGACCTCGCGTAAGAAGCGTGTGGAAGGGAGAGAAATCGACGGTCCTCCTCCGGCCAGCGCTTCGCTCCACCGCCTTCGGCGGCGGACTGTCCTCCGGAGGACCATCGATCCCTCTCCCTCAACCTTGTTGTCCGGAGCCCGACACCGCCCGCCCGGGCTTTGGGGGGCTTAGGCGCGTGGGTGGGGTCAGCGTTTCGCTCGGCTTTGCCGGAAGACTGCCTCTGCGGAGGACCATCACCCCACTCCGGCACCCCTAGGTAGAACCGGACACGGCTGCCCCCACGCAGACGGGATGCTCTGCAGGTAGGTGGGAATGACCTTTCTGCTCAAGCCCTCAACGCACCTTGCAGCGGTCCGTTGGCGCCGTTCCGACATGCTGACGTGAAGAGGGGTTCACGGTCCCGCGTAGGACGGTCTGCGGCGAAGCCGTAGAGCGAAGCGTCGGCCGGAGTGGGATTGTGAACCCCTCTTCCACCCCACGGGCTAGAAGAGGGGCCGCGTACCCGACGGCCAAGGAAGTCGAAACAGACCGGCAGGCTGCGGGTAGTTGAAGGATGGCTACTGCTACTGCCACCCAGACCATCCGTGGACTCCCGAGGCCCCTGGCCCAGGCGATGGAGGCGTACGCCGACCGGCTCGATGTAGAGGCGGTGAGGGACGCGTACGACCTGGCGCGGGAGGCCCACTCGGGTCAGCGACGGGCGTCGGGCGACGAATTCGTCAGTCACGCCGTCGAAGTGGCGACCATCCTCGCGACGTTCGGTCTCGACACCGAGTCCCTCGTTTCGGGCCTCGTCCACGACGTCGTGGAGGACACCAGCGTCTCGGTGGTGGACATCGAAAAGCGTTTCGGCGAGAACGTCGCGACGATCGTCGAGGGCGTCACCAAGATCGGCCGTGTGGAGTTTCCCTCCAACACCGAACAGCAGGTCGAGAACTACCGCAAGCTCCTCCTGTCGATGGCACGGGATGCGCGGGTAATTCTGGTCAAGCTGGCCGATCGACTCCACAACATGCGGACTTTGGACGCGCTCAAGGAGGAAAAGCGGCGCAGGATCGCGCTGGAGACGAGGGAGATCTACGCGCCTCTGGCGCATCGCCTCGGGATGGCGGCGATCCGGTGGGAGCTCGAGGACTTGGCCTTCAAGTACCTCGAGCTCGAGCCGTACGAGGCTCTGAGAAAAAAAGTTCGCCAGAGGCGAAAGGAAAGAGAGAAGCAAGTGCTCGAGATGCATCGGCCACTCGCCGAGGCGCTCGAGGAGGCAGGCGTCCCCGCCGAGTTGACCGGGCGCGCCAAGCACCTCTGGTCGATCTACCTCAAGATGGTGAGTCGTGATCTGCCGTATGAGGAAATCTACGACCTCATGGCCATGCGCGTGCTCACCGATGACGTGCAGAACTGTTACGCCGCGCTGGGCGTCATCCACAACAAATGGACACCCGTTCAGGAGCGATTTCACGACTTCATCGCGACGCCCAAGTCCAACATGTATCAGTCGCTCCACACGACCGTCATCGGGCCGGGTGGGCGCCGATACGAGATTCAGATCCGAAGCCATGAGATGCACCGGACGGCGGAGTACGGGATCGCGGCCCATTGGCGCTACAAGGAGGGGATCACCGAAGCGAGGCCGGAGAGCGAGCGGGACGAGGTCGATGAGGCGCTGACCTGGTTCAGGCAGGTGCTCGATTGGCAAAAGGATACGAGTGAGCCGGAGGAGTTCATGGAATTCCTTCGGATGGACCTTTTTCAGGGCGAGATCTTCGTCTTCACGCCGAAAGGTGAGGTCAAGCAGCTCCCGACGGGTGCCACGCCCATCGACTTCGCTTACTCGGTTCACACTGAGGTGGGAAATCACTGTGCCGGGGCGCGCGTCAATGGCCGGATCTCGCCACTCTCCCGTGAGCTCAAGAATGGCGACGCAGTGGAGATCATCACCGACACCAGACAACGCCCCAGTCAGGACTGGCTCGCGTTCGTCAGGACGTCCCGCGCCCGCGGACGCATCCGCCAGTGGATCCGGAAAGAGGAGCACGACTCCGCCCTCAAGCTCGGAAAGGATCTCTTTGAGCGCGAGATCAGAAAGGCCCGTAGAGCCAAGCCGACGAAGGCCCAAATGAAGGAGGCAGCGCAGAGCCTCGGAAACGCGGAATTTGAGCAGGTGTTGATCGCCCTCAGCCGAGGCGACGTGGGGCCGACTGCGGTCATTCGGGCACTATATCCCGATGAGGACCCGCATGATGTGGTGGGTCGCACGCCGACGAGGTTCGAACGCATCGCCGATCGTATCCGTCGCTCGAACCGTGCCGTGCGAATTCAGGGCATGGACAACCTCATGATCCGTTATTGCCGATGCTGCCAGCCGGTTCCCGGGGATCGGGTCATGGGCTACATCACGCAGGGGCGCGGCGTGTCGATCCACCAGGTGGACTGCCCGAACGTCCTCAACCTGTCAGAAGACCGGCGGGTCGAGATCGAGTGGGCATCCGAAAAAGATGACCGCTTCTACGTGAGCCTCTTCATGGAGGGTACGGACCGACGTGGGCTCCTATCCGACGTGGCGACGGCGATCAGCGATACGGATACCGACATCGTTCAGGCCGACATGAGAGGGGTCGAACGGGGAATGCTCGGCAGGTTCTCCGTAGAAGTGAAGGACCTGGCTCATCTCACGAAGGTCATCAAGGCTATCAGCGGGGTGAAAGGGGTGGTTCAGGTGGACCGCCGGGATGTCTCTCAGGGGTCGGATCTCGACTCGGATCTCGAGCAGGATCTCGACTAGGGATCTCGACTCGGATCTCGAGCAGGATCTCGACTACGGATCTCGAGTAGGATCTCGACCAGAAAGCCGCCCGAAACCAGGGAACTGTCCGAGCCACCGTACAGTCAATGCCGCAATTCGACCTGTCCTCTACGTACCAGCCCCAAGGGGATCAGCCGTCCGCCATCGCCGAGTTGAGCGAGGGACTGGCCCGTGGGGATCGCTTCCAAACACTCCTCGGGGCCACCGGCACCGGGAAGACTTTCTCGATCGCCCACGTGATCGCCGAGTACGGCCGCCCCACATTGGTCACGTCACACAACAAGACGTTGGCGGCTCAGCTCTACGGTGAGTTCAAGGCGCTCTTTCCCAGTAACGCCGTCGAGTATTTCATCTCCTACTACGACTACTACCAGCCGGAAGCCTACGTCCCCTCTACGGACACCTACATCGAGAAAGACGCCACGATCAACGAGGACATCGAGCGGCTACGCCTGCGCACGACGTCATCGTTGATGGAGCGTGAGGACGTGATCGTCGTCGCTTCCGTCTCCTGTATCTACGGGTTGGGAAGCCCTGTGGACTACCGGTCGCTCATGCTGCACCTGCGTGTGGGCCAGGCGATGGGTCGCCGGGAGATTCTCAGGGCGCTCGTTCAGATTCAGTATCGCCGCAATGATTACGAGTTCGAGCGAGGCACGTTTCGGGTTCGCGGCGATACGGTCGAGATCTTTCCGGCCTACGAAGAGCAGGCGATTCGTGTCGAGTTGTGGGGGGACAACATCGAGCGGATCACGCGCTTCGAGCCGCTGACGGGCGAGACCGTCACACCGATGGAGCGGGCATCCATCTACCCGGCCAGTCACTACGTGACCCGTCGCGAGGTGATCGAGGACATGGTGCCTCACATTCGGGCCGAGATGACTGAGCAGGTCGCCGCGTTCGAAGCGGCCGGGCAGCTTCTGGAGGCGCAGCGCATCGAGAGCCGGACGAACTTCGACATCGAGATGATGCTAGAGATCGGTACGTGCCCGGGCATCGAGAACTACTCGCTCTACACCAGTGGCCGGCGGCCCGGGGAGCGTCCGGCGTGCTTGATCGACTACTTTCCGGAAGACTTCCTTCTCGTAACCGACGAGTCGCATGCCTCCGTTCCACAGCTTCACGGGATGTACAAAGGAGATCGGTCCCGCAAGGAAACGCTGATCGAGCATGGCTTCCGACTTCCCAGCGCGCTCGACAACCGTCCACTGCAGTTCGACGAGTGGGACTCGCTGATCCATCGCGCGGTCTTCGTCTCGGCTACACCGGGCGAGTGGGAGCTGGAGCGCTCAGGGGGCGTCGTTGTGGAGCAGATTATCCGCCCGACCGGGTTGGTGGACCCCTCCATCGACGTGCGCCCCGTCAAAGGCCAGGTGGACGATCTTCTCGCCGAGATCCGTGAGCGCGAGCCCAAGGGTGAGCGCGTGTTGGTGACGACGCTCACGAAGCGGATGGCGGAGGATTTGTCCGAGTATCTTCAGTCCGTCGGCGTTCGGGTGAGCTATATGCATTCCGACATCGACACGATCGAGAGGATGAAGATCCTGAGGGAGCTGAGGTTGGGAAAGATCGATGTGCTGGTCGGGATCAACCTCTTGCGCGAGGGTCTGGACCTGCCCGAGGTCTCGTTGGTGGCGATCCTGGATGCGGACAAGGAGGGATTTCTTCGTGACGGGCGCTCGCTCATCCAGACGATCGGGCGGGCTGCCCGAAACGTAGCAGGCATGGCGATTCTGTATGCGGACAAGGTGACCCACTCCATGCAGGTCTGCATAGAAGAGACGAACCGGCGCCGGGAAATCCAGATCGTGCACAATCAGGAGAACGGCATCACACCCGAAACAATTCGGAAGAGCGTCCAGGAGATCGAGTTCACGACCCGGGTCGCGGACGCCAGACGACAGCCCGTGGGCCGAGTGTCGGAGCCCAAGGCCCGGTATGCCGACGAGGTCAACACGGAGGAATTTCTCAAGGTGTTGGAGCAGGAGATGGCGGAGGCGGCCGAGGCGATGGACTTCGAGCGAGCGGCGATCTTGAGAGACCAGATCTTCGAACTGAAGGCAGCGCCCAAATGATCGCGTCGTGGGTGGTCGGATGATTCTCAACGAGGCCGAGATGATCCGCTGGGGCAAGGCCATTGGTGCGGCGGCACGCACGCCGCTGTTCCTCTTGCTGCGGGGCCCGTTGGGGGCCGGCAAATCGGTGCTCGCCCGCTCGATTGCCCGCGGGGCCGGGGTCGAGGGAGCCGTCCCGTCGCCGACCTTCAATCTCGTGTTTCGATATCCGTCGAGCCGGGGCGTCGAGGTCGTGCATATGGATCTCTATCGGTTGTCGGATCCGGGTGAGCTACGGGAGCTCGGCTGGCAGGAGCTGGGAGGCCAGGACGAGTTGGTGCTGGTGGAGTGGCCGGATCGCGCGGAGGGAATGCTTCCCGAGCATCGATGGGAGATCACGTTGGGTCCGGTCGTGGGAGACCGGGAGGCCCGCACGGTGTCCGTGTCCCGGTTCGGTGTGCCGAAGGATCTCCCCGGGTTTCCGGTCTCGGTGGATTTATGAGTCCGGGCGAGACGAATCCGGTCGAGACGAGCCGAGCTTGGTCGCCGGACGGGATGTACCTCGCGCTAGATACGTCCACGGCCCTCGGGTCGGTGTGCGTGGGCGTAGGAAGCCGCGTTGTCGCCCGCGGTGTGATCGATGGCCAGGGATCACACTCGTCGGATCTGATCCCTACGATCGGCGCAGTGCTTCAAGAGGCCGGCGTTGACCTATCGGAGCTTGCCGGCCTGGTCGTGGGGGCCGGACCCGGTTCGTTCACGGGAGTGCGAGTAGCCGCCGCGACGGCTAAAGGGTTGGCCCACGCCCTGGACATTCCTCTCTGGGCGGTCTCATCTCTCGAAGCAGGCGCCGCGGCCGTGGATATCGATGAGGTCGAGCCTTCCGGTAGCGTCGGGGGTGGTGACTTGCAGGTGTCGCATCCGAAGTGGGGGCACGGGCCCGTGTTATCCGAAGAGGAGCGAGCCTGCCCGCGCTATGTGCTCTTCGATGCGCGGAGCAATCGGGTATATGGTGCGTGCTATCGGCCGACCGGGAGCGGATTCGAGGTGCTTGTTGCGCCTCATTCGACAACCATCGGTGAGGTGCTCTCCGATGGTCTCCCGTTCTCCGTGTTCGCGGGTGATGGCGCCCAAAGGCATGCGGACGAGATCCACGGCACGGGTTTTACGCTGCTTCCCGCCCCATTCGGAATGCCTAGTGCGGCTGGTCTGCTCAAGGTCGTCGCAGACTCGCCTTCCCGTGAGCCCTTGGAGGACATCGCCCGCTGGCAGCCCGAGTACCTTCGCTCCTCGTCGGCGGAACGATGCAGGGGGTCGGGCGCATGAACCCTCGTCTATCCCTGAGGCCGATGACGCCGTCGGATGTACCCGAAGTGGCCCGCATCGAGACGGCGGCCTTCTCCACGCCGTGGAGCGAGGAGACGTTCCGCTCACTGGTAGGCCGTTCGGGCGTCGAGCTTTGGGTTGCCGAATTGGGAGATCAGCTCGCCGCCTATGCGATCCTTTGGAAAGTGCTCGATGAGGGAGAGTTGGCCAATATTGCGGTTCGGAGGGATCTACAGGGTCGCGGCATCGGTTCGGGTCTTCTGAGTCGAATGTTGGAGGTTGCGGAAGACGCGGGCGTTCGAAGTCTCTACCTCGAGGTTCGAGAATCCAATGGACTTGCGCGGGAGATGTACGCCCGGCGCGGATTCGAGGAGATTGGTGTCCGGAAGGGCTATTACGAGGGGCCGCGTGAGGACGCTCGGGTGCTCAAGAAGAGCCTAAAGGCGCCTGAGAAAACGCACTAGCTGGCCGAATCAGGCCGGCATCGGTAGCTTCAAATCCGGAAACGTTTGTAGTTGAATAGCGAAAAACGCGTTGACCCGCGGGGCCTGAATCGCCTATCTTCGACGTTGAGTGGTAGTGCATAAAGTCCCGTCCCATATGGAAAGGGAGCGATCATGGTCCGGTCCGTGACGGCCGTGCTGGCGTTGGCAATTTTTCCCGGTTTGACAGTCGGCCAGGAGCCGGTACTGCAGGCTCCGGAACGGGCGACCATCGAAGAAGTGGTCCGCTTCGACTTCGACGAAGCGGCCATCACCGCCGAGACGGACCAACTACTGCGTGCGAAGCTGCCGATTCTGCGCAACAGCCCTACGTTCACCATTCGTCTCGAGGGCCACGCCGACGAGCGGGGCTCCGTCGAGTACAACCTGGCGCTTGGAAGCCGACGTGCCGAGAGCGTGCGCAACTTCCTCACAGGCCTCGGGATCGCTGAGGAGCGGCTCACGACGACATCGTTTGGGGAAGAGCGTCCGCTCGTCAACCGGAGCGACGCGGAGGCCTGGGCACAGAACCGTCGGGTCGAGTTCGTGATCATGGGCGCCGCGGGTCCGATCGTGGCGGGAGGGGACGTGACGGATCCAGCGGACGATCCAACGGACGATCCTGCGGACGACCCTCTGGACGATCCTGCGGACCCCAACTTTGTAGAGACGGAGCCGGCGATCATCGGAGACGTGTCTGTGGGTCCAGAGCCTGCAATCGAGCGGATCACGCGCCCCGTAAGACCCGGCGGGATCTCGGAGCGGGACCGTCGATCCAGATTCTATCAGGCTCCCACGACCGCCTCGAGCGGTGAGGGAACGGAGATAGGGGATTACTTCTGGGTGACGCGGACCTCCAACCGATCGGCGGAGTGGCTCGGCCCGATGACGTTGAAGGAGGTCACATTCGACGGGACGATCGGGTCGTTGGTTCAAGAAGGCATTCTCCGAACGGCCTTTCCCTATACCGTGGTGCGACTGGATCTTGAGCCCGGCTTCCGGGTGAGGCTGGGGGACGAATTGCAGATCTTCCGCCCGGCTCGCGAAAACAAGGGACTGGGCGTCATTTTGCGCCCGATGGGTGTGATGTCCGTGACGCGGGTCGCACCCAACACCGTCGAGGGGGTGGTCGGGGAGGTCTTCGGGCCTGTCAGGGTGGGTGACTATGTACGCCCCGCGCCGCAGTTCGACTTGAGGCCTGGCGAATACCCCGCGATGGTCACGAACCGGACCGAGGCTGCGGTCATCGAATTCGGAGAGGTCCACCAATTGTATGGGTTAAGACAAGTGACGATCCTGGACCAGGGCTCGGACGACGGCGTGGACATTGGAGACGAATATGTGGCGTTTTCCGGAGATGGGTCGACGGAGGACGTCATTGGACGACTGAGGGTCGTGTTGACCGAAGAGGCGACGTCCTCAGCCGAAATCATTACGGTAGAGGGACTTGTGTTCCGGATCGGCACTAGCGTATATCTGGACCGGAAGATGAGGTAGAACGCCGAGTCATCCACACGATGCGCTTCCTTTGACGCACGAAGTCGCTCTTCTTCTCTACATCGGATCATTGATCCTGTGGTTCCGCTCGCTCCTGAGCGGAGGGCGTGGACGTGGCCCGATGATCGCGTTCGGGTTGGCCGCCGCCGGCGTCGCAGTGCACGCTGTCGCGCTGGCCCGTTTCACCGTCGATTACGGTCAGCTCCCGCTTACCGGGCTCGCGCCGTCCCTCTCGACGGTCGCCCTCACCATCGGCATCGGTCTGGTGGCCACCCTCGGTCTGGGCGAAGGTCGACGTGTCGGAATCGTACTCGTTCCTGTGGTCATTCTCCTTCAGGCGGTTGCGGTCTCATTGGGGCTCGAGCCGGGTACCGAATCGCTGGACTGGGAAGGGCCTTGGTTCGCGTTCCATGTCACGTTGGCGTTCGTCGGCTTGGGTGGCTTGGCCCTGGCCTTCGCATCGGGGTTGCTCTACCTGGTCCAACTTCACGAGCTGAACACGAAGAGGATGGGACGCCTGTTCCAGTTCACACCTCCCCTCGCCACGCTCGACCGCCTCGTCCGGACCGGGTTGGTGGTCGGGTTCATCACCTTTACGCTTTCCCTCGTCCTCGGGTGGTTGTGGACCATCAGCTTCCAGGATTCTTTCGACCTCACGAACCCGAAGGTCCTATGGGCGATCATGAGCTGCCTCATCTTCGTCGCCGCACTAGGCGTACGAATCGGCGGTGGGGTGAAGGAGCGAAGGAGCGCCCTCGCTGCTGTGGTCGGATTCTCGTTCATCGTCGTCTCGTACGTCGGTCTTCGCCTGGTGAGCGGTCAGGGGGGGTTCTTCCTTTGAGCCCCGTCTCCATCGTGGGCGTCAGCCACCTCACGGCGCCGGTCGAGATCCGGGAACGTTTCGCATTCACACGGGGTGAGGCCGAGGTGGCACTCACGGGGCTCCGTGCCCGCCCCGAAGTTCAAGAGGCCGTGCTCCTATCCACCTGCAACCGTACCGAGCTCTACGTGTGCCCCGGAGGGAATCAGCGCGTGCAGGTCGAGGCGGAGCGAGTTCTCTCTGAGAAAGCGGGCGACGTGGTTGGCGGCACGGAGCAGTACCTTTACCGCCACGATGGTGGAGCATCGGTCCGCCACCTCTACCGTGTGGCCGGGGGATTGGATTCGTTGGTCCTCGGTGAGGCCGAAATCCAAGGGCAGGTCAAGGACGCGTACGAGTTGGCGGGTCAGAGTCCGACCACGCCGCCGCTGGCCGGACCCATTCTGCACCGGCTCTTCCAGTCGGCCCTCTCAGCCGGAGGACGAATCCGTTCCACGACGCCCATCGGAGAGGGCGCAGCGTCTGTGGCCTCTGTGGCTGTCGAGTTGGCGCGCAAAATCTTCGGCGGCCTCGAGGGCCGCAAGGTGATGATTCTCGGAGCCGGCACCACGGCGGAGTTGGTGGTTGAAGCCCTGGGGCGGGACGGTATCCGAGGGCTCGTCGTATCCAACCGGACATACGACCGGGCCAGCGAGCTCGCACAGAGACTTTCGGGGCGAGCGGTGCACTTCGACGAGATGCCGTTCGAGTTGGCGGAGACCGACATCCTGATTGCGTCCACGGCCGCCCCCCACCCCTTGGTGACCCGAGATGGCTTTCGTCAAGCCAGAGAGGGGCGCCAAAGCAGTCCACTACTGATTCTCGACCTGGCGATTCCGCGCGATGTAGAGCCCGAGGTCGGCAACGAGGCCAACGTCTTCCTCTACAATGTAGACCACCTTCATGAGATCCTGGACGACAACCTGCTCAAGCGTCGGAGGTCCGTTCCCGAGGCCGAGGTCATCGTCGAGGAATACGCCCGGGACTTTCTTCATTGGTACGGAGCCAGGGGGGTGGTCCCGGTGATCCGTAGTCTCCGGGGGCGTTGGGACGACGTGCGCCAGGATGAGCTGGAACGCCTCTGGTCAAAGCTTTCGCACCTCTCCGCAGACGATCGAGACGTGGTCGAGGCCTTTTCGAAGCAACTTCTCAACAAGCTCTTGCACGACCCCACGGAGCGCCTGAAGGAGGGTGCGGGGAACGGTCGCGGCGTCGAGTTCATCGATGCGGTCCGGTACTTGCATGACCTCGAAGCGGTAGAAGCAGAGCGCCCCGAAGGATCGGGGCCGGGGAGTGACGAGGAGGAGGTAGAAGGCATCGACATGGACCTACCGCAAGCGGACGATGACTGACGCTCCCCGAAGCGTTCTCGTAGATGAGTGACACGACCCAAAAGGTTCTGGTAACTGGGGGCGCCGGATTCATTGGTAGCCACGTGGCCGACGCGTATCTGGAGCGGGGCGACAGCGTGTGGGTCGTCGACGATCTGTCCAGTGGCTGTCTGGCCAACGTCAACCCGAAAGCAGAGTTCGTCGAGATGGGAATCGAGGATCCGGCTCTGCGTGACCTGATCCGCGACGTGGGGTTCGATTTGCTGAGCTTACATGCTGCCCAGGTCGACGTCCGTACGTCCGTGGTAGATCCCGCCCGGGATGCGTCGATCAACGTGCTCGGACTGCTCAACGTATTGGAGGGTGCCCGGGAGACCGGCACCCGGAGGATCGTATACGTCTCGAGCGGCGGGGTCGTCTACGGCGAGCCGGAGGAAATCCCCACGCCGGAGGGAGCGCCCAAGCTGCCGCTCTCTCCGTACGGAGTCACGAAGCTTTCCGGGGAGTACTATCTGCACTACTACCGGGTGGCGCATGGCCTCGAGTACGTGGCGCTACGGTATGCCAACGTTTTTGGACCGCGGCAGGATCCGCATGGGGAGGCCGGTGTCGTGGCGATTTTTTGCGAGCGGCTGCAGTCGGGAGAAGAACTCACTATCTTCGGCGACGGCGAGCAGACCCGGGACTATGTGTACGTCAGGGATGTGGTGAGCGCGAACCTCCTCGCATCCGAGATGGTGTTGAAGCCCGCGCCGAACATCGATGCGGTGGCCTTCAACGTCGGCACGGGGGTGGCGACCAGCGTGAATCGCCTAGCGGATGTTTTGGAAAGCATCGCCGAGGTCCGCCCGGGGCGGGTCTACCGCGAACCGCGCACCGGAGAGTTGCGGCACAGTACGCTCGATGTGTCTCGGTTCGCCGAGCGTGGATGGGCGGCTCGGCATACGCTCAAGGATGGTCTCCGGGAGACGTTTCACTTCATCGCAAGTCAGAAGATCGGAGCTTGAATGGGGCTTTCGACGCTCCTCGCCCAGACCGGTGCGCCCACGAGTGGGTGGGATATGCTGTTCGGGGGGACGTGGCCGACCAGGGTGGTCCTCCTGGTCCTCGCCGCCGCGTCGCTCTTCTCATGGGTTCTCATTTTCTGGAAGGCCAAGCAGTTCAGAGCCGTTCGGCTTCAGGGCGACCGATTCCTACAGAAGATGGAGCGAGCCACCGGCCTGGCGGACGCGTACAAGGCCGTCCTGTTGCTTCCGGAATCTCCCTACGGGCGTGTTTTTCGCCAGGGCGTGAACTTCTTCAGTGAACTGAGACCAGGCGCGCTCCGCGAGGGGGCTCCGCCGAGTGAAGGGCTCTCCCTGACCCAATTGCAGGTGCTCAAGCTGGTTCTCGAAAAGGAGGAAGCCGAGGAGCGTGACGAGCTCGGACAAGGACTCACGTGGTTGGCCATACTGGGATCGGTCTCGCCGCTCCTGGGTCTCATGGGGACCGTCCTTGGCATCACGGACACGTTCCTCGGGATCGCCGGGTCCGGCTCGTCGAACATCAGTGCAGTAGCTCCCGGCGTCGCGGCGGCCCTCGTCACCACGGTCGCCGGGCTCGTCGTGGCGATCCCTGCGATCACGTTCTACAACCACTTTCTCGCGAGGCTGAACTTGCTCAGTGGCGAGCTCGAAGGCTTCTCGAGCGAATTCATCGGCACGCTGGCCCGGGAGGGGCGCTTATGATCGGTTCCTGGAGTATGCCAGGTCCAGCAGGTTGGCCCGTTCGATGATGGGGCGCGGGGGAGGGCGGGACCTGCAGCCGGTTGCCGACATCAACGTCACGAGCATGGTCGATGTGGCCTTCACGTTGCTGATCATCTTCATCATCACCGCGCCCATCCTCCAGGGAGGCATCGAGGTCGCGGTTCCCGAAACCGACATCTCTGCCCTTACCCCGGACGAGAACACGCTGATTGTCTCCCTGGACCGCGACGGGATCGTGTACCTGGGAGAGACGCCTATGGACCGGACGGAGTTCCGGGCGAGGTTCGGACAAATCGTGGCGGCTGGAACGATCGACGACGTGTGGCTCCAGGCCGATTCACTCTCTTTTTGGGGTGCAGGTATCGACGTGATGGGCGCCATTCGGGACAGCGGGTTCCCCGTCAAGATTGTCGCCGAGCAGAGGCTGGCGAGGTAATTACGGCATGGCCGACCCCGAAGCGTCTCCGACTAGCCCATCGCGCCCGTCGCGCTCATCGCGCCAGACGGTCGGGAAGGGCCCCGTCATCGGGTCCGCTGTCATTCACACGGTCGCGATCTTCCTGGCATGGTGGGGCTCTGCAGTGCCGCGCCAAGTACCCGACTTCGTCACGTTCGAGATCGAGTTGATCTCTCCTCCGGCGGCTGAGCTCGGTGAGCCGACCCCGCCCCCTCCCGAGGAGTTGGTCATCGAGACGCCCTTCGACCCGGTGCCCGAGCCGGTGGAGGAGATACCTCCCGTGACGGTCGAGGATGAAACCCCGGCCGAAGAGACTCCACAGCCCGAGGAGACGGTCGCCCCACCCGATCCACCCGATGTCGAGGTGGTGGATGACCCCCAGCCCGCGACCAGTCAGGATCCGGATCCGGATGTGGAGACGCCGGGAGAGGACTTGAACGTTCGCATGGAGGGCGTTCGAAGAGACTACCCGGCGTATTACAACAACATCCTTCGTCAGATGGACCGGTGCTTCCGGTGGCGCGGAGAACCGGATCTGCGCGTGGATATTTACTTCGTGATCAATCGGGACGGCTCGGTGTCCGAAGTCGAACTCTTGGAGCCGTCACGGAGTATAGGATTCGACATCGCGGCGATGGGAGCGGCGGAGTGTGCCGGGAGCCGGAACCGTTTGGGTCCGCTTCCGGATGCCCTGCCCTTTGATCGGCTCCCGGTCGTCTTTTATTTCGAGGGATCCGGGCGGGATCTCGACTGATGCTCACCTTCGGACGAGAGGGTATGCGCGTGCTGAAATCGCTTGCTTGGGCAGCATCTCGGGCCGCATCTCGGGCAGCATCGCTGCCCGAGGCGTCATCGCTGCCCGTGGCGTCATCGGTTCCCGTAGCGCTATTGGTGCCTCTAGCGTTGATGGGCCCTTTGGCGGCACAGCAGGACTCCATTCCGGGCGTGACCTTGGGATTGCTATACGAGGCGGAATTCCAGCCCGCTCTGGCCGTCCAGCCATTCCTGGGCCGCCTGGGAGGAGAGTCATCGGCCTCCCGGGTCGAGGCGATTATCGCCAGGGACCTCCGCTACAGTGACCGGTTCGAGGTCATGGATTCTCTCCCGGCCTCCTTGGTCGCCGACGAGATCGATTATCTGCTTTGGGATCAGCTTGGAGCAGTATGGTTGGTGTCGGGCTCCCTGGAGGGGGCCGGTTCGGGATTCGTTTTGGTGCTGGAGCTCCACGACGTGGTCTACGGCGAAGTCCACGAACGGGGCCGCTTTCCAGTCCCGGACCCCCGTGACGATGACTTCCGTCTGGCCGTACACATCGCCGCGGACGCGATCATCGAGTGGATCTACAATGAGCCCGGGATGGCGGCGAGCCGGATCGCCTTCTCACTCAGAGATGAGGATTTCAATCAGGATTTGTACGTGATTGACTCGGACGGCGAGAATCTCAGGCGGCTCACCAACTACAATGATCTTACGATGTCTCCGTCCTGGTCCGCGGACGGGATACGCATCGCCTACTCGTCCCGCAAGGGCACTACGGAGTTGCCTCGCCTCTACGAGTTGGATCTCGAGACTCTGGTGGAGAAGCCGCTCGACGCGGGGAGAACGGGCGACCATCAAACGCCGGCGTACAGCCCCAATGGCCGTGATGTGGCTTTTTCGATCATGGGTGGCAACCGGAGCGGAATTTTTTCCTACGACTGGGCACGTAATTGCTGTCTTACACACGTGAGCGGTGGGCGGTGGGATGACCTCTCGCCGACGTACTCGCCGGACGGGCGCCGGATCGCGTTCAACTCCAACCGCCTGGGCACTCCGTTTCCACAGATCTACGTGATGCCGGCCACCGGAGGAGAGGCGGATCTCGTTTCCCCCTACCTGCATGGCCAGGAGGGTTACTACTCCGCTCCCGATTGGGCGCCCGTGGGTGATCACGTGGCCTTTCACGGGCGCGTAGGCCGGAGCGGGCAATACAACATCCTGGTCGCGGACGTTTCCGACCGTGGACGCCGATTGAGGCAGCTTACCTGGGAGGGGAACAACGAGGATCCGAGTTGGGCTCCGGACGGACGCCATCTCGTGTTCGTCGGTCGCCGGGACTGGGGCACCGGGTTGATGGTGGTCGATACCGCCACCGGCACGTATCGGATGCTCCTCAGGGGGATCGACGTCCGGGTACCCGATTGGTCGCCGCCTTTGGGATGGGACGGGCGCTAGAATGTGACGGGCTCAATCCATTGCGCGAAGGTGTTTAATGGGGTATATGCCTTATGTTGGGTTCGAAATCTATACGGGCCAAAGTGGGTATTGGGAACAAGCGTTTCACCGACAGGCTCGCCGAGTCGGGTAAGCCTCCTGAGATGACCACACACCGACAGGATCGAGGATGAGGATCACACACCTTTTCATACCAGCTATCGCCGCCACGCTCATTCTCGGTGCATGTGGGGGCGGGGACCCGCCGCCGCCGCCGCCGGGCCCGACCGGACCGACTCAGGCCGAGATCGATGCCGCGCGCCGTGATTCGATCGCAGCGGCCAGGGCCGCAGAGGAAGCGCGCCGGCGGGCTGAGGAGGATGCTCGGCGCCGCGAGCAGGAGCGCATGAGCCGTGATGCAGACCAGGCACGGGCAACGCTCCTAGCGGTGGTCCAGTTCGACTACGATGAGTCGGACATTACTGCTGCGGCTGAGCGGATCCTGCGAGCGAAGCTTCCGATCTTGCGCAACAGCCCGACGGTTCGGCTCCGCTTCGAGGGGCATGCCGACGAGCGTGGCTCGACGGAGTACAACCTCGCGTTGGGAAACCGACGTGCCCAGAGTGTGCTGGACTTCCTTTCCGGCTTCGGGATTGCAGCGAATCGAATGACGACGACGTCGTTCGGAGAGGAACGGCCCGCTGTCAACCGGAGCGATGAGACGGCCTGGGCTCAGAACCGTCGGGTCGAGTTCGTGATCACGGGTGGTCAAATCGTGACCAGCGAGGACAATTAGCAACAGCGAACCTCCGGTTGGGGACAGGATGAGTATGACCCCTCCCTTGGGCACTTCAGTCGCGCTCCAGCGTGGCTGGGGCCGCGGGGGAGGGGTCTTTCTCGTTGCCTCCACGTTGCTGCTCGCCTCCGGATGCGCCATGAAGGGGGACGTGCAGCGACTCCAAGACGAGGTGGCGCAGCAAGCGACTCGGCAGGACGCCCAGCTACGAGACCTGTCCGCCAACATTCAGGCCCTCCAGGATTCGCTGGAAGCCCAGTCCGCGATCGCGAACGAGATGGTCGTGGACACCCGTGGAGGGATCGCGCGGGAGCTTCGGGACATCCAAGACCAGTTGTCCCGATTGACCGCGTTGACCGGGCAGATTCAGCGCTCCGTGGTCTTGCTGTCTGAGCGGATCCAAGCCGGCGGAGGGGGGGTGGCGATCTCGCCTCAAGGTGCCAACCCCGATTCGCCTGGCGCTCTGGCCGGGCGGGGCGGAGGGGACCCAGCCGCCGCCGAGACGTACGAGGCGGCGGTCACGCAGTTCAATCGCGGTGCGCTCAACACTGCACGGATGGCCTTCAGCAGATTCCTCGGGGACTATGCGGATCATCGGTTGGCGCCGAGGGCTCAGTTCTTCCTCGGGGAAATCCTCGAGCAAGAAAATCGACTCGATGACGCGATCGAGGAGTTTCTCCGGGTTCCCCAGTTGTACCCGGAAGCGGACGATGTTCCGGTGGCGTATTACCGGATCGCTCTAATCAACGTGCTCCAGGGAAACGTGGAGTCGGCCAGGACCTATCTCGAGCTCGTGGTCAACAGCTATGAGGACAGTGGTGTGGCGGAGCTTGCCCGGGAGCAACTGCGGGAGATCCGCTGACGTCCGGCGCTGCTGACGTTCGGCTCCGTGTCTGATGCGCTGTCCAAAGTGTGAGGCTACGGAGAACCGCGTCGTCGACACCCGCGATAGCCGAGGCGGGCGTGCCGTCCGGCGGCGGAGGGAATGCGCGGTGTGCGGGGCCCGTTTCACGACCTACGAGCACGTCGAAGAGCGACCCCTGCGCGTTGTGAAACGGGACGGGAGCGGGGAGGAGTTCGACCGGGCCAAGCTGCTACGCAGCGTTGCGATCGCATGTGCCAAGAGGCCGGTCGCCCAGGAGGACATCGACGCGGTCGTGGACGCCGTCGTTGAGAACCTGACGAGGACCGCCCACTTCGAGGTTTCCAGCTCTCTCATCGGTGAAATCGTCATGGAGCATCTCGGTCCGTTGGACCGGGTGGCCTACGTGCGTTTCGCCTCCGTCTACCGGAACTTCCAGGACATCGGTGAGTTCCAAGACATGGTGCACGACCTGAACGCGGAAGAGCGGCGTCAGGGCTCGGCAAGGAACCAAGAGGAGCTCCCTCTCTGATCTTCCCTCGGGATGCCGTCACGCGGCAGCGTGACGCTCTGGCGCGGGTCGCACCACTTCTTTAACGGCCTTCAAGAGAGTGATGCGCACTACATTGAGACATGACCCCCCTTCCCGATCACCCTTCTAGAGCGCCGGCCCGCCCAGAATGGCCCTACTAGACCGAAACTTCCGCGGGGAGATGCCTTTCCTCGACCACCTGGAGGAACTCCGCTGGCGGATCCTCTGGAGCATTCTGGCTGTCGTGATCGGGAGTGTCGTCGGCTTCATCCTGGTGTTGCAGTTCGAGGTGCTCAACATCCTCATCAATCCGTTCTACGAGGTGATGGGAGAAGATGAGAGGCTCGTGTTCCTCTCTCCGACGGAGCCGTTCTTCCTCATCCTGAGAGTCGGGGTCCTGTCGGGTATAGTCCTCGTTTCGCCGATCATCGTCTACCAGATCTGGTCGTTCCTATCTCCGGCACTCGAGCGGCATGAGAAAAGGGTCATCATCCCAAGCCTCTATGGGGGATTGATCCTCTTCGCGCTCGGAGTGTGGATGGCCTACGTCATCGCGCTTCCGGTCACGCTCCAGTTCCTGCTTTTCTTCGGAGAGGATTACTTCGACCAGATGCTGCAGGCGGGTCCCTACCTCGGCTTTGTCATGAAGCTGCTGATGGCGTTTGGTATCCTGTTCGAGTTGCCGGTGGTCATCGCAATCCTGTCCGCGCTGGGGCTTGTCACCCCTTCGTTTCTGCGGAAGAAGAGGCGTCACGCGATCGTCATCATCACCCTGTTGGCCAGCATTCTCAGCCCGGGCGACGTCGTCACGGTGACGGCTATAATGATGGCTCCGATGATTCTTCTGTACGAATTCAGCATTTTCCTCTCGGTCATGATCACTGGAAAGCGCGGGAGGAAGATCGGCGGTGATCCGCCGGACGGATCAGTAGAGGCCGAATGAGGCTCGGGCGACTTCCCCGCGGTCGCCTCGGCCCATGGGTAGTCACGTGCGGTCTGACTGTCCTGGCGGTCGGAGGGTCCGCCCCGGCGGCCGCCCAGGTCGAGGACCAGCCAGGGGAGGAGGTTGATTCCGCCCGAATTCGCGTGCTCGAGCGGCTGAACAGCCTCTCCAAACCGCCGGGCGTGGACTCCACACTCTTCGTTATCGACTCGATAGCCCAAGAGCCTCGTACGGCACCGGCACCGCAGCCGCAAGCGGCCGACTCGTTCATGGCCGCCCTGTTTGCGTTGCCTGGCTATTCGGTGGCCCAATACTCGGGTCAGGAAGGGCGATTCGACGCGGAGACTCAGCACATGATGCTCGTCGGCGCCGAGGATAGGCCCGCCGAGGTGACCCAGGACGGGATGACGGTCACGGCGTCGGACACGATCAACATGGCCGATTCGCTCCTCTGGACGGCGGGCGAAACGGTGACGGAGCGGCCTGGAGAGCCGCCCGTGCAGAGCTCTAACATCATCTACGACCGCCGGGCCGACCGTGGAACCGCGTTCGACGCCCATACGACGCTTTCCCAAGGTGCGACCTGGGTCATCGACGGCGATCTTCCGGCCATCCTCCCGGATACGGTCTTCGGCCATTCGGTCGACTTCACGTCCTGCGAGGAGACCGAGCCCCACTACCACTTCGCGGCGCGAGAATTCAAGGCCATCGGTGGCAGTTGGTTCGTCGCCCGAAATGTGACGCTCAACTTCGACGACGTGCCCGTGTTCTGGCTGCCCTTCATCCTTCAGAGTACGGAGCCGGGGAGGCACAGCGGCATTCTCACGCCCCGCTTCGCCGTCAACGACGTCGTGCGTACATCTAGAGGACATTCACGGCGGGTGTCCAACGTAGGCTTTTTCTGGGCCATCAACGATTACTCCGATGCCACGGTCGCCCTGGACTGGTGGAGCGACAACTTTACGGCCCTCACCGGCGGTTTCCGCTATCGGGTGACACAGCAGTTCCTCAACGGATCGGCGAATGTGAGGCGCTTCTGGGAGGTCGATGGCGGTCGCCAACTCTCCTTCGACACTCGACACAACTGGACTGTCAACGAGCGCATGGACGTGCGCGTCTCGGCGCGGTACGCGTCCAGCTCCAGCTTCGTGACGGAGAATTCGTTCGACCCGAGGGAGGTGACACAGTCCATAAACTCGGAGGGTGGCCTGAGCCGCCGGTTCGATTGGGGGAGCCTCTCGGTGAGTGCGAACCGCCGCCAATATCTTAGCGACGACCGTGTGGAGATGACGCTTCCGTCTGCGAACTTGTCTCTGAAAACGATCACGCTGTTCAAGGCTCCAGCTAACCAAGCCCGGTTCTACAACAACATGACGTGGTCCGGAAGTGCGAGGTACCAGCGCAGCACTGTGGATCGGGCTACTCAGGCCGACAGCTCGTTCGTTCGAGGTCTGGCTGACAACGTTCGGACATCCTCCAGCATGAGCAGCGGGCTCAACCTGGGTCCATTGTCGTGGTCGCAAGGGTTGAGCCTCACAGAAACCGCCGACCACGGCGTTCCAGCCGCATTAGCGTTTCCCGGCGACACGCTCGGTACACCACCTACTGGGCGGGTCGATCTTGCGACCGCGGACCTCACGTGGAACATGAGCTTCAACTACCAGCAGCGCCTGATCGGAACCACGACACTCACCCCCAGCTTGCAAATCTCGGGAGCCGCCAGGCGTTCCGACGAGATTCCCGAGGCATCGGGCTTCGTGTTCGGACCGCGTCGTCTTTCATTCGGGGCCCGCTTGAAGAGCGACATCTACGGATACTTCGGCGGCATCGGCGGCTTCGAAGCGATCCGGCACAAGATGTCGCCGTCGATCTCCTACACTTATGTACCGGAAATAGAGGCCACTCCCCTACAAGACGCGGTGTTCGGGACAACGAATGCTTTGGCGAGAAACGTTGTCACGGTTGGCTTGAACCAGACGTTCGAGGCGAAGCGTCCAGAGCGCGAGGGAGACGAAGTGGATGAGACCGAGGATATTGGACTGGATCTGGACGAGGATCTCTTCGCGCCGGACTCTGTCCGAGAGGCGAGGGAAGACTCGCTCCTCGCGCTTCAAGAGGCACCCCTCGAGGCTCCTGATGACGACCAGCTGGACCCGGATGGCCCACAACGGCTCCCACCCTCCAGGGTGATCAAATTATTGGCGCTCAACACGAGCGTCCTCACGTACGACTTCGTTCGAGCAAGCGGAAAGCCCTGGCTCGAGGGATTCACCACGACTCGTCTGAGAAACCAGATCAGTTCGGACTTTCTCCGCGGGCTTCAGCTCTCCATGGAACACGATCTCTTCGGCCGTGAGGACCGGGGCGGAAAGATTGTGCGGACCTTCGATCCGATGCTTACCCAACTGAATTTTTCCTTCGCAATGAATTCCGGCTCCGGGGTCATCCAAGCGATTGGGCGCCTTTTCGGTGGGGGGGAAGACGCGTCACCAGAGGACTCGGTGACGGCGCTGTTGGAAACAGACGATCTCGATCCGCTGCTCGACAACGTGGGCAGCATCAGCCCAACGGACGGGTCGTCGATCGTCCCCGGAGCGGGGTCGGACGATGTCGTCGGCGAGGATCCTCGACGAGTCGCCCGGCGGGCGCCCAGCGGAGCGTGGAACGCCAACTTCTCATACTCCCTTCGTAGGAGCCGCGCTTCCGGCCTGCCGGCGAGCCAACAACTGCAGATTGGGGTCCGCCTCAAACCGACGGAGAACTGGGACCTCGTGTGGCGGACTTCGTACGACCTCGATCTGAAGAGCTTCTTGGACCATACGATTCGCCTGACGAGGGACCTGCATCGATGGCAAGCGAGCTTCATCTTTGCCCAAACGGTGACCGGGAACTGGTCCTTCGGCTTCTCGGTCTCTCTTACCGACAACCGCGACTTGAAATTCGACTACGATCAACGCAGCAATGACCTCACCAACCCGTATTAGCCTCCTGTCTCCGGCGGAGGCTGACTTGTCCTCTGTGGAGGACGATTCCTCCGGCGCTACCGCTGAGGGTCCTTGTTTCATGCGGATTCCAGGTTTGGTATCGCTTGTGCATTGGGTAGCAGATGTCTGTGCTGTCGAGGACCCGGGCCGGGTCCCACCCAACGCCAGCGAGGAATGGGAATCATGTGGAAAAGGGCGCTTGTACTGACGGGGGCGGTGCTCCTGGCGGCTTGTGACGACGACGATACGATCTTTGTCCCGGTCGGTGACCCCGCTCCGCCCATTGGGCTGGACGCCGGCTATTACAATCGGGCCGTGACTGTGTTCTGGGAGCTTTCCTCGAGCTGGAATGGTGAGGCGTTCCGGGTCTTCAGCAAGCGGGTCGAAGACGCGTCTTTCTTGCCCATTGCAGAGGTGACGAGCTGCTCGGCGGGAAGCTGTGAATACACGGACACCAACATTTTGTCCAACGTGAGTTACGACTACTTCGTGTCCGCCGTGGATCCGGATACCGGTGTCGAGACGGACTCGGACAGGACAGTGAGAGTGTCTGTCCCATCCTTCACTCCGCCGCCCGTCCCTACGGATTTGGAAGTGGTTGCTTTGGACACCACCAATTACGTCCGTTGGAATGACAACGCCCGCTCGGACAGCGAGTTCTCCGCATATCGGATCTACCTCTTGCCGGACCAGGGTGAGACCGAAATCCTGCTGGGGGAAACGGACTCGCCGGGTTTTCTGGACGCGCTAGCCGAGAACGGCGTGACCTCCAGCTATGCGGTGTCCTCCGTCGACTTCTTTGGTCATGAGAGCGGGATCAGCTCCAGTAGGCAGGGGACGCCTCGACCGGACTTCACGGGAGAATTAGTGTACTCCTTCATGGATGAGCCGGACTTATCCGGATTCCGTTTTTCCGAATCCGACCAAATGGATCCGATCGTGCCGGGCGGGTCCCTCGCAAGACACTTTCGCCTCGAAACGGATCTATCGGGGTGGTGGCTCGTCCCCGGGCCTTCGGCGGAGGTAATCCCAGAGGGCGTCTTTACGACCGTGCTCAAGTGTGGCGTCGCCGCCGACCTGCAGTGCCAGGATTGGACGATCGCGCCGCTATCGGGGTACCGTCCCGCAGAGATCGCCGTCGACCCCGAGCTCACATACATGTGGCGAATCGTGGGGGATGACGGTTTGGTACGCTACGGCGCGGTACGAGTGACCTTGCTCGGGACCGACCAGTTCGGGGCCGAGCTCATGATCTTCGACTGGGCGTACCAGCTCCAGGCAGGGAATCCGCAACTGCTCGTGGGCTGAGCCCGCCCGCTGAGCGCGTTCACCTGAGCACGTCCAGTCGGATGATTCGAGGCCGGTTTGGGAAGTATGGTGCGGCCGCCTCCGGGGGCGGACGTGTCGGGGGCGTTGCAATTAGGTTTCGACCCTGTCTATCATTTGAGTATGGTGCCCGTTCTCGAAGCAGTCCCCAACTTTAGCGAAGGGCGCGATCTCGGGTGGATCCGGGAGCTGCTCCAGGTCATCGAGCGGGAGGGCGCCGAGATGCTCGATTGGTCGGCGGATCGCGAGCACCATCGATCCGTGGTCACCTACATCGGGGATCCGGAGAGCGTCGAAGCCGCTTCGATGGCCGCCGCCCTATTCGCGATGGACGGAATCGACCTGCGAACCCATCAGGGGATCCATCCCCGGATCGGTGCTCTGGACGTGCTCCCTTTTGTGCCTGTACACGATCTCACCATGGACTCGGCTGTAGAGAGTGCGCGGCGGGTGGCGGGCCGGCTGGCAGGGGAAGGGATACCCGTATATCTGTACGGAGAAGCGCGTTACGGAACGACCGGGTCACGGTCCGACCGAACGCTCGCATCGATGCGACGGGGTGGGTTCGAAGCGCTCCGCGGGGGGTTCCCCCCTGGCCGAGAGCCGGACCTGGCCGCTTCTCAGTGGCCCGGCCAACCACATCCGACGGCGGGCGTTACCTGCGTCGGTGCACGTCGTGTCCTGTTGGCGTGGAACGTCTTTGTGGAAGGGATATCCTTCTATGCCCTCAAAGCGATCGCCAGGGGGCTCCGTGAGTCCGAAGGTGGGTTCGAGCACCTTCGGGTGTTGGCGCTAGCACTTTCGGAGACCGACCGGCTCCAAATCTCCATGAACCTCGAAGACCCTCAGGCCACGTCACCATACGAAGTATTCGATGCTATTGAAGAGCGGGTTGAGGCGGGGGGTGGGCGGGTCATCGAGACAGAGGTGATCGGCATGATTCCCGATCCCCTTGTGCTTCCTGCGGCTGGACACAGATTTAGACTTCTTCATCCGAAGGAGTCCCGTCTCCTATCTCGGTGCGTGTCGGAGTATGTGACCGCGCGGGGGACAAGTCAGACGCCAGTATGAGTGCCACTTTGTGAGCAGTGTTGAAAACCTGAAGGAACGAGCTCGGAGCTTCGAGCAAAACGAGCAGTGGGGGGAGGCCTTGGATCTCTACAGCCAGGCCATCGACCTGTTGGCGGACGAAGACACGCCGGATATCGCACTGTTCAACCGCTCTGGCGACTTGGCGACCAGAATCGGGAGCGCAGCCCAGGCGGTGGCGTTCTATGAGCGGGCCGTCGATTACTATATGGATGCCGGGCTCCCCAACAACGCCGTCGCCGTTTGCAAGAAGGTGATGCGCAACCTCCCCGATCGATACAGCATCCACCTCAAGATGGGCCAGATCAGGGCGGCGCAGGGGTTCATCACAGATGCGCGCTCGAGCTTCGTAACTTATGCGGAGAATGTGCAAGCCTCCGGGGATCTCGACGAGGCCTTCCGGGCGTTGATCGAGTTCGTCAATCTGGCTCCGGACGACTATGAGATCTGCATGATCCTTGCGGCCCAACTCGAGCAGAGCAATCGCGCCGACGAGGCGCTTGCTCAGTATGTCGGGGCGTATCGTATCATGCGGCGGCAGGGCCTGAGCGACCTTGCCCAGAACGTCGCCGGGCGAATCCGGAGGCTGGATCCCGATTTAGACCTCGAGCAAGCCGCGTCGGATGAGTCCTTCAGCCGTGAGACGTCATCTGGAGGTCCGAAGCAGGTTTCGCAGGATGGCGGGTCACCGCCTGCTCGGGACGAGGTAGATATAGTCGGTCCGGTTGATCTTCCTTTGATGTCGTTTGACGAGGACGAGGACGAGGACGCTGCTACGGCGGCTGCTTCTACCGAATCTGCGAAAGCTGAGGAGGAAGCCGCGGCCAAAGCTGCCGAGGAGGCCGCGGCCAGGGCTGCGCAGGAAGCCGTGACCAGGGCTGCGGAGGAAGCCGCCGCCAAGTCTGCGGAGGAAGCTGCGGCTAGGGCTGCGGAGGAGGCGGCGGTTGCGGAGGCAGCCGCGGCCAAGGCTGCGGAGGAAGCTGCGGCCAGGGCTGCGCAGGAAGCTGCGGCCAGGGCTGCCGAGGAAGCTGCGGCCAAGGCTGCCGAGGAAGCTGCCGCCCGGGCCGCGGAGGAAGTCGCGGCCAAGTCTGCGGAGGAAGCCGCGGCCAGGGCTGCGGAGGAAGCCGCCGCCAGGGCTGCGGAGGAAGCCGCGGCGACCAGGGCAGCGGAGGAAGCTGCGGCCAAGGCTGCCGAGGAAGCCGCCGCCAAGGCTGCGGCGGAAGCCAAAGCTGCTGAGGAGGCAGCCAGGGTCGCCGAAGAGGCTGCAGAAAGGGTCGCGGAGGAAGCCGCGGCCGGAGCTGCGGAGGAAGCCGCCGCGAGCAGGGCTGCCGAGGAAGCCGCCGCAGCCAGAGCTGCCCAAGAAGCTGCCGCGGCCAGAGTCGCCGAGGACGCTACTGCCGAACCGGACGTGAATTTCGAGTCTGAGAGTCCGACAGAGACATCCGCAGACGAACCCTACGTCGACATCGGTGCGATGCTTCTCGGTAAAGAGGGGCACACGCCCGTAAAGTCGACTCGTTTCGTCGTGCCGTATGAAGAGCCTACCGGTGACGATCAGGCCGACTTCGAGAAGATGTTGGCGCAGTTCAAGCAGAAGGTTTCGGAAAACATCCCTTCGAGCGATGTGATCGCCCATTACGATCTTGGCACCGCCTACATGGAGATGGGGCTCTTAGACGAGGCGATCGGAGAGTTCCAGATGGTGCTACGGGGTACTACAGACCATCTTGCGACCTATGAGATGCTTGGCCAGGCGTTCCTACAGAAACACGAGCCGGAGGCCGCCCTCCAAACTCTTGCGCGCGGGCTGGACGCCCCTTGTGAGATCGAGGAGGAACGCGTGGGCATCTTCTACTACCTCGGGCTGGCACATGAGACGATCGGAGACAACGACGCTGCCGTGGAGTTTTACGACAAGGTATTCGCAATCGATATCAACTTCGCGGATGTTACCGAGCGCCTTCGGGGCCTGCGCAGTTAGCCCCCGGATGCGCATGTCGAATAACGCGGCTCGCCCCGCTTCTTCAGCAGGTCTCTCATAATGGAGGCGGCTCAGAGCTCCATTCTGAGGGGGCCCGCTCCGCCGCTATCGTCGGTGCAGAGCCTTGTGGCCAGTCGGCTCGAGGAGGTCCAGGACGATCTGAAGCGGATCATCATTTCGGACTTCGATCTCGTCGAGGAAATCAACGAGTATCTTCTCCTCATGCGCGGCAAGCTTTTTCGTCCCACGCTTCTTCTTCTCAGCAATGAGGTCGGGGGAAGCCCTTCGGACGACTCGGTCACATTAGCTGCGGTCGTAGAGTTGGTCCACCTCGCTACACTCGTCCACGACGATGCCGTCGACCATAGTGTCCTGCGGCGCGGTCTCCCCACGGTCAACGCACTCTGGACGCACCAGATCGCGATCATCATGGGGGATTACTTGTACAGTCGTTCGGTCACGGAGCTCACGCGGCTCGGCAGGTTGGATGCGGTGGCGGTTCTCGCGGGCGCCGCCAACGAGATGAGCATCGGTGAGATGCGGCAGCTCACATCCTACGATGGGCTCGAGTTCACTGAGGCGGACTACTATCGGCTCATCGAGTCGAAGACGGCTTCGTTGATGTCTGCGGCCTGTGAGATGGGAGCCCTCGCCGGCGCGAATGAGTATCGAAAGCCGCTCGCACAGTTTGGGCATCATCTGGGCATGGCGTTCCAGATAGCCGATGACCTTTTGGACTACACCGGATCGGAAGCTATCACGGGAAAGCCGTCCGGCCACGATTTGAGAGAGCGCAAGGTGACGCTTCCGCTGGTCGCAGCCATGAGGAACGTGTCCGAAACCGAGTCGCGTGAGATCAGGGACTTCTTCACGCTAGTGGAGCCGGCAGATGAAGACATCGACCGTGTGATCGAGATCGTGCACGAAGGCGGCGGGTTGGACTACGCGAACAAGCGGGCGAATCTCTATGCCGAGCGTGCGTGGCGAGCGCTCGGTAACCTTCCAGGCGACCCTGCCGTAGACGCCCTCAGGGACGCTGTCACCTACACCGTCGGCCGTGATCGCTGATGCGCGGATACCAGTTCCTCAACGCATGCTAGTCGATACGTATCACCGGAACGTGAAGCGCTTGCTGTGGACGCTGGCGCTCGGAGTTCTGCTGGGTGGGTTGCTCACTCAACTCTCCGTGTCGTTTCTTCCGGAGAGCGCGGCCAAGAGATTTCTCACGTTGTCGGTGGAGGCCTCGATAGGACCGCTGTCCATCGATCTCGTGGTTTTCGCTTTTACGATCGGCCCCCTGATCCTCAGCGTGAATGTGTTAACATTAGTGGGCATTGCGATCGTGGCCTTTATTGTTCGCTCCTGGATCTGAATTCGGAACGGACGTAGCACGGAGGATTTATCATGGGAATCGGTGGACTTGGCATGTGGGAGATGCTTCTCATCTTCCTCGTGATCCTCCTCCTTTTTGGGGCGAAGCGGCTGCCGGAAATCGGTTCGTCTCTGGGCAAGGGGATACGGGAGTTCAAGGGTTCGATTAAGGAGATCGAAAGGGAGGTCCAGGCCGTGGACGAACCGCCGCGCGATGCGGTTACACCTTCCTCGGATTCCACAGACGAACCCGATGAGGGGCCGAGGCGATTGGTGACGGACCCGGCACCCGGCTCCTCGGATTGGTCGGGGGCGGTCGAGGAATCGGCTGAAGAGCCGGTGGCGGAGGAGGAAGAGGAGGAGGCCCCGACCGAATAGGTGTCGGCGGTTCCTTTTTTTTGCGCGTGGAAGGGAGAGGAATCGATGGTCCTCCTCCAGCCAGCGCTTCGCTCCACCGCCTTCGGCGGCGGACTGTCTTCCGGAGGACCATCGATCCCTCTCCCTCAATGAGCTGGAAATAGCCTGACGCTCTTTGCTCACCGCACTGGCCCAGCGCTTCGCCCTACTTTCCCGTGGACCGCGCTCTGCAGAGCCATTGTCTTTGCCCTCCCCGACTGCTCGGTAGAACCGGACACCGGCGCCCAGGCTCGAGGGGGCATTGGCGGGTGGGTAGGTCAGCGCTTCGCTCGGCTTCGCCGGAGGACCCCACCCCACTCCAGCACCCCTAGGTAGCACCGGACACGGCTGCCCCCACGCAGACGGGGGGCTTTTGCAGGGGCCGGCTAGATCGCCTGAATTACACCGGCGCTGCCCGCGCATTCAGTCAGAAGCCTCTGGGCGTCGCCCCTCGCCTCGCTCGATGGCGAGCCCATCAACTCAGCACCGTGACCCATGTCCCACTTGTCTTTTGTGATCACGCCGGCCGTGACGTGCATGGTCTGACCGGCGATGGTCACATTCAGAGCACTGTTCTTCTCGTCATCCGCGACTCGGTCGGTATCCTTGCGGGCACGTACATACGTGAAGGCTCGCATCATATCGTTGTAGCGCATGGCCCTGAGTTGCTGCGTCGCGCAGGCTAACAGGTCACCGGAATCGGGAGGCGCAACGGCGCTGTAGGATACCGGCGCGCCGGCGCGTTCACGAACCAGGGACCGCGCTCTCGCCAGCGCATCGGCTCTTCGGCGGAGGCGGATGCGCTCGGCCCGTTCCTCCCAACCATCTCGTTCCTGGAGTCGCAGCGCCTCTTTTAACCCGTCACGTCGGAGGAAAACCTCGACGCTCTCATAGGTGGCGGAAACCGGAACGGCGACAGACACATCCTCGGAGCGCGACCCAAGCAAACCGAACGAAAGCGAAGCCCCGATTACGCCACCAGCCACAATAGTCAGCAGCGGAACGAAGTCTCTACGCGAGAGCCTCATGGTCGCCTCCTTGGATCAGAGTCGGGGACTATCTGAATACTCCCTGTCTGAGGGAGATGATCCCCGGGAATCTCAGCGGGGTGGCAGTTCTTTCATCCCCACCAGAAGGAGCCGTCCGGCGGCGGTCTCCCTCGCTTCCCCCCCCAAATGACGAAGATCACAGCGAAGACCATGACCATGTCCCACATGCCGAGTTCGCCGATGCCCATCGGATTCTCCTCTGATCAGCGTGGGTGGCTTACGATACGGACGAGCATCTTGAGATGCAAAGCCTAGGTGGGAATGACCTTTCTGCCCAAGCCCTCAACGCCCCATGCAGCGGTCCGTTGGCGCCCGCCAACAGGCTGACGTGACGAGGGGTCCACGGTCCCGCGTAGGACGGTCTGCGGCGAAGCCGTAGAGCGAAGCGTCGGCCGGAGCGGGACCGTGGACCCCTCGTCCACCTACGAGCTTAGAGGAGCGCCCCCGTACCCGACGGCAAGGCTTAGAACCCGAATCCGCCTATGGGCTGCTGTTCATCCGCGGGATCGACGTTCAACACTTCATCCCGTCGGTCGATGATGCGGGCCACGTCGCGAAGGCCCTGGAGCCACTCCTGGAGGCGGCTTTGTTGGGCAAGCCCGAGCATTTCATCGCGTAGCACCAACCGCTCGTCTTCGAAGGCGGTGGAATCCGCAGGGAAGTAGTCGGCCAACTCGATGATGAAGACATTGTTGTTGGCTTCGACCGCACCGCTCACGTCTCCAATAGTAAAAAGGCCGAATCCCGCTCCGACGGCCGCGTTCTGGCGCCCGATGCCGGGAACGAAGTCCACGCGGGCGTACGGTCCGGCTATCTGGACCTCAAGACTTTTTTGTTCGGCGATGTCAGCCAAGTCCTCGCCGGCCCGAACCTGGCCGACGATCTCCTCACCCTCACCCTTGGCTCGATCCACCTTCTTCTCAGCTCTAACCGTTTGTTCGATGGACACTCTGGCGTCATCGAGTGAGATCGCCCCCTCGTCCCGGAGTTCGACGAGCTCAAGCATGTAGAATGCCTGCCTCGTCTCGAGAACAAGGCTGACGTCTCCAACCAGAGCCTCCTCGAAGGCCCAGTCGGCCCCCTCCCCTACCTGCCCGGCTCCAGCAACGAACGCGAATTCGGTGCTCAGAAAAGCGGTCTCGACGCCGAGAGTCAGATTCAAGGCCGCCTCGCCCAACGTGCGTGACTCACCGAGCTCCTCCAGGGAGTCGGCAAGCGTGAGGAGATCGAGTTCCGATTCCTCAGTGCGGGCAAAAGGAATGAGGATATGCCGGGCCTGAATACTGTCTTCGGCCTGATCCTGTACTTCGATCAGATGGTAGCCGAACGCAGTCCTCACCGGCTCCGTGAGCTCGCCTACCTCGGCCGCGAAGGCGGCATCGGAGAATTCCTCGGGCCAGCGCTCTCGCGCGAACCAGCCGAGGTCTCCAGAGTCGACTCCGACTCCAGGCCGACCGAGCACGTCCTCGAAATCGGCCCCCTCGATGATCTCCTGCCTCAGCCCAGCGGCGAGCTCTCCCATGGCGACCGTGTCTTCGGGCGTGGGAGCTTTGTCGAGGACGACCGCCCGCACGGTGGCCTGCGCTGGAACCGCGAACTCCTCTTCATGGTCGTCGTAGTATGCCTCCACCTCTTCGGGCGTCACGGTTACGGTTGAGTCGGCAACCCTTTGAGCGGGGTTGAGAGCGACGTAACGAACCGAGATTCGCTCGTTGCGGTCACGGTACTCATCCCAGAGAGCGGCATCCGTAACGTAAAGGTCGGAGGATACCTGTCGCGCCAGCTTGTTCCGCGGGATCACGTCCCTGTAATACGCCTCCAGTTGGAGGAGCATCAGATCGTCCACGGTAGGAGAGTTTAGGAACGCCTGGTACTTCTGGATATCGAAGAGCCCGTCCGTTTGAAACGCGGGGTTGAACTGGAACTCCGGCGGTGGATTGAACCGCGCGTTGGTCCTCAATTCCTCATCGGTCACCACGATATTTCGCCGATTCAGCTCCTGCTGGATCAGGATCTGAGTGACGACCTCGTCCCAGGCCGCGTCCTCTAAATCACTGATCTGTTGGCTCGTGATGGGATCCTCTTGGGAAGCCTGAATCTGATCGAAAAGCGAGCGATAGGTCTGATTGTAAGCTTCGTACGGCACAGGCGTGCCGTTGACGGTACCAATTGCTCCTACAGTGAGGCCGCCTTGGCCCGTGATGTCCATTCCCCACTGGAACACCATGAGGCCCACGAAGGCCAATGCTGTTATCAGCATGATCCACTTCGTGTTCTCCCGCATTTGACGCATCATGAGACGGCAACTCCTAGGCGAGCTCTGTGCTGGGTCAGGTACGTGTGATCATACCCCGAAAGGCCACGAAAGGTAATGGCCGGCACGGGGCTGCCTCAACCTCTCGCGTTGACACGTTTTCGGCGCAATCAGTATCTTCCTCGCGTCCATGGTCCTGCGAATGTGCCCCACGTCTTTTCTTGTTCGTTCGGGGAGATCGGTGTGTCCGAGTCTCTGAAACAGCAGATCGACCGACTACAGGAAATCTACAAGTCGGAACTGGACCCGCAGGGGAGGGCCTTCGTGCCCCTGGCGGATGCGCACCGCCAGCTCGGCGACCTGGATAAGGCGCTGACCGTTATTCAAGAGGGGCTCGGTGCGCATCCTGACTTTGCATCCGCTCATATCGTGCTGGGCTGGGTGCACCGCTCCAGGGGCGAGCCCGACGATGCCAAGCGCGCGTTCGAGCGGGTCCTGGCGTTGGATGCAGAGAACACGGTCGCGCGGACCGCAATCGCCGAGTTGATTGAGGATCAACGGGCTCAGGCCTATCGCAACGAGGTGGCGGCCAGAGGATTGGATGAGCTGTCGGCCGAGGCGGTGGCTGAAGATCAACGTCCGGCGGTGCCGATTGCATCACTGGCGCCTGATGCGCCGGTTGAGGCCGTTGCCGCACACGGCGTCGAGCCCGAGCCGGTACCTGCCGACGACCGTCCCGTGATACCGATCGCGTCCCTGGCACCGGAAGACCTGGACGCAACCATTGCCGCCTCTGACGCTGCCTCTGAAGCGATACTTGAAGCGGCACCAGACGGGGACGACCGCCCTGTGGTTCCGATTGCTTCTCTGGCCCCCGGTGAGCTGGACGCACCCGTTGCCGCGACAGGCGTTGCGGCCGAATCGGTGTCGGACGCTGATGACCGCCCTGTGGTACCCATCACTTCCCTGGCCCCGGATGAGCCGGACGCACCCATTGCTGTACCTGACGTCGCGCCCGAATCGGTGTCGGACGGCGGCGACCGCCCGGTGGTCCCCATACCCTCGTTGGCACCCGAAGGAGATGAGGAAACTTCGGACGGTGACGAGCCGGTCGGTGGAGAGATTTACACGCAAACGCTTGGTGAGCTATACGCGACCCAGGGGGCCATCCAGGAGGCGATCGAGGTGTACGGAAAGCTGATCGCGGATGATCCGGACAACGATTCCTTGCGCATCCGGCTCACCGAATTGGAATCGCTCGAGCCGGGCGCCGAAGGAGCACCGGCCCAGTTGAATGTGCGGGCAGGACTCGGCGAACTCGCTGCCGCTCCTGACGACCGTCAGACGGTTCCCATCGCATCCCTCGCGCCGGATGGGACCGCTTGAAGGCTGCTGAAGGAGTACAGCGGGTCGCTTCCCGCCGATCAGGGAGATAGATCGTGCGCATCGCCCTTATCAACGGTCCCAACCTCGGACTGCTCGGAAGTCGGGAACCCGAGGTCTACGGAACCGAAACGTTGGACGATATCAACGGCGCAGTGGAATCGCTCGGTTCCGAGTTGGGTGTGGAGGTCGAGACCTTCCAATCCAACTCGGAGGGAGCCATCCTCGACTTCCTGGAGGAGGCCGGCCACCGGGTCGACGGCTTCTTGGTCAATGCCGGAGGGCTGACCCACACGAGCGTGGCGTTGCGCGACGGGTTGGTGGGTGTCGGGCTCCCGTTTGTGGAGGTCCACCTCTCCAACACGATCGCCCGAGAGGATTTCCGGCGCCATTCCTATCTCTCTCCGGTAGCCACCGGGGTGGTTCTAGGTTTCGGATCTCAGGGCTATCTTCTAGCGCTGAGAGGGCTCGTGGCCCGAATCACCGGCGAGTAGCCCGCTGGTTTCTCATCTCTGACCAGAAGGTGGTTGAAGGAGTACAGCGGGTCGCGCACATGGCGCTTGTGCGCGTTCAGACAAGGAACGACGACGAGGCGTAGCAAAGCTACTCCGAGGAGGAGAGACGCAGGATCAACCGCACAACCGCCATGTGCCCACCACCATGAATGACATGATCTTACAAGTCGATGGGTTGCGGTGGCACGACCCCATCTCCGTTGTTGGAGCTCCTAGCCGTAGCGAATGCTATGGCGTCGTCGCTCCGCCTAGGATCTGGGGCCGTGGCACTCGCAACGCGACCCACTGTACTCCTTCAACCACCTTCTAAGTGTTATGGCCTCGACCGCGGATTTTCGTAACGGTTTGGTGTTGGATATCGATGGACAGCTCTGGACCATCACCTACTTCCAGCATGTGAAGCCCGGCAAGGGTGGGGCGTTCGTCAGGACCAAGCTCAAGAACGTTCTCACCGGTGCCGTGGTCGACAAGACGTATCGTGCTGGGGAGAAGGTGATTGACGTCCGACTCGAGCGCCGCCCTGTGTCTTACAGCTATACAGACGGGCAGCTCTACCACTTCATGGACCAGCAGACCTATGAGATGATCCCGATCTCTGGTGATCTGCTCGGTGAGGACCAGCTCAGGTATCTGAAGGAGAACATGGAGTGCGAGGGCCTCGTCCACGACGGCACGGTCATCAGTGTCGAACTCCCGCAGTTCGTGGAGTTGGTGGTTGCCAAGACCGACCCAGGATTCAAGGGTGACACGGCCCAGGGCGGCACGAAACCCGCTACTCTGGAGACCGGTGCCGTGATCCAGGTGCCGCTGTTCATCGAACAGGGAGAGGTGGTCAAGGTGGACCGCCGGGAAGAGAAGTACTTGACCCGAGCATCGTCGTGATGGATCTGGAGTTTGTTCAGAGCCTCATCAAGGCTCTCGATGAGAGCGAGCTGGATTCCATAGAGATCGAGCGAGGGGGCACGCGCATTCGGCTCGCCAAGACGGCTTCCGCCGATACCGGGGCCGCCTCGGCCGCACCCGCGGCTTCATCGCCGTCGTCCGTGCCGATGGGCTCCTCCGCTGCACCCGCCGGCGCACCCGCCGCCGCGCCCGCCGGCGCAGCGACCGGCGCACCAGAGGGGCACCCCCCGCCCGCCGAGACCGCACCGGGAGATTCCGGACTCTTCGAGATCACATCTCCAATGGTGGGTACCTTCTATCGGGCCCCCGCTCCGGATGCCCCCTCCTACGTCGAATTGGGTGCCACCGTTTCTCCGGGTGACACACTCTGCATCATCGAGGCCATGAAGCTCATGAATGAGCTGGAATGTGAGGTCGCGGGTGTCATTCGAGAGATCTGTGTCGAAAGCGCCGAGCCCGTTGAGTTTGGGCAGGTACTGTTTCGCGTTTCCCAGTGATGCAGGGGCCGGCGCAGCCTTCCCAAGGGTTGGCTAAGTGTTCAAGAAGCTGTTGATCGCCAATCGTGGCGAGATAGCCCTGCGCATCATCCGGGCATGCCACGAACTCGGTGTGAAGACGGTGGCCGTCTACTCAGAGGCGGACCGGGAGTCGCTCCATGTCCGTTTCTCCGACGAGGACGTTTGCGTCGGTCCGGCGCCGGCAAGGGACAGCTACCTGAACATCCCCCAAATCATTTCGGCTGCGGAGGTGACAGGGGCCGAGGCCATCCATCCGGGATACGGATTCTTGGCGGAGAACGCCGAGTTCAGCGAGATCTGTCAGCGCTCTGACATCGTGTTCGTGGGTCCGAACCCGGATCAGATCCGCTCGATGGGTGACAAGGCGACCGCCCGTCAGACGATGATGGACCTCGGCGTGCCCACGGTACCGGGTTCGGACGGGGTCATATCGGATCCCGACGAGGGTGAAAGGGTCGCCGCTGAGATCGGCTTTCCAGTCATGATCAAGGCCTCCTCGGGTGGGGGAGGGAAGGGGATGCGAATCGCACCCGACGTTGAATCTTTTGCTCCCATGTTCCAGGCGGCGCAAACAGAGGCCGGGGCTGCGTTCGGCGATCCGGATGTCTACCTCGAGAAGTGCATTGTCGAACCGAGGCACGTCGAGTTCCAGGTCTTCGGGGACGAGCATGGCAGGGTGGTCCACCTCGGTGAGCGAGATTGCTCCATCCAGCGCCGACATCAAAAGCTGATTGAAGAGGCTCCTTCGCCGGTGCTGACGCCCGAGTTGCGAGAAGAAATGGGAGAAGCGGCTATCCTGGCGGCCGAAGGGATCGACTATGTGGGAGCCGGTACAGTAGAGTTCCTCGTCGATTCCGGTGGATCGTTCTATTTTATCGAGATGAACACGCGGATTCAGGTAGAGCACCCGGTCACGGAAGTCACGACTGGACTCGATCTGGTAAAGGAGCAGATTCGCGTGGCTGCCGGTGAACCACTGTCGTTCCCCAGCGAAATCCCACAGGTGCGAGGCCACGCCATCGAATTTCGTGTGAACGCCGAGGATGCCTTACTGGATTTCGCACCCTCCCCGGGGCCGATCATGACGTTCCATCCTCCGGGCGGACCCGGTGTTCGGCTAGATACGCATCTGTACAGCGGCTATCAGGTACCGCCGCACTACGATTCCCTGCTTGCCAAGTTGATTGTCAGCGGTAAGGATCGAGAAGAAACCATCGTGCGTGCGAGGCATGCGCTCGAGTCCTTCGTGATCGAAGGGATCAACACCACGATTCCGTTCCTCGCCGAGATTACACGGGATGAGGAATTCGTGGCCGGTGGGGTGGACACCGGATTCATCGATCGTTTTCTAGCCGAGCGCTCAGGCGAATCATGAAGATCGACGTCCATTTCGAGCCCGCAGCCCCGCTGCCGGACCTGACTGGGAGTTTGGTGGTGGTGATCGATGTCCTGCGTGCGACGAGCGTGATGGTTGAGGCGCTCGTCAACGGTGCCCAGGGCGTCTATCCCGCCCCCTCGACAGAAGAGGCGATCAAGTTGGCGTCTTCCCTGGGGCGGGATGACACGATTCTGTGCGGTGAGGCACGCGGACTCAAGATCGAGGGATTCGACCTCGGGAATTCTCCCAGGGAGTTCTCGGCCGAAATGGTCGAGGGTAAGCGGTTGGTCATGAGCACCACGAACGGAACCCGCGCTTTCTTCCTGGTCGAAGATGCCGTAAAGGTCTTGGCCTGCAGCTTCATGAATCTGAGTGCGGTCGCGGCGGCGGCGATGTCGGCCGACTCGATCGCCGTCGTCTGCGCGGGAATGGAGGGGCTATTCTCTCTCGACGACGCTGTCTGCGCGGGAGCCCTCGTTCAGCGTCTCAGAGAGGCGGCCGACGTCGAGGTCGAGCTCAACGACGCCGCGATGGGAGCCGTAGAGATGGCGCTGACTTTCAAGGTGAACACCCATTTCCTCGCGTCGACATCGTCGGGTAGGCACCTGATCGCGATCGGACATCGAGACGATCTCGAGGTTTGCGCGGAAATCAATCGCCACGCCGGGGTGCCTGTGATGGACGACCGGGTCATCCAGCTCGTGCCCCGATAGCTAGAGGTTAGACATGCTGTCTCAGAAGCAGCAGCGAGACATCGCCGCCACCGGCTTGTTTGTTTTGGGGCTCTTCCTTCTAGTGGCTCTCATCCCAACGTCGGTGCTCGGCTCGCGGGGTGCGGAGTGGTTCCCGTCGGGGAACATGATGGGCTGGGTCGGAGAGACGGTGCGGGCTGTGCTCACCGCGCTGCTAGGCGTTTCGTCGGTTTTCCTTTCCGGCCTCCTCATTTTCGGCGGGCTCAGGATGAGCGAGTGGCTGTCTGTGGGGTGGGCGACACGCCTCTCGATTCTCATGGGCGGTCTCATGTTGATCGTGCCCGTTGGCCTCGGGATCCTCGGGCGTGATCCACAAACTGTGGGCCGATGGGGCGAGCTGGTGGGCCCTCCCCTCACCGCGGCTTTCGGCGTTCTGGGCGCGAGCCTCGTCGTTGTGCTCGCCCTCGTGGCTCTATCCGTGGGCACTCTGGGGTGGAATCCGCTCAGGGCCTTGGCGCATGGCATGGCGCAAGGGACGGGAATGATGGCGCGCGGAGCTCGTGGCCTCGTCTCCGTGGGGGAACGCCTCAAGGCTCGGTGGGACCAGCGCTCGAGAGACCGGCGGGAGGGAACGCCGCCCATGGACCTCTTGGAGGGTGATGCCGCGTCCGACCCCGCCGAGGACGTCGATGATGCCGTCGGCCAAGGGGACGGTGACGCGCTTGGGGAGCCATACGACGGGAAGCTGGGGGCGGTCGGTCAGGTCGAAGAAGGGGAGGGGAGCGGAGACGAGGAGGGGAGCGGGGACGAGGAGGGGGGCGCGGACGAGGAGAGGGGCGGGGACGAGGAGGGTCGCCTCGGTGACGACCCCGGCCCGGTACCCGACCCGTTTGGCGAAGGAGAGTTCTCCGACACGGGACTTCCTCCGGTAGAGTTCATGTCAGCGGCGGATGACGCACATCGCCATGACATGGAGCTGGAGCTCGACGCGTTGGGTGAGGTTCTGATCGAAAAGCTTCAGACGTTCAACGTCGAGGGTGAGATCGGTGGCCGGACGACGGGCCCCGTGGTCACGCAGTACGAGGTGATCCCTGCACCGGGGGTGAAGGTGAACAAGATCGCCAACCTCGATGCCGACCTTGCTCTGGCGATGAAGGCGAAAAGTATTCGAATCGTGGCCCCGATCCCCGGGAAAGGCGCCGTCGGTGTGGAGATCCCCAACCCCGAGGCGGAGGTGGTCCGCCTTCGCGACATCCTAGACTCGCCGACCTACCAGCGCAGCCGTGCCGAACTCCCTTTGGCCCTCGGCAAGGATCTCAACGGACGGCCTTATGTGGCCGATCTCCGCAAGATGCCCCACATCCTCATCGCCGGGGCTACCGGGTCCGGGAAGTCGATCTGTCTAAACACGATCATTACCAGCTTGGTCTACCGCCATACGCCCAGGACTCTGCGGCTCCTCATGGTCGATCCCAAGATGGTTGAGCTCTCCACGTACCGTTTACTGCCACACCTCCGCCACAGCGTGGTCACGGACCCGCGAGATGCCGCGGGGCTTCTCAAGTGGGCGGTCCTGGAGATGGATCGCCGATATAACCTGTTGAGCACGAACGGCGTGCGTTCGATCGGCGAGTTCAACGAGCGGGTGGAGGAGGGCGTGACGCTCCGGAGGTCCGAGCCGAAGGGCGACGACGACGATCCGGACCGATGGCTCTACGACGACGGGGTCTTACCCTATGTGGTGGTGGTCGTCGACGAATTGGCGGACCTCATGATGACCGTGCAGAGTGAGGTGGAGAAGCCGCTAACCCATCTCGCCCAAAAGGGCCGGGCCATCGGAATCCACCTGATCGTGGCCACGCAGCGGCCGAGCGTGAACGTCATCACGGGCCTCATCAAGGCGAACTTTCCCTCCCGCATCGCTTTCCGCGTGGCGTCGAAGACCGATTCACGCACCATCATCGACCAGAACGGAGCCGACAGCCTGCTCGGAAACGGCGATATGCTCTTCCTGCCCCCGGGCTCGAGCGAGCCCGTCCGGATTCAGGGGGCCTACATCTCTACGGCGGAGACCGATCGGATGATGGGCTGGTACCGGGATCAGATCGAGCTTCGGAGAGAGGCGTTGGACGAGACGGAATCAGAGAAGGAATCGGATATTCTGGAACAGATGCGGGCCTTTGAGCACGAGGCCGAGATGGCGGTCGGGGCCATAGGCGCGGGAGAGTGGGACGAGCTCTTCCGTGCAGCGGGCGAGGTGTGCGTCCAGCAGCAGCAAGGCTCGACATCGCTGCTCCAGCGAAAGCTCAAGGTCGGTTACGGACGGGCCGCCCGGATCGTGGACCAACTGCATGACGCCGGCATCCTGGGGCCATCCGAGGGCTCGAAGGCGAGAGAGGTGCTCGTCGGCCTCGACGAGCTCGAGACGATCTGCGCACACCGGGGACTGTAGTGACAGAGAGTCCGGGCCGGTTCCCCTCCTCGGAACGGGTCTGTCGCCGACCGTGTATGGACGGCGCATGAACGAGCCGTCCCACATCCGACGTCCCTGTCTGCCGCGGGCCCTGATCGTTCCGCTCCTGTTGGCCTCCCTCCTCTCGGTGTCGCGCTCGCTCGGTGGCCAGGACGGGCAGGCCTACCGGGTGCTAGACGCCGCTAGCGAGCGCTACTATGGCCTCGAAACCCTGTGCGCTCACTTCGAGCAGGTCAACGAAGTCACGCTCCTGAGGCAGACTGTCGCGAGTGAGGGCACACTCTGCCTGCGGCAGCCCGGTCGCTTTTCCATGCGCTCCAGTGATCCGGAGGGGGATCTCGTGGTCGTGGACGGGGAGTTCCTGTGGACCTTCTATCCCAGCCAGGACGACGTGCAGGTGATGCGTTTTCCGGCGGCGGAGCAGGGCGGGTTCAACTTCTACAAGAACTTTCTGGAAGATCCGCGGGGACGGTTCGAGGCGGTGCATGAGGGCCGAGAGCCGATGGGCGACGGACTGTCCCACAGGATCGCGTTGAAGCCGAGGGAGACCGATGGTGTGCAGTCCGCGGACTTTCGATCCGCGATTGTTTGGCTCGATGTCGACAACTACCTGATCACGGCCTTGGAAATCCACAACACCAGCGAATCGATCCGGCGAGTCCGGCTCACGGACATCCGCGTGGACGTCGAAGTCCCGGACGAGGTATTCCGCTTCGTGCCACCCGAAGGTACGCAGGTGTTCACGCCACCGGACGACGCGAACGTGGTCCCGGGATGAGAACGAGAGCCTTGCCGGTCTTTCCCCTGGCTCCCGATCCGATCCGATCCGATGTAGCGCGAGATGTTGAGGCAGTGCGGCTCTCGATCGATCCCATCGGACCGGCCGATGGCCCCCAGGTCGGCCTCGTGACGCTTGGGTGCGACAAGAACACCGTGGATTCGGAGAAGATGATGGCGGCGTTGGTGGGGCACGGCGCGCGTGTCTCATCCGACATCGATCGCTCCGATGTGGTGGTCGTGAACACGTGCGGGTTCATCGAGTCGGCCAAGGAACAGTCGATCGAGACCATCCTTGAGGCATGCCGGCTCAAGGAGGAGGGCCGGGTTCGTGCGGTGGTCGCCGTGGGATGCATGGTTCAACGGTACAAAGAGGAGCTCAGCGCCGAGATTCCCGAAGTGGATCTTTTTCTGGGACTCTCGGAGATGGCCTCGCTGATCCCTGAACTGCGCCGTAGCGGCTTTCTTCCGGATTCGCTGGAAGGCGTGTCTACGATGGAGCGGCCGCTACGAATCCTTTCCGCCGAGACGCCGCACACGTCCTTCCTCAAGATCAGCGAGGGATGCGACCACACCTGTGCGTTTTGTGCCATTCCGAGCTTTCGTGGACTGCACCGCTCGGCCCCGCTCCCCGAGTTGGTAGCGGAGGCCCGGGCCCTTGCGCGGCAGGGGGTGAAAGAGTTGAACATCATCTCCCAGGACACGACCTGGTATGGTCGTGACCTGCGGAGAAAGGACGGCTCGGCGCCGCTCCTCCCGGAGCTGCTGCGGGCGTTGGTTGCCGAGACGGATGTGCCGTGGCTTCGCCTCTTCTACATGTATCCGTCGGGCATCACCCGCGAGATGATCGAGTTGATGGCGCGTGAGGACGTGCTCCTTCCGTATCTCGATATGCCGCTCCAACACGGAAGCGACAGGATTCTCGAAGCTATGCGGAGGCCCGAACGTCAGGCGGTCATCCGGGAGCGCGTGGCCTGGATCCGGGAAGCGGTACCCGACGTAACGCTCCGGACGACCGTCATCGTAGGATTCCCAGGCGAGTCCGAGAAAGACTTCGACGGCATGCTCGATCTCCTGGAGGAGCTTCGTTTCGACCGGGTGGGCGGGTTCACCTATTCGGTCGAAGATGGCACTCCGGCGGCGGTTCTGCCCGACCAAATCCCGGATTCACTGAAGCGGGAGCGCCTGGAACGGCTCATGGATCTCCAGCGAATGATCTCCGCAGAACGGAACGAGGCGCTGATCGGTCAGAGATTCCGGGCCCTGGTCGATGAAGTCTCGGACGACCCCGGACCGCTCGGAGCCGATGCGGCCGGCCGGCCGGTGGGTGTGGCTCGGACGGTCGGCCAGGCCATCGAGGTAGACGGCGTCACGCACGTTCATCCCTTCGATGGGCTCGCACCCGGACAGTTCGTGACAGTTGAGATCGAAGATGCAGAGGAGTACGACCTGATCGCGCGGGTGGTGGAGAACGAGTGACCGACTGGCCCCGGGTGGAAAGCGTATAGTGGCTCCAACGGATGGACTCTGGGGCCGGGCGCAAGCTGTAATCCCCGGTGGTGTGAACTCTCCCGTGCGCTCTTTCCGTTCTGTGGGAGGGGAGCCGTTCTTCGTGGAGCGTGGGGAGGGCGCCTACCTCTACGACACCGAGGGTCGCCGCTACGCGGACTACGTCTTGAGTTGGGGCCCCCTCATCCTCGGCCATGCCCATCCCGTGGTCACGGAGGCGGTGGCACTGCAGCTCCGCCGGGGCACATCGTACGGTGCCCCGACGGAGGCCGAGGTGGAACTGGCGGAGCGCATCGTCTGTCTAGTGCCGACCGTGGAGATGGTCCGGCTCGTCAACAGCGGGACGGAGGCGACCATGACCGCACTCCGGCTCGCCCGGGCGGCCACCGGCCGTCCGCTGGTGTTGAAGTTCACGGGCTGCTATCACGGGCATGCGGATGCCTTTCTCGTCGCTGCAGGGAGTGGCGTGGCTACACTCGGGCTCCCGGACTCTCCCGGCGTTTCCGACTCGGTAGCAGCCGAGACTCTGGTGCTTCCCTTCAACGACCTCGCCGCGGTCGAGACGCTGTTCGACGCGAGGGGGGATGACATCTCCAGCGTCTTCGTCGAGCCCGTGGTCGGCAACTCAGGGTTGATTCCGCCCGTCACCGGATTCTTGGAGGGCCTGCGCGCCGTAACCGAACGGCACGGCACGCTTTTGGTCTTCGATGAAGTCATGACCGGGTTCCGAGTGGCGTTGGGGGGCGCACAAGAGCGATACGGGATCGAGCCCGATCTTACGACGCTGGGCAAGGTCATCGGAGGTGGGCTGCCCGTCGGGGCCTTCGGTGGCCGACGGGACCTCATGGAACAGATCGCTCCTGCCGGGCCCGTGTACCAGGCCGGCACACTGTCTGGGAATCCGCTTGCGACGGCTGCCGGAAACGCTCAGCTCCGCTACCTCGAAGAGGAGGACCCGTTCGACGACCTGGCCCGCGCTGCCGAGCGACTGTCGTCTGGCATCGTGTCGGCGCTGACCGAAGCGGGGATCCCGGCCACCGGCTGTTCCGTCGGATCGATGTGGGGCGTGTTTTTCAGACAGGAGTCCGTCCGTTCCTTCGAGGAGGCTCAGGGCGCAGACCTCGACACGTTTCGGGCGTTCCATCGGGCGTGCCTCGATCGCGGCGTGTTTCTTGCGCCTTCTCCCTTCGAGGCCGGGTTCGTGTCCACGGCGCATACGCCCGGCGTCATCGACGAGACTCTCGAAGTCGTGGGGGCGGCCGCCCTCGAGGTCTCGTGACAAACTGAGAAGCGCCGATGAAGTCCTCGACATGGAGGTGAGGTTCGGATGATGATGAGGTGCGGGAGTGCGATGAGGATGGGGATGAGGTGCGGGAGTCCGATGAGGATGATCACTGCAGCGACGATGGCTGCCGTCGTCGTGACGTCAGTGGCGCCCTGCGAAGCACGGGCGCAGGATCTTGCCGACTACGACTACGAGAATCTCTCGTTCCGGGGGATCTCCCTCGACGTTGGGTATCTCTACGCCGACAACGTCGAGGATACTCGGACCCTCGGAGTGCGATTCGATCTGGGGTTCCTCGGTCCTGGCTTCAGACTCATGCCGGGGGTGACGTACTGGGAGTCGCCAATGGCGCAGACCCAGGTAGCTGAGTTCGAGACTCGACTCGGGACGCTCACGGAGGATCAGGGGGGGACCACTCCGCCGGGTGGTTTCGATCTCGGTGTCATCGATCGAAGGGACATCGTTGTGGGCTTGGACGGCCATTACGTGTGGGCGGTGCCTCTGAACCTCTTCTTCTTCGCCGGAGTGGGCGTGTCCGCGCACTTCCTCAACGGCGCCGGTCCCGCGATCGACGGCACGTTCGTGGAGGATTTGCTGGACTCCGTGTCTGCAGGCTTCAACCTCCATGCGGGCTTGGAATTCCCGATCACGCCTCGTGTGCGCATCTTTGGAGGATCCAAGGTCGAAGTCCTCGGCGATCTCAACTATATCGAGTTTCGGGGAGGGCTCACCTTCATCTGGGGCGGATTGGAGGAGGGGGAGGACCGGTGACGTCCGAGTCGGGGGACCACACTGTGCGCGTCGGCATACTTGGCGTTGGAGCGATCACCCAGGTCGTGCATCTCCCGATGTTTTCGGAGCGACCCGACGTCGATGTCATCGCCGTCTCCGATCCGGATACTCTGAAGGCTGAAGCGCTCGCCGCCCGTTTCCAGGTGCCGCGTGTCCAATCCGACGAGGAGATCCTGGCGGACGACGAGATCCAGGCTGCGGCGATCTGTACGCCGAATCATCTTCACGAGGCGCTCGCGGTCGAGGCCTTGGAGCGCGGCAAACACGTCCTGGTTGAAAAACCGCTCGCGATGAATGCAGAGGGCGTGCAGAGGGTATTGGACGCTGCGGCGGCCTCAGGGCGGCATCTCGCCGTCGGGATGAATCACCGATTCCGCCCGGACGTGGGGGCCCTCGCATCTTTCGTGGCCGGGGGCGAGCTGGGCGACCTCTATGCGGTGCGGGCCAACTCGCTCGCCCGAAAGATGCCCGCCGTGAGCTCCACGTGGAGGCAAAAGCCGGAGGAGGCGGGAGGAGGGGCGCTCATGGACCTGGGTGTCCCGATCCTGGATCTCGCATTCTGGCTCGCGGGTTATCCTCAGATCACTCGGGTGACCGCCGTGTTCCGGAGTGAAGAGGCCGACGTCGAGGAAGCGGCCACCGTGTTCGCCGTGTCCGAGTCCGGCATCGCGTTCAGCGTCGAGGTGAGTTGGAACCTCTTCGCCGACTCGGACCGTCACCACTGTCGTGTGATGGGCACCGAGGGTTCGGGCTCTCTGCCTCCGCTGGACATTCACAAGCAACTTGGGGGACGGCCCATGGACGTGACGCCGCGCCAACCCAAGGCCCGGGGTGGCGAGAACCGATTCCAAAACGCCTATCGTCGTCTCTTGGATCAGTTCGTACGGGCGGTTCTTGGTAAGAGTGACGTGCCCGCGCCGGTCGAGCAGGTCCACCTGATGGAGGTCATCGCGGCGGCGTATCGATCGGCCGACGAGGGCCGGGAGATCCAGCTTGGCGAGGGCTGAGTACTTAGCGCTCGCGGTGTGGGTCGCCGTGGCGGGTTCGGCTCCGCTAGAGGCCCAAGGCGGGGCGGGCGCGCCGCCTAGTGGGGCACCGCCCATTGGGGCAACGCCTGGTGTCGAGGCGGATGCCACGTCCGGCTCCCACCTCGAGGTCTTCCTGATGACGATCGGCCCCGGGGACGCCGTCTGGGAACGCTTCAGCCACAATGCTCTCGTCATTCGAGATGATCGTGCTCAAACGGAGGTCGCGTACAACTGGGGGATCTTCGACGACCACGACGCGGACTTTTACCCCCGTCTGGCGCGAGGCCGTATGCTGTACTCCATGCAGGGCTACATTGCCTCGAGCTTGGTCGACGCGTACCGCCGGGCAAACCGGGATGTGTGGGTCCAAACTGTGAATCTCACGCCCGCCGAGCGCCTCGAAGTGCAAGCGTTGGTACAGGAACTGGACACCGAGGCCAACCGCTACTATCGCTACGACTACTATCGGGACAACTGCTCCACTCGGGTGCGCGACGTGCTGGATCGTGTCCTCGGGGGACAGATCCGCGCAGCGACCGAAGATACGGATACCGGAACGACGTATCGTTGGCACACCGCGCGCTTGCTTCAGTCCGTGCCTGCATCCTACGCCGGAATCCAATTCGTGGTCGGGAATCGCGGGGACGAGACCATCTCCGCCTGGGAGGAAATGTTCCTCCCGCTGCGGCTCAAAGAGCATCTGGACGGAGTCCGGATCGTGAATGCGGAGGGAGAGTCGAGTCCCCTACTCGGTGAAGCCGTCCAAGTTGTCGAGGCCGACCGTGACCCCGTGCCACTGGCTGCCCCCGACTTGGTGTTTCCCTTGCTCCTGTTGGGCGCGGCGCTTGGTGCGTTCTTCGCCGGTTTGGGTTGGGTGGCCGGTGAAGGGAGGCGGTGGGGCCGCTGGGTCCTCGCCCTTTCGGGAGCCGCCTGGAGCATTGGGGTGGGTTTGCCGGGTACGGCGCTGCTCTTGTCGTGGTTCTTGACCGATCACGTATTCTGGGGGCTGAACGAGAACGTACTCCAGGCGAACCCCATCTCACTCCTGCTGGCGGGCGTGTTGGTGGTCGTGCTCGTTCGGGAGGCCTTGAACCGGACCGAGGGCCGGGCCGGAGTCTGGGCCGGTCTCCGCGTCGATGCTGTGGCCAAGGTGGTGGGCGGTGTGGCAATCACCGGACTCTTCGTTCAGGTGCTTCCGGGGTTCGATCAGGTCAATGGTGAGGTTCTGGCGGTTCTGCTTCCAGCCCACGTGGGACTTGCCTGGGGTGTGCTTCGGGCGTGGCCGCCCTCCATGGCGTGATTCCGGAGCGCGGCGACCGGCTGCTTCCGGCCCTATCGGCCCTCTTGGCGGTCATCGCCTTTCCTCCGTTCCATCTGTTGATCCCGTCGTTCGTCGCGCTCGTGCCGCTGGCGGTCTGGGTGGCCGACCAGAATGACGAGTCGGATGCCTCCGGAGGGGGTGGTTCCGGACGGGTGTTCCGGGGCGGCCTCTGGTTTGGTGTGCTCTACTTCGGGCTGCTCCTGTACTGGATGCCTTTGGCCCTGGCGGCCTTCACGTGGTGGGCCGTCCCCGCCTATGTGACCGTAGTCATCGTCTTGGCGCTTGGCGCTGGAGGCTTCACCTGGGCGCTCCGTCGTCTGACTCATCACCGCGGAATCCCTCTTTGGCTGGCATTGCCGTTGACGTGGACGGCGCTCGAATGGCTGCGTGCCCATGCACCCGGAGGCCTGGCCTTTCCGTGGTTGGGGCTCGGAACCTCTCTCACGGGCTACCCCGAAATCGTGGGCGCCGCCGAATTGGTCGGTGCGCGCGGGATCACGCTGTGGCTCGCTCTTCTCAATGGGTTGATGGCCGAAGCCGTCCTGGCCGCACGGGCACCGCGCGGAGCCCGCGTTTCGGCTCGTTGGGTGGTGGCCTTCGCAACAGTGTTGGCTGTGCCCGCCGCTTGGGGATATTGGCGGGCCAGCGCGCTTCCCGTCCGGACCGTCGGCGATGTCGCGGTGGTGCAACCCAACGTTGCTGCGCAGTTCAGGTTGGAGGGAGCCACCAGTAACGACAGCACCGCGGCATCCTTGACGCGTCTACTTCCCGAGATCGACGGGTTCTCTCCCACCCCGGACCTCGTTGTGTGGCCAGAGATGACGTTCTTCGGGCCGATCGAATCCGACGAGTCCCTACGGGACCGGGTCCTGGCGATGACGGAGGAATGGACGGCGCCGGTCGTCTTCGGCGGGCTCGGGGAGGGCGAAGCCCCGGGCGGTGATCCGATCCCGCTGAACTCCGCCTTCATCACGGGACGGGATGGACGGCTGACGGATTTCCGTTACGACAAACACCGCCTCGTGCCCCTGGTCGAGGGCCTCCCGTTCAACCGGGGAGGGTGGAGGGAGGGGCGCACCGAGGTCGACTCCTACGGGAGAGGCGTGGGTTGGCCTCTTGGCCGCATGGCGGATGGCGCCCGATTCGGCATTCTCATTTGCTACGAGTCCATCTACTCCGGCCATGTGAGCCGTTTTCGGCTGGAAGGGGCAGACTTCTTCTTGAACCTCACAAACGACGGGTGGTTCGGGAGGGAACCATGGTATACCAGGACCGCGGCGCTTTGGCAGCACCCGGCGCATCTGGTCATGAGGGCGATCGAGCATCGCGTCGGGATCGCGAGGGCGGCCAATACGGGTTTCTCACTCTTTGTCGACCCAGTCGGACGGATCTACGGCCGGACCGAGCTGTTTCAGGCCGTCGTCCGTAGCGAGACGATCTACACGACCGACGTCCGAACCTGGTACACGCGTACCGGAGACGTGGCCGGATGGACAGCGCTGCTCTTGACCCTCGCGTTGGTCGCGATACCTGCTCGCCGGCGTCCGAGTCGGCCCGCTTGAACTCGCTTGCGGCAATTTTTATATTCCCCCGGCTGAAGAGCGGGCTCCCGAGTTGAGCATCGATCAAGACTCGAGCCTACTCTTCATTGATTCCGGAGATGGGTCATGAAAAAGGGTATCCACCCCGACTATATGTCGGCCAGGGTCACGTGCTCGTGCGGGCATACGTTCGAGACCATGGCCACGCAGCCGGAGGTTCACACAGACATCTGCTCCGTGTGCCATCCGTTCTATACGGGTAAACAGCGCCTTGTGGACACCGCCGGACGGGTTGAGCGCTTCAAGCAGAAGTACGACAAAATCAGTTCGTAGATCGGGCCGAGGCCCGATTCGCCTATGAATAACCCCGGAGGGGCCGATCCGCGGCTCCTCGAACGCCTCCGCGAAGTTCAGCAGCGTTTCCAGGGCGTGAACGAGTCGCTGGCTAGCCCGGACGTCGTCCAGGATGTCGATCGCCTCAGAGTCCTTGGGCGGGAACGCGCCGAGCTCGAGCCTGTGGTCCGTGCAGCCGAGGAGCTACTCGGCCTCGTGGAGGAGTACGAGGGTGCCGTGGAGCTGCTTCACGAGGCCTCCGACCAGGACTTCCGTGATCTGGCCGGGGAGGAGGTCACTTCTCTCGAAGCTCGCATCGAGTCTGTGGGGGCCGCCGCGCGCCTCCTCCTCATCCCCAAGGATCCTCTAGACGATCGCGCCGCTGTAGTTGAGATCCGGGCAGGAACAGGGGGAGACGAGGCGGGGATGTTCGCCAAGGATCTTTTCCGCATGTACCAGCGAGCGGCCGAGCGTGGGGGTTGGACCATCGAGCTGATGAGCCTCTCTGAGGGCATCCCGGGGTCCATCAAGGAGGTCATCTTCACGGTCCGGGGCAAAGGCGTGTATGGACGCCTCCGCTACGAGTCGGGAGTCCACCGTGTCCAACGTGTGCCGGAGACGGAGAGTCAGGGCAGGATCCACACATCTGCGGCGACGGTGGCGGTCCTGCCCGAGGCCGACGAGGTCGATCTCGCGATCGACCCAAAGGACCTACGGTACGATGTCTTTCGCTCCTCCGGACCGGGTGGTCAGTCCGTGAACACGACCGATTCGGCCGTGCGCATCACTCATATTCCGACCGGAACAGTCGTCTCCTGCCAGGATGAAAAGTCTCAGCACAAGAACAAGGCCAAGGCCCTCAAGGTGCTTCGAAGCCGCCTGCTGGATCAGAGAATCGCGGAGCAGGAAGCGGAGCGCTCCCGTCAACGGAGGGCACAGGTCGGAACGGGCGACCGCTCCGCCAAGATCCGGACGTACAATTTCCCTCAGAGCCGCGTCACCGACCACCGGATCAAGCTTACCGTCCACACACTCGACCAGGTGTTGGATGGAGACCTGAACGACGTCATCGAGGCGCTCCGGCTGGCGGATCAGGAGGAACGGCTCCAGGGCGACACCGAAAGCAACACCGAATGAGCGGCTCCGGAGGGCTGGCCGAGCTGGAAAGGGACTCCGAGGTTGGAGCGACGGGTGTGTCGAAGGGGGGCGAGTCGTGGACGATCCTTCGGATGATCCTTTGGAGCGCAGAGTACCTTACGGATAAGGGAGTGGAGGCGGGTCGCCTGGACGCCGAGTGGCTGCTCTCGGCGGCGTTGGGTGTCGACCGGCTCCAGCTCTACCTACAGTATGATCGTCCCTTGAGCTCCGAGGAGCGGGAAGCCTTCAAACCGCTTCTCCGTCGCCGCGCGAGCCGTGAGCCGCTACAGTACATCATCGGCCGGACGGGATTTCGGCAACTCGAGTTGAAGACGGATCCCCGCGTGCTGATCCCCCGTCCCGAGACCGAAGTGCTCGTCCAAGAGGTATTGGATTGGGCGTCGAGTAGGGCAGGAAGCGTCGGACGGGTTTGGGACGTTGGGACCGGGACGGGCGCCGTGGCGCTTTCGCTCGCTGCCGAGGGAGCATGTGCGGGGGTCGTAGCTACAGACGTCTCGCCCGAGGCCCTCTCGGTGGCGGCGGAAAATGCGGAGCGCTACGACCCGAGCGGGCTCGTGGAGTTCCGGGAGGGCTCGCTCTTCGAACCGTTGGAGCAGGGGGAGGCCTTCGACGTCATCGTGTCGAATCCGCCTTACATAGCGGACGGCGAAAAGGGGGAGCTCCAGCCGGAGGTTCGCGATTGGGAGCCTCCGGAGGCCCTATTCGCGGGGGAAGACGGCTTGGATGTGATTCGGCAGCTAGTCACCGGAGCACCGGAGTGCTTGTTCGCAGGCGGCCTGCTTGCGCTCGAATGCGGCATCGGCCAAGCCCAGAATGTTGCCGCCGACATACGTGCGACCGGTGCGTTCGCGGCAGTCCGGATCCGGAACGACCTGACCGGGCGCCCCCGGTTCGTGATGGCGGAGCGAGGGACCGTGTGAGGAAGAAGGCTGTTGAAGGAGTACAGCGGTAAAGGGGACTCACATAATCATCATTTGGCTACGGAAATGTCGATGACGAGAATGATGGAGATGGCCAAGGATCTGGGGAAGCTTCTTGCCCAGACCGAAGAATACCAAGCGCTCAAAGAAATGGTCTCGGGTTCCGGGGACGACCGGGAGTTGGCCGAGCTGCGAACGGAGCTAGAGGGTCTCGAAGGCCAGATAGAGGCCGCGCTACGTGGCGGGAATGAGCCAGATGAGGAGTTGAAAACCAAGTATGAAGCGGCTGTCGGACGCCTTCAGGCGAGTGCCACGTACCAACGGCTCGTTTCGGCACAGACGAACTTCGATAAGGTCCTGCTCAAGGTGAACCACACGATCCAGGAGGGGATCACCGAGGGCGCCGAGAGCAGGATCATCATGCCGTAACGAATGAGGCGAGAACCAAGTGATGGGGATGAGGGAGTGACGGGGGATTCGTGAAGAGGGCTTGAGGCATGAGCGGGAATCTCAATGACTTTCGAGATCGGGTATACCCGATCATCGACCCGATCACCCATTGGCTGGTGCGGAGAGGGGTACATCCCAATCTCATCACGACGAGCGGGTTCGCCGTTACCATCCTGGCTGGCTTCATGTATGGCATCGACCATGTGCGCACCGCCGGGTTCTTGGTTCTTCTGGGTGGGGCCCACGATATCTTCGACGGTCGAGTCGCCCGGCTCAGTGGCCTCCAATCCAAGTTTGGCGCCTTCTACGATTCCGTGCTCGACCGGATCAGCGAGGTCACGATCTACATCGGGCTCATCTCGCTCTACAACCAGTACGAGATGTCACTCTTGAACATCGGCATGATCTACATGATCGCGCTGGCCATGGCGGGCTCCCTCATGATCAGTTATTCCCGTGCCCGGGCCGAAACGCTCGGACTGGACTGCTCGGTTGGCCTCATGCAGAGAGCGGAGCGGATTGTCCTTCTCGGGGTCGGATCCCTGATCTTCGGCCTGAGTTGGGATGGCCTTGTGCTCAGCGGCATCATCGTGATTTTTGCTGTCCTCACCAATACGACCGCAATCCAACGAATTCTATGGGTCCATAGGCAGGCGGCCGGTGTGCCGTTGGACGAGTAGAATGACCGGGTGCGCTTGACCTTTCGAAGTGATGGCAGTCGACGCGGGAACATTATTGGCCGCGTACCATACCACACGGTATGGTAAGACCGTGGATAACACGGAACGTCGACTGAATGATTGCCCAAGGAGATAAAACTGTGAAAGAACGTCCCGAGATTCGCCCGGCGGAGGGACGCCTCGGCGTGCTGCTTCCCGGCATGGGTGCCGTCGCCACAACGACCATTGCGGGCGTCTTGCTCGCGCGGAAGGGGCTGGCGTCACCCATCGGGAGTCTCACTCAGATGAACACGATTCGTCTGGGTCAGCGTACTGAAAACCGCACGCCGCTCATCAAGGACTTCATCGCATTGGCTGGGTTGGACGACATCGCATTCGGCGGCTGGGATCCGATCCCGGACAACGCCTACGAGAGTGCCGTGAACGCCGGTGTGCTGAGCGCCAAACATCTCGATCCCATCAGAGACGAGCTGTCGGCCATCGCTCCCATGCCCGCAGCATTCGACAAGGAGTACGTGACCCGGCTGGACGGACCCAACACGAAGACCGGGGCCAACAAACGGGAAATCGCCGAGGCGATCCGCGAGGATATCCGAAGCTTCAAGGAGGAGAACGATTGCGACCGCCTGGTCATGGTCTGGTGCGGCTCGACGGAGATCTTCCTCCGCGCGGGACCGGCCCATGAGACCATGGAGTCCTTCGAGACCGCCATGGAGCAGAACGATCCGTCGATCGCGCCGAGCATGCTGTACGCGTACGCCGCTTTGATGGAGGGCGTCCCCTACGCCAACGGAGCCCCCAATCTCTCGGCCGACTTCCCCGCGTTCGAAGACTACGCCAAAGAGAACGACCTTCCCATCGGCGGGAAGGACTTCAAGACCGGTCAGACCCTCATGAAGACCATCCTGGCCCCGGGGTTCAAGGCTCGCATGTTGGGTGTCAACGGCTGGTTCAGCACCAACATCCTAGGCAACCGTGACGGAGCCGTGCTGGATGATCCTGCAAGCTTCAAGACCAAGGAAGAGTCGAAGCTGGGCGTGATCGATCACATTCTTCAGCCGGAGCTCTATCCGGAGCTTTACGGGGACATCTATCACAAAGTCCGGATCAACTACTACCCGCCACGCGGAGACGACAAGGAGGGCTGGGACAATATCGACATCTTCGGCTGGCTGGGGTACAAGATGCAGATCAAGGTCGATTTCTTGTGCAAAGACTCGATCCTCGCCGCCCCGATCGTGCTCGATTTGGCCCTGTTCATGGACCTTGCGGGACGCGCGGATTTGGGGGGAATCCAAGAATGGCTTTCGTTCTACTTCAAGAGTCCACAGTGCGCCCCGGGCCTTTATCCGGAACACGATCTCTTCATCCAGAACTGGAAGCTGAAGAACACGCTCCGGTGGCTCGCCGGTGAGGAGCAAATCACGCATTTGGGCCGCGAGTACTACGAGTAGAGGACGGAGCCTTCAGACGTGACCGAGCGACCCGCAGAGAAGCCGAACCGGGGACGGTTCGTGGCTCTGGAGGGGGTCGAAGGGGCGGGCAAGAGTACGCAGGCCCGGATGTTGGGAGAGTGGCTGGAGTCTTGCGGAATCCCGTTCACGCTGACTCGGGAGCCTGGCGGTACCGACGTGGGAGAGGCGATCCGGCTCGTGGTCCAGGACCGGCCCGAGCTCTCGGTTCCGCCCAGGACCGAGCTCCTGCTCTATCTGGCCGCACGCGCAGCGTTCGTGCAGGAGGTCGCGCTGCCGGTCCTCGAGCGGGGCGAGCTCCTGATCACGGACCGCTTTTCCTTGTCGACCTACGCCTATCAAGGATATGGCCGTGGACTCGACCTCGAAGAGGTTCGCAGGATGGACCGATTCGCTTCTGGCGGATTGGTGCCCGACGTCTATATAGTCCTCGACTTGCCGGTCGAGGAGGGCAGGGCTCGCCAGAAAGCGGCGGGTAAGAGAGAGGATCGACTCGAGAGTTCCGGCGAGGGGTTTCTGGAAGCGGTCGCGAGGGGCTATCGTGAGCTCGCACGTACGGACGAGAGCGTCCGGCTGGTAGACGCGCGTGGAACGCCACTCGAAGTCCACACGAGAGTGTGTGAAGTCTTGCGCCAAGAGCTTCCGGAAACTTTCGTTAATGGAGAGGATTAGTTCTTTTGGTAGGTGCTTGTAGGTGGGCCGAGTGGGTCAACGGATGATGAAACGGATTGAGCGATGGTCGAAAACGATGGCATGAGGGGTACTCGGTCGATTTGGGGACCGCTGGTCGTGCTTGTGGTCGCTCTAATCACCGGAGGTTGGTTTCTCCAGCGCGGAGTCGCGCAGGAGGCCAACGTTTATCTCCAGGCCAGGCTATTCCAAGAAGTTCTGGACCACGTCTCGGATCAGTTCGTGGATCCGATCGACCGATCCGCGCTCGTCGAGTCAGCCATCTCGGGCGTTCTCGGAGAGTTGAATGACCCTCATAGTTCCTTTATCGACGCCGAAACGTGGGAGGGATTCCGGTTTCGGAGCGGGGCGGACGCAGACTACGGGGGCGTCGGGCTCGAGATTCTGAAACGCGACGGATGGGTCACCGTGGTCACGCCGATCCCGGGGGGACCGGCGGTGCGGGCGGGGATACGGGCCGGTGACCGGGTCATAGAGGTAGAAGGCGCGTCGGCAGAGGACTGGGAGACCGACCAAGCAGCGAATCTCCTGAGGGGGACTCCCGGGACGGACGTGTCTCTGCTCATCGATCGCCCGGGTGTGGACGACCCGATTCCGTTCACGTTGACCCGCGCGGTGATCGAGCTTCTCTCCGTGCCGTTTGCCACGATGGTGGACGAAGGTGTCGGGTACATCCCGCTCAACGTCTTCAGTGAGACCTCCGGGAGTGAGGTGCGCGGTGCCATCGAGCGTCTCCAGGAGGAAGGGCTGACGTCCCTCATATTGGACCTACGGGGCAACCCCGGGGGGCTGCTCGAGGAAGGTGTAGGTGTGTCGGACCTGTTCCTCGCCGCCGGATCCCCGATCCTCGAGACGCGAGGGCGAGCCGCGGGGCAGAACCAGGAATTCGGAGCCGTGGACGACGAGATGGTCCCCGGGCTTCCGGTGGTGGTCCTCGTGAACGAGAGGAGCGCAAGCGCTTCCGAAATCGTCGCTGGCGCGCTCCAGGATCACGACCGCGCCGTTGTCTTAGGGAGCCGGACTTACGGAAAGGGCTCGGTACAGACGCTCTTCAGGCTCAGCGGCGGGAACATCCTCAGGCTCACGACGGCACGCTGGTACACTCCGGTGGGACGATCCATTCAGATCGTCCGGGATGAGTCGACTGAAGACGGTGCTGGGCAGAGCGTGGCGCTGGGACTCGGCGGGGACCCGGTCCTCAAAGAGGCCACCGAGGAACAGCCGACCGTGGAGTCCTTCGGTGGGCGAACGCTATATAGTGGGGGCGGCATCACGCCTGACCTCGTTGTGCTGCCCGACACGCTGTCGGCCCGTGAACAGGCGGCGGTCCAGCGCCTCTTCAGATCGGCGAACGTATTCGTCCCCGCTACGTTCAACCACGCCGTCTCCTACGTACAGGATCACCCAAATCTGGAGCCCGGGTTCGCGCTTGGTGCAGCAGATCTGGATAGCTTCTATCGGACGCTCATTGATGAGCACGACGTGGAGCTCGACGAATCGGATTTCACGGACGCCGTGCGTTACGTGACGATCCAGCTCGAACGCGAGATCGCTCTCCAGGCGTGGGGTAAAGAGGGTGCGTTTCTCCACACCCGAGGCGTCGACGGGCAGCTCACCGATGCGATCGAGATCTTGAAGCAAGCGGATACCCCCGAGGCCCTTTTCGACTTGGCAGGTGCCGCGGGACCCCAGACCACGACGGGTGTGGGTGCATCCGCTGCCGGCGCCCCAGGCCTGAACTGACCCAAGGAACCCTTCGGCTGCCCCGGCGCATCCGATAGTGTTCCGTGACGTCCGACGGGTACGGCGATGAGTTGCGTGATCGTCGAGCGGGCGGGGCTGGTCGAGTCCGCCCATCGGGTGCATGTCGCGGTCGTGGACTCCCGTGGACGTCTGATCGCCAGCGTGGGAGACGCCGAGCGGGTCGTGTTCCATCGGTCTGCCGCCAAGCCCTTTCAGGCCGTCCCCCTCGTCGACGATCAGGTGGTCGAACGGCTGGGGTTGATTACGGAGGAGTTGGCCTTGTGTTGCTCGTCCCACAGCGGCGAACCGGAGCACGAGTCCTTGGCCCACTCGATCCTGTCGAAGGCGGGCCTCGATGAGAGTGATCTGGAATGCGGTCCCCATCTTCCCCTGGACGATGCGGCTGCCCAGACACTGCTTCGGGCGGGGACGTCACCCAGCTCCATCCACAACAACTGTTCGGGAAAACATGCCGGGATGTTGGTGTTGGCAGTCGCCCATGGCTGGCCGACGCGCGGGTACATCCGTCGAGAACACCCCGTTCAGGTGCGCATGGTCACTGAAATGGGTCGGTGGACGGATCTCCAGGAGGGCGAAATCGGGCTCGGACAGGATGGGTGCGGGGTCGTCGCCTTCGCCACACCGCTCGTCCGGTTGGCAGGCGGTTTCGCGAAGCTCGGGGGAGCAGACGGGCCTCCGAGGCGGATTGTGTCCGCCATATGTGCTCACCCGTTTCTGGTAGCCGGGAAGGGCCGATTCGGCACCGCCCTGGGGCAAGCAGCGGGAGAACGGCTCTTCGGGAAGGTCGGGGCGGAGGGTGTCTTCGCGGTCGGCGCCACCGACGGAAGCTTTGGAATGGCGGTCAAGGTGGAGGACGGTGGAAAACGAGCCACTGCGGTCGCGGTACTGCACGTGCTCGACCGATTGGGAGTGCTCGACGGCATCGAGAGTGAACCGTTGAACGTGTTTCGCCGCCCAAGCGTCACGAATACGCTCGGCGAAGAGGTGGGAGTCATCCGAGCGGATTTTCGACTGGAGAGGCACGGGTGATCTTCGTTGATCGTGTGGTCATCAACGTGTACGGCGGAGCCGGGGGCGCCGGCTCCGAAGCGTATCGCAGGGAGAAGGGTGTGCCGCGCGGCGGCCCCGCCGGCGGGGACGGCGGGAACGGGGGAAGCGTGGTCATGGTCGCCGACGCTCAACTTTCGACCCTCCTGGACCTCCGCTACCGCCAGCACCACCGGGCCGAGCGCGGCCTGCATGGCTCGGGGAAAAACAAGACCGGCAGGAGCGGAGAGGATCTGATCGTTTCCGTGCCCTCGGGTACCGTGGTCAAGAACGCCGATACTCATGAGGTTCTCGGAGAACTACTCGCGTCCGGCGACCGTTTGGTGGTCGCCCAAGGGGGGCGGGGTGGACGTGGGAACACGCACTTCGCGACGTCAACGAATCAGACCCCGATCCGGTGGGAGCCCGGGCGGCCCGGCGAGGAGCGGCGGGTGGAGGTCGAGCTCAAGTTGATCGCCGACGTAGGCCTCGTCGGCGAGCCCAACGCCGGCAAGTCGACCTTTCTGGCGGCCGTATCGAAGGCGCGTCCGAAGGTGGCCGACTATCCGTTCACGACGCTTGCTCCGAACCTGGGGATCGTTGAGCTGCCTGACTTCCGCACCTTCGCGGTGGCGGACATTCCCGGCATTGTGGAGGGCGCGCATGAGGGCAAGGGGCTGGGCCTTCAGTTTCTCCGCCATATCGAGCGGACGCGCACGCTGGCCCTGATGGTTCCCGTCGACGCGGAAGACCCCGGGCAGGTCTACCGGGAGTTGCGGGAAGAGCTTTCCTCCTACTCGGACGAGCTGGGGGCGAAGCCGCACTGCTTGGTTCTGACCAAGTGCGATCTTCTCGGGCCTGAGGAGGATCCTCCGGAGTTGGACGCATCAGAGGCGTGGGGGGTCTTCCCCGTGTCCTCGGTTGCGCGGACGGGTATCCCCGCCCTCCTGGAGGCTCTGTGGCTGCGGCTTCGAGAGGTCATCGACCGAGAGGCCGCCAGTGAATCCGCCGGTGCGGGAGACGAGGATTGGTGAGCTCCCTGAGCGAGAGCTCTTCGGAGCGAGCTCGTGAGATCGAGTCGGTCTTACGCCTCGGCTGTGTGCCTGGGGTGGGCACGCGGGGCCTCTGGCGGATACTCGAGCGATTCGGATCCGGCCGGCGGGCACTTGGTGCCCGCCCGGAGGAACTGGACGCGGCAGCGAGAATGGCGTGCAGCGACGCACTAGCATCGCCCGACCTCGATAGTCGAGTGCGCGAGGGCTTGGAGCGTTGTCGCACGCCCGAAATCGAGATCCTTCTGTGGTCGGATGAGGAGTACCCGGAGAGGCTGTCCCATCTCGTCGACCCGCCGCCCGTATTGTTCGCCCGTGGGCGGCTTGAGCTGCTCTCGAGGCCTGCCGTGACCATCGTCGGATCTCGTCGCTCCACGGCGTACGGACGCCGAAGTGCGGAGGCCCTGGCGGCCCATATGACGCTTCGGGGGATCACGGTCGTGAGTGGCTTGGCACTCGGCATCGACGGCGCGTCTCACCGGGGTGCTTTGGAGGCGGGCGGAGACACGATTGCGGTGCTCGGCTCCGGTGTCGACTTGATCCAGCCGGCCTCCCATCGTCGACTCGGCGAGCGCGTTGCCCGAGACGGGCTTCTCCTCTCGGAGTTCCTGCCCGGAGAACCGGCTCGGGCGCACCACTTTCCCCGGAGGAACAGGATTCTGGCTGCGTTGGGCGGTGCGGTCGTGGTGGTCGAAGCGGCCGAGAGGAGTGGCGCCTTTATTACGGTAGAGCATGCCCTCGATCTGGGGCGTGACGTATACGTGGTTCCGGGCGCGATTGACGCCCCGCAGAGTCGTGGATGTAACCTGTTGATCCGCCAAGGAGCACAGGTGATTACCTCGCCCGAGGAGTTCGGACGGGACCTCGGCTTGGTATGTGGCTCATCGGGGGAGTTCCGGGCGGAATCGAGGACTGCCTCGGCGGTCCGGGATGGGGTGCCGGCCGGTCTCGATGACGAGACGCGTAGCGTTTGGCTCGCCCTGAGCGAGCGGCCGCTCGGGATCGATGACGTCGCATCGGGCGCGGATCTGCAGTCGGCACGCGTGCTCGCGGCGCTCACGGTCCTCCAGCTTACAGGACTCGTCGTGCAGGAGTCCGGAATGCGATTTCGGCGGGCGTCCTGATGAATCCGTCCGTGTCTGATGCGGTCCGGGTCCTCGAGCCTCCTCCTGAGCCCGGCGCCATCCGATCGGTCTACGTGCATGCTCCGTTCTGTGCCCGCCGGTGCTTCTACTGTGATTTCGCCGTGACAGTCGCGTCGGCGGATCGCGACGCATGGCTGAGCGCCCTGAGGGCGGAGACCCGCGCCTTGGAGAAGGAGGGGGCGTTTCTCCTGGACGAGACGCTCAATACGCTATACGTCGGCGGGGGAACCCCCTCGCTCCTCGGGGCGCCCGCCATGGAGGGACTCGGGAGGGTACTTGGGGAGAAGCGGCTTCGGCACTCCGACCTCGAGTGGACCGCCGAGGCGAACCCGGAGAGCTTTACGCGTGAGGTGGCCACCGGCTGGCGGCGCGCCGGCGTCAACCGGATCAGCCTTGGGATCCAGAGCTTTCACGCGCCGTCACTGCGGTGGATGGGACGGTTGCACGGAGCCGACGGAGCCCGCGATGCGGTCCGGATCGGAAGGGCGGCGGGCTTTACCAATCTCAGCGTCGATCTGATCTTCGGCCTGCCGGCCCATCTGGAGCGGGATTGGGTGTGCGACCTGGACCAAACGCTTTCCCTCGATCCCGATCATGTGAGCTTGTACGGCCTGAGCGCCGAGCCAGCCACACCTCTGGGTCGCGCTGTGGGGGAGGGTCGTGAGACCCTTGCCTCCGAGGGACGGTATGAGCAGCAGTACCTTCAGGCCGTGGAAAGGCTGGCGGCGGCCGGATACGAGGCGTACGAGGTATCCAACTTTGCTCGGCCGGGATTTGCGTCGCGGCACAACTCGGTCTACTGGTCGGGGGAACCGTACATGGGGTTGGGCAACGGCGCACACAGCTACCGGCATCCGGTTCGAAGATGGAACCTTCGAGACTGGGGCGCCTACCGTGCCCGAGTCGAAGGCTCGGGCACGGGCGCCTACCGGGCTGGAGCCGAGGGCCCCGGCCTGCCCGTGGACGACGACGAGGAACTCGATGTGGGCAAGGTCCGACTGGAGCGTATTTGGCTGGGACTGAGAACCAGGCGGGGGATCTCTCTGCGAGATCTGCCCGCTTCGGCGAGGGACCTGGCGCAGCGTTGGGAGGAGAGTGCTCTGGCTGCGGTGGAAGAGAGTGTGGTGCGTCTGACGCCAAAGGGATGGCTGGTCATGGATCGCCTCACCGTCCAACTGGATAGGGACCTGGAAGGGTGACTTCTTGAGATCGTTTCTCGATATTTTTAGACATGAGTCTGGATAATCCTAAATCGATCGGTCAGGACCTGTCTGAGCGCGAGCGACAGGTGCTCGAGGCCGTAATCCGTACGTACGTGGATTTCGCGGAGCCGGCTGGAAGCACGACCCTGGCAAAGAGGTTCGATCTCGGCGTTTCGCCGGCTACCGTCCGGAATACAATGAGCGCCCTCGAGACCAAGGGATATCTCTTCCATCGTCATACCTCGGCTGGACGCATTCCGACGGACCACGCCTACAGGTTTTACGTCGACCAGATCATGCGGCCGCAGCCACTGACAGAGGGCGAGCGCGGACGCCTCGTCCAGGAAATCGAGATCGGAGGATCTTCGGCGGTCGAGAGGCTCGTACGGCGTGCGATCCGGGCGCTCAGCGTGCTTTCAAGGGAGTTGGGTGTGGCGGTCGCTCCGAGTCTCGAGGAGGCGATCGTCGAGCGATTCGAGCTGATTCAGGTGTCGAGTGCGAAGATTCTGATGGTGATGACCATCAGAAGCGGGTTTGTCCACACGGTCTACGTCGATTTGCCAGGCGGGGTCAAGGGCGATGTCCTGACTGGTGTGACCCAGGTTCTCAATGAGCGGCTCGCGGGCTTGACCCTCCAAGCGATAAGCGAAACTCTGCCCGACCGACTGAGGGATACGGGGATAGGCGACGGCGGAGGGGCCGACGAACTCTTGAATATCTTCATTCAGTCGAGGTCCGAGTTGTTCGATTGGACGCCGCTCCAAGGGGATAAGGTTCATCTGGGCCAGACGAGCTTCCTGGCTTCTCAGCCGGAGTTCAACACGGGAGAGCAGCTCAAAGGGCTCATCGAACTGACGGAGCAGAGGACTCTGCTTGCCGACGTTCTGGGGAACAGGGAGCACAAGGGCGGACTAAAGATCACCATCGGCAGCGAAAACCCGGAGGAGGCTCTGACCGACTTTACGCTGGTCACAGCGGAATACCGGGTCGGACAGCTCAAGGGCGTGATCGGCGTGATCGGTCCCACTCGGATGCCCTACGAAAAGGTAATCGCGATCGTCGACTATACGTCGACGCTGGTCAATAATGTTCTCGGCGTATAGCGCCGGATCTTTGCAGGGGTAAATGGCTGACTACTACGAGTTGCTGGGCGTCTCGAGGGGCGCGAGCACGGACGAGATCAAGAAGGGGTACCGTAAGCTCGCCCTGAAGTACCATCCCGATCGGAATCAAGGATCGAAGGCCAACGAGGACCGGTTCAAGCAAGTGACCGAGGCCTACGAGGTGCTCCGCGATCCGGAGAAGCGCTCGATCTACGATCGGTACGGGGAGCAGGGGCTGAATCGGGGCGGTGGTGGGGCGGGCGGATTCGGGGGGTTCGACTTCTCCGATGCGATCGAGGTCTTCATGAGGGACTTCGGAGGGTTCGGGGACCTCTTCGGAGGAAGGCAACAGAGGGGTGGATCCCGATCGGCGCCCAAAGGCGAGGCCATCAAGCTCAGGGTGCGGGTCTCACTCCAGGAGGTGGCCACGGGCGTTGTGAAGACGCTCAAGGTGGCGGTTCTGGGCACCTGCGACGAGTGTTCGGGAACGGGGAGTGCCGACGGAGCCGCGCCTGCTCTCTGTGCGGCATGCCGAGGGTCGGGGGAGGAGCGTCAGGCGCAGCGAACGGTGTTCGGGCAGTTCATCAGCGTCGTTCCGTGCCGCACGTGCCGGGGTGAGGGCCGTGTGATCGAAACGCCGTGCCCAAAGTGTCACGGGGAAGGACGGGCCCGCTCCGAGAAGCCTATCAAGGTCGAGATACCCCCTGGTGTGACGTCCGAAAACTTCATTACGCTCCGCGGCGAGGGCAACGTGGGACCGAGGGGGGGGCCACGCGGGGATGTCCTGGTGCTGATCGAGGTCGAGGAGGACGCCCGTTTCGTCCGGGACGGCCCGCACCTGAGATACGATCTGCCCATCACCTACTCACAGGCGGCCCTGGGTGATGAGGCCGAGGTCCCGACCGTCGGCGGGACAGTCAGAGTGACGATCCCGAAGGGCATCCAGAGCGGGGAAGTTTTGCGTCTCAAAGGCCACGGGCTCCCAGAGCTCCACGGGCGGGGGCAGGGGGACCAACTGGTACGGGTCGTGGTGTGGACGCCGGAGCGTTTGACGCCCGAACAGGAGGAGGCGATTCGTGCGCTTCGTGACCTGGAGGACCCCGCGCCGGAGCAACTCGATGGAGACTCCGGCAGGAGCATCTGGTCCCGTGTCAAAGAGGCGTTCACACAGGCGTGATTAACGCTTCGGGTTCGTACGACATCCCTGACAGCTGATTGGCCCACTGGGACGCAGCGTTACACGCCCCGCTCGATCAGTTGCAGCCAACGTGCCACTGATGTGGCCGAATTCTCATCGACCCTCTTTCCCAGACACCGAAGACTTTCCGCGGTCCGGGCCGATACCGGTGAGCTGGCTCGGTTGGCGGAAGCGAGGCCGAGGACCCAAGTCTCCGGGCTCCACGGTGGGGCCTCGTCTGGCTTTGCCGTTGCCCGACGCCAAGGGCCGATCAGGGGGTCGAGAACACGAAAAAGGTCGGGACGCGACCGAATCTCCGTCAGGATCCGCTCGGCACCGGCGACTTGGCCCACCGTTTCGTCCACAATCGCCTCGATGAGGCGAGAGAGTGGAAGGGCCGGTGTGGGGGAACGACTCAGGATATCCATCACAAGGTCTGGTATGGTTTTCATGGTCCCCCTGAGGTTGCGGAAACAGCATCGGCCGTTCCCCCGCAGGTCGCGGAAAACAGCGTTGGCCGCTCAAGACTTGGCCCGAGGATAGGGTTGGGGTGAGGGCGGCCCCATGGCTGGATGAGACCGTGTTTACCGTGTAGCTTCCCACCCATGTCGGAAGATCTGAAATCGAGACTCCGCAATGACCTCGTCGTGGTCCGCAAAGCGCGAAATCGGTTGGGCACGGTGGTCCTTACGACCCTCCTTTCGGAAGTGCGTAATCGGGAAATCGAGGTCGGCGAAGAGCTGGATGACGAGGGGGTTCAGCGCGTCGTCGCCAGGGCGATCAAGCAACGGCGTGACGCCGCGGAGCAGATGCTGGAGGCCGGACGCCCGGAGTTGGCCGAAAAAGAATCCGAGGAGGCCGCCATGCTCCAAGCGTACCTACCACCCGGTCTCTCCGAATCCGAGGTGCACGCCATGGTCCGGGAGGCCATCGATGCCGGTGCCACCGAGATGGGCGCCGTGATGGGCCGAATCATGCCGAAGATTCGAGGACGCTTCGATGGAAAGGAAGCGAACCGCATCGTCCGGGAGGAGCTGGAAGGCTGTTGAAGAGGTACAGCGGGTCGCGCACATGGCGCTTGTGCGCGTTCAGACAAGGAACGACGACGAGGCGTAGCACAGCGGGCACCGCGGCGAAGCCGTGGTCGCGAGGAGGAGAGACGCAGGATCAACCGCACGACCGCCATGTGCCCACCACCATGAGGGGAATGATCTTACACGTTGAAGGGTTGCGGTGGCACGACCCCATCTCCGTTGTTGGAGCTCCTAGCCGTAGCTATTGCTATGGCGTCGTCGCTCCGCCTAGGAGCTAGTGTAGTGTCGCTAAATTATCTTGCATGATATAAGGCTACGTGGTATTGTATGACATGCCACTACCCATACGTGTTATGCCACTGCGCCGCGGGGACCGCGCGCGCCTCGAATCGCTGGTCCGATCCCGCACGACCCCCCAACGCGTGGTCGAGCGCGCCCGCATTGTGCTCGGGTCCGCTGCGGGGGACTCGGGCTCGACTATTTGTGGTGATGTCGGCGTCTCGCGCCCGACCGTCACACTCTGGTTGGATCGGTATGAGGCTGGCGGGCTTGCGGCCCTCCGGGCCGACCGCCCGCGGTCGGGACGCCCGAAACGTATTACCCTGGCCGAGGAAGAAGCCATCGTGCACCGCACGACACAAACGACGCCGCCCACGGGCCGCGGCACCCATTGGAGTACGCGGCTGATGGCCGAAGTGACCGGCTTGCATCACTCCACGATTGCGCGCATCTGGAAGGCCCATGGGTTGCGCCCCCATCGGGTCCGGTCGTTCAAGTTGTCCACCGACCCCGCCTTCGTAGAAAAACTCCGGGATGTCGTCGGGTTGTACCTGCAGCCGCCTGAGCGGGCGATCGTCTTCTCCTTTGATGAGAAGAGCCAGATCCAGGCCCTGGATCGCACCCAGCCAGGCCTGCCGCTGAAGCGCGGGCGCGCCGGCACCTTCACCCACGATTACAAGCGCCATGGCACGACCACGCTATTTGCGGCCCTCGATGTGGCCACCGGCCACGTCATTCAGGAGTGCATGCCGAAGCATCGCCATCAGGAGTTTCTCAAGTTCATGAACACGGTCGTGCGCACGACGGCCAAGGATCTCGACATCCACGTCATCCTCGACAACTACGCCACGCACAAACATCCCAAGGTGAAACAGTGGCTCCAACGTCATCGGCGAGTCCATTTCCATTTCACGCCCACCTCGGCCTCGTGGCTCAATCTTGTCGAACGCTTCTTCAGCGAACTCACCGAGCGACAACTGCGGCGGCTCGCCGTTACCAGCGTGGACGAGTTGATCCAAGCCATCACCGACTACATCGAGTGCCGCAACGAAAACCCCACACCTTTCACATGGACAGCCACCGTCCGCCAGATCCTCAAGAAGGTCAACAAAGCCAATGAGACTTTGGCGACACTACACTAGGGTCGTGGCATCCGCAACGCGGCCCACTGTACCTCTTCAACAGCCTTCCGCTATGAATATGGAGCGGCTCACCCCCGCTTCCGTGGGATGAGCGAGCACGCCCTCACCGTTCTGGACTTCCATCGAGCCCTAGAACAGGTGGCGGGTCACGCCACGTCCGAGGCTGGACGCGCGGCCGTCCTTTCCATGCGGCCGCATACGGATCGCGAGTGGGTGGAGCGCGAGCTCACGCGAGTCTCGGAGACCGCGACCTTTCTCGAAGCACACTCACCGTGGTCACCGCCCGAGATCCCCGATTGTCCGCCGATTTTCGAGCGCCTGGCGGTCGAGGGTAGTGTGTTGGAAGGGGCGGAGCTGCACGCCGTGGGTGTTTCGCTCGTGTCTGGTGGGCAGTTGGCCGAGGCGCTCGACGCAGAGTCTTCAAATGGAGAGTCCTCGAAAGGAAAATCCTCGAAGGGAGAGGCATCGAGCGAGGGGGCGGCGGATGTGGAAGCCGGTCGCTTTGCGGCTCTCGCGTTCGTCCGAAACCGGTTACACACCGACCCGGATCTCCAAGATCGAATCGCAAGAACTACGGACGCCTCGGGGGAAATCCTGGACACGGCCAGCCCCGATCTTCGGCGAATCCGCAAGCAGCTTCGTGGCTCGCGAAACAAGATCGTGCGCAAACTGGAGGCGTTTATCGCGGATCTGCCCGAGCGGGTCAGGGTGGCGGACGCCTCCGTCGGCATTCGCGACGGGCGCTATGTCGTGCCTGTTCGCAGAGAGGGAAAAAGGGATGTTGGCGGAATCGTTCACGATGAATCCCAGACCGGTGGGACGCTCTTTGTCGAGCCGCCGATGGCCATCGAGCTCACGAACGAGTTGCGAGGGCTCGAGCGTGAAAAAACCAGGGAGATCCATCGCATCCTTTCCGAGATCACACAGACACTGCGACCCCTTCAACCGTCGTTGACCGCCAGTTGGGAAGCGCTAGTCGAGCTCGACTCGCTCAGTGCTCGGGCTCGGGCCGCGGGTGAATGGGGCGCAACTCGCCCCGAGCTGTCGGGCGAATCGGAGGGCTGGACGATCGTTCGGGGCCGCCATCCGCTCCTGCTGGCGAATTCCGACGAACCCGTGGTGCCGTTCGACCTGACGCTGGAGCCCAGTGAGCGGATTCTGGTCGTCTCCGGCCCCAACACGGGTGGCAAGAGTGTCTTCCTGAAGGCCGTGGGGCTGATCACTCATCTGACCCAGAGTGGAGTCGTCCCACCGGTCGAGGAGGGGACCCGACTTCCGGTGTTCGATTCGATTTTCGCGGATATCGGAGACGAGCAATCCATAGCGGAAAGTCTCTCGACTTTTTCCGCCCACCTGACGATATGGAAGGAAATCATCGAGCATGCCGACAGTGGGTCGCTGGTTCTCCTCGACGAGATGGGGACGGGCACGGATCCGGCCGAAGGCGCCGCCCTTTCCCGGGCAATGATCGAGCACCTTTCCGAGAGGGGCGCGACCGCCGCGGTCACCTCACATCTTGGCGCCCTGAAGCGCCTCGACGCCGAGGGCAGTGGTGTCGTCAACGCGTCGCTCCAGTTCGATGCTGACGAGATGAAGCCTACGTACGAGCTCGTAAAGGGAAGGCCCGGGCGCAGTTATGGTCTGGCGACCGCCCGCCGTCTAGGGATTCCCGCCGAGGTGCTCGAGCGGGCGGAGGCGCACGTGGAGGGCGGTGATGCCTCAATGGAGGACCTTCTCGAGCGGCTCGAAAACAAGGAGAAAGAGGCTCGCAAGTTGGTCGAGGATCTGAGTCGCGAGCGGGAGGACACCGCCGGCCGTCGCGCGGAAGTAGAGGCTCGCGAGTCCGACCTTCGCAAGGAGGAGCGCGAAGCGGAACAGAGGACCCGTGAGGAGGCACGGCGCGTCCTGATGGAAGCTCGACAGGAGGTCGAGGCAGCCATCCGTGAGGTTCGGGATGCGGCGAGCGGAAAGGAGCTCGAGAACGCCGCTCGCAGTGCACGGCGAAGAGTTGAAGAGGCGGCCCGCCGTCAAGAAGAACTTCGGCCAGGCGCCCCCGTTGTGTCCGGCTCTGGGACGTTCACGCCTGGGGACCGCGTACGGTTGCTCGACGGAAGTCTGAAAGGCGTCGTGGCCGAGGTACGAGACGACCGCGCCGTCATCGATGCGTCCGGGATCCGCATGAAGGTCCGCATAGCGGATCTGGAGTTGATGAATCGCGATGGGGCTCAGGATGCTTCGTCCGGTTCGGTCTCGTGGAAGGCATCCGACGCACCGGTCTGCACGGAGGTCGACCTCCGCGGCTTTCGGGTGGACGAAGTCGACCAAGCATTGTTGCGCTCCATAGATGAGGCGATCCTTTCCGATCTCACGGAGCTGAGGATCATCCATGGCAAAGGGACTGGCGCAGTGCGGGCACGGGTGACCGCTTTGCTCGAAGACGATGCCCGAGTGGCCGCGTTCCGGGTCGGCGGGCGTGGCGAGGGAGGGGCCGGCGTTACCGTGGCGAGCCTCAGATGATTCCCCACGATGTGGCGAGCCTCACATGATTCCTGACGATCAGGTCGAGGAGGTCCGGGCCCGGGCCGACATCGTTCAGGTGATCGGCGACATCGTGCCTCTGAGGAAATCCGGAAAGGACTACAAGGCGTGCTGCCCTTTCCACGATGAAAAGACGCCGAGCTTCTACGTGGTCCCGGCTAAAGGATTCTACAAGTGCTTTGGGTGTGGAGAGTCCGGTGACACATTTGCGTTCCTCATGAAACACCTCGGTCTCAGCTTCGTGGATGCCGTTAAGCATGCGGCGGCCAGTGCCGGAGTGGAGATCAGAGAAATCAGCCGGGGCCAGACCGGTGAGGATCCGTTTCGGCATCTCTTCGAGGCCAACGCCTTCGCGCGCATGTTCTTCCAGGACTCACTCTGGGACGAGACCGCCGGCGACCCGGCGCGCGCTTATCTGGAGGAGCGGGGCATCGGCCGGGAGACGGCCGAGCGATTCGGGATCGGCTATGCTCCTAATGCATGGCGAGGGCTTCGCGAGGCGGCGTCGCACCACGGCATCGAGGAAGAGGCTCTCATGGAAGTGGGCCTCGTCACCCGTAGTGAAAAGCGGAAGGATCCCTACGACCGATTCCGCGACCGCCTCATCTTTCCAATCGAGAGTCTCTCGGGGAAGGTGCTGGGTTTCGGCGGCCGGGTCTTGGGTGCGGGAAGGGAAGGATCGCCCAAGTATCTCAACTCTCCCGAGTCTCCGATCTACCACAAGGGGGAGGTCCTCTACGGGTTGAGTTGGGCGAAGAACGCGATCCGTAGGCGCGAGACGGCTCTCGTGGTGGAGGGCTACATGGATGTCGTGTCCCTCGCTGCGGCCGGATTCGAGAACGCGGTCGCTCCGCTCGGAACGGCGGTTACTCCGGAACAGGTAGCCGTTCTCCGCCGCTATACGTCGAGGGCTCACCTCCTGTTCGATAGTGACGCGGCCGGACTCAAGGCGACGTTCCGAGCCGCAGATCTACTCTTGACCGGAGGTTTGCACCCCTCCGTCGTTACGTTTCCGCCGGGAGAGGATCCGGACACGGTCGTTCACTCCGGGGGAGCCGAGGCGCTCCAAGGCCACATCGACGGGGCCATCGACGTCCTCGACCGAAAGCTACAAATCCTGGAAGAACGAGATCATTTCGGAAGCATCGAGCAGACACGGGCAGCCATCGACCGGCTGCTTCCGACGCTTCGTGCGGTCAAGGATCCGGCCTTACGGGACATCTACGTTGCGAAGGTCTCGGAGCGAACCGGCGTACGGCGAGACACATTGGAGGGCGAATTGGCACGGGTCGCCCCCCCACCCACCCAACGGAGGGTGGCGCGGCGGGATCACCGCCGCCCGTCGGTAGGCCCCGTTCCCGCAATGGGGCCCGAGCGCGAATTGCTCCTTCTCATGACTAAAGGCCGGGATTGGATCGAGCGTGTTGGGGAGCGTCTCGGCCCTGACGACTTCGTGGACGTGAGGTACCGTGCCGTCTTCGAGTCCCTGTTGGCGGACCATGATCTCACGCATCCGCCAGAGAAAATGGTGCCCGAGGCCGCGCGCGTGCTCGAGGAGTTGCTGGCCGATCCGACGGAGTTGAGCCGGGCGCACCGAGTTTTCGAAGAGTCGTTGGGCAAGATCCTCAGTACTTTGTTGCAGGAAAGGCTCGACGCGGTGGACCATCTCCTACAGAATACGTTGGACGAGCAGCAAGAGACCCAACTCCTGGTGGAAAAAGCTCGGCTCAGCAAAGAGCGTAGGGAGTTAGGGCAGGACTGGTCGCCGACGGTGCGTAGAGCACTAAAGGGTAATCACCTATAGAGCCGATAGGCCATTCGAGTAGAGAGCGTTCTATGACACCACAGACGCGGACATCCCTCAAGGAACTCCAGCAGTTGGACCAGGACATCGCGGCCGTTCGGTCGGCGGGGGAAAGCATCGAGCCCCTCCTGGAGGAAGTCGATGCTCCGGTGCTCCGGCTGGAGCAGGAGGTACAGGCTCTCGAAAAGCGACTCACGGAGATCAGGCTCGAGGAGAACAGAATCGAACTGACGATCGAAGAGAGGAGGGTGCGGGCGGCCAAATTGCAGGAACGCATGGAAGCAGTCCGGAACGTGCGGGAAGAGGCGGCCGTGCATGCTGAACTGGAGATGGTCCGGCGGGCCCTCGAGAGCGAAGAACAGGAGGCCCTGAGTCTCCTGGACCAGATCAAACGTTTGGAGGAGCGACTCGAGGAGCAGGAAGAGGCGTACCGCGAGGCTCTGGCCGAAGTGGAGCCCCGCCGGGAGGAGCTGGTGAAGGAACAAGAGTCCGCGGGGAGCAAGCTCGAGGAGCTTCAGGCCGACCGGGAAACATTCGCGGCCGGAATCGACCCCAACGAGCGGCGGATCTACGACAGCATCATGGCCGGAGCCAGAGATGTGGCTGTCGCGGAGCTCACTCAGGATGGTGCTTGCGGTAACTGCTACAACATGGTCCCGCTCCAGATTCAGAACCAGATACGTCATGACGACGGGATGATCCGGTGTGAGGGATGTGGCGTGATCCTGACGCCGGAATCGCCTGAGGGACTCGCTCGGGCGCAGGAAGAGGGAGAGAGGATCGAACGGGCCCTCAAGGAATCGACGGACCAGCGAGATGCGGAGCGGGTTGCCCTCAGCGAGAACCTGGAGCTTGAAGAGGCAGATGAGGCTGCCACCGCCGACGAATCGGCGGTCGAGGGTGACGCCTCAGGGGATGTGCCAGACGAGGAGTTGGCGGTCGTGGGTGATGCCTCGGAGGATCTCCCTCTCGAGCAGTTGGTGGCCGTGGGTGGCGCCTCGGAGGATGTCCCTGTCGCGGCGCGGTCCGCCCTCAGCGAGTCCCTCGGTCTTGGAGAGATAGATGAGGCTGCTCCCGAGGAGGTCGACACTGGCGATGTCCCCGCCGACGAGTTGGCCGTCGAGGATGATGCCTCGGAGGATGTCCCTGTCGAGGAGTCGGCGGTCGAGGGTGACACTCCCGAGGATGTCGCTGTCGCGGAATTGGCGGTCGAGGGTGACGCTCCCGAGGATGTCGCTATCGCGGAATTGGCGGTCGAGGGTGACGCTCCCGAGGATGTCGCTGTCGCGGAATTGGCGGTCGAGGGTGACGCTCCCGAGGATGTCGCTGTCGCGGAATTGGCGGTCGAGGGTGACCCCCCCGTGGATGTCCCTGTCGAGGAGTTGGCCATAGAGAGTGACGCCTCCGACGATGTCCCCGCGGAGGAATCGGTAGAGGAGGCCGATGCCGGGGAGGTTGCCGACACCGACGTCGAGGCCGACGGGGTGGAGCGGCAGGAACCGACCGCAAGCTGAGCCTTCCGGTGCCGCCTCGGTGAGCAGCTGACATGGAAGGAGGGGGTCTGACTGCCCCATCGGCTATTCCTACGGTCGAGCCTCGATGGGAGGAACCCGACGAAGCGCCTTCCGAGGTCGTGCGATCACTCCAGGAGGCGCTCGCCCTTCCCGAGGTACTCTGTGCGCTGTTGGTGAAGCGGGATCTGGCGGATCCGGGTCGCGCGAAGGCATTCCTGCGGCCCCTCCTTTCCGAGCTCGACGGGTCCGAATCGCTCGCCGGGCTTGCTCCTGCGACGGAACGGGTCCTGGATGCGGTTCGACGGGGAGAAACGATTCTCGTTCACGGCGATTACGACGTGGACGGGATCGCGGGTGCCGCCCTCCTGACGAGGTGGATCCGGCGGATCGGCGGGAACGCGGTCCCCTTCGTGCCCCACCGTGTTAGGGACGGCTATGACTTCGGGGCTGCGGGGATCGACGCGGCGAAGGCGGCCGGGGCGGACTTGATCCTTACGGTGGACTCCGGGATACGGGCCCACGACGCTGTGGCAGACGCGAACGCCAACGGCCTAGACGTGATCGTCACGGATCACCACACGCCGGCTGAGACGCTCCCTCCGGCACTTGCCGTCGTCAATCCGAATCGTGTCGACTGCCGATATCCGAACAAGGGCCTCTGTGGCACCGGCGTGGCGTATCGGTTGTGCGAAGCTCTCGCAAAAGAAAACGGGATCGACTTGGAGGAATTGTATTCGTCCCTCGACCTCGTTGCGCTCGCCACGATTGCCGACGTGGTGCCTCTGAACCAAGAGAACCGCACGCTGGTGCGTTACGGCCTCAAAGCGTTGGCGCAAACCAAGCTGCCCGGTTTGAGGGCGCTCATGGCCAGAGCTGGACTTGGGGACGGACCCGTCGATGCGGGGAAAGTCGCGTTCCGCATCGCCCCGCGCATCAACGCCGCCGGGAGGATGGAGGAGGCGATGACTGCGCTCGAGCTGCTGATGTCGGACGATTCGGCCCACACCTCGGCTTTGGCCGACCGGCTCGAGGACGCGAACGACCTCAGGCGCGACGAGGAAGCGAGGACGTTGCAGGAGGCTCTCGACCAGTTGGAGGCCTCATACGACCCCTCCAAGGATTTCGGTGTTGTGCTCGAGGGCGAGGGGTGGCATCCGGGTGTGATCGGCATCGTCGCTTCGAGGATCGTCGAGAGGATCCATCGCCCGACCATTTTGGTCGCCGTTACCGATGGGCAGGGGCGCGGCAGCGCCCGGTCGATTCCCGGGTTCGATCTCTTCGCCGCGGTCGATGCTTGCCGCGAGCACCTGGGTCGCTTTGGGGGGCACCGCGCGGCGGCGGGCATGGATGTAGCCGCCGATCGCATCGCGGGCTTCCGGGACGGGTTCAATGCCGAGGTCCGAAAGCGGCTTCGAGGGGAGGAGCCACGTCCTGTCCTCAGACCGCAGCTCGAGATCCCTCTTGCAGCCGTGACGAAGCGACTCGCGCACATGCTCTCTTACTTCGGGCCGTTCGGCGTAGGCAATCCTGCGCCCGTGTTCTTGGCCCGCGGGGTCGATCTGGCGCGTCCGGCCCGGGAGGTGGGGAAGGGACATCTGAAGCTCCAGCTCACCCAGCTCGATCATACCCTCGACGCCATCGGCTTCGGGCTCGTCGACCGTGTGGCTCCCGAGAGCCTCGGAACCGGCCCGCTGGACCTCGTGTTCAAGGTGAAACTCGGCGTCTTCCGAGGACGGCAGCAGGTCGAAGCGCATCTCCTTGACGTGCGGCCGTCGGAGCAGGAGCGCTCCACCGAGGATCGTCCCCTTTCGACGGATGCGGCCCACCCCCCTTTCCGATCACCCTCCTAGAATGAGAATCATTGCCGGACGGTGGCGGGGACGTCGTCTCAAGGCGCTCCGAGGTCGGGGCGTTCGGCCCACGACAGATCGTGTGAGAGAATCGTGGATGGCGGCGCTGGGTCCCGACCTGGAAGGGGCCACGGTGTTGGACCTCTTTGCAGGCTCGGGAGCGCTGGGGTTCGAGGCGTTGAGTCGCGGAGCCGAGAGGGTCGTGTTCGTGGAACGAGCGCGGGAGGCCCTGAATGCGATACGAGCCAACGCGGACTTGCTCGATGCGGCGTCCGAAGTGGAGATCCGGAGTGGAGACGCCATGGAGTACGTGAGCCGCTTGAAGCGCGGATCCTTCGACCTCGCTCTCGCCGATCCGCCGTACGGGAAGGGGTTCGCGGCCAGCTTGATCGAATGCTTCGACGCGACGGCGTTTGCGTCGCAGCTTTGGGTTGAGCATCGTACAAGCGACACGACTCCGGATCTTCCCGGGCTGCGTCAGCGGCGGTACGGCGACACGCTCATTTCCATCGTCGAGGCGAAATCATGACACGGGTTCAGCCGGTGGTGGCCCTCTATCCGGGCTCTTTCGATCCGATCACTAAGGGGCACGAAGACGTGGCTCGCCGGTCGTTACGCATCGCGGACCGGGTGTTGGTCGCGGTCGCTCGCACGGCGTCTCAGGCGAAGGGCAATCTCTTCAGCGCCGACGAGCGGTTGGAAATGGTCCAGGACGTTTTTCGCGACGATGACCGGATCGAGTGTCTCCAGTTCGATGGCCTCCTTGTCGATTTCGCCCGAGAGGTCGGAGCCCAGTTCGTGATACGGGGCCTACGGGCCGTCTCCGATTTCGAATACGAGTTTCAGATGGCCCAGATGAACCGAGAGCTGTGGAGCGAGGCCGAAACTGTATTTCTCACCCCAGATCAGAAGTATTCTTTTCTTTCCGCCTCCCTCGTCCGGGAAGTGTCCCGGCTTGGAGGCGACGTGTCCCGGTTCGTGTCCGAGCCCGTTCTGAGACGCTTACAGCAAGCTTCGGGGAAGTAGTTGCGCGGGGCCCACGAGCCGTCGAATTTTGCCGCAAGAGTTCTGCATGGCGAAGGTGACGGTGCGAAGAAGCGAACCGAGAGTATTGCCTCGGTGGGTCGTTCCCTCTTATCGTTTTTGTTCCGGTTCGGCGCGCACATAGCGTTGCCGGGCGCCCATCCCAAGCGGAGGCACCATGGTATTTCAGGTGAGCAAGTCGGGCGACGTGATGGTCATCGATGTTGAAGGGCAGCTCATCGTCGGAAATCGCCAGGAGTTGAAACAGAAGGTTCTCGATGAGCTCGAGAAGGGGGAGCGCAGGTTCGTCGTAAATTTTTCCGAGACAGGCTACATCGATTCTTCCGGTTTGGGTGTGCTCGTTTCCCTCTCCAAGAAGATTCGTGAGCAGGAGGGTGAGCTTCGACTGGCCAGCCTCAACGAGGACCTCAGGACCCTGTTCGAGCTCACGAAGCTGGACACTCTCTTCACGATCGTCGACTCTCGGGAAGAGGCGCTAGAGGGGCTCTAAGAGCCCTTCCGCATCCAGCGGAGGATAGTGGGTGGACCAGGAACTCATTCTCGAGTTACCGAACGACGTTCGTTCGATCGAACATGCGGTGGAGTATGTCACGCAGCACTGCTCCGGCTGCAGTGACTACGCCCGCCGTTTGAATTTGAATTTCCGCGTCGGACTCACCGAGGCCCTTTCCAACGCGATGCTGTACGGCAACTGCTGCGACCCCGAGAAGCGTGTTCGCGTCGAGGTCACCATAGGGGGCGAAGAGGTTGCGGTACGGGTCACGGACCAGGGTGTTGGCTTCGATCCGGCGACGGTGCCTGATCCAACCCTCCCTGACAACATCTCCAAGTCCGGGGGCCGTGGGATCTTCTTGATGAAGGCCCTGATGGATGAAGTGCAGTTCAATGAGCGTGGAAACTCGGTGACCCTGGTCCTGCGCTTCGAGGGAGAGGCCCCGGCATGAGCCCGGAAGGGGGGCAACCCTCTGTCCTTCCAGTTCCGGTTCGCGAGACTCTTGACGAGTTCTGCTCTCACCTCGATGTGGATCTCCACGTGTGGAGTCTTGCGGAGGATGGCAGCCGGACGGCTCAGCTCTATCCGGCGCAAGAGAACGGCGCCCCCAAGGGGATCCGAGAGCCCTTGCCTGACAGCGTACTCCGCCGCGTGTGCCCGAAAGAAGGTCCTGCCCTGCAGCTCGAGATTTCCTCCCCCGACGGATCGTCGGCGGAAGGCGTCGCCTCGCTGCTTCAGTCGGGGGTTGAGCGGGCGCTCGAATTCGCATGGGAGGTACGATTCTTCACCCACGAGCTTTATGAGCGGTGGGAGGAGATCAACCTACTGTATTCGATTAGCGAGACGCTCGGCTCAATCCTCATTCTCGAAGAAGCCACTGACGACATCCTGAAAGAGGTCTGTGACGTGCTCGGTGCCGAGAGGGGATCTCTTTGGGTCCATGACCGTGGCGGAGATCTGCTTCGTCTCACCGCGTCGGTGGGCCCCGGGTCCAACCATCCGCTCGATGCGCGTACGCCGGACGTGATCACGTCACGCGTCTTCGAAGAGGGTCGTTCCCTGATCGGTGGCCGGGGGGAGGATATGGGCGAGCGTGGCTCGGGGGGCGCCACCACAGACATATCGGTTCCCATCAGCTATAGCCGGCGTTCTGGGGAAACGAGGATCGTAGGCGTAATCGACCTCTTCAGGCGCTTGCGCGGCCAGCCTTTCACAACGAGCGACAAGAAGCTTCTCTCGGCGATCGCGAGTCAGGTGGGTGCGGCGCTCGAGAACAACCGGCTCATCCAGGAAAGCCTCGCACAGGAGAGGATGGGTCGCGAGATGGAGTTGGCGCACCATCTTCAGATGAAGCTTCTGACGTCACCGGAAGCGTTCGACCGGGCGGATGTCGCAGCCCGAGTGGTTTCCGCGGAGCAGGTCGGCGGGGACTTCTTCCATCTCTTCAACCTACCGGCGGGAAAGATCGGCGTGATGATCGGAGATGTCTCGTCTCATGGCTTTCCGGCTGCCCTGATCATGGCGCTGTGTTTGAGCGCCGCGAGCATATACGCCATGGAGTCGCCCGATCCTGCGGAGGTGCTGCGGAAGCTCGACGATGCGCTGAGCGGCGAGCTCGAGACCACCGAGATGTCCGTGAGCCTCTGTTATGTCGTGATCGATCCGGTGACCGGGCGGGTTCAGTACTCGAATGCCGGCCATCCACACGCATGGGTCTTCCGATCCAATGGCGATTCGGTGCGGCTCGGTGCGACCGACCCGCCGATGGGGTTTGCGGGCCCCGAGTCGTATTCCGAGGAAGGGTTGTCCTGGCAGAACGGAGACACCCTCGTCCTCTTCACCGATGGCCTGTCCGATACGCTCGCGACGCCCGAGCCGGGGAGCGGGGAGGCTGCGGTCCTCAATGCGATCACGAAAGAGCGAGAGGCGGATCCCACTCGCATAGTCGAAGTTCTGTTCGAAATGGCCGAGGCCGCCACCCCTTACAATCCGGCGGACGATCGAACCGCGTTGGTTCTCCGAACCTGACAACCGCCTTCTCGCTGATGCGGCCGAAGAAATCTCTCGGGCAGAACTTCCTCGTAGACGTTTCACTTCAGAAGAAGATCGTCGAGGCGCTCGATTGCTCGAGATCGGACACGGTTTTGGAGATCGGCTCGGGCCGGGGCGCCCTCACACGGCATCTCGTAGGCCAGGCGGGACATCTGGTGCTCGTGGAGTTGGACGACGGGTTGGCAGAGGCGCTCCGCGAGGAGTGGGGTACGCGCTCCGACGTGGACGTCCTCCATCGGGATTTTCTGGAGTTGGACTGGGCCGCAGTGGTTCCGGATCCGACGGAGCTACTGGTCGTGGGAAACATCCCCTACAACATCACAGCGCCGATCATCTTCAAGCTGCTTGAACGCCCTCGCCCCCGGGACATCATCCTGATGGTACAGCGAGAGGTGGCCGACCGGCTCACCGCTGAGCCCGGAACGGGCGAGTACGGGGCTCTGACCGTCGGTGTCCGCTGTGTCGCTGATGTCGAGAGGGTCCTTCGTGTGCCGCGAACTGCGTTCCGCCCTGTACCGGGGGTGGACTCAACCGTGGTGCGAATCACTCCGTTACAGCCTCCCCCGCTCTCCGCCGATGAGGAGCGTTCACTCAGAGTGCTCACTCGGGCTGCGTTCGCCTGGCGGCGAAAGCAGGTACAGAAGATTCTGCGCGACCACGAGGCGTTGGGACTCTCTCGTAATCGGTTGGACGAACTCGCCCGAGAAACGGGGTGGGACCTTACGCGCAGGCCCGAGACGCTGTCCCCGGACGACTTCGTTCGCCTGTCGGGCTTCATCGCCAGCACCGCGTAAAGATGGTGGTCGCGGCGTTGCTGGTCACGGTGGAATGGTGAGGGGGACCGCCTGCCGGTGCCCAGCGTTGGCGTGCAAGACTCGGGTCGATTAATATTGTGAAGATTTTCACAAGGATAGTGTGGTTGGGAATAAATGGGGTCACAGTCTATCTCGCGGAAAATTTCAGGATCGGCGGTCCACCGGCTGTCTCTCTACCTTCGGATTCTGGAGGATCTGGAGCGCGAGGGTCGAAATACGGTCTCCAGTGAAGAGATGTCGGGTCGGAGCGCGACGACGGCTGCCCAGGTCCGGAAGGATCTCTCGCTGTTTGGCTCGTTCGGAAAGCGCGGGCTCGGCTACGAGGTGGCTGAACTGGCCGTGCAGCTCAAGAAGATTCTGGGTCTCGACCGGCGGTGGCGCGTCGCCCTCGTGGGAGTGGGGCGCATTGGATCAGCCCTCGTGGAGTACGGTGGGTTCGGCGAGCGTGGCTATGATGTGGTGGCTATCTTCGACTCCGACGCGTCCAAGGTCGGCGGGCAATGGGGTGGGCTGCGCGTACGGGATATCAGTGAGTTCGAGGCCGTCGCGAACGACGAGGGTGTCGAGATCGTGATTCTCGCGATTCCCGTGGAGGCCGTCCCCTCGGTCATAGAGCACGTCAAGAAAGCAGGCGTAAGGGGCATTCTCAACTTCGCACCGACCAAGCTGAAGGTCCCCGGTGGCGTTGCCGTGAAGGACGTGAACATGGTCATTGAGCTCGAGGCGCTGTCCTTTGCCTTGAGCCAAGAAGACGGGGAGGGATGAGCGCAAGTCGGGCTCTGATCCACCGGGCTGCATCAGTGCTCGAGAAGGGGCCCATGCATACGGTTGCCCTCGCCCAGGAGGCTTTGGGGCTCAGGGGGAACCCTGGGGCAGCGTCCGCGGCCGTATTTACGCTCCTGGGGTCTGACTCGAGGTTCCAGGTCGATGGCGAAGGCGTCTGGTCGATGGCGGGGCCGCGTCCCGGCACTCCGCTCTCCGAGTTGCGTTATGCCGTCGTGGACGTCGAGACGACGGGCGGGAGCCACGGGCGAGGGCACCGCATGACCGAGATCGCGATCTACGAAGTGCGTGGCGGCGTGGTGGAGGGCGAGTATCGGTCCCTGGTGAACCCGGGGAGGACCATCCCTCGCCACATCACGGCATTGACGGGTATCAGCAATCGAATGGTCGCTTCCGCGCCTTTCTTCGACCACATCGCAGCCGATGTTCTCGCGCGACTCGAGGGCCGGATTTTCGTGGCGCATAATGTACGATTCGACTGGGGTTGGGTCAGTCGCCAGCTCGCTGAAGCCATCGGTGAGGTTCCCAACGTCGAGCGCTTGTGCACGGTCAAGATGGCGCGCCGCCTTCTTCCTCGGCTGCGGCGCCGGAATCTCGACGCGCTTGCGCGGCACTTCGGGATCGACGTCACGGATCGCCACCGGGCTCACGGAGATGCCTTGGCCACAGCGCGTATTCTGATCCGCCTCCTCGATGAGGCGGGCCGACAGGGACTCGCCGACCTCGACGCCCTCAGAGCTTTTCTGAGGCAGCGCGGGCGGCGGTCGCGAGCACGGCAGGGCCAGCAGCTCTCCCTCCTTGGTTCCCTGCCAGACACGGACAAGATGCTCTAGATTAGGTCGCTGCTTCTGCCAACACCGGCGGGCGTGAGTCTCCACAAGACAGCAGGCGATCATGAGCGAAAAGGCGACAACCCCAGTAATCCTCGGAGGTGGCCGCACCCCGATCGGACGCTTTCTCGGCGGTCTGTCTCCTCTCGGCGCCCCCGAGCTCGGCGGGGTAGCAATCCGGGCGGCGATGGAGCGAGCCCGCGTCGATCCGGCGAGCGTCGATGAAGTCATCATGGGGAATGTCGTCACGGCGGGTGAGGGCCAGGCCCCGGCTCGCCAGGCCGCCATCTCCGGCGGTGTCCCTGTGACCGTACCCGCCGTCACGGTGAACAAGGTCTGCGGATCGGGTTTGAAGGCGGTGATGCTTGCGGCTCAAGCGGTACGAGCGGGTGATGCCCAGGTGATCGTAGCCGGGGGCATGGAGTCGATGTCGAACGTGCCCCATTACGTCCGGGGGCTTCGATCCGGTGTAAGGTTCGGAGATCAGACGATTGAAGATGGATTGGTGCTGGATGGTCTATGGTGTGCCTTCGGCCAATGCCACATGGGAGGTCACGCCGAGTACACGGCTGCGAAGGCCGGAATCTCGAGAGCCGACGCCGACGAGTTCTCGCTTCGCTCTCACCGCCTCGCGATCGCCGCCATGGACGGGTGCAAGTTCAAGCAGGAAATCGTCCCCGTGTCGATCGAAACAGGTCGGGGCACAGGTCCGGCCACAGGTCCGGCCACAGGTCCGGCCATTACAGTGGTCGATCGTGACGAGAGCCCTCGGCGTGACACGTCGCTGGACGCACTCGGGAAGCTGCGCCCGGCGTTTCGGGCTGACGCCCCCGATGACATCGAGGAGCTGGTCGTGACCGCGGGAAACGCACCAGGGCTCAACGATGGGGCGGCGGCCGTCGTGGTTACTTCGCTCGAGTTTGCCGAGGCGCATGGGTTGCCAGTGCGCGCAGAGATTTCGGGCTATGCCGCCGCCGGAACCGACCCCCAGGATCTGTTCTTCGCGCCCATCGCTGCGGTGAAGAGCTTGATGGAAAAGGAGCACACGGCCATCGGGGACTATGGGCTGGTGGAGTTGAACGAGGCTTTTGCGGCGCAGGCATTGGCGGACATAAGAGGGCTCGAGTTGGATCCGGAGCGGGTGAACATTCATGGTGGCGCGGTGGCCCTCGGACATCCCATCGGCGCTTCCGGCGCACGCATCTTGGTGACCCTTCTCGGGGCCATGGAGGATCGGGATGTCGAGACCGGCTTGGCGACACTCTGCCTGGGCGGAGGCAATGCGGTAGCGCTTTCGGTCCGCCGGACATGAGTGCAGATGCCATGGGCATCGAGATCGTGACAGTGGTGGGCGGCGGAACCATGGGGAACGGGATCGCCCACGTCTGCGCGCTGAGCGGGCGGGAGGTGCGAATCACCGATGTGTCACAAGAAGTCCTGGATGGGGCACTCGGGACAATCTCCAAGAATCTGGACCGGCAGGTTAAGAAGGAGATTATCGACGAGGCGGGGCGAGGCGAGGCACTCGAGCGGATCCGGCCCATGGTGGATCTGGACGCTGCCGCTGATGGGTCGCAGTTGATCATCGAGGCCGTCCCCGAAAAGGCAGAGATCAAATACGACCTCTTTCGTCGACTCGATGCCATCGCATCCACAGAAACGATTCTGGCCAGCAACACGTCTTCCATCTCGATCACGGCAATTGGCGCGGAGACGGCCCGTCCCGACCGCGTCATCGGCATGCACTTCATGAACCCGGTCCCGGTGATGAAGCTGGTCGAGGTGATCCGTGGACTGGCCACGAGTGACGCCACGACCGCGGCCGTCATGGATTTTTCGGCCGATTTAGGGAAGACCCCCGTGGAGGTCAACGACTTCCCGGGCTTCGTCTCGAACCGAATTCTTGGGCCGATGATCAATGAGGCGGTGTTCGCGTTGATGGAGGGGGTGGCCGACCCGGAGGCGATCGATTCCGTCATGACGCTCGGCATGAACCACCCCATGGGACCGCTTGCGCTGGCCGATCTGATTGGGCTGGACACGTGCCTCAGCATCATGGAAGTCTTGCATCAGGAGCTGGGGGACGACCGCTATCGGCCCTGTCCACTCCTCCGAAAATACGTCGCCGCAGGCTGGCTGGGACGCAAGGCGGGCCGCGGCTTCTACACGTACTCGGACTGATCCAGGATGTGGATGGAGGAATAGCTCTCAGGGAGAGATAGGGAGGCCAGTGGAAATCTTCGAGACGATGGCGCACAGGGAGCACGACCAGCTCGTGTTCTGCAGTGATGTGGCCATCGGATATCGCGGGATCATTGCCATCCATGATACCACGTTGGGTCCAGCGCTCGGCGGCACACGGTTCTGGAATTACGAGACGGAGGACGAGGCGATCATCGATGTGCTTCGCCTCGCACGGGGCATGACCCACAAAGCGGCTATCGCCGGTCTCGCGCTTGGAGGTGGGAAGTCGGTCATCATCGGGGACCCGCACACGACGGATCGTGCGCCGCTTTTCCGGGCCCACGGACGAGCCATCGAATCTCTGGGCGGCCGGTATATCACGGCGGCGGACGTCGGGACGTCTGAGGACGACATGGAGTACGTCCACGAGGAGACCCAGTGGGTGACGGGCTTAAAGGGAAGGTCCGGCGATCCGGCACCGGTTACGGCCTTCGGCGTATGTCAGGGCCTCAAGGCGTGCGCTCGCTTTCGCTACGGAGAAGAATCTCTCGAGGGTCGGCACGTCGTCGTTCAGGGGCTGGGAGGCGTCGGTTATCACCTCTGCGAGCACCTCGCTGAGGAGGGTGCCCGTATGAGCGTGGCCGACATCGAGGACGAGCGGGTCCAGAAGGTAGTAGCTGATTTCGGTGCGACGGCCGTGGCGGCCGACGACGTGTATGGGATCCATGCCGACATCTTCTCGCCGTGTGCCTTGGGCGCTGTGATCAACGACGACACGCTCGACATGCTGAAGGTCGACATCGTCGCGGGTGCCGCCAACAACCAGCTGGCCCAAACGCGGCATGGCCGGGCGCTCCAAGAGAAGGACATTCTTTATGCTCCGGACTACGTAATCAACGCTGGAGGCATATGTAGCGTGTACGGGGAGCTAGAGGGCTGGACGGCCGAGCAGAGCATGGAAAAAGCCGGGGCCATCTACGAGTGCCTTCTCCTGGTTTTCGGGCTGGCCTTGGCTGATGATATCCCGACCAGTCAGGCAGCGGACGCTATGGCTCGCCAACGCATCGCCGAGGCGCAGCGATCACGCGAGACGTAGCCATGGCCCTAACAAAGATGGCGCGATAGGTTCGCCCACTGTACTCCTTCAACGGCCTTCTTATGGATCATTTGCGAAGCACAGACCCCGAGATTTTCGAGGCGATCCGCAGCGAAGCGGTACGCCAAGATTCACAGCTCGAGCTCATCGCGAGCGAGAATTTCGTTTCCCAGGCGGTTCTCGAAGCCATGGGGTCGGTCATGACCAACAAGTACGCCGAGGGGCTTCCCGCGAAGCGTTACTACGGCGGATGCGAGTGGGTCGATGAGGCGGAGGAGCTGGCTCGAAGCCGGGCCATGCGGCTCTTCTCGGCGGACCATGCCAACGTTCAGCCGCACTCCGGCGCGCAGGCCAACATGGCCGCCTACTTCGCGTTGCTCGAGCCCGGCGACACGATTCTGGGAATGGACTTGAGTCACGGTGGCCATCTGACCCATGGGTCGCCGGTGAACTTCAGTGGACAACTCTATGAGGCGGTGTCGTACGGAGTGCGGAGCTCCGATGCTCGCATCGACTACGAGGCTCTTCGCGAGAGGGCGCTGCAGACCCGACCGAAGATGATCGTGTCCGGGGCGAGCGCCTATCCCAGGGTCATCGATTTCGAGAGGTTCAACGCCATCGCTCGTGAAGTGGGCGCGTACCACATGGTCGATATGGCGCACATCGCGGGCCTCGTCGCCGCCGGGCTCCATCCCAGTCCGATCCCACACGCCGACATCGTCACGACAACGACTCACAAGACGCTTCGGGGCCCCAGAGGGGGGATGATCCTGTGTAAGGAGGAGCATTCTAAAGCGGTCGACAAGGCTGTGTTCCCGGGTCTGCAAGGGGGGCCGTTGATGCACATCATCGCGGCCAAGGCCGTTTCGTTCAAAGAAGCCCTCGAGCCCGATTTCAAGAATTACCAACGCAAGATCATTGCCAACGCAAAGGCGTTGGCGGAGCGCCTCGCCGACAATGGCTTCTCGCTGGTCAGCGGTGGTACGGACAACCACCTCCTTCTGGTCGATTTACGTGAAAGCCACGCGGACCTCACGGGAAAGGAGGCCGAGCACGCGCTCGAACGCGCCGGCATGACGGTCAACAAGAACACCGTGCCGGGGGAGACCCGGTCGCCCTTCGTCACGTCGGGGCTCCGGATCGGCACGCCCGCCGTGACCACGAGGGGCCTCGAGGAGCCGGACATGCACCAGATCGCGGACTGGATCGCTACCGTGCTAAGGGATGCGTCGGACGACGCGGTGATTTCAAGGACGCGTGCCGAGGTCGAGGCGTTATGCAGATCCTTTCCACTCTATCAGGAACTAGCAGGCCATGCCTAACCGGCACGAGGTTTGCAGGCAGCCTTCCGGTCTGGCGCGGGGCGCACGAGCGGGTGAAATTGCCGTATGACCGAACTCCAGTTTGCCGAAGAAGTTCTGGATCGGCTCCAGGAAAAGCACCCCCGCTTTCACGGGAAGGCCTACGTCTTCTTGCTCTCGGCTCTACAGGAGGTCATGGAAGGGTTGGAGGAGCCCAGGCACATCACCGGGCAGGAGTTGGCAGACGGTGTGCGGCGACTAGCGTTAGGCCGCTTCGGACCCTTGTCTCGTACAGTGCTTCAGCATTGGGGGATACACTCGACGGATGACCTGGGCGACATCGTTTTCGCTCTGGTGGAGTGCGGCGTCCTTATCCGTCAGGAGGGGGATTCTCGAGAAGATTTTCGGGACGTCTTTGATTTCGAAGAGGCGTTCGAGCAAGATTATCCATGGAGTCCAGGGATCTGAAGTCTTTGGAATCGAGAAGTCGTCACGAAGTGGGGAGGGGCTAACATGGACGAATCTGGATTTCCTCGTTGCCAAAAGTGTGATGCGGGGCTCCTGCTTCCTCTTTCCGACTATGGCCGCGATGGAGCCTCCATCCGCTATAAGGCCTGGGTGTGCTCCAACCCTGAGTGTGGGTTCAACATCCGGATCGACAATGGGGAGATTTCGCTGGGTCGAAGTATCGGCGAGAGCTACAAGTAGGGATCTCCTCGCTTCCTCCGGATTCGTGTGTTTGATTCCTGAGGAGACGCGCGCATGAGTTCGACGCCGCTCCGGCCCTTTGCGCGTTCGCGAGTTTGGGCACCCACGGCCACAGAGGCTGCCGCTTTCGACCGGGCCGCCATCGAGCGCTGGGGCGTCCCGCAGGCCGCCCTCATGGAGTGTGCGGGACGGTCCGCTGCAGAAATCCTCGGCCAGCTCTTTCCGCAGGGAGAGGTCCTCGCGCTCATCGGTGCCGGGAACAATGGCGGAGATGGCCTCGTGATGCTCCGGACCCTGCACGCCTGGGGACGACCGGTCAGAGCCGTTCTCGTGGCCGACCGGGACCACCGATCGAGCGGGCAAGGACCCGCTGCGCCGGCGGGCGGGCCCGCACCGGATGACACGCCGCTCGGGCAAGAGGATCTGCTGCGTGGCTGGAGTATCCCATTCGAGAACGACGATGGGCTCGGACACGATTCGGGACATCTGGACACGTTGTTTCGTGCCGCGTCCGTCATGGTGGATGGTATTCTCGGCACCGGTATCAACGGGGCTCCCCGAGACCGCCAAGCCCGAGCCATCCGGGCGATCAACCGATCCGAGCGGCCCGTGTTCGCCTTGGATACGCCATCGGGAGTGAACGGCGATACGGGCCAAATCGCTGGAGAGGCGGTCGACGCTGATGTCACCGTCGCCTTTGGATGGCCGAAACTAGGGACGTTGCTCCAACCCGGGCGGTCGAGGGTCGGACGTTTGATCGCGGTGGAGATCGGCTTTCCGCCTGTACCGGACCTGGGGTTCGGTGCTGCCGCCTTCGGCGCGGCGGCCACCACGCCGGCGTGGGCCGCTGAGAAGTGGCCGAGGCGTGAACCCGACGCGCACAAGAACAGCGTGGGGACGCTTCTTCTGGTGGCGGGGCGTCCCGGGATGGCGGGGGCTGCGGTGATGGCCGCCCGAGCCGCGCTTCGAGCCGGAGTAGGTCTGCTGAGGGTCGTTTCGTCGTCCGAAAACCGGTCCATCATTCAAGAGTCCGTTCCGGAGGCGATCTTTGTCCCAGCCGAGGACGTCGACGCCGTGCGCGAGGCTGCTGCTGCGTCTCAGGCCATAGGTGCGGGTCCGGGGCTTGGAAGCGGGGCGGAGGCGGGAGAGCTCTTGGCGGCCGTACTCGATGTGTCCGAGGGCCTTCCCACGGTTCTCGACGCCGACGCACTCAACCTGGCGTCGTCGGGAGAGGGTCCCGGCGTGGCGGAGTGGGCCGCCGACCGGCCCGTCCTCGTGACGCCCCATCTCGGTGAGATGAAGCGGCTATCCGGACTGTCGGGAGATCTGATCGAGCAGGACCGGATGGGCGCCGCCAGGGACCTGGCCGAGACAACCGGAGCCGCGGTCCTCCTCAAAGGCCTTCCGTCGATCGTGATGCCCCCCCAGGGCACCTGTCTTGTGGATGTCGTGGCCTCGTCCGACTTGGCGACCGGGGGTATGGGTGACGTGCTTGCTGGCGTGGCTGGTTCCTTTCTGGCTCAGGGAGTGCGCCCGGATGAGGCAGGCGCGCTTGCGCTATACGGGACAGGCCGCGCGGCGGCACGCGCCGCGCTGGGTCCGAGTTTGACCCCATCCGACGTGATCGAACAGCTTCCAGTTGTGTGGACCGAAGAAGGACCAGGAGAAAGCGATCTCGACCATCCGTTCGTGATCTTCGATCAGGATCCGGCGAGATGACCGAGTTCGATCTGATACGTGACCTCTTGGCGAAGGCGAATCCGGCGGCCGGCACCGGGGCGGACGCAGCGACCGATGTGCCTGAAGGGGGTGGGGTGTGGTTGGGTGCGGGCGACGACGCCGCGGTCTTTGACGGGGGGCGGTTGGTGATGAGCACCGACCTGACAGTCGAGGACGTACACTTTCGCCGGAGCTGGGTGACGTTCGCCGAGGCAGGCGCGCGTGCCGTCACCGCAGCGGCGAGCGATCTGGCGGCCATGGCGGCCGCGCCCGTTGCGGTGTTGATCTCTTTGGCCGTCGCCCCGCGGGAGGCTCAGGCCGTTCTGTCCGAGCTTGGCGACGGGATCAAGGCGGCGTTGGACCAGCTTGGTGCGCCCTTGGTGGGTGGTGACCTGTCCGCGTCTCCCGGGCCGGTCATAATCGATGTCACTGTGGTAGGGGCGGCCGAGGAGCCGGTTACCCGAGGTGGCGCCGAAGCCGGAGACGAGCTTTGGGTTACGGGTGTGCTCGGGGGAAGCGCAGGCGCGGTGCTGGCTTGGCGGGAGGGCGCCGAGCCAGACCCAGGCCTGCGGGAGTCCTTCGTCCGGCCTACGGCCCGGATCAAAGAGGCGCGTTGGCTGGCCGACGAGGTTCACGTACGGGCCATGATCGATCTCTCGGACGGTTTGGCGGGCGATGCCCGACACCTGGCCGCGGCGTCGGGTGTACGCATCGTACTCGATCAACGACTCGTCCCGGTCCACCCCGATCTCGCCATGGAGGATGCGCGCTCCGTGGCGATTTCGGGAGGGGAGGACTACGAGCTCTGCTTCGTCTCGCCGGCAGGCGTGACCGGACCTCGGGTCGATGAGTTTCAAGAGCGATTCGGAATCGGACTGACGCGCGTGGGCCAAGTGGAACAGGGGACAGGGGTCGAAGTCGTCGGCGCCGCGGACGGTTCGGAGCGTGTCAGCGGCGGGTTCGACCACTTTTCCTTCCGGGAGTGCCCATGCTGAGATCGGCCTGGGCTTTCGGTGTCGGGGGCCTCATCATGCTCTGGTATTCGGCCGGGGTCGTGCTGCTTTCCTTCTTCGGAAGCCAGAGGGCGCTTTGCCGATCATGTGAATCGAAGGCACGCAAATGGTCCCGGGCCGTGCTCAGGTTGGCGGGCGTCTCCGTTCGCGTCGAGGGTGCCGCGAACCTGGCGCCGGAGGGGGGCTTCATCATCGTCGCCAATCATGAGTCCTGGTTCGACGTGTGGGCCCTTGCAGGCTGTCTGCCTGTCAACGCCCGGTTCGTGGCCAAGAAGGAACTGGAGCGCGTTCCCCTCTTCGGTCGTGCATGGCGAGCTTGCGGCCACATTTCCATCGACCGTGCGGACCATGCCTCGGCGATCGAGTCCATGACCAGGGCCGGCCTGCGGATCAAGGACGAGGACCTGCACATCCTCTCCTTTGCGGAAGGGACGCGCTCCTCGGACGGCGCACTACACCCGTTCAAGAAGGGTCCGTTCGTGATCGCGATTCAGGGAGGCATACCCGTCGTTCCAGTCGGCGTGGTCGGCAGCCGGCGGATCATGCCCAAGGGATCCTTCCGGAGTCGCAAGGGAACCATCACGGTTCGAATCGGTGACCCCATCTCCGTGGCGGGTATGGAGCATGCCGACCGAGACGGACTTCGCGACGCCACTTGGGACGCCGTCGCCAAGCTTCGGGGCGGAGAGGGACGGACCTCCTGCCTACCGGGGGAACCGCCATTGGACGATGTTCCGGAGCCATCGCGGTCGAGCTCGGAGGGAGCCTAAGGCGTGTCAGCGATCATAGATGTGAGGGGGCGGGAGATTCTGGACTCACGCGGAAACCCGACGGTGGAAGCGGAGGTGCTGTTGGAGACGGGCGTACGGGGCCGGGCCGCCGTTCCGAGCGGAGCCTCGACGGGCGAGCACGAGGCGGTCGAGCGCCGAGACGGGGACGCCGGAAGGTACCTGGGGAAGGGCGTCCAGGGGGCGGTGAATTCGATCAACACCGAGATCTTCCAGGCCGTTCGGGGCTTCGAGGCTCGAGAGCAGCTGGACCTTGACCGAACGATGATCGAGCTCGACGGAACTCCAAACAAGGCGCGGCTCGGGGCGAATGCGATCCTGGCAGTCTCACTCGCGGCTGCCCGTGCGGCGGCTCAGGAAAACCAGTTGCCCCTGTACAAATACCTCGGCACGGCCCAGTCCAATGTTGTTCCCGTCCCGATGATGAATATTCTGAACGGAGGCGCCCACGCCCCGAACAACGTCGACATTCAGGAGTTCATGGTCATGCCCGTGGGCTTCGACACGTTTTCTGAGGGCCTGCGTTGCGGCGTCGAGGTCTTCCACCACCTGAAGAAGGTTCTGTCCGAGAAGGGGCTCAGTACGGCCGTGGGGGACGAGGGTGGTTTCGCCCCCGATCTTTCGAGCAACGAGGAAGCTGTCGAGGTCGTCCTCACGGCGATCGAGAGGGCCGGGTTCCAAGCCGGAGACGACGTGTTGCTGGCGATCGATGCTGCTGCGAGCGAGTGGATGGAGGAAGACGAGTACGTCTTTCGGTGGTCGTCCGGGGAACGGCGCGACGCCGCCGGGATGGTCGAGTTCTGGACCGACTGGCTCGATCGGTATCCCATTCGATCCTTGGAAGATCCACTTGGAGAGAACGATTGGGAGGGCTGGGAGCGGCTCACTGATGCGTTGGGCGCGACCACCCAGATCGTGGGTGACGACATCTTCGTGACTAATGTGACCAAGCTGGAGCGGGGCGTGCGCAACGGCGTTGCCAACGCGATTCTCATCAAGGTCAACCAGATCGGAACCCTCACGGAGACGCTCGAAACGATCCGCCTGGCAGACGACTCCGGCTACAAGTCGGTAATCTCGCACAGGTCGGGCGAGACCGAGGACACCGCGATCGCGGATTTGGCGGTGGCGACCGGTGCGGGGCAAATCAAGACCGGCAGCGCGAGTCGAACCGATCGTGTCGCGAAGTACAACCAACTGCTCCGAATCGAAGAGGCCCTGGGAGAATCGGCCACCTATCCAGGAACGAGCCTGTGGGCGCGATGAAGAGAGGCACCCCGTGACGCCAACTAGGCAGACGGAGGGGAAGCTCCTGAAACGGCTTATCCTCTCCACTTTGATCGGGTTGTCCGTCTACTTCGCGTTGTTCGGTGGAGAGTACTCGGTTTTCGAGCTCAGACGCGTTCGAGCCGACAATCTCGAACTGGAACAGACGCTCACCGAATTGGAGCGGGCAAACGACTCGCTGCGGACCTGGGCGGAGGCCCTGGAGACGGACTCGGCGACCATCGAACGGTTGGCGCGAGAACGATACGGCATGATTCGGTCAGGGGAGATCCTTTACCGCATGGCGGCCCCCGCGGACTCCGTGCAGGATCCGGAGCCACGCTGAGCCTACCACAAGGCCTGCCGCAAGCCTGAGACCGTCTCTGCTCAGTCGGTCTCGCCTTCTCCTATGGATCCTCGCCCGCTCTCTCCGTCGCCCATCTCCGTCGAGGGGGCGGCTTGCTCGTCCACCGGAGATCCTCCGCTCCCGACTCCCAGAAGGGCCTTGGCCGCATCGGTAAGCATGGCCTGATCAACGCCGGCGGGCAGTGCGGCTTCCGACACTTCCGGTCCGAGTGCTTTCGACGGATCTCCGGGAGATATCGACTTCTCGCCTAACACCTTGAGCCGCTCACCGGCTTCGACGATCGGCTTGAATAGGTCCATGGGGATGGGGAACACGGTCGTGGAATTGTTCTCGGCGGCGATCTCCACCACCGTTTGAAGAAACCGTAGCTGAATGGCCACAGGATGATCCTGGATCAACATGGCGGCCTCGGCCAGCTTTACAGCCGCTTCCGCCTCTCCGGCGGCGGCGATGACCTTGCCCCGCCGTTCCCGTTCCGCTTCGGCCTGCTTGGCCATCGCTCGCTTCATCTCCTGGGGGAGATCGATGTCCTTGACCTCCACGGCCGTGACCTCGATGCCCCACGCATCGGTCCCATCGTCGATGATGTCGCGGACCACCTGGTTGATCTGGTCACGTTCGACGAGGATCTCGTCCAACTCCGACTGCCCGATGACACTGCGCAGCGTGGTTTGCGCGAGCTGGCTCGTCGCGAAGTAATAGTCTTCGATCTCTACGACCGCCTTGGCGGGGTCGGTGACACGGAAGTACACGACCGCGTTGACCTTCACGCTGACGTTGTCCCTCGTGATGGTATCCTGCGGCGGGATATCGAGCGCGACGATCCTGAGATCCATCCTTCTCATACTCTCGACCCCGAACGGGACCAAGAACACGAGCCCTGGTCCCTTCGCGCGCGTTAGCCTGCCGAGCCTGAATACGACGCCACGCTGATACTCGTACAGACGTCGCAGGCTCGTGAGCAGGGCCACGCCTCCAATGCTCGCGAGCGCGATCAACAGGGAAGTGGGGTCCATGGTGCACGACCTCCGAAATCGAGGTGAATGGCGGCCGGCGCACGATCTGTACGCCTTTATCACTACCCCCGGACGGGGAAGATGGCTCCACTGGATCCGCCTTGACACCCCCTGATCCTCCTTGGAGCTTTGTAGGCTTGGACAACGCGGCGGAGTAGCTCAGGTGGTTAGAGCAGCGGAATCATAATCCGCGTGTCGGGGGTTCGAGTCCCTCCTCCGCTACTGAAAGCCCGGGTCGATGGCCCGGGCCCTTTTCTTGCTGAGATTGACGGTAGCGGGCGAGGCACCAAGGTGGATAAATTGTTTCTCTAAGTGTGAAGCGCATCATAGCAGACTCGACGTAGTCGATTCATCCAGGAGTTCGGTAGGGGCTACTGCTAGGAGCACAGCTATATGAACGATCGGGCAACGACCCTACTCGAGGGGCGAAGGGAGGGGATGGAGCGCGCCTTGGGCCGCCCGCTCGCCGTCCCGGAGCCGGCCAGTGGCGCCGAGCTGTCGGAATCCGAGCGGGAGCACCTGCGGAATGCGGCGACCGACCTCTATGTCAACGAACTCGCCTGGGAAAACATCACCGATGAGGAGCAAGTGGAGGGGGAGCCTCTCGCTGAGCTCGCCTTCCCAGGATTCCTCGCCTTCATCCGGGGTCTTCTTCTGGACCAGGTCATGCCGGATTCTCTCGCACCAGCGAATCCAAGGCCGGAGATCGCCGAGGACGTCGTGAAGTTCTTGGCCGAGCGGATCGTGGCCCTTCAGGACGAATTGGGGGGAGCTGGCGGAGAGGATGCCGAGCAGAAGGCGCGGGATCTCGCGCTCACGGATCGCCTCCTCGACCTCGTACTGTTCCGTTTGCACGGGGTGGATCCGGCGGATGCCGAAGGCTTCAGGGACCCGGCGCGGGCGTCCTGAACGCCGTGCCCCGTGAAACAGCCGCGCTGGCCTCGTCCTGGCCGCCCGTACCTGGCGGGTAGCCCACTCTTCATCGCCCACCGGGGCGGCGGCAAGGTAGCCCCCGAGAACACGATGGAGGCATTCCGCGTTGCCGTAGAGACGTGGGGAGCAGATGTACTGGAAACGGACGCGCGCCTGACGTCCGATGGCGAAGTCGTCCTGATCCATGATGAGACCGTGGACCGCACCTGCGACGGGGAGGGAGCCGTCGCCGAGATGCCGTGGAGTCGCGTGAAGGCCTTGGACGCGGGATACCATTTCCGGGACCTCGAGGGTGAGCCATCCTTTCGGGGACTCGGCGTGTCCGTTCCACGATTCGACGACGTGCTCGAGGCGTTTCCGGATACCCGTCTGAATGTCGATACCAAGTGCAGAAGGGTGGCCGAGCCACTGCTGGAGATCATCCGGCGGCACGGGGCTCACGATCGGGTATTGATCGCCGCCGAGGAGGAGGTGCACCGGACGGCAGTGCGGGGCTACCCGGGGCCGTGGGGAGCATCCCGGCGGGACATCGGGCGCTTCTGGAGCGCCGCCCACCTCCGTCTTACGGCGTGGTTCCGGCCAGACTTCGACGCCCTGCAAGTGCCGGAATTCTGGCACGGAGTCCGCGTCGTCTCGCCACGCTTCGTGTCCGAAGCGCAGCGTCTGAACCTGGCCGTCCATGTCTGGGTCGTGGACACCGAGCAGGACATGAGGCGCTTCCTCGCATGGGGCGTGAACGGCATCCAGACGGATCGGCCGGACGTGCTCTCGCGTGTCCTGGAGCTCGAGGCGGGACGGGCGCCACCTCCTGGTTCAACCGATTCAGATCGATGAAGCCGCACGTCGAGCTCGCCCACGATTTCACGGAGCACGTCGTGGACCGTGGGTTCTTCACTAGTGGCGACCGGATTCTGGTTGCCGTTTCCGGCGGAGTGGATTCCTTGGCTCTGCTCCATCTTCTGAAATTTTCCCGAGGGTTGCCCGCCACCGAACTGGTGGTTTGCCATCTCGACCATCGAATGCGCTCCGAGAGTGATGCCGATGCGCTCTGGGTTCGCGGGTGGGCCACGGCGTGGGGCCTCGAGTGCAGGCTCGGCCGGGCGGAGAGGCACTTGTCGAGCGAGGAAGAGGCCCGCCAAGCGCGCTACGCTTTCTTCGAGCGAGAGCGGGAGGCGCTACGAGCCAGGTGGGTTCTAACGGCGCACCATGCCGACGATCAGGCGGAGACGATCTTGTTTCGCATCGTCCGGGGGACCGGACTGCACGGTCTCGAGGGTATTCCGGAGCAAAGAGCCCCCGGCATCCTACGTCCGCTCCTTCCGTTCACCCGGGATCGTCTGTCTGAGTACGCGGATGCGACGGGTATTCGACCCCTCGTAGACGCGTCCAATCATGAGTCTCGATTCGCCCGCAACGTCATTCGACACGAGATTCTGCCTCGCCTCGAATCGGCGGTCGCATCCGGAGCACGGCGGTCTCTCGTGCGTTTGGGGCGGATCGCGAGTGGAGAGGAAGCCGCGTGGAAATCCATGCTCGAAGACGTGGTCCGGGACCTGGTGACCGAGGAGGACGACGTCCGTATCGAAATCAAACGTGCGACGTTCTTGGGCTACGATGAAGCGGTTCGCGCTCGAATCCTTCGGGTGTTGGCCGGGCGACTGGGGGCCACGTTGGGTGAGGCCGGAACCAGGTCGGCCTTGGCGTTTACTAGCGCCGGTGCGAGCGGCCACGGACACCCGATCTCCAGTACCGTGCGTCTGGTCCGGTCATTCGACCGGCTGGTCTTCTGCCTTGCGTCCGATCCGGGCGCCGACCGGACCTTCGATATCGAAGGTCCGGAGGATGGACGAGGGGCTTTCTTGATCGGGGGCCGTGACTGGTTGGTCACTTGGTCCGTGGGAGGGGGTCCAGTGAGTCCGTGGGTGGAGAGGTTCTCTGTTTCGGGGCTCGAATTCCCTGTAACTCTGCGTGGGTGGCGATCGGGAGATCGCATGAGACACTCGTATGGATCGAAGAAACTGAAGAAGATCTTCGGGGAGAAACGCGTAGGTCTAGAAGAGCGATCCCAGGCCCCGGTTGTGGTCGACGGTAAAGAACGGGTACTCTGGATCCCGGGCGTGGCCCGATCCTCGCTCCTTTTGCCCGGCTCCGACGATGATGCGCTGATGATGTCCGTCTCGCCTCCCGTGGCCACGCGAAAGGGTGAGGGCGCTGCGGATCTCCAGTGAAAGCTTCCGCCTGGTGCGTTATATTGGGACGTTGGTTGATGTCGGCGAGAACTCCGATGCCGCTTGAGGTGTTATCCACATATGGCTGAACAAGATCCGATTCGAACGCCGGACGACGGCTCCAAGATGACCCGAGTCTCCAGGACGGGGGCGTTCTGGCTCATGCTCGTCCTCATGGCCGTTCTCCTCCTCCAATTGATGCGGGGGCAGGAGGAGGCCGCTATCGAGTTCACCTATACCGAATTCAGGGAGCAACTCGACGCCGACAATATCGTGGAAGTGACGGTCATCGAGAGCAGGACCGTCGAGGGCGAGCTCAGGGCCCCACGTATGGAAGAGGGCCGCGAATTCCAAAACTTCATAACGATGCTTCCGGGTGAAATCAGTGCTGAGCTTCTCGCCGACCTGGAGCAGCAAGACGTTGAGATTTCGGGTCAGCTGCAGACGCCGGGATGGGGTACGTTCCTCATACAATCCTTGCCCTGGGTTCTGTTCATCGCGTTTTGGATCTGGATCTTTCGAACCTTTCAGGGCGGCGGCAATCGCGCGTTCCAGTTCGGACGGTCCAAGGCGAAGCTGATCTCCCCCGAGGCACCCAAGGTGACGTTCGCGGACATCGCGGGTGCGGATGAGGCCAAGACCGAGCTAGAGGAGATCATCGAGTTCCTCAAGGACCCTCAGCGCTTCTCGCGGCTCGGTGGCCGTCTGCCCAAGGGCGTCCTCTTGGTGGGTCCCCCCGGGACGGGTAAGACACTCCTGGCACGGGCCGTCGCCGGAGAGGCAGCGAGGCCGTTCTTCCAGATGTCGGGTTCGGACTTCGTCGAGATGTTCGTCGGCGTGGGCGCTTCCCGTGTTCGGGACCTCTTCGAGCAGGGGAAAGCGCACGCTCCCTGCATCATCTTCATCGACGAGATCGACGCGGTGGGGCGCCACCGCGGGGCGGGCCTGGGTGGCGGGCACGACGAGCGGGAACAGACGCTGAACGCCCTCTTGGTCGAGATGGACGGGTTCGAGACGAACGAGGGCGTGATTCTGCTGGCGGCCACCAACCGGCCGGATGTGCTCGATCCGGCTCTTCTGAGGCCGGGCCGCTTCGATCGGCAGGTGGTTGTGGATTCCCCCGACGTGCGTGGGCGGGAGGGGATTCTGAGGGTGCACGCCAAGAAGCTACCGCTCGCCGCGGATGTAGAGCTGAAGGTCGTGGCCAAGGGCACGCCTGGGCTGAGTGGTGCCGATCTCGCGAACATCTGTAACGAGGCCGCTCTTCTGGCCGCTCGGGATGGGAGCGACAAGGTGGGCATGGATCATTTCGAGGAGGCGAAGGACAAGGTCATGCTCGGGGCCGAGCGGCGGAGCCTGGTCCTAAACGACGCGGAGCGAAAGCTTACAGCTTATCACGAGGCCGGTCACGCAGTTGTCGGGCTGAGGCTGCCGGGGCTCGACCCTGTGCACAAGATCTCGATCGTGCCCAGGGGCCGCGCGCTCGGGCTCACGGCCAGCCTACCGGAGGAGGATCGGCACTCCTACACGAAGGAGTGGCTAGAGGGGCAGCTATGCATGCTTTTCGGAGGACGCGTCGCTGAGGAGATCATTTTCGGTCCCGAGAAGATCACAACGGGGGCGGGGAACGACATCGAGAGGGCGACTGCCATGGCGAGGCAGATGGTGACTCGCTTCGGAATGTCGGACGTCATCGGACTCATGGCGGTCGGTCAAGACAACCAGGAAGTCTTCCTGGGCCGGGAGTTGGTGCAGCGCCGGGAGATGTCGGAGCACACCGCCCAGCAGGTGGACCAGGAGATCAAACGTGTGTTGGATGAGGCCCGGCAGAGCGCTCACTCGGTCGTAACAGAGCACAACGATCTCCTCGAGCGCATCGCACAGGCGCTACTCGATCGGGAGACCCTGGACTCCGCCGAGATCAGCCTCCTGGATGCAGACGAAGAGCTTCCGCCACTTACCGAGGGCGTCGACGAAGCCAGCGACGGCTCGGCGGAGTCGGATGGGGGTCCGCCGGACGGGGAGTTGAAGAAGTTGGAGGAATTGAAGGAATTGAAGAAGCTGGACGACACCTCAGCGGATGAGGTGGACGCGGACGCCGAAACGGAGGTCCCCACGGCCGTGAAGGCCAGTGACGAAGCGGCCGGCGACGAAGAGAAGAGCCCGGGTACGGTGCGCACTCCCGCAGTGCAGCTGAGGGCCGAGGACCCGGAGGCCGACGCGTCAGGCTGATGGCTCAACTCTGGGAGCAACTCCAGTTCTTCCGTCCGGGATGGTTGGACCTCCTACAGATCCTCATTGTGGCCTTCCTGCTGTTCCGGGTCCTTCTCATCATCCACCGGACCCGGGCGATGCAGATTCTCCTCGGGGTCCTGATCATCGCGGCCGCCTATCTGCTCTCTCAGTTTTTGGGACTCACGTACATCGAGACTTTGCTCTCGTATCTACTCCAGTACGGTGCTATCGCGGCGCTCGTGGTGTTTCAGCCGGAGCTCCGGACGGGGCTCACCCGCTTGGGCCAGAGCCGACTGCTGCGCATCGTCAGCACGATGCCAGAAAACCAGGTCATCGACGAGATCGTGCACGCGGCGGACGAGTTGGCCCGAAAGAAGATCGGTGCGATCATCGCTCTGGAGCAGGATGTGGGCCTAGACGAGTACGCGCAGACCGGTAGCCGAGAGCGAGTACGCGTGTCGTCCTCCATCCTCCAGACGATCTTCACTCCAGGGACGCCGCTGCACGATGGCGCGGTGATCATCGTAGGATCAGATATCCGAGCAGCGGGCGCGATACTGCCGTTGACGCAGTATGCCGTCACCGACAAGACGCTGGGGACACGGCACCGGGCGGCGATCGGTCTCAGTGAAGAGACCGATGCCCTCGTCGTCGTGGTCAGTGAAGAGACCGCAACGATCTCGGTTGCGTCGCGGGGCCGCCTCGAGCGGGACGTCGATGCGGCTCGCCTCCGAGAGATTCTCGGTGGAACCTCGCCAGAGCGCTCCGCTGCTCTGGCCCCCCCCGCCCCCGTCGCCTGACTCCGCAACGCGACCCACCGTGCTTCTTCAACAACGTCCAATCCCAGGCCAGAAGTTCGTCGCGCCCTAGAAATTTTCACACCGGCACCGTACATTGCCGCGGATTCTAAGATATGGGTCGCCGAACGATTGGTGATCACGGGACTGATTTGCTAAGGAGCGGTTTTTTGGACGCCAGTCAATATCACCTTCTGTCACTGTTCGCCGATGGCGGGTTCATGATGTATCCGCTCGTGCTGTGTTCGCTCATAGCAGTGGGTGTGATCATCGCCAAGTCGTGGACTCTATACGTTGCGCATGCGAGCACGCAGACTGTGCTGAACGAGGTCGCGGAAGCCGCTTCGGCCGGTCGCCTGGACGAGGCCGCCGAGCTCGCGGCGGCGCGTCCCGGGCCGGCGGCCGCGATTCTTGTGGCTGGACTGCGCCGCATTACGTCCGGGGATGCCGGCGAGAAGGAGTTGGCTTCAGCCATTCGCACGACCGGGACGATCGAACTTGGATTCCTGGAGCGAGGCCTCGTCATTTTGGCCACCATTGCCAACGTCGCGCCGCTCATGGGCTTCCTGGGCACCGTCATTGGAATGATTCTCGCGTTCGCTGCCATTGAGGCCGCTGGAGATGTAGACCCGACGCTCGTCGCTGGGGGCATCAAAGTGGCGTTGCTGACGACGGCGACGGGGCTTTTGATCGCGATTCCCGTCAATATGGGTTACAATGCCTTTGTTGCACGCATCGACACCCTGATCCTCGACATGGAGCTGGGGGCGCAGAAGGTGCACGATTTGGCTTATGGAATGGGAGTGGGCGTGGCGGTCGGCTCCGCCGGGGCTGGGGGAGTCGCCCCACGGGCGGACGTCCCGCCCGGAGACCCGGACGCCGGCAAGTCGATGTCATAGCTGACTTTAGGAACTTTTCTGGCTGATAGCCGGTACCTGGGAACACATACGAGGCTGAAGAATGGCCGTACTGGACAAGAAGAAATCGAAGGTCAGCGACAAGGTGCCGTCCTCGTCGATGGCGGACATCGCGTTCCTGCTTCTGATCTTCTTTCTAGTGACGACGACGTTCCCGAAGGACAAGGGGCTCGCCATAGTCCTTCCCGAGGAGGGAGGGGAGGTGGAGATCAGTCCCCGGAACATCCTTCACATCATCATTCGGGCTGATGGGCTCGTCGAAGTGAAGCGTGGTGAAAGCCCGCAGGTGCAGACAGTGGCTCCCGACGCTATCGAGGGTATTTGGCGACAGGATATAGCTGAGAACCCCAATCTCATCGCCGCCGTAAAGACCTATCCCGATTCGCCCTACAGGTTCATGGTGGACGTGCTGGATGCGCTTCACACGGCCGGTGCAGAGCGTATTTCCTTACAGCTCTTCGAGGGTTAGGCATGCCGATCAAGCAAGGGGGATTCTCGCGCAAGTCCCAGGCGTCTTCGGACGTGCCCGACTCCTCGATGGCCGATATCGCATTCCTGCTTCTCATCTTCTTCATGGTGACCACGGTTTTCCAGAAGGACCGGAAAGTCGACATCCTGTGGCCGGAGGCGGAGGCCACCGAGAAGATCGATGAAAAGCTGAAGAACATTCTCAACATCTGGGTACAGCGAGACGGAGCCATCTTCATCAACGACCGGCCCTATCCGCTAGGCGACATCTCTAGCGTGGTGGCCCCGCTCTACGCAGCTTCGGATCGGGCGTTGGTGATTTCGATTCGAGGGGATCGTGAAGTGCAGTACACCACTATCGATCTACTTCAGAAGCAGTTGGTGGCGGCCGGAGTGGTGCGGGTCGTATTCGCCACCGAGTTGGAGCAACGTATGGCACGGGAGCAAAGATGAACGCTCAAGCTATTCCCGCTGAGGCGGCGTCCGTCAAGTTCGAGACGGAGAATGACCGATTCAAGAGGTCTTTCGGATCGTGGTTTTGGGGCTCGATGATTGCGGCGACGGTCTTCCATTTCATGCTCTTTCAATTCTTTCCGACGGGGACGGCGGCTGATGTGTCCTTCACTGCCGAAGAGCTGGAGATGATCGAGCTTCCCCCGGAAATCGAGATTCCGCCGCCGCCCGAGGCGATTTCGCGGCCCGCGACGCCGGTGATGGCTCTGACAGATATCGATGAGGATATCACGATTGCGCCAACCACGTTCCAGGACAATCCGATCGAGGACTTGCCTCCGCCCCCCACTAACGACGGGGCCGTGGACTTGTCAGCTAATCCCGTGTTGACACCGATGACCGTCTCGCCTGAGATCCTAAACAGGTCCGAGGTCGAGCAAGCTTTGATCCGAGAGTATCCTACCATTCTTCGAGACTCCGGAATCGGTGGGCAGGTGGTCGTTTGGTTCTTCGTTTCGAAAGAGGGCATGGTGGTTGACACGAGAGTCTCCCAGAGCTCCGGTCAACTTCCGCTTGACGAGGCCGCCCTCAGGGTCGCGGACGTCTTCAGATTCTCGCCGGCTCTGAACCGGGAAGATATCGTCGAGGTCTGGATTCAACTTCCCATTACTTTCCAGGTCCAGAACTAGCCGGGCCCGACGGTTTCTTCGGAGACGACCCCGCCGGCGGTGGCCGGCGGGGTCGTTTTTTTGAGATGGATGCAGAATGATCATCTCCACGTACGATGAGCGGGTCACGGCATCGTTGCCCGAGATCCAGGACCGGATCTCCCGCGCGGCGGGGCGAAGCGGCCGTGCCTCGGACAAGGTCACCTTGGTGGCGGTGACCAAGGCGCACCCCATCGAGGCGGTTGAAGCGGCACTCTCCCATGGTCTGCTGGACTTGGGGGAGAATAGGACGGAGGAGCTCGAATGGAAGCGCGCGACACTAGAAGACGGGCGTGTTAGGTGGCATATGGTCGGCCATGTCCAGCGGAGGAAAGCGCCGCGGCTCGTTGGTGTGGCCGATCTGGTCCACTCCATCGATTCGGTCAGGCTTGCAGAGCGGCTCTCGAGGGCGGCCGCGGAGGCGGGCGAGGTCGTTCCTGTCTTGGTACAGGTGAACACATCAGGAGAGGAGAGCAAGGCCGGCTTTCAGGGTAGTGGACTCCAAAACGAAGTTCTTGATGTGCTTGCTTTACCGGGCCTGGAGGTCCGGGGTCTCATGACCATGGCTCCGTTCACATCAGACGAGGCAGCACTTCGTCGTACATTTGAGGGGGTCCGGATCCTCCATGAGGAGCTTCGGGCGTTCGAGGGGTACTGTGGGGATCATCTCTCAATGGGTATGACCAACGACTTCGAGATTGCCATCGAGGAGGGCAGCACAATGATTCGGATCGGGACCGCTCTTTTCGGGAAAAGAATGGGCCATGATTGACCTCACGCCGTTGGATGTCCGGAAGAAGCGGGGGGATTTCGCCAAGGGGCTTCGGGGTTACGACGGGCAGGAGGTCGATGCCTTCCTCGAGTTGGTTGCGGAGCGGATGGAGGTGTTGGTCAAGGAGAATCTCGCCTTCCGCGGAGAGATAGACCAATTGGGAGAGAAGGTCGTCGTTCAGGAGGGACGGGAACAGGCAGTTCAAGAGGCGTTGGTGACCGCTCAGGAGCTCCGCCAGGATGTGAAAAAGCAGGCTCGCCGGGAAGCGAAGCTCCTGGAAAAGGAGGCACGAGGGCGCATCCAGGCAATGCTCGCTGAGTCCGAGAAGCTCCTCACCGAGCACCGTGCCGCCCTGCAGGAGTTGGAGCGCCAACGTGAGCGGTTCTTAAAGGCTTTTCGGACCCTTCTGGAGCGTGAACTGGACACGGTCGAGGTTGAGTTCGGCCGAGCCCCACTCGAAGACGTCACGCTCGACCTCGAGCTCGGACAAGGAAACTGGTCGATCGGGGAGGACGAGGACGACGACGAAGACGACGAGGAGGAGGAGGACGACGAGGAGGACGACCAAGAAAACCCGCCCCCCGGCGCCGCATCGGACGCCGGTGAGGCGGGGGGCGGAGAGAAGGCGGAAGGCAACCAGCAAGCTTCCGAGGGGGATGAAGGTGATGACTCGCTGTGGCTCTCTTCCATCATGAAGGATGAGGACGCCAAGTGACGCTGCAGGAATGACTCGATGCGATATCCGGAAATCCCCGACAAACTGATCACCCTCGAGGAAGAGACGCTGGCCCGCTGGCGGGAGGAAGACCTCTTTCGCCAGACGCTGGATGCCACGGAATCCGGCGAGCCGTTCGTCTTTTTCGAGGGTCCCCCCACCGCCAACGGCCGCCCGGGACTTCACCATATCATCAGTCGCACGATCAAGGATTTGGTATGCCGGCTTCGGACGATGGAGGGGCGGAGTGTTACGCGCATCGCGGGCTGGGACACACATGGGTTGCCCGTCGAGATCGAGGCGGAGAAAAGACTGGGGATTTCCGGCAAGCCCGAGATCGAGGCTCTCGGCATCGCGGAGTTCAACGCGGCTTGCCGCGACTCGGTTTTTACGTACAAGAAGGATTGGGAAGACCTCTCCGAGCGTATCGGCTACTGGCTGGACTATACACGCCCCTATGCCACGTTCGACGTCGGCTACATAGAGAGCGTGTGGTGGATTCTCAAGCAGCTCGCCGATAAGGGGCTCCTGTACCGAGGGTACAAGAGCGTCCCGTACTGTCCACGGTGTGGCACCGGGCTCAGCTCCCATGAGGTTGCGTTGGGGTACCGGGACATCGAGGACTCGTCTCTCCACTTCTTGTGCCCCTGGCTGACGGACGGGGACGAAGCCGACCCCGAGGGCCGCGCGTTTCTGGTGTGGACGACGACGCCCTGGACGGTCCCTTCCAACACGGCCCTCGCCGTTCATCCGGATCTCACGTACGTGGACGTCCAACACGAGGGACGGCGTCTGGTATTGGCCGAGGAGCGCCTCGAAGCCGTCCTGGGCGACGGCATAGAGGTCGTCCATAGGTACCGAGGCGCGGAATTGGAGGGAACCCGCTATGCCCGGCCGCTCGAGGTCGTCCCCGCGCCGGACGATCCCGGGAAGGGTTGGACCGTGATCACCGAAGACTTCGTCAGCTCCGAAGACGGTACCGGCATCGTTCACATCGCACCCGCTTTTGGCTCAGACGACTACGCCGCCGGACAGCGGCACGGTTTGCCGATGCTCCGGCCAGTCGACGACGCGGGATGTTTCGTCGAGGGGACGGAGTTGGTGGCAGGGCTGTTCGTGAAAGACGCCGATCCAATATTGGTTGAGGCACTCGAATCGCGGGGGAATCTCTTCCGGGTCGGCACCGCAGTGCACTCTTATCCGCACTGCTGGCGCTGCGAATCGCCCCTCATCTACATCGCAAGAGATTCGTGGTTCGCGGCAACGTCCACGGTGAAGGACCAAATGTTGGCCAACAATGAGGCCGCGAACTGGTTCCCGCCTGATGTCGGTGAGGGCCGAATGGGGGAGTGGCTCAAGGGGAACGTCGACTGGGCGCTTTCACGGGACCGATACTGGGGTACGCCGCTCCCGGTGTGGGTGTGCGATCAAGAGCCGGACCACTTGGAGTGGATCGGGAGTTACGACGAGTTGGCGGAGCGCACCGGGCCCCTGGCGGACGATTTCGACCCTCACCGTCCCTACATCGATGAACATACATGGGATTGTAGAGAGTGCGCCGGGACCATGAAGCGGGTGCCGGAAGTCATCGACGGCTGGTTCGACTCGGGTGCGATGCCCTACGCACAGTGGCATTACCCCTTCGAGGGTCAGGACGAACTCGAGCGGCACTTTCCGGCTGATTTCATCTGTGAAGGCCTCGACCAGACCCGGGGATGGTTTTACTCCCTCCTGGCGATCTCCACGATGCTGGACAGAGGCCCACCGTTTCGAAACGTGGTGGTGAACGATCTGATCCTCGACGCCGAGGGCCAGAAGATGGCGAAATCTCGTGGGAATACGGTAGATCCGTGGAAGGCCATCGCCGATCACGGGGCCGACGCCATCCGCTGGTACCTGATCACGTCGAGCAATCCATGGGTGCCGAAACGATATGATCCCACGGCCGTCCAGGAGGCATCGCGAAAGTTTCTGGATACGCTCTTCAACACCTATCGCTTCTTCTGGCTGTATGCCAATACTGAGGACTGGTCGCCCTCCGAGGCCGATCCGGCGCCCGAGGACCGAAACCTGCTTGACCGTTGGCTGATTTCCAGGCTGAGCTCGGTAGTGAGCGCGGTGCGCTCTGAGCTGAACGGCTACCAGCTCACTCGAGCCTACCGGATCTTAGGCGAATTCGTCAGCGAGGAGCTCTCCAATTGGTATGTCCGGCGGTCCCGACGCAGGTTTTGGGGGACGAAAGACGAAGACGCATGCGCAGCGTTCAGGACCCTCTGGGAAGCGCTGCGCACCGTTAGCCTGCTCGCGGCGCCGGTGACGCCCTTCGTTTCCGACTGGATCCACCGAGGACTCACCGGGAAGAGCGTTCATCTCGAGGCGTTTCCGGGTTACGACTCGGCGGCCGCCGCCGCGGGAGAGCTGGAGGGTCGCGACGAATCGCTTGAGCGGGAAGTTGAAGCGGTGAGGGCCCTGGTGTCCCTTGGCCGTGCTACCCGAGAGGAGGTCAAGATCCGGGTACGTCAGCCGCTCAAGCGATTGTTCGCGGTCGTCCCCGAGGGGGTGCAGGTTCGGACTGAGGTCCTGGATCTCCTCCAAGACGAGCTCAACGTCAAGGCCGTGGATTTCTTGGCTTCCGCAGACGGCCTGATTACGCTAGCCGCCAAGCCTAATTACGAGGCCTTGGGCCCGAAATTCGGTAAGGAAACGGAACGTGCCGCCACGGCGATTCGTGGACTTTCCGAAGCGGAGTTGAAGGCCCACAAAGCGGGGGATCCGATCTCGATCGAAGTCGCGGGCCGTGCGGCCGTGCTCGGTCCCGAGGATCTAACGGTCAAAGAAGAGTCCAAGGGCGGGTTAGTCGTGCGATCCGAGGGTGGGTACACCGCAGCTCTCGACCCGACCCTCGATGAGGAATTGAAGGCGGAAGGGAGCGCGCGCGAGCTGGTGAACCGCATTCAGCGGCTGCGCAAGGAGTCCGGTCTCGCCATCACGGACAGGATTCGGCTTGCCGTGTACGGTCCGGAGCGTATCAGGACTGCGGCGGCCGACTATCGCGATTTCATTTGCGACGAGACTCTGGCGCTACAACTCGAGATCGGCAACGGCAAGGACACAGTCGATGGCTACGACGCCGTCCAGAACGTAACGATCGATGATATGGACGTTGTAATCGCACTCAATCGGCAGGCAGAGAGCGATCCGCAGGGAGGTCAGGCCGGTACGGGAGCTCGGGATTGAAAGCCACTGAGGAGCGGGTGGAGGTCTTTTCTGTCGGTCGTGCCGGGGATCGGCTCGACGTCTACGTGGCGGCGAATTCGGACCTCTCACGGGCCCGAGTGCAGGCCCTCGTAGCGGAGGGTAGGGTACGGGTCGATGGTCACGTGGCCCGAAAGGCTGATCGGCTCGAGGCCGGGCAGGAAGTCGAGGTGCGGGTTCCTCCGCCGGAGGCGCTGGAGGCCCAGCCAGAGGATCTCGCGCTGGACGTGCTGTTCGAGGATCCTTCGCTCCTCGTCGTGAACAAGCCTTCGGGTATGGTCACTCATCCGGCCCCTGGGCATCCCACCGGAACTCTGGTTAACGCACTCCTTGCGCATACGGAAGATCTGTCGGGTATTGGAGGTAAGCTGCGGCCCGGAATAGTACACCGTTTGGACCGCTATACATCGGGACTCATGGTGGTGGCCAAGAGTGATAGAGCCCACCACGCCCTTTCCGAAGCGATTCAACAACGTGAAATTAAACGTCTCTATCTTGCCGCATCGTGGGGGCACCTTTCCGAATCACCCCTTGAGGTCAATGCGCCCATCGGACGTGATCCCGTGGAGCGGCGGCGTATGGCGGTAGTAGAGAAGGGGCGCCACGCAGTGACGCACTTTCGTGTCGTGGAACGTTGGATGGGCGCCGAGTTGTTGCGGGTAGCGTTGGGTACGGGGCGGACCCATCAGATTCGGGTTCACCTGGCGCATATCGGACATCCCGTGGTCGGGGATACCGTGTATGGTGTAGGGTGGGAGCGCGGGATAGGCGGCAAAGCTCGGCAATGGGCAAGAATGCTGGGCCAAATGGTGGAGCGGCAGTTCCTTCACTCCTGGCGGCTCTCCTTCGAGCACCCGGTGAGTGGAGAGTTGATGCGATTTGAGCTTCCTCTCCCAACTGACTTACAGGCGTGTGCCGAATGGGCACGAAAAGACTGCCTAACGTGACGGAGGATGTTGTAACGCCGTGGTAGCAACGGATCTGGATCCGAAATTCACGTTCGAGAGCTTCGTGGTGGGACCCGCCAACCGGCTCGCGGTGGCGGCGGCGCGGCGCGTGTCTGATGCACCGGGTACGTCGTATAACCCTCTTTTCATCTATTCGGCATCGGGTCTGGGGAAGTCTCACATCCTCAACGGCATTGCGCACCATGCCGCCAAGGCACACCCGAGCTTCGGCGTCGTGTATGTGACGGTCGAGACCTTCCTCAACGAGCTCACGCAGGCTATCGGGAAGGGTTCGGAGGAAGAGCTCCGAGCACGGTACGAGGAGCTCCATATCCTTCTCCTCGACGACGTCCAGTTCTTTACCGGCCAGAAAGAAGCTCAGGAGATTCTGCTCAGGCTTCTGGACGGAATGAACAAATCCGGGGGGCAGGTCGTCCTTGCCAGTGATCGCCCGCCGGCTGAGATCAACGGACTAGACGAGCGCCTGCTCACTCGGTTCTCGGGCGGGTTGATCGTCGACATCGCCGTGCCGGAGTACGAGACCAAGGTCGCCATCCTCCGCAAGAAGGCTGAGGATCGGGACCAGATGTTCGAAGCGGGTGTCGCCGAGGCGCTCGCAAAGCACGCCTTCACCAGCGTCCGTGCACTGGCGGGGGCGCTGAACAAGATCCTTGCCATCCAGGAGCTAGAAGGCCGCCAGGTGGAAGCGAAGGAAGTCGAGGCTCTGGCCGGACTCCAGGAAGAGAAAACGAGCGAAGGCCCGATCGCCGGGCAGCAGCTCCTCGATGAGTTCGGCTCGTTCATGGAGGACCTCTCCCATACGGTGACGGGCACGGGGGAGCGGGAGGAGGAGCCCTGGAGGAGGCTGCTCCGGGACACGGTGGAGATCTTCGAGAAGGACGGGTACTCGGGCACGCGCTTGCGCCGATTACTCGAGGCGGGAGAGCCTCCGCCCGACCCCCAGGAGGTGGCGGACCAATTCCGCAGGGATATCACACAACTCGGTCAGATCGAAAAGGCCCTCGCCATCGCCGGAAATCCCTGGCCGGAGGCAGCGGTCGGTGTGCTCAAGGATCCAGAGCGCTTGGATGAAGCGGCCTCACTGCTCGCCTCGGCCTTGGAGCGGGTCAAGCCCTTCCTTCGCGTCGGGGCGGGTCCCTTCCTGGATGACCTCGGGTCGAGCTACGAGGAGGTGGTGATCAAAGCGGCTCGCCAGCTCATCACCGAAGATCGTCCCCAGTACAACCCCCTCTACGTATGGAGTGGCAACCGTGAGGGTCCGTTGGCGCTGCTCGCGGCCACCGCACGATCGTTCCGGGACAAGCATGCCGTTGCGGAAATCGCCGTGGTTTCCGCCGCGGAATTTGCGGAGGACTACATTCGGGCTCTGTCAGGGGGAGTGGCCGGGGCATGGAGGGAACGCTGGTGGGGAGTGGACTTCTTGCTTCTCTACGACGCCCAACTGATTTCTGGGACAGAGCGCGCTAAGGACGAATTCTTCCACCTCTTCGAGGCCTCGAAGCGCAAAGGCACGAAGATCATGATCGCGGCGGACCGGGCGCCCTCTGGGATCGATGACATCGACCAGAGGTTGCGGACCCGCTTCGAGATGGGTCTGGTGGTGGAGGCATCGGGCCGAGGTCTGCCCCAGGGTGCCGGCACGCTGAACCTGGAGGAGGCGCCACCCGAGTACATCCAAGACGAGGACCTCTGGGGCGGATTCATGCAGCCCAAGGTCCCCAGCGCCGCCATCCCTCCGGTCGAGGAGGTCGACCACGCCGCACGCCGTATGCCCTCACTGGACGACTACGCGACGGAGGCTGCTCCAGCCCAAGAGCCGACCCAGACGGCAGTGGTGGCGGAAGCGGTGGAAGCTGTGGAAGAGGTGGAAGCTGTGGAAACTGTGGAAGCTGCGGAAGCTGTGGAAACGGTTGAGACGAGCTCGGCTTGGAGTCCCTCCAAGGAAAACGTGGTGTGGGACTGGATGGTGATAGAAGAACGCATTGTCGAATTGACCGAGTAGATAGCACACTATGGCAATCCAGGGATCCCTCAGCGACGTCAGTCTTGCCGACATCTCTCAGCTGCTCGGCATGGGCGGAAAGACGGGGTGCCTAACCCTCACGAGCAAAGGGAACTCCGGGTTCGTCTACTTCGAGGACGGGAGGGTGATCCATGCCACGGTCGCGAACCGGCAGGACCGACTCGGAGATCTTCTCGTCACCCACAAAGTCATCACCCCGGGTCAACGCTCGGAGGCGATGGAGCAGCAGGCGCAAAGCGGCGGAAAAAGATTGGGTGAGGTGCTCGTCGACCTGGGAAGCCTGACGCAAGAGAAGCTGGAGGAATACATCTCTGTACAGATCGAAGAGTCGGTCTACCTCATTTTTCAGTGGAATGAAGGGGCGTTTGAGTTCGAGCCGGACGTCATGCCGGAAGAGGGTGCGTTTCGAGTATCGATCAGCATCGATGCCCTCCTCATGGAGGGAGCGCGCCGCGTGGACGAGTGGAGTGTGGTCGAGAAGAAGATCACGTCCATGGATCTCGTCTTCGCATTGGAGCGAGACCCCCTGGAGGATGAGGGCCTCGAGTTGACGGACGATCAGAAGCAGATCATCCCGCTGATAGACGGAGAGCGTTCGGTGATGGATCTGGTCGAGGTCTCCGGACTCGTGGAATTCGACACTGGAAAAGCTCTGTACGGCTTGATCCAAGCAGGTTTTGCCGTCCAGGTTGCCGTAAAGCGCGTGGCGGAGGACGAAGCCAAGGGATCATTGGAGCAGCACCTGACGGCCGGTCTGGACGCCTACAAATCGGGGACAATGGAGGACGCGACCCGTGAGCTCCGAAAGACGCTCGAGTTCGATCCGACGCACGCCGTGGCCCGGTCCCACCTTGCGCTCATAAGCCTGAGACAGGGCAAGGCGCAGGAAGCGATCGTTCACTTCGACGGGATGGACGATGCGACCGAGCCCACATACGCTCTGCTTCGGAACCGCTCCTTGGCGTATGAACGGATGGGCAGGTACGACGAGGCGCTCTCGACTCTGGCTGACGCCGAAGCCTTCGAACCGGACGATGCGGGTCTAGCCCTGGCGCGTGGCATCGTCGAAATGAAGTCGGGGGACGGTGCGGCCGCGATGGGCTCGTTCAAGGTCTACCAGGACAGGATAGGATCGGAGAAGCCGCCGCCGATGTTCTACGCGTTTTCCGTTTTGGCTGCGGGACTCGCTGGCGACACGGGCCGCGCCTTGGAGATTGGTGAGGAGGGACTCGAGCACTATCCGACGGACGGGGCGATCCTGGTAAATGCCGGGGCCGTGCTGGAGCATCGGGGGGACGGCGACGCTGCGACCGCATATTACGAAAGAGCCACCAAGGTTGATTCTCCTCCCGCCCAGGCCTACAAGGCCCTCGGGGACCAGGCTCTTGGCCGTGGAGACAAGGCCCAGGCCGCGAGCTACTATCAGGTGGCCGTGCAGCAGGCCCCGCGCCTTGGGGAGGACGTTTTCATCAAGCTCGGCGCCATTGCGCTCGAGCAGTCTAATGTCGAAGCCGGGGGGGCGTTGTGGCGTCGAGCCCTGGAGTTGAACCCCGACAATTTGGCCCTTCGGGAGAAGGTCGACCAACTCGGAGACACGGTGGGACAGTGATTCCAGTAGTCCTGGCCCTGATTCTCGTGATTGGCCCGGACACGGTCGGACAGGACCTGCCCGGGCCGGGCACACCCGTGCCGAGCGGTGTTGGGCAGGACGCGGCATCTCCAGGTGCGCCATGGCAGGATACCGCCGAGCTGAGGCTCGCGGATGGCCGGTACCTGTCCGGGGCGCGGGCCACGGTTTCCTTCGTCTCTGCTGATTCGATCAAGGCCGTCCGAGTGCTCAGCGTTCTGGAGGATGCCACGCCACTGCCCGGCCTGCCTCCGGGGGTACCAACCGGCGTGCTCCTCGTCCTGGCCCCCGTAGAAGCCGAATTCGTCCGCCTCACCGGTGGGACCGCTCCCGACTGGGGTGCCGGCGTCGCGTTGCCGGCACTGTCGGCTATTGTCGTTCCGGCTTATGCGTCCGGGCGGGGCCCGGGCTGGAGTGATGCACGCCTCCTGCGCCACGAGTGGGCGCATATCGGGCTTCACCAGTATCTGGAGGGACTCCGCGTGCCCCGCTGGTTCTCCGAGGGATACGCGCAGTGGGCGAGCGGGGGCTGGGATTGGAGCGAGGGCTGGAAGCTACGGATAGCATTGGCCCGAGAGGGGAGCCCGCTCGACTCTCTTACCTTTTCGTGGCCGCGGGATGAGGCGAGGGCTCGCACCGCATATCTGCTGTCGGCCACGACGTTGGAATACCTGGTCGTAGAGAGTGGCCCGCGGGCACTCGAGGTGCTGCTCCAGAGATGGAAGGATCTCGGGAACTTCGAGCAGGCATTTCGGGCCACATTCGGGACCACGACCGCCCAGTTCGAAGAGGATTGGCGGCGCTACGTCGAAAGTCGCTACGGGTGGCTCTTCGTCCTCTCGCACTCGGCCGTATTCTGGATGTTTCTGAGCTTGGTGCTCGTTGCCATGGTGGGGGTTCGCAGGAAGGCACGGCGAGAAAGGATGGCCCGACTCAGAGCCGAAGACATCCCGGATCGACCCAGCTTCTGGGTGACCGGTGACGGTTCGGAAGGCGTCGGTTCTGGACCCGACCCGGAGGGGTCGGAGTAAGAGGTGGCAGCACGCCCCTAGACTCGAGGACCCAACGTGTCTCGCATCCTCCTGGTCGACGACGACGACGACCTGCGATCCGTTTTTCGAGAGAAGCTCGAGCATTCGGGTCACGAAGTGGACGAAGCGGACAGTGCGGAGGCTGCGCTGGCCAAGGTCGGCGCTTTCGATCCGGCGCTGGTCGTGACCGATGTACGCATGGATGGGATGACGGGGCTCGAGCTCCTGAGCCGAATCCGGGAGTCCATGGATTACGTCGACGTGATCGTCATGACCGGACACGACACCATGACATCCGCGGTAGAGGCAATGAAGTCCGGCGCGTTCGACTACCTCGTGAAGCCGGTCGGCCTCAAGGAGCTCATGGCGGTCGTAGATCGTTGTCTGAGCGATCAGGAACTCAACCGAGCGGCCATGGAGCAACGGGAGGCACAAGGTGAGGAGACCGAAGCTGCCGAACCCGACGCTGCCGAACGCGACGAAGGGGCTCGGACGGTCATTGGCCGAGATCCCAGGATGATCGAGATCTACAAGATGATCGGTGTTCTCTCCCGGAATCGCGCGACCGTCCTGGTGAGGGGAGACACGGGGACGGGGAAGGAGATGGTCGCCCGGGCCGTGCACGACCACTCGATCCACTCCGACGAGCCGTTCATAGCGGTCAACTGTACCGCGCTCACCGATACGCTCTTGGAATCGGAGCTATTCGGGCACGTGCGAGGGGCGTTCACCGGAGCCGTGGGGGGGAAGAAAGGGTACTTCGAGCTGGCGGGCCAGGGCACGATCTTCCTCGACGAGATCGGTGACACTTCCCCGGACTTTCAGTCCAAGCTCCTCCGGGTGCTTCAGGAGCGTCAATATTATCCAGTGGGGGGTGAACAGCCCAAGACGACTGACGCGCGTGTCGTGGCCGCCACGCATCAACCCATGGAAGAATTGGTGTCCGAGGGTGGCTTCCGTGAGGATCTATACTTCCGACTGCAGGTCGTCGAAATCCACGTTCCGAGACTGCGTGAAAGGAAGAGCGATATCCCTCTTCTCGCTCAACATCTTCTTGGCCGTATCCGCCGCGAGACCGGAGCCACGGTGCGTGCGATCTCGCCGGAGGCGATGACTTCTCTTCAAGAGTATGATTGGCCCGGGAACGTGCGGGAACTCCAGAACGCATTGACGCGTGCCGCCATCGTGGCGCGGGGGCCATCGATAAGCCCCGAACATCTCACGCTGGGGTTCCAGGTTGCCGCCGTTGCGTCCCCGAAGGTGTCGAGTCGTGTGCCTGAGGGCGATTGGACGCTTGACGGAGCGATCGAGTGCCAGATTCGGCGTGTTCTGGAGGAGACGGACGGAAACAAAACGGAGGCCGCTTCGCTTCTCGGGATCTCGCGGTCCCGGCTCACCCGATATGTGGAGCGACTCGGCTTGTGATGCGTCTAGGCGGTTGACCCGGGTGGAACCCCTAAATAGGATCCGGCAATGAACAAGAGAGACGAACCCGGCGGTAGAGGGGCGGCGAGCAAGGCATCCCTACAGTTTTCGAGGATCAACCTGGCGTTCGCTGCCGGAGCCTTCGTGACGATCGGACTCGGCTACTGGCTACTCTCCGTGGGCTCCATCACGTGGGCCCCGATCCTACTGGTCCTGGGTTACGTACTCCTGGTGCCACTCGCCATCATCCTGTAGGAGGTTTCTCGGTCGCGTTATCCCCGGGGCCGACGTGGCTCACGAGTTGGCGGAGAGTAGTTATCCCGGGAAAAGACGTGAAGAAGATGGCGACTCTTCATGAGCTGGGAATACTTCGAAATCGGAAGCCAACGACCGATGAGTATGCCGTGGTCGTTCACTCTGATGATTTCGTCTTTCGCGGCAATGCCGGGAATGCCATCGGTTACGAGAAAGGAAGTCTTTTCCAGTCCGGCCATCTCGGGAATGTCGGAAATTCTGGGAATGCCATCTGCTGGGAGAAAGGTCTTCTCCATGTCGAGCCTCCGAAGCACGGGGTGTCCCCCTAAACTCGGGCGCCAAGAGGCGAGGCAGAATTGGCCGGGTGGGGTCGTTCTTATCTACGATACGGCGGTACGCATGGTTTGGACAGCAAAATCCACGACCTCCCTCCTGCAGCCCACCGCTCACCGCAGCCGAAGGTTTCATCGCGATCCGACGGGCGGCACGTTCCTGAGATTGGGCATGAATCGATGATAAGGATGCCGAGCGCCCGTTTCTCGGTCGGTGACGTGGTGCAACACAAGCTGTTTGATTACCGAGGTGTAATCGTCGGTGTCGATACGCACTTTCGAGGAACCGAGGAGTGGTACGAGGCCGTGGCCCGTTCGAGGCCACCCAAGCACCGCCCTTGGTATCAGGTATTGCCTCACGGAGCCCACCATCAAACGTATGTAGCCGAACGAAACCTCGACCCCGATCACAGTGGGCTCCCCATTCAGCATCCCCTCGTGGAGCGCTACTTCACCGATTTCAGCAACGGGCGGTACGTCGAGGATACTCAGATCCACTAGTCACGGGGGTTGGCGACGTGGCTGGGCTTTCGGTCTCCCGAACTGAGATCCCGCCGTTCGGCTAGGAAGCGCGTTTCGGTGTCAGGGTTGACACTTTGGGCTTGGTATTCTATAACTAGAATATGAAACTCAAAGAACTAACGGATGCCGAGTTATTGGTGCTTGGTTTGGTGGCTGAAATGCCGCGTCATGGCTATCAGCTCGAGCAAGTGATCGAGCAGCGTGGCATGCGCGAATGGACCCAGATCGGTTTTTCCTCGATCTACTTTGTGTTGGGCAAGCTCGACAAGATGGGGTTGGTTAAGGCGAAAAAACCAGCTGGGGCGAAGGCGAAGAAGGTGTATTCCGTGACTGACGTTGGGCGTGGGGCCTTGGTGACGCAGACACTCGCAGCGCTCAGAAACGTTCGTCCGACCTACTCTTCTGTTCTGATGGGGATGGCGCATTGGCCGGTGTTGGAGCGGGGCGCGGCATTGGCGGCTTTGCAGGAGCGTGGCGAGGCGGTTGAAGCGGAGTTGGCACGTCTAGGGAATATTCAGATTGGTCAACAGCCGTTACCAGATTTTGTTGAGGCGCTTTTTGATTTCTCGCTCGGCCAATTGAGAGCGGAGGCGGATTGGATAACGGGAACCCTGGATTATATGAAACGCAAACCCTGGCTTAAATGAGAGGAAAACCATGGACAAGATAGACCCAGAAAAAGGCGACTTCCCGGCATCAGTCTCGCTAGAAAGATTGAAGGAACTTTATCTACCATCTGACAAGGATATCGTTCTGGTGGATGTACCTGAAATGCAGTTTGCGATGGTTGATGGTGAAGGAAGTCCGGACGGCGCAGTGCAATGGCTTTTTTCGGTGCTCTATCCGATCAAGCTGGTCATCAAGAAACGGATGGGCAAAGGTTTTGTGGAGCCGCCCCTGGAAGGCCTTTGGTGGGCTGACGATATGGAGGATTTCATCGCCGGAAACAAAGACAAGTTGAAGTGGCGGATGATGATCGTAACGCCGGACTGGGTGAGCGATGAAATGTTTGAACAGGCCGTAGCCGAGGCGGAGAAAAAGCTGGGTGAGGCCCCCGGCAGTCTGAGGCTTGAAAGCTATGATGAGGGGAAAAGCGTTCAGATCATGTATGTTGGTCCCCCGAGCGAGGAAGGCCCGACCATCGCAAGGCTGCACAACGAATTTCTGCCTGAAAACGATCTGGTACCCAACGGGTATCACCATGAAATATACCTGAATGATCCTCAGAGGGTGGCTCCCGAGAAGCTGAAAACGGTGTTACGACAGCCTGTGCGACAATGCGAGAAAACAGCGTCATCAAGCCAAGAAGTACCCCAGGGCGGTTAGCTCAGTTGGTTCAGAGCGCCTGGTTTACACCCAGGAGGTCACAGGTTCGAATCCTGTACCGCCCATTGCAGGTTTGAGCCAAGGCGCCATAATCTGCCCCGCGGGGCGGATCCGGATGCTTACCGCGACCCCCGTAAGAGCACGCCCTAACCGACCGAGGGAGTCATGGAATTCACCGTCTGCTTTTCAAAGATCGTCGGCCCCGTCTTGATCATTCGAGCCCTGTCGATCGTCATCGATCGGAAGCACTTCTTCAAGATGGTCGATGGTCTGGAGGAAGAGATCACGACCGTGTCCTTTTCCTTCTTTCCCGTCGCACTGTTCATGACGGCTGTCGCGATCCTGGTGACTCATTCCGATACTTCGAGTCTCGCGGCAATCATGATCCACATCATCGCCTGGGGCGCTCTCGCCAAGAGCACCGTCCTGATGCTCTTCCCCGGCGTCGCCGTGGACAAGGCCAATCTTCTGGTCAAAGCCGGCTTTTTGAACGTCGTGTTGCTGGTCTGTTTCGCCGCAGGAGGAATCTTCACCTATTTTGGGTACTTCGCGGCCTGAAGAGCTCGATCACTTCGTGATACGACACCTGCTCCTCGGGAACACCACTGCCATCGCACTGCCATCGCCCATTGGAACTCTTTAGTTCATTTGAGAACAACCCGTATCCGATGGTTGTGGGTGTCTGCAATGTAAAGATTGCCTGCACTATCAAAGGCGATGCCGTAGGGGCGATCCAGCTTGGCCTCTGCTGGACGGCCACCGTCACCCTCGTAGCCGGAAAGTCCACATTGGCCCGCGAAGGTGGTGATGATGCCGTTCGTATCGACTTTCCGGATACAACTGTGGAAGGTATCGGCAATGAAGAGATTGCCTTGCCCATCGACAGCGATATCAGTCGGCAAGCTGAGGGAAGCTTCAATGGCCGGTCCGCCATCTCCGCCAAAGCCCGTAAACCCATCACCGGCCACGGTAGTGATGATACCGTTGGTATCTATCTTGCGGATGCGATTATTGGAACTATCGGCGAGATAGAGGTTGCCGTTGCTGTCTATGGCGATGCGGCTGGTCGGGGGCGCGGCCTGACTCACGGGCGCGAAGATCTGGGCCGCGGTTGAAAGGCCTCCATCCCCGGAGAATCCCGGCACGCCAGTCCCAACGTAGGTACTGATGATGTTGTTGGTATCCACCCTGCGGACACGCTGATTCTCCTGATCGGAGATATACATGCGTCCTGCTGCATCGAACGCGGTAGCGCTCGGGAGGTTTACCCAGGCCTCATTGGCGGGTCCGCCGTCACCACGGTACAAACGCGCGCCATCGCCGACAATGGGCTCGATGTAGCGAGTGTCAAAATCCATGCGCAGGATCATGGAGTTATGCCAAGCAGAAAGGATCAGGTCTCCCTGAGGGTCGAAGGAGATGTGTGTCGGGTGATTGAGTCCAATCTCCAGCGCCTGGCCGGCGGGCGCATCGCCCAACTCGCCGGTGCCGATCACGGTGCGCATAAGGCCCCCCTCGAGCACGCGCACGCGATGGTTATTCCAGTCGAGGATGTAGGGAAGCCCGTCGGGTCCGAAGGTGAGATCCTGGGGAAGATAAAGCGCTGTTTCCAATGGTCCGATACCTTCGGCTCCCTTACCTGCTTCCCCAGTTCCAATCAAGGTGTTGATTACTGCGTAGGGCCCCGTGGGCTCCTCGGGTTCATCGACATCGGTGGGAGTCCCATCTCCACCACAAGCCGCTATTCCCAAAACCAAGGGGATAGCAAAGGTAAATCGCAAAAAGGCTAACAAGGTCTTCATGATCATGGCTCTCCTTTACAATTACGGGCTTACACGGCGAATCCGGTGATTGTAGGTGTCGGCAATGTAGAGGTGGCCTGCGGCGTCGAACTCGAGTCCAGCAGGGCGATTCAGCGATGACGTTGTTGCCGGCCCGCCGTCTCCAGTGAATCCGGCAACGCCATTTCCAGCCACCGTAGTGATAGTCCCCGAAGTCAGGTCGATAGCGCGCACGCGATGGTTGAGCTCGTCGATGACGTAGAGACGGTTATCGGGTCCGAAAACAATATCGCGTGGATTGTAGAACGATGCTTCCGTCGCCTGTCCGCCGTCGCCACTGAACCCAGCCTGGCCATTGCCGGCGATCGTTTCAATTACGTCTAGCTGGAAATCCACGCGGCGAATCCGATGGTTGAGCGCATCGGAGATGTAAAGACGACCCTGGCTATCGAACGCAAGAGCGCCAGCCGGGGATGGATTGCTACCGCTTGGCATTCGGATCTGAGCACTCAGGGGAGAGCCGCCATCGCCCGCAAAACCGGCATCGCCGGTGCCGACCACGGTGCTTATGGTTCCGTCAGTGGCGATCTTGCGAACGCGCTGGTTACGCTGGTCAAGAACGTAGAGCCCGCCGTCAGGACCAAGCACGGTTTGGGAAGATTGGTTGAGCAAGGCGTCCACAGCCGGCCCCCCATCACCGGCAAATCCAGCACCTGCCCCACACGTGACGTATACCAGACCGGTGCTGGGATCGTAAACGCGCAGTTTGTGGTTGTGCCAGGCGGTCAGAAGCATCGTACCATCTGGTAATGGAATGAGATGCGTTGGGTGATTGAGATTGACCGTAGTCCCTTGAGCACCCGGTGGAGCCAGATCTGACAGGTCGAACGGCCCATCACCTACAAAGTCGGTGCCAATCACGGTTTCCAGCGTCGACTCCGCCGTCACGTGACGCACCCGATGGTTGTTCCAATCGAGGATGTAGATTTCCCCAGAGGCCGTTATCGTCAAATCGACGGGCCAGTAGAACTTGGATTCGAGCAGCGGCTTATTTCCGCCCTCCCAGCCGGCCTCACCCGTACCTGCCCAGGTACAAATACTGCCAGGGGTCTCCGAACAAAGTGATGCCGGTCCATCGTCGACATCACTCGGCGTCCCACCGTCTCCGCAACCAGCCGTGAACACGGCCATCGAGCTCACGAGAAAGCAAGCCATCGCACGGTTCGGAAACCAGAGCTTCCAGCTGCGACGGGATTGGCCTGCATGAATAAAAAGATGTTTCACTTCATTTTCCTTCACATTCGCTCCTACGGGAGATGGATCGGACGTGGGCACACTCCAGGATGATACCGAGTTGAACATCCGATACAGCGCGGCTAGGCGCAAGCAGAAGCCATCTAGAAAGCAAGCGACGGCCAACGGTCGCGGGACATAGCGCATTGGGAGCTACTTATGGGCGTCTGGGATGCGCCGGGGCGGCGTGGCGAGTAGATTTGGGCCTAAACATACCATTCAAACAGTGGAAGAGCATGGGACAACACGTTGTCCGAGCTATCTCGAAGATTACACGACTTGCCGTTGCTTTGCTGATCGCCGGCCTCACATTCGGGTGCTCGCCGGACCCGGAGTCCGTGGACACACCGACGGGTCCATCCACGGATCCACCGACGGAAACGCCAACCCCCCCGACCCCCCCGGGGACAGGGACGCCGCCGGGAGTGACGGCCCCGTTCTTGGAGCGTACCACCGAGTCCGGTTTTGGAGGCCTCAGGTTCGGACCGCCCATTCCCGATGCCGATGAGGCGGGCACGATCATTGGAGGAGTCGCGGCCGGTGATGTGGACAAAGACGGGGACATCGACCTGTTCGTGGTCACAGAGGGGACAGGCGAAAACACACTTTATCTGAACCAAGGGGACGGTACGTTTAGCTCGTCCCTGTTGGAGGGATTGAGCAACACGCCGTTGTTCGAGTCGGGCCCGTTGTTCGTCGACTACGACGGGGATGGCCTCCTCGACATCATCATGGGCGGGTTCAGGCCCACGGATAGTTCTCAGCTGAACTCCGTGCGCGTCTACCGCAATGTGGGTGGCTTGAGCTTCGTGGACGTATCGGCCACAGCCGGTGTCACGCCACCCGTCGAGCTGGCCACATTCTCGATCAGCGCGGCTGACATCAACGGGGACCAGCACCTCGATTTGTTCTTGAGCCACTGGTTCTCGCTTAACGGGGGTCCGGAGGATCCCGTTCTACACGGTGGTGGATTCCTTTGGAGCAATGACGGTGGGAGAGCGTTTACGGACATCACGGCCCAGGCCGGGCTCAATGACCTCGAGTTCACGTTCACGCCCAACTTCTCCGACATCGACGGTGACGCTGATCTCGACCTGTTGATAGCGAGTGACTTTAACAGCAGCAGGGTGTTCTTGAACGACAGAGGGATGTTCAGGGAGTCCACGGGCTCCATTCTCAGCGACCAAAACGGGATGGGGGCAGCCGTGGGCGACTACGACGGCGACGGCGACATGGATTGGTTCGTGTCGAGCATTTTTGATCCGAACGGAAGTGCGGAGGGTAACTGGGGCACAACCGGCAATCGGCTCTACCAGAACGACGGCTCGGGCACGTTCACCGACGTAACTGAGTCGGCTGGGGTGCGAATGGGCTTCTGGGGCTGGGGGAGCTGTTTCGCGGACTTTGACAACGACGGCTGGCTCGACTTGTTCCACGTCAATGGCTGGCGCCACGACTTCTTCGCCGACGAGTTCCTGGCCGATCCGTCTCGCCTGTTCATGTCGAACGGGGATGGGACGTTCACTGAGGCGTCCCTAATCAACGGCTTGGTGGACGACGGGCAGGGCCGTGGCGTGGTTTGTTTCGACGCCGACCGTGACGGCGACATCGACATCTTCGTATCGAACAACGGTGACGGGCCTAGCTTTTACATGAACCAGGTTGCCCAGACGAGCCAGCCCTTCAACTACTTGGGGGTCGTTCTGGTGGGCCCGTCTCCCAATACGCAAGGGATCGGCGCCCTTATCACGATGACTCCTTCGATCGGGGGCACTCAGGTGAGGGAGATCCGGGCAGGCAGCAACTTCGTCTCACAGAATCCGGCCGAGGCACACTTCGGGCTCGGGGATGCCACAAGCGCTGATTTGTCCGTGCGATGGCCCGATGGGATGGTATCGAACGTCTCGAATGTCGCCGCCAACCAACTCCTCGTGCTGTCTCACCCCGGCGCCTAATGCTCCGCCGCCACATGATTTTGCGAGCTATCTCGAAGATTGCACTACTCACCGCTGCGTTGCTGATCGCCGGGCTCACGCTCGGGTGCTCGGCGGACCTGCAGTCCGGGGGCACGCCGACGGATCCATCCACGGATCCACCGACGGAAACGCCACCCCCCTCGAACCCCCCGAACCCAGGGACAGCCCCGTTCTCGGATCGTACGACCGAGTCCGGCTTTGGAGGCCTCAGGCTCGGACCGGCCCTACCCAGTTCCCCGGTGTATGAGCTCGGGATCATTGGAGGAGCCGCGGCCGGGGATGTGGACAACGATGGGGATATCGACCTGTTCGTGGTCACCGAGGGGACGGGAGCAAACACACTCTATATGAATCAAGGGGACGGGACGTTTAGCGCGACCCTGTTGGCGCCCTTGAGCTACACGCCGTTGTTCGAGTCGGGCCCGTTGTTCGTCGACTACGACGGGGATGGCTTCCTCGACATCATTATGGGCGGGGTCAGGAGCGATGCGGACCGTGATCAGCTGAGCTCGGTGCACGTCTACCGCAATCTCGGCGGCCTGAGCTTCGTGGACGTATCCGCCAAAGCCGGTGTCACGCCACCACTCGGGCAGGACACCTACTCGATCGGGGCTGCTGACATCAACGGTGACCAGACCCTCGACTTGTTCTTGAGCCACTGGGGCTCCGGTCCGTTGACTCCTCTTCTAGTCGGTGGTGGATTCCTTTGGAGCAATGAGGGTGGGGGAGTGTTTAGGGACATCACGACGCAGGCCGGGCTCGATGACCTCCGGCTCACGTACACGTTCGCGCCCAACTTCTCCGACATCGACGGTGACGCCGATCTCGACCTTCTGATATCGAGTGACTTTGGGACCAGCAGGGTGTTCGTGAACGAAGAGGGCATGTTCCGCGAGTCTCCGGGCTCCGTTCTCACCGACGAGTTTGGGATGGGGTCAGCTGTGGGCGACTACGACGGTGACGGGGACATGGATTGGTTCGTATCGAACATTCTTGATCCGCCCGACGCCATCGCCATCGGGGGCGGCACTGGCAACCGGCTCTACCAGAACGACGGCTCGGGCACGTTCACAGACGTGAGCGAATCGGCCGGGGTGCGCGAGGGCTTCTGGGGCTGGGGGAGCTGCTTCGCGGATTTTGACAACGACGGCTGGCTCGACTTGTTCCACGTCAATGGCTGGCGCCTCGGGAATACCGAGTTCGTGGCCGATCCTTCTCGCTTGTTCATGTCGAACGGGGATGGGACGTTCACCGAGGCGTCCTTAGCCAACGGCCTGTTTGACGATGGGCAGGGCCGTGGCGTGGTCTGTTTCGATGCCGACCGTGACGGCGACATCGACATCTTCGTATCGAACAACGGTGACGGGCCTAGCTTTTTCATGAACCAGGTTGCCCAGACGAGCGAGCCTTTCAACTACTTGGGGGTCGTTCTGGTGGGCCCGTCTCCCAATACGCAGGGGATCGGCGCCCTCATCACGATGACTCCTTCCAGCGGGGGAACTCCCTCGATCGGGGGCACTCAGGTGCGGGAGATCCGGGCCGGCAGCAACTTCGTCTCACAAGATCCGGCCGAGGCACACTTCGGGCTGGGGGACGCCACAAGCGTTGATCTGTCCGTGCGATGGCCCGATGGGATGGTATCGAACGTCTCGAATGTCGCCGCCAACCAACTCCTCGTCCTGTCTCACCCCGGCGCCTAGTACCCTGGTGAGGTCGGCCTAGCCCCCCAGCAGGCACTCGCGCGTCATCTCCTGCTGCGCGAGTCCGGCATAGAACGAGTTCCACGGGTGGCGAAAGCCGTGACCCTCGTTGGCGCCCTCCATGTACGCGACGTCGAGGCCGTTGCCCCGTACGCGCTCGACCATCTGTCGTGACTCGCCCACGGGCACGCGAGGGTCGTTCGCCCCCTGCACGACCATGAGGCGGGAGGTGATGCGGTCGGCGTTATTGAGCGGCGCAATCGACTCCAGGAACGCCCGCATCTCGGGGATGCGCTCGTCGCCGTATTCGGCCCGCCTGGCGTCCCGACGGTAATCGGCCGTGTTCTCCAGGAACGTCACGAAGTTGCTGACACCCACGATGTCGATGCCGCAGCGGATTCGCGGACTGAAGTGCACAAGTGATGCCAGCACCATGTAGCCCCCGTAGGACCCGCCCGTCACGGCCACCCTGCTCTCGTCCATGTCGGGCTGTTCGGCGATCCAGTCGAGAAGCGCCCCGATGTCCCGTACCGCGTCCTCCCGCAAGTAGTGATCGTCGAGCGTCGTGAAGGTTCGCCCGTACCCGGTGGAGCCGCGTACGTTGGGGGTGATCAACGTGATCCCAAGCTTCTGCGTGGTGGTCTCAGCCGTCCTGAGTCGCGCTTGGGCTTCGGGTCCACCGTGGATGTTGATGAGCACCGGTCGAGGGCCCTCACCCATGCCTGGATACACGAAGGCGGAGATGCGCCGTGGCTCGCCAGCGACCGAATCGAACGTCGGGTAACGGACGAGGCGGGTCTCGGGAGCACCACTTTCGGAGAACTCCGTACCCGCCCATAGCGTGAGCTTCTCGCTCCGCAGGTCGTACGTATAGCCACGAGCGACACCGAGCCGGTCCGTGTGGTTGACCAAGAGGACGGGCTCGTTGCGGTGGAGCTGGGCAGAGAACTGCCCCGACGAAAAGAGCGCGAGCGGATGCATTTCCGCGCCCAATGGATCCGTCGTGTAGTGCCGGGTTCTGCCGTCCTCATTCACGCTGATGAGGAGCAGCTCGCCATCACCCGTTTGTTGAATCGACTCGACGTCCCATGGGATCTCGGCTGACAGGACGGTTTCCTCCCCGGTGCTCAGGTCAAGACGGCGGAGGTGCAGGAACTCCGTCGCTCGATCGCTGGTGTAGTACAGCGCTGACCCGTCTCGACTCCACTGAGGAGAGCCATAACGCACCGCCCCTGATGTGTCGTCGGTGATTCGCGTCAGAGAACCTGTGCCGATGTCCAACACGTACAGCTGATGCTCCAGGTTCGACGCGCCATGCGCGAGCAAGAGCTCATCGGCGGTAGGAGACCAGTCAGCAACCCCCCACATCCCCTCCACCTCCAGAATCCGTCGGTCCGTCCGTGGATCGAGCGGGTCCATGAGGTAGACGTCGAAGTCCGTGCCGTTTCGCCGCGTGCTGATGTACGCAATCCGCGGGCCATTGGGCTCGAAGGCGCCGAAGGCCGCACGCTCGGATTCGGAGGTGAGGAGAACGGGATCCGAGTCTCCCAGGTCCCAGCGGTACAACCGGAACTGCTCGTCTCCGTCGGTATCCCACCCGAGCACCATATGGTTGCGACCCGGATAGCCGTGGATGGCTCCTACGTTGCGCGGGATCTGCGGTAGGAAGACCGGCTCCCCCACAGCATCCGACAGCGTGTGGAGCCGCGCGTCGAGGATCATGCGGCGGCCCTGGACCAGCAGGCCTGAGCCGTCCGGCATCCAAGCGACCAGGCTCTTCGACTGTCGGGACTGCCAGAGCCCGCCGGCATCTTCGAGCACCGGCCGCCACCCTACCCGCCCGATGCCTTCGGTGGTGATCGCCGGCGGTTTCGGCACCCCCATGAACGCCAATAGGAGCACCACATTGATGGGTACCGTCACCACGAGCAGTGCGACCCACTTCATGGTCCTCCGCATCAATCCACCTCCAAGCTCTTGCGGCCCTCAGGCCACTACGGGATCCACGCCCGATCGTTTCAAAGACGACGAGACCGAATTCCCCGAAATCTAGAACACCAGGATCATCTTCGCCGTGAGATTCCCCCGGAGGGACTCTCGACCGCGCTGAAACACCGGGAGGTCCGGATTCACAGTGTAGTGGGAATAGTGTCCGTTGGCGTGCGCATCACCCTCCCGATTGTAGGTTCCTCGTACGGTCATGGACTCTTCCCCTCTGACAGTCACCGTGACGCGTACGGCCGGGACGCTGGCCGTCCACGTCGTCGCCTTGGTACGAAATCTAAGCCCCTTGCGGGTCATGTACGGCTCTAGCGTACTCCACGATAGGGTCGTCGAGGTCTTGTACCATTCTGTGGTGACGTCTTCCACCACGCCCCATAGATCCACGGTCTTGCCGATGAAGCGTTCATAGTCGTCTTCCTCCCGAACCTGGTGTAGCTGCTCGGGCGTCAACTGAGGCCATCGAGGATAGTGCTGCTCGATAGAGTCGGCGAAGCGAAGCAGGTCGAAGCGTCCCTCCCTGCTGACCGGGACGTGACAGCGGAGGTCGACGACGAATTGGTGGATGGGCTCGGAGGGCACCTCGGGGAACCGAGGTGAGATCGGCACGAAGGAGAGATCAAACCCACTCTCTATCTGGTAGGGGTTGATCAGCAGCTGGTCGGTGAGGAACTCCCGGACCTGAGAGGCTTGCCCCCGAATCCGCTCACCCCTCTCGGGATCACCACCGTCGAAGAGAACGGCGACGCCGAAGCGGTACGGGTCGAACCAGGACGGGTCGATCTTGGCCAGCTCGTCGGTGATCGGCGTGTCGAGCAGATCGGACTCGAGGGCGGTAAGGGCTCGCCACCGTTGGGCTGGGGCCATGTCCTCGAACTGCCGGATGAGGGCCCGGGCGTACCCTCTCTCTGTGATCTCGGTCGCCTCGACGTCACCGCCTCGCTTCGTAACCTCGTCCCGGCTCACCATCCAGTCCTGAGCGCCTGTTTTGAAGTGAAAGTGGCGCTTGAAGAGCCGCGGGAACAGCCAGGACCCCTGGTCGTGTCCCATCACGAAGAGCTCGACCTCGCCCCCGGGCTCGTAGACTTCCTCGAAACGCTCGACCGGCGCGCGAGCTCCTCGAAACCACCCGAAGACGTCGAGCCATGCCCACCAGGGGCGCCTCCTGGAGAGTTGCCGATAGATCTCGGTTTGCACGTCGAGCGAAGAATGCTCGAACAGCATCGCCAGTGCCTCATAGCCCTTCCGCTCGAGCAGAATCTCGGGGACGGCACCGTGCTGTACCTCGTCTTCGGTAGGGCTGCGACTGACGCGCAGCGCACGGACCTCGGAATTTCCGATTCTACCGCCGGCGCGTGCCCAAAGACCGGCGCCGTTGTTCACGACCTCGACGACGGACTCGAGGTCCCGCACCGCGGGAAGGGGAGCCGAGGACGGCAGTTGAATACGGCGGTCGGAGAGGGGCAACCGGGCCAGCGCCGTGACCTGCTCTTGCCCCAGGACGAGGGCCTCGCCGTTAGATCGAGGGCGGCCAGTCGTCAATTGTCCCGGGACGGTGGGGTCGGACATCGGAACGTGCTCGGCATGGGAGGATCAGACAGGGGTCAAGATCCGATGTGCCGAGTAGGTAGCGCAACGGGTGGCGCAACGGGTGGCGCAAGAAGACGGCCACCCCCCACGATGGGAGTGGCCGTCTCTTCGTTCAGAACACCTGGGGCTAATACTCGTCGAATCCCTCGGTCAACTCGATATAGACGCCCGACGGATCGGTGAAGAAGGCGATCGCCAGCTCGATGGGGGCTATCTCGGTGTACCCAAGGCCCATCGTGATACCACGGGCCTCGAGCCTCGCAATGAATGCCCGGAGATCATCTACTTCGAAACCGATGTGATCGATGGCGCGGCCTTGGGTGGGCTCGCGCTCCGTCTGGGAGGTCGCGAAGCTGAGGTTCTGGCCGGGGACGTTCACCGTCGTCTCGATGTTTCCACGCGAGGCCTGCACGCCCCCGAATATGTCCACGTACCAGTCCAGCAGCTCGAGGTAGTCCGGCGTGAAGAAGTGGATGTGGTATCCGGCCGCCTTCATGGGGAGTTGCGGGTCTTCCTGCAACTCGAATCTGACTCCGTCGGGTGCCACCACATAAGCGTTCGCGTAGCCCTCGGCCCCCGTGAACTCGGACTGCACTTCCAACCCGGCCGCACGCCACGACGTGAGCACCTCTGCGAGGTTGCGAACCTTGAAGCCGAAGTGATCCATCACGGTGCCCTGTGAGCCTCCGGTCGGGGCCCGCTCCGTGAACACGACGAGCATGTTCGGGAACTTGACTGTCCGCAAGAAACCCTTCTGCACCGCGACACCGCCAAATTGTTCGACCCAGATTTTCTCGTGAACATCGACGTCGGTGACGTTGAGATGAACGTGTGCGAACGTCACGCCTCCGGCATTGGTGGGTGCCAGCTGGGCTTGAGCCGGTAACGCGAACAGGAGCGCCACGGCGCCGGTCAGTAGAAGCCTCATATTCGATCCTCCTCCACTACGATGAAGTTGCGTCTTCCCCGGTCCGGTCGCTTTGGGTCATCACGAGTACCATTCCAGCGTCGGTGGCCGATCCGTGTCGGACCAATATGATGCTCGGGCGAGTTCGTGCAATCCACAGCCGAACACAACAACCGTCTCAAACGAGGCCGACGGGCCTCACCGGTCGTCTTCGAACATCACTATGTGGAGGGGTATGCGCGGCGGAGGCGTATGCGCGCTGGATACGTGGCTATGAGGCGGGAGTGGGTGGAGTCGTCCGGAGCACCCCGGACGACTCCCCCGGTCGTGGTCCTCTAGAAGATCCCGAACCCGATGTGGGTTTGGGCCGTGTAGGTCCGATTCTTCAGCGAGTTCGTCGACACGTTGCTGATGGACGTCAATCCGGTCGTGACTCGGACGTCGAATCCAGCGTACACGATCCCGCCCAGGCCGAAGCTGATGCCGAGACCGGCTGTGCCGCTAATCTCCGTCTTCTTGAGGTCGGGTGCAATGCCCGAATCGGCACATTTTTGGGCGGCCTGGAGGTCGGCGGCGACGTCGCACCCGATGTTGAACCCGAGGGTCGGGCCGAGCACGACGTTGAGGGAGACCGGTCCGGTGGAAACCACCGGAAAACGGACGTGGACCGGTACTTCGATGTATGTGAGGCCTAGGAGCACCGCCGCTTCCTGAGCCGTCCCGGGTTGCGTGAGGAAATCATCGACCCCTTTCTGCGCCCAACCGGCTCCGAGATTGAGGCCCATGCCACCCATCGGAAGGACCAGATCGACGCCGAAGGCCTTGCCGGCGCGGTTGCCGAGATTGTTGAGATCCGCACCGCTGAATGAACCGGCCAGATCCGACAGATTCATCCCGGCGGAAAGCTCCAATTGCCCCTGGAGGGGGAGGGCTGTAAGGGCCATGATGGTGGCCACAACACGAAGCGTTTTCATCGTTCACTTCCTGTGAGAGTCGACAGCAAATGGGCCGGGGATCGAGCGTAGGCCCTATTTCAACGCTATCCGCGCCAAAAGTAGGGCGCAACGAAAAAAAAACGTCTGGGCTAGGCTTGAATCTGGAGCCCCGCCTGCGAAACGGATCCAATGAAGTGGTCGTAGGGTTATGAATAGCGTGAGGCGTACGTGCTCCCCTCTGGGGCGTGGGCGTCCACGACCGACTCTTAGGGAAGGATGTGAATCATGCTCACGCTGCTTGGACTAGGCATCGCGGGGGCGGCGGGGATTTTTGGGCATACGAGAGCCCGGAGTTTCGTCGGACGTCGACTACGGTTTACGAGCTTCGTGGAAAAGCCTTATCTCGGCGTGGCGGCCGGCGTCACGGCGACCGTCGTTGCGGCTCCCGTTGTGGCCGTGATTCCCCTGATCGGCGTTGGCACAGCCCTCGTCTTCGGCGCGGGTGTCGGGACCGGTACGGCGCTCGGCGCCAAGGACGCGAAGAGGCCTCTGCTGGAAGATTGACTCCCGATGAGCCTTTTTGGCCCCCCCGGGCCCGAGGGATTCAAGGCGTACATTGGGGCGGACGGATTCGCTCGGTGAGCCTCCCCGCCGAGAAGATTTTCGGCGTCATTCTGGCCGGTGGGAAGAGCCGCCGTTTCGGCCGGTCCAAGGTGCTTGAGCCGGTCTCCGGTTCGCCGATGGCGCGTTGGGGTGTGCGTGCACTTCAAGCGGCCGGCTTACCCGTCGGGGTCATATCGGATGAGGAGGGTGTGGAAGCCGCGCTGGGCCTACCGGCCCGGCCCGATCTGGAGGCTGGAATGGGCCCGATCGGGGGGCTATGGACGGCGCTTCAATGGGCCGGCGAGAGGGGTGACCATGGAGTGCTGCTTCTCGGATGCGACATGCCGCTCGTGAACGAAGCACTGGTTCGGACGATCCTCGACTGGGATGACGCGGCGCCGGCGGTGGTCCCCGTCGGCCCCACGGGTCCGGAGCCCCTGTGCGCGTTGTACCGGTCGACCTGTATGCTGGAGGTCGAGGGCCGGCTCCACTCAGAGGACCGGTCCTTACGTGGCCTCGTAGCTGCCGTCGGGGCGGCGTTCATCGGTGAAGACGCGGTCGCCCGGGTCGCCGACCCACAGAGCACTTTCCTGAACGTAAATACGAGGAAGGAGCTCGATCGCGCCGAGGACATACTCAACGCGCGGACCCCCCGGGCACCAGCGAGCCCTTGAAGAACTCCCGCGCTGTGCCAAGGGTCGGGCGGTCACGGTGGATGGTCGCCCTGGGCCTTTCCTTCCTGGCGCTACTGGCCTTGGCACTGGTGCCCGCCATTCTGGAGCGGCAGGAGGCTGCGCTGGAGCGGGATCTCGCCGTGTTCTCGTTGGCCCGCCCCATGCTGACTGAGATTCAGAGTGTCCTGAATAGAGAGATGGACGGAATCGAGCAGTATGTGAATTCGGGTGACTCGAGCGTCGTCGCCCTCTATGACGAGGACGTAAGACGGGAGGGTGTGCTCTTCAACGATCTGAGAGGGCTGATCAGCGGTATGCCGTCGACGTACCGCGTGGAGTTGAGCCAGGTCGAGTTACAGGCAACCGACTGGCGGGTGCTCCATGCATCACCGCTCATGGACTCAGTCCCACTCTCCACCGATTCCCTGGCGTTTCGCGAGGACATACGCGAGGACATCGAGGAGGTCCGTGCCCGTTACGATTCCGTTCAGGTTGCGGCGCGGGACTTCGAGGACCGACTGATTGGCGAGGCGACCTTGGCGGAGAGCCGTCTAGAGCGCCTGAGCACGTGGCAGTTCTGGGCGACGTGGGGCGCCATCGTGCTGGCCGTCTTGGGTGCGTTCGCCATGGTGTTCGTTGGCTTGAGCCTCCAGAATCTCGCTCGAGGCGAGACGAAACGGCGGTTGGAGACCGTGGCGGTGCGTCGGGATCTACGCTCGATCCTCAGAGGGACCGCAGATGGCTTGATTGGTGTCGATCAGGACGGGAATTGCACGTTTCTCAATGAAGCCGGGTCCACCCTTCTCGGCTACTCCCCGGGCGAGCTGCGCGGCCAGGCCGTGCACCGTCGGATCCACCACACCAGGGCAGACGGCGGCGAGCATTCCGAGAGCGACTGTCCGGTTCACGCCGCGCTGAGCTCCGGTAAGACCGTTCGCGTGCCGGATGACGTGTTGTGGCGCAAGGATGGGACGTCCTTCCCCGTTCAGCTCATCATCAGTCCGATGAAGGATGCGCGGAACGTGCGTGGCGTCGTGCTCACCTTCACCGACATGACGGAGATTCGCGCGGCCGAGGCGGCGCTTCGTGAGGCGGTGAGAGCGAGGGACGAGGTGCTGGCGGTCGTGTCCCACGATCTTCGGAATCCCGTCGGCACGATTGCGGCCGCGGCGGAGCTGATGGGCGACGTTCCGATGCCGCCTGCGCGACAGGGCGAGCATCTCGAGATTATCGGCAGGGCGGCGGAGCGCATCAACCGCTTGATCCAGGATCTCTTGGACGTGGCGCAGATCGAGGCCGGGCGGCTCTCGGTCCGGACCAAGCCCGTGGACATGGTCGAGGTGTGCGAAGAAGTCGTGTCTCAGATGCGCTGGGAGGCCGATGATGAGAAGGTCGACCTTACGGTACGAGTCGCGGCCGACCTGCCGGCCGTGAAAGCGGACCGTGATCGGATCCTGCAGGTGATGTCCAATCTCGTCGGCAACGGGCTGAAATTCACCTCGGCGGGTGGACAGGTCACGGTGGCCGCGTCACAGGCGCCGAGCGGGGTATCGGTGACGGTTACAGACACGGGGCCGGGCATCGAGCCCGAATTGGAGCGGCACCTCTTCGATCGTTTCTGGAAGGGACACGCGGACGGTACGAGGGGTGCCGGGCTGGGCCTGGCAATTGTCGACGGGATTCTTCGGGCCCACGACTCACAGATTCACGTGGAAACCGAGGTCGGCCGGGGGAGCGCCTTTTCTTTTACTCTGCCGACTGCGGACTGAAGCCCAACAGCTCACAGGAGTTGCGCACGATCGAGGCATAGTCTGGGACGATGGCAAGCCTGATCTCATCTCCCGGGCCATAGCTCTCCGTCGTAGGGAGGTGCACGGTGACGGCGCGGTGTCCTCCGGCCTCAGTTGGCAGCCGAACCTCCGCTTCGACAGCACTCCCCGTATAGGTCGTGGACGTAACCGAGCCGCTGAGCAAGCCGTGCTCGGATGGAGTAAACCCCTCAGGCCGCACCGCGACCATCACCGGTGCGCCGTTCGGGAGCCCCGATCGATCCACGCGGCAGAAGGAGCCGAAATCGGTGAGCACACACCCGTCGACGCCTTGGATGATCCCCTGGAGCAGGTTGGTACGGCCCACGAACGTCGCCACGAAGATCGATTCGGGATGCTTATAGATCTCCAAAGGCGTTCCGACCTGTTCGATTCTCCCCTGATTCATGACCGCCACGCGGTCCGAGACCGCCAAGGCGTCCCTCTGGTCATGGCTGACCAGAATGCATGTGATTCCGGCTGACCTCAAGCTTCCCACTACCTCGTCGCGAACGTTGTCGCGGAGATGGGCGTCCAGGTTGCTGAACGGCTCATCCATCAGTACGACGACTGGCTCCGGGGCGATCGCACGCGCAAGCGCCACCCGCTGCTGCTGTCCGCCGGACAGTTCATGCGCGTATCGGTCGAAGTGGTGGGACAAGTCGAGAAGATCGAGCACCTCGCGGGCGCGCTCTGCGCGTGAGCCCTTCGGCCGCCCGTGGAGCCCGAACATGACGTTTTCTCCCACCGACAAATGAGGGAAGAGCGCGTAGTCCTGAAAGACCATCCCCACGCCGCGGTGCTCCGGCGGAACCCAGTCACCGTTTCCCGACACTGCCGTGTCGCGGACACGAATCGTCCCCTCATCCGGAGCTTCGAACCCAGCGATCAGTCTCAGGGTCGTGGTCTTGCCACATCCACTGGGGCCCAGCAGGGTGAGGATCTCACCCTCACGCACGTCCAGCGTTACGCCGCAGAGGGCCTCTACGGGCCCCGGCCAGTAGGTCTTTCCCACATTTTCCAGGTCAATGACCGGCATGCTCACCAAACGCGATTGAGAATCGTTTTCAACTCGCCTCCGATGGTAGCGGATTCCAGCCGGGAGTTCAACAAAGCTCGGCCGCGGTGGTAGGTGGACCCACTACTCGGACGGTAGGACGTGCTCCGCGGCGAGCTGCCGGTACTCGGCGAGTTCTCGCTCCCTCCGGTCCGCGTCCCATCCCAACGCTTCCGCCATGATGTCTGCTGCGGCTTCCGCGCCGGCCAACCCAAAATCCGGGCTGAATAGAAGGAGTGCCGCCCGCCGGTCCATGAAGTCGGCGAGCGTGAGCGCCATCTCCATCTCCACGGCTAAGAAGACCTCACCTCGGAGGGCAGGCACCGCCGGGTGCAGTGGCTCCAGCCAGGACGGGTCGTCGGCCGCTGTCGCGAGCAAATCGTCGAGCTGCTTCCCGTACAGCCAACAGAGCCGCTCCACGACCGAGGGCTCGACCCCGGCTGCGACAAGGTCGCGCGATCGCTCGGCGTGGTACGCCTCCATACCCGCCGGACCCACAACGGCGCCCGGAAGCGGTACCGTTGCGGTCCGATCCGGGGGTCCGGGTGCGGGTCCCAGGTCCGGGTCGGCAAGCTCGAGAACCCGGCGCGCCATTTGCCTGTACGTGGTGAGCTTTCCGCCTGCCACGGTGATCAGCCCGGGAGGCGAGTGCCATATGGCATCCTCGCGGGATGTGTCGCGCGTGCTCTTGCCTTCTTCACGAATCAGAGGGCGCACGCCGGCCCATGTAGCGAGAATGTCGTCGTACCCGAGATTGTGCTCAGGAAAACAGTCGCTCAGCATGTCCAGCACCTCGTCCACATCGGATCGTGTGGCGCGCGGACGGTCGAGCGACCCCTTGTATTCATCGTCGGTCGTTCCCACGTAGACGAATCCCAGGCGCCGCATCGCTAGACCTCTCTTTCCGTTCGTCGCGCGCAGGAATGTCGCGCCCTCGATCGGCAACCGCTCGGCGGAGAGCAGGATGTGGATCCCTTTGCTCGGGATCAGCGAGAACTCGGCGTCGAAGTCGCTTTCTTCAAAGAGCCTTGCCGACCATGCACCCGTGGCGTTGACAATGAGTCTGGTCGACACTTCCACCGTCCGGTTCTCGATCAGGTCCACTACGCTGCATCCGGCGACCCTGCCGTCGTTCATCCGCAACTCTTGGACGCGGGCATGGTTGATCACCAAAGCGCCGTGCTCGGCGGCCGACTGCGCGTTCTCGAGCGTGAGGCGCGCGTCGTCAGTGATGTACTCGGGATATCGCACCGCACCCTTGAGCGGCTCACGAAGCCCCGGAAGCTGTTCCCTGACTTCTTCGGGAGAGAGGTTCTCGTGTTTCTCGAGGCCGTCCGATGCAGCCAGGAAGTCGAAAACCGTCAGGCCCGCTCGGACCTTGAATAGGCTTTCGCCACCGAAAACGGGGTAGACAAAGGGGAGGGGATGCACGAGGTGGGGGGCGATGGCCCGCAGCACCGCCCGCTCCTGTGCCGATTCCCTCACGAGCAGAAAGTGTCCGTACTCCAGATATCGGACGCCGCCGTGCACGATTTTCGACGAACGGCTCGAAGTGCCGAAGGCGAAGTCCTCTTTTTCCACGAGTCCCACGGTCCACCCGCGGAGGGCGGCGTCCCGCGCGATGCCGCAACCGGTGATGCCTCCACCGATGATGAGCAGATCCAGGCGGTTCTGCCCGAGGCGCGTGAGGGCTTCACGCCGCCCGGCCAGGTTGAATTCCTGGGGAAGGGTCATCCTATCCCGCCTCCTGGCCGGTCCCGCGGTTGGCCCACGCGAGAAGCCGGTCGACGTGGTCGGTCGTGAACCCGGTGACGCCTGCCTCCCGCAGCCGGGTGGCTTCATCGGGCTCGTTGACCGTCCAGGTCACGACGTCGACACCTTGGTCCTTCGCCCGCCGTACCATCGACGGGTCATCCAGTGCGATTTCACGATTCAAGTCGAGGACGGCAGCCGGGTCGGCCACGGCCAGTGCCAGCGCTTCGTCGAACAGGTCGGCGGTCACCACGATGAAACCGATGGGGATTGATGCGTTTTGGGTGCGAACGCGGTCGAGGATGCTCCAGTCGATGCTGATGAACGTCGTGCGCTCCGTCATGGCCCGGTCCTCAACGATGCGAACCATGCTGTCGACATCCGACGGTTTCCGGATTCCCTTGACCTCCGGATAGATGTGGTGCGCGCTGTCAGCGATGTGATCGAGGGTCTCGGTCAGAGTGGGGATCGTCTCACCGGCGAATCCGGGATCGAACCAGGCGCCCGCGTCCAGCGCCTGTAACTGCGCCGCGGTCTGACTCCGAACGGGCCCGTGGCCGTCGGTCGTGCGATCCAGCGTCTCATCATGAATGACCACGGGTGTGCCGCAGGCCGCCACATGGATATCGAACTCCACGGCGCGGGCACCGGTGCTCAGCGCCGCGTCCATAGACACGAGCGTGTTCTCCGGAGCGCGTGCCGCATATCCGCGATGTCCGATGATCTCGATGTCGCCCAAATGGCTTACTCGGCTCCTTTGGTGGCCATTGCCGAATGGATGTGGTCGGCGGCGTGCGAGCGCAAGGTGCCACCGCTAGGCATGGGGGCGTGACAACCTTTCGGGGATTCAGGTCGTCCAATCTTGTAGAATGGTCAAAACTTTTGTGGGGACCGACCCGTACGGAGTTGGTAAGTCTCGATTGTTGCGATGAACGGTATTTGTCTGGAAGGGAGCGTTGGCCCGGACGGGGCCACGCATGACGAGGGTGGGCCAAGGAGGCAGCATGAGGGGAGTGACTCGGGTGGCCGTGGTGGCCGGGATCGTGGTGGCATTTGCGTTGATGCTCGCTCCGGCGAGAGACGGCGGTGCGTTGACGAACGGGCTGGCGAGGGGCGCGGAGAACGTGGTGCAGGGTGTCCAGTGGGTGGCCGACGGGATGATGCGTGTGGTTGCCGGGCTCTTCGACGGGGGTCGCGCCACACCCGCGTACGCTCAGGGGCAGGACCGAGACGGATCGGCCCAAGAGGTTGACTTCGTGTGGCATGGAGCCGTCGAGACGGGCCAGACGGTGGAAATCAAGGGAGTGAATGGAGACATCATCGCCGAGCGGGCCGCCGGCGCTGAGATCGAGGTTCGGGCGGAGAAACGCGCGCGCCGAAGCGACGTGAACGAGGTGCGCATCGAAGTGGTCGAGCACTCGGAGGGTGTGACACTGTGTGCGGTCTATCCGTCCTCTCGAGGACGCGAGAACACGTGCCGGTCCGGATCCGGGGGCGGCAACAGCATCCGCAATAACGATGTCCAGGTGACGTTCTATGTGAGTGTTCCGGAAAACGTGTCATTCGAGGGCAGAACAGTGAATGGTGACGTCGAGGTGCACGACCTCGCCTCGGACGTGGGCGCCTCGAGCGTCAATGGCGACATCGAGATTTCCACCACGGGCTTCGCCGAGGCCAGCACGGTCAACGGGTCCATCGACGCCGCCATGGAGCGGTACGACATCGAAGCCGGTCTGAGCTTCTCGACCGTGAATGGGAGCATATCGCTGGATCTCCCCGACGATGTCGACGCGGATCTGGACGCCAGCTGGCTGAACGGGCGCCTCGAAGCCGATCTGCCCTTCGAGCGGATCGGGCGTGTATCGCGCTTCTCGGCTAAGGGCGTGCTCGGTGACGGTGGTCCGGAGTTGAACGTGTCGACCGTCAACGGCTCTATCCACGTCTTTTGAGGCGGCAAGCCGACAATCCTGATGTGCCGGAGCCGGTTCATCGACCAGGCAACTTTGTGGGACCGGCTCCGGCTCTCGTTCCCCGGGTCTCAGGCCCTGGTCTCGTCGAAAAGCTTACGCGAAGCTTACATAGCGATTCCGCACTCCCGTAAGGTCAAGTAAGCCCTCCGCTTAGCTTCCCCCGCGTTACGCTGCGTCCTCCCAATTCTGTAACAAAAACGCCCGTCCTAGGGTATGACCCTCACCAAATCATCGAGTATTCTCGAAAACTGTGGTTGACCCGCGGCCCGCGTGGCGTACTTTTGGTCGATTGGTAGTCGGGCTCAAGGGGGGAGGGATGGGGCTTTAAGGGGGCAACGAGCCCGAGAAGGCCTTTGGGAGTAGACATTTTCAGGACCCCATCCAAGGAGTAAGGATGATGATAGGACGCCGCCCTCTGGGTGTTTGTGTACCCGTGCTGTTCGCGCTGACCCTCTCGGGTAGCACCGCGCTTCAGGCTCAGCAGACTGTAAGCAGTCGTTACCGGGTGCTCGTTCCGGACTTCCAACCCATGAACGACGAGGACGATGACTTCGGCAAAGATCTGGCGGATGAGCTGCGGGACCTGATCGACGAAATGCTCACCCACAGTGCGGTGGATGAGGACGACATCAAGGACGCCCTCAAGGAGTTCGACCTGGACATGGAGGACCTCAATTGCATCACCGCCCGGCAGCTTGCCGCACAGAACAACTATCAGGTCGTGCTCTGTGCGCGATACGCGGGTAGCAAGGAGGCGTGGCAGATCCAAAACATCAAGTTTGTGGATAGTGGGACCGGAGAAGAGTTTGAAGTCGATCCGATCATGTCCGCCGACAAGATGGAGAAAGAGGCGGCCCAGCAGATCGTTCAGCGCTTCGAGCTCTTTTCCGAGCAGATAAGGGCAGCGAGCTTTTGCGGTGACTACGCCCAGAGCCAGCAGTGGGAGAACGCACTCCGGAACTGCGACCGGGCACTCGAGCTGAACCCGAATGCGAATACGAGCCGGTATACACGAGCCAACGTACTCCGGCAGTTGGAGCGTTACGAGGAGTCCTTGGCGGAGACCCAGCGCGTGCTCGAGCGGGATCCGTTCCACCAGGACGCCCTGTACCTCGGTGGTTTCTTGGCCGTTACTCTCGAGAACAATGATGTAGCTCGTGGTTTCTATAACCGGTACCTCGAGTTGGACCCGACGAATGCCGCCGTCCGTATGCAAGTCGCGTACGATCTGGCCCAGCAAGGCGACCCCATCGGTGGGATACTGATCCTCGAGGAGGGGCTCGCGGTCACCCCCGACAACATCGACTTTTATGAGCAGTTGGGGAACTTCGCGTTCATAGGAGCCGAGCAGGTACGGAGAGAGGCAGAGGCCGACGGAAGCGATGGGATGACGGCCGAGGTCCGCGAGCTATACGGGAAAGCGATCGCGGCGTACGAGAGAATCTTTACGGAGAAGGGCGAGGAGATGTTGGTATCGCAGCTCCGCAACGTGACGGCCGCGCAAGTCCAACTGGGCAACCTGGACGAGGCAATCGCGTTTGGCGAGCGCGCCATCACGGCGCATCCGGAGGACGCCAGCCTGCGGGACATTTATGCCCTGGCGCTCCATGAGTCCGGTCAGGTCTCCGAGGCCGTTGCGGCACTCGCGGCCATCGAGGAGATCGATCCTGACTGGCCCAATCTGCACCTGCGTATGGCTAGCTGGCTAATAGAGGACGGGCGGGTCGAGGAAGCGGTACCGGTACTTCACAGTGCGGTTGCACAGGGATCCACGCCTGATGCGGCGGCGAATATGATCTTCGCGCACGCCTACACGAACTATGTTCAGCCGCAGGAGAAGAACTATCCTCGCTTCATCGATTTGATCGAGCTTGCCAAGGGATTCGAAGTGAGCACCGAAGGTCGGGAGCAGTTCGATTTCTGGCATGGTTTCAGTCTTTTTAACCTTGCCATCGCAGCGCAGACCCCGGAAACCCTGGATTCGGCCAACCGATCTCTGCCGATGTTCCAGCAGGCGCTCGCATTCTTCCAGCAGGGTAAGGGATACGCCGATCGGACAGCGTCGATCGACTACCAAGTCTACGCGGAGAACACCGGCGTGTACCTCGAGATCCAAGACGCCATTATCAGGCGCGCGAACCGCCGGTAGCCTGCCCTGAAAGACATCCGAGGGCGCCGCGGGAGTTCTCCCGCAGGCGCCCTCTTTATTGGTGGTAACCAAGCGCGCCCCTCCTAGCGATGACATTCACCAGATTCTCGCGCGTCGTGGTTGTTGACCTGCAGCCTGTCCAGCCTAGTTTGATCAATTGTAGGTAAGCGGGTTCAAGGGGAGGGCGGGGCTTTGAGGGGGCACTGAGCCCGTGGAGGCCTTGGGAGTAGACATTTTGAGCACCCCATCCAGGAGTAAGGATGATTATTGGAGCCCGCCCTCTCGCTGCTTGTGTAACCGTACTGTTAGCCCTGACCCTTTCGGGTAGCACCGCACTTCAGGCTCAACAGACGGCAGGCGGCCGCTTCCGGGTGCTCATTCCGGACTTCCAACCCATCAACGACGAGGACGACGACTTCGGCAAGGATCCGGCGGATGAGCTGCGGGACCTGATCGACGATATGCTCACCCACAGGGCGGTGGAAGAGGACGACATCAAGGACGCCCTCAAGAAGTACGGCTATGACATGGAAGACCTCAATTGCATCACTGCCCGTCAACTTGCCCAACAGGAGAACTATCAGGTCGTGCTCTGTGCGGGATACGCGGGGTCCAAGGAGGCGTGGCAGATCCAAAACATCCGTTTTGTGGATAGTGGGACTGGAGAAGTGTTTGAAGTCGACCCGGTCATGTCCGCCGACAAGATGGAGGAAGAAGCAGCCCAGCAGATCGTTCAGCGCTTCGAGCTCTTTGTCGAACAGACGGGGGTGGCCCGTAATTGCCGTGACTATGCCCAGAGCCAGCAGTGGGAGGGCGCACTCCGGAACTGCGACCGGGCACTCGAGCTGAACCCGAATGCCACTACGAGCCGGTTTACGCGAGCCAACGTACTCCGGCAGATGGAGCGCTACGAGGAGTCCCTGGCGGAAACCCAGCGCGTGCTCGAGCGTGATCCGTTCCACCAGGACGCTCTGTACCTCGGTGGTTTCTTGGCCGTTACTCTCGAGAACAATGAGGTGGCTCGTGGCTTCTATAATCGGTACCTCGAGCTGGACCCGACGAACGCCGCCGTCCGGATGCAAGTCGCGTACGATCTGGCCCAGCAAGGCGACCCCATCGGTGGGATACTGATTCTCGAGGAGGGGATCGCGGTCACCCCCGACAACATCGATTTTATTGAGCAGTTGGGGAACTTCGCCTTCATGGGAGCAGAGCAGGTACGGAGAGACGCGCAGGTCGACGGAAGTGATGGGATGACGGCCGAGGTACGCGAGCTATACGGCAAGGCGATCACAGCGTACGAGAGGCTCTTCGTCGAGAAGGGTGGGGAGATGTCGGTATTGCAGCTGCGCAACGTCACGGCCGCACAGCTACAGCTGGGCAATGTGGACGAGGCGATCGTGTTTGGTGAGCGCGCCATCGCGTCCCATCCGGAGGATGCCAGCCTCTTGGACTACTATGCGCGGGCGGTCAAGGAGGCCGGTCAGATCACCGAGGCGGTCGCGGCGCTTGCGGCCATCGAGGAGATCGATCCCGATTGGCCCGATCTGCACCTGCGTATGGCTAGCTGGCTGATAGAGGACGGGCGTATCGAAGAGGCGGTGCCGGTGCTTCAGAGTGCGGTCGCGCACGGGTCCACGCCGGACGAGGCATCGTACAGGATTTTCGCGTACGCTCACACGAATTATGTCCAGCCCTCGGTGAAAAATTATCCGCGCTACATCACCTTGATCGAAGTTGCCAAGCAATTCGATGTCAGTAGCGAGTTCCGGGAGCAGTACGACTTCTGGCACGGCTACGCTCTCTATCAACATGGCGTCGCGCTCCAGCCCACACCCGAAACGCTGGAGTCGGCGAATCGGACGCGCCCAATGTTCCAGGAGGCTCTCACGTACTTCCAACGGGGCAAGGGACATGCCGACCGTACGGCGGGGATCGAGTATCAGCAGTACGCGGAAAGCGCCACCCTCTACGTAGAGATCCAAGACGCGGTGATCGCCCGCGCCAATCGCCGATAGCTCGCGCGCTGAAGAGCGCCGGTAGGACCCCGCTCTTACGAGCGCAGAAGGCGCCGCGGGACTTCTTTTCCCGCGGCGCCTTTTTATTGGGGTCAGTGCCAGGAGACTAGAGCCAAGACCGGCCTGCCGACTCCACTGTACTGTCGGTGGCTCGCGAGCTTCTGGCACACCAAAACGTCGTGGGAAAGAGTGGGTAAATCCCGCAGGCGGTGTTTTTTCTTCGCAATTCCTCCCGAATTCGTTTTGGCCGGCAGGGGCATATTTATCCTGTAACTCGCTGACACGATTGAAGTTGTGCACCTCGGGCGAGCCTCCGGTACCCAAACAAAAACCGAAAACTATTGTGCCGAAAAAAGCTTGACGGGCGTTGAAGTAGGGTCGTATGTTGGTCCCGTTGGTACCACTTCATACCACTTTGACCCACAGAGTGACACTGCGTGACGAGTTTCCTGGGCAAGTATGAGTTCCAGATGGATGAGAAGGGGCGGGTCAGTCTTCCGTCGGCTTTTCGCCGAGAGGCCGACGGTGACCGCTTCGTCTTGCTCCAATGGAGAGCGCCTGCCCTCACGCTCTTCCCGATGGCATCCTGGGCCGCCACGCAGGAGCGTCTCTTGGCGTTCCGGCGGAATCAACCCGAGGCGTGGGGGGACGTGCTGGCCATTACATCCAGCGCGGTCGAGGTATCCCCGGACAAGCAGGGTCGGATTCTCATTCCCGCCTGGCTCCAAGAGGCAGCCGGGCTCGAGGGGAGGGTCCTGCTCATGGGGAACATCGATCGGGTCGAGCTATGGCATCCCGCAGAGTTCGAGAGAGTGGCGCGTACCGGTTCCGGCGAGTTCGAAAAATTCTCCAACCAAATCTTCGGGTGATCCGTGCCTCTACCTCTTCGAGCGGCTGAGATTCGCATGAGCGAGTGGACGGGGTCGCCGGCCGGTTTTCACGACCCCGTTCTCGTGCGAGAGGTGATGGAGTTCTTGGCCCCATCCGGCGACGGCGTTTATCTGGATGGCACGGTCGGAGGCGGAGGGCACTCCGCCGTCCTATTGGAGGAGTGCGGGAGCTGCAATGTCATTGCGGTGGACCGTGACCCGGATGCTCTGGAGGCGGCGAAGGCCGCCTTGGCCCCGCTCGGGACCCGAGTGCGATTCATCCAGGCGCGATTCGATGAAGCGCTCCGCTTCGCCGACCCATCGGAGCCTCTCGCCGGAGTCCTCCTCGATTTGGGCGTCAGCTCTCACCAACTCGACTCGGACGGACGGGGGTTCGCGTTCAGGGCGGGGGTGGAGTTGGACATGCGGATGGCCGGTACGCAAGCGGGCGAGCCAAGTGCAGCGGAAATCCTGAACTCGGAGCCGGAAGAAGCTCTAGCTCGGATCTTCCACGAATACGGAGAGGCACCTCACTCCCGTGGCCTCGCACGGGCCGTGGTCGAGCGGAGGGGCGCGACACCATTCCGAACGAGTGACGACCTGGTTGCCGTCCTCTACCGGACGTTGGGCAGGACCCCGAAAGCCAAGGAAAAAGCGCGGGTCTTCCAGGCTCTGAGAATCGCGGTAAACCAAGAGCTCACATCGCTGGAGCATGGTCTCACGGAATTTCGGGAGGCGATGGCTCCGGATGCCCGCTTTGTGGTGATCTCGTACCACTCGCTCGAGGATCGGCTGGTCAAGAATGCGTTTCGCGATTGGAGCCGCTCCTGTGTCTGCCCACCCGGGATGCCGGTGTGCACGTGCCGCGGCGCGCCGTTGGGGAGCGTGCTGACCCGAAAAGCCGTACGCCCCAGTGATGTGGAGGTACGCCGCAACCCGCGCGCCCGCAGCGCGCGTCTTCGGGCTTGGAAGAAGGGATGAGGCGCTCCCGTTCCAGCCGGTCCTGGGCCACGCTGAGCCTCGTTGCGTTGGGTTTTTCCGGTCTTCTCGCGGCCTTGAGTCTGGTGACCTGGCGCCAGAGCCGTGCCTTCGAGTCGTTGGCGGAGCTCGACCGCCTCGAGAAATCGCTTTCGCTCGCTGAATCGGAGCGGGCGGAGCTCCTTCGGCGGGTTCAGGGCCTGGACAGCCGGACTCGGATCTCGTCGGTCGCTCAAGAACGCCTTGGCATGCACCGTCCGGACGCCTCCGAGATGGTCCAGTTTTTGGGAGGGTCCCAGTGAGACGCCGAAACCGCGTGACGGAAACCAGGGCGAAGAGGGTGAGGGTGCGTCGGAGGGTGCTTCTCGCGTGCTGGTTGTTGAGCGGAGGCCTGATCATCGGCAGAGCCGCCCAGGTGCAGGTGGCGCAAGCGGCCTTTTGGGGGGAGCAGGCGGCACGCCAACACCGCACGAGCGTGGAGATCGCGGCGGTTCGGGGGTCGGTCCTCGACCGCTCGGACGTCGAACTGGCCGTCAGTCGCGAGACCTTCAGGGTGAGCGTCGCGCCGAGAGAGCTCCGAGATGTCGAGGCGGTGACAGACCTCTTAGTGGAGACACTCGGGCTGGACGAGCGGATCGTACGTGAGGCCACGACGTCGTCGAAACGCTGGCGGGTTCTCCCGAAGGCCTTCCCGCCCTCGGTGCGCGAAGCACTCGACAACATTCCTGGCGTGTACCTCGAGCGGGAGCACCGCCGCTTCTATCCCCACGGCGACTTGGCGAGGGGTCTTCTCGGGACCGTGCGGGACGGTGAGGCGTCCGGCGGTGTCGAGCAGGCCTACGACGACATCCTCCGTGGGACCGTGGGCGAGGCCGTCTTGGCGAGGGACCCCGCCGGCAAGCCGATCCCTGGGGAGAGCGTCCTCGTCGAGGGACCGCGGGGGGGTGGCCAGGTCGTTCTCACAATCGATGTGGACTTGCAGGAGATTGGGCGGCAGGCGTTGACGGAGGCCGTTCGAGAGAACGAGGCCCGTGGTGGAGATCTCCTCATCACCGATCCGGGCACCGGAGATGTTCTCGCCATGGTGTCCATTCGCAATGAGGCCACGGGCGCCCTGTCGGCGATCAACACGCCCTACGAGCCCGGCTCCACCATCAAGCCGCTTACGGTGGCCGGCCTCTTGCACAACGAGTTGGTGTCTCTCGACGACGTGTTCGACACGGAGTCCGGCTCCTGGACTGTGGCGGGCCGACCGATCGAGGACGTGAGCAGGGAGCACGGTCTCATGACACTGGCGCGGGCGCTTCAGATTTCCTCGAGCGTGGGTGTGGCCAAAGCCGCACAGTCCATGAGTCCCGCGGTTCAGTACCAGAATCTCCGTGACTTCGGGCTCGGCGCACCCACCGGAATCGGCCTTCCCGGGGAGGCGAGAGGCACCCTGCGCCTCCCAGAGGATTGGACCCCCCAGTCGCCGGCGTCCCTCGCCATCGGATATGAAATCTCGACGACACCCCTCCAGATGGCCATGGCCTACGGAGCCTTGGCGAATGGGGGCCTGCTCATGAAGCCCCGGCTCGTCACGGAGATCCGAGATTCCAACGGAAAAGTGACCGACCGCTTCCCGCCCCGTATGGTGCGAAGGGCCGTGTCCCCCGACGTGGCGCGCGAGGTGGCCGATGTGCTCGTCGACGTAGTTGAAGACGGAACGGGGACGAGCGCCCGACTCGGCACGTTCAAGGTGGCGGGCAAGAGCGGCACGTCACGCGCCTACTCGGGCAGCGCGTACCAAGCTGGGGAGTACTTCGCTTCCTTCGTCGGATTCTTCCCCGCGGAAGATCCGCAGCTCGTGGTCATGGTCAAGTTGGACCGTCCTCAGGCGGCGTCATATTACGGAGGATCGGTCGCGGCTCCGGTCACACGGGCCACGATGGAGGCCATTCTGGCGGCACAGGCCGCACCCATCGATCGCCGGGCCCTGGTGGAGGTCGCCCAGGCTCCAGAGCTCACAGTTACCGCACGGACGGGTAGCGGTGAGATGCCCTTCGTGACGCGATTCGCGGAACTTCGGCTAGGTGAGAATTCCGGGTCGAGCGGGAATCCAGGATCGACGGCTGCTGCCGGGCCGAATGTGTCGACTTGGCTTCAGTCCGTGCTGCCCGAGGACGGAGCCATGACCAGGGTTCCGAATGTCCTGGGACTCCCCGCCAGGGCGGCGGCGCGGCACATCCACGAGGCAGGGCTTCGAGTCGAATGGGATGGATCGGGCGTGGTGAGGCTTATGGCGCCTCGGGCCGGCTCGATCGTGAGCCGGGGCGACACCGTACGGGTGGCGACCTTCCTGAGTCCCGGAGACACAGTACGGGTGGCACCCCAAGGAGAGGGCGGCGATGGCTAGCCCTTCGGCTTCGCTTCAGGTGGTCACCGCCGCTCTCGGGCCGGTCGGCCTCATCGAAACGATCCACGGTCCGAACGACGTGGAAATCTCAGGCGTCACGCAAGACTCGCGCACGGTCCAGGCCGGCGACCTCTTCCTGGCGTGGCGCGGGTCCGCCTGGGACGCCCATGACTTCGTGGCTCAAGCCGCCGAGATGGGTGCGGTCGCTGCCGTGGTGGAGCGGTACGTTCCCGAGGCCGAGATTCCGCAGGTCCAGGTGTCGGATGGCCGCTTGGCCGCGGCCTTGGCCGCATCAGCGGTACTCGGGTCACCGTGGGCTGACCTGTTCACCGTCGGAGTGACGGGCACGAACGGCAAGACCACCACGACCCTTCTCGTGCAGCACCTCCTCGGCTCCCAGGGTGGCTCGGCTGCGGTGGGCACGCTTGGTCTCATCGAGCCAGACGGCTCGGTGAGGGAAGGGACCGAAGGGCTCACGACCCCTGGCCCCGTTGCCATCTCCACCTGGTTGGCCGATCTGGCCGACGAGGGTGTCGGATCGGTAGCTGTAGAGGCGTCTTCTCACGCTCTCGAGCAGAAGCGCCTCGATGGCGTGCGTTTCGACACGGTGGTCTTCACCAACCTGTCCCAAGACCACCTCGACTATCACACGGACATGGCGGAGTATTTCAGGGCCAAATCCCACCTCCTCGATCTGACGAAGAAAGAAGGAGGCGTGGTCGTCAACGCCGACGACGCGCATTGGAAGGATCTGCCCATCCAAGGGCGCCGCACGGTCACCTACGGTATCGACGAGCCGGCCGACCTGCGCGCGGAGGAGATCGAGCCGGGTTCGTCCGGGACCAGGTTTCGCATGGGAGGCACATCAGGCAAAGTCGACGTCGACCTACCGCTCATCGGCCGCTTCAACGTGGAGAATTGCTTGGCGGCGGCGGGTGTAGGTGCGGTCGCCGGCATGACGCTCGAGGCCGTGGCAGACCGGCTCGCCAGCGTACCGCAGATTCCTGGCCGATTGGAGGTCGTGGCACGGAGGCCTTTTGCCGTCATCATCGACTTCGCGCACACGCCCGACGCACTTCGCCGCGTCCTGACCACGATGCGCCCGCTCACATCGGGGCGTTTGATCGTCGTATTCGGCGCAGGCGGTGACCGGGACCATGGCAAGCGGCCTGAAATGGCTCGGGCCGTGGCCCAAGTGGCGGACCTGGTCGTGATCACATCCGACAATCCCCGGACGGAGGATCCCGAAACGATCATCGATGACATCGTGCCGGGAATGAACGGCTCCCCGTTCGAGCGCCTGACCGACCGTCGTGAGGCCATCGGCTACGCACTCGCGCAGGCCGGCTCCGAGGACCTCGTGCTGCTCGCCGGCAAGGGACATGAGAAGTATCAAGTGATCGGTACTGAGCGCCAGCCGTTCGACGAGAGGCTGATCGTCGAAGAGCATCTGGGCCGGATGGGAGGCGTAGCGTGAACTCTAGCGTGAAGGCTCCCTTAGTGTGGACCGACCAGCAGGTGAGATCCGCCCTGGACGTCGCACCTCAGGAGGACTGCGGCCTCGTCTTCACAGGTGTCTCGACGGACAGCCGCACGGTCGGTGAGGGCAACCTGTTCGTGGCTCTGAGCGGGGACAACTTCGACGGACATGATTATGTGTCCGACGCCTTCGGTCGAGGAGCACGGGGCGCCGTAGTGGCCCGCTCCGTCGAGGCCGAGGGCGCCTGCGTCTACCCCGTGGAAGACACGCTGCTGGCGTTGGGGCAGCTCGCAGGACATCGCCGGAGGCACCTCGACGCTGTTGTGGTGGGCATCACAGGATCCTCGGGGAAGACCGGAACCAAGGAGCTGACCCGGGCTGCGATCGAGGGTTCGCTCAGGGTCCACGCCACGCCCGGAAACCTGAACAACCGCATCGGCCTGCCGTTGACGCTGCTCGACGCGCCCGAGGATGCGGAGGTTGTGGTGCTCGAGATGGGCACGAACGAGCCGGGGGAGATCGCCGCTCTCACACGGATCGCCGAGCCCCGGATCGGAGTCGTGACGACCGTCTCCGAGACCCACGTCGAGAAGCTTGAATCCCTCGAAGGCGTGCTCCAAGAGAAGCTCGACCTCCTGCGGGGACTCCCTACTGAGGGTAAGGCGGTCGTGGGCGACGAGCCGACGATCCTTTCGGAAGAGTCCGTCCGCATCCGGCGAGACGTCTTGGTCGTCGGCCTCGGTGCCGGTGCGGACCCCAGATATCGCCCAGAGGACCCTACGATGGACGAGCAGGGCTGCTGGAGCTTCGTCTGGCGCGGGGAGCCTGTGCACCTGCGAGTTCCGGGACGCCACTCACTCCAGAACGCCCTCCTGGCGCTGACCGTGGCCGAACTACTGGATGTCCCCGTTGCCGAAGCCACCCGCGGCGTCGGCCGGGTCGAAGCCGGCTCCATGCGCGGAGAGATCCGGCGGATCGGTGGACTCACGCTGATCGTCGACTGCTACAACGCGAACCCGCAGAGTGTGCGGGCCGCATTGGACCTGCTCGTGGACATGGAGCCCGGCCGGCCCAAAGTGGCGGTTCTCGGCAGCATGCTCGAGCTGGGGGCGCGCAGCGAGGAGCTCCACACGACGCTCCTGGATGAGGCGTCCGCACTCGGGTTGGACCTGCTCGTCGCCACGGGCGACTTCGCCCGAGCCGCAGAGCACACGACGATCCTTTCGGTATCGGACCCCCTCGAAGCGTACGAGGAGCTCCGTGGAAGGCTTGGGGGTGACGAGGTCTTACTGATAAAGGCGTCGCGGGGTGTGGCGTTGGAGCGGTTGCTTCCCCTCTTCGAAAGTGACTTCGGTGCATCGGCGCCGAACTCGAGTGCGGGCGGATCGGAAGCCGATTCCGGGAAGTCGGAAACCGACTCCGGGAAGGTCGAGGCCTGATGCTCTTTCACCTCCTTCCCGGCTTGTCTGATGTCTTTAGCGCGTTCAACGTCTTCATCTACATCACGTTCAGGGCCGCTGGCGCGCTCGTGACGTCGCTGGTGCTGGCCTTCGTGCTGGGCCCGATGACCATCCGCGGCCTGACGAGATTCGGCATTGGCCAAGTGGTTCGCGAGGAGGGCCCTGCTACCCATCTGCCGAAGGCCGGGACGCCGACGATGGGCGGGGCTCTGATCGTCATGTCCGCGAGCATTTCCACGCTGTTGTGGGCCGAGTTGACTAACTGGTACACGGTGCTGGCCCTGGTGACGTTCGTGGCGATGGGCGCCATCGGCTTCATGGACGACTACCTCAAGGTCGTTCAGGGACGGACGAAAGGCCTGATCGCGCGCTACAAGATGTTTGGGCAGTGGACGTTCGGACTCGCCTTGGGGCTCTTCCTGGTCCTCTGGCCGATCTCGGGGGCTGTGCCGCCGAACCATACGATGGTGCCGTTCTTCTCGGACATCGCCTTGGTCTTCCACCCCGTCGCCTACGTACCGTTCGTCGCGCTCGTGATTTCCGCCAGCTCCAACGGCGTGAACCTCACGGATGGACTCGACGGGCTCGCGGCCGGGCTGACGGCCATCGCCGCGACCACGTTCGGGATCTTCGCGTATCTACTGGGCCGCGTGAACACGACCGAGTATCTGGGGCTCTTCTATTTGCCCGGCGCGGGGGAATTGTCGGTGCTCGCGCTCGCTCTGGCCGGTGGCTGCCTAGGGTTCCTCTGGTTCAACACGCATCCCGCTGAGGTCTTCATGGGCGACACGGGGTCCCTCGCTCTGGGCGGCGTCATCGGGGCCATGGCCATCCTGCTCAAGGCGGAGTTCCTCCTGGTGATCGTGGGAGGCGTCTTCGTCATGGAGGTGCTCTCAGTGGTCCTCCAGGTCGGATACTTCCGCTACACGACCAGGAAGTACGGCTCCGGCAAGAGACTCTTCAGAATGGCTCCGATCCATCACCACTTCGAGCAGTTGGGATGGTCCGAGAGCAAGATCGTCGTCCGTTTTTGGATCATGGGAATTCTGTGCGCGATGGTCGCGCTCAGCGCGCTCAAGATCAGGTGAGGGACAAGTGTTGTGAACACGTTGGAAGGCGAAACAGTTGCCGTTGTCGGCTTGGCCGCATCCGGTCAAGCGGCGGCACGGTTGGCACTCGAAAAAGGAGGGGAAGTCCATGTCTCGGATTTGCGCACTGACACCGCAACTCATGCTCGTGGAGCCGAGCTCCGAGAGCTGGGAGCCGAGGTCGACCTGGGAGAGCACCCCATCGACCGCATCGCAGGAGCCACCACTGTCGTGGTCAGTCCCGGCATCCGCCCGGACGCAGCAGTGCTCAGTGAGCTCGGGGAACGGGGGACACGTTGGATCTCAGAGCCTGAGTTCGCCTTTCGGTTCTTCGATGGTCCACTGATCACCGTGACTGGAACGAACGGCAAGACGACGACCGCGGCCCTGGTGGCGCATCTGCTCGAAGAGGACGGGCTCGACGTGGCTCTAGGCGGGAATATCGGAGCCGCATTGGGCCCTGCCGCCTCCGAGCTGGCGCTCCGGGAGCGAAGCCCGGCGTGGTATGTCGTGGAGATGAGCTCGTTCCAGTTGGCGGCGATCGACCGGTTCAAGTCGGACATCGGAGTGATGACGAATCTGGCTCCGGATCACCTCGACTGGTATCCGTCCGTCGAAGCCTACTACGGCGACAAGGCCAACCTCTTCCGCAATGCCGATGACGACAGCAAGTGGGTGTTGAACGGAGACGACTCGGCCGTCGCCGCTCTTTCGGAGGGCGTTCCGGGGCGTCGCTTCTACTTCAGCAGGGCGAGCGGTGGCCGTCCGGGTGCCTACCTCGACGGCGACGCGCTGACGTTAGACGTGTCGGGGGCGGCAGAGCGCCTGGGCGACGTTGAGGACATCGCGCTGCTCGGAGCTCACAATCTGGAAAACGCCCTTGCCGCATCAACCGCGGCAGGGCTTGCAGGTGCCTCCACGGGATCCATCCGACGGGGTTTGGCGACAGCCAAAGCCCTTCCGCACCGTACGGAGAGGGTGGCCGAGGCGAACGGTGTCCGCTGGGTCAACGATTCCAAGGCGACGAACGTGGCCGCGGCTCGATCCGCCATTGTCAGCCTCGATGGGGCGCTGCTCGTCTTGCTCGGCGGAAAGGACAAGGGTGAGGACCTCTCGCCGCTGGTCACTGCGCTCTCGAAAGCGGAGGCCCGCGTGCTGGCATTCGGCCAGGCCGGGCCGCGCATCTTCAAGGCACTGGACGGTCATGTGCCCGTCGAGTTGCTGGACGGAGGCTTCGACGAGGTCGTGGAGGCCGCCGCTCAACGAGTGGTCCCGGGCACCACCGTCCTGTTGTCACCCGCATGCTCCAGTTATGACATGTTCACGAGCTACGAGGAGCGCGGTGCCCGCTTTGCGACCTTGGCCAAAGCCGCATCAGAGGAGGCTGGGCGCTGATGGCCCGACCCGTGGACGTCGCCCCGTCGGGGCCTCTGGCCCTGCCCATAACGGGGATAGGAAGAGGATGGGAGCCCGCCGCGATCATGACGCTCACGCTCCTCCTTCTCTCTGTCGGACTGGTCACGCTCTATTCCGCCAGCGCCTTTCTCGCTCAGGGGCAAGCCCTGCCGGATTACTACTACGTTCTTCGGCAAGCGACTGGCGCGGCAGCCGGCTTGGCCATTCTCGGCGTCTGCGCTTGGATCCCACATACCTTTTGGCGGCGGATCGCATGGCCGATGGTCATTGTGGCCTGGCTCCTCCTCGTGATCGTGGTCGCTCCGGGCACGGAGTCCATCGCGCCTTCGATCAAAGGAGCGCGCCGATGGCTTCAACTCGGCGCCCTGACTCTCCAGCCTTCCGAGTTGGCCAAGATCGCCGTCGTCGTTTGGACTGCGGCACACGCGTTTCGTAAGCAGGGGGAGTTCTCGAGCCTGAGCAGAGGCCTACTTCTGTTCCTCGTGGTGTGGGCCGCGCTGATGGTGCCGATCGCGCTCGAGCCGGACTTGTCGACAGCCTTGCTCGTGGGTGTGATCGGGTGCCTGATCGTCTACGTGGCGGGTGCTCGGCTGACCCACTTCCTCTTCTTGGGCCTGCTCACGCTTCCCCTATTGTATCGCCAATTGGACGTCGCCTTCCGCGCTCGCCGCATGATGGCGTACCTGGACCCTTCGGCCGATCCGGCGGGCGCCGGCTTCCAGGTGCACCAGTCGCTTCTCGCGTTCGGATCGGGCGGCGTGGCCGGCGTGGGATTCGGGCAGGGAAGGCAGAAGTTCGGATTCCTTCCGGAGGCCCACAACGACTTCATCTTCGCGATGATCGGGGAGGAGTGGGGTCTGATCGGCGTCACGACGACCGTACTCCTTTATCTACTCCTGATACTGATCGGCTTTCGTGTCGCATCGCGTGCTCCCGACTTCTTCGGACAGCTGCTGGCGGTTGGGCTGACCAGCATGATCGCGATGCAGGCCGTCCTTCACATGGCTGTGGGGCTGGGGTTGGTGCCGGCCACGGGCTTGGTGCTTCCGCTGATCTCCTATGGACGATCGCACCTGGTTGTCACGCTGGCTTCCTTGGGGATTCTCGTGAGCATCTCCCGGGCGTGCGAGAGGCCCCATCCCCCGGGGAGGAGGGCCCGTGCATGAGGGTACAGTCGTGGTCTTCGCCGGCGGCGGCACGGGGGGCCACCTGTACCCGGCGCTGGCACTCGCGGACGAGCTCGTGCGGCAACGTCCGGACGTCCGGCCGTTTTTCCTCGGTGCCCGCAAAGGGATCGAGGCTCGGGTGGTCCCTGAGCGGTCGATGGACCATCGGCTCCTTCCCGTGCGAGGGGTCCAGCGCGGGGAGTTGTGGTCGAATCTCGGAGTTCCCTTCGCGCTCGCGACCTCGCTTGCAACCACGATCGGGGTCCACCGTCGTATCCGTCCGGAGCTGGTCGTGGTGACGGGTGGGTACGCCGGGGCGCCGGCTGGGTTGGTGGCGGCCCTCATGGGGACGCCGCTGGTGCTTCAGGAACAGAATGCGTGGCCCGGAGTCACGACCCGCTTCTTGTCACGGTGGGCAGCGCAGGTGCACCTCGCGTTTGGCGAAGCATTGGCGGAATTGCCCGCCCGAGCGCAACGCGTGGCGCGAGTTTCAGGATGTCCGATCCGAGCCGTTCCTGGGGACGCGCCCGACCGGCGGAATGTTCTTCTTCGCTTGGGTCTCGAGCCGGAGCGGAGGCTCCTGCTGTTGATCGGCGGAAGCCAGGGGTCCCTTCCGCTGAACGAGGTGATGCTCGAGGCAGTCAGGGCCGTGGCCGCGGGGCCGCATAAGCCCTTGCGTGAGTGGCAGCTGCTCTGGATGACGGGTCCGGCGCATCACGCGGCGATCAGCGAGGAGCTTTCCTCGTTTGGAGATCCACCATGGGTCCGAGCGGTTCCGTATATCGAAGACATCCCTCTGGTTCTGGGGGTCGCGGATCTGGCGCTGTCGCGGGCAGGCGCGATGACGACGGCGGAGCTCTTGGCATGGGGAGTACCAGCCATCCTGGTACCACTCCCTACCGCCGCTGCGAACCACCAGGCACTCAATGCCCAAGCCCTTGAACAGGCGGGCGCCGCCGTCCACTTGGAGCAGGAAGGACTGACGGCGGGGGCATTGTGGAGGGCGATCACCCGCTTGGCCGAGGACCCGCAGTTGCTCCACACGATGAGTGAGATGGCAAGGGAGCGCAGTCGGCCGGACGCTACGTCCCTCATCGTCCGTGACATGGTGGGCCTTCTCCCAGATCCCCGTCTGGGGGGTGTGGGATGATCGCACTTCATCCGGATTCGAGCTCCATACCAGCGCCAGTGGGCGAGCGGGATCTGCGCCGGCTCGCGAACGAGGGGAGGGTGCATTTCATGGGGGTGGGAGGCGCCGGCATGTGTGCGCTGGCCGAGCTCTTCGCGAAGCGGGGAGGAAGCGTCTCGGGGTGTGACCTACATACGGGATCGAGCACGGATCGGCTCCGGAACCTGGACGTGCAGATACACGAGGGGCACGAGGCGAGCCACGTAGACGGTGCGGCTGCCCTCGTGGTCAGTGCGGCCGTCCCAACGGACCATCCAGAGGTAAAGCAGGCGCTCGACCAGGGGATTCCGGTCTTCAAGCGAGCGGAGGCCCTAGGTCAGATAGTCAATCAGGGTCGGGTACTGGCGGTCGCGGGTACGCACGGCAAGACCTCCACCACCGCGATGGCGACGGAGATTCTCGCCGCGGCTGGGATGGATCCGACGGGCTTCGTCGGCGGCCGCGTGCCTGCTTGGGGCGGAAACCTTCGTAGTGGTGGCGATCTCTATGTCGTCGAGGCGGACGAATACGACCGATCGTTCTTGGAGCTCAAGCCGGCCGTGGCCGTGGTGACCAACGTCGAGGCCGACCATCTCGATACCTACGGTGCCTTTCAAGGCGTCGTGAAGGCCTTTCAGGAGTTTCTCGATGGGCTCCTGCCGGACGGCTTCGCCGTCGTCTGTGCGGATGACAACGCGGCGAGCAGTCTCGTCCCGAGCCTCGAATCTCGGGTGCGTACCTATGGCCTGAGCGGCGGCACGCAAGTACGCGCGGTCGACGTGAGAGCTGGTGCGGTTGGCATGGACTTCCGGGTGATCGACGAGGGCGTCGACCGTGGGACGTTCCGACTTCCGATGCCCGGAGTTCACAATCTCCGAAACGCGCTTGGCGCCGCGGCTGCCGCTCGTTGCTTCGGGGTGGACTGGGACACCGTCCGCGACGGGCTCATGGCCTATCAGGGTGTCGAGAGGAGATTCGAGACGGTCGGGTCGGGACGGGGGATCCTGATTGTGGACGACTACGCACATCACCCGTCGGAGGTCCAGGCTACCCTGGCGGCTGCGCGGGGCGCCCACCCGGACCGGCGGATCGTGGCCATTTTTCAACCGCACCTGTTCACGCGTACGCGGGACTTTGCCGATGAGTTCGGGAAGGCCCTTGCCGCTGCGGATTCGATCTGGGTGACCGATGTGTTCCCGGCCCGGGAGGATCCCATCGAGGGCGTAACGGGTGAGTTGGTCGCAACAGCGGCCGGGCGCGCGGGTGGTGACGTACACTATCACGCCGACGTGACCACGATAGCGGACACCGTCATGCCGGAGCTCGCGTCGGGTGACCTCCTTTTGACGATGGGTGCGGGGTCCGTCGACCGCGTGTCGCATGAAGTCGCTGCACGCCTGGAGGTGACGGATGCGTAAACTGCTCCGAGTCACCCTCTGGGGATTGGTCGCGGGTGGCGTTGCGCTGGCCGCCGATTGGCTTCCGGACGCCCTCGCCGAATTGGAGTTTTTCCGGGCTCGCGACTACAGGGTCACCGGAACTCGGCTCCTCCAAGAGCAGCAGGTCTTGGCCACCGCGGCCATTTCACCGCTCGCGAGCGTGTTCGACGACCTGACGTCGATAGAGTTGCGCCTCGAGCGGCACCCGTTGATCCGGCGCGCTCGTGTAACCGCGGAGCTCCCGGGAACCCTGGTCGTCACGATCGAGGAACGGATTCCGGTCGGATTCGTGGCGGGTCCGGTGCTCGAACCGGTGGACCGGGATGGCCAGGTGCTCCCGCTGGACCCGGTCGAGCACCGGCTGGATCTCCCGGTCCTGATCAAGGCTGGAGGGCGTGGGGCCCTCTCGCCCACCCAGCTGAGAGTATTGGCGATGGAGGTCGATCGGCTCGCAGCGGATGATCCCACGTTCCTGGCCGCGGTCTCGGAGATTGCGATCGACGACAGGGGTGACGCGACCGCTGCGGTGAGCGGCGACCTTCTCCTGCGATTCCGTCCTCCCCTCTCGAATCGTCGTCTCCGTGATGGTCTCGCCGTTCTGGAGCATGCCGTTCAACGCCACCCTGATAAAACGGCAGCCGTCCTCGATCTCCGGTTCGAGGATCAGGTCGTGATTGGGTATGCCGAGCAGCGGGCCCGGGCCGTTGGTCAAGTGAGGGATCGGTAGATGCAGTCGATCCTGATTGCCGGCGTCGATCTCGGCACGACCAAAACCTGCGCGGTGATCGCGGAGGTCCACCAAGACCCGTTCCTCCGAAGGGACCTCAAGATTCTCGGGGTGGGGCAGGCTCGAAGCACAGGGATGGGACAGATCGTCACGCATATCGAGGAAGCTACCAATTCCGTGAAAGCGGCCATGGAAGAGGCCGAGCTCATGGCCGGCACGAAGGTGGACCGGGTCTATGTGGGAATCAGCGGCGAGCACGTCCGGGCGGCCACGTCTCCAGGCGTCGTCGCAGTGATGGATGACGAGATCTCTTCCCTCGATCTCCAACGTGTGCACGAAGTCGCCCGCGCCGTCGCCCATCCGCCCGATCGTGAACTCCTCCACGCCATCCCCCAGGACTACATCGTGGACAGCCGTCCTGGGATCAAGGATCCGCTGGGGATGGTGGGCACGAGGCTCGAGGCAGAGGTCTATCTCGTGACGTGCACCTCGTCCGCCGCCGAGAACCTCAGGAAGTCGGTCCAGCGGGCAGGCTACCGGGTTCAGGAATTAGTGCTCGAATCCCTCGCGGCAGCCCGGTCGGTCCTCACAGAGGATGAGAAGGAAGTAGGTGTCGCGATGGTCGAGCTCGGTGCCTGTACGACCAACGTCGCAGTGTATTGCGACGGCGAGCTCCAGCATCTCGCTGTCCTCCCCTTTGGAGGCGCCACGGTCACGAATGATCTCGTGAGGGGCTTGTCGATTCCCTTTGCCGAGGCCAAGCGGGCGAAAGAGCACTTCGGCGCTGCGTTTGCTCAGCTCGTGGATCCCCAGGAAACAGTCGAGCTGCCGGGACCGAGTCCGGGGCAGACCAGGCATGTCGCTCGGGAACTGATTGCCCACGTCGTGGAGCAACGTCTCGACGAGATGTTCGGCCTCGTCCACGCCGAGTTGGAGCGCGAAGGCCTGTTGAACAAGCTGGGGGCGGGCATCGTGCTCACCGGAGGGGCGTCGACCTTGCAAGGGACCGTGGAGTTGGCCCAGCAGGTGTTCGCCGCGCCCGTGCGCAACGGGGTCCCCGGCGAAGGCCTGGCGGTTCTGGCCGACTCCGTTGGAAGACCGAAGTTCGCGACGGCTGCAGGGCTCGTGCTATATGGCGCCGACCGGTACGACGAAACTGGGGACGGCGCGTCGACACTCACGTCCGGCCTGGTGTCCAAGGTCTGGGTGTGGCTGAAGGAGTTTTTCTAGTGTTCCGACGAACAGCTGACTCGGGACATCTGTTGTGAATCAGATCGAACCATCCGTTCATGGGAGCCAAATCATGATGATTTTCGAATTCGAGGACACTCCGCTCCAAACGGCCCGGATGAAGGTGGTCGGAGTTGGAGGGGCCGGCGGAAACGCGGTCAACCGAATGGTCGACGAGGACTTGGAGGGTGTCGAGTTCATCACGGCGAATACGGATGCCCAGGCGCTGAAGGGCTCGCGGGCGCAGGTCACGCTGCAGGTCGGCAAGAAGCTGACACGCGGACTGGGTGCCGGCGCGCGGCCCGAGGTCGGCCGGCAAGCCATCGCCGAGAGCCAGGACGAGGTTCGCAGGGTGCTGGAGGGGGCCGACCTGGTCTTCATCACGGCGGGAATGGGTGGCGGAACCGGCACCGGAGCGGCCCCCATCATCGGGGAGATCGCCCGTGAAATGGGTGCCCTCACGATCGGCATCGTCACCAAGCCTTTCTCTTTCGAGGGGAAGAAAAGGGAGCGGCAGTCCGAGCAGGGTCTCGCCGAGCTTCGCAGGACAGTCGACACGAGATCGTGGTGCCTAACGACCGCCTCTTGTCGGTGGTGCCGCGTGGAACTTCCTTCCGGGATGCCCTGAAGAAGGCGGACGAGGTGCTCCTGCACGCGACACAGGGGATCAGCGATCTGATCCGGGTCTCGGGCGAGGTGAACGTGGACTTTGCGGACGTTCGAACGGTCATGGCTTGCCGTGGACCGGCGCTGATGGGTTCCGGATTCGGCGAGGGAGACAACCGGGCGCAGGAGGCCGCTCAAGAAGCCGTTTCGTCGCCGTTGCTGGACGACGTGTCGATCCATGGTGCGCAGGGGGTGCTGATCAATATCACGGGGGGGATGGATCTCGCCATTGACGAAGTGCACCAGATATCAACTATTATTCAAGAAGAGGCCGGAGATGAGGCGGAGATCATTTTTGGTGCGGTCCATGATCCTGCGCTGGAAGGACAGATTCGGGTTACCGTGATCGCAACCGGCTTCGACGACGTGATTCGGCCGGACTTCGGAAGGCAAACCCAGTCTCCGTTGGCGCAGCGGCAAAGTCGGCCGAAGCAGCAGCAGGTGGCTCAGGCGCAGCAGCAGGTGGCTCAGCAGCAGCAGCAGGTGGCAGCGGCCGGTGGGGGAGCAACGAACGTGGTTCCGCTTCCTCGAGCGCCGGAGCGGGTTGTGACACGGGAACAGATCGGCGAGCTGGACGTTCCGACGTTCATCCGCCGGCAGATGGACTGATCCCGCCGTGCGGTGGGATGACGCGGCCGTATGGCAGGATGATACAGCCGCGTGGCGGGACGATACGGCCGAGTGGCAGGACGATACGGCAGTGTGGCAGGACGAGGTAACGATTGCCGAAGGAGGCAAGGTGAGCTCAGGCTCCAAAGTACTGGCATTCCTCGGGGTTCTCGGGGTGATGGCCTCAAGCCTGGCGTTCGTCCTGCTCACGGGGAAAGAGGTGCCCACGGTGGGCCTCGTGGAGCCGGTCTTTGCGGCCGCGCCGGAGCGCGTCGAGCTTCGATCGCTGAACCGGGATGAGACGCTCGGCGATCTCCTGTTTGGCGTGCTGGACGACAACGACCAATATGGCTTGGTCCTGGCGTTCAGGGAGCGGGCCAACCCTCGCCGTCTGCGGCCCGGTACGGAAGTGGCCTTCCGCTGGCTCACCACGGTGCCCTCAGAGTTGCGGGCGGTCGATATCGCCGTCGACGCCGACCTGACCGTTCGGATGACGCCGTCCCCCGCTGGCTGGAACTCGAGCGTGATGACTACGCCCGTGGTGACGGATACCGTGTGGGCGTCTGGTGGGATCGAGTCGAGTCTGTGGAACGACGTTTTCCTGACCGAAGGCCTGGAAAGAGTAACTTCCGCAGACCGCGCCGAGCTCATTCTGGAGCTCCAAGAGATCTACCAGTGGCAGCTGGACTTCGAGCGAGACATCTGGCCCGGAGCCTTCTTCAGGTTCTCCTACGAACGGGCGGTTCGCCCGGACGGGACTATGCGTGTCGGGCACGTCCTCTCCTCGGAGTTGGTGAACCGCGGGGACAGCTATTTGGCCGCCTGGTTCGATCCCAACGGAGACGGAGCAGGCACGTATTACGACGAGAACGGAGAGTCCGTGCGGCGGGCGTTCCTTCGCGTCCCAATCACACTCAGCGCTCGGGTCTCCAGCGGCTTCAGCAACAACCGGTTCCATCCGGTGTTGCGGACCTGGCGGGCGCATCGGGGTGTGGACTACGCGATTAGGACCGGGACTCCGGTGCAGACGACCGGAAACGGCGTCGTGATCGAGCGAGGCATGCAGAGCACCTACGGCAATACGATCCTGGTTCGGCATTCGAACGGGTGGACCACGCGCTATGCTCACATGAGTCGATTCGCGACCGGAACCTCGGTGGGCAACCGGGTCGATCAAGGTGACGTCATCGGGTACGTCGGGATGACAGGCCTCGCGACAGGCCCGCATCTCCACTATGAGATGCGGTACAACGGCAGCCCGAGAGACCCAGAAGCCGTCGAGTTGCCGCCCGGTGACCCCGTTCCAGTCGAGCAGTGGGAATCGTGGGAGGCGCAGAGCCGTGATCGCCTGGACCTTCTTGACCGGCTCCCTCTTCCCTGGGACATTCGGCTTGCTATGAATATCCAAGGGGACAGTGAGGTGCCGGACGCAGGAGCGCGGTGACCCTTTCTTGGCTGGCCTTCGCAATTTTGGTGGCCGGTGCGGGGGGATTCGCCACGTGGATCTACGTCCGCCGCGAAATCCCGATCCCCGGCCGGAGGCTTCTCGGCACGATCCGCGCGTTGATCCTCGTGCTGGTGCTCCTCTTGCTCTGGGATCCCCGGCTTCCCGGTGGCTCGCGGCGGGGTACGGCAGACGGTAGCTGGGTCTTGCTGGACGCATCAGCTAGCATGTCGGCTCCTGCGGCAGTGGGTGGGTCGGCCGATGCGTCTGTCGCTGCGCCGGTGGGTGCGTCGGCGGGCGGTGCCAATTGGGTGGCGGCGTTGGAGCGTGCGGCGGAGCTCGCCGAAGAGGGCGCCCAGGTCCTATTGTTTGGCGAAACCCCTCAGGTCGTGCCCTTCGATTCCCTCGATGCGCTGGCTCCCCTGGCGTTTGCCTCGAGACTTGCGCCTGCTCTCGCTCGGGCCGCGGAAGCGGGCGCCACGGACGTGACGGTTCTCTCGGATCTCAGGCTCGACGATCCGGTGGAGGTGGAGATCGGTGTGGGTCGATCGCCCTTCGGAGTTCAGATTGAGAGGGTAGGGGGGCCGGTCCGTAACGCGGGTGTTGCCCGCTTCGAGCTTCCGCCCCGCGCCGAATCCGGGACACCGCTCTCGGTCGAGATCGCCCTTTTCTCCGAGGAGACCGGTCCCGGGGATACGATTCGCGTGGAGGTGTGGGAGGAGGATCGTCTGGTTGCCTCGGCGGGGGTCCTGCCCGCCGAGCCGGGCCTGCTCGCCACTGCTACGATCCGCCTACCAGCTCCGCGCAACTCGGGCTGGCTCCGCTATCGCCTGTCGGTGAGTTTGCCGGGTGACCGATTCGAAGCCGACGATTCCAAATCCGCCTTCACGGAAGTCGATCCGGCGGAGGGCGGTCTGGTCCTCCTCTCCTTTCAGCCCGACTGGGAGCCTCGTTTTCTACTCCCCGTACTCGCCCAGGTGACCGGACTCGATGGCAGAGGATTTCTCGGCATGAGCGGCGGCCGGTATCTTCGCCTGGGCTCGGGCTCTCAGGTCGGACCACCGGTAGACGAGGCCGATGTCCAGGGCGCTCTTTCCGGGGCCGACTTCGTGGTGCTTCACGGCCTGGGTGGGGGAGCGCCCGAATGGGTGGGGACGGCGCTCGCCGAGGCCCCGAGATCCATCGTATTTCCGTCCGATCAGGCAGGAGCACTCGCTTCCGGCGTGGTGACCGGCGGCCACCTGGATGGAGAGTGGTATGCGACGCCAGATCTGCCGGCGTCGGCACTGGCTGCCAGCTTATCCGGAGCGGATCTGACCGGACTGCCGCCTTTGACCGCAATCCTTCCCCGGCGGACCTCGGAGACCGTGCCCACCCCGATCCCACTCCAACGGCAGGGGAGTGGGCCGGCGGAAGCTGGGCTCGTGCTCGAAGAGAATGCAGGGCGTCGTAGTGCGGTGGTTCTGGCGTCGGGCTTTTGGCGATGGGCGTTCCGCGAGGGTCCCGATCGAGAGGCGTACCGTAGGTTGTGGGCTGGCGTAGCGGGATGGCTTCTCGCTGACGCACCGCGGGACGGTGCGACGCCGGTGCGGCCGGCGAAGCGCGTGTGGAGCTCTCGCGAGCCCATGGAGTGGCGAGCCCCCGGTTTGATCGGAGAGAGTGTCAGCCTCGAAATCACCGTGGGGGATTCGGTGGTGCTCGATACCACGGTCGTAGTGGATGCGGCCGGGCTCATACGGGCCAGGGCGCTTCCCGTGGACGAGTATTTGTACCGCATCACCCGCCCCGGAGAGGACGGGTCCGTCGGGAGTGGCCGGATCGAGAGCGAGAGCCACAGCCTCGAGCTTCTTCGCCGAACGGTTGACATCTCTCCCGGGGGATCGGATGAGGCTTCAGGGCCCCCGACGAGAGTGAGGCTCGGCACCCCCCTACGGACCCACCCGGGCGCGTATCTGCTCATCCTCGCGCTTCTTTCCGCCGAGTGGATCGGTCGCCGGCGGGGCGGGCTCCGATAGGCGATATGGGCCGGGACTGACGATGGCCCGATTGTTCAAGCGAGGGGGCGAGAAGAAGAAGGGGCTGTGGAGACGGGCGGTCGACCTCGCGCTGACCGATATCCGGGTCGCCGTGGGGGGCGTCGACCAAGAGTCATTGGAGTCACTGGAGGAGCGCCTCCTCACGGCTGACTTCGGCGTGGACGCCACCCTGAGACTCGTAGATCATGTCGATGCGCTCGCCCGCAGGGGCAAGGTGTCCGGTGGTGCGGAATTGAGGAACGCCGTCAGGGATGAGATTGCCCGAATCCTGGAGCCGGCCGGGGCTTCCTTTCTTCAACTGGCCGAAACGGGCACTACCGTCTATCTGATCGTTGGCGTGAACGGAGTGGGCAAGACGACGTCCGTAGCCAAGCTTGCGCATCGTATCCGGGGAGAGGGACGCAGTGTGATGATCGCTGCGGCAGACACGTTCAGGGCAGGAGCGGTTGAGCAGCTGCGCGTGTGGTCGGAGCGGGTGGGCGCGGACTTCGTGGCGGGCCAACAGGGGGGTGATCCAGCCGCTGTGGCGTTCGACGCCATCGCCGCTGCCGAAGCGCGGGACGTGGATGTCGTCCTGGTGGATACCGCTGGACGCCTTCACACCCAGCCGAACCTCATGGAGGAGCTACAGAAGGTCGATCGAGTGATCCGTCGACGTTGTGATGGGGCTCCACACGAATGCCTGATCGTCTTGGATGCGACGATCGGCCAGAACGCGGTGTCTCAGGTGCGATCCTTCAGCGGCGTGGTCGACCTGTCCGGCATCATCCTGGCCAAGTTGGATGGTACCGCGCGCGGTGGTATCGTGGTGGGTCTCCAACATGAGTTCGGGCTACCCGTCAAGCTCGTGGGGTCCGGAGAGGGGATCGACGATCTGTCCGACTTCGATCCAGACGATTTCGTAGAGGGGGTCTTCGAGGAGTGAGCTTTTTCAGGCTGGACAGACCGGTCCAGTTTCTGAAGGGGGTAGGGCCGGTTCGGGCCCAGGCGCTGGGGCGGATGGGCATCGTGACGGCCCGTGATCTCCTCTACCACGTGCCGCGACGCTACGACGACGCTTCCACGATCGAGCCGATCGAGCACCTGCAGGTCGGCACGGACGTCACAGCGGTGGGTCGGGTGCGCTCGAAGGGTGTGATCCCCACCCGTAAGGGCCTCCGCATCTTTCAAGCCGTCCTGCAAGACGATTCGGGGATGATCACGTGTGCCTGGCCGGGGCAGCCCTGGCTGGAGCGGAAGCTCCACGAGGGAGATCTCCTGCTGGTGACGGGACCCGTGAAGTTCTTCCACGGGAGGCAGCTTCATCCCCGAGAATTCACCGTGTTGGCTCGCGCTTCGGACGACGCTCCGGCTCACGTGGCCAAGGGGCACGTCTTTTCTTCGTACCCGGCGAGCGAGGAAGTCCCGCAGTGGGTTCTTCGAGGGCTGTTCGAGAAAAACCTCGACGCACTTCTGAAGGATGTGGCCGAGGAGGAGTATCTCACCGGGGAGGAACGGAGCAGGCTTTCCGTGCCGGACCTGGGGGATGCCCTCGGGGCCCTCCACCGGCCGTCCTCATTGAGCACGGTGGAGGCCGCCCGCCGGCGCTTAGCGTTCGACGAGTTGTTCTTCCTCCAGCTCGTCCAGGCTCAGGCTCGGTACCAGGAAACCGCCCTGAAGCCCGGGCTCGTCTTCGAGCGAACCAACGAGCTCATCCGGCCTCTGCACGAGGCCTTGCCCTTCAAGCTGACGGAAGCACAGGCGAGGGTCCTCCGTGAGATCTACGCCGACATGGGCTCCAACCGGAGGATGAACCGCCTCTTGCAAGGGGATGTCGGGTCGGGGAAGACGATTGTGGCGCTGTTCGCGATGCTCCTCGCCGCCGAGGGCGGACGCCAAGCGGTCCTCATGGCGCCGACGGAGCTGCTCGCGGAGCAGCACGTGCGCAGGCTGAGAGAGCTGGTGGAGCCTCTCGGCCTGAGCGTCCAGATACTGACGGGTCAGCTGAAGGTCTCGGAGCGAAAAGAGGCGTTGAAGGCGCTCTCTGACGGTACCGCTACGCTCACCGTGGGCACGCACGCGCTGATCCAGGAGGGGGTCGAGATTCGAGCCCTCGGCCTGGCCGTGGTCGACGAACAACACCGCTTCGGTGTAAGGCAACGGATGGCACTGGGAGAGCGCGAAACCCCTCCGGATACGCTCATCATGTCGGCGACGCCGATCCCCAGGTCACTGGCGATGACGCTATACGGAGATCTCGACCTGTCCCTTCTCGACGAGATACCCGAAGGAAGAAAACCCGTGAAGACGTTGCTCCGGTACCCGAGCAAGCGAGACGAAGTCCACCGGTTCGTGGACGAGGAGCTAGAATCGGGGCGTCAGGCCTACGTCGTTTACCCGCTGGTGGAGGAGTCTGAAAAGATGGACCTTCGGTCCGCCACCGAAGAGTACGAGCGCCTCTCGGCCGAGGCCTTCCAGCACCGACGGGTCGGCCTGATTCACGGCCAGCTCCCGAGTGAGGAAAAGGACCAGGTCATGCGGGCGTTTCTTGCGGGGGATCTCGACGTGCTGGTCGCGACCACCGTGATCGAGGTCGGTATCGACGTTCCTAACGCGTCCGTAATGGTCGTGGAGCACGCCGAGCGCTTTGGGTTGTCGCAGCTTCACCAGCTGAGGGGCCGAGTGGGGCGTGGCGCTGCTAAGAGCTACTGCGTACTCATTGCCGAGCCAGGCGAAGCCGCGGCCGAACGGCTGAAAATCTTCAGAGACACGTCCGACGGCTTTGCCGTGGCGCACGCCGATCTGCGGATACGCGGGCAGGGAGACCTCTTCGGCGCCCAACAGCACGGACGGGATCCTGTTCTGCGGTTCGCCGACCTCACGAGGGACGAGAGCCTCCTGTCTGAGGCCCAACGCCGGGCCCGGGCTTTGATCGAGACCGACCCGGAGTTGAGCGGCGACGGGGTCACGCGGATACGGGAGTTGATGGACCATCGCTACGCTGAACGGCTGAAGCTTTTCTCGGTCGGGTAACGGGACTACTCTCCGGTCTGTCACACGTGAGGCGTGTCGACCCGCTCATGTAGCGGTCCCTGGACATCTGTTGGTGCGCCCCTGCCCACACTTCAACAGCCTTCGAACAAGATGAGTCAGGAAGAAATCACCGAAGTCGGGTCCCTCGGCGACCACGTGGGGAGCGCGGTCACTATTCTCGGATGGGTCGAGAGCACGCGCAGCCACGGGAAAGTCGGCTTCGCCCTCATAAGAGACGGTACCGGGCTCGTCCAGGGCGTTCTTCTCAAGAAAGAAGTTCCTGAGGACGCGTGGGCGCTGTTGGAGTCGCTCACACAGGAAAGTTCCGTCGCCCTCAGCGGTGAAGTACGCGAGGAGCCCCGCGCACCCGGCGGATATGAGGTCGGCGTGACAAGCTTGGAGCTTCTCGGAGCTTCGGAGGAGTACCCCATCCAGCCCAAGGAGCACGGGGTCGAATTCCTTTTGGATCACCGCCACCTCTGGCTTCGGTCCAGCCTCCAGCGCGCGGGTCTGCGCATTCGGCACGAGGTCGAGCAGGCCATTCACGACTACTTGTACGATCGGGATTTCGTCCGCATCGACACGCCTATCCTCACCGGCTCCATCGGCGAATCCGCAGGCACGTTGTTCGAGGCCGACTACTTCGGCGAGCCGGCCTATTTGGCCCAGACGGGTCAGTTGTACGTCGAGACCGCGTGCCCTGCCTTTCGGAAGGTCTATTGCTTCGGCCCCACGTTTCGGGCCGAGAAATCCAAGACACGCCGGCACCTGACCGAATTCTGGATGCTCGAGCCGGAGGTCGCATTTGCCGACTCGGACGACAATATGGACCTCCAAGAGGACTTGGTCTGCTACCTCGTAGAGAGGGTGCTCGAACGGTGCAGTCGTGAGTTTGCCGTGCTGGAGCGGGATACGGCGGATTTGGAAGCGATCGCCCGGCCCTTCGCACGCATCTCCTACACGGATGCCGTCGCCCTCCTACAGGAGAAGGGAAGCGAGATCGAGTGGGGTCGCGACCTGGGGGCGCCCGACGAGATGTTGCTGAGCGAGCAGTTCGATCAGCCCGTCTTCGTCCATGACTACCCGAAGGTCGTGAAGGCCTTTTACATGAAGGAGAATCCCGACGATCCAAGGACGGTGCGATGTAACGACCTGCTCGTACGTGGCTACGGAGAGCTCATCGGGGGGAGTCAGCGCGAAGACGACCTCGACAAACTGCTGGCCCGAATCCGCGAGGAGAAGCTACCCGAGGATACGTACTCCTGGTATCTGGACCTGAGGCGTTATGGGACGTTCACACATTCAGGCTTCGGACTCGGGCTGGAACGCACCGTGGCGTGGATTACGGGACGGCCTCACGTCCGGGAAATGATTCCGTTCCCGCGGCTCATGAACAGGTTGACGCCCTGACCTAGGCGCTGCGACGCTGCACGGCAGCGTCAGTTAGCGCTCAGATGCTCCACGAACCACTTCACGCGGGCGGCCGTGGCCTGTGTGGCCTGTTCACCACGGAACCCGTGGCCGGCTCCTTCCATGATGATGAGATCGGTCTCGACCCCCGCCTTCTTGAAGGCCGCATGTGCTCGCTCACTGTTGCTGATCGGGACCAAGGTGTCGTCGGTGCCGTGGATGAGGAGGGTCGGGGGATCGTCGATGCTGACTTGAAGGATGGGGGAGATCCGGTCGCTGTCTTCCTGGGGAAAGTCGAGGGCGGGGAAGCGCTCGCTCGGCCCGCGCAGGGGTCGGAGGTCCACAGGAGGAAAGTAGGCGACTACGGCCGCCATGCGGTTGGAGACGCGTAGGAGCGGATCGTCCGCGCTGGTGTCGCCGTCCGTGCCGTTGTTGCCGAGGACCAAGGAGAGGTGGCCGCCGGCGCTGCCGCCGGTGACGCCGAGGCGATCGGCATCGACGCCCCATTCCGCGGCGTGGGCGTGGATGTAGCGGTTGGCGAGGGTGACGTCGTCGACTGCCTCGGCGACGTTGTATCGCGGGCTGCTGCCGTGTCGGACGGCGAAGACCGTGAGCCCGGCGTCGAGGTAGGGTGCGTAGCCGCGTTGGGCCTGCTCGGGATTGCGCCAGCTCGAGCGCCATCCGCCGCTGATCATGAAGAGGACGCCCGCGCCGTTGGGCGACTGGGGCTTGAAGACGTCGAAGGTCAAAGCCATGCCGTCTTTGTGGCCGTAGACGACATCGGGGACGATTTCCCTGGATTGCGCGGAGGCATCAGCGGGGACTGCCGTCATCGCGAGGAGGACGATCGCAAAGGCCAAGTGTCGCATGGTGTTCCCTCTCTCTCTAAGGGGTGATGATGCCCGAAAACTCGATCCGAATCTGTGGCCTGACGCGCATCAGGCCGAGCATGACCACGGGTGGCTCCACGCCGTAGTCGGTCATGTCCAAGGCCAACTCTCCTCCAATCTGGACACCCGATCCGGACGGCGTCAGCGAGAGGGGGAAGCTCACCCCTCGGGCGGCATCGAGGATGGTGAGCGTGCCAGTGGTGGCGGCGCCCTGGCCACTCGCCTCATAGCGCACGAGCCGGAAGGTGATCTCCGGGAACTCGTCTGGTCTCAACGCCTCCAGGAGATGTTCCGTCATCTCCTCGTCAGGACAAACGAAATCACCTACCGGCACGGTGAGCGTGGCCGCCTGGACTCCATCGGCCAGCCCACGTACTGCGGCGCCCGAGCCGGTTGTGACCTGGGCCGAGCCAGTCACCTCACATGTCCATCCCCGTACCGTCGAAGTGCCTGAGACCGAAAAATCGACGGACTGCAGCGCGGATACTGGCCCGGCCGGCAACAGTGCCAGCCCGACGATGCCCGCCATCACGGCCCGTGTAAGACCGGTCCGTGTAAGACCGGTCCGAGAAGCCAAGCGCGCGACAACCATGCTCGCCGTCCTCAAAGCCCGAACCCGAACTCGTTGAGCCGCGTCATGATGGGATTCTCCGCTTCCATCACGAAACGCGAAGTGATTTGATCGATCGAGGTGGTCCGCGTCTGCCGCATGACCATACGGAACTCGTTCATGATCACTTGGATCACGGCGTCGACCCCGTCCTCGCCGAACGCTCCAAGGCCCCACACGTAGGGCCGACCGATGCCGACCGCGTCGGCACCGAGCGCGAGGGCCTTGAAGACGTCGCCGCCGCGACGAACCCCACTGTCGATCATCACGGGGACCCGTCCTCTCACTGCCGCGACGACTTCGGGCAACGCATCGATCGTCGACCAGAGACTGTTCACCGCCCGTCCGCCGTGGTTCGAGACGTAAATCCCGTCGGCGCCGTGCTCGATGGCCAACTCTGCCTCTTCCGCCGTGACGATTCCCTTCACGACGAGGTTCATGTCGCTCATTCCCTTGAGACGATTGACCCAGTTCCACGTGTACGGAGGGCGCTCACCAGCTGGCCCGCCTAGATCACGGTTCATTGGCCGCTGGTAGCCTCGTTCGTGCTCGTGGCACTGCTGGCAGAGCTCGGAATCCCTGCCCTCTCCGACGAGGGACCGCCGCGACAGCTCCCGGTTGCTTCCCCCGAGGAGGTCGATCGTCCACACGAGCGTCGGACAGCCAGCACCAGCCACGCGGTCGATCACCCGCTGGTTGACGTTCATGTCGGGGTTCGTGTAGATCTGGAACCAGTGCGGCTCGCCCCGCGCCTCGGCGATCTCCTCGTACCCCTGCGAGCTCTGGTGCGACTGCATCTGCAGCAGGCCCCTGCGTTGAGCTGCGCGCCCGGCACCGGCTTCGCCCTCGGTGTGGTATGCCTTGAGGGCCGCCACGGGGCAGAGGAACAAGGGTGAATTGAACTGCTGGCCGAGGATCTCGGTCGACGTGCTGAATCCCCTCGCGGGCTCCGTGGCGAGCCGGCGCGGACGGAGCATCAGACGCTGGAAGCCCTCCCTGTTCGCCACGCGCGTCTCGTAGTCGTCGACGCCCATGTGCAGGTAGTCCCAGTGCTGGGCCAGGTTGTTCTCATGGGTCACGCGCTCGAAGTCCCACACGTTGGTTGCGTCGTCGGGCGACGCAATGAGGCTCCCCATCAACTGTTCTTCCTGGGCTTGCTGGGGAGGGAGCACCTGGGGGACCTGCTGGGGACGGAACGCCTGGGCTACGGGAGTTCCGGCGGGGACGGGCGGGATCACCGGAGCGCCGCAGTTGACGCAAGGCAACGGTGCCGGCTTGACGGGTGGCACCTCGCCCGAGACGGGCTCCAGCAACCTCGACGGCCACGCCGTATAGGCCAGGGCCGCCAGCGGACTGGCGGCGAGGAACTTGAAGAATTTCCGCCGACTTGCCCCTTGATCCGGGAGGGACTTGTCCGATCCTGGTTGTGTCATGTCCGGTCTCCTCGAGTGTGCGGCATGCGTTGAGAGTCGGTAAAAGTGAAGGGGACGGCTACCGGATGCAACATCCCCTCGCCACAGCGTGATGGCCCGGCACGATAACCGTTCAGGCGAGCCGGTCACGAGCAGACAGGATGCCGGTCCTGAGTAGTCTCTGGACGGGATCGTCGGGGCTCGGCAGTTTCCGGACACCGGACGGAAGAGTCGTTCGGCATACGCAGCGGAGGTGCCGTGGGAAATGGTCTGCGAGGGATGGCGATGGGGCTCGGGCTGGTGACGTTCGGTGTCGGATGCGTCGGCCAGCCGGATCAGCTGCACCTGGAGCAAGGTGTTTCCGAAGAACTCGCCCGCCACAGGAAAGGTACGCTCACAGATCTGAGTTATGCCTATGAACTCAGCGTACCGCGTGACGCAGGAGCGCTCACGGGAACCCTGATCGCTCAGTTCACATATCACGACGACTCCGAAAGTCCTGTGGTCATCGACTTCAAGGACCCCGGCGAACGTGTGCGAACCGTTTATGTCAACGGGAAGATGGCCGAGTGGACTGTGGTCTTCGACCACCTGGCCATCGACCCCTCCGCGTTTACCCATGATGCGCACAATGAAGTGAGCATCGAGTTCGAGGCCGGCGACGAGGCCCTCAACCGAAATCCGGATTTCCTCTACACACTGTTCGTTCCCGACAGGGCCCATTTTTCGCTCCCGATTTTCGACCAGCCGGATCTCAAGGCACCCTTCAGCCTGACTCTGGAGATTCCATCCGAGTGGGTGGCGGTGGCCAATGGCGCGGAGGTCTCCCGGGAGCTCCTGAACGGAGGACGGACCCGGTACGCCTTCAGGGAAACGGAGCCCATCCCCAGCTATCTCCTCGCCTTTGCCGTGGGGGACTTTCAGATCGAGGAGGCGGAGCGGGGGGGACGCAACTTCCGGATGTTCCATCGCGAGACCGATACCGCGAAGGTGGCCCGCAATCTCGATGCTGTCTTCGATCTGCACGCGACCGCACTGGATTGGCTGGAGGACTACACTCAGATCGAGTACCCCTATGGGAAGTTCGACTTCGTACTCATTCCGCCCTTTCAGTACGGTGGGATGGAACATCCGGGATCGATTTTCTACAGGCAGCAGTCTCTTCTTCTGGACGAGTCGGCTACGCAGGATCAGATCCTCGGACGGGCCAGTCTGATCGCACACGAAACCGCGCATCAATGGTTCGGCGATCTGGTGACGATGGCCTGGTTCAACGACGTCTGGACCAAGGAGGTCTTTGCGAACTTCATGGCCGCCAAGATTGTGCATCCGTCCTTTCCCGACTTGGATCACGATCTGCGGTTCTTCCTGGCCCATCACAACACGGCCTACGGGGTGGACCGCACGGCTGGTGCCAACGCCGTGCGTCAGCCGTTGGAGAATCTGAGGGAGGCGGGCACGCTCTACGGTGCCATCATCTATCAGAAGGCTCCGATCGTGATGCGCCAGCTGGAGCTGCTGGTCGGCGAAGAGACCTTCCGCGATGGGATGCGTGCGTACCTGACCGAGTTCGCACATTCGAACGCCACCTGGCCGGACCTGATCGGTATCCTGAACGACCTCAGCGATGAGGACCTGGCGGACTGGAGTCGGGTCTGGGTGGAAGAACCGGGCAGGCCCATGGTGTCCACGGAGCTCACGCTCGAGAACGGACGCGTCAGCGACTTGCGAATTTCACAGAGCGATCCGGCCGGTGAGGGTCGGGTCTGGCCCCAGACGATGGAAATCACGCTATCGGCCGGCGGGACGCTCTCTACCCTGCCCGTGCGCCTGGACGGCGAGCCGCTCTCGCTCGGCGACTGGGTTGGACGCGACGCTCCAGATTTCGTTCTTCCGAACGGAGGGGGATTCGAATACGGGCACTTCCATCTGGACGTGGGTAGCCGGCAACGCCTGATCGAGACGCTCCCCGACATTCCGGATGCCAAGACCAGGGGTATCGCCTGGGTGACCCTTTGGGACGCTGTCCTCGAGAGAGAGGTCGACGTTGGCGAGTGGTACGCGCTACTCCTCCGCGGCGCGGTCGAAGAGGAAGACGAGCAGAGTCTTCAGCGAGTTCTCGGATACCTCACATCCACATTCTGGGGGTACCTGACCGAAGACGAGAGGATGGCCCAGGCCACATCGACCGAAGAGCTGCTGTGGGGTCAGGTCGAGCGAACAACGGTCCCGACCCGGCAATCGTCCTACTTCAACGCCTGGCGGAACGTGGTGAGCACGCCAGCGGAGCTGGCTCACCTCCGACGGATTTGGGAGCAGGTCGATTCGGTTCGAGGTATGAGTTTCTCGATCGAGGACTACACGGGCATGGCCACGACCCTCGCCATCCTGGGGGAAGCGGACGCCGAGGAAATACTCGAACGTCAATTCGAAAGGATCGACAACCCCGATCGGAAGGCCCGATTCTCGTTCGTACGCCCTGCTTTGTCTCCGGACCCGGACGTACGAGAGGCTTTCTTCGATAGCCTGAGTGACCCTGAGAATCGCGCTCGGGAGCCGTGGGTGCTTGCCGCCCTGGGCTATTTGCACCACCCCACGCGGACCCGTCATTCGCGGCGTTTTGTGATCCCCAGTCTAGAAATGGTGGAGGAGATTCAGCGGACTGGTGACATTTTTTTCCCGCAAGGATGGCTCGGGGCGACCCTGGGATCCCATAACGACCCCGGATTGGCTGCCGAGGTCAAGGCGTGGCTCGATGCTCTGCCGGGTGGTTATCCGCACCGCCTCAGGGGGAAGATCCTACAGTCGACGGATGGACTCGATCGGGCCTCGGGAATCGTTCATGGGACGGACCCCTGACATGGTGGTGGGATTCCCGGCTCACTCCACCAGCAGCGAAATTTGCCGGCGACCGATCGAACCCCCTTCTCGGGTGAGGGCTGTGATGGAATCCACGCCGAGGTCCAGCAGGTACTCCCGGGCGGGCTCCAGCCCGTCTCCGACCTGATCGGGGCCGTGCGAGTCCACACCGAAGCAGAAACCGATTCCCATCTCGTGAGCTTGTGTCACCAGCCACGGCGCGGGATAGGGTCGCCCCAGGTTCTTGCGATAGCCGGCAGTGTTGAGGTCGAGGATGGCTTCCTGCTGACGAATCACCTCCAGCGTGCGGAACGCCGCATCTCGTATTTGCGGAGTGTCGACAGACTCTTCGGACGGGGCGCGTTTGCGAACCAGGTCGAGATGGCCGACTACCTCCGGTCTGTGTGCGGTCACCATCTCGGAGACGGTGTCGTAGTACGCGATGGACAGGCCCTGGATGCTACCGTGCGCGGCGGCTGCTTGGTCAAACCCCTCCTGAGGACCGTCGATTCCCATCTCGCCGACGTAGTGGACAGAACCCACCATGAATTCGAACTGATGACGCTCTCTAATGTCCCGCATGAGCGACGCATAGCGATCTGACGGGACAACCTCGGCTTCGAATCCCTGCAAGATCGTGATGCGATCGGCAAACTCGTCTGCGAGATTCGCCACTTCAGTAGCGTAGGCCTCGAAGTCGGACCAGAGCCGCGCGACATCCCAGCCCTGGCTCTTCTCCTCGGCGTACAGAAAGCGTGCCTCATCCCTGGGAGCGTGCTCAGTGACTCCGAAGGTGTGGTAGCCGAACGCTATGGCAGCCTCGATCGTGTCACGAAGGGAGCCCTCGGCATGATGGCAGAATTCACCAGAATGTCCGCCATGGAGAGAGACGCGATAATCGAGCATGAACTCTCCTCGCTATGGAATTGGGTGAGGAGCGCGGAGTCCATGGCTCCCAGGCATCCCGAATAGTACCGCCCAACCTATTACTCTGAGCGTGAAGGACACCAAATTCCTCTGACTATCCTAGTGTTCGGCGGGATTGTGCGGATTCAAAACGGGTACTCTCTTGAATCTCTTCCATGGCTGCCGGCGCAGCCCACACGTTAGCGGAGATGGACAAAATGATGATAAGACCAGCCTCAGCCTCGACGGGCTCCTTCACACGGGTGTTCTTCACGCGCCATGAGAAAAGGCTCGGCCTCGGACCACGGGGCCTGCTGTTGGCCGTCTTCGCCATCGCCCTCACCTGGCCGGCGCTCACGATGGGCCAGGACACCTCGCAAGCCCCAGCCTGGGTGGCGACTTGGGGCACGAGCCCGAGCACCCCAGGAACCTTCGGGCAGGCCGGAGCGGCAGGTGCGGCCTTCGAGAATCGGACGCTGCGCCAGGTCGTGCACACCTCGGTCGGTGGTGACAGTGTTCGCATAAGGATCTCCAACCGGCACGGAAGTCTGCCCCTGGAGATCGGAGCCGTTCACATCGCCTCGAGAAGAGAGGGAGCGCGGATCGAGGCGGCGTCGGATCGAGCGCTAACCTTTGGGACCGAGACCTCCATCACGATCCCCGTGGGTGCCTTCGTGCTCAGTGATCCAGTGGCTCTCGAGGTGGAACCGCTGGCCGATCTGGCGATTAGCATCTACTTCCCGTCCGACACAGGAACGCCCACTTCGCACGGATCGGCGCTCCAGACGAGCTACATCTCGCCTCCAGGAAACTTCGCCGCGAACGACCAGATACCTGACTCGGAGACCTCCCAGTCCTGGTTCTTCCTCACGGCTGTCGAGGTGAGGCCGTCAGAGAGGACCGGCGTCGTGGTGACGATCGGCAACTCCATCACCGACGGCACGCTTTCGACCGTCGACGCCAACAGCCGCTGGCCCGATCATCTGGCGAGGCGACTCGCGGCCAGTAGATCCGGCGTCCTCGGTGTCGTGAATGCCGGTATCGCTGGCAACCGAGTCTTGCACGACCTTGGCGGTTTTGGTGTGAACGCCCTGGCCCGACTGGGGCTCGACGTTCTGGGCGTAGCCGGCGTGACCCACGTCGTGGTTCTCGAGGGAATCAACGACATCGGGCTCGGCGGGACGCTGGCGCCGGAGGTGGCGAGCGCCGACGAGATCATCGCCGGTCATCGCCAGCTGATTGCTCGTGCCCATGCCCGAGGGCTGAAGATCTACGGTGCCACCTTGACGCCGTTCGAAGGCGCTTTCTACTTCAGCCCCGAGCGCGAGGTGAAACGCCAAGCGGTCAACGAGTGGATCCGAACGAGCGGAGCCTATGACGCCGTCATCGACTTCGACACCGCGACTCGCGACCCGAACCAGCCGAGTCGTTTCCGGCCAGGCTTCTCGGAAGACAGCCTGCACCCGAACGACGTTGGCTACAAGGCGATGGCGGACGCTATCGATCTGGCACTCTTCAACCTCGAGTAGTGAAGAGCCCGATCGGAGCGAGTGTGTGACCGAGGTCTAGCTGCCACCAAAGCCGACTGACAAATCTGGATCCTGAGAACTAGGAGAGCGCGATGTCGATCGAGACGGTTGAACTCACCGAAGTGAAGGCGATGACTATTTCCGCCGCCGCAGTAAAGAACTCGGAGATCTCTGCTAAGCTGGGGGAGATGCTGCCCGCCGTTTTCGACCATGTGATGGGGAACGGCGGTGCCCCGACGGGAATGCCTTTCGCGCGGTACGACACGCTGAGCGACGACACGTCCGACATCGAAGCGGGTGCGCCGGTCGCCGCGCACGTTGCGGAAACCGATCAGATCAAACAGTCGAAGCTGCCAGCCGGACCGGCAGTGAAGCTCACGCACCTTGGGCCGTACGAGAACCTCTCGGCCGCGCACACGACCCTGAACGAGTGGCTGGAGGAGAACAAGCGCGAGGCGGCGGGCCCACCCTGGGAGATCTACGTCACCGATCCGGGGTCGGAGCCCGACAACACGAAGTGGGTGACGGAGGTCTACTACCCGCTCGAGCCAGTGTAGCGCTAGTCCTGCAGGACGTCCCCCATCCTCACCCGCACCGGAGGACTGACCTGTGGAGACCACGTCGATCGAGATCGGTGGGCTTGTGATTCGGGCCCCGGTCACGGCGGGCACGAATCTCGTCCTTGCGGTGCAGTGCTTCATCTACTTCCGCAGCCTCAGAGCGGGGCCCGGGGCGCGTTCGAGGCTCTGGGGTGGCTTTTTCTCGATGATGGCGATCGCCACGTTGGCGGGGGCTCTCAAGCACGGATTCCAGCATGAGCTGTCAGAGACAGGTCTGTTGTTGGTGCTCTGGGTCACGAACGTCGCCGGCGGGATCGCTACGTACTTCGCCCAGAGCGCGACTGCGGTCACCCATGCACCGGAGCACCTGAAACGCCGCTTCGATCGGGTATTCCAGATCCAGTTCTTCGTGTTCTTGTCTGCCAATGTCGCGTTGGGTCCCGACATGCTCCTGCTAGTGGTGAACATTGCGGCTGGCCTACTGCCGGTGATTGCCGTGGAGGCGATGGCACTTCGCCAAGGACACCCCGGATCTGGTTGGGTCGTGGGTGGCCTCTCCCTCTCCATCCTGACGGCGGCGGTGTTTCTAGCAGGGCTCTCCGTCGGGCCCTGGCTCAACCACATGGATATCGCTCACCTGTTGATGGGTGCGAGCTTCTGGCTCATAGTGCGCGCCTGTCGGCCCTCGGTCGGCGGCCCACGCGAGTACGGAGTCGCGGGCCCAGCAGGTCTCTGATGGATGGCAGCGAGCAAGTAGGGGAGGGAGGCGATGGCGCTGACCTGCGGCCAAGGCTAGGATTGGCCGCTGTCCCATCTCGTGCAGGGAGTCCCGACATGGCGAAACGTTCCAGACCGGCTGTGACCGCTCTTGTTTCGTTGCTCTTGTCGCTGCTTCTTGTGAGCTCGAGTGCTCGTGCTCAGGCACCAGCGTGTGCGGTTGACACGATCCCACGCGCCGAACTTGCGGCCACGATGCGCACGGCCGCACTGTCCAACGGCGAGTTTGACCTGCTCGCGACTCCGAACTGGCCACGATTCCAGTCCGCTCTGTACCTCGGACTGGTTCGGCGTGCGATGGAGCGGGATCCAACAGGCGGCGTGCTTTTCATTACCCCCGAGTACCTCTTCTCGGAGTTCCTTTATTTGGCCGGGGTCAAGGACCCGACCAAGGCCCCCGCGCTTCTGTTGTGGGCGCTCCACCTGGATCAAGGCACGCAGCTAGAGTATCGACCGGATGGCATCGTTGAATCGGTAAGAGAGGGCACTCACCCGACCCTCGCGATTAACGTCCGTACGGCGTGGCCCGACCAGCCAGATGGGACCGACAAATTCAGCATCCTCGATACGCTCTCGGTGCCCAAGCTCAAGGTGACGAACCGTCAAGAGATCACGTACCGGATGTTGGTCTTCGGCGACATGGTGATGAATGACGAGATCCGTGGCACGTCCGGCCGGCCCTTGTCCGGTGTGCTAGGCGCGCTGTTCAGCCTGATCGGCGAGGGCAGCCTCGTGTACTACCGCTCGGTTCTCGCGGACGACGGGGTTCAAGTGGTGCGGGTGAAGGCGAAGAAGATGGTTTTTTCCAAGACTGCGACGATCACGGTCTACCCGGATGGTCGAGCGGAGAACGATGTGCCACCCGACCGACCCGACCTCGCCGCGACGGAGGAGTTGCTCAAGCAGGATCGGGAGATCGAATACCACCCGTTCGGGTGCTGGTGAGGATCTAGCCTCTCCGGTTCCCATAGACTGGGATCAATCTCTGCGGCTTGCCCTCGCTTCTCTCGGGGGCATATCCCTCTAGCCTTCCTCAGCCTTCACCTCGTCCCAGATTTGGTCGAGGACCTCGAGCGTGGCGCCGGGGATGGAGATCTCCCTTTCGGCGGCCATTCCCTCGAGGCGTTCGAATCGGCGTGTGAACTTGCGATTGGCGTGCTCCAATGCGGTCGCGGAATGGCCTCCCGCCAACCTCACGAGATTCACGACCGCGAAGAGGAGGTCTCCTAGCTCTTCCTCAAGACGGGCGAGCTCCTCGTGCGCGAGGGCCTCACGAACTTCCCCGATTTCTTCCTGCACCTTTTCGAGCGCTCCCGATGCGTCGGCCCAGTCGAACCCCACTCCGCTCACCCTGTCCTGGATGCGGTGCGCCTTGTGCAGAGGATCTAGGCCGTGAGGTATGCCGGAGAGGACGGAGGTACCCTCCTGTCTTTGCAGCCCCTCTCTCTCCCTCTCCCTCTCCTTCGCCTTGAGGACCTCCCATTCCTCCTTCTCTCCGAGGCCGAAGAGATGGGGGTGCCGCTGCCACATTTTTTTCTCCAGCCGTTCCATGACCGAGGCGGCGGTAAACGCCTTTCGCTCTTCACCGAGCACGATCTGGAATGAGAGATTGAGCAGCAGATCGCCCAGCTCTCCCTCGAGGTCGTCGTCGTCGCCACCTCGAATGGCGTCCACGACCTCATGGGCCTCCTCGAGAAGATGTGGGACCAAGGTTTCCGGGGTCTGCTTGCGGTCCCAGGGGCACTCGACTCTGAGAAAGCGCACGAGCTCCACGGCACGATCCATGTTACCCGCGCCCAGGTCTGGCCCGTCGGGTTTGTTGTCATCGGAGACCATTGGGGCCTTCCCTCGATCGTTCAATGTGGAGAAACGGAACCTTGATCAGGGCATATCTTTTCGCTTTTTTCAACGGCTATGTCAACGGACCCTCAAGCACGGGCCTGGGTGGAAGTGCGGCCCGGAGCGCTTCGACGGAATCTCCGTCGAATCCGCGAATCCATCGGAGATGCGGCCAAGGTCATCCCCATGGTCAAAGCGGATGGGTACGGGTTGGGTATGGAGGACGTGGTACGAACGTTGCAGTCCGAGGACCCATGGGGATTCGGCGTCGCGACCGTGGAAGAAGGCCTGAGGCTGCGCAGCGCAGGCGTCACGACTCCCGTGATCATTTTCAACCCCGTGCCGCCCGGCTCATACGACTCGGCGGTGGCGCACGATCTCACGCTCACGGTATCGGATCTGGATTCCGTCGACCGAGTGGCGTCGGCGGCCTCGCGGACGGGCCACGTGGGTCGTTTTCACGTGGAGATCGACACCGGGATGGGCCGGTGCGGATTCGACTGGCTGGGGGTTGCGGAGTGGGGACCCGGGTTGGCCGATCGGACCTCCCATACTTCGATCTGGGAGGGATGTTATACCCACTTCCATTCGGCGGATCTGGCGGACGACGTAGCCACTCAGGCCCAATGGAAAAACTTCAATGCCGCACTTGAACGGCTGGAGCCCGGAAAGGGAAGTCTGATTCACGCCTGCAACGCCGCTGCTGCGATGCGATACCCGACGTTCGCCGCTGATGCGGTCCGGCCCGGCATTTTCTTATACGGCGGCAGCATAGGTGCCGGTTTGGCGTCACCCGAGGAGGTGGCCCGGGTTCGCGCCCGTGTCACGCTCATCCGCGATGTGCCCGTAGGAACCACACTGGGATACGGAGCCACGTATCGCTCCTCTGGGAACGAACGGTGGGCCACACTAGGCATCGGCTATGGAGATGGGTTTCCAAGGGTCCTGGGGAATCGGGGAAGTGCGCTGCTCGCCGGTCAGAAGCTTCCGATAATCGGACGGATCTCGATGGACATGACGGTGGTAGACATTACCGGCGCCGACGGAGTGCAGGTTGGAGACACTGCGACGTTGATCGGCACGGACGGGGACGGCGTCATCACGTTGGACGAAGTTGCAGACTTGGCCGGAACGATCAGCTACGAGATCCTTACGGGCTTCACGGCACGCATGCCGAGGATCTGGATGTCTGAATAATCTGAGGAAGTTGATTTGAAGCAATTTGCTTTTATAGCGGTGATGGTTTGTGCGGCGGCGGCATCAGCTTGTACAGAGAAAATCTCGACGGCTCCTGATCTCGGTTTTCTTCAGGTCGATCCACGTACCGTAGAGGTTCTCATACCTTTCGAGGACTTCGTAGACTCAATTCAGGTCTTCGGTGGGTACGGGTCTGCCTTTGACCTCGGTCGTGGAATCGTCGCCGACGACTTTGACGGGCTGAATGCGCGGACCCTCGCAGGTTTCGGCGTCTATCCACGGAGGGCAGAGGAGGTACTGGGGCGCCTGATCTATTCCGATGGACGTGTCGTGCTTTTTTTCGACACACTGCGGCTCACCACAGATTCTGGTGTGGACGTTGAGTTGTTCAGCTTCCAAGAGGATTGGCACGCGCCCACGGTGACCTGGGACCTGCTGATTGACACCCTTGGAGATCAGAGGCCGTGGAGCGGCCCACCGGGCGGTGGCGTCACGACCTTGCTTGGAGGGGCGACTTTCGACCCCACCCCCGGGGACCCGCTGGAGGGCGAAGAACCTCGTCTCACGGACTCGGTAAGTATTGCGATCGACTCGGCGACGGTGGCTATGTTGGGCGATTCGCTCGGATCCCCCTTACCGGCCTCGCTTCTCGTGGCCGGCGCCGAGCCGGGGGCGTTTCTCCATCTGGTGGATGTGAGGCTCAGGATCACCACGATAGCAAGCAGTGCATCTGATTCGGTATTCGAGGTAACGCCCACAACAACAGCTCTGTCCTTCATCTACGACCCGACACCCACGGCGCCGCTGGGGTGGCTCCGTGTGGGGGGCACACCGTCGTGGCGCTCGGTACTTACGATGTCGATACCCCGCACCATAACCGGTACGCCTGAGGTCTGTGACACCGTGGGTTGTGAGGTCGATCTCACGGGGGTCAACCTGAACCTCGCCGAGTTGGTGCTGACGAGCCGCCAAACCGAGCCGGGGTTCCAGCCCGATGACACAACCAGGGTGGACATCCGCTCCGTGCTCAACCCGGAGTTGCTCCCCAAATCCCCGCTCGGAGGGCTGGTGGTGCCGTTTCCCACCAGTGTTCCGCCTGAGCTCTTTTCCGTACAGACCGGGACGCCGGTGGCGATCGCGATGACGGCATTGGTGAGAGAACTTCTCGCCATCACCGCCGCGACCGATACGGTGCCTGCGGCTTCGATCGCTGTGTTCAGCATCGCCGAACCGAACATGTTCGGATTCACGTCCTTCGAGGGTGGCGGGGGTGCAGGCGCTCCCGCATTACGCTTGCTGTACACGATCGCCAACGAGGTGGGCTTGCCGTGAGATTCTTCAGATCAGGCCTGGGGCTCGCGCTGATCTTGCCGAGCGCACTGGCGGGTCAGTCCGTGCTTGGGGCGACTGGGCTGGGAACGAGGCTGGAACCCCTCGATGCCGTGCAGCGGGCACTCGGCGGGGTGGGCGTCACGACGCGCACACCCACGGTGCTTCCAGGAAATCCTGTGGCGTCTCTTGACGTTCTGGCACCTACGATAACGTTCACGGTCCAGCCGCACTGGGGCACGTTCACGGTCGGATCGGAACAGGGCGATTTCTTTGCGACCCGGTTCCCCGTGTTCGGGTTCGCCTACCCGCTGGGCACCGATGCCGTGTTCACACTGACGGCGGGAAGCCAATTCGACCAGAACTGGTCCGTCGAGTCGAGGGATTCCGTCGATATCAGAGGAGAGAGCGTCGGAGTCACCGACACGTTTCTTTCGGATGGGGCCGTCACGGCTGTCCAGGTGGGCTGGGCCCGCCGCTGGACGACAAGCTTTGCGTTGGGAGCAACCGTAGGTGTGTATAGGGGGGGGCTCACACGGACCTTCACTCGCGCGTTCGAGGGGACCGATTCGGTTTCGCTGGAAAACCCGATCGACGCATTCGGTGTTGTTGGGCAATGGAGTCATTCGGGCCCTCTGGCCTCGTTGAACGTGTCCTGGGATCCGAGTCCTCTCCTCAAGGTGGGTGCGACCGTCGAGTGGGGGGGGACCCTCAAGGTCAATCCGGAAGGAGGGGTCGCGCGAGAGAGACGGGATGTGTCGATACCGTTGGAGTTCAAGGTATCCACGATCGCGGTGCTGAGCCCCGCGCTGGCGGTGAATGCGGGATTTTCTTATTCGAACTGGTCCGATTTGGGCGAGGCGAGCATCGACGACGCGGGAGGCGGCAGAGTGATGTCGTACGGTGCGGGGGTAGAGTGGGAGGGCATGAGTTTTTGGGCCGGCGGCTTCCCCATTCGGTTGGGCTACCGCCAGTCGGACCTGCCTTTCCTCTTCTTGGACAACAAGGTGAGGGAGCGTGCGTTTTCCGCCGGATTCTCAGTCGTAATGTTTCAGGCCTTGGATCTCCCATTGGCGGCCGTGGATGTGGCGTTCGAGACAGGAAACCGGAACTCGGGGGATTTTGAGGAAACCCTTCGCCGCCTCACCGTGACGGCCCGGATTGGAGGCCCTTGAGGCGGCCGCGCGCCGTGCGGGTACTTTTCCATACCTTCGGATGCAAGGCCAACCAGTACGATACCGAGCGTATGCGGCAGGAGTCACAGGCTCGAGGCCTGGTTGCCACAAGTGATTTGGGCGTGGCCGACGTATGCGTGGTGAATACCTGTACTGTGACGAACGCGGCCGACGCTGAAGCCAAGCGTTTTGTCCGACGCATCAAGAGGGAAAGCCCTCAGACCCAAGTCGTTGTCGTCGGGTGTTCGGCTGTGCTCCGGAGGCGGGAGTATGCCGAGATGGAAGGTGTGGCCTGCGTCGTACCGGGACACGACCCCCTTCAGATCGCCGCTGCCGTGGCTGGCTCGCTCGTACCAGGTGTACCACTCGTTCAACTCGGCATGACCTCCGGGCTAGATGGATCACACTTGGAACCGATCGGTGCGGCGATCCTGGACCGGCGCGAGGGTGCGACGAGGGGCTGGCTCAAGATACAGGACGGTTGTGATCGGAAGTGCGCATTCTGCGCCACGCGGCTCGCGCGCGGGGCGAGTCGCTCCCGCCCCGCCGGGGACATCATCCTGGAGGCCCGCACGCTGTCTCGACACCATCCTGAGCTCGTGTTGACCGGGATCCACATCGGCCATTACGGCCGGGATCTGGACGGGGCCATTACGCTTTCAAAGCTCCTGGCTCGCCTCTTGGACGCCGTTCCGGACGTCCGGTTTCGCGTCGGTAGCATCGAGGCGACGGAGATCGATGGGTTGCTCCTCGACCTCATTCGTACGTCGTGTGGCCGCGTCGCCCCCCATGTACACATGCCACTGCAGAGCGGAGCCGATCCGGTCCTGCGCCGCATGAAGCGATGGCATACCCGCGAGGCGTACCGAACCCGCGCGTTCCAGGTCGCCGACGCCGTGCCCCGAATCGGATTGGGGGCCGATATCATCACCGGCTTTCCGGGCGAGACCGACGCGGACCACCAAGATACGGTCCGTCTCGTCGAGGAGCTCCCCTTCACTTACCTCCACGTGTTTCCGTTCTCGCCCAAGGATGGTACTGCGGCGAGCGCGCTCCCGGATCCGGTACCGCAAAGGGTGGCGGGCGAGCGCAGCCGGGAATTGCGGGCGCTGGCGCAGGAGAAACATCGCCGTTACAGAGCCTCGCGCATCGGGGAGGCGTCCGTGATCACCCTGGAAGCTCGGGGTCGCCGCGGCCTGACCGGAGATTATCTTCGGGTGGACGTGGAGGGGGCCGGAGCGGAAGATTGCACAAGTCTCCACGTGGGCGCGCTGCGGGGCACCGGGGATGACCTCTATATTGAACTCCCTGCGGCTCGCCCGCCCACGTGGGCCGCTTCCGATATGGAGTCGCCCCCTCGTTCCCACGTGAGTTCGGCATGATTCAGCGGTCCAGGAAGCGCGTGAAGCGCCTATACGTCGAGACGTATGGCTGCCAAATGAACATCAGCGACGCGGAGCTGATGGAGGGGATCCTGGGGGCGGATGGATACGAGATTTCCGCCGACCCGGAGGAAGCGGACGTCATCCTGGTGAACACCTGCGCCATCCGGGAGCATGCGGAGAAGCGGGTGCTGGGCAGGGTGGGCCAGCTCTCCGGGCTCAAGCGTGAACGTCCGGACCTGGTCATCGGCGTCACCGGGTGCATGGCGCAACGGATGGGTGAGACACTTCTGGAAAAGGCTCCTCATGTGGATTTGGTCATGGGCCCGGACGGCTACCGATCTCTGCCGGGACGGCTCGCCGCAATCGAGGAGGGTCGGAAGGTTCGACCGTCGCGGTCGGCCAAGAAACGTGGACCCCAACTCGTGGTTCTCGACCTCAACCTCGGTGAGAACTACGAGGGCCTGGACCAGCGTCGCTCGTCCCCGATTTCCGCGTGGGTACCGATCCAGCGAGGCTGTGACCACCGCTGCACATTCTGCATCGTCCCGTACGTGAGGGGCCCTGAGAAGAACCGAAGACCGGGAGAGGTGTTACGGGAGATAGAAGGAATCGCCGACTCAGGCGCAACGGAGGTCACGCTGCTGGGTCAGACCGTGAACTCGTATGAGGCCGACGGGCAGTCTTTCCCCGACCTTCTGCGTGATGTGGCCCGGGTTCCGGGCATCCGGCGTGTTCGATTCACGTCGCCGCATCCCAATGACGTGACGACCGATCTGTTGGATGTCATGGCGGAGGAAACTGCGATATGTGAGCAGCTCCATCTGCCACTTCAGGCGGGAAGCGATCGGACACTTCGACGGATGCTTCGGCGGTACACGGTCGAGGCCTTTCTCGAGAAGGTCGAGTTGGCGCGTGGGATGATCCCCGACATCGCGCTTTCGACAGACGTCATCGTGGCTTTTCCCGGGGAGACCCACAACGAGTTCGAAGAAACACTCGAGGTGTTGCGGACCGTCCGCTTCGATGATGCCTACACCTACCGGTACTCTCCCCGGGAGGGGACGCCGGCCACGCGTTTTCCGGCTTCGGATTTCGTCCCCGATGAGGAAGGCCAGGAGCGCCTCGAGCGCCTCATCGAAGTCCATCGAGCGATCCAGGCCCAAATCAACGAGGGCGAAATTGGACGCGTGGAAGAGGTTCTCGTGGAAAAGGAGGCCCGTGATCCGGGCCAGATTCTGGGACGGACGCGCCGGAACAAGGTGGTCGCGTTCGCAGCGTCCCCGGAGCTGGTTGGCACATATCATGAGGTACGTTTCACAGACACGACAGGAGCGACGTTCGTCGGGGAGCTTGAAGGCTGTTGAAGCCTTCCCGGCTGCTCCGGCTTTGACGGAGTCCGCATGACACGGCTCATCGGACCGCTGGCGGTTTTCTCCGTTCTGGTGGTCTCGATCCTATTCGCGACGTTGAACGGGGCGCAGCGTGTCACGCTCGATCTGGGGGTGATGGTCCTCGACGGCGTGCCTCTGTCGTTGGTGGGCTTCACGGGTCTATTCATGGGAATGGTGGTGATGCTCGTCGCCGGCATCCGTAGCGATCTCAAGGTCAGAGCCGTACTTCGCCAACGGCTGGAGGCCGAAGATCGTGAGGAGCGGGCCCTTATCGATCGAACCCAGGAAGACCTTTTTCGGCCGCGTCCTTCAGGGGATGAAGGGGGTAGGGAGGACGAGCAGGACGAGGCGGACGAGGAGGAGGACGAGGAGGAGGTGGTGTAGCCTGAACTTCGACGCCATGTGGCGGTCCCGGGCTCCACCGTGAGGCCCCGGCCGCCACCGGTGGCTCTGGTCGCTCTTGCCGTAATCGTAGGGAGCGGCTCGTACGCGGTCCTGGACTTCTTCTTCTCGCCCGCGCTCTCCCTCGCGCTTGTTTGCCTTCCCATTCTGCCATGGCTTCGCCCTGGCTCTCTTCGGTCTCCTCGGGCCGAGTCGGATCCACAAGAATCTGCCGAGGCAGCCCTCGAATCGCCGATCACCCGGCGCGCTCGAGCCGTGTCTGCTGCGCTGGCCGTGGCAGTGATCGCTGGGAGCCTGACGACCTACGCACAACGTCGAGGGGCCGGCGGCGACTGCAGGCTCCATATGACTGATGGAGCGCGCGAGCCAGTCACCGGTTGGTTCGAGGGGGGGGGCCGGAACTGGAGTGCGGCCTTTTCGGTTGGTCAGCGGCCTGGACTGCGAGGGATCCGTCCGGGCGCTGCAAAGGGGAAGTGATGCCTCGCTTCCCACCGGGACTCCCGTGCGTGCGGTAGGGACGTGGCAGCGGGCGGCACACCCCGTCGCGGGGGCTCCTGCCTTTGCCGGGACGCTTCTGCTCGCACAAGCGCAAGTCGACGAGAGTGTCACCGGTCTACGGCTCGCCGGAGCCAGGGAGCGTCTCCGGGGACGGATCGAATCGCGGATGCGCGACCTCCTGCCTGGGACGTGGCCCTTGGCCAGCGCCCTGATTCTGGCTCGAAAAGAGGCATTGGACCCTGCTGTTCGGGAAGCGTTTGCCGTCGCCGGGATCGCCCATCTGCTCGCGATCTCGGGCTTCCATGTGGGAGTGGTGGCGCTCCTCGTGAGTGTCGTCATTCGCGGTGCAGGGGCCGGCCCGCGCCGGACGCCGGCCTATGCCGCCTCCGTCACCTGGCTCTACATCGGCCTGATCGGCTTTCCGGCCGCCGCCACCCGGGCCGCTCTCATCCTCACGTTTCTGGCTGCCGCACGGCTGAGAGCACGTCCGGCGGGGGCACTTGGGGCGATCGCATCAGCCGGGATCATTCTGTTTCTCCTGGATCCGTCTGCGCTAGGACGTCCGGGATTTCAGTTGTCCTTCGCCGGGGCGCTCGGGCTCGTGACGCTCAGGCCTCCCGTTCGGAAGTGTCTGGACGCACACGCCCTCAGCGGCATGCCGACCGTGTTGAAAGATGCGGTAGCGGCGGGCGTTGGAGCCACGCTGGCAACGATGCCGTTCGTGGCGTTTCATTTCGGGAGGGTGTCGCTCGTGGGTGTGCCGGCGACGCTGGTAGCCACACCACTTGTAAGTGCCGCGATTCCCGGGCTGTTGTCTGCGATTGGGATGTCGTGGATTTCACCGCCGTTCGCCCAGTTCCTTGCCGGAGGGACGGATGTTCTGCTCCGGTCTTTGGAGTCGGTCGCCCGCCTTTTTGCCTCACCTTCCTGGGCCTCCCTGTGGGTGGCAGATGCCGCGCTGATTGGGAGCCTCGTTGGCGGCCTCGGTGGCCTGATCGGAATGCGCTTCCTTGGTGAAGCGATTCGAGGGCGGGCGCGCTGGATGACGATCGCGGTCTGGGCTGCGACTGGCGCCGGAGTGGCGCCGTTCGCCGAGCGTTGGGCCGGTGTGGGCACGGTGGAGATCGTCTTCCTCGACGTTGGCCAGGGCGACGCCTTGGCTATCCGATCTCCGGGAGGCAGGTGGGTCCTGGTGGACACGGGCCCCCGAGGACGAACCTACGACGCGGGTGTGCGGGTGGTCCTCCCCTATCTGCGGCGCAGGGGGGTCACGCGGCTCGAGGCTCTCGTGTTGACCCATCCGGATCTGGACCACATCGGCGGAGCCGAAGCGGTCGTCGAAGCGCTCGATGTGGGGTATGTATTGGACCCTGCCCAGGCGACGGGAAAGGACGCCTACGTGGAGGTCCTGGAGGCGGCCGGCCGTGAGGCGGTCCCCTGGCTTGAAGCACGGAGGGACATCTCGATCAGGTTGGACGGGGTCGAAATCTCGGTTCTATACCCCAATGGCCCTACGCCTGCGTCGTACAGCGGGACGGACTCCAACGCGCAGTCCGTCGTCCTTCTGGTCCGATATGGAGAGTTCGAGGCGCTCTTGACCGGCGATGCACCGGTCGAGGTGGAGGAGGCTATCCTGGTCGATCTTCCTTCGGACCTCGAAGTCCTGAAGGTCGGTCATCACGGTTCGAGCACCTCGACTTCTCCACTGCTTCTCGCACAGACATCTCCGGAGTTGGCGGTGATTCCGGTCGGTGCGAGGAATCGCTACGGTCACCCCCACATAGACGTCGTGAATCGGATCATCGAGTCGGGCGCCCGCATCCTGCGCACGGATCTGAGCGGTGACATCTCGATACGAGCCCGGCGCAGCGGACTCCACGATGTCCGAACCGAGTGGTGAGGAGATCCTCCAGGCGCGTGTTTGACCTCCGGATGGCCCCGGCTATGTTTTGCTGACGCTTGAAGCCGGGTTGACTCCTAGCCACCGAGAGTGCCGAGCCCACGTCCCATGAGCCCACGTCCCATGAGGCCATGACCAGCAGCAGTGTTGTAACGCTAGAGAGACATATCGTCGAGGAGGAACGGACTCGACCGGAGGCCACCGGCGCCTTGAGCAATATTCTCTACTCGCTCACGCTTGCCGCGAAGATCATCTCCCGTGAAGTGAATAAGGCCGGCATCGTGGATATGCTCGGAGGCACTGGGGACACGAACGTACAGGGAGAGCGTGTCCAGAAACTCGATCTCTATGCGGAGGACGTGATCTTCCGGGCGTTGGACCACACGGGCGCGCTTTGTTGCATGGTCTCTGAGGAATCGGAGGACATTCTCCCGATTCCGGAGCAGTTTCCGAAGGGGAAGTACGTCTTGATCTTCGATCCGTTGGACGGCTCTTCGAACATCGACGTCAACGTTTCGATCGGCACCATCTTCTCCGTTCACCAGAGGGTCTCCGACGGCGAGGACGGCACCGTCGAAGACTGTCTTCAGGCGGGGTGCAGGCAAGTCGCCGCGGGATATGTGCTCTATGGATCATCGACCATGCTCGTGTATACGAGCGGGCGGGGGGTGCACGGGTTTACGCTCGACCCGTCGATCGGTGAATTTCTGCTGAGCCACCCGAGCTTGGTCATGCCCGACCCCCCTAGTCTGATGTACTCGATCAACGAGGCGTATTACCCCCGCTGGTCCACGGGGCAGCAGAGGCTCATGCAGCGTTTGAAGGGGCTCGATGGTGATGCGAAGGCATCCTATAGCTCACGCTACATCGGATCCTTGGTGGCGGATTTTCACCGCACCTTGCTCAAGGGTGGAATCTTCATGTACCCGGCGGACTCCAAGAATCCGCATGGGAAGCTACGACTCCTCTACGAAGCCGCGCCGATGGCCATGATCTGCGAGCAGGCAGGGGGGCGAGCATCCGACGGGCGAACGCCAATAATGAACCTGACCCCGGAGGCGATTCACCAGAGGACGCCCCTGTACATCGGGTCTTCCGAGATCGTTGAGTTGGCGGAGGCCTTTCTGGCAGAGGATGCTTAGCGGTCTATCACCGTTCTAGCACAACACCTTGATCGGGTGATTCCCGGGTAGGTAGCCCTTGTCGAGATCGACGAGGGGCGCGGCGTAGTTACCAGAGAAACAAGCGTCGCAGAAGGTGCTGTGGTCGGAGACGACTGAGAGCATTCCTTCGAGGGACAGATACCCCAGGGAATCGACCCCGAGCTGCTGTCCGATCTCCTCTGGAGTAAATCTGGACCCGATGAGCTCCTCATGGCTGGGCATGTCGATTCCGTAAAAGCAGGGGAATCGCACCGGTGGGCTGGCGATTCGGAAGTGGACCTCTTTAGCGCCGGCTTGCCGAATGAATTTGACCAGGCTTCGGCTCGTGGTCCCGCGTACGAGTGAATCGTCCACCACGATGACGCGCCGACCCTCCAGCACCTCCCGCACCGGGTTGTACTTCATCCGGGCGCTGAAGTCTCGATCGGCCTGGGAAGGCTTGATGAATGTTCGGCCGACGTAGTGGTTTCGGAGGAGACCCAGCTCAAAAGGGATGCCGCTTTGCTCGCTGTAGCCGAGGGCTGCCGAGTTGGCGCTATCGGGTACCGAGACGACGGCATCAGCCTCTATCGGGTGCTCCTCGGCAAGCCGGCGTCCGAATCCACGGCGTGCGCCGTCCACAGAGATGTTCCAGAGATGTGAGTCCGGCCGGGCGAAGTAGACCAGCTCGAAGATGCACGGGGCGGCTGACTCGGCTTTGGCGAGCTCCGGGAGATTGTGAAGTGTTCCTCCCTCGATCCTGAGCACCTCGCCTCGCTCGATGTCCCGCAGATACTCTGCACCGAGGATGTCCAGCGCACACGTCTCACTTGCGACGACGTGCCCCCCATCGAGTCTGCCCAGCACGAGAGGGCGGTACCCTCGCGGGTCGCGCACGGCGTACATCACCTCGCCCACCGTTAGGGCGAGCGAGAATGCTCCCTCCAGCTGATTGAAGGCATCGGCCACCTGTCCGTCCACGGTTTCCTCGCGAGACCGAGCGATCAGGTGAACGATCACCTCTGAATCCGACGTGGTCTGGAAGATCGCCCCCTCCTTCACCAGCCGCGTCTTCAGGTCGTGGGCGTTGGTGAGGTTCCCGTTGTGGGCCACCGCCAGATCGCCCTCGGCGTACCGAACGACGATCGGTTGCGCGTTCAAGGCCTGGCTTCCGCCGGCCGTCGAGTATCGCACGTGTCCTACCGCCGTACGTCCCGGAAGGCCTCTCAAGGCATCCGCATTGAAGACGTCGGCAACCAATCCCACACCCTTGTGGAGCCGCGCTTCGCTGTCCGCGATCGCGCAGATGCCGGCGGACTCCTGGCCCCGATGCTGAAGGGAGTACAGTGCCAGGAACGCCAGCTCCGCGGCGCCATCGATGCCACTGAAGCCGACGACGCCGCACTCCTCGTGAGGCCGGTCGTCGAGCTGGGAACTCTCGATGTCGACGGGTCCCGGGAGTGTTGGGGGGAAGGGCTTCGGAGTCACGATAGTCCAGCTCCATCCATCAAGTTGGGGATTGCGCCGAAGAACAGCTCGGCTAGGACTTCGATATCGGCCTCCAGCGACGTCGCCCGCCCGTCGATCCTGAAGCCCTCATCTGAAGGGACGACCTGTCCTACCGCGCGGCAGGGCACGCCGTGGCGCTTGCCGATACGTAAGACTTCGTCTGCCGAGTGTGGGTCGCACGAGACCACCACACGGCCCTGGGCCTCACCGAACAGAAGCGGAAGGACCGGGAGCGCGTCGTGAAGCGTGACCTGTACGCCCAGTGGGCTCTCTCCTGCTCCAAGCGCGCTCTCTGCCAGCGCGCAGGCGAGGCCTCCCTCCGACACATCGTGGGCGGAGCGGAGCAGCCCGTGTTGAATCATCGCCAACACGGCGTGCTGGAGTCCGCGCTCTCCGAAGAGGTCAACCGAGGGCGGCTCGCCGGCCACGAGGCCTTCCACCACATAGAGATACTCAGAGGCTCCCAATTCGTCCGTGTTGTCGCCGAGCAGGATGATGGTATCGCCTATGTTTTGAAAGGCGTGGCGAGTGATGTGATCCACGTCCTCCAGAACGCCGACCATGCCGATGACTGGTGTGGGATAGATCGCCACCCCGTCCGTCTCGTTGTAGAACGAAACGTTGCCGCCGGTGACCGGGGTCTCGAACAGCTTGCAGGCTTCGGCCATAGCAAGCACAGCCTCCCGGAATTGGTAGTAGATATGGGGCTTGAGAGGATTCCCGAAGTTCAAGTTGTTGGTCACTGCGGTTGGAAGGGCGCCCACACAGACGAGATTTCTCGCCGCCTCGGCCACGGCGGCCATCGTTCCCGAGCGGGGGTTGAGATAGACGTATCGGCCATTGCAGTCGGTGGTCGCGGCTACCGCTCGGCGGGTGCCGCGAAGGCGTACGACGCCGGCGTCCCCCCCCGGCCGCACCGCCGTGCCGGTTCGCACAGTGGTGTCGTATTGGCCATAAACCCAGCGTTTGGAGGCGATGTTGGGCGATGCAATCAACCTCAGGAGCGCCTCCGACTGATCGGCGTCCACTTCGTTGAAGCGCGCGAGATCCGCACACCGAAGTGCACGGATTTCTTCCGATTCGACGCCCTCCCGCTCGTAGGTGGGACAGCCCTCGGTCAGCGGCAGTGAGGGGATCTCGGCGACCACGCGGTCCCCCTCACGGACGCGGAACAGGCCGTCGTCGGTGACGCGCCCGATCTCCTCGGCCTCGAGCTCCCACCTGGTGAGGATATCGCGCACCGCGCTTTCGCTCCCGGACTTCGCGACGACGAGCATGCGCTCCTGGGACTCCGACAGGAGCATCTCGTAGGGGGTCATCCCAGGTTCCCGGACGGGCACGAGCTCCATGTCGATCTCTACGCCGTTGCCGGACCGGCCCGCCATCTCGGAAGCGCTCGACGTGATCCCGGCCGCTCCCATGTCCTGGATGCCCGTGATGTGGCCGCTCTGGATGAGCTCCAGGCTGGCCTCCAACAACAGCTTCTCCGTAAAAGGGTCGCCCACCTGAACTTGTGGTCGACTGGCCTGGGAGTCGTCGCTGAGCTCCTCGGAAGCGAAGGTCGCTCCATGGATTCCGTCTCGCCCGGTACGAGCACCCACTGCCATGAGCGGGTTTCCGACCCCTTCGGCCTCACCCTTGATGAGATCCTCGGCCTTCATGAGTCCGAGGCACATTGCGTTCACAATGGGATTGCCCTCATAGCCTCGGTCGAAGAAGACCTCCCCGCCGATGTTTGGGATACCCACACAGTTTCCGTAGTCGCCCACCCCCTTCACCACGCCTGAGAAAAGGTAACGCACCCGTCCACTGTCGAGATCCCCGAACCGAAGCGAGTCGAGGACCGCGATCGGCCGGGCACCCATCGTGAAGACGTCGCGAAGAATGCCGCCCACGCCGGTTGCGGCACCCTGGTATGGCTCGACGGCGGAGGGGTGGTTGTGTGATTCTATCTTGAACGCCAACGCCAGGCCGTCTCCGATATCGATGACGCCCGCGTTCTCGCCGGGTCCCTGAATCACCCAGGGCGCCACGGTGGGCAGTAGGCTGAGGAGCCGCTTGGAGTTCTTGTAGCCGCAGTGCTCCGACCACATCGCGCTGAACACGCCGAGCTCGGTGAAGGTGGGCTCCCTCCCGAGGATCTCGAGGATACGGTCGTACTCCGACCTCGATAGTCCGTGATCCTCCACCAGCTCGGGAGTGATGCGGGGGTCGCCCTCTCTCGGTGATACGCTCAATGCGGTTAAGGCTCCGGTACTGTCCGCTCTATGGGTCACGATTCAAACGAATCCGTCCGTGGAAGTCTGTTGAAGGAGTACAGTGGGCGGCCACCCAGGGGGTACCGGGGTGCCACCGGTCGTCACACTGCCCCAAGGGGGGAAAAGTGCGACAGGAGTGCTTCGAAGAGGCCGAGTCCGTCTACGGACCCAAGGATGGGCTCCACCGCCCGTTCAGGGTGCGGCATCATACCCATGACATTGCCGGATTCATTGGCGATGCCGGCGATGGAACGGGCCGAGCCGTTAGGGTTCGCACCATCCACGGCCTCCCCTTCAGCGTTGGCGTACCGGAAGAGCACTCGGCCCTCGCCCTCCAGGCGGTCGAGCGTTTCGTCATCGGCGTGATAGTTCCCCTCGGCATGGGCGATCGGCATCCGAAGGATCTGTCCGGCTTCATACTCCTGTGTGAAGATCGAATCGGTGTTTTCGACCCGAAGCAGGACGTCATGGCTCGCGAAGAGAAGCGAACGGTTTCGGAGGAGTGCCCCGGGTAGCAACCCGGACTCACAGAGCATCTGAAAGCCGTTACAGATACCCACAACCGGACCGCCGGACTTTGCGAAGTCCTTCACCGCATCCATGATCGGACTCATGGTGGCGATGGCGCCGGCGCGAAGGTAATCCCCGTAAGAGAAGCCACCCGGGAGCATGACCACGTCCACCTCACCCAGATCGACGTCTCGGTGCCAACGAAATTCGGGCGCTCCCCCGATCAGTTGTATGCACTTGTAGAGGTCGTAGTCGCAATTGGATCCCGGGAACGTGACGATGGCAACCTTCATGCGGGCACCGTCTCTTCAGTGGCCTCTTGAACCTCGATCTCGAAGTCCTCCGTGACCGGATTCGCCAGCAATCGCCGACACATCGCTTCGGCGCCTTCACGGGCCTCCTCTGTGGACGCGGCCTCCACGTCCAGATAGAGGAGCTTGCCGACACGAACTTCATGGACTTGGTCGTAGTCCAAAGAATGCAGGGCGCTTTGGATGGCCTTCCCCTCCGGGTCCAGCAGGCCCGGGCGCGGTATCACTCGGATCTCAAGGCGAAAACGACTCACTCTCGGCTCTCCACATCGTCAGGATGAATAGGCGTTACGGGGCGGCGGTATCCTTCAGGCGTCAACTCACTGTAGTCGACGGCCCGCACCTCTACTTCTCCGTCATCGAAGCTGTGCTCCAGCGGATCTCGGTCTGGCAGACGGTCCAGAAGGCCGTGGATGACCGAGCCGGCCAGGCCCCAGGCGGTATAGCCGAGGAACATGGGAAAGAAGTAGTAAGCGGGGAACCTGATGGCCACGAGGACGTTCACGAAGAGCCAAAGCGCGAACAGGATACCCCTTCCGGATCTGAAATTCAGCTTAGGGACGATCGCGTAGGGGATGTTGCTGAGCATCAAGGCGCCCAGCAGGATCAACAGGACGCCCATGATGCTAGGCCACGGCATGTCCGCGAGGTACGTTTCAAAAAGGGCGGTTTGGCTGAACGGGTAAAACGTGGCCAGAATGATCCCCGGCGTCGGCGAGGGAAGCCCGTGGAAGTGCCGCTTGGCTTCTCCCTCTTGCTCCATGTTGAAGCGGGCCAACCGGACCACCACGGCCATCACGTATACCAGCGGGAGCACCCAGCTCCAGCCGTCTGAGAAATACAGCGTGTACATGATGAAGGCAGGTGCGACCCCGAAGGAGATCGCGTCGACCAGCGAGTCCAACTCCTCACCGAATGCGGATCCCGTCCGAGTGAAACGGGCGACGCGGCCGTCCAGAAGATCCGTGACGGCAGCCCACACGATGAACCACCCGGCCCATTCGAAGTCCCCCCGAGTGGCGGCCACGATCGCATAGAACCCGAAGAACAGGTTCGACATCGTGAATGCCGAGGGCAGGATGATGATGCCCTTCCGAAGCCGCCTGACGGGCCGCATTCGATCGATCATGGGGTTTCCTCCCCGCCATCGATCCATGCCAAGACCGTGGATCCACCCGCCACCTTGTCTCCCACGGCGCAGTCGAGATTCCAGTCGAGTGGAATAAAGAGGTCCACCCTCGATCCGAACCGAATGAGCCCGATGCGCTCCCCACGCTCCACGTACCCGCCCTGCTCGGGGTAGGTGACGATCCGGCGGGCGATGAGTCCGGCGATCTGGCGGACCAGCACCCGGTGGTCCTGCACGATCAATCCCAGGGAGGACTGCTCATTTTTTTCGCTGGCTTTGGGATGCCAGGCCACGGCGTACTTACCGGGGCGATACTCGCGGTGCACCACGTCGCCGGAAACCGGCGCGCGCTGCACGTGGACGTTGAAAACGCTCAGGAAGATGGTGATCCGCCGACACGCCCCGTTTATGAAAGAGGGCTCGTCCACCTCACGAATGTCGATGATCTTGCCGTCGCCGGGACAAATAACCACGCCATCTCCCGAAGGGATTTCACGCTCGGGGTCCCGGAAGAAGTAGAAGACGAAAGCCGCTAGGAGGATCAGTAGACTCGCGGGCAGGATCGTCCAGGGCCCTGGTCCCAAGATGGGCACCGTGATCCATGCAGCTGCGGCGAAAAGCACGGCACCGAACATGAACGGATATCCCTCTCGGGCGAAGCGCATCCGGCCGTTACTCGAAGTGCGGGGGTCGAAATTCATCGAGCTCCGTTCCGGTCAGGCGCCTGAAGATCTCCAAGTACCGTTCCGTTGTTTCGCTCACGACGTAGTCGGGCAGATCCGGTGGCGGGGGGGACTTGTCCCAGTCGGTCAGACCGTCCAAGAAGTCTCGCACCGGTTGTTTGTCCAGAGACGGTTGGCCATGGCCGGGCTCGTACGCGTCCGCGGGCCAGAACCGGGAGGAGTCGGGTGTGAGGACTTCATCGATCAACAAAAGCCGGCCATCCGCGTCGTGTCCGAACTCGAACTTCGTGTCGGCGAGGATGATCCCGTGCTCTTTGGCGATCCTCGCGCCATGCTCGTAAACGGCCAGGGACAGTTCCCGCAGACGCTCGGCCTCCTCCTTACCCAGGTGCTCCACGACGCCAGAGAAAGGAATATTCTCGTCGTGACCTGTCTGCGCCTTGGTCGACGGAGAGAAAATCGGGGAGGGCAGCTTCTGACTCTCGACCAAACCCTGCGGGAGGGGTTCGCCTGCCAGCGTTCCGGAGGCTCGATACTCCTTCCAGGCCGACCCCGACACATACCCGCGGACCACACACTCGACCAGGACCGGCTCGGTGCGGCGGACGAGCATGCTCCGGCGCGCCCAGGCCCCGCTGGACTCTTGCAGGGACGGTACCTGATCCGCGATCTCGTCGGGGTCGCAGTTCAGCAGATGATGGTCGAGCACGCCACGCAGTGAGTCCAGCCACCACGCAGTGAGCTGTGTGAGGACCTCACCCTTGCGAGGGATCGGCTCAGTGAGGATCACATCGAACGCGCTGACGCGATCGCTCGCAACCATCAGGAGCCGGCTGTCTCCGACGTCGTAGATGTCGCGCACCTTCCCCCGGTAGAGGAGCGGTAGGGGCACCTGTGTTTCCAACACCTCCATGGCATCAGACCCGGACATCGGGTTCTCCAAGACGTTCGTTGGCATCGGCTTCGAGGCGTGCCAAGGTCGGCTGTACCCACTCGGCCAGGAAGCGGTCCACCTGTTCGGGAGCTCGCCCGACAAATTTTGCGGGATGGGCGATAGCGATCAATTGCTCCAGGGTCATGTCGAAGTCCTCATCATCGGAGATCCGCGCCAGCAGGTCGGCGGGGCCACCCTCCTCCTTCATACGAGCCGCGGCGGCCATGGAATGCTGCCGCATCTTTTCATGTAGTTCCTGGCGGTCCCCTCCGGCGGAGGACGCGTGCATGAGGATCGTCTCGGAAGCCATGAACGGAAGGTACTCCTCCAGGTTGTTGCGGATCACCTCGGGGTTTACGACGAGCCCCGAGGACACGTTTTCTACCAGGACCAGAATCCCATCCAACGCGAGGAAGGCGTCCGGGATCGACAGTCTCCGGTTGGCCGAATCATCCAGTGAGCGCTCGAGCCACTGCGTGGCAGCCGTAAAGAGGGGGTCCTGGGCCAGAACCATCACATGGCGCGCCATGGCGCAGATGCGCTCGGCTCGCATCGGATTTCTCTTATAGGGCATGGCCGATGAGCCGACCTGTTCCTCTTCGAACGGCTCCTCGACTTCCCTCAGGTGGGCGAGAAGGCGCAGGTCGTGGCCCATCTTGGACGCCGACGCAGCCACGTTCGCGAGCGTCCCGAGAATTTGGGCGTCCACTTTCCTCGGGTACGTTTGGCCTGTGACGCCGTACTCCTGCCCGAAGCCCATCCGATGCGCCACGTCCTCGCTCAGCGCATCCACCTTTCCGTGATCTCCCTCGAACAAGTCGAGGAACGACGCCTGCGTGCCTGTCGTACCCCGTACCCCCCTGAAACGAAGCGCTCCCAGTCGGAACTCGAGCTCTTCGACGTCGAGCAGAAAGTCTTGTAGCCACAGCGTTGCCCGCTTCCCGACGGTGGTGGGCTGCGCGGGCTGAAAGTGCGTGAATCCGAGTGTGGGGAGGGCACGATGGTCGACCGCGAATGTGGCGAGGCGTGCGATGCATCGGACAAGCCGGTCTCGGATCAGCGTGAGAGCCTCCCGGTGGAGGATGAGATCCGTGTTGTCCCCGATGAAAGCACTCGTAGCGCCGAGATGGATGATGCCACGGGCGGCGGGCGCCACATCTCCAAAGAGGTGTATGTGGGCCATCACGTCGTGCCGAAACCGGTTTTCGTACTCTGCCGCCTTGGAGAGGTCGATTTCGTCGAGGCCAGCACGCATTTCGTCGAGCGCTTCTTGTGGAATCGAGAGTCCCAGCTCGTGCTGCGCTGCGGCGAGGGCCAACCACAGGCGCCTCCACGTGCCGTAGCGGTGCGCCGGCGCGAATATGGCCTGCATTTCGGCGGAGGCGTATCGCTCCCCAAGCGGATGTCCGTAGCGTCCGTTGCCGTTCTCAGCCACGGCTCGCCCGGAGGTATCGCACAATGACTTCCCCATTGCGTTCGAGATAGACGGTGAAGTTCCCGGACACCCGCCGCAGGATCTCCGCCGCCGCCTCCGCCGACTCGACCGGCAGGCGGCCGATCCGAAGGATCACGTCTCCCGCCCGGAGGCCGATCCGGCTCTCCAGGTCGCGCTCGATGTCCACGATGAGGGCTCCCGTCTCGTACCCGAGGTTTCGCTCGGCGCGAATCTCGGGCGTGACAGTGATCAAGTCCATCTGCTCGATGGCGACCCGGTCCGCCGAGATGGATGGGAGTCCTTCAGCGACGAGCGTCACCGGGCTTTCCCGCCTGTCGATTCCCAACGCAACGGACTCACCCTCCTCGACGTCGAGCATCAGGGACTCGAAGTCGAGCAGTGTCCGGAGCGCCTTTCCGTTGGCCGTGACCACCCGGTCGCCAGGCACGATCCCCGCCCGCCCAGCAGGCGAGGACCGGGACACGCTCGAGACGGTAACACCATGGGTCCTGCCCCAGATATCTTCCTCGCTCGCATCCGGGTCGAAGCCGAGCCATGCCCGCTTGACCTCGCCTGAAGTCAAGAGGTCATTGGCCACCCGGATAGCACGGTCAATCGGTATTGCGAAGCCCAGCCCCTCACTCCCCCCGCTGCGGGAGAAGATAGAACTGTTCACGCCGATGACGTCGCCAACCGAGTTCACAAGGGGGCCACCCGAGTTTCCGGGATTGATGGACGCGTCAGTCTGGATCATCCCGAGGTAGACCACTCGGTCCTCGTCATCCGGAATGATGTGGCGCCCGGTCCCGCTGATCACGCCGGCGGTCACCGAGGGCTCCGAGTTAGAGAACAGGTTGCCGAACGGGTTGCCGATCGCCAGCGACCACTCTCCGATGAGCAGCCCCTCCGAGGTGCCTACGGGTGCGACGGGCAAATCGGCGCCTCGGATCCTGAGCACCGCCACGTCGGTGAGTTGGTCTGCCCCGAGTAACTCCGCCTCGAAGTCCCGACCGTCCGGGAGCGTCACCATGATGCGCTCGGCGTCCCGGACCACGTGATCGTTGGTGAGGATCACGCCGTCGGCGCTCACGATGAATCCGGACCCCAAGTCGCGGCTGCGCCGCGTGCGAGGCATCGGGAATGGGTCGAAGAAGGATCCCCTCGCCTGTACCTGCTCCGTGCGAATCACGTTGACACTCACGACGGCCGGTGCCACCCGCGCTGCTGCCTCGACGATGGCGTTGCTTCTCGAGCCGGACACCTCCGGCTGGGTAAGCAGGGGGGCGGCAACGGCCTCGAAGTCAGGCTCGGGATCTGGCGCACCCTCGGCGGGGCCGGCTCCTTCGCAGGCGCTTAGGGAGACCGCCGCTACCGCGGCCCAAACCGATATCGGGCTGAACTTGTGGGGACTCATCATCGGGTCCGCCATGGATTCGCCATTGCGGCTAGAGTTCCCTCCCCAGGGATTTCCAGTCCGCCAGGAAGCTGTCGAGGCCCTTGTCCGTCAAGGGATGCTTCAGCAGCTGATACAACACCTTCGGAGGCAACGTGCCGCAGTCGGCTCCCATCAAGAGGGCCTGGACCATGTGTTGAGGGTGCCGAATCGAAGCCGCCAGTATTTCCGTATCGATGTCGTAGTTGTCATAAATCTGGCGGATCTGGCCGACCAACTCCATCCCATCCCCCGAGATATCGTCGATCCGTCCAACGAACGGAGATATGTACGCGGCTCCCGCTTTCGCGGCGAGGTGAGCCTGGGTTGGGGAAAAACAAAGTGTCACATTCACGCGAATGCCGTCACTCGTCAGGGCGCGGCATGCCCGAAGTCCCGCTTCGGTGAGCGGGACCTTGATGACAATGTTGTCGTGAATCTTTGCGAGGCGCCGACCCTGCTCGAGCATGCCGTCGGTGTCCAGCGCGACGACCTCCGCGCTGACCGGGCCGTCCACGGCCTCGCAAATCTCCAGAAAGAGCTCGGCTGGCTCTCGGTCGCCTCCCACCTTTGCCATGAGCGACGGATTCGTGGTCACGCCATCGATCAGGCCGGCTTCGGCTGCGCGGCGGATCTCTTCGAGGTCTGCTGTATCGATAAAAATCTTCATTGAGCTACTTGTTCCGTTGATGGCGTCGACTTCCCTCGTCCCGAATGCTCTGCCGGATATGTGACGTGATGGAGAAACAGCCCCGTCGGAGGCGCGGGGGGGGAGGTCCGAAGGTCATTCACGGGCTCTTTCAGCAGACGCTGCAGATCCTCCAAAGGGCGCTTGCCTCCTGCAATGTCGACCATCGTTCCGACCAAATACCGAACCATGTGATGAAGAAAGCGGTCGGCGGTGATTCGAAACGTGAGCCCGAGCCCTTCCCAGGGTTCCCAAGATGACTCGTTTACCCTGCAGCGATCCCCCCTCTCGGGCTGGCCCGACTTTCTGAAGGCCCTGAAGGAATATTCGCCCACGATCGTTTCGGCTGCACCCTCGAGAAGCCCCGTATCCAACGGCTTGGCGAGGGGCCAGCACCAATGGCGGTGGAAGGGCGAGCGGGTCTCTGCCGACAGTCCGAGATGGTAAAGGTAGGTTCGGCTCACCGCATCGTAGCGGGGATGGAAATCGGGGAGGGAGGGCTCTATGCTCTTGATCCAGATGTCCTTCGGCAGTACAGCGAACAAGGCCTTCTCGAGCTTTTCGGGCTGCCAGGTATTCGGAAGGGTGGCGACCGCTACTTGGCCGGTCGCGTGGACCCCGCGATCGGTTCTTCCCGATCCGATCACGGGGCGATGGCTACTCGTGAGTTGCTCCAGGGCCGCCTCCAACTCCCCTTGAACGGTGCGCTCCTCGCGCTGTATTTGCCAGCCGTGGAAGGCGGATCCATCATATTGAAGAATTAGCTTGAGGCGATGGTCCTTCACGGCGTTCACGCCCGGAAGGTAGGAAGGGCGCAAGCGTTGTCAAGCGACCGGAAAAACGATGAATTGGAACCGTCCAAGAGGGCTCGCGATTGGCCCTGAGGACCCTGATGTGACCCGAACACAGCACGAAATGAGTCCAGATTCTGCTTCTCCGTTGGAGCCTTTCGACCTCAGGGAGGTCATCCAGAAGGCCGCTGGAGGTGAGCATCTTACCGCGTTCGAGGCCGAGTTCGCGTTCGACGTCTTCATGGAGGGTGAGGCGTCTCCGGTGCAGATGGCGGCCCTGCTCACGGCACTTCGCTTGAAAGGAGTTGCCCCCGTCGAGGTGGCCGGCGGCGTAAGAGCGCTCCGAAAAGCCATGATTCCGATCGTCTCGGCGTCGCCCGACGAGTTGATCGATACCTGCGGGACGGGCGGAGGAGCCGTGACGACCTTCAACATTTCGACGGCTGCCGCCCTCGTCGCTCGGGGTGCCGGTGCACGGATCGCGAAACACGGGAACCGCTCGTTCACCTCCCGAAGCGGGAGTGCCGACGTCCTCGAGGCGCTAGACGTGCGCATCGAGCTCCGCCCCGAAGAGATGGGTCGGGTCCTCGAGGAGACGGGCATAGTGTTCATGTTCGCACCGTTGCTTCATCCTGCGATGCGGCACGTGGGGCCGGTCCGCAAAGAGCTGGGGTTCCCGACGATCATGAATGTCCTCGGTCCATTGACCAACCCCGCTGGCGTGCGCAGGCAGTTGGTCGGCGTTGCTGATCCTCTGCTGGTTCCTCTCGTCGTCGAAGCGCTGCGAGAGCTCGGTCACGTAAGCGCGCTCGTCGTACACGGTGAGGCGGGGCTGGACGAGTTGAGTCCGATGGGTCCGACTGATGTAGCCGAGCTCCATGATGGGGCTGTTAGCCATCGGACCGTCCGCCCGGAGGACTTCGGATTGGCGTCTTGCTCGGCCGAAGAGCTGGCGGGTGGGGAGCCCGAGGACAACGCGAGAATCATCCTGAGCGTGCTGGAAGGCCAGGAGCAGGGAGGTGCCCGAACGGCAGTCCTCATGAATGCCGGTGCGGCGGTCTATGTGGCGGGCGTTTCGGACACAACAGGAGAGGGTATCGAAGCGGCGGCCGAGGCCCTCGATGACGGACGGGCGCTCGAAGCGCTCGACGGCCTCCGAGAAGCGACTAATACTTCCGGATGACTCCCACGACGACGCCTTGGATCTGCACATTGCTTGAATCCTCGACGATCGGTGCCATGGAGGGGTTCGCCGGCTGAAGTCGGATTCGACCGTCCGGCTCCCTGTACATCTTCTTCACGGTCGCCGAATCGCCGCCCACGAGCGCGACAACCATCTGGCCGTCCGAAGCGGTCTCCTGGGAGCTCACCACGATGTAGTCGCCGTCCCGGATCTGCTCGTCGATCATCGACTCGCCCTCGACCCGCAGCACGAAGTTTTCCCTTCCGGACTTTACCATATCCGGCGGCACGGCGAGCGTCTCCTGTTGCTCGATCGCTTCGATGGGGAGACCCGCGGCCACTGCGCCGAGGAGCGGCAGTTCGGCGGCTGATGCGGCGAATGCCGTGCCGACCAACTCGATGGAGCGGCTCTCGTTATAGGCCTTCCGGATATAGCCCTTGCGCTCCAGATTGCTCAGATGCTCGTGCACGGTCGCCAGCGATGAGTACCCGAACGCTGATGCGATCTCTTCGAAGCTCGGGGCGTACCCATGTCTTTCGATGAAGCTCTCAATGTGGTCGAGGATCTCTTTCTGTCGCTTCGTCAGGGGCATGTCAACCACCTCTGTATGATGGAAAACCGAATAAGACCCGAACAAAGGGTACCCGAAGGTTGCCCGAAATGCAAGGCCGCGCGCCGACAGCGTGCGCCGTTTATTGATCGGGTGGCCGGATGAGTTTGCCTGGGAACATCCTCCAAGAGATCGTCGAGACCAAGCTGAAGGAAGTCGAAGCGTTGAGGCGAAATCCGGCGGGACTGCGGGATCGAGCCGAAAAAGCGCCCCCGGCGCGAGACTTCGTCGGCTCACTCCGTAGCGGAGATGCGGTGGCGGTCATCGCTGAGATCAAGCGGCGTTCGCCGGGTGCCGGTGCGATCCGTACCGATCTCGATCCCCTCAGTCTCGGACCGAAGTATGAAACAGGAGGGGCCGCCGCACTCAGCGTTCTCACGGATACACAGTATTTCGGCGGTTCTCTAGGGGATCTGGCTGGCGTGCGCGGCCTCGTGAAGATACCCGTTCTCCGGAAGGATTTCGTGATCGATGAGTCCCAGGTGTATGAGGCGAGAGGGGTGGGGGCGGATGCGATCCTACTCATCGTGCGCATCCTGGATGATGAGCAGCTTCGTTCGTTGGGGACGCTTGCCGAAGAGCTCGGGATGTCGGTGCTCGTGGAGGCTCACGACGGCGCGGAGGTGGAACGTGGTCTCGCGGCGGGAGCCCGGCTCCTCGGCATCAACAATCGCAACCTCCGGACCTTCGAAACGCGGATCGACGTAACCCTCTCGTTGGCGGCGCTGGTCCCACCCAGCGTGGTTCTGGTCTCCGAGAGCGGGATTCACACGCCCGCCGATGTCGGCAGCGTCGGAGAGAGGGGGGTGGACGCGGTCCTCGTAGGCGAATCGCTCCTTCGTCAGGATGATCCTGGAGCCGGCGTAACCGCTTTGGTGGGGCAGGGGAGGGCTCCCAGGATAGCTTCCTAACATCGAGATGAGCGAACTCGGCATCAAAATCGATGGTATCACCACGCCGGAGGATGCCGTCTCTGCGCGAGAGCTCGGGGCCGATTACCTGGGCATGATTCTTTCCCAGGGGTTCTCGAGGAGCATTCTGCCCGACGTTGCCGTTGACATCGGGCTTGCTACGGAGGCTCCTCTGGTGGCGGTCTTCGTGGACGAATCGTTGGACGAAGCCGAGCGTATCGCTGGATTGATCGGCGCTTCGGTGATCCAGTTGCACGGTGAGGAGGACGGCGAGTATGTCGAGGAGTTGCGCCGGCGGGGTATGTGGGCCATTTGGAAGGCTGTTCGGGTTCGAGACCCCGCGGACGTGACCAGAGCTGTGGAGGCCCTGGGAGCCTCCGTAGACGGCCTGCTCCTCGACGGGTGGCATCCCGACCGCCCCGGCGGTAGCGGAGTATCGTTTTCCTGGGAAGGTGCGCGCGTGGTGAGGGACCGCATTCCGCCCGACCTGAAGGTGATCGTTGCGGGAGGTCTCACACCTGGAAACGTGGCCGACGCGGTCCGCACCCTTCGGCCCGACGTCGTCGACGTCAGCTCCGGTGTGGAGCTACACGTTCGTCGCAAGGACCCGGAGCTGATCCGGTCCTTCGTCCGAAACGCCCGCGGGGAGGAGTGAGGTGAAAGCTGACGGGGAGCGATTCGGTCCGTTCGGGGGCCGGTACGTGCCCGAAACGCTCATCTCGGCCTTGGATGAACTGGATGCCGCCTACGAAGGGGCGACCACCGATTCATCTTTCCGGGAAGAGCTCGACCTCCTGCTTCGCGACTACGCGGGCCGCCCCTCTCCCCTTTTCCGCGCGTCACGATTGGAGGCCTTTGTCGACGGGCCCCCGATTTTTCTCAAGCGAGAGGACCTCAACCACACCGGCGCCCACAAGATCAACAACACGATCGGGCAAGCACTTCTGGCCCGCCGCATGGGAAAGCGCCGAATCATCGCTGAGACCGGCGCCGGCCAGCACGGCGTTGCCACGGCAACGGCCTGCGCGCTCTTCGATCTAGAGTGCGTCGTCTATATGGGCGAGGTCGATGTTGAGCGACAGGCGTTGAATGTCTACCGAATGGAACTCCTCGGTGCCGAGGTCATCCCCGTCGGATCAGGAACGCGCACCCTCAAGGACGCGACCAACGAAGCCATCCGTGATTGGGTCACCAATGTCGAGACGACGCACTACATCATCGGCTCGGTTGTAGGACCCTCGCCGTTTCCACGCATCGTTCGCGATTTCCAATGCGTGATCGGCCAAGAGGCCCGGGAGCAGATGCTTGCTCGCGCTGACGCGTTGCCCGCGGCCATCGTGGCCTGCGTGGGTGGCGGTTCGAACGCTATGGGCATCTTCCACGCGTTCCGGGGGGACGAGGAGGTGGAGTTGATAGGGGTCGAGGCGGCCGGCGAAGGCGTGAACTCGGGAAGGCACTCCGCGACGCTGGCGGCGGGACGTCCCGGCGTGCTTCATGGGGCCATGAGTTACCTGCTGCAAGATGCTGATGGTCAGGTATCGCCGGCGCACTCGATCTCCGCCGGGCTCGACTACCCTGGTGTGGGACCCGAACACTCCTACCTCAAGGACACCGGACGTGCCCAGTACGTATCCGTCACCGACGAGGAGGCACTCGGGGCGTTTCACCGTCTGTCCGATCTGGAAGGAATCATCCCCGCGTTAGAGAGCGCGCACGCTATCGCGCATGTCCTGAGAATTGCTCCGGAGTACCGAGCGCGTGGACCTCTCTTGGTGTGCTTGAGCGGTAGGGGCGACAAGGACGTCCAACATGTTGCTCGCGTGGAGGAAGGAGCGCGTTATCTTTGAGCATAAGCACCTACCTCTCGCCACGAGGGACCATTGACCGACGAACCGGCGGACATCTCCGACCAGACCCCGGTGACCGACGAACCGGCGGACATCTCCGACCAGACCCCCGCTGAGGCTGAAGACTCGGCGGAGGGGGACGACGACCAGACCTCGGCCGAGCCTGAAGACTGGCCGGAGGGCGACGACCTTCCGGTCGTCCAGGTTCGGGAGCTTTTCATCGTGCTCGGCAAGGCTCTCCGGGCCTTTCAACTCTACGACGAGAACAACCCGGTCCGGAGGCGCTTCGTCAACAGCCTTCGTGAGGCCTTCGAGCAGCTTTGGCAGGAACTCGAGGGCCTCAACTTGTCAGTCGAGGAGCACCGGCTTCTGATGGCTGGTGCAGCGATCTACGAGAACTCTTCCCGCTCCGACTCCCTGGCCTTCCTGCTCTACAAGGATGGCGTCCGCGACCTCACGTTCCTCCCGGGCATCGAGGGCGATGAGCTCGACAAGATTCTCGGCGTGCTCCAGCGGGCGAGGATGCTCAAGACCGCCGAGGCGGATGACCTCCTGACGATGCTCTGGGAAGCGGACCTCGAGTTTTTCAAGTGTCAGTACGTGGCCCAGTTCACGGAGGGTGCCGTGGTTCCCATGGCTCAAGCGGCGGAGGAGCGTGCTGACTTGGGTCAAGTGTTGCAGGGTGAGATGGAAGCCGCTGAGGAAGAAGCTTCCAAGGAAGGTGACGTTGCGGCCGAGGCAGGCGCGGCGCCGAGTGGGCCGCCGCCGCCCAAGATCGGCCAGGATTTTTCGCCGATGCGCTACGCGCTCGAGCCCCATGAGAAGGAGCAGCTGGAGCGAGCCTTGGCGTCCGAGATGGCGCGGGATGTAAGGCACGATGTCTTGTCCGCCCTCTTCGACCGATTGGAAGATCCCGAGTACCCGGAGCGCAAATCGGAGATTCTGAAAATCCTTCGCGACCTCATGCCGAGTTTATTGAGTCGCGGGGCCATCGAAGCCGTAGCGGGCATCTTGGAAGAGTTGACCGCTGTACGCGGCGAGCCCGGAATCCTCGACAAGATCCACCAAAGGGAGTGTGACGACCTCCTGGATGACGTCTCGTCCCCGGAGACGCTCGAGGAGTTGGTGCGCGCTCTACAAGATGGGACGATCGATGTTTCGGTCGATGTATTGAGCCGGCTTCTCAAGTTCCTCCGAGCCGATGCGCTACCGGTGCTTCTCGGAGCGGCCGAGCAGGAGGAAATCCCCGAGTTGAAGGACACGCTTCTGGGTGCGGTGCAGAGTATCGCCTTGGAGAACCCAGAAGCGGTCATCGCCCTTCTGGAGAACGCGAGTCCCGTCGTGACCTCGGGAGCGGTGCGCCTCATCGGAAGGATGGGTATTACGGAGGCGGCCCCGAAGCTCGCCGGCCTCATGGTGCATCCAGATGCCGACATCAGGCTCGCCTTGGTCGAGGCGGCGGAGTTACTCAGGGACGCCACCACCACGGAGACGCTCGTCGGCGCGCTCTCCGACGCCGAGCGTGATGTTCGTGTGGCCGCGGCGAGAGCGCTGGTGACTCTTGGGCACGAGGGGGCTGCGCCGGTATTGAAGGCATTGGTGTCCGGCAAAGAGATTCGCCAGGCCGATCTCACTGAGAAGATCGCGATCTTCGAGAGCTACGGGGTGCTGGGCGGGGCCGACGCGGCCGTCGTGCTGAATGGCCTCCTCAACAAAAAGGGCTTATTCGGCAAACGTGCGCCCACGGAGATCCGTGCGTCGGCAGCACGCGCCTTGGGCAAGGCTGGAGTTCCCGGTGCTCAGGAGGCTCTCAGCGCCGCTCAGGGGGATGCGGATGCCGTTGTCCGCACCGCAGTGCGGCAGGCCATTGAAGGGGTCGATCTCGGAGTCGAGCAGGAAGGGGAGCGGGGAGTCGAGCCGGGAACGGAGCAGGAAGTCGAGCAGGGAACGGAGCGGGGAGTCGAGGAGGGAACGGAGCGGGGAGTCGAGCCGGGAACGGAGCAGGAAGTCGAGCAGGGACTCGAGGAGGTGACCGAGTGAGTTCCATCGGCGATAACGGCCAGGTTCAGGACTTCGGTGGAAAGCTGCTCACGGCTCTCCATGTTGTCCTCAGGTCGATGAGGCTTTACCCGGTGGAGAACGAGCTGGTCCAACAGGCTATCGACGACCTGCAATCGCGAATGACCAGTTTCCTGGAGGATGAGGGGGCCTTCGAGCTTCATATCACCGGTGACTTCTTCTTCCTAAACGAGACGCGGCTTCGCCTCGACCTATCCAACTTCTCCACCTTCGGAAATCTGGCGTCCACGCTGACGAGCCATGGGATCGGGGAAATCGGAGTGTTGCCGGGTGTGCGGCGTGAGGAGTGGGCCCCCTTCGCCGCCCTGCTTCTGCGGGAGCCGAACGAGGATCCATTCCCGGAGTTCATCGACGAGTTGAGCCAAACACCGGCGGAGCACATCGATGTTCGGCCCGTGGTCGAGTCCGGCGAACCCGAAATGGTCGAGCGGGATTCGCTCCAGGAAGCCAAGGGAACGTACGCCCAGTCCGTAAAAGTGGCGAAGGATGTGCTCACCGGTATGCGCCTGGGTAAGGCCGTGAATGCCCGTAAGGTGAAGCGCGCCGTTCAGGGCATCGTCGACCAAGTGCTGGACAATGAGTCTTCGATGGTGACCATGACGACGCTCAGAGGATTCGACGAATACACATTTACGCACTCGGTCAACGTCTCGATCTTCAGCGTCGTCATCGGGCAACGGCTCGGGCTCACGAAACTACAGCTGTACGATTTGGGTCTAGGCGCACTGCTCCACGATATCGGCAAGATGCGCGTGGACACCGAAATCATAAACAAGGCCGGCGGACTGACGGAGGAGGAGTGGACCGCGCTCAAGGATCACCCCACCGAAGGATTGCTTCTTCTGTTCCAGATGCGCGGCCTTTCCGAAATGCCGTATCGTCAGATGCTCATGGCGTACGAGCACCATATGAAGATCGATCTTTCGGGGTATCCTCAGAGCGAGCGCATCCGGGAGCTCGGGCTCTTCTCCCGGATCGTGGCTGTTGCCGACGGCTTCGACGCCGGGACTTCAGTGCGGAGCTACCAATACGAGCCCTGGCCACCGGACGAGGTGCTCAAGGAGATGAGGGACAACCCCCGCCGCGGGTTCGATCAACTGATCGTGACGGCCCTGATCACGGCGACAGGTGTCTATCCGGTCGGCACGCTCGTGATTCTGGATACCCAAGAGTTGGCCGTCGTGTCCAAGACCAACACGGACATACAGCATATTCACGAGCCCTCGGTGAGGGTGATCTCTGACGCCAAGGGCGGGCCGTTGCAAACGCCCGTCACGGTGGACCTTGCCGAGAGCGAGCGTACGATCGTGAGGACGACGGATGCGCAGAAGTACGGCATCCGCGTCAGCGACTACCTCATCTGACCCAGAAGGCTGTTGCCTTCCCCTAAACTCAGCGCCCGACACGAGTTCTATGCCGAGTATCTCTGAGCGGTTTGCGGAGCGCCGAGGCGAGGGGCGGGCCACCCTGGTCCCTTATGTGACGTCCGGCTTTCCGTCTCGTTCCGCCACCGTAGACGTGCTCGAGGGCTTGGTGGAAGCGGGCGGCGACGTGCTGGAGCTGGGAATCCCGTTCAGTGACCCCCTCGCGGATGGCCCGACCATCCAGGAGTCCACCTTCCGGGCCCTCGAGGACGGTATGACGGTCGAGGGGACGCTCGAGGTGCTCACCGAGTTCAGGCACGTGTCGGACGCCCCGATCGTTCTAATGACCTACCTGAACCCGCTCCTCCGCTATGGCCTCGAGTCGTTCTTGGCGGATGCTGAGCGGGCTGGAGCTCAAGGACTGCTTCTCACCGATGTACCTACGGGCGCCGACTCGGAAGTCGAGGACGCCATCCTCGATTCCGCCCTTGATCTGATCCGTCTTATCTCTCCCACCACACGCTCCGATCGCGCATCAGAGATCGCGGACCAGGGACAGGGATTCCTCTATTACATCTCCAGGACGGGAGTGACGGGAGCTAGTGAGGCCTTGGCCGAGGAGTTGGAGGAGGAGGTGAGCGCTCTCCGCGAAGTCGTCGAGCTTCCGGTGGCCGTCGGGTTCGGGATCTCCACGCCCGAACAGGCGGCGCTGGTCAGCAGCGTCGCCGATGGCGTGATCGTCGGCAGCGCGCTCATCCATGCCCTCGACGAGGGCGGCCCTGATGGCGCGCGGTCCTTCCTCGCCACCCTGCGGTTGGCCATGGACCAAGTCTCGGCCGGGGCAGAGCGTCACTAGACTATCCCTCCTCGAGCCGCTCCAGAAGCGAGGGATCGGGTTCGACGAACAGCGTTTTCGCGCGATCCAACTGCACGCGGCCTGGAGGAGCCTTTCTGGGCTTACGCACGTACTTCCTCCTCGTCCAATCTACCGGTACGCTGCCCGACGTTCGCGCCTTGGAGTGCAGGGCCGCGAGGACGGCCGCCTGCTCGAGATCCCGAGCCGGGGGTGTCTCTTCCCGTGTCCAGCGGAGAACGACGTGAGCGCCCGCCGAATGTCTCGCATGAAGCCAGATGTCGTTGGGTGCAGAGTGCTTGAACGTCAGTCGATCGTTGGCTTTGGATCCGCGTCCGACCCGCACTTCCAATCCCCCTGACGTTCGATAGCGGCGGTAAGGAAGGGCTGGTCCGGAGGCGTCCGACATTCCCCGCCCGGCGGCTCCGGGCTCTGGAAGTAGCTTGCGGATCTCGTCGGCCGAGGCCTCCCCCGCTCGAACCTGGTCCAGAAGGGCGCTTAGCTCGGCGACGCGGGACGCTGCCTCTCCGATCAATTCCGGCAATTTCGCCTGTGCCCGCTCGGCCCGCCCAGCCCGGTCGTAGAAGCGGTCTGCATTCTCCGGTGGGGAGAGCGCGGGATCGAGAGCGATGGTCTCCGGGGTGCCTTCGAAGCCCGGAAGGGTCACCTGAGGCGCTCCCTTTTTCACGCGGGACAGATGCGCGAGAATCATGTCTCCCTGCAAGCGGAGCGTTTGCGGGTCTGGGGTGGCTCTGAGTTCCCGCTCGAGCTTGCCGTGTTTCTTGCGCACGGCGCGGACGGCGTCCTCCAAGGCGTTCGTCCATCGAGAGGGCGTCAGTACCGCGGTAGTTCCGGCGGCCTGCCGGACTTCCTTGACGGCTTGGAGGAGCGACTCCGATGTCTGGTGCTTGTACGCAGGCAGCTCTATCGGGTAGGGCTGGTCTCCCCATTCGCATTGAAGGGTGTAGGCCGCCCCGCGAGAGCCACCGGTGTGCACTCCGAGACCGATCTCCCTCAGTTGGAGCCAAAGGCCGTAGCCGGTCTCTAGCGACGCCGGCCCATCTCCGTCACGTAGGAGTGCGGGGGCGTTGACGGGAGACGTGAACGCGACGTGTTGAAGGAGCAGGCGCCGTCTCCCTTCCAGCGTTTCCTCGGGCTCGAGGATCTCGAGCCACTCCTCGAGGACCAGAGGCGCATCCGCTCCTCGCCGTTTGGAGTGCGGCTTAGGGTAGGGGCTTCCAACCCGAGGTGCTCGAGTCCCCTGATGTGGCACCAGCACATGGCGGACCGTCCATTCTTTTCTCTCGACCACGGTAGCGTTCCTCCGGCTGGGTACGAATTCGACGACGATCCGAACCGCGCCCCCTCGGCCACGGATCCGTGGCAGAACGAAGACGAGGACCCGCTCGTCCGGTATGTGGTCGACGGCCGACAAGGTGCACGGAAAAGTGCGGCTCCCCTCGGGAGGCTCGGACTTGCCGAGGAGCTCCACGCCGAGACCGGATGGCCCGAGATCGACCAACACGGTCATCTCGCGAAAATAGGCGTGGAGGGTCGCGGCGCCGTGATCGAGAAAAACTCCCTTGAGTCGCGCTCCCGCTAGGGCGTCATTCAGTTCCGCGGCAACAGCAGCAGTCACAATGGGATCCCATCGCATCGTCATCGACGGAAGATAGCGGAGAAACGGTTGGGGCTCGTCGGGTGCGCCTGGCCGTTTGGTGGGGCCTCGGCTAGCTTTTGGCGCCGTCGGTCCGCGGACGACAAAAGCGAGCGATGCCCGAACGTAAAACCAAAATAGTGATCGAGCGTGCTCCGATGCCGGCCGGAAGGCGGGTATGAGCCCGCGAAGGCGGGTATGAGCCCGCTCCATCCCTGGGTCGTCGCGGCCGCTACGGGAGTGCTTCCTGATTGGGCCGTCGCCCGAAAAAAACGCAGGGCACACATGGCGCGGGTGGCGGAGTTACTGCGGGAGTGGAGCGAAGCGCGGGGTGACGACGCGCAGGACGTGGAGCGTTGGAGTGCAGTGGGGTATCTTCATGACGTCTTGCGCGACGCCAAACCGGATGAGCTTCGTGCGGCGATGTCGGAGCCCGTGGATCACCTGCCCGACGAGGTCATCCATGGTCCCGCCGCGGCCGATCGGCTCCGCCGAGGTGGCGTCACGGATGAACCTCTACTTACCGCCATCGCCTTCCACACGCTGGGGAGCCCGGACTTCGACGACATAGGGAAAGCGCTTTATGTGGCGGACTTCCTCGAACCTGGACGCAAGGTCCAACCCAAATGGAGGGCTCGGCTGCGCAATGAAATGCCGGAGGGCCTCGACTCGGTGGCCCAGGCTGTTGTAGGGAAGCGGGTTCAGTTTCTGGTCAAGAAAGGGCGTCCAGTGCCGCCAGAGACCCTCGGACTCTGGAACGTGTTGGCGAAGGGGAGATTATGGGCGAGCGCCTCCAAGGTCTAGTTGTCGTGGGCGTAGTACTGGCTGCCGGAATCTTCATCGGATCGGCGGTGTCGCAGTGGAGACCGTTGCCCCAAGAGGAGCCCGCGGCGCAGCCGCCCCGGAATGCCACTGCAGCAGGGTTGGGCCGCGTCCGCGTCGAGGTACTCAACGCCGGAGGGAGGGAGGGCATGGCTCGCCTCGCAACGGACCACCTGCGCGACCGAGGCTTCGACGTCGTCTACTTCGGTAATGCGGAGGACTTTGGACAGGACTCCACCATGGTGCTCGACCGAGTTGCGAGACCGCAAGCGGCTTACGCGGTTGGCCAAGCGCTCGGCACGGACTGGGTGGAGAGCCAGCCAGATGCGAACCTTTACCTCGATGTTACCGTACTGCTTGGTAGCGGATGGGTTCCTGACGTGTCTGTGGACGAAGATGAAGTCGAGGAAGCTCCTTGGTGGGACCTTCGCAGGTTTCTACGATAGTCGACTATGGCCAAAAAGAATCGACGACATAAGGGTGGCGCGAATGAGGGGGGTGGGGGCAGTCCCGAAGAACCTAAAGTGACGGACGCGAAGTCACAGGGCGATGCCAAGCCACACGACAATGCGGCCAAAGAGTGGATCAAATCACTCCTTGTGGCCGCTGCCCTGTTCGTGGTCATTCGCACCTTTATTCTGCAGACCTTCGTGATCACGTCCGGGTCGATGGAAAACGCGCTTCTGGTCGGGGATTTCCTGATCGCGAATCGTGCCGCGGTGGGTGTGCGCATTCCCTGGACACAGGCCCGTCTCCCCGGGTACTCCTCGGTCCGCCGCGGGGACGTGCTGGTCTTCGATCCACCGCACGAGCCCGATCTCAAGCTCGTCAAACGCCTCATCGGCGTTGGGGGGGACACCGTCTCGATGAAGGACGGCGTGCTGACGCTCAACGGAGAGGTCCAGGACGAACCCTACGTCAAACACGTGGATTCCGCCGGGGACGACCCGCACCCCTGGATGTCGTGGCAGGCAGAGCATCTGGTCGGTGCGGTACCGGGTGAGAACTATCGGCCGACGCGGGACAATTGGGGTCCGCTCGTGATCCCTGAGGACCGGTACTTCATGCTCGGCGACAACCGGGACACATCGCTCGATTCCCGCTACTGGGGACTGCTCGAGGGCTGGCGGCTCGAGGGGCGAGCCTCGTTCATATACTTCTCATACAACAAGGGCTCATTCAGGCCGTTTCCGTGGCTTCGTGAGATCCGCTTGGGTCGGGTCTTCTCCCGCATACGATGAGGCCTGACGGCCTCCCCGGCACGCTTCACGGCCTCCCCCTGTGACCTCACGTCTTCGCAGGTTTCCCCGTATCCGGTGCGTCACGTCGCTCCAGCTTAGTCGCGCGAAGCTGGCCGCACGCCGCATCGATGTCTCGTCCGCGCGGTATACGAACGGCCACGGATACGCCTCGGGCCTGGAGTACGGCGCGAAACTCCTCGATGCGCTCTCCCCGGCTCGCTTTCCAGTCTTGGTAGGGGATGGGGTTGTAGGGGATCAGGTTCACGAAGGCGTCGACCGTCGAGGCCAGATCCGCCAACGCCGGGGCCAAGCGGGGGGCGTCGTTGATACCCCTTATCATCGTGTATTCAAACGTGATTCTCCGTCCACCGGCCCGATCGAAGCGGACCAGGGCGGCCATGAGCTCCTCGAGGGAGTGCCGCTTCTCGAGGGGAATCAATTGGCTCCGGAGGTCTGACTCCGGCGCGTGCAGTGAGATGGCCAGTCGGAACTGCTCTTCGCGGTCAGCCAGCTCGAGGATGCCTGGAACCACGCCGACGGTGGACACGGTGATCCGGCGCGCGCCGACGCCGTAACCCTGGTTCAGAATGGTCAGGGACGGGTGAAGCGCCTTTCGATTGCTCAGCGGCTCACCCATCCCCATGTAAACGATGTTGGAAATCCGCCCGTATCCGTTGTCGAGGGCCCACCTCCGGGAGACTCGGTATTGAGATACGATCTCGCCTGATGTGAGCTGTCGCTGGAATCCGGCCCAACCGGTCGCGCAGAACGTGCACCCCATCGCGCAGCCGGCCTGAGACGAAATGCAGAGGGTCAAACGGTCGGTCGTGGGGATCAAGACAGATTCCAGGAGCTCTCCGTCCGTGAGCTTCCAGAGGTGCTTGACAGTCCCGTCGGTGGAGCGGGACACGGTATCGGCGGTCGGCTCCAAGAGGGAGAATCCGGCGTCGAGCGCCTCCCGCTCGGCTACGGGCAGATTCGTCATCCCGGCGATCGTGGGGACACACTCCTCGAAGATCCACTTCTTGACCTGCTCTACCCGATAGGAGGGTTGGCCTCGGGCGGTGAAATGCTTGGCCAGGGCCGTCTCCAGGTCGTGGGGCGGAAGGCCGAGGAGATCGGTTTTTGGGTTGAGCATGAATGGTGTCCTGGGTTAAACTTGAAGCGTTCCCACTATACTTCAAAGGCAGCCTTCGGGAAGGGTGATCCCTTCTAGAGGAGGGCCGGGTACTGTATCCGTTTTCGAACAATCAGTGATGGGTCGGGTTGTCGGCTGGGGGCCGGCCGCTCTCTGGGCGGCGGTCCTCTTTTTATTGAGTGAGCTGCAGTTGCAGGGGTCGGGCGTCGATCTGCCGGGTGGTACCGACAAGTTGGCGCATGGAGGCCTGTATTTGATTCTGGGCCTGGCCCTTGCATGGGGTAAAGTGAGGACCGGATTCGCGGGTCCGGCGATCCTTCTCTTGATTATAGGTGCGGGGTACGGTGCATTGGATGAATGGCATCAGAGCTTCGTTCCGGGCCGGGACGTCAGCGTTGGGGACTGGATGGCGAACAGCGTAGGCGTGACGCTCGGTTTGGTGTTGTTTCCGAGCTTCAGCGCTCGGTTCCGTGACCGTAGGCGGTCGCCGAGTAAAGACACTACCACAACAGGTTCAGCTTAAATTAACTCATGAACCAGATCGATATCGAACGGACCGCGCTCCGCTCCAGGATGGTGGGCGGCATTCGCTCCGATGACGAGGGGGCCGAGGTCGAGTTGGCCGGTTGGGTCCACCGCCGCAGAGATCTGGGCGGGCTGATCTTCCTCGATCTTCGTGATCGTAGCGGGCAGATCCAGGTTTCTCTCGGGCCAGGTTGGACCGACGACACCTCACTCGAGCTCGCCCATCAGCTTGGGGCCGAGGACGTGGTGAGCGTTGTGGGACCCGTCGCGGTTCGGCCCCGCGAGAACTGGAATACGGAGATCCCCACAGGTGAGGTCGAGGTCCAAGCGACCGTACTGCGTCGCTTGACCGATGCCGACACTCCGGCCATCCCCGTGTATCGTGGCCCCGAGGACGAATTGCCGTCAGAGGAGCTCCGCCTGAAACATCGAGTGCTGGATCTCCGCCGCGCGGAGTTTCAAGAGAATCTCGAGCTCCGGCACAGGCTGATGCTGGCATGTAGAAACTACTTGGACGGGCTCGGATTCATCGAGATCGAGACCCCGATTCTGACCAAGCCGACTCCCGAGGGGGCACGTGACTACTTGGTGCCGAGCCGTCGGCACCATGGAGAGTTCTACGCTCTGCCGCAGAGTCCGCAGCTCTATAAGCAGATCCTGATGGCGGCCGGCTACGATCGCTATTTTCAGATTGCGCGGTGCTTTCGGGACGAGGACTTGAGGGCGGACCGGCAGCCCGAGTTCAGTCAGATCGATGTCGAGGCGTCCTTCGTCGAGCCCGACGATATCTTCGGGTGGATGGAGGGGCTCATGGTCGCTCTCGCGGCGGAGGCGCCCCGAATCGAGGCTCAAGTGCCTTTCATCCGGATGACGCATGCCGAGGCGCTGGAGCGGTACGGCACCGACCGACCGGACCTCCGCTACGGGCTGGAGATTCAGGACTGGACGACCGCTCTTTCGAGGCTCGACGCCCCCGTATTCTCTGCCGCGGTCAAGGAGGGGGGGCGCGTCCGTGGACTCCTGCTCGAGGGTGGTGCGGAGCTCTCCCGAAAGCAGATCGAGGCGATCGAAGGCCACGCCAAGGCAACCGGCGCCCCCGGGTTGCTCTGGGCCAAGCGTACGGACGAAGGGGGGTCGGGCTCTCTCGCCCGCTTCATGGACGAGCAGGCATACGGTGAGGTGGGAACGAAGCCCGGCGACCTCTTGCTCGTTGCGGCTGGGAGCGACGCGATGACTTCGCCGGCCCTTGATGCGGCGAGGTTGGCCGCGATCGAGGCGCTTGAAATCCCGAAGGACCTTGAACACGCTTGGCTGTGGGTCGTGGACTTTCCGGTCTTCGAGGAGAGCGCCGATGGTACGCTGGAGGCCAACCACCATCCGTTCGTCATGCCTCATCCGGAAGACGAGGATCGACTCGAGAAGGAGCCGCTGGATGTGCGCGGGCTGGCCTACGATCTGGTGTTCAATGGCGTCGAGCTCGGCTCGGGCAGTATCCGTAATCATGATCCGGCGCTCCAGCGTCGGATCCTTCGCTTGCTCGGCTTGAATGACAGCGAGATCGACCGGAAGTTCGGGTTCTTATTGAGTGCCCTCTCCTCGGGCGCACCGCCCCACGGGGGGGTGGCATTCGGTGTGGATCGGCTGGTCGCGCTCTTTGTCGGCGCCGGTAGCCTGAGAGACGTCATCGCGTTTCCCAAGACGACGGCTGCTCGCGCCCTCTTCGAGGGTGCTCCGACGCCGCTGGATGCCGACGATCTTGCAGAGTTGGGCCTGTCCCTGAGGCCGGCCGTGAGCCAGCCCGGTTCCGAGGAAGAGGGTGGATCTGATTCCAGTGAGACCGCCCGAATGAGTGGGGGCGAAACATGACCGCCGGTGGAACGACGTCGGGTCAGAGCGCGATGGTAGAGCACCGCCTCGATGCCGAGGGAGCGGATCCGCTACTCCTGACTGGGGCGAACGACGCCAACATGCGGGAAGTTGCGGCTCTGTACGATATTCGGCTCGTGCTCCGAGGGGACCATGTCATCTTGTCCGGAGAGTTGGCGGCGGTGGAGAAGGCCGCTCCCCTGGTCCAGCATCTGATCGAGCTGTGCCGCTTGCGGGCGCCGTTCGATCGGAACGACATCGCCCGGTTTGCAGAGGGTCTGGAGGCGCACGGTCCGCATGGTATCGTGTCTCCCGAAACGGACGTCCAGGTCGCGCTGCCGGGGTCCAGAAAGGTGATTCGCCCCAAATCGGAGGGGCAGCGCCAGTACGCAATGGCCATCAGGGACAATGACGTCGTCATCGGCATCGGTCCTGCGGGGACCGGCAAGACCTATCTCGCGGTCGCCCTTGCGGTCGACGCCCTCTACAAGAAGCGGGTGCGGCGCATCGTCCTGGCACGACCGGCCGTTGAGGCGGGCGAGAGCCTTGGGTTCCTCCCCGGAGACATGCAGGAGAAGGTGGATCCCTACCTGAGGCCTCTTTATGACGCCTTGGAGGACATGATGCCGTCGGACCAAGTTCGTAGGGCGCTCGAGGACCGGACCATCGAGATCGCACCGCTGGCCTACATGCGTGGCCGAACGCTCTCCGATGCTTTCGTCATCTTGGACGAAGCCCAGAACTCCACGAAAGTGCAGATGAAGATGTTTCTGACGCGGCTTGGGCTGAACTCCCAGGTGGTGATCACGGGAGACAAGACACAGATCGACCTTCCGCGGCGGGAAGATTCGGGCCTGCTTCAGGTGGAGGACATTCTCCGTGGCGTCGAGGGCATCGAATTCATTTATCTGGACGACGCGGACGTCATTCGGCATCGTCTTGTAAAGGATATCATTCGGGCGTATGCCCGTTCGGACTCGGAGGTGGGCTCGTGACCCGGGACGGCCTCTCCACATACAGCATCGGCACTGAACCCCAGACGGAGCAGGTACGCCCGCCTTGGCCGGACGGCGTCCTATACCACGGATCACGGCTGCTGCTCCTGGTTGCGTTGGCCGGGGCGATCACGGCGCTCTTCCTCCCGATGGGGGGGTCCACGATCGTCCAATATGAGCTGGGAGACGTTCTGGTCGCCGACGTTATCGCCGAAGTGCCGTTCGACGTCCCGAAGCCACTAGAGCAGCTACAGCAGGAGAGACAGGACGCCGGGGCGGGCGTGACCCCCACGTTCAACTACCGGCCCGAGGCTGGAGAAGACATGGCCGACCGGCTTCTCGAGTTCTTCGCCGTACTCGACTCCGTCGCTTTGGGGGACGATTCGGAGATGCTCCGCGCACATCTGATAGAGGCGTCGGTCGTCGTCGATTCCCAGCAGGCTGTACTCCTCATGGAGGACACGACCCGCCAGCTCCTGAGTTACACGTCCGTTTCGGGAATACGGAATTACGCGAGGACTGGCGTGGTCGACGCCACGGGGGCGAGTGAGCTCACCGTCGAGAGCGTCCTGATCCAGGACCCGGGGGCGGAGGACCGTCGCTCACTGCCGAGTGCAGAGATTCTGACCGGAGGAGACCTGCAGGAGCGGATCGTCAGTGACCTGGGGGACGCGAGTCCCGAGCTCAGCGCAGTGCTTCGCCTGATCGTCATCAGCCACACGCCCTATTCTCTCGAATTCGACGCCAATGTCACGGATACGGAGCAGGAGGCCGCGCGGCAGGCGGTTCCCGAAACGATCGGAAACGTGGTCCAACGGGAAGCGATCGTTCGGGCGAATACGCCCATCAGAGAGGCCGATCTGGAGCGCTTGAATGCACACCAGGCGGAGCTGCTCGGGCTCGACCGGGCCGCGGAGGAGGGCCTTCAATTCGGGCTCACTCTGGGACAGTTCCTTCTGAATCTGTCACTCCTGGCCGTGTTCGGGGCGCTCCTCTTTTTCCTACGGCCGATGATCTACGGATCTCTGCGGTGGATGATCCTAATGGCAGCGCTGGTGGCGATCTACTTCGTCGCGGCTCGGGTCATCGCATCCTACGTTTGGCCGCCGGAGTTATTGCCGGTTGCCTTCGTCGTGCTGGCGCTGGCGGTGCTTTGGGATTCCAGAATCGCATTAGTTATGGGGCTCGTGTTGGCCGGCCTCACGGTGGCCCAGCCTGAGTTCCAGGACATCAACGTTCTGTTTCCGGTGATGGTCGGTGGTGGGGCGGCCGCCATGAGCGTTCGGGTCGTCCGTCGCAGGGCACAGACCTTGGTGTTCGCCGCGATTATCGCGGGAGCCTATGGGGTGACACTCCTGGCGATGAGCCTGGTGGGAGAGGACCCCTGGATGGGGTCCCTGGTTGCGATGGGGTGGGCCGGCTCGAACGCGCTGCTGAGTGCGATCATCGTCATGGGCTTGGTGCCCGTGTTCGAGTGGTTCACGGGGATCACGACCGACCAGACACTCCTCGAATGGGCGGATCCGAACGCAGCCCTCTTACGTCGCCTCTCTCTCGAAGCTCCGGGCACTTATGCCCACACGATCAACGTGGCCAACCTCGCCGAGCTGGCCGCCAACGGGATCGGGGCTCACGGACTGCTCTGCAGGGTGGGCCTGTACTACCACGACGTCGGAAAGGCGCTCAAGCCCCACTACTTCGTGGAGAATCAGCATGAGGGAAGAAATCCCCACGATAAGCTGAAGCCTGATGCGTCGGCGGCCATCGTGATAGAGCATGTCGTGGAAGGGCTTCGGCTCGGGAAGGAAGCGAAGCTTCCAGAGGTCATTCAGCGATTCATCTCGGAGCACCACGGGACTCAGCTCATCGCCTACTTCTATCACCGTGCACAAGAAGAACTCGGTGAGGATAATGTCGACGAAGCGGACTACCGGTATCCCGGACCGAAGCCGCAGTCGAAGGAGACCGCCGTTGCGATGATGGCGGATTCCATCGAGTCCGCCACACGCGTGCTTCAGGAGCCGACGCCCGAGCGAGTCCGTGATCTCGTGGACGGGATTGTCGAGAGTAAGCGCCAAGACGGCCAACTCGACGATGCGCCGTTGACCATGCGCGAGATCGCTGCCCTCAAGGACAGCTTCGTGAAGGTACTGAGTGGCATTTATCACCACCGCATCGACTATCCCACAACAAAGCATTTGACCGACGCTCCCGATGATGCCTCCGAGGACGAATCCGATTCGGAGCCTGAGCCGGCTTCCACCGGGCGTACCGGGGAGGCCGGAGGCACCGTCGATGCCGCCGATGATACGAATGCACGGGCCACCGGCGGAGGCAGGGATGCCGAGGATCACCCGTCGGAAGCGACATCCGACAGAACGGAAGTGACATCCGACACAGAGGAAGCCGGGGCCGGCAGCGCAAGCGAACAGATGGAACTCGGCGACGTCGAACGTCGTTCCTAGCGTGGTGACCCAGCTACCACGCTGAATTAGTGGAAATCCAGGTCTCCGGAGCGTCTCGGGCCGGCGCGTCGAAGGATTGGCTGCATCAAGCTGTCTCCCTGGTCCTCCGGAGCGCGGGGCTCAGCGAGGGAGAGATCTCCCTGACGCTCTTGGATGATGACTCCATCCGGGAGTTGAATCGTACCTACTTGGGCGAGGACGTCCCCACCGACGTCATCTCTTTCGCGCTGCACGAGGGCGACGAGGCCGTGCTGGGAGATGTCTATGTCGGATACGAGCAGGCGGCGATTCAAGCTGTAGAGGCTGGGGTTTCCCTCGAAGAAGAGTTGGGCCGTCTCTCGATCCACGGCACCCTGCACGTCTTGGGGTACGACCATCCGGACACCGAGGCTCGCTTCTCGAGCGAGATGTTCATCCTCCAGGAGAGCTTGGTCCAGAGGCTACTGGACGAAGCGAACTGAAGACGCCACTCTCCGTGGCATGAGCACCAGCGACACCAGCCAAGTCCCAAACGAATTTCCGGATGTTCAGGAACGAGTGGCCGCGCTGATCAGCGAAGGCGACGTTCCTACACTCGAGGCAATGCTGGAGGGGCTCCACCCCTCGGACATCGCAGACGTGGTGGAATCACTCGACGACGAGCTTCGCCTGGCACTGGTTCGTGCGCTTCCGACCGAGCTGGCCTCAGAAACGCTCGCCGAGATGGAGGAGGGCGAGATCCGGGCCGAGCTTCTGACGGCCCTGGCTCCTGCCGAGGGCGCGGAGCTCCTGCATGAGCTGTCGGACGACGACGCCACGGACCTGGTCGGAGAGCTCGAGCCGGAAGCGCAGGCCCGGCTCCTCGCGGAATTGCCCACGGAGGAGGCCGGCGAGATCCGTGACCTACTCCGGTATGACGAGGATACGGCCGGAGGGATCATGACCACAGCCCTCGTGTCGGTGCTGAGCCACGTTACGGCGGGTGAGGCGATCGAGGCCGTACGTGTGCGGGGTAGGGAAGTGGAGGACTTCTACACCGTGTTCGTGGTCGACGAGGACACCAAGCTTCTCGGCACCGTGCCTTTGGATGACCTCATCCTATCCGGTACGGGCCACCGCATCAGAGATCTGGTCGAGCCCACCATCGCGTCGGTGCTCCCCCAGGCGGATCAGGAGCAGGTTGGTCACATGATCGCCCGTTACAACCTGGCATCCCTACCGGTCGTTTCGGGCGACGGCGTCTTGCTTGGTCGGATCACTTTCGACGACGTCATCGACGTCATCGAGGCGGAGAGCACGGAAGACCTTCTCCTTTTCTCCGGTGTGTCGGAGGATGAAGAGCTACGCGGCAGCTCGTTCGACGCGGTCCGCGCCCGGCTCCCATGGCTCCTTCTCAACACGATGACGGCCAGCCTTGCCGCTGGTGTGGTCTGGTTGTTTCGGAGTCAGATCGCCACGGCGACGCTTCTGGCGGTTGTCATGCCCGTAGTGGCCGGCCTCGGAGGAAATGCGGGCCAGCAGGCTCTTGCCGTGACTGTTCGGCGGCTCGCGACGTCGGCGGGGCCGCTCGAAGCTCGCGGCCACGTCGTAGGCAAGGAAATCCAGGTGGCGTTGGTCAACGGAGGAGCCATTGGCCTCCTCGTCGCGGGGGCGGCAGCGATCCTCGCTCTGGCCATGGGCGTGGACGCACGGCTCGGCGTGGTCGTGCTCTTGGCCATGTGGGGGAATATCGCGATGGCCGGGTTTGCGGGCTCGTTCATTCCCACGTTCCTCGATCGGATGGGGCAGGATCCGGCGGTCGCCTCCACTGTTTTCCTGACGGCCCTCACAGACGTGACGGGCTTTCTCCTGCTTCTTGGACTCGCCACGGTCATTTTGTGAAGGAGAGTCCACTAGGTCGGTCGAGGAGGAAACCTGACCTCCCTGGCGTCAGAACGGTGAGGGGCCTCCGGTGAGGAGAGTCTTCAGGGCGATCCGAGTTCTCGTGAGCCTCACGCCCTTGGTCGTGGGCTTTCTGAGGGATCGCAGGAGATGGGTCATCGTGGGGGCTCCTGCGCGCCGCACAGAGCGGCATCATCAACGGCGGGCAGAAAAACTGGTGGCTCGGGTAGCCAAGCTGGGGCCGACGTTCATCAAGCTCGGCCAACTCATGTCCGCGCGGGCGGACATCTTTCCCGAGCCCTACCTGACAGCAATCGGCACGCTTCAGGATCAGGCCCCTCCTGACCCCACGGATCAGATCATCGCGGTCATCGAGGGTGAATTGGGCCGCACGGTGGATGAGGCCTTCGACGAGTTCGAGCGGGAGCCGGCTGCCGCGGCCAGCCTCGGCCAGGTGCATGGGGCCGTCGTCGATGGCAGGCGGGTTGCGGTCAAAGTGCTCCGCCCGGGGGTTGAGGAGCTCGTGGCGCTCGATCTCGACATCGGCTTCACGCTTCTGTTCTGGCTCAATGTCCTCTTCCCGAACCATCACATTCAGGCGCTCACAAACGTGGTGCGCGAATTCTCCCACCGTGTAAGGGAGGAGATGGATTTCCACAGGGAATCGGAAAATATCGAGCGTTTCCAGCGGCATTTCAGGGACGATCCGACGGTTCGAGCCCCAGACGTCTTGGATGGATTCACGCGCCGACGGGTCCTGGTCATGGAGCACTGCACGGGAACCAAGATCGATCAGCTAAAGGACCAGTCTGCGACGGGCCGTATCGAGTTCAAAGAGGTAATGGAGCGCCTGACGGGCCTCTACCTTCGCATGATGATGGTCGACGGATTTCTTCACGCGGACCCCCACCCCGGCAACCTTCTCGTTCAGGATGATGGAACGATCGTCGTGCTCGACTGGGGAATGGTGCTCGACGTTCCCAGTTGGACACGGGAATACATTCTGGACCTCGCGCTGGCGGTCGGGCGGGACGATCTGGACGGGATGATCAACGGCATGTACCGGTTGGGAATGATCAGCCCCGAAGTGTCACGGGGTGAGATCCGCGAGGCGGCCACCGAGATTCTCGCCCTTATGGGGCGTGTGCGGCTCTCAAACCGGGAACGTATCGAAGAGATCGTCCAAGAGATCTTCGACACATTTTACACGTGGCCCCTCATGCTCCCCCAAGAGCTGGTGTATCTCCTTCGGACCTCCGTGCTGCTCGAGGGCGTTGGGCTCAGCTACGACAAGAATTTCGATGGCTTGGGGCTACTCAAGCGCGTCGTTCGGGACCTGAAGGGAGAAATCACGAAGACTGCGGTCCGCCAACCCGTGGCCGTCGCGAAGGACGTGCTCGCCGAGGCCCAGATTGCGATTCGGACCATGGTCGACCTGCTCGGACGTGCCGAGCGTGAAGAGTTGAGAGTACGCGTGCATCCCCGCGACATCCAAGGCCTAGAGCGCTTTCTCCACCTACAAGCCCGGCGCATCAACCTGAGTATTTTCGCCATGGCTACGGCAGTCATCTCGTCCATTGCTTTTATTGCGGTCGAGAATGTCTGGCTGCTCGGGGGTGGTCTTCTGATCGCGGTGCTCATGTTCGTCCTGGTATTCTTCATCCCGACCCATCTGCTCGAGAACCCCCTTCGCCATGCCCGACGCATTAGGCCCGGTGAGCGTCGCCGATAATCAGAATGGATCCGACTGAGCCGCTCCCCGAGGAACTCGGATCGCTTCTCGAGCGTTTCCAAGGCGGGAAGAGGACGGCCCTCGCCCGTGCGATTTCAGTAATCGAAGATGAGAGGCCCGGCTTCCAGGGATTTCTCCATCGCGTGCTCGCCGCGGGCCCTCGTGCCGGACGCGTCGGGGTGACCGGACCGCCGGGGGCAGGGAAGTCGAGTCTTATCGCGGAGCTGGCCAACCTGTGCCGGGCCAGAGACGAAGAGGTCGGCGTGGTGGCGGTGGACCCCACGTCGCGGTATTCGGGGGGCGCACTTCTCGGGGACCGGATCCGCATGAACGATCTGACCACCGATGGCGGCATTTTCATTCGCTCCATGGCGACCCGTGGATCACTCGGGGGGCTGGCCACGACCTCCAAAGAGGTCATCGACCTCATGGACGCGTTCGGGCTCCCGCGGCTCCTGATCGAAACGGTCGGTGTGGGTCAGACGGAGCTGGAGATTACCGGGGCGGCCGACACGGTTGTGGTCGTGTTGGTCCCGGAGTCGGGGGACGGAATCCAGGCCATGAAGGCGGGTCTCATGGAGATTGCCGACGTCTTCGTAGTGAACAAGGCTGATCGACCCGGTGCGGACCGTCTCGTCAGCGATCTGGGGACTGCCTTGCATCTTCGGGCTGGAAGGGCCTTGGGTGATGTTCCAGCCCACCACGGTTGGCCCATTCCCGTGCTCAAGACTGTGGCCCAGACGGGGGAGGGGGTGCCCGAGCTGCTCGACGCTGTGGACCAGCATCGGGAGTATCTCGATGAGTCCGGTCAGTTGAAGATCCGGCAGCGCGGGCGTTCGGCGGTGCGCGTGCGTGAAGTCACCGAGCGTTCGCTCCGCGGAATCCTTTGGGGAGGTGAAGCGACGAAGGAAATACTCGACGCTGGTCTGGATCGGATTCAAGAGGGGACGGCCACCGCCTACTCGGTCTCCGCCTCGATCCTGAGGGTGCTCTTGGCCGAGGATCAATGAGGCTGTGAACGAGTCAAGGCGGGACATTCTTGCCGATCGCGTGTAAGTGTCTTCGGCCCGAAAACGGGAAGACCGCATGTCGATCATTGAACGCGACGTGACCGTCCCAGGCGAGTTGCACGAGCGGGTTCGCCAGCAGGAGACAGAGCTCGAGCGGCTTAGGGAGCAACTCCAACTTTGGGAGGAGGCGTTCAGCGCCACCCCGGCCAGGGAAGCCCTTTTCCGCACGAGTTCGGGGATCGACGTAGAGCCGCTCTACACGCCGGCCGATCGGATGTCCGGGGAGGCGTACGTCGACGCGTTGGGCGTTCCCGGACGGTATCCCTTCACGCGGGGTCCGTACGCGAGCATGTATCGGACACGCCTCTGGACGATGCGGCAGTTCGCCGGGTTCGCCACCGCTGAGGATACGAACCGGCGGTACAAGTACCTGCTCGATCACGGCACGACAGGGCTCTCGGTGGCCTTCGATTTTCCGACCCTCATGGGGTACGACAGTGATCACCCCCGCTCCTTGGGTGAGGTGGGCGTGTGCGGAGTGGCCGTTTCGTCGCTCGCCGACATGGAGACGCTCTTCGAAGGGATCCCGCTCGATCAGGTCTCGGTGTCCATGACCATCAATGGTCCGGCCATCATTCTCTTCTGCTTCTACGTAGTCGCGGCCGAGCGACAGGGTGTTCGCCCGGAGCAACTCCAGGGCACCGTGCAAAACGACATCCTCAAGGAGTATCAGGCTCAGCACGCCTGGGTCTTTCCGCCCGAACCGGCGTTGCGATGCATCGTCGACATGTTCGAGTGGTGCACGGAGCAGGCACCGCGGTACAACCCGATCTCTATCTCGGGATATCACATCAGAGAAGCGGGGGCGACGGCCGTTCAGGAACTCGCCTTCACGCTGCGCAATGGGTTTGAATATGTCGAACGGGGCATCGCTCGTGGGTTGGATGTCGATGAGTTCGTACCGCGTCTCTCCTTCTTTTTCGACGTGCACAACGATTTCTTCGAAGAAATCGCCAAGTTCCGTGCGGCACGGCGAATTTGGGCCCGCTTCATGCGCGAGAAGTACGGAGCCACCAATCCCGAGGCGTGCCGTCTGCGCACGCACGCTCAAACGGCTGGGGTAAGCCTCACCGCCCAACAACCCGAGAACAACATCGTCCGGGTAGCCTACCAGGCCATGGCCGCCGTGCTGGGGGGAACGCAATCCCTCCACACCAACTCCATGGACGAGACGCTGGCGTTGCCGACCGAGAAGAGCGTCCGAATCGCGCTAAGAACGCAGCAGATTCTGGCCTACGAGAGTGGCGTGTCGAACACGATCGATCCGTTGGCAGGATCGTACTACGTGGAATCGCTCACGGACCGGCTCGAGACCGAGGCCCTCGATCTGTTCGACCAGATCGCCGAATTGGGTGGTGTGGTGCCCGGGATCGAGACTGGGTTCTTTCAGAGACAGATCGCCGAATCGGCGCGCCGGCAGCAAGCCGAGGTGGAGTCGTCGCAGCGCCTCGTCGTGGGGGTCAACGAGTTCACGGAGGGGTCGGAAGAAGTCGAAATCGACACCCTCAAGATCGACGCTTCGGTGGAGGAGCGTCAGCGCGAACGCATGGCCGACCTGAGGGCCACGCGAAGCGCCACCGATGTTGCTCAGGCCCTAGGTACGTTGGAGCGGTCGTGTGCGGAGGGAGACAACGTAATGCCCGGCATCTTGGACTGTGCCCGCGCCGGCTGTACGCTCTATGAGATCCGGCACGCCATGGAGAAGACCTTCGGGAGCTACAAGGAGCCCGTCTTCTTCTAGCTTCTTCTAGCGAACGGGGGGCTAGATTTTTTCGATGATGTAGCTGATCCGCCAGTTACTCATCGCTTCGGGGTCCTTCGAACCCTCGTCGGCGGGTTCGTAGAGTCCAGCCCAGTCGTCGACGGGACCCCGGTGCTCCCGCTTGTAGTGGTCGAGCTCGTCGTTCGCACTCATCAGGTCGATCTCCTCACCGAACAGCTCGACGACCAGGTGATCGTCCACGTCGCCCTCGTACAGCGTCCTGTTCAGCGTGACGTAGTTCCACCCTGGCTTGTCGGAGAGCGAGTAGTGCCCCTCTTCAGGGAACTTTGTCTCATGAGAGAAGCCTTCACCGCTTTCACTCGAAACCCGCGAGCGAAAACGGAATTCTCCCGTCTCCTTGAAGAACGGCTCGAGGTTGTCGAGGATCTTGATCCACCTGAGTGTGACACGAATCTGCGCCATCGATCGGCTCCTTCAGCCTGGAGAGTTCGAGGCTCTTTGGCCGCGGGCCACCTGTTCGCGGCCCGAATGTCGCGGATGTTATGGCGGTAGCACCCGTTTGTCCAGCGACGCTGGGCCTCGTTCGTCAGCGTCCGGAGTTGCGTTGGGGACTCCGACAGGGAGGCCACTGTCGGCCTGCAGGAGGGGCCCGGCGGACGCTTGAGGCCCGGTTCGGGTCTTCCGAGGCCATATAGGCGAGCATCGCGGCCAGTGTGGCATTATTCCGTAGGTCGTCGAAGACGATCTTGTCGTACGTATCGATGTCGGTATGCCAGGTGTACTGTCGGTAGTCCGGATAATGCGATAGCAGCCGGAACCCAGTGGCGCCTCTGCAGATGAACGATATTTCGTCGCTGCTTCCGCTCTCGGGCACGACCGCGAGGTCCAGTTCGAGGTGCTGTGTGATATCGCGCGGGATCACATCAAGCCATCGGCTCCAGTTCTCGGCGGCCTCCGGGAAATCCTGCATCTTGATGAATTCGGCTCGCCAGGTGCCGTTGTCCTGATTGAAGGCGGCCTGGAGTCCCTCCACCACCTCGGGATGATCCTCCGTGAATGCGGTCGAGCCGTTGAGCCCTTGTTCCTCGCCTCCCCAATGCGCCACCAGAATGGTTCGCCGTGGCCGGGGGTAGACCTCCTTCAGGATACGCATGGCCTCCATCATCATGATCGAGCCGGTTCCATTGTCGGTTGCGCCCGAAGCTCCATCCCAGGAGTCGAAATGCGCGTTCAAGAGGACGTATTCATCGGGTAACTCGGTACCGCGGATTTCGGCGACCACATTGAATACCGGCACCTCCTCGTCCAGAAATTCGGCCTCGGCGTCGAGTCGGAGCACCGGTCCCTGATCGTTCGAGGCCAATCGGTGCACAAGCCCGTAGTCTTCACAGCTCAAGTGGATGGAGGGGATGCGCGATGTGTTCGAAGAAAAGATCTTGTTGGCGCCCCATCCGTTCGACCACCGAGCCGTAACGATTCCCACGGCTCCGGCGTCCTCGATCCCTCTGGCGATCCGCCCCATGCCTCCGGCTCTCCGGATGCTGGAGTTCCACTCACCCTGAACTCGTTGTTGGAGCGCCTGCATACGGCTCTGTGATTCCGGAGTGGCGAGCGCTGCCCAGCTCTCGGGAGCACGGCAGGTCGGCTCGGCGTACGAGAGCGCGACGAACTTTCCGGCAACGGTCGGCAACCAAGCCTCGAAGCTGGCCTGGCTGCTGAAAGACGGCATCGCGACCACTTCACCCTCGACCGGTCCGTCGGTGCCCGGGCTCCACGCCAGCATGGTGCCGTTGAGCGTGCGCTTTCGCGGGGCCACGAGATCGATATGTGTGTATCCGCGGTCCCAGCCCTGCCAGGTACCGTACTGCTCTGCTCGGGCCGAAATGTCCCAGCTCTCGTACATGGACATCGCCCACTCTACCGAGTTGCGTTGACCGGGGCTTCCCGATAGGCGGGGTCCGATGGAGTCCATCAACACTTGTGCGAGCCGCTCGACTTGCGAGCCCTCTTCCATGCCCTGCGCCCAGATCGCGCGGATGATCGGGTCTTCGGTTGGAAAGTCCTGGGCCTTCAGCTCGGCTCCGCCGAGCCACGGCACGAACACCGATACCAACGAAAAGGCAAGAAAGCGAGACGATGTCATCCGGTTCTCCTCATGCGCATTCGATTGCGGGGTCCTCTAGGGTGGGGCACCCGATCCCCACAGATTGCGTAGCGTGATCGCCGTGAGCAAGAAGGCTGTTGTCAACTACCCTCGCTCAGGCGAGATCGGTAGCTTTCTTAGGTAAATATTTGGCAATAGGACCGTGAGTCGGTTAGGAGAAGTGAATGTCGTCTGACGAACGGAAGATCCGCGTCCTCGTGGCCAAGCCCGGTCTGGATGGCCATGATCGCGGCGCCAAGGTTATTGCGGCGTCTTTTCGGGATGCCGGTTTCGAGGTGATCTATACCGGGCTACACCAAACGCCCGAGATGATCGTCAACGCGGCAGTTCAAGAGGATGTGGACGTCGTGGCGTTGTCGGTTCTCTCGGGTGCCCATATGACGCTTTTCCCCAGGGTCCTCGAACTATTGAACGAGGAGGGCGCCGATGGCGTGTTGCTCACGGGGGGCGGAATCATTCCCGAGGAGGACGTGGAAGCACTCAAAGAGGCGGGAGTGGGGCGCCTGTTCGGTCCCGGGACTCCTACCTCGGAGGCCGTAGGTTACATCCGCGAGTGGTTCTCAACGCGTACGGAGCGGGTCTGAAGTGCTCCTATCATTGTTCTACCGGACGAAGAGAAGCGGTGCCCTTCTCGAGTTGAGGGTTGGCGCGTTTTTGCTCGGTGCCGTCCTGGGACTCGTGGGCATTTACCTGAACATTTCCTGGCTCGTGACGATCGCGATGATCGTGTTGCTGGTAGGAATCCTCCTTCGAGGGTTGGCGGCCCGTGATTCGGGCTCCGCAAAGCAGGAGCCGACGACGCACGAGTAAACCTCGCACGCCCCGCCGCCCATGGACTCGCCCGGAGTCCGAGATCAGAGTGCGGGATGTCCTGGACCCTGGTCGACGCCCGCCGCATTCTGCACGATCAATTCGGATTCTCGTCCTTCCGGGACGGCCAGGAGCCGCTGGTGGAGGCGGCCCTGGCGGGCAGGGATGCCTTAGGCGTGCTTCCGACGGGCGGCGGCAAGAGCCTCTGCTATCAGGTCCCCGCCCTGGTTCTGCCTGGGCTCACACTCGTGCTGAGCCCGCTGATCTCGCTCATGGAGGACCAGACCCAGCGGGCCCGAAGCGCTTCGATCCCGGCGGCGTTCATCACCAGCGCGCTTGATGCGCGCGAGCGGCAAAAGGTGCTGCGCGACGTGCTCTGCGGCGGGATCAAGCTGCTTTTCGTGGCGCCCGAGCGTCTCGAGACCCCAGGCTTCTTGGACGCGTTAGGGGCGGCCGGTGTCTCGCTGATTGCGGTGGATGAGGCGCATTGCATCAGCGAGTGGGGGCATGACTTCAGGCCGTCGTATCGTCGTCTGGGCGTGCTTCGCCGCAAACTCACCGCCCCGGTCATGGCACTCACGGCGACCGCCACACCCCGAGTGCGCGAGGATATTCTGGCCGTGCTTTCGCTGGAACGGCCGCTACGGGTTGTGGGGTCGTTCGATCGCCCGAACCTGGGTTGGTACGTCGAACCGGCGGATGGGCATTGGGCGAAGATGAGTGCCATCCATCGCCTCGTTCGGTCGGAGCCGGGCGCGGCGGTGGTCTACGCCGGTACTCGGCGTGTGGTCGAAGTGATTCGCTCCGATCTCGCGCGGCTCGGGACACCGACCGCCGCATATCATGCGGGGTTGGAACCGGAGGCACGAAGCCACGTGCAGGAGCGGTTCCTGACTGGCAAGACCCGCAAGGTCGTGGCCACCAACGCGTTCGGGATGGGCGTGGACAAGAGCGACGTCCGGC